>NZ_JACHNH010000001.1:4502500-6902500 GCF_014205335.1 Amorphoplanes digitatis | reverse complement strand
CGGGATGCTCGGGCCTTCGAGCCGGTCGTCGCCGCCGTCGAGGAGGTTGCCGTCGGGGTCGAGGTCATCCGGCCCGGTGCCTGTGCGCTTGCCGCGCGCGGGCCGGCCCGGTACTTCGGTGGTGAGTTGCCGGCTGCTGAGCGGATCGTCGAGCAGGTGGCTCAGGCCTGCTCCGTGGAGAGCCAGGTCGGGATCGCGGACGGGGTCTTCGCCGCCGGGCTTGCGGCGCGTGCCGGGCAGGTCGTTGCTGCTGGGCGTACCCGGGAGTTCTTGGCGGGGGTGCCCGTCGAGGCGCTGGAGCGGCCCGAGCTGGCCGACCTGCTGCGGCGGTTGGGGATCAAGAGCCTGGGGGACTTCGCGGCGTTGCCGGCCTCCGATGTGCTGACCCGTTTCGGGTTCGACGGGGCGCTCGCGCATCGGCTGGCCGGCGGGCTCGACTATCGGCCGCTGGCCGTGCGGCGGCCGCCGCCGGATCTGGATGTCCAGGACACCTACGACGAGCCGCTCGAACGGGTCGATGTGGCCGCCTTCGCTGGGCGGGTGCTGGCCGAGCGGCTGCACGACCTGCTCGCCGCGCACGGGCTCGCCTGCACGCGGCTCGGCATCGAGGCGGTTACCGCCGACGGGCAGGAACTGCACCGGGTCTGGCGGCACGACGGCACGCTCACGGCCGCGGCCATCGCCGAGCGCGTACGGTGGCAGCTCGACGGCTGGCTCACCGGCGCCCGGCGCGGCGCACCCAACCGGCCGACCGCGGGACTGGTCCGGCTGCGGCTCGTGCCCGAAGGGGTGCTCGTCCACCTCGGATTACAGCCCGGCCTCTGGGGCGACGCGGGCTCCGAACGGGAACGAGCCCACCGTGCCCTGAGCCGCATCCAGGGTCTGCTCGGACCGGAGGCCGTGGTCACCGCCGTGCTCGGCGGCGGGCGGTCCGCGGACGACCAGGTTCGCCTGGTGCCCTGGGGCGATGAGCGCGCACCCGCGCGGCCCAGCGGTGACCTGCTCACGCCGCTGCCGGCGTTCGACGCGGCCGCCGTATCGCCGGCTGAGACGCCCGCCCTCGTCGCGCTGACATCCGCCCCGGCGCCGGTTGACGGCCCCGCCTGGTCGTCCGTCGGGGGTCTTTCCTCACCGGCCGATGAGGACCTCGCCTCGCAGTCGGCCGGCGGTGCCGCTTTGCCGTCGGCCGGGGGTTCGGCCCCGCCGGAGGACCACGACCCGTCGCCGGGCGGAAGCAGGGAGCGGGGGACGGCTGGCAAGACGCGGCGAGGGCTGAAGGTGGTGCCCGATGCCGCCCCGCTGGAGATCTCGCGCGATGCCGAATGCGATGGCGAAGAGGCGGGCACGGCCCTGGCAACCGCGGAACGGGATGCACGGGAGGAAGACGCGACATCGCTGAAGGGCGTCGGGCGGTCTGACGCGGTCCGGGATGGGGCGCGCAAGGCGATCGAAAGGAGCGCGGCCCAAGCGGCGGAAGTGCCTCAGGCGAAAGCGGATGAAGGTGCGGAAGCGGGCGAAGGCGCGGGCCCAGGGCAAGGCGCGGGCCCAGGGCAAGGGGTAGGGCCTGGGCAGGGAGTAGGGCTTGGGCAGGGAGCAGGGGCTGGGCAGGGAGTGGGGGCTGGGCAGGGAGTGGGGGCTGGGAGGGTGGGGAGGGGGCGGGGGGTTAAGCGGGCTGTGCCGTTGCCGTCCTGGCCTGGTCGGTTGCCTCGGCCTGCGCCCGCCCTGGTTCTTCCGCAGGCACTGCCTGCCGTGGTGCTGGACGCCGGCGGGCAGTTGGTCGGGGTCAGTGCTCGGCTTGAGCTCTCCGGTGAACCCGCGTTCCTGCTGATCGAGAACGGCGGGCCGGCCGGGGGCGGCGGGCGGGTGGAGATCGTCGGGTGGGCCGGGCCATGGCCGGTCGACGAGCGTTGGTGGGCGCCCGTCGAGGCTCGGCGGCGGGCCCGTTTCCAGATGGCCGTCGTCGACGGGCGGGCGTTTCTGCTCTCCCTGGTCTCCGGGCACTGGGCCGTGGAGGCCATCTATGACTAGCGCGGCGGTCACCGGTCAGGGTTGGTGGTGGCGATGAGTTTTCATAATCCGCGGATGCCGTGGTCCACGCTCGAGGGCACGCTCTCCGGCAAGCGGCATCTGCACGTCGTCGACCCGCTCGCCGTCGACGCGGACGGTGGGGACTCGCCCGCCTGGAGCCGGAAGCGGCAGCCCTATCAGGCGCCCGCCCTGCTCCGGAGCCCCAGCACGGACCGGTACGCGGAGCTGCACTGCCACACCAATTTCAGCTTCCTGGACGGTGCCAGCCACCCCGAGGAGCTTGCCGAGGAGGCCGCCCGGCTCGGGCTCACCGCGCTCGCGGTCACCGACCATGACGGCTTCTACGGGGTGGTGCGGTTTTCGCAGGCCGCGCGGGAGCTCGGCCTGCCCACCGTCTTCGGGTCCGAGCTCTCCCTGGACCTCACCAGGCCGCAGAACGGCGAGGCCGATCCCGAGGGCCGTCACCTGCTGGCCCTCGCGCACGGGCCCGAGGGGTACGCCCGCCTCGCGCGCACCATCTCCCGGGGTCAGCTCGACGGCGCGGAGAAGGGCAAGCCGGCGTACGGCGACCTGGAGGACGTCGCCGCGGTCCTGCGCGATCACGTGCTGGTGCTCACCGGCTGCCGCAAGGGCAGCGTTCCCAGGGCGCTCGCGGAGGGCGGCGTGCCGGCGGCGGCGTACGAGCTGGACCGGCTTGTCGATCTTTTCGGGCGTAGCAACGTCGCGGTGGAGCTCACCGATCACGGCGACCCCTACGACGATGACCGGAACGACGCGCTCCACGAGCTCGCGCTCGGCCGACGGCTGGAGATCGTCGCCACCAACAACGTGCACTACGCGACCCCGGCGCGGCGCAGGCTCGCCACCGCGCTCGCCGCGGTTCGGGCGCGGCGCAGCCTGGACGACATGGACGGGTGGTTGCCGGCCGCGGGTACCGCCCATCTGCGCAGCGGGGCCGAGATGAAGCGGCGGTTCGCCGCCTATCCCGGTGCGGTCGAGAACGCCGCGATGTTCGGTGAGGATCTCGCCTTCGACCTCAATCTGGTCGCGCCGAGGCTGCCCGATTTTCCCATTCCCGAGGCCGGGCACAGCGAGATGAGCTGGCTGCGGGAGCTGACCATGCGCGGCGCGCGGGAGCGGTACGGGCCGCCGCAGGCGCACCCAAGGGCGTACGCGCAGATCGAGCACGAGTTGCGGATGATCGAGGAGCTCGATTTTCCGGGGTACTTCCTGGTCGTCTACGACATCGTGCGGTTCTGCCGCGACCAGAACATCTACTGCCAGGGCCGGGGCTCGGCCGCCAACTCGGCGGTCTGCTACGCGCTGCGGATCACCAACGTGGACGCCGTCGAGTACGACCTGCTCTTCGAGCGGTTCCTCGCACCGGAGCGGGACGGGCCGCCGGACATCGACGTGGACATCGAGTCGGACCGCCGCGAGGAGGTGATCCAGCACGTCTACGGCAAGTACGGGCGGGAGCACACCGCGCAGGTCGCCAACGTCATCTCCTATCGGCCGCGTTCCGCCGTACGGGATATGGCCAAGGCCTTCGGGTTCTCGCCCGGGCAGCAGGACGCGTGGAGCAAGCAGATCGACCGGTGGGGCAGTGTCGCGTCGGTCGACGTGGACGAGGTTCCGGAGCAGGTTCTCGCGTTCGCCAACGAGGTGCAGGGCTTTCCGCGGCATCTGGGTATCCACTCCGGCGGCATGGTCATCTGCGATCGGCCGATCATCGAGGTGTGCCCGGTCGAGTGGGGGCGGATGCCGGGGCGCACGGTGTTGCAGTGGGACAAGGACGACTGCGCGGCGATCGAGTTGGTCAAGTTCGACCTGCTGGGGCTGGGGATGCTCTCGGCGCTGCACTACGCGTACGACATGATCGAGTCCGACCTGGACATCAGCACCATGCGGTTGGACGATCCCGAGGTCTACGCGATGTTGTGCCGGGCCGATTCCGTCGGGGTCTTCCAGGTGGAGAGCCGGGCGCAGATGGCGACGCTGCCCCGGCTCAAGCCGGGGGTGTTCTACGACCTGGTCGTCGAGGTGGCCCTGATCCGGCCGGGCCCGATCCAGGGCGGCTCGGTGCACCCCTTCATCCGGCGCAAGAACGGCCTCGAGGAGGTGACCTACCCGCATCCGCTGATGCGCAACGCGCTGGAGAAGACCCTCGGCGTGCCGCTGTTCCAGGAGCAGCTCATGCAGTTGGCGATCGACGTCGCCGGCTTCGACCCGGCCGAGGCCGACCAGTTGCGCCGCGCGATGGGCTCGAAGCGGTCCGTGGAGAAGATGGAGCGGATCAAGGCCCGGCTGTACGCGGGCATGGCCGAGCGCGGCATCACCGGGGAACTCGCCGACGACCTGTTCGTGAAGCTGTCCGCGTTCGCCAGCTACGGCTTCCCGGAGAGCCACGCGATGAGCTTCGCGTACCTCGTCTACGCCAGCGCCTGGCTCAAGCGCTACCACCCGGCGGCCTTCTGCGCCGCACTGCTCAACGCGCAGCCGATGGGCTTCTACTCGCCGCAGTCGCTGGTGGACGACGCCCGCCGGCACGGTGTCGAGGTGCGCCGGCCGGACATCAACTCCAGCGACGCCGCCGCGACCCTGGAGTCGACGCCGCGTACCCGCTGGTGCAGCGAGCCCGGCGAGCCGCCGCACGCCTGGGGGCTCGGTGGTCCGGCCGTGCGGATGGGGCTGACCAGCGTCCGTACCCTCGGCGACGAGCTCGCCCGGTGCATCGAGGAGGAGCGGCGCGCGCACGGCCCGTACCGGGACATGGCGGATCTCGCGCGCCGGACCGGATGCGCGACCGCCCACCTGGAGGCCCTCGCGACCGCCGATGCCTTCGCGGGTTTCGGTCTCTCGCGGCGCGAGGCGCTGTGGGCGGCGGGCGCCGCCGCCCAGGACCGGCCGGACCGCCTTCCGGGTACGGTCACCGGCACCGAGGCGCCCACCCTGCCCGGCATGGCCGACGTGGACAAGCTCGTCGCGGACGTCTGGGCGACCGGCCTGTCACCGGACGCGCACCCGGCGCAGTTCATCCGGGCCGAGTTCGAGCGTGTCGGTGCGCTGCCGATCGCGCGGCTGGGCCGGGTCGAGGCCGGTACCCGGATCCGGGTCGGCGGCATCGTTACCCATCGGCAGCGGCCGGCGACGGCGGGCGGGGTCACCTTCATCAACCTCGAGGACGAGACGGGGATGCTCAACGTCACCTGCTCGCCCGGCCTGTGGCAGCGCTACCGGCGGGTGGCCCGGACCAGCACGGCGCTGATCGTGCGGGGGCGGCTGGAGAAGTCCGAGGGCGTGCTCAACCTGGTGGCGGACCGGTTGGAGGCCATTGCCCCGCCGGTCAGCCCGGCATCCCGTGATTTCCGGTGAGAGGGGACTATATTTCCTTTTTCATATGATTTGCTCCGAGGTTGGGGGAGTTCGCCATGATCCGCGCCGTCGCCGCGTCGGCCGCCGCCGCAGCACTCCTGCTCACGGCCGATCCCGCCGCGGCGGCGATCGGCAGCCGGGTCGCCGCCGGGACCGGCAATCCGGGCGCGGTGATCAGCGCGGCGCGGGCGAAGATCGGGCTGACCGCCGGGACCGGCAGCCCGGGCGCGGTGATCAGCGCGGCGCGGCCGAAGACCGAGCTGACCCTGAGCTACATGGCCTTCAACGGGTACGCGGCCGCGGTCGTGCTGCGCTGCCACCCGGCCGGCGGCACCCACCCGAAGAAGGTAAAGGCCTGCCGGCTGCTCACGAAGGTCGACGGCGACCCGGGCCTGCTCAAGCCCGCCGCGACGCCGTGCACGTTGGAGTACGCGCCGGTCACCGCGCAGATCAAGGGCAGATGGCGGGGCCGCCCGGTCGACTGGTCGCGGCGGTTCGGCAACCGCTGCGAGATGAACCGGACCACCGGCGTGCTCATGACCTTCTGACCGACCCGCACCTCATGGAGTGGCGGGCCACCGCTCGCCGCCCCATCGCGGCACGCGGCCGATACGCTGCGCAGGTGGACACCGCATCGACGCGTACCCCCCGATCGCCCGTCACCGTGCGTACCGCAGCCGTCTGGGCGGTGCTGCGGCGTGAACTCGAGCGCAGCGCCGGACGGTCGCTGACCGTGCTCGACGTCGGCGGCGGGACGGGTGGGTTCGCCGTACCGCTCGCCGAGGCCGGACACTCCGTCACCGTCGTCGACGCCAGCCCTGACGCGCTCGCCGCTCTGACCCGGCGCGCCGCCGACGCGGGCGTAGCCGACCGGGTCCGGGCGGTGCAGGGCGACGGCGACGCGCTCGCCGGCCTGGTCGCGCCGGCCAGCGCCGACCTGATCCTGTGCCACGCCGTGCTCGAGGTCGTCGACGACCCGGCCGAGGTGGTCGCCGCCATCGCGACCGCCCTGCGCCCGGGCGGCGCGCTCAGCCTGCTCGTCGCCGGGCGGGCCGCGGCGGTGCTGGGCCGCGCGGTCAACGGCCACCTCGGCGCCGCGTCGGCGCTGATCGACGACCCGGACGGCCGCGCGGGCAACCGGGACACCCTGCGCCGGCGCTACGACGCCGAGACCGCGTCGGCGCTGCTCGGCGGTGCCGGCCTCACGATCGAGGAGATCCACGGGGTACGCGTGCTGGCGGACCTGGTGCCGGCGGCGGTCGTGGAGGCCGACCCGGAGGCGATGCTCAACCTCGAACTGGCGCTCTCGGCCCGGCCGCCGTTCCGCGACATCGCCTCCCAGCTGCACCTCTTCGCGCGGCGCCCGTGACAGATCTGCTGCCGCCCGAGGCGTTCGAGCCGGTGCGGCCGGCGTACGGGGTCAGCAGCCTTGCCGACCTGATGCCCAGCGCGTGCGCGCTGCTCGGGGTGCCCGGCACGACGGACGTGCTGGGGCTTCGCGCCGAACTCGAGGGCGTCGACCGGATCGCGGTGCTCCTGGTCGACGGGCTGGGCAGCTACCAGCTTCCGGTCGTCGCCGGGTACGCCCCGATCCTGGGGGATCTCCCGGGCCGCGACCTGACCGTGGGTTTTCCGTCCACGACCCCGTGCAGCCTGGTCACGCTCGGCACCGGCGCGCCGCCGGGCGCGCACGGGATCCTGGGCTTCACCCTGCGCCTGCCGGACGGCGGCATCCTCAACCACATCCAGTGGGGCACCGACCCGGACCCGGCGCAGTGGCAGCCGGTGCCGACCTGCTTCGAGCGGGCGGCCGCGGCCGGCGTGAACGTCACCCAGGTGACCCGCCCGCAGTTCGAGGGCACCGGTCTGTCGGTCGCGGCGAACCGGGGTGCCCGGTTCGTCGGCGCGGCGAACCCGGATGAGCTGGCGGCGGGCATGCTGGCGGCGCTGAACCGGCCCGGCCTCGTCTACGGCTACCACCCGGATCTGGATCACCAGGGGCACGCGGCGGGCGTCGACTCGCCGCCGTGGCGCACGGCCGCGGCGGAGGTCGGTCAGCTGGTCTCCCGGCTGGTCGACGGGCTGCCGGCCGGCGCCGCGCTGCTGGTGACGGCCGATCACGGGCAGCTCAACGTGCCCGCCGAGGGGCGCGTCGACCTGGACCGGGACCCGGCGCTCTCGGCCGGGATCGTCGCGGTCTCCGGCGAGCCGCGGGTCCGTTACCTGTACGTGGCGGACGGGGCGCGCGATGACGTCATCGCGGCCTGGCGCGGGGTGCTGGGACCGTCGGCCTGGGTGCTTGCGCGCGAGGAAGCGGTCGCCGAGGGCTGGTTCGGGCCGGTGTCTCCGGCGCACCTGGACCGCATCGGCGAGGTCGTGGTGATCTGCCAGGGGCGGGCCGTGGTGCTGGCGAGCGGGCGGGAGCCGGCTGCGGTGGGGCGACTGGTCGCCTACCACGGGTCGGTGACCGCGGCCGAGATGACCGTTCCGCTGCTGATCGCCCGCTGAGTTCTGTCGTACCCGGCCGATAGCCTCCGGTCATGGGACGAAGTCAGGCCATCGGCGGCGGGCGCGATCCGCGGTTCGGGCCGGAGGCCGACGACGCGGGTTGCCCGATCCTGCATGTCGACATGGACGCGTTCTTCGCCGCCGTCGAGGTCCGCCGCCGCCCCGAGCTGCGCGGCAGGCCGGTCGTGGTGGGCGGCGTCGGCCCGCGCGGCGTGGTCAGCTCCGCGAGCTACGAGGCCCGGCGCTACGGGGTCCGCAGCGCGATGCCGGCCGGGCGCGCCCGCGCGCTCTGCCCGCACGCCGTGTTCCTGCCGCCCGACTTCACCGAGTATTCGGCGGCCTCCGACGCGGTCATGCGGATCTTCAGGGACGTGACCCCGCTTGTCGAGCCGCTCTCGCTGGACGAGGCGTTCCTCGACGTCTCCGGCGCGCAGCGGCTGCTGGGCCGCCCCGCGGCGATCGCCCGCGACATCCGCGCGCGGGTCGCCGAGGAGCAGCGGCTGACCTGCTCGGTCGGGGTCGCGCCGAGCAAGTTCGTGGCCAAGCTCGGCTCCACCCGCGCCAAGCCGGACGGCATGATCGTCGTGCCGGCCGGTCAGGTGCTCGACTTCCTGCACCCGCTGCCGGTCGGCGCGCTGTGGGGCGTGGGCGAGCGGGCCGCCGAGACGCTGCACCGGCTCGGCCTGATGACGGTCGGCGACCTGGCCGCGGCGCCGCCCCGGATGCTGCGCGGCGCGCTCGGCGAGGCGTCCGCCGCGCACCTGCACGAGCTGTCCTGGGGCCGCGACCCCCGCCGGGTCGTGCCTGAGCAGGCGGAGAAGTCGATCGGCGCCGAGATGACCTATGACACCGACGTCACCGATCCGGCCACGATCCGCCGCAGCCTGCTCGCCCTCGCCGACAAGGTGGGTGTCCGGCTGCGGGCCGGCGGTCACGTGGGCCGCACGGTCACCATCAAGATCCGCGTGACGGACTTCCGCACGGTCAACCGGTCGCGCACGATGCAGACGGGCACCGATGTGGCACGCGAGATTTTCGAGACCTCCTGGGCATTGTTCGAGGCGCTCCGCCCCGCCGAGGCCATCCGTCTCGTCGGCGTCCGGGTCGACGGGCTCGCCCCGGCGGCGGGCGCGTCTCGCCAGCTCAGCCTGGGTGAACCGGACCGCGGCTGGCGCGAGGCGGAGGCCGCGACGGACGCCGCGGCGGCCCGCTTCGGGCGTTCCATCGTCGTACCGGCCAGTCTTTTGGGACAAACCGATCTACGTCGAACCGAAAATCACCCGCACTCAACGGTCGTCCCGCTTTCCGACCCGCCACCGCCCTCGTAGACTGCGATTAGGCAGCCGGACGGCTGTCTCGCACCATCGGCCCACCTGCACCACCGCCGGGGGGCCGGACATGCGCCCGGGGAGGAATGCCGTGCCGCTCTCGGAGCACGAGCAGCGGCTGTTCGACCAGATCGAGCAGTCGCTTGCCGAGGACCCCAAATTCGCCTCCGCAGTGCGGGCCAGCGACCCGCGTTTCCACGCCCGGCGTCGACTCGTCATCGCCGCGTTCGTGATCGTCGCTGGGCTGGCACTGGTTGTCTACGGCACGGTGAGCAGCAATACGCCGCTCGGCGTGGCCGGGTTCGTGGTCATGCTGGCCTCCGCCGCGTTCGCGATGCAGAGCCGCCGGAAGGGGCAGGCACCCGACCTGCACGCCGTCGGTGGCACCGCGACCCGCCGCACCAGGCAGACCCGGAAGGCGGGCTTCATCGACCGGCTCGAGGACCGCTGGCGTCAGCGTCCCGAGGGCCACCGCTAGCCGGCGACAGCGACGACGAAAATGGCGGCCTGCCGGCCGCCATCGCCGTATCCGCGCGGCCCATCACGACGATGAGCCGCCGAACACCCGAGCGGTGTCCTCAACCAGGGACGCCGCTCATTGCTATGCCCGCGCCGGGCGGCGAGCCCCTGCGCGGCGAGCCCCTGCGTGCCGCGGCCCTGCGGGGCGTGGCCCTACGTACCGCGGGAGCAGTTGCCGACCGGCGCCCGGATGTGCGAAACGCCGCCCGGCCTGTGGGGCCGGGCGGCGTTCGGGGTGTGGGTCGGTCAGCGGGTGCGGCCCGCAAGCAACCGCCGGGGGCTGAAGCGGATCAGCCAGTCCCGCCCGGTGCTGAAGAGGCCCACCCAGCGGGCCGACATGTCGCCGAGCCCCATCCGCCAGCGCAGCATCACGGACGGCGGCAGCAGCAGCGCCACGATCCGGGTCCGCTTGGTCGCCGTCCTGGCGAGACTCCTGCGGACCTGGCCCAGCGCCACCGTCAGCTCCCCGCCCTGAAGCGGCTGCCGCGCGTAGCGGGCCCGCTCCTCGGCCCGCCCGAGCAGCACCGCCGACTCGGCCGGCGAGTCGGTCAGCTCGGCCTCCCGGACCAGCCGCTGGGCGGTGTGCCGCGGGGTTTCGGTCGGGTCGACGGGCACCCGGTAGTCGATCATGGTGTCGACCAGTTCGTCCCAGGCCGCGTGCGCGTCCTCGCGGGCCTGGACCGTCTCGGTGGTCACCACGACCTCGCGGCCGTCCGGCGGGGCCGGGCCCCCGGTCGCCACCGCCGTCGTCTTCGGGATCGTCGCGGAGTGGCGGCGTCTTCGGACGAGGATCCGGCGCAGGGCCGGCACCGCCAGCAGGGCCAGGAACACCGCGACGAGCGCCATGGTCAGCATGGTCGCCGAGGAGACGCTTGCCTGGATGCCGGCGCCCGGTGAGTTCAGAGCCCCGTTGTCCACGTCCCGGTCCGGGCGCTGCGCGGCACCCGGCGCCGCCGACGGGTCCGTGCCCGGCGCCACCGTCGCCGTCGAGGACGCCGACGGGGTGGCCACCGCGTCCGGGTCCTCGGCCCAGGCGGAGCGGGCCGAGCCGACCACGGCCGCCGCCGGGGTGGCGTCGAACGGTACCCAGCCGAAGCCGTCCAGGTAGACCTCGGTCCACGCGTGCGCGTTGCGGTTCGTGAGCACGTACGCGTCGCCGTCGCGGGTGCTGCCCAGCGTGAAGCCGAAGGCCACCCGGGCGGGGATGCCCGCCTCGCGGGCCATCCAGGCCATCGCCGCCGCGTACTGCTGGCAGTAGCCGGCCTTGCCCTCCTTCAGGAACGTGACGATCGCGGACTTGCCGGCCTGCGGGTCCGTGGTCTGGAGGCTGTAGGTGAAGCCGTTGTCCCGGGAGAAGTAGCGGTAGATCGCCGAGATCTTGTCGTACTCGGTGCGCTGGTTCTTGATCAGGCCGGCCACCAGCGCCTGGACCTCGGGGTCGTCCGGCACGGCGGTGAACTGGGTGCGCAGCGGGTCGTCGCGGGCGAGCGCCTCGGCCGTCCGCAGCTGGGCGGGGGTGTACTTGGCGCGGACGTAGTCGAACGAGTACTTCCTGCCCCTGGTGGTCGTGCGGTTGGAGAAGACCACCTGGGTGTTCGGGTCGTACAGCCAGGCGCCGTCGAGGCCGTCCGTGTCGATGATCGTCGAGTAGACCGGGGCCAGGGTCTGGTTGAAGTCGTTCGTGATCTCCACGTCCGCGTGGTACTGGGTGTATTGCACCCCCGCGGTGGCGCCGTTCTGGCGCGGGTCGTCCAGGCCGCGCGACAGCGGCCGGCCGGTCGGCGTCCGGTTGGTGACGGCCTCCTGCGTGATCACGTCCGCCACGCCGAAGCGCAGGTAGAACGGGTCGGGCTCGTTCGTGGTGACCCGGACGTAGTTGGTGACCTGCGCCTGGTTGAGCTGGCCGCTCAGCAGCGCGAAGAGGTTGATCCGCCCGTTGCCGCCGGTGCCGTTGCCGCCGACGCCGGTGCCGGCGCCCACCTGGGTGAGGCTGTTCAGCAGGCCGGTGTTGATGCCCGGTACGACAAGCGGCAGCAGCACGGCAACGGCCATCCCGATCACCGCGAGCCGGCGCCCGGCCGCGGCCAGCGGCGACGGCTCCCACACGTCGACGTCGCGGCCGTCGCCGGTGAACCTGCGGCCGAAGCGGCGTACCCGGTCGACGTTGTCCGCGACCAGCAGCCAGAGGAAGCCGGTCGCGCCGATGACGAAGGTGAGCATCGGGACGCTGTCCAGGTAGACCGCGACCGGGACCGAGTAGATCGCCAGCATCGGCAGGCCGGCGAGGGCCGGCTTGCGGGCGACGACGGCGAGCATGTCGACCGCGATGGCGACCGTGCCGATGCCGAGCACCGCGATGAAGAGCAGGCCGTCGCGGTCCGGTACCGGGACGCCGTATGAGCGGGTGTCGGTGCCGGCCTCGGTGAAGAGCTCGCCGAAGTGGTTGAACGTGGCCGGCGACGGTATCAGCGACAGCAGCTCGTCGCCGCTGGGGAACATCCAGGTCAGCGTCAGCAGCAGGACACCGACCATGGCGATCGCCTGCGCCCAGGTCGGGAACCGCAGCGTGCGGGTGAGCACCGCCGCGCCGGCGACGAGGCCGACCGCGAGGATGCACTGGAGCAGCCACGTCCAGGTGTCGAAGATCGCCGAAAGGGGCGCGGCGGCCAGCAGGGTCGCGGCCGCCGCCACGAGGCCAAGTCGTCGTCGCCCGGTCACCGCTGAACCCCCGTCATCGTCCCACCGTTTCCGCCATCGCCGCCCGGTACGCGAATCCCTGCGAGCCGCGGCCGGCCGCCGGCCAGAGCGCGGCGAGGGAGTCGCCGTGCGCGACCGGCACCGAGCGCCAGCCGCTGCGGATCAGCGCCATGGCCGAGGCGCCGTGCGCCCGGTCGGCCTCGGTGCGGTCGCCGGGGATCATGTTCACCCAGGTGGAGCTGTCGATCGCGAACCCGATGCAGGTCGCGCCGTTGCCGCGCAGCCCGGTCAGCACCTCGGCCTCGGCGACGCTGAGCGTGCCGAACAGGCCGATGACCAGGCCGCCGTCGGAGCGGCGCCGCACCTGCTCGACAAGCACCGAGATGTCGCCGGCGCTGCTGAGCTTCACGTCGGCGAGGGTGTCAAGGATCGCGCCCTCGCCGCCGATCTCGGTGGCGTCGACGTCAACGCCGGTGCCGGTGACAAGCCGCAGCTTGTAGCCGGCGTGGCGCAGGTGCACCGCGATGCTCGCGGCCGCCGACACCGCCCACTCGAAGCTCGCGGTCGGGCCCTCGCCGCGGTGCGCGGCCAGCCGGGTGTCGAGCACCACGGTGGCGCGGCTCTCCCACGGCTGTTCCTCGCGGCGGACCATCAGCTCGCCCGTACGGGCGGTGGAGCGCCAGTGCACCCGCCGCAGGTCGTCGCCGCGGCGGTATTCGCGGGTGGCCGCGTCGTCCTCACCGTGCACGGCGACCGAACGGGCGCGGCTGTCGCCGGTGCCCGCGTACTCGCCGGCGAGCCGGACGGCCGGCAGCGAGACGACCTGCGGGATGACCGTGAGCCGGTCGACGCTCGGGAACGAGCGGGTCAGTTCGCAGAGCCCGAAGGGGTCGGTCAGCCGGATCACCAGCGGGCCGACCGGGTAGCGGCCGCGCACGTCGGCACGGACCGTGTACGCCACCGAGCTGGCCTGGTGCGCGCCGAGGCGCTCGAGCACCACCCGGGGCCGGCTGCCGAGTGCGTACGGGAGCCGGTCCTCGAGCAGCAGCGTCCCGGTGGGCAGCCGGGACAGGTTCTGCAGGCGCAGGATCACCCGTGCGCTGGAGCCGACCGGCGCGCGGCCGGGCTCCAGCGAGCGGGTGCACGCCAGCTTGTAGCGGCTGCGGCCGACATACGCCGCGGCGAGCAGCGGCAGCGCCGCCAGCAGGACCGCGACGCGCAGCAGGTCCTTCTCGCCGAGGACGATGGCGGAGACCCCGGCGGCCGCGGCCGCGGCGAGGAACGAGCGGCCGCGGGTGGTCATTCCCCGCATAGCCTCCCGCATGTCAGCGTCCCCGTGACTCGTACTGCCCGGTCACGCCGCCGGTGGCGCGGGTGTCGTAGGGCGAGCGGTTGCGGTCGTGCGGCAACGGGAGCCGGTGCACGATCTCGGCCACGATGGCGTCGGTCGTGCGCCTGTTGAGCTGGGCGTCGGCCGTGGGGATGATGCGGTGCGCCAGCACCGGCACCGCGAGGGTCTGCAGGTCGTCGGGCAGGACGTAGTCGCGGCCCTCGAGCGCCGCGACGGCCTTGGCCGTGCGGATGAGCTGGAGCGTGGAGCGGGGCGACGCGCCGAGGCGGATCTCCGGCGCCTCCCGGGTGGCCGTGACCAGCGCGATCGCGTACTGCTGCACGGCCTCGGACGCGTGCACGTCGCGCGCGGTCGCGATGAGCCGGCGCACGAGCGTGGCGTCGGCGACGGCGCGCAGGTCGTTGAGCGGGTCGTGCGCGCCGTGGCCGTTGAGCATGGCCATCTCGGCCCGGGGGTCCGGGTAGCCCATCGCGATGCGGGCGGTGAAGCGGTCGCGCTGCGCCTCGGGGAGGGGGTAGGTGCCCTCCATCTCGATCGGGTTCTGGGTCGCGATGACCATGAACGGCGCCTGTAGCTCATAGGTGGTGCCGTCGACCGTGACCTGCCGCTCCTCCATGCACTCCAGCAGGGCGGACTGGGTCTTGGGCGAGGCCCGGTTGATCTCGTCGCCGACCACCAGGTTGGCGAACACCGCGCCCGGCTTGAACTCGAAGTCGCGCGTCTCCTGGTTGTAGACGCTGACCCCGGTCACGTCGCTGGGCAGCAGGTCGGGGGTGAACTGGATGCGCCGCACCGAGCAGTCGATCGAGCGGGCGAGAGCCTTGGCGAGCTTGGTCTTGCCGACGCCCGGCACGTCCTCGATCAGCAGGTGGCCCTCGGCGAGCAGCACAGCGAGTGCCAGCCGGATGGTGGCGCTCTTGCCTTCGATGACCTGCTCGATGTTCGTCACGATGGCGCCGCTGGCGGCGAGGAACTCATCGCTCGGCAGGGGACCGCCGGGCTGGTCCCAGGTTGGCGTTGTCACGGGCCTCCTCCATGTCGTTCAAGCTCCTCGCCACGTGCCTTTCGTGGTGAGGAGCCGAAGGTTCGCGGGCGGCCGGCGGTCCGTGGGCCTCCGGCGCTCGCCGCCCGTTCAACACAGATTAGCCCGGTCGATGCAACCTGCCGAGTTGGGCGCAAGTACCCATCACGGCACGCGGTCAACCAGACACGCATACCGGATGCATTACGAATCGTCCCGGGTGATACCGGTCGCCACCGCCATATCGGGCCCGGTACTATGCAGGGATGGCTCGGTCTTTCCTGCTTCTTAGCCGGCCGTGCTGATCTCCTAGCAGAGAACAGCGCGGCGCCCCCTCCTGCGAGAGGGGCTTTTTTATGCCCTGAAGCAGGCGACCCTGTCGACTGACCTCACAGAACGAGATGGTGACGATGAGCGAGTCCGAGACCAACGCGGACGTCCCGCCGTACCGATACACGGCGGCGATGGCCGCGGAGATCGAGCCACGCTGGCAGGCCTTCTGGGCCGACAACGGCACGTTCTACGCGCCGAACCCGACCGGTGAGCTGGCCGACGCCGCCCACCCCCGCGCGGGCGCGCCGAAACTGCACGTACAGGACATGTTCCCCTACCCGTCCGGCGCCGGACTGCACGTCGGGCACCCGCTGGGCTACATCGGCACGGACTCATACACCCGCTACCAGCGGATGGCGGGCTTCAACGTCCTGCACCCGATGGGCTTCGACGCGTTCGGGCTGCCCGCCGAGCAGTACGCGGTGCAGACCGGCACCCACCCGCGCACCACGACCGAGGCGAACGTCGAGCGCTACCGCGGCCAGCTGCGCCGGCTGGGCCTGGCCTACGACGACCGCCGCTCGGTCTCCACCACGGACCCGGCGTACTACCGGTGGACCCAGTGGATCTTCCTGCAGATCTTCAACTCCTGGTTCGACCCGTCGCTGCGCAAGGCGCGCCCGATCTCCACGCTGGTCGACGAGTTCGTCGCGGGCACCCGCAAGGTCGACGGCCGGTCCTGGGCGGACCTGTCGCACACCGAGCGGCGCGCGACGATCAACGACCACCGGCTGGCCTACGTCAGTGAGGCCCCGGTCAACTGGTGCCCCGGGCTGGGCACGGTGCTGGCCAACGAGGAGGTCACCCCCGAGGGCCGCAGCGAGCGGGGCAACTTCCCGGTCTTCCAGCGCAGCCTGAAGCAGTGGAAGATGCGGATCACCGCGTACGGCGACCGCCTGGTCGAGGACCTGGACAGCCTGGACTGGCCGGAGCCGGTCAAGCTGATGCAGCGAAACTGGATCGGTCGCTCCCGCGGTGCGCACGTCGACTTCCCGATCGACGGCTTCGAGATCTCGGTCTTCACCACCCGGCCCGACACCCTGTTCGGCGCGACCTACATGGTGCTGGCGCCCGAGCACTCCCTGGTCGACTCGCTGGTGCCGGCGGCCTGGCCCGAGGGCACCAAGGACGCCTGGACCGGCGGGCACGCCACGCCGGGCGCGGCCGTCGCCGCGTACCGGGCCGAGGCCGCCGCGAAGACCGAGCAGGAGCGCACCGCCGACGCCAAGGTCAAGACGGGCGTCTTCACCGGCGCGTACGCGACAAACCCGGCAAACGGCGCGAGCATCCCGGTCTTCATCGCCGACTACGTGCTGGCCGGCTACGGCACCGGCGCGATCATGGCGGTGCCCGGCCAGGACGAGCGGGACTGGGCGTTCGCCGAGGTCTTCGACCTGCCGATCATCCGTACGGTGCAGGCGCCGGCCGATTTCGAGGGCGCGTTCACCGGCGAGGGACCCGCGGTCAACAGCGACTGGCTGAACGGCATGAGTGTCGTCGACGCGAAGGCGTCGATGATCTCCTGGCTGGAGGAGAAGGGCCACGGCCGCGGCGCGACGACGTTCCGGCTGCGGGACTGGCTGTTCAGCCGGCAGCGCTACTGGGGCGAGCCGTTCCCGATCGTCTACGACGAGACCGGCCTGCCGATCGCGCTGCCCGACTCGATGCTGCCCGTCGAACTGCCGGACGTCGACGACTTCTCGCCGCGTACCTTCGACCCGCAGGACGCCGCGAGCGAGCCGGAGACGCCGCTGTCGCGCAAGAAGGACTGGGTCAACGTCGAGCTGGACCTGGGCGACGGCCCGAAGCGGTACGTCCGCGAGACCAACACGATGCCGCAGTGGGCCGGCTCCTGCTGGTACGAGCTGCGCTACCTGGACCCGCACAACGACAAGGTGCTGGTCGACCCGGAGAACGAGGCCTACTGGATGGGCCCGCAGCGGGCCGGCGACCCGGGCGGCGTCGACCTGTACGTCGGCGGCGTCGAGCACGCCGTGCTGCACCTGCTGTACGCGCGCTTCTGGCACAAGGTGCTGTTCGACCTGGGCCACGTCTCGTCGTTCGAGCCGTTCCGCAAGCTGTTCAACCAGGGCTACATCCAGGCGTACGCGTTCCGCGACGCGCGCGGCGTCATCGTGGCCGCCGAGGAGGTCGTCGAGCGCGACGGCAAGTGGTTCCACGGCGACCAGGAGGTCCACCGCGAGTACGGCAAGATGGGCAAGTCGCTGAAGAACGTCGTCACCCCGGACGACATGTGCGAGCAGTACGGCGCCGACACGTTCCGGGTGTACGAGATGGCGATGGGCCCGCTGGACGTCTCGCGCCCGTGGGAGACCCGCGCGGTCGTCGGCTCGCAGCGCTTCCTGCAGCGGGTCTGGCGCCTGGTCGTGGACGAGACGACCGGCGCGATCCGGGTCACCGACGACCCGCTGGACGTCAAGACCCGGCGCGCCCTGCACCGGACCATCGACGGCGTCCGCGGCGACATGGACGAACTGCGCTTCAACACCGCGATCGCGAAGCTGATCGAGCTGACCAACACGCTGACGCCGCTGGCGACGGCGTCGCGCGAGGCGATCGAGCCGCTGGTGCTGATGATGTCGCCGTTCGCGCCGCACCTGGCCGAGGAGCTGTGGCGCAAGCTGGGCCACGACGACACCCTGGCCTACGCGGACTTCCCGGTGGCGGATCCCGCCCTGCTGGTCGCGGAGTCGATCACCTACCCCATCCAGGTGAACGGCAAGGTCCGCGGCCGGGTCGAGGTAGCGCCCGACACAACCGAAGATTCCGTACGCGCGGCTGCGCTGGCCGAGGTCGCCGAAGCACTGGCCGGACGGGAGCCGCGCAAGGTGATCGTGGTTCCGGGCCGGCTGGTCAGCATCGTCGTCTGACCCGGGTCATCTCCGGACGGCCCGCCGCGAACCACTCGCGGCGGGCCGTTTTCATGGCGCCTTCGCCACCGGACACGTACCGAAAGTGCCACGGCATCCGCCCGATAAGAGCAGCGAACTGCCAGCTCACCGGATGACCGCGGTGCCGCAAGATCACTACGCTGGCCGCTCCACCATCACACGGAGCAACCTTGCCATCGTCGATCCCCGCCCCGACCGTCCCGGTTCCTGACAGCACACGCCGACGGGTAGTCGCGGCGATGGTGATCGTGGTTCCCCTGCTGGCGGTTGCCGCCGTGCTGAGCTGGCTCGACGGCTACGCCGCCGAAGCCGCGTTCCGGCCGGTGACCGAAGAGGCGACAGCCGCGGAATGCCGGGAGCTCTACACCGAACTCGACTCACACCTGACCGCTGAGCCGGAACTGCGATTCGCGGCACGAGACGGTTACTACCAGGCGCGGGTCTACGTCTCCGAGCCCGACAACTGGATGGCCGTCTGCCGCAACGATCCACCCGGGGCACAGTACCTGGGAACCGCGATGGAGCCGGGTGCGAAAGACCGTATCCAGCTGTTCGGCGCTGAAGACACCGTGATGAAGTCCAACCTGGTGGTCGGACGGGTGCCCACGGGGACGACGACGATCCGCGCCCGCCTGGCGTCGGGCCGGATCGTCACCGGCTCGCACGACGGCGACGTATTCGTCATCTGGACGGTCGACGACTCTGTCCAAGGCGCCCAGCTCACGGCGACCACCGCGGACGGCTCGGTCATCGCGGCAGCCACCGCGCCCGCGGAGTTCTGATCCCCGATGTCGGACGCCGAGCGGGCTGACCGAACCCTGCGCACGATCGCCGTGCTGATCGCCGCGTACGTGAGCTTCCAGATTCCGTCCACGACTCCGGCGATGCTCACCCTGCTGCCGCCACTCGCCGCGGCCACACCACTCGCGCTGCCCGCCAAGGCCCGAAGTTGGGCCGGAGCCGCCGTCGCGACGATGCTCACCGGGTTCACCTTCGTCCCAGGCGACCTCGGTCTGTACTACCTCCCAGTCGCGCTCCAGCTCTGGGCGGCCACGATCGTGCCCTGGGTGCTGCGCCGCGGCATCGGCCGCGTCGCCACCCGCTCATGGCACCTCGCCGCAGCCGCAGTCATCGCTCTGCCCGCACTGCTGCTGATATCCGCGTTCGCGACCGGCAAGTTCGACATCTACTGGGCCGGCGTGGCGCTGTGGGTCGCCGGGCCGCTCGTGGTTGCGGCGCTGTGCGCCTTCGGCATCCGGACGGGATACGCCCTGACCGCGCTGGCCGGCGCATCGGTCATGATCCTCGCGGTCCGCGATCAAGGCTTCCTGTTCGCCGCCTTCTGGCTGTTCGCAGCGGTGTACCTGACGATCGGAGCCACCGGTTTCACCGCGACCCGGCCCACTACCCGCGACGAAGCCGCACAACCGGGGGTGCCCGCCCAGCGATTGGGCTCGGCGCCATGAGTGCCTGGTGAACGAAGCCAGGGAGTACGGGACCTGGGCGGACTGGCTCGGGGTCCCTCGACACACCTTCTCGGCCGTCTTCGGCGCGGTCATCGCGCGCGGTCAGGACTACCGCGAGACGTTTCAGGTGTTCCGGCCCGGCTTCGATCTGACCGAAGAGCGGGAGAAGCGGGCCGCGGCGTTCAACAACGAAGCGCGCTGAGGGTGGTCTGCCAGCCGTAGAGCCGGTCATCCAGCTGGCGGACACACTCGGTGCCGGCCCATGGTTGCAGGCCGTGCCGGACTTCCCGGATGCGTTCCATGCCCGTGGCGTACCAGGTGATCCCGAGCTGATCGAGCGCTGCTTGAGCGTGGGCGCAGGCTTCGTCGGGGTGCTTGCGGGCGACCTCGACGGCGGCCAGGTCGCCGAGGATGACCGTGCGCTGTTTGCCCTCGTCGGCGGTCAGTGCCTCCAAGGCCCCGAACGCGAGGCGCTGGTCCGGGTGGCTGCCCTGCGCCAACACCCGCCGAAGCGGTGAAGGCTCCGGCCCGACGGAACGCCGGCCTGTGCCGGGTTGTCCGGCGGGATGTGCGGGGGACTGCGGGTCAGGCGGCGGGTGCGGCCAGGGCTGCTGCCGCGGCGGCGTCTCGGCGGGCGGCGAGGCGCCAGCGGAGGACGATCGCGGTGGTCAGGCCCATGCCGATCGCGGCGGGGGCGAGCGTGAGCGGGTTCATCGAGCCCGGTGAGGTGACGGCCGCGCCGATCACCGCGTACGAGACCGCGGACGGTACCGCGGCCAGCGTGGTGCCGAGCAGGTAGCGCACGCGGCAGACCGACGTGGTGCCGTACGCGTAGCCGATCAGGCCGTAGGGCGCGAGGGGCAGGAAGCGGACCAGCAGCACTGCGGCGAGGCCGCGGCGGTTCAGCCAGCCGTCGAGGCGGTCGAGGCGGCCGCCGGCCCGCGCGCGGAGTGCGCCCCGGCCGGCCCAGCGGCCCAGGTAGTAGGTGGCGACGCCGGCGATGACGGCCGCGGCCAGCGCGGTCACCGCGCCCGTCGCCGGGCCGAGCAGGGCGCCGCAGGCGAGGGTGATCGCCGTGCGTGGCACGAGCACCGAGAGCAGGAGGCCGCCGACCACGGCGATCGCCACGGCGGCCGCGGGGCCGATGGCGACGACCGAGTCCGCGATGGCGTGCAGGGGCAGGACCGCGGCGGCGACACCGAGGGACGCCACCGCCGTCCCGAGGATGCCGAAACGGACGAGCCGCCGGCGCCAGCCGATGGGGGTGTCCTGGTGCTGCGCGCTGGCCTGAGGGTCCGTGGCGGGGTTTTCGATGCCCCGCGGGGCGATCAGGGTGTCAGTCATGCAGGCGTACCGCCCCAACTTCTCGTCGGTCCAGGACAGGTCGTACCGGTCAGGCGTTCAGTCGGTCATACGGCGCCCGCCGCGGCGAGCCGCTCGCCTCGTAGCCGATCGGCCCAGGAGTCGTCGAGCGGTTGAAGGCTATCCGCGCCGATCGCCCAGCGCAGTAGCAGATCGGCTATAGCTGGGTTGCGAGCCAGCGCGGGGCCGTGCGCGTAGGTGCCGAGGATCTTCCCGTGCCAGGCGCCCTCGGTCTGGCCGTCGTTGCCGACGCCGGCGGTCACCCGGGCGAGCGGCGCGACGCCGGGCCCCAGCAGGGTCCGGCCGCCGTGGTTCTCGAAGCCGGTCAGCGGGGGCAGGCCCAGCCGCGGGTCGATGTCGCCGCGAACCTCACCGACCGCGCGGGTCTCGCCCCGGTCGGAGGTGAGGTCGAGCAGGTCCAGTCCGGCGCATTTGGTGCCCTTCGCGTAGAACGAGCCGCCGAAGAGCTGGTAACCCGCGCAGACGGCCAGCACGGCCGCGCCCTGGTGCACGGCCCGGTGTAGGCCGCCGTCGGCGATCAGCCGCTGCGCCGCGAGCGCCTGCGGCCCGTCCTCGCCGCCGCCGATCAGGTAGATGTCGGCGGTGGTGGGCAGCGCCTGGTCGGAGCGGACCTCGTAGGTCTCCACCGGGATGCCGCGCAGGGCCGCCCGGCGGCGCAGGATCAGCATGTTGCCCCGGTCGCCGTACGTCGACAGCAGGTCGGGGTAGATCCAGACGATCCGCAGCGTGCTCTCAGTTGACACGGTCCAACTCCGCTCGGATGTCCTGGAACGCGGTGTAGTTCGCGATCACCTCGAGGCGGCCCGGCGGGCTCGCCCGTACCGCCTCGTCGAAGGTATGCACGTGCCGGAAGGCCACATCGTTCACTTCCAGCCGAACGGCGAGGTCGTAGGCGCGGTCGCCGGTGATCAGGACCTGCCGCCCGCGCAGGGGGGAGAAGTCGACGTCGTAGAGCCACGACGTGTCGAAGCCGTCGGGGTCGCGGGCGTTGATGGAGAGCAGCGTCGGCGCCACCTCGGCCATGTCGAAGGCCTCCAGCCAGCTTGCCGGGTTCTTCGCCAGCAGCAGCCGGATGTTGCGCCCGTCGCGGTCGACCTGCGCGTAGCGGCCGGCCACCGAGGCCACGCCGGCGAGCCGTGGTGCGGCCTCGATCGGCCGGATGCCGAACTCGGCGGCGACGGCCAGCGCGGTGGCCGCGTTGCCGAGGTTGACCTGGCCCGGCAGCTGGAGCTTGATCAGGTGCCAGTCGCCGTTCGGATCGACGACGCCGTCGTCCTCCACGGTCCACTGCGCCCGCGGGCGGCGCAGCGGGCAGCCGCTGCACCACCAGTCGCCGTCGGCGCGCTCGATGGGCGAGCCGCACTCGGGGCAGACGAACGAGTCGTCGTGCCAGCGCTGCCCGGCGCTGAACCAGACGACCTGCTGGGTGTCGATCGCGGCCCAGACGACCATCGGGTCGTCGGCGTTGGCGACCACGTGCACGTCGGGGTGGGCCGCAAGGGCCGTGCGCCACATCTGCGCCATCATCGCCACCTCCTTCGCCCGGTCGAGCTGGTCGCGGGACAGGTTCAGCAAGGCGACCACACGCGGGGTGGTCTCGTCGATCACCCGGGCGAGGTAGTGCTCGTCGACCTCGAGCACCGCGAACGGGGTTGCGCCGGCCTTGGCCAGGGCCGAGGTGTGCCCGGTCGGCATGTTGGCGCCGAACGAGTTGGTGGCGACCGGGCCGAGCACGCCGACCGCGGCCGCGGCGAACCGGGTCGTGGTCGTCTTGCCGTTGGTGCCCGACACCAGCGCGATCGCGCGGCCCGAGGCGAGGTTCCTGAGCAGGTCAGGATCGATCTTGAGGCCGATCCACCCGCCGATCACCGAGCCGTCACCGCGTCCCGCGGCGCGTGAGAGCGCCGCAGCGGTTCGCGACACCGAAGTCGCGACCTTGGCCCGTAGGGGCAATTTCCCGTCCGTCACGGCTGCGAGGGTACCGGAAACGGACACTACGTCGAGTGGCCCCGGGGTCCGTGGCCTGCGGTGGGCCGGGGTCGGCCGAACGGATGATCTCCACCCCGCCGCTCGGTGCCGCGTTTAGGCCGGTGGGGGCGTTTAGGCCGACATTCTCCCGATCTTGCGAAAGTCCATGATCCACCGAGGTGCGGCTTTTTATGTGTCGTGTTTCACCCGTTACTTTCGGCGCAGGGTAAGTGATCCACTACGTCTCGTGACGGCATTTGTCACGGCCCGGTTACAAACCGGACAGAGTCCGATGTGCCAAATACTCTGAGTGACCAACTGGGGTCCGACGGTCCCGGCGGAAATCAGGTAGCAAGGTTGGGCCGGTGAGCATTCGCTCGCCGTTCGTGTCGCGTCGGACCACGCCGAGCCCTGCCCCGGTCCGGGCGGCATGACCGTTGAGGTAGCTACACCAACAAAAGGCAGTTGGGGGCAGGGACGGGGGACCCAGATCCGGTCCACCGGCGGTCACGTCGCTTCGGCGGCGCGTACCGCCCGGACCTTGGGGTGAAGTCGCCAGCGGCGACCGGGCAACCTTCCCGCCCGAACCCGACAGCTAACCTCGCAGGCGTGCCGGAGGGAATTCTCTACCGTGCACGAACGCAGTTCGAGCCGGAACCGCCGCATGGCCGGAACCGGCACCATCGCACTGTCCCTGGGTCTCTGCCTCTGTGCCGGCCAGCTGGTCGCCACACCGGCGGCGTCCGCCGCTCCCGTCGTCGAGGCGGCGGCCGCGGCATCGGCGATCAAGCCGAAGATCTCGAACTCCGCGGCCCGCTCCATCGCGTGGGGCAAGACGGTCAAGGTGACCGCCAAGGTGATCGACCCGAAGACCGGCGACGTGGTCACCAAGGGCTCGGTCCGCCTGCAAGCCAAGCGGAACGGCAAGTGGCGCACCTGGGTGACCCGCAAGCTGTCCGCCAAGGGGACGGTGACCCTGTCCGCCGAGCCGCACATCACCGGCTACTTCCGGACGCAGTACACCGGTGCCAGCGGCATCAACTCGGTGACCAGCCCGGGCATCAAGGTCACCGTGCGCAGCAGCGGCGCGAAGATCCTCGCCGAGGCGAAGCGGCACAAGGGCGCGCTCTACAAGTTCGGCGCCGCGGGCCCCAAGCGCTTCGACTGCTCCGGCTACACCCAGTACGTCTTCCGCAAGACGACGGGCAAGAAGCTCCCGCACAAGGCGAACGCGCAGCAGAAGCACGGCAAGAAGATCAGCAAGAGCAACAAGCGGATCGGCGACCTCATCGTGGTCCGGTCCGGCTCGTACGGCACGCACGCCGGCATCTACGCGGGCGGCGGCTACATGTGGGACTCGCCGCACTCGGGCGCCCGGGTGGGCAAGCACAAGATCTGGAGCAAGAACTACGTCGTCCGGCGCCTCGTCGCCGCGTGACACTAGTAAGAACAGTGCGGCACCGGTAAGAAGCAGTAGGACAGTTCAGTGGGGCGCGACCCGGTTCGGGTCGCGCCCCACTGTCGTGCGCGGCCTCCACTTTGCTCCCCACCCGAGCGTCGAAGGGCGGCTGCCCCTTCCCGAAAGCCCGATTTCGGGGGACTTTCGTGCCCGCGTGGGCGGCATGTCGGAAAGTGGACCATGGCAAGGAGGCCTAACCCCTCCACTTCGCCGCCACCGGCTCTGACGTGCGCATTCATCTGCGAATCTGACTCGCAGGCCGCGTCATTCTGGTTGCGGGTGGAGGGAAGTGGAGTAGAGTGGAGCGCAGTGGCAGGGCCTGAGGAGCTGACTCCGAAGGGGTTGCCGGCCCAGACGACAGGCGGTCCGCGAAACCGCCCAGGGGCAGGGGGTTGGGCCGATGTTTCTCGGCACGCACACCCCGCGCCTCGACGACAAGGGACGGTTGATCCTTCCGGCGAGGTTCCGCGACGAGCTGGCGGGAGGTGTCGTGATCACCAAGGGGCAGGAGCGTTGCCTTTACGTCTTCCCGATGCCTGAGTTCCAGCGCATCGCGGGCCAGCTGCGTGAGGCACCGGTCACCAACAAGGCGGCCCGGGCCTACAGCCGGGTGTTCTTCGCCAGTGCGCACGACGAGATCCCCGACAAGCAGGGCCGGGTCACCATCCCGGCACACCTGCGGGGTTATGCGGCGCTCGACCGCGAGTTGGTCGTGATCGGCGCGAGCACCCGGGTGGAGATCTGGGACAAGCAGTCCTGGGAGCAGTACCTCTCGGCGAGCGAGGACGAGTTCGCCGACATCGAGGAGGGGGTGCTGCCCGGCGGACTGTGAGGCGTGGCACCTGTGGGCCGCCGACACGGTCCGGACGTCGCCTCGGCCGTACTGCGAGATCTCCAGCCGCTCCCGCTCCTGGCGCCTCTTCCCCGGCGCCAGGCGTGTGTCCGGTCGGGCGCGCCCGAAGGCAACGGGCACGAGCGGATGGGGATCTGGCGGTACGGACGGACGACCGGGCACGTAGGCGCCGAACGCCCCGGTAGGGGCGGCCGGTATCGGGTAAGGCCGGGTGAGCGCGGAAAGAGCGGGCAATGGGGGTCGTCATGGGGGAGCTTCGCGGCACGCACGTGCCGGTGCTGCTCGAGCGCTGCCTCGAGCTGCTCGCCCCGGCCCTCGCTCTGCCGGGCGCCGTGCACGTCGACTTCACGCTGGGCCTGGGCGGGCACGCCGAGGCCGTGCTGGAGCGGCACCCGGACGTGGTCCTCATCGGACTCGACCGGGACACCGAGGCGCTCGCGCACTCCCGGCACCGGCTGGCCCGCTTCGGCGACCGGGTGCACTTCGTGCACGCGGTCTACGACGAGCTGCCGGAGGTGCTCGCGGGGCTCGGCCGGCCGGCGTTCCACAGTGGGCTGTTCGATCTCGGCGTCTCCTCGCTGCAACTCGACGAGCCGGACCGGGGCTTCGCCTACTCGCGGGACGCGCCGCTGGACATGCGGATGGACCAGTCGCGGGGCATCACCGCGGAGGAGGTCGTCAACGGCTACGAGCCGGGCGAGCTCGTCCGCATCCTGCGGGTCTACGGCGAGGAGAAGTTCGCGCCCCGGGTCGTCTCGGCGATTGTCCGGGAGCGGGCGAAGGCGCGCATCGTCTCCTCGGCGCACCTGGCGGAGCTGGTCAAGGACGCCATCCCGGCCGCCGGGCGGCGTACGGGTGGGAATCCCGCGAAAAGAACGTTTCAGGCGTTACGCATCGAGGTAAATGCGGAGCTCGCGGCGGTGGAGGCCGCCGTGCCGGCCGCGCTGGACCTGCTGGCCCCGAAGGGGCGGCTTGTCGTGATGTCGTACCAATCGCTGGAGGACCGGATCGTCAAGCGCGCCTTCGCCGAGAGGGCACGCAGCACGGGGCCGATCGAGCTGCCGGTCGAACTGCCCGGCACGGGTCCTTCGGTGCGGCTGCTGACCCGCGGGTCGGAGCCGCCGAGCGAGCAGGAAGTGGCGGAGAACCCGCGGGCGGCCTCGGTGAAGCTGCGCGCGGTGGAACGGATCGACAAGCACGACCAGGCATCGGGTGCCGCCCGCGAACGGCCCCGGATGTCTGCGCACGGGGGACAAGGGCGGAAACGCCCGGGGGCACGCCAGGAGGGGGAGGGGCATTGAGCGAGCGCAGGACTGCGCCGCGGTCGGGGGGCCGGACCGCGGAGCAGATTGGCAAGGACCGGCGCAAGCCGGCCGCCGCGACGACGGGCACCACCAAGGGCGGTGGCGGCCGGGGGGCGCGTCAGCACCCGACGGTCGGCGCCACACAGGGCAGCGCCGCGCTGAAGCTGGCGGCCGAGCAGCAGAGCGGCAACGTCGAGGCGCCCCGGCTGCGGGTCGCGCCGCCGGCGCCGATCAACGCGCCCCGGGCGCCGTTCATCGCGCTCGTGGTCGCGGTCGTCGTGGCCGGTGTGATCGGCATCCTGCTGATCAACACCAAGACCGCGGAGAACTCGTTCCGCATCGACACGCTGCAGAAGCAGCAGAAGAAGCTGGACACCCGGCAGCAGGAGCTGGAGAACGAGATCGCCGCCAACAACAGCCCGGGCAGCCTTGACGCGGCCGCCCGCCGGCTGGGGCTGGTCAAGGCCGAGAATCCGGCGTACATCCGGCTGCCGGACGGCGTGATCGTCGGCGTGCCGAAGCCGGCCACCGGCGACGTGGCCGTCACGGCGCAGGATCCCGCCACCTCGGCGACCGGACGGTAGAGCATGTCGCCGCGCGCCGACGAGACGCCGCGCCGGGGCCGGGAGCCCCGGCGCGGCGCTTCGCGTGACCTGCCGCAGGCCGACGATTCCGGGCGCGAGGACGACCGGACCCGCGGCTTCGGCGGCATCGGCGACGCGCGCGCGTACACGCCGCGGGGCCGGACCGTGCGCGAGGGCGACCAGCGCACCCGGTCGCCGCGCGCCGCCCGGGACACCGACCCGTTCCGCCCGGCGTTGCAGGTCCTCGACGGCGGCCGGCCCGCCCGGACCCGCCGCCGCGAGCCGGAGGAGGCGCCGCCGCCACCGCAGCGCCGCGGCCGCGAGGAGCGCGACGCCCGCGAACCCAAGGGCCGCACCGCGCGCGGTACGACCCGCGCGGTGCCGGCCGAGGACGACGAGTGGGACGACACCCCGCGCCGTCCGGGCCGGACCACGGCGGGCGCCGCACGCACCCGCTCGACGGCGAACCCGCGCAGGGGCGCCGCCGCCCGTACCGAGCCGGGTGCGCGTACCGGCCGGGAGCGTAAGGTCGCCGCGCCGCCCGGGCCGCGGCGCGGCACCGCCGGGCGCGCCGCGAAGGCCGCGCCGCCCGCCCGGCCCGCCTCGCGGCGGCCCGCGCCACCGGTGCCGGCCGAGCCGCCCAAGCTGGCCAACAGCACCCGGCGGCTGCGGCTCGGCACCGTGCTGGCGCTCGCGCTGTTCGCGACGATCGGGGTACGGCTGGTCGTGCTCCAGGTCGTCGAGACGCCCGCGTCCGCGCAGAGCCTGATGGAGCAGCGGCAGAACCGGCTCACCGACGTGACGCTGCCCGCGCCGCGCGGCAGCATCCTGGACAGCTCGGGCGCGGTGCTCGCGCACAGCGTCGAGGCCCGCTACATCTACGCCGACCCCGAGCTGGTCACGAACGCGCCAACCACGGCGGCGAAGCTGTCCCCGCTGCTCGGCGTCCCGTCGTCGCGGCTGGTCGCGCTGATGGCGAAGAAGAAGCGCCCCGGCGGCGGCGCGTCCCGCTTCGAGTACCTCGCCCGCGGCGTCGACATCGCGGTGGCGGACCGGATCACCGGCATGAAGCTGCCCGGCATCGGCTCCGACCGCGACGAGCGCCGCGACGTGCCCGGCGCCGACCTGGCGGCGAACCTGATCGGCTTCACCGGCGAGGACCACTTCGGCCTGGAGGGCATCGAGGCCCGCTACGACGACCTGCTGCGCGGCACCGACGGCAAGCGGGTCTTCGAGCGCGGCAACCCCGACGTCAACAAGGGCATGCTGGCCAAGGAGATCCCGGGCGGCTACAGCTCGTACCGGCCGGCCGCGCCCGGTTCGTCGATCCAGCTGACCATCGAGCGCGACCTCCAGTTCGAGGTGCAGCGCATCCTGAGCCGGCAGATGGAGCGGGTGAACGCCACCATCGGCGCCGCGGTCGTCATCGACGTGCGCAACGGCGAGGTGCTGGCGCAGGCCAGCTACCCGCCGTACAACGCGGCGAAGCCCTTCGACTTCAAGCCGACCGAGCGCGAGGACGTCGCGAGCAGCGTCATCGCCGACCCGGGCTCGACGCACAAGGCCTTCACCATCGGCGCCGCCCTCCAGGAGGGCGTCATCACGCCCGACTCCACCGTCACGGTGGGCCCGGGGCTGATACTGGGCGGCAAGCCGTTCGCGGACACGCACCGGTTCGAGGCCGGCACCAAGCTGACCATCCCCGGCGTGCTCGCCTACTCGTCGAACATCGGCACCATCCGCATCGCCCAGAAGCTGGGCAAGGAGAAGCTGTACGAGTACCAGCGCCGGTTCGGCCTCGGCGAGGCCACGAACGAGGGTATGCCGGGCGAGGCTGGCGGCCGGTTGCTGACCCCGGACGAGTGGAGTGGCTCGGCGTGGGGCTCGGTGCCGATCGGCATGAGCGTCGACGCCACGCTGATCCAGATGGCGGCCGGCTACGCGGCGATCGCGAACAACGGCACCTACATCCAGCCGCGGCTCATCAAGGCCACCATCTCGGGCAAGGACGGCTCGGTCACCCCGGCGCCCCCGCCGGTGACCCGTGAGGTGCTCAGCCCCGAGGTGGCGAGCCAGCTGCGCACGATGATGGAGTCCGTCGTCGATGCCAAGGGCGGCACCGGCGGCCGGGCCGCGGTCGCGGGCTACCGGGTCTCCGGCAAGACCGGAACCGGAAAGATGCTGGTCGAGGGGCAGTACACCAAGCACAACGCGGGCTCGTTCATCGGCATGGCGCCGGCCGACAACCCGCGCTTCGTGATCGGCGTGTTCGCCGACGTGCCCGACGGCACCGGCGGCGACGTGGCCGCGCCGGCCTTCAGCGAGATGATGGCCTCCGCGCTGCGGCACCACCTGGTCCCGCCGTCGGGTACCGATCCGCCGACCTTCAAGCTCAAGCAGTAGCCGCACCGATGGCGTTCGCAGTCGGATCCCAGGCACCGGGTAGGGTCTGACGCCGTGTCCGGCATTCCCCGTCCCCAGACCGTCCGTCCCCGCGGACTGGCCGACCTCGCAGCCCTGATCGGTGCTCGGCTGACCGGCGGGGACGTCGAGGTCACCGGCGTGACCCACGCCAGCAATGAGGTCCGCCCCGGCGATCTCTACGCCGCGCTGCCGGGCGCCCGGCGCCACGGCGCCGAGTTCGTCGCGGCCGCCGCCGAGGCGGGCGCGGTCGCCGTGCTGACCGACCCCGCCGGCCGCGACGCCGCCGTCGCCGCCGGGCTGCCGGTGCTCGTCGCCGACGACCCCCGCGAGGTGCTCGGCGTGGCCGCCTCGCGGATCTACGGCGACCCCACGGAGCGGCTCACCGTCATCGGCCTCACCGGTACGGCGGGCAAGACCTCGACGGCGTACCTGGTCGAGTCGGGGCTGCGGGCCGCCGGGCTGACCACCGGCCTGATCGGCACGGTCGAGACCCGCCTCGGCGACCTGGTCGTGCGGAGCGTGCGGACCACGCCCGAGGCCACCGACCTGCACGCGATCCTGGCCGCCGCGCTCGAGCGCGGTGTCACCGCGGTCGTGATGGAGGTGTCCAGCCACGCGCTGGCAATGGGCCGCGTCGGCGGTGTCCGCTTCGCCGTCGGCGGCTACACCAACTTCGGCCTCGACCACCTCGACTTCCACGCCGACGCCGAGGACTACTTCGCGGCCAAGGCGAAGCTCTTCGACGGCCGCTGCCGCGCCGAGGTGCTCAACGCCGACGAGCCGGCGCTCGCGCCGCTGCGCCGGCCCGCCACCCTCACCTACTCCGCGGCCGGCGACCGGTCCGCGACCTGGTCGGCGAGCGACATCGCCGGCGACGCCTTCGGACAGACCTTCACCGCGCACGGCCCCGGCGGCGCCGTGCGTGCGGGCGTGGCGCTGCCCGGCCGGCACAACGTCGCCAACGCGCTGCTCGCCCTCGCCTCGCTGACGGCCGCCGGCATCGACCCGCAGGTCGCCGCCGACGGCATCGCCGCCTGCAAGGGCGTGCCGGGCCGGCTCGAGCGGGTCGACTCGCCGGGCGAGGTGTTCGGCGTCGTCGACTACGCGCACAAGCCGGACGCGATCGTCGCCGCCCTCGCCGCGCTGCGCGAGCTGGCCACGGCCCGCCATGGCCGCCTGATCTGCGTCATCGGCGCGGGCGGCGACCGCGACACGGGCAAGCGCCCGCTGATGGGTGCGGCCGCGGCCCGCGGCAGCGACCTGGTCATCGTCACCGACGACAACCCGCGCACCGAGGACCCGGCCGGGATCCGCGCGGCGGTCCGGCAGGGCGCCGAGGGCGCCGGCGGACCGGCGAAGATCATCGAGGTGGCGGGCCGCCGTGCCGCCATCGACGAGGCGGTACGGCTGGCCGGCCCCGGTGACGTCGTCGCCGTGCTGGGCAAGGGACACGAGCGTGGCCAGGAGGTGAACGGCCAGGTGCTGCCGTTCGACGACCGGATCGAGCTGACCGCGGCGCTGGCCGCACGCCCGGACGGTGCCGCTTGATCCGCATGACTTTGGACGAGATCGCCGCGATCACCGGCGGGCGGCTCGTCAACGCCGACCCGGCCGCGGTGGTCACCGGGCCGGTCGAGTACGACAACCGTGCGCTGCTACCCGGCGGGCTCTTCGTGGCGTTCGCCGGCGAGAAGGTGGACGGGCACGACTTCGCCGGCGCCGCGATCGAGGCCGGCGCGGCCGGGGTGCTCGGCACCCGGGACACGGGCCGGCCCGGCATCGTCGTCGAGGATCCGCTGCGCGCGCTGGCCGCGCTGGCGAGCGTGGTGGTGAGCCGGCTGCCGGAGCTGACCATCGTCGGGCTGACCGGCTCGTCCGGCAAGACCACGACAAAGGACTACATCGGGCAGCTGCTCGGCCGCCTCGGCGAGACCGTCGCGCCGGCCGGATCGCTCAACAACGAGCTCGGCTTCCCCTACACGGTGCTGAAGGCGACCACCGCGACCCGGTTCCTGGTGCTCGAGATGGGCGCCCGCGGGATCGGGCACATCCGCTACCTCACCGACATGGCCGGGCCGCGGATCGGCGTGGTGCTCAACGTCGGCGCCGCGCACATCGGCGAGTTCGGCTCGGTCGAGGGCACCGCGCGGGCCAAGGGTGAGCTGGTCGAGGCGCTGAGCGAGGACGGCGTCGCGGTGCTCAACGCCGACGACCCGCTGGTCGCCGCGATGGCCGCACGCACATCGGCCCGGGTCGTGTCGGTGGGCGAGGCGGCCGAGGCAACGGTGCGGGCCGTCGACGTGACGCTGGACGATCGCGGGCGGGCGGCGTACACGCTTGTCACGCCCGCCGGGTCGGCGCCGGTGCGGCTGGCGGTGACCGGCCGCCACCAGGTCGGCAACACCCTCGCCGCCGCGGCCGTCGCGCTCGAGGCCGGGATGGCGCCCGCCGCCGTCGCCGCCGCGCTCGGCGAGGTCGGCATCGTCTCCGGCCGCCGGATGGACGTCTTCGACCGGGCCGACGGCGTGACGGTCATCGACGACTCCTACAACGCGAACCCGTCGTCGACCGCCGCGGCGCTGCACGCGCTCGCGGCGCTGGGGCAGGGGCGGCGCACCGTCGCCGTGCTCGGCTACATGGCCGAGCTCGGCGAGCACGACGCCGCCGGCCACCAGGAGGTCGGCCGGCTCGCGGCCGTGCTCGGCGTCGACCGGCTGATCGCGGTCGCCGGCAACGCCGCCCCGATCCTCGCCGGCGCGGCAACGGAGCCCGCCTGGAAGGGCGAGGCCGTGCTCGCGGCCGATCAGGCCGAGGCCGTCGCGGTGCTGCGGGCCGACCTGCGGCCGGGCGACGTGGTGCTGGTCAAGGGTTCGCGGTACCGCACGTGGGAAGTGGCCGACGCGCTCCGCGCGGATGCGGCCGGCGAGGAGGTAGGCCCGTGAGGGCAGTCATCGTCGCGGCCGCGGTCGCGTTCATCATCTCGCTGTTCGGCACCCCGGTCGCCATCCGCGTGTTCACCGCGCTGAAGGCCGGGCAGCCGATCCGCACGCTCGGTCCCGCCTCCCACCAGGGCAAGAAGGGTACGCCGACGATGGGCGGCGTGGCGTTCATCGTCGCGACCGTCCTGGCGTACGTCGCCGGGCACATCGCCCTGACCACGCTGCCGACCGAGCAGATCGCCCAGGTGCAGCCGACGATGACGGCGCTGGTCCTGCTCGGGCTCTTCGTCTTCTGCGGCGCGGTCGGCTTCCTCGACGACTTCCTCAAGGTCCGCAAGCGCCACTCCGGCGGCCTGAGCGCGAAGGGCAAGCTGCTCGGCCAGCTACTGGTCGGCGGCGGCCTGGGCATCGCCGCCCTGTACGTGCCGAGCACCAACAAGCAGACCGTGGCGAGCGAGCACATCTCGTTCATCCGCGACATCAGCTTCCTCGACGTCGGCAAGGTCGGCTCGGTGCTGATCTTCGTCTTCGTCATCATGGCGATGTCCAACGGCGTCAACCTGACCGACGGCCTCGACGGGCTGGCGACCGGCGCCTCGATCCTGGTGCTCGGCGCCTACTCGCTGATCGGCTTCTGGCAGTACCGGCACTGGTGCGGTGACGACACCTACGCCAGGACCGCGGACTACTGCTACCAGGTGCGCGATCCGCTCGAGGTGGCGCTGATCGCGGCCGCGGCGGCCGGCGCCTGCGTCGGCTTCCTCTGGTGGAACACGTCGCCGGCCCGGATCTTCATGGGCGACACCGGCGCGCTGGGCCTCGGCGGCCTGATCGGCGGCCTCGCCATGGCGACCCGCACGACGCTGCTGTCGATCATCATCGGCGGCCTGTTCGTCATCATCACGATGTCGGTGGTCATTCAGATCATCTCGTTCAAGACCACCGGCAAGCGGGTCTTCCGGATGTCGCCGCTGCAACACCACTTCGAGCTGGCGGGCTGGAGCGAGGTCAACATCGTGGTCCGGTTCTGGATCGTCGCCGGCATCTGCACCGCCATCGGCCTCGGCCTGTTCTACAGCGACTTCCTCGCGGTGATGGGATAGATCTCTCGCGACACGCCAGCGCCGCATCCCGGGGCAGGCGTGTCGCGCCACCATGATGGTGCACATGGGGGAGGAGAAGCCCGACGCCCGGCCCACGGTCATCGTGTCGCCGGCCGCCACCGCGCCCGCGGCCAGGCCGAGATCGCTCAGCCAGCAGCTGCTGCCGGCGGTGCACGGGCTGCTGGCCCGGCCGCTCTCCTCCTACTACCTGCTGATCGCCAGCTCCGGCCTGCTGCTGCTGATCGGCCTGACCATGGTCTTCTCGGCGACCAGCGTCAAGGCGTACGCGGAGGACGGCAACGCCTTCTCCGCGATCCGCAACCAGCTGCTCTTCGCCGCGCTCGGGCTGTTCGGCTTCTGGGTCTTCCAGCGCCTGCCCTCCGGCACGCTGCGCTTCCTCGGTAAGTACGTGCTGGGCCTGGCCGTCGTGCTGCTCGCCGTCCTCGACCTGCTGATGGCGCTCAAGGCGGTCGACCTGGTCGACAAGCCGCGGCTCGGCCCGGTGCACGCCGAGCTGCTCTGGCTCTACGTCGGCCCGGTCGGCGTGCAGCCGTCGGAGTTCGCGAAGCTCGGCGTGGTGCTCTGGGGCGCCGACATCATCGCCCGCAAGGGCGCGTCCCTCGGCTACTGGCGCGAGCTGGCCATGCCGCTGTTCCCGATCGTCGGCCTGCTCTTCGTGCTTGTCGGATACAACGACCTCGGCACCATGCTGGTGGTGCTCGCGCTGATCATCGGCCTGCTCTGGGCGGCCGGCGTGCGGCTGCGGGTCTTCGCGGCGCTGGGCGTGCTCGGCTTCTCCGGCATCGGGCTGCTCATCGCCGCCGCGTCCCGCGGCGCGGGATCCGGCGCCGAGGGCGAGGAAAACTACCGGCTGCTGCGCCTGACGACGTTCCTGCGGCCGCCGGACGAGTGCTCCCTCGGCCCCTGCTACCAGCTGCTACAGGGCCGCTCGGCGATCCACGAGGGCGGCTGGTTCGGCGTCGGGCTGGGCAAGGGCGCCCTGAAGTGGAACTGGCTGCCCGCCGCGGACAACGACTTCATCTACGCCGTGGTCGCCGAGGAGCTGGGCGTCGTCGGCTGCGTGGTCATCCTGGCGCTGTTCGCGGTGCTGGCGTACACCGGCTTCCGGATCGCGCGCCGGGTGCAGGACCCGTTCCGCCGGCTGGTCGCCACCGCGATCACCACCTGGCTGGTGGCGCAGGCCGTCATCAACATCGGCGGCGTGGTCGGCCTGCTGCCGATCACCGGCCTGCCGCTGCCCTTCATCTCGGCCGGCGGCAGCGCGCTGGTCGTGACTCTCTCCGCCATCGGCATGCTCGCCTCCTTCGCCCGCGCGGAGCCCGACGCGGCCCGAGCCCTGCATGCCCGTCCGCCCGCTCGGTGGGTACGGCTAGTCTGGGCCCCGCTGCCGCCGCTCCCCCCGCCGCGGCGGCCGGGGCCGTCGCGCCCTACCGCCCAGAAGAAGGGCGGCCGGACACCTGCGAACGCGGGGGGCGAGAGGAGAAGGTGATGGGTCTGCTGCGGTCGGTCGTGCTCGCCGGAGGAGGCACCGGCGGTCACATCTACCCGCTGCTCGCCTTCGCCGACGCCCTGCGTCGCCACTTCCCCGAGGTGCGGATCACCACCCTGGGCAGCCCGAAGGGCATGGAGAACGAGCTGATTCCGCCGGCCGGCTACGACCTGCGGGTCATTCCGGCGTTCCAGCTGCCGCGGGCGGTCAATCTGAACCTGCTGCGCACCCCGGACCGGATGTACAAGTCCGCGCACGCCGCGGGGAAGATCATCGACGAGGTCGAGGCGGACGTCGTGGTCGGCTTCGGCGGGTACGTCTCGGTGCCGGCGTACCTGGCGGCCTGGCGGCGCGAGCTGCCGATCGTCATCCACGAGGTCAACGTGCCGCCGGGCGTGGCCAACCGGATGGGCATGAAGTTCACCAAGCACATCGCGGTCGGCTTCCCGACCCAGCCGCAGCAGGCCGAGTCGCTGCGCGACGCCCGGGTCGTCGGCGTGCCGCTGCGCACGGCCATCGCCCGGATGGACCGCCAGGCGCTGCGACCGCACGCCCTGGCCCACTTCGGGCTGCGCCCCGACCTGCCGGTGCTCTTCGTCTCCGGCGGCTCCTCGGGCGCCCGCACGATCAACCTCGCGGTGGCCGGCGCCGCCAAGAAGCTGGCACACGCCGGCGTGCAGGTGCTGCACGTGCAGGGCGGGCGCAACGATCCGTTCGAGGTGCCCAGCGACCTGCCGACGCCGTACGTGGTCGTGCCGTACCTGTCCGACATGCAGCTCGGTTACGCGGCCGCCGACCTGATGCTGTGCCGCGGCGGCGCGATCACCGTGGCCGAGACGACGGCGATCGGCATGCCCGCGGTCTACGTGCCGTACCCGCACAGCAACCAGGAGCAGAAGCGCAACGCGCTGCCCGTCGTCGAGGCCGGCGGCGGCCTGCTGGTGGACAACGCCGAGCTCACGCCCGAATGGATCGAGCGCACGATCGTGCCGCTCGCCCGTGACCCGCGGCGGCTGGCCACCATGGGTGCCGCGGCCGGCGCGTACGGCCGTCGCGACGGCGACGAGGCGCTGCTGGACTTCGTGTGCGAAGCGGTGGCCGGCCGATGACCCTTTCACCAACGACCGCTGGAGTGCCGCTGTGAACACCGCTGAGCTGACGCCGGCCGGTGAGTTGACCGCCGAGGATCTGGGCACCGTCCACCTCATCGGCATCGGTGGGGTGGGCATGGGCGGCCTGGCCCGGCTGCTGCTCACCCGCGGCGTGCCGGTCACCGGCAGCGAGCTGCGGGAGTGGCCCGCGCTGGCCGCGCTGCGCGCGCTGGGCGGCACCGTGCACATGGCGCACGAGGCGTCCAACCTGGACGGCGTCGACACCGTCGTCTACTCGACCGCCATCCCGCAGGACCACGTGGAGATCGTCGAGGCGCGCCGCCGCGGCCTGCGGGTGCTGCACCGCTCCGAGGCCCTCGCGGCCGCGATGACCGGGCGCCGCACGATCGCGGTCGCCGGCACGCACGGCAAGACGACCACGACGTCGATCATGACGGTGATCCTCCAGCACGCGGGGGAGGACCCGTCGTTCGTGATCGGCGGCGAGATCTCCGCGGCCGGCTCGAACGGCCACCACGGCTCCGGCAACTACTTCGTGGCCGAGGCGGACGAGAGCGACAAGTCGTTCCTCATCTACCGCCCGCACGTCGCGATCATCACCAACATCGAGGGCGACCACCTCAACAACTGGGGCGACCTCACCGGGCTCAAGGCGGGCTTCCTCGAATTCGCCGAGCTCACCGACGCCGACGGCTTCGTGGTGACCTGCGCCGACGACGAGGGCGTTCAGGAGCTGATCGCGGGGCTGCGCGCCGCGGGCCGCACGGTGTACACCTACGGCGAGTCCGAGGGCGCCGACCTGCGGATCACCGACATCGTCTCCTCCGTGCAGGGCGTGCGCTACCAGGCCACGCTCGACGGCAAGCCGCTCGGCGAGATCACGCTGGCGCTTCCCGGGCGGCACATGGGGCTCAACAGCGCGGCGGCCGTGCTGACCGCGCTGCGCCTCGGGCTGCCGCTGCAGAAGGTGACCGAGGCGCTCGCGTCGTTCCCCGGCGTCCGGCGCCGCTTCGAGCGCAAGGGCACGGTCGCGGGCATCCGGGTCTACGACGAGTACGCGTACCACCCGACCTCGGTGAAGGCGGCGCTGCGCACGCTGCGCGAGGTGGCCGGCGACGGCCGGCTCGTCGTGGTGTTCCAGCCGTACCGCGTCTACCGGACCCGCGACCTGCAGGCCGAGCTGGCCGAGGGCCTGGCCATCGCCGACGAGGTGATCGTCATGGAGGTCTTCGGCCCCGGCGAGCAGCGCGGCCCCGGCGAGGGCGGGGTGGCGCTGACCGCGGCCGTCGACCTGCCCGCCGAGCGCAAGATCTTCGTGCCGTCCTGGGAGGACGTGCCCGCCGAGGTCGTGCGGCGCAGCCGCCCCGGCGACGTCGTTGTCACCATGGGCGCGCCGCCGATCTCGCTGATGGGCGACGAGTTGCTGGCCGCGCTGGCCGAGGCCTGACTGGCGTGAGCGAAGGCCGGGGCGGGGGCGGGCGTAGCTGGCGGCTGGTCCGGGCGGACACCGACGCCGTACCGGCCTCCGTGCGGCGGTTCATGGCCCGCGCCCGCCGGCGCCGGCTCCGCGCGGCGCTGCCCTGGGCGGTCGGCGCGGGGGTCGCGCTGATCGCGGGCGCACTCGCCTGGATCGTGTACGGGACGTCGGTGCTCGGCGTGCGCGCCATCGAGGTCGTCGGCGCGGACTCGCTCGCGCCGCTCGATGTCGAGCAGGCCGCGGCCGTACGGATGAACCAGCCGCTCGCCGGGGTCGACCTGGACCGGATCCGCGGCCGGGTCGAGGCCCTGCCCGCGGTCGACCGCGCGATCGTCTCCCGGAGCTGGCCCTCGACGGTCGTGGTCGAGGTGGTGGAGCGCACGCCGGTCGCCGCGGTGCCCGTCGGCGACGCGTACACGCTCATCGACGCCGAGGGTGTCGCCTACCGGACTGTGTCGAGCCGGCCGGGCGGGCTGCCGGTGGCCCGGCTCGCCGCGCCGGGCCCGGAGGACATCAACACCCGCTCGGCCCTGACGGTGCTCTCGGCGCTGACCGCGGAGCTGCGCGACCAGCTGGTGTCCATATCGGTGCCGGCGCCGGCGCAGGTCAGCCTCGGGTTGCGCCGGGGCCGGACGGTGGTCTGGGGCGACGACACCCAGAGCGACAACAAGGCCCGGGTGGCCACCGCACTGCTCGAACGCAAGGGCGACACGATCGACGTCAGCGCCCCGGACGTGGTCACGATCCGTTAACCGGACGAAAAGGACCGAACGGCGCATTCCGTCACAGGTTACGGCTCAGTCGGATAGTCGCCATGTAAGCGGACGCCGACACGCCGCGTCGGTCCTTGGATGTCGCCTGAGGTCCGCTTACGTTGCCCACGAGAGGTTGAGTAGTTGACATAACACTAAGCCTCTAGTAGAGGGTGAGGGTTTCCTCGCCCTCCCTTGTACGGAGCGGATGTCGATGGCGGGTTCTTGGCCGGGCCGCTGGGGCCCTCGACACCTAAAACCCTGGAAGGGAAGGCTGAGCCCGATGACACCTCCGCACAACTACCTTGCGGTCATCAAGGTCGTCGGCATCGGTGGCGGCGGCGTCAACGCCGTTAACCGCATGATCGAGGTTGGGCTCAAGGGAGTCGAATTCATCGCGATCAACACCGATGCCCAGGCACTGTTGATGAGCGACGCCGACGTCAAGCTCGACGTCGGCCGCGAGCTGACCCGGGGCCTCGGCGCCGGCGCGCAGCCGGACGTCGGCAAGAACGCCGCCGAGGATCACCGCGACGAGATCGAAGAGGTGCTCAAGGGCGCCGACATGGTCTTCGTGACCTGCGGCGAGGGCGGTGGCACCGGCACGGGCGGCGCGCCCGTCGTCGCGAACATCGCCCGCAAGCTGGGCGCCCTGACCATCGGCGTGGTCACCCGGCCGTTCTCCTTCGAGGGCAAGCGCCGCCAGGTGCAGGCCGAGGCGGGCATCGACGAGCTGCGCAACCAGTGCGACACGCTCATCGTCATCCCGAACGACCGGCTGCTGGCGCTCGGCGACCGCGGCATCAGCATGATGGACGCGTTCCGCCAGGCCGACCAGGTGCTGCTCTCCGGCGTGCAGGGCATCACCGACCTGATCACCACGCCGGGTCTGATCAACCTGGACTTCGCCGACGTCAAGAGCGTGATGAGCGGCGCGGGCAGCGCGCTCATGGGCATCGGCAGCGCGCGCGGCGACAACCGCGCCGTCGAGGCCGCCGAGAAGGCCATCTCCAGCCCGCTGCTGGAGCAGAGCATGGACGGCGCGCGCGGCGTGCTGCTCTCCATCGCCGGCGGCTCCGACCTCGGCCTGTTCGAGATCAACGACGCGGCGCAGCTGGTCACCGACGCGGCGCACCCCGACGCCAACATCATCTTCGGCGCCGTCATCGACGACGCCCTCGGTGACGAGGTCCGGGTCACCGTCATCGCGGCCGGCTTCGACGGGGGCACGCCCTCGTACAAGCCGGCCGAGCCCGCGCGCAAGGTTCCGCAGCCCGCGGCCCCGCCCGCGGTCGCGCCGGCCGCGACGGTGCCGGTCACCCCGCCCGCGCCGCCGGCGGCCGCCCCGCCGCCGCGCCGGGTGCTCTTCGACGACGTCGACGTGCCGGACTTCCTGAAGAACGGCTCCTGAGCGGTTGACGGTCCAGGCACGCCGCGACCTGCTGGCGGCCTCGCTGGACGAGGTGCATCAGCGGATCGGGCGTGCCTGCGCGGCGGCCGGCCGCGATCCGGGCTCGGTGGCCCTGGTCGCGGTGACCAAGACCTACCCGGCGAGCGACGTGGTGCTGCTCGCCGGGCTCGGCGTCACCGACGTCGGCGAGAACAAGGACCAGGAGGCGGCCGCGAAGTCGGCGGCAGTCCGGGCGCAGGACGTCGAGGTGCGCTGGCACTTCGTCGGCCAGTTGCAGCGCAACAAGGCCAAGTCGGTCGTCACCTACGCCGACGTGGTGGAGTCGGTCGACTCGACGCGCCTGGCCGGGGCGCTGTCCACCGCCGCCGCGCGGCTGCGGGAGCGCCCGCTCGACGTGCTCGTGCAGGTGAGCATCGACGGTGATCCGGCCCGGGGCGGCGCGATCGCCGGTGCCGCGGAGGCCGACCGTGATCTGTGGCGGGTGGCGGCGGCGGTGAACGACGCCGAGGGCCTTCGGCTCGGCGGCGTGATGGCGGTGGCGCCGCTGGACTGGGAGCCGGAGCGGGCCTTCGCGGATCTGGCCGCGCTGACCGCGCGGCTGCGCTCGGAATACCCGGGCGCGACGGCCGTCTCGGCGGGCATGAGCGGCGATCTCGAGCAGGCCGTTCGGCACGGCGCGACACACGTACGGATCGGCACTTCTTTACTCGGGATGCGAAACACGCTGCGGTAGCCTTGCGGCGGGCAGCAAACTACATACGTGTTGTTTACGCGCGACGTGCCTCGGCCGACGCGCCCGACGACGCAGCGTCGCGGCGGGACCCGGTCGATGTTCGACGATCGGGTGCCTGTGCAAGGGGGGACGCGGCACGCCGAGGGGGCGCGGGCCGCACAGCGGACGGAGGTGGGGGCATGGACGAGCGGTTCGGCGCCGAGCAGGGGGCTGGGGGTAGCCACATGAGCAAGCTTGCGAGCGGATCATCAGCTCAGTGCCCGCCGGCGGGGGTGATGGCATGAGCGCATTGCGTAAGGCGGGGGTTTGGCTCGGACTCGTCGAAGAGGACGACCAGTACGACGATCGCTACCGCGACGGCGGCTACCGCGACCGTGACCGCGACCGTGACCGCGACCGTGACTCCGGTTACCGCTACGCCGACGAGTTCGCCGACGACGAGGACGACGTCGACGAGGCGCCGGCGCTGCCGCGCGCCCGCCAGGAGCGCAGCGGCCGCCTCGAGCGCGCCGCCGCCCGCATCGACCTCGAGCGTGACGACCACCACGATCGCCCCGAGCGCCAGGAGCGGGCCAGCGTCCGCTCGATCACCCGGCCGTCGGCGCCCGTCGCCGAGACGTCCAGCTACGCCACCCGCGACAACCTGGCGCTCGCGCCGCAGGCTCAGCCGCAGGCGCACCAGCGGATCGTCGAGGAGGACCAGCGCTACCAGATCACCACGCTGCACCCGACGACGTACCGCGAGGCGCGCACGATCGGCGAGCACTTCCGTGACGGCGTACCGGTGATCATCAATCTCACCGAGATGGACGAGAGCGATGCCCGCAGACTCGTCGACTTCGCGGCCGGGCTGGCTTTCGGGCTGCGCGGTACGATCGAGCGCGTGACCAACCGGGTTTTCCTGCTCTCACCGGCCAATGTCCAGGTCACCGCTGAGGACAAAGCCAAGATCGCTGAGGGTGGGTTCTTCAACCAGAGTTGACCCTAACGAGGGATCCGCCTGACGTGCTGTCGATCGTGTTCCAGATCATCTATCTGTTTCTCTACGTCTTCTTCCTGACCTTGTTGGCCCGGTTCGTCCTGGGTGCGGTGCTGCAGTACGGGCGTCGGTGGCAGCCGGGGCGCGGGGCGTCGGCGGCACTCGAATCGGTGTGGAGCGTCACTGATCCACCCCTCAAGGCGTTGAGGCGTGTGATCCCACCGCTTCGAATTGGTACCGTGAGTTTGGACCTGGCGTCCCTGGTCCTGCTGGTTATCCTGTTCGTGCTTTTGAACTTCGTGTTAGCGGAGTTGATCAGGAAGTTCGCGTGACCGCGTTCGCCCTGATCGACTGCGCCCCACGCGGCCGCAACTGACCCGAGGAGTTTCGATGCCGCTGACCCCGGCCGACGTGCACAACGTCGCCTTCAAGAAACCCCCTATCGGCAAGCGGGGGTATGACGAGGAGGAGGTCGACGCCTTCCTGGACGAGGTCGAGCGCGAGCTCGCCCGTCTGATCGAGGAGAACAACGAGCTGCGCGCCCAGGTGGAGCGCGGCGGTCGGGGTGGCGCACCAGCCGGTCCGAGCGCCGACCCGCGTCTGGCCGCCGAGCTCAACGACATGAAGGCCCAGCTCGACCGGGTGCAGCGCGACAAGTCTGCCGCTGAGCAGGCCGCCCGCCAGATGCAGGCCGAGCTTGAGCAGGTCCGGGCACAGGGCCCGGTCGGTGCCGGAGCCGGCGCCGCCGGCGGTGCCGACGGCGAGCAGCAGGCACTGCGCGTCCTCATGATGGCCCAGCGCACGGCCGACGACCACGTGTCCGACGCCCGCCGGGAGGCCGACAAGCTTCTCTCCGACGCCCGTTCCAAGGCGGAGGAGGTCACCCGCGAGGCCCGCGCCAAGGCGGATGCCCTCGAGCGCGACGCGCGCCAGCGGCACCAGGAGGCCATGGGCGGCCTGGACGCCAAGCGCTCCGCGTTGCAGAAGCACATCGAGGAGCTCAAGCAGTTCGAGCGCGAGTACCGCACCCGGCTCAAGGCGTACCTCGAGAGCCAGCTGCGCGACCTCGACGGTCGCGGCCAGGGCCTCGAAGCTGAGATGTCCCGCGCCGACGCCAACCGTTCGGTCGGCGGCTCGGGCGGTCTCGCCGCCGCGGGCCTCGCCGGCTCCTACGGCGGCAGCCGCGCCGGTTCCATCGAGACCGGCCGCTGAGCCTCGGCTTGCGGATCGGTTCCCACTGCGGCGGGGATGAGCCATGATCGTTGCTAGTTTGCTGCTCATCCTCGTCGCCGTGACGCTTCTCGTCCTCGGCCTCGCCGGTGGATCGAGCTCTCTGCTGATCAGTTCCATCGTTGCCAGCCTGCTGGCCGCGGTGGCGCTGGTCATCGGCGCCCGGCAGGCCTCGGCCGCCCGGCGCGCGGTGCGGGTACCGGGCGACGACCCGGTCGGCGAGCCGGCCCGTGCGCACCAGGACGCGGCCCGCGGCGGGGACCATCCGGCCGGCGATCCGTTCCCGGAGTTCGACGGCCCCCAGGACGACGAGGCCGCCTACGCCGCCGGCCGCCGCGACGCGGACGAGTACCACTCGGCCCCGGACGTGACCCAGCGGGTGCACCCGGACGCGGACCTCTACGACGATGCCGCCGCCGGCCGGACTTCCTCGGGTCAGGCCGCCGGCGCGGCCTCGCGCGCGGAGGATCCCGACTACGACCGGGCGGCCACCGTCATCGGCGGAGCCCGCGCCGCCGCGCCGGACGAGGACGCGTGGCGCGGTGAGCCGGCGCCCGCGGACGCCGCACCGGCCTTCGCCGAGGCCCCGGCCGCTCACGACCTGTCGTTCGCCGGGCCGGAGAGCTCCGGACCGGACTACGCCGGGCCGGCCGACGAGTTCGACGAGCCCGACCCGGACGACCCGGACGACGAACCGCTGCCGCAGGCCGTCCGCCCGGCGGACGCGGTCAAGGTGGCCCGGCTGGACGCCGAGGTGCTGGTCGTGGACGGCCGGCCGCGTTATCACCTGCCGGACTGCCCGCACCTGATCGGGCGCATGACCGAGGGCCTGCCTGTCGCGGAGGCGGTCGAGCTGGGCTTCAGCCCGTGCGGCCTGTGCCGCCCGGTGGATCGCCTGGTCGCGGCCGCCGCCCGGTACTGATCCGGGGCGCCTAGGGGTGCCTCGCGCCGTTGCCCGTAAGTGCAGCCCTTCGGCCCGCACGCGGACGGGTCGACGTGATAGCTCTCCGTGGTCGCCAATGATCACCGGGCGTTGCGGGGTGACCCCGGTGGGGCACGGGATCGAAGATCGGCACAATGGGGCATGGCCAAGCGTCGCGCTCCCTCCACCGACCCGGCCATCGCGCCCGGCGCGGCACAAACCGCCCGCGCGGGGTCCCCGGCGTCCACCGGGAAGGGCGGGCGGCCCGCGGCGGAGCGATCCTTCGCCGTGCGGGTTCGGCCCGGTGCCGGGCGGACCCGGGTGGGCGGACGCTACGACGGTCCGCACGGTCCGGCGCTGATCGTCGCGGTCGGCGCGCCCGCGGTCGACGGCAAGGCCACCGAGGCGGTGCGGCGTGCCCTGGCCGCCGCGCTCGGGCTCCGGCCCGGCGACGTCGAGCTGAAGATCGGTGCCACCAGCCGCGACAAGGTCTTCACCGTGGCCGGGGACGTCGGCGAGCGGCTGGCCGCGCTGCGTGACGGCACCCCATGACCGGCGGGCTCGATCTCGCGCTGCTCGTCGGTGCCGCCGTGCTGCTCGTCGCGGTGGCCGCCGTGCGGCTCTCCACCCGGCTCGGGCTGCCAAGCCTGCTCGTGTACCTGTTCATCGGCATGCTCATCGGGGAGGCCGGCTTCGGCATCCGCTTCGACGACGCCGGCCTCACCCGTACCCTCGGCTTCTGCGCTCTGATCATGATCATCGCCGAGGGTGGGCTGACCGCCCGCTGGACCACCCTGCGGCCGGTGCTCGGGCTTTCCGCGGTGCTGGCCACCATCGGGGTTGCCGTGAGCGTCGCCGTCGTCGGCGTCGTCGTGCACCTGGTCCTCGGCCTCGACTGGCGGCTCTCGCTGCTCTACGGCGCGGTGCTCTCCTCGACCGACGCGGCCGCGGTCTTCGCGACCCTGCGGGTGCTGCGGCTGCCGCCGCGGCTGGTCGCCACGCTCGAGGCCGAGTCCGGCATGAACGACGCCCCAGTGGTCCTGCTGGTCATCCTGCTCTCCTCCGCCGGTGGGCCGGAGCATCCCTGGTGGCACGAGTTGCTGCTGGTCGGCTACGAGCTCGCGGCGGGGACCGCCATCGGGCTCGCCGTCGGCATGGCCGGGCGCTGGCTGCTGCGGCACGCCGCCCTGCCCGCCGCGGGGCTGTACCCGATCGCGGCGGTCGCGCTCACCTTCCTCGCGTACGCCGCCGGTGCGGCCGCGCACGCGTCCGGCTTCCTCGCCGTCTACGTGGCCGGCGTCGTCCTGGGCAACAGCCGCCTGCCGCACCGCCGGGCCATCCTCGGCTTCGCCGACGGGCTGGCCTGGGTCGCGCAGATCGGGCTCTTCGTGCTGCTCGGGCTGCTGGTCAAGCCGAGCCGGCTGGACGCGGCGCTGGTGCCGGCCCTGGTCGTCGGCTTCGCGCTCGTGCTGCTCGCCCGCCCGCTCTCCGTCTGGGTGTCGGCGCTGGTCACCCGCGGTGGCCGCCGGCTCGCCTGGCGCAGCCGGGCCTTCCTGTCCTGGGCCGGGCTGCGCGGCGCGGTGCCGATCGTGCTCGCGACGATCCCGCTCTCGCTCAGGACGGAAGGCTCCGACGGGCTGTTCGACGCGGTCTTCGTGCTCGTGATCATCTTCACCCTGCTGCAAGCCGGCACGCTCGGACCGGTGGCGCGCCGGCTCGGGATCACCGCGCCGGCCGAGGCGGTGGAGATCCACGTGGAGGCCGCGCCGCTGGAGCGGATGCATGCCGACGTGTTGCAGATCGAGATCGAGCCGGGCTCGCGGCTGGCCGGGGTGCACATCGACGAGCTGCGGCTGCCCGTCGGCGCGGTGGTGACGCTCGTGGTGCGGGACGGCGCGGGATTCGTGCCGGGGCCGGACACCCGGCTGCGGACCGGGGACGACCTGCTGATCGTCACCACCGCCGCCGCCCGGGACGTCGCCGAGCGGCGCCTGCGGGCGGTGAGCCGGCGCGGCCGGCTGGCCCGCTGGCACGGCGAGGACGGTCACGAGAAGCGCTGATCCCCTTGCGTCGGGTATCCGACGCAGGTTTTCGGTATGGTTCGTCCCGGTTAGTGGTCACTCGGTACGGTGCGCCGTGTTGTCGGTAACCTTCACGTTCCGTATCCTTGCCAGCCTCTAGGGGTGCGCGGCGGTGGCTGGCCGCGCCGTTTGTGCACGTGGGGCGGTGCACGGGTCGCGTGGGGGCGTGGCAGGAGCATCGACTGGGGCGGGTGGGCGAGCGCGCCCCTTCATGACCGCTGAAGACAGCCGATTCGCCGCGCCGAGCGCGGCTCAGGGGAGCGACGATGGCCAAGGCAACCGAGACCCGGTCCGCGTCGGCCGCGAAGGCCGCGCCGCGGAAGGCGCGCAGCGCGGCGGAGACCGAGAAGATCCGGGTCGCGCTCGAGGAGCGCCGCGTGGAACTGCAGGCGGAGTACGACCGGTCGCTCACCGAGATCACCGAGCTCCAGCGCGAGCGTCTCGCCGACTCCGCCGGGGACGATCAGGCCGATACCGGGACGAAGACGTTCGAGCGGGAGCAGGAGATCACTCTTGCGAACAATATGCTCGAGCGTGTCACACAGGTGGAGCGCGCCATCGACCGTCTCGGCGAGGGCAACTACGGTTGGTGTGAGCGATGCGGCAATGCCATCCCCGTCGAGCGGCTGGCGGCGTTCCCCGTCGCGACTCTCTGTGTTTCCTGTAAGCAGTTGGAGGAACGACGCTGAACGCCGACATTGAGCCCGGACCGGGTGCGCGCCCCGGTTTCTCGGGCCGGGCGGTGCTCGTGCTCGCCGTCACCGCCCTGGTCGCCGTCGGGCTCGACCAGCTCGTGAAGGAGCTCAGCACCAAGGGCCTGACCGAGGGCGAGCCCGTGCGGATCCTCGGCGGGCTGATCTACCTCTCGCTGCTGCGTAACAGCGGGGCGGCGTTCAGCCTCGGCAGCGGCTACACCTGGGTGTTCCCGCTGGTCACGCTCACCGTGATCGGCTGGATCACCTGGATGGCCGTCCGGCTGCGCTCGGTGCCGTGGGCGATCGCCCTCGGCCTGGTTCTCGGCGGCGCGCTCGGCAACCTGGGCGACCGGGTGTTCCGGGCGCCGAGCCCGTTCCAGGGCCACGTGGTCGACATGATCAGCATGTTCGGCCCCTACGCCGAGTACTTCGCGGTCTTCAACGTCGCGGACGCCTGCCTCTCCGTCGGCGTGGTCCTCGCCGTGCTGCTGGAGCTGACCGGCCGCCAGCGCGACGGTTCGCGGATGGTGCGGACCGCGAAGTCCGCCAAGACCGAGAAGGCCGAGAAGACCGCATGACCGCGCGCTCCCTGCCCGTACCCGACGGCCTCGACGGGATGCGGCTCGACCAGGCCGTGTCGCGGCTCTTCGGCCTGTCCCGCACCGCGGCCGCGACCCTGGTCGAGGCCGGCGACGCGCTCGTCGACGGCATCCCGCGGCCGAAGTCCGACAAGGTCAGTGCCGGCGCCTGGCTCGAGGTGACGCTGCCCCCGCCGGTGACCGCGCCGACGCTGGTGGCGACGCCGGTGCACGGCATGAAGATCGTCTACAGCGACGACGACATCGTGGTGGTGGACAAGCCGGTCGGCGTGGCCGCGCACCCGAGCCCGGGCTGGAGCGGCCCGACCGTGATCGGCGGGCTCGCCGCGATGGGCCAGAACGTCGCGACCAGCGGCGCCGCCGAGCGCCAGGGCGTCGTGCACCGCCTCGACGTCGGCACCACCGGGCTGATGGCGGTCGCCAAGAGCGAGATGGCCTACAGCGCGCTGAAGCGTGCCTTCAAGGAGCGCGAGGTCGACAAGCGCTACCACGCGATCGTGCAGGGCCACCTCGACCCGCTGCGCGGCACCATCGACGCGCCGATCGACCGGCACCCCACCGCCGACTACCGGTTCGCGGTGATGTCCGACGGCAAGCCCAGCATCACCCACTACGACACGCTCGAGGCGTTCCGCTCGGCGAGCCTCATCGACGTCAAGCTGGAGACCGGCCGTACACACCAGATCCGGGTGCACTTCTCGGCGATGCGGCACCCGTGCGTCGGCGACGTCACCTACGGCGCCGACCCGACCCTGGCCGCCCGGCTCGGCCTGCACCGCCAGTGGCTGCACGCGCGCGAGCTCGCCTTCCTGCATCCCCGTACGCAGGACGAGGTCCGTTTTGTCAGCGACTACCCTGAGGACCTGGGGCACGCACTGGACCTGCTCCGCGACGCCAGCTGACATCGACCTTGCGAGGGGGACCACCTCATGAGGCCCGGGGACCGGATGCTGCCGCCGCTGAACCATGGCCTGCCGCGCATCGGCATGTCCCCGGCGCGGCTGCGGTTCATGACCGGCCTGGCGCTGGCGGCGGCGGCCGCGCTGCTGGTCACCGTGGTGTGGGTGGCCGACCGCGGGCCCGAGCTGGAGAAGCCGACCGGCGACGTGGTCCGGGTCGGTGTCGTCGAGGGACAGTCGGTCGGCGGCTACCTGCGGTCCAGCCGCGGTGAGCTGGCCGCGTTGCTGCCCTCGGCGGGATCGCCGGCGGCGGGGGAGACCTGGGCCCTGGTGAGCCTGACGGAGTACCTCGCGCCGGATCGGTTGCAGGCCGCGCTCGAGGGCGTTCCGGTCGCACAGGTCTACGTGCGCGCCCCGCTCGCGGGCGTGCGCACCCAGGTCGTGAAGGTCCCGGTCTACCGGATGCCACAGGACGTGGTCGCCGGGATGCTCAACGCGGCGCTGGCCCGCGACCAGGAACAGGCCGACTACCGCAAGCTCGGCGCCGAGCTGCATGGCGAGGGCGTCAACGAGATCCGGCTGCGCCGGGCGTACGACACCGCGGCGCGCACCGCGGCGTCGGAGGCCGCCGCGTACCGGGCGCACTGCGCCTGCGCGTTCGCGGCCGTGGTGCGCGCCGGCCCGCTCGTGCTCGACCGGCTCGCGAACCGCCCGGAGGTGCGGGCGGTCGATCCCGCGCCGGAGGTCCGGAGCCTCGACCGCACCGAGTTCCGGCCCGTGCTGCCCGAGCAGACCGTCCTGGTGCCCGACGACGATCCGGCGCTGGAGGGCGTGCCATCGCGGTCCCGGACTGTTGCCCCGGCAACCCCCGCGCCACTACCCTCATCCACCGGGGCGGCTGTGAGATCTGCCTCACCAGACAACCCCGCAGTGGGGTCCGGCCATTCAGCCGCGGCAGTTCAGGAGAGCACTGCCGTTCCCTCCGTACGGTCCGGGGGCGCGGACCCGGACGCGCCGATCACTGCTCCGGGAGCATCTCGGGGCGCCTCCAGGCGTTGAATGCGGGGGCGGCGTGTGCCGCCATGGGTACGGGTTGGATGAACGTGCACGAGCTTGACGCCGACGGGCAATCAAGACCGCCGCACAATTGCGGTCATTGGGTGTGGCCTGAATAGGGTTGGCGTCCGTAGCCTGTCTAGGGCAACGGGGGTCCGTGGGAGTGTCGAGCAGGCACATCGAGCAATCGCTGGGAGGACGAGCCGTGGATGGGACCGAGACCGGCTGGGGCCGGCCTGCGGAACCAGCCCCGCGTTGGCGGGCGCTGCTCGACCGGGCCCGGCATGGTTCCCGGGCCGCCGAGGAGCAGTCCGACGCCGAGGGCAACCAGGACGGGCCACGCCGCCCGGCGCCCCGGCCCGCCGGACGACCCTTCAACCCCCTCGATCCACGGCAGAGCGAGCAGGCCCGCGGCCAGGAGTCGCGCCAGCCGGAGCGCCGCCCGCTCAACCCGCTCGACCGCCGCCCCGGCCGGGCCGGCCTGGGTGAACGGCTGGGTCAGTCCGAACCGCTCGCCCCGCTCGCCCCGCCCGCCGAGGCCCGGCAGCCAGACGGCCGCCCGGTCAATCCGCTCGCCGAGGCGCGCCGGCAGTCCCGCATCGGCGAGGGCTTCCAGGCCCGGCCCGCCTCCGGCGAGGAGCCGCACAGCTTCTTCAACCCGGCGCGGGGCTCCGCGGCCCCGTCGATCGGCCGGGTCTCGCCCTCGCCCGTCTCCGCGCCGCCGACCAGCCGGGGTGCCGCCTCGGTCGCGTCGGCCTCGGTGATGCCGCCGCCGACCATCGCGCCGCGGCAGCCGGCCGTCGCCACGCCGGCGCCGACCTCGCCCGCCCCGGCCCGGATCGAGTGGCGTCAGGCCCGGCCGGAGCAGGAGGACCGCTCGGTCGCGCTGCTGCGCCGCAAGCTCGGCAAGCCGCGGGTGATGGCGTTCGCCAACCCCAAGGGCGGCGTGCACAAGACCACCGCCACCGTGCTGGCCGCCGCGACCATCGGCAGCGTCCGCGGCCGCGGCGTGCTGGCCTGGGACGACAACGAGCTGCGCGGCACGCTGGGCCTGCGCGCCGGCAGCGCCCGGCACGCCCGGACGATCCGGCACCTGGTCAGCGAGCTTCTCGAGATCGAGAACCTGCACGGCGAGGGGCTGATGTCGCACCTCGACGACTTCCTGCGGCACGCCTCCGACGGCTCATACGACGTCCTCGCCGGCGAGGAGAACCCGCGCTTCGCTCAGCGGCTCGACCAGGGCACGGTGCGCCGGGTGATGGACCTGCTGCGCCGCACCCACGACGTGATCTGTGTGGACACCGGCAACAACGTCGAGAGCGTCAACTGGCAGACGGTCATGCGCAGCGCCGATCAGCTGGTCGTCACGACGGTCCCGCGCGAGGACGCGGCGTTCACCGCCGACTGGATGCTGGACGTGCTCAACGAGACCGGCATGGAGGACCTCGTCTCCAACGCGGTGACGTTGATCTCCTGCCCGTCGCCGGGCAAGCTGCCGCTGCTCGACGATCTGGCCAAGCACTTCGCCACCCGTACCCGGGCGGTCGCGGTCGTGCCCTACGACCCGGCGCTCGAGGTCGGGTCGTCGATCGAATACAGCGTGTTGCAGCCCGAGACCCGCCAGGCCTGGATGCGCGCCGCCGCGGCGATGATCGAGCCGTTCGCCGAATAGAGCGGGTGTCCCCGGTGCCACCCGGCCCGGGTCGGACTAGGCTCTCGAAGGCCGGATTCGCCAGCGGGAAAAGGGGGCCTGGGTGTCTGACTCGTTCGTGCATCTCCACGTGCACACCGAGTATTCGATGCTCGACGGCGCCGCCCGGCTGAAGGATCTGTTCGCCGAGGCCAAACGCCTCGGCATGCCGGCGGTGGCGATCACCGACCACGGCAACATGCACGGCGCCTACGACTTCTACCGGCAGGCGACCGCCGCCGGCATCACGCCGGTCATCGGCGTCGAGGCCTACGTCGCCCCCGAGTCGCGGCTGACCAAGCAGCGGATCAAGTGGGGCCGCCCCGAGCAGAAGAGCGACGACGTCTCCGGCTCCGGCGGCTATACCCACATGACCATGTGGGCCCGCAACGCGGTCGGCCTCAAGAACCTGTTCCGGCTCAACTCCCGGGCCTCCATCGAGGGCCAGCTCGGCAAGTGGCCCCGGATGGACATGGACATCATCGCCGAGCACGGCGAGGGCATCATGGGCACGACCGGCTGCCCGTCCGGCGCGGTGCAGACCCGGCTGCGGCTCGGCCAGTTCGACGAGGCGCTCAAGTCCGCCGCGGCGTACCAGGACATCCTGGGCAAGGAGCACTACTTCCTCGAGATCATGGACCACGGGCTCGACATCGAGCGCAAGGTCCGCGACGGCCTGCTGGAGATCGGCCGGAAGCTCAACATCCCGCCGCTGGTCACCAACGACTCGCACTACACGCACGAGGCCCAGGCCGAGGCGCACGACGTGCTGCTCTGCGTGCAGACCGGCAGCAACATCGCCGACCCCAACCGGTTCAAGTTCGGCGGCAGCGGCTACTTCGTCAAGTCCGCCGACCAGATGCGCGCCGTCGACTCCTCCGAGGCCTGGCAGGAGGGCTGCCGCAACACCCTGCTGGTGGCCGAGCGGGTCGACACCGAGGGCATGTTCACCTTCAAGAACCTGATGCCCCGGTTCCCGGTGCCCGAGGGCGAGACCGAGGAGTCCTGGTTCCGCAAGGAGGCGTTCGAGGGCCTCAAGCGGCGCTTCCCGGGCGGCGTCCCCGAGACGCACGTCAAGCAGGCGGAGTACGAGCTCGGGATCATCAACCAGATGGGCTTCCCGTCCTACTTCCTCGTGGTCGCGGACTTCATCCAGTGGTCGAAGCGGCAGGGCATCGCGGTGGGGCCGGGCCGCGGCTCGGCGGCGGGCTCGCTCGTCGCGTACGCGATGGGGATCACCGACCTCGACCCGCTGCCGCACGGCCTGATCTTCGAGCGGTTCCTCAACCCCGAGCGCGTCTCGATGCCCGACGTCGACATCGACTTCGACGAGCGCCGGCGCGGCGAGGTCATCCGCTATGTCACCGAGCGGTGGGGCGAGGACAAAGTCGCGCAGATCGCGACCTTCGGCACGATCAAGGCGAAGGCCGCGATCAAGGACTCTGCCCGGGTGCTCGGTTACCCGTACGCGGTGGGCGACCGGATCACCAAGGCCATGCCGCCGGCCGTGATGGGCAAGGACATCCCGCTCGCGGGCATCTTCGACCCCGATCACAAGCGCTACGGCGAGGCCGGCGAGATGCGCACGCTCTACGACACCGACCCCGACGTCAAGAAGGTCATCGACACGGCCCGGGGCATCGAGGGCCTGATCCGGCAGACGGGTGTGCACGCGGCCGGCGTCATCATGTCCGCCGAGCCGATCATCGACCACATCCCGCTGATGCGCCGCGACGCCGACGGGGCGATCATCACGCAGTTCGACTACCCGACCTGCGAGACGCTCGGCCTGCTCAAGATGGACTTCCTCGGCCTGCGGAACCTGACGATCATCGACGACGCGGTCAAGAACATCGAGCTCAACCACGGCCGCAAGCTCGACCTGCTGGGGCTGGCGCTGGACGACAAGCCGACATACGACCTGCTCGCCCGCGGCGACACCCTAGGCGTGTTCCAGCTCGACGGCGGGCCGATGCGCTCCCTGCTGCGGCTGATGAAGCCCGACAACTTCGAGGACATCTCCGCGGTGCTGGCGCTGTACCGGCCCGGCCCGATGGGCGCGAACTCGCACACCAACTACGCGCTGCGCAAGAACAAGCAGCAGGAGATCATCCCCATCCACCCGGAGCTGGAGAAGCCCCTGGAGGAGATCCTCGGCCCGACCTACGGCCTGATCGTCTACCAGGAGCAGGTGCAGCGCGCCGCGCAGAAGCTGGCCGGCTACTCGCTGGGCCAGGCCGACCTGCTGCGCCGGGCCATGGGAAAGAAGAAGAAAGAGGTCCTGGACAAGGAGTTCGTGCCGTTCAGCGACGGCATGAAGGCCAACGGCTACTCGCCCGAGGCGATCAAGGCCATCTGGGACATCCTGGTGCCGTTCGCCGACTACGCCTTCAACAAGGCGCACACGGCCGGCTACGGCCTGGTGTCGTACTGGACCGGCTACCTCAAGGCGAACTACCCCGCCGAATACATGGCGGGCCTGCTGACCAGCGTCGGCGACGACAAGGACAAGATGGCGATGTACCTGGCCGAGTGCCGGCGCATGGGCATCCAGGTCCTGCCGCCGGACGTCAACCAGTCCGCCGGCCCGTTCACGCCGGTCGGCAAGGACATCCGCTTCGGCCTGGCCGCGGTCCGCAACGTCGGCAACAACGTGGTCGAGGCGATCGCCCGGTGCCGTAAGGAGAAGGGCGACTATCAGGACTTCTACGAGTTCCTGTCCAAGGTCGATGCCGTCGCCTGCAACAAGAAGACCGTGGAATCCCTGATCAAGGCCGGCGCCTTCGACTCGATGGGGCACACCCGCAAGGGCCTGCTCGCCGTGCACGCCGAGGCGATCGACGCGTACGCGGACGTCAAGAAGAACGAGGCGGCCGGGCAGTTCGACCTGTTCGCCTCGTTCGGCGAGGACTCCGGCGCGGGCAGCGCGGCGACGGTCGCGATGCCGACCATCGGCGACGGCGAGTGGGACAAGCGCGACAAGCTCGCGTTCGAGCGGGAGATGCTCGGCCTCTACGTCTCCGACCACCCGCTCGCCGGCCTCGAGCAGCTCCTGCACAACTCGGCCGACACCACGATCGCCGCGCTCAACGAGGACGGCTCGGTACCGGACGGGCAGGTCGTCACGCTCGCCGGCATCCTCACCGGCGTGCAGCGGCGCATCACCAAGCAGGGCCGGGCCTGGGCGTCGGCGACCCTCGAGGACCTGGCCGGCGGCGTCGAGGCGCTCTTCTTCCCCAACACCTACGAGGTGATCGGGCAGTACATCGCCGAGGACGCGATCGTCGTCGTCAAGGGCCGGGTGGACCGCCGCGACGACACCCCGCGGATCATGGCGATGGACATGTCGATGCCCGACGTGACGCACAACCCGGACAGCAAGCCCATCACCCTGACCATGCCGATCACCCGGTGCACGCCGCCCCTGGTCGACGAGCTCAAGGAGATCCTGGTCAGCCACCCCGGCGACGCCGAGGTGCACGTGCACCTCCAGAACGGCAGCCGCACCACGATCTTCCGGCTGGGCGCGGTGCGGGTCGCGCCGACGCCCGCGCTGCGCGCCGACCTGAAGACGATCCTCGGCCCGTCGGCGGTGCTTTGATGCTCCCTGCGGGCGCCGGGGGCGGACCTGGCAGGATCGGGGCGTGAACCCCAGCCAGGAGCCGGCCCCACAGCAGTACGGGCAGGTGCCGCAGTACGACACCCAGCCGGCCTACCCGTTCGGCCCGCCCTCGGAGGCGATGGCCTGGGAACAGCCGCGCCCGCCGCACCGGTCGCCGCGGCGCACGGTGTCCGTGATGGCGGCCGTGACGGCCGGGCTGGCAGTGGCCGGTGCGCCGCTCGGCCTGCTCTGGTCGTGGCTGGCGCCGTCGGTGCCGGTGATCAACGCGGGACGGAACGGCATCGTGGTCAACGACCCGTCGCCGGAGGAGTACGTCGCGGCGGACGCCTGGTTCACCCTGCTCGGCTTCGGCTTCGGCCTGCTCGCCGCAGTGCTGATCTGGATGCTGCTGCGCCGCGATCGCGGACCCGCCCTGGTGCTCGGGGTGACCTTCGGCGGCCTCGCCTGCGCGGTCGTCGCCTGGCAGGTCGGCCGCCTGGTCGGGCTGAGCGCCTGGGACGAGTGGCAGCGGACGTCGGCGGCGGGCGACACCTACGCCCGGCCACCGGACCTGCGGACACACGGCGCGCTGCTGGTGATCGCGTTCGCCGCGGTGATCGTCACCACGCTGCTTGCCGGCTGGTCCAACGACCCCGACCTGGACCTGCCCGGCGCGAAGCCGGGCTACGGCCACGACCTGACGGACGCTAGTTCGGACTCACCGGACGAGCCAGATCCGACAGCGGCACCGGCACCGCCCGCACCTTGGCCAGCAGACCCGCCTCGCGGTTGAGCAGCCGCAGCTCGGTGCGCAGCCGGGTGGCCGTGTCGGGCGCGGCCAGCAGCTCCTGCCGTTCGTCGGTGGTGAGCTGCGCGGTCGCCGCGATCAGGTGGGACAGCACGGTCGGGTCGTCCGGCACCTGGTCGAGCACCTCGGAGTCGGGCCGCAGCAGATCCAGGTAGGTGCGGAACGCGGCGAGCGTCCGCGGCGCAAGCAGCGTCGCGGCCGGGCCGGCGCCGTCCTCGTCGGGCAGCCACTCGACCTCGGCGGTCACGTAGGGGTGGGTCTCCGCCGCGATCGCGACCACCCGGAAGCGCCGCCGGCCGACCGTGACGATGTCGAAGCGGCCGTCGGGCAGCTCGGTGACCTGCCGCAGCTCGGCCGTGCAGCCGACGTCGTACAACTGCTCGACCGTGACCGGCATCTCGTCCGCCGGGCGCTCGGCGTCGGCGTCCGGCGTCGCGACCTCCCAGCCGTACCGCAGCGTCACCACGCCGAACTCGTGCGGCTCGTCGTCGGTGGTGGCGACCAGGTCGCGCACCAGCGTGCGGTATCGCTCCTCGAAGATGTGCAGGGGCAGCACCAGGCCGGGGAAGAGCACCGTGCCCAGCGGGAAGACCGGGATAATCGCGCCCACGGTGCGAGCGTATCGGCCTGATCGCTGTCCGCGCGCCTCCCTCCCCGGCGATCTTCGGATCCGGTACGCGCAAAAGCGGCGAAAGCTCTGTTCCCATTGCCTGGAACGGCGACGGAGCGCTGTCGGAGGTGCCGCCTAGACTTGGCCCGTGCTGAACCGGATTGACCTGCGCGGCTCCCGCCGGGACCCCCGCGGCCTGCTGCCCCGTGCCCAGCTCGACGTCTCCGTGGCCGTCGAGAAGATCCGCCCCGTCGTGGTGGCGGTCCGGGAGCATGGCTTCGCGGCGATCCGGGAGGCGACCCATCGCTTCGACGGCGTCCAGCTCGACCGCCTGCGGGTGCCCCGGGAGGCCATCTCCGCCGCCGCGGAGACGCTCGACCCGGAGGTCCGCGCCGCCCTGCTCGTCGTCATCGAGCGGGCCCGCAAGGTGCACGGCGACCAGCGGCGCACCGACGTCACCACCCAGGTGGTCCCCGGCGGCACCGTGATCGAGCGGCACGTGCCGGTCTCCCGGGTCGGCCTCTACGTCCCCGGCGGCCTGGCCGTCTATCCGTCCACCGTGGTGATGAACGTGGTGCCCGCCCAGGTCGCCGGCGTCGAGTCGCTGGTGGTCGCCAGCCCGCCGCAGCAGGACAACGGCGGCCTGCCGGACGCCCGGGTGCTCGCCGCGTGCGCGCTGCTCGGCGTCGACGAGGTCTACGCGGTCGGCGGCGCACAGGCCATCGCCATGCTCGGCTACGGCTCGGACGGCGCGGACGAGGCCGACCGCTGCGAGCCGGTCGACGTCATCACCGGCCCCGGCAACATCTGGGTGACGGCCGCCAAGCGCCTGCTACAGGGCACGGTCGGCATCGACGCCGAGGCCGGCCCCACCGAGATCGCCATCCTGGCCGACGACAGCGCCTCACCGGTGCACGTCGCCGCCGACCTGATCAGCCAGGCCGAGCACGACCCGCTGGCCGCCAGCGTGCTGGTCACCGACTCGCCGGCGCTGGCCGACGCGGTCGAGGCGCAGCTCGCCGTGCAGGTGCCGGCCACCAAGCACGAGGCCCGGGTGCGCGAGGCCCTCGGCGGCACACAGTCCGGCGTCGTCCTCGTTGACGACGTCGAGCAGGGCCTGCGCGTGGTCGACGCCTACGCGGCCGAGCACCTCGAGATACAGACCCGGGACGCCCGCGCGGTGGCCATGCGGGTGCGCAACGCCGGCGCCGTCTTCGTCGGCGCGTACTCGCCGGTCTCGCTCGGCGACTACGCCGCCGGCTCCAACCACGTGCTGCCGACCGCGGGCTGCGCCCGGCACTCGTCCGGCCTGTCGGTGCAGTCGTTCCTGCGCGGCATCCACGTCATCGAGTACGACGAGGCGGCGCTGCGCGACGTCGCGCCGCACGTGGTGGCGCTGGCCAACGCCGAGGACCTGCCGGCGCACGGCCAGGCCGTGACGGCGAGGTTCGGCTCATGACCACGATCGACGACCTGCCCGTCCGCGCCGACCTGCGCGGCCGCTCGCCCTACGGCGCGCCGCAGCTCGACGTGGCCGTGCGGCTGAACACCAACGAGAATTCCTATCCGGTGCCCGACGCCGTGGTGGACGCGATCGGCAAGGCCGTGCAGGCCGAGCTGCGCGACCTCAACCGCTACCCCGACCGGGACGCGGTGGCGCTGCGCACCGATCTCGCCGACTACCTGGGCCACGGCCTGACCGCGGCGAACGTGTGGGCGGCCAACGGCTCCAACGAGGTGCAGCAGCAGCTGTTGCAGGCGTTCGCGGGGCCGGGGCGCTCCGCGCTGGGCTTCGGCCCGTCCTATTCGATGCATCCGCTGCTGGCCGCCGGCACCGGCACCCGCTGGATCGGCGCGCTGCGCGACGCCGACTTCGGCCTCACGCCCTTCTCGGCGGTGGAGCAGATCACCCGGCACGCCCCGGATCTGGTGTTCCTCTGTTCGCCCAACAACCCGACCGGCACCGCGCTCGACCCGGCGGTGGTCGACGCGGTGCTGCGGGCGGCGCCGGGCATGGTCGTGGTCGACGAGGCATACGCCGAGTTCGCCCGGGCCGGCACGACCAGCGCGCTGTCGGCCCTGCCGCGGCACCCGCGGCTGGTCGTCACCCGCACCATGAGCAAGGCGTTCGGCTTCGCCGGCGGCCGGCTCGGCTATCTCGCCGCCGACCCCGCCGTGGTCGACGCCGTCCAGCTCGTCCGCCTGCCCTATCACCTCTCGGCGCTGACGCAGGCCGCCGCCCGGGCCGCGCTCGCGCAGCGCGAGGCGCTGCTCTCCACCGTCGACGCGATCAAGGAACAGCGCGACCGCATCGTCGACACCCTGCGCTCCCGCGGCGTGCGGGTGGCCGAGAGCGACGCCAACTTCGTGCTCTTCGAGGTCGGCGGCGACCAGCACGTCGCGTGGCAGCGCCTGCTCGACCGCGGTGTGCTCGTCCGCGACGTCGGCCTGGCCGGCTGGCTGCGGGTGACCGCGGGAACAGAATCCGAAACTGACGCCTTCCTGGGGGCCCTGCTTTGACTCGCACCGCGCGCATCGAGCGCGTCACCAATGAGACCAAGGTGCTCGTCGAGATCGACCTCGACGGCACCGGCAAGGCCGAGCTGTCGACCGGCGTGGGGTTCTACGACCACATGCTCAACCAGCTCGCCAAGCACGGCGGCTTCGACCTCACCGTGCGCACCGAGGGCGACCTCGAGATCGACGCGCACCACACCATGGAGGACACGGCCATCGCACTGGGCGAGGCGTTCGCGCGGGCGCTGGGCGACAAGGCCGGCATCCGCCGCTATGGCTCCGCGACGATCCCGATGGACGAGGTGCTCGTGCGCGCCGCCGTCGACCTGTCCGGCCGGCCCTACGTGGTGCACGACGAGCCCGAGCTGGCGCCGTACATCGGCCCGGTCTACCCGACCAGCATGACCCGGCACATCTTCGAGTCGTTCGGGCACGCGGCCAAGGTGACCCTGCACGTCAGCGTGCTGCGCGCGGCCCGCGACGGCGGCCGGCCCGACGCGCACCACGTCGTGGAGACGCAGTTCAAGGCGTTCTCCCGGGCGCTGCGGGCGGCCGTGGAGATCGATCCGCGTAACGCGGGCGCGCTCCCGTCGACGAAGGGCGTGCTGTGAGCCTCGTACCGATCCTGCTGCTCGGCCTGTGCGGCATCCTGGTCGGCGGGGTCATCTCGCTGTCCCGGCAGGGCGCCTCGAAGTTCAGCATCGGCCTGGTCGCCGCGCTCGCACTGCTGGCGCTCGCCGGCGGCGTCGCCTGGATGATGCCCGGGGACAGCTGATGACCGAGGTGGTGATCCTGGACTACGGCTCCGGGAACCTGCGGTCGGCCGAGCGCGCCGTCGCGCGTACCGGCGCCACCGTGACGGTGACCGACGACCTGACCGCCGCGGCCGCCGCGGACGGCCTGGTGGTGCCCGGCGTGGGCGCCTACGCGGCGTGCATGGCCGGCATCGAGAAGCTCGGCGCCGGCCCGGTCATCGCCGGCCGGGTCGCGGCCGGCCGGCCGGTGCTGGGCATCTGCGTCGGCATGCAGATCCTCTTCGAGTCCGGCGTCGAGCACGGCGTCGAGACCCGCGGGCTCGGGCTGCTGCCGGGCGCCGTGACCCGGCTGACCGCCCGGCGCATCCCGCACATGGGCTGGAACACGGTGTCCGCGCCGGCCGGGTCGGTGCTGCTGGACGGCCTGCCCGCCGGCGCGCGGTTCTACTTCGTCCACTCGTACGCGGCCTCCGACCTGGCCGCGCTGGAGGCCGCCGGCGCCCGGGTCACGACGGCCGCGCACGACCTGCCGTTCGCCGCAGTGGTGGAGCACGGCCCGCTGTCCGCGGCCCAGTTCCACCCCGAGAAGTCCTCCGACGCCGGATACGCGTTGCTGAACAACTGGGTGGCGGGCCTGCCCTCGCAGTCCACCCGGTGAGCAAGGAACGCGCGAGACGGCGGGCCGAGCGGCTCGTCGTTCTCGAAAAGGAGAAGGCCAAGCGGGCCCGCCGCTCGGCCCGGCGGCAGCGTCGCCGCGCCCTGGTCGCCTCGTTGAAGCCGGGCCGGCGCTCCAGCTCGGGCCGGCTCTACCGGCGCAGCCGCGCCCAGCGCACGGGCATCGTCGTCGTGCCGCTGATCGTGGCGGCGGTGGTGTGGTTCCTCGTGCCCGAGCTCGCGCTCCGCCTGGTGCTGATCGCCATGATCGTTCTTGTCCTGCCGGCCCTGGTCGTCGTAGTCCTGGGCCGCCGTTCCTGACCCGCCTGTTCTCTCTGATCGGAGTTTCTCGTGACCCTGACGCTGCTGCCCGCGGTTGATGTCGCCGACGGCCAGGCGGTCCGCCTCGTACAGGGCGCCGCGGGCTCGGAGACCGGCTACGGCGACCCGCTCGAGGCCGCACTCGCCTGGCAGAACGACGGCGCGGAATGGGTGCACCTCGTCGACCTCGACGCCGCGTTCGGCCGGGGTTCGAACGCCGCGCTGCTCGCCGAGGTGGTCAGCCGCCTCGACGTGAAGGTCGAACTCTCCGGCGGCATCCGCGACGACGCGTCCCTGCGCGCGGCGCTCGCCACCGGCGCCGCCCGTGTCAACATCGGCACGGCCGCCCTCGAGGACCCGGAGTGGTGCGACCGGATCTGCGGCGAGTACGGCGACCGGGTGGCGATCGGCCTCGACGTCCGCGGCCGCACCCTGGCGGCCCGCGGCTGGACCCGCGACGGCGGCGACCTGTTCGAGGTGCTGGAGCGCCTCGACAAGGCCGGCGCCGCGCGCTACGTGGTCACGGACATCACCAAGGACGGCACGATGCGCGGCCCCAACCTGGACCTGCTGCGGGAGGTCTGCGCCCGCACCGACCGGCCGGTGATCGCCAGCGGCGGGGTGTCCAAGCTGGACGACCTGCGCGCCCTGGCGACGCTGGAACACCTCGGCGTCGAGGGCGTGATCGCGGGCAAGGCGCTCTACGCCGGCGCGTTCACGGTGGCCGAAGCCCTCAAGGCGCTAGCGCAGGCATGAGCGAGATCGAGCGCTTCGCCTCCGGTGGTCCCTGGGAGGAGCGGTATGGCTACTCCCGGGTGGTCCGGGCCGGGGACCTGGTGATCACGGCCGGTTGCACGGCGACCGTGGATGGCGCGGTGACCGGGATCGGTGATCCGCGGGCGCAGACGCTGACGGCGATCGGGATCGCGCTCGACGCCCTCGCGGGTGCGGGCGCGGGTCTCGCCGACGTCATCCGGACCCGGATGTACATCGTGGACGCGGCGCACGCGGACGCGGTGGCGGGGGCGCACGGCTCGGTCTTCGGCGAGGTGCGGCCGGTGGCGACGCTGGTGGTGGTGGCCGGGCTGCTGGATCCCGCGCACCTGGTGGAGATCGAGGTCGAGGCGTACATCGGCGGGCGCCCCAGGACGGTCCTGGTCTGACGCCGGGCGGCCGCATGTAGCGACCTTGCCTGGTTTCCGCCGCGGGTGGGCTCAGTCGATGCGAAAGACCGCGACGCGGTCCGCCGTCCCGAGCTGGAGCCGACACCGCTTTCCCCCGCCGCGGCATAACAGGCGGAACGCGTCCGGGCAGTGGCGACCCGCTCCGGGCGCGTCCTAGCCGCCGTTGCGCCGCCAGGCCTCGCGCAGCGCCGTGACCGCCGCGGTCAACGCCGGCCGGGCCGTCGAGGCCTCGCGCCACGCCAGCACCACCCGCCGGGTCGGCGCCGGCCGCACCGGCACCACGCACACGCCCTTCGGCAGCGGCGGCCGCGCCAGCCGGGGGATCATCGCGATGCCGAGCCCCGCCGCGATCAGCGTCAGCTGCGTCTCGAACTCGCCGACATGGAAGTCCGGCCGCACCCCGGGCAACACCCGCAGCAGCCACTCGTGGCAGATGTCGCCGGCCTTCGCCGCGATCCAGCGCTCGTCGCGCGCCCGCGACAGCCGCACCTCCTTCGCGGCGGCGAGGCGGTGGCCGGCCGGCACGATCAGGTCCGCCACGTCCAGGCCGATCCGCTCGTGCGTGATCCCCGGCGGATACCGCAGCGCCACCTCCGGCCAGTCGTCCAGCACCGCGAGATCGACATGCCCGCGCCGCAGCATCTCGAGACCCTCGTGCGGATTGACCTCCACCAGGCCCGTCGCCAGCTGCGGGTGGTCGGTCGCCAGCCGATGCAACGCGTACGGGAGCAGCGCCCGGCACGCGGTCGCGAAGGCCGCCACCGTCAGTCGTCCGGTGACCGTGTCGCGGTGTGCGGCGAGCGCCGCCTCGGCCTCGTCGAGGTGGGACAGCAGCCGCTCGGCGTGGTCGGCGAGCACCCGCCCCGCCTCGGTCAGCCGCAGCCGGCGCCCGTCCTTCTCGACGAGGGTGGCGCCGGTCTCACGCTCCAGCTTGGCGAGCTGCTGCGACACCGCCGACGGCGTGCAGTGCAGCGCCTCGCCGGCCGCCAGCACCGTCCCGTAGCTGGCCACGGCGTGCAGGGCGCGGAGCCGGCCCAGATCAATCATGTAGCCACGCTACATCGTCGGTGTAGCACTATTCGCTGGTGCTTCACGATGCGCCCGGGCGAGGGTGATCACATGAGACCCCGGGACATCGCGCTCGCCGCGGCCGTCGCCGCCGTGTGGGGCGTCAACTTCGTCGTGATCGACATCGGCCTCGACCACTTCCCGCCGCTGCTGTTCTCGGCGCTGCGGTTCACGCTCGCCGCGTTCCCGGCCGTGCTGTTCGCCGGTCGCCCGCCCGCGCGGTGGCGGTGGGTGCTCGCGGTGGCGCTGGCGCTCGGGGTCACCAAGTTCTCGCTGCTCTTCGCCGGCATCGCGGCCGGCATGCCGGCCGGCCTGAGCTCGCTGATCCTCCAGAGCCAGGCGGTGTTCACCACGATCTTCGCGGTGCTGCTCCTGCGCGAACGCCCCGGACCACGCCGGATCGCCGGCCTGGCCGTCGCGGCGCTGGGCATCGGCGTGGTCGCCACCCGGCTCGGCGCGGACGGCCTGCCGGCGGGCGCGTTCGGCCTGGTACTAGGCGCGGCCGTCGCCTGGGGCGTGTCCAACGTGGCCACCCGGCGTGCGGCGCCGGCCGACACGCTGCGCTTCATGGTCTGGGTGAGCGCGGTCGCGGCGCTGCCGCTGGCCGTCCTTTCGGTGCTCGTCGAGGGCCCGGCCGCGGACCTGGCCGCGCTCCGCGCGATCGACGCCACGGCGGTCGCCGCGCTGCTCTTCGTCGCCCTGATCTCGACCCTGGCCGGGTTCGGCGCCTGGGGCGCGCTGATCAGACGGTACGGCGCTTCGGCGGTGGCACCGTTCTCGATGCTGGTGCCGGTGTTCGGCATCGCGTCGGCGGCGATCTTCCTCGGCGAGGCGGTCCACGGCACCGACCTCGCCGGGGGAGTGCTGGTGGTCGGCGGGGTGCTGCTGGGAGCCTCCGGACCCGGCCGCACGTCCCCGGCCACCGGGCCCCACACCGCCAGCGCGAGCCTGGTCCCCGCCACCGGGGCCTCTGCCGCGGTGGCCGGTACCGCCGCCCGCGCCACAGGCCTGTCGGTGGCCGCGGTTGGCGCTGCCGGTTGCGACTGAACGAGCCCGGGGCGGTGCCCGGTCCTGCGGGCATCGGCCTGTCGGGGGTCGGCCGCATGGCTACTCGCGGCTGAGTGGGCTCGACGGTCGTGGCCGGTTCCGGCGCGGGTGGGGTGTGCCGGTCGCGGCTGAGGATTTCGGGGTGCCGCGAACGGCCATGCAGGCACCCGGCGTCGGCGCCCCGGCGGTCCGGTCGGCGTCAGCGGGCGGTGCCTGGCGCGCCGGGTTCCGCCCTGTGGATATCCGGGCACTCGCCGGAGCGCGGCTCGATAGGGTTGGGCCATGACGGTGGCGGTGCGGGTGATTCCTTGTCTCGACGTTGACGCTGGGCGGGTGGTCAAGGGCGTCAACTTCGTCGACCTGCGGGACGCGGGTGACCCGGTCGAGCTGGCGGCCGCCTACGACGCCGCCGGCGCCGACGAGCTGACCTTTCTCGACGTGACCGCCTCCTCCGACGACCGCGGGACGATGCTCGACGTGGTCCGGCGCACCGCCGAGTCGGTGTTCATCCCGCTGACCGTCGGCGGCGGGGTGCGCTCGGTGGACAACGTCGACACGCTGCTGCGCGCCGGCGCCGACAAGGTCGGGGTCAACACCGCGGCCATCAACCGGCCCGAGCTGATCGCGGAGATCGCCGACCGTTTCGGCAATCAGGTGCTGGTGCTCTCGCTGGACGTCCGCCGGGTCGCGTCCGGGCCGTCGCCGGAGCACCCGAGCGGCTGGGAGGTCACCACCCACGGCGGCCGCCGCAGCGCCGGCCTGGACGCCGTCGAATGGGCGCGGCGGGTCGCCGAGCTCGGCGCCGGCGAGATCCTGCTCAACTCGATGGACGCCGACGGCACCAAGGCCGGCTTCGACCTGGACCTGATCGCCGCGGTGCGCGCGGTGGTCGACATCCCGGTGATCGCGAGCGGCGGCGCCGGCGCGGTGGAGCACTTCCCGCCGGCGGTCGCCGCCGGTGCCGACGCCGTCCTGGCCGCGAGCGTCTTCCACTTCGGAGACCTGACCATCGGCGAGGTCAAGGAAAGCCTGCGCGAGGCGGGCAACCCGGTCCGCTGACGGCCCACCCGGCCCACCCGGACCGATCCACCGCTGTCGGAGCCGATCCGCCTGGGCCGATCCGCCGGTGTCGGGGCCGATCCGGCAGGTCCGGCGGGGCCGATCCGGCAGGGTGGCAGCCGGTCCATCCCGAGCCGATCCTGCGCGCGGAACCGATCCGCTGGAGTCGGAGCTGATCCGCCTGAGGTGGGAGCCGATCCGCTCGGGGTGGGAGCCGATCCGTCTGGGTGGGAGCCTGTCGCTGGGTTCGGAGTCAGTCTGGCTGGGGCGGAGCTGGTTCGTCGGGGGTCAGCGGCCGTCGGCGAGGCGTAGTGAGTACTCGCGGACTGCTGCGTTGTAGGTTCGCTCGTCGAGTCGCCAGTCCGAGTCGCCTGGGGTCGCCGCTCGGTTCAGTTGGGCCTGGAGGGTTACCACGGCCGAGGACAGGCCGCTGAACGGCCTCGTGCGCCAGAGCTGTTCGCCGGCCGGGGCCACCTCGACGAGGTCGTCGTCGACGGTGAGTAGGCCCGCGCCGGCCAGGCGGCGGACGGAGTCCTCCAGTTCGGCGCGGCTGGGCACGCTGTGGTGCAGGAAGTCGGCGGCCGCGAGTACGTCCGCGAGGCTCGCCCCGGTGACCGGCAGCGCCGCATGGAGCGCCCGGTCACGCTCGAGGCGCTCGGCGATGACTGTCGACACGAAGATCCATGCGTCGTTCCAGTGCCAGTCGCCAGCCCCCATGTCGCCATGATGCCGTGCGGTCGGCGAACCGGAAAGCAAATGTGCCTGGATGATCACCAACCTGTGTCCTCACCCCGGACAATTCGCCCGCACCCGACCCGCCGCGGTGGGACTCCCATCTGGATGGATCCGGCGGCCGATCGGGTTGGGTGTATCGGTTGAGCGGACCACCCACGTATCGGTTGAGCGGACCACTCGCGCATCGGTTGAGCGGACCGCCCGCGTATCGGTTGAGCGGACCGCCCGCGTATCGGTTGAGCGGACCGCCCGCGTATCGGTTGAGCGGACCGCCCGCGTATCGGTTGAGCGGACCGCCCGCGCGGGCGGATCAGGTGGACGGGACCGGAACCAGCCTCGCGGCGTTCGCGGGCGCCGGGTCCGCGGCGGGAATCGCGAAGACCGGCATGAACAGCTGCGCCAGCGGGCCGATCGCCAGCGCGTACGCGATGGTGCCGAGGCCGACCGTGCCGCCCAGCAGGAAGCCGACCGCCAGGACGAGCAGCTCGATGCTGGTGCGGACCAGCCGGATGGACAGGCGCGGAAAGCGGTTCACGATCCCGGTCATCAGGCCGTCGCGCGGGCCCGGCCCGAAGCGGGCCCCGATGTACATCCCCGTCGCCACGCCGTTCAGGGCGATGCCCACCAGCAGGTACGTGACGCGCATCGCCATCGACTCGCCGGGGGCCAGCAGGGCCAGGGCGGCGTCCACCACGAGCCCGATCACCAACAGGTTCGCGAGCGTGCCGAATCCGGGCCGCTGTCGCAGCGGGATCCATAGCATCAGGATCGGGACGCCGGCCAGGATCACCACCCAGCCGAAGCTGAGCCCAGTGGCCTTCGACACACCCTGGTGGAACACGTCCCAGGACGTCAGGCCCAGGCTGCTCTCCACCATGAAAGCCATGCTTATCCCGTACAGGACCAGGCCCGCGAGGAGTTGACTCACGCGGCGAGGGAGGCGGGCGCCGGTCGGGACGAGGTTGCTGATGCGGCTCATAGGTGCCACTCTGAAGGCCAATTGGTCGGCACCAAAGTGCCAATTTCGGGGAGGTGGCCATGACAACGTCCGTTCGTGGGGGCCAATTGGCCCGCCTCCTGGGTCAGTGGCACTCGCTTCCGGGGCGGCACCGCAGCCCGGACTACGCCGCGCTCGCCGGCGCGATCCGGGGGCTGCTCTCCGACGGGCGGCTGCCGCTGGGCGTGCGCCTTCCCGCCGAACGTGAGCTCGCCGAGGCGCTCGGTGTCAGCCGGACGACGGTCACCGCCGCGTACCGGTCGCTGCGGGAGACCGGCCATCTCACCAGCCGGCGCGGCGCCGGTAGCTGGACCACCCTGCCGACCGGGCACCGGGTCGCCACCTCGGGCCTGTGGACCCCGGACGACGACCTGGACATGATCGACCTGGGGGTGGCGGCCTCGGCCGCGCCGGTCGAGCTCGTGCCCGCGGCCCGCGCCGCCGCCGAGGACCTGCCGCGCTTCCTCGGCAGCGCGGGTTACCACCCGACCGGGCTCATGGAGCTGCGCGAGGCGGTCGCGGCCGGTTACTCCGGCCGCGGCGTGGCGACCAGCCCGGAACAGATCCTCATCACCAGCGGTACGCAGCAGGCCCTCGACCTGGTGCTGCGCCTGTCGGTACCGGCCGGCGCCGCGGTGCTGGTCGAGTCGCCGACCTATCCCAACGCCCTGGCCGCCCTTGCCGCGCGCCGGGCCCGGATCAGCACGCACGGCCTCGACGCCGCCGACGGCTGGGACGGCGAGATGCTGCTGGGCGCGCTGCGCCAGACCCGGCCGCGCCTCGCCTACGTGATCCCCGAGTTCCAGAACCCGACCGGCCACCTGATGCCCACCGAGCTGCGCGAGCGGCTCGCCGCCACCGCGCACGCGGCCGGCACCGAGCTGATCGTGGACGAGTCCTTCGTGGACCTGCCGCTGGACGGCACCGCGATGCCGCCGCCGGTCGCCCTCTTCGACCGGCACTCGCGGGTCGTGTCCATCGGCGGCATGAGCAAGGCGTACTGGGGCGGCCTGCGGATCGGCTGGGTCCGCGCCTCGGCGCCGCTGGTGCAGCGCCTGGCCGCCCTGCGGGTCGGCGTCGACATGGCCAGTCCGGTCCTCGAACAGCTCGTGGCCGTGCACCTGCTGCGGGACGCGGAGACGATCGTCGCGGCCCGGCGCGCTCAGCTGTCGGTCCGCCGGGACGCGCTCGTCGCCGCGCTCGGCGAGCACCTGCCCGAGTGGCGGTTCACCCTGCCGGCCGGCGGGGTGACGCTCTGGGCGGAGCTCGACGGCCCGATCTCCAGCGCCCTGGCCCGCGCGGCCGAGGACGTCGGTGTGCGGCTCGCGCCCGGGCCGCGCTTCGGCCTCGACGGCACCCTCGAGCGCTTCATGCGCCTGCCGTTCACGCTCGCCGCCGACGACCTCACCGAGGCCATCCGCCGGATCGCCTCCGTGCGCCACGACCTGGACCGGGCGACCCGGCCGGCCTGGCGCACCCCAGCCGTCATCGCCTGACGGTACGGAGGTCCTGCGCTGGGTCGCGTCGGTGTGTCGCGGCCTGGGCCGAGTGATCCGGTCGGCGTGGCGCTCTCCGGCTGTGATCGCCGGTGCGTGGCGCGACCGCCGGAACGAGCGACGAGCGCCGCGATTCGAGATCGCGACGCTCGTCGAACGGGCCGTCCGGGATGGTTACAACTGTGCGAGGCTGCCCGCGTACATCTGCTCGATCTGTGCGGAGAAGTTGGTCTCCACGCTGCGGCGCTTGATCTTCATGGACGGCGTGATCTCGCCGTCCTCGATGGTCAGGTCGCGCGGCAGGATGGCGAACTTCTTGACCGTCTCCCACCGGTTCAGCTTGCCGTTCAGCTCCTCGATGTAGCCCGCGACCAGCGCCTGCGTCTCCTTCGCCGCCACGATCTCCGCGTAGCTGCCGGAAACACCTTCGCCGGCGGCCCAGCCCTTGATCGCGTCCTCGTCGAGCGAGATCAGCATGGTCACGAAGTTGCGGGCCTGGCCGACGACGACCGCCTGCGAGGTGTACGGGCAGATCGCCTTGAACTGGCCCTCGATCGCCGACGGCGCGATGTACTTGCCGCCCGACGTCTTGACCAGGTCCTTCTTCCGGTCCGTGATCTTGAGGAAGCCGTCGGCGTCGAGTTCGCCGATGTCGCCGGTGCGGAAGAAGCCCTCCTCGGTGAACGCCTCCGCGGTCTCCTTGGGCAGGTTGTGGTAGCCGCGCATGACCGGGGCGCCGCGCAGCAGGATCTCGCCGTCGCTGTCGATGCGGCATTCGAGGTCGGCGAGGGCCTGGCCGACCGTGCCGAGCTTGAGCTTGCCCATCTTGTTGACGAAGTTGGCCGCGCTCGACTCGGTCAGGCCGTAGCCCTCCCGGATCGGCAGGTTCGCGGCGGCGAAGAACTCCGCGATGTCGGGGCTCAGCGGCGCGGAGCCGGAGACCAGCACCCGCAGCCGGCCGCCGAGGCGCTCCTGGAGCTTGCTGAAGACGAGCTTCTCGGCGACCGCGTACTTGGCCTTCAGCGCGGCGCCGACCGGCTTGCCGGCCTGCTCGAGCGCGACCTTCTCCTTGCCGATCCCGACGGCCCAGCTGAAGATCTTCGCCTTGGCGCCGCCGGCGGCGAGCGCGGTCGTGACGGTCTTGTTGTAGACCTTCTCGAAGATGCGGGGGGCCGCGCACATCAGCGTCGGCTTGACCACGGCCAGCATCTCGACGAGCTTGTCGACGCGGCCGTCGACGTAGGTCGGCACGCCCACGTGGATTATTCCGCAGACCAGCGTCTTGCCGAACGAGTGCGACAGCGGCAGCCACAGGTACTGGAGGTCGGACGACGCGAACAGGCCGGTGCCGAGCTGCGCGACGCCCTCCCAGGTCCAGCCGCGGTGCAGCAGCTGCACGCCCTTGGGGCGGCCGGTGGTGCCGGAGGTGTAGATCAGCGTCGCCAGGTTGTCGGGTCCGACGCTCTCGACGATGCGGTCCACCAGGTCCGGCTGCTCGGCGAGCGCGGCGCGGCCCCGCTCCTCCAGCTCGGCGAGGGTGAGCTGCGGCGGCGTGGCGCCGGCGTCGGCCGTACCGTCGATCAGGATGGTGTGTGTGACCGCGGTCTCGAAACCGGAGAGCTTCATCGCCTGTGCGGGGTTCTCCGCCACCAGGATCTTCGACCCGGAGTCGGCGACGATGTAGGCCGCGTCCTCGGGCTCGGTGGTCGGGTAGACCGTCGTGGTCGCGGCGCCGGCGCAGTTGATGCCGAGGTCCGCGAGGATCCATTCGAGCCGGGTGCCGCTGATGATGGCGACCCGGTCCTCGAGACCGATGCCGAGCCCGGCGAGGCCCGCGGCAATCGCGCAGGCGCGCTCGCCGACCTCGGACCAGTTGAGCCATTTGATCGCACTGTCGTCGGCGGTCGGTACTGCGAACGCCTGGTTGTTCGGGGTCGCCCGCACACGTTGCAGGAACATGTCCGGAATCGACCGGTAGGGAACCTCGAGAGCCATCGGGCGCCGCCTCTTTGCGTCTATGGGGGTGAGTTCATGTGACAGCTGAGTTACCGAAGAGTATTGCCAGTAAGCCGCGAGGGCCAGAGCACCCCGCCAGTCAATCTCCGTTCGCCTTCGGAGTGACCTGCGCAACAATCCTACCCGTGCCGATACGGCCGTTTGTGCACCGCATGACCGGGTGTGCCGGTTGCCCGGCGTCCTGGGTGATCCGCGCCGTCCCCGGGCGCTCGCTGCCCCAGGTCGGATTGTTAACAAATTTTGATATGGCCCATTCGATATAGAGGTTCATCAACTCCTTGGCCCTAATCTCTGTAGTCAACGGACCTTTCTCTGGGGCCACGGGCCCGGGACACGTCGGGGTCCGGCAGGCGCGCGAGAGAGGAAGACCATGGCGATTCGACCCCCCCGAAGCGGCCGGTTCCTGGCCGTCACCCTGCTTGTTGCGGCAACGACGACCGCCGCGACGGTGGCGCCGGCGGTGGCGGCTCCGGCCGCCGGGCAGATCAGGCTCGCCGGCACCGCCGACGCGGTGGCGGGCAGCTACATCGTGGTGCTGAAGGACAGCGCCGTGCGCACCGGGACGAACCGCGTCGCCGCCGTCGGCGACAAGTCGGCCGACCTGGCCCGCGGGTACGGCGCGCAGGTGCGGCGGACGTTCGGCGCCGCGCTGAACGGCTTCGAGGCGAACATGAGCGAGGCCGCCGCCAAGCGGCTCGCCGCCGACCCGAGCGTGGCCTATGTGGAGCAGAACCAGCGGGTCTCGCTGCTCACCACCCAGACCGGCGCGACCTGGGGCATCGACCGCATCGATCAGAAGGCCCGCCCGCTGAGCACCACGTACACCTACACCGTCACGGCAAGCAATGTGACGGCGTACATCATCGATACGGGCATCAAGTACACGCACAACGACTTCGGCGGCCGGGCGCGCTTCGGCTACGACGCGGTCGGCTCGGGCGGCGTGGACTGCAACGGCCACGGCACCCACGTCGCCGGCACGGTCGGCGGCACCGTCTACGGCGTCGCGAAGCAGGTCAAGCTCGTCGGCGTCCGGGTGCTCAACTGCTCCGGCAGCGGCACCACCGCGGGCGTCATCGCCGGCGTCAACTGGGTCACCCAGAACGCGGTAAAGCCCGCGGTGGCGAACATGAGCCTCGGCGGCGGCGCTAGCACCACCCTCGACAACGCGGTCGCGAGCTCGATCAGCTCGGGTGTCACGTACGCACTTGCCGCGGGGAACTCGACCGCGAACGCCTGCAACTCCTCGCCGGCCCGGGTCGCCTCCGCCATCACCGTCGGCGCCACCACGAACACCGACGCCAAGGCGTCGTACTCGAACTACGGCACCTGCCTCGACATCTTCGCCCCGGGCTCGTCCATCACCTCGGACTGGTACTCGTCGAACACCGCGACCAACACGATCAGCGGTACGTCGATGGCGTCCCCGCACGTGGCGGGCGCGGCGGCGCTGGTGCTCTCGGCCAGCCCGTCCCTCACCCCGGCGCAGGTGCGCGACAACCTGGTGAACCGGGCCACGACCGGAGTGGTCACCAGCCCCGGCACCGGTTCGCCGAACCGGCTGCTCTACGTCGGAGCCTGATCCCTCGCGAGACGGGGGTGTGGGTGGCTCCGGGCCGCGAGGTCCGGAGCTACCCCTTTGCGGGCGGGAGCCGGTACACCGACACGTGGTCGGTGCTGTCGGCGTCGAAGACCGCGCCGTGCCAGTCGGCGTAGCGGGCCTCGAGCCGCAGGCCGGCCTGCTCCGCGAGCCGGTCGATCTGCTCCGGCCACAGGTAGTGCATGCCGAACGGCTGCAACTGCACGCCGCCCGCCGAGAACGTCACGGTCTGCCGTACGAACGTCTGCGCGGCCCGGTCGTAGCGGTGCAGCCGCAACGACGCGGAGTCCTCGGTGACCGAGACCACCTGGGCCTGGCGCTCCTCGCGCTCGAACTCGGCGAGGTTCGGCACGAACGCCTCGACGACGAACGCGCCGCCGGGTGCGAGCACCCGCGCGACGTTGCGCAGGCAGTCCGCCTGCCGTTCGGCGTCGACCAGGTTGAACAGCGTGTTGAAGACCAGGTAGACCAGCGTGAACGGCCCGCGCACGGCCACGTCGGCCATGTCGCCGATGACCACCGGGAGGTCCGCGCCGCCGGGCTTGGCGCGCAGCTTCTCGACCATCTCGGGTGAGCCGTCGACGCCCTCGACGGCTATGCCCCGCGCGGCCAGCGGCAGCGCGACCCGCCCGGTGCCGATCGCCAGCTCCAGCACTGGGCCGCCGTCGGCCAGCCCGGCCAGGAAGTCCACGGCCGGCGCCGGGTCGGGGTTGCCGGGGGCGTCGTATTTCTCCGCCCACTGCCGGCCGAAGAGCCCGGGATCGTTGAATATCGACATGCCTCCCAGGACAGCAGAGCGGTCCGGCGCGCGGCAAGCGGTTTCCCCGGGCGCCGGCACCCGAGAATGGGCACGTGGACCTGGTCATCAGCCTCGACGGCACCGGCGAGAAGACCGTGCGGGTGTATCGCGCCCTGCGGGCGGCCATCGTGGACGGACGGCTGCCCACGGGGCACCGGCTGCCCGCCACCCGCGCCCTGGCCGCCGACCTCGGGCTGGCGCGCAACAGCGTCGCGACCGCGTACGAGCGGCTCGTCGCCGAGGGCTACCTGGTGTCGCGGGTCGGCGCGGGTACCTACGTCGCGCCCGTACGGGATGCGCCGGCGCCCGCCGCCGGGGCGCCGGCCGATCCGCTGCGCCCGCGGGCCGGCTGGACCTTCACCCCGCTGCCGACCAGCGCCGACCTGCCGCGGCCGCGGTACGACTTCCGGACCGGCATCCCGGACGCGCGGCTGTTCCCGTTCGACACCTGGCGCCGGCTGGTCGGCGCCGAGCTGCGGCTGCGGGCCAACGACCCCGGCGGGTACGCCGAGCCGTCCGGCCACCCGGCGCTGCGCGCGGCGATCGCCCGCTACGTCGGGTACTCCCGGTCGCTGCGGGCCACCGCCTCGGACGTCCTGGTCACCAACGGCACCCAGCACGCGCTCGACCTGATCGGCCGGGTGCTGCTGCGCCCCGGCGACGTCGTCGCGGTCGAGGAGCCAGGGTACCCGCCGGCCCGGCGGCTGTTCGAGTCGCTGGGCGCGCGCGTGGCCGGCGTACCCGTGGACCGCGACGGGCTGGTGGTCGACGCCCTGCCGGCCGCCGCGCGGGTGGTCTACGCGACGCCGTCGCATCAGTTCCCGCTCGGCGCCGCGATGAGCCTGGCCCGGCGGCACGCCCTGCTGGACTGGGCGCGGCGGCGGCAGGCGGCGATCGTCGAGGACGACTACGACAGCGAGTTCCGCTTCTCGGCACGCCCGCTCGAGCCGCTGTACAGCCTGGACACCGCCGGCCGGGTGCTGTACGTCGGCACCTTCTCCAAGACCATGCTGCCGAGCATTCGTACCGGTTTCGTGCTGGCGCCGGCCCCGCTGCGGGCGGCGCTGGTCGCGGCCCGGCAGCTCAGCGACGGGTACGGCCAGGTGGCCGTGCAGGCGGCGCTGGCGCGCTTCATCGACGAGGGTCAGCTGGCGCGCCACCTGCGCCGGGCCGGCAAGGCGTACGCGTGGCGCCACGCGCGCATCGTGGCCGCGCTCTCCGCGGACCCTGACCTCGAGGTCGTCCCGTCCTCCGCGGGCCTGCACGTGACGGCGCTGGGTGCCCGGTCCGCCGAGGTGGTGGCCGCCGCGGCCGCCCGGGGCGTGGCGATCGAGGATCTCGGCGTCTACGGCAGCGACTCGACCGGGTTCGTGTTCGGGTTCGGCGCGATCGACCCGGCGCTGCTCGACGAGGGGCTGGCGATCTTCGGGGCCGTCCTGCGCGACACGTAGAGCACCGCGCCCGCCGCCACCGCGAGGCTGAGCAGCGCGGGCGGCCCGTTGAGCACCATGAGGGCGAGCACCGAGGCGTTCGCGACGCCGGCGCCGCGCCGCGACCACCCGGGCGGCAGCAGCCGCAGCGCGGCCGCGGTCCCGAGCACGTAGACCAGGGTGAAGCAGCCGGTGACCAGCAGCATCAAGGTGTGCAGGTCGAGCGGCAGCAGCACCGACGCGCATCCGGCGAGGGTGACGAAGGCCAGTGACCTGCGCGGGGTGCCGACCATCCGCGCCGGCAGCGCGCCGTCGCGGGTCAGGGCGACGCCGAGCCGCGACGCGTCGGCCAGGTAGGCGTTCACGGCGCCGATGGTGAGCAGCACGGCGACGACCGCGGTGAGCGGGCGGACCGGGCCGCCGACGCCGACCGCCAGCAGGTCGGCCAGGGGCGCGGGGCTGGCGCCGGCGGCCGGTCCGAGGACCAGCACACTGGCCGCGGCGACGGCGAGGTAGAGCACGCCGACGATCAGCACGGCCGCCGCGGTGGCCCGGGGCACGTCGCGGCGCGGGTCGCGGTACTCGCCGGACAGCGACGACACCGCCTCCCAGCCGGCGAAGCCCCAGACCAGGATCGCGGCCGCGGCGCCGACGCCGGCCCAGCCGTGCGGCGCGAACGGGGTCAGGTTGGCGAGGTCGGCGTGCGGCAGCGCCGCCACCACCGCGATCACCAGCAGGCCGGCCAGCGTCGCGGTGAGGTAGAGCTGTACCCGGCCGGAGACGCGCAGGCCGAACCAGTTCATGGCGAAGACGACGGCCATGACGAAGGCGAACGTGGCCAGCACGGTGGCCTGGCCGCCGCCGAGGACGTCGGCGACGTAGCCGCCCGCGAACGCGGCCGCGGCCGGCGCGCCCAGCGGCACGGCGAAATAGAAACACCAGCCGACGGCCGCGGCGGCGTGCGGCCCGAAGGCCAGCCGGACGTACGTGGACACGCCCCCGCCGTCCGGGTAGCGCCCGCCGAGCGCGGCGAAGGTCCCGGCCAGGGGTGCCGAGAGCAGGATGAGGGCGAGCCACGCCAGCAGGGACGCGGGCCCGGCGACGGCCGCGGCGAGCGCGGGCATCGAGATGACGCCGGTGCCCAGGACCGCGCCGACGCAGAGGGCGGTGCCTTGTGCGCGGGACAGCCCGCCGGTTGGTGTCATGCGCTCAACGTAGGGGGAGATTGGCTCCATGTCCGGGCCAATTCGACCCTGTTCGGAGGGGCCAATTCGATCCGTCAAGAGGCGGGGCAGCGCGGCGATGTAATTGTGGACACAATGTAAACCTGTGGCGTTTACCGTTCGGTTCGGCAGGATGGACTGGTAAGGCCGAGACCGTCGGCGAGGACTTACGTCAGGGCGGGGATTTGACCACGAGGGCCAGCCGGGACGTGCTGGGCCGGGGCCTACGCGTGCTCGGCCGCGCTATCCGCACCGAACCCCGGCTCTTCATCGTCGGCACGGCCGGCAGCAGCCTCTTCGGCCTCCTGGTCATCGCCAACGCCTACCTGGTCGGCGCGGTCACCGGCCACGTCGTGGTGCCGGCCTTCGCCGACCACCGGGTCGGCGCCGCCGAGCTGTGCCTGGTCGCCGCCACGTTCATCGGCCTCTCACTGCTGCGGGTGGCGAGCATCTTCGGCCGCCGCCTCGGCGCCGGCTACATGCAGTTCCGGCTACAGGCCCGCTACCGCAGCGCCGTCACCCGCCGCTACCTGGCCCTGCCGCCCGCCTGGCACCAGCGGCACGCCACCGGCACGCTGCTGTCGAACGCCAACTCCGACGTCGAGGCCGCGTTCGTGCCCATCGCGCCGCTGCCGTTCGCGGTCGGCACGCTGGTGATGATCGCCGCCGCGGTCGTCTCGCTCTTCTTCACCGACTGGGTGCTGGCGCTTGTCGGCGTCTGCCTCTTCCCGGCGCTGTTCGGCCTCAACCTGGTCTACTCGCGGCGCATGTCGCCGCGGCAGATCCGCGCACAGCAGCTGCGGGCCCGGGTCAGCGCGGTCGCGCACGAGAGCTTCGACGGCGCGCTTGTGGTCAAGACGATGGGCCGCGAGGCCGACGAGTCGCGGCGCTTCGCGGTATACGTCGCCGAGCTGCGCGACGCCCTGATCTCCGTCGGCCGGCTGCGCGGCCTCTTCGATCCGCTGATGGACAGCCTGCCCAGCATCGGCACCCTCAGCGTGCTCCTGCTCGGCGCCTGGCGGCTGGAGGCCGGCGCGATCACCGTCGCCGAACTGGTCAGCGTCGCCTTCCTCTTCACCGTGCTGGCCTTCCCGATCCGCGCGATCGGCTGGGTGGTCGCCGAGCTGCCGCGCAGCGTGGCGGGCTGGGAGCGGGTCCAGGCGGTGCTCGGCGCCGAGGGCGACCTCGCCTACGGCTCGTCCGCACCCGCGCGCACCGGCCCGGCGGCGCTCACCTTCGACCGGGTCTCCTTCTCGTACGGCGGGAGCGCCGAGGTCCTGCACGACGTCTCGTTCACCGTCCCGGCCGGCCGGACCGTGGCGCTCGTCGGCGCGACCGGCGCCGGCAAGTCGACGATCGCCTCGCTCGCCGTTCGGCTGGTCGACCCGGACAAGGGAACGGTCCGCGCCGACGACACCCCGCTGCCGGAGCTCAGCGTCGCCGCGCTCGCGGCGACGGCCGCGCTCGTGCCCCAGGTGCCGTTCGTCTTCGACGACACCGTGCGCGGCAACGTGACCCTGGACCGCGACGGGCTGGGCGACGACGAGGTCTGGTCGGCGCTGCGCACGGCGCAGGCCGAGGGCTTCGTGGAGAAGCTGCCGGACGCGCTGGACACCGCCGTCGGCGAGCGCGGCACCTCGCTCTCCGGCGGCCAGCGGCAGCGACTCACCCTGGCCCGCGCGCTCGCGGGCCGCCCGCGGCTGCTGGTGCTCGACGACGCCACCAGCGCGGTCGACCCGCGCGTCGAGGCGGCCATCCTCGCCTCGCTGCGCGACCGCGACGCCGGCGCGTCCATCCTGGTCGTCGCCTACCGGCGGGCCACCATCGCGCTCGCCGACGAGGTGGTCTTCCTGGAGAACGGCCGGGTCGTGGCGACCGGCACCCATCACGACCTGCTGGCCACCGAGCCGGGCTACCTCAACCTGGTGACCGCGTACGAGCAGGCCGACGCCGCCCGCGAGGACGAGAGCGTGACCGCGTGAGCGACGTCCTGCTGGAGAAGCCCGAGCCGGGCACTTTCGCGACCGTGCGGCGCGGGATCGCGCTCTCGCCCGAGCTGCGCCCGGGCCTGATCGGCACGCTGGCGCTGGCGGTGCTCTCGATGTCCGGCCGGGTCGCCGTGCCGATCGCCGTCCAGCAGGCCATCGACCGGGGCATCCGCGCGCCCGGCGGCCCCGACCTCGGGGTGGTCGCCGTGATCGTCGGCCTCACGTGTGCGATCCTCGTCGTCTCCACCGCCTGCGGGTACGCGATGACGCGCCGGCTCTTCACCGTCAGCGAGACCGCCCTCGCCGCGCTGCGCGGCCGCACCTTCCGGCACATCCACGACCTGTCGATGCTGCACCAGCAGTCCGAGCGGCGCGGATCGCTGGTCTCCCGGGTGACCGGCGACGTCGACCAGATCACCCAGTTCCTCCAGACCGGCGGCGTGATGCTGCTGCTCAGCTCGGGCCAGCTGGTCGTGACGACCGTCGTCATGCTCGTCTACTCGTGGCAGCTCGCGCTGGTGGTCTTCGCCGCGTTCCTGCCGGCCGTGATCGTCATCCGGCTGTTCCAGAAGCGGCTCGCGGGCGTCTACCGGATCGTGCGCGAGCGCACCGGCACGATGCTCGGTGCGGTCGCGGAGAGCGTCGTCGGCGCCACGGTGATCCGCGCGTACGGCGTGGCCGGGCGCACCGAGCGGCGCCTGGACGACTCGATCGGCAGCCTGCGGGTCGCCCAGCAGAAGGCCCTGCGTACCAGCGTGGTCAGCTTTTCCACCGGCGAGATCGCCGCCGGGGTCGCGCTCGCCGCGGTGGTGGTCGTCGGCGTGCTGTTCGGCGTCGACGGTGGCCTGACCGTCGGCGAGCTGACCGCGTTCCTGTTCCTGGTGACGCTCTTCATCCAGCCGGTGCAGATCGCCACCGAGGTGCTCAACGAGGCGCAGAACGCGGTGGCGGGCTGGCGCCGGGTGCTCGACGTGCTCGACATCGATCCGGACGTGTCCGACCCCGACGCGCTGGGCGTTCCGCTGCCGCCCGGGCCGCTGTCCGTGCGCTTCGCCGACGTCTCCTACCGCTACCCCGGCGGCCCGGTCGTGCTCGCCGACGTCGACCTGGAGATCGCGGCGAGGACCAAGGTCGCCGTGGTCGGCGAGACCGGCAGCGGCAAGACCACGTTCGCCAAGCTGCTCACCCGGCTGATGGACCCGGCGGCGGGCGAGGTGCTGCTCTCGGGCACGCCGCTGACGTCGGTGCGGTTCACGTCGCTGCGCTCGCGCGTGGTGATGGTCCCGCAGGACGGCTTCCTCTTCGACGCGACCGTGGCGGAGAACATCCGCTTCGCGGAACCGGCGCTGACCGACGACGACCTCGAGATGGCCTTCGCCGGGCTGGGGCTCGCCGACTGGCTGGCCGGCCTGCCGCAGGGCCTGGAGACCCCGGTCGGCGAGCGCGGCGAGGCGCTCAGCGTGGGTGAGCGCCAGCTCGTCGCTCTGGTACGGGCGTACGTCGCGGATCCGGACCTGCTGGTGCTGGACGAGGCGACGAGCGCGGTCGACCCGGCCACCGAGGTGCGCCTGCAACGGGCCCTGGAAACCGTCACCCGGGGCCGGACCACGGTGGCCATCGCGCACCGGCTCTCGACCGCGCAGTCCGCCGACGAGGTGATCGTGGTGGACGCGGGCCGCGTCGTGCAACGCGGCCCACACTCCACGCTCCTGCTGGACGAGGACTCCATCTACGCCAAGCTCTACGCCTCGTGGCTGGAGCAGACCCGCTGACTCAGCGGGCGTAGAACTCGACTACGAGCTGCTCGTCGCAGATCACCGGTACCTCGGAGCGCAGCGGCTTGCGGATCACCGTGGTGCGCAGCTCCTCGACGACGGTGGACAGGTAGGGAGCCGTCGGGCCGTCGAGGTGCGCGCCGGTGGCCGCGATCTGGAACGGCGGCTTCTGCCGGCTGCTCTCCCGGACCTCCACGACCTGACCGGGCTTGAGCCGGTACGACGGGCGGTCGACCTTGCGGCCGTCGACGGTGAAGTGGCCGTGCGCGACGAGCTGGCGTGCCTGGTAGATCGTGCGGGCCAGGCCGGCGCGCTGCACGGTGGCGTCGAGGCGGCTCTCCAGCAGCTGGACCATGTTCTCGCCGGTCTTGCCCTCCTTGCGGTGCGCGTCGTCGTACGCCTTCCGCATCTGGGCCTCGCTGATGTTGTACTGGTGGCGCAGCCGCTGCTTCTCCAGCAACCGGACCTGGTAGTCCGAGGCCTTGCGCCGCCCCCGGCCGTGCACGCCGGGCGGGAACGGCCGCCGCTCGAAGTACTTGACGCACTTGCGCGTGAGTGGAATTCCGAGAGCCCTCGACAGCCGGGCCTTGGGTCGGGAGTTGTTCACGGGCGATCTCACTTCGTTTTCGGGGTGCTGTACGGTTAGCCTCACCTTACTAAGGCAAGCCTAACTGGTGCCCGGAGGTACCCGACATGCAGCCCACCCACGCCGAGGTCGCCCGCACCCTGGCCGCCGGCCACCTGCCCGCCACCGCGCACATCGCGTGCCGGCAGGGCCCCTACCCGGTGCGGCACGTGACCGACAGCCAGGGGCGGGTGCTGCTGCTCTCGCCGAGAAACGGGGCGCTGACCACCGCGTTGCGGCCGGCCGACGGCGTCGACGACACCGCGCTCGTGCTCGACATCAGCGACCTGCCGCCGGTCGCCGGCGCACCGTCGCTGGGCCGGGTCTGGGTCGCCGGCTGGGCCGTCGCGCTCACCGGCGACGAGGCCCGCGCGGCCGCGCTCGACTACGCCGACACCGACGCGGCGCCCGACCTGCTCGACGTCGGGGACACCCAGGTCCTGCACCGGATGGACGTGGCGGAGGTGCGCTACGAGCGCAACGGCGTGCTTGTCGACGTCGACCCCGACGACTACGCGCTGGCCGCCCCGGACCCGCTGCGGACGATCGAGTTCGACCTGATCGCGGACCTCGCCGACCACCACGTCCACGAGATGGCCGTCTACGTGCGCCGCCAGCTCGGCCCGGCCGCGCGCGAGGGCGACGAGCCCCGGGTGGTGCGCCTGGACCGGTACGGCTTCGTGGTCCGCCTCGGCGCCCGGCTCGCCCGGCTCTCCTTCCCGCGCCCGGTGTCCGACCGCCACGACCTGGCACACCTGCTGCACCCGGTGCTCTGCCACCGCTGCACCGCCGGCCAGGAGGCGGCCTGACCGGCCCGGTGCGGGTACCGCGCGATGATTCGGTGATGCGGCCGTTGCCCTATGGCTATTCCCATGACACCCGTGGTGACGGTGTCACCGTCACCAAGCGGTACCGGGGTCTGTTCGCGCACTCGCGCAGGTCCGCGGAGCGGCTCGTGCTTACCAGATTGGCGGGCGGCGACGTACCGGTTCCCGGCCTGATCGCCGAGCCGGCCGGCGCGCTGTGCATGCGGCACGTTCCCGGCACGCACGGCCAGGAGCTGATCCGGGCCGGGCACGCGGCCGCGGTCCTGCGTTCGTGCGGGCAGACGCTGCGCCGGATCCAGGCCGTGGACGCCTCGGCCGTCTTCGACGGCGTGCCGCCGGGCGCGGCGGTGGTCGTGCACGGCGACTACGGCCCCAACAACATGCTCTTCGACCCGGTCAGCTTCGGCGCGGCCGCTGTGCTCGACTGGGAGTGGGCCCACCCGGGTGAACCCGTGGAGGACCTGGCCTGGTGCGAGTGGATCATTCGAATGCACCACCCGGACGTCGTCGGCGAGCTCGGGTCGCTGTTCATCGGCTACGGAGATCGTCCGAGCTGGCGCCGGCGGCGGGCGGCCATGCTGGCCAAGTGCGAAACGATGCTGGCGCCGCCCCGGCCCGATGGGGACACCTCCCCGGGCGCGCGCCGATGGCGCCGGAACCTCGAGATCACCGGCGCCTGGACGGAGTGACGCCGACGGGCAGGCTCAGTGGCCGTCGCCGGTCTCGAAGACGCCCGGTAGGTCGCCGGTCAGGTAGCGCTGCACGTTGGGGCCGATCGCCGCGACCAGCTGCTCGGTCGGCGCGGACGCGACCGGCTCGACCCTGAGCACGTAGCGGACCACCGCGAGCCCGGCGATCTGGGTCGCGACAAGTGCCGCCCGGGTGGCGGCCTGCGCCTCGTCGATGCCCAGCTCGGCCACGGCCCGGCGCAGCACCTGGGTGACCACGAACTCGCGCATCAGCCGCGCCGTCCACTCGTTGCTCAGCGCGGAGCGGAACAGCGCGACCGCGGCGGCGCCGGCCGGCGAGTCCCAGACTCCGAGGACCAGCCGCACCAGCCGCTCACCGGCCTCCTCGGGCGGGCCGGCCATCGCCTTCGGGATGACCTCGGCCGGGTCTATCGGCGAGTTCATGCTCGCCAGGAAGAGCTTCTCCTTGGTGCCGAAGTAGTGGTGCACCAGGGCGGGGTCGACCTGGGCCTCGCCGGCGATGGCCCGGATCGAGGCCTTGTCGAAGCCCCGCTCCGCGAAGACCTTGCGGGCGGACTCCAGGATGGACTGCTTGGTGTCCTGGTTTCCCGGACGCCGCCCGCTGCGCCGTACCAAAAACGCTCCTCGGTCAGGGGGTGCGACGCCGCAGCGTCGCCGCGGCCAGGACCAGCGCGATGATCGCCGCGCCGGCCACGACCGTCAGGCCGCGCCACATCGTCGTGGTGGGGTCGGGGTGCGCGCCGACCTCGGCCAGCGCCTCGACGGCGTACGACAGCGGAAGGACGTCCGCGACCGCCTGTAGCCAGCCCGCCATCTGCTCCCGCGGCACGAACAGCCCGCAGAGCAGCAGCTGGGGAATGACCACCACCGGTAGGAACTGTACGGCCTGGAACTCGGTGCGCGCGAAGGCACTGCAGAACAGCCCGAGCGCCACCCCGAGCACGGCGTTGACCACGGCGATCAGCACGACCAGCCCGACATTGCCGGCCGTGTCGAGCCCGAGCAGCAGGAACGCCGCCGCGACCGCGACGCTGGCCTGCACGGCGGCGGCGAGCCCGAACGCGAGTCCGTAGCCGAAGAGCAGGTCCAGCTTGCCGAGCGGGGTGGTGAGCAGCCGCTCCAGCGTGCCGGTGGTGCGTTCGCGCAGCATCGCGATGCTGGTCACCAGGAACATGATCACGAACGGGAAGACGCCGAGCATGACCAGCGCGATCCGGTCGAAGGTGCTGCCCGCGTTGTCGAACATGAAGTAGAGCAGGGTGAGCAGGACGGCCGGCACCGCGATCAGCAGGCCGACGGTGCGCCGGTCGTGCCGAAGCTGCCGCAGGATGCGGCCGCACGTCGACAAAGTGATCCGAAGGCTCATGCCATCCCCTCCGCTGGCGCTCCGGCGATGCCATGAGTTTTGGACTGAGTTGATGATTCGCTCGCAAGCTCGCTCATGCCGTCGCCTCCGCTGGCGCTCCGGCGATGCCATGAGTTTTGGACTGAGTTGATGATTCGCTCGCAAGCTCGCTCATGCCATCGCCTCCTGCTCGCTGTCGCGGATCAGGCGCAGGAACGCCGCCTCGAGGTCGTCGGTGCCGGTCGCCGTGCGGATCGCGGCGGGGGAGTCGTCGCCGATCAGCCGCCCCTCGCGGATGAGCAGCAGCCGGTCGCAGCGCCCGGCCTCGTCCATGACGTGACTGGAGACCAGCAGGGTCGTGCCCTCGGCGGCGAGGGCGTGGAACTTCGCCCACAGGTCGGCCCGCAGCACCGGGTCCTGGCCGACGGTGGGCTCGTCGAGCACCAGCAGCCGGGGCTTGCCGATCATCGCGCAGCCGAGCGACGCGCGGCTGCGCTGACCGCCGGAGAGGTTGCCGACCAGCTGGCCGGCGGCGTCGGTCAGGCCGACGTCCGCGATCGCGGTGTCCGCGTCGGCGGCCGACAGGCCGTACAGCGAGGCGAAGTACCGCGCGTTCTCCCGGACGGTGAGGTCGGCATAGACGCTGGGCGCCTGGGTCACGTAGCCGACCGTGCGCCGCAGGGCGGCCGATCCGGCCGGCTCGCCGAGCACGGTGACCGTGCCGGACTTGACGATCTGCACACCGACGACCGCCCGGATGAGCGTCGTCTTCCCGCTGCCGCTCGGGCCGAGCAGGCCCACGACGCTGCCGGCCGGAACCGAGCAGTCGATCCCGTGCAGCACGCGGCGTCTGCCCCGATCGACCACGAGGTCCCGGACCTCGATGGCGCTGGTCATCGCGCCTCCTCCAAGAAATCATCGAATGTTGATTTCAACGCTAGATGAATTCTTCGCGCAGGGCAATCGGGTAACCGTCGGCCGGGTACGGGAAATGACAGAAGCCGCGCTCCCCGGGAGGGGGAAACGCGGCTTCCGCGGGTTTTGCGGTGCTCAGAGGGCGAGGATGCGGTCCAGGAACTCGCGGTAGCCCCGCATCGACATGCGCATGCTCTCGGTGTCCGGCGTGCCCGTGCCGCGCAGCGGATCGAGATCGTCGCGCTCCGCCAGCATCGACTCGGTCAGCTCATGCACGGCCTCGGTGAGCAGGTCGTGCGCCCTGGTCAGCGCGGCGACCGGGTCGTCGACGAACTGCGCCTTGATCTCGTGCCACTCGGCGCGGAACTGCTCGCTGGCGGCCTCTTCCCAGAAGGTGATCGAGGTCTCGCGCACGTCACCGGGGCGCAGCGGGGTGTCGGAGGCGTCGGCCTCGGCGGCGGCGCGGGCCGCCCGCCGGCCAACCGGCGCCTCGACGGCGTCGTCGAGGCTCGCGGCCCGGCGCGGCGCCGGGGTCCGGTGTTCCTCGTCGTCGAGGCCGCGGCGGCCGCCCGGGGGACTGACCGGCACGGCCGCGCTGCCGGAGGCTCCCGCCCGGGGCCCGGCCGTCGCCCAGCCGGTCGGCTCGAGCCGGGTCGGGGTGTGGTCCGTGGCGAGCGTGTGCGGCACGGACCGGGTGGCCTGCGACTGCTCGGGTGCGGCCGGCGGCGCGCTGACCGGGCGGCTGGGCCTTGGCGCGGGAACCTGGGCGGAGCCGGAGGCCGCGGGCTGCGCGCTGACCGGGCGGGGCACGGCCGGCGGCCGCGTGGACGCCGCGGCACCGGGCAGCGGCGCCGCCGGGTCGAGCGGGTGCGCCGGGTCCAGCGGGTGTGCCGGGTCCAGGGGGTGCGCCGGCGCGGCCGGCTCGGCGACCGGGCTGCTCGCCGGTGCGGAGCCGGAGGCCTGCGGCGCGAACGGCGACGCGGCGAACGGCGTGTCGGCCGCCCCGCCCTCCTCGGCCGGCGCGAACGGCGACCGGGGCGCGGGCGGGCCGTCGTCGCCGCCCGGGGCGAACGGGGAGCGCGACCCGGGCACGGGCCGGGCCGAGCCGCCGGCGGGCGCCTGGCCGTTGGTGATCGGGGCGCCGCCGTGCCGGGGCCCGGCGTCGCCGTTTCGGTGGCCGTTGGTCTCGACCGGCGCGAAGCCGACCTGGTTGCCCCACCGGGAGCCGTTGGCGCCGCTGAGCAGCGCGTCGGCCGGTCGGCGGGAACCGAGGGCGACCATCTGGGTGTCGCTGGTCAGCGCCGGGTGTGGCCGGCCCGGCGCGAACGGGTTCGGTGCCGGCTCGTCGGACCCTTGCTGATCATCTTGCGGCTGGGACTGCTGATCGCTCACCTGCGGGTGCTCCCCGGTCGGGCCGGCGGCGCCGGCTTGCTGGTCGGAGGTGGGCGCCGTGGCGGCGCCGCCGGAGGTGTCAGACACGTCCGGATCCTCATCGGACTGGCGCTGGGCCGGCGCGGCCGCACCGTGCACCGGCCAGAAGCGGGCGAGGCCGCGCGCCTGGCGGTTGTGGTCGGGCTCGGACGTCGGCTCCATCGGTCAAGACTCCCGTTTCAGTTACGGCACGATCCGCGCCGGGGGAGACCGGGCGGCCGGCGGGCGCGGCACCCGGGCAGGCGGCGCACGACGACGGTACCGTCATCCGCCGCCCGGTCACACCCCCAGTCCGCGTCAGTGACCGGATCGTGGGTTACCGCTACGCCCAGGTGGACGGTCGACGGCGATGCGGGACAATCTGACACTGTGCCCGCACCTGACCTTGAGAACGGACCCACTTCCGCGCTGGATCCGGCCATCGCCGCCCGTCTGCGCCGTGACTCCGGCGGCCTGGTGGCCGCGATCGTCCAGGAGTACGGAACCGGCGACGTGCTGATGATGGCATGGATGGACGACGAGGCGTTGCATCGCACCTTGTCCACCGGCCGGGCGACATACTGGTCCCGCAGCCGCCGCGAATACTGGGTGAAGGGCGCTACCTCCGGTCACCATCAGTACGTGCGGTCGGTCGCGCTGGACTGCGACGGCGACGCGCTGCTGGTGACGGTCGAGCAGGTCGGCGCGGCCTGCCACACCGGAACGCACACCTGCTTCTCCGAGGACCTGCCCGTACACCAGGAGGAGCGCCCGTGACCACCACTGGAGCGGTTTCGCCCGATGAGGACGGTTTCGTCGCCCAGGCGGCCCGCCGCCGGGTCGTGCCCGTCACCCGCCGGCTGCTTGCCGACGGCGAGACCCCGGTCGGCGTCTACCGCAAGCTCGCGGGCGGGCCGGGCACCTTCCTGCTCGAGTCCGCCGAGCAGGGCGCCGGCACCGCCGCCTGGTCGCGCTACTCGTTCATCGGCGTGCGCAGCGCGGCGACGCTCGTCGAGCGCGACGGCCAGGCCGTCTGGCTGGGCAGCCCGCCCGGCGGCGTACCGGTGGCGGGTGATCCGGTGGTCGCCCTGCGGGAGACCGTCGCGGCCCTGGCCGACCCGCCCGAGCCCGGCTCGGGCGACGACCTGCCCCCGCTGACCGGCGGCATGGTCGGCTACCTCAGCTACGACCTGATCCGCCGCTTCGAGCGGCTGCCGTCGATCGCCGCGGACGACGTACCCCTGCCCGAGCTGGGCATGATGCTCGCCACCGACCTGGTGGTGCTCGACCACTACGACGGCTCGGCGATCCTGGTCGCCAACGCGGTCCTGCCCGCCGGCGCGGACCCGGCGGCGGCCCGCGCGGCCTACCACCAGGCGGTCGGGCGGCTCGACGCGATGACGACCGCGCTGTCGCGGCCCACCCCGCCGATGATCTCCACGGTCGAGCGGGTGCCGCCCGGCGAGGTGATCAGCCGCACCGCGCCGGGCGACTACCAGAAGGCGGTCGAGGCGGCCAAGGAGGCGATCCGGGCCGGGGAGTGCTTCCAGATCGTCGTCGCGCAGCGCTTCGAGCGGGCCACCGACGCGGACCCGCTCGACGTCTACCGGGTGCTGCGGGCCACCAACCCCAGCCCGTACATGTACCTGCTGCGCTTCGACGACTTCGATATCGTCGGCTCGTCGCCGGAGGCGCACCTCAAGGTCAGCGCCGAGGACGGCGGCGGCCGCCGGGCACTGCTGCACCCGATCGCCGGCACCCGGTGGCGCGGCGCGACGCCCGAGCAGGACAACGCGCTCGCCGCCGAGCTGCTCGCCGACCCGAAGGAGCGCGCCGAGCACGTGATGCTCGTCGACCTGGGCCGCAACGACCTGGGCCGGGTCTGCCGGGCGGGCACGGTCGAGGTGCCGGACTTCGCGCGCATCGAGCGCTACAGCCACGTCATGCACATCGTCTCGACCGTGGTCGGCGAGCTGCGCGAGGACCGCAGCGCCTTCGACGCGCTGGCCGCGACGTTCCCGGCCGGGACCCTCTCGGGCGCGCCCAAGGTCCGGGCCATGGAGATCATCGAGGGCCTCGAGCCGACCCGCCGCGGCCTGTACGGCGGCACGGTCGGCTACTTCGGCTTCGCCGGCGACATGGACATGGCGATCGCCATCCGCACGGCGCTGCTGCGCGGCGGTACGGCGTACGTGGGTGCCGGCGCGGGCATCGTGGCCGACTCCGACCCCGCCGCCGAGGAGCAGGAGAGCCGCAACAAGGCCGCCGCGGTGCTGGCCGCGATCGCCGCCGCCGAGACGCTGCGCGCGGCCCGCTGATGAGCCCGGCGCGCCGCCTGACGGCAACGGTGCTGCTCTGCGCGGCGGGCGCGGGCCTGACGATCTACGGCGTCACCCGCACCTGGTCGGAGATCGTCACCGAGCGGCCCGGCCTGTCGGCGCTGCGCGCGGTTCGCACCGGCGCCGACCTCGAGCCGTGGGTGATCGGCCTGGCGCTCGTCGCGCTCGCCGGCGCCGGCGCGCTGCCGGCCACCCGGGGGCTGCCCCGGCGGGTGCTCGGCGGGCTGCTCGCCCTGGCCGGCCTGGGGATCGCGGCGGGCGCGATCGCGGGCCGGGCGGGCCTGGACACCGGCTCGGCGGGCGCGGGCGCCACGGTCTGGCCGGTCGCCTGCGTCGCCGGCGGCCTGCTGATCCTGCTCGGCGGGCTGGCCGCGGCCCGCTACGGCCACGAGTGGCCGGGAATGGGCGCGCGCTACGAACGCGGCGCGGCGCGGCCGGACGACGATCAGACGATGGACGACGATCAGGCGGTGGACGCCGATCAGCGGGTGGACACCAGGGCGGCCTGGGACGCGCTGGACCGCGGCGAGGATCCGACCGCCCGCTGACCGCGGGCCGCCTTCGGGCCCTTCGGCCGTCCGCCGGAGCGCTTCGCGGGGGTGCCGGTGGCGCGGGTGGTGTCCGGTGCGCCGTCGCCGGCCTCCGCACCGCCCTGCGGCGGCTGCGGGCCGCGCGGCCGGGCCGCCAGCGTCGCTACCAGCGCGTCCACGTCGGCGCGGGCCTGCGCGCGGGCCCGGTCGGCGCACATCGCCGCCCAGGCGTTGCCCTGGGCCGTGCGGACGTTCGCATCCCCGACCACGCGACGTTCGACATCGGCGACGAGGTCCGCGGCCACCGCGACGACCGCGCGGGAGACGGCGGCGAAACCAAGCTCAGCATCAGGCATGGTCCACTCCACAAAGACTCGTACCGGGGGCCGGCGTTCCCCGGTGCCGCCGACCAGTTTGCCCGAGTCCCATGATGCCGGTGTCGTATTTCCGAACCATGTCACCACCATCAACGCTGAGTGGTGTCAGCCGATCATCCAGGGGGTCCCAGCTAGGCCGAAGATGCACAGGAGGAGGATGTGACTGAACTGACATGCGACACCCGGCAGGGCATTATGCCGCAGTCCACGTCGCGAGGCGCGCCGTACCCCGGGGGGCTGTACGTGTCGGCGGCCACCTAGCATCGGGCCGAGGACACCCGGAGAGGGGAGTCATTAGGTGACATCCGATCAGGCGGAAGCGGGCAGTGGCGGACCCGCGGAGCGTGGTGCAGGACCGCAGAACGTGCTGGAGGAGATCCTCGCCGGTGTGCGCGAGGATGTCGCGGCCCGGCAGGAGCAGATCTCGCTGGAACGGGTGCGTGACCTCGCCGCGGCGGCCCCGCCGGCGATCGACGCGTACGCGGCGCTGCGCAAGCCCGGCGTGGCGGTGATCGCTGAGGTCAAGCGGTCGTCGCCGTCCAAGGGCGCGCTGGCCGACATCCCGGACCCGGCCGAGCTGGCGGGCGAGTACGCGGCGGGTGGCGCCCGCTGCATCAGCGTGCTCACCGAGGGCCGCTGGTTCGGCGGCTCGCTCGAGGACCTGGCCGCGGTGCGTGCCGCGGTCTCGGTGCCGGTGCTGCGCAAGGACTTCGTCGTCTCCAGCTATCAGGTGCACGAGGCCCGGGCACACGGCGCCGACCTCGTCCTGCTCATCGTGGCGGCGCTGGAGCAGAACGTGCTCGTCGGCCTCCTCGAGCGCATCGAGTCGCTGGGCATGACCGCCCTCGTCGAGGTGCACAACGAGGAAGAGGCCGACCGGGCACTCGACGCCGGCGCACAGGTCATCGGCGTCAACGCCCGCGACCTGCGCACCCTGGAGGTGGACCGGTCCGTCTTCGAGCGGATCGCGCCCGGCCTGCCGAACAACGTCGTGAAGATCGCCGAGTCCGGCGTGCGCGGCCCGCACGACCTGATCCGGTACGCGTCGGCCGGCGCGGACGCCGTGCTGGTCGGCGAGGGTCTCGTCACGAAGAAGAGCCCGCGCGACGCCGTCGCCGAGCTCGTCAACGCGGGCAACCACCCGGCGACACCGCGGCCGGTGCGATGAGCGACCGGGGTGCCGGCACGAGCACGCCGGTGCTGCCGGACCTGGCCGGTCACTTCGGGCGGTTCGGCGGGCGCTTCGTACCCGAGGCGCTCGTCCGCGCCCTCGACGAACTGGACGCGGCGTACCGGTCGGCGAAGACCGACCCGGTCTTCCAGGAGCGCTTCGGCGGGCTGCTGCGCGACTACGCGGGCACGCCGTCGCTGCTGTACTCCGCCGAACGGCTCTCCGCGGCGCTCGGCGCCGAGGTGCTGCTCAAGCGCGAGGACCTGAACCACACCGGCGCGCACAAGGTGCGCAACGTGCTGGGCCAGGCCCTGCTCGCCAAGCGGATGGGCAAGCCGCGGGTCATCGCCGAGACCGGCGCGGGCCAGCACGGCGTCGCCAGCGCCACCGCGGCCGCGCTGCTCGACCTCGAGTGCGTGGTCTACATGGGCGAGATGGACACCGAGCGGCAGGCGCTGAACGTGGCCCGGATGCGCATGCTCGGCGCCACCGTCGTGCCGGTGTCGAACGGCTCGCGCACCCTCAAGGACGCGCTCAACGAGGCCCTGCGCGACTGGGTCTCCAGCGTCGACACGACGCACTACCTGCTGGGCACGGCGGCCGGGCCGCACCCGTTCCCGGAGATCGTCCGCGACTTCGTCGGCGGCATCGGCGTCGAGGCCCGCGCGCAGTGCCTGGAGAAGATCGGCCGGCTGCCGGACGCGGTCGCCGCCTGCATCGGCGGCGGCTCGAACGCGATCGGCATCTTCCACGCCTTCGTACCGGATGCCTCCGTGCGCCTGTACGGCTTCGAGGCGGGCGGCGACGGCCTGGAGACCGGCAGGCACGCCGCGTCGATCACCGGCGGCACGGCGGGCGTGCTGCACGGCGCCCGCACCTATGTGCTCCAGGACGAGGACGGCCAGACCATCGAGTCGCACTCGATCTCGGCGGGCCTGGACTATCCGGGCGTCGGCCCGGAGCACGCCTGGCTGCACGACACCGGCCGGGCCCGCTACGAGCCGGTCACCGACGCCGAGGCGATGGCGGCGTTCCAGCTGCTGTGCCGCACCGAGGGCATCATCCCGGCTATCGAGAGCGCGCACGCCCTGGCCGGCGCCGCGCGGATCGTGCCGGAGCTGACCGCCGAGCTGGGGCGCACGCCGACGATCGTGATCAACCTGTCCGGCCGCGGCGACAAGGACGTGCACACCGCCGGGGCCTACTTCGGGCTTCTCGACCAGGTCGAGCAGCTCGTACCGGGGGAGCAGTCGTGAGCATCGCGGACACCTTCGGCAAGGCGAAGGCCGAGGGGCGCGCGGTGCTCGTCGGCTGCATGCCGGCCGGCTTCCCGACCGTCGACGACAGCATCGCCTCGATGGTCGCCATGGCCGAGGCCGGCTGCGACGTCATCGAGGTCGAGCTGCCGTACTCCGACCCGGTGATGGACGGTCCGGTGATCCAGCGGGCGAGCGACATCGCCCTTGCCGCCGGCGTACGCACCCGGGACACGCTGCGCATCATCGAGGCGGTCGCGAACGCCGGCGCGACGGTCGTGCTGATGACCTACTGGAACCCGGTCGAGAAGTACGGCGTCGACGCGTTCGCCCGCGACCTCGCCGCGGCCGGGGCGACCGGCATGATCACCCCGGACCTGATCCCGGACGAGGCCGCGGAGTGGATAGCCGCGTCCGACCGGCACTCGATCGACCGCACGTTCCTGGTCTCGCCGTCGTCGACCGACGCCCGGCTGGCGATGACCGTCGGCCAGTGCCGCGGCTTCGTTTACGCGACCGCGCTGATGGGCGTCACCGGCGCCCGCACGCAGGTGTCGTCGCAGGCTCCCGAGCTGGTCGCCCGCGTCCGCGCGGTAGACCCGGGCATGCCGGTCGGCGTCGGCCTCGGCGTCGGAACGGGTGCGCAGGCGGCCGAGGTGGCCGCGTTCGCCGACGGTGTGATCGTCGGCAGCGCCCTGATCCGCTGCGTCCTGGACGCACCCGACCGGGGCACGGGCCTGTCCCGGCTGCGGGCGCTGAGCGGGGAGTTGGCCGAGGGCGTGAGGGCTTCCAAGCCCTTGTGATTGCCGAATCAGGGATCGGCGGTAGGGTGCCCGCGTGAACCTCGCCGCCATCCCCAGCCCGACGACCTCGGTGTGGCATGTCCTCGGACTGCCGCTCCGCGCTTACGCGCTCTGCATCGTCCTGGGCATCGTCGTCGCCGTCCTCGTCATGGAGTACCGCCTGCGCCGCCGTGGCGTGGCGCCCTGGGCCTCGCTGGATATGGCCGTGTGGGCGGTCCCGTTCGGCATCATCGGCGCGCGGATCTACCACGTCATCACCTCGCCGACCGAGTATTTCGGCTCCGGCGGTGACCCGATCCGGGTCTTCCAGATCTGGGAGGGCGGCCTCGGCATCTGGGGCGCGGTCGCCGGCGGCGCGGTGGGCGCCTGGATCGCGGCCCGCCAGCTCGGCCTGCCGCTGAGCGTCTTCGCCGACGCCCTGGCGCCGGCCCTGCCGCTGGCGCAGGCGATCGGCCGGGTCGGCAACTGGTTCAACAACGAGCTGTACGGCAGCGTCACGACCCTGCCGTGGGGCCTGCGGGTGCACGACATGGACCGCTCGGACCCGGGCCACGCCACGGTCATCGACGGCAAGGCCGTGACCCTGCCGGACCTGTACCACCCGACGTTCCTCTACGAGGCGTTGTGGGACCTCGGCGTCGCCGGCCTGGTGTTCTGGCTCGACCGCAAGTTCAAGTTCGGCAAGGGCCGGGCGTTCGCGATCTACGTGATGGCGTACACCGCCGGCCGCTGCTGGATCGAGATCCTGCGCGTCGACGAGGCCAACCACTTCTTCGGCGTACGGCTGAACGTCTTCACCTCCGTGGTGGTCTTCCTCGGCGCGCTCATCTACTTCATCCTGGTCAAGGGCCCCCGCGAGTACGTGGTGCCGATCGACGCGCCCGACACGGCGCCGGAGCCGGCCGAGGCCGACGACGTCTCGAAGACCGACGTTGAGGGCACCCCGGCGCACGCCAAGACCCCGAAGGCGTACCAGGTGGTCAGCGAGGAACGCTTCCGGGAGTACGAGCGCACCGGCGTCCTGCCGCCCGCGACGCCCGCTGCCGCGGAGACGGACAAGCCGGGGGACGACGGCGACGACGGCGACGACAGATCGTCCGCGTCCGCCTCCGCCGACGAGCACTGACCGCCGGCACAGGCGAGAGGCGGCGGCGTGCGTACGGCCGTGGTGGTCGGTGCCGGCATGGCCGGGCTGGCCACCGCCGGTGCCCTGGCCCGCGAGGGCTGGCAGGTGACCCTGCTCGAGCGCGGTGAGCGGGTGGCCGCGTCACCGACCGCGCTCGTGCTCTGGCCGAACGGTCGGCGCGCCCTGGAGGCGCTCGACCCGGACGGCGGCTGGTCGGCGATCGCGCTGCCGCTGCCCGACGGCGGCGTGCGCCGGCCCGACGGCCAGTGGCTGGCCGCGCCCCGCGCCCGGCCGGGCGCCGGTCCCGGACCGGCGGTCGTGCACCTGGAGGACCTCTACGACGCCCTGGTCGCCGGGCTCGGCGAGCGGGTCGACATCCGTACCGGTGTCGAGATCACCGCGGTGCGCACCGGCCGCGCCCAGCGGCCCAGCGTGAGCGACGGCACCACCGTGTTCGAGGCCGACCTGCTGGTCGCCGCCGACGGCATCGACAGCGCGGTCCGCCGCGCGCTGGCGCCGGAGGCGGTGGCCGTCGGGTCGGGCTTCGCCTCGTGGCAGGCGGTCATCCCCGGCTTCCGCGTGCCGGACCTGCCCGCCGACCAGCTGGCCGGCGGCGAGACGCTGGGTGCCGGCTACCGCTTCGTCTCCATGCCGCTCGGTGAGCACGCGGCCGGCCGCGGCGGGGTCTACTGGATCGCCACCGCGGCGGGCGCGCCCCGGCCCGAGTCCGCCGCCACCCAGCTCGCCCTGCTGCGGCGCTGGTTCGCCAGCTGGCACGCCCCGGTCGGCGCGCTGCTGGCCGCGACCCGGCCCGAGGACCTCGTGCCGCAGGAGGTCAGGGAGCTGCGGCCGCTGCCGCGGGCCTACGGCTTCCGGGCGGGTACCGGCGGCGTGGTGCTGCTCGGCGACGCCGCGCACGCCATGCCGCACCACCTGGGCCAGGGCGCCTGCCTGGCGTTCGAGGACGCGGCGACGCTGCGTTCGCTGGTCGCCGACTGCACGCCCGGCGCGCAGCTCGGTGCGGCCGTCGAGGCGTACGACCGGGCCCGGCGCCCGCGGACGGCCAGCGTGGTCCGGCAGACCCGCCGCATGTCGGCGGTCGTGCAGGCGCGCGGCCGGCTGGCGCTGCGGGCGCGCAACGCCGCGCTCGGCTCGCTGCGGCCCCGCATCCTCGGCCACGCCCGCGGCCTGGCCGCGGACTGGCAGCCGCCGGACTGACGTTTACCCGCCCGCTCAGGCGGGTGCCGGCTCGGCGATGCAGGCGGTGCCGATGCGCCGGAAGCCGACCTTGGAGTAGAGGCGGGCGGTGTCGTCGTCGCCGGCCGAGAGCAGGATCAGGTCGGCGCCGTCGTGCAGCGCGCGCCGGGCCAGGCTCGCGGTCAGCTGCGACGCGTAGCCGCGGCGGCGGGCCGACGGCAGCGTCGCCACCCCGGCGATCTCGGCCACCGCGTCGGCGCACAGCGCCGATCCGCAGGTCAGGATGCCCTCGGCGGGCGACTCGACGACCGCGCTGACCAGCCGGCCGGACGCGTGCCGGCGGGTCAGCTGGGCGAGGTCGTCGTCGCCGAGCGGGGGCACCGCGTCGCGCTCCTCCGGGCCTGCGACCTCGACCACCAGCGAGCCCGCCTGCACGGCGGTGGCGTTGGCCGGTGCGCCGAAGCCGAGGCGGCCGACCGCGCGGCTGGCGTTGAGGTCGGCGCCGAAGGCCGGCGAGGCCGGGTCGAGGAAGCGGATCCCGGCGCCGGGCAGCGGCAGGTCCGGCACGAGCGCGGCGCTCTTGAGCACCATCAGCGGCGCGAGCAGCACCTCCAGCCCGCCGGAACGGGCGACGGCCAGCAGGTCCGGCGTCGTCTCGTGCACCCATTCGAACGCCTCGGGGACGCCGAGATCGCGTTGCCGCTGCCGGACGGCGGTAATATCAGCTGCGGACGGTGTTGCCGCGCCGCCCAGACGGGGACGGGCGTAGAACGGCCAACCCCCGCCATCGTTGACGAAGAGCACGAACCCGCCGACATCCTCCGCGACGGCGGCGTCGCGGGGCACGGCATCGTAGAAACGTTCGAGCCGGGTGAAGACGTCGGTATCTTCTAGCGCCACCGCGCGAGACTACCCGTTGTGCCCGCGCCGACTCTCCCCCGGCGACGACATACCGCCCCCGGCGCCGCATCGATGACAAATCGGTGGGCAAAAGTGTGATCTATCCGCACCTGGCGGAGATCGGTGACGACTAACGTAGACTCTAGTGACTTTGCAGGGCCGACGTCGTCCCGACCTTGAAACGGAACACCAGTGACGATCGGAGGCCCGGTGGCTCTTCCGCACCCTCAGGGGTTGTACGACCCGGCTCAGGAACGCGACGCATGCGGCGTGGCGTTCGTCGCCGACCTACACGGCCGGCGCTCCCACGACGTGGTCGCCAAGGGCCTGTCGGCGCTGATCCGGCTCGACCACCGTGGCGCCCGCGGCGCCGAGCACAACACGGGCGACGGCGCCGGCATCATGATCCAGATTCCCGACGTGTTCCTGCGCGCCGTGGCGGGCTTCGACCTGCCGCCGGCCGGCGCGTACGCGACCGGCCTGGTCTTCCTGCCCAACGACCCGGCGGAGGCGGCCCGCGCGATCGCGGTCTTCGAGAAGTACGCCCTGGTCGAGGGCGGTGACATCCTCGGCTGGCGCGACGTGCCCGTCGACCCGTCCGGCCTCGGCGAGACCGCCGAGGCGGCCCGCCCCCAGATCAAGCAGGTCTTCCTCGCCGCACACCGGCTCACCGGCAGCGCCGCCGGCCCGTCCGGCGAGGCCCTGTCCGGCATCGAGCTCGACCGGGTGGCGTTCTGCATCCGCAAGCAGGCCGAGCGGGAGACCTCGCAGCGCGGCGTCGCGGCGTACTTCCCGTCGCTGTCGGCCCGCACGATGACCTACAAGGGCATGCTGACCCCGGACCAGCTGCCGCACTTCTTCCCGGACCTGACCGACTCCAGGGTGGACAGCGCGATCGCGCTGGTGCACTCGCGCTTCTCGACGAACACGTTCCCGTCGTGGCCGCTGGCGCACCCGTACCGGTTCATCGCGCACAACGGTGAGATCAACACCATCCGCGGCAACAAGAACTGGATGGCCGCCCGCGAGGCCCTGCTCGCCTCGCCGAACCTGCCCGGCAACCTCAAGCGGCTCTTCCCGATCTGCACCCCGGAGGCGTCGGACTCGGCGAACTTCGACGCGGTCCTCGAGCTGCTGCACCTGTCCGGGCGCAGCCTGCCGCACTCCGTGCTGATGATGATCCCGGAGGCCTGGGAGAACGACCTGGGCATGGACCCGGCGCGGCGCGCCTTCTACCGCTTCCACGCCAGCCTCATGGAGCCGTGGGACGGCCCGGCCAGCGTGGCGTTCACCGACGGCACCCTGATCGGCGCGGTCCTGGACCGCAACGGCCTGCGCCCGGGCCGCTGGTGGCACACCAGCGACGGCCTGGTCGTGCTCGGCTCCGAGGCCGGCGTGCTCGACCTCGACCCGGCAACGGTCATCGCCAAGGGCCGGCTCCAGCCGGGCCGGATGTTCCTGGTCGACACCGAGGCCGGCCGGATCGTGCACGACGACGAGATCAAGGCCGAGCTGGCCGCCGCCCGGCCGTACGACGAGTGGCTGCACGCCGGGATGATCGACCTGCGGGACCTGCCGCCGCGTGAGCACATCATCTACACCCACGACTCGGTCATGCGCCGCCAGCAGATCTTCGGCTACACCGAGGAGGAGCTGAAGATCCTGGTCGCGCCGATGGCCCGCAGCGGCGCCGAGCCGCTCGGCTCGATGGGCACCGACACGCCGATCTCGCCGCTGTCGACCCGCCCGCGGCTGCTGTTCGACTACTTCCACCAGCTGTTCGCCCAGGTCACCAACCCGCCGCTGGACGCCATCCGTGAGGAGCTGGTGACCAGCCTGTCGACGACCATCGGGCCCGAGGGCAACCTGCTCAAGCCGGGACCGGCCAGCTGCCGGCAGATCGTGCTGCCGTACCCGGTCATCGACAACGACGAGCTGGCCAAGCTGCTCTCCGTCGACGAGGACGGCGACCTGCCCGGCTTCAAGGCGGTCCGGGTCTCCGGCCTGTACCCGCTGCGGGAGGGCGCGCAGGGCATCAAGGCGCGGCTGACGCAGATCTGCCGCCACGTGTCCGAGGCGATCGAGGACGGGGTGCGCATCCTGGTGCTCTCCGACCGCGACTCCAACGCGGACCTGGCGCCGATCCCGTCGCTGCTGCTCACCGCGGCGGTGCACCAGCACCTGGTCCGCGAGCAGACCCGCACGCAGGTGGCGCTCGTCGTGGAGAGCGGCGACTGCCGGGAGGTGCACCACGCGGCCGTGCTGATCGGGTACGGCGCCGCGGCGGTCAACCCGTACCTGGCGTTCGAGTCCGTCGACGACCTCATCGCCACCGGCCCGCTCGCCGGCATGGAGTCGAAGAAGGCGGTCCGCAACTACGTCAAGGCGCTCGGCAAGGGCGTCCTGAAGATCATGTCCAAGATGGGCATCTCGACGGTGTCGTCGTACTGCGGCGCGCAGGTGTTCGAGGCGGTCGGCCTCGACAACCGGCTGCTCCAGCGCTACTTCGCCGGCACCTCCGGACGCATCGGCGGCTCCGGCCTTGCCGAGATCCACGCCGAGGTCGCCGCCCGGCACGCCAAGGCGTACCCGAGCAACCCGGCCGAGCGCAGCCACCGCCGCCTCGAGGTCGGCGGCGAGTACCAGTGGCGCCGCGAGGGCGAGCTGCACCTGTTCAACCCGGAGACCGTCTTCCTGCTCCAGCACGCGACCCGCAGCAAGCAGTACGACGTCTTCAAGCAGTACACGGCGAAGGTCGACGACCTGGCCGAGCAGGCGGGCTCGCTGCGCGGGCTGTTCCGCTTCAAGGACCGCGAGGCGGTCCCGCTGGACGAGGTCGAGCCGGCCTCGGAGATCGTCAAGCGTTTCGCCACCGGCGCGATGAGCTACGGCTCGATCTCGGCCGAGTCGCACGAGACCCTCGCGATCGCGATGAACCGCCTCGGCGGCAAGTCCAACACCGGCGAGGGCGGCGAGGACGTCGAGCGCCTCTACGACCCGCAGCGGCGCTCCTCGGTCAAGCAGATCGCCTCCGGGCGCTTCGGCGTGACAAGCGAGTACCTCGTCAACGCCGATGACCTCCAGATCAAGATGGCGCAGGGCGCGAAGCCCGGCGAGGGCGGCCAGCTGCCCGGCAACAAGGTGTGGCCGTGGATCGCCAAGACCCGGCACGCCACGCCCGGCGTCGGGCTCATCTCGCCGCCGCCGCACCACGACATCTACTCCATCGAGGACCTGGCGCAGCTCGTACACGACCTGAAGAACGTCAACCCGGCTTCCCGCGTACACGTGAAGCTGGTCTCCGAGATCGGGGTCGGCACCGTCGCGGCGGGGGTGGCCAAGCTCAAGGCCGACGTGATTTTGATTTCGGGCCACGACGGCGGAACCGGCGCGTCCCCGCTCAACTCGCTCAAGCACGCCGGCTCGCCGTGGGAGCTCGGCCTCGCCGAGGCACAGCAGACGCTGCTGCTCAACGGGCTGCGCGACCGGGTGACCGTGCAGGTCGACGGCCAGCTCAAGACCGGCCGCGACGTGATCATCGCGGCGCTGCTCGGCGCCGAGGAGTTCGGTTTCGCGACCGCGCCGCTGATCGTGTCGGGCTGCATCATGATGCGGGTCTGCCACCTGGACACCTGCCCGGTCGGCATCGCCACGCAGAACCCGGTGCTGCGCGAGCGGTTCACCGGCAAGCCCGAGTTCGTGGAGAACTTCTTCCTGTTCCTCGCCGAGGAGGTCCGCGGCTACCTCGCCGAGCTGGGCTTCCGCAGCATCGACGAGGCGATCGGGCACGCGGAGCTGCTCGAGATCGAGCCCGCCGTGTCGCACTGGAAGGCCAAGGGCCTCGACCTGTCGCCGGTGCTGTTCGTGCCGGAGCTGCCCGAGGGCGCCGCGCGGCGCGGCATCGTCAAGCAGGACCACGGCCTGGAGAAGTCGCTCGACAACGAGCTGATCGCGCTCGCCGCGCCCGCGCTGGAGGCGGGCGCCCAGGTCCGCGCCGAGGTGGCCGTGCGCAACGACCACCGCAGCGTCGGCGCGATGCTCGGCGGCGAGGTCACCCGCCGCTACGGCGGCAACGGCCTTCCCGACGACACCATCGCGTTCACCCTGCGGGGCACGGGCGGGCAGTCGTTCGGCGCGTTCCTGCCGCGCGGGGTGACCCTGCGGCTGATCGGCGACACCAACGACTACGTGGCCAAGGGACTCTCCGGCGGCCGGGTGATCGTGCGGCCCGCACCGACCGCCGCGTTCGTCGCGGAGGACAACATCATCGCGGGCAACACCATCCTGTACGGCGCCACGAGCGGCGAGGTGTTCCTGCGCGGCCGCGCCGGTGAGCGGTTCGCGGTGCGCAACTCCGGCGCCGTCGCGGTCGTCGAGGGCGTCGGCGACCACGGCTGCGAGTACATGACCGGCGGCACCGTTGTCGTGCTCGGCGCCGTCGGGCGCAACTTCGCGGCCGGCATGAGCGGCGGCACCGCGTTCGTGCACAAGCTCGACGCGGGCCGGATCAACCCCGAGCTGGTCGACCTCACCCCGCTCACCGGCGAGGAGCGGGAACGACTGCACGCCCTGGTGGAGAAGCACTTCGCCGAGACCGACTCCGCCGTCGCGGGTCGGCTGCTCAAGGACTGGCAGACGGCGGTGGAGGAGTTCACCGCGGTCGTGCCGCGCGACTACAAGCGCGTGATGGAGCTGATCAGGACCGCCGAAGCCGCCGGTCGGAACATCGACGAGGCGGTTATGGGGGTCACCCGTGCCTGATCCGAACGGTTTCCTGCGTTACGAGCGGCAGCTGCCCAAGCGCCGCCCGGTGCCGGTCCGCATCCGCGACTGGCGGGAGGTGTACCCGTCGGCTGACGGCGAGCTCATCCGCGACCAGGCCACCCGGTGCATGGACTGCGGCATCCCGTTCTGCCACGAGGGCTGTCCGCTGGGCAACCGCATCCCGGACTGGAACGACCTGGTCCGCACGAACGCCTGGGCGGCGGCCGCGGAGAGCCTGCACGCGACGAACAACTTCCCGGAGTTCACCGGCCGGCTCTGCCCGGCGCCGTGCGAGGCCGCGTGCGTGCTCGGCATCTCCGATGACCCGGTGACGATCAAGCAGGTCGAGGTGGAGATCGCCAACCACGCGTTCGCCGCCGGCCTGGTGCCGCAGCCGCCGGTCGTCCTGTCCGGGCGCAGCGTCGCCGTGGTCGGCTCCGGCCCGGCCGGGCTCGCCGCCGCGCAGCAGCTGGCCCGCGCCGGCCACGCCGTCACCGTCTACGAGCGGGACGACCGGATCGGCGGCCTGCTGCGGTACGGCATCCCGGACTTCAAGCTGGAGAAGGAGCGCATCGACGAGCGCCTCGCCCAGATGGCGGCCGAGGGCGTTGTCTTCGAGGTCGGCGTCGAGGTCGGCGTCGACGTGACCGCCGACGACCTGCGGGAACGCTTCGACGCGGTGCTGCTCACCTGCGGCGCCCTCGCCGGGCGCGACACCACCGGCACCCCCGGGCGGCACCTGTCGGGCGTGCACCTGGCGATGGAGCACCTGGTGCCCGCCAACCGCGTCGTCGCCGGCCTGCAGGACACCACGCCGATCGACGCCAACGGCAAGCACGTCGTGATCATCGGCGGCGGTGACACCGGCGCCGACTGCCTCGGCGTCGCACACCGCCAGGGCGCGGCCGGCGTGATCCAGCTCGACCAGTACCCGCTGCCGCCCGAGGCCCGCGCCGGCGAGCTGCACCCGTGGCCGACCTGGCCGGTCATCCTGCGCAACTACCCGGCGCACGAGGAGGGCGGCGAGCGCGTCTTCGGCGTCGCCGTGCAGGAGTTCGTGGACGACGGCACCGGCAAGGTCGTCTCGGTCCGCGTCGCCGACGTCGTCGTCGAGCGCATCGACGGCCGCCGTACGGTCACCGTCCAGGAGGGATCGGAGCGCGACCTGCGCGCCGACCTCGTGCTGCTGGCCATCGGCTTCGACGGCACCGAGCCGCAGCCGCTGCTCACCCAGTTCGGGGTGACCCGTAACAGCAGGGGAGCCGTCGACGCGGACGAGGACTGGCAGACCGGCGCCGAGGGCGTGTTCGTCGCGGGCGACATGCACCGCGGCGCGTCGCTGATCGTGTGGGCCATCGCGGAGGGCCGGGCGGCCGCCGCGGCGATCCACACCTACCTGGGTGGATTCGGCGAACTGCCGGCACCGGTACGCCCGTCGTCGCAGCCGCTGGCCGCGACCCGCTGAACCGGCGATCGCGGGGCGGCCCGGCCGCCCCGCGATCATCAGACCCGTACCGTCGTCGCGGCCGTCCGCTGCCGGGGCAGTGCCCGGGCGCCACCGCACTGTGCCGCGTGGCGCAGCAGCCGCCGCCGCGCCGCGTCGCTCTCGTATGCCTGCTCGCGGGCCGCGCGCTCCAGCACCCGCTGCCGCCTGCTGGCCCACCACCGGATCGCCATCGCCGTACCCCCAGTCCGACGCCAACCCCATTTAACCGAGTGCAATCAACACGTGACAATCGGTTTATGGGTTCACCGGGGGCGCGCTCCAGTCGGGCCATCTCCCGGCGGACGCCGGGAGCCGACCGATAAGCTGAGGCCGATTGCGGTCGCTGACGCCCGCCACCCTTGCTGATCGAAGGCGCGCCCGACGGACCCAACCGGGGCGCCGCCATTCGCAGTTCATCCTTCTGACGGGGGTCGGCCAGCGAGCCGATCCGAAAGAGAGACTAGCCTGATGGCTGTGACACGTCGCGCAAAGATCGTCTGCACCATGGGTCCCGCAACCGCCTCCCCCGAGCGCATGCTCGGGCTGGTCGAGGCCGGCATGGACGTCGCACGGCTGAACTTCAGCCACGGCAGCCACGAGGACCACCGCAAGATCTACGACATGGTCCGCGCCGCCGCGAGGGAGACCGGCCGCGCCGTCGCGGTCCTCGCCGACCTGCAGGGTCCCAAGATCCGTCTCGGCCGGTTCGCCAACGGCCCGCACGTCTGGCGCACCGGTGACCTCGTCACCATCACCAGCGAGAACATCCTCGGCACCCCCGACCGGGTCAGCTGCACCTACACCAAGCTGCCGCAGGAGGTTAAGGTCGGCGACCGTCTCCTCATCGACGACGGCAAGGTCGCGGTCGAGGTCTCCGCCGTCGACGGCGAGGACATCCGCTGCCTCGTCACCGAGGGCGGCCCGGTCAGCAACAACAAGGGCGTCTCCCTGCCCAACGTCGCCGTCAGCGTCCCCGCGATGAGCGACAAGGACGAGGCCGACCTGCGCTTCGCCCTCGGCCTCGGCGTCGACCTGATCGCCCTGTCGTTCGTCCGCTCGCCCGACGACATCAAGCTCGTGCACCAGATCATGGCCGAGGAGAAGAAGACCCTCCCGGTCATCGCCAAGGTCGAGAAGCCGGAAGCCGTCGTCCACCTCGAAGCCATCGTGCTCGCCTTCGACGGCGTCATGGTCGCCCGCGGCGACCTCGGCGTCGAGCTCCCCCTCGACCAGGTCCCGCTGGTGCAGAAGCGCGCCGTCCAGCTCTGCCGCGAGAACGCCAAGCCGGTCATCGTCGCCACCCAGATGCTCGACTCGATGATCGAGAACTCCCGCCCGACCCGCGCGGAGGCCTCCGACGTCGCCAACGCGGTCCTCGACGGCGCCGACGCCGTGATGCTCTCGGGAGAGACCTCGGTCGGCAAGTACCCGGTCCTCACCGTCAGCACCATGGCGAAGATCGTCACCACCACCGAGAGCGGCGACTTCGGCGTGCCGGTCCTGCAACACGACCCGCGCACACACGGCGGCGCGCTGACCGTCGCCGCCAGCCGGATCGCCCGCAACATCGGCGCCAAGGCCCTCGTCGCGTTCTCACAGACCGGCGACACCGTCCGCCGCCTCTCCCGGCTGCACTGCGAGCTCCCGCTGCTCGCCTTCACCCCGGTGCCCGAGGTCCGCGACCAGCTCGCACTCTCCTGGGGCGTCGAGACGTTCCTGACGGACTTCGTCCAGCACACCGACGACATGTTCCGCCAGGTCGACCGCAGCATGCTCGGCCTCGGACTGGCCAAGCCCGGCGAGTACGTCGTCGTCGTGGCCGGCAGCCCGCCGAACGCTCCCGGCTCCACAAACACCCTGCGCGTGCACCAGCTCGGCTCGCTCGTCGACCCGGCGACGGTCAACGAGGTCAAGTGAGCGGCAAGCCGCTGGTGGGACAGGCCGCCGTCGATCAGCTACTCGAAGTCCTCGACCTCAAGCAGATCGACGCGGCCACGTTCCGGGGCGAGAGCCCACAGGTCGGCGCCCAGCGCGTCTTCGGCGGGCAGGTCGCCGGCCAGGCCCTCGTCGCGGCCGGCCGCACCGTCGACCCGGACCGCCTGGTGCACTCCCTGCACGGCTACTTCGTGCGCCCCGGTGACCCCACGGTCCCCATCGAGTTCAGCGTCGAGAACATCCGCGACGGCCGCTCGTTCTCCGTACGCCGCGCCACCGCGCAGCAGCACGGCAAGGCGATCTTCCTGATGTCCGCGTCGTTCCAGGTCGCCGAGGAGGGCCTCGACCACCACTCGCCGGCGCCGCAGGGTGTGCCCGGCCCGGACGAGACCCCGACCATGGGCGACTGGCTCGCCCAGTACCCCGAGCGCCTGGCCGTCTTCAAGTCCGCGCCGCAGGCGATCGACGTCCGCTACGTCGCCACCCCCGGCTGGGTGCCGCCCGGCGACCGGGAGGCGGCCGACGAGCAGCGGGTCTGGATGCGCATCAACGGCAAACTGCCGGACGACCCGCTGATCCACGCCTGCGCCCTGGCCTACGCGTCCGACCTGTCGCTGCTCGACGCGGTCCTGTCGACGCACGGCGAGGTCTGGGGCCCTGGCGGGGTGATCGGCGCCAGCCTGGATCACGCGTTGTGGCTGCACCGGCCGTTCCGCGCGGACGAATGGTTCCTCTACGACTGCAGCAGCCCGTCGGCGAGCGGCAGCAGGGGCCTGGCCAGCGGACGGATGTTCACCGAGGACGGTCGACACATCGCCAGCGCCGTGCAGGAGGGCCTACTGCGCCGCGTCGGCGCCCGCTAGTCTCCCTCGGCTCGGCTCGGCTCGGCTCGGCTCGGCTCGGCTCGGCTCGGCTCGGCTTTGGTTTCGTCCGGTCTGGCCATGCCCGCCGCTTGGTTCTGGGCACCGCTTGGTTCTGGGCACCGCTTGGCTCAGGTCACCGCTTGGCTCAGTCGACCCAGCGCTTCGCGATGATCGCCGTGTCTTCCGCGCCTGGCGAGGCCGTTTCGCCCGCGCGCGCCGCCGAATCCAGCAGCGGCAGCGCCGGGTCGTCCACCTCGGCGACCTGGCGCTGTGCCGCCGCGGCGGCCGCGGCGGCGGCCTCGTGCTGGTCGGGCAGCTCCGCGCCCTCGGCGGTGTCCGGCACCTCGATCGGCTCGTGCGCATGCGCCAGCGGGCCCGGCGACATCGCGCCGGTCACCCCGGCCTGCGCCAGCATCGCGTCCAGGTCGGCCGTGGTCCGCAGCACCTCGTCGTGGAAACTGACCGGCCGGCCGGCCGGCACCTCCCACGATCTCGGAGGCTGCGGCCCGGCGGCCGGCATCTCCGTCCCCGCCGTCTCCGTTCCCGGCATCTCCGTCCCCGTCGTCTCCATCAACGGCGGGCCCGCCACCGGCATCTCCGACACCGGCACTTCCGTCAACGGTGTCTCCGTCAGCGGGCCTGCCGCCGGCGGGTACGGCATCGGCGCGGCCGCGGTCGTGGTCGTGGTGGTCGGCGTGGCCCGGTGCCGGGGGCGGGCGCCCCGCGCCGGCCGGCCCGCCTCGAAGTCGGTCAGCCCCGCCGAGTAGCCGGCCACCCCGACCGCGCGCTCCGGCGTCAGCTCCAGCAGCCGGTCGCCGTCCATCGCCGAGGAGACCTCGCGCAGCCGCAGCGAGGCGACGAGATCGGCCACCCCGCGCAGCAGCGCCGCGCCACCCAGCACGAGGATCACCACCTCGGCCGTGCGCGCGTACGAGCTCGCGGCGAAGAAACCCAGCGCGAGCTCGGCCAGCCCGACGACCGTCAGCATGCCCCAGATCCGGTCGGACTCCCGGGTCATCATCGAGATGCCCAGGTCGGCGGCGCCTCGCACCATCAGGTACCAGCCGATCAGCGCCGCCGGGGTGGCCCAGGAGCCGCCGTTGTCCATCAGCACGATCACCCCGGTTATGGCGAACAGCACGGCCATGCCCGCGTTCAGCCACCAGGTCCGGGTGCCGGCGAGCGCCCGGATCGCCTCGGTGAGCGCCCCGAACAGGATCACCAGCCCGGCCGCGGTCACGATGTCGACGGGTTCGAGCCGGAGCACGCTCCAGGCGATCGCCAGCCAGGCCACGCCCGAAAATAGGAGGAAACCCCATATACCGTCACGCACGACGGTCAAGGGGGCGGAGCCGGACCACAACATGGAGCCTCCTACCGGTGCTGGTACTGCCATGACAACACTGGCGAGACCGGCAGACCGGCCTTTCGGGGAAATAGCCGAGGTGGCCGGCCGCCTGCCTGGGCCCGTCCGTCGAGGGTGTTCGGCCGCTGCTCAGTGCTTCGGTCCCACGTGCTGGTCCAGCTCCGCCACGTCGTCCTTCCGGGCGACCGAGAGCAGGTTGCGCCGGCACATCCGCCAGCTGACGCCGAGCCGATCGAGTGAGTCCTGACAGAGCCTCATGATGTCGGCCGATTCGTTGGAGAGCATGTACCTGGGATAGGAGTACGTCTGGCCGGCCCGGACGACCTTATTGATGACGCGGCAACCGTCGGAATGTATGAGCCCGCGTAGAAAACTCCCAGGATTGGCGTCGACCAGCGATTGTTGCCAAGCGGCGAGATAGATCGGGCGTTCGTGCTTGCGCCCGGGCCCGTGCTGGGGAAATAGGCACGGCCAATGAATGGAATAGCTCTGCACGCCGACACATCCGACCTTCTGAACCCGCTGGACGCGTTTCGCGAGAACGGCGAGCATGGCCCGCTCGCACTCGTCGATGAGCCCGGGCCACGCGTCGGCGCAGTAGACACGGAGGACCGGGACCTTGGCGGTTGTCACCAGGTGGCCGTCACCGAGATACAGACCTAGGAGATAGCAGTAGCTTTCACGATCGTCGAGATTCCCCGAGTCCGGCCGGCAGCGGGGACATCGGGTGGGTTCGAGTGGACTGAGCAGGCGGCGCCGGGCGCGCTCGCCATAGAACCAATGGATTACCGTCCCGCGTGGCAGGCCAAGGGCTTTGCACACCTCGCCGAACGGAACTCCGGCGGCCATCATGCGGGCGGCGCGTTCGCGCAACTGAGGAGGATGCACCCCGACATCTTCGAACGGGGGTACGACACTATTGCCGTGGTGCCGGGGACGGGATTCGAACCCGCATGTCCTTTCGAACAGATGATTTTGAGTCATCCGCGTCAGCCGATTGCGCCACCCCGGCATGCCCGGCCCGAACGTGACAAGGTCACGCTGGCGAGGGCACGTCGAAGCTTACCCACTACGCTTAGGGCGGCGGCACCCAGATACCCGGGTGTCGCGACTTCGGAGTGTTGGGGGTAGGAGTTCCGTGGCCGACACGCAAGCGAGCGCTGAGCGCAGGCGGGTGCTGATCGCCGAGGACGAGGCGCTCATTCGGCTGGACCTGGCCGAGATGCTCGTGGAGGAGGGCTACGACGTCGTCGGCGAGGCCGGTGACGGCGAGACCGCCGTCCGGCTGGCCGAGGATCTGACGCCGGACCTGGTCATCCTGGACATCAAGATGCCGATCATGGATGGCCTGGCCGCCGCCGAGCGGATCGCCGGCGGACGCATCGCGCCGGTCGTGATCCTGACGGCGTTCAGTCAGCGCGATCTGGTCGAGCGGGCGCGCGCCGCCGGCGCCATGGCGTACCTGGTGAAGCCCTTCCAGAAGTCGGACCTGGTGCCGGCGATCGAGATCGCGCTCTCGCGGTACTCGGAGATCTCGGCGCTCGAGGCCGAGGTGGCCGGGCTGACCGACCGGCTTGAGACGCGCAAGTCGGTGGAGCGCGCCAAGGGCGAGCTCATGACGAAGTACTCGATGACCGAGCCGCAGGCGTTCAAGTGGATCCAGCGCACGGCGATGGACCACCGGATGACTATGCGTGAGGTCGCGGACCGGATCCTCGCGGAGGGTGAGGAGTCGCCAGGGGTGCCCGCGCCGTAGCGGCGGGCCCGGCCTCAACTGGCTGTTTGTTACACCTTCTCCTACGCGGCATCACCGCACGTAACGGTTCGGTGAATGCCCGTGCGAACCCTTACCCCCGTGCCGGAGTGTGGGATAGCGTCCGGCCCCATGACGGGCGCAGCGGCGTCGTTCGGGTGCGCAAGTGCCACTCGACCTGCGGTGGCTCGGTGGGTTCGGTATGGAGGAGGGTTCCAACCTTGAGGCAGGTTCTCGTACGTGCCATCGGCGGGTTGGCCGTTGTCGGCCTCATCGCCGGTGCCGCTGCTTGCAACAGCGACAGCGGCAGTGATGACACGGCCAGTGGCAACTGCGGCTACAAGCTCGCGTTCTTTGGCGCTTTGACCGGCCCGGCGGCCAACCTCGGTGTGAACATCGAGCAGGGCTTCGAGCTGGCAATCAACCAGTACAACGAGAAGAAGGGCTCCGACTGCATCACGGTCGCGAAGTTCGACTCTCAGGGTGACCCGGGCGTCGCGCCCGGCGTGGCCCGTAACCTGGTCGCGGACAAGAAGATCATCGGCATCGTCGGTCCGGCGTTCTCGGGTGAGTCCGAGGCTGCCGACCCGATCTTCGAGCAGGCCGGCGTCCCGTCGATCAGCCCGTCGGCCACCCGCGTCTCGCTCTCGGCCAACGGCTGGAAGACCTGGCACCGCGCGGTCGCGAACGACGACGCGCAGGGCCCCGCCGCGGGTAACTACATCAAGAACGTGATGAAGGCCGAGAAGGTCTTCGTCGCGGACGACCAGTCGGCGTACGGCGCCGGTCTGGCCGAGGTCGTCAAGAAGACCCTCGGCACCGCTGTCGTCGCCACGGACAAGACCGAGGCCGACGGCAAGCAGACCGACTTCTCGGCGCTCGTGACGAAGGTCGTCTCCTCTGGTGCGACCGCCCTGTTCTACGGCGGCTACTACCAGAACGCCGGCCTCATCCGTAAGGCCCTGACGACGGCCGGCTGGAAGGGCACCCTCGTCGGCGGCGACGGCATGAAGGACCCGGGTCTGGCCAAGGCCGCGGGCAACGCCGCCGCGACCGGCACCATCGTGACCTGCCCCTGCTCCCCGCCGGAGAAGGCGGGCGGCACGTTCGTCACCGACTACAAGGCGAAGTGGAACGTCGACGCCGGTACCTACAGCGACGTCGCGTTCGACGCGGCCAACTTCATGCTGCAGGGCATCGACGCCGGCAACACCACGGTGGAGAAGCTCAACACGTACCTCGGCGCGACCGAGTACAAGGGCATCGCCAACACCTACAAGTTCACCCCGACCGGTGAGCTCGACCCCAAGTTCATCAAGGTGTGGGCGTTCAAGTTCGACGCGGCTGGCAACACGATCGCGGACCAAGAGGTCCCGGCCGTCTGATCGGCTGAGTCACTTTTCGTAGGGCCGGTGCGGCCGGATGATCTCCGGCCGCACCGACCTTCTCGTTTCAGGAGCCCCTTGTGAACTTCTCCGGTCTGATTCAGGACTTCGGGCCGCTCACGATCACGGGCCTGGCCCAGGGCGCGATCATCGCGCTCTTCGCCCTGGGTTACACCCTGGTCTACGGCGTCCTTCGCCTGATCAACTTTGCGCACTCCGAGGTCTTTCTGCTCGGCACCTTCGCCTGCATCTGGGCGTGGGAGCTCTTCGGTCTCGACCAGAACACGGCGATCCCGTCCGTTCCGGCCGTGATCGGTCTGCTGGTACTGGGACTGGTGGCGGCGATCGTCCTGTCCGGTGTCACGGCACTCGGTGTCGAATTCATCGCCTACCGGCCGCTGCGTAAGCGCAACGCGCCGCCGCTGGCCTTCCTCATCACCGCGATCGGCGCGTCCCTGTTCATCTCAGAGACCATGGGCGTCATCACCCAGCGCAACATCAGGGCGGTGCCGGCGCTGATCCATCCGCGAGACGTCTTCGTGATCGGCAACATGCATGTCACGAATCTTCAGATTCTGATCATCGTGCTGGCGCTCGTGATGATGTTCGTGCTCGACCGCTTCATCAACAGCTCCCGGCTGGGCCGCGGCATCCGCGCGGTGGCGCAGAACCCGGACAGCGCGGCGCTGATGGGCGTCAACAAGGGCCGCGTGATCTCGCTCGTCTTCCTGCTGGGCGGTCTGATGGCCGGTATCGCGGCGGTGATGTACGACCTGAAGGTTGGTGTCACGCGTTTCGACGCCGGCTTCCTGCTGGGCATCGAGGCGTTCACGGCGGCGGTGCTCGGCGGTATCGGCAACCTGCGCGGCGCGCTGGTCGGCGGCCTGCTGCTCGGGCTGCTGCAGAACTACGCGGCGTCGCTGTTCGGCACGGAGTGGCTGCACGCGGCGTCGTTCGTGCTGCTCGTGTTGATCCTGCTGGTCCGTCCGACGGGCCTGCTGGGCGAGTCTCTCGGAAGGGCGAGGGCATGACCGAGGCGACAAGTTCGACTCCGGAGCAGACTCCGGCGCCGGCGAAGAAGGCCAAGAGTGACTCGGGCGGCGTCCGGGGCTGGTTCGGCCGGCAGAGTCCGGTGGTGCGCGGGGTCCTGATGGTGGTGTTCGCGGCTCTCGCGTTCCTGCTGCCGTACGTGGGCGAGATCCCCGTGATCGGGCCGCAGATCGTCACCCAGGGTGTCGACTGGCCGAGTGCGCTGTTCAACATGTCCTACTACGTGCTGCTCGCGCTGGGCCTGAACGTGGTGGTCGGCTTCGCGGGCCTGCTCGACCTGGGCTACGTCGGCTTCTTCGCCGTCGGCGCCTACACCGTCGCGCTGCTGACCTCGCCGGACAGCGTCCTGCGTACCGAATGGGGCTGGCTGGCCGCGGTGCCGGTCGGTCTCGCGGTCGCGATGGTCTCGGGTCTCATCCTGGGCTGGCCGACGCTGCGCTTGCGCGGTGACTACCTGGCGATCGTGACGCTGGGCTTCGCGGAGATCATCCGGATCGTGGCGACGAGCACCGAGACGTTGCGCGGTGACCGGGGCTTCGCGGACATCCCGCACCCGCCGGGCACGCTGGCCGACGGCAAGCCGATGTTCGGCGTTGCCGACGCGACGCCGTACTACTGGCTGGGTCTCGCCGTGATCATCCTGGTGATCCTCGCGGTGCGGAACCTGGACCGCAGCCGGGTCGGCCGGTCGTGGCTCGCGATCCGCGAGGACGAGGAAGCCGCCGAGATCATGGGCGTGCGGACGATCAAGTACAAGCTGTGGGCGTTCGCCATCGGCGCGTTCATCGGCGGCCTTGGCGGCGTGATGTTCGCGGGCGAGCAGGGCTTCATGAACTCGGGCACGTTCGTGCTCCAGTTCTCGATCCTGGTGCTGGCCGGCGTCGTCATGGGTGGTGCGGGCAACATCGCCGGTGCCATCCTGGGCGGTGCGCTGATTTCGTACATTCCCGACCGGCTGCGCGGCATCGAGGACCCGATCTGGCACACCGACCTGTTCGGTTTCCGGTTCGCGATCTTCGGTGCGGTGATCATCGCAATCATGATCTTCCGGCCGCAGGGCCTGATCCCGAGCCGGCGGCGTGCGATGGAGCTCAAGGACCGCGAGAAGGAGGTGGCTCCCATTGAGTGAGCCGCACATCGAGACGCCGCAGGAAGCCGACGCCGCCAACGCGCGTCCGGTAGACCAGGCGGCGCCAACGGGCAAGACCACCGCGGTAGCGAGCACGCCGGTCAGCGACGAAGAGCGCTCGGGCGAGGTGCTGCTGGTCGTCGACAACGTGACGCTGCGCTTCGGCGGCGTCGTCGCGCTCAACGAGGTCAGCTTCAGCCTGCGCAAGGGTGAGATCTTCGGTCTCATCGGCCCCAACGGTGCCGGCAAGACGACGTGCTTCAACGCGATGACCGGCGTCTACCGGCCGACCAGCGGCGGCATCCGGTTCCAGGGTGAGTCGATCGTCGGAAAGAAGAAGCACGAGATCACCCGCGGCGGGATCGCCCGCACGTTCCAGAACGTGCGGCTGTTCCCGGAGATGACCGCGCTGGAGAACGTGATGGTCGGCGCGGACGCCCACCACAAGACCAGCGTGATCAGCGCCCTGTTCCGGCTGCCCCGGTTCTGGCGCGAGGAGCGCAGCGGCCGGGACCGGTCGTTGCAGCTGCTGCGCTTCGTCGGCATCCACGAGCGGGCGGGCGAGGTCGCTCGCAACCTCTCGTACGGCGAGCAGCGGCGGCTGGAGATCGCCCGGGCACTGGCGACGAACCCGACGCTGCTGTGCCTGGACGAGCCGGCGGCCGGCTTCAACCCGGCGGAGAAGGAAGACCTGCTCGCGCTGATCCGCAAGATCCGCGACACCGGGGTGACGGTGCTGCTCATCGAGCACGACATGCGTCTGGTCATGGGCGTCACGGACCGGATCGTGGTGCTGGAGTTCGGCAAGAAGATCGCGGAGGGTACGCCCGCCGAGGTGCGGGACAATCCCGCCGTGATCGCGGCGTACCTGGGGGTGCCCACCGATGCTGCTTGAGTTGCAGGACGTCACGCTGCTGTACGGGCGCATCCAGGCCCTGCACGGCATCAGCCTGAACGTCGGCGAGGGCGAGATCGTCGCTCTGATCGGCGCGAACGGCGCCGGCAAGTCGACGACGATGCGGGCGATCTCCGGGCTGCGCCCGGTGGCGCAGGGCTCGATCAAGTTCGATGGTGAGGACATCACCAAGCTGCGCGCCGATCTGCGGGTCGTGCGGGGTGTCTCGCAGTCGCCGGAGGGCCGGGGCATCTTCCCCGGCATGACGGTGCGGGAGAACCTCGAGATGGGTGCGTACACGCGACGCAACCGGGCCGAGATCAACCAGGACCTGGACCGGGCGTTCAGCCTGTTCCCGCGGCTCAAGGAGCGCGAGAAGCAGGTCGGCGGCACCATGTCCGGCGGCGAGCAGCAGATGCTCGCGGTCGGCCGGGCGCTGATGAGCCGGCCGAAGCTGCTGCTGCTCGACGAGCCGTCCATGGGCCTCGCGCCGATGCTGATCCAGCAGATCTTCGACATCATCGTCGAGATCAACCAGCAGGGCACGACCGTGCTGCTGGTGGAGCAGAACGCCCAGCAGGCGTTGTCGCGGGCGCACCGCGCGTATGTGCTGGAGACCGGCCGGATCGTGAAGACCGGAACCGGCGCAGAGCTACTGACCGACCCCTCGGTCAAGGATGCCTACCTCGGCGTTGCCTGAGTAACTCGAAACACCATTGAGGAGTTGACGACGATGTTCCGCACCACCCCTTTGCGGCGCGCGATCGTGGGCCTGAGCGCCGCGTTTGCGATGACCGTTTCCCTGTCCGCCTGCGGTGAGGAGTCGGGTGACACCGGCGCGGGTACCCCCGTGCCCACGGCCTCGGCCGACACGTCGCTGGCCGACAAGGTCCCGGCCGAGATCAAGGCCGCCGGCAAGCTCACCATCGGCACGGACTCCTCGTACGCGCCGAACGAGTACCTGGACGCCGACGGCAAGACGATCATCGGTTTCGACGTCGACCTGTTCGACGCGGTGGCGCAGAAGCTGGGCCTGACCACCGAGTGGCAGTCGGCCAAGTTCGACGCGATCATCCCGGGCGTGACCTCGGGCAAGTACAACGTCGGCGTCTCGTCGTTCACGGTCAACGCCGAGCGCGAGAAGGAGGCCACCATGGTCTCCTACTTCTCGGCGGGCACCCAGTGGGCGGCCAAGGCCGGCGCGGCGATCAACCCGGACGACGCCTGCGGCAAGAAGGTCGCCGTGCAGGTCGGCACCGTGCAGCTCGACGACATCACCGCGCGGTCGAAGAAGTGCACCGACGCCGGCAAGGCGAAGATCACGATCGACCAGTACCAGGCGCAGAGCGACGCCACCAACGCGGTCGTCTCCGGCAAGGACGACGCCATGCTGGCGGACTCGCCGGTCGGCGCGTACGCGGTGAAGCAGACCAACGGCCAGCTGGCCCTGGTCGGCGACATCTACGACGCGGCGCCGTACGGGTACGTCCTGCCGAAGGCGCAGGCCGAGTTCGGTGACGTCATCAAGCAGGCGCTGGCGGCGCTGATCGCCGACGGCACCTACAAGACGATCCTCACCAAGTGGGGCGTCGAGGCCGGCGGCATCACCGACCCGGCAGTCAACCCGCAGGTCTCCTGACCCACGCATGACAACGGAGACACAGTCCGGACGGGCACGACCCGAGGCCATCAAGGCCGTGCCCGTCCGGCACCCCGGGCGCTGGGTGGCGATCGCGGTCCTGGCCGTGCTGACCGCGATGTTCCTGCACCTCGTGCTGACCAACGAGCGCTTCAACTGGCACTTCATCTTTGTCAGCATGGGCGAGGGCAAGCGCGGCGCCATGTTCACCGGCCCTGTGCTCGAGGGCCTGCGCGGCACGATCGTGCTGACCGTGCTGGCGATGATCATCGGTGTCGGGCTCGGCATCGTCGTCGCGATCATGCGGCTGTCGACGAACCCGATCCTGTCCAGCGTCGCGTTCCTCTACACCTGGGTCTTCCGGGCGGTGCCCCGGCTGGTGCTGGCGATCCTCTTCGGCAACCTGGGCATCCTGTGGGAGCGGATCGGTCTCGGCCTGCCGTTCGACCAGCAGATCGGCAACCTTTTCGGGATCCATGACCTGAACGCGCAGTTCTACAGCATCAGGGCAACGGACCTGCTCTCCGGGTTCGTCGCCGGCGTGCTGGCGCTCGGGTTGTCCGAGGCCGCGTACATGGCCGAGATCGTCCGGGCCGGCATCCAGTCCGTCGACGAGGGGCAGTCCGAGGCGGCCTCGGCGCTGGGGCTGTCGCGCGGGCAGGTGCTGCGGCGCATCGTGCTGCCGCAGGCGATGCGGGTGATCGTCCCGCCGACCGGCAACGAGACCATCGCCATGGTCAAGGACACCTCGCTGGTGGCGTTCGTGCCGGTGACCTATGAGCTGTTCTTCCAGTTGCAGGCGATCAGCTCGCGCACCTTCGTGGTGCTGCCGGTCCTGATCGCGGCCTGCATCTGGTACCTGATCCTGTGCAGCGTGCTGATGGTGATCCAGTACTTCGTGGAACGGCACTTCGGGCGCGGCTACGGCGCCGCCGGGAAGGCCCGGATGCGCCTGAGCGGCCTGACGGCCGAGCAGGGCGGCAAGATCGGCGAGGGAGGCACGCCATGACGGTCACGGACGACAAGACCGCCGAGATGGTACGCGCGGACAACGTGCACAAGTCCTTCGGCTCGCTCGAGGTGCTCAAGGGCATCGATCTGGTGGTCAAGCCGGGCGAGGTGTGCTGCGTGCTCGGGCCGTCCGGCTCGGGCAAGTCGACGTTCCTGCGCTGCATCAACCACCTCGAGAAGATCAACGCAGGCCGGATCTTCGTCGACGGTGAGCTGATCGGCTACCGCGAGCGCGGCGGCAAGCTGCACGAGCTCCGGGACCGCGAGGTCGCCGAGCAGCGCCGCGCCATCGGCATGGTGTTCCAGCGGTTCAACCTGTTCCCGCACATGACGGTGATGCAGAACGTCATGGAGGCGCCGCTGCGCGTCAAGCGTGAGAACCGGGGCGAGGTCCGGGAACGGGCGGCGGCGCTGCTGGAGCGGGTCGGCCTGAGCGCGAAGAAGGACAACTACCCGGGGCAGCTCTCCGGCGGCCAGCAGCAGCGGGTCGCGATCGCCCGGGCCCTGGCCATGCGGCCCAAGCTGATGCTCTTCGACGAGCCGACCAGCGCGCTCGACCCGGAGCTCGTCGGCGAGGTCCTCGACGTGATGAAGGACCTGGCCCGCGACGGCATGACCATGATCGTGGTCACCCACGAGATCGGTTTCGCCCGTGAGGTCGGCGACTCGCTGATCTTCATGGACGGGGGCGTCGTGGTCGAGCAGGGCCCGCCGCGGGAGGTCATCGGGAACCCGCAGCAGGAGCGAACCAAGGCGTTCCTCAGCAAGGTGCTGTAAAGCGGGCGGGGCGGTCGGCGTTCCTGTCATACCTCGCGACTAGAGTTCTGCGACGTGAGTGACGACGCCCAGACCCCCCGCTTGCTGCTGCTCGACGGGCACTCGCTGGCCTACCGCGCCTACTACGCGCTGCCGGTGGAGAATTTCTCCACCCAGACCGGCCAGGCGACGAACGCCGTGTTCGGCTTCACCTCGATGCTGATCAACATGCTGCGCGACGAGAAGCCCACGCACATCGTGGTCGCCTTCGACGTCTCGCGGGTGTCGTTCCGCACCGAGCTGTATCCGGAATACAAGGCCGGCCGCGCCGAGACCCCGACGCCCTTCCAGGGCCAGGTGAGCCTGGTCAAGGAGGTCCTCGAGGCGCTGCGCATCCCCGTGGTGGAGAAGCCCGGCTACGAGGCCGACGACGTCATCGCGACGCTCTCCAGCCAGGCCCGCGAGGCCGGCATGGAGGTCGTCATCTCCACCGGCGACCGGGACGCGTTCCAACTCGCCGAGGAGCACGTCACGATCCTCTACCCGGTGCGCGGCGTGTCCGAGGTCTGGCGGATGACCCCCGAGGCCATCGAGACCAAATACGGCGTGGCGCCCGACCGCTACCGCGACAAGGCCGCCCTGGTCGGCGAGACCAGCGACAACCTGACCGGCGTGCCCGGCGTCGGCGACAAGACCGCCGCCAAGTGGATCAATCAGTACGGCGGGCTCGACGGCATCGTCGCGCGCGTCGACGAGATCAAGGGCAAGGCGGGTGAGAGCCTGCGCGACCACCTGGCCGAGGTCATGCGCAACTACAACCTCAACGCGCTCGTCCGCGACCTCGAGCTGCCGCTGCGCCCCGAGGACGTCAGGTGGCAGGGCTGGGACCGCGAGGCCGTGCACCAGGTCTTCGACGCGCTCGAGTTCCGGGTGCTGCGCGAGCGGCTCTATTCGTACCTGGAGGCGGTCGAGCCCGAGGCCGAGTCCGGCTTCGACCTGTCCGGCGCCGTGCTTCGCCCCGGCGAGGTCGCGGGCTGGCTGGCCGAGCACGCCCTTGAGGCCCCGGTCGGCGTGGCCGTCACCGGCCGCTTCGGCCGCGGCACCGGCGAGCTGACCGGCATCGCGGTCGCGACCGGCGACGGCCCGGCCGCCTGGTTCGACCCCACGGCGCTGGACGAGAGCGACGAGCGCGCGGTCGCGGCCTGGCTGGCCGACGCCGACCGGCCGAAGGTCATCCACGAGGCCAAGTCGGCGATGCTCGCGTTCCGCGCGCACGGCTGGACCCTGGCCGGCGTGCGCGTCGACACGGCCCTGGCGGCCTACCTGGCCAAGCCCGACCAGCGTGCCTACGACCTGACCGACCTCGCCCTGCGCTACCTCAAGCGCGAGCTGCGCGTCGACGCCCCCGAGAACGGCCAGCTCACCCTCGACGGCCTCGGCGAGGACGAGGGCACCGCGGAGCAGAACGTCATGCTCCGCGCCCGCGCCACCCTCGACCTGGCCGACACGATCTGCGAGGAGCTGTCCCGCGACGACGGCGCCTCGCAGCGCCTGCTCGCCGAGGTCGAGCAGCCCCTGTCGATCGTGCTCGGCGAGATGGAGCACGTCGGCATCGCCGCCGACACCGCCTACCTGTCGGAGCTGGAGGCGCACTTCGCCGCAGAGGTGAAGTCGGCGCAGCAGGGCGCGCACGAGGTGGTCGGGCGCGAGTTCAACCTCGGCTCGCCCAAGCAGCTCCAGGAGATCCTCTTCAACGAGCGTGGCCTGCCCAAGACCAAGAAGATCAAGTCCGGCTACACCACCGACGCGGACGCGCTGCAGAACCTGTTCGCGCAGACCGGCGACCCGGTCCTGGCGCACCTGCTGCGCCACCGCGACGTGGCCAAGCTGAAGTCCACGGTGGACGGCCTGCTCAAGTCGGTCTCCGACGACGGCCGGATCCACACCACGTTCAACCAGACGGTCGCCGCGACGGGCCGGCTGTCCTCGACGGACCCCAACCTGCAGAACATCCCGATCCGCACCGAGGAGGGCCGGCGCATCCGCCGCGCGTTCGTCGTGGGCGACGGCTACGAGCAGCTGATGACCGCCGACTACAGCCAGATCGAGATGCGCATCATGGCGCACCTGTCCGGCGACGAGGCCCTGATCGCCGCGTTCAACTCGGGCGCCGACTTCCACGCGGCCACGGCCTCGTCGGTCTTCCACGTCCCGCTCGACGAGGTCATCCCGGACCAGCGCCGCAAGATCAAGGCGATGAACTACGGCCTCGCGTACGGCCTGAGCGCCTTCGGCCTCTCCAACCAGCTCAGCATCGGCACCGACGAGGCCCGCGCCCTGATGGAGGAGTACTTCGAACGCTTCGGTGGCGTCCGCGATTACCTACAGGCGGTGGTCCGCCGCGCCGTCCAGGACGGCTACACGGCCACCATCCTCGGCCGCCGCCGCTACCTGCCGGACCTGAGCAGCGACAACCGCCAGCGCCGCGAAATGGCCGAACGCATGGCCCTCAACGCCCCGATCCAGGGCTCCGCCGCCGACATCATCAAAATCGCGATGCTCCGCGTCGACACCGCCCTGCGCACCACAGGCCTGACCTCCCGCATGCTCCTCCAGGTCCACGACGAACTGGTCTTCGACGTCGCCCCAGGCGAACGCGAGGCCCTCGAGGCCCTGGTCCGCCGCGAAATGGGCGGCGCCTACCCCCTGTCGGTCCCCCTCGAGGTCTCAGTCGGCGGCGGCCAGGACTGGAACGTAGCCGGCCACTAAAGCCCTCACAGCCAAACCAGCACACCAGCCGGGGCCGCGGCCCCGGCTACGTCCCCGCGCCACAACGCTCGCCCCGAGCCGCCCACAACGCGCCCGCGCCGCCCGGCAACGCGGCACGGCGCGGCACGGCACCGAGAATGTCACCGGGCGGTTGCGCTGGCGACCGCAGCGGCAGTCGCGGTGGCGGCGGTGATCGCAGCGCCATGCGAGGGCAGCGGAGGCGGCGGTCGCGGTAGTGGCGGCAACGGCAGCTGCGTCAGTGGCGACTGCTGTGCGAAAGCAGTGACCGCGAGACGCTGCGGCGGCGCCAGTGTCCGCGGTCGCGGTAGCCGGCGGCAGCGACGAGCGGCGGCGATCGCCACTCCGCACGTGCTTGTGCGAGACGCCTTGTAGGGCTTCGTTGCGGAGTGCACCGTTCTCTGTGATGTCGGGGGTTGACGACACAGGTTGCTCGCATGTGTGCGCGCTCATCGTGGGCGGGCCACGGCTCCGCACGTCTAGGCAGATCCCGCGCGGGCGCCAGAGCTGAACCCGGGCCGAGGGGGTCTATTCGACGATGAAGCCCGCGCCCCGCGCCCCGCGCCCCGCGCCCCGCGCCCCGCGCCCCGCGCCCCGCGCCCCGCGCCCCGCGCCCCGCGCCCCGCGCCCCGCGCCCCGCGCCCGCGCCCCGCGCCCCGCGCCCCGCGCCCCGCGCCCCGCGCCCGCGCCCCGCGCCCCGCGCCCCGCGCCCCGCGCCCCGCGCCCCGCGCCCCGCGCCCCGCGCCCCGCGCCCCGCGCCCCGCGCCCCGCGCCCCGCGCCCCGCGCCCCGCGCCCCGCGCCCCGCGCCCCGCGCCCCGCGCCCCGCGCCCCGCGCCCCGCGCCCCGCGCCCCGCGCCCCGCGCCCCGCGCCCCGCGCCCCGCGCCCCGCGCCCCGCGCCCCGCGCCCCGCCTGTTGCCGTGAACGTTCGACCTCCGACCCATGTGATGCCGAGATGGCCTGATCGACGGCCATCTGGTCGGAACGGTCCGGTCGCGCCGACCCTGATCGGCCCCGAGGCCGACGATCTTTCGGTCGCGCCGGGGCGATTCTCACGGTTTAAGGGCAGGCGCAGGTGATTCCGACCACTATCGATGTGTGTCGAATCATGTCCATGGCGGGTGTCCGAGGTGGACTGCGGATGACGAAAGGTTGCGGCCCGAGCGTCGGTCAACCTCCGACAGCACCATCCACCTCGGATTCCGCAGCACGGGCGCCGTGTTCCGGTACCTAGCGGAATTCGTTGCCGAATAATGCATTCTGTCATTTGGGCGACGATGGGACAGCGCTCCGCAATCACAGTCAATTAGCGGATACCCGAAGCTTGCTTCCGTTTGCAAGGGTGGGCTGATGTCGAGTTCAACGATCGAATTGACGAAGTCGCCGGGCGCGTGGGCGCCCGTCGTCCACGGGTCGCTCGATGCGGACCAGGCGCGGGCGTTCGCCCCGATGTTCAAGGCGCTGGGCGACCCGGTGCGCCTGCGGCTCCTGTCGATGATCGCGTCCGCCGGTGGCGGCGAAGTCTGCGTCTGCGACCTCACCGGCTCGTTCAAGCTGACCGGCCCGACGATCTCGCACCACCTCAAGGTTTTGCGCGAGGCCGGCCTGGTCGACAGCGACCGCCGCGGCACATGGGTCTACTACCGACTCGTCCCAGCGGCGCTCGTACTACTTGCCGGGCTCCTCGACGTCAGCGGCGCCGCGGCAGCCTGACCCGACGCGCCTGTCGTCGCCCGCCGTCCGGCCCCGGCCTGACCGGGTAGTCGCGATGGGTCGGCCTGGCTTGGCTGGTCGGCTCGCAGTGTCCGGCCCGGCTCAGGTTGGGTCGCTGGGACGGGCCGGTCCGGCTTGGGCTGGTCGGTTCGGGGTGTCTGGCCCGCCTCGGGTGGGTTGCTGGGACAGGGCGCTCTGGCTTGGGGCTGGTTGGCTCGCAGTGTCTGGCCCGGCTCGGGTTGGGTTGCTGGGACGGGTCGGTCCGGCTTCGCTGGTCGGCTCGCAGCGGTCTGGCCCGGCTCGGGCGGAGGCTGTGACGGTCTGATCCAGCCGGGTCGTCGTAATGGTCCGACCGGCCACCGCGTCGCTGTGATCCGCCCAACCCCACATGACCAAGACCTGTGCGCGGTGCAGCGGGCACGGAGACCAAGCGGTAGCGGAGCTGGCTGGGCCGGCGCCTTCAAACATCGTTCCGGCCTCGATCCGGGCTGGCCGAACCGGCGCCAGCGGCGAACACGCCGTCGTCGGCGAGGCGCGCACCCGCGGCCACTTCGCTCGGGCACGTCGCCCGGCAGTTCGGTGGGCAGGACGACGGCGTCCGGCTCCGACGGTCTCTCGTTGGTCCGATGCCTGCGCCCGGCTGCGATGCGTGGTCTCGGCCGCGCTGTCCGGTTCGGCGGCTGGAGCGGGTACTCGGCCGCGGTCTGATGCCTCGGCCGGGCCGATGTCCGGCCGCGATGAGTTCGTCCCGGCCGGTGGGCCTGGCGTGGAAGCACCCGGCCGCAAGAATTCGCCGCAGCCAAGACCGCGACAATCCCCGCCCCTTGCGGCTCGTGTTTCGGGGCCTATGGCTGCTCACGTCCGCAGCTCGCAGCTCATGTCTGCAGCTGGTGGTCCGCAGCCCGCGGTTCGTGGTTGCGGTTCGTGGCCCGTAATCCCGTGGCCCGTAATCCCGTGGCCCGCAATCCCGTGGCCCGCAATCCCGTGGCCCGTGGCCGTGCTCAGCGAGCTCCTGCCGGACCACCAGACGCCCTAGCGTGCCGTGACCCGGAATCGCTCCGCCACGCGGTTGGGTGGCCGGCTAAGACGGCAGGTGGCTGACGAAGATGGCTGTGCCGGGGAAGAGGCGGCCGCGCAGCGGGCTCCACTGCCCCCAGATCTGATCGTGACCCTCCGGCCACTCCGGCTCCACCAGGTCGTTCAGCACGAACCCCGCCCCGACCAGCTCGCGGATCCGGTCGCCGAGCGTCCGGTGCTGTTCCACGTAGCTCGGCACCCCGTCCGCGTCCTGCTCGACATACGGCCGGCGGTCGAAGTAAGGGTGCGTCGCCACCAGGCCCTCCTCGCCCGGCTCGTCCAGGAAGATCCAGCGCATCGGGTGGGTGATGGAGAACACCCACCGCCCGCCCGGCTTGAGGACCCGGGCCACCTCCTTCATCACCATGCCGGAGTCCGCCACGAACGGGATCGCGCCGAACGCCGTGCAGACCACGTCGAAGGACGACGTCGCGAACGGCAGTGCCAGCGCGTCGGCCTGGACCAGCGGCACAGTCACGCCGCTGCGGTCGGCCGCCGCGCGGGCGTGCTGGAGCATCCCCGCCGACAGGTCGAGCGCGACCACGTCGGCGCCTTGGCCGTCCAGCCAGCGCGCTCCCGCGGCCGCGCCGGCGCCCAGCTCAAGGATCCGCCGGCCGCGGACCTCGCCCAGCAGGCCGGCGTCCGCCTCCCTCAGGCCCTCGGGGCACCAGACGAAGTCCACGTCGCCGAGGAACGAACCGTGCTCCTCCTGGTAGTCGTCGGCGTCGAGGTCCCACCAGTGCCGGCTGGCCGCGCGGCTCTCGTTGTCGGTCACGGCCCGGCGGAGCGCGCCGGCGGCGGGAGATGGTTGCGCTTCGATCACCGTTCAGACGGTACGGGGGACCTACGACATCTCCGGAGCCAGGGCGAGATGGGGTCTAAACGGCACAAAAAGTCCTGGGTACGGAGTTTGCCTTCAACAATGTGCCTCGGTCATCAGGAGGCCTTGCAACCTGTGGTAATGCGCACGGTAAGCTAGTCGATGCACTCGCGGATCGTGTGCCTCGGCAGGGAGCAGGTTCCGCAAGTCGTCGGTCCCAGCATGATCCTGCTCGCCTGATCTGACCTCAGTTGTCGTGATCACCGGATGTTCGTGCTGTGCCCGCCGGCAGTTCCGCGGGGCGCGAGAGTCACCACGACACCATCCGTTCGGAGCAACAGTCCACATGACGAGCAGCATCGAGGCCACCTCGAGCGCCAACAAGGTCACCGTCGACGATCTTGGCTCGGAGGAAGCATTCCTCGCAGCCATCGACGAGACCATCAAGTACTTCAACGACGGCGACATTGTCGAAGGCACCGTCGTCAAGGTCGATCGGGACGAGGTCCTGCTCGACATCGGCTACAAGACCGAGGGCGTCATCCCCTCGCGCGAGTTGTCGATCAAGCACGACGTGGACCCCGCGGAAGTGGTGTCGGTCGGTGACCACATCGAAGCCCTCGTCCTCACCAAGGAGGACAAGGAAGGCCGCCTGATCCTCTCGAAGAAGCGTGCGCAGTACGAGCGCGCGTGGGGCACGATCGAGAAGATCAAGGAGGACGACGGCGTCGTTCGCGGCTCCGTCATCGAGGTCGTCAAGGGTGGCCTCATCCTCGACATCGGCCTCCGCGGCTTCCTCCCGGCCTCCCTGGTCGAGATGCGCCGTGTCCGCGACCTCCAGCCGTATGTGGGCCGGGAGCTCGAGGCGAAGATCATCGAGCTGGACAAGAACCGCAACAACGTGGTCCTGTCCCGCCGCGCCTGGCTCGAGCAGACCCAGTCCGAGGTTCGCACCGAGTTCCTCAACAAGCTCCAGAAGGGCCAGGTCCGCAAGGGCGTCGTGTCCTCCATCGTCAACTTCGGTGCCTTCGTGGACCTGGGTGGCGTGGACGGCCTGGTGCACGTCTCCGAGCTCTCCTGGAAGCACATCGACCACCCGTCCGAGGTCGTCGAGGTCGGCCAGGAGGTCGAGGTCGAGGTGCTCGACGTCGACCTGGACCGCGAGCGCGTCTCGCTGTCGCTGAAGGCGACCCAGGAAGACCCGTGGCGTCAGTTCGCCCGGACCCACGCGATCAACCAGATCGTGCCGGGCAAGGTCACCAAGCTGGTTCCGTTCGGTGCGTTCGTCCGCGTCGACGACGGCATCGAGGGCCTGGTGCACATCTCCGAGCTGGCCGAGCGGCACGTCGAGCTGCCCGAGCAGGTCGTCCAGGTGGGCTCCGACGTCATGGTCAAGGTCATCGACATCGACCTCGAGCGTCGCCGGATCTCGCTGTCGCTCAAGCAGGCCAACGAGAACTTCGTCGAGGGCGAGGAGCACTTCGACCCGACCCTCTACGGCATGGCTGCGACGTACGACAACGAGGGCAACTACATCTACCCGGAGGGCTTCGACCCCGAGACGGGTGAGTGGCTCGAGGGCTTCGACAAGCAGCGCGAGGTGTGGGAGAAGCAGTACGCCGACGCTCGCGAGCGCTGGGAGGCCCACACCAAGCAGGTGCAGGCGTCCCGCGAGGCCGACGCCGAGGCCGCGCTCAACCCGGCTCCGGCCGGTGGCGTGACCACCTCGTCGACCTCCACCTCCACCAGCACGTCGACGAGCTCGTCCTCGCCGGCGCGTGCGGCGGAGGAGCCGGCCGGCACCCTGGCCACCGACGAGGCGCTCGCCGCTCTGCGCGAGAAGCTCGCCGGCGGCAAGAGCTGACCCAGCTCGTAGCCAGTAGCTAGCAAGGCTCGAGGGCCGTCCGCGATTTCGGTCGCGGGCGGCCCTTCGGCATACTTGCCGCGTGCTGAAAGTAGGTCTCACCGGTGGAATCGGCGCGGGTAAGAGCGCGGTCGCGCAGCGCCTCGTCCAGCGCGGCGCGATTCTGATCGACGCCGACCGGCTCGCGCGCGAGGTCGTCGCCGCCGGCACCGACGGCCAGGCCGCGGTCGTCGAGGCCTTCGGCCCGGCGGTCCTCGGCCCGGACGGCGAGCTGGACCGGCCCGCGCTGGGCGCGCGGGTCTTCGGAGACGAAGCGGCCCGCCGCCGGCTCGAGAGCATCATTCACCCCCGGGTACGCGCCCGTACGGCCGAACTGACGTCCTCGGCACCGCCGGACGCGATCGTGGTCAACGACGTGCCGCTGCTTGTCGAGACCGGGCTGGCGCCGTCGTACCACCTGGTCGTCGTGGTCGACGCCGACCCGGCGCTCCGGATCGAGCGGCTCGTGACGCTCCGCGGCATGACGCGGGAGCAGGCGGCCGCCCGCATCGCCGCACAGGCCGACGAGGCCGTCCGGCGCGCGGCAGCGGACGCGCTGATCGCCAACGATGCCGGCCTGGACGAGCTGGACGCGCGGGTCGAGCGGCTGTGGCAGGACCGGCTGCGCCCGTACGAGATGAATCTCCGCCTCGGACGCCATGCCCCGCACGACCGCGCGCTGCACGTCGTACCCCCGGATCCGACCTGGCCGGAGCAGGCAGGCCGGGTGATCGCACGGATCCGGCACGCGCTGCGACCGCAGGTCGGCGCGGACGCCGACGTCTCGCACATCGGGTCGACGGCCGTGCCGGGGCTGCCGGCGAAGGACCGCCTCGACCTGATGCTGGCCGTGCCGACGCTGGAGGAGGCCGACAGGCTCTCCGACGCCCTCGGCGGCGCGGGCCTGCCGCGCCGGGAGGGCGAGTGGTACGACAATGCCCGCGGCCTGCCCGGCAAGACCTGGCCGAAGCGGATGCACGGAAACGCCGACCCGGGCCGGCCGGTCAACCTGCACGTCCGGGTGACCGGGTCGCCCGGGTGGCGATTCGCGCTGCTCATGCGCGACCACCTGCGCGCGGTCCCCGCGGCGCGCGACGAGTACGCCGCGGCGAAGGAACGCTGGGCCGCGCGGCACGGCGACGTGGCCGGCTATGCCGAGGCGAAGGAGCCGTGGTTCGACGCCGAGGCCGTGGCCGCGGAGGAGTGGGCGCAGGCGACCGGCTGGCAACCGGCCACCGACCAGCCGAAACCGTAGTCGGCCAGGCAGCGCCTTCCTCGCCGACGCCTCCATGCCGACGGACTGCCTCGCCCGGGGTGGGTGGTGCTCGGCGTGAAGCGTCCGGGTGGTGCCGGACACGAAGGGGCGCCCGCGGCGGCCGGTCGGCGCTGAGCGCGACCATCATCAGGTGCGCGCGCCGAGCAATGTCGGGGCAGCAACCTGCGTGCCGACGCGGCCGCACCGTGTGGTGGTGTCGGACCGGGCCGGGCGGCCGCCGCGAGCGGCCTACCGAGTCACCGTAGCGTCGCCGCCGAACGGTGGACAATGCCGTTTTCGGCGGCCGAATGTGCACCCTCTGAACCGGCCCTGGCGGCAGCCGCTGAAAGTTGTCACACCCCCGACGTACCGTGGTCCCCATGGCGCTCGACATCCCACGACTCGACGGCCGCTTCGAGGTCATCAGCGATTACCAGCCGGCCGGTGACCAGCCAACGGCCATCGCCGACCTGGAACGCCGGGTGCGCCGCGGCGACCGCAACACGGTGCTGCTCGGCGCGACCGGCACCGGCAAGAGCGCCACCACCGCCTGGCTCATCGAGAAGCTGCAACGTCCGGCGCTCGTGCTCGCGCCCAACAAGACCCTCTGCGCCCAGCTGGCCAAGGAGTTCCGCGAGCTGCTGCCCAACAACGCTGTCGAATACTTCGTCAGCTACTACGACTACTACCAGCCCGAGGCATATATCGCCCAGACCGACACCTACATCGAGAAGGACTCGTCGGTCAACGAGGAGGTCGAGCGGCTGCGCCACTCGGCGACGATGTCGCTGCTCACCCGCCGCGACGTGATCGTGGTCGCGACCGTCAGCGCGATCTACGGCCTGGGCACCCCGCAGGAATACGTGGACCGGGCGGTCCGTGCCAAGGTCGGGCAGGAGGTCGACCGCGACAAGCTGCTGCGGCGCCTGGTCGACATCCAGTATTCCCGCAACGACATGGCCTTCCAGCGCGGCACGTTCCGGGTGCGCGGCGACACCCTCGAGATCATCCCGGCCTACGAGGAGCTCGCGATCCGCATCGAGCTGTTCGGCGATGAGATCGAGAAGCTCTACTACCTGCACCCGCTGACCGGCGAGATCGTCCGCGAGGTCGACGAGCTCGTGATCTTCCCGGCGACGCACTACGGGGTCGGTCCGGAGCGGATGGAGCGGGCGATCCGCGACATCGAGGCCGAGCTCGCCGAGCGGCTGGCCGAGCTGGAGCGCCAGGGCAAGCTGCTCGAGGCACAGCGGCTGCGGATGCGCACCACCTACGACATCGAGATGATGCGCCAGGTCGGCTTCTGCAACGGCATCGAGAACTACTCGATGCACATGGACGGCCGGTCGCCCGGCGACCCCGCCTACACGCTGCTCGACTACTTCCCGGACGACTTCGTCACCGTCATCGACGAGTCACACGTGACGATCCCGCAGATCGGCGGGATGTATGAGGGCGACGCCTCCCGCAAGCGCATCCTGATCGAGCACGGCTTCCGGCTGCCCAGCGCCGCCGACAACCGGCCGCTGCGCTTCGACGAGTTCCTCGAGCGGGTCGGGCAGTTCGTGTTCCTGTCCGCGACGCCGGGGCCGTGGGAGATGCAGGAGGCGCAGGGTGAGTTCGTCGAGCAGATCATCCGCCCGACCGGCCTGGTCGACCCGCAGGTCGTGGTCAAGCCGACCAAGGGCCAGATCGACGACCTGATGCACGAGATCAAGCTGCGCACGGAGAAGGACGAGCGGGTCCTGGTCACGACGCTGACGAAGAAGATGGCCGAGGACCTCACCGACTACCTGCTGGAGAACGGCATCCGCGTGCGCTACCTGCACTCGGAGGTGGACACGCTGCGCCGCGTCGAGCTGCTCAAGGAGCTGCGCAAGGGCGACTACGACGTGCTGGTCGGCATCAACCTGCTGCGCGAGGGCCTCGACCTGCCGGAGGTCTCGCTGGTGGCGATCCTCGACGCGGACAAGGAGGGCTTCCTGCGCAGCGGGCGCTCGCTGATCCAGACGATCGGCCGCGCGGCCCGCAACGTCTCCGGCGAGGTCCATATGTACGCGGACAAGATGACCCCGTCGATGCGCAACGCGATCGAGGAGACCGACCGCCGCCGGGCGAAGCAGATCGCCCACAACGAGGCCAACGGCATCAGCCCGGAGCCGCTGCGCAAGAAGATCCACGACATCCTGGACGACATCTACCGCGAGGCCGAGGACACCGACGTCGCGGTCGGCGGGCACGGGCCCGGCGGTCACGTGGTGGGCGGCGGCGGCCGCCAGATGTCGCGCGGCAAGGGCCCGGTCCCGGAGACCCGCTCGAAGGCCCGCGGGTCGTCGGTGCCGGCCCGCGAGGGCATGGCCCGCGCCGAGCTGGCCCAGCTGATCCAGGACCTGAACGACCAGATGCTCGCGGCGGCGCGCGAGTTGCAGTTCGAACTGGCGGCCCGAATCCGTGACGAGGTCAAGGAACTGAAGAAGGAACTCCGCGGCATGGACATGACCGGCGTCCGCTGAACGAGCTCACGGAGCTTCGGGGCGTGGGTGCGGCGGCGGCCGTGGGGGTGGCTGGGGTGGATTACTAGGCTGGCCGCGTGTCTGTGATCGAGGGCGTGACCTGGGGGCCGCTGGCGTTCGAGGATCTGCGGGATCCCCAGGCGGGTGACACCGAACTGGTTTTGCTGGCTCGGCGGTGTCTTGACGCCGACGGTGGTCTGCCGCTTGCGGCCGATCCGGGCTTTCTGCGCGGTCGGTGGGCGGCGCCGGGGGGCGTGGCCGTGCAGGCGCGTGACCGCGCGGGTGTGCTCGTCGCCGCCGGTGCGGTGCGGCCCGGTGGGGACGGGGACGGTGCGACGTTCGCCGGGATGGTCGACCCGGCCGCGCGGGGGCGTGGGCTCGGTGCCCACCTGCTGAGCTGGGGGCTGGCGGAGGGCGGTCGGCACGCGGGTCCGGTCACCGTCGAGACCGAGTCGCTCAACGGCGGTGCCGAGGCGTTGTTCGTGGCGCGGGGGCTGCGGCAGGTCTTCGCCGAGGACGTCATGCGTGTCGACCTGGCTGCCGCCGTACCGGATCGGGGTTGGCCCGAGGGTGCGATCGTGACCGGCTGGAGCGAGGCGGCCGCGGGGCGCTTTCATGCGGTCTATGAGGCCGCGTTCCGTGAGCGGCCCGGGTTTCCGGGGTGGACCGCCGAGGAGTGGATCGCCGATCTGGTCGAGGACGACGAGTTCCGGCCCGCCTGGTCCGTGATGGCGACCGTGCCCGGCCTCGGCGACGCCGGGTTCGTGACGGCGACGGTCGACTGGATCGTGCAGGTCGGCGTCGTGCCGGCGGCCCGGGGGCGGGGGATCGGCGCGGCGCTCGTCGCCGAGGGGCTGCGACGGATGCGCGCCGACGGCGGCACCCACGTCTGGCTCAACGTCAACGTCGACAACCCGGCCGTCCGCTTGTACCGCAAGCTGGGGTTCGAACACCGGGGACGCCGGGCCCGCTACCGGTTCCCAGCGACCGAAGCCTGACGATTCCGCGCCGACCTGGCGCCGACCGCCGAGGGTGGGTCGGCGCCACGCCGAGCTCGTGTCGAGTCGGGGGCATTCGCTGGCCGTCACGACGTGACTCACTTCGTGCGGCCGGCTTGGCTTCCTGAAGCGGCCGGGTCTGGCGATTCGTACGCCACAGCGGCCTGGGCTTCGAGCGTTTGCGCCCAGGAGGCGTGGGTTCCTCAAAGGCGACCGGTATGGCGATAGAACTAGCCTCCTAGGATGCCCAAGGAAGTGTGCCGCGGCGAGGAAAAGCCGCTCTCTGTCCGGTTCCGCGGCCCCGAGCGGCACAAAAAGCCGAGAGTCGCAACACGATTGGCAGGGTGGAGTGGGGTTCCGGTCGTAGATGCGACACAATAGGCGCGTAGGAGGGGAGTATTCCTCTGCACCGGTCTCGTCAGCACGGTTTTCACCTCGCGGTGGGCCCGGGGCCGGTGGTCGTCGCCCGCCGGGCGACGGCGGAAGAGACCTCCGACAGTCGCACGTCGCTGTGGCCCTCGGAATCGAGTGGGCGCAGCGATGGACCGTGTCTGCCGGAGGTTCTCGTTGAACGTGTCCGCCTGGGTTTGGATCGTTACCCTGATCGCCCTGGTCGTTGTCCTCGCCGTCGATCTGCTGATCGTCGGTCGCCGCCCGCACGAGCCGAGCATGCGCGAGGCCGGAGGGTGGGTCGCGTTCTACGTCGGCCTGGCGCTGGTTTTCGGGGTCGGAGTGTGGCTCGTCTCGGGCGGCCAGGCCGCCGGTGAGTTCTATACGGGCTGGCTGACTGAGTACAGCCTGTCGGTCGACAACCTCTTCGTCTTCGTGATCATCATGGCCCGCTTCGCCGTGCCCCGGCAGTTCCAGCAGAAGGTGCTGCTCATCGGCATCGTGCTCGCGCTGGTCATGCGCGGCGCGTTCATCGCCGCGGGTGCCGCCCTGATCACGCAGTTCTCGTGGGTCTTCTACATCTTCGGCGCGTTCCTGGTCTACACGGCCATCACGCTGTTCAAGCAGGGTGAGAACGACGAGGAGGACTTCAAGGAGAACATCCTCATCCGGTGGTCGAAGCGGGCGCTGCCGATCTCGTCGTCGTTCGACAGCGGCAAGATGACCATGATCACCGAGACCGGCCGGCGGCTGTTCACGCCGATGCTGATCGTCATGATCGCGATCGGTACCACCGACCTGATCTTCGCGCTCGACTCGATTCCGGCGATCTTCGGCATCACGAAGGAGCCGTACCTGGTCTTCACCGCGAACGTCTTCGCGCTGATGGGCCTGCGCCAGCTGTACTTCCTGCTCGGCGGGCTGCTGGAGCGGCTGATCTACCTCAACATCGGGCTGGCGTTCGTGCTCGCGTTCATCGGCGTGAAGCTCTTCCTCGAGGCCCTGCACACAAACACGCTGTCGTTCATCAACGGCGGGCACGGGGTGCACTGGGCGCCGGAGATCCCGATCTGGCTGTCGCTGCTGGTCATCCTCGGCACGCTGGGCATCGCCACGGTCGCGAGCCTCTACAAATCGTCCCGGGACCGCCGGAAGGACCTGGTCAACTCCGGGGTCTGAGCAAGCGACGGGCCTGGGCGAGCGACGGGCCTGGGCGAGCGACGGGCCTGGGCAAGCGACGGGCCTGGGCAAGCGACGGGCCTGGGCAAGCGACGAGCCTGGGCAAGCGACGAGCCGGAGCAAATGACGGGCTTGAGCATATGACGGGCCTGGGCGAACGACGGGCCTGAGCGAACGACAGGCTTCAGCAAAAGAACACGGCCCGCGGTCCGAGACCGCGGGCCGTGCCATGAGGGTGCGGAGCGTAGCGGCGCTCCGTACCCTTCGTGCTACTGGTGCTTGCGTCGCGCGGCGGCGCGGCCGCGGACCTGCTGGTCGAGCTCCACCTTGCGGATGCGTACCGCCGCGGGGGTGACCTCGACGCACTCGTCCTCGCGGCAGAACTCGAGGGCCTGCTCCAGTGACAGCTTGCGCGGCGGGATCAGGCGCTCGGTGTTGTCCGCGCTCGCGGCGCGCATGTTGGTGAGCTTCTTCTCCTTGGTGATGTTGACGTCCATGTCGTCCTCGCGGGAGTTCTCGCCGACGATCATGCCCTCGTACACCTCGGTGGTCGGCTCGACGAACAGCTGACCGCGCTCCTGCAGGTTGATCATCGCGAAGCCGGTGACCACGCCGGCCCGGTCCGCGACGAGCGAGCCGTTGTTGCGGGTGCGCAGCTCGCCGAACCACGGCTCGTAGCGCTCGAACAGGTGGTGCATGATGCCGGTGCCGCGGGTCTCGGTGAGGAACTCGGTGCGGAAGCCGATCAGGCCGCGCGCGGGCACCAGCCACTCCATCCGGAGCCAGCCGGTGCCGTGGTTGATCAGTTCCTCCATCCGGCCCTTGCGGGTGGACAGCAGCGTGGTGATGGCGCCCATGTACTCGTCGGGGGCGTCGATGGTCAGGCGCTCGACCGGCTCGTGCACCTTGCCGTCGATCGTCTTGGTGACCACCTGGGGCTTGCCGACGGTCAGCTCGTACGACTCGCGGCGCATCTGCTCGACCAGGATGGCCAGGGCGAGCTCGCCGCGGCCCTGCACCTCCCAGGCGTCCGGGCGCTCGGTCGGCAGGATGCGCAGCGAGACGTTGCCGATCAGCTCCTTGTCGAGACGGTCCTTGACCATGCGGGCCGTGACCTTGGCGCCCTTGACCTTGCCGACCAGCGGCGAGGTGTTGGTGCCCAGAACCATGGAGATGGCCGGCTCGTCGACGCTGATCAGCGGCAGCGGGATCGGGTTCTCCGCGTCGGCGAGGGTCTCGCCGATCATGATCTCGGGGATGCCGGCGACGGCCATGATGTCGCCCGGGCCGGCGCTCTCGGCCGGCTTGCGCTCCAGGCCCTCGGTGATCAGCAGCTCGGAGATGCGGACGTTGCTGATCGTCCCGTCGGTCTTGCACCAGGCGACGGTCTGGCCCTTGCGGATCGTGCCCTCGTGCACGCGGCAGAGCGCGAGGCGGCCGAGGAACGGCGAGGCGTCCAGGTTGACGACGTGCGCCTGCAGCGGAGCGTCCTCGGTGTAGGTCGGTGCCGGGATGGTCTCCAGGATCGTGCTGAACAGCACCTCGAGGTCGGTGCTGTCCTCCGGGACGGTGCCGTCCTTCGGCTGGGTCAGCGAGGCGATGCCGTCGCGCGCGCACGCGTAGACGATGGGGAACTCGATCTGGTGCTCGTCGGCGTCCAGGTCGAGGAAGAGCTCGTACGTCTCGTCCACGACCTCCTTGATCCGGGCGTCGGGGCGGTCGACCTTGTTGATGATCAGGATGATCGGCAGCTTGGCCTGCAGGGCCTTGCGGAGCACGAAGCGGGTCTGCGGCAGCGGGCCCTCGCTGGCGTCGACGAGCAGGGCGACGCCGTCGACCATGGTGAGGCCGCGCTCGACCTCGCCGCCGAAGTCGGCGTGGCCGGGGGTGTCGATGATGTTGATGGTGACGGGTCCACCGTCGGCGGGCCGGTAGCTGATCGCCGTGTTCTTGGCGAGAATGGTGATGCCCTTTTCCCGCTCCAGGTCCATGGAGTCCATGACGCGGTCGGCCATCTCGCCACGCGCGTGGGACTGGCTCCCCTGGCGCAGCATGGCGTCGACCAAGGTTGTTTTGCCATGGTCGACGTGGGCGATGATGGCGACGTTGCGTAGGTCGGTGCGGGTCTGCATGGCCACCATTGTCCCCGGCGTTTGTATCGGACGACGTTCCGGGGGTCAATACCCGGAACCGGTTGCGGTGCTCGTCCCGAACGTCCCTTTTTCGGGGCAACGCCGCGATCTTCCCACTGCTAGCGTTCGGGCGTCGGTGGCCGGAACGGGGAGGGGCTTCGTCGATGAATCGCAGGATGTCTTGGCTTGTCGCGGCGGTGGTGGGTCTGCTGGTGGTCGGTGGCTGCGGAGTCGTGGGCGGCAAGGACGACGATCCGGCGCTGGTGGCGGCGCCGCTGCCCTCGGCGTCCGAGCCGGAGAACATCGTCGACCCGGTGATCGAGTCCGAGGAGCCGGAACCGGAGCCGACGACGGCCTCGCCGTCGCCGTCCCGGAGCAGCGCGAAGCCGAAGGCGACGCCGACGGAGGACCCCAACAACTTCCAGCTACCCGAGTGCGCGCACCGGGAGGGCAAGGAGGTCTCGAAGGCGAAGGCCAAGGCGGCGCTGAAGAGCGCCGCCGCCCGGAAGTACTGGCCGACCTCCGCGCCGGGGCTCAAGGTGCCGTCCCGGCTGGTGCTGACCACGGCGTGGCACGAGAGCGGCTGGACGTCGAACATCGTCAACTGCGACGGCGGGCGCGGGCTCATGCAGGTGATGCCCGACACCGAGGCGTTCATCAACCAGCGCTTCGAGCAGTCGTACACGAGCACCGACTACCGGCAGAACGCCGTGCTCGGCGCGAACTACCTGGCCTGGCTCACCAAGGCCTTCGGCGACCAGTACTTCAAGGGCAGCTACGACCTGAGCGCCGGCAAGTGCAAGACCAACAAGAGCATGTGCCTGCTGAACATGGTGATTTCCGGCTACAACGCGGGCCGGGCGGCCGTCGACGAGTCGCACGCCTCCGGGCGGCTGCCGAACCCGGAGTACGTGGGCGTGGTCCGGTCGCTGATGAAGTCCTGCTACTGCGACCGGTACTGAGGCCACCGGGTCATCGGGGCCGCGCGGGTCCGGTTACACTTGTCGGCGGTACCCGGGACTGTGCCCGCCGCTTTGACCCACCTACGGTCGCGGTAGTAAAGTCTCGGGGTTGTCGTGCGTTGATGATGCTGGCGAGCTCCTGACTTAGGCCCGTGCAGCACACACTAAGGAGCCGTTGCGTAATGCCGCCCAAGAAGAAGACCCATGTGGTGACCCTCGCGCTTGAGGCGGGTAACGCCGCGATGGTCGACCTCGGCAAGATGCTCGGCCCGACCGGTGCCAACATGCGCGCGGTCAAGGTCGAGTACGACGAGGCGACGTCGAAGTCGCGTGGCGAGATCATCCCGGTCGTCGTCACGGTCTTCGAGGACCGCAGCCACCAGCTCGTCTACAAGACGCCGCCGACGAGCTTCCTGATCCGCAAGGCTCTGGGCATCCAGTCGGGCGCTTCCAACCCGCTGACCCAGACCGTCGGCACGCTCAGCGCCGACCAGATCAAGCAGATCGCGGAGCGCAAGCTCCCCGACCTGAACGCGAACGACGTCGCCGCCGCGGTCAAGGTCGTGGCCGGCACCGCGCGCTCGATGGGCGTCAAGGTAGCGGAGTAGGTAGTCCGGTAAAGCGCTGAACGGCGCGGGCCCACTGGGCCCGCGCCGTTTTGTCATGCGCCCTTGTCGCCGACGATCTCGTCGATGAGGCCGTAGTCGCGGGCCTCGGCCGAGGTGAGGGTGCGCCCGGTGGAGAGGTCGTCCTCGATCCGGCTGCGCGACTGCCCGGTGACCTCGACCAGGCGCAGCACGACCTCCTCGAGCTCGCGCAGGTGCTGCCCCGCGGCGGCGGCCACCTCGTCCGCGGTGCCGGTGACGGCGCCCGCCCGCGGCTCGGCCAGCTTGAACCGGGCGTGCCGGTACGCGGAGCGCCGCTCGGCCGCGGCCAGCACCGCGAGCACGGCCTCGCCGGCCTCGGAGGTGACAACGGCGTGCACCGGCGCGGTCATCGCGTCGATGACGTCGGTGACGGCGTGTGCGGCGTTCAGGTCCCCGCCGGAGCTGGCCACGTGCAGCTGGATCGGGGCCGGCCCGGCGGCGTCGAGGGTGAGCAGCGCCGCGGCGATGCCGGAGGCCGCGTGCGCGGTGAGCGGGCCGCGGATCATGACGATGCGCTGATCGAAGAGCCGTTCCTCGAGCCAGCCCGGCACGGCCGGCCCGCTCTGCCAGGGTTCGGGTTGCTGGGGTACGGGGGAGGGCTGCCATCGCAGGTGGGGTGTCACCGGACCTCCGCGGGTCGAGGGGTTCTCCGATTTTAGGTATGCGACGGCACTGTGGCGGTGCGGTTAAGCCGTGGGCGGACTAGCGTCGGTGTGAGCCAACGCATACCGGGAGACGCGATGTCCGAGACGCTGCAACTCGATCCCGCCAGGACCGCGATCGTGCTGATCGAGTACCAGAACGAGTTCACCTCGGACGGCGGTGTGCTGCACCGCGCGGTCGCGCCGGTGATGGAGAAGACCGGCATGCTGGCCAACACGGTCGCGCTTGTCGACGCCGCCCGCGCGGCGGGCGTGACGATCATGCATGCGCCGATCACGTTCGCGCCGGGCTACGGCGAGCTGTCGCGTCATCCGTACGGGATCCTCAAGGGAGTCGTCGACGGCAACGCGTTCGTGAAGGGCACCTGGGGCGCGGCGATCGTGGACGACCTGACGCCGGCCGAGGACGACATCCTCATCGAGGGCAAGCGCGGCCTGGACACGTTCGCCAGCACGAACCTCGACTTCATCCTGCGCGGCCGTGGCATCGACACGGTGATCCTCGCGGGTTTCCTGACGAACTGCTGCGTCGAGTCGACGATGCGCAGCGCGTACGAGAACGGCTACCGGGTCATCACGCTGACCGACTGCACGGCGGCGACCTCCAGCGAGGAGCATGACAACGCCATCGCGTACGACTATCCGATGTTCTCGCTGCCGATGGAGTCGGGCCGGGTCGCGGCGGCTCTCTGAGCGGTTCATCCGTCCGGGGTGGTGCGCGCGGCGATGATCCGGTGGACGGTACAGGCACCGGCCGGGTGGGACGGCCGTGCGCTGCTAGCTCACCGCGGTGCGCGGGACGTCATCCAGCACGGATGAATTCCGCATGCCCGCGGGCGTGCACCCGGCGGGTGCCGGCCGGGGCCGGCGGCCCGGACGGCCCGGCCCGCTTCCGTACGTACCGGACCGGCGCGGCATCGATGGATATCCTTCCGCCGGGATGAGGCCGGGTACCCCGCCGGGCCGCCAGGATGGCAGGCGATCGGACCGGAGGCGCCGTCGCTGGCCACGCCGCCTCCCATTCTCGAGGGGTAGGACTATGACCACTTTCACGGTGTGGAAGTTCGACGGTCCGGAGCGCGCCGACCGGGCCGCTCTGGTCCTGCGGGACGCGGCGCGGGACGGGCTGGTCAAGATTCTCGACCACGCGGTCGTGAGCTGGCCGGAGGGCGCCGAGCACCCGACCACCAAGCACTCGCACGACGAGAACAAGCGCGGTGCGGGCTGGGGCGCGTTCTGGGGTGTCCTGGTCGGCGCGCTGTTCTTCGTCCCGGTGGCCGGCGGCGTCGCCGGCGCGGCGATCGGCGCCCTCGCCAAGTCGACCGAGGACGTCGGGATCACCAAGCAGCAGCTGGAGACGATCCGCACCGAGGTGACCGAGGGGAGCTCGGCGCTGTTCATCGTGACCGAGGAGGGCGACCTCGACCGGCTGGGCGAGCGCTTCCACGGCATGGAGAAGAAGCTGATCGCGACGAACCTCACCGAGGGCGAGCGGGACATCCTGATCGAGACCTTCGGCGGTGCCTGACCGCCCGGGCGGTCAGGCACCGCCCGGTCACCAGCCGCGTGCGCGCCATTCGGGGATGGCCGGCCGCTCGGCGCCGATGGTGCTGTCCTTGCCGTGGCCCGGATAGAACCAGGTGTCGTCGGGCAGCCGGCCGAAGATCTTGGTCTCCAGGTCGCCCATGAGGCTCGCGAAGTCCTTCGGGTTCCTGGTTCCGCCGGGGCCGCCCGGGAAGAGGCTGTCGCCGGTCCACAGGTGTGCGATGCCGCCCGGCTCGCGGTAGAGCAGCACGATCGAGCCCGGCGTGTGGCCGACCAGGTGGATGACCTCGAGGGTGCAGTCACCGACAGCGATGGTGTCGCCGTCGCTCACCGTGTCGGTCACGAGGGGGATGGCCGCAGCGTCGTCGGCGCCGGCCACCGAGCGTGCGCCGGTCGCCTTCACGATCTCCTTCAGCGCGCCGGTGTGGTCCGGGTGGCGGTGTGTCGTCACGACCGTCGCCAGCCCGGCCGGGCCGATCAGCTCCAACAGCGTCTCCGCGTCGTTCGCCGCGTCGATCAGCAGCTGCGAGCCGTCCGAGCGGCAGGTCAGCACGTACGCGTTGTTGTCCATCGGGCCGACCGACACCTTCTTGACGGTGAGGCCGGCTAGCTCGCGGACCGCGGGACCGCCGCCGTGTGTGACGTCTCCGGTGTATGCCATTGTCACTTCCACCTCGGTGGCTGGGGTAGCTCGCCGTCGGGCGAGACGGTCAGGTCGGCGCCGTCGCCGCGGCCGGCGAGCCACGCGGCGATCGAGCGGGTCGGCCCGCCGACCGTCGGCGCGCCGTCGCCGGCGCCGATGCTCAGCGGGTGCTCCACGCCGTGCGGTCGCAGCACGACGGCGAAGTCGTCGCCTTTGGACCCGGCGACGATCTCGCGCAGCAGCCGCAGCGCGAACGCGTCGGTCCAGTCCTCCGGGGTGTAGCCGGCGCCGAGGTCGACGTGGTGCACCTCGACCTCGCGCAGCCGCGCCCACGGCACGGCCGCCGCGGAGGCGCCGGTCGGCGGCAGGTAGTAGGTCCACGCCTCGGCGGGCATCGCCGCGCCCGCGTCCGCGAAGCGTTCGTGCGCCGCGCGGAGATCGGCGATCTGCTCGGCGATCGGCCGCCCGGCACCGTCCTCGATGCCGTCCACGCGGGCGGTCGGCGACGCGTACGCCGGGGTCTCGACGCCGGTGCGGGCCCAGGTCAGCAGGTTGGTGTAGGCGTCGGCGTTGCGGGCCACGTGGGTCAGGACGTGCCCGATGGTCCAGCCGGGCAGCGCGGACGGCGCGGACGGCGCGGCGTCGAGAGCTTCGGCGGTACGGATCAGGCGTTCGGTCGCCTGATCGACGTCGGTCATCAGCACCAGCGGGTCCACTGTCATGACAGACCGCGCCGGGGAAGGGGTAATGACATCACGGGTCGACCCTAACGGCCGCCCGCACGACCGGGGCACCGGAATTCGCTTTCGCGCCGGATGCCCCGACCGTACCGTCGGTTCTTGACGCGATCGCGACAACCGCGGAGGGGGTGGGGAACCGTGCTGTGCGTCCGTACGTCCCGGCTTCGCCCGGAGGTCACGGCCTGACACCCGTCGGGCCACGCCTCCTCACACCCAGAGGGTTTCTCATGTCTGACCTGTCCGCGTTGGGCTGGAGCGAGACGCTCGCCTCCGCCTATCGAAACTTCGACCGCCCCGACGCCCTGCCCGGCCGCGTGCTGCGTGCCGACCGCGGCGTCTGCACCGTCCTCGATCCCACCGGGGTCACCCGGGCCAGCCTCGCCGGCAGCGTGCTGCTCGGCGCCGCCCAGGACCCCGCCAACCTGCCCTGCGCCGGCGACTGGGTGGTGCTGCGCCGCTGGCCGGACCGACGAACCACCCTGGAATGCGTGCTGCCCCGGCGCACCGCGCTGATCCGGCGCACCGCCGACAAAGACTCCTCCGGCCAGGTACTGGCCGCCAACATGGACGCCGTCGCGGTCGTCGAACCGATGCTCCCGGCGCCCGACGACGCCCGCGTCGAACGGCTCCTCGCGCTGGCCTGGGAGTCCGGCGCGGAACCGCTGGTGGTGCTCTCCAAGAGCGACACCGCGGGCGACCCGCAGGCGATCGCGCGCCAGCTATCCCGGCTGGCTCCCCGGGTACGCGTGCTGCCGGTCAGCGTGCACGACGGCACCGGGGTGCAGGCCCTGCGGGAGTACGTCGCACCGGGGCGCACCCTCGCGCTGCTGGGCCGTTCGGGTGCCGGCAAGTCGTCGCTGGTGAACGCCCTGGCCGGCACCGACGTCATGGGCGTACAGGAGATCAGGCGTGCCGACGGCAAGGGCCGGCACACCACCGCGTACCGGAATCTGGTCCTCGTGCCGGGTGGCGGCGCGGTCCTCGATACGCCGGGCATCCGCGGGGTCGGCCTGCTCGACACCGGCGAGGGCCTGGAACGGGCCTTCGCCGACGTGGCCGAGCTGGCCGCGCAGTGCCGCTTCGGTGATTGTCATCACGACGCCGAGCCGGGGTGCGCGATCGTCGCCGCGCTGGCCGACGGGACGCTCGTGCCGAGACGGCTGGAAAGCTGGCGCAAGCTGCAGCGCGAGGTCGCCGTCGAGAGCGGCCGGCGGGCGGTCCGCCTGGCCGGCGCCGCGCAGCGCCGGCCGCACCGCTAGGCGGCTCTGGCACAATTCACCGGTGCCCGCGGTGGAAGAGGTCCTGGACAAGCCCGGCCTCTCCGTCGAGGCGGTGCCCGAAATGCGCACCCGTGGGTACGTCGACGTCTGGGCGCTGACCAGCTATCTGGTGCTCGCCGTGATCGTCCTGATCCAGCTCTGGATCAGCCCCGGCGGGCGGGTGCTGGCCGCCAACGACGACGACCACGGCTTCTTCTCCTTCGTCATGGCGCACGGCGAGCGTGTCCTGTTCCACGGCGCGAACCCGCTGTTCAGCGACCGGATGAACGTGCCGGACGGCGTCAACATGATGGCCAACACGACGGTGCTGGCGCTGAGCCTGCCGATGGCGCCGGTCACGCACTTCCTCGGCGTCGGCGTCTCCGTCGTGCTGCTGCTCACCCTCGGCCTGGCCGGCACCGCGTTCGCCTGGTACTGGGTGCTCTCGCGGCACTTGGTGACGGGCCCGGTCGCGGCCTGGATCGGCGGGCTGTGGTGCGGCTTCGCGCCGACGATGGTGTCGCACGCCAACGGGCACATCAACTTCGTCTCGCTGTTCGTCGTGCCGTTCATCGTGTGGCAGGTGCTGCGGCTGCGCGAGCCCGGCCGGGCCGTGCGCGGCGGGATCGTGCTCGGGCTGCTGGTGGTGTTGCAGGTCTTCATCAACGAGGAGACCCTGCTGTTCACCGCGCTCACGCTGGGCGTCTTCGTCGCCGCGTACGCGGCGCTCGCCTGGCGCACCGCGGTCGGCTACGCGCGGCGGTTCGCCGCCGGGCTGGCGGTCGCGGCGGGTACGGCGCTGGTGTTCCTCGCCTACCCGCTGTGGTTCCAGTTCAACGGGCCGCAGAGCTACAGCGGGCAGCCGTTCGAGCCCGGCAAGTTCGTCACCGACCTGCTCGCCCTCGGCGCGTACGCGCGGCAGTCGCTGGCCGGCAACGGGGTCGTCGCCCGGGCGCTGAGCGTCAGCCCGACCGAGGACAACACGTTCTTCGGCGTACCGATGCTGGTGATGCTCGTCGTCAGCGTGGTGCTGCTGTGGCGCAACCTGGCCGCCCGGGCCGCCGCGATCGCCGCCCTGGTCCTGCTGGTCGTCTCGATGGGCCCGGAGCTGCGGGTCGCCGGGCACGACACCGGCGTGCCGCTGCCGTTCGCCCTGATCAGCCACGTGCCGATCATCGACCTGGTGAGCGTGACCCGGTTCGGCATGGTGCCCGCGACGATCATCGGGGTGCTGCTGGCGCTGGCCGCCGATCGCGCGCCGCTGCTGCCGCGCCGCCGGCGGATCGCCTTCTGGATCGGTCTCGCGGTCGCGATCGTGCCGGTGCTGCCCAAGCCGCTGCCGGTCGTCGCCGCCGATCCGCTGCCGCCGTTCATCGCGCAGCAGATGTGGCGCGAGTACGTGCCCGACGACCGCACCCTGGTCACCGTGCCGCTGCCGGAGGTCACCACCGGGCGGGCCGGGATGCGGTGGTTCGCCCTGTCCGGGCTGGACTACTCCGTGCCGCGCGGCTATTTCATGGGCCCGGCGGATCCGCCGGGCGACCGGACCGGTTCGTGGATGGCCGGTCCCCGGCCCACCTCCGACCTGTTGCGCATCGCGGGGGCGTACGGTCGGATGCCGGTGCTCACGGACGCCGACCGGCGGGACGCGATCACCGACCTGACCTACTGGCGGGCCGCGGTCGTGGTGCTGGTTCCCGGCACCCCGAACCACGACCTGCTGAAATCGGTGGTGAGCGGGCTGCTCGGCAGCGCGCCGCGTGAGGTCGGCGGCGTGCTGTTGTGGGACGTCCGGAGCCTGGTACCCCCGTCCGAGTGACGGGAATTCTCGCTCACCGCGCGGCGCTGTACCTCGGCGCCGGGAAACTTGTCGTACCCCGCGGCTAGGGTGGCGGCGCCCATCGTCTTGACGTAACGGAGTGGCTGGCTGTGGCCGACCGACTGATCATCCGCGGCGCGCGGGAGCACAATCTGCGCGACGTCAACCTCGACCTGCCCCGCGACGCGATGATCGTGTTCACCGGTCTCAGCGGCTCGGGGAAGTCCAGCCTGGCGTTCGACACGATCTTCGCCGAGGGGCAGCGCCGCTACGTGGAGTCGCTGTCGTCCTACGCCCGGCAGTTCCTCGGGCAGATGGACAAGCCCGACGTCGACTTCATCGAGGGCCTGTCCCCGGCCGTCTCCATCGATCAGAAATCGACGTCGCGCAACCCGCGCTCCACCGTCGGCACGATCACCGAGGTCTACGACTACCTGCGGCTGCTCTTCGCGCGTACGGGAACACCGCACTGCCCGGCCTGCGGCGAGCGGATCAGCCGGCAGTCGCCGCAGCAGATCGTCGACCGGGTCCTGGCGATGGAGGAGGGGACCAGGTTCATGGTGCTGGCCCCGGTGATCCGGGGCCGCAAGGGCGAATACGTCGACCTCTTCGCCGAGTTGCAGTCCAAGGGCTACGCCCGCGCCCGCGTCGACGGCGTGGTGCACCCGCTGACCGAGCCGCCCAAGCTCAAGAAGCAGGAGAAGCACACCATCGAGGTGGTCGTCGACCGGCTCAGCGTCAAGGCGAGCAGCAAGCAGCGCCTGACCGACTCCGTCGAGGCGACCCTGGCGCTGTCCGGCGGCATCGTGCTGCTCGACTTCGTGGACCTGCCGGAGGACGACCCGCACCGCGAGCGCCGCTTCTCCGAGCACCTGGCCTGCCCCAACGACCACCCCCTGGCGATCGAGGACCTCGAGCCGCGGGTCTTCTCCTTCAACGCGCCCTACGGCGCCTGCCCGGACTGCACCGGCCTGGGCACCAAGAAGGAGGTCGACCCGGAGCTGATCGTCCCGGACGACGAGCGCAGCCTGCGCGAGGGCGCGATCCAGCCCTGGTCCGGCGGCACCACCCTCGAATACTTCCTGCGCCTGCTCGAGGCCCTGGCCGAGGCCGAGAAATTCAGCATCGACACACCGTGGCGGCAGCTGCCGAGCCGGGCGCAGAAGACGATCCTGTACGGCTCCGAGGACCAGGTGCACGTCCGCTACCGCAACAAGTACGGCCGTGAGCGCTCCTACTACACCGGCTTCGAGGGCGTGGTGCAGTGGATCGAGCGCCGGCACGGCGACACCGAGAGCGACTGGTCGCGCGACAAGTACGAGGGCTACATGCGCGACATCCCGTGCCCGGGCTGCGGCGGCGCCCGGCTCAAGCCCGAGGTCCTCGCGGTCACCATCGCCGGCAAGAGCATCGCCGAGATCTGCAACCTGTCCGTCGGCGAGTGCGCCGAGCTGCTGGCGACGATCGAGCTGACCGACCGCGAGAAGATGATCGCCGAGCGGGTCCTCAAGGAGATCAACGCGCGGCTGCGGTTCCTGGTCGACGTCGGCCTGGACTACCTGTCCCTCGACCGCGGCGCCGGCACGCTGTCCGGCGGCGAGGCACAGCGCATCCGGCTCGCCACGCAGATCGGCTCCGGCCTGGTCGGCGTCCTCTACGTGCTCGACGAGCCGTCGATCGGCCTGCACCAGCGCGACAACCACCGGCTGATCGAGACGCTGGTCCGGCTCAAGAAGCTCGGCAACACCCTGATCGTGGTCGAGCACGACGAGGACACCATCCGCACGGCGGACTGGATCGTCGACATCGGCCCCGGCGCCGGCGAGCACGGCGGCCGGATCGTGCACAGCGGCTCGGTGAAGGGCCTGCTGGCCAACCGGGAGTCGCCGACCGGCGCGTACCTGTCGGGCCGCAAGAAGATCCCGACGCCGGCCACCCGGCGCCCGCAGGTGCCGGGCCGGGAACTGGTCGTGCAGGGCGCGCGGGAGCACAACCTGCGCGACATCACCGTCGGCTTCCCGCTGGGGCAGTTCATCGCGGTGACCGGGGTGAGCGGCTCGGGCAAGTCGACGCTTGTCAACGACATCCTCTACACGGTCCTGGCCAACCAGATCAACGGCGCCCGGATGGTGCCCGGACGGCACACCCGCATCACCGGCCTCGAGGGCGTCGACAAGGTCGTCGGCGTGGACCAGTCGCCGATCGGGCGTACCCCGCGGTCGAACCCGGCGACCTACACGGGCGTCTTCGACAACGTCCGCAAGCTGTTCGCCGAGACCACCGAGGCGAAGGTCCGCGGCTACGGCCCCGGACGGTTCTCGTTCAACGTCAAGGGCGGCCGCTGCGAGAACTGCACCGGCGACGGCACGATCAAGATCGAGATGAACTTCCTGCCGGACGTGTACGTCCCGTGCGAGGTCTGCAAGGGCGCCCGCTACAACCGCGAGACGCTCGAGGTGCACTACAAGGGCAAGACGGTCTCCGAGGTACTGGAGATGCCGATCGAGGAGGCCGCCGCGTTCTTCGAGGCGATCCCCGCGATCCACCGGCACCTGCGGACCCTCGTCGACGTCGGCCTGGGCTACGTGCGGCTGGGCCAGCCGGCGCCGACGCTCTCCGGCGGCGAGGCGCAGCGCGTCAAGCTCGCCTCCGAGCTGCAGAAGCGCTCGACCGGCCGGACGGTCTACGTGCTCGACGAGCCGACGACCGGCCTGCACTTCGAGGACATCCGCAAGCTCCTGATCGTCCTGAACGGCCTGGTCGACAAGGGCAACACGGTCATCACGATCGAGCACAACCTGGACGTCATCAAGAACGCCGACTGGCTCATCGACATGGGCCCCGAGGGCGGCAACAAGGGCGGACTGGTGCTGGCCACCGGCACGCCGGAGGAGCTGGCCGAGGTGCCGGGCAGCCACACCGGGCAGTTCCTGCGCCCGATGCTCGGCCTGACCGGCGAGCCGGCCGGCGCCGACGCCGCGCTGGCCCGCGCCGCCAAGGCCAACGGCGCCACCAAGGCGGCGGCGAAGCCGCGCACGACCCGCACCCGGGCCCGGGCCGCCGCCGTCTGACGTTCAGGTAACACACAGCTACGACGCGGTGTCCGCCCCCGGCTGTGGGGGTGGACACATGCGCACGCCTGGAAGCATGGCGAAAACACAGGAACCGGGCCCATAATTTCCCCCGCGTTCATGAACCACTGCGGTGGCGAGAGCGTACTTACAAGCAACGCCGCGTGACTCGAGCGCGCGGATCAGGGGTAACGAAGGGTTCGGATCATATGACTGACGTGCAGACGGGACCTGCAGCCGAGACCGCGGCTGACCAGCCTGCCCGTACGGGAGTCGTCGCGACGCGCCGCGTCGTGCTGGCCGGCGCCGGCGCGCTCGGCGCCGGGTGCCTGCTGACGGCCTGCGGTACGGGCACGACCGGCAGCGGCAGCAACGGCGCCAACGGCGGCGACTTCAGCAACAACCCCGCCCCGGCCGGCAGCAAGGGCGCCGACGCCGGCGGCACCGGCTCGACCTCGGACAACGACTCGGGCGGCGGCGGCACGCTGGCCGCCGTCGCGGACGTTCCCGAGGGCGGCGGCGTCATCAAGGGCGACTACGTCATCACCCAGCCCACCGCGGGCAAGTACAAGGCCTTCAGCAAGGTGTGCACCCACGCGGGCTGCGACGTCAGCAAGGTCGACGGCGGCGTGATCGTCTGCCCGTGCCACGGCAGCACGTTCTCCCTCGAGGACGGCTCGCCCGTGAGCGGCCCGGCGAACCAGCCGCTGCCCGAGAAGAAGGTCACGGTGGACGGCGACAACATCGTCGCCGCCTAGCGATTCTTGGGGCCGGCCTGACCTGCCGACACGGCCGGCCCCGCACTACTCCGGCCGGAGGCCCGCTGCCGTGGCGGCGGCGACGGGCCTCCGGCGGGACAAATCATGTCAGGGGTCCGCACTAGTGTTGAGCCGTGCCTGACCCGTCCAGCTACCGGCCGGCGCCCGGGACCGTTCCGGACGCTCCCGGTGTCTACCGCTTCCGTGACCCGACCGGCCGCGTCATCTACGTGGGCAAGGCGAAAAGCCTGCGAAACCGGCTGAATTCCTACTTCGCCGACACGTGGACGCTGCACGCGCGCACCCAGCAGATGGTCACCACCGCGGCCGCCGTCGACTGGGTCACCGTCGGCAGCGAGGTCGAGGCGCTACAGCTCGAATTCTCCTGGATCAAGGAGTTCGACCCGCGCTTCAACGTCAAGTACCGCGACGACAAGTCCTACCCGTTCCTCGCGGTGACCCTCAACGAGGAGTTCCCCCGGCTACAGGTGATGCGCGGCGCCAAGCGCAAGGGCGTCCGCTACTTCGGGCCCTACTCGCACGCCTGGGCCATCCGCGAGACCCTCGACCTGCTGCTGCGCGTCTTCCCGGCCCGCACCTGCTCCACCGGCGTCTTCAAGCGCGCGGGCCAGATCGGCCGCCCCTGCCTGCTCGGCTACATCGGCAAGTGCTCGGCGCCGTGCGTCGGCACGGTCTCCGCCGAGCAGCACCGGGCCATCGTCGACGACTTCTGCGACTTCATGGCCGGGCGCACCGACGCGTTCGTCAAGCGCCTCGAGCGCGACATGCTCGACGCGTCCGAGGAGCTCGAGTTCGAGAAGGCGGCCCGGCTGCGCGACGACATCGCCGCCCTGCGCAAGGCGATGGAGAAGCAGACGGTGGTGCTCGGCGACGGCACCGACGCGGACGTGGTCGCCTTCGCCGAGGACCCGCTCGAGGCCGCCGTCCAGGTCTTCCACGTCCGCGACGGCCGGGTCCGCGGCCAGCGCGGCTGGGTGGTGGAGAAGGTCGAGGACCTGACCACCGGGGACCTCGTGCACCACTTCTGCACCCAGGTCTACGGCGACGAGCACGGCGAGAGCGACGTGCCCCGCGAGCTGCTCGTGCCGGCACTGCCGCCGGACGCGGCGGCGCTGGAGAACTGGCTCTCCGAGCACCGCGGCAGCCGGGTGAGCCTGCGCGTGCCGCAGCGCGGCGACAAGCGCTCCCTGCTGGAGACGGTGGCGCGCAACGCCGGTGAGTCGCTGGCCCGGCACAAGCTGCGCCGCGCGGGCGACCTGACCACCCGCAGCAAGGCGCTGGACGAGATCGCGGAGGCGCTCGGCATGGAGTCGGCGCCGCTGCGCATCGAGTGCTTCGACGTGTCCCAGATCCAGGGCACGGACGTGGTGGCGAGCATGGTGGTCTTCGAGGACGGCCTGCCCCGCAAGAGCGAATACCGCCGCTTCGCGGTACGGGGAAACCCGGACGGCTCCGGCACCGACGACCTGGCGGCGATGAGCGAGGTGATGCGGCGCCGCTTCGCCCGCTACCGCGCACAGTCCACCCTCCCCGGCGCCGCGGATTCGGCCGGCCCGGCGCCGGCCGGGGACGCCGTCGACGCCGAGCAGGATCTGGCGGGCGCCGAGCTGGACCTGGCGACCGCCGAGCAGGGTGCGGCGGGCGCTGGCCTTGATCTGGGGACCGCCGAGCAGGGTGCGGCGGGCGCTGGCCTTGATCTGGCGGCCGCTGGGCGGGGTCCGGCGGGTGCGGAGCAGGGGCCTGCGGCCGCTGAGCGGGATCTGGCGAGTGCTGAGCGGGATCTGGTGGCCGACGAGCAGGGGCCGGAGATTGCGGAGTTGCCCGGCATCGATCCGTTGACCGGGCGGCCGCGCAGGTTCGCCTACCCGCCCAACCTGGTGGTCGTCGACGGCGGCCAGCCGCAGGTCAACGCCGTGGCGGCCGTCCTGTCCGACCTTGGCATCACGGACGTGGCCCTGTGCGGGCTGGCCAAGCGCCTGGAAGAGGTGTGGCTGCCGGGGGAGGATTACCCGGTCATCCTGCCCCGCACCTCCGAGTCCCTGTACCTGTTGCAGCGGGTGCGCGACGAGGCGCACCGCTTCGCGATCACGTTCCACCGCCAGCGCCGCTCCAAGCGGATGACGGCCTCGGCGCTGGACGAGATCCCGGGGCTGGGTGAGACCCGGCGCAAGGCGCTGCTGCGGCACTTCGGGTCGCTCAAGCGGCTCGGGCAGGCGTCCCTGGAGGAGATCGCCGAGGTGCCGGGCATCGGCCGCCGCACCGCGGAGGCGATCCTCAAGGCGCTGACCGGTGCGGACCAGCCAGGCGTGGGCCAGCCAGGCTCGGACCAGCCAGGCGTGGGCCAGCTGGGCCCGGAGAAGGTGCCGCCCGCCGTGCCGGCCGGCGGCGCGGGCCGGACCCGGTCCGGGGCCAACCGCTTGCGGGTGCCGCGGCCCGTGTCGGCCGAAGCGGTGACACCACCACCGCCGGCTGAACCCACCGCGTAGACCGGAGGCGCCCGCGGATCCACCGCGTAGACCGGAGGCACCCGCGGATCCACCGTGTGGACCGGAGGCGGCGGCGGATCCACCGCGTGGACCGGAGGCGGCGGCGGACCCACCGCGTGGACCGGAGGCGGCGGCGGACCCACCGCGTGGACCGGAGGCGGCGGCGGATCCACCGTGTGGACCGGAGGCGGCGGCGGATCCACCGTGTGGACCGGAGGCGGCGGCGGATCCACTGTGTGGACCGGAGGCGGCGGCGGATCCACCGCGCAGGCCGGAATGCGTCGGTGGGCACGAGGGTGGGTCTTCCGCCGAGCCTGACCGGATCCACGCTGTTCAGCCCGGCGGCCGCGCAACGGCCCGGCCTGGGCAGGCCGGCCGCGCGGCGCAGTGTGGACTTCGCGGCACCCGTCCGGGAAAGGATTTCGAAGCCCGTCGTGGTGGATCTTGGTGGCTTGTGGTGCCTGGGTGCACTGGATCGGGTAATGGACACGATGTCAGCAGGCCTCGCACCCGCCCTTCGGCCTAGGATGCAGTGTCCGCCCGTACGGGGTGCAGAGACAGTGCGGTGCAGGAGGAGTCTGCGTGACCGAGTCGATGCCGGGGTTCGCCCCGGAGCCAACGCCCGACGAGGCCGGTACCGACCTCGTGGTGGTCACCGGGGTCTCCGGCGGCGGCCGCAGCACGGTCGCCCGGGCCCTGGAGAACGTCGGCTTCTACGTCGTGGACAACTTGCCTCAGGCGCTCATGCTCGACATGGCCCAGCTGGCGTTCGAGGCCGGCGGCGCCGCCCGGCGCACGGCGATGGTGCTGGACGTGCGCAGCCGGGCGTTCTCCACCGACCTGGCCGGCGCGGTCCGCGCGCTCAAGGACCGGGGATTCTCGCCGCGGGTCGTGTTCGTCGACGCCGACGACGAGGTGCTGATCCGGCGGTTCGAGTCAGTGCGGCGCTCGCATCCGATGCAGGGCGACGGACGGCTGGCCGACGGCATCGCCGCCGAGCGCAAGCTGCTCGAGGAGGCCCGCGAGCACTCCGACGTGATCATCGACACCAGCCACCTCAACGTCAACCAGCTCCGGCGCCGCGTCGAGGAGCTCTTCGGCGGTGAGGACGCGCGCCGGCTGCGGATCACCGTGCTGTCGTTCGGCTTCAAGTACGGGCTGCCGCCGGACGCCGACTACGTGCTCGACGCCCGCTTCCTGCCGAACCCGTTCTGGGTGCCGGAGCTGCGGGAGCACACCGGGCTCGAGGAGGGCGTCAGCGGCTACGTGCTCGGCCAGGAGGGTGCGCACGACTTCGTGGCCACCTATGCCGGGCTCATCGCCACGACCGCGCCCGGGTTCGAGCGCGAGGGCAAGCGCTACCTGACCGTCGCCATCGGCTGCACCGGCGGCAAGCACCGCAGCGTCGCGATAGCGGAGGAGCTCACGGCCCAGCTGCGCGACATCCGCCTGTCCGCACACTCCTCGCACCGCGACCTGGGGCGGGAGTGACGGCGGGTCAGCCGGGAGGGCCGCGCGGCGTAGCCGCCCGCGGCGGCGACGCGGGTGGCCGGCCGATCAAGGTCGTGGCCTTCGGCGGCGGCCACGGGCTTGCCGTTTCGCTCCGGGGCCTGCGCAACTGCGCGCCCGAGCTGGATCTCGACATCACCGCGGTGGTCACGGTCGGTGACAACGGCGGCTCCAGCGGGCGGCTGCGGGCCGAGCGGGACGCCCAGCTGCCGCCGGGCGACCTGCGCATGGCCCTGGCCGCGCTCGCCGACGACGACCCGGCCCATCAGCGCACGGTGGCGCTGCTCCAGCACCGTTTCGCGCTGCTCGGCGGTTCGGACCGCCGCGCCATGGAGGCCGACGGCATCCCCGTCTCGGCGGACTCCGGCGCCGCGGGTGGTGAGGGTGCCGCTAAGGCCGGGTGGGGTGGTGTCGATCGGCGGATCGCCTCCGTCGGGGGGCGGCACGATCCGCTTGCCGGGCACGCCGTCGGCAATCTGCTTCTGCTCGGGCTCATGGAGCTGCTCGGCGATCCCGTCGAGGCGCTCGCGCACGCCGGTGCCATGGTCGGTGCCCGGGGGCGGGTGCTGCCGATGGCCTGCCACGCCGTCGGGATCGAGGCCGACGTGCGTGGCGGCGATCCGGAGCGTCCCGACGACGTCGTCACCGTGCGCGGTCAGCACGCCGTCGCGGTAGCCAGCGGTCATGTCGAGGCGCTGCGGATCGTTCCCGCCGCGCCGCCGGCCTGCCCGCCCGCCGTCACCGCCATCGCCGAGGCCGACTGGCTGATCTTCGGGCCCGGGAGCTGGTACACGAGCGTGCTTCCGCACCTGCTGGTGCCGGAGCTCGCCGCCGCCATCGTCGCGAGCCCGGCCCAGCGGCTGGTGACGCTCAACCTGGCGGCCGAGAACGAGACCCTCGGGCTCTCCGTGGCCGATCATCTGGCCGCACTGCACTGGTACCTTCCGCAGCTTCGGGTCGACACGGTGCTCGCCGACAGCAAGTGGGTCGGCGAACCGGACCCGGTGCACCGGGCCGCCGAGGCCCTCGGTGCGCGCCTGGTCCTGGCATCCTTGGCGGTGGCGGACGGCAGCCCCAAGCATGATCCTGAGTCGTTGGGCACAGCACTGGTGCCGCTCCTCGGCTCCGATCGTTAAGCAACTGGCGTACCGCGAAACAAGCATGAGGTGACTTCGAGATGGCGATGACGGCAGCGGTCAAGGACGAGCTGAGCCGGGTGGATGTGCCCAAGCCGTGCTGCCGCCGTGCGGAGATGGCCGCCCTGCTGCGCTTCGCGGGCGGCCTGCACATCGTGTCCGGGCGGGTGGTGGTCGAGGCCGAGCTCGACACGGGCGCGGTCGCACGGCGGCTGCGGCGCGAGATCGCCGAGGTGTACGGCTACCCCAGCGAGGTGCACGTGCTCGCCTCCGGCGGCCTGCGCAAGGGCAGCCACTACATCGTGCGCATCGTCAAGGACGGCGAGGCACTGGCCCGCCAGACCGGGCTGCTCGACGTGCGGGGACGGCCGGTGCGCGGGCTTCCGCCGCACGTCGTCTCCGCGAACGTGTGCTGCGCGGTCGCCGCATGGCGCGGCGCGTTCATGGCGCACGGCTCGCTGACCGAGCCCGGCCGCTCCAGCGCGCTGGAGATCACCTGCCCGGGGCCGGAGGCGGCCCTGGCGCTGCGCGGCGCCGCCCGGCGCATCGGCATCACCGCCAAGGAGCGCGAGGTGCGCGGCGTCGACCGGGTGGTGATCAAGGACGGGGACGCGATCGCGGCGCTGCTCACCCGCATCGGCGCGCACTCGAGCGTGCTCGCCTGGGAGGAGCGCCGGGTACGCCGCGAGGTCCGCGCGACGGCGAACCGGCTGGCGAACTTCGACGACGCGAACCTGCGCCGCTCCGCCCGCGCGGCGGTGGCGGCGGCCGCCCGGGTGACCCGGGCGCTGGAGATCCTCGCCGACGAGGCGCCCAACCACCTCACCTCGGCCGGTCGCCTGCGCCTGGAGCACCGTCAGGCCTCGCTCGAGGAGCTGGGCGCGCTCGCCGACCCGCCGCTGACCAAGGACGCGATCGCCGGCCGGATAAGGCGTCTGCTCGCCCTGGCCGACAAGCGCGCCCGCGACCTCGGCATCCCGGACACCGAGGCCGCCGTCACCCCCGAGATGATGGCCTGCTGATCCCCGGGACGGGCACAGGACCCCTTTCGGGGGCGGCGGTTCGGCCGGGGCGCCGAGAGATTTTCGGTACCTTAGGTAACGATCAGGTCGCGCCCCAATGCGAGAGGCGGACACCTCCTCGGATAGGGTGACGACGACGGCGACGGTGCCGGCAGAATGGCCGCCCCACGCCGGGCGCCGCCGGTGGCACCAGGTCACGACCTGGCTGCGGCGGCTGGTCCCTGCACGCGCGGCGGCCCTGATGAGCAACAGCCGGCCCTCGATACGGTCGGCACGCAGACATCCGCCGGTCCCAGATTCCGGCGGACCGAAACGAGGAGATCCACCTGTGACCATCCGGGTTGGCATCAACGGCTTCGGCCGTATCGGCCGCAACTTCTTCCGGGCGGTGCTCGCCTCCGGCGCGGACATCGAGATCGTCGGCGTCAACGACCTGACGGACAACGCCACGCTCGCCCACCTGCTCAAGTACGACAGCATCCTGGGCCGCCTGCCGCACGAGGTGAAGGCCACGGCGGACGAGATCACCGTCGCGGGCAAGACCTTCAAGGCCTTCGCCGAGCGCGACCCCGCGAACCTCGCCTGGGGTGACCTGGGCGCCGACGTCGTCATCGAGTCGACCGGCTTCTTCACCGACGCCAACAAGGCCAAGACGCACGTCACCAACGGTGCGAAGAAGGTCATCATCTCGGCGCCGGCCAAGAACGAGGACATCACGATCGTGATGGGCGTCAACGACAACCTCTACGACGCCGCGAAGCACACGGTCATCTCCAACGCCTCGTGCACCACCAACTGCCTCGCGCCGATGGCGAAGGTGCTCAACGACACCATCGGCATCGAGCGTGGCCTGATGACCACGATCCACGCCTACACGCAGGACCAGAACCTGCAGGACGGCCCGCACAGCGACCTGCGTCGCGCCCGCGCCGCCGCGCTCAACATCGTGCCCACCTCGACCGGTGCCGCCAAGGCCGTCAGCCTGGTGCTGCCGGAGCTCAAGGGCAAGCTGGACGGCTTCGCGCTGCGGGTGCCGATCCCGACCGGCTCGGCCACCGACCTGACCTTCACCGCCGCCCGGGAGACCTCGGTCGACGAGATCAACGCCGCCATCAAGGCGGCCGCGGACGGCCCGCTCAAGGGCATCCTGGTCTACACCGAGGACCCGATCGTCTCGACGGACATCGTCACCGACCCGGCCTCGTGCATCTTCGACGCCGGCCTCACCAAGGTGATCGGCAACCAGGTCAAGGTCGTCGGCTGGTACGACAACGAGTGGGGCTACTCGAACCGCCTCGTCGACCTGGTCAAGCTGGTCGGCTGACACACGTGAAGACTCTCGACGACCTGCTCGGCGAGGGTGTCTCGGGTCGGCGCGTACTCGTACGCGCCGACCTGAACGTCCCGTTCGACAAAAACGAACCGGGCCGGATCAGCGACGACGGCCGCATCCGCGCGGTGCTGCCGACCCTGATCGCCCTGCGTGACGCGGGCGCCCGCGTGATCGTGTGCTCGCACCTCGGCCGCCCCAAGGGCGCGCCGGACCCGAAGTTCACGCTCGCGCCGGTCGCCACGCGCCTCGGTGAGCTGCTCGGCGGCCCCGCCGTCTTCGCCTCGGACACCGTCGGCCCCTCCGCAAGCCAGGCTGCCGCCGCGCTGGGCGACGGCCAGGTGCTGCTGCTGGAGAACCTGCGCTTCAACGCGGGCGAGACCAGCAAGGACGACGCCGAGCGCGGCGCCTTCGCCGATGAGCTCGCGGCGCTGGCGGAGTTCTACGTCGACGACGCGTTCGGCGCGGTGCACCGCAAGCACGCCTCGGTCTACGACGTCCCGGCCCGGCTGCCGCACTACGCGGGCGGCCTCGTCATCAAGGAGGTCGAGGTGCTGCGGCGGGTGACCGAGAGCCCGGAGCAGCCGTACGTGGTGGTGCTCGGCGGCTCGAAGGTCTCCGACAAGCTCGCCGTCATCAAGGCGCTGCTGCCGAAGGTCGACAAGCTGCTCGTCGGCGGCGGCATGTGCTTCACCTTCCTCAAGGCCCAGGGCCACGAGGTCGGCAAGTCGCTGCTCGAGGAGGAGATGATCGGCACCTGCGCCGATCTCCTCGCGCAGGCCGCCGGCCGGATCGTGCTGCCGGTCGACGTGGTCGCGGCGACCGCCTTCGCGGCCGACGCCGAGCACTCGACGGTCGCCGCCTCGGCGATCCCGGCCGACCGGCTCGGGCTGGACATCGGCCCGGAGAGCGTCGCGCTGTTCGCCGACACGATCGGATCGGCGAAGACCGTCTTCTGGAACGGCCCGATGGGCGTCTTCGAGCTGGCGCCGTTCGCGGCCGGCACCCGGGGCGTCGCCGAGGCCATCACGAAGATCGACGGCTTCTCGGTGGTCGGCGGCGGAGACTCGGCCGCGGCCGTGCGCACGCTCGGCATCGACGAGTCCGCGTTCGGGCACATCTCGACCGGCGGCGGCGCGTCGCTGGAGTACCTCGAAGGCAAGACCCTGCCGGGTCTCGCCGCGCTGGAGAGCTGAAGCATGGCTGATGTGACCCGTCGACCGATCATGGCCGGCAACTGGAAGATGAACCTCAACCACCTCGAGGCCATCCTCCTGGTGCAGAAGCTCGCCGCGAGCCTCAACGAGCAGCAGCTCACCGACGTCGAGGCGGTCGTGCTGCCGGCGTTCACCTCGCTGCGCAGCGTGCAGACGGCGATCGACGGCGACAAGGTGCTGATCGGCTACGGCGCGCAGGACCTGTCGCCGTACACCGGCGGCGCGTACACCGGGGACATCTCCGGCGCGATGCTGGCCAAGCTGGGCTGCGGCTACGTGGTGATCGGTCACTCCGAGCGCCGCGAGTACCACAACGAGGACGACGCGCTGGTCAACGCCAAGGTGAAGGCGGCACTGGCGAACGACCTGACGCCGATCCTCTGCGTGGGCGAGGGCCTGGAGATCCGCGAGGCCGGCACGCACGTCGCGCACTGCGGCAGCCAGCTCGACGGTGCGCTCGACGGCCTCAAGGCCGAGCAGGTCAAGAACATCGTGATCGCCTACGAGCCGGTGTGGGCGATCGGCACCGGCAAGACCGCCACGCCCGAGGACGCGCAGGAGGTGTGCGGCTCGATCCGGGAGCGGCTCGCCGAGAAGTACGGCGCGGAGACGGCCGACGCGGTGCGCATCCAGTACGGCGGTTCCGTGAAGGCGGCCAATATCGCCGCTATCATGGCGCAGCCCGATGTGGACGGCGCACTCATCGGCGGCGCGAGCCTGGACGCCGAGGAATTCGCCTCGATCGTCCGTTTCCGCGAGCACGTCCAGCGCTGAGTCATGGATGCCCGGCCGCCTCGTGGCGGCGGCCGGGTACCCGCTATTGTGGTGGCGCTGCCGTGCCCTTCGAGAGGAATGACCCGACCATGCCGATCGCGTTCGCGTACACGTTGATCGTGTTGCTGCTCATCTCCAGCGTCCTGCTGACCCTGCTCGTCCTGCTGCACCGCGGCAAGGGTGGGGGCATGTCCAGCATGTTCGGCGGCGGTGTCACCTCCAGCCTGGCCGGCTCCTCGGTCGCGGAGAAGAACCTGGACCGCTACACGGTGCTGGTGGGCGTCATCTGGTTCGCCTGCATCGTTGGCCTCGGCCTCTGGCTCAAGGTCACCCAGGCGGGCTGAAACAGATAGTTGACGTCCGCTTCGCAAGCGTTCGTGCTGGGCCCTTCTCCAGGGCCTCCGCGAGTCGTAGACTCTGCCGCGCGGTCCGGTCCGGGCCGCGCGGTTGTTTTTCCACCGTTAATGCCGCCGGCTTTCCCCGGCGATGAAACGCCCTCGAGACAGGAGTGACTTCCGTGTCCAGTGGCAGTGCGATCCGCGGTAGCCGCGTCGGCTCCAGCCCGATGCGTCCCGACGAGCGCAGCGAGCCCGCCCCCCGGCGGCACGTGACCTACTGGTGTGCCGCGGGGCATCCGGTCGAGGTCCGTTTCGCCGCCGACGTGGTACCCCCGGAGACGTGGGACTGCACCCGGTGCGGCCAGCCGGGCGGTCTCGACCGGCAGAACCCGCCCGGCCGGATGCGCAGCGAGCCGTACAAGTCGCACCTGGCTTATGTGAAGGAGCGGCGCTCCGACGCCGACGGCGCGGCGATCCTCGCCGAGGCGCTGGCCAAGGTTCGCCAGCGGCGCGGCCGCGGGGAATAGGCGTCGCTACGCGGCGGTGCCACGTCCCAGATAGGTGACCGTGGTGGCGCCGGGCACCGGAATCTCGGTGAAGCCGATCCGGTCGTAGAAGGCGCGTGCGGCGACGTTGGCGGTGGCCATGCCGAGGTGCACGCGCGGTACGCCGGCGGCCCGCAGCCCGGCCAGCAGCGCGTCCATCAGGCCGCGCCCCCAGCCCTTGCCCTGCCAGTCGGGCAGCAGATCGATGTGCAGGTGCGCCGGGTACGTCGCCAGCTCGGGCACGAGCATGCGCTCCGGGTGGTAGTGCAGCCACAGCATGCTCTCCTCCGGCGTCACGGGCGGGTCCGGAGGCGCCTGGTAGCGGTCGGCCGTGGCGGGCAGCCACTCGTCGAGGTAGCGCCGGGCGAACGTGGCCGTGTCTGCCGTGCCGACCACGTAGCCGACCGGGTTGCCGGCGCCGTCGTCGAGGATGTGCGCGTGCTCCGGCTCCAGCGTCACGTACGGGGCGGCGAAGATGTCGCCCATGAGCCGTTCGGACGAGTACAGGCCGCGGGCGTCGCCGCCGGCGTCCCCGGTGCGCACGCAGATGTCGTAGACGGCTTCGAGGTCGGCGGGCCGGTAGGCGCGGATCGATGGCTGCACGGCCGCGAGTCTAGGACGCGGTTCGGTGTGGCGTGCATCACCGTGCGACCGCCAACCTTCCGCGGCGCCGCGCGTCTACTCCTGCGAAGGCCGTACCCGACCCCCCAGGAGCCCCGTGATGCAACCGAACGCCCGCACCGCCTCGCTCGCCGTCGGCGGCATCGCCGTCGCCGTCCTCGGTGTGCTGACCGCAACCGGGGCGTTCGCGGACGAGGCGCCACCACCCGCGCCGAGGCCGGCGGTGTCCCCGGCCGCGCCGAGCCCCTCCTCGGTCCCCGGTGCGCCGGCGCCAGTGCCGACCGTTTCCTCGGTGCCGGGTGCCCCGGCGCCCGCGCCGACCGCTTCCTCGGTGCCGGGTGCGCCGGCGCCAGTGCCGACCGCCGGGCGGCCCGGCGGACCGGCCGCGGTCCCGCGGGGGCCCCGGCCGTCCGGCCCGGCCGCAGTCCCGGCGGCGCCGCGGCCGGCCGCCTCGCCCGTGCCCGATGGCCCGGTCGCGGTACCGTCGCCCTCACCGACCCGGCGCTGACCACAGGACCACCATGACCCTCGTCTTTCCGCTGCCCGCGCCCCTGCTGCGCCTGCTGCGGTCGGTGCTGTCCGGCTCGCCCCGGGCGGTACGCGGCGCCGGCGGGGACGGCCCGCCGGCGATCAACGAGCTGTACCACGCGCGCCGGCTGAGCCTGGTGCGGCTGGCGGTGCTGATGGTCGACGACCTGCCGACCGCCGAGGACATCGTCCAGGACGTGTTCGCCGCGCTGTACCGCCGGCACGGCGCCGACCTGGCAGGAGTGGCCGACCCGCACGCGTACCTGACGACCGGGGTGATGAACGCGGCGCGCTCGGCGCTGCGCCGCCGGCGCAGCGCGCGGGCCTACGTGCCGCCGCGCCCCGGCCTGGCGCCCGCCGCGGAGGACGAGGTGCTGCTGGGCCAGGGCGACCGGGAGGTGCTGGCGGCGCTGGCGGAGCTGACGGTGCGGCAGCGCCAGGTGATGGTGCTGCGGTACTGGTCGGAGCTGTCCGAGCGGGAGATCGCCGACGTGCTGCGGGTGTCGCGCGGCACGGTCAAGTCGACCGCGAGCCGCGCGCTGACCGTTCTGCGCGGCAGGCTGGGGGAGAGGCGATGAGCACGGAGGTCGAGGATCGGGTGCGCCGGGCGCTGGCCGGGCGCGCCGCTCAGATCACCCCCGAGCGGCTGCGGCCGGCGCCGCCGCCGACGGCGACGGCCGCGCGGCGGTCGTGGCGCCCCTGGTGGCGGCCGCTGCTGGCGGTCGCGGCCGTCCTGGTCGCGGCGGTTCTGGTCGTACGCGGTGGGCAGGAACCGCCGCGCCCGGTGCCGGAGCAGCCGGCCGCCACGGTGCCGTCGCCGTCCGCGCCCGCGCCGGAACCGACGAGCTCGCCCGCGCCGTCCCCGGCGGGGGAGCCGGTGCCGGCGAGCACGCCCTCCGGCCCGGGCTCCGTGCTGCCCTCCGCCGCGGTCTCCGTGCCGCCCGGCGGCCCGCTCGAGCCGCCGGCGCGCCCCATGGCGTCGCCGCCGGTGGCACGATAAGGCGCGTGAACTGGACACTTGAAGTGGTAGTCGTGCCCGTCTCGGACATCGACCGGGCGAAGGAGTTCTACGCCGACCAGCTCGGCTTCCATGTCGACCACGACACCGTGATCAACGACGACATCCGGATCGTGCAGCTGACCCCGCCGGGCTCGGGCTGCTCGATCGTCATCGGCAAGGGCGCCGTACCCGACATGGCGCCCGGCTCGCTCAAGGGGCTGCAGCTGGTGGTGCCCGACATCAACCGGGCGCACGCCGAGCTGGTCGCCCGCGGCGTGCCGGTCAGCGACGTGCAGAAGGTCGGCGAGAACCCACGAGCCACACCCGACCCGCTGGACAACGTGGGTTTCGTCTTCTTCGCCGACCCCGACGGCAACGGCTGGGCGGTGCAGCAGATCTCGTCCCGCGCCTGACCTGAGCCTTTCGCTCCTGCGGGAACCGGATGGCAACCGTCCTGCGCCGGTTATGGACTCCCCGGGTGTCGGCGGGGCGCCGATGGGGATTGCATGACCGACACGCAGATCGTTGAGCTGGGCCTCCAGGCGATGACCATCGCGGCGAAGATGTGTGCGCCGGTGCTGGTGACCGCGTTGCTCATCGGTTTCGCGATCTCGTTGTTCCAGTCGGTCACGCAGATCCAGGAGGCGACGCTGTCGTTCGTGCCGAAGGCGGTGGGTGTCGGCGCGGCGATCCTGTTCTCCGGCAACTGGATGTTGCACGAGATGATGACGTACACGACGCAGCTGTTCGAGAAGATCCCGACGCTGCTCGCCTGAGCTCACCCGCGCAAAGGGCCGCCCTCCGGCGGCCCTTTCGCACGTCCGCGGCGCTCAGCGCAGGCTGCGCGCCCGCGGCGGTACGTTGGCCGCGGCCGCGCGGTCCAGCAGCCACAGCGTCTTCACGGTGCCGACCGCCCCCGCCGCCGGCACCTGCTTCGGGCCCGCGCCGCCGATCGCCATGCCGGCCGCGGCCGCCTTGTCCTTGCCCGCCGCGATCAGCCAGACCTCCTCGGCCGTCTGGATGGCCGGCATGGACAGGGTGATCCGGGTCGGCGGCGGCTTCGGGCTGTTGTGCACCGCCGCGACCGTTCCGGTCTCGTAGACGCCGGGGTGCTCCGGGAAGAGCGAGGCTACGTGGCCGTCCTCGCCGACCCCGAGCATCAGCACGTCGAAGTGCGGCAGCTCCGAGCTGCCCGGCCGCGCCGCCGCGGCCAGCTCGTGCGCGTACCGGGCGGCGGCCGCCTTCGCGTCGTCGCCGTCCGGGCCGTCGGAGGCCGGCATGGCGTGCACGTGCGCCGGGTCCAGCGCGAGCGCGTCCAGCAGCGCCGCACGGGCCTGCGTCTCGTTGCGGTCCGGGTGGCCCGCGGGCAGGAACCGCTCGTCGCCCCACCAGAGGTCGATCCGCGACCAGTCGACCGCGTCCGAGGCCGGCAGCTCCTTCACCGCTCGCAGCACCTTCGCCGCCACCCGGCCACCGGTCAGCACGATGCTCGCCCAGCCGCGCTCGGCCTGCGCGTCGATGATCCTCACAACCAGGCGCGCCGCCACCGCCGACGCCAGAATGTCGGCGTCCGGAACCACCACCACAACGGTCTCGCTCATGCTGCCATCCCTCGTCATTCTGCAAAGGGGCCGTCCGCCGGAAGGCGGAACGGCCCCGTCGATCCTAGAGATCAGGCGATCCCGTCCGGCCAGGCTCCGGCGGCGACGGTGTCGCCCGCGCGGGCGGCCAGCGCCGGGTCCTTCCAGACGTGTACGCGCATCGCAGGCTTGCTGTCCAGCCCCGCGACGCCGGCCAGGGCGCCCAGCGCCTCGCCGTAGATCTGGTCGGCGTCGAGCCGGCGCAGCTCCTCGGCCAGTTCGTCGCCGACGGGCCGCTTCGGCAGCGGCATGTAGCGGTCCTCCTGGCCGGAGCGGCTGAACAGGGCCGTGCCCTCCTCGCGGGTCACCTTCACGCAGTCGCCGTTGGCGCACTGAAGCTCCACCGAGTGCATGCGCGGCGAGCGGTCGGTGTGCACCCAGTTCGGCTCGATGCCCAGCCGCGACTTCAGCCAGCCCTTCATCAGCGCGGCCGTCGGGTCGTTCAGCGGCGCCTCGATCGTCGCGCCGGTGACCCGCTCCTCGGTGGTGTCGAACGCGCCCGCGACCAGGGTGCGCCACAGGGTGATCCGGGTCCAGGTCAGGTCGGTGTCGCCGGGCGCGTAGTCGGCCGCCCGCCGGCGCAGCGCCGCGACGGGGTCCGGCGCCAGCTTGCTGTCGGTGATGCGCCGGTCGGCGACCACGCCGAGGAAGTCGTTGGCGATGGTCTCCGGCGGCTCGCTGTGCCACCACGTCACCACCGGCACGTCCGGCGCCAGCAGCGGCATGACGACCGACTCGGCGTGCAGGGCCAGCCGGCCGTACATGCGCATCACGACGGCCTCGGCCGGGCCCAGCCGGCCGCCCACGACGATCTCCGCGTCGAGCCGGCTGCGGCCGTCGAGGTCCGAGCGGACCACGATGAGCAGGCGGCAGGGGTGCGCCGACGCCGCGATGGTCGCGGCGGCCTCGGCCTCGCGGACCTTCTTCTCCTCAACGACCGCGACAAGCGTCAGCGCGAGGCCGCTGGCCACGCCGCCCGCGCTGCGCCGCTCGGCCGCGAGCGCCTTGACGACCTCGTTACCAGTGGTGTCCCAAAGCCCGATCATGCCGTCACCTCCGCTTCGCTCCGGCGCCGACATGATTTCAGACACTGAGCCGATGATTCGCTCGCAAGCTCGCTCATGCTCGCCTCCACGCGCGGCCCTCGCGGGCCAGCATCTCGTCGGACGCCCGCGGCCCCCACTCGCCGGAGCGGTACGGCTCCGGTTTGGTGCCCGCCCAGGCCGCTTCGAGCGGGTCGATGACCCGCCAGCTCTGCTCGATCTCGGCGGCGTCCGGGAACAGGGTGCGGTCGCCGACGAGCACGTCGAGGACGAGCCGCTCGTAGGCCTCCGGGCTGGACTCGGTGAACGCCTCGCCGTACTGGAAGTCCATCGCGATGTCGCGGACCTCCATCGTGGTGCCCGGCACCTTCGAGCCGAACTTGAGCACCACGCCCTCGTCCGGCTGGACCCGGATGACCAGCTGGTTGTTGCCGAGCATCTCGACGTCGGCGGGGTCGAACGGCAGGTGCGGCGCCTTCTTGAACATGATGGCGATCTCGGTGACCCGGCGCGGCAGCCGCTTGCCGACCCGGACGTAGAACGGCACCTCCGCCCAGCGCCGGTTCTGGATGCCGAGGCGGACGGCGACGTAGGTCTCCGTCGTGGAGTCCTCCGGCACGCCCTTCTCCTCGAGATAGCCGACGGCGCGCTCGCCGGCGACCCAGCCGGGCAGGTACTGCCCGCGCACCGAGTCGGCGGCGATGTTGCGGGGCAGGCTGATGGCCTTGAGGACCTTGAGCTTCTCCGCGCGTACGTCATTGGGGTCGAAGCTCGTGGGTTCCTCCATGCCGACCAGCGCGAGCAGCTGGAGCAGGTGGTTCTGCAGCACGTCGCGGGCCGCGCCGGAGGCGTCGTAGAACGCGGCCCGGGTGCCGATGCCGACGTCCTCGGCCATGGTGATCTGCACCGAGTCGACGTACTTGGAGTTCCACACCGGCTCGAACAGGTTGTTCGCGAAGCGCAGGGCCAGGATGTTCTGGACCGTCTCCTTGCCGAGGTAGTGGTCGATGCGGAACACGTCGGCGGGGGTGAAGACCTCGTCGACGAGCTGGTTCAGCGACATCGCCGTCTTCAGGTCGTTGCCGAACGGCTTCTCGACCACGACCCGGCGCCAGCCGCCGGACTTGGCGTTGTCGGCCATCCCGGTGCGGGCCAGCTGGTTGAGCACCAGCGGGAACGCGGCCGGCGGGATGGAGAAGTAGAAGGCGGCGTTGCCCGCGATGCCGTTGCGCTCGCGCAGCTCGTCCAACGTGTTCGCGAGCTGGTCGAACGCCGTGTCGTCGTCGAACGAGCCGGGGACGAACTGGAACTGGCTCGCCAGCCGGGCCCACACCTCCTCACGCCACGGCGTGCGGGCGCCCTTCTTGGCGGCCTCGTAGGCGAGCGACTCGAAGTCGCCGTCGCCCCAGTCGCGGCGCGCGAAGCCCAGCACCACGAAGCCGGGTGGCAGCAGGCCACGGTTGGCGAGGTCGTAGACGGCCGGGATGAGCTTCTTTCGGGACAGGTCGCCGGTGACCCCGAAGATCACCAGAGCGCAGGGCTCGGGGATCCTCGGAAGTCGTCGGTCCTGTGCCGTGCGCAGCGGATTACCCACGTGCCCATCCTGCCAGCTTTTCATTCCCTTGCAGGCGTACGGGTGATGGTCGGTGCGGCAACGTGCCGGCGGCGGCGAGCAGTTGCCGCACGCCCTCGGCGCGGTCGGTCAGGTGCAGGCGCAGCAGCGGGCGGCCGTCGCGGCGCAGCGCCTGCCGGTCGCCGGCGGCTCGTGCCGCCTGCCGGCCGCCGAGCGTGTACGGCTCGCCGGGAACCGGCACGTCGGCGGCGGCCAGGCCGGTGATCTGCAGAAACGAGCCGTTTCGCGGACCGCCCCTGTGGTATTGACCCCAGCCGAACGAGACCGGCCGCGGGCAGGCGGCGGCCAGCAGCGGCCGCACTCCGGCCACCGCGGCGTCGGCGTCACGGTCCAGGAAGGCCCGCACGGCGAGGTGATCGTCCACGTCGGCGAGAAGATCCCGTAGCGCCCCCGCGAGGCCGGTGGCGCCGCCGGTGGTGGTGAAGATCTCCACCGCGCCCTCGACGAAGGACGGTGTCGCGGGCTCTGGCTCGGCGGTCTCGGGCTCGAACCGGCGGAACGGGTCGACGCCGCGGACCCGCGCGGCGACGGCGACCGCGTACCGCCAGGCGAGGAACTGCGCGCCCAGCGGACCGTTGACGGCCACGTCGGGGCGCACGCCGCCGCCACCGGGAACCGCCGCCGGCGACAGGCTGCCGCCGTACGAGATGGTCAGGACGTCCTCGGGAAGGTAGCCGGCCTCGGCGGGGGACTCGACCGCGATCACGTGCAGCCCGAGCGCGCCGGTGACGAGGTCGGCGGCCCACTCGCCGAGGCCCTCGATGCCCGAGCCGTCCGGTATCAGGGCGACCCGGCGGGCGCCGGCCAGGGCGACGCCGAGCGCGAGCGCGGGATTGTCGCGGTCGCCGGCCAGTGACGGTGCGAACAGCTCGGCCTCGTCGATCAGCTCGGCGACGTCGACGCCGGCGAAGGCCAGGGCGGTCAGGGCGCCGGGGTCGCCCTCGACGCCGGTGAGGTCGGGCGCAGACCCGGACAGCGTCACGAAGTGGCGGGCGGACTCGGCCGGCGGGTCTCCGAGGTCGAGATAGGCCTGCCGGAGGATCGCGCGCAGGCCGTCGTCGCGGAGCACGACGAGCGTGCGGCGCAGCCGGCCGGCGTCGTCGATCAGCGCACGGACCCGCTGCGGGTCGGGGTCGTCGAGAACGGTCATAGGCCGGCCCAGGGTGCGGGCGGCGACCTCGGCGGTGCCGCCGGGGCCGGCGAGCACCACCTCGGTGAGGTCGGCGAGCTCCTCGTGCAGCTCGGCGATCAGGGGCAGCAGCTCGCGGTCCCGCCGGCTGGTGTCCAGGAGCTCCAGGGCCGCCTTCGCGCCGGCCTCGGCCGCGGGGCCCCACAGCGTCGGGTCCCCGCTGGCCAGCAGGCCCGGCACGCCCTGCGCGACAAGTGCGCGGCGGGAGGCCGCCGCCGGGCCGCCGAAAACGGCGAGCCCCGCGGCGGCCTCCACGCCCGCGAACAGGTCGTCGGTCACGTCACCGCGCGGCGTCGCTCGGATTCTGCGCGCCCGCGGCGGCGGCCGTGAGGGACTTCTTCACGTCCTCGAGCAGCTCGCCCCAGCTGGTCTCGAACTTCTCGACGCCCTCGTCCTCGAGGACCCGGAACACGTCGTCGAAGTCGATGCCGACCCCGGCGAGGTCGTCCATCACCTTCTGCGCGGCGGTGTAGGAACCGGTGACCGTGTCGCCACGGGTCTCGCCGTGGTCCTCGAACGCCTTGATCACCGACTCCGGCATGGTGTTCACCGTGCCGGGCGCGATCAGCTCCTCGACGTAGATGGTGTCCTTGTAGTCCGGGTTCTTCGTGCCGGTCGACGCCCAGAGCGGCCGCTGCGGGTGCGCGCCCGCGTCGGCCAGCGCCTGCCAGCGGGCGGTGCCGAAGACCTCGGCGTACGCCTTGTACGCGAGCTGGGCGTTGGCGACGCCCGCCTTGCCACGCAGCGCCCGGGCCTCGTCGCTGCCGATCTTGTCGAGCCGCTTGTCGATCTCGGTGTCCACCCGGGACACGAAGAACGAGGCGACCGAGCCGATCTGGGTCAGGTCGTGTCCGTTGGCCTTGGCCTGCTCCATGCCCGCCAGGAACGCGTCCATGACGGCCCGGTAGCGGTCCAGCGAGAAGATCAGCGTCACGTTCACGCTGATGCCCTCGGCCAGGGTCGCCGTGATCGCCGGCAGGCCCGCCTCGGTCGCCGGGATCTTGATGAAGAGGTTCGGGCGGTCGACGAGCCACCACAGCGTCTTGGCCTCGGCCTGGGTCTTGGCGGTCTCGTGCGCGCTGCGCGGGTCGACCTCGATGGACACCCGGCCGTCGACGCCGGACGACGCGTCGTACGCGGGCTTCATGACGTCCGCGGCCCAGCGCACGTCGTACGAGGTCAGCAGGCGCACCGCCTCCTCGACCGTGACGCCCTGCGCGGCGAGGTCCTTGAGCTGCGAGTCGTACGCGTCCGCGTCGGCGAGCGCCTTGGCGAAGATGGTCGGGTTCGTGGTCACGCCGACCACGTGCTGCTCGCGGCGCATCCGGTCCAGCGAGCCGCTCTGCAGGCGGACGCGGGAGAGGTCGTCGAGCCACACCGCAACACCTGCGGCGGAAAGGTCAGCCAGCCTGTCGGTCATCGCTACTCCTCAAGTTTCTTCTACCTCTAGTACGGCGGAGCCGCCCCGGTAGCTCAGGTACCGGTCGTGTAACCGGTGATTTCGCCGACCTTGGCGAGGGCGGCGTTGGCCTTGGCGACGACGTTGTCCGCGGTGAACCCGAACTGCTCGAACAGGATCTTGGCAGGGGCGCTGGCGCCGTAGTGCTCGATGCTGACCGGCTCGCCGGCCTCGCCGAGGATGCGGTCCCAGCTCATCCGGATGCCGGCCTCGACCGTGACGCGGGCCTTGACGCCGCGCGGCAGGACCTCCTGCTGGTACGCCGTGTCCTGCTCGTGGAACCACTCCTGGCACGGCATCGACACCACCCGGGTCGGCGTGCCCTCGGCCTCGAGCCGCTCCTGCGCGGTGAGGCAGTACTGCACCTCGGAGCCGGTGCCGATGAGGATGACCTTCGGCGCGCCGTCGGACGCCTCGGAGAGGATGTAGCCGCCCCGCAGGGTGCCCTCGGCCGACGCGTACCGGTCGCGGTCGATGGTGGGGAGGTTCTGCCGCGAGAGCGCGAGGGCGGTCGGGCGGTCGGTGTGCTCGAGCGCGCCGCGCCAGGCCCAGGCGGTCTCGTTGGCGTCCGCCGGGCGGACCACGTCGAGGCCGATGATGGCGCGCAGCGCGGAGAGCGTCTCGATCGGCTGGTGGGTCGGTCCGTCCTCGCCGAGCCCGATCGAGTCGTGCGTCCACACGTAGATGACCGGCAGCTTCATCAGCGCGGAGAGCCGGACGGCGCCGCGCATGTAGTCGCTGAACACCAGGAACGTGCCGCCGTACGGGCGGGTGCCGCCGTGCGCGGCGATGCCGTTGAGGATCGAGCCCATGCCGTGCTCGCGGACGCCGAAGTGCAGCGTGCGGCCGTACTCGTGGCCGGGGAACGCCTTGGTGGCGTACTCGCTCGGGATGAAGGAGGGCTCGCCCTTCATCGTGGTGTTGTTGCTCTCCGCCAGGTCGGCGGAGCCGCCCCACAGTTCGGGTAGGACTTCTGCGAGGCTTGCGAGCACCTTGCCGGAGGCGGCGCGGGTGGCCAGGCCCTTCGGGTCGGCGGGGAACTCGGGCAGCGCGGCCGTCCAGCCCTCGGGCAGGGCACGGGAGCTCAGCCGGTCGAACAGCTCGCGTCCCTCGGGGTTGCTCGCCGACCAGACCTCGAAGGCCTTGTTCCACTCGGCGTGCAGCGCCCGGCCCCGGTCGGCGACCTGGCGGGCGTGCGCGAGGACGTCGTCGGCGACGGGGAAGTTCACGAGCGGGTCGAAGCCGAGGATCTCCTTGGTGGCCTTGACCTCGTCGGCGCCGAGCGCCGAGCCGTGGATCTTGCCGGTGTTCTGCTTGTTCGGCGCGGGCCAGCCGATGATCGTGCGCAGCACGATGAACGACGGCTTGTCGGTCACGGCCCGGGCGGCCTGGATCGCCGCGAAGAGCTCCTCGACGTTCTCGTCGTAGTCGCCCTTGCTCGGGTCGCCCTTGCGCCAGTCGACGGTGTGCACGTCCCAGCCGTAGGCCGCGTAGCGGGCGCCGACGTCCTCGTTCTTGGCGATCCGGGTGTCGTCCTCGATGGAGATCTCGTTGTCGTCGTAGATCACCGTGAGGTTGCCGAGCTTCTGCACCGCGGCGACGGCGCTCGACTCGTGGCTGACGCCCTCCTCGATGTCGCCGTCGGAGCACATCACGTAGACGTGGTGGTCGAAGACCGACTCCTCGGCGTCCGGGTCGAACAGGCCGCGCTCGCGGCGGGCGGCCATGGCCATGCCGACGGCGTTGCCGATGCCCTGGCCCAGCGGTCCCGTGGTGACCTCGACGCCGGGGGTGTGCCCGTACTCAGGGTGACCGGGGGTGAGCGAGTCCCACTGGCGCAGCGCGGCCAGGTCGTCGAGCGCGAGGCCGTAGCCGGACAGATAGAGCTGGATGTAGAGGGTAAGGCTGGAGTGGCCGCAGGAGAGCACGAAACGGTCCCGGCCGGCCCAGTGCGGGTCGGTGGGGTCGTGCCGCATGACCCGGTTGAAGAGCAGGTAGGCCGCCGGCGCCAGGCTCATCGCCGTGCCGGGGTGCCCGTTACCGGATTTCTCGACCGCGTCCATGGCCAGCACCCGGACGGTGTCGACCGCCCTCCGGTCGAGGTCGGACCAGTTCAGATCGTCTTTGGCAGCCACGTCGCTTGTACTCCTCGGCCATGGTGGGGGAACCCTTTTGACTTGACCCTATCCATTAGCGGTAAACCACCGCCCGCGGAACCGGAACGGCCCATACGCTGAGAGCGGACGTGGAGCGACGGGGGCTGAGCCGCACGACACCCCCTGGACACCTCGGCCGTTGAGCGCCCCGGGCTGCGCGTAGTCTGTCCCAACGTGCCAGCCGGTCCCAGCCGGCAACGGCAAAGTTCGAACCCTCGCCGATGCCGGAAGGTGGCTGTCCGTGAGCATGATCACCGAGCGTCCCGACCAGGGGCGGTCGCCCGGTCTACTCCCGGCGCCACGTGCGGCGGAGCCTGCGCGGCGCCGCGACGTCGGTGCCGTGATCAAGGCCTATGTCTCGCTGACCAAGCCGCGCATCGTCGAGTTGCTGCTGGTGACCACGGTCCCGGCGATGATGCTCGCGGCCGGCGGCTGGCCGGACCCGTGGCTGGTCGCGGTGGTGCTGGTCGGCGGCTCGCTGGCGGCCGGCGCGGCGAGCGCGCTGAACTGCTACATCGACCGCGACATCGACCAGCTGATGCGGCGCACCAAGCGCCGCCCGCTGCCGGCGCACGACGTGACCCCGCGCTCGGCGCTGGTGTTCGGCCTGGTGCTGGCGGCCATCTCGGTCGTGCTCATGGGTGCCTTCACCAACTGGCTGGCCACGGCGATGACGGCGGGCTCCATCTTCTACTACGACGTGGTCTACACGCTCTGGCTGAAGCGCCGGACGCCGGCGAACACGTTCTGGGGCGGCATCTGCGGTGCGGCGCCCGTGCTCATCGGCTGGGCGGCCGTGACCGGGTCCATCGCCCCGCTGGGATGGGCGCTTTTTGCCGTTGTCTTCTTTTGGCAGATGCCGCATTTCTACGCATTGGCCATCAAATACAAGGATGACTACGCCCGCGCGGGCATCCCGATGCTGCCGGTGGTGCGCTCGGCCGGCCGGGTCAACGCCGAGATCCTGATCTTCACGGTGCTGATGCTTGCCGCGTCTCTGGCGGCCTGGCCGCTGGGCCTCGGCCCGATCTACGGGATCACGGCCGTCGTCTCGGGCCTGATCTTCCTGTCGGAGGCCGTGCGGCTGGTGGGTCGTTCCCGGCGCGGCGAGCCGCTGAAGCCGATGCGCCTCTTTCACTGGTCTTACACGTACCTGACCATTCTCTTCATCGCGGTCGCGGTCGACGCGCTCATCTGAGTAACAAACATCACGCCGCGACATTCACGTACGTCGCACAGAATGCCCGTTATTCGGGTTATCGGAGTGACGTGCCTTACCCCTTTAGGTGGAACCGGGGAGCGGGTGTAATTCGGGCAATATTGCCCCAAAACAATGCCCCCGGACGCCAAACCCGCAGGTAATTGCCATCACAATTCCCCGCCGTCCGTGCTTGCTCGCCGTCGAGTTCTGCCTAGAGTGCGAGTCATGGCAGAAGGTTCCGATACGACACTGACCGCCGACATCAAGTCATTCGCCACCGGCCACGGCGGGGCGAAGGCGGTCATCGAGTATGTCGGCAAGCGGGGCGCCCGCATCGTCCTGGTCGGCGAGGACGGCGAGTGGACCGACCAGTTCGCGGCCGACGGCACCGACGTGGCCCGCCGAGCGTGTGAGACGGCGGGCGTCGCGGTGGAGAACGAATGGGAGCGCGAGCTGATGGAGCAGATGCGCCCGAGCAACGACCTCTGGCGTTCGATGTCCCGCCGCAGCATGGCGCGCTGAGAGCCCCGATCACCACCACGGCACCTCTCGACAGGCCCGATACCCCACTGAATACCCCACTGACCGACCGCAGCGACCCGGGAGCGATCCCGGGTCGCTTCTCGTTGTGCGGGCGGCCCGGCGCCGGGCGGGCGGGGTCCGTAGCCGGGTAGGGATCGTCGGGCGGAGTCCGTGGCCGGGCGGGGCGTCGGCCAGGCAGGGCGTCGGCCAGGCAGGGCGTCGGCTGGGCGGGTGGGGTCCGTGGCCGGGCAGGGTGTCGGCCGGGTGGGTGGCCCCGGATCAGGCGACGGGTGTGGCCACGGGCTCGGTGGTCTCCGTTGCCGATGTTGCCGATGTGGCCGACGGGGTTGGAGTTGCCGGTGGGGCGGGCGTGGTGGCGGGTCGCTCGCGCAGGCTCCACAGCACGCCGAGCGTCGCCACCCAGACCAGGCAGGCGCCCAGCATGTGCGCGCCGACCAGCAGGACCGGCAGGTGGGTGAAGTACTGGACGAAGCCGATCAGCCCCTGGCCCAGCTCGACCACGATCAGGATGCCCGCCGCCCGGATCGCCGGCCTCGGCGCTCCCGCCGCGCGCAGCGCGAACCAGAGCCCCACCGAGAGCCCGATCAGCAGGAACACGAGATCGGCGTGGGCCTGGGCGATCAACTCCGGGTCGAGGCCGTTGCGCTTGGCGTTCTCGTCGCCCGCGTGCGGGCCGCTGCCCGTCACGATCACGCCGACCACGATCACCGCGGCGCTCACCAGCGCCGTCAGCCGGGCCAGCGTCGCCAGCGGCGCCGACACCAGGCGGCGCGGGGGCCCGTCACCCTCGGCGGTGCGTTTCCAGAGCGCGTACGCGAGGGCGATCAGCGCCATCGAGAGCAGGAAGTGGAGCCCGACCACCCACGGGTTCAGGTCCGTCAGGACCGTGATGCCGCCGATCACGCCCTGGCCCGGGATGCCGAGGAGTACCGCGAGCGACAGCAGGACCAGCGACCGGCGCCGCGGCCGTTCGAGCAGGGCCGCGACGAAGCAGGCCAGCGCGATCACGCCGAGCGCGAGGCCGAGCAGCCGGTTGCCGAACTCGATGACGCCGTGCACGCCCATCTCCGCCGTCGTGGTGTACGACGCGTCGGTGCACCTGGGCCACGTGGGGCAGCCGAGGCCGGAGCCGGTCAGCCGGACCGCCGCACCCGTGACGACCAGGCCGATGTTGGCGACCAGGGAGGCGAGTGCCAGCGGGCGCAGGAGGGTGCGTTTGCTCACGCCGGGAATCGTACGCCCGAATTTGATCTTGATTTTGGGCGGCCGTGGGCGCCGGTGTCATGGATCACCGGGTCTGCCGTTTGCGGGCCGCCGATGAAATACGTAACGTTGGCGTAGTGAAAACACGGGAACTCAGCGCGCCGGCCGTCATGGCCGTGGGCTTCCGTGTGCCCACCAGCGAAAACACTGACCTCCGCACCCGGGACCGGGTGGCCCAGCTGCTCTTCGAGAGCGGCGCCGCGACCGCCGCCGAGCTGGGTTCCCAGCTCGGGCTCAGCCCCGCCGCGATCCGCAAGCATCTCGACGCCATGCTGGCCGAGCGGCTGGTCGAGGTCCGCGAGAGCCGGCACCACGGCCCGCGCGGCCGGGGCCGGCCCGCCAAGGCGTTCGTGCTCACGGCGGAGGCCCGGGAGGGCTTTCCGCACTTCTACGACGGCATCGCCACCGCGGCCCTGCGGTGGATCGCCGAGCACGGCGGCCCCGAGGCGGTCGGCGCCTTCGCCACCGCTCAGGTCGCGCCCCTGGAGGAGCGCTGCCGTGCGGCGCTGGCCGAGGCCGGCGACGATCCCATCGCCAGGGCGGAGGCACTTGCCAAGGCCCTGACCGCCGAGGGTTACGCTGCCAGTTCGACCGCGATCGCGTCCGGCGGGCAGCTGTGCCAGCACCACTGCCCGGTGGCGCACGTGGCCGCCGAGTTTCCCCAGCTGTGCGACGCCGAGACCGCGGTCATCTCGCGACTCATCGGCACCCACGTGCAGCGTCTCGCCACCATCGCGCACGGCGACGGGGTGTGCACCACGCACATCCCCGGCCCGTCGCGCGTGACCGATACAACCGCCACCACTGTGAGGACAGATAAATGACCGAGCAGACCGTTCAGCCCGTCGTTACCCAGGAGGAGCACCTCGCCGCCCTGGGGAAGTACGAATACGGCTGGGCAGACGCCGACACCGCCGGGGCCACCGCCCAGCGCGGCCTGTCCGAGGCCGTGGTGCGCAACATCTCGGCGCTCAAGAGCGAGCCGCAGTGGATGCTCGACCTGCGGCTCAAGGGCCTGCGTCTCTTCGACCGCAAGCCCATGCCGAACTGGGGCGCCGACCTCACCGGCATCGACTTCCAGAACATCAAGTACTTCGTGCGCTCGACCGAGAAGCAGGCCGCCTCCTGGGACGACCTGCCCGAGGACATCAAGAACACGTACGACAAGCTCGGCATCCCCGAGGCGGAGAAGCAGCGCCTCGTGTCCGGTGTCGCGGCGCAGTACGAGTCCGAGGTCGTCTACCACAAGATCCGTGAGGACCTTGAGGAGCAGGGCGTCATCTTCCTGGACACCGACACCGCCCTCAAGGAGCACGAGGAACTCTTCAAGGAGTACTTCGGCACGATCATCCCGGTCGGCGACAACAAGTTCGCCGCGCTGAACACCTCGGTGTGGTCGGGTGGCTCGTTCATCTACGTGCCGAAGGGCGTGCACGTCGACATCCCGTTGCAGGCCTACTTCCGGATCAACACCGAGAACATGGGCCAGTTCGAGCGGACGCTGATCATCGTCGACGAGGGTGCCTACGTGCACTACGTCGAGGGCTGCACCGCGCCCATCTACTCCTCGGACTCGCTGCACAGCGCGGTCGTCGAGATCATCGTCAAGAAGAACGCCCGCTGCCGTTACACGACCATCCAGAACTGGTCGAACAACGTCTACAACCTGGTCACCAAGCGCGCCACCTGCGAAGAGGGCGCGACCATGGAGTGGGTCGACGGCAACATCGGCTCCAAGGTGACGATGAAGTACCCGGCCGTCTACATGACCGGCGCGCACGCAAAGGGCGAGGTGCTCTCGGTCGCGATGGCCGGCGAGGGCCAGCACCAGGACGCCGGCGCCAAGATGGTGCACGCCGCGCCGCACACCTCCTCGACGATCATCAGCAAGTCGATCGCCCGTGGCGGCGGCCGCACCTCGTACCGCGGCCTCGTGCAGGTCCTGGACGGCTCGCACCACAGCAAGAGCACCGTCAAGTGCGACGCGCTCCTGGTCGACACCATCTCCCGCTCGGACACCTACCCGTACGTCGACATCCGCGAGGACGACGTGTCGATGGGCCACGAGGCGACCGTTTCCAAGATCAGCGACGACCAGCTCTTCTACCTGATGAGCCGGGGCCTGACCGAGGACGAGGCCATGGCGATGATCGTGCGCGGCTTCATCGAGCCGATCGCCAAGGAGCTCCCGATGGAGTACGCCCTCGAGCTGAACCGTCTGATCGAACTTCAGATGGAGGGCGCCGTCGGCTGACCGCCGCCGCCCCGTCCCCCGAACGCACCGGATCACCAGAGCAAGGATGAGATGACTACCGAGGCCATGGCACCGCCGAGCACCAAGTCGCAGGTGCTGCGTTCCTTCGACGTCGCCGACTTCCCGGCCCTCAACGGCCTGGAGGAGGAGTGGCGCTTCACTCCGATCAAGCGTCTCGGTGAGCTGATCACCGCGGGCGCGCTCACCGGCGCCGCGCCGGTGTTCGACGCCGGCGACCTGCCGGCCGGGGTGTCCGTCACCCAGGTCGACGCCGGCAAGGTCGATCCGGTGCTGACGCCGTTCGACCGGGTCAGCGCGCTCGCGTTCGGCTCGGCCGCGTCGGTGACCCTGATCGACGTCGCCGCCGAGACGGTGGAGAACGCGCCGGTCGTCATCAAGGTCGTCGGCCAGGGCGGCGCCGCCGCCGCGGCCCGCACCTACGTCCGGGTGGGCAACTTCGCGAAAGTCACGGTCGTACTGGAGCAGGTCGGCGCTGCGACTCTGGCCGACAACATTGAAGTGGTCCTCGGCGACAGCGCCCAGCTCACCTTCGTCACGCTCGCCGAGTGGGACGCCGAGACGGTGCAGGCGCAGCACATCCGGTTCCGGGTCGGCCGCGACGCCCGCGTCGACCACGTCCAGGTCTCGCTGGGCGGCAGCCTGATCCGCCAGTTCGCCAGCGTCGAGTACGCGGGCCGCGGCGGGCAGGCCGAGCTCTGGGGCCTGTACTTCGCCGACGCCGGCCAGCACATCGAGCACCGCCAGCTGGTCGACCACGGCGTGCCGGACTGCCGCAGCTACGTCGGTTACCGCGGCGCGCTTCAGGGCCGGTCCGCGCACACCGTCTGGGTCGGCGACGTGGTCATCCGCGCGGCCGCGACCGGCACGGAGACGTACGAGATCAACCGGAACCTGCTGCTCACCGACGGTGCCCGCGCCGACTCGGTGCCGAACCTGGAGATCGAGACCGGCGAGGTCGTCAGCGCCGGGCACGCCAGCGCGACCGGCCGCTTCGACGACGAGCAGCTGTTCTACCTGATGGCCCGCGGTATCCCCGAGGAGTCGGCCCGCAAGCTGGTCGTGCGTGGCTTCTTCGCCGAGCTGATCAACAAGATCCCGGTCGAGGAGCTGCGGGAGCGCCTGGGCGACGCCATCGAGGCCAGGCTGGCGAAGGCCGGCTCATGACCTTTGAGCTCGTGGGCAAGGCCGAGGACGTCGTCAAGGGCAGCGTGGCAACCGCCAGCGTCGACGGCGTCGATGTCGCGATCGTGCACGCCGACGACGACCGCTTCTACGCCGTGCGCGACGAGTGCAGCCACGCCGCCATCGCACTCTCCGAGGGGGAGGTCGACGGCTGCACCCTGGAGTGCTGGCTGCACGGCTCCCGCTTCGACGTGCGTACCGGTGAGCCCTCCGGCCCTCCCGCCACCGAGCCGGTGGCAACCTTCCCCGTCGAGATCCGCGACGGCGACATCTACGTCTCTACGACACCGAGTAATGGAGTAATGCCGTGAGCACCCTCGAGATCCACGACCTGCAGGTGTCGGTCAAGTTGCCCGATGGCGACCTGAAGCCGATCCTCGCCGGCGTCGACCTGACCGTGAGGTCGGGCGAGACGCACGCCATCATGGGCCCGAACGGCTCCGGCAAGTCGACCCTGGCCTACTCCATCGCGGGTCACCCGAAGTACGAGATCACCGGCGGCACGGTGACCCTCGACGGCGAGGACGTCCTCGCGATGACCGTCGACGAGCGCGCCCGCGCCGGCCTCTTCCTGGCGATGCAGTACCCGGTCGAGGTGCCCGGCGTCTCGGTGGCGAACTTCCTGCGCACCGCGAAGACCGCGATCGACGGCGAGGCGCCCAAGCTGCGCACCTGGGCCGGCGAGCTGCGCGGCGCCATGGAGAAGCTCCAGATGGACCCGGCGTTCGCGCAGCGCAACGTCAACGAGGGCTTCTCCGGCGGCGAGAAGAAGCGCCACGAGATCATGCAGCTCGAGCTGCTCAAGCCGAAGATGGCCATCCTCGACGAGACCGACTCCGGCCTCGACATCGACGCGCTGCGCATCGTCAGCGAGGGCGTCAACCGGGTGCGGGCCTCCGGCGAGGCCGGCCTGCTGCTGATCACGCACTACACCCGGATCCTGCGCTACATCAAGCCGGACTTCGTGCACGTCTTCGTCGCCGGCAAGATCGTCAAGGAGGGCGGTCCCGAGCTCGCCGAGCAGCTCGAGGCCGAGGGCTACGAGCGCTACGTGGCCTCCGCGAACGCCTGAGGATCGAGGAACCGATCATGACGTTCGACGTGCGCCTGGTGCGAGCCGACTTCCCGATCCTCGATCGGGAGGTCAACGGGCATCCGCTGGTCTACCTCGACAGCGCGAACACCTCGCAGAAACCGCGCCAGGTGCTCGACGCCATGCGCGTGCACCAGGAGCGGCACAACGGCAACGTGTCCCGCTCCGTGCACACGCTGGGCACCGAGTCGACGACGGCCTACGAGGACGCCCGCGCGAAGATCGCCACCTTCATCGGCGCGTCCTCGCCCGACGAGGTGGTGTTCACCAAGAACTCCACCGAGGCGATCAACCTGGTCGCGTACACGTCGGAGCGGCTGCTCTCGCTCGGCCCGGGTGACGAGATCGTGGTCTCCGAGATGGAGCACCACTCCAACCTGGTGCCGTGGCAGCTGCTGTGCCAGCGGACCGGCGCGACCCTGCGCTGGTTCGGCGTCACCGACGAGGGCCGGCTCGACGAGTCGAACCTCGAGGAGCTGGTCAACGAGCGCACCCGGATCGTCGCGATCGTGCACATGTCCAACATCCTCGGCACCATCAACGACCCGGCGCGGATCGTCGCCCGGGCCCGCGAGGTCGGCGCGAAGGTGCTGCTTGACTGCTCGCAGTCGGTGCCGCACCTGCCGATCGACGTCGCCGAGCTCGGCGCCGACTTCATCGCGTTCACCGGGCACAAGATGCTCGGCCCGACCGGCATCGGCGTGCTCTGGGGCAGGTTCGCGCTGCTCGAGGCCATGCCGCCGTTCCTGGCCGGCGGGTCGACGATCGAGACCGTGACGATGACCGGCACCACGTTCGCGCCGCCGCCGGCGCGCTTCGAGGGCGGCACCCCGCCGATCACCGAGGCCATCGGCCTCGGCGCGGCGGTGGACTACCTGACGGCGCTCGGCATGGAGAACGTGCACCGGCACGAGCAGGAGATCACCGCGTACGCGTTGAAGGCGCTCGCGGACATCCCCGGCGTGCGCGTCTTCGGCCCCGCCACGCCGGAGGGCCGCGGTGGCACGGTTTCGTTCGAGGTCGAAGGGGTGCACCCGCACGACGTCGGGCAGATTCTCGACGATCTCGGTGTCGAGGTGCGGGTGGGGCACCACTGCGCGCGCCCCGTGTGCGCGCGGTTCGGTGTGCCGGCGATGACCAGGGCCTCGTTCTACCTCTACACGACGACCGACGAGATCGACGCCCTGGTGCGCGGCCTCGAGCAGGTTCGGAAGGTGTTCGCCTGATGGTCGATCAGCTCTACCAGGACATCATCCTGGACCACTACAAGCACCCGCACGGCAAGGGCCTGCGGGCCCCGTTCGCGGGCGAGGCGCACCACGTCAACCCCACCTGCGGCGACGAGGTGACGTTCCGGGTCGCCGTGGACGGCTCCACCTTCTCGGACATCTCGTACGACGGCGTGGGCTGCTCGATCAGCCAGGCCTCGGCCTCCGTGCTGCACGAGCTGCTCCAGGGTGTCGGCTCGGACGAGGCGAGCCGGGTGCACGAGGCGTTCGTCGCGCTGCTCCAGAGCCGCGGCGCGATCGAGCCCGACGAGGAACTGCTCGGCGACGGCGTGGCGTTCGCCGGGGTGGCGCGCTACCCGGCCCGGGTGAAGTGTGCGCTGCTGCCGTGGATGGCGTTCAAGGACGCCGCGGCCCGCGCGGGGGTCGGCGTCGGCCCGGAGGTCACGGCATGACCGACTGCGTGTCCCAGGAGGAAAGAGCATGACCGACAGGACTGTGGAAGAGACCGTCCCGGACGCGGCCGAGACGGCCGTGCCCGAGGTCCCGGTCGCCGCGGACGACGCGCCGAAGTCCGACGAGGCGGCGAAGGCCGACGGCGGCACCGTCGTCTCGAAGGCGACCGTCGCCGAGGTCGAGGAGGCGATGAAGGACGTCGTCGACCCCGAACTGGGCATCAACGTGGTCGACCTCGGCCTCGTCTACGACGCGCACATCGACGACGACAACGTCGTGACGCTGGACATGACGCTGACCTCGGCGGCCTGCCCGCTGACCGACGTGATCGAGGACCAGACCCGGCAGGCCCTGACCACCGGCCCCGGTGGCGGCCTGGTCAAGGACTTCCGGATCAACTGGGTGTGGCTGCCGCCGTGGGGCCCCGACAAGATCACCGACGACGGCCGCGACCAGCTCCGGTCGCTGGGCTTCAACGTCTGACAAGAACCTTCGAGAACGCCGGACCGGGTACCTGGTCCGGCGTTCTGTTCTAGCGTTGGTGAGATGGCACTCATCTGGGGCCTCGCGCCGATGCTGCTGAGTGCGGCCCTCGCCGCCGGTTCGCCGGGCGGCGCGGCACCGGCGGTGCTCATCGGCGCCGGGGACATCGCCGACTGCGCCGGCTCCGGCGACAGCCGGACCCTCGCCCTCGTCCAGCGCTCCGCCGGCACGGTGTTCACCCTCGGCGACAACGCCTACCCGAACGGCAGCCGCGCCGACTTCGCCCGGTGCTACGAGCCCACCTGGGGCAAGGTCAAGAACCGGACCCGGCCGGCCCTCGGCAATCACGACTACCGCAGCGAGAACGGCGCGCCCTACTTCGACTACTTCGGCGCGGCGGCCGGCCCGCGGGGCAAGGGCTATTACTCGTACGACGTGGGCTCCTGGCATGTGGTCGTGCTCAACACCAACTGCGGGAACGTGCCGGGCGGCTGTGGCCAGGGCTCCGCACAGCAGCGATGGCTGCGCGCCGACCTCGCCGCCGCCGGTAAGTGCACCGTCGCGATGGCGCATCACCCGCAGTTCTCCTCGGCGACGCTCCACCCGCCGACGAAGCGGACCCTTCCGCTGGTGCGGACGCTCTACGACGCCGGAACGGAACTGCTGCTGGCCGGGCACGATCACGTGTACGAACGTTTCGCGCCGCAGACGCCGACCGCGCGCCCGGACCCCGATCGCGGCATCCGGCAGATCACCGTCGGCACGGGCGGCGGCGCCGAGCGGCACACGTTCGGCCCGGCCGCGGCGAACAGCGAACGGCGGAACAGCGACACCCTCGGGGTGCTCCGGCTGACCCTGCGGCCGGGCTCCTACCGCTGGGACTTCCTGCCGGTCGCCGGCGAGACCTTCACCGACTCCGGCACCGGGACCTGCCATTGAGCGCCTATTTCGGCAGCCGTAGCCCGGCCATGCCGCCGTCGACCGCGAGCAGCGTGCCCGTGGTCGAGGCGGCGAGCGGGCTCGCCAGGTAGGCGATCGCCTGCGCGGTCTCGCCCGCGCTGACCAGCCGGCCGATCGGCTGGCGGGCGCGCAGCGCGGCCCCGGCGGCCGCCGGATCGTCGGCGGCGGCCAGCAGCCGCTCGACCCACGGGGTGTCGGCGGTGCCGGGCAGCACGGCGTTGACCCGCACGCCCTCGCGGACGTGGTCGGCGGCCATGGCCAGGGTGAGCGCGGCCACCGCGCCCTTGCTGGCCGCGTACAGGGCGCGCTGCGGCACGCCGACCGAGGCGACCACCGAGCAGGTGTTGACGATCGCGGCGCTGGGCGAGGCGAGCAGCAGCGGCAGGGCGGCGCGGGACATCCGCGCGATGCCCACCACGTTGATGTTCAGCACCCGGTGCCACTCGTCGTCGCCGTTCGCGGTGACGTCGCCGGTCGCGCCGATCCCGGCGTTGTTGACCAGGATGTCGAGGCGGCCGAAGCGGGCGGCGACGGTGGCGACCGCGGCATCGACGGACGCGGCGTCGCCGACGTCGCAGACCACGGAGAGGTCGCTGTCGTGGTCGGCGAGGTCGAGGCCGGCCACCCGCGCGCCGCGCTCGCGCAGCAGGGCGACGGTCGCGGCGCCGATCCCGCTCGCGCCGCCGGTGACGATCGCGGTGAGTCCTTCGAGGTCGGTCATGACGCTAACCCTTCGCCGTTCGGGCTGACGTGGATCTTCGGCCCCGAGCCCCACGACGGGTGGCGCTCGCCGGCCAGCACCGCGGCGACGTCGTCCAGGCCGACGGTGGCGGCGATCAGCGGGCGCGGGTCGACCGCGCCCGCCGCGAACAGCTCGACCGTCCCGGCGAAGCCGCCCGACGCGCTGAGCACCCCGACGGCCGTGACGTCCTTGAGCACCAGGGCCCGGGAGTCGACCGGGCTGGGCACGCTCGCCAGCCCGACGTAGACCACCCGGCGGCCCGGCTCGACCAGCTCGGCGGCCAGGGCGGGCAGCGCGGCGGAGTTGGAGGCGTCGATGACCGCGTCCCACGGCAGCTCCGGCAGGGTCTCGGCGGTCCAGGCCCGGGCGAAGCCGATCGAGGCGGCGAACTCCAGCGCCGTGCCGCCGCGCCCGAGCAGGTGCACCTCGGCGCCGCCCGCGGCGGCGATCTGGCCGGCGAGCAGGCCGATCGTGCCCGGCCCGAGCACCAGCAGCCGGCCGCCGGGCGGCAGCGCCGCCGCGCGGACCGCGCGCAGCGCGTTGCCGCCGGGTTCGACCAGGGCGCCGAGCGCCGGGTCGACGGAGTCGGGCAGGATCTGCAGGGCCTTCACGGGTACGGCGAGCTGCTCGGCGAGGGCGCCGGGCCGGCCGTTGCGGACGCCGATCTCGTACCGGTCGGCGCAGACGTGCTGCCGCCCGGTCGTGCACCGGTGGCAGTGTCCGCAACCCAGCATGGTGTCGCCGGTGACCCGGCGCCCGACCCAGGCCGCCTCGACCCCTGCGCCGACGGCGGCGACCGTGCCGGACCACTCGTGCCCGATCCGCATCGGGTACCGCGCCTGGCCGGTGTGCAGATAGGACATCGCGCCGCTGAAGAACTCCACGTCCGTGCCGCAGACCCCGGCCCGCTCCACGTCGACCACGACCTCGCCGGGGCGGGCCTCGGGCGGCGGCACGTCGCGCACCTCGGCCCGGCCCGGGCCGGTGATGACGAAGGCGCGCATCAGCGGGCGGCCACCACGGTCTGGCGCTGGCTGCCCAGCCCGTCGATGCCCAGCTCCATGACGTCGCCCGGCCGCAGCCAGGGCGACGGGTCGAGACCCATGGCGACGCCGGGCGGCGTACCGGTGTTGATCAGGTCGCCGGGCTCCAGCACCATGAACTGACTCAGGTACCGCACGATCTCGTACGGGTCGAAGACCATTGTCGCGGTGCTGCCGGTCTGCCGGCGTACGCCGTTGACGTCGAGCCACAGACCCAGCGCCGACACGTCCGGTACCTCGTCGGGCGTCACGAGCCACGGCCCGGCGGGGTTGAACGTCTCGGCCGACTTGCCCTTGGACCACTGCCCGCCGCGCTCGATCTGGAACGCGCGCTCGCTGATGTCGTTGCACACCACCCAGCCGGCGATCGCGGCGCGAGCGGCGTCGTGATCCTCCAGGTAGCCGGCCCGGCGGCCGATCACGATGCCGAGCTCGACCTCCCAGTCCAGCTTGGTCGAGCCGCGCGGCTGCCGGACGTCGTCGTTCGGGCCGACAAGCGTGTTGGGCGACTTGGTGAACAGGATCGGCTCGTCCGGCACCGCCTGGCCGGTCTCGGCGGCGTGGTCGCGGTAGTTGAGCCCGATGCAGACGATCTGGTGTGGGCGGGGGATGGGCGCGCCGATCCGCTCACCGGCGAACGGCGCCACCCGGCCGGCGGCGATCCTGGCGTCGACGGCCTCCCGGAACTCCTCCGGCGCGGCGAAGAACCGGTCGCCCAGGTCCGAGACGTCGACGTAGCCGTCGTCGTCGACCCGGACGACGGCCCGCTCGGCGCCGGCGTCCCCGATCCGCATCAGCTTCATTGATCTCCAGATTTCGGTCCGGCCCAGGGGGCCACCGGCAGGCCGGTCACGCCGGCCCGGGCGATGAAGAGACGACCCGACATCGGGTACGCGGCCAGACGATCCGCGTCCAGCTCGTCCGTCGCGGTGGTGATGAGCATCCGGTCGAGCCCCGGGCCGACGAACGCGACGCTGCTGGTGTGCGGGGCGGCCACCTCGACGACGGCCCCGGTCGGCCGCCCGTCGGGGGTGTACCGGCGCACCTCTCCGGCGCCCCAGATCGCGATCCACAGGTGGCCGTCGGCGTCGGCGCACATCCCGTCGGGGACGCCGTCGTCGATCCGCAGCCACTCCCGCCGCGGACCCACGGCGCCGGTTGCCACGTCGTACGGGCGGACCCAGACGATCCCGGGGACGCTGTCGATGCTGTAGAGCAGGGTGCCGTCCGGGCTCCAGGCGAGCCCGTTGGAGAGGGTCAGATCGTCGTCGAGGGTGGTCAGGCCGCCGTCGTGCTCCAGGCGGACGAGCGTCTCGCCGCCCCGGGTGCGGTCCAGCGTGAGCGATCCGACCAGGAAGCGCCCGGCCGGATCGCAGGCGCCGTCGTTGAGGCGCCGCGGCGGGGACTCCTCGGCGATGACCCGCGCGCCGGTGGCTCCCCGCGGCGCGGTGAACACGGTCTTCGCCCCGGCGACGAGCAGCTCGCCGGCCGCGGAGCAGACCACCGCGCCGACCGTGCGGTCCAGGTGGTGGGTGGCGGTGACGACCACCCGGTCGCCGTCGAGGCGGCCCTCGTGCACCGCGCCGGCCGGGATGTCGACCCAGAGCAGCCGCTCCCGCGGGCCGTCCCAGACGGGACCCTCGCCGAGGGTGAACGTCTCGGCGCTCGCGACGGTCGCGGTGTACCTCATCGGGCCTCCACGGTCGCCCGGATCGCCGGTACCTGGGCGATCAGGGTGGTCAGCGGGGTGCGGGAGGCCGGCGCGGAGACGCTGACCGCGCCGCTCGGCCGGGTCGGCGACGCCATGAACACCGGCACGGCGAGGCACACGATGCCGGGCTCGTTCTCCTGGTCGTCGACCGCGTAGCCGTCGATCCGGACCCGGCGCAGCGCGGCGGCCAGGGCCGGGGCGGTGGTCAGGGTCTGCGGGGTGCGGGGCGCCAGGGTGCGCCCGCCGATCCAGTCGGCGACCGCGTCGTCGTCGCTCAGCGCGTACGCCAGGAGGAGCTTGCCGACCGCGGTGCTGTGCACCGGATTGCGGCCGCCGACCGTCGAGGTCAGGCGCAGCGCGCCGACCGCGGGGTCGACCTTGGCCCGGTAGACGACGGTGTCGCCGTCGAGGACGGCATAGTGCGCGGTCTCGCCGTAGCGTACGGCCAGTTCGCTCAGCACGGGCGCGATGCGCAGGTGGTCGGGGCGGGCCTCGTGGTGCGCGAACGCCAGCCGCAGGAACTCGTCGCCGAGCACGTACCGGCCGCGCCCGTCGCGGCCGGCGAAGCCGAACCGGCACAGCGCGGCAAGGGCCCGGTGGACGGTGGGTTTGGGGCTGGCGACCGCGCGGGTCATCTCCTCGAGCGTGACGCCGCCGGCGTGCCGCGCCAGCTCGGTCAGGACCGCGAGCACGCGATCCGTGCCGACCAAGGGGGGTGCGATTTCCGTGGGCACCGGCGTACCGTACCGGATATTCCAGATAGGACACCAGCGTTCCAATAATTGGAAGATTTATGCCTGAGCTGCGCAGCGCCCAGTGGTACGCCGGACCGGACCGCAACGCCTACATCCATCGCGCCTGGATGCGCCGGGGAGCGCCGAACTCGGCGTTCGAGGGCCGCCCGCAGATCGCGATCGCCAACACCGCCTCCGACCTGACCCCGTGCAACAGCCACCTCGACGAGATCGCCGAGCATGTCGGGCGCGGCGTCTGGGAGGCCGGCGGCGTCCCGCTGAACCTGCCGGTCGTGTCCATCGGCGAGACGCAGGTGCGCCCGACCGCGATGCTGTGGCGCAACATGGCCGCTATGGCGACCGAGGAGATGCTGCGCGCCAACCCCGTCGACGGCGTCGTGCTGCTCGGCGGCTGCGACAAGACCATCCCGTCGCTGCTCATGGCGGCGGCCTCGGTCGACCTGCCGGCCGTCGTCGTGCCGGGTGGGCCCATGCTCACCGGCACGTTCCGCGGCGTGCCGCTGGGCTGCGGCACCGACGTGTGGCGCCTGTCCGAGGAGGTCCGCGCCGGCACGCTCAGCCAGGCCGCGTTCCTCGACTCCGAGTCCTCGATGATCCGCAGCCGCGGGCACTGCAACACCATGGGCACCGCGTCGACGATGGGGCTGCTCGCCGAGGCGCTCGGCACGGTCCTGCCCGGCACGGCGGGCACCCCGGCTCCGGACAGCCGCCTGCTGGCCCGGTCGCACGAGACCGGCCGGCTGATCGTGGAGATGGTCGACGCCGGCCGGCGGCCCAGCCGGGTGCTCACCGCCGGCTCGTTCCACAACGCGATCGTCGCGCTGGCCGCGCTCGGCGGCTCCACCAACGCGGTCGTGCACCTGCTGGCGATCGCGGGCCGGCTCGGCGTGCCGCTGACCCTCGCCGACTTCGACCGCATCGCCGCCGACGTGCCGCTGCTCGTCGACCTCCAGCCCGCCGGCAAGTACCTGATGGAGGACCTGTACCGGGCCGGCGGCCTGGCGGCGGTGCTGCGCGAAGTCACCGATCTGCTCGACCCCACCGCGATCGACGTGACCGGGCGGCCGTTCGTCGAGTCGCTCGCCGAGGCGCAGATCTACGATTCCGAGGTCATCCGCACCCGGGGCGCCCCGGTGTCGCCCAACGCCGGCATCGCCGTGCTGCACGGCAACCTCGCGCCGAAGGGCGCGATCATCAAGCCCGCGGCGGCCAGCCCGCACCTGCTGCGGCACCGCGGCCGGGCCGTGGTCTTCGACTCCGTCGAGGACTTCCACGCCCGCATCGACGCGCCGGACCTCGAGGTCGACGCCGACTCGGTGCTAGTGCTGCGCGGGTGCGGCCCGCGCGGCTACCCCGGCATGCCCGAGGTGGCGAACATGCCGCTGCCCACCCGGCTGCTGCGGCAGGGCGTGCGGGACATGGTCCGGGTCTGCGACGGGCGGATGAGCGGCACGGCGTACGGCACCGTCGTGCTGCACGTCGCGCCGGAGGCCGCCGCCGGGGGACCGCTCGACCGGGTACGGGACGGGGACTGGATCACCCTCGACGTCGAGGGGCGGAGCATCACTGTGGACGTACCGGATGAGGAGCTTGCGGCCCGCGAGCCGTCGGCGGCGCTGCGGGCCGCGGTGGCCCGGCCGGTCCGTGGCTGGCAGAAGCTCTATGTGGACACCGTGCTCGGCGCCGATACGGGCGCCGACCTGGACTTCCTCGTCGGGTCGAGCGGCGACGGGGTCAGCCGCGAATCGCACTGACAGACATTGTCGGTCCCCGGTGGTAGACAACGGGAATGACTCAGATGCCGCCGTTCCCCGAGTCGCTCGACCTCATCGCCGAGCGGTCCGCCGCGCTCCGCGCGGCGATCGCCTGCGCGGGTGATCTGGAGAGCCGGGTGCCGGGCTGCCCCGACTGGTCGCTGCGCGACCTGGTCGCCCATCTCGGCCGGGTGCAACGTTTCTGGGCGGCCGCGGTCGCCGCCGGTCCCGCAGACGGCCCGCCGCCCGGCTCGGCCGTGGTCGACCCGCAGCCGGTCGGCGACCTGACGGCCTGGTCGGCCGAGTCGACGCGCCTGCTGCTGGAGTCGCTGCGCGCGGCCGGCCCGGACCGTGACTGCTGGACGTGGTGGGGCGCCTCCGACGCGCCGATGACGTCTGGCGCGGTGGCGCGGCACCAGGTCCAGGAGGCGGCCGTGCACGCCTACGACGCGCAGGAGACCGTCGGCAAGCCCGAGCAGATCCCGGCGGGCGTCGCGATCGACATCATCGACGAACTGCTGGTGGTGACCCTCGGCTCGCTCGGCGGCTGGCCGCACCGCTCGGCACGCCTCGCGCTGTCCGCGACCGAGGGGCCGACCTGGACGCTCGACCTGACGCCCGGCGGCGTGCGGCCCGGCCCGGCGGCGGGTGACGAGCCCGTCGCGACGATGCGCGGCTCGGCCGCCGACCTGGTGCTCGCCCTCTACACCCGCATCCCGCTGGACCGCATCGAGATCGATGGCGACCGGGAGGCCGTCGAGCGCTTCCAGGCCTGGACCGACACCCGCTGATCAGAGGTGCTCGACCGAGTTGTAGCCGTCCAGCACGAGGCGCCCGGAGGAGCCGTCGAACCGGGTGATCGAGGCGTTCAGCACCCGGCCGGCCTCGGCGACGACGGCGGCCAGCCCAACCCAGTCCAGGCCCTCGATGACATATCGCATCATCAGCACCACGGAGTCGTGTGCGACCACCACCACCCGCGTGCCGGCGTGCCGGGCGTTCAGGTCGTCGAGAAACAGGCTCAGCCGCGCGGCGATGTCCTCGAAGTTCTCGCCGCCGGGCGGCCGGTAGGTGTATTCGTTCGCGTGCGCCCTCCAGCGGGCCGGCTCGTCGGGGAAGCGGGCCGTGATCGCCGCCCGGGTGAGCATCTCCAGGTCGCCGAGCAGCCGGTCGACGAGCCGCTCGTCGGCGGCCGGCGCCGGCAGGCCCAGGCCGGACGAGTCGGCCGCGATCCGCCAGGTCTCCCGGGCCCGCAGATAGGGGGAGACGATCACCACCTCGGGCACCCGCTCGGCGGGGAGCGCGGCCAGCCAGCGGCCGACGGCCCGGGCCTGCTCGACGCCGAGGTCGGTCAGCTCCACGTCGGTGTCGCGGCCGGTGAGCCCCGACTCGAGCAGGCCCTTCTCGTCCGCGAGTGGAAAGGCGACGTTCGCCACACTCTGCCCGTGCCGGATCACGATCAGCTCGGCAACGACACCCGTGCGACGAAAATCTGTGGCCATCAACCGAGTGTGCGGTCATCATGGCGGCGTGACAAAGCTGAGCCTGCCCGCGCACCTGCCCGCCGCCGACCCCGACCGGGTCGTGCGACAGCAGCGTGTCGCCGTCGGCCCGGCGATGCACCCACCCGTGCCATGAGCGGCCCGTTCCTGGCCGGCGTGATCGCCGGCTACGGCGTCGCCGTGCCCGTCGGCGCGATCGCCGTCCTGATCGCCGGCCTGACCGCCCGCACCTCGCTGCGCGTCGGCGCGGCGGCCGGGCTGGGCGCGGCCACCGCGGACGGCGTGTACGCCCTGGTGGCGGTCCTGGGCGGTGCGGCCCTGGCCGGCTCGGTCGCCCCGATCGCGATGCCGCTGCGCTGGGTCGCGGCCGCCGTGCTGGTGCTCCTCGCGGTGCACACCGCCCGGTCGGCGCTGCGGAAGCGGACCGGCGAGGCCGCCACGGTCACGACCACTCCCGGCGCGGCCTACCTCGGCGTCCTCGGCCTGACGATGCTCAACCCGGCGACGGTCGTGTACTTCGCGGCGCTGGTGCTGGGCCGCGGCGGCGCGGGCGGCGGGGTGTGGTTCGTGCTGGGCGCGTTCCTGGCCTCGGCGAGCTGGCAACTGCTGGTGGCCGGCGGGGGTTCCCTGGTCGGGCGGGTGCTGACGGGCGAGCGCGGCCGGCTGGTGACCGCCCTGGTCTCCAGCGCGGTCATCGCGATCCTGGCCGTCGGCCTCGTGGTCTGACCCCTGCTCAGAGGTGCTTTGCGGCCTCGCGGACCGAGAGCGGGGACAGTACGTCGCGGTGCTGGGCGAGGTAGCGGCGTACCGCGTCCGGGTCGGTGCGGGCGTAGTGGCGCAGCGCCCACCCGATCGCCTTGCGGACGAAGAAGTCGGGGTGGCCCGCCTGGCGGGTGCAGTAGCCGAAGAGCCGGTCCGTGTCCGTTTCCGCGCCGTAGTGCAGTTGGTGCAGCAGCGCCGTGCGGATCAGCCACTTGTTCTCATCGGCCGACCACGCGTCCATCCGGGCGCTGAGCTCCGGATGCCGGCGCACCAGCCCGCCCACGAACCGGGTGGCCAGCGGGTCGATCGTGTCCCACCACGACTTGGCCGTGATCAGCATCCGCGCGGTGGCCAGGAAGTCCGGGCCCGGCACCGCCACGTGCCTGCGCAGCCAGTCGCAGGCGAAGTACTGGTACTCGCGCTCCTCCAGCTCCCAGCAGGCCAGCACCACCGTGCGCAGCTCCTCCTCGGTCGGCGCGGGCAGCCCGGCCAGCACCTTGCGGGCCAGCGCCCGCTGAGCCGGCGCCGGCAGGCCGAGGAAGGCGAACTGATCGCGCATGTACGCCGCCGCGCCAACGGCACGCTCGGGGTCGCGGGCCGCACCGAACTCCCGCACCAGCCGGTCCAGCAGTTCGTCGGCGAGCGGTCGCGTCATGTGACGATCATCGCACCCGTAGGGTGAGGACATGAGCGAGCGTGTCGTCGCCGGAGCCCCGGCGCAGGGGGCGGCATGAGCGCGCGGCCGGCCGCGGGTGGTGGACGGTGGGTGGATGTCGCGCCCGAGCGGCTGTCGCGCTGGCTGGAGAACTTCGCCGCCCGGCACGGGCCGTGGATCGGGGACGGCCTGCTGCTGACCGCGGCGGACGGCGCGACCGCCGAGCTGGTGCCGCCGCCGGGTGCTCCGCCGGTCGACGACCTGGAGTCCCTGCGGCGCGAGGCGGACGCGGTCCGCCGGATCGGGCTGCTGCTGGCCCGCAAGGGTGCGGTCGCGGTCGGCGTCGCCGAGGGCACCAAGCTGGTCGTGTCCAAGGTCGACACCCACTACGTGCAGGGCAGGACCGCGGCGGGCGGCTGGTCGCAGCAGCGCTTCGCGCGCCGCCGCGACAACCAGGCGAAGGCGGCCGCCGCGGACGGCGCCGGCATCGCGGCCCGCCTGCTCCTTCCGGAGGTACGGGGCCTGAGCGCGCTGGTCACCGGCGGCGACCGTACGGCGGTCGAGTCGATCCTCGCCGCGCCGAACCTGCGGCCGCTGGCGGCGCTGCGCGCGGAGCGCTTCCTTGACGTACCGGAGCCGCGCCGTACGGTTCTGGAGGAGGCGGCCGCCCAGGCCCGTACGGTGCGGATCCTGGTCCGAGATCCTTAGTTCGGCGCGCCGGCGGCGAAGGTGTCGCAGTCCTTCGGCGAGCCCGATTCGTAGCCCCTGCTGAACCACGCCTGCCGCTGGGCGCTGGTGCCGTGGGTGAACTCCGCCGGGTTGACGTCGCCGCCCCCGCGCTGCTGGAGCGCGTCGTCACCGATCTTGGCCGCGGTGTCCAGGCCCTGCTGGATGTCCTCCTGGCCGATGCTCTTGAAGATCTTCTTGCCGGACTTGTCGTCCGTGCCCGTCGCGTTCTTCGCCCAGGCGCCCGCGTAGCAGTCCGCCTGCAGCTCCAGCTTCACCGACAGCGCGTTCGCGTTGCCCGGGTCGCGCTGCTGCGCCCGGCGCATCTCCGCCTCGGTGCCCAGCAGGTCCTGCACGTGGTGGCCGTACTCGTGCGCCAGCACGTAGGGCTGCGCGAACTCGCCCGGCGCGCCGAGCTGGTCCGCCAGCACCCGGTAGAACGTCAGGTCGATGTAGACCCGGTCGTCGGCCGGGCAGTAGAACGGCCCGACGCCGGAGTCGGCCGCGCCGCACTTGGTGCGGACCGCTTTCGAGAACAGGACGGTCTTGGCCGGCTGGTACGGCTCGCCGAAGTTCGCCGGAAGCGCGTCGGCCCAGTAGTCCTGAATCGAGTTCACGAAGAGCACGTTGCGGCAGTCGAGCTGCTCGCGGGCGTCCGACTGCGCGCACTTCTGCGCCAGCGCGGTGTTGTCACCGGCCGGCGCCGCCCCGTCGTCCCCGGTGAGGTTGTTGACGCCGAAGTAGCCGCCGACCAGGGCGATCAACACCGCCACCACGATGCCGGTGAGACCTCCGCCACCGATGGGCAGGCCGCCGATGCCGCCGCCCGATCCGCCGGAGGAGCGCTGGTCGTCGATCTGGCTGGTGTCGATACTGGCGTTCTCGTTGAGTTCCATCTCACCCTCGCTCGGCCATCCGGCACGTGTGCTCCGCGCCTTACCCGTTGCCGTCGCGGGCTAATCGGTTGGGAGGTCGCGGCGAGCGCCCGGTACAATCGGCGAGTGCTGCTCTGCGAAGGCTGACCTGCCCCGCGCCGACCGGATGTTTCTCCTCCGCTCGGCGCTTCCGTGTGCCTGAGCCAGCCTTTTCACTGAGAGCGAGACGTCTTCTCATGATTACCGCCACCGGACTCGAACTGCGTGCGGGCTCCCGGATCCTGATCTCCCCGACCACGCTGCGGGTCCAGCCCGGCGACCGCATCGGCCTGGTCGGCCGTAACGGCGCCGGCAAGACGACCACCCTCAAGGTGCTGGCCGGCGAGGGCCAGCCGTACGCGGGGGAGGTCACCCGTACCGTTGAGGTCGGTTACCTTCCGCAGGACCCCCGAACCGGTGACCTGAACGTGACGGCCCGCGACCGGGTGCTCTCCGCCCGGGGCCTCGACGTGCTCCTCTCCGAGATGCAGAAGCTCGAGGTCGAGCTCGAGGAGAGCACCGACGAGAAGCTCATCCGCCGGTACGGCCAGCTCGAGGACCAGTTCGCCAGCCTCGGCGGCTACGCGGCCGAGGCCGAGGCCGCCCGGATCTGCTCGAACCTGGGCCTGCCCGACCGGGCGCTGGCGCAGACGATCGGCACGCTCTCCGGCGGCCAGCGCCGCCGCATCGAGCTGGCCCGCATCCTGTTCCAGAACTCGGGCCAGAACGGCAAGGGCATCCTGCTGCTCGACGAGCCGACCAACCACCTGGACCAGGACTCGATCACCTGGCTGCGTGGCTACATCGCACAGCACAAGGGCGGCCTCATCGTGATCAGCCACGACGTCGAGCTGCTCGACGCCGTGGTCAACCGGGTCTGGTACCTGGACGCGAACCGCGCCGTCGTCGATATGTACAACGTCGGCTGGAAGACCTACCTCAACCAGCGTGAGACCGACGAGCGCCGCCGCCGCCGCGAGCGGGCCAACGCGGAGAAGAAGGCCGGCGCCCTGATGGCGCAGGCCGACAAGATGCGGGCCAAGGCCACCAAGACCGTCGCGGCGCAGAATATGGCCCGCCGCGCGGAGAAGCTGCTCGGCGGCCTCGAGGAGGTCCGCACCTCCGACCGGGTCGCCAAGGTGCGCTTCCCCAGCCCCGCGGCCTGCGGCAAGACCCCGCTCACCGCGCACGGACTGTCGAAGTCGTACGGCTCGCTGGAGATCTTCGCCGACGTCGATGTCGCGGTGGACCGCGGCTCGCGGGTGGCCATCCTCGGCCTCAACGGCGCGGGCAAGACCACGCTGCTGCGGATCCTCGGCGGCCTGCTGGAGTCCGACACCGGCGAGGTGCGTCCGGGGCACGGGCTGCGGCTCGGCTACTACGCACAGGAGCACGAGACCCTGGACGTGGACCGCACGATCCTCGAGCACATGCGCAGCGCCGCGGCGGAACAGACCGACACCGACCTGCGGAAGATCCTGGGCGCGTTCCTCTTCTCCGGCGACGACGTCGACAAGCCCGCCGGGGTGCTCTCCGGCGGCGAGAAGACCCGGCTCGCGCTCGCGACTCTGGTCTGCTCGGGCGCCAACGTGCTGCTGCTGGACGAGCCGACGAACAACCTCGACCCGATCAGCCGCGAGCAGGTGCTCGACGCCATCGCCAACTACCCGGGCGCGATCGTGCTGGTCACGCACGATGCCGGTGCCGTGCAGGCGCTGAAGCCGGACCGGGCGATCCTGCTGCCCGACGGCGACGAGGACGCGTGGAGCGACGACCTGCTGGAGCTCGTCGAGCTGGCGTGATCGCCATCGTTTGATCCAGGATCAACGGCATCGTCAGTTGTCAACTGGTGCCCACACAGACAGTGCGACTCCTGCCCGGCTCCGGTCACCCCACGACGGAGCCGGGTTGCGGTGTGCCCGGGTGTGCCCGCCGCTCCGGGCGGCCGCGGCGCCTCTGCGTGAACACCGTATAGACAGTGAGTGACATCGTTGTCCGGCCCCGCCGTAGTTGATGTTTGTGCAGCTCAGCGGGTGGTCTTGGACTCGGGCCCGCTATACCACGCCGGGCCCGGGCCGGACCGGGGAAACGCTCTCCGGTACCCGATTTCCGGCGGCTTCGGGGTGTGGAGCCATCGGTCTGACATTGATGCACATGGTGACCGTCGGGTTCCTGACAGTGGTAATTGGGCACGTTCGCTAAGCCAAGATACCTAGCGCATGATCGTTGGAGGCGGTCTAATAGGTGGGACCGTATCGAACCGCACAGTCTGGGACGTGAGGATTCAACATGGCAGCCACGGGCACAGCCACCAGCACTGAGAAGGGTCGTCGAATCGTCGGAAGCGAGCGCCAGACGCTCGCCAAAGACCTGGTGAAGCGTTACACGTCCGGGGAGAGCATTCGCGCGTTGGCCGCCTCGACCGGGCGGTCCTACGGATTCGTGCACCGGGTGCTCACCGAGTCGGGCGTTCAGCTTCGCCAGCGCGGCGGCGCCCGTCGTCGCAAGAAGGCGTGACGACCAGTGCATCACCCGGGTCCGACGTAGGCGTTCGGTATGACCAGGACGGGCCGGTCGCAACGGTGACGTTGTGCCGGCCCGATGTGCTCAATGCACAGACTCCGGCCATGTGGTCGGAGCTCGGCAATATATCCCGGAAATTACCGGGAGATGTACGAGTCGTCATTGTCCGCGGCGAAGGACGCGCCTTTTCCGCGGGACTCGACTTGTCGGTAGCCAGGGGTGACGGCGATTCTTCGCTGCCCGTACTGGCCCGGTTGTCTCCGGAAGAGTGTGCCGAACGCATTGCCGGCTTCCAGGAAGCGTTCACCTGGTTACGACGTCCGTCGCTCGTCACCATCGCGGCCGTACAGGGCCACGCTATCGGCGCGGGATTTCAGTTGGCGTTGAACTGCGACTTCCGGGTTCTCGCCGACGACGCGCGCTTCTCGATGGCCGAGGTGACCCTCGGCCTTGTACCGGATCTCGGCGGGACCAAGCGCCTGGCGGAACTCGTCGGGGTGTCCCGGGCGCTGGAGATCTGCGTGACCGGCCGACGGATCTCGGCGCAAGAGGCGGACCGGATCGGTCTGGCCACCGCCGTCGTGCCCGTCGCCGACCTGGCGGGCGCGGTCACCGACCTGGCCGCAGCCACGCTGGCCGGCGACGCCGGCGCCGTCGCGGAGATCAAGGCCCTGCTCGCCGGAGCGCCACAGCGCTCGTACGCCGAGCAGGACCGGGCCGAGCGGGAGGCGCAGACCCGCCGCCTGCGCGACCTGATCGGCAGCGAGTAAGGACCCAACAGGAAGAAACCGGTTACCTCTCGGGTTGTCATACCCAGCGGGCACACTGTTGCCTGCGGTTCAAGACGCCCGGGAGGTGACACATGGGCCCGATGTCCAGCGGCTCCAGCTGGATGATGCTGCGCTCGATCCAGAATTCCGAGCGTGTGTCGAAACACCAGCTCAGCAGGGGCACGACCCGGCGCATCCTACAGTTCGCGCGCCCATACCGGCGCGACATCGTGGTCTTCCTGATCACCGTCGTGTTCGCGGCCGGCATCGGCGTCGCGACCCCGGTGCTGGCCGGCCACGTGGTAAACGCGATCACCGCCGGCGGCCCCGACGCGGCGGCCACGGTGATCAAGATCGCCTTCACCATCGCGGGCCTCGCGGTCGTCGACGCGTTCCTGTCACTGGCCCAGCGGTGGTATTCGGCGCGCATCGGTGAGGGCATCATCCTCGACCTGCGCACCCAGGTCTACGACCACGTCCAGCGCATGCCGCTCCAGTTCTTCACCCGGACACAGACCGGCGCGCTGGTCAGCCGGCTCAACAACGACGTCACCGGCGCGCAGCGCGCGTTCACCTCGACGCTGTCCGGCGTGGTCAGCAACGTGATCCAGCTCGTGCTCACCGCGGCCGTGATGTTCAGCCTCTCCTGGCAGATCACCGTGCTCTCGCTGGTGCTCCTCCCGGTGTTCGTCATCCCCGCGCGCCGGGTCGGCAAGAAGCTCGCCGAGATCACCCGCGAGTCCTACAACCTTGACGCGAAGATGAACGCGACGATGACCGAGCGCTTCAACGTCTCCGGCGCCCTGCTGGTCAAGCTCTTCGGCCGGCCCGGCGCCGAGGCGGCTCGCTTCGGCGAGCGCGCCAAGCGGGTCCGCGACATCGGCGTCGAGCAGGCGATGTACTCCCGCACCTTCTTCGTCGCGATGCTGCTCGTCGCCTCGCTCGCGCAGGCACTGACCTACGGGCTCGGCGGCTGGCTCGCGGTCACCGGCAGCGTCACCGCCGGCACCGTGGTCACCCTGGCACTGCTGCTCACCCGCCTGTACGGCCCGCTGACCGCGCTGAGCAACGTGCGCGTCGACGTGATGAGCGCGCTGGTCTCCTTCGACCGGGTCTTCGAGGTCCTTGACCTGAAGCCGGGCATCGAGGAGAAGCCCGGCGCGGTGGCGATCCCGGCCGGCGCGGGCCTCGTCGAGTTCCGCGACGTGCACTTCCGCTACCCGAGCGCCGACCAGGTCTCGCTGGCGACGCTGGAGGACGTGGTCGCGCTCGATCGCACGGAGAACACGCCGGTGCTGCGCGGCGTCGACTTCACCGTCGAGCCCGGGCAGATGGTCGCGCTGGTCGGCCCGTCCGGCGCCGGCAAGTCGACCACCTCGATGCTGGTCTCCCGGGTCTACGACGTGACCGAGGGCGCGGTCCGCGTCGGCGGCGTCGACGTCCGCGACGCCACGCTGGACTCGCTGCGGGACACCATCGGCGTCGTCACCCAGGACTCACACCTGTTCCACGAGACGATCGCGGAGAACCTGCGCTACGCCCGGCCCGAGGCGACCGAGGAGGAGATGTGGGCGGCGCTGAGCGGCGCACAGGTCGCCGACCTGGTCCGCTCGCTGCCCGAGGGCCTGGACACGATGGTGGGTGAGCGCGGCTACCGCTTCTCGGGCGGCGAGAAGCAGCGCCTCGCGATCGCCCGGCTGCTGCTCAAGCAGCCCTCGATCGTGATCCTCGACGAGGCGACGGCCCACCTCGACAGCGAGTCGGAGGCCGCCGTCCAGCGCGCGCTGTCGGTCGCCCTCGAGGGCCGGACGGCCCTGGTCATCGCCCACCGCCTGTCGACGGTCCGCGACGCCGACCAGATCCTGGTCCTCGACGCCGGCCGCATCGTCGAACGCGGCCGCCACACCGACCTGGTCACGGCCGGCGGCCTCTACGCCGAGCTCTACCGCACCCAGTTCGCGGTCGCGGACAGCCCCGCCGTCCCTTACCTGGCCGAGCCCGAACCGATCATCGTCACCGCCTCCCACCCGATCGAGCCCTGACCCGGGGCGCCGGCCTCTCAACCTGTCGCCTCGGCGACGAACGGTGCAGCACCGTCGACTTCCCAACCGCGTTCGTCGACCGGGCAGGCGAACTAGCCGCGGTCTCCTTCGCGGCCGCACCGTTCCATGTCGGCCATTCCGGCACCGCCGAGGTGCGTCTGGTAGCGGGGAGGTGCACCGACGAAAGCCGGGCGGGCACCGAGCACCTGCTGCGGATCTATCCCAATGGCCTGCGAGGCGTCCCGAAGGGTCTGGTTGACTTGCATCGGATGTACGAACTCGCCCACACCCCGCAATTCGCGGCGACCCACCGCCGCCGACGTTTGGTGCGGCGGCGCCTCGACTGGCGCGTGGGCCTGTCATCCTCGATCAGCGGCGGCCAGGGACCGATTTTCTGGGGGCGTCTGGCCTCCTTCAGTCGCCTGCCTGATCGAGTGCCGACCAGGCAGAAGCCGCACTGCCCGTTCAACGGCTACGCCACTGCGGCGATGAGCGATCGCAAGCTGACCGACTCGGTCGGGATCACGTTCCAGCCCGCTCTGCAGGACCTATTCACTTCATCGGGGTACAGCGGCAGGATCAACGAGGCCGTGGCAGAAGCCCTTGCCGTGTCGGCCCTACCCGGGTCGCCCAGCACAACGAACGCCGAGATCACCGCGGGGTAAGAGCGAGACGCATCCGGTGACCTACGCGTGTCTCGACCATGACCGCAGGAGAGGCCGCAGCGACAGCTTCTGCCGGCTGCCCGAATCGCTGCTTTGCGTCGTGAGCAACGGACTTGGCATGAGGACAGGGTCGATGCTCAGACCGGGCAGGGTCGAATAGTCTACGCCACGGCGGTCAAGGCGCTTGGCAGTAGCGTAGATGGCTGGACCGGTGTAGGGATTGCCTTGACAGGCTGCGGAGGTGATATTTGATCACCCAAGACCATTGGAATGGCATTTCAACGTTCCCGATAATCCGAGAATTGAGGAACTAAAGGATCGCATACTCGCGTCGGCATCTTTTACCGATGGCGCCGGTCTGGCGTGGAGGAGGCTTAACCGCGATGAGCCAACCCGCGTGGCCGTTGGGCGGCCTCCCGGCCTTTAAAGTGCCTGCGGGTGGATTAGCCAGGGCGGTGGCTCGGTGACAAGGACCAGAGTTCCCGGCACCGGATTGTCGCTCATCTCAACGAGGTACTCGCCATGCGTCAGAGGAGAGATCTCTGGGGTGGAGCGCGCCCGTTGAACCTCCCCCACGGGTAGGAAGTCGCCTTCGGATTAGGTGGATCCCTGTGGCTTATGGCCTCCAAGCTCGACAAGGCGCGCCACGACTCTCGTCGCGCCTTTACAAGGAGCGGACTGGCGGCTGCGGGAACAACCTCCGCCGGCCTCGGCACCGGTATGAGGTCCGCGCACTGACATGCCGGTCCGAGCGCTCGGGGCTGCCGCTGCTACGACCGCGGGACTGCTGATGTTGGTCGGTCCGGCTCAGGCGGCACCTGCGGCGCCGACGGCCGCCGATCAGTCGATCATCGAGGCGAACAACGCCGCAGTGCGGGCCTCTCTGCCGCCGAACGTGACCATGAAGGTGATTGGGGAGCTTCACTCAGACGTACGTCGACGGTAAGGGTCAGGTCCGGTATCCCTGATCATTGATTCCAGCGTTCAGAACGCGCGGAGGCGACTCGCCTCCGCGCGTTCTGGCGTTAGCGGGGGCCCACAGTGAACGGCGTCATTATGAACACCTTCTCCAGGTGGGATAGGTCCGCCGTCGGCGTGAGTTCTACCGTGCTTGCGTCCACCGCCTTTTCGGCGGACGCTCGCCCGATCGTGACAGCGCCCACCTGATTGTTTTCCTGGGATGGATCCGGCATCAAGACACGGTTACCCTGGAAGACCTCGCCACCTGCCGGAATGCGCTCCATGACCAGCTTCTGTCCGGTCCCACGCCCGGAACCCGGCACATTACTGATATTGGTGTAGACCTCGCCGGCGAATCCGGTACTGGTGACCAAGTCGACAGTGGCTTCGCCGCGAGCGGCATCGACTGCGGTGACGCGTCCAACCAGACCCTCGGCTACGACAGCGAGCTGCCCCTGCCGCACCGCCTGGCCCTTCGGGAACACCACGACCATCTGCTGGCCGGTCCTGCTGACCACCTCGGCGGGTACAGCCCGCGCGTCGCCGTCGGCGCCGTCCTCGCCTGGTTCCTCGAACACCTTTGTCGCTTTGGCGAAGGGTAGTTTCGCTGTGATGAAACCGGCGATGGCGGTCGTCTGCGCAGTCGCAGCGAGCGGGAGGCTCTTTACAGCGAGGCGACTGGTGGGTGCGTCGGGTGTCCCTATCATTTGTTCGTCGATCGCAGTGCTTGATACCCGCACCGCGGTAACGCCTGGCATGACGACGGCGATGGCGTAGGTACCCCAGGGATCCGTGCTGAGGGTTCCCGCCGGCCCGGTCAACCGAGGACTGACCAGACTGATCACCTTGGTGTTCACCGGGTCGGGCGACGGCCGATCGGCCCGCAACCGCAAGGCATCCGCCGCGCTCACATCACTTGTGAAGAACGCCAACCGTGCCGCGCCCTGCTTGTCGTAGCCCTGAAGCACGACCACCGAGTGCAGGAGTCGATCCCGCGTCGCCACCAGAGTTCGAACGCCAGAGTGCGGACCTGTCGAGGCGGTCCGGTCCCAGGTATCAGTTGCCTCACGCACCAGGGCGGCGTCAACGTCGCCCACAGAGGACCAGCCCAGGAACGGGCCGTCCGGGGTCGCCGCGGCAAGTTGCGGCGTGGACCCGACGCCGACCACTCGAAACATCGTCACCAGCAACGCCACGCACACCGCGGCCGCCGCTCCGGTGGCGATACGCCGCCGTCCACGAAGCCGGCGTGCCCGCCGCATGACTCCGTCTTCGTAGCCCTCGATGGGTATCACCGGCTCGGCCAGCTCGATCAGACCGTCGCGCAACTCTGTCGGGCTATGCATATCGCACCTCGTGTTCGGCCACAGTGTCGACCTCGACCCACCGCTTGCGCAGTGTCTGCAGGCCCCTTGACGAAAGACTCTTGACCGTGCCGACCGAACAGCCCAGCGCGTGCGACGCTTCCTGCTCGGACAGGTCCTCATAGAAGCGCAGAACGACCGCAGCACGCTGGCGTGCCGGTAGCCCTTCCAGTGCTCGGCGTAGCCAGTCTCGCTGCTCCACCCCTACGTACTCGTCCCGCGCTCGACTCTCCACCAGGCGACCCAGGGGCTGCTCCCACCAGGACCGGCGCCGCCGCGAGGTCACATAGGTATTGACCAGAATTCGCTGCACGTAGCGATCGATACCTTCCGCGCCTTGCAGCCGAGGCCACGCCACTACCGTCTTGGCCAACGCCGTCTGGACCAGGTCCTCGGCCTTCCCTCGATCGCCGCACAGCAGATAGGCGGTCCGAAGCAACGGTCCGTAACGCGCCCGGACGAAGGCCGTAACCTCCTCGTCCTCACGATCGCGCATCAGCCCCCCGCATCCTTGATCTCAACTTCACGAGTACTGCTTACGCCCTGGAGCACGGTAAAGGTTGCCGTGATCCGAGGACTTCCTACATCGACGATCTTGATCTGTGACCGTCTCCGCCGGAGGGCGGCCAGGGCGAAGAAAGACACGGCGATGCCGCGCAATGCCGGCCGCTCCCTGGCTTCGGGCACGCGGGACCGGAACTGCCAGATCACCCCCAGGGCGCTGGAGACCTCGACGAAGGAGTCCAGGCCGAAGCCGAGCATGCTGCGGCAGCCGGTAGAACATCTGCCGCCCGACCGCCCGGCCCTCGACCAGGCCGCAATCGCGCAGGCCGGGGACCGGGTCGCCCGTCGCGGATGTTCCGGCTCCCGGTCCGGCGTTCGTACGATTCGTCGACTGACATGGGTTGATGTCTGGTTCCGCGAGGGCTGGGAGGTTCGAGTGGATGCTGCGTTGATCGTCGCGCAGGGGATCGTCGCGATCCTTCTCGGTGTACGCATGGGCGGCATCGGTCTCGGCCTCTGGGGCCTGGTGGGCCTCGCGGTCCTGGTGTTCGTCTTCGGGCGGGCACCCGCCGACCTCGTCGATGGGCGGCCTGGTGGAGGCGGCGACCTGGACCATCGCCATCACCTGCGCGGCGAGTCCGGCTTCGACATCAGCCCCTGCCGGGCGCGGCCGGAATCAGGCGAGCCGGTGATGCTCGCCTACGTCGGGCGGCCGGGAGCGCCGGGATACGGCCTAGCGACCGCCTACACCGGGCTGGACTTCTCGTCAGTACACCTTCCAGCAGCGTCTTCTTCGCGCCCGGCAAAGGCGGTTCCCTGGATGACGTCACCGCCGGCCTGGACCCCGACAAGGACGTGAGCGGCATGGCTGAGAAGAAGGTTCTCCTCGTGACCGGTGCGAGCCGGGGCATGGGAGTGGACATCGCGAAAGCCGCCCTGGCCGCCGGGTACGCGGTGGTCGCGACCGGCCGCGATCCGGAGCAGGTCGAGAAGGCGGTCGGCAACGCCGACGATCTGCTGACCGTGCGGCTCGACGTGACCGATGCGGACAGCGCGCAGGCCGCGGTGCGGGCGGCGGTCGACCGGCTCGGCCGTATCGATGTGCTTGTCAACAACGCGGGCAACTTCATCGCCGGGTTCTTCGAGGAGATCGCCCCCGAGGCCTTCCGGCCGCAGGTGGAGACGAACCTGTTCGGCCCGCTGAACGTCACCCGGGCCGCGCTGCCGGTGATGCGTGCTCAGCGCTCCGGGCTGGTCGTGTCGATCTCCTCGGTCGCCGGCTTCCTGGGTGCGGAGTTCACCTCGGCGTACGCGGCGGCGAAGTTCGGCCTGGAAGGCTGGATGGAGTCCCTGGCGCCGGAGGTCGCGCCGTACGGGATCCGGACGATGATCGTCGAGCCGGGCTTCTTCCGCACCGACCTGCTCACCCCGGAGTCGACCAGTTACGCCGAGGCGAGCATCGAGGACTACGCCGAGCGCGCCGAGCAGACCGTCACCGCGTGGAGCGGCGTGAGCGGCTTGCAAGGTGGCGACCGGCCAAGCTCGCGGCCGCGCTCGTACAGCTCGTCAACTCGGCCGAACCGCCGGCGCGCTGGGCGGCCGGCGCCGACGCGGTCGGCGCCGACGCGGTCGGCGCCCTGGAGATGAAGGCGAAGGCCTTGCTGGAGCAGGCCGGCGCGCACCGGGAGCTGTCGTCGGCGCTCGCCTACAACGACCAGCGACACCGCTGAACCCGACTCCGCAGCCGTCGCTGTCCAGGTGCTGCCGTGGCGCGGCGTTGTGGTGGTGGGGATGGTCTATGGGGTGCAGTCGTCGCAGTGGTCGCCCTGCCACGCCGCTATGCCTTCGCGGACGGCGATCGCGGCGATGAGCAGTGCGGCGACCGGGTCCGCCCACCACCAGCCGAGGGTTGTGTTCAGCAGCAGGCCGGCCAGCACGATCGCCGACAGGTAGGTGCACAACATCGTCTGCATGCTGTCGGCCACGACGGTCGCCGAGCCGAGTTCGCGGCCGGTGCGCCGTTTCGCGTAGACCAGCAGCGGCATGACGACCACGGACGCGGCGGCGATGGCGATGCCGGCCGGGGAGGCGTCCGGTCGTTCCCCGCCGGCCAGCGCGGTGACGGCGTCGAAGGAGATCCAGGCGGCCAGGGCGAGGAACGACACGGCGATGCCGCGCAGCGCGAGCCGTTCCCGGGCCTCGGGGACGCGGGACCGGAACTGCCAGATCACCACGAGGGCGCTGGAGACCTCGACGAAGGAGTCAAGGCCGAAGCCGAGCAGCGCGGTCGACGACGCGGCGGCGCCCGCGGTGACCGCGACGACGCCTTCGAGCAGGTTGTAGCCGGCGGTCGCGTACGCCAGGCGCAGGCTGCGCCGGTTCAGCGTCAGGCGCCGGTCGGCGCTCATGGTCGTGGCGGCCATCCAGGTCGGCCGGCTCACGAGGCGCCGTGCCCGTACACGGGGCACAGGTCGACGGCGTTGCCCGTCGCGGTCAGCAGCTCCTCCGCGGCGCCCAGCAGGGTGAGCAACCGCGGCTGCGCCAGCCGGTAGAACATCTGCCGCCCGACCGCCCGGCCCTCGACCAGGCCGCAGTCGCGCAGGCAGGCCACGTGCGCCGACACCGTCGACTGCGCCAGCCCGAGCGTCCGCGTCAGGTCAACGATCCGGCGCTCGCCCAGCGCCAGCTCCCGCACGATCGTCAGCCGCGTCTCGTCGCCAAGGCTGCGGAACAACGCCGCCGCCGGCGACAGGCCGGGCCTGCATCCGGGATCGTGAGTCTCCGTTGTCATCGCCATCTGGCGATAATAAGGCCTCGTGCGGGTGAATGTCCGGCCGGGCGGCAGAACGCCGCACCGCCGGGGAGTCGGCGGTGCGGCATGCGCCGATACTCTCGGCACTCCTGGTGTCACGGTCATTGACATGCGGTGATCGCAACGGGGGAGCGGGGCCGCGGTGAGGTAAACGACGATGATGGACGTGATCGTGGCCGCGTTGGCGGCCGGGGCGAGCGCGGGGGTGTCGGGTTCCGCCGGTGAGGCGGTCGGCGACGGCTATCGGCTGTTGAAGGCGCTGATCTGGCGCCGGTTCACCGGCCGGCAGGACGCCCGGCGCGCGCTGGACGCCGACGAGACCGAACCGGGTGTGTGGCGGGCCCGCATCGGACCGGACCTGGTGGACTCCGGCGCCGCCGAGGACGAGCAGATCCTGGCCGCGGCCCGGGAGCTGCTGGCCGCGGCCGCACCGGACCGGGCGGCCCGGTTCGCCGTCACGGTGGACACCAACGAGGGCGCGATCGGCGAGTTCCACGACACGGTGATCTTCGATCGGCGTACGCAGCTCCCCCCGATCCCGCCGGCAGCCGGGTAGCGGCGACGACTGCCGGCGCGACCACCGCGCCCGAGCCGGCCGCCCGGGACGTGTACGGGGCGGCCGGGATCTTCCACGGCCCGGTCACCGTCGGCGGGCGTTCCCCGGTGGCGTGGCCGCTGCGGGTGGGTGTGGTGCCCCCGCCGGCGGCCGGACGGCAGGCCCGGCCGGCCGATGAGGAGCTGGTCGCCGCCGCCCGCGACCACTACCAGCGGCTGTGCGCCACCAGCATCGCGGTGCTCGGCCCCGACCACCGCGACACCCTGACCTGCCGCCTGCACCTCGCAAACGGACAGGGCCAGGCCGGGGACGTCGGCGGCGCGGCGACCGCGTTCGAGCACCTGCTCGCCGACTGTCTGCGGGTCCTCGGCCCCGACCGGCCCGAAACCCTGGCCGCCCGCCACAACCTCGCCTTCTGGCGGGCCGCGGCCGGGGACCCGGCCGGCGCCGCGGACGCGTTCGAGCAGGTGCTCACCGACCGGTTGCGGCTCCTCGGCTCCGACGACCCCGACACCCTGAACGCCCGTCACAACATCGCCTTCTGGCGGGGTGAGGCGGGCGATGCCGCCGGTGCCGCGGACGCGTTCGAGCTGCTGCTCCCCGACTACGTGCGGGTCCTCGGCGCGGACCACCCCGACACCCTGCTCACCCGCGGCAACCTCGCCCGGCGGCGGGGCGAGGCCGGCGCCGTCGCCGCGTTCGAGCTGTTGCTCGCCGACTATGTGCGGGTCCTCGGCCCCGACCACCCCGACACCCTGAGCGCCCGCCACAACCTCGCCGGGTTGCGGGGCGACGCGGGGGATGCCGTCGGCGCCGTGGCCGCGCTGGAGCTGTTACTGGCCGACTGCCTGCGGGTCTTCGGCCCCGACCACCCCGACACCCGGACCTGTCGCGGCAGCCTCGCCCGGCGGCAGGCCGACGCGGGCTCCGACCGACCACGCCGCACGGCCGAAAGCGTTCACTATGATCCGCGCATGGCTCTGCTGTATCGCGCTGAACTGAAGCCGTCCAAGCTTGAACTCGTCGCGGCCTGGCTGCCCGGCCGTCCCTGGTTCGAGGGTCCGGCGACGGCGGCGATCGAGCGCGTCGCCGCGTACCGCTTCGATGACCCGGCGGGTGAGGTCGGCATCGAGACGCTGCTCGTCCGGTTCGGTGACGGGCCGATCCACCAGGTTCCGCTGACCTACCGGGGCGCGCCCCTCGACGACGGCGGCGACTGGCTGGTCGGCACGATGGAGCACAGCGTGCTCGGCCGGCGCTGGGTCTACGACGCGCTCGGTGACCCGGTCTATCTCGCGGCCCTGGCGGGCGCCTTCGCCGGCGAGCCGCAGGCCGAGGAGTTCATCGAGGTCGACGGGGAGCTGGAGCTGCGGGCGCCCTCCATGGCGATCACCGGCAGCGGCGCCGTTCCCGAGGGCCGCGCGGCGACGGTGGTCCGCCGCCTCGGCGACGACGCCACGGCGGCCGGTGCCACGTTGACCGGGACCTGGGACGGCCGGACGGCCCCGACGCTGCTGGCGTACGCCGAATGACCGGGACCGTCGCCGAGGTGATGGCCGAGCTCGCCGCGCTGGAGGACCCGAAGGCGCGCGCGGTGAACGAGAAGCACGGCGACGATCACGGCGTGAACCTCGGCAAGCTGCGCGCGCTCGCGAAGGAGCTCAAGACGCGCCAGGACCTCGCGGTGGAGCTCTGGGCGACCGGCGACACCGCGGCGAGGCTGCTCGCGATGCTGATCTGCCGGCCCCGGGCGTTCGGGCGCGACGAGCTGGACGGCATGCTGCGCGAGTCGCGCACCCCCAAGGTGCACGACTGGCTCGTGAACTACGTGGTGAAGAAGAACCCGCACGCCGAGGAGCTGCGGGTGGCCTGGTTCGCCGACCCGGATCCGGTGGTCGCGAGCGCCGGCTGGGCGCTGACCACCGAGCGCGTGGCGAAGAAGCCCGAGGGGCTCGACCTCGCGGGCCTGCTCGACGTCATCGAGGCGCGGATGCGCGACGCACCGGAGCGCCTGCAATGGGCGATGAACCACTGCCTGGCGCAGATCGGGATCGAGCACCCCGGGTACCGGGCCCGCGCGCTCGACATCGGCGAGCGCCTCGAGGTGCTCAAGGACTACCCGACGCCGCCGAACTGCACCTCCCCGTTCGCGCCCGTCTGGATCACCGAGATGGTGCGCCGCAAGTCGGCGAACGCCGAAGCCAGGCCGTCGACCGTGTAGTGCGCGTTCAGGCCGCTCGACGTGGATTACCTCAGGCGCTCTTGTCGCCGTCAGGCCAGTCGGGTAGTCCCAATGGGGTCGATACGTGAACCTGTTCTCCTTGGCATAGCCGCTGCGCACCGCCGACAAGTGCGACTCGCGAGATTCCTGACAGAAAGCCGGTTTCAGGACCTATTCGCCCGCGCGGTGATGCGGTTGTAGATCAGCCGCCCGAGCCGATAGACCAGGCGGGCCGGCACGGCCACGATCGCCAGTGCCACCTTGACTACTCGGTCCAGCACCGGTTCGACCACGCGGTCCACGGCCCGGTCGATCCGGCGTTCGATCGCGCTGTGGACGAGAGCGAAAGGCAGGAAAACAAGATATATCCCGCAAGTCGCGAAGCCGGCTAGGAGATGGACCCAGATTGGGACACCGCCGATCTCCTGCTGGAGGAACGATGGCTGCGGTGCGCGGGGTAGGTGAGGTTGCACGGGACCACTGTAGGGAGCCCTGTCATATCGACTCGAAGGACTGTGGTGAGCTCGACGAAGTCCTACTCGTCCGTGGTCTCTCGTAGATCGCGAAACGCATCGGCAAGCCGGGGTGTAGTCCACCGAGCGTTCAGGCCGCTCGGGTTCGGCAGCACCCAGACCGGGACGCCGGCGATCGACTCGTCCTGTGGTCCCATCCGCGCCTTCGGCCGGGCGAACGCCGCCCGGTACGCGGTCACGCCCAGCACCGCCAGGTAGCGCGGCCGCCACCGGGCCACCAGGTCCGCCAGCAGCAGGCCGCCCTCGACCAGCTCCGCGGGGGACAGCTCGTCCGCCCGGGCCGTCGCGCGGGCGACCACGTTCGTGATGCCCAGGCCCTCGGACGGCAGCGACCACTGCTCGGACGGGTGCAGGAGCCGCCGGGTGAACCCGGAGCGGTGCAGCGCCGGCCAGAACCGGTTTCCCGGGCGGGCGAAGTGGTGACCGGTCGCCGCCGAGTACAGGCTCGGGTTGATGCCGGAGAAGAGGACCCGCAGGTCCGGGCCGACCAGATCCGGAATGGTGCGGTCGGCGGCGGCCGCGACCTCGGCGGGGGTCGGCCGGTGCGGAACGGACGGCATCGGCGGGCTACAGCGTCCGGAGCGCGCCGCCGTCGACGGGCACGGTCAGGCCGGTCAGGTAGCCGGCCGCCGGCGACAGCACGAACGCCGCCACCCGTCCGAACTCCTCCGGCGCGCCGAGTCGCCCGAGGGGAATGGACGCGGCCGCCTCGGCCGCCGCGGCGTCGGCGTCCCCGGTGGCCTCGAAGAGCTCGCGGTTGCGGTCGGTCATCACCCGCCCGGGCAGCAGGCTGACCACCCGTACGCCGCGGGGGCCGAACTCGTCCGCCATGTCCTTCGCGACGCCGGCCAGACCGGGGCGCAGCCCGTTGGACAGGCCCAGGCCGGGGATCGGGGTCCGCGTAGAGGTGGACAGCACCACCGCGATCGCGCCGCCCTCGCCCAGCTCGGCCGCGAACGTGCGCATCGCGCGTACCGATCCGAGGAAGACCGTCTCGAACGCGCCGCGCCACTGGTCGTCGGTGAGCTGCGCGGCCGTGCCGCGGTCCGGGCCACCCACCGAGACGAGGGCGCCGTCCAGGCGCCCGAAGCGGGCCCGCGCGGTGCGGACCAGGAGCTCCGGCGTCGCGGGATCGGTGAGGTCCGCGGCAACCCCGGCGGCGCCGTCGCCCAGCTCGGCGACGGCGGCCTCGACGCTCTCCGCCGAGCGGGAGGAGATGACGACCTTGGCGCCGTCGGCGACCAGCGATCGCGCGGTGGCGAAGCCGAGGCCCTTCGAGGCTCCGGTGAGGACGTAGACGCGATCGGCGAGCCCGAGATCCATGACGCCGATACTGCCACCCCGGCGGCCGGGCCGTCATCGGGCGCGCAGGAACTCCGCCGTCTCCGGGTCGGCCGGCAGGAACGACTCGACGGCGAGTTCGGCGAGGGTGACGTCGAGCGGGGTGCCGAACATCGAGGTGAAGCTGAAGAACGACAGCTCACGGTCGGCCGCCGCGAAGCGCAGCGGCACGGCCAGGCCGTCGGGCTCCGCGGCGGCCAGGCCGCCGGGCAGGGCCAGCAGCTCGTCGTGCAGCGACCGCAGCACCGGGTCGCCGGTGGTCTGCGCCTGCCGGTCCAGCCGGTGCAGCACGTGTGCGCGCCACTGCGCCAGGTTCAGGATCCGTGGCGCCATCCCGTCCGGGTGCAGCGAGAGCCGCAGCACGTTCACGGGCGGCTCCAGCAGCTCGGGGGCCGCCCCGGCGGTCAGCAGGGCGATCGCCGCGTTGCCGTCGATCATGGTCCAGTGCCGGTCGACGAGCACCGCCGGGCAGGGCTCGTGCCCGGACAGCACCGCGCGCAGCGACGTCAGCACGGCGGCCAGGCCCGGGCCGCCGAGGTCACCCTCGGGATAGGCCGGCGCGTAGCCGCCGGCCAGCAGCAGCGCGTTCCGGGCCCGCAACGGTACGGCCAGCTCCTCGGCCAACCGCAGGATCATCTCCCGCGTCGGCCGGGAGCGGCCGGTCTCCACGAAGGACAGGTGCCGCGCGGACACACCGGCCTGGCCGGCTAGGGCGAGCTGGCTCAGCCGCCGGTCGCCACGCCAGCGCCGCAGCAGCGCGCCAACCTCGCTCATGCCCCGATCGTAGGCAGCCCGTCGCCGCGCGCCGATTACCCGGGAGGTAATCGACCCGGCTACCCGTACCGGGCGACGGTGGTCCGGCAAACCTCACCGACCTGTAAGGGAGATCGCCATGAGCAAGCTTGCGGTGGAGCGGTACCTGGCCGCCTGGAACGCGGAGCCGGCCGAGCGCAGTGCGCGGATCGAGGAGGCGTTCACGGCCGACGTCCGGTACGTCGATCCGTTCGCCGCGGTCGAGGGGCACGGCGCGCTGGGGCACCTGATCGGCGTGGCGCAGGACCGGTTCCCCGGCCTGGTCTTCACGCCCGGCGGCCCGGTGGACGCGCACCACGACCAGGCGCGTTTTACCTGGCACCTGGGCCCGGCCGGCGGGGAGCCGCTGGTGGTGGGCTTCGACGTCGCGGAGTTCGGCCCGGACGGCCGCATCCGAACGGTCCTGGGCTTCATCGACCGGGCGCCGGCGATGCCGGGCTGAGCACCGCTCAGTCGATGGTGTGGCCGCCGTTGACCGTGATGCGCTCGCCGGTGATGAAGCGGGCGCCGTCGGAGGCCAGGAACGCCACCACGTCGGCGATCTCCGCGGGCGTGCCCATCCGGCCCAGCGGCACGGCCCGCCGGTACTCCTCCAGGTACCGCGGTGGGACCTGCGCGTGGCGCTCCACCGGGATCCAGCCCGGCGCGACCAGGTTCACCGTGATGCCCCACGGCCCCAGCTCCCGGGCCCAGGTCCGGGTCAGGGAGATCTGGGCGCCCTTCGCCGCGTTGTAGGCCGACATGCCCGGCGCGGCCCGTTCGAACGCGTCCGATCCGATCTGGATGATCCGGCCGCCGCCGCGGGCCCGCATGCCCGGTGCCACCGCCCGCATGAGCAGGGTCGGGCTCTTCACGAAGAACGTGAGCTGGTCGAGGTGGTCCTGCCAGGTCACGTCGATGGCGTCGATAAGCGGCTGCGGGCCGGTCGCGTTCGGGATGAGCACCGCGACCGGCCCCAGCTCGGCCTCGACCGCCGCCACCAGCGCGGACACGTCCCGCTCGTCGGTGACGTCGGCCCGGAAGGCGGCCGCGCGTCCGCCCGCGTCCCTGATGTCCGCGACGACCCGCTCGGCGTCCTCGGGGTCGGGCAGGTAGTTGACCGCGACGGGCCGGCCGTCCGCGGCAAGCCGCCGGGCGATGTGCGCGCCGAGCCCGCGGGACGCGCCGGTGACGAGCACGGAGCCGTCCACGCGGCGCGGCTACCGGTGCGGTCCGGCGGCGGGGCGGCGCAGCACGCGTACCCGGCCGGCGAACTGGACGACGAGCGAGCCGGCGGCGCCGCGCACGGCCGGCGCCCGCCGGGTGCGCGGCGCCGACACTCCGTCGTAGGACATCAGCGCCTCGCGGGTCGCCAGCTCGGCGCCCGCCGGGGCCGGCAGCTCGCCGGCCGCGCGCAGGTCGCGGGCCAGGTCCCAGCCGTCGCGCAGCGAGCCCCGCGTCGGCCGGGCCGCGGCCCACGCCGACCACCGGCGCGGCCAGCCGCGGCCGAACGCCGCGGCCAGCTCCGGCCAGTGCCGCGCGACCTCACCGGCGCGCTTTCTGAGCAGCGCGACCCGGGCCGCCTCGACCAGCCGGCCGTCGAATCCCGGCGGTACGGCGGCACCGGCCGTCAGCGCGGCCACCAGCTCCGCCTGCCGCCGCTCCAGCGACGTCATGTCACGGCGGGGTAGCCGGAGGCGGCCGCGATGGCGTCCAGTTCGCGGCGCAGCTCGGCCGCCGCCGGGTAGTCGCCGTCGCGTTCGAGCATCAGCGCGGGCGGCCGGTGCCGCTCGCACAGCGCCGTGACCAGGTCGAGGACCGGCTGGGGCACCGCGTCGGTGTGCGTGTCGTGGTAGATGCCGTCGTGCTCGGCGCCGCCCGCCACGTGCACGTACGCGACCCGTTCCAGCGGCAGCCGGTCGAACAGGTCGGCCGGCTCGGTGCCCCGGTTGCGGGCGTTCGCGTAGACGTTCGCCACGTCGAGCAGCAGCAGGGCGTCGGTGCGCTCCAGGATCTCGGTCAGGAACGCGCCCTCGTCCATCTCGTCGTCGGGCCAGTCGAAGAGCGCGGCGATCGGCTCGAGCGCGATCGGCACGGACAGCTCGGCCTGGGTGCGCCGGACGTTGGCGACCACCGCGTCGACGGCCTCGCGGCTGCGCGGGACCGGCAACAGGTGTCCGGCCTCCACGCCGCCGGCCCGGACGAACGCGATGTGCTCGCTGACCAGCGGCGCGGCCAGGCGCTCGGCCACCGCGGCGAGGTGTGCGACGCGGGCCGGCTCGACCGGCTCCGCGCCGCCCAGCGACAGCTTCACCCCGTGCGGCACGACGGCGACGCCGCGGTCGAGCAGCTCGGCCAGGCCGGGCGGCAGGTCGCCGTGCGCGTGCACCGACTCGGCGACCACCTCGGCGAAGCCCAGGCCCGGCAGCTCGGCGACGAAGCCGGAGATCTCGGGCCGCCAGCCGATGCCCACCCCGTACGAGGTGGTCACCCGCCGCACCCGCCCCCGCCGCACCCGCCTCCGCCGCCGCAGGAGCTGCCGCCGCCGCACGAGCTGCCGCCCGAGTCTCCGCCGCTGCTGCTGCCTCCGCAGGAATAGGACGAGCCGTTCGCGCCGGCGGTGGAGTTGATCCGCTGGATCTCCGCCTCGGAGGCGAACGCCGGGTCCATCGTGTAGAGCGACGCCGCGCCGAACAGCGCCACGCCCATCCCGGCGCCGGTGGCGCCGTAGGTCGCGTAGGACGGGGACATCCGCGGCGACAGGTACTCGTGCTTGCGGCGCAGCGCGGTCATGCCCTTGTCGGCGACCCGGGTGGCCCGCCGCCGGCTCCTGCGCAGCATCGAGATCGACAGGATGACCGCGAGCGCGATGGCGAAGACGAGGAAGAGGACGGGCTTGTCGTTCTGCACGCCGTCGACCAGCCGGGCCACGCCGAGCAGCACGAGGGCCGCGCCGGCCAGCGCCCAGAGCCGGGCCACCTTCGCCTGGGCGGGCGGCACCGCGAGGCCCTGCGCCTCGAGCGCCTCGCGCTGTTGGCGCAGCGCCGCGACGACCCACTCGTCGCCGATGACGTCCCGGGCCCGGATGCCCCGCCCGGCCGCGTTGTAGATCGCCGAGTCCAGCGCGGTGGCGCCGGCCGGCAGCGGCCCGGCCTGGCGCAGGGTCTTGCCGGAGTTGCTGGCGATCGCCTCGGCGCCGCGCAGCCCGCCGAGCGCGGCGTAGACGGCGAGCCGGTCGCCGCCGTTGAGGTACGCGACCTGCTGCGGGTTGAGCCGCTCGACGTGCGCGCCGCGGTTGCCCGCGAAGAGGATCCGCCGGTGGATCGCCGCCAGGATCGCGACGGCCACCACGACGGAGACGTAGAAGATCAGAAAGCTCGGTCCGGTGATGCCCCAGGTGTTGCCCTGCGCTGCGAGATTCATGTCCGACCTCCCGAGCTCGCGCGGTTTCAGGGCCTCATTGTGCAGGTCACCGCAAACCCCCGGTCACCGGCGCCGGACGGCTTCCTCCACGACGTCGAGCACCCGGCCCAGCTCGCCCGCGGGGCGGCCGGTGGCCAGGTGCAGGACCATGCCGTCATACGCCAGCTCCAGGAACTGGGTGAGGACCTCGACCGGCACGTCGTCGCGGAGCACGCCGGCCTCGCGCTGGCGCTCCAGGCGCTCGCGGGTGGCCTCGGCGATGGCGGCCGAGCGCTCGGCCCAGCGCTTGGCGAACTCGGGGTCGGTACGCAGCCGCCGGGAGACCTCCAGCTGGGTGCCGAGCCAGCCGGCGGTGTCGCCGTCGCTGGAGCGGGCCTGTCCGAGCAGGTCACGCATGACCTGGACCAGACCGTCGCGGGCGACGGTCTCCACCATGGCGGCGGCGTCGTCCTCGGCGACCGCGAGGAAGAGCGAGTCCTTATCGCGAAAATGATGGAAAATCGCGCCCCGCGAGAGGCTGGTGGCCTCCTCGAGCCGGCGCACGGTGGCGCCCTCGTAGCCGAAGCGGGCGAAGCACCCCCGCGCCGCGGCGAGGATCTCGTGGCGGCGGGCGTCGAGCTGGTCCTGGCTTACCCTGGGCACGCTGAGATCGTGTCATGGACCTTCGGGCCCTTGCAATCCGTACGTACGGCTTGCCAGAGTCCGGGATTCACTCTCGCATGGCGCGAAAACAGCCATCCGGGCGAATCTTTGTTAACACTCTTGGACTGTCGGCTCCGGAATCACTCACGTACAGTGCGCGGGTGCCTCTCGTCTTCCTTGCCCTGGACGACACCCTGCTCGATCGCAGCGGGGCGTTCCGGCTGTGGGCGAAAGGCTTCCTCGACGAGATCTCGGCGCCGCACGAGGACCTCGAGTGGCTACTGTCCGTGGACGCCGACGGGCTTACCTCGCGCTGGGACCTCGCGGACCTGATCCGCGACCGCTACCAGCTGCAAATCCCCTCGATCGACCTGCTCGAGGAGCTGCACGAGGGCCCGCTGGCGTACGAGCGGCTCGACCCGCTCGTGGCCTGTGCGCTGCGGATCGCCGGTGATTCCGGGTGGGTGCCGGTGGTGGTCACCAACGGCCCGCACGAGCAGCAGGAGAGCCGGATCCGGCGTACCGGGCTGGACCGCTATGTCGCCGACTGGGTGATTTCGGAGCAGGCCGGGGTGAGCAAGCCCAATCCGCGCATTTTCGCGCTGGCCGCCCAGCGGGTCCGGATGCGCCTCGGCGGCGCCTGGATCGTCGGCGACAGCCCGGAGGCCGACATCGGCGGTGCCGCCGCGATGGGGCTGCCCAGCGTCTGGCTGCACCGCGGCCGGGACTGGATCGACAACCGGTTCGCGCCGACCCGGGTGGTCGGCAACGTGATCCAGGGGCTGTCCGCCGTGATGGCGGCCCGATAAATCGGTTGCGCCGTCCGGGGTCGCCCGGAAGAGTGCACCGCGTACGTGCTCCGCAGGATTCCTAGAAGAGAAGGGGGTGGACCTCATGGCTGTCGTTGTCCTTCGCCATGCCCAGGTTCTTGTTCTTTCTTTCTCTTCCGAGGAGACCCTCCAGTGCGAGAGCACGACTCTTTCGGCCCGGCCACCATGCGCCGCGGCCGCCGTAAGTTCGACGACGACGAAGCCGACTTCGTAAAGCGGGGCCGGCTCGAGCCGGCCCTTTCCGAGGACCCCGACCTGCCCGAGACCGGCGACCGCTGGTCGACGTGGGACGGTGCGCTGCACGGCCCGCTGCCGCGACCCGACTGGGTCCGCACCGAGCACGGGGCCGTCGACACCGAGCTGGGCATCCTCAAGACCGGCAAAGAGGCGGACGTGCACCTCGTGCGCCGTGCCGTGCCCGGCACCGACCGGGTCGCCGTGCTCGCGGCCAAGCGCTACCGCGACGGCGACCACCGGCTCTTCCACCGCGACGCGGGCTACCTGGAGGGGCGGCGGGTGCGCCGGTCCCGCGAGATGCGGGCCATGACCAACCGGACCGCGTTCGGCAAGGAGCTCATCGCCGGGCAGTGGGCGGCGGCCGAGTTCGGCGCGCTGTCGCGGCTCTGGCAGGTCGGCCAGGAGGGCGGCACGATCTCGGTGCCGTACCCGGTGCAGCTGATCGGCACCGAGCTGATGCTGGAGTTCATCGGCGACTGGGAGACCGGGGAGGCCGCGCCGCGGCTCGCGCAGGTGCGCACGGACCACGACGGTCTCGAGGACCTGTGGAGTCAGATGACCGAGGCGCTCAGCGTGCTGGCGCGTACCCAGATCGCGCACGGCGACCTGTCGCCGTACAACACGCTGGTGCACCAGGGCCGCCTGGTGATCATCGACATGCCGCAGATCGTCGACCTCATCGCCAACCCGCAGGGCGGCGAGTTCCTGGCCCGCGACGTGCGCAACGTGGCCGGCTGGTTCACCGCGCGCGGCCTGAGGGTCGACGCGGACGGCCTCATCGAGCGGCTGTGCTACGAGGCGGGGCTGCTGTGAGGCGCCGCGCCAGGCGTCCCGGACCGCGGCCGCCGGATACCCGCCGGCCGCGGCCGGGGCGGCGTCACTGGAGGTAGCCCTCTACCTCGGTGATGCTGTGCGCCTGCTCGGTGTCCGGGTCGTTGCCCTGATCGCGCGCGGCCCGGCGCCGGCGCAGGAGGTCCCAGCACTGGTCCAGTGCGACCTCCAGCTCTCGGAGCCGGACCTGCTCCTCGTCGCTGCTGATCTCGCCGCGGCCGAGCTGCCCGCGTAGCTTGTGCTCCTCGTCGACCAAGCCGCTGATCCAGCTCAGCACCGTCTTGTCATCCATGACTCAGAGCCTCGCATATTCCCGGGCGTGCACGCCTACAGCTCCAGGGCGACCCGGGGCGCGACGACCTCCCATTCGGTGGCCGGCATGAGATCGGTCGGGCGCGGCGCGAGGACCAGCTTGTAGCCGACCTGCCGGACGGTGCCGATCATCGACTCGTACTCGGAGCCGAGCTTGGCCCGCAGCCGCCGCACGTGCACGTCTACGGTGCGGTGGCCGCCGAAGTAGTCGAAGCCCCACACCTCGCGCAGCAACTGGTCGCGGCTGAACACCCGGCCCGGGTGCTGGGCCAGGAACTTCAGCAGCTCGAACTCCTTGTAGGTGAGGTCGAGCTGGCGACCCTTGAGCCGCGCGGAGTAGGTGTGCGGGTCGATCACGAGCTCACCGGCGTTGACCAGGCCGCTGGTGGCGCCCGCGGCGCCGCCGGACACCCGCGCCGCCGCCAGCCGCAGCCGGGCCTCGACCTCGGCCGGCCCGGCGCCGGTGAGCAGCACGTCGTCCAGTCCCCAGTCGGCGGCCATGGCGATCAGCCCGGCCTCCTCGACGACGGCGAGCAGCGGCACCCGCAGCCCCGTCGTGCGCAGCAGGCGGCACAGGTCGCGGGCGTCGAGCAGGTCACGCCGCGCGTCGACGAGCACGACATCGGGGTCGGCGCCGGACAGCAGGGCCTGTACGTCGTAGGTGCCGACCCGAAGGGAGTACCGCAGCAGATCGAGCGCCGGCAGGGCTCGATCCTCCGCGGCAGCGCCGGGACGGGTGGCCAGCAGCAGGATCTCCATTGCCACAGCGTGCAACACCCATGTTTCCAGCAGCTTTCCGGCAGCTCACAGGCGTGGGAACGGCGCGATGCCCCGCCGCCCGGGTGGGCGACGGGGCATCGGCTCAGGCGTACTTCGTCAGCTCGCGAGCATCTTGCGCAGCACGTACTGGAGGATGCCGCCGTGGCGGTAGTAGTCCGCCTCGCCCGGCGTGTCGATCCGGACGTCGGCGTCGAACTCCACGCCGGTGTCGGTGCGGACCTTCACCGTCGACGGGATGCCGCCCTCGTTGAGCGCCTCCACCCCGGTGATCGAGAAGGTCTCGGTGCCGGTGAGCCCGAGCGACTCCGCGTTCGTCTTCGGCGGGAACTGGAGCGGCAGCACGCCCATGCCGATCAGGTTCGAGCGGTGGATGCGCTCGTAGGACTCGGCGATGACCGCGCGCACGCCCAGCAGCATGGTGCCCTTCGCCGCCCAGTCGCGCGACGAGCCGGAGCCGTACTCCTTGCCGGCCAGGATGACCAGCGGGACGCCGGCCTCCTTGTAGGCGACCGAGGCGTCGTAGATGCTGGTCTGCTCGCCGGTGAGGTGGTTGACGGTGAAGCCGCCCTCCACGCCCGGTACGAGCTGGTTGCGCAGCCGGATGTTCGCGAACGTGCCGCGGATCATCACCTCGTGGTTGCCGCGGCGCGAGCCGTACGAGTTGAACTCGTGCCGGGGCACGCCGTGCTCGGCGAGGTACTTGCCCGCGGGGGAGTCCGCCTTGATCGAGCTGGCCGGCGAGATGTGGTCGGTGGTGACCGAGTCGCCGAGCTTCGCCAGCACCCGCGCGCGGGCGATGTCGACGACCGGCGACGGCTGCGCGGCCATGCCCTCGAAGTAAGGGGGCTTGCGCACGTAGGTCGAGTCCTCGGCCCACTCGAACGTCTTGCCCTCCGGCGTCGGCAGCGACTGCCACTGCTCGTCGCCGGCGAAGACGTCGGCGTAGGCGGCGCTGAAGCCGTCGGCGCCGATCGCCTGCGCGATGACGTCGTCGATCTCCTTGGCGGACGGCCAGACGTCGGCCAGGAAGACCGGCTTGCCGTCGGAGCCGGTGCCGAGCGGCTCGGTGGTGATGTCGATGTCCATCGAGCCGGCCAGGGCGTACGCGACGACGAGCGGCGGGGACGCCAGGTAGTTCATCTTGACGTCCGGGTTGATCCGGCCCTCGAAGTTGCGGTTGCCGGACAGGACGGACACCGCGGTGAGGTCGGCCTCGTTGACCGCGGCGGAGACCTCCTCGGGCAGCGGGCCCGAGTTGCCGATGCAGGTGGTGCAGCCGTAGCCGACCAGGTTGAAGCCGATCTTGTCCAGGTACGGCGTCAGGCCGGACCGGTCGTAGTAGTCGGAGACGACCTTGGAGCCCGGCGCGAGGGTGGTCTTGACCCACGGCTTGCGGGTCAGGCCCTTCTCGACCGCCTTCTTGGCGAGCAGGGCGGCACCGATCATGACCTGCGGGTTCGAGGTGTTGGTGCAGGACGTGATGGCGGCGATGACGACCGCGCCGTGGTCCAGCTCGTACTCGACGCCGTCGTCGCCCTTGACCACGGTGGGCTTTGAAATCCGGCCCTTCGCGCCGTTCGCGGCGCTGAAGAGGACCGGCTTGTCGGCCTCGTCGTCGACGCCGTTGGCGGGCGAGTCGGACGCCGGGAACGACTCCTCGCCGGACTCGTCGATGTGGCCGTGCGGCGCGGCGTAGTTCGGCAGGGCCTCGCGGAACGCCGCCTTCGCCTCGCTCAGCAGCACCCGGTCCTGCGGGCGCTTCGGGCCGGCCAGCGACGGAACGATCGTCGACAGGTCGAGCTCGAGCTTCTCGGAGAAGTTCGGCTCGGCGTTCGGGTCGAGCCACAGGCCCTGGCGCTTCGCGTACGCCTCGACGAGCGCGACCTGCTGCTCGGTGCGGCCGGTGAGCTGGAGGTACTTGATCGTCTCTTCGTCGATCGGGAAGATCGCGGCGGTCGAGCCGTACTCCGGCGACATGTTGCCGATGGTGGCGCGGTTGGCCAGCGGAACGGCGCTGACGCCGGGGCCGTAGAACTCGACGAACTTGCTGACCACGCCGTGCTGGCGGAGCATCTCGGTGATCGTCAGCACCAGGTCGGTCGCGGTGGTGCCGGCCGGCATCTCGCCGTGCAGCTTGAAGCCGACGACCCGCGGGATCAGCATGCTGACCGGCTGGCCCAGCATCGCGGCCTCGGCCTCGATGCCGCCGACGCCCCAGCCCAGCACGCCGAGGCCGTTGACCATCGTGGTGTGCGAGTCGGTGCCGACGACGGTGTCCGGGTACGCCTGGCCGTTGCGCTCCATGATCGTGCGGGCCAGGTACTCGATGTTGACCTGGTGCACGATGCCGGTGCCCGGCGGGACGACCTTGAACTCGTTGAACGCGGTCTGGCCCCAGCGCAGGAACTGGTAGCGCTCGCGGTTGCGCTGGTACTCCAGCTCGACGTTGCGGGCGAAGGCGTCCTCGCGGCCGAACAGGTCGGCGATCACCGAGTGGTCGATGACCAGCTCGGCGGGGGCGAGGGGGTTGACCTTCGTCGGGTCGCCGCCCAGCTCCTTGACGGCCTCACGCATGGTGGCGAGGTCGACGACGCAGGGGACGCCGGTGAAGTCCTGCATCAGCACCCGGGCCGGGGTGAACTGGATCTCCACGCTCGGGTCGGCGGTGGGATCCCAGCCGCCGAGCGCCCGGATGTGGTCGGCGGTGATGTTCGCGCCGTCCTCCGTGCGGAGCAGGTTCTCCAGCAGGATCTTCAAGGAGTACGGCAGGCGGTCATGCCCGTCGACCTTGTCGATCGTGAAAATCTCGTAGCTCGCGTCTGCGACGCGTAGCTCGCTCTTCGCACCAAAGGTGTCGAGGCTGGCCACGTCATCTCCTTCACACCCAGCGACTGTGAGTAGTACTCATCAGTCTGTCGCACCGGTGACGGGCGCCCGCCGGTTAGGTTGACCTAACTCAGGGTTCACGTCTTCCGTAAACCGTACGTCCGTCTTGTTATTCAGTGCAACCCGGGTACCGGCGCGCCGAAATCGGCCCGCCCCGGTGGGATCATGTCCCGGTGACCACGATCGAGATCGCCCCACCGGCCGCGGCCACCCGATCGAGCCGGCCGCAGTGGCTGGTCGTGCACTACCGCCGCGAGGACGAGGGCTACGGGGACTGGGCGCTGCACGCGTGGGGCGACATCGCGCCGGGCGCGATCACCGGCTTCCCCGGCGGCCACCCGTTCGCCGGCGAGGACGCCTACGGCCGCTTCGCCTGGGTGCGGGTCGCCGACGCGGCCCGCGAGGTGGGCTTCCTGGTGGTCGACCACACCGGCGCCAAGGACGTGGCGCAGGACCGGCACGTCGACCCGGCGGTCACCCCCGAGGTCTGGCTGCGCCCCGGCGACCCCGAGGTCTACCCGAGCGCCGCGGCGGCGGGCTTCACCGCCGAAACGCCGCCGGACGAGGGCTCCGCCGTCATCCACTACCGCCGCGCCGACGGCGACTACGCCGGGTGGAGCCTGCACGCCTGGGAGGGCACGCACCGAAAGCCCGACTGGAGCACGCCGCTCGGGCCGGTCGGCTTCGACGCCTTCGGCGCCGTGTTCCGGGTGCCGCTGCGCCCGGACGCCGTCGGGCTGCGCTTCGTGGTGCACCGCGGCGACGTCAAGGACCTGCCCGACGACCAGCGCCTCGACCTGACGGCCGCCCGCGAGGCGTGGCTGCTCTCCGGCGATACCGCGCCCGTGCTGCCCGGCGTGCGCTCGCTCGGACCCGAGCTCGACCCGGCGCGAGCCCTCGCCGTCTTCGTCGACCGCACCACGGTGGCCCTGCCGGCGCACCTCGCCGGCCTTGCCGCCGAGCTCACCCTGGTCTCGGCGGCGAACGGCGGCGGGCTGGCCGGCGAGCACTCGGTGCGACTCGCGCTCACGCCCCGCCCCGGCGGGCTGTTCCGGGCGCAGAGCCGCCGCTTCCCGCACCTGCGCTCCTACCGCGCCTTCGCCGTGCCCGAGCTCGCCGACGCCGCCCTCGGCGAGCTGCTGCTCGGCCAGGTGCTGGTGGCGGGCCGCGACGCAGCCGGCCGGGTCACGGTCCTGACCGCGGTCCAGCTCCCGGGCGTCCTCGACGACCTGTACGAGGCCGCCGCCGACGCCGGCCTCGGCGTGATCGTCGACGAGGAGCAGTCGACGATCTCGGTCTGGGCGCCGACCGCCCGCACGGTCGCGCTGGAGCTGTCCCGCACGCCCGGCGACGAGCCGGAGGTGCTGGCGATGGAGCGGGACGCCGCGACCGGGGTGTGGTCCATCGCCGGCCGGCGCGAATGGCCCGGCCGCTACTACCGCTTCCGGGTCGAGGTCTGGCATCCGGCGGCGCAGCGCGTAGTGACCAGCAGCGTCACCGACCCGTACTCGCTGTCGCTCTCGGTCGACTCGACGCACAGCCAGATCGTCGACCTGTCCGCGTCGGAGCTGCGGCCGCCGGGCTGGGCGGAGCTGGTCAAGCCGCCGGCCGTCGCGCCGGCCCGGATGCAGATCTCCGAGCTGCACGTCCGCGACTTCTCCATCGCCGACGCGGGGGTGCCGGAGGGGGAGCGCGGCACGTTCCTTGCCTTCACCCACGCCGGATCGGCGGGCATGCGGCACCTGCGGATTCTCGCGGACGCCGGGCTCACCCACGTGCACCTGCTGCCGGTGTTCGACTTCGCCACCGTGCCCGATCGCCGCGCCGACCAGGCCGTGCCGAGATGCGACCTGGCCGCGCTGCCGCCGGACTCCCCGGAGCAGCAGCGCGCGGTCATGGCGGTCGCCGACGAGGACGGTTTCAACTGGGGGTACGACCCGCTGCACTACACGACGCCCGAGGGCAGCTTCGCGGTCGATCCGTCCGGCAGCGCCCGGATCCTGGAGTTCCGCCGGATGGTCGCGGCGCTCAGCGAGGCGGGCCTGCGCGTGATCATGGACGTCGTCTACAACCACACGACGGCCGACGGGCTGGCGCCGTTCAGCGTGCTGGACCGGATCGTGCCCGGCTACTACCACCGGCTGCTCGACGACGGCACGGTCGCCGACTCGACGTGCTGCTCCAACACCGCGCCGGAGCACCTGATGATGGGCCGGCTGGTGGTGGACTCGATGGTCACCTGGGCCCGGGAGTACAAGGTGGACGGCTTCCGCTTCGACCTGATGGGCCACCACCCGCGCGGGAACATCCTGGAGGTCCGGGCCGCCCTCGACCACGTCGACCCCGGCATCTACCTGTACGGGGAGGGCTGGAACTTCGGCGAGGTCGCGTACGACGCGCGGTTCGTGCAGGCGACGCAGGTCAACATGGCCGGCACCGGCATCGGCACCTTCAACGACCGGCTGCGCGACGCGGTCCGTGGCGGCGGCTCGTTCGGCGACGACCCGTCCGTGCGGGGCTTCGCGACCGGGCTCGGCGCGGACACCCCGCTCGCCGTGCACGACCGGATCAAGGTGGGGCTCTCCGGCGGCCTGGCGACCTACCGGTTCGTCACGCACACCGGCGTCGAGCACAGCGGCGCACAGATCGACTACAACGGTTCACCCGGCGGCTACGCGGCCGCGCCGGGGGAGAGCGTCGCCTACGTGGACGCGCACGACAACGAGATCCTCTACGACGCGATGGCGTTCAAGCTGCCGCCGTCGCTGCCGATGCTGGAGCGCGCCCGCATGCAGGTGCTCGCCCTGGCGATCGTCGTGCTCGGCCAGGGCGTCGGCTTCGTCGCGCTCGGCACCGAACGGCTGCGGTCGAAGTCGCTGGACCGCAACTCCTACAACTCGGGCGACTGGTTCAACCAGCTGCGCTGGGCCGGCTCGGACGGCAACGGCTTCGGCGTGGGGCTGCCGCCGGCGCCGGACAACGAGGACAAGTGGCCGTGGGCGCGCCCGCTGCTCGCCGACCCGGCGCTGGTCCCGTCGGCGGAGCTCATGGACCTGACCGCGGCCCGCTACGCGGAGCTGCTGCGGATCCGCCGGGCCTCGCCGGTGTTCGGCCTGCCGACGGCCGCCGAGGTGCAGCGCCGGCTGAGCTTCCCGCTGGGCGGGCCGGACGAGAGCCCCGGCGTGATCGTGATGTGCCTGGACGGCGAGGGCCTCGACCCGCGCTGGAGCGAAACGGTGGTCGTCTTCAACGCGACCGGCGACGCGACGAGCCAGGAGGTGCCGTCGCTCGCGGGCCGGACCCTGGCCCTGCACCCCGAGCTGGCCGCCTCGGCCGACCCGTTGCTGCGTACCGCCACCGCGCAGGCGGGGACGCTGACGGTTCCCGCCCGCTCGGTGGCCGTGTTCGTCGCGGAGCCGAACCGGTGAGCGGGTGATGCCCCCGTCGGTTGAGGGGCCGTTGCCGGGGTCTGGCAGCATGGGCGCGGCCGCCGGGCGGCGGCCGGAATGAGCGTCGGAGGTCATCGTGCGGTTCGCCCCGCTGTTGTGCGGCATCGCCCTTGTCGCGGCTGTCGCCGCCTGCACCGACGAGCCGCCGGCCGCGTCCGCGCCGAGCCCCACCGCCCCGGCGTCGACGCCGGTGTGGCACGAGCCGATGAACTACGCGTACGTCGTCGACCGCCGCTGTGAGACCGGGCCGTCGGACGGCATCTACCGGGTGACGGTGCGCGGCCGCGAGGTGGCGGCCATCGAGCGTACCGATGGAAAGATCGCCTCCGGTGAGGAGGAGATCGACCTGCCGACCCTCGGCGGCCTGCTCGAGCTGGCACAGACCGCGGCGGACGACGGCGGCGAGATGACCACCAGCGCCGACCCGGCCGACGGTCACCCGGTGGCGGTCTCCTTCGACGTCTCGGAGGGCGCCGGCGAGCGCACCTGCTTCGTCATCACGGAATATGCGGTGCAGGGCTGAGGCTCGCCATCACGCCGGGCGCGGTCAGCAGCTGGCACATCGCGGCCAGCTCCTCGGGCTGGTACGGGAAGTCCTGCCGCACCCACCACAGCAGCGTGCTGAGCAGCGCGCCCGAGTAGTACTCGGCCGCGATCTCGACCGGCAGCCGGGTGCCGGCCATGCACAGGTGCTCGCGCAGCAGCTCGAAGAGCAGCCGCTGCATCAGGTGGGTGAAGGCGTTGCCGCCCTGGCGGCCGCAGACGGCGCGGTAGACCCGCTGATTCCGGTACGCATGGTCGAAGATCACCCCGAGCGGCCGGCTGGCGGCTGTCGGCTGCCGGCTGTCGGTCATGGCGTCGAATTCGCTGCGCAGGTCCTCGCGCAGGCCGTCGAACCACGTCATGAACAGGGCGTCCTTGTCGCGGAAATGCGTGTAGAAGGTGGACCGTCCGATGTCGGCGCGGTCGAGCACGTCCTGCACCGTGAGCCGCTCGTAGCCGCGCTCCTCGATCAGCGCGACGAGCGCCTCCTGCAACATCCGCCGAGTGCGCCGAACCCGTCGATCCATTGCCCCTCTTCCCGGACAGTTTCCGGACTTTGTGCGAAGCCGGACCACACGTCGTGATTGGTCGTTGACCGCGGCCCGGTGGGTAGAACAATACTCGAACATGATGTTCGACATTGAACGCTCTGTCCGGGTGTCGTCATGAGAAGCACCCACCTGCGCGGCGAGTTCGCCCACCCCGGCGGCTACGACCGGAACACCCACCGCCTGCTGACCCGGATGCGGGCCCGGATCATCGACGACATCGCGGCGGCGGGCCTCGAACCCGGCAGCCGGATTCTCGACGTCGGCACCGGCCCCGGCCGGTTACCCCTGGCCATCGCGGCCGCGTTTCCCTCCCTGCGTGTCGACGCGGTGGACCTGTCGGCCGAGATGATCGAGTACGCCCGCGGCGTCGCCGGCGACGCGCCGGTCACCTTCGCCGTCGGGGACGTGGCGCGGCTGCCGTTCCCCGACCACACGTTCGACCTGGTGGTCTCGTCGCTGAGCCAGCACCACTGGGCCGATGTGGAGGGCGGGATCCGCGACCTGCGCCGGGTGCTGCGCCCGGGCGGCCGGATGTGGATCTACGACGCGCGGTTCGCGCTGCGCCGGGCGACCGCGGCGGCCCGGGCCTCGTTCGCGCCCGCCTCGGTGACCCGGGTGCCGATCCGGGTCACCCGCGTTCCGGTGAAGCTGGTCAGCCGGCTGGGTGCCCGGGCCTGACCCCGGTGGCGGGGCGGCCCGGCGCGGTGAGCGCGCGCAGGGCCGCGTCGACCGCCTGCTCGCGGATCGCGCCGATGACCTCGTCGCCGGGGAAGAGGATCACGCAGTCCTGTAGGCCGCCGAGGGCGACGACCGCGCGTACCCGATCCGCCGGGTCCTCGCCGACAAGCATGACGTCGAGCCGGGTCCGCCATTGGATCATCGTGTTGACCAGGTCGAGCTCGCTGAGCACCTGCACGTCGCGCAGCAGCCCCGCGAAGAGCTGGCGATGCCGCACGCACATGTCGAAGTACGCCTCCAGCACCGCGCGCTGGTCGGTCCGGGCCTTGACCTCCACATCGGCGAGAAAGCCCTGCAGGTCCTCCACGAGCGGCGCGGTCAGCGCACTGAGCAGGTCGCGCTTCGAGGTGAAGTGGTAGTAGAGCGCCGCCTTGGTGATGCCGAGCTCCTCGGCGATCTCGCGCAGGCTGGTCTGCTCGAAGCCGCGGGTCGAGAACAGTCGCAAGGCGACCGTCTTGACCTCCTCGCGGGTGTCGGTGTTCAGGCGCGGCATGTCGGCATATTAACCGAGCGGTTGACTACCTGCCGCCCGGTAAGTAAGCATGGCGACATGACCAGCGTCCTGATTTCCGGCGCGAGCGTCGCCGGCCCCGCACTCGCGTACTGGCTGCACCAATACGGCTTCGAGGTCACCGTCGTGGAGAAGTCCGGCTCGATCCGCGGCGGCGGCTATCCCATCGACATCCGCGGCACGGCCGTCGACGTGGTCGAGCGCATGGGCGTGCTCCCGCAGGTGCGCGCCGCGCACATCGCCACCCGGCGGATCAGCGTGACCGACGGCGCCGGGCGCACCATCGCCGCCTTCAGCCCCGACGACATCACCGGCGGCCGGCCCGGCGCCGACCTCGAGCTACCCCGCGGCGACCTGACCTCCATCCTGTACGCACAGACCCGCGACAAGGTCGACTACGTCTTCGGCGACTCGATCGCCGCCCTCGGCCCACACGACGGCGGCGTCGACGTCACGTTCGAGCACGGCCGCCCGCGCACCTTCGACTACGTCGCCGGCGCCGACGGCCTGCACTCGAACACCCGCCGCCTGGCCTTCGGACCGGAGTCCGACTACCACCACTACCTGGGCTCCTGCTTCGCCGGCTTCACCGCGCCCAACACCGGCGCCTGGTCGCACGAGGCGATCCTCCAGAACACGCCAGGCACGATGGCCGCGGTCTACGCCGTAGGCGAGCACCCCTGGGTACACGCGCTGCTGGCGTTCGCCACACCGAAGCCCCCCGCCGACACCACGGACCGCGTCGCGCTCGTCACCAAGGCCTTCGCCGGCCAGACCGGCGAGGTCCCCGCCCTACTCGACACACTGGCCGGCGCGAACGACCTCTACTTCGACACAGTCAGCCAAATCCGAATGCCCGGCTGGGTCGCCGGCCGCGTCGCCCTGGTCGGCGACGCCGCATACGCGCCCTCATTCCTCAGCGGCCAGGGCACCAGCCTCGCCCTAACCGGCGCCTACGTCCTAGCGTGCGAACTACGCAACGGCACACCAGCGACCTACGCCGCGACAATGCGCGCCTACGTCACCCGCAACCAGGCGCTAGCCACCGGCGGCATCGGCATCCTGCCCCGCACCCGCAGACAACTATGGATGCGCAACCAGGCCTTCCGCCTACTACCCCTGCTAGCCCGCACCGACCTCCTAGGACGAGGCCAGCGCCGCGCAGCAAAATCACTGACCCTGCCGCCCCGCTGACCGCAACCGGCGCGGTCAATTCGCCTGACCCACCACCCACCCCGGCCTGCCCAACAAAATCCCAAGCCGCACCCACCACCGCGGCAGCCAGACCACCCACCGCACGGTGACCACCGAGCCCGCCCAAGCACCCAGCAGCGAGCAACCAACAACCTGCCGCAACAGGATCCAATGCAAGGGCGGGGCCGGGGGTGACCACGCACAGGCATAAAAACGATCCACCAGCAGTGCGTGGTCACCCCCGGCCCCGCCCGTCAAGCGCAACCAAAGGCAACCCACCAGCTCAAGGCAGCCGCGGCCCAGCCTCACGCTGCGAGGACAGCCAGGCCTCGACCTCCGCGGACGACCGCGGCAGCCCCGCCGACAGATTGCGGCACCCGTCGGCCGTAACCAGCACGTCGTCCTCGATCCGCACCCCGACGCCGCGCAGCTCCTCCGGGACCAGCTCGTCCTCAGGCTGGAAGTACAGACCAGGCTCGACCGTCAACACATAGCCCTCGCCGAGCGCACCGTCGCGGTAGGTCTCCTTACGGGCAGCCGAGCAGTCGTGCACGTCCACGCCGAGCATGTGGCCGAAGCCGTGCAGCGTCCACCGGCGGTACACCGTGGACTTGTCGCTCATCGCCTCGTCCACGCTGACCGGCAGCAGACCCAGGTCGTGCAGGCCCTCGGCCAGCGCCCGCATGCAGGTCAGGTGCACGTCGTGGAACTTGACGCCGGGCTTGATGGCGTCCATGCCGGCCTGCTGCGAGGCGTGCACGATGTCGTAAACCTGGCGCTGCAACGGCGTGAAGGTGCCCGAGACCGGGACGGTTCGCGTCACGTCGGCGGTGTAGAAGTTGCGGTTCTCGACGCCCATGTCCATGAGTAGCAGTTCGCCGGGCGCGGTGACGCCGGTGTTGCGGACCCAGTGCAGGATCGTCGCGTGCGCGCCGGCGCCGACGATGCTGCTGTAGCCGACGTCGTTGCCGTCGACCCGGGCGCGCAGCCCGAAGACGCCCTCGAGCAGGCGCTCCGGCACGCCGCGGTCGGCGGGCAGGATCCGGGCCACGTCCTCGAAGCCGCGCACGGTCGCGTCGATCGCGTCCTGCAGCTGCGCGATCTCCCACTCGTCCTTGACCAGCTTCAGCTCGGAGATTACCGAAGCCAGGGCGCGGTCCCGGCGGACCTGCGGGTCCGGCTCATAGGCCAGGACCGTCCGGTCGACGACCGGGGCCAGGCCGCGCAGCACCCGGGTCCGGGCCGGCGCGCACCCGGCGAGCGCCTGGCCCAGCTCGGCGTAGGGCGCGGTGTCGACGCCCAGCTCGGTGGACTTCTCGCGCAGGGTGTGCCGGCGGCCGACCCACAGCTCGCCGTCGCGGCTGCGGAAGAACTCGTCGGTCTCCTTGGACGACCGCTGCCGGCTGTAGACGACCGCGTCGTGGCCGGAGCCGCTGGGCCGCATGACCAGCACGCTGTCCGGGTCGCTGTCGCCGGTGAGGTAGACGAAGTCGCTGCCGGGCCGGAAGTGGTAGTCGGTGTCGTTGGCGCGCACCTTCTCGACCCCGCTCGGGATGACGAGCGTCTCGCCCGGGAACGCGTCGGACAGGGCGGCGCGGCGCTTGGCGTAGTTCGGCGTCTCCGGTCGGGGCGTCACGTTCAGGGTGTCGTCGCGCCAGCCGGTGCGCATGAACTGCAGCAGCGCCTCGGGGAAGTCCGGGTCGTGTGACTCGGTCTTCGGCGTGGTGTTGCCCTCGTTCTGCTCGGCCATGATGGCCCTCCCGTCGTCCGCGCGTCGTCCCTGATCCCGTCCTGACGGTACCGCCTGATCAAGATCAAGAGCAGTCGGGCTTCACTTGGTCGTCAGGGTGAGGCACGCCACCCGGGGCCCGGCGGTGCCGGCCCGGCCCGCGGCCGTACTCGTGGGCTTGGCGTGGATGATCAGCGAGCGGGGCGGTTCGATCCGGTCGAAATGCCAGTCCTCGCCCGCGCTGACGAGCGCGGCGCCGCGGGCGTCGGCCGTGAAGTCGAGCCAGACCTCGTTGTGCGGGTTCGCGTACGACGGGTCGACCGAGGGCGGTGACGCGGCGGCCTTGGGGTCGGGCACGTGCTGGTAGTGCGGCCCGGCGTCCTCCGGGACCGAGGTGCAGGGTTGCCGGTGCAGGTGTGCGCCGTACGCCCGGCGCGGCACCATGCCGGTGACCGCCAGCCGTACCCGGGTGCCGTCCGCGGTCCGGACGATGACGACCTGGGCCGTCGAGCCCGGCGGAACCACCTTGGGGTCGTAGGTGATCGCCAGCGTGCTCTGCGGGAAGGGCAGGAAGGTGCCGGTGACCATGCCCTGCGCCATCGGGGCGCCCTGGCTGCCCTGCGGCGACGCGGGCGACGGGCGGGCCGAGCCCGACGGGCCGCCGGCGAACCACGGGGTCGCGCCCGGCGGCGGGGAGAAGGTCCGTTCGCCGGTCGGCGTGGCGTCGGTGCAGCCCGCGAGGGCGGCGGTGAGCAGAACGGGTAGGGCGAACCGGCGGAGACGCATGGACAAATAATGCCAAACATGGGCAAATCGGGCGAGCATTTCCAAGGCGCTGGCTTTCTCGAGCCGCGGGCGCGAGGCTGACAGGGCAATACGACTGCGGTGCGATTGGGGATCGGGATGGGCTACGCGGTAGTGCTCGGGGAGGCGCTCGTCGATCTCCTGGAGACCGGGCACGACGGCGAGCTGATCTACCGCCAGGCGATCGGCGGCGCGCCGCTGAACGTCGCGGTCGGCGTCACCCGGCTCGGCGGCGACGTGCGGTACCTCGGCTCGCTCGGCAACGACACCCTCGGCGACCGGATCGCCGCGTTCCTGCGCCAGACCGGGATCGGCACCGAAACCTTGACCCGGGTCGGCGTGCCGACCACGCTCGCGGTCACCACGTTCGACGGCGCCGAGCCGACCTTCCAGTTCTATGGTGAGCCGCCGTCCTACGCGCTGCTGCGCCCCGAGGACGTCGACGACGCGGTGATCGCGGGCGCCGGCGTCGTCTACACCGGGTCGATCTGCCTGATGCGCGAGCCGTTCCGGGCCGCGGCCCGCAAGGCCTGGGCCGTGCCGGGGCCGGTGCGGGTCTTCGACCCGAACGTGCGCCCGAAGCTGCTGCCCGACGCCGCCGCGGTGACCGCCCTGCGCGAGCTGGTCGAGGAGTTCTTCGCGACGGCGGACCTGGTCAAGCTCAGCTCGGCCGACGCAGAGGTGCTGTGGGACGGCGCGACCCCGGCGAGCGCGGCGGAACACATCCTCAAGGTCGGCGCGCGGACGGTCGTGGTGACCTGCGGCTCGAAGGGCGCCTACGTGGCGACGCCGGAGGGCTCGTCGATGCTGCCCGCGCCGTCGGTGGCCGCCGTCGACGCGACCGGCGCCGGCGACTCCGTGATGGCCGCCCTGGTCCGGCGCCTGCTGGCCGACGGCGTGCCGGCGGACCTGGAGGGCTGGCGGCGAAACGTGCGCTTCGCGCTGGCCGTGGCCGGCCTGGTCTGCGAGCGCCCCGGCGGCGCGGTGGCGATGCCGACCACCGACGAACTCGTCACCCGCTGGGGCGCGCTGGTCTAGGGCAGGACAGGCCCTAGTCGCCGAGTGCCTTGGCGATGAAGCGCTGGCGGTCGAGCAGCACGCGCTCGACGCGTACCTCGGCGACCAGTTCCTCGCCGTCGCGGATCGCCACCTCGAAGAGCAGCTTGCGCCCGTCGACCTTGGTGAGCGTGGCCAGGGCGGTGACCCGGTGTCCGACCGGGGTCGGCGCGCGGTGTTCGACCTCGGCGCGGGTGCCGACGGTGGTCACCCCGCCCGGCAGCTTCCGGGCGGTGGCGGCGACCGTTGCCGCCTCGGCGAGCGCGAGCACCCGGGGCGTGCCGAGCACGGGCACGTCACCCGATCCGAGCGCCTGCGCGGTGTCGGCATCGGTGACGGTCAACTCGACCCGGGCACTGAGACCGGGCGAGAACTCCGGAAGCTCCATGCGCACAGCTTAAGGCTGTGCGGGGCCACGCCAGTAAGAGTCATCCTCCGGCGCCGGCGCGGGGTCCGGCGCCGCGACGGGTGCCGCCGGCCGTGGCGCCGGGCCGCGAGCGTGGCGGGCCCGGACCGACAGCTGCTCGGCGAGCCACCACGCCTCGGCGACGTCGCGGTCCCGGGCCACCCCGGAACGCCCGCCGGCGGTGTCGCCGTAGACCGTGGCAAGCCCGAGGCGCCGCTGGAGCGGCCCCTGTATCACCCGCACGCTCTGCAGCCGCGCGTACGGGACGATGGTCAGCTCGCGGGTCAGCAGGCCGGAGCGGGACACGAAGACCTCGTCGGTCAGCCCGGCGCCCATCGATCTGAGCGCGATCGGGTTCAGCCAGCGCGCGCGGGCCGGCGGCGGGGTGGTGACGAGGGCGGCCAGGTCGACCCGGGGCAGCACCTCCCAGGCCAGCTCGCGGGCGGTCGCGAAGACGCCGACGGGCAGCAGCCGGTCGGAGTGCTTGTCGTTGCCCGACTGCGGTCCCGCGTAGCCGGCGATGTCCAGCCGCATGTGCAGCCAGCCCTTCGCGCGCCAGAGCAGCGGCCAGGTGACGCCGATGGACTGCACCCTGTTCAGCGGGACGATCTGGCTGCGGGTCTCCAGCAGCCCGTGGCGGACCGCGAGCCGGCCGTCCGGGTCGCGCGCGAGCCGGAAGTCCCAGTCCTGCAACACCCGGCGTACCGGCTGGAGCAGCACGCCCGCCATCGCGGTGACCGTGCTGGCGATCCCGATGAAGGTCCACGAGTGCTCCAGCACGAACTGGGTCACCACGAAGGCCACGCCGAGCGGGAGCAGCAGGGCCTGCGGGGTGAGCAGCTGGCTGACCAGCAGGGCCCGGTTGTCGACCCGCAGCAGCGGACGCTCGAGCGCGGGTGGCCCGGCCGCCGGCTCCGGGGCGTCCCGGCCGGTCGCGCCGGGGGTACGCCCGGCGAGCGCGAGCAGCCGCTCGCGCAGCGCCGCCGCCTCCCGGACGGTCAGGTAGGCGAGCGGCGCCTCGGTCTTGCCGCCGCCGACCACCTCGAGCCGGAGCTCGGCGAGGCCGGTGAGCTGGGCGAGCAGCGGCCGGCGCAGCTCGACGGCCTGTAGCCGGTCGAGCGGGATGGCCCGGTTGCGCCGCCAGATCAGCCCCTCGGAGATCCGCAGCTCCCGGCCGACGATGTGATAGCCGGTGTTGAGCCAGCCGACCACCGAGAAGATCACCACGCCGATGGCGATCACCGTGACCACCACGGCGAACCGCCCGACACCGACCTCCGACAGCGTCTGCCAGCTCAGCGCGGCGACGATGACGGCGATGGACTTGGCACCGTTGAGCAGCGGGCTCAGCGGATGCAGCCGCCGCCGTGGCTCGCCGGCCTCCGGCGCTGCCGGGTCGGGTTCCGGCGGCGTGGTCAGGTCACGGTGTGGGTCCGGCTGGGGACGGGCGTCGGCGGTCACAGGCCCTCGGCCCGGTCCTCGCCCAGCGCCGTGAGCCGGTCGCGCAGGCGGGACGCCTCCTCCGGCGGCAGGCCCGGTATCCGCGCGTCGCTGGCCGCCGCCGCCGTGTGCAGCTGGACCGTGGCCAGCTTGAACGCCCGTTCCAGCGGGCCCGCGGTGACGTCGACGAACTGCATGCGCGCGTACGGCACGATCGAGAGGCGGCGGATCACCAGGCCGTGGCGGACCAGCAGGTCGTTGTCGCGCTCGGCGTACCCCCAGGCCTTGACGGCCCGGACCGTCACGGCGGAGCGCCAGGCCGCGAAGAGCAGGACCGCCGCCATGGCCGCCGGCCAGCCCCAATGGTCGGTGAGCAGCCAGCCGACGGTGAGGCCGGCCAGCACGAGCACGACCCAGATCGCGCGATTGATCAACTCCACAGTGATCAGGCTGCGCGAGACCGGCCGCCAGGTGACCGTCTCCGGCCACGGCTCGAGCGGGTCGGTGTGTGCGGGCGCCGCGGCGCTGGGCTCGGTCACAGCAGAAAGCCTATGGGGTGCTGTCGTGCGGCGGCGCCCTGAATTCGGTCACCTCGCGCAGGAAACCGCGGGCGTTGAGGAAATCGCCGAGATGGTCCCGGTGATCGTCGCAGGCCAGCCAGGTCTTGCGGTGCAGCGGCTCGTGCAGGCTGGGATTGTTCCAGCGCAGGACCCAGACCGCCGGCGCACGGCAGCCCTTGGCTGAACATTCGGGAAGAAATTCCTCGACCACTCCGAAACCCTATCCGCAGGATGAGGAATCGGAGGGGAGTTGAGCGCCGGGCGACCACGGGGGAAGTCGCCCGGCGACGCGCTGAATGTTACACGGCGGATCTGGGATTCCGTCTACCCGCCAGGGTGCCCGTTCGAGCGCATCGCGCAGAAAGATCGACATCTCCGGTGAGCATGGCCAGGGACCACCGCGGGAGCCGTCGACCGGGCACCGGGGAAAAAGGTTCTATCTAATGCGGCTCTGCCAGCCGCCTCCAAGCGTGGTCGTGTAAGTCTTGAGCGTCGGCATCCGTGCCGGCGACGGACGACACGCGAAATCTCGATGGAGGACCGGTGGCCGAGCCGACCATGCCCGAGGGCACGACCAGCACCGATCCGGGCGCCCCGGTGCCGCCGGCGCAGGACGCCACGCAGCTCGAACGCGCCATGTTCGAGGTCAAGCGCGTGATCGTCGGCCAGGACCGGATGATCGAGCGGATGTTCGTCGCGCTGCTGGCCCGCGGTCACTGCCTGCTCGAGGGCGTTCCCGGCGTCGCGAAGACCCTCGCCGTCGAGACGCTGGCCCGGGTCGTCGGCGGCTCGTTCTCCCGGATCCAGTTCACCCCCGACCTGGTGCCCGCCGACATCGTCGGCACCCGGATCTACCGCCAGTCGAGCGAGAAGTTCGACGTCGAGCTCGGCCCGGTGTTCGTCAACTTCCTGCTCGCCGACGAGATCAACCGCGCGCCGGCGAAGGTGCAGTCGGCGCTGCTCGAGGTCATGGCCGAGCACCAGGTGTCGATCGGCGGCGAGTCGCACTCGGTGCCGGACCCGTTCCTGGTCATGGCGACGCAGAACCCGATCGAGCAGGAGGGCGTCTACCCGCTGCCCGAGGCGCAGCGCGACCGCTTCCTGATGAAGATCCTGGTCGGCTACCCGACCGACGCCGAGGAACGCGAGATCGTCTACCGGATGGGTGTCAGCCCGCCGGAGCCGAAGCAGATCTTCACCTCCGAGGACCTGCTCGCCCTGCAACGCCGCGCCGACCAGGTGTTCGTGCACAACGCCCTGGTCGACTACACGGTCCGCCTGGTGCTGGCCACCCGCGCGCCGGCACAGCACGGCATGGCGGACGTCGCCCAGCTCATCCAGTACGGCGCCAGCCCGCGCGCCTCGCTCGGCATCGTCCGCGCGACCCGGGCACTGGCCCTGCTGCGCGGCCGCGACTACGCGCTGCCGCAGGACGTGCAGGACATCGCGCCGGACATCCTGCGGCACCGGCTGGTGCTCAGCTACGACGCGCTCGCCGACGACATCCCGGCCGATCACATCGTCGCGCGGATCATGGGCAACGTGCCGATGCCGTCGGTCGCCTCCCGCCAGGGCGCGTCGCCGAACGGCCACCAGGTCTCCGGCGTTCCGGCGCCGGCCAGCGGCGCACCCGCGTTCGACGCGCAGCCGCAGTTCCCCCAGCCGCAGCCCGCCTGGCCGGGACAGCAGTGACGGTCCGGTCATGACCACCGCTGACCTGGCCCGCGCCGAGGCGGACGCGGCCCGCGCCGAGGCGGTGCTGTCGCGGCTGCAGCTGCTGGTGACCCGCAAGCTGGACGGGCTGTTGCAGGGCGACTACGTGGGGCTGCTGCCCGGACCGGGCAGCGAGGCCGGCGAGAGCCGCGAGTACCGGCCCGGCGACGACGTGCGGCGGATGGACTGGCCGGTCACCGCGCGGACCACGCTGCCGCACGTGCGGCGCACGGTCGCCGACCGCGAGCTGGAGACGTGGATGGCGGTGGACCTGTCGGCGAGCCTCGACTTCGGCACGGCCGCGATGCTCAAGCGCGACCTGGCGCTGGCGGCGGCCACGGCGATGGCGCACCTGACCGTGCGCGGCGGCAACCGGATCGGCGCCGTGGTCGGCACAGGCGCGGGCGCGGTGGCCACCGAGCCGGGCCGACTGTGGCGGCGGCGCGCGGCGGCACCGCCGGAGCCGGAGCAGCAGTCGACCGTGCGGATGCCGGCCCGGCCCGGGCGCAAGGAGGCGCAGGGGCTGCTGCGCGCCATCGCCCGTACCCGGATCAGGCCCGGGCGCACCGACCTGGGCGAGCTGATCGACATGCTGAACCGGCCGCCGCGCCGCCGGGGCGTCGCCGTGGTCATCTCGGACTTCCTGTCGCCGGTCGAGGGCTGGTCCCGGCCGGTCCGCAAGCTGGGCGTCCGGCACGACGTGCTGGCGATCGAGGTGGTCGACCCGCGGGAGCTGGAACTGCCCGACGTCGGCGTGCTCACCCTCGCCGACCCGGAGACCGGCGCGCTGCACGAGGTGCAGACGGCCGACCCGGCGCTGCGGGCCCGGTACGCGCAGGCGGCGAGCAACCAGCGCGGCGAGATCGCCCGGGCGCTGCGCGCCGCCGGCGCGGCACACCTGAGGCTGCGCACCGATTCCGACTGGCTGCTGGACATCGTCCGCTTCGTGGCCGCCCAACGACACGCCCGGACCCGGGGGACCACCCGATGATTCGTTTCTTGCAGCCGTGGTGGCTGCTCGCCCTGCTTCCCGTCGTGCTCGTCGCGGCCGCGTACGGCTGGCGCCAGTTCCGCCGGCGCACGTACGCGATGAAGTTCACGAACGTGGACCTGCTGCGCACGCTGGCGCCCAAGGGCCTCGGCTGGCGCCGCCACGCGGCGGCCGGCGCGTTCCTGCTGAGCCTGCTGGCGCTGGCCCTGGCGATGGCGCGCCCGTCGATCGACCGCGAGGAACCGTTGGAGCGCGCGACGGTGATGCTGGCGATCGACGTCTCGCTGTCGATGGAGGCCGACGACGTGCGGCCGAACCGCATCGAGGCGGCGCAGGAGGCGGCGAAGGCGTTCGTGCAGGAGCTGCCCCCGACCTACAACCTGGGCCTGGTGTCGTTCGCGAAGTCGGCGAACGTGCTGGTGTCGCCGACAAAGGACCGCGCGTCGGTGATCGCGGGCATCGACGGGCTGACCCTTGCCGAGGCGACGGCGACCGGCGAGGCGGTCTTCACGTCGCTGGACGCGATCCGTTCGGTGCCGGCGGACGGCGCGGACGGCGCGCCGCCGGCCCGCATCGTGCTGCTCTCGGACGGCTACCGGACGTCGGGCCGTTCGATCGAGGACGCGGCCGCGGCGGCCGACGCGGCGAACGTGCCGGTGTCGACGATCGCGTTCGGCACCGACTCCGGCGTGGTGGACATCCGCGGGCAGCTGCAGCGGGTGCCGGTGGACCGGCTGTCGTTGCAGCAGCTGGCGGAGAAGACCGACGGCTACTTCTACGAGGCGGCCTCGGTCTCGGAGCTGAAGCAGGTGTACGAGGACATGGGCAGCTCGATCGGCCACCGGGTGCAGCCCCGCGAGGTCACCCAGTGGTATGCGGGTGTGGCGCTCCTGATGGGCCTGGTGGCGGGCGCGATGAGTCTGCTGTGGACGTCCCGCCTGCCGTGAGACGTCAGGGTGCGCCGTGCACCAGGACGAAGATGACGACCACCCAGGCGGCTGCGAGGGTGAAGCTCAACGGTGCGACGAACTTGCTCATGGCTGTGACTTCCCGGTGGAGACCGATGGGGAAAGTGCGCACACGAAGCGTCGCGGCCGGCACCCCAGCTCCGTCGCGGCGCACGACACCGGCCGGGTTCGATCGCGTCGAAGCCACGGAACGGCAGGGAGGAGCGGGGTGGTTCTGCGTCAGCGGTCGAGGTCAGAGCGGCTGACGAGCGGCCCGGCCACGACTAGGAGGATCGCTATCTCGCACAGCGATCACCTCCATCAGTAGTCCGGGCTCGGGAACCGTCCAAGAGCGTACCTCTTAAGGCTCGCTTAATGCATCAGGGTCCACGGGGGTGTCGCACACCCGTTACGACGGCGAGGACGGCGGCGAGTACGGGCAGCCAGAGCAACCGGCCGGCGACCCACCCGGGCCCGGCCGGCGCGGTCAGCAGGCCCGGCATCGCGGGGTTGACGAGGGCGGCGATTCCGGCGACGGCGAGCAGGACGCTCTGGTGGCCGAGGTAGACACCGACGGCGGCGCGGTTCACCGCCGCGACCGGACGCCAGGCCCGGTCGTGGCGCAGCAGCCGGGCGAGCGGCCCGCGCAGGAGCAGGAAAACGCCCGTCTGGGTGACGGCCAGCGCGACGGCAAGCAGCGACGGCGGGGAGAGGTTGGACCGGCCCGCACCCGGTACGCCGACCGCGCTGGCGGGGTAGTGGCCGAGCCGGATCAGGGCGACCATGGCGGCCGCGCCCGCGAGGGCGAGCGCCGCGCCGCCGTAGGCGAGTGCGTCGCCGGTGCCGGTGTGGTCGGCGACCAGCATGCCGAGCAGCCAGGGCGCCGACCACGCCGCGATCACGGCCACCGGTCCCGGAAGCAGGCCCGCGTCGGTGGCCGCGACAACGGCGACTCCCGCGAGCACCGCGGCCGGCCCGGCCCGGGCGAGGAGGCGGCGCAGGGCGCCGGTGCCGGCGGACAGCGCCAGGTACGGCAGCAGGAACCAGAGCGGGCTGACGACCAGGGTGGCGATCGTGCGCAGGGTCGTGGCGGGCACGCCGAGCGCGGCGGCGAGCAGCAGCGCGAGCGCCCAGCCGGCGAGCAACCCGAGTACCGGGCGGGCGTGGCGGCGCAGCGGCGGTCGTGGCCGGCCCGCGCGGCGCGAACGGGCCGCCGCGAAGCCGCCCGCGAAGAAGAACAGCCCGAGGGTCTGTAGCAGCCAGGTCAGGGGCGCGCCGGCGGGCATGGCCGCGAGCGGGCTGGCCGTGCCGAGCCCGTCCGGGCCGGGGACCAGGCCGGTGACGAGCCAGTGGCCGCACACCACCCCGGCGACCGCGAAGGCCCGGACCGCGTCGACGGTACGGTCGCGCGGGATCCGGCCGGGCCCGCTCACGCCGCGTTCGCCGTCGTGCGACCGAGGACGATCTCCGCGACCGCGTCCAGGGTCGCGGTGCCCGCGCACAGGTACCCGTCATGCCCGGAGACGCCCGTGACCGGCAGCGCGCGGGCGCCGAAGGCCGGCGCGGACGGGCGCCGCCCGTGGCCCAGGCGCAGCAGGCGAAGCTGCGGCACCCGCCGGATCCAGTCGTCCGGTGCCAGCGCCGACCAGACCCGGGCGCCGCCGAGCCCGGCCGCCGTGTCCGTGCCCATGCCGGGCGCGCCAAGCGCCACGACGTCCGCCACCCGGGGCAGCCGCGGCGCGGCCAGCCCGGCCACCAGCGCGCCGTAGCTGTGGCCGATCAGGGTCACCTCGGCCCGCGCGGGCAGCGCCCGCACGAAGGCCGTCAGCGCCGCCGCGCCCGAGCGGGCGCGCAGGTCGCGGGCGACGTCCAGCGACAGCCCCTCCGGCGGGTCGTAGCCGAGCCACGCCACGACGGCGACCCGGGCGCCCGGGTCGGCGGCGCGCAACCGGTCGTAGACCGCGCGGGCCTGCACCGCCGGCGCCCGGCGGGCCACGCCGCCCAGCCCGCGGTCGAAGTCCCGCAGCCGGGTGTCCACGCCGGGTATCAGCACCGCGATCCGGTCGGCGGTCTCGAGATCGCCGACGGCCTCGACCCCGATGCCGTCACCGCGCGGGTCGAAGGCCAGGAACCGCCGCCCGGTCCGGGCCCACGAGGCGTACGGCTCGCCCGCGGACACCATCGCCGCGAGGGCGGCGGACCGGGAGAGCCCGGGCACGGGCGGCGGGGCCGGCGGCGGCACGGAGGCGAGCGGGAGTGCGACGGTCAGGGCCAGCAGGGCCGGGGAGATTCGCATGCCGACGACCCTGCGGCGCCGGCCTGCCCCCGGTCGTCGGTCCCGGGTGCTGACCGTGGGGCCGTACCCCGGTACTACTCGCCGGCGGCCACCAGACCCGACTCGTAGGCGAACACGACGACCTGCGCCCGGTCGCGCAGGCTCAGCTTCGCCAGGATGCGGCCCACGTGGGTCTTCACGGTCTGCTCGGCCACCACCAGATCCGCCGCGATCTCCTGGTTGGACCGCCCCCGGGCGATCAGCCGCAGCACGTCGGTCTCGCGGGGCGTCAGGGCCGCCAGCGCCGTCGGCCGGGGCCGCCGGGTGCGCGGGCGCGCCGCGAACTCGGCGATCAGGCGCCGCGTCACCGACGGCGCCAGCAGCGCCTCGCCGCCGGCCACGACCCGGACCGCCCGCACCAGATCCGCGGCCGGCGCGTCCTTCAGCAGGAAGCCGCTGGCACCCGCGCGCAGCGCCTCATAGACGTAGTCGTCGAGATCGAAGGTTGTCAGGATCAGCACCTTGACCGTCGACCCGGGCGTCATCAGCCGCCGGGTCGCCTCCAGGCCGTCCATCACCGGCATCCGGACATCCATCAGTACGACGTCCGGGTCGAGCCTGCGTGCCGCCGCGACGGCCTCCGCGCCGTTCGGCGCGTCGCCGACCACGAGCAGGTCCGGCTGCGCCGCGAGCAGCGCACCGAAGCCCTGCCGGACCATTGCCTGGTCGTCCGCGATCAGTACCCGGATCATCAACCCTCCGCGAGTGGCAGTCGTGCCTCGACGCGGTAGCCGCCGTCCGGCGACGGCCCGGCCTCGAGCACGCCGCCGAGCAGCGCGGCGCGCTCCCGCATCCCGATCAGTCCGTGCCCCGGTCCGCCCGGCGCCGGAGCGGGGGAGCCGGGCCCGTTGGCCACCTCCACCACGAGCAACCCCGGACCCCCGCGGACCGAGACCCGCACCGGGCCGCCCGGCGCGTGCCGGGCCGCGTTCGCCAGGGCTTCCTGCACGATCCGGTACGCGGCCAGGCCGACCGCCTCGGGCACGTCCGCGGGCTCGTGGCCGTCGAGGGCGACCGTGACGCCGGCCCGTCGCGCGGTCTCGACGAGCGTCGTCACCTCGGCCAGCCCCGGCTGCGGCGCCCGCGGCGACTCGTCGTTCTCCGCGCGCAGCACCCCGAGCAGCCGCCGCATGTCGGTGAGCGCCGCGCGGGCACCGGACGCGATGGTGGTGAATTCGGCGAGGGCCGGCGGCGACAGGCCGGTGACCCGGTACGGCGCGGTCTCGGCCTGTACCGCGATCATCGACATGTGGTGCGCCACCACGTCGTGCATCTCGCGGGCGATCCGGGCGCGTTCCTCGAGCACCGCGCGGCGGGCCTTCTCCACCTCGGTGAGCTCGGACTGCTCGGCCAGCGCCTGGCGGCTGCGCCGCCGCCGGGACACCATGTCGCCGGCGAGCGCGATCGCGACGAGCAGCAGCGCGACGCCCCACGCGTTCGCGCGCGGCGCGAACAGGAAGACCGGCACGATGTTCAACGCCGTCACGATGCCGATGACGCCCGAGTCCTCGCGCAGGGCCAGCGTCGCGAACACGAACAGGAAGCCGAGGATCTGGACCGTCGTCCACGGCCAGGGCTCGCGGGCGTTCGCGCCGACGGTGCCCAGGAACAGCAGCGGGTACGCGATGCGCCAGGCCAGCAGCGGCCGGCGGACCGCCACCACCACCGGCAGCACGGACCAGGCCGAGAGCAGGCCGGCGACCAGCCCGTTCATCGGCCGGTTGTCGAGCCAGTACTGCGCGTTGGCCAGCCCAAGCCCGAGCAGCGCGAGCACGGCGAGCGGCGCGCCGTACGAGCGGGTTCTGGCCCAGCGCCGGGACGCGGTCGCCGGCGGCCGGTGGTCCGGGCCGGCCAGCACCCGGCGCAGGGGGCCGACGACGTCCATCCCGGCAGGCTACGGTCCGAGGTGACGGCACGTCGTGCACCCCAGGGATGATCTCTGACCCCTACCCGGGTATGAGCCGGGTCGAGTTCCTCCTACCCGCAGGTAACACCTAGTGTTCGATCGGTCCGAGTCCCACGAAAAAAGGAGTACGCGTGGCCCGCACCGTGTTGGTGACCGGAGGCAATCGCGGCATCGGCCTGGCGATCGCGCAGGCGTTCGCCAAGCAGGGCGACCGGGTCGCCGTCACGCACCGCGGCAGCGGTGCACCCGACGGACTGTTCGGTGTGGAGTGCGACATCACCGACTCCGCGGCCGTCGACGCGGCGTTCGCCGAGGTCGAGAAGGAGCTCGGCCCGGTCGAGGTGCTGGTCGCCAACGCCGGCATCACCGACGACACGCTGCTGCTGCGCATGTCGGAGGAGCAGTTCACCCGGGTGCTGGACACCAACCTCACGGGCTCGTTCCGGGTCGCCAAGCGGGCCAGCAGCAAGATGCTGCGCGCCAAGTGGGGCCGGATCATCTTCATCTCCTCGGTCGTCGGCCTCTACGGCGGCCCCGGCCAGGTGAACTACGCGGCCAGCAAGGCCGGCCTGGTGGGCATGGCCCGCTCGATCACCCGGGAGCTGGGCAGCCGTAATATCACCGCGAACGTGGTCGCACCGGGCTTTATCGACACTGAGATGACGGATGTGCTGAGCGACACCCGCAAGGCGGAGATCCTCAAGTCGATCCCGGCCGGACGGCTCGCGGCCCCCGACGAGGTCGCGCAGGCCGTGGTGTTCCTGGCGGGCGACGGCGCGGCGTACATCTCAGGCGCGGTCGTCCCGGTCGACGGCGGCCTCGGCATGGGTCACTGACCCGGCCTCTGCGAAACGGAGAATAAGAAAGTGTCTGGACTGCTCGCCGGCAAGCGGCTGCTCATCACCGGCATCATCACCGACGCCTCGATCGCGTTCTCGGTGGCCAAGCTCGCACAGGAGAACGGCGCGACGGTCGTGCTGACCGGATTCGGACGGATGTCACTGGTCGAGCGGATCGCCAAGCGGCTGCCCGCGCCGGCGCCCGTGATCGAGCTGGACGCGACGAACCCGGAGCACCTGGCCGGGCTCGCCGACAAGGTCCGTGAGCACGTGGACGGCCTCGACGGCGTGGTGCACTCGATCGCGTTCGGCCCGCAGAGCGTGCTCGGCGGCGAGTTCCTCAATGCCCAGTGGGAGGACGTGGCCACCGCGCTGCAGGTGTCGACGTACTCGTACAAGTCGCTGGCGACCGCCTGCCTGCCGCTGATGGGCAAGGGCGGCAGCATCGTCGGCCTGACGTTCGACGCGACGAAGGCCTGGCCGGTCTACGACTGGATGGGCGTCGCGAAGGCGGGCCTCGAGTCGGCGTCGCGGTACCTGGCGCTGCACCTCGGCGCGCAGGGCATCCGGAGCAACCTGGTGTCGGCGGGTCCGCTGCGCACGATGGCGGCCAAGTCGATCCCGGGCTTCGAGCAGTTCGAGGAGGCCTGGGCGCAGCGCGCGCCGCTGGGCTGGGACCTGACCGACCAGGAGCCGGCCGCGCGGGCGGTCTGCGCGCTGCTGTCCGACTGGTTCCCGGCAACCAGCGGGGAGATCGTGCACGTCGACGGCGGGTATCACGCGCTGGGCGCCTGAGCCGGGCCGGGGTCGGTGGGGGCCGCCGGCCCAGGCGGGGGAGGATGGGCCGGTGGCGTACGACGCGTTTCTCCTTCTCTCGTTCGGCGGCCCGGAGGGCCCCGACGATGTGCTGCCGTTCCTGCGCAACGTGACGCGCGGGCGGGGCATCCCCGAGGAGCGGCTCGCCGAGGTGGCCGAGCACTACCGGCACTTCGGCGGGGTGTCCCCGATCAACCAGCAGTGCCGGGACCTGCTCGCCGCGGTGCGGGCCGACTTCGCCGCGCACGGCGTCGGCCTGCCCGCGTACTGGGGCAACCGCAACTGGACGCCGATGTTGGCCGACACCCTGGCGCAGATGCGCGACGACGGCGTCACCTCCGCGCTCGGCTTCGCGACCAGCGCGTACGGCGGCTACTCGTCGTGCCGGCAGTACTGGGAGGACATCGCGCAGGCCCGCGCCAAGGTCGGCGCGCGTGCGCCGGCGGTGACCAAGCTGCGCCAGTTCCACGACCACCCCGGCTTCGTCGCGCCGCACGCCGACGCGGTCCGCTCGGCGCTGGCGACCCTGGACCCCGGGCGCCGGGCGAGCACCCGGATCGTCTTCACCGCGCACTCCATCCCGGCCTCGATGGCAGCCACCGCCGGACCGGACGGCGGCCGCTACGAGGCCCAGCTGCACGAGACGGCCGCCCTGGTGCACGCCGCGGCCGCCGCCGACCTGCCCTGGGACCTGGTCTGGCAGAGCCGCTCCGGCCCGCCGCAGGTGCCGTGGCTGGAGCCCGACGTCAACGACCACCTGACCGCGCTGGCGGCCAAGGGCGTCACCGACGTGGTGGTCAGCCCGATCGGCTTCGTCTCCGACCACCTCGAGGTCATCTGGGACCTCGACAACGAGGCCCGCGACACGGCCGAGGGCCTCGGGCTCGGCTACGCCCGCGCGGCGACGCCCGGCACCGACCCGCGCTTCGTCACCATGATCCGCGAGCTCGTCGAGGAGCGGATCGCCGCGCTGCCCCGACGGCGGCTCGGTACGCTGCCGGTCTGGGACCAGTGCGCGGCCGACTGCTGCCCCACCCCGCAACGCCGAGGAGCAAAATGACCGAGCGCAAGGCCATCGAGACCTGGCTCACCGACATGGACGGGGTGCTCGTCCACGAGGGCGTGCCGGTGCCCGGAGCGCCCGAGTTCGTCAACCGGATGAAGAGCTCGGGCAAGCCGTTCCTCATCCTCACGAACAACTCGATCTACACCCCGCGCGACCTGCAGGCCCGGCTCAGCCGGATGGGCTTCGACGTACCGGAGCAGTCGATCTGGACGGCCGCGCTGGCCACGGCGCAGTTCCTGGCCGGCCAGCGGCCCGGCGGCACGGCCTACGTCATCGGCGAGGCCGGCCTCACCACCGCGATGCACGCCGTCGGCTACGTGCTCACCGACTACGCGCCGGACTACGTGGTGCTCGGCGAGACCCGGACCTACAGCTTCGAGGCGATCACCAAGGCGGTCCGCCTGATCAACGACGGCGCCCGCTTCATCTGCACCAACCCGGACCCGACCGGCCCCTCCAACGAGGGCGCGCTGCCGGCCGCCGGGTCCGTCGCCGCGATGATCTCGAAGGCGACCGGCGTCGAGCCGTACTTCGTCGGCAAGCCGAACCCGATGATGATGCGCTCGGCGCTCAACGTCATCGGCGGCCACAGCGAGAGCACCGCGATGATCGGCGACCGGATGGACACCGACGTGCTCTGCGGCCTGGAGGCGGGCCTGGAGACGATCCTGGTCCTGACCGGCATCAGCACCCGCGCGGAGAGCGAGCGCTACCCGTACCGCCCGTCCCGCATCATCGACAGCGTCGCGGACCTCATCGCCGAGATCTGACCGGGCCGGTGCCGGTGTTGCCGGTGGGGTCGCCATCGTCCGTTCGGTCCCGGCGACTCCGGGTGGCCGGTTGACCTTGACCGCCGCCGCCCCTCGTAGCCTTGCCGCGTGATCCCTGCCGTGCGTGTCGTCCGCTGAGCCCCAAGCACGCCGTCGTCCTTCCCGCACAGGAGCGGGGACGGCGGATCAGATGGCGCGTGGCCACGATCGGCCTGTTTGCCGCGCTGGCCGCGGCCGGGTCATGGGCGTCGGACGCGTGGGGCTGGCCGGACGGTCTGGTCATCCCCGCGATCGCGGTGCCGTACTGGGCGGCGGTGACGGCGGTATGGTCCCGCTGGGGTCCGGAAATGCCGGGCCTGCACTGAACCGTGGCTCATTCTCCGTGTTGCGCCGCAGGCCCGGCCGGGGCTTCGCCGGCCTGGTCCGGCAGGGGGTCTCCGTCAGGCTCGGCGTTTCGCGGCCGGCCCCTCCTTCGCCACCACCGGCGCAACGGCCGGAACATCCTTCTCACCGAGGCCACCAGCAGGAGCGGCCCGACGGCGGTCACGGCGACGAGCAGCCAGAGCCGGGCGTCGCCCGGATCGGCGACCCGGCCGAACACGATCAGCGCGGCCAATGCCCGTCCGGCGATCTCCGTCCCCTGGTCGCGCACCCTGAACGCGATGCGACGCCAACCCTGGGAGTGGTGGGCAACGGCCTGCCGTTCCAGGTGCGAGACTCGCACCGGATCCGGCGCGCACGGCGCCGCGGGGGCACCTTGATCTTGGAGTGGCAATCGTGGGACTGAGCTGGGAAGAGTCTTACATCGGAGGGCTGCGCAAGCTCGCCGGGGACGACCGGGTGCTGATCTCGATCGGCGCGCACAGCCTGGTGCGCGACGGCGACGGCCGGATCCTGCTGATCCAGCGCTCCGACGACCGCACCTGGGCGCTGCCCGGCGGCACGATGGAGCTGGGCGAGACGCTGCGCGACTGCGCCGCCCGGGAGGTCCGGGAGGAGTGCGGCCTTATCGCGCACTCGGTGACGCCGTTCGGGCTGTACACCCGGGCCAAGGACTGGTACCCGAACACCTACGGGCACGTCTACCAGTACATCGCCCTGCTCTGCCGGGTCGACTCGTACTCCGGTGAGCTGGTCCGGGTGACCGACGAGAGCGTCGACGCCGGCTGGTTCGCCCCGGACGAGCTGCCCGAGGGAACGGGCCGGCTGGTCACCCGGGGGCTGGCGGATTTGGTCGCCTTCGAGACATTAGGCACATTCGCCCTAGACTGAGTCCCTCAACTCGGGGTGAATGGGGCCGATCTCACCAGGTGATCCCCCAGGAGGAACCATGTTCGCGCTGCTTGACCGGCTGCCGCTGAAGGCCCGGACCGCCCTTGCCCTACTCTGCTTCGTCGGCTTCGGCATCGGCCTGGGCCTGTTCACCTCCTCGGTGGCCGGCTCGGTCGCCGAGGGGCTGCCCGCCGGTTCCGACGGCCGCGCCGACCTCGAGCGGCTGGCCTCGATAGCGCTCTGGACGCCGCTGATCGTCGCGCCGATCGGGGTGATCCTCCAGATGTCGGTCTGGTTCAGCATCGTCAGGGTGCTGCGCCTGAACGTCGCCGTGATCAAGGCGGCCGCCGCCGGTGACCTCAGCCCGCGCATGCTTGTCGTCGGCAAGGACGAGCTCGGGCAGATGGCCACGGCCTTCAACACGATGATGGGCCGCTTCCAGGAGACCGTCGCCGGCATCCGCCGCGCCGTCGACGAGGTCACCACCTCGGCCGGCAGCCTCCAGCGGGCCAGCGGCACGATGACCGCCGCCGCGGACGCCACCGCCGGCGAGCTGGAGACCGTCGCCCGTTCGGCGGCCCGCACCAGCGAAGAGGTCGGCGCCATCGCCGAGGGCACCCAGCAGATGCGTCACGCGATCACCGAGATCAGCGCGAACACCTCGGACGTCTCCCGGATGACCGACGACGCGGTCACCGGCGTCTCCCGGGCGAGCGGCAACGTGACCCGGCTGCAGGACTCCAGCCAGGAGATCAACGAGGTGCTGCGCACCATCAACGCGATCGCCGCGCAGACCAACCTGCTGGCGCTCAACGCGACGATCGAGGCGGCCCGGGCGGGCGAGGCCGGCCGCGGCTTCGCCATCGTGGCCGGCGAGGTGAAGGAGCTGGCGCAGGCGACCGCGACGGCGACCGAGGAGATCGCCCGGCGGATCGAGGGCATCCAGCACGACACCAGCGAGACCGTCGACGCGGTCAGCGGCTTCTCCGACATCATCGGCCAGATCGCCGCGCACCAGGTGACCATCGCCGCGGCGGTCGAGGAGCAGACCGCGACCACCGGCACGATGGTCGACGGGGCGGGCCTGGTCAGCGCGGGCGCCGAGCAGATCAGCCTGGCGATCGGTGCGGTCAGCTCGGCCGCGGACGAGGTACGCGGCGCGGCGGAGGAGACGCACCGGGCGGTCGACGACCTCACCGGTACGGCGGCCCGCCTGCACGGCCTCGCGGCGGTCTTCCGGTCCTGAACGAACGACTGAACGACTGAACGACCTACAGGCCGCCGGGCTACATGCCGGCGGCCACTTGGGCGAAGTAGCGGTTCGCCACCCGGGTGTGCAGCTCGAAGCCCAGCGGCTCGGGCCCGTGCAGGACCACCCGTTCGAGGGTCTCGTCGGTCGCCTCGAGCGGTGGCAGTTCGTCCGCTGAGGACAGCGCCGGGAACAGCCCGAAGACCAGCAGCGTGCCGTCGGGGGCGCTGATCGTGTCGTACAGCCTCGCCGCGTCGGGATCCGCGGCGAGGCCGGTCTCCTCGATCAGCTCGCGGGCCGCCGCCTGCTCCCAGGTCTCGCCGACCTCGATGTAGCCGCCCGGCAGGGCCAGCGCCTTCTCGGCCGGCGGGATGCCCCGGCGCACGACAAGCAGACCGCCGCCGACCGGCTGGACCGCGACGGCGACCGGCTTGGGGTTCAGATAGCTCGTCTCGCCGCAGGCGCCGCACCGCCGCGGCCACGGCTGCCCCGGCACGAAGCGCGCACCGCAGAACGTGCAGTGCAGGTATCTGTCAGGCATGCAACGGAGCGTTGCAGGCGGCGACCAGGGCCTGCCGGCACGCCCTGGTCAGCGGGCGCAGCGCCGCGTCGCGCTGCTCCGCCTCGTAGCCGTTGACGGCGCCGCCGGGTGCGCTGTGCTCGGCCAGCGCCAGAACCTGGTCGAGGATGCTGGCCCGCGCGAACAGCCGCCGCGAGCGCGGGTCGAAGCCCGGCGGCAGCGTCGCGGTGCTCTCCGGGCGGCGCAGCGCCTGTAGGGCGCCGGCCAGCTCGGGACGCCAGTGCGCGACGTCCAGGCGGGTCAGCCGGTTGGTGGCCTCGGCCAGCGCCGTGGTCAGCTCGCCCTCCGCCTCGGCGGAGCCCATCTGGAAGCCCGGCCGGAACTCCGGCACCGGATAGAAGCGCCACAGCACCGTCTCGAACTCCACACCCGAACCGGAGGTGTGCCGGCGCAGCTCGGGCACGATCCCGAACGACGGGGTGACCATCGCCTCGCCGGCCAGCATCGCCGCGCCGGTCAGCTCGCCGGGGCCGGGCAGGCCGCGCGGGTCGCCGGGCGCGGGCAGCACCAGCCGGATGTCGTCGGGGTGCAGCTTGGCGAACGCGGGCAGCGCCTGCCCCAGCGGCACGTCGGTCCACGTGCCGGGTGCATCGGCGACGAGGTGCTCCTCGTCGCCGGCGATCTCGTCGGCCAGCTCGTCGAACGGGACGAGGCCGGCCCGCCAGGCGCGTACCCACGTCACGAACCGGGTGGACCGGCGCGCCGTGAGTGTCGCCGCATCTGCTGCGGGGGACATGCGAGCAAGGGTACGTGCCGTCTGCCGAGCTTGTCTCGGTCGGAGCGTCGTAACCGGCGTGTCCGCGCTGAGGAGTTAACGTGCCCGTCATGTATGGCGAGGACGTGATGGCGGGGGACTGGCGGCGCCGCAAGGTCGTGCCCGAGGTGGACGCCGAGCGCGATCTGGTGGTCGAGGACGCCGATTCGGGCTTCTGCGGCGCGGTCGTCGGTTTCGAGCTGGGCGCGGTCGTGCTGGAGGACCGGCACGGCCGGCGCCGCAACTTCCCGCTCGAGCCGGCCGCCTTCCTGCTGGACGGCAAGGTGGTGACCCTGCGCCGGCCGGTCGCCCGGCCGGCGCCGGTGCGGCAGCGGACCGCGTCCGGGTCGGTCGCGGTCGCGGGCGTACGCGCACAGGTCGCCAAGGCCAGCCGGATCTGGGTCGAGGGCGTGCACGACGCGGCCCTGGTCGAGCGGATCTGGGGCGACGACCTGCGCATCGAGGGCGTCGTCGTGGAGCCGCTGGACGGCATCGACGACCTCGCCGGCGCCCTCCGGGAGTTCCAGCCGGCCCGCGGGCGCCGGGTCGGTGTGCTCGTCGACCACCTCGTCGCGGGCTCAAAGGAGAGCCGGATCGTCGCCGCGGTCAAGGACCCGAACGTGCTGGTCACCGGGCACCCGTACGTCGATGTGTGGCAGGCGGTGAAGCCGGAGCGGGTGGGACTCGCGGCGTGGCCGGTGATCCCGCCCGGCCAGCCGTGGAAGGAGGGCGTCTGCCGGGCGGTGGGTGTCGCCGAGCCGTACGAGATGTGGCGTCGCGTCCTGAGCGGCGTGCACAGCTACAAGGACGTCGAGACCCCGTTGATCAACGCGATGGAGCGGCTGATCGACTTCGTCACCGAGCCGAGCTGACTTCTGAACGCCCTGCTCACGCGAGGTGCATCGGGTCGCGGCTGAAGACGAACGTGGCGATGTCGAGCTGCGTGACCTCGCCGCCCGGTCCGCGCGACGCGACGAGCACCTCGCCGGTGTTGGTGCCCGACACCCCGCGCCACCGGTCCCGGGACTCCCGGACGAAGCGCCACGGCACCCGTCCGGTGAGGCCGACCGGGCTCATCACCAGGTCCGCGCCGTCGCCGGCGACCTCGAACTCGCCACCCATCCACCACCAGCGCCCGCACAGCTCGGCGGCCTCGCCCTGCGGTGCGGGCGCCGGGCGCCACGGCTGCGGGGCGGGCGGCTCGGCGTCCAGGACCGCGGTGAGCGCCTCGAGGCCGACCGCCCGGATGGTGGTGCCGCGCAGCCCGTACGAGTTGGCGAAGGCGACCACGCCGGTGCGGCTCGGCCGGTGCACCGCGATCACCGCGACGTAGCCGGGCATGGAGCCGCCGTGCCCGACGTAGATCCGCTCGCCGACGCGCATCAGCTCCGGGCCGAGGCCGTGCCCTGCGGTCCAGGCGTCGTCCTGGATCGCCACCGGCGTGCACATCTCGTCGACGGTCGCGCGGCGCAGCATGGCCGGCGCCGGGTCGGCCAGGAACGCGGCCCACTTCGCCATGTCGGTGACCGTCGACCAGAGCTGCCCGGCGGAGGCCATCGCGCCCGCGTCCAGCCTCGGCTCCTCGTGCAGGCTGCCGTCGAGCGCGTGCACCACGTAGCCGCGGGCGAACGGCTCGACGGGGAAGTAGGTGGTCCGCCGCATGCCCAGCGGATCCAGCACCCGCTTGGCGAGCAGCTGCGCCCAGGGCTCCCCGGTCACCCGCTGCAACACCGCACCCAGCACCCCGTACGCCAGGTTGGAGTAGTGGTAGGTCCGGAACGGCGGCGCGGCGATCTTGTCGAACGCGAGTTCGGCGAGGAGCTTGTCCACGTCGCCGCCGGTGTTGCGCTCCCACCACGGCCCGTCCGGCTCGCGTTGCAGCCCGGAGACGTGCCCGAGCAGCTGCCGCACCGTGAGCCCGCCGAGCGGGGTGTCCGGCAGATGCCGGCCCAGCGGGTCGTCGAGGGCGAGGCCGCCCTCGTCGCGCAGCTGCATGATCATGGTCGCGGTCATCGTCTTGGTGATCGAGCCGATCCGGTACTGGGTCTTCGTATCCGGCGGCGGGGTCTCGCCCGCGCCGGTGAAATGCAGCAGCGATCGGTCGCGGACGACCGCCAGCGCCAGGGACGGCGCGCGACCCGCGGACTGCGCGCGGGCGGCGATCTCGGTGACGCGTCGGCCGGTCTCCGGCAGCAGGGACACGGGTGAGCCTTTCTCGGATGCGGGGTACTACTTCTTAACTGAACGGCACCGATATGGCTACGTGGCAACCCGACGTGACGCGACGTCGCCTCACGAGCGCGGACGTGTCACGATCAGGGGGTGGAAAGCGTCCTCTGGATCGTGCTCGCCGTCGCCCTCGCGGTCGCGGAGGCCTTCACCGCGACCTTTCTGATCATTTTCTTCGCCATTGGTGCCCTCGCGGCGGCCGGCGCGGCGGCGCTCGGCGCCCCGCTGCTCCTCCAGACGATAGTCTTCGCCCTCGTGTCCGGCCTCTCCGTCGCCGCACTTCGGCCGATCATCATGCGGCACCAGCGGTCCGCCGCCGAGTCCGGCGAGACGCCGTTCGGGATCGAGGCGATAGAGGGATCCCAGGCGACCGTGCTGGAGGAAGTCACCGCCGACCACGGGCTCGTGAAGATCGACGGTGAGCTCTGGACCGCGCGCTCCTTCGACGGCGCGGAGACCTACGCGCCGGGCGATCGGGTCCGGGTCATCAAGGTCAAGGGAGCCACCGCGATCGTGTGGCGCGACGACCTGCCCAATCTCTGAATCACCAATCGCATACAGAAAGAGAAGAGACGCCATGGAAGTCGCTATCGGTGTGCTCGTCTTCGTGATCGCGCTCTTCGCGGTGATCACCTTGCTCAGGTCGGTCCGGATCGTGCCGCAGCAGCGGCACGACGTCGTGGAGCGCCTCGGCAAGTACAAGCGCACGCTGTCGCCCGGGCTCAACCTGCTGGTGCCGTTCATCGACACGGTACGCACCAAGGTGGACATGCGCGAGAACGTGGTCAGCTTCCCGCCGCAGCCCGTCATCACCTCCGACAACCTCGTGGTCTCGATCGACACGGTGCTCTACTTCAAGGTCGTCGACCCGGTACGCGCCACGTACGAGATCGCGAACTTCCTCCAGGCCATCGAGCAGCTGACCGTCACCACCCTGCGTAACGTCATCGGCTCGCTCGACCTGGAGCGCGCGCTGACCAGCCGCGAGGAGATCAACCGCCACCTGTCCGGCGTGCTCGACGAGACCACCGGCCGATGGGGAGTCAAGGTCACCCGCGTCGAGATCAAGGCGATCGAACCGCCGCCGAGCATCCGCGACTCCATGGAGAAGCAGATGCGCGCCGAGCGCGACCGCCGCGCCGCGATCCTCACGGCCGAGGGTGTCAAGCAGTCCCAGATCCTCACGGCCGAGGGTGACAAGCAGTCGGCGGTGCTGCGCGCCGACGGCGACCGGCAGGCCCGGATCCTCACCGCCGAGGGCCAGGCCAAGGCCATCCGGACCGTCTTCAACGCGATCCACGAGGCCAACCCGAGCCAGAAGGTCCTGGCCTACCAGTACCTGCAGGCCCTGCCGCAGATCGCCAACGGCTCGGCCAACAAGGTCTGGATCGTGCCGACCGAACTCACCAAGGCCCTCGAGGGCGTCGGCGGGGCGCTCGGCGGACTGGCCAACATGGTCGGCGACCTCCCGTCGTCGACGGTCGACGCCGGCGCCGTCGAGCGCGAGGCCGCCGCCGCGGCCGAGGCCGCGGCGAAGGAGGCCGCCGCCGTCGACGCACAGGTACGCGCCGCCGAGGCCCAGGTGTCCGGAGACAGGGGACCCCGGGGCCTGGCCGCGCCCGAGGCCGTGCCGCCGGCCGCGGCGCTCGGCAGCGCCGACTACCACAACACGGGGGAGCCCGAGCGCGCCTGACCTCCCCCGACGAGGTGCAAGATCGTAGCGAATGCCGCAAAACCCCGCGCAGTGCGCGGGGTTTTGCCATGCTGACCGAGGATTCCGACCGGGGTCCACGGCCGCTTGGCGTGAGGCGATGGAATGAGCATCAGTCAACATCAGACGGCCAGCGGACGCCCGCTGCGCGTGGCGCCGGCCTGGGTCGGCGGTGCACAGACCACCGCCGAATACCTGCCGGTCCGCGAGGCCGTCTGGATCTGGTCCGTACGCCGGTACGCCCGGATCTCCCTGTGGGCGCTGCCGCTCGGCGCCGTCCTCTACGGCTGGACCACGCTCGGCGTGTCCAGCCCACCCGGCACGCTGCTGGTCCGACTCGTCGCCGGCTGGCTCTGCGCCGTCGCGATGATCGGCCTCGCCGGACTGCTGTCCGGCTCCCGCACCCGCCGCTCGGCGCTCGCGGGCCTGCTCGTCGGCATGGCCGGCTTCATGATGATGCTCCCGCTGGCCGCACTCCCCGAGGGCGTGGGCCCGGCCGGCTCCGGCCTGAGCGCCACGCAGGTGCACGCCGCCTCGCTGGCCGCCGCCGCGGTCGCCGGCGCCGGCTGGCTGCTGCTGGGCTGGGCGGTCTTCCGCTCCAAGCTGGTCAACCCGGCCGACGGCGTCCTGCTGATGCTCGCGGCCCTCTCGATCGGCGCCGGCTCGTACGCGGTCCGCCCGCTACCGACCGTCGGCGCGCTGCTCCTGCTCGCCGCCGGCATGGGCCTGGCCTGGACGGGATCGCGGCTCATTCCGCCGGCCTGAGGCGGGATTGGTTCCGCCCCGCCTGGGTACCGGTCTCCACATGACGAAGGTGGTCGCCGACATCTCGGTGTCCCTGGACGGGTACGTGACCGGCCCGGACCCGGACGCGGAGCACGGCCTCGGCCGCGGCGGCGAGGCCCTGCACACCTGGGCCTTCAGCCCCGACCCGATCGACCGTGAGGTACTCGCCGCGACGACGGACGCCACGGGCGCGGTCGTCATGGGCCGCCACCTCTTCGACATCATCGACGGCCCGCACGGCTGGAACGACGACGTCGGCTACGGCGCGGGCCTGGCCGCGAAGCCACCCGTGCTGGTGGTGACCCGCAGGCCGCCCGACACGGTCCGCCTCGCGGATCGGGTGACGTTCGTGGTGGACGGCGTGCGCAGCGCGGTAGGGAAGGCCACCGTGGTGGCCGACGACCGGGATGTCGTGGTGATGGGCGGTGCCGAGGTCATCCGCGGTGCGCTCGAGGCGGGCGTGCTCGACGAGTTGCGGCTGCATCTGTCGCCGGTGCTGCTGGGCGGCGGGACGCCGCTGTTTCTGGCCGGGACCGGCCCACGCACGCTGCGTCAGATCCACGTACGAGCCTCCGGCACCACCACCCACCTGACCTACCGCGTCGACTGAGCGTGTCATTGCGGTGACAGTGCCTTGTCAGACATCGACGAGGACGGTAGCTTTGATCAACATTGACTGTCCAGATAGGAGTCTCATGTCTCGGATGCTCAGAGTCATGGCTACCGTATCGGCCGCCGCCCTGATGGCGACGGCGGGACTGATCGCCGGGCCGGCGTCACCGGCCTCGGCCGCTCCGCCGGCGCCCACCGGCTGCCCCTATTCGGTGCCGACCCACCTGCCCAACGGCGGAGGCAAGCTCACCGTCCTGTCCGGTGGCACCTGGCTGAACACCGGCTCCTACGCAGACTGCGACCGGATCAGGAGCCTTTCCGCCGGGACGGTGGTCTGGATGTGGTGCCAGTATTCCAACCACTACAACAACACCTGGTACTACGGCCGCGTCGAGGGCACCACCACGTACGGCTGGGTCTCCTCCGACCGGGTGGCGTTCTCGTACACGCCGGGGGAAGAGCTCGCCACCTGCACCTTCTGACACGGACAGAGATCGTCTCCGGGAGCCTGTCGACGCCGATCTCGGTCAGTTCTTCGCGTGACTTCTCGATGCCAGTGATCTTCCCGTTCGCGATCTCGACGGCCTTCAGGGCTCGGCGCTGAAGGTGCGCCCGGTTCATCGACCAGCATGACGCCGTTACGTGGCGCCACGTCGATGGGCCGGTGCCGGCCTTCGTTGTGTCTCAGAGGGCCGCTTCCGGCTGGACTTGACGCCAACGGCAGGATGTCGGGCGTGGCATTGGCGGCGGTACTGGGCCCGATGCGAACAGACTGACAGGATCAGACACGTGAGCGCCGAAGTAATCGACACAAAGAGGGCGAACCGCGCGCAGCGTGCGGTCATGGCGGCGACCGGCGCACAGGGTTTGTCGGAAGCGTCCCTGTCGGTCCTGGCCAGCGTGCCTGAGTGGTGGCGTCGGCGAGCGCAAGCAGCGGGGATCCGAAGTCCCTGGGGACTGGATGTCTTCACTGCTGTCAGTGCTGAGCCGCCGGTCGACATGGTGTCTCTGGGATTCGCGTCTCCGCGCGATGACCTTCATGAGGCATCCTGTGAGGCGCTTACGGACGCTTACGTCGTGTCACTTGATGCCGAGGTTCGAACTGCGGATGGCCGGCACTACACCCCACCGGCCCTGGCCGCTGCTCTCTATGAGAGGGCAGTAGCTGATCTGGACGAGAAGCCTGGTGGGCTGGTGTGGGATCCGGCGGCCGGGGCCGGCGCGCTGCTGCTTCCCGCTCTCCGAGACTGGCTGAGTGATCAAGCCACGGTTCAGCCGGACATCACCCTGACACGGGTGACGCGCTGCATCGGGGGACGAGACCTGGACGCGGCCGCGGTATGGCTCGGCAGTGTTGTTCTGGCTGCTGAGCTCCTGGAGACCTGGCAACGAGTGCCGGCTCGGCGGCGACTGCCTCTTCCCGCGCTCCTACAGCTAGGCGATGGGCTGTCCGCCCCGCCGCAGCAGCCTCAAGTAACAATCCTCAACCCCCCATACGGTCGAGTGCGGCTGGCAGAGAAAGATCGCGCCACCTGGGCCCATGTCCTGGCCGGGCATGCGAACCGCTACCAGCTGTTTCTCGCTGCCGCTGTCGACCACGCGGCCGACGCCGGCACCGTGGCAGCGCTCATTCCTGCCGGATGGATCGGCGGCAAGTACTTCCAGCTGTTGCGCAAACACCTGGCCTCGAAGGCGCCGCTGAGGCAGGTCTCGTATATCGCCGATCGAAGCGGCGTCTTCTCAACAGGTGTTCTGCAGGAGACGGTGCTCGCCGTCTTCCGCCGTGGCGAAGCCGGCGATGTCGCATGCGAGCAGGTGACAATGAATGGCACCGTCAAGAGCGCTGCGATCGGGCACGGCACCATCCCCACCGACACGTCACTGCCGTGGCTGTTGCCGCGTTCTCAGGACGACAACGCATTGGTCGCCGCGGCGGGTGGTATGACAAAGCGACTCAAGGACTATCACTGGAAGGTCTCTACGGGTCCGCTCGTATGGAATCGCCACAAGGACCAGCTTTCTGCAGAGCCGAGACGGCGAAGCGTGAAGATCGTTTGGGCGGCAGACCTCGACGGCGGGAAGCTTCACCAAGATCCTTTACGCGACAAGATGCGCTGGGTCGAGATGCGCCACGATGCGGACGAGCGGACGCTGGTGCTGCGGCAGCCGGCGGTACTGGTCCAGCGAACGACTGCTCCCGAGCAGAACCGCCGCCTTGTCGCGACGGCCCTCGACGCCGCGGAGCTTGAGCAGTGGGGCGGACGGGTCTCGGTGGAGAACCATGTCAACGTCCTCAGGTGCGGCACTGAGGACAGCGTCCTGACGCCGCGACTTCTGACGGCATTGCTGGACTCGGCAGCGGTCGATCGTCTCTATCGATGCCTGACGGGTTCGGTGGCCGTGTCGGCGTACGAGCTGTCTGCTCTGCCGTTGCCCGATGCGGAGCTCCTCCGCCGATGGGCCAAGCTGGATCCGGCGGTGCTGCCCGCGGAGATTGATCGCGTATATGGTCTGGTGCGTGACGCAGAGCAACCCGAGCCGGGAACTTCCAGCCCTTCTTGAGGACCGCGAGGCGTACCTGGAGCGGCTGCAGGCCATCGTGCCGTCGGACCTCACCGGGACTACCGCAACGGCCAACCCGATCGCAGCGGCAGCAGCTTTGACGCTCATGTACACCGGCGCCATCGACGGTCAGAATCCTGTACGGCCGCTCGCCCTCATGCGGATGAACGAGGAGATCGCGGCGCATCGCACAGACGACGAGCGCCGGGCATACTATGCCGCCTCCAGGTCGTCCAGGGGCAGCCGAGCCATTGACGATCTCTGCGCCGAGTGGGGCGTTGGTTCCCACGCCTGGTATCAGACCAACAGCCGCGAGGGCGTCCGCGATGAGACCTTCCACCGCTGGGAGGAGAACGGCGTGCTGCTCTGGGATCGCTCCGTTCCGACCACTTCCAGCGTCGGCCGGTACAGCCTTGTCGGGGAATTCGCCAAGCTTCTGAGCCCGGTCCTTCAAGGTGAACAGCTGAGTGCTGAAATCGCAGAATGGCAGTCGGCCAATCTGACGCCGACAGGTCGCATGCGAGCACTGACGCGGGCGGACCGCGCCAAGGCCGGAGCCATGGTGACGGTGACCTTGCCCGGAGGCGCTTCCCGCGTACTCAACGCCGGAAGCGAGACCCTGGCTGCTTTCCTCGAGCTCGGCGCGCCGAAGATCATGGGTGATCCGGCTGTTGTGTTCATCAGCCAGTCGGGGGAGCCGGTCAACATCGTCGATGAGCGACTGCTCACGACCTTGCATCTTGATCTCAAGAAACTCGGCAAGCTGCCCGACTGCCTCATCGTCGATGTGCTGTCCGACAGATTCTGGTTCGTCGAGGTCGTCGACAGCGATGGCCCTGTCCACGATGAACGGAAGAAGGCGTTTCTGGCGTGGGCCGTGAGCAGCGGAATCGCGCAGGACAAGTGCAGTTTCTTGACCGTTTTCCAATCACGCGCTCACAGTCCTGCCAAGAAGGCGCTCCCACAACTCGCACTCAACAGCACGGCCTGGTATGCCGACGAACCCGGAGGCATCCTGACCTGGTCAGACATTGGAAGCTAGCCGTCGCCGCATGGCCGATGACATCGGACCACAAGCCGTCATGATGAAGCTGCCGGCTCTCCTACGCCTGACGCTGGTCACGCTGGTGCTTCTGGCGCTGCTCATCGCCGCTCTCTGGGTGCTGCAACGACGGCTGATATACCTCCCGGACCGGGCCTCGCCACCACCCGCGTCCCAGGTGCTGTCCGGTGCTCGCGACGTCACCCTGCACACCGCTGACGGGCTGCGCCTCACCGCGTGGTTGATCGCGCCTTCGCCCGGCATACCGGACCAGCAGACGGCGGTGCTGGTCGCCCCCGGGAACGCGGGGCACAGGCAGGCCCGGGCTCCCCTCGCCGCGGCTCTGTCCGCTCGGGGTCTCACCGTGCTGCTCGTCGACTACCGCGGCTACGGCGGCAACCCCGGTGATCCCAGCGAGCAAGGCCTGGCCCACGACATCCGCGCGGCACGGACATACCTCGTCGAGCAAGCCGGAATCCGCCCCGAACGGCTCCTCTACTACGGCGAAAGCCTGGGCGCCGCCGTGGTGACCGCGCTGGCGGCAGAACACCCACCGGCAGGACTGATCCTGCGGTCCCCGTTCACCGACCTACCGGCGGCCGGGCAGGAGCACTATCCCTTCCTGCCCGTACGGCTGCTGGCAAGAGACCACTTCCCGGTCACCGACCTCATCCGGCAGATCACCGCACCCACACTCGTCATCTACGGCACCGCCGACACGATTGTCCCGCCGGCCCAGAGCCTGACGGTTGCGCAGGAGGCCGCAGGACGAGTAAGAGTACTCGCCGTCGAGGGTGCTGACCACAACGACGCCTCCCTTCGCGACGGCGACCAACTCGTCGACGCGATCGCGGACCTCGCCGCCGAAACAACCTGATCCACATTCGGCCGGGAAGCGTCGCCGACGGCGGGTACGGTTGCCTCTTTGGTCGCGCGCTTCCGGATCCGGCGGGATCTCGTGGCCACGTAAGCGTCTGGGTATGCGCCGTACCTGCCTCGAATCGGCCGTCCGGTCCGCCGGTGCGACGAGCCGATCCCTCCGCGGTGGCAGGTTCTGAGGTAATGCGCGTGTATTTACCGCTGCCGGATCATTTCAAGGCATGAGCTGGGGAAGGTGCTGCCCCGCCGCGCCGGCGAACGGACTGGCTTCACTCAGGTCTTTCCGACCGTCTCTTCCGGCGCGATGGCGCCGGTTGGGGGAAGACATCCTCCCAACGGCAGCCCTGGACGGCAGGAGTCTGGTGATCAAGGCAAGTCAGTGGCAACATCGGTTGGCGTAGGAGGGGAGTATCCCTTCGCGATGGAGTCGTCAGCACGGTAGGGACCCCCGAGTCCCAAGGCGGCGAATACGCCGCCCCCGGCTTCATCGGTCCGGCTTCGGCCGGGCGGGAGAGACCTCCGGCTAGAAGGCGCTGCCTCGTTGTCTCCGAGGACAGGCGTCTGGTCGAGCTGGAGGGATCGAGAGACAGAAAATCTGAGACCCAACCGGGGGCAGGGATTCTCAGCTTCGCCAGTGAAACACGCTGGTCGAGCTGAGCCCTGCGCACAACTCGACCAGCCGGGTCACAGATGTGGAGTCCTCGATGGGCTGGTCGAATCTTCCCTACGCTATCGCTGTCGCAACCTCGGTGCCGGTGTTGATCCTTGGCCTCGTAGCGCTGAACGCCCTCCGCGGTACGGAGCCGCATCAGCGGGCTGAAATACTCAAGGCACTTGCTGTCTTTGCTCGTGCCGTCATGGCTCGCAAGCCAAGCCCATCAATTCCACGGGCACGGCGACTGACGAGGCGTCGGTCCGTCGGGCGAGCGGCAGCGGGCCAGAGGGCGGACTCCAAGCCCGACGATGGCTGATTTACAGGGCCAGCTTGGAACCCGTGGTCGATAGGCTGACGCGGGAAGTGTTGGCGTCTCATGGATTCTCTCGGCGCCACTTCGACAGATGCTCGTTGAGGCCGGACACCGCGCGTTCACCGGGGGTGCTGCCTCGCCCTAACCCGTAACTACCGAGGCCGCTAATGGCGACAACCTGGCGAGGGTAACCCGGTCGTGCCACGACGATCTGTGGCGATGTTGCGCCACCGAGGCTCGCTGGGCCGCTGACCGGTGCACCATCGGATATCTCCACGGTGTCAGCCCACTTGATTTTCCATGTCCGTGTGAGTTCCCTGATCACAACGTAGGTGGGGCCGGCGGTGACTCCAATCATGAGGGACCTGGCCGCTGCCACCCATAGTGCGATGGACATCGCCCCGAATAGCGCCCCGGCCCACCAAACGCCGCTGCCGAGATATTCGAGCGCAACTGGCGTGGAAACGGCGGCCATCATTCCAGTGCAGATCATTAGTGCGATGTTCCAAAACCAGGAGCGCCAAGAGCTTCTCATAATGGCGGCCCCCGAGTCTTCCCCATCATGGACGGGATGGTCCATAGCGAGCACCTTAAATACCGCTTATATTGCTCGGATATCAGGTCGTCTCGGCGCGGGTGAGTTCCCAGAAGGCGATGGCGGCGGCGGTGGCGACGTTGAGGGAGTCGACGTTGTTGTGCATCGGGATGGCGACGCGGACGTCGCTGGCCGCGAGCGCCTCGCGGGTGAGTCCTGGCCCCTCGGCGCCGAGTAGCAGTGCCGGCCGCGAACGCTGGGCCGCGGTCAACTCCTGCAACGCCACGGCGTCCGGTGCCGGCGTCATCGCGAGGAGGGTGAAGCCCGCGGCGCGGACGGCGGCCAGTGACTGGGGCCAGTCTTCCGTCTTCACGTACGGGATGGCGAAGACCTCGCCCATGCTGACGCGTACCGCGCGGCGGTAGAGCGGGTCGGCGCAGGTAGGGGAGAGCACGATCGCGTCGATGCCGAGGGCGGCCGCGCTGCGGAACAGGGCGCCGAGGTTCGTGTGCGTGTTGAGGCCCTCGAGGACCGCCAGGCGCCGGGCGCCGGCCAGCAACTGCTCCAGCGTGGGGAGTTCGCGGCGGTGGAACGAGGCGAGGATGCCGCGGTGGACGTGGAAGCCGGTGACCGACTCCAGGACGCCGGGGGTCGCGCTGTACAGCGGCGCGTCCGCCGGCAGCCCGCTGAGCTGGTCGACGCGCTTCTCGTCGACCAGCGCCGAGCGCAGCCGATAGCCCGCGCGCAGGGCGCGCTGGATGACCAGCTCGCCCTCGGCGATGAACAGCCCGTTGGGCGGCTCCCACCGGGTACGCAGCTCCAGGTCGGTCAGCGCGCGGTAGTCGGCGATCCGCGGGTCGTCTGGGTCGGTGATGCTCAGTGCGGGCACAAGGGCATTCTGCCCACTGGGCGCCGACCGCTCTGATGCCGGTACCTTTTACCGGGTCACCGAGAAGGGACGCGATGACGATCTCCGAGTTGAAGACCGACCGCCTGCTGCTGCGCCAGTGGCGCGAATCCGACGTGATGCCCTGGGCCGCGATGAACGCGGATCCGCTGGTCCGCGAGTTCTTCCCCCAGGTGATGAACTACGAGCAGAGCGCCGCCTCGGTGGCGTACTTCAGCGCCGAGCTCGCCGCGCGCGGCTGGGGTTGGTGGGCCGTCGAGGAGGTCGCGACCGGCGAGTTCATCGGGTTCGCCGGGCTCGACCCGGTGGACGAGGAGCTGCCGTTCGGGGGTGTCGAGATCGGCTGGCGGCTGGCCCGCGCGGCCTGGAACCACGGGTACGCGACCGAGGCCGGCCACGCCTGCCTCGACTACGGCTTCGACGTGCTCGGGCTCGCGGAGATCCTGGCCATCACCGCAGTCGGCAACGACCGCTCCCGCGCGGTCATGCACCGGCTCGGGATGTCCTACGACCCGGCCGACGACTTCGAGGATCCGACCGTCGAGGGGCCGCTGCGCCACTCCGTGGTCTACCGGATCGCGTCGCCTAGGGCCGGCTGATGCACGTCGATCCGCTCGAGACGCTTCGCGGGCGGCGCAGTGCCAAGTGGCGCACCTACCCCGACGACGTGCTGCCGCTGTTCGTGGCCGAGATGGACTATCCGCTGGCCCCGCCGGTCGCGGCCGCGCTGCACGCGGCGGTGGACGCCTCCGACACCGGGTACTCGCTGGCTCAGCCGGACCTCGGGGTCGCGCTGGCGGGCTTCGCTGGCCGGCACTGGGGGTGGGATTTCGACCCGGGCGCGGTCACCGCGGTCGCGGACGTCGGCGTCGGCGTGGTCGAGCTGCTGCGCCTGCTCACCCGGCCCGCCGACACGGTGGTGATCAGCCCGCCGGTGTATCCGCCGTTCTTCGACTGGGCGCCCGAGGCGGGTACCCGGCTGCTGGAGGTGCCGCTCACCGGGGAGTTCCGCCTCGACCTACCCGCGCTGGAGGCGGCCTTCGCCGCCCACCCGGCGGTCTACGTGCTCTGCAACCCGCACAACCCGGTCGGCCGCGTGCATACCCGCGAGGAGCTCACCGCCCTGGTCCGGCTGGCTCGCCTGTACGGGGTGACGGTCGTCAGCGACGAGATCCATGCGCCGCTGGTGCTGCCGGGTGCCGAGTTCACGCCGTTGCTGAGCATCCCCGGCGCGGGCGAGGTGGCCGTGAGCCTGCTGTCGGCCAGCAAGGCCTTCAACCTGGCGGGCCTCAAGTGCGCGGCGATCGTGACCGGCGGCCCGGCGCTGGCCGCGCTGGTCGGCCGCCTTCCGCCCGACGTCCGCTGGCGCACCGGCCACCTCGGCGTACTGGCGACCGTCGCGGCGTTCAAGGAAGGCGACGCCTGGCTGGCCGAGCTGCACGCGGAGCTGGACGAGCGCCGGGCGCAGCTGGGCCGCCTGCTGAGCACCCGGCTGCCGGGTGTCCGCTGGCGGGCGCCGGAGGCGACGTATCTGGCCTGGCTGGACTGCCGGGCACTGGGGCGCGACGACGAGCCGCAGGAGTTGTTCCTGGCCAAGGGGCGGGTCGCGGTCGAGCCGGGCACCCGGTTCGGTGCGGCCGGCGCCGGCTACGTCCGGCTGAACTTCGCGACGAGCTCTGGCATTCTCGACGAGGCGACCGCGCGGATGGCGGGCGCCACCGGGTAGTCGATGGCGGCCGGACGCGGCGGCAGTACGGTTGTACTGTTCGCATCGTTCTGCGGTCGGGGGGTGTGCACGTGTCGTCCGGATCCGGTACCGACCCGCATATGCTCGCGCTGCTGCGAGCCATCCGGCTGCGGCTCACCGCGCCGGAGGCGGCCGCGTCCGGCGCCGCGGACGCGGTGGCCGGCATGAACGCGCAGCCCGCCCCGGAGACCGTCCTGCCGGCGCACCCGGACCGGCCCGCGGCCGACAGCGAGGCCGATCTTCCCGCCGAGCCGCCACTGGCGCTACCAGCGGCGCATCCGTACCGCGAGCTCTCCGCCGGCGAGGTGCCGCGGCCCGACCGCGAGACGCCGGAGGCCGCGGAGGCCACGGCGCAGCGGGCCGGGGAGTTCCGCGCCGCGATCGGGCCGGTTCCCAGCGGCCCCCGCACGACCCGTCCCACGACACCGGCGCCGGGCGCCAACCCGGGTGGTGCCCGCGGCACCGAGTCCGGAGGTACGGGCACATCCGGCGGCGCCGGGTCCGGTGGTGCCGGTGGTGCCGGTGGTCCGGGCGCATCCAGTGGTCCGGGACCTGGCCAAGCGGCGCCCGGTGCGCAGGTGCCCGGGGAGGCGCCGCCCGGGGAGGCGCCGCCCGGGGAGGACCCGCCCGGACCGGAGCCGGAGCCTTCGAGCCCGCTGCTGCCGCTGCGCGGCGCAATACCGATGAGGCCCGGCGGTCCGCCTGTTCTCCCGGGCCTTGGCCAGCCCGGGCCCGGTGTCCCGCCCGGGCCCGGTGTCCCGCCCGGGCCCGGTGTTCCGCCTGGGCCCGGTGTCCCGCCCGGGCCCGGTGTTCCGCCTGGGCCCGGTGTCCCGCCCGGGCCCGGTGTTCCGCCTGGGCCCGGTCTCCCGCCCGGGCCGGGCGGGCCGGCCACGTCCGCGAACGGGCCGGTCAGGGTGCCGCCGAATCCCGCACTCCCGGGTGCCGCCCAGCCGCCCGGCACACCGGCCCTCCCGGCGGTCCGCCCGCCATCAGGAGTGACCGGAGTCCCGGGCACGCCCCCGGCCCCCGGCACGGGACCGCCTGCCCGGATACCACCGTGGATCCCAGGCACGACAGCGCCGCCCGGCGCCGGGCCGGGCGCCGCCCTGCCACCCGTACCCGGCGCCGGGCCGGGCGCCGCCCTGCCACCCGTACCCGGCGCCGCCGTGCCACCCGTACCCGGCGCCGCCGTGCCACCCGTACCCGGCGCCGCCGTGCCACCCGTACCCGGCGCCGCCGTGCCACCCGTACCCGGCGGGCCGCCGCGCGGTCCCACCACCCCGCACCGGCCCGGCGCCGGGCCCTGGATCGCTGGCATGGTGCCGCCCGTGTTCGGCTCGGGGCCGATCAGCGCGGTCCAGCGGATCGGCGCACCGCGCCCGGCCGGCCCGCACTGGCCCGGCGAGCCCATCGCGCCGCCGAGCCCGTTCGGCCAGGTGCGGCTGCCGGGCGTCGTGCCGCCCGTCGGCGTACCCCCGGTGCCGGCCGCCGCCGACGGCATGGACCCGGCCGACGACGTGGCGCTGCACGAGATGCAGCGGCTGCTCGGCGACAGCCTGGAGCTCGCCGGCGGCGCCGAGGACGTGGCCCTGCGGCTGCGGGCCGCGCTCGTGCAGGCGCAGCCCGCGCTCTTCGCCCGGCTGCCCGGCGGGCCGACCTGGCAGGCCGAGCAGCTCGCGCAGGCGCTGACCTGGCTGGTGCAGAACCTCGATCAGCCGCCGCAGCTTGTCGCCGCCTGCGGCCGGCTCGGCGCGGCGCTCGCCGAGTGCGGGGTGCTGCCGCAGCAGCTCCAGCTCGCCGGTGCCGCGCTCGCCGAGGCGATGCGGGCCGGCATGGCCGCCAACGGCTGGCGGCAGGACTTCGACGAGGCGTGGCGATCCAGCTGGCACCACGCGTACGAGTGGATCGCGCACGGGATGGCGGCGCAGTACCGGCCCGCCGCGTGGACCGCCGTGGTCGTCGCGCACGAGCGCCGCCGCGACGACCTCGCGGTGCTGTGGCTGCGGCCGCTGCTTCCGATGCCCTACCGGCCGGGGCAGTTCGCGCGGATCGAGGTTCCCGAGCTGCCCGGGGTCTGGCGGCCGTACTCGCTGTCGGGCGATCCGCGCCGCGACAACTTCGTCGAGCTGCACGTGCGGGCGAAGGGCGAGGCCGGGGTCAGCGGCGCGCTGGTGTACCGCACGCAGGTCGGCGACACCGTCCGGATCGGCCGGGCCGAGGGGGAGATGGGCCTGCCCGAGCGGGGCCGTGACCTGCTGATGATCGCCGGGGACACCGGGATCGTGCCGCTGAAGGCGCTGCTCACCGAGCTGGCGTCGACCAGGGACCGGCGCTCGGCGGTGCTCTTCTGGGGCGTCCGCGACCTGGCCGAGCTGTATGACATCGAGGACGTCGCGGCGATCGCCGCCGCCTGCCGCCGGTCCACCGTCGTCCCGGTGATCTCCGAGGGCCCCGCCGGCCCGTACGCGTCCGGCCTGGTCACCGACGCGGTCGCCGCGTACGGGGAGTGGTCGGAGCACGAGGTCTACCTGGCCGGGCCGCCGTCGATGCTGACCGCGACCAGCGAGGCGCTGCACGGGCTGGGCGTCGCACCGGAGCGCATCCACCACGACGCGCCCGAGTAGCGGTCAGCCGATCGCGGTCGCGAGCACCTTCGCGTACGACGGTGGCACGAACGTCTGCCCGGCCGGGGTCAGCACCTCGTCGCGCGAGGCCGCGGCCCACGCGCCGGGCGGCACGGCCGCGCGCAGGGCGGCGATCACCGGCGAGTCGGCCCACTGCGGGTCGTCGCCGAGCATCGTGAGCGCGACGAGCGACTCCTCGACCTCGCCGACGCACTCGAACGGCTTGTGCGCGTCGATGCCGAGCAGCTCCAGGTAGCCCGGCACCTGCGCCGGGTCCGCGAACAGGTCCCGGCCGAAGATCGCGGTGAGCCGTTTGCGCGGCATCGACGGCGCCATCGCCAGCGCGACGAAGCGGCACTTGGGGCAGTCGCCGCACCAGCGGGCCGTCGGGTCGTGCAGCTTGAAGGCCTTGTTGCAGCTGGTGACCACGTCGTCGTACGCGGTGTGCCGGGCGAAGAGCTGGGCGATGTGTAGCTCCGACAGCGAGCGCAGCAGCGAGAAGTAGGGCTCGGTCAGGCCGGTGTGCGCTGTGACCGCGGCGCGCAGCAGCGCCTCGGCGGCGACGCCCTTGGACCACTGGTGGTTGATCTCGTGACCGTTCCAGATCAGGTTCGGGTCGGACGCCGAGCGCTCGTTCGACATCACCACCGGGCCAAGACCGTGCAGCGCCGCGGTGGCGATCGCGATCAGCGAGTTGATCGCCGTGACCGGGATGTGGCCGTTGAGCGCGCCGGCCTTGTTGAGCTCGAACAGGCGGGGGTCGAGCTTGCGGCGGGCGGCGAGCGCGGGCAGGCCGGATGCGGCGTTGACGTTGACGATCACCGGGTTGGGGTTGACCGAGAAGGGCACCGGGTCGAGCCCGGCGGCGCGCAGGATCTCGAGCGTGACGATCGAGTCCTTGCCGCCGCCGACGGCCGAGAGCGGGCGGCCGTCGGCGTTGTCCACCGCGGGGGCGGCGGCCGAGGTGCCGGGCACGTGCACCGACAGCTCGAGGACGTGCGGCAGCTTGTTGACGTAGGCGTACTCGCCGAGGCCGTGGGTGTAGACGGCCGTGAACAGCGCCGCGGCCTCGGGCGGGACCGCGGACGGCGCCTCGATGCGCGCGGGGGCGCCGACCTTGTAGTAGCTCACCCCGGCCACGCCGTGCAGCAGGTCGAGCACCCGCGAGAAGTGCTCCGGCGGCGGGCCGGCGGCCACGGGGAAGGTGATCGTCTCGGTGAACTCCAGCGGCTGCGGGCCGTCGAGCAGGTAGTCGAACTCCGCGACCCCCGTCGCCGGATCGAACCTGTATGCGGGGAACCGCATGACCTCGAACTGCGCACGCACCCGGAAGCTCCCGTCGTAGGACCAGCGAGCCATACTAGTTCGACGCGACCGAGGGAGACGACAGTGCGCTTGACCGACCTGCGCGGACGTTCCGTGGCTGTCTGGGGCACAGGCCGTGAGGGCCGTGCCGCCGTCACGGCCGTCGCCGCGCACGGTCCGTCGCGCCTGATCGCGGTGGACGACAGCGCGAACTTCCTCTCCGTGCCCTGGGAGGGCGAGCTGGCCTCGCTGGCGCCCTTGGCCGGAGGTGATCATGCGTTCGCCGCGCTGGTGGCGGCCGACGTGGTGGTGCGCTCGCCGGGCGTGCCGCAGACCCACCCGTGGATGGCCGAGCTGCGTTCCCGCGGTGTCACCGTGACCGGCGGCAGCGCGCTCTGGATGGCCGACCACGCCGGCCGGACGATCGGGGTCACCGGCAGCAAGGGCAAGAGCACCACGGCGAGCCTGATCAGCCACCTGCTGGCGGCCGTCGACCGGCCGAACGTCTTCGGCGGCAACATCGGCGTGCCGCTGCTCGACCTGCCGCCGGCGCAGCAGTACGTCCTGGAGCTGTCCAGCTACCAGTGCAGCGACCTGACCGACTCGCCGCGGGTCGCGGTGGTCACCGCGCTGTTCCCGGAGCACCTGGACGCGCACGGCGGCGAGCGCGAGTACTACCGCGACAAGCTCAACCTGCTAGCGCACGGCCCCGAACTGATCGTGATCAACGGCGCGGACGAGCGGCTGGTGACCGAGACCCTGCAGGCCCGCGACGCCAACGGCTTCGCGGCCGTGCCGGCCGGCAGCGGCGACTCCCGGTTCCGGATCGACGACGACGATCTCGTCTACTGCAGCGACGAGGCGCTCTTCCCGCGTACGGCGCTGCGGCTGCGCGGGCGGCACAACGGGCGCAACCTGTGCGTGGCGCTGGCCGTGCTGGACGGCATGGGCATCGACGTCGCCGGGCGCAAGGACGACCTGCGCCGGGCCGTGGAGTCGTTCGAGGGGCTGCCGCACCGGCTTACCGAGATCGAGGACCCGTCGGGGCTGACGTTCGTCGATGACACGCTCTCCACCAGCCCGTACTCGGCGATGCACGCCATCGACGCGTACGAGGGAAGGCCGTTGACCGTGCTCGTCGGCGGGACCGACCGCGGCCTGGACTATGCGCCGCTGCGGGACCACCTGCGGGATCTCGAGATCACCGTGATCGGGCTGCCGGACAGCGGGCCCCGGATCCTGGCGGAGCTGGCCGGGCTGCCGGGCGTGCGCACCGAGGCGGCCGAGGACCTGCCGTCCGCGGTCCGGCTGGCGCGCAAGCTCACCCCGCCCGGCGGGGTGGTGCTGCTGTCCCCGGCGGCGCCCAGCTACGGCCGGTTCCGCAACTTCGAGCACCGCTCCGAGGTCTTCGCCCAGGCGGTCCGCGACAGCGCCTGACCGGTCCGACCGCGCCTCCGGCGCGGCGCCGGGGCCCGTTTGGGCAGAATTATTGCCGGACCACACCCCGTTCCGTGACGCCCTCGCCGCCGGCGAGGGCGTTTCGCGTTAACGGTCTCATCGACCGAACCTACTAGTTGTTGCTAGCCGATCGGTGCTGTCCGATGTCCGAAAAGCCGACGTATAAATCGGGCTAAATAGGCGGATGTGATGGCGGTCACGCCGTATCGGCCATATGCGGATCGACGCGGGTCAACCGACGGCGGAGTGGCACACATTCACCGACGTGCCCTTGGTAACGGTTTGAAAACTTCACCCACAGGCTTGACATGGGGGGTCAGAAAGTAAGAACTTTTACCGCGACAGTAAACACTCCTTATGAAGGGACGGCCGATGGTCGAGCCAGACGCAGACGGCACCGCATCGACCGCGGTCGTCGACTCGCTGGTGCGCGACCAGGCACCGCAAATCGTGATGAGCAACAACTCCGACGGTGTGCTGGTACGGGTGCGCACCCTCCTACCGGAGTTCACCGGCGCCCTTCAGCGCGTCGCCGAGCAGGTGCTCACCGACCCGGCCGCCGCGTCCCGGGCCACCATCGTCGAGCTCGCCGAGCGCAGCGGCACCTCGCCGGCCACCGTCACCCGGTTCTGCCGCGCACTCGGCTTCGACGGCTACGCGGATCTGCGCCTCGGCATCGCCGCGGAGACCGGCCGGGCCCGCGCCTCCGGCTGGACCGTGGACATCGGCCGCGAGATCCAGCCCAGCGACCCGCTCGAGCGCGTCCTCGGCCAGATCATGGCCGCCGACACCCAGGCCATGCACGACACCGCCTCGCTGCTCGACCTCGCCGAGGTGGAGCGGGCGGCGGTGGCCATCGCCGTCGCGCCGCGGGTCAACATCTTCGGCGCCAGCGGCAGCGCGCTGGTCGGCGAGGAGATGCAGTTCAGCCTGCACCGCATCGGCGTGGCGGCCTGGGCCTGGACCGACGTGCACAACGGCCTGGCCAGCGCCGCGCTGTCGCGCTCCGGCGACGTCGCCCTCGGCATCTCGCACAGCGGCGAGACCGGCGAGACGATCGAGCTGCTCGCCGAGGCCAGCAGCCGCGGCGCCACCACCATCGCGCTCACCAGCTTCCCGCGCTCGCCGCTCGCCGAGCTCGCGGACATCGTGCTGCTCACCGCCACCCAGGCGACGACCTTCCGGCCGGACGCGCTCTCCGCGCGCCACCCGCAACTGGTCGTCCTCGATCTGCTTTATGTCGCCGTCGCCCAGCGGACCCACGAACGTTCGCACGCGGCCTTCCAACGCACCGCCCAAGCCGTACACGGCCACAAAGCCGTCAAGGACGGCAGCTCCGCCCCGTGAACCCAACATCCCCACCGCACCTTCATATTCGTCCAGGAGGAATAGCGTGAAGCGCAGAATCGCGGTTGCCGCGGCGCTCGCCGCGACGTTGGTCGGCGCCGCCGCGTGCGGCTCGAGCAGCGACAGCAGCGACACCCCCAACGCCAACGCCACAAACGGTGCCGGCAAGACCATCAAGGTCTGGCTGATGGTCGACGCCCAGTCCGGCTGGCCCGAGGTCGTCAAGCAGGCCAACGACCGGTTCACTGCGGCGACCGGCGCGCAGGTGCAGGTCGACTACCAGCAGTGGACCGACCACCTGGCCAAGCTCGACACCACCCTGGCCGGCAACGAGGTCCCCGACGTCGTCGAGCTGGGCAACACCGAGATGCCGAAGTACGTCTTCAACGGTGCCTTCGCGCCGCTGGACAAGTCGCAGTTCGAGAACTCGGCGCAGTGGCTGACCGGCCTCTCCGCGCCGTGCGAGCTCGACGGCAAGACCTACTGCGTGCCGTACTACGCCGGCGCCCGGGTGCTGCTGTACCGCACCGACCTCTACGAGAAGGCCGGCCTGAAGGCGCCGACGACCTACGACGAGCTGGTCGCCGCCGCCAAGGCGCTCAAGGAGAAGAACGGCGCCGACAAGCAGTTCTCCGCCTTCTACATGCCGGGCAAGTACTGGTACGCCGCGATGGCGTGGGTGCACGGCAACGGCGGCGAGATCGCCAAGAAGGACGGCGACAAGTGGGTCGGCACCCTGTCTGAGGCGGGCGCGCAGGCCGGCCTGACCAAGTGGGCCGAGCTGGCCAAGACCTACTCCAGCGGTGACCCGACCAAGGACGAGACCGACCAGGACGCGGTGTACGCGCAGGGCAAGTCCGGCATGCTCTACGGCAACGGCTGGGAGCTCGGCGCGGTACAGGAGCAGCCGAAGGACCCCAACAACCCCGCCTCGGAGAAGGTCAAGACGAAGGTCAACGGCAAGGTCGCCACGGCGCCGCTGCCCGAGATCCCGTCCTTCCTCGGCGGTTCGGACGTCGCCGTCACGGCGAAGAGCCCGAACGCCGACCTGGCCGCCAAGTGGGCGCAGATCTTCACCGACACCAAGTCCCAGGAGGGCCTGATCGCCAAGGGTGCGCTGCCCAACGCGACGAGCCTGCTGGACAAGGCCGCGGCCGTGAAGGGTAACGAGGCGACCGCGCTGGCCGCCAAGGAGACCTGGTTCGTCCCGATGGCGCCGAAGTGGTCCGACGTGGAGTCGGCGAACGTGCTCCAGAACATGCTGGTCAGCATCGCCACCGGCAAGGCAACCGTCGCGGATGCCGCGAAGGAAGCCGACGCGAAGATCAACGAGATCCTCAACGCCAGCTGACCGGAGCGTGCCGCCCGCCCCCGGGCGGGCGGCACTACCCTCCGCCACCGCACTGACGAAGCGAGAGAGGTAAGGGACCGATGTCCGTCGTCGAATCCCCGCCCGCCCGGCCGGCATCGCAGGCGCCGGCACCGGGTGACGGCCGCGCCAGGGGCAGGCGTCGTTCGGCGACGAGCGGCGGGTACGCACCCCTCGCGCTCACCCTGCCCGCACTGCTCCTGCTCGCCGGCCTGCTGGGCTACCCGCTGGTCCGCATGGTCGTCCTGTCCTTCCAGAGCCTCGGCCTGCGCCAGCTCTTCGGTGACTTGCCGCCGGACAACGTCGGCTTCGCCAACTACGTCAAGATCTTCACGACCGACACCTTCTACCAGGTCGTCGCCCGCACTATCGCGTTCACCGTGGTGTCCGTCGTGCTCACGGTGGTGCTCGGTCTCGCCGTCGCGCTGCTGATGCGCCGGGTCGCGCCGAGCGTGCGGATCGCCATGATCATCGCGATGATGTTCGTCTGGGCCATGCCGCAGCTGGTCGCCACGCAGATCTTCCGGTGGCTCGTCGACTCCGACTTCGGCGTCCTGAACTACCTGATCGACCTCCTGCCCGGCGTCGACTTCGCCAACCACAGCTGGTTCGCCGACCCGATCCAGGGCTGGATCGTGATCACCACGATCGTGGTCTGGGCCGGCATACCCTTCATCGCGATCACCCTCAACGCCGGCCTGACCCAGGTGCCCAAGGAGCTGCTCGAGGCGGCGACGGTGGACGGCGCGTCCGCCTGGCAGACGCTGCGCCTGATCACGGTGCCGATCCTCAAGCCGCTGCTGATCATCGTCACGACGCTGTCGGTGATCTGGAACTTCGGCCTGTTCACCCAGGTCTACGTCGTGCGCAACGGCCGGCCGGAGGACGAGTACCAGGTGCTGGCGACCTGGGCGTACAGCATCGCGTTCAAGAACAACAACTACGGGCTTGGCTCGGCCATCGCGGTCGTGACGGTGCTCCTGCTGCTGGGGGTCATGGCGTTCTACCTGCGCCAGATGTTCAAGATCGGAGACGTGGACTGATGGTCGCCACCGCACCGCCGGCCGCCGTACGCAAGCGGCGCCGCAAGCACCGCGAGTCGGACACGCCCACGGTCGGCCGCAGCCGGTTCGGCACCGCCGCCGCGAACGCGGGCGGCGTGCTGTTCGCGATCGTGATGTTCTTCCCGGTCTACTGGATCATCAACACCGCGTTCAAGCCGGCGCCGGAGATCCTCCAGTTCGAGCCGACGTTCTTCCCGCACACGTTCACGATGGACAACTTCAAGTCGGCGTTCAACGCGCCGTTCTTCCAGCAGGACCTGCTCAACGGCGTGATCATCACGTGCGGCGCGGTCGTCGGCGCGCTGCTCGTCGGCTTCCTGGCGGCGCTGGCCATCGCCAGGTTCCAGTTCTACGGCCGCAAGGCGATCATCCTCGTCGTCCTGTCGGTGCAGATGGTCCCGTTCGTCGCGGTCCTGATCCCGCTCTTCCTGATGCTTCAGCGGTTCAACCTCACCAACAGCCTGCTCGGCATCACGCTGGTCTACGTCGGACTGATCCTGCCCTACACGGTGTGGACGCTGCGGGGATTCATCAGCGCGATCCCGCGCGAGCTCGACGAGGCCGCCTCGATCGACGGCGCCAGCCGCTTCCAGGTCTTCTGGAAGATCATCCTGCCGCTTACCGGCCCCGGTCTGGTCGCGACCTCGGTATACGGCTTCATCCAGGCCTGGAACGAATTCATCATCATCAACACGCTGAACGATCAGGCGCACCAGAACCTGATGGCGTGGCTGCTACAGAACCAGACGAGCCGCGGCACCTTCTGGGGCCCGCTCATGGCTGGGTCGATCCTGACCGCCCTGCCGGTGGTCATCTTCTTCCTGATCGTCCAGCGCAACATCGCAACTGGCCTGACGGCTGGCGCCGTAAAAGGCTGACCCGGCACCGCATCAACACCCTGAGGAGAAAGTGAATGTCCGAGATTTTTAAGCCCGAGGTCGATCGCCGTACGCTGCTGCGCCGCGCGGCCGCCGTCGGTCTGCTCGCCACCCCCGCCGTCACGATGCTGAGCGCCTGCGTCGGCAGCGGCGGCGACAAGGACGAGAGCACGGACAAGCCCGCCGGCACGGTCTCCGCGACCAACCCGCTGGGTATCAAGGAGGACGCGCCGCTCGAGGTCGTCATCTTCAACGGCGGTCTCGGCACCAAGTACGCGACCGACGTGCACATCCCGTCGTACAACAAGCTGTTCCCGAACTCCAAGGTGGCGTACAGCCAGACCGAGGAGATCGCGACGGTCGTGCAGCCGCGGTTCACCGCCGGCAACCCGCCGGACATGATCAACAACTCCGGCTCGAAGCTGATGGACCAGGGCGCCCTCGTCCAGGCCGGCCAGGTCCAGGACCTGACCGAGCTGTACGCGGCCCCGTCGCTGGACATCTCCGGCAAGACCGTCAAGGACACCCTGATCCCCGGCACGGTCGAGCAGGGCTCGTTCAACGGCAAGCCCTACGTCCTGAACTACGCCTTCACGGTCTTCGGCCTCTGGTACTCGGGCAAGCTGTTCAAGGACAACGGCTGGACCGCGCCGGCCACCTGGGCGGACTTCACCTCGCTGCTGGAGAAGATGAAGGGCAAGGGCATCACGCCCTTCGGCTACGCGGGTGCGAACGCGCCGTACTACATGTACACGGTGATCCTCACCAGCGCGGCCAAGATCGGTGGCGCCGACGTCCTCAAGAACATCGACAACCTCGAGGACGGCGCCTGGACGTCCGACGCCGTCAAGCAGGCCGCGGCCGCGTGGGCCGAGGTCGGCGCGAAGTACTCGAACAAGGCGTTCCTCGGCCTCAAGCACACCGAGGTCCAGCTCCAGCAGAACCAGTACAAGGTCGGCCTCTACCCGTCCGGGTCGTGGCTGGAGAACGAGCAGGCCAAGGACACCCCGGCCGGCTTCGACTACCAGCTCATGCCGATCCCGAGCGTGACCGCCGCCGACAAGCTCCCGGTCACCGCGCTCTACGCCGCGGCCGGCGAGCAGTACTTCGTCGCCAGCAAGGGCAAGAACCCCAAGGGCGGCATGGAGTACCTGCGTCACATGCTGAGCAAGGCCGGCGCCATCGGCTTCACCCAGCTCACCAAGACGCTGACCGTCGTGGCCGGCGCCACCGACGGCATGGAGATCAGCCCCGGCCTCACCTCGGGCAACAAGGCCCTTGGCGCGGCGGGCGCGGACACCTTCAGCTTCCGTTTCGACACCTGGTACAAGAAGCTGGACGACGAGCTGCGCGCCGCCACGAACGAGCTGTTCTACCAGGGTGGCACCGCGGACAAGTTCGTCACGCGGATGCAGAAGGCCGCCGACGCCATCAAGAAGGACCCGTCGATCGAGAAGTTCACCCGCTGATCCACCAGCGCTGAAGACGTACCCGCAACCACGGACGGAGCAAGAGAACCATGAAGCACGGCAGGTATCCCTTCATCATTGGCTTCCTGATCGTGCCGGTGGCCATCTACGCGACGTTCGTGGTTGCGGCGTACGTGCAGGCGTTCCAGCTGTCGTTCACCAACTGGCGGGGCTTCTCGCCGGACGTGAGCTACATCGGCTTCGACAACTTCGTGAAGCTGTTCCACGACAACACTTTCTGGCAGGCGATCCGGCACAACCTCTTCCTGCTGCTCTTCCTGCCGCTGCTTTCGATCGCGATCGCGCTCTTCTTCTCGTTCCTGCTGAACATGGGCGGCGGGACGAAGGGCGGCCGCACCCACGGGGTCCGGGGCTCGGGCTTCTACAAGGTGGTGTACTTCTTCCCGCAGCTGCTGGCCCTGGCGCTGGTGGCGGTCATCTTCGCCCGGGTCTACTCGCCCGACGAGAGCGGCCTGATCAACGGCCTGCTACACCAGATCGGCGCCGGCCCGGTGCTGTTCCTGGCCGACGAGAGACTCGCGATGTGGTCGATCCTCGCGGTGCTCGTCTGGCAGGCGGTCGGCTTCTACGTGGTGCTCTTCTCCGCGGGCATGGGCTCCATCCCGGCGGAGATCTACGAGGCCGCCGCGCTCGACGGCGCCACCCGCGGCACGCTGTTCTTCCGGGTGACGCTGCCGCTGCTCTGGAACACGATGCAGGTCGCCTGGGTCTACCTCGGCATCGCCGCCTTCGACGCGTTCGCCCTCGTCAACATCATGTCCGTGGACCGCGGTGGCCCGGACGGCGCGACAACGGTGATCGGCCTCGAGATCGTCCGCAATGCCTTCGACTACGCACAGTTCGGCTACGCCTCGGCCATGGGTGTCGTGCTGTTCTTCCTCACCATCACGTTCGCGGCGCTGACCCTGCGGGTCACCCGGCGCGAATCGATCGAGCTGTGAGCCGGGAGCCTACGATGACAAACCTCATGAGTTCCGACAGCACGGTCACCCCGCCGCGTTCGAAGGCCCACACCACCGAGGCGGGCCGGGCGAAGCGCGAGATCAAGCTGTTCAGCGGCTTCGCGCACATCGCCCTGGCGATCTGGGGCATCATGGTCGTCGCGCCGCTGGTCTGGGTGGTCTTCGCGTCGTTCAAGAGCAACACCGAGATCTTCACGCACGCGCCGTTCAGCCTGCCCAGCCAGATCTCCTTCGAGAGCTACAAGACGGCGTGGACCGAGGCGCACGTCGGGCGCTACTTCCTCAACAGCGTCTTCGTGGTGACGATCAGCACGGCCGGCACCATGCTCTTCGGCTCGATGGCCGCCTACGTGCTGGCCCGGTACAGGTTCTTCGGCAACCGCTTCATCTACTACCTGTTCGTCTCGGGCCTGGCCTTCCCGGTGTTCCTGGCGCTGGTGCCGCTCTTCCTGATCCTGCAGAACCTCGGCCTGCTGAACACCTACACCGGGCTGATCCTGGTCTACATCGCCTACTCGCTGCCGTTCACGGTCTTCTTCATGACGGCGTTCTTCAAGACGCTGCCGAACCACATCGCCGAGGCCGCGATCGTCGACGGCGCCTCGCACACGAGGCTGTTCTTCCAGGTGATGCTGCCGATGGCCAAGTCCGGCCTGGTCAGCATTACGATCTTCAACATCGTCGGCCAGTGGAACCAGTACCTGCTGCCGGTCGCGATCATGCAGGGCCAGGGCGCCGAACAGAAGTGGGTGCTCACCCAGGGCATCGCGAACATCTCGGTCTCGGCGGGATACCAGGCCAACTGGGCCGCGCTCTTCGCAGCCCTCACGCTGTCGATCCTGCCGATGATCATCGTGTACGCGTTCTTCCAGCGTCAGATCCAGTCGGGTCTGACCGCGGGCGCGACCAAGTAGTCCGCGACCGCGAATCCGGGCGGCGTCTGGTCCAGGGGGACAGGCGCCGCCCGATCGCGTTTCCGACAGGCCGCTCGGTACCGGGTTCGTGCCATGCCCCGGCGGCAGGCGACTGTGGACGGTCCCCGCTCGACAGGATGGTGATCATCGGATCAACACATGGGGGACCAGCACAATGAAACTGAGCCGACTTGCCGCCGCCGTGACCGTGGTCGCCGTGGCCTTCGCCGGACTGACCGCCGGCCCCGCGCAGGCCGCCGCCAAGCCCGGCGTCGTCGTCGACTACGACTACCACAAGATCAAGGTCAAGCCGAAGACGATCCGGCCGTACAAGGATCTCAACTTCAGCAAGCTGCACTGGACGAGCCTGACCGCTTCGACCGGGTACGCCACCGGCGTGCAGAACGTGAACACCTGCATCCCGGACTGCGCCGCCGCGAACTACAAGCACACCAAGGTGAAGCTGAAGTTCACCCGGGTCCGCTCCTCGGACTGCCGCAAGGTGTTCACCCGGGTACGCGTGACCGAGGTCAAGTCGAAGCGTACGAAGACCTACGCCTTGCCCCGTCACAAGCGCTCGGGCTGCTGAGTACCGTCACCGCCGGGCCGTTGCGGCCCGGCGGTGACGGCGGCGTTCATCGGGCGGCGAACCGCGGCACCTCGGCCTCGACGGCCTGCTCGTCGACCGGGAAGCCCGGGAACCGCGACATCCGCCGCAGCGGGATCGCCCGCATCATCTGGCCGTGCGGCGCACCGTCGGCGAGCATGTCGGCGAAGCCACCCTCGCCCAGCCGCTCGCGCAGCCACGGACCGGCGAGCGGGTGGCCCAGCCAGGCATCCACCGTCGACTCGGCGGTCAGCGGCGCGGCGAAGTCTTCGCCGGCGAGCTCGACGGTGCCCTCGAGGCGGATGTCGCGTGAGGACGCCCCGACGCGGATACCGAACGTGCCGCCCTCCACGACCCAGCGGCGGGCGGTCTCGTGCCAGAACGCGAACTCCCGGGCGCCGAGGGTGAGGGTCACCGGCCGGCTCTCGCCGGGTTCGAGGCTGACCTGGGCGAACGCCCGCAGCTCCTGCTCCGGTCGGTAGACGCTCGCCTGCGGGTCGGTGACGTAGAGCTGCACGGTCTCGCGGCCGGCCCGCGCGCCGGTGTTGGTGACCGTCAGCGTCACCTCGACGCTCGGCCGCTCACCGTCGGCGGTCACGGCGATCGCGAGGTCGCCGTAGGAGAACGACGTGTAGGACAGGCCGTGGCCGAACGGGTACGCGACCGGCAGCCGGTGCGCGTCGTACCAGCGGTAGCCGATCAGCAGGCCCTCGCCGTACCGGACGTGGCCGAGCTCGCCGGGGAACGCGCCGATCGTGGGGTTGTCCTCGAAGCGCACCGGTACCGTCTCGGCGAGCCGGCCCGCGGGCTCGGCGGCGCCGAGCAGCAGGTCCGCCGTCGCGGCGCCGCCGGCCTGGCCCAGCAGCCAGCCCTCGAGGACGGCCTGCGCGCGGTCCTGCCAGGGCGCGACGCTGACGACCGAGCCGTTGGAGAGCACGACGACCACGCGGGGGTTGGCGTCCGCGACGGCGTGCAGCAGGTCGATCTGGTGCGCCGGCAGGTCCATGTGCGCGCGGTCGAAACCCTCGGACTCGTACGACGGCGGCAGCCCGAGGAACAGCACAACGACCTCGGCGCCGGCGGCGGCCCGGACGGCCTCGTCGACGAGCGCGGGGTCGGCGGCGCCGGACTCGACGGCGAAGCCGGGTGCGAAGGTGACCTCGCGGCCGCCGCCGAGCGACTCGCGCAGCGCGTCCAGCGCGCTGTCGAGCCGGGTCGGGTTGACCTGCGAGGAGCCGGCGCCCTGGAAGCGCGGGGTGCGGGCGAACTCGCCGATGACCGCGATGGTGCCGCCGGAGCGCGGGTCGAGGGGTAGGACGCCGCCCTCGTTCTTGAGCAGCACCGCGCTGGCGGCGGCGGCCTCGCGGGCGAGCGCGTGGTGCGCGGCGGCGTCGAAGGTGTCCGCCGGCCCCGCCGCCCGGAGCGACCTGTCGACCAGCGTCAGGACGCGGGTGACGGCGAGGTCGAGGTCGGCCTCGCTCAGCGTCCCGGCCTTGACCGCTTCCAGGACGACCCGGGTGCCGGCCCCGCCGGAGGAGGGCATCTCGAGGTCGAGGCCGGCGGCGACCGCGTGGTCGCGGCGGTTGACCGCGCCCCAGTCGGACATGACCAGGCCCTCGTAGCCCCACTCGTCGCGCAGCACCTCGGTGAGCAGCCAGCGGTGCTCGCTCGCGTACCGGCCATTGATCCTGTTGTAGGAGGACATCACCGTCCAGGGCCGCGCCTGGGTGACCACCCGCTCGAAGGCGGGCAGGTAGATCTCGCGCAGGGTGCGCTCGTCGACGTCGGCGGAGACCGTCATCCGGTCGGTCTCCTGGTTGTTCGCGGCGAAGTGCTTGACCGACGCGCCGACGCCCTGGCTCTGCAGCCCGTTGACCAGCGCGGCGCCGAGCTCGCCGGCCAGCAGGGGGTCCTCAGAGAAGTACTCGAAGTTGCGCCCGCACAGCGGCGAGCGCTTCATGTTGACGCCGGGCCCGAGCAGCACGGCGACCCCGTTGGCCCGGCATTCGCGGCCGAGCGCCTCGCCGACGCGGGTGAGCAGGCCGGTGTTCCAGGTGGACGCGAGGCCGGCGGCCGGCGGGAAGCAGGTCGCCGGGACGCTGTCGTCGAGGCCGACATGATCCGATCCGCCCGCCGGCTTGCGCAGGCCGTGCGGTCCGTCGGTCATCATGACGCCGGGAACGCCGAGGCGCTCGACGGGCTGCGTGCGCCAGAAGTCGGCGCCGTCGAGCAGCTCGGCCTTCTCCTCGAGGCTGAGCGCGGCGAGCAGGGCCGGGATATCGAGTGTCATCACAGCACCGTAACAACGAAAACCTCCGCGCGGAAGTTTTGGCGACCCTAGGATGGGCCGATGGATGACGCCCAGGGGACGCCGCCCCGCCGCGGCGCGTACGAAAAGGGTGTCCGCCGGCGGCGCGAGATCCTCGACCGCGCGATCGAGGTCTTCGCCGAGCGGGGCGCCGAGGGCACGTCCCTGCGGGCGATCGGAGAGGCGATCGGGGTGTCGCACGCGGCGCTCAAGCACTACTTCTCGTCGCGCGAGGAGCTGCTGATCGAGGTGTACCGGGCCGCGGAAGAGCGCTCGATCGTCGAGGACCGGCCGCCCGCGGGCGTCTCGGTGGTCGGCATCATGACCCACGCCGCGCGCCGCAATCACGGCGTCCCGGGCCTGGTGCAGCTGTATTCGACGCTGGTGGCCGGCGCGCTGGAGGAGGGTAACGAGCTGTCCCGGGCGTTCTTCGGCGAGCGGTTCGCGCTGCTGCGCCGGTTCCTCGCCGAGCGCGTGGAGGCGGAGCAGGCCGCGGGCCGGATCCGCCCGGACATCGCACCGGAGGCCGCCGCCGCGCTGATCATCGCCGCCTCCGACGGGTTGCAGACGCAGTGGCTGCTCGACCCGCGGATCGACATCGAGAAGTCGCTGGAGCTGCTGGAAGGCCTGCTCGGCCGCTGAGTGTCGTACCCGGGCGGCAGAATGACCTCGTGCTGGTAGCTGTGGTGTCCGACGACGGTAGCTGGCACGGCTCCGGCCGCTGGCAGGAGCTGCTGCCCGACGGGCGCCCGGCCGGGGAGCCGCAGCGCGTCCCCGATCTCCCGGCGGCCATCGCGGCCCGCGAGGCCGCCGAGCAGCCCCGCTGGATCTGGGCGGCGACGACCGAGGGCTACCCGGCGCTGCTGCGCGGCGGCGTGCGGGTCGGCCGCTGCCACGACATCGAGCTGACCGAGGCGCTGCTGCTCGGCCACGCGGGCCGCTGGGGCGAGCCGCGCGCCCTGCCCGCCGCCTGGGCCCGGCTGACCGGCGCCCCGGTGCCGGCCGACCCGCCGCCGCGCCAGCCGGACCCGCCGGGCTTCGCGCAGGCCGCGCTCTTCGAGGCCATGACCGGCCCGCCGACGGCCTCCGGCTCGGTGGTCCTCGAGGCGCTGTCCGGGGTCTTCGCCGACCAGCACGCGCGCATCCGCGCCACCGGCAGCCCGGGGCGGTTCGGCCTGCTGGTGGCCGCCGAGTCCGCCGGCGCCCTGGTCGGCGCCGAGATGGGCCACGCCGGGCTGCCCTGGAGCGCGGAGATCCACGACCGGCTGCTGCGCGAGCTGCTTGGCCCGCCGCAGCCGGTCGGCCCGCCGCGCCGGCTGGCCGAGCTGGCCGGCGAGGTCAACGCGGCGTTCGGCATGCACGGCCTGCACCCCGACTCGCCGGCCGAGGTGCTGCGCGCGTTCGCCCGCGCGGGCATCGACGTGCCCAACACCCGCGCCTGGGTCCTGCGCAACGTCGAGCACCCCGCCGTCAAGCCCCTGCTGGAATACAAGGAGCTCTACCGCATCTGGACGGCGCACGGCTGGGCCTGGCGCGACGCCTGGGTCAGCGAGGGCCGCTTCCGCCCGGAGTATGTGCCCGGCGGCGTGGTCTCGGGCCGCTGGGCCACCCGCGGCGGCGGCGCCCTCCAGGTGCCGAAGGTGGTCCGCCGGGCGGTGGTGGCCGACCCGGGCTGGCGCTTCGTGATCGCGGACGCGGGCCAGCTCGAGCCACGCGTGCTGGCCGCGGTCTCGGGCGACGCCCGGCTGGCCCGCGCCGGCGCCGCCGGGGACCTCTACGCGGCGCTGGCGACCGACTCGTTCGGCGGCGACCGGGCCAAGGCCAAGGTCGCCCTGCTCGGCGCGATGTACGGGCAGACCGGCGGCGCCGCGATCCCGGCGCTGGCGGTGCTGCGGCAGAGCTACCCGACCGCCTTCGAGTACGTGGAGGCGGCGGCCCGGACCGGCGAGGCCGGTGGGCTGGTGCGCTCGTGGCTGGGCCGCACCTGCCCGCCGGCGTCGACGGCCTGGCGCGACGCGGGCCTCGACCCGCCCGAGGAGTCCGGATCGGGGGAGCCGCAGGGCGGTGCGCCGGGCCGGGCCCGGGGCCGCTTCACCCGCAACTTCGTGATCCAGGCGACGGCGGCGGAGTGGGCGCTGGTCCTGCTCGCGACGCTGCGGACGGCGCTGCGGGGCACCCGGGCGGAGCTGGTGCTGTTCGTGCACGACGAGGTGGGGGTGCACTGCCCGGAGCAGGAGGCGGAGGGGGTGGCGCAGGCGGTCCGGGAGAGCGCGGCGCGCGCGGGCGAGCTGCTGTTCGGCGCGACCTCGGTCCGCTTCCCCCTGGACGTGTCGATCGTGGAGTGCTACGCCGACGCGATGTGACTGGCAGGCGCCCAGGGGGTGCGCACCGGGGTCGATACCGGCAGACTGGCGCGGATGGATGCGACTCCTGTACTCGGCGGCCGGTACGTGCTGCGGGATCAGCTCGGCGCCGGCGGCATGGCGGTCGTGTGGCGGGCCCATGACCAGGTGCTGGGCCGGGAGGTCGCGGTCAAGCTGCTGAACGCCCGGCATGCCGGCGACCCCGACTCCAGGCGGCGGATCCATGAAGAGGCCCGGGCCGCCGCCGCGCTGTCGCACCCCAACATCGCCCAGGTCCACGACTACGGCGAGGCCGACGCCTACTTCGGCCAGGTGCCGTACGTGGTCATGGAGCTCGTCCGCGGCGGGACCCTCCAGGAGCGGATGACGGCCGGTGAGCTGCCGCCGCGGTTCGCGATGCGGGTGGCCGCCGAGGTCGCGGCGGCGCTGGCCACGGCGCACGCCGACGGGCTGGTGCACCGCGACATCAAGCCGGCCAACGTCATGGTCACGCCGACCGGCGCCAAGGTGGTGGACTTCGGCATCGCCGCCGCCATCGATCCCGGCGGCACCGGCGACCCGGACTTCGAGGTGCTCGGCACGCCGGCCTACCTCGCGCCCGAGCGGCTGATCGACGACGCGGTCGAACCGGCCTCGGACGTCTACGCGCTCGGCGTGCTGCTGTACCGGATGCTCTCGGGGCACTCGCCGTGGAGCGCCGACACCACGACGCAGATGCTGACCGCGCACATCTACATCGATCCGGAGCCGCTGACGCCGCAGCCCGGTGTGCCTGGCTACATCATCGCGCTGTGCAACCGGTGCCTGGTCAAGGACCCCACCGAACGGCCGAGCGCCCGCGAGGCCGCGGCGCTGCTGGCACAGGGCGCGGGGCTGCGCGTCGTCGACGACATCCCCCCGCAGCCGCAGGCGGGACCGTGGCAGGAGGACGACGACCCTTCGGTCCTGATCCGCCCGAAAGCGGAGCCCTCGGAGCCCCCGGAGCCCGCCGTGACGGCCCCGCCGGCCCCGCCGGACGCCGGCGAGGTCCGCAAGCCGGTGCACCGCCGCCGGGGTGTCCTGCCTTTCGCGTTCGTGCTGCTCGCGGCGGTCGCCGCCGGGCTCTGGTGGCTGGTCGCCGGCGACGACCGGGCGGCGCCCGAATCCGCCGCCGGTGCGCCCGCCGCCGGCCGGTCGGTCCCGGCCGCGGCGGCGCCGTCGGCCACGAGCGGGGGGAAGGCGCCGGCCACCCCCGGCGCGGCGACCCCCGGCGCGGCCACGCCCGGCGCGGTCGCACCCGGCACGGTCGCGCCGGCCGCACAGAACCCGGCGAACGGCATACCCACGCTGACGACGACGGCTCCGGCGGCCGCGACGACCGGCGCGACGCCCAGCCCGGAGCCCGAGGCCACGACGCCGGCGCCGCAGGAACGCACGCTCACGTCGGAGGGCGGTTCGGTGCGCGCCGTCTGCCAGGCCGCCGGCACCGCCCAGCTGCTGTCCTGGACGGCCACCAAGCCCTACAAGGTGGACGAGGTCGAGGCGGGGCCGGCGAGCGCGGCGGTCGCGGTGTTCCGGCACGGCAACGAGCGGGTGCGGATGACTGTCACCTGCGCGGGCGGCGTCCCGTCACACACCACCACCGGCTGAGCGCCTGGAGCTCAGCCGTCGGCCCAGGTGTCCAGGTCGAGCTGGTTCAGCAGGTGCGGCGCGAACATCCCGAAGATCGACAGCAGTGCCACCAGGGTGAACACCGTGCGCAGCACGAGCACCTCGCCCTTGCCGCCGACCTTGACCGCCATCCCGTTCGGGATGCCGACCATCCGCCACATCCGGCGGCCGATCGGAATGGGCCACAGGATCGGCACGCCGTTCTTGGTGATCATGTCGCCGAGCAGGTGTACGACGCAGCCGACCCCCACCGCGAACCCCAGCATCGGGTAGCCGCGGTCGCCCGGCAGGTGCGCCGCGGTGAACCACGCGATCGCACCCGACGCCAGCGTCACGATCAGCCAGCCGGCCCGCTCCGCCCACTCGTCGAACAGCCCGCGCAGCGCCAGGCCGGCCATGAGGAAGACGACGGCGACCACGGCCCATCGGCCGTAGTTCGCGCACAGCGTCGTGGTGCCCCAGCCGACCAGCCCCGCGAACGGCAGCGTGTGCGTGAACGTGCGGTGCCCGTTGTTGCGGCGCGGGTCCTTGCTGAGCTTGGTCGCCGTGTAGACACCCAGCGAGATCTTCTCGATCACCTCGGCCACGAACAGGGAGAACACGCCGAAGGTCCGGGCGACCGTCGCGCCGCCCTGGTTGCGGGTCACCTTGCCCGACAGGTCGAGGTCCGGCAGCAGCGCGCCGCCCGCGCAGACGGCCGTGCCGACGGCGACGGCCAGCGGCGACTGCTCGTACCCGGCGAAGTGGTCCAGGGCCCAGCTGCCGGCCAGCCATACGGCCGCGCCGGACAGCGCGTGCGACGGACCCATCATCGTGACACCCCTCCCCGAGGTCCCCCGTACGCGACAGCGGCCGGGGGTAAACCGGGCAACTCTCGCAGAGCGGGGAGGGGCGTTCAACGACCGCCACGGCTACTGTGGAGTGTTGATGATCACCGGTAGTTCGGCGCGTTCCACGGCGCGACCCGGTGGTGGTGGTAGTGGCGATGGTGGAATTCGCCGTACCGGATGTGTCGCATCAGGCCGATGACCAGGAACACGAGCGGAATCGCCGGCCAGAAGAAGTGCGCGCCGGAGAGCAGCCACAGCCCGGTCAGCAGGACGGCCGCGGCGGCGACGAAACTGGCGTGCCTGCGCACGCCCCGGCGTGTCGCGGCCCGGGCCTGCGGCGTCTCGGCCAGCGCCCGGCGGCCGTTGTCCGGCAGATCGGCGGTGAGCGGGGCCAGTTCGTCGCGGAACTTCGCCGCGTACACCTGGCCGAGCCGCTCCTCACCCTCCTCCAGGGTGAGCCGGCCCTCGGCCATCGCGGCCCGCAGGATCTCGGCGACCTGCTCGCGCTCGGTGTCGGAGGTACGGAGCCGGTTCGGTCCGGACCAGGTGGCGTCGGTGGGATGCACGGTGACCTCCAGGAGTGGCGGGATCTGCTTAACAGCGTGGCCGGTTCGCCGCCGGGCCGCGTCGCCCCGGCGGAGCATCCGGTACGCGGCCCGCGGCGCAGCCGCCCGCCCGCGGGGTACCACCGGGGGAGTACGCCGGGCACGCCCGTACCACCCGGGGCGCAGCGCCTCGTCGTCGTTGTGCGGATGCCCGGGCGAACGGCGGTGCCGTAGGTTCGAAGACGTGCGAAACCCGGGCCGGCGGTACCCGCCCCGGCGACCGGATCGACCCGGCCGCCGGGCCGGCGGTGCTGCCCCGACCGCGGGGTCCGACGAGATCGAGGCGCACGCCGGCGCGCACGGTCCGGCGTGGTCGCCGGGACGGGGCGGTGGCCGTTTCCGATCGTCCGGCCGCTCCGGCGGCCTGGGCCGGCGGCCACGGCAGCCGCACTGGCCCGGCGCGGTCGTCGCGGCGCTCTGCTTCCACGTGTTCGGCAACTGGTCGCAGGCGGCCGCCCTGTCCCGCCCGGCCGACGTCGTCGCGTGCGCGCTGCTGCTGATCGGCCCGCTCGCGCTGGCCTGGCGCGGGCGCGCCCCGATCGCCGTCCTCGCCGTCAGCGGCGCGGCCACGATCGGCTTCGCCGCACTCTCGACGCCGTCGTGGAGCTACGCCGTCGCACCCGTCATCGCCCTCTTCGGCGCGGTCAAGGCGGGCCGGCGCCGGGACGCGGTGGTGGTCGCCGCGGCGGGCTACCTGGCCTACCTGACCGTGACCTGGTTCTGCGCCGGTGCGCTCGGGCTGCCGGCCGCGGCCCGTCCCGACCTGCGCGACGCCGTGCTGATCGGCCTGGGTCTCGCGCTGACGGTCTTCCTCGGCAGCGCCGCCCGGGCCCGGGCGATCTATCTGGCCGAGATGACCCAGGCAAGGGCCGAACGGGCCCGGGCCCGGGAGGAGCAGGAACGCCGCCAGGCCTCCGACGAACGGCTGCGCATCGCCCGCGAGCTGCACGACGTGCTCGGCCACCACCTGTCGCTGATCAACGTGCAGGCCGGGGTCGGGCTCCACCTGATGGACAACCGCCCCGAGCAGGCCCGCGAGGCCCTCGCGGCGATCAAGACGGCGAGCTCCGAGGCGCTGCGGGAGGTCCGGGCGGTGCTCGGCGTGCTGCGCCCCGAGGAGGAGGCCGCGCCGCGCCAGCCCGCGCCGGGCCTGGGCCGGCTCACCGATCTCACCGCCGACGCGGGCCTGCCGGTGACCACGACGACCGTGGGGGAGCGGCGCGACCTGCCCGCGGAGGTGGACCGGGCGGCGTACCGGATCGTCCAGGAGGCGTTGACCAACGTCCGCCGGCACGCGGCCGCCGGCGCGGCCGCGACGGTCGCGGTCACCTACGCGGAGAACGAGCTGCGCCTGTCGATCCGCAACGACGGCCCGGCGGCGAAGGAGCCGCCGGACGGCGGCGGCGGTAGCGGCATCGCCGGGATGCGGGCCCGCGCGGCCAGCCTCGGCGGCACCCTGGCGGCGGGCCCGCCGCCGGAGGGCGGCTACCTGGTCTCGGCGGTGCTGCCGACAGCGACAGGGGAGAATCCATGATCACGGTCCTGCTCGCCGACGATCAGGTCCTGGTCCGGGCCGGCTTCCGGGCGCTGCTCAACGCCGAGCCCGACATCGAGGTGGTCGCGGAGGCGGGCGACGGCCTCGAGGCGGTGCGCCTTGCCGCGCAGACGCGGCCCGACGTGGTGCTGATGGACATCCGCATGCCCGGCGTGGACGGCCTCGAGGCGACCCGCCGCATCGCCGCGGATCCGGCGCTGGCCGGCACCCGGGTCGTCATCCTCACCACGTTCGAGCTGGACGAGTACGTCTTCGAGGCGCTGCGCACCGGCGCATCCGGCTTCCTGGTCAAGGACACCGAGCCGGTCGAGCTGCTGCGCGGCGTGCGCGCGGTCGCGGCCGGTGACGCCCTGCTGTCGCCGAGCGTCACCCGCCGGGTCATCGGCGAGTTCGCCACCCCGGGCGGGCGCGGCCGTCCCGCGCTGCCGCCGGAGGAGGCCGAGCAGCGGCTGGCGCAGCTCACCGAGCGCGAACGCGAGGTGATGGTCCTGGTCGGCGAGGGCCTGTCCAACGACGAGATCGCGGGCCGCCTCATGATCAGCCCGGCGACGGCGAAGACACACGTCAGCCGCACGATGGTCAAGCTCGGTGCCCGGGACCGGGCCCAGCTCGTGGTCTACGCGTACGAGGCGGGCCTGATCCGTCCCGGCTGGCTGGCCTGATCAGGGCTGACGGCCGGCGATCTCGCCCTCGCCGGGCCGGGCGAACCAGGCCGGGGCGTCCTCCTCCAGCGAGGTGCGGATCCGGACCATGGCGAACGGGCTCATCTCCGGCAGCGCGTCGGGCGCGAACCAGCCCACCGCGATCGACTCGGAGTCGTTGACCCGCGCCTCGCCGCCGACCGCGCGGCAGCGGAACCAGGTGTTGACCATGTGGCAGTGGTCGCCGTTCGGGTAGACCACCTGGTGCAGGGCGACGCCGGCCACGCGTTCGATCTTCACCTCGACGCCGGTCTCCTCGAGAACCTCGCGCACCAGCGCGTCCGCGGGCTGCTCGCCGGGGTCCATCATGCCGGCGATGACCGACCACTGCCGGTTGTCGCTGCGCTGGCCGAGCAGGACCTCCCCGCGGTCGTTGAGGACGATCGCGCTGACGGTCGGGAACATGATCACGTCTTGGCCGACCTTGGCGCGCAGGTTCTTCACATAGTCAGATGCAGGCACGCCGCGACCCTAACCAACCTGGTCACGCAGCCGCCCCACCTGTGCTCAGGCAACGGCACGCGCAACCTCGTCGAGCACCAGCCGCAGCGTCTGCGACCGCCGCTCGGCCGGTAGGGCGTCCATCGCCGCCCTCGCGTACTCCAGACCGCCGGATTTGTCGCCGGCGTGCGCCAACATCAGGCCGCGGTGCAGCTCGATATGTGTGGCGAACCGGGTCAGCTCCGCCGGTCGCCCGCCGTCGGCCTCGGCCTGGGCCTGCTCGCCCCGGCGGACGTCGCCGAGCCGGGCCCACAGCATCGACCGGAAGGTCGCCATGCGCCACGGCGGAACCGCGAAGTCGGAGATCTCGCCGTCGGGCGACGCGACCCGATCGAATACCCGCCTCGCCTCGGAATCCGCGGCCACGGCCCCACGGTGGTCGCCGCGACCGGCGGCGACGTGGGCGCGGGCGACCAGCGAGTTCAGCCGTCCGAGTGACGGCCGGTCGGAAAGGCCGATCGCCTGGTCGGCGAGCCGCTCCGCCGTGGCAAGAGCCGCACCCTCGTACGCGAGGGCGATCGCGGCGCGTCCGCGGACCCAGACCCGTACGCCGAGATCTTCGGACCGGTCGGCGGCCGCCGCGGCGATCCGGTACCAGCGCAGGGCCTCGACCGGGTCGCCGGTGGTCTTGCCGTAGGTGGTGAGCAGCCGTGCGGCCGACGCCCACATGCCGGGGGAGTTGAGCTGCTGCTGAACCAGCACGAGGTCGGTGGCGAGCCGGTCCTGGAGCGCCGCCGCGCCGATCTCCATGTAGTCCCGGCCATATTGGATGACCTGGGCTCGCCATTCGTCTTCGGCGCCGCGCTTCGCCAGGGCCGCTGTGAAACCGCCGCGTATCAGCTCGCGCGCGGCGACGGGCCCCAGCACTCCCGCACCGATGGCGCCGAGTATCAGACCTCGACGTTGCATGCAGTCCTCCCCGAGCACCTGGGCATAGGCGAGAAGGACCGTGTCGGTGAGGCTGCGCCGACATGCCTCGATGTTGCTCAGGTGCGCTGCGCTGATGTGTGCCCGCGCCGCCACCGCGGACGCCTTCTTTCCTTCGGCCTCTCTGGCCTCGCGAAGTCTCGCTCTCAGGTCGTCCATCCGACCACCTTTTGAAAACGCCTGAAAACCCCAGAGTGCTACTGATCACAGTGCGCTCTCGCGACGCTACACCACGAGGCGGCGAGTGGTTGGGCCGCGAGATCGAGGGAGGCGTGAGCGATGCGAGATCGACATGAGGCCGGGGCGGTGGGCACCCTTGCGGTCGGCGACCGGGTCACGGTGCAGACCGCGAACTTCGATCCCGTCGAGCTCACCGTCCACAGTCACGCCGTGGTCACCGATATCGAGGACGATCCCGGCGGCCCGCGGTACCTCGTCGGACACCCGCCCGCTGACCGCCGGTACGGGCCGTACCCCGCGGCCCGCCTGACCCGCGGATGGGAGGCCGGCCGATGACCGACCCGGGTCCTCGGCTCATGACGAACCTCAGCTCGACCGCAGCACGGCCTGGCCGGTGTAGAGCACGGCCAGCGCGATGGCCAGCCCGCCGAGCACCAGCCGCAGCGCGCGCTCGGGCAGCCGGGGTTGCAGGCGGGCGCCCAGGTAGCCGCCGACGAGCCCGCCGGCCCCGCACAGGATCCCGACGCCCCAGTCCGGCGCGATGTCGCCGCGCCCGGTCAGCGCGAGCACCGCGAAGGCCGCCGCGCCGGCGACGGAGGTGACGAAGGTCGTGGCCAGCGCCGCGGGCGCGACCACCGCCATCGGCATGCCCCGGCCGGCCAGGACGGGACCGATGATGGATCCGCCGCCGATGCCGTAGACGCCGCCGACCACCCCGACGCCCAGCGCCAGCGCGGTGATCCCGCGGCGGGACATCGCGGGGGTACGGGGCTGCGGCACCGGCGGGCGCAGGCAGAGCCACACGCCGAGGGGCAGCAGCAGGACGCTGACGATGAGCCGGAACACGTCCGGGCCGGGCACGACGAAGACCCGCACCACCGCGCCGACGACCACGCCCGGCAGGGTGCCGACCAGCAGCAGCCGGGTCAGCGGGCCGGCGAGGCCGCCGCGCCGGCCGTACCGCAGCAGGGCACCCGGGCCGGAGACGACGTTGAACAGCAGATTCGTCGGCGTCACCGCAGGATTGGGTACCGCGAGCACGCTGAGCTGGACCGGGAGCAGGAACACCGCGCCGGAGACGCCGACCGGGGTGGTGACCACCGAAATGATCAATCCGGCCGCGATGCTCAGCAGGGCCTCGGTCCATGTCACGGGTGGAACCCTCGCACGGTCCCCGGAGCGCCCAAACTTCGGCACGCGGTCCGTTAGTGTTCGTAACACCTGTCAGTAACAATGTCGGGGTTCCCGGGGCGGATAGGGGGTGTGCGGCGGCGTGGCGGAGCGTGAGCGGCTGGCGCAGGCCGACTCCGGCGAGCAGCCGTGGCGTGCCTGGGGCCCCTACCTCGCCGAGCGGGCGTGGGGCACTGTCCGGGAGGACTACAGCGAGCACGGCACCGCCTGGGACTACTTCCCGCACGACCACGCGCGCTCCCGGGCGTACCGGTGGAACGACGACGGCATGGCCGGAGTCTGCGACGACCGGCAGACGTTCTGTTTCGCCCTGGCGCTGTGGAACGGCCAGGATCCGATCCTCAAGGAGCGGATGTTCGGCCTCGGCGGCGACGGCGGCAACCACGGCGAGGACGCCAAGGACTACTGGTGGTACCAGGACTCGACGCCGACCCACTCGTGGATGAGCTGGCGCTACCACTATCCGCAGGCCGCCTTCCCCTACGACGAGCTGGTCCGGGTCAACGGGCACCGGTCGCGGGAGGACCCCGAGTTCGAGCTGATCGACACCGGCGTCTTCGACGAGGACCGGTTCTGGGCCGTCACCGTCGACTACGCCAAGGCCGGCGTCGACGACATGTGCATCGTGGTGACCGTCTCCAACCGCGGCCCCGAGGCGGAGACGCTGCACGTGCTGCCGTCGCTGTGGTTCCGCAACACCTGGTCGTGGGGGCTGCCGAACCGCCGGGTCCCGACCATCCTCGGCGGACCCGGGCGGCTCGCCGGGCAGCACCGCGGCCTCGGCCACATCACGCTGGAGGGCGAGGGCGCGCCGCCGGCGCTGATGTGCGACAACGAGACGAACGCGCAGCGGCTCTGGGGCCTGCCCGGCACCAGCACGTACCCCAAGGACGGCATCAACGACCACCTCGTGGCCGGCGCGCCGACCGTCAACCCGGCCGGCGTCGGCACCAAGGGCGCGCTGCACTACGAGCTGACGCTGGGCCCGGGGGAGACCCGGGAGATCCGGCTGCGCCTGGCCCGGTCCGACGAGGCGGCCGACCCGCTCGACCTCGGCGACGGCTTCGCCGCCGTGGTCCGCGACCGGCGGGCCGAGGCCGACGCCTACTTCGCCGAACTGGTACCCGCCGCCGCGTCCGCCGAGGAGGCCGCCGTCGTGCGGCAGGGCATCGCCGGGCTGATGTGGGGCAAGCAGTTCTACCACTTCGACGTCAAGCAGTGGTTGCGCGGCGACCCCGGCTCCGCGCCGCCGCCCCCGGGCCGGCGCTACGGGCGCAACAACGCCTGGTGGCACATGAACAGCTTCGACATCATCTCGATGCCGGACCCCTGGGAATACCCCTGGTACGCGGCGTGGGACCTGGCGTTCCACTGTGTCTCGATCGCCCGCGTCGACCCCGGATTCGCCAAGTCGCAGCTGCTGCTGTTGCTGCGCGAGTGGTACATGCACCCCAACGGGCAGATCCCCGCGTACGAGTGGTCGTTCGGCGACGTCAACCCGCCGGTGCACGCCTGGGCCGCGCTGCGGGTCTTCGAGATCGACGGCGGCCGCGACCACGACTTCCTCGCCCGGATCATGCACAAGCTGCTGCTGAACTTCACCTGGTGGGTCAACCGCAAGGACGTCGGCGGCAACAACGTCTTCGAGGGCGGCTTCCTCGGCCTGGACAACGTCGGCCCGTTCGACCGCTCCGCGGCGCTGCCCGTCGCCGGCGTGCTGGAGCAGTCCGACGGCACCGGCTGGATGGCCATGTACGCGCTCAACCTGCTCGACATGTCCATCCGCCTCGCCCTGCACGACCGCACCTACGAGGACATGGTCACCAAGTTCTTCGAGCACTTCGCCTACATCGCCGAGGCGGCATACCGGCAGGGGCTCTGGGACGACGAGGACTGCTTCTTCTACGACGTGCTGCGCCTGCCCGACGGGCACCGGATGCCGCTCAAGGCGCGTTCCATCGTCGGGCTGCTGCCGCTGGCCGCCACCACCACGCTCAGCGCCGGCACCCTGAACCGGCTGCCCGGGCTGGGCGCGCGGCTGCGCTGGCTGCTCGCCAACGCCCCCGAGTACGCCGACGTGATCAGCGCGCGCCGGCTCGCGACCGACGGCCGCCAGCAGCGGCTGCTCTCCATGGTCGGCCAGGACCAGCTGCTGCGGATCCTGGCCCGGATGCTCGACCCGGAGGAGTTCCTTTCCCCGTACGGGCTCAGAACGCTGTCGCGCGCGCACCGGGAGAAGCCGTTCACGGTGTCGCTCGGCGGCTCGGATTTCACGGTCGGCTACGAACCGGCGGAGAGCACGAGCGGGCTGTTCGGCGGCAACTCCAACTGGCGCGGCCCGGTCTGGATGCCGACCAACTACCTGCTCATCGAGGCGCTGCGCGAGTTCGCGGCGTTCTACGGCCCCGACCTGATGGTGGAGTACCCGACCGGCTCGCAGACGAAGATGCCGCTGAGCGCGGTCGCCGACGACCTGTCCCGGCGGCTCATCTCGCTGTTCGTGCCGGACTCGTGGGGGCGCAGGCCGATGTACGGCGCCACGGAGATCTTCCAGAACCATCCGGACTGGAAGGACCTGCTCGCCTTCCCCGAGTACTTCAACGGCGACGACGGCGCGGGCCTCGGCGCCTGGCATCAGACCGGCTGGACGGCACTTGTGGTGGATCTGATTCTGACTCTGCATCGATAGGATCGGTCACATGGAGTTCGGTGTCGGTTACTTCCCCACCCATGACGGCATCGGCCCCGGTGCGCTCGCCCGGCTGGTCGAGGAGCGCGGACAGGACGCCCTCTTCTTCCCCGAGCACACCCACATCCCGGCCAGCCGGGAGAGCCCCTGGGGCGACGGCAGCCGCGAACTACCCAGCAAGTACTCGCACTGCTACGACCTGTTCGTCGCGCTGACCGCGGCGGCGGCCGCGACCAGCCGGATCCGGATCGGCAGCGGCGTGTGCCTGGTCGTCGAGCGCGACCCGATCATCACCGCCAACGAGGTCGCCAGCGTCGACCACCTCTCCGGGGGCCGGCTCGAGTTCGGCGTCGGCGCCGGCTGGAACCGCGAGGAGATGGCCAACCACGGCACCGACCCGCGTACCCGAATGGCCCTGCTCACCGACCGGGTCCAGGCGATGCAGGCGATCTGGACGCAGGACGAGGCCTCCTACTCGGGACCGTTCGTGAACTTCGACCGGATCTGGTCGTGGCCCAAGCCGGTGCAGGGCCCCTGGCCGCCCGTGCTCGTCGGCGGCGCCGGCCCCACCGTGCTCGACCGGGTGCTGGCCTGGGGCGACGGCTGGTTCCCGCAGTGGCACGACCGGGACCTCTTCGAGCGGATCGCCGAACTGGAGGCCCGCGCGGACCGGCCGATCGAGGTGCAGGTGCTCAGCGTGCCGGCCCAGCCGAAGGCCCTCGAACAGCTCGCGAACGCGGGCGTGCGCCGCGCCTCGTACTGGCTGCCCTCCGGGCCGTGGGACGTGGTCGAGCCCAGGCTGGAGAAGTGGGAGGCCGCGATCGCCGAGCTGACCGGCCGCTGATCAGCTACCGGTTTTAGGTACGCGGGCTCAGGAGCCGAACGCCGCGGGCGGCGATTATCGTCGCGTGACCTCGTATCCGTGCCCGTACTGCCATGCTCCGGCGAACCTGACCTCCGGCTGTCCCGGCTGCGGCCGCGGCCCGGACACCGACGCCGCCGAGGTCGTCCGTCTCGACGCGGAGATCCCGGTGCTCACCGCCCGGCTCGCCGGCGCCCGCGAGGCGGTCTCGGCGGCCGACGCGGCGCTGCGGCAGGCCTGGCGGTCGCGCGAGGACGCGGCGACCCGGGTTCGCGCGGCGCTGGCGGCGGCGGCCGTGCCGGTGGTCGTGCCGGCCGCCCGGCCCGCTGCGGCGCCGCGCACCAAGGAGGCGTCGACCAGGCTGGTGCAGAACGTGCTGTTCCTCCTGGGCGGCCTGCTGCTCGGCGTCGCGGCGATCGTCTTCACCGCGGTCGCCTGGGCGCAGTTCGGCGTCGGCGGGCGGGCGCTGCTGCTCGCCGGATTCACCGTCGTGTCCCTGGCGGTGCCGCATCTCGCGCTGCGGCGCAACCTGCGCGCGACGGCGGAGACCTTCGCGGCGGTCGGGCTGCTGCTGGTGCTGCTCGACGGGTACGCGGCCTGGTACGTGAACCTGTTCGGCGTCGCGGACTACTCGGCGCTCGGGTACGCCGGTGCGGTCTGCGCCGTCACGGCCGCGGTCGCCGCCGGGTACGAGCACGTCACCGGGCTGATCGGCCCGCGCTTCGCGGCGCTGATCGTGGCCCAGCCGGTGCTGCCGCTGCTCGCCGCGCCGTTCGAGCCGGACGCGGCGGGCTGGGCGTACGTGCTGACCGGCGTCGCCGTCATGAACCTCGTGGTGATCCACCTGGGACGGTCGGCGCCGAACGCGGTGGCTGTCACGGCCTACGCGCTCGGCGCGGTCGCGGTCGGCTCGGCGGGCCTGTCGGCGCTGTTCGCGCTGGCCGTCGCCGAGACGACGGTGGAGGCCGCGCCGGCCGCGACCGCGCTGGTCGCCGCCGCCGGGCTGACGGTGGCGGCGGCGGTCCTGGCCCGGGCCCGGGCGGCGCAGGCGATCACCGGTGGCCTGTTCGTTGTCGCCCTGGCGCCGGCCGCCGGCCGCTTCGCGGCGGTCGCCGGCGGGAGCTTCCTCGCCCCGGTGCTGATCGCCGCCGTCGTCGCGGCGGTGGCGGTCCTGGTGACGGCGGCGAACCGGGTGCTGCCGGCACAGGTACGCCGCGGGCCGTGGATCGGCGCGCTGGTCGTCGCCGCCGCGCCGGTACCGTTCCTGGCCGCCGCGATGATCGCGGGAGCCGCCGACTGGCGCCTGCTCGCCGTCATCGCGCTGAACACCGTCGCCCTGGTGGTGCTGGTTCCGCGCATGCTCCAGCCGCAGGTGCTGCTCGGCGGCGCCGCGCTGGCCGCCGTCTCGGCGCCGGCCGCCCTCGGAATGCACTGGTGGGCCGCGCCGGTCCTCGACCTGATCGTCGTCGCGGCGGCGCTGGCGTGCGCGCTGCGGGTGGCGCCGGCCTGGCCCGCCACGGTCGCGGCGGCGCTCACCGTCCACGCCGTGACGGTCGCCCTCGCGAGCCCGGGCGTCGCCTGCGCGACCCTGTCCGCGGTCGCCGCCCTCGGCGCCGGCACCGCGGTGGCCTCCCGGCGTGCACCGCGGCCGCTCACCGGAATCGCGCTCACCGTCGGGCTCCTCGCGGTGCCCGCGGCGGCCTGGACCGGCGCGGCCGCGCTGTCCCTGGCCGCACCGGCGCAGAGCCGGGCGGCGCTGGCGGCCGTCGCGCTGCTGACCGGCGCGCTGCACCTGACCGCCCGGGGCTACCGGCCGTACGTGCTGGCCGCCGTCCTGCTCGGCGCCGTGCCGGCGCCCGCCTGGGCGCTCGCCTCGGGCGACTCGCCCGCGCTGTACGCGGCGATCGGGCTGCTGCTCGTCGCGCTGACCTTCTCGGCGACCGTCTGGGCCCGGGCGGCCGCGCTGCCGCTCGGACTCGTGCTGCTCGCGACGACCGCGCCGAGCCTGTCCGCCGTGCTCCTGCGCCCGTACGAGTGGATGTCCCGGGTGTGGACCGGCGTGCCGGACGGCACCGGCGCCGGCCCGGTTGCGGTCGCCGACGTGGCCGCGCTCGGGGTGTTCGCCGTGGCCGTCGCGCTCGCGGTGCTGGCCGCGCGCGGCCCGCGGACCGCGGCCTGCGCCGTCGCGCCGCTCCTGGCCGTGCTGGTCCCGGCGGGCCTCGCCGCGGCCGGCGCACAGTGGCCCGCCGTGCCGGCCGCGAGCCTGCTCCTCGGCCTGGCCGGCCTGCTCGCGGTCGGGCTGCCGTCCTTCTTCGGCCCGGCCCGGGTCGCCGCGGGTGTGACCGGTGCCGCGCTCACCGGCGCGGGCCTCGCCGGATCGCTGCCGACCCGCGGCGCGACCCTGGCGGCGCTCGGCCTCGCCCTGGTCGCCGCCGCCGTGGTGAGCGTGGCCGGCCGCGACCTCGCGGCCCGGCTGCTGGGCGGCCTCGGCGCCGCCGCCGCGGCCCTGACGCTCGGCTTCACGGCGGGCCGCGCGGCCGGCCTGCCCCTGCACACCACGGCGTTCGCGGTGCTGGGCACCGCCGCGGTGCTGCTGGCGCTCGGCACGGCGCTCGCGTCGCGCCGGCCGCACGAGGGCCGCGCGGTGCAGGCCGCCGGGCACGCGGGTGCGCTCGTCGCGCTGCTGCTCACCGCCGGGTCGATCCGGCACGCGGCCGCCGTCTGCACGTTCTGGGGGCTGGCGCTCGGGCTGCGGGCGCTGCGCCCCGGCGAGTCCGCGACCGTCCGGCGTGGACACTTCACCGCGGCGGTGCTCACCGAACTCGGCGCCTGGTGGCTGCTGCTCGCGGGTGAGCGGGTCGCGATCGTCGAGGCGTACACGCTGCCGGCCGCCGCCGTCGCGCTGCTCATCGGCTGGCTGGCCCGCCGCGGCCGGGGCGAGCTGTCGAGCTGGATCGCGTACGGCCCGGCGCTGGCCGCGGCGCTGCTGCCGACGCTGGCCTCGGTCCTGACGGGAGAGGGCGAGCCGCTGCGGCGGCTGCTGCTCGGCCTCGGCGCCCTGACCGTCCTGCTGGCCGGCGCACACGCCCGCCTGCAGGCGCCGGTGGTCGCCGGCGGCAGCGTCCTGGCCGCGGTCGCCCTGCACGAGGCGGTGCTGGCCTGGGATCTGCTGCCGCGGTGGATCCCGCTCGCGGTCGCCGGGCTGCTGCTCGTCGCCCTCGCGATGACCCTGGAACGCCGCCGCCGTGACCTGGCCCGCGTCCGCTCGGCCCTGACCCGCATGGGCTGACCAGGGCCCGGTCGCGCAGGGCAGACTGGCACCGCGCCCCAGTGCCACCCGATGGCTGCCCGGAGCGTCGTGGCGGGCGGCGAGGTTGGCGGCGGAGCAGGTCAGCGGCAGCTGGGGGTGCTCGTAGTTTCCAGCGAAAACCAACGTTAAGGATTCGGTGCCATCACCCTTGTGCCTCGTGGCAGGTGCACTGGTCGAAGGCTGAGCGGTGGCTGAGCGTTCCTCAGCGCCGTCCAAGCTGGGATGCGGAGACTGCGACCATGGTGATCGAGTCTTGAGAGTCGATGGATCGGTCCGGCTTATCGCGCTCGTCTGGCAAGCCGTATACGTTGTGGTTCATCTGTGGTGGGCGATCGGCGGCGCGCCGCTTTTCCTCAACGGTCGGGAGTCGTACTTTCCCGGCGGATGGGTTCCGGTGGCACTCGGTGTCCTGGCGACGGTTGGGTGTCTCGCAGCCGCGGCTACCGCCCGCCGAGAGGTAGGCGACACCCGCCGCCATGTGCTTGCAGGGATCACCGCCCTTGCCGGCGTCGCCCTGTGCGTCTACTCGTTCCTGTTCCCGATAACGCTGGTGGCGCTGCTGTTCGAGGGCGCCAGGTCCGGCATTGTCGCAAGTCTGCTGGCTACTGGTGGTGGCGCCGTCGCCGGGGTTCTCTGCCTGCGCGTCGCCGTGGATGAGCGGCGCCTGGCCGTGCGTCCCTGCGAGTTGTGCGGGCGGGTGCACGGCAAGTCACCGGAGAGCCGGGCAGAGCGGGCACCCGGCTGGGCCTTCGCCGGTGCGTATGTCGCCGTTGCCGGGTTCGCGGCTCGGATCAGTGTGTGGCTGGCCGATACGATCGCCGGGCGGTGGCAGTCCGAGGTGAGCCGGGCGAACGTGTCGTGGAGCGCCATGGTGGTCTTCATGGTGCTGATCAGTCTGGCCGGCACGGTGCTGCCGTTGGCGCTGGCTCACCGCTGGGGTCGGCTGTGGCCGGCCTGGGTGGGACCACTGCGGGGACGGGCCGTGCCGCGTTGGCTGGTGCTCGGCCCGGGGCTGTTCGTCGGGGCGGGCCTGACCGCGTACTTCGGTATCGCCGGAAATACCGCCTGGATCCGCGGGGACTTCGGCGGGCCGTTCCTGCCGTTGTTCCTGGAGATGGCCGGCTACACACTGTGGGGAATCGGCCTGCTGGTGGCATGCGCATCGTACGCCGCGCTGACCCGACCACCGTGCCGGCAACTGATCCGGGAGCAGGCCCGATGACCTCCTCCCTGCCAGTGGCGCCGGACTGGTTTTGCCCCACCAGATGGGTCTGGTTGACCCTCTGCCGCCGGTGCTGCTGACCGCCCGGCCGCACGGCGACTACGACCTCGACACCTACCGGGTAAGACCGGTGACGCCCACCCGTTCACTGGCCGACGGCGACCTGCTCGACCTGGGTGGCCACACCCTGACGGTCCTGCACCTACCCGGTCACAGCCCCGGCAGCATCGCACTGTTCGACGACAGCGACGGACGGCACGCTGTTCAGCGGAGACGTGGTCTATGACGACGTCTTGCTCGACTGCCTACCCGGCAGCGACAGACGCCAATTTGTCCACTCCCTCCGCCGGCTGCGTGCCCTACCTGTTTACCTCGTTCGTCCCGGGCACGATCACAGTTTCGACTGGGAACGCCTGCACCACCTCATAGACGACTACCTCCGTTGCGCACCCTGTTGATCCCGCCCGGAGATCCGGGCAGAGGGACTGTGTCGTTGAGTGGAAGGACGAACTGACGTTGGATGTGTATGAAGCTGTGGACAGTCGCCGCGCGGTGCGGGCGTTCAGCAACGAGCCGGTACCGAAGGAGGTCCTCGAACGAGTGCTGGCCGCAGCGACGCGAGCTCCGTCGAGTGCGAACCTCCAGCCCTGGCATGTGTACGTCGTGACCGGCGAGCCGTTGGCCGAGCTGAAGCAACGCGCGACGGCCAGGGCGCTGGCGGGAGACGGAGGTGACGAGCGGCAGTATCCGATGTACCCGGCCGACCTCATTGCGCCGTACCGGGACCGCGCTTTCGCCGCGGCTGCCCAGCGGTACGCGGCGCTGGGTATCGAGCGGGACGACCCCGACCGGCCCATGAAGATCGCCGCCTTGAACACGGACGCGTTCGGGGCACCAGTCGTCCTGTTCTGCTACCTCGACCAGACGATGGGTCCGGGCCAGTGGGGCGACGCGGGAATGTACCTGCAGACGGTCATGCTGCTACTGCGGGCGGAAGGGCTGCACAGCTGCCCACAGGTGATGTGGACGATGTATCGCAAGACCGTGAGCCAGACAGTCGGGGCCGGTGACCGGCTCATACTGTTCTGCGGTATCTCGGTGGGATTCGAGAACGAAGACGTGCCGCGCCTACGCACAGGACGTGCGGAAATGGCTGAAACCGTGAACTTCATCGGATGTTGATAACTGCGCTCACGACCGTGTCGACAGACTAGCTAAGCTTGCCGTTTAACCTTTGCCTCCCGGCAGGCGTCGCTTCTGAGCAGCTCACGGCATCACCAAGGGCGACTACGGTCAGTGTCGGCGGACGAGCCCGTGCGGGCCTGGTAACGAGACCCGACCGCGCGTTATCTGCGGTAGATGCGGGCGTCTCCACGACGAGCGAGGTCGGCGGATACTCGACGCATGACTCACGCGTACTCGGTGCGTCCTGCCACGAACGGCGACCTTGCATCGGTATTGCAAGTGCTGGCAGACAACCAGTCCAGCCGGCCAACGGAACTACCTGCCCCCGCGGCCTCTCCCTCGAAACGGCAGATCGCGATGTGGAGCCGGATCACTCGCAGCCCCGATGTGACGGTCTACCTCGCTGAGTCCGGCGGACAGCCGGTCGGCACGGCGTGCCTGTCAATCCTCCCCAACATCACCTACGACTGCCGTCCGACGGCGTTTATCGAGGCCGTTGTGGTTCGGTACGAGCATCGCCGGCGAGGAGTAGCAAGACTCATGCTCGGGTGCGCTCTCGACGCCGCCCGTCGCGAGTCCTGCTTCAAGGTCCAACTGCTGACGCACAAGAAGCATGCGATCGACGGCGCACATGACCTCTACCGGTCACTCGGCTTCGAGGCAGAAGCTGAGGGCTTCAGGCTTTACCTGCGCGACGCCTCACTCTCTCTGGCCGATCCGTTATAAAGCTCTGCGGCATTGTCTTGATCTTGTGGAGTCGGTGAGATGGAGGCATGGTCGAACGCGTCCGTGCCAGGGAACGAGAGACGACGGGCGCCGAACACGTCGAGCGGGATCGGGGTCCTGCCGCCCGGCCCGGCATTCCGGACTGGGTGGGGCCGGCCGGCAACCGGGCGATAAGCCGATTGATGCGCAGCGGCGCCGAAGCGGGCGGTGGTGGTGTGCCGCCCGGATTCGCCGATCGGTTGCGGGTCGCGGGTGGTGGCGCGCCGATCCCGGCCGAGGCCCGCGGCAGCCTCGAGGCGGGGCTGGGCGCCTCGCTCGACGCGGTCCGGGTGCACGTCGGCTCGGGCTCGGCCGCGATGTCCGACCAGGTGCAGGCGCACGCGTTCACGGTCGGGCAGGACGTCCACTTTGCTCAGGGCGCGTTCGACCCGTCGTCGAGGCACGGCTATCACCTGCTCGCTCACGAGGCGGTGCACACGCTTCAATCCGACGCGGGGGCGCCGGCCGGCTCGCTGACCGTCGGCCCGGGCGACTCGCCCGCGGAGCGCGAGGCAGAGGCGATCGCGACCCGGCTGACCGCCCAGCGCTTCGGCGACGGCGGTCCGGCGCCCGGTGCCCCGGCCGGGTCCGGCGGCGCCGGGTCGGCGGTGGTGCGCCGCTTCGGCCGTGCGGAGCACAAGGAGCTGGGCGACGCCGCCAACGCGGACATCGACCTGGGTGGCGGCCTGATCCTCACCTGGGGCGACGTGGTGTCGCTGGCCGGCGACGAGTACGGCTCGGTGGAGGAGCTGAAGGCGGCCGCCGCCACCGCGGCGGGCCGCGCCGAGCTGCGGCGCATCATGACCAACGACAACAACCACAGCGCACAGTACGTCGACCTGGCCATGCACAACATTCCGCACTTCGCGGGCGGCGGCACCGCGATCCCGTCGTGGAGCTCGCATCACGAGAGCGCCCTGCTCACCGCGCTGCTGTCCGGCCTGGACGACAGCGAGCCGCTGTGGCAGCAGGCGCAGCTCACCGAGGCGTTCGGCCAGCACTTCCTGACCGACTCGTTCTCCGCCGGGCACGTGCGCACGCCCCGCGCCGCGATCATCGCCTGGTACCAGGACGACTTCGCGCCGCGGGCGATGCCGCCGCTCATCGCGTACGCGAAGAACTGGCTCCGCACGGAGCTGGTCCGGCAGATAGGCCCGCAGGTGCTGATGCCCGACGCCGCGGTCGGTGCGATGGTCGACGCCCTGATGTGGGGCGCGCTGAAGTGGCTCGACGACGACATCCGCGACAAGCTGCAACCGCTGGTCGGTCTCGGCATCTCCGGCGCGATCAGCGGCACCCTGCACGACCGGGACAACGAGCGCGGCCTGTGGGTGGCGAGCGAGGCGCATCCAGACCCCTGGCTCGCGTACGGCGACGGCCGGCTGAAGTGTTCCGCGGAGAGCGCCGACCAGGCGCAGCTCGCGGTCATCACCGCCCGGGAGCAGCTCGTGCAGGCGCAGGCGCTGGGCCGGATCCGCCGCGCGCAGCGCGGCGTGGTCGCACAGACGTCGCGGGCGGTCAACGAGGTGCCCAGCTCGGTGCACTTCGCCCTGGACTCGGCGGTGCTGGACGGTCCGAGCATCACGGCGCTCAACCAGGCCGCCGACTTCCTCACCGCCCACTCCGAGCAGGTGCTCGACATCAGCGGGCACACCTGCCCGCTGGGCGCCGACGACTACAACGAGAGGCTGGGGCTGCGGCGGGCCGAGGCGGTCGCCACGTACCTGATGGCCCGCGGCATTCCGGCGCACCGGCTGCACGCGGCGACGGCCGGTGAGCGGCAACTGCTCCGCGCGGACAGGGCCGGGTTCCCGAGCGACCGGCGTGCGGAGCTGGCGTACCGGGCCTCGGGTGACGCACCCGACGACCTGGTGTGGGCGAACCAGATCCTCACCGAGCGGCTGCCCGGCCCGCCGTACGCGGAGGTGGAACGGTTCATCCCGTACGAGGTGATTGTGCTCAACGACCCCCAGGAGGACTGGCGCTGGGGCACGATGAGCAGCGAGATGGCGGCCGAGATCAACCATTGGATCGCCAGCTACGTGGCCGGCGCGGTCGGCGCGGTCGCCTCCGATTCGCGGCTGGACGACCGGCAGATCCCGGTTCCCGACATCTTCGAGACCGCGATCGTGACGATCAGCCCGCGCAAGCCGGTGCAGGACCTGCTGAACTCGCTGGTCGCCGACGGGACCGGCCTGCTCGGCCGGATGGTCGGCATCCCGGCGGCGAACCGCAGCGTCCCACCGCTGCCGCCGCCGGTCTCGTGCCAGGTGCCTTGACGAGGGAGTGTGCATGGCTTCGCCACCGGTGATCTCCGTGATGTTGATCGTTTCGGACGCGGACGCCGCGGTCGCCTGGTACAAGGCCGCGCTGGGCGCGGCGGAGCTGTGGAACCTCGGCGGCGTGGCCGGCCTCGAGGTCGGCGGCGCCGCCTTCTTCCTCCATGAGGTCAATCCCCGCAAGCCCACGGAGACCAGCCCCGGCCAGGCGGGGGCCACGAGTACCCGCATCGAGGTGTTCACCGACGACCCGGACGGCTTCATCGAGCGCGCCGTCGCCGCGGGCGCTACCGCCGGTTCGGAGATCGAGGATCATCAGGTGCCCTGGGGGACACACCGCCAGGGTGGCTTCACCGACCCGTTCGGCCACAACTGGTCCGTCGGCGACAGGTCACCGCTGGACCGGTTCCCCCGCTGACGGAGAGGGCTGACGGAGAGGGCTGACGGAGAGGGCGGGGCATGTCGAGTTGGAGTTCCCGGGCCGTGCACGCCGACGCGGAAGTGCCCCGCGCGGCCGGTGCGGTGTCGCCGCCGATCGTGCAGACGGCGACGTTCGCCGCGGACTCGGCGCAGGAGTTCGCGGAGCTGGCACTCCAGCGGCGGGGTAGCGGCTTCTACACCCGTTACGGGAACCCGAACCACGCACAGGTCGCAGCGGTGCTCGCCGACCTGGAAGGTGCGGAGGCCGCGATGGTCTTCGCCTCCGGCATGGCGACCATCACCACGACCGTTCTGGCGCTGGTGCGGTCGGGTGACCACATCGTCGCGCAGCAACGGCACTACGGCGGAGTTCCCTCGCTCCTGCTGAACCTGCTGCCGCGGTTCGGGGTGAGTTGCACGCAGGTCGACCAGACCGACCCGCGGGCGTTCGCCGCCGCGATCCGGCCCGAGACGCGGCTGGTGCTTGTGGAGTCGCCGAGCAATCCGCTGCTGGACATCACCGATCTGCGCGCGGTCTCGGAGCTGGCCCGTGCGGCCGGCGCGCTGACCATCGCGGACAACACCTTCGCGACGCCGGTGAACAGCCGGCCGCTGGCGCTCGGTGCCGATCTGGTGTGGCACAGCGCCACCAAGTACCTCGGCGGACACAGCGACCTGTCGGCCGGCGTCCTCGCCGGACCCGCCGAGGTGCTCGACCGGGTCTGGGACGCCGCCATCATCACCGGCGCGGTGCTCGGCCCGATCGACGCGTGGCTGCTGCTGCGGGGTATCCGCACGCTTCCGCTGCGGGTACGCCAGCACAACAGCAACGGCCTGGCGCTCGCGCGGGCGCTGGAGGCGCACCCGGCCGTCGCGGCGGTGTACTACCCGGGACTGCCGACCCATCCCCAGCATCGGGTCGCGGCCGCGCAGATGGACGGCTACGGCGGGGTGCTGAGCCTGGAGCTCGCCGGCGGCTACGAGGCCGCGGACCGCTTCATCGATGGTCTGCGCTATGCGCGACGTGCGCCGAGTCTCGGCAGCGTCGAGACCCTCGTCGTCCATCCTGCCACGATGTGGCAGGCCATTCTCCCGCCCGACCAGATACAGGACGCCGCGATGAGCCCGGGCCTGGTCCGCCTGTCCGCCGGAGTCGAGGACACCGACGATCTCGTCAGCGACGCGATTCAGTCCTTGAACGCGCTGAAGACCTGAACGGCGTGCCGCCGGATCCGGTGCCTGCCGCCCCGTGCCGGTTGTGCCGTCGTCACCGGACCGGCGACCTGGACGGTGTACCCGCCGGCTCCGCCGCAGGAACAGCCGTCGATCCCGGCGCAGACCCCGCTGCAGAGTGGGTCGGCCGGCCTCCGCCGGATCGGCGGGTTCTGTGCGGGCCGGGCCTCGGCCTCGGCGATACCGTCGCGGCCCGAGTCCTTCGCCCGGTAGAGGGCGGCGTCCGCGCGCGCCGTCAGTTCGTCGGAGGTCTCGGCGCCGTCCCAGGTCGCCACGCCCGCCGAGAAGGTCTGGCGCATGGGCGTGGCGTGCTTCATCCGGGTGAGTACGTCGCGGGCGTAGTCGGCGGTGGCGTTCGGCATCAGCAGGACGAACTCCTCGCCGCCGTAGCGCGCCAGGTGGTCGGCCGCGCGTACGGTGCCCGACCAGGCCGCGGAGGCCTCCTTGAGCAGGCGGTCCCCGGCGGGGTGGCCGTTGGCGTCGTTGAACCGCTTGAAGTGGTCGATGTCGAGGATCGCCACCGTGAGCGGCTCGCCGTTGCGGCGGGCACGTTCCATCGTCCGCGGCAGCTCGAAGTTCCAGGCGCGCCGGTTCGGCAGACCGGTCAGCTCGTCGGTCACCGCCAGCTCGCGGACCCGCTGGGACTGGATGTCGAGCTGGGTCGTCAGCAGCGCCATCCGGGCGACGACGAGCAGGAACAGCACGGCGCAGCCGAGCCCGATGGCCAGCCCGTCGGTCACCTGGTGCCGGAGCGCCTGCATGATCAGCAGCGCGGGGCCGATGAGGGACGCGAGCGTCAGGAGCAGCAGCAGCGTCCGGCTGGGCCGGGGCCGGCGCGGGGTGACATCGCGAGCCAGGGTATGCGCGGCGGGGTGGACCGCAGCGGCCGCGAACAGCAGGTATCCGGTGAGGAACACGTCACCCAGCAGCTTGTGGGCGAAAGGCCCCGGTGCCCAGACCATCTGGTTGACCACGGCCCAGGCGACGTCGCCGGCGAGGAACGTCAGCAGCGCGGCGCAGATCAGCCGGAACGAGCGGTTCCGGGCGCCACCGGCCAGCAGCAGCCGGACGGTGATGGCCAGCAGCACCACGTCCCCGACCGGGTAGGCGACGCTCGCGATGTGACCGAACAGCCCGATCTCCGGGTCCGAGGCGGCCGGCTTCACCATGAAGATCCACGCCAGCAGGCCCAGGCCCGTGGTCAGCGCGGTGGCGTCGACGATGTTCGTCCAGTCCCGTTTGGCGGTGCGGCGGCGGATAAGCCGCAGCAGCCCGACCGCGACCGCCGGATAGATCGAGAGGTACGCGGCGTCGGCCCACGACGGGAAGTCGGGTACGCCGTCGATGTACGTGAGCACGAACTCGACGAGGATGCCGCCGGCGTTGCCCGCCACTCCGAGGGCCACCAGCCACCAGGTCGCCGCCATCGGTACCCGGCGGAGCAGGACCACGCCGATGATCATGCCGGCGGCGTACCAGCCGGTGGCCAGCTGCCACACCAGCTGCAATGTGCTGTCGTCCGGGATGACCAGGAACCCGGCGAGCGCGATCACCGAGACGACCAGGTTCGTGCGCATGAGCCGGCTCGTCGGCACTCGCCCTCCAACGTTCAGCCCGGCCCATCGGAAAGCCCGCGGATCCCCTATGTCATCGGTACGCGGGTGCGAGGCCGTTGCCGGCGAGGTGTGGCTGGGTGGCATCGACGGCGCCGGAGGTCAGCTCAGCGCGGCCGCCTTGCGCAGCAGCACCGAGCGTTCGCGCTGGTTGGCGCAGAGCCGGGCGGCCAGCTCCAGCTCGGCGCGGGCCTCCGGGCGCCGGCCGAGCCGGGCCAGCAGCTCACCGCGTACGGTCGGGACCAGATGCGAACCGGGCAGCCGGTCCGCGGCGATCAGCTCGTCGACGATGGCCAGGCCCTGCGCCGGGCCCGAGACCATGGCCACGGCGACGGCCCGGTTGAGCTCGACCACCGGGGAGGGCGCGACCCGGCCGAGGGCCTCGTAGAGCACCACGATCCGGTCCCAGTCGGTCGCCTCGACCGAGGCCGCCTCCGCGTGGGTGGCGGCGATCGCGGCCTGTAGGCCGTACGGGCCGAGGCCGCGGACCGACGCCCTGGCCAGCGCGGCGAGCCCTCGGCGGATCGCCGAGATGTCCCAGAGCCGCCGGTCCTGCTCCTCCAGCAGGACCGGCGAGCCGTCCGGCCCGGTCCGGGCCGGGAAGCGCGCGGCGGTCAGCTCGCAGAGCGCGAGCAGGCCGTGCACCTCCGGCTCGTCCGGTTGCAGCGCGGCCAGCGTGCGGGCCAGCCGGATCGCCTCGTACGCGACGTCGGTGCGCAGCAGCCGGTCACCCGACGTGGCCGTCGACCCCTCGGTGAAGATCACGTAGAGGACGCTGAGCACGCCGCCCAGCCGTTCCCGGCGCTCGGCGGCCGGCGGCAGCTCGAAAGGCACGCCCGCCGCCGCGATCGTCTTCTTGGCCCGGGTGATGCGGGCCTGGACGGTCGGCACGGGCACGAGGAACGCGCGGGCGATCTCCTCGCTGGACAGCCCGCCGACCACGCGCAGGGTCAGCGCCACCCGGGCCTCGGGGGAGAGCACCGGGTGGCAGCTGACGAACATCAGCGCCAGCACGTCGTCGTCGATCCTGTCGAGATCGACGTCGTCGTCGACCGCCGGTTCGGCCGCGATCAGGGCGTACCGGTCCCGCAGGGCGGCCCGGCGGCGGATCGCGTCGATCGCCCGCCGCCGGGCCGTGGCCATCAGCCAGCCGCCCGGGTTCGCCGGCGCGGCGCGCGGCCACGACACCAGCGCCTCGGCCACCGCCTCCTGCGCCGCGTCCTCGGCCAGCCCGAAATCGCCGGTGAACCGGGTCAGCGCGGCGACGATCCGCGCCGACTCGATCCGCCAGACGGCCTCGACGTCGGCCATCAGGCCTGCGGAACCTCGTCGCTGCCGGGCACCCGCCGAACCTCGATCTTGGACCCGCGTGCCGCCGGTACCCGCTTGGCCCACTCGACCGCCTCCTGCTGCGAGGCGACGTCGACCATGAAGAAGCCGCCGAACAGCTCCTTGGTCTCGCCGTACGGCCCGTCCGTGACCACCGGGGCCGTGCCGCCGAAGTCGACCACGGCGCCCTTGGCCGGATCGTCCAGCCCCTCCGCCGCGAGGAGCACGCCGGCCTTGAGCGCGTCGTCGATGAACTGGCGGGTCGAGGCCATCATCTCCTCGATGTCGGCCATCATGGCCGCGTTCGACTCGTCGGTGCCCCGCATGATCAGCAGATATTTCGGCATCGCATTCTCCTCGTCCGCAGGGACCGCCTCTCGGCCCGCGCACCCCCACGTCGAACGAGCGGCCGGCGGATCGACATGGCTCCGATGAAATCTCCCGCCGACCTGATCGTCGCACCTTGGCAGGCCGCGCCGCTCGCGCAGGTCCGGGAGGCCGGTAGCGGGGCAACGCGGTCAGCGAAACAGCTGTACTCTGCCGCCCAGCGATCCGAAGATCCATTCAGGAGTGTCTGTGAACAGTGGTCAGCACCTCCGGCGCTACATGACGTCGGCTACCGCGATTCTCGTCGGCGGCATCGTGTCGGCCGCGCTGATCGGGCCTTCTCCGGCGGCCGCCGCTGACCTGCCCGATCTCCAGGTCACGATCGCGGTGACCCCGGCGAAGGCGACCTATGCCGTGGGTGACGCCGTCACCACGACGTTCACCATCAAGAATGTGGGCGGAGCGACCGCCGTGAACGCCCGCATCGAGGGCGGAGACGAGGACGGCCTGGACCGCAGGACCGACCCGCCGTCCGCGCACCAGGACCTCGCACCGGGTCAGAGCTTCAGCATCGACTGGGCCGGCACGATCGACCAGTCCGCGAGCGTGGCCGGCCGCGCGAGCGGCTCCTGGGCCGCGACCAATGACGCGGGCGAGGCGAACCCCGGCGACAACACCGGGCGCTTCAACATCGCGGTGCCCGGTGTCACCGGCGTGCTGCACGTCAAGGTGTATGTGGACATCAACGGCCAGTCCGACGACACTCAGCCCGGGCTCGTCGGCGCCACGATCGTCATTCAGGACGACGGCAGGACCAAGACCGTCGCGACGGTCACGACGGGCGCGGGCGGCTACTTCTCCGCGACCTTGCCGGCGGGCGACTACTGGCTGACCGCACCCGGCTGGAAGCTCAAGGGCAGCGAGTACGCGGGGCACGTCCAGGTGAAGGGCGGCCGCACGTCCGAGGCCACCCTGCCCCTGGTCGCCGGCAGCAACAGCGGTGGCGGCACCCAGACCACCGCCCCTGCGGACCCCATCCCGGCGGCGTCCTCCAGCAGCCCGGCGGCACCCGGTGGAACCGGCGGCGGCGAGTCCGCACTGCCCGTCACCGGCGTCGGCGCCGGCCCGGCGATCCTGGCCGGCGCGGCCGCGATCCTGGTCGGCGCGGCGGTCGTATTCGTGGCCCGTCGCCGGCGCAACCGGTTCGTCCTCCCGAAGTAGCGGCGCAGGCCCCCGGCGGTCCGCACGGACCGCCGGGGGCTCGGCCGGTCGCCGCGGATCTGAAAGCATCAACGCATGGCGTCGATACGGTGGAGCGGCTGGGATCCGACGGCGGCCGCGGCCGCCGCGATCACCGCGGTCATGGTGGTGCTCTATCTGGTGCTCATCGGCCGGCAGGGCGGGCAGCCGGCGGCATGGTTCGTGGTCGGCCTGACCACGGCAGCACTGCTTTCCCTGTACGGAGTCAGGCGCGCGGCGCCGCGCCGCCGGGTTGCCCTGGCCGCGTCCGCCGTCCTGCTGCTGCTGTTCGGGCTGCTCGGCCTGCTGTCGATCGGCCTGCCCATCGTCGTCGCGGGCGTGCTCGCCTCGGTCGCCGCCGCGCGCGATCGGGGGCCGGTCAGCCCGGCCGGCTCACGACCTGCGGGCCGAGCGCCGCGGGGTGATGCCGGGCCAGGGTGACGCGGAGCTCGGACAGGCCCGGCCGGATCGTGCCGACCTCGACGCGGAACATCGCGACACCGCGGCGGTACAGGATCCCCGGCAGGTCGCGGCTCGGCAGGGCGCTTCTGACCGCGTACAGATCCGCCGGGGTGATCTCGAGGACCGCGAAGACCCACCGGCGGCGTACCCGGGCCTCCGCGATCTGGGACCACGGTACGAACACCGGGTCGCCGCGCTGCGCCAGCTCGATGCCGAGGCCGGAGACCCGGATCCACGTGGGCCGACCACGTTGCTGCCACGCCGTGCCACCGAAAACGGTCAGCGGGACAACCATCGGGAACAGCAGGCTGGAGCCGAGGTCGCCCCAGCCCACGCCGTGCCCGACCAGCGCCGATATCAGTACCTTCGCGAGCACCCAGGCGGCGACCGTCGTGGCCACGAGGATGAGCAGTGACCGCAGCGTCGAACTCCGGAACAGCACCGCATCCGGAGCCGGGGCGGCCACGTCCCCTGGACCAAGCGGTCTATGCGCCGTCACCTGATCATGTTATTGGCCTGCCGGAACGCTGTGACCTGGCCTTTCGGTCAGGTGCGCGGGGTTATTGTTCCGCGGCGAAATCGGCCAGCAGCTCGGCGACCAGGGGCGCGGCGTTGCGCACCGCGTCGGGATTGCGGACGCGGTAGTACGGCAGCGCGATCATCGTGAGGGACAGGGTCCAGCCGCGGGCGCGCGCCCAGGCGTGCTCGTCGATCTCCAGCGCGTCGCGGAAGGCGCGCCGTGAGTCGCCGCTGAACAGGTACCAGGCGGCCAGCAGGTCGCCGGCGGGGTCGGCGGCACACGCGGTGCCGAAGTCGATGACGGCCGCGAGCCGGCCGTCGGCCACCAGCACGTTGCCGGACATGAGATCACCGTGAATCCACCGGGGCGGCCCGTCCCACGCGCCTGCCGCGAGCGACGCCTCCCACGCCGCGAGTACCAGCTCGGCGTCGAACTCGCCCCGCAGCTCCTCGACCGCCGCCCGGAACAGCCCGTCGCGCGGCGCGAGCGGCGTGCCCCGACTGAACGGGTCGTCCGGCGGCCGCGGCGCCCCGCTCGCGGGGATCTCCCGCAGGCAGTTGACGAACCCGGCGAGCTCGCGGGCCGCGGCCGCCGGGTCGGCGAGCCGATCCCGGCGGAACGTCGCGCCGTCCAGCCACCGGTAGACACCCCAGCTGAAGGGGAACTCCTCATTCGGCGAACCGACCGCCAGCGGTTCCGGGACGGCCAAGGGCAGCTTCGGGGCGAGGTAGGGCAACCACGCCAGATCCTTCTCCACCTGACCCTGCGTCCGTCCGGTACGCGGCAACCGCACGGCGAGATCCGCACCGACGCGAAACGTCACGTTGTCCGTGCCCGACGCCGCGACCAGCCGAACCGGCCGCCCGGCCCACTCCGGAAACTGCCCGGCCAGCAGACGCGCCACCAGCGACGCGTCGATGTCCACCTCATCGTCGTGCAGCTTGGTGACCTCGACCCCCGACACGAAGCAGAACCCTGCTACAGCCATCACCCCGTGTCCACCGAGTTGAGTCCCGGGAACGAAGGAACCCGCCGCAGCGATAGGCAACCGATGGTTGCGTATTTGCCCCTCCGGGGCTACCGTTTCACGCAACCAATGGTTGCTAATGACGGAGAGGCCCATGAACAGCAGCTTCAGTACGTCGTTCTCGGTGGAGCAGAGTCCCGACGAGGTGTTTCGGGCCATCGTCGACGTGTCGCGGTGGTGGACCGGTGACATCGACGGCAGTGCCGGCGAGGTCGGTGACGAGTTCGTCTACCGGTACGGGGATCTGCACGTGTCCCGGCAGGGGGTCACGAAGCTCGTCCCGGGCCGTGCGGTGGTCTGGCGCGTCCTGGACGCGAAGCTCTCCTTCACCGAGGACCCCGCCGAGTGGGTCGGCACCGAGATCGACTTCCGCATCGATCGCCGGGACGGGCGGACCGTCGTCACCTTCGAGCACGTCGGGCTGGTGCCGGGCGTCGAATGCTTCGACCAGTGCTCCAGCGCGTGGGGCTTCTTCGTCAACGGAAGCCTGAAGCGGCTCATCACCACCGGCGAAGGACCCACCACCCCGCCATGGGCGGAAGGTGCGTAAGTTCTGATCCCCGGCCCGCTACCGTCGCGGCCTATGGACAGGATCGTCGTCATCGGCTGCGGCGGCTCCGGCAAGACCGTGCTCGCCCGCCGGCTCGGCGCCAAGCTCGGGCTGGACGTCACCAACCTCGACGCGCGGTACTACGACGAGGGCTGGAACCCCATCCCGATGGACGAGTTCGCCGGCATCCAACGCGATCTCGTCGCCGCGGACCGGTGGATCATCGAGGGCAACTACGCCGCCACGCTGCCGATCCGGCTCGAGCGCGCCGACACCGTCGTCTTCCTCGATCTCCCGGCCCGGACCTGCCTGTTGGGCATCGCCCAGCGCCGCCTGCGCTACCGCGGCGGTCAGCACGCCGACGGCGTCTACGACCGCATCACCTGGTCCTTCATCGAGTACGTGATCGGTTACCGGCGCGGCATGCGACCCCGGGTCACGGCTCTGATCGCCGCGCACGGCCGGCACCTGCGGTGCGTGCGGCTGACCAGCCGCCGGCGGGCAGACAGGTTCGTCACCCAGATCGACAGACTATGAGCGGCCGCGCTTGAGTTCGAAGAACCTGCCGCTGCGGGCCAGCGGGACGACCGCGTCCCAGATGGCCAGGGACTCCTCGCGGCCGGGTACCTCGTCGAGGATCGGGCCGTGCACGCCGCGGGCGGCGCCGGAGATCATCAGGACCGGTGAGCCGATGTCCGGGCCCGCCGAGCCGAAGCCCAGCTCGTGCGACTCGCGGACCGCCTCGTCCCACGCGGGATCGTCGAGGATGGCCTTCGGGTTCTCGATGCCGGCCGCCTCGGCCGCGGCCGCGACGATGTCGTCCGAGATCGGCGTGCCGGCGTCGTGCGTGCGGGTGCCGAGTTCGGTGTAGAAGGTGCCGATCGTCTCCTCGCGGCTGTCGGCCCGTAGCGCCTCCACCAGCCGCAGCGCCCGGCTGGACGCCGCCATCATCGGCCGGTACTGGTCGGGGACGTTGTCGCCGTTGAGGATCGTCAGGCTGAAGGCGCGCCAGCGTAGCGTCACGTCGCGTTCGGGCGCGACGGCGACCAGCCACCGCGAGGTGCGCCAGGTGAACGGGCAGGCCGGATCGAAGAAGAAGGTTGCTTCCACAACGACATCCTAGGCGGGCCGGTGGCCCAAGCGGAGGCTCTCGATCCGCCTGGACCACCGACGTCCTCTTGCGCTACCCGTTCACCGCCGGGCTAACCGTCCGGGAGAGAAGTGGAGGAAGTAGTTCCGCGAGGAGCGCGACGCCGTCCGCGCTGAGCACCGACTCCGGGTGGAACTGGACGCCGGCGAAGCCCGGGCCGCGCAGCGCGTGCACCGTGCCGTCGGCCGGGTCGGCGGCGATCTCGACGCCGTCCACCGGGTCGGCGAGGGCGGTGAAGCTCGAGTAGAAGCCGACCCGCCGTACGGTGCCGAACAGGTCGATGTCGCGGGCGACGCCCTGGTAGGGCTGGTCCCGGCGGTGCAGGCGCAGGCCCAGCGTCGCGCAGAGGATCTGGTGACCCAGGCAGACCGCCAGCAGCGGCCGGTCCGCCGTCAGCAGGTCGGCGACCAGGCCGCGGAGCATCAGCATCTTCGGGTCGTCGGAGGCCGGGTCGCCCGGGCCGGGGCCGACGACCACCAGGTCGGCGGCGGGCACCACCGCCACCGTCCACGGCACCACCGTCACGGTCAGGCCGAGCGCGCGGAGCTGGTGTGCCAGCATCGCGGTGAACGTGTCCTCGTTGTCGACGATCACGGCGGTCCGGCCGTCCAGCCCGGGCACGGTCAGGGCGCCCGGGCGGCGCTGGTCCAGCCAGAAGCGGGCCAGGCCGTCGTTGCGCGCGGCCAGGGCGGCCAGCACCTCCGGGCCGTCGTCCGGCCGGCTTGCCGCCGGGCCCGGCGGTGGCGCGGCGCCGAGCGCGGCCAGTACCCCCGCGGCCTTGGTGTGTGTCTCGGCGACCTCGCCGGCCGCGGTCGAGTGCCGGACCAGGGTGGCGCCGACCGGTACCCGCAGGGCGCCGGCGGGCGAGATCTCCGCGGTGCGGATCAGGATCGGCGCGTCGAGGGTCTGCCGGCCCTCGTCGTCGTGGCCGAGCAGCGCGAGCACGCCCGCGTAGTAGCCGCGGCCGCGGCGCTCGTGCCGGGCGATCACCCGGCAGGCGTTCTCCAGGGGGCTGCCGGTGACGGTCGGCGCGAACATTGTCGCGCGCAGCACCTCGCGGACGTCGAGCGAGCCCTTTCCGGCCAGCAGATACTCGGTGTGGGTGAGGTGGGCCATCCGTTTCAGGTACGGGCCGACGACCTGCCCGCCGTGCTCGGCGACCGCGGCCATCATCTTGAGCTCCTCGTCGAGCACCATGTACAGCTCGTCGGTCTCCTTGGGATCGGCGAGGAAGTCGAGCAGGTCGCGGGTGCCGTCGTGGCGGAACGTTCCGGAGATCGGGTTCATCATCGTCAGGCCGTCGGCGACGCTGACGTGCCGCTCCGGGGTGGCGCCGACGAGCGTACGGGTGCCGGTGTGCACCAGGAACGTCCAGTACGCGCCCCGCTCGCCGGTGAGCAGGTTGCGGAACGCGGCCCGGGCCGCGTCGAGCGGGTCGCCGCCGACGGTCGCGGTGAAGACGCGGTGGATGACGAAGTTGGCGCCCTCGCCGTGTCCGATCTCGTCGCGCAGCACCTCGGCCACGATCTCGCCGTACGCGTCGTCGGTGATGTCGAAGGAGCCGCCCGCGAGCGCGACCGGCGCGGCCGGGAGACCGTCGATGATCTCCCGCAGCGGCCGGGTGGTGTGTGCGGCGATCCGCAGGCACTCCAGGGGTGTTCCGTCGTCGACGCAGTCGAAGCCGCGCTCGGCGATCTGCCGGAACGGGATCAGCGCGAGGGTCTGCGGGCCGGGTTTTCCGGGGGTCAGCGGGATGTCGGCGAGCGCGTCGACGGTGACGATGTCGCCTTCCAGGACGTCGACGTGGTCGGCGCCGTCACGGTGCAGCAGGGCGAAGGGCCTCATTGTTCCTCGGTTCGGTCGGAGACCGCCGCCGAGGATCGGGCCACACGGGAACGGCCGCCTCGGGGAGGCGGCCGCGGTGGTTGAGGTTACGCGCGGGTGGGTGTGGCCGCCGGGTTGGCGGGCCACCACATGCTCAATCGCGCGTGCATGACGGACACCTTACGGCCCGTCGGCAAGCCGGCGCCAGGATTCGCCGGCGCCGGCTTGCCGGAAGTCGGTCAGGCGGCGAACGCGGTGCGCACGGCGGTCCGGGCCCACTGCATCCGGCCGAGGGCGCAGTCCGGGTGCTCGCCGAACTCCTGGGCGACCAGGGCGGCGCAGCCGCTCTCGCCCAGCCGGTCCACCGTCTCGGTGACGGCCTCGCGGATCAGCTCGGGGGTCGGCTGCTGCGAACGCTGAAGGTCGGAGACGAACAGCGCTTCGGAGCGGATCTCGTCGCTGCTGAAGACGGTCATCGGGTCCTCCTGGCGTTCGGTTCGCGTGTCTGTGAACTAGAGCACCAGGCCGGGGCTGCACGGCGGCTGCTGGGCGGTTGCCGTGTGGTTGCGGCGAGCTGGGGTCTTACGCGAACTAACGGGATATCATGCGAATTGGTAGCGAATATTGGGTCACGGACCGGGGGGGAATTTGTCGTGACGGTCGTTCTGGTCGCCGACGACGACCCCGACATCCGCGACCTTGTGGCGTTCAAGCTCGAGCAGGCCGGCTTCGACGTGATCGCGGTGGCGGACGGCCAGGCGGCGCTCGAGCAGGCGCGGACCCGGCAGCCGACCCTCGCGGTCCTGGACATCTCGATGCCCGGCCTCTCCGGCATCGACGTGTGCCGGATACTGCGCGGCGACCCGGCCACCGCCGGGATGCTGATCATCATGCTGACCGCCCGGGTGCAGGAGCACGACGTGGAGGGCGGCTTCAGCGCCGGCGCCGACGACTACGTGACCAAACCGTTCAGCCCGCGCGAGCTGGTGTCGCGGATCCAGGCGCTGCTGAGCCGGGCCCGGGCCTGACCACCTGCCCATGCGCCGTGACCGCTCCGTCGGGTTCCTGCTGACCAGAGCGTTCGTGGTCCTGGTCAGCCTGATCGTCTGCTCCGGGCTGGTCGAGACGGCCGCGGTGCTGCAACAGCACCGGGTGGTGCGCGCGCTCACCAGCCATGTCCAGCCGCTGCGGCTGGCCAACGCCGAGCTGCGCGGCGTGCTCGCCGACGCCCAGCTGGGGGTGCGCGGCTACTCGCTGACCGGCGACGCCGAGATGCTCGGCGCCTTCCGGTCCGCCCTGCTCGACTACGCGCTGGTCGGCCGGGCGCTGCGGTCGATGGCGGGCGAGGACGAGGCGCCGGCCGTCGACGAGCAGCTGGCCCGGGCCGACACCTGGTTCGACGTGGCGGAGCTGCAAAGCCGGGCGCCGCCGCGCAGCGCCGCGGCGCTGCGGTACGCCGGCGAGGCCGGGCCGCTCTTCCTGGCCTTCATGGCCGCGAACCGGGAGTTCGACGCCGACCTCGCCGAGCGCACCGAGGAGTTGCAGAGCCTCAGCTTCCGGCTGGGTGGCGCGACGATCGTGGTGCTGCTGGCGCTGACCGTCGGCGCGGCGCTCATCGCGGGCTGCACCGCGGTGCTCACGGCCCGCCGGATCACCATCCCGCTCGGCGACGTGGTCCGCGTGCTGGCCCGGCGCGGTCAGGGCCGGCTCGACGCCCGTGCCGACGCCCACGGCGGCCCGACCGAGATCCGGGCGGTCGCCGCCGCCGTCAACGCCATGGCCGACGAGAACGACCGGGTACGCGGCGCCGAGCGCGACATCGCCCGGCTGCGCGGCGTGGTCCGCGATCTCGGCTACCGGATCCGGGCCCACCTCAACGTCCGGGACGCGATCGACGAGGCGGTCCGGGGGCTGGCCGAGATCATGCGGGCCGACCATGTGCTGGTCCGGATGGCGCCCGGGCATCCCGAGGCGCCGCCGCTGAGCAGCCTGCGCGACGAGCACGCCGACGGGCCGCTCGCGCCGCTGGCCGGCTGCGACGTGGGCTGGCTCGGCAGCGGCGACGTGTGGACCACCGGCGACCCGGCCGGTGGCGTGCAACCACCGGAGGCCGAGCGGCTGGCTTGCGCCCGGGCCGGCGACGGGCCGGTGCTCACCGTCGCGGTCAGCGCCGGGGAGGACTGCCTCGGCGCGCTCACCCTGATCCGCGACGCCGGGCAGCCGTACACCCCGGTGGACGTCCAGCTCACCGAGTCGGTCGCCGGCGACCTCGGCCGCGCGGTGCACCTGGCCCGGCTGTACGAGCGGGAACAGCAGCTGGTGGCCCGGCTGCAGGAGCTCGACACCGCGAAGACCGACTTCATGTCGACGGTCTCGCACGAGCTGCGTACGCCGCTGACCAGCATCGCCGGCTATGTCGAGCTGCTGGAGGACGCCGGCGAGCTGAACCCGCAGCAGGCGCGGATGCTGGAGGTGATCGGGCGCAACACCCGGCGGCTGCGCGAGCAGATCGAGGAGTTGCTGGTCCTCTCGAAGATCGAATCGGGGGCGTTCCTGGCCACCCGGCGCCCGGTCGACCTCGCCGAGCTGGTGGAGGCCGCCGTCGCGGCCGTCTCGCCGGCGGCGGCCAAGGCGGAGGTCGGCCTGCACGCCGAGGCGCGCGGTCCGCTGCGGCTCGACGCCGACGCCGGTCAGCTGGACCGGCTGCTGATGAACCTGCTGAGCAACGCCGTGAAGTTCACGCCCGCCGCCGGCACGGTGTCGCTGCTGGCGCGGCGCGACGCGGACGAGATGGTCATCGCGGTCACGGACACCGGAATGGGCATACCGGAAGGCGAGCAGGACGCGCTCTTCACCCGCTTCTTCCGGGCCAGCAACGCGGTCCGGGAGGCGGTTCCCGGCACCGGCCTGGGCCTGGCGATCGTCGGCGCGGTGGTGGACAACCACCACGGCCGGATCGACGTGCGGTCGGCCGAGGGGGCCGGCACCACCGTCACGATTCACCTACCGGTGTCCTGATCTCTCCTTTCCCCTGCGTTCGGGGCTAATGTGTCGGCCATGTGGACAGTCGAGGGCCTGCACGGCGCGGCGTTGGTGACCGTCGACGGCTCGGTCGCCGTCGACGTCGCCGGCGGCCCGTCGACGTCGCAGACCCGGTTCCCGATCGCCTCGCTGGGCAAGCAGTTCGCCGCGGTCGCCGCGCTGCTGCTGGCCGAGCGGGACGCACTCAGTCTGGATCGGCCGGTGAGCCACTGGCTGCCGGACAGCCCGGCCCGGTGGCGTGAGATCACCCTGCACCACCTGCTGACGCACACCTCCGGGATGAGCCACTGGCAGGACGCGCCGGGATTCGACGTGACCGATCCGATCGCGATCGAGCAGCGCACACCCCTGCTCACGGCCGCGGAGCCGATCAGCCGGCCGGGGGTCCGCTGGTGCTACAGCAGCCCCGGCTACCTGCTTGTCGCGCACATCGTCGAGCGGGCCGCGGGTCAGGATTACGCGTCGTTCCTCGCGGAGCAGGTCTTCGCGCCGGCCGGCATGGCGTCGACCACGACGGGCCGCCCGGACGACCCCGGCGCCGCCCACGGGCATCGCGCCGGCGAGCCGCTGCCCGGCGCCGTGCTGCCGCCGTTGCCGGGCACCAGCGATGTGTGGTCGACCGTCGGCGACCTCGCCCGCTGGACCGGGGCACTGCACGGCGGCGAGGTGCTCGGCTGGGAGTCGCAGATGGTGCTGACCGGCCCGCTCGCGGCGACCGGGGAGGAGCCCGCGCCGGGCGGGTCCTACACCGGCGCCCACTACGGCTACGGGCTCTACATCGGCACTGTCGGCGGGCACCGGGCGTACTTCCACCCCGGCGACCTGCCCGGCTTCGTCTCGTTCGGCGCCTGGCTGCCGGAGCGCCGAGCCGGGATCGTCGTGCTGGCCGACGACGAGACGGTCGACGTGCACACCCTGCTCCGGCGGTTGCTGGCGGCGGCTGGGTTATCGTAAACGCTTACCGAACGAACGAGGTCTTGGCGGATGCCGTCGAAAAAGGCCGGCGGCAAGCCGACGTCGAGCGATGTCGCCGCGGCCGCCGGGGTGTCCCGATCGGCGGTGTCGTGCGCCTTCAACAATCCGCAGCGGATCTCCGTCGCCACCCGCGAGCGCATCCTGGCGGTGGCCCGGGAGATCGGCTACACGCCGAACACGCTGGCCCGGATGCTCCAGGCCGGCGCCACCCAGTCGCTGGGCGTGCTGCTGCCGGAGCCGTTGGCCCGGATCATGGAGAACCCGTACTACTCCCGCTTCCTGATGGGCGTCGGCCAGGTCTGTGATCAGGAGGGCTACACCCTGCTGCTCACGCCGCCGCTCCAGGACTCGGTGCTCAAGGCCATCCCGTACGCGGCGGTCGACGGCTTCATCGTCTGCGGGCTGGAGATGGACCGGGGCGAGGTGGCCGAGCTGGAGCGGCGCAACATCCCGTTCGTGCTGATCGACAGCGACCGCTACGAGGGTGCGGCCAGCGTCGACGTCGATGACCACGGCGGCGCCCGGGAGGTCACCCGCTACCTGCTGGACCTGGGGCACCGGCGCCTGGCGGTGGTGTCGCCGGGTCCGGGCCCGGACCAGCCGCACCGCGGCCCCGGCGGGCCGTTGGGGCGGCGCCTGGCCGGCATAACGGAGGCACTGGCCGAGGTCGGGCTGACGATGGACGACATTCGGCTGATGGAGGTCCCGGTTTCGCGTACGGAGGGTTACCACGCGACCCGGGCGCTGATGGCCGAGGGGCAGCCGCCGACCGCGATCCTGGCGCTCTCCGACGTGCTCGCGTACGGGGTGGTCGACGCCCTGCAGGAGCTCGGCATCGACGTGCCGACCGGCGTCTCGGTGACCGGCTTCGACGACCTGGCCGAGTCGGCGTGGTTCCGGCCCCGGCTGACCACGGTGCGGCAGCCGATCGTGACGAAGGGCCGTACCGCGGCGGATTTTCTCATTTCGGCCATCCGGGGCGAGGATCAGCACCCGCACCAGTCGCTCGGCACGTCACTGATCGTGCGCGACTCCACCGCCAAGCCCTCCTGAGCGGCGCCGGGGAGACCTCGGTCACGCTCGCGATCCAGGTCGTTGGTAAACAGGTATGTAACACGAGTTAGTAACCTGCTACCGTCATCCGCCATGACCGATCAACTGATCGAACTCCCGTCGGCGGAGCGCGAAGACGCCGCCGCGCCCGCGCCGAGCCCCTGGTGGCGCGACGCGGTCATCTACCAGATCTACCCGCGTAGCTTCGCCGACTCCGACGGCGACGGCATCGGCGACCTGCCGGGTATCCGCAGCCGCCTGCCGTACCTGCGGGACCTGGGCGTCGACGCGGTGTGGCTGTCGCCGTTCTACGCCTCGCCGCAGGCCGACGCCGGCTACGACGTGGCGGACTACCGCATGGTCGACCCGATGTTCGGCACCATCGCCGACGCGCAGGGCCTGATCGCCGACGCACACGAGCTCGGGGTACGCGTGATCGTCGACCTCGTGCCGAACCACTCCTCGGACCAGCACGAGTGGTTCCGGCGGGCGATCACGGAGGGCCCCGGCTCGGCGCTTCGCGGGCGCTACCACTTCCTGCCCGGCAAGGGTGAGAACGGCGAGCTGCCGCCGAACAACTGGAAGTCGATCTTCGGCGGCCCGGCCTGGACCCGGACCACCGACCCGGACGGCACACCCGGCGACTGGTACCTGCACCTGTTCGCGCCCGAGCAGCCGGACTTCAACTGGGAGCACCCGGCGGTCGCCGACGAGTTCCGCACCATCCTGCGGTTCTGGCTCGACCTCGGCGTCGACGGCTTCCGGGTCGACGTGGCGCACGGCATGGTCAAGGCCGAGGGCCTGCCCGACATCGACGAGTCGAGGGAGTGGCACCTGCTCGACGCGGGCATCAGCCCGAGCTTCGACCGCGACGGCGTGCACGAGATCTACCGCACCTGGCGCAAGATCCTCGACGAGTACCCGGGCGAGCGCATCGCGGTGGCCGAGGCCTGGGCGCCCACCCTGGAGCGGGTCGCCAACTACGTGCGCCCCGACGAGCTGCACCAGGCGTTCAACTTCGCCTACCTCGGTACGGCCTGGGACGCCGCCGCCCAGCGCAAGGTCATCGACGAGTCGCTCGAGGCCATGGGCACGGTCGGCGCGCCGGCCACCTGGACGCTGTCCAACCACGACGTCGTCCGGCACACCACCCGCATGCTCCAGCCCAACGACGGCGACGAGGTCGCCGGCCGCAAGCCGATCGTCGTCGACCCGGTGGCGGGGCAGCGCCGGGCCCGCGCCGCGACGCTGCTGATGCTCGCGCTGCCCGGCTCGGCGTACCTGTACCAGGGCGAGGAGCTGGGTCTCCCCGAGGTCGTCGACCTGCCGCCGGAGGTGCGCCAGGACCCGGCGTTCCACCGGGCGAACGGCCAGGACGGCTACCGCGACGGCTGCCGGGTGCCGATCCCGTGGTCCGGCGACCGCACGCCGTACGGCTTCGGCCCGGAGGGCGGCCCGAGCTGGCTGCCGCAGCCCGAGAGCTGGGCGGAGCTGAGCGTCGAGGCGCAGCAGGGCCGCCCGGGCTCGACGCTGGACCTCTACCGTGCGGCGCTGGCGCTGCGCAAGTCGGACCCGGCGCTCGGCGCGGCGGAGAACCTGACCTGGTGCGACGCGCCCGAGGGCCTGCTGGTCTTCGACCGCACGCCGCACTTCCGCTGCACGGTCAACATGACGACCGAGCCGATCCGGATCCCCATGCCGGGCCGCGCGCTGCTCACCAGCGGCCCGGTCGAGCTGGACGGCGACGAGGTGGAGATCCCGGCGGACACCACGATCTGGTGGACCGTCTGACCTGAGCACGTGCCCCGGCCGTCACCCGGCCGGGGCCGTCAGGCAGCGGCGCTGGCGCAGTTCCAGCGACTCGATGCGCTCCTGCTGCTCGGCGGTGATGACGTCGCAGACCCAGTCCCAGTGCAGGGCCACCCGGTCGCCGGGCGACAGGCCGCCGAGCAGCGAGTTCCCGTTCGCCGACCAGGCGGCGACCTCATCCCGCGGCGGGCCCGGCGTCAGCTCGGTGCCGTCCCACACCAGCGGATTCGAGCGTACGGTCGCCGACTCGCCGTGCACGTCGAGGACCACGCCGGCGCGGATGCGGCAGCGGTCCAGCACCGACACCGCGACCGGCGCGGCCGGCGCGGTGAGCAGCCCGGCCCACGGATACACCTCGAACACCTGGAAGCTGTGGTGGGGCGTGGCCCGCCCGCCCGCCGTACGCCAGGTGCCGCCGGGCTGGCCGTGGAAGCGTTCGCCCAGCCACGCCACCAGGTCCGGCGCCGACACGCCGTCGAGCAGCTCGTTGCCGATCCAGTACGCCTCCACCACCGCCTCGTCGAGCGGATCGCCGATGCCGGCCGACGCGGCGATGAACTCGAGATAGCTCCAGGCACCCTCGAAGCGGCGGGCCCGCCGGGCGATCTCCGCGGGCGCGTCCGGGCGCAGCAGCGCCGCCGCACCCTCCGGCCCGCAGTAGCCCAGCTCGTTCGGCGGGTACGCGTACCGGGCGAACAGCAGCGTCCCCCGCACGCTCATCAGCAGATCCGCGGCAGCTGCTCGCCGATGGGCAGGTTGATCACCCGGGTGCCGCCGAGCGCCGTGCGCGCCACCACCATGCCGGGGTGCTCGGACACCACGGTGCCGATCCGGCACGCGTCCTCGCCGTGCGGATGCGCCCGCATGGCGGCCAGCACGTCGCCGGCCTGCGCGGCGGGTACGAACGCCAGCAGCTTGCCCTCGTTGGCGACCTGCATCGGATCGAGGCCGAGCAGGCTGCACGCGTCGCGTACCCCGGGCGGTACGGGCAGGTCCCGCTCGACCAGGTCGACGCCGACGCGTGCGGCCCGGGCGATCTCGTTCAGCGACGCCGAGACGCCGCCCCGGGTCGGGTCGCGCAGCGCGTGCAGATCGGCGCCGGTGGCGATCATCGCGGCGACCAGGCCGTGCAGCGGCGCGGTGTCGCTGCGCACGGCGGTGCCGAACTCCAGCCCCTCGCGGCAGCTCATCACGGCCACGCCGTGCACGCCGATGTCGCCGCTGATCAGCACCGCGTCCCCGGGCGCCGCCCGGTGCGCCGCGATGTCCACGCCGTCGGCGACGACGCCGAGGCCGGTGGTGTTGATGTAGACGCCGTCGCCGCTGCCGCTGTCCACCACCTTGGTGTCGCCGGTGACAAGCCGTACCCCGGCCGCGGTCGCGGCGGCGCCCATGGCCTCGGCGATGCGGGCGAGCTCGGACAGGGCGGTGCCCTCCTGAAGTATGAAGGCGGTCGACAGGTACAGCGGCGTCGCGCCGGACATGGCCAGGTCGTTGACGGTGCCGTTGACCGCGAGGTCGCCGATCGACCCGCCGGGGAAGAACATCGGCTTGACCACGAACGAGTCGGTGGAGATCGCGAGCCGGGCGCCGCCGGCGGTGACGACGGCCGAGTCGCCGAGCCCGGTCGCGGCGGCGGCGCCGAAGCCGGGCAGGAACAGGTGCTCGACGAGCTCGGCCGACATGGCCCCGCCGCCGCCGTGGCCCATCACGATCGACGGGGTGTCGCGCAGCGGCAGCGGGCAGGTCCAGTTCTCGAAGTCCAGGTCCGTCATCAGAGCTGCACCAGATCCAGCCGGCGGTACGCGTAGTAGGCCGCACACGCGCCCTCGGAGGAGACCATCGTCGCGCCGAGCGGGTTGCGCGGGGTGCACTGCTTGCCGAACGCCGCGCACTCGTTGGGCTTCAGCAGGCCCTGGAGGACCTCGCCGGAGCGGCACAGCTCCGACTCGCAGGCGGTGACGCCGCCGACGTCGAAGCGGAGTTCCGCGTCGAAGTCCCGGTAGCGCGGCGAGAGCCGCCAGCCGCTGTCCGGGATCATGCCGATGCCGCGCCAGGTCCGGTCGGTCACCTCGAACACGTCGCGCAGCATCGCCACCGCGGGCAGGTTGCCCTCCGCGCGTACGGCGCGGGGGTAGGCGTTCTGCAGCTCGTGGCGGCCGGACTCGAGCTGGATGACGGTCTGGCGGATGCCTTCGAGGATGTCGAGCGGCTCGAAGCCGGTCACCACGATCGGCACGCGGTACTTCTCCGCAAGCGGCGGGTACTCGCCGGTGCCCATGACGCTGCACACGTGGCCGGCGGCCAGGAAGGCCTGCACGCGGCAGCGCGGTGACTCCATGATGGCGGCGATCGCCGGCGGCACCAGCACGTGCGAGACCAGCAGCGAGAAGTTCGTGACGCCGAGCCGCTTGGCCTGGTAAACGGTCATCGCGTTGGCCGGCGCGGTGGTCTCGAAGCCGATGCCGAAGAACACCACCTGGCGGTCGGGGTTCTCCCGGGCGATGGTGAGCGCGTCGAGCGGCGAGTAGACGACGCGCACGTCCGCGCCGGCGCTCTTGACGCCGAACAGGTCCCGGCCGCTGCCGGGCACGCGCAGCATGTCACCGAACGAGCAGAAGATCACGCCGGGCTGCGCGGCGATGGCCAGGGCCCGGTCGATGATCTCGAGCGGGGTGACGCAGACCGGGCAGCCCGGGCCGTGGATCATCTCGATGCCCTCGGGCAGGAGCTGGTCGATGCCGTGCCGGATGATCGAGTGGGTCTGGCCGCCGCAGACCTCCATCATCGCCCAGGGGCGGGTCGCGGTCGCGTGGATCTCGTCGAGAAGCCTTCGGGCCAGGTCCGGGTTGCTGAATTCGTCGAGGTACTTCACCGGTCGTCTCCCGCCTGCTCGGCCGCGCGGGTGAACCCGTCGCCGAACTCCTCCTCCAGGATGCCGAGGCGCTCGAAGTTGGCGAGCGTCTCCTGCGCGGACTTCTCGTCCAGCCGCTGGATGGCGAATCCGACGTGCACCACGACGTACTCGCCGACCGCGGCGTCGGGGATGTATTGCAGGCACACGTTCTTGTGCACGCCGCCGAAGTCGACCTCGGCCATCAGGGTGCCGTCGGTCTCGGCGATGCTCAGGACGCGCCCGGGGACGGCCAGGCACATGGGAGTGTCTCCCTTCTCGATGGTCAACAACAGGCGCCGACGACCAACTGGCCGAGGGCCAGGCCGCCGTCGTTGGGCGGCAGCAGCCGGGGGAGCAGCACGGTGAAGCCCCGCTCCCGCAGGGCACGCCGGGCCGCGTCGAGCAGCAACGCGTTCTGGAAGACCCCGCCGCCGAGCGCGACGACGTCGAGGCCGGTCCGATCCCGGCCGAGCTCGGCGAGGTCGGCGATCAGGGCGGTGACGGCCGCGTGGAACCGGGCGGCCACGGTGGCCGCCGGCACGCCGGCGAGGACGTCGGCGGCGACCGCGCGGATCACCGGGCCGGGGTCGGCGGGCGGGCCGAACCGGTAGCCGTCGCCGGCCGGGCCGGCCGACGCGGCCAGCCCTTCCAGGATGATCGCCGCCTCGGCCTCGTACTCCACGGCGTGGCACGCGCCGGTCAGCGACGCGACCGCGTCGAACAGCCGGCCCATGCTCGAGGTGGGCACGCAGCCGAACCCCGTCTCCAACTGGTGGGCTAGCACGTCGCGCTCGGCGGGCGGGCAGGCCGCGACGCAGGCCAGCTCCGGGTGCCACGGCACGCCGGCGGCCCGCAGATGCGCCATCGCCATCCGGTACGGGCGCAGCACGCTCGCGTCCCCGCCCGCGAGCGGCACGTAGCCGAGGTGCGTGGCCCGGTCGTACGACTTGTAGTCGGCGATCAGCACCTCGCCGCCCCACACCGCGCCGTCGGTGCCGTAGCCGGTGCCGTCGAACGCCACGCCGATCACCCGCTCGTCGAGGCCGAGGCCGTGCTCGGCCATGACCGAGGCGATGTGCGCGTGGTGGTGCTGCACCAGCCGCACCGGCCGGCCGGCGGCGTGGTCGCGGGCCCAGCCGGTGGAGCGGTAGCCGGGGTGCAGGTCCGCCACGATCGTCTCGGGGCGCACCCCGGTGAGCCGTTCGAGGTGTGCCTCGGTGCCGGACAGGGCGTCGATGGTGCTCAGGTCGTCCATGTCGCCGATGTGCTGGCTGACCCAGGCGTACCGGCCGGCGCCCAGCGCGCAGGCGTTCTTCAGGTCCGCGCCGACGGCGAGGGTCGGCGGCACCTCGAACGGCAGCGCCAGCGGCATCGGCGCGTGGCCGCGGGACCGGCGGATCGGCAGCTCCGCGCCGGCGGCGTGCCGGCTTACCGAGTCGTCGCACGGCACCCGGATCGCACGGTCGTGCCGCAGGAACGCGTCGGCGAGCGGCGCGAGCCGCCGGGCGGCGTCCGCGTCGTCGTAGGCGATCGGCTCGCCGGCGAGGTTGCCCGACGTCATGACCAGGGCGTCCGGCCCGGTCGGGTCGCCGGGCAGGCCGAGGAGCAGCACGTGCAGCGGCGTGTAGGGCAGCATGATCCCGAGGTCGGGGTTGCCCGGCGCCACCGCGGCGGCGACGTCCCCGCCGGCCCGTCGGGGCAGCAGCACGATGGGGTGGCGTACGCCGGTCAGCAGCCGCTCCTCGTCGTCGGTCATCGTCACCAGCCGCCGGGCCGTGTCGAGGTCGGCGACCATCACGGCGAACGGCTTGCCGCCGCGCCGTTTGCGGGCGCGCAGCTCGGCGACGGCGTCGGCGTTGCGGGCGTCGCAGGCCAGGTGGTATCCGCCGAGGCCCTTGACGGCGACGATGCGCCCGGCCGCGAGCAGCTCCCGCGCGCCGCGCAGCGGGTCCGGGTGCCGGTCGCCGCCCGGGGTGTGCAGCTCCAGCCGCGGGCCGCAGTCGGGGCAGGCGATCGGCTGGGCGTGGAAGCGCCGGTCGGCCGGGTCCTCGTACTCGGCGCGGCAGGCGGCGCACATGGCGAACCCGGCCATCGTGGTGGCGGCCCGGTCGTACGGCAGGCCGGTGATGATGGTGAAGCGGGGGCCGCAGTTGGTGCAGGTGATGAACGGGTGCCGGTACCGGCGGTCGGCGGGATCGCGCAGCTCGGCGAGGCAGTCGTCGCAGGTGGCCACGTCGGGCGAGGCCAGCGTCCGCGCCTGCCCGCCCGCGCTCGACTCCGCGATGGTGAAACCGGTGCCGCCCACGGGCTCCAGCGGGGTCTCGTCGACGGCGGTGACCATCGCGAGCGGCGGCGCGTCCGCCCGGAGCCGGCGGCCGAACTCCCGCACCGCCTCGGCGGGGCCCTCGGCCTCGATCACCACGCCGTCGGCGGTGTTCGCCACCGACCCGGCCAGGGCCAGGTCGGCGGCGGTCGCGTAGGCGAAGGGCCGGAAGCCGACGCCCTGCACGAGCCCGGCGACGGTGAATCGCCGGCGGACCCGCCCGGCGGGCTCGGTGCTCTCGCGGGCCCGGCCCATCAGCTCCAGGCCGGACATGGCCCGCTCGGCGGCCGCCTCGTCGATGACCTCCAGCGCGAAGCCCATGTGGATCAGGATCCAGTCCTCCGGGTCCGGCGCCCGTTCGAGCATGCCCACGTTGACCTGGCGCTGCACGCCCATGACGTCCACCATTGCCAGCTGGCCGGCGTAGCCGGGAACGAGCCGCACGACCCGGCCGGGGATTCCGAGGCACATGGTCAGGACCCCCGGGTGTCGCCGGCGAGGACGCGGCCGACGAGCTCGCGTACCCGGGTGACGGCCTCGGGAACGGCGGCGGCGACCGGCTCGCTCAGGCCGATGCCCTCCTCGACGGCGCCGGCCCGGCAGCCGACGACGTAGGTGGTCGGCAGGGTGCCGCCGAGGCGTTCGAGGTTGGCGAGCATGGCCGCGGGGTGCATGCCGTGCGCGTCGTACTCGCCGTCGCCGAGGTCGTCCGCCGTCACCTCCAGCACCACGAGCTGGCCCGGCGCGCCGGCGGACGGCAGGGCGTCGACGAGCACCAGGGTGTCGTAGGAGTCCAGCAGGTCGTAGGCCAGGTGCATGCCGCGGATGCCGTAGTCGGCCACCCGTACCCCGGACGGCAGCGTGCCCTGACCGGTCAGCCGGCGCACCACCTCGGGACCGAAACCGTCGTCGCCGAGGAAGAAGTTGCCGATCCCGGCGACCAGGACCCGCGCCGGGTGCCCCTCGTCCGCGGTCACATCGAGCGGATCTTCAGGTACCGCTGGATGTCGGGCATCGCCCGCACGACCACAACGGCGGCGAACACGGTGACGGCCACGCCGGCGACCGTGGTGAGGATGCCGATGGTTCTCACGATCTGTACTCCTTCTTGGCCGGCGGAAGGTCGGCCGTAGCCGGTAGCGGTTCGAGCTCCTCGGGAGCGAAGTAGAAGTAGCGGCCGTACCAGTCGTGCAGGTCGGCGGCGGGGTCGTCGACGAGCACCAGGGCGACGTGCACGCCGCCGTCGACGTCGCCGAGCACCGCGGTCACCCGCGCCACCCGGCCGGCGAAGAAGATGTCCTGCGCGTCCGCCCGCCGTGACGGGTGCACCCGGACCAGGCTGCCCTTGGCGACGGGCACCCCGTCGATGAGCACCGTGTCGGTGTCCGGGTCCGCCCGCGCGTCGGCCGCGGGATCCCACCAGGGCTCCGGGTCGCGCAGGACGCCGTGCAGCCGCCCCAGTTCGGCGTCCGGCATGGCGTCGCAGCGGTCGATGATCGCGGCGGCCCGCGGGTCGGTCGAGCGGGCCTCGGCCTTCTCCGCCTCGGTCATGGTCATCACCCGCAGCGTGAGGATCTCGTCGATCTCGGTGGAGTCGAACAGCGCGCCCGGGCTCTGCTCGGCGATCCGCGGGTGGTCGTACAGGATGATCGGCGCGCCCAGCACGACGTCGTGCGAGCCGTCGGGTCCGGCGAGGACCGGCCAGCAGCGGCGCTGGCGGCAGCGCCCGGCCGCGGCGGCGGCCGCCTCCGGCGGCTCCAGCAGCGAGACGAAGGCGCCGTCGTACGCCTCGATCAGCAGGTGCGCGCCGATCAGCGAGGACCGGATCGCGGCGTCCTTTCCGGCGACGGTCTCCGGATGCTCGTTGCGCACCTCGACGGTCAGCCGCTGGTAACCGCCGTCGGCGTCGGTCCGGGTGCGCAGCCGCGCGGTCAGCGGCCACCGGCGCCGCACGATCCGGCCGGCGGGGGAGCCGTCCGGGCGGTTGACCGGCTCCGTCTCGCACCCGCCGGGTACCTCGACGGCGACGTCCGCCGCCTGACCGAGCGGCGTCGCCGGGACGGTGATCTCCCGTTCGACGGCCTCGTCCCAGCTCAGCAGCGCCGCCCCGGCGACGGTCAGCTCGCCGACCGGCAGGTGTGACCCGTCCGGTTCGAGGCGCTGCACCTCGCGGGCCTGCAATTGCAGGAAGCGCAGGTGGATCCGGACGCCCGCGGCGCCGCCCGGGTCGAGCAGGCACTGCATGGCCATGTCGGGCGCCTCGGCGAAGGCGGCGGCGGTGGCCCGCGGCGGGCCGAGGACCCCGAACTGCCAGCGGGACCGGTTCTTCGCCGCGCTCTTCCGGTACGGGTAGAGCAGGTACCCCTCGTAGAGCACCGCGTCGGCGATCGCCCGCACCGTCCCCAGGTTCATGCTCATGACGCCGCGCCGCCGAGCAGCTTCTCGACGGTCTCCTCCCAGCTCGTCATGCCGTGCCGGGCCCGGTAGGCGGCGAGCCGGGCCAGCACCTCGGAGTCCAGCCGCAGCCAGCCGGTGTTCGGGAAGTACAACGAGATCATCTGCCGCCACACGCCGACCGGCAGGTCGTGCCGGGCCTCGCACTCCCACGGGATCTGCTCCACGCCGAACCCGGTTTCACCCCGGGTGAACACGGTGCCCGAGAAGAGCAGGGTGAGCGGCACGTCGCCCGCGTCCAGCGCGTTGAGGTACTGCGAGCCGATCACCTCGAGGTCGTACGTGCAGGGCAGGGCGAGGTCGATCTCGGTGCGGCCGGTGAAGCCCTGCACGGTGGTGTTGCACTGCATCCACAGGAACGGCTTCAGGGTCTCGGTCCAGCGGGCGCGCTCGCCGAACAGCCCGCGCAGGTCCTGCTGCTCGCCCTCGTCGTAGCGGCGGCGCTGCGGCTCGATGCGCACCTGGCAGCGCAGCGCGATCGCGTGGATGCGCAGGCCAGTGCCCTCCGCGATGCGCAGCCGCGCGGTCAGCTGCGGCGCGGCCGCATAGGGCTCGGCGAAAACGTCGAGCACCGAGAACTCAAACGCGCTCATGGCGGCGGCGCCGGGCGGCTGCGGGCGCGGATGCCGGCGAAGAAGGCGTCGATGTGCGCGTGTGCCTCGGCGCCGCCGTCGAAGCCGCGCCACAGCTTGCGCAGCTGACCGACCAGCTCGTAGCACGCGTCGATCGGCACGACGAAACAGTCCTCGCCGGGGCGGCGGACCAGCAGCGCCTCGACGTCCGGCCGCAGCACGGCGAGCCGCGGGCTCTGCGCGACGATCCGGTCCCAGGCGGCCAGCGGCAGCTCGGACTCGGTGGCGCCGGCCGGGCCGGGATAGAAGGCGACCATCCGCCGCTGCGCCGAGTTGCGGAACAGGAAGGCCAGGCCCACCGGAATCTGGAGTTCGTCCCAGGTCCGGCCGTCGATCGCGGTGCCGGCGAAGGAGAGGTACCGCTCCGGCACCGACCGGTAGTGCAGTGCGGCGGCGGCGTCCGAGAAGAGCAGGTAGCAGGGGCGGCAGGCGCACATCAGCGCCCGGCTCTGCAGGTCGACCACGTGCGCGTGGGCCGCGGCGATCGGCTTGGCGCACATCTCGCAGCGCTCACCGTCGGCGGGCACCGGCCGCGACCGGGTGACCCGGCGCAGCGCGGCCAGCGGCACCCGGCCGGGCGACGGCCCGGTCATGACGCGACCCGCGCGCCGTCGGGTCCGGCGGCGGCGATGCGGGAGAAGAGCGCGGAGACCGGGATCACCGAGCCGCCGCCCGGCGCGGCTGCGGGCTCCTCGAACTCGATCGCGGTGACCTCCGGCGCGGCGGCCTCGATCGCGCCCTCCACGGCGAGTCTCAGGGTCGCGGCCGTCGACCCGCAGCCGTCGTGGCCGGCCGGCATCCGCAGCCGGACCACCCCGTCGGCGCCGACGTCGAGCAGTTCCACGTCGCCGCCGTGCGATCCGGGCTGGGCGCGGACCTCGGCCAGCGCCCGCTCGATCCGGGTATCCACCGGGTCCGGGTGCAGGCCGTGCACCAGCAGCAGGCTCGCCACCAGGTCGTCGCCGGCGAGCGCCGTGAGGACGTCGTCGGTCAGCGCGCCGTGCTCGTGCGCGATGTCGAGCAGCCGGGTGAGGCCCTCGCCGTAGAGGTCGGCGACCAGCCGGACCAGCTCCTCGGCGCGCTCGCGGGCGACCGCGCCCCCGGCGGCGCTGGCGGCGATCAGGGTCTCGACGCGGTCACCGGCCGCGCGCCAGTCCGCTTCGCTCACGACGCACCGGCGGACTGCGTCGGCGAGTGCAGCAGCTCCAGCTTCTTGCCGCCGCCGAGGTACATGTGCACGCCGCACGGCAGGCACGGGTCGAAGCTGCGCACCGTACGCATGATGTCGATGCCCTTGAAGTTCTCCCGGTCGTTCTCCTCGAAAATAGGCTGGCCCTGCACGGCGTCCTCGTAGGGCCCCGGGGTGCCGAAGCTGTCGCGGGGGTTGGCGTTCCACGGCGTCGGCGGGTACGGGTGGTAGTTCGCGATCCGGCCGTCACGGATCACCATGTGGTGCGAGAGGACGCCGCGCACGGCCTCGGTGAAGCCGCAGCCGATACCCTCGTCGGGCACCTCGAAGCTCTCCCACGTCTTGGTGCGCCCGGCCCGGATCTCCACCAGGGCCTTCTCCGCGAAGTGCAGCGCGCAGGCGGCGGCGTACGCCTGGAAGTAGGTGCGCGCCCGGTTACGCTCGATGGTGTTGCTCCATTGCGGGATCTTCCACTCGAACTCGACCGGGCCCTTGAGCGCGGTCTTCGGCAGATTGATCTTCACGCTGGAGCCTGTCGACCGGATGTAGCCGATGTCGACGAGCCCGGCGAGCGCGGTGGACCAGAGCCGCGCCAGCGGCCCGCCGCCGGTGTCCAGGGCAAGATAATCCTTGCCGTCGAACCAGCGCGGCGACATGACCCAGCTGTACTTGTCGTCCAGGTCGCGCTTCTGCGGCCGGGGGTTGGTGTGCTGGTTCCACGGATGCCGCCGGTCGACGGGGTTGCCCAGCGGATCGTGCGTCACGAACATCTCCTGGTCCTGCCAGTCGTCGTAGTACGACGAGCCGAGCAGGATCCGGATGCCAAGGTTGATCTTTACCAGGTCGGTGGTGATGAGCTTGCCGTCGACGACGATGCCCGGGGTGACGTACATCTTGCGGCCCCAGTCGGTCATGTCGGCGTACTTGAAGTTGCAGTGCTCGGGGTCCTGGAACGAGCCCCAGCAGGCGAGCAGGATGCGCCGGTTGCCGACCTGCTCGTAGCCGGGCAGCGCCTGGTAGAAGAAGTCGAACAGGTCGTCGTGCATCGGCACGACCTTCTTCATGAACTCGACGTAGCGCATCAGCCGGCTCAGGTAGTCGGTCATGAGCTGGATCGTCGCGACCGTGCCGACGCCGCCCGGGTACAACGTGGAGGGGTGCACGTGGCGGCCCTCCATCAGGCAGAACATCTCCCGCGTCATCCGGCTGACCTGAAGCGCCTCGCGGTAGAACTCGCCGGTGAACGGGTTGAGCGAGCGCATGATGTCGCCGATAGTGCGGTAGCCGTGCTCGCCGGCGTGCGGTGACTCGGTGCGGTTGGCCATCTCCAGCACGCCGGGGTTGGTCTCGGCGACCATCTTCTCGCAGTAGTCGACCCCGACCAGGTTCTCCTGGAAAATGTTGTGGTCGAACATGTACTCCGCGGCCTCGCCCAGGTTGACGATCCACTCGCCGAGGTGCGGCGGCTTCACCCCGTACGCCATGTTCTGCGCGTAGCAGGAGCAGGTCGCGTGGTTGTCGCCGCAGATGCCGCAGATCCGGCTGGTGATGAAGTGCGCGTCGCGGGGATCCTTGCCCTTCATGAAGATCGAGTAGCCGCGGAAGATGGAGCTGGTGCTCTTGCACTCCGCGACGATCCGCTGCTTGAAGTCGATCTTCGTGTAGATGCCGAGGCTGCCGACGATGCGGGTGATCGGATCCCACGCCATGTCGACGAGCTCGGTCTTGCCGGCGGTGGGGTCACGCCGATCCTGGGTCGCCGTCATGACGCCGCCTCTCAGTTACCAGGTGCGCTTTGCGCCGGTGGTCAGCTTCCGGCCGGGGCGGCGCCACTTGGGCTCCCGGTCGAGGGTGTGCGTGGTGAGCTCGCGGAGGCGGCGGATCGTCGCTCCATAAGGGCCGATCACGGTGGTGGAGAACTTGCCGCCGGGTGGCTCGTCCATGAACGGCATGAACTTGTCGGGGAAGCCGGGCATGGTGCAGCCGATGCAGATGCCGCCGACGTTGGGGCAGCCGCCGACGCCGTTCATCCAGCCGCGCTTGGGCACGTTGCACTTGACCACCGGACCCCAGCAGCCAAGCTTGACGATGCACTTCGGGGAGCCGTACTCGGTGGCGAAGTCGGCCTGCTCGTAGTAGCCGGCGCGGTCACAGCCCTCGTGCACCGTCTGGCCGAACAGCCAGGCCGGGCGCAGCGCGTCGTCCAGCGGGATCATCGGCGCCTGGCCGGTGGCCATGTAGAGCAGATAGGTGAGCGTCTCCGAGAGGTTGTCGGGCTGGATCGGGCAGCCCGGCACGCAGACGATCGGTATGCCCGCCTTGGACTTCCACCCCCAGCCGAGGTAGTCCGGCACGCCCATCGCCCCGGTCGGGTTGCCGGCCATGGCGTGAATGCCGCCGTAGGTCGCGCAGGTGCCGACCGCGACGACCGCGGTGGCCTTCGGCGCCAGCCGGTCCAGCCACTCGCTGGTGGTCATCGGCTGCCCGGTCGCGGGGTTGTTGCCGAATCCGCACCAGTAGCCCTCGTCGTGCAGCTTCTCGTTGGGAATCGAGCCCTCGACGACCAGGACGAAGGGCTCCAGCTCGCCGCGGTCGGCCTTGAAGAACCACTCGAGGAAGTCGTCGGCGCCGCCGTTCGGCCCGCACTCGAAGTCGATCAATGGCCAGTGCACGGCGACCTGGGGCAGCCCGGGCAGTGCGCCGAGCGCGATCTCCTCGATGCTGGGCTGGGTCGCGGCGGTCAGTGCGACGGAGTCGCCGTCGCAGCTGAGCCCAGCGTTGATCCACAATACGTGGATCAGCGTGTCAGCCGCTTTCAGTGCTTCCGGTGAAGGCATGAAAACCGCTTTCCGGGGCCGGGAGGAGGCCCCTGCGACACTGGAGTCGACAGTCGACCCGCCAGTGTTACTCACCTGACACCCTAGTGGCCCGGCGTGCGAATATGTCAACGCCGACGATGATTCAATCCGGCCGGGACGAGGCAGCATTGCACGAATTGTCGATCACTCAGAGCGTTGTCGACGCGGTCTGTGAGCGGGCCGCGGGTCGCACCGTCCACAGCGTGAAAGTCGAGGTTGGAGCGTTAACGGCGGTGGTGCCCGAGGCCATGCGGTTCTGCTTTGATCTCGCGGTGGAGGGCACCGTGGCGCAGGGTGCGCGGCTCGATATCGTGGCCCGTCCGGGGGTCGCCCACTGCGGTGACTGTGACACCGACATCGTGCTCGATGATCTGATCTTGTTGTGCGCATGCGGCAGCGCGGACGTCCGGGTGACGTCGGGGCGCGAATTGCGGATCCTTTCCATGGAAGTGGGCTAGAAATGTGTACCACCTGCGGCTGCGGAGAATCACATAGTCACCCGGAAGTGATAAACCATTCGCACGAGACGATCACTCTCGAGCAGAAGGTGCTGGCCAAGAACGACGCCCTGGCGCAGGCCAACCGCGAGCGGCTCGCTGCCCTCGGCATCGTCGCCGTCAACCTGATGAGCTCACCGGGCGCGGGCAAGACCACATTGCTCGAGCGCACCATCCGCGACACGGCGGGGCGCCGTGCCGTCGCGGTGATCGAGGGCGACCAGGAGACGCCGCTCGACGCGGACCGCATTCGGCGCACCGGCTGCGCGGTCGTGCAGGTGAACACCGGGGCGGGCTGTCACCTCGAGGCGGGCATGGTCGGTGCGGCGCTGGACCGGCTCGAACCGGCGGCGGGCTCCCTGCTGTTCATCGAGAACGTCGGCAACCTGGTCTGTCCGGCGCTGTTCGACCTCGGGGAGAACGGCAAGGTCGTCATCGTCTCGGTCACCGAGGGCACCGACAAGCCGTTGAAGTACCCGTACATGTTCGCGGCGGCCGACCTGGTTCTGATCAACAAGACGGACCTGCTTCCGTATGTCGACTTCGACGTCGCCGCCTGCCGTGCGCACATCAAGGCGGTGAACCCGGGGGCGCAAGTGCTGGCCGTCTCCGCGACAACCGGGGACAACCTGGAGTCCTGGTACGCCTGGCTGGACGGGCCGAGTGCGTGTAGCTGACTGACGGTCTGGCTCGGTGGGTGGCCTCTTGGTTGCGCTTGGACGGGTGGGGCCGGGGGTGACCACGCACTGCTGGTGGATCGTTTTTACGCTGTGCGTGGTCACCCCCGGCCCCACCCTTGCAATGGGGGGCGGTTGCGGTCGGTGATTGGTCGCTTGGCGGGTGTTAGGCGCGCATGACGGTTGCGATGGGGATTCGGGCGGCGCGTAGGGCCGGGACGAAGCCGCCCAGGATGCCGGCGATTAGGCCGGCGATGATGCCGGCCACGCCGGCGTCCCAGGGGAATGCGAGGTCGCGTAGGAAGGGTTCGGATTCGCCGACTACGGCGGAGATTGCCTTGAGGCCGATCACGCTGCAGCCGATTGCGGCTGCCGCGGTTAGCAGGCCGGTGAGCAGGGTTTCGGCTAGGACGATTCCGGCCAGTAGGGAGCGGGGGGTGCCTACGGCTCGGCGTAGGGCGAACTCTTCGATTCGTTCGCCGACTGTGGCTAGGCCGACGTTGAGGATGCCGGCGACGCCGATCAGTAGGACCAGGCCGGCCATTGCCAGGAAGACCAGGCGTAGCAGGCGGATTTCGTTTTGGCCCTGTTCGCGGGAGTTGACGGTGTTGACGTAGATTTCTGCGCCGGCGCCGCGGAGTTTGGTTGTGAGTACCTGCTCGACCGGTGTGGAGTTGGCCAGCAGTACTTGCATGCCGCCGCCGGTGTTCGGGTCGGCCAGGTTGGCCGGCGGGAGCCAGTTGGCCAGTTCGTCCAGGCGGACGTAGGCGTGGGGCTCGTAGGCGCCGTCGTCGACGACGCCGACGATTTGCGGGGTGATGTTGGCGGCCGCGCCGCCTACGCGCATTTCGGCGGGGACCTTGTAGCGGGCGAAGCCCTTGGCGGCCTCGAGGTTGATGACGATCCGCGGGGCCAGCGCGGGCACCGTGGAGAAGTCGAGCCAGTCGCCGGTCTTGGGGCGGAACGGGCGGAACGGGCGGATGTCGGCGGTCATGGCGGTGAGTTGCACCTGGATGGCCTGGCCGGGCGGGGCGGCCGCGGGAGCTTCGCAGGTGCCGTCCGGGTAGCAGACCTGGCTTGGGCCCCAGTGCTCGTCGAAGGGCGAGCCGCCCTCGTTGACGGGCGTGACGCCGGGCTCGCCGATGATGGCCGAGACGCTGAGCATGGCGGTCGCGTCGGAGCGGCCCTTCAGGGTGGTGAGGACGATGTCCGCCGTCCGTTCCTGGGTCGGCACGTCCATCACCTTGGTGCCGTCGATGCCGTTGCTGAGCTCGACGCCGGCGAACAGCGCGCGTTCGGCGATGCTGGCGCCGGCTTGTACGACGACGACGGCGAGTACGCCGAGGAAGAGGCTCACCATGGACAGCAGGGTGCGTAGTTTGCGGGCGCGGATGCCCTGGACACCGATGATCAGCGCGGACCGGCCGCGCCCGGACAGCCGTTTCACGCGTAGACCCTCTCGTTGAGTAGGCCGTCGACCAGGTCGAGTGTGCGGCCCATCCGGGCCGCGTGGTCGCGGTCGTGCGTGACCAGGATCAGGCCGCAGCCGCGGGTGGTGGCCGCGAGCAGGGCGTCGATGACGAGGGCGCCGGTCTCGGTGTCGAGTGCGCCGGTCGGCTCGTCGGCGAGCAGCACCTTCGGGCGGCGTACCAGGGCGCGGGCGATGGCGACCCGCTGCTGCTCGCCGCCGGAGAGCCGGGGTGGCCGGTGCTTGGCCAGGTGTGCGACGCCGACCTGGTCGAGCGCCTCCATGACCTGGGCCCGGCGCTCGCGGCGCGGCAGCCAGCCCTGCCCGTTGACCAGCGCCATGGATACGTTCTGGGCGGCGGTCAGGTGTTTGAGGAGGAAGAACCGCTGGAACACGAAACCGAACTGCGAGCTGCGCAACTTGGCGGCCCGGCGCTCCTTCAGCCGGCTGATCTCCTGGCCGCCGAGCAGGTAGCTGCCCTCGTCCGGGCGGTCGAACAGGCCGATGATGCTGAGCAGGGTGCTCTTGCCCGAGCCGGAGCGGCCCACGATCGCGACGCTCTCGCCCGCGTGCACGCTCAGGTCGACCCCGCCCAGGATCGTGCGGGCCTGCTGCTGGCCCTTGAGCACCTTGGTGATGCCGGCGAGTTCGATGAGCGCGGTCATCCGGTGAACCCGGACGGCTGGTCACCGGGTACGGCGGCCGCGGTCGGCAGGTTCGGGCCCGGGATGGCGACGGTCTCGTCACCCTTGAGGCCCGACTTGATCTGCACCACCTTGCCGTCGGTGAGGCCGAGGACCACGTCGACGGTCTTGCGTACGCGATCCGGGCCGACCAGGTCGACCTTGCCGCGGCCCTGCGTGCCGGCGATCGCCTCGACCGGCAGCACGAGCGCGTTGTCGGCCTTGCCGGTGACCAGGTTCAGGGTGACCGCGGCGCCGTTGATCAGCTTGATGCCGGACGGCGCGGTGCAGACCAGTTGGAGTCCGGTCGGCTCCGAGCCCTCGCCGCCGGAAGGCGCCTCGGGCTCGGGCTGGGGGTCGGGGGCGCCGCTGGCGTTCGGTGCGGGGGAGGTCGGCGGCGGCGCGGGGATCGTGCCGGCCGGCAGGGCCGCGATCGTGCCGAGCGGCTTGCACTTGAACGGGCCGGGCCCGTTCTTGATCTGCCCCTCGACGGACTTCGCCGCGCCGGAGATCCGGTAGGCCATCGCGCTGTCGATGTCGGCGACGATGCCGTAGCCCATGTGCCGGGCGGAGACGACGGGCATGCCGGCGGTGACGTCGGCCCGGTCCTCCATGAGTCGGCCGGCCATTGTCGCCCCGGCGGGGATCTCGACGGAGTAGGGCCTGCCCTTGCGCCAGACCGTCGCCACCCAGGTCTCCTGGTCGTACCGCGTCGGCGAGGGTGGCCGTTGCAGGTAGCGCAGCTCGCCGCTCTTGGGCGCGACGATCCCGAAGACCGGGTTGATCGCCACCTTGCCGGCCAGGCTGATCGTGTTGGTGAGGTCCTGCCGGGTCGGCTTGACGGTGGTGAGCACCGTGCCGCGCGGTTCGAGTTCCGGCGTCTGCACGCCGGCGTTCGACGACGTGCAGCCGGCCAGCGCGATGACGGCTATCGACACGCCCGCGCCGGTGAGCAGCCTGCGTACGTCCACCGGATCTCCCATCAGCCTGATCATCTTCGATGTGCGGCCGGGCAGAGATGATCTCCGATCCGACCGGCCCGCAGACGGTACATGGCCGATGCAAAACCCTGACGGAGGGATTACTGGCGGTAGGTCTCCAGGAAGCGGCGCAGGCGGTCGGTGGCGTCGTCGAGGACGTCGACCGGGGCCAGGAACACCATCCGCAGGTGGTCCGGTGTCGGCAGGTTGAAGCCCGTTCCGTGCGACAACAGCATCAGCTGCTGCTCCAGCAGGTCGATGATCATCCGCTGGTCGTCGTAGATCTTGTGGATCTCCGGGTCGAGGCGGGCGAAGAGGTACAGCGCGCCCTGCGGCTTCACGCAGCTGACGCCCGGGATCTCGTTGAACTTGTCCCAGGCGTGGTTGCGCTGCTCGTACAGGCGGCCGCCCGGGCGGATCAGGTTGTTGATGCTCTGGTAGCCGCCCAGGGCGGTCTGCACGGCGTGCTGGGCCGGCACGTTCGGGCACAGGCGCATGTTGGCGAGCAGCTGCACGCCCTCCAGGTACTCGGTCGCGTGGGTGGTCGGGCCGCTGATCGCCATCCAGCCCGAGCGGAAGCCCGCCGCCCGGTAGGCCTTCGACAGCCCGCTCATGGTGAGCACCAGCAGGTCCGGCGCGAGCGCCGCCGCGCACTCGTGCGTCGCGCCGTCGTACAGGATCTTGTCGTAGATCTCGTCCGCGAGCACGAGCAGGTCGTTACGGCGGGCGATCTCCAGCAGGCCCAGCAGGGTCTCGCGCGAGTAGACCGCGCCGGTCGGGTTGTTCGGATTGATGATCACGATGGCCCGGGTGTTCGGGGTGACCTGCGCGGCGACGTGCTCGAGGTCGGGCGCCCAGTCCTGCTTCTCGTCGCAGCGGTAGTGCACCGGCCGGCCGCCGCACAGCGTCACCGCGCCCGTCCACAGCGGATAGTCCGGGCTCGGCACCAGCACCTCGTCGCCGTTGTTGAGCAGCGCCTGAAGCGACATCACGATGAGCTCGGAGACGCCGTTGCCGAGGAAGACGTCGTCCGGCTGCACATTCTCGACGCCGAGGGTCTGGTAGTACTGCGCGACGGCGACGCGGGCGGAGTAGATGCCCCGGGCGTCGCTGTAGCCCTCCGCGTCGGCGAGGTTGTGCACCATGTCGGTCACGATCGGCTCCGGGGTGCTCAGCCCCCACGGCGCCGGGTTGCCGAGGTTGAGCTTGAGGATGCGGTGACCCGCGGCCTCCAGCTCCTGTGCGCGGCGCAGCACCGGCCCGCGGATGTCGTAGCGGACATTCTTGAGCCTGCTCGCCTGCTCCACCATGACCAGCAGCCTAAGGCGTCGTTCCCTGTGAACGATGCTCGCATAACGGATATATTCGACAAGATGAGCAAGATCCTCCTGGTCGTGGGCCGGCGGGCGGGCCGCTGATGCTCGGGCTGTTCACCGTTGTCATCGCGGTCCTCGCCGGCATCGTCGCGGTGACCGCGCTCGCCATCGTCGCCGTCCGGGTGCTGCGCCGGATCCGCGACCGCAGGCAGGCCGAGCTCGCCGCCGGCCCGCGCCGGGCGCTGCTCGCCTTCGTCGCCGACAACGGCGAGGAGGGCAGCCACGACCTGGTCGCCATCCCCGACGACGCCTGGCGCGCCGTCGAGCCCACCGCGCTCGCCCTGCTCGGCAAGCTCCGCGGCGAGGCGCACCTCGGGCTCGTCTCCGTCTTCCTGCGCCGCGGCGCGGGCCGTGCCGCGCTGCGCGACCTGCACTCGCGCAGCCGGGTCCGGCGGGCACACGCCGCGGAGGTGCTCGGCGACCTCGCGCTGCGCCAGGCCGTGCCCGAGCTATGCCAGCTGCTCACCGACCGGCACCCGGAGGTGCGCGTGGTGACCGTCCGCGCGCTGGGCCGCATCGGCGACCCGGCCGCCGCCTGGGAGATCATCGCCGCCCTCGACTGCGCCGACCCGCTGCCGTCGCTGCTGGCCACGCACGCACTCACGCAGCTCGGCGCCGAGGCCGAGGTGACACTCTCGGCCGCGCTCGACCACCCGCAGGCCCGCGTCCGCGCGGTGTGCCTGGACGCGCTCGGCCTGCTCGGCGCCGCCGGCTCGGTGCACCGCGTCGCCCGGGTGCTGCGCGACGACCCCGTCCTGGACGTGCGGGTCGCCGCCGCCACCAATCTCGGCCGGCTCGGCACGCGCACCGCGCTCGAGCCGCTGACGCTGGCGCTGCGCTCGTCGCGGCCGGCGCCGCTGCGCGCAGCCGCGGCCCGGGCGCTGGGCGCGCTGGGCGCGCCGGCCGCGGTGCCGACGCTGGTGGAGCTGCTCGACGACGACGAGTTCCAGGTGGCGCACGAGGCGGCGCACGCCCTGCGCCGGCTCGGCGGGCCCGGCACCGAGGCGCTGGCCGCGGCGGTCGAGGCCGAGCGGGACGGGGGTGCCGGCGCGCATCGCCGGCCGTCGCCGTCGGACGGCGTGTCGGTGAGCCACGCCCGGGAGGCGCTGGCGCTGTCCCGGATCGGCGCCGGGCGAGTGGAGGTGGCGGCGTGATCGAGGCCGTCCGCGAGTTCCTGCGCTTCACCGACGTCGCGATCTTCGCGTACTTCCTCGGGCTCAACACCAGCTACCTGGTGCTCATGGCGCTGGCCGGGCTCGAGTTCGGCAAGCACCTGCGGCGGGTGCCGTTCGCCGGCACCGACGACATGTTCCGCAGCCCGCTCACGCTGCCGGTCTCGGTGATCGTGCCCGCGCACAACGAGGGCGCCGGGATCGTCGCCGCGGTGACCGCGATGACCGCGCTGCGCTATCCGCGTTACGAGGTGGTGGTCGTCGACGACGGCTCGACCGACGACACGTTCGAGCTGTTGCGTGCCCACTTCGACCTGGTGGAGGTGCCGCGGGTGGTGCCGGGGGAGGTCCCGTACCAGTCCCAGGTGCTCTCCGTGCACGTCGCCCGCGCCAACCCGGAGACGCTGACCGTGGTCCGCAAGACCAACGGCGGCAAGGCCGACGCGCTCAACGTCGGCATCAACCTGACCCGGCACCCGCTGATCTGCATGGTCGACGCCGACTCGGTGCTGGACCCGGACGCGCTGCTGTCGGTGGCCAAGCCCTTCGCCGACGACCCGCTGCGGGTGGTGGCCTGCGGCGGCGTCGTGCGCATCGCCAACGGCTGCAAGGTGATCGGCGGCCGGGTGGTCGACGTGCGGATGCCGAAGCGGTGGCTGGGCCGCATCCAGGTGGTCGAATACCTGCGCGCGTTCCTGATGGGCCGCACCGGCTGGTCCCGGCTCGGCGGGCTGGTGGTCATCTCCGGCGCGTTCGGCCTCTTCCGCCGCGACCTGGTCGTGCGGATCGGCGGCATGGCGCACGACACCATCGGCGAGGACGCCGAGCTGGTCGTCCGGCTGCACCGCCACCTGCGGCAGCTCAAGGAGGACTACCGGGTGGTCTTCGTGGCCGAGCCGGTGAGCTGGAGCGAGGCCCCGTCGAGCCTACGGGTGCTGGGCCGGCAGCGGCGGCGCTGGCACCGCGGCATCGCGGAGATCCTGCGCAAGCACCGCGGCATGATCCTCAATCCGCGGTACGGCCGCATCGGCCTGGTCGCGCTGCCGTACTACGTGGTCTTCGAGCTGCTGGCGCCGTTCGTCGAGCTGTCCGCCCTGGTGCTGCTTCCGCTCGGTCTCCTGGTCGACGCCATCGACGTCGCCTTCCTCTGGCGCTTCGTGCTTGTCGCCTACGGCTACGGCCTGCTGGTCAGCCTGGTCGCCCTGTTCATCGAGGAGGTCTCGTTCCACCGCTATCCGCGCTGGGGCGACCTGGCGCGCGGCGTGCTGGCCGCGATCCTGGAGAACTTCGGCTACCGCCAGGTCCTCGCGGTGTGGCAGGTCCGCGGCGCGCTCGGCGCGCTGCACGGGCGGCGCGCGGAATGGGGCGCGATGCAGCGCGAGGGCTTCGACACGGTGGCCGAGTCACGCGAGGCGGTCGGCGTGGGCCTCGGCCGTTGACTGCGGGTGCCGCAGGCCGGGGTGCCCGGCGGGCAGGCTGCGGCGGATCACCCACCAGCTCAGCGCGAGGCAACCGGCGACAAGCGGCCAGGTGAGCACGCCGCGCGCGACACCCAGCGCCATCACCGCGTGCGCGGCCCAGAGCGGCACGAACACGGCGAGGCGGACCAGATACTGACCGACCCAGACCCAACTGCCCATGCAGTACGCCCGCAGCAGCGCGGGATCGCGGCGCCACCGCGTCTTCTGGCCGAGCACGGCGCCGACGATGACGCCGAGCAGCGGCCACCGGATCACGATGCTGACCGCCCAGGCCAGCGCGCTGGCGGCGTTCGTCACGATCTGGAGCAGGAAGAAGTCCTCGGCGCGCCCCGTACGCAGGGCGATCAGCGCGGCGACGCAGACGCCGAGCAGGCCGATCAGGACCGCGCGGGGCCTGCCGCCCTGCCGCAGCCGCCAGGCGGCGACCGCGAGGGCCGCGACCACCGCGGCGCCGGCGCCGACCCAGATCGAGCGGCCACCGGCGAACCAGGCCACGACGAAGATCACCGGGGGGACGGTCGCGTCCAGCGCGGCCCGCCGGCCGCCCAGCAGATCGGCCAGAGACTCCGGTTCGGCCACGCCCCACCCCGCTCTCAAGTTAGGAAAGCCTAACCGGCGCCGCTCGGGCGCGCATCGACCGGCCCGCCGCGGCACCGAAGATCACACCCCGGACCATTCCGTGCCCGGCCGCGGCGCCCGCCCGCCGTCCCGGTCACCGCCCGCGGCGATGCCCGGCCGCGATGCCCGGCCGCGATGCCCGGCCGCGGTGGCCGGCCGCGGTGCCAGCCGTCCCGGTCACGGCCTCGGGTGATGCCCGGGCGCGGTGTCCGCCGTTCCGGTCACGGCCTCCGGTGGTGCCCGGGCGCGGTGTCCGCCGTTCCGGTCACCGCGCCGGGTGGTGCCCGGCCGTGAGCTGCTTTCGGTGCCGGATGGCGTCGCGGTCGAGGATGGCTCGGGCCATGACCCACACGCAGACGGCGCCGTTGAGGAAGGACGCGAGTACGTCGGTGGGGTGGTGCATGCCGCGGTACATCCGGCCCAGCGCCACCCCGACCGGCACGAGCAGCAGCAGCCAGCACGCCGCCTTGAGGCCGGTGCGGTCGGTCAGCCGGACCAGGATCACGGCCAGCCCCAGGTAGAGGGCGACCGACGCCGAGGTGTGGCCGGACGGGAAACTCGAGGTCGGCGGGGAGGTGTCCATGTGGTCGACCTCGGGGCGCGGCCGGTCGATCACCAGCGTGGTCAGGAAGAAGATCAGCGCCTGGGCGCAGACCGCCGCGCACAGGAAGATCGATTCCCGCCAGCGCCGCAGGGTCAGCCGCAGCACGAGCGCCGCGAGGATCGTCACGGCGATGATCGCCGGGGTGCTGGCCAGGGTGCTGAAGATCAGGGAGACCATGCTGATGTCGTGGGTGCGGTCGCGCTCGAGCTCGCGATTGACCGAGTCCTCCACGGTCAGCGGCCACGTGTGCGGGAAGACCTTGGTGATGAGCAGGCCCAGGGCGATCATGACGGCGAGCAGGGCCGAGATCGGTGCCAGGATCCGCTTGAGAGCCTGCGCCGCGAAGTCAATCATCCGCCGGGGGTACCCGGGTCCGGGCGGCGGCCAAACCCGATCTTATCTATATCGGGTGAAAAGCTATTACTGTGGACAGTTGAATGAGATGAGTCTATTACGATCGGTTCACCGCCGATTCGGCGGGCACCGCACGGAGATCCGGCAGTTCTGCCTCGGTCGATCGGCTATGCCTGTGTTCGAAGCGTGTGGTTACCGGTACGTTGAGTAGGCAACGGCGCCTTAGCAATTGAATGGCACAAATGTGCGCTGAACTGGGAAAACATTACCTATAAAAGATCATCTGTACCGACTCTCTCGTGCATGTGGCCGATCCGTTGGGACTGGCATCTCCGAAGTAGACAGGTGGAGAAACAGGGATCCCGGCTGACAGACTAGGTGGTGTGATGATCCGGGTTGTGGTGGTGAGAGACGAGGGCTACTTCGGAGTCCCGGTACGAACACTGCTAGAGGCCAAACCTGACATTCACTACGTCGGCACGCTCTCTTTGAGCAGTGATCTGCCGGCTCGGGCCGCGGAGTTGTGGCCGAATGTGATCGTGATCGACACCGAGTACATGGTCAGTCAGGTGCTACCCCTCGCCGAGGAGTTGCGCGCGACCATTCCGTCCTGTTCCATGCTGCTGCTGTGCGATCCGGCGAAACGCGGAATGCTTCCGCCGCGCCGCTGGGCCGGCGGGCTCAACTTCGTCCTCAAGGACGCCTCCGACGCGGTGCTCGCGGATTCCATCCGGCGGCTCGCGGCCGGCGAGCGCGTCGTGTCCCCGATGCTCCAGGCCGCCTCGCTGAACACCGATCGCGGGCTCAGCACCCGGGAGCTTGAGGTGCTCGGGCTCGCGGCCGAGGGCGAGTCGGTGCGCGAGATCGCGGGCCGCCTCTACCTCTCCGGCGGGACCGTGCGCAACTATCTCTCGGCCGTCATCACCAAGACCGGCGCGCGCAACCGCCTCGACGCGATCCGCATCGCCCGTAAGGGCGGCTGGTTGCGATAGCGACCGGACCCGGCGCCGGCCTCGGTATTCTTGGCCCGGATGCCACCTGAACAGCTCACCGTGCCGGCCCTGCCGATCCTGATTCCGCTGGGGACCGTCCTCATGGTCGTGTCCTGGGTCGTGCTGCGCCGCCGGGGGCTGCTGACGACCGGGCGGTTCGTCGCGGCGTCGGCCTCGGGCTGGTACCTGGTCGCCGTGCTCGGCGCGACGATGCTGCCGCTGCGGCTGGCCTGGGGCGAGAACGCCGGCGAGCCCGAGCTCTACCGGATCATCCTGGTCCCGCTGACCACCATGCGGGTGGACGACTTCCTGTTGAACATCGTCATGACCCTCCCGCTGGCCGCGGTGCTCCGCCTGGTGTTCGGCGTCCGGGACAAGGGCCGGGTCGTGCTGGTGGGCTTCCTGCTCAGCGCGGGCATCGAGGTCACGCAGGCGATCCTGTGCCTCACCCTGCACGGTGACCGGTGGGCGGACGTCAACGACCTGATCTCGAACACGCTGGGCGCGCTGCTCGGCTACATCGCCCTGCGCCGCCTCCTGCGCTTCGCGTCGTTCGGGCGGGTGATGGAGGACTGTTCCCTGGTGCCCCGCCGCGTCGGTGAGCGGCCGTCGGCCATCCGTTCGTAGAGCAGGCCGACCGAGGCGGCCAGCTCGGCGGCGTCGTAGCGTTCGCCCGCCGTGCGTACGGGCAGCCGGGCGCCGTCGCGCTCCTGGAGACTGAGCAGCTCGGTGCGGAGCTTGCGCGGCAACGACTCCCGGTCGTGCGGGGAGAGCCGCTCGGTGCCCGAGACGGCGGACCGCGCCGCGGCGAGCTGCTCCAGCGGCGGGCAGGTCGCGTACAGCGCGGGCAGGCCGCTGGCCAGCGCCTCGAGCACCACCAGCCCGAACGTGTCCTCGTCAGACGGTGACGCGAAGACGTCCATCGCGCAGAGCATCTCCCGCGCGTGGCCGACCGCGCCGGCGAAGGTCACCCGGTCGGCGACGCCCTCGATGACGGCCAGCCGCTCCAGCGCGGGCCGGGCCGAGCCGTCGCCGACCAGCAGCAGGTCCGCGCCCGGCACCTCGCCGACGGCCCGGATCAGGCGGTCGAACCGCTTGCCCGGCTCCAGCCGGCCCAGGCCGCCGATAACCCGCGCGTCCGGGGCGATGCCCAGGCGCTCGCGGGCCGCGGCGCGCAGCGCCGGGTCGTAGCCGAACTCGGTCGCGTCGATCGCCTTGGGGATGACGGTTATCCGCTCGTCCGGCACGCCGAGGGCGCGCAGCCGGTCCGCGATCTGCTCGGACGCCGCGATGGTGAGCAGGCCGAGCCGGTCGCCGATCAGGTACAGCGCCCGGGCGCCGCCGGCGCCGCCCAGGTGGTACTCGGTGGCGACCACGTGCCGCACCCCGGCCAGCCGGGCCGCGAGCAGGCCCTGCACGCAGGCGCGGTAGAGGTGGGTGTGCACCACGTCGAAGTGGCCGAGCCGGATCAGGCGGCTCAGCCTGATCACCGCGGACAGGTCGCGGTCGCGGGTGGTGAGCACCTCATGCACGGTCGTGCCGTCGGCGCGCATGGCGGCGGCGACGGCGCCCGGCCGGGACAGCGTGACGACCTCGCAGTCGTACGGCAGCCGGCGCACCAGCAGCCGGAGCTGATGCTCGGCGCCGCCCTCGGCCAGCGTCGTGATGATGTGCAGAACCCTCATGGCCAGGCCCCGGCCCGCGTGCGGAACTTTTTCATTTTGTCTCCTGTTTGACATCCGCGATAAAGACGCTGCCAGAGCGCAGGTGCCCAATGACAGTTACAAATGTCATGTTGAACATGAAGCCTTCTCACTGGCTGTGGGGCGCCCGATTATTGACCGAACGGACGTCGCCCTTGGGTCGGAAAGTGCTTGTCGGGGAGGCGATCGAGCACGTGGGACGGCCGTTGGTACTGAACATGAATCCGCCTCATGTAGGGCATGACAATTACTACTGTGACCGATACGCCACGGCTGGCACGCTCTATTCGTAGGCGCTGATAGCGACGTACTGCGAGCGGCTTGCAATGCATTTCTGGATCTCGATTATGCATTGCGCGACGCTCGATTTTCCTTGTCGACACCAACGTTCGTACGGGGAGGAATTCATGCGGGTACGGCGACCGACGCCGACCGACGTCACGGACGTCCCAGCCGGTTTCAGGACACCGCCGTGGCTGCTCGCGGCGCTGCCCGTCCGGGCAGCCCGGGCCGCCGCCGACGCGATGGCGCTGGCCGTGGCGCTGCTGATCGCCACCCTGCTGCGCCACGACGGTGACTTCGCCGCGGTCGACGCCACCGGGTTGCTGATACTGGCCTCGCTGGCCGCGATCGTGCACACCGCCGTCGGCCTCCAGTTCGGGCTGTACACCGGCCGGTGGTCCTACGGCTGCTTCGAGGAGATCGCCGCGCTGGCCAAGACCGCGGCGTTCACCACCCCGTTGGTGTTCATCCTGGACACCCTCGTCGGCCGGCTCGTGCCGCGCTCGGCCATCATCGCGGCGGGCCTGATCGCCCTGGTCCTGGCGGCCGGCGTGCGCTACGCCGCCCGGCTGCTGCACGACCACCGCCTGCGGCCCTCGCCGGAGCACGGCACCCGGGTCGTGGTGATGGGCGCGGGCGAGGGCTCGGCCCAGGTCATCCGCGCCATGCTGCGCAGCCCGTTCAGCCCGTACGTCCCGGTCGCGCTGCTCGACGACGATCCCGCCAAGCGCACCCTGCGGCTGATGGGCGTACCGGTGTCCGGAAACCGGAACGCCATGGCCGAGGTCGTCCGGCGGTTCCGCGCCGACACGGTGCTCATCGCGATCCCCAGCGCGAGCGCCGACCTGGTCCGGGAGCTGACCGAGTTGGCCCAGCCGCTCAACGTCGACCTGAAGGTCGTGCCGCCGGTCGTCGAACTGTTCGGCCGTACCGTCAGCGTGGAGGACATCCGTCCCATCAGCCACGCCGACCTGCTCGGCCGGCGTGAGGTCGGCATCGACCTGGCCGCAGTGGCCGGCTATCTCGAGGGGCGCCGGGTGCTGGTCACCGGCGCCGGCGGCTCGATCGGCTCCGAGCTGTGCCGCCAGGTCGCCCGCTTCAAGCCGGCCCGCCTCGTCATGCTGGACCGCGACGAGTCCGGGCTGCACGCCGTGCAGCTGTCGCTGGACGGCCGGGCGCTGCTCGACGATCGCAACCTGGTCGTCGCCGACATCCGCGACCAGCAGCGCCTCGACGAGGTGTTCGCCGAGCACCGGCCGCAGGTGGTGTTCCACGCGGCGGCCCTCAAGCACCTGCCGCTGCTGGAGATGCACCCGTCCGAGGCGCTCAAGACCAACATCATCGGCACGTACCAGATCCTCCAGACCGCGCTGCGGCACGGCGTCGACCGGCTGGTGAACATCTCGACCGACAAGGCCGCCGACCCGACGAGCGTGCTCGGTTACTCCAAGCGGATCACCGAGCGGCTCACCGCGGCCGCCGACGAGTCCGCGCCCGGCACCTATTGCAGCGTCCGGTTCGGCAACGTGCTCGGCAGCCGCGGCTCCGTGCTCACCGCGTTCACGGCACAGGTCGAGTCGGGCGGGCCGATCACCGTCACCGACCCCGACGTGTCCCGCTTCTTCATGACCGTGCAGGAGGCCGTTCGCCTGGTCATCCAGGCCGGCGCCCTGGACAGCAGCGGCGAGGTGCTGGTCCTGGACATGGGCGAGCCGGTACGCATCGCCGACGTCGCCCGCCGCCTCGCCGACGCGTCCGACCGGCACATCCAGATCGTCTACACCGGACTGCGCCCGGGGGAGAAGCTCCAGGAGATCCTGCTCGGCCCGGACGAGCCCGACCACCGGCCGAACCACCCGCTGATCTCGCAGGCCCCGGTGCCGCCGCTGGACGGCGCCGTGCTGTCGCTGCTCGACCCGACGGTGCCGCGCACGGACCTCATCGCCGTCCTGCGCTGGCTCGCCGAGAGCCCGGCGCTGTCGGCCGCCCGCGAGGCGACCCCGCCGGCCGTGGTGTCGCGGGCCGGCCGCAACCGGAGCAACGGGCGCAACCGGACGACGCCGCCGCAGCGCCAGCCCGAATTCACCGTACGGCCGGGGCGGCAGCCGTGAGCGCCCGGGCACAGGAGGGGAGCAGGCCCATGCGGGTCGTCATCGCCGGTCAGGGATACGTGGGGCTACCGCTCGCCGTCCGCGCCGCACAGGTCGGCCACACGGTCGTCGGCTTCGACGTAGACGACGAGCGGATCAAGCGGCTCGCCGCCGGCGAGTCCTACGTGGATGACGTCTCCTCGGCCGAGCTGCAGGAGATCCTCGACAGCGGCGCGTTCCAGCCGTCGTCGGATCCGCGCTCGCTGGCGGGCTTCGACGTCGCCGTCATCGCGGTACCCACGCCGCTGCGCGAGGGCACGCCGGACCTCGCGTACATAGAGGACTCCGCGCGAACCCTGTCCCGCTACCTGCGGCCCGGCGCGACGGTCGCGCTCGAGTCGACCACCTACCCCGGCACCACCACCGAGCTGGTCGCGCCGCTGCTGGAGGAGGGCTCCGGCCTGGTCGCCGGCACGGACTTCTTCCTCGGCTACAGCCCCGAGCGCATCGACCCGGGCAACCGGCAGTGGAACCTCGTCACCACCCCGAAGGTCGTCTCCGGCGTCAACGAGGCCTCCCTGGAGCGGGTGCGTGCCTTCTACGGCTCGGTCGTCGAGCAGACCGTTCCGGTCTCCGACTGCAAGGTCGCGGAGCTGGCGAAGCTGCTCGAGAACACGTTCCGGCACGTCAACATCGCTCTGGTCAACGAGCTGGCGGTGTTCGCGAACGACCTCGGCATCGACGTCTGGGAGGCGATCGAGGCGGCCTCGTCGAAGCCTTTCGGGTACATGCGTTTCGTGCCCGGCCCGGGCGTCGGCGGCCACTGCCTGCCGATCGACCCGTCGTACCTGTCCTGGCGGGTGCAGCGGACCCTCGGGCAGAGCTTCCGCTTCGTCGAGCTCGCCAACGACATCAACAACCACATGCCGGACTACGTCGTGCGGCGCCTGGTCGGTGCGCTCAACCGGCACCGCAAGGCGGTGAACGGCTCGACAGTGCTGCTGCTCGGGCTGGCGTACAAGAAGAACACCGGCGACGCCCGTGAGTCGCCGGCGCGGCGGGTCGCCTCGCTGCTGCTGGACATGGGCGCCGAGGTCCGCGCCGCCGACCCGCACGTGGTCGAGGACGCGCACGTCGACCAGCGGGTCGTGCGGGTCGCGCTCACCGAGGAGCAGATCGCCGCGGCCGACGCCGTGGTGCTGCTCGCCGACCACGACGCGTTCGACCTGGACCTGGTCGTGCGCCACGCCCGCTACGTGCTGGACACCCGGCACCGCCTGACCGGACCCACCATCGAGTCGCTCTAAGCCGAAGGAGTCGCCGTGGAACCCGTACGCCTGCTCTGGGACTGCCTGAACCGCCTGGCCGCCGCCCTCGCGCTGGTGCTGTTGTCGCCGGTGATAGTCGCGGTCGCGGCCTGGATCAGGATCGCGGACGGCAAGGGAGTCCTGTTCGTGCAGGACCGGGCCGGCCGCGACGGCGTGCCGTTCCGGATGCTGAAGTTCCGCTCGATGGTGCACGACTCCGTCGCGCTCAGCGCCACGCTCGGCATCAGCGACCCGTTCGGGCTGGTGGAGAACGACCCGCGGATCACCCGCTGCGGCCGGTTCCTGCGCCGCACCAGCCTCGACGAGCTGCCCCAGCTGATCAACGTGGTACGCGGGCAGATGGCGCTTGTCGGTCCCCGGCCGGACGTGCTGCCGCAGGCCGCCAACTACTCCGCCGAGGACCGGCGGCGCCTGGAGGTCAAGCCGGGTATCACCGGGTGGGCACAGGTCAACGGCCGCGACGACATCGACTGGCCGCAGCGCTTCGCGCTGGACCGCTGGTACGTGGACCATTGGTCGCCGGCGCTGGACCTGCGGATCATCTGGCGCACGGTGGCCACCCTGCGGCGCGACGAGGCGCCCGTGCACGTCGACGAGCTGAACATCCGCCGGGCGCAGGAAGTGGACGTGGACGTGCGCCGTGCCGCCTGAGCGGCCCCGCGAGGTCGGATCGGAATTCCACTGGGACCCCGCCGCCCTGCTCGGCGCCGATCAGGGCGGCGGCCTGCCTCGATGGCTGCCGAGCCGGCACGCGCTGTTCGCCACCGGCTGCGGCGCGCTGATCGCCGCGCTGCACCAGCTGCCGCCCGGCGGCCGGCTGCACATGCCGTCCTACTTCTGCATGGGCGTCGCCGAGGCGCTCTCCGCGGAGGCACCGATCGGCTGGTACCGGCACCTGCCGGACGAGCGGGGCCCCAGCTTCGAGACGCTGCTCGCCGAGCCCGGCGACGTGGTGCTCGCCCAGAACCTGTTCGGGCGCGACGTCCGCGACCCCTGGGACGCGTGGCGGGACAGGCACCCCGGCGTCGACGTCGTGGAGGACCACTCGCACGACCCCTTCAGCGCCTGGGCGCGCGAGAGCACCGCGGCGTACGCCGTCGCCTCGCTGCGCAAGACGCTGCCGCTGCCCGACGGCGGCCTGCTGTGGTCGCCCGCCGGCCTCGACCTGCCCCGGCCGCGCGGCGAGGAGAGCCCCGGCGCCCAGCTCAAGCTCGCCGCGATGCTGCTGAAGTCGGCCTGGCTCGACGGCCGTCCGATCGGCAAGGACGGCTTCCGCGCGCTGCAACAGCAGGGCGAGTACGCCCTGCTCGGCAGCGCCGGCCCGGCCAACGCCGTCACCGTGGCCACGCTGCCGCTGCTGGACGTGGCGGGCCTGCGCGCGACAAGCACCGGCAACGTCCGCGCGCTGCTCGACGTCCTGCCCGAGCGCTGCCCCGCCTGGTCGGTCCTGACCGGCGGCCCGGCCGACGCGGCGCCGTTCCGGGTGCAGCTGCTGTGCCCCTCCGAGGAGACCCGCGACGCCCTGCGCGACCACCTCGCCGGGCACGGCATCTTCGCGCCCGTCCACTGGCACCAGGACCGGGCCGGACTGTGGAGCGGCGACGAGGAGGCGGCCGACCTGGCACAGCGGATGCTGACCGTGCCGGTCGACCACCGCTGCGACTCCGACGACATCCGCCGGATCGCCGACGTCCTCGCCGCCTTCGCCCCGGCCTCGGCACCCGCACGCTGAGCCGCGAACACGACAGCCCGTGCCCTCAGACGCGGCGCAGGACCGAGACGACCTTGCCCAGGATGACCGCACGGTCGCCGTCGATGGGTTCGTAGGCCGGGTTGCGCGGTTCGAGCAGGACGTGCCCGGCGCGGCGGCGGTAGACCTTGACGGTGGCCTCCTCGTCGATCATCGCGGCCACGATGTCGCCGTTGTACGCCTCGGGCTGCCGCCGGACCACCACGATGTCCCCGTCGCAGATCGCCGCGTCGGTCATCGAGTCGCCCCGGACCCGGAGGCTGAACAGGTCGCCGCGGCCGACCAGGCCGCGCGGCAGCGTGAGGATCTCCTCGGGCGCCTCCTCGGCCAGGATGGGGCTCCCGGCGGCGATGACGCCGACCAGGGGAATGCCGACGGTGTCCGGGTCGCCCTCGTCGCGGGTGGCGGCCGGCAGGAACATGCGGATGTCGACCGGACGGGTCGCGGTGCGGCCGCGGCGGAGAAAGCCGAGCTCCTCCAGGTTGCGCAGGTGCCGGCTGACCGACGAGCTCGACAGCCCCGCCGCGTCACCGATCTCACGCGTGGACGGCGAGTGGCCGTGGTTGACCGCCCACTTCTGGATGACCGCCAGGATCTGCCGCTGCCGAGGAGCCAGCCTGGACGTGTCGAGGTCCAAATCCGGCATCACCCCTGAATACTGCCCCATCCGTACGCCTCAGGCGTTGAGCCACGCCGTGCTGAACGGTTCCCGGCGGGCGCGCAGGTCAGCGTAGGTGGCCACGATCAGCGGGGTCAGCACGACGCCGCAGATCAGCGAGCCCATCCCGTCGAGGACCGAGCCCGTCACCGAGGCCGCGATGACGCCGCCGGTGCCCGTGAACGCCGTCCCGTCGAGGAGGAGGCTCAGCGCGACGCTGCCGACGATGAAGGGCAGCGAGATGGCCAGGCCCAGGCCGGCGATCGTGGCGATCCGGGCGACGGCGGCGCCGAGGTCGTTGTGGAAGAGGCTGAAACAACGGGAGACGGCGTTGCCCCGCTCGAACAGCACCACGACCGGCAGCACGACGAAGACCGCACCGACGTAGAAGACCGGCAGAATGCAGGCGAGCACGGCGGCGAACGTGATCAGGCCGGTCAGCAGCGACCAGCCGATCAGCGCCGGCACCCGGGGCAGGACCGCCCGCACCGCCTGCCCGACGCGCATGTCCGCGCCGGTCGCGATGCTGACCGTGACCCGCACCGCGACCAGCGTGCCGATCAGATAGATCAGCAGCTCGAGGCAGGTGGCCAGCATCAGGAGCCCGTTGGCGGCGAGGAGCGGGACGGGCAGACCGTCCGGCTCCGAGAGGTCCCGGGAGCTCAGGTCGACGAACAACTGGGCGGGGACCAGCAGGACCAGGCCCGCAACGGCGGTGAGCACCTGCACCAGGGCCAGCGTGCGCCAGCCCCGCCGGACGACGGCGAAGCCGCGCCGCCACCAGCCCGCGAAGTCGGCGGAGGCCAGCGGATCGGCCGGGTCGAACCGCGGGTCGAGATACGGCATCGCCGATCCGGGATAGGCGGGCATGCCCGCCGGCCAATAGGCCTGAGGCGGGCCGGGTTCGTTCTCGGGCGGGGGGTACGACATGCCGGTCACTCCGAGCGGATCTTGGTCAGGGTCGGGAAATATAAGCACAGAACCGGGAGATTCGGTGCCCGGTGCGTCGTCGGTCACGCACCTGAGAGGCTGGGACGCGATGACGGACAAGACCGATTTCAAGACGACGCTCGACGCATACCGGGCGCGCCGGGGCCAGGTGCGGACGGTGACCGTGCCCGACCTGCGGTACCTGATGATCGACGGCCGCGGCGACCCCAACACCTCGCCGGTCTTCGCCGAGGCGGTGCGGGCGCTCTACCCGGTGGCGTACAAGCTGAAGTTCGCCAGCAAGCGTGACCTCGGGCGCGACTACGTCGTGCCGCCGCTGGAGGGCCTGTGGTGGGCCGAGGACATGGACTCCTTCACCTCGGCTCGGGACAAGTCGCGGTGGGACTGGACGCTGATGCTCATGGTCCCGGACTGGATCGACGGGGCCGCCTTCGCCGCCGCCGTCGAGCAGGCCGGCGCGAAGGGCCGGCCGCCGCGCCTCGACGACGTGCGCCTGGAGACCCTGTCCGAGGGGCTGTGCGTGCAGACCCTGCACGTCGGCTCGTTCGACGACGAGGCGGAGGTGCTCGCGCGGCTGCACCACGAGGTCATCCCCGGGCAGGGGCTGCGCATGACCGGCAAGCACCACGAGATCTATCTCAGCGACTTCCGCAAGGTCGCGCCCGAGCGGCAGCGCACCATCCTCAGACAGCCGGTCCGCGCCGCCGACGTGGTGTGATGGCGTCGTGGGCAGCGCCGTCGAGGACACCAACCGCCGCATGCTGCGGGCCCGGGACGCGATGGACCGCGCGTACGCGCAACCGCTGGACGTCGCGGCCCTGGCCCGGATCGCCCACGTCTCGTCGGCGCACTTCACCCGCACCTTCCGGGCCACGTTCGGCGAGACGCCGCACCGCTACCTCCAGCGCCGCCGGGTCGAGCGGGCGATGTTCCTGCTGAGGGAGACCGACACCAGCATCACCGATATCTGCTTCCAGGTCGGCTTCGGCAGCCCGGGCACCTTCAGCCGCACGTTCCGCGAGATCGTCGGCCGCTCGCCGCGGGCGTACCGCCGGCAGAAAGGGACCACGGGCCTGCCGACCTGCTACACGATGGCCTGGACCCGGCCGAGCGGCTGAGCAGTTTCGGATAAGTTTTCGGCCGGCACGCTGGGTAGCGTGACGAGCATGTTCACCGCGATCACACACTCACAGATCTACGTCCTCGACCAGGACGAGGCCCTCGACTTCTACGTCGGCAAGCTCGGCCTGGAGGTCAACGCCGACGTCGAGTTCGGCTTCATGCGCTGGCTGACCGTCAACGTCCCCGGCCATCCCGACCGCCAGATCCTGCTGGCGAAGCCCGGCGGCCCGCAGATGTCCGAGGACACCGCGCGGCAGGTCCGCGAGCTGCTGACCAAGGGCGCGGCGGGCGGCATGCTGATCCTCACCACGGACGACTGCCGCAAGACCTACGAGACGCTGCTCGGCCTCGGCGTCGAGTTCACCGACGAGCCCACCGAGCGCGAGTACGGGATCGACTGCGGCATGCGCGACCCGTTCGGCAACCACATCCGCTTCACCCAGCTCAAACAGGGCTAACGGTACGGAGGGAAACGGCCCGCCAGCGCCTCCGGTGTCGGCGGGCCGGCCAGCTTCTCGAAGGCGTCCGGATCCGCGACCACCCGCCAGGTGTGGAACGCCTGCCGGCCCGCGGCGAACGCCGCCTTGTAGGCGAACAGGGAGTCGGAAGCACCGCCGAGGCCGCCGCCCAGGTGGTAGATCGAGTTGCCGCGGTCCCGGCCCCAGCGGCGGACCTCGTCGTAGAGCAGCTTGTCCGCGTACTGGACGCCGCCGTCCCGGGTCGCCTGCAGGTGGGTGTGCATGAATCCGTCGTACTCGAAGAACAGGTTGCCGCCGAGCAGGTCGCCGTCGGCGGAGAGCGCCGCCGCCAGGTGCATCCGCTCGCCGAGGGCCGCGCGCAGCCGGTGGAAGTGCTCGGCGGTGAAGAAGTAGAAGTCCGCCGCGCCGACCCGGCGCATGGTGGCGTGGTAGGTGCCGATCCACGCGTCGTAGCGGTCCCAGTCGTCGAAGACGACCGAGACACCGGCCCGCCGGGCCTTGTTGATCTGATTGCGGTGGGTGCGGTGGGTCTGGTGCCACATCTGCTCCGGCGTCAGGGAGAGGTCGACGGAGACCGTCTCGCCGTGCTGGACGACCGTGCCGGCCTCGGCGAGGGCCGCGGCCGGGGCTCGCAGCAGCGGGTGCAGCCGGACGAAGGCGGTGATCACGCCGAGCGCGCGCAGCGACTCGGTCATCGCCGCCGCGGCGCGCGACCAGAACGCCGGGTCGGCGGTGTCGGCGACCGGGCCGGGATATCCGTAAGGGGAGATCGCGTCGCGCAGGTCGGTGTCCGGCACGGGGCGCAGGACCAGGGGGAGCAGCAGGACCTGGCCCGCCTCGTCGTATCGGTAGGCGGCCGGAGCCCCTCCGGAGAGTCCGGCGTCGATGCGCACGTACTCCGGGAGGTGGTACACGTCGTGCCTGATCCGGCTCAGCGCGTCGGTCCACGCGGCGTCGTCGGGCTCGAGCAGGGCGGCTCCGGCCATTCGTCACCCCTTCGCGGGTCTGGGTCTCACCCCGTAACGCTGCGGCGGGCGACCGGCCTGCGTGGTGCGCGAAGCGCCCGGCCTCCGTCGGGCTCGGCTCCACCGGCGAGCGCTGAGCGTCCAGCGCAACAGGGTGCGGGGGATCGCACTCTGGGTCGCGACGTGCAGCAGGTATCTCCACATCGGATATTCGCCCCGCCGGTCGGACAGCGCATAGGAGAACTGCTTGGCCGGCAGGTCCACATAGTCTGTCACTCGTTCGAACCATTCACTACTGGCCTTTGCGGCACGTTGCAGCGGCGCGAGTGCCGCCTTCCGGCGGTGTTCGTAGCGTTCCAGCGCGACGGCGAGTTCGTCCTCTGAGGACACCGCGTCGGCCAGCGCCATCGCGTCCTGAATCGCCAGCTTGGTACCCGAGCCGATGGCGAAGTGCGTGGTGTGCGCGGCATCGCCCATCAGCACGACGTTGCCGTGGTCCCAGCGCTGATTGGTGAGCCGGCGGAAGTTCAGCCAGCCGGTGCCGCCGACCTCGGCGCGGTGGTCGATGAGCGGCTGCCCGCCGAGGTGTGCCGCGAAGATCTCCTGGAGGCGGGCGGCGCCCGCCCGGGCGTCGAGGTTGTCGAAGCCCAGCGCCGTCCAGGTCTCCGGTGCGCACTCCACGATGAAGGTGCTGGTCTCGGCGTTGAACGGGTACGCGTGATACCAGATCCAGCCGGCCTCGGTCCGCTCGAAGCCGAAGGTGAACGTCTTGAAGACGTGCGGCGTGCCGAGCCAGATGTACTTGTTGCGGCCGACCTCGATGTCGGTGCCGAAGTGCTCGGCGTACCGCTCGCGGATCCGGCTGCCGGCGCCGTCGCAGGCCACCACCAGGTCGGCGTCCGGCAGGTCGGACTCGTCGGTCAGCTCGTCGAGGTGGCGTACCTCGACGCCGAGCTCGGTCGCCCGCTGGGTGAGGATGTCGAGCAGCACCTTGCGGCCGAGGCTGAAGCCGTAGCCGGCGAGGTGGGTCACCGCCTTGCCGGTGGCGCGCACCCGGTACTCGTCCCACTGACAGGAGGCGTCCCAGATCCGGCGCGCGCTGACCGGGTCGTAGCGGAACAGGTCGTCGAGCAGGTCGTCCCAGAAGACCACGCCCCAGCCCCACGTGACGCCGGCCGGGTTGCGTTCCAGCACGGTCACCTCGTGCGCGGGGTCGGCCAGCTTCGCCAGTACCGCGAAGTACAGGCCGGCGGGCCCGCCGCCGACACAGTTGATCCGCATGCCGAACTCCTAACGGTAGGACGGGAAGGTGGCGGACAGGTCGGCCGGATCGGCCTCCGGCGCCCGCTGCCGGACCAACTGCCGGTACGCGGGCTCGTCGGTCACCACGCGCCAGGTGTGGAACGCGTGCCGGCTCGGCGAGAAGCCCGCCTTGTACGAGAACAGCGAGTCGTTGCACCCGCCCTTGCCGCCGCCGAGGTGGAAGACGGTGTCACCGCGGCTCTTGCACCAGCGCCGGACCTCGTCGTACAGCAGCTCGTCGGCGTAGCGGCGGGGAGCGCGCCGGGTGGACGAGACGTAGCCGGTGGCGATGCCGTCGTGCTCGAAGAACGTGTTGCCGCCGACCACCTCGTCGCCCTCGAGGGCGACGGCGAGATGCATGCGGTCGCCGACCGCGTCGTGCATCGCCGCGAGGTGCTCGCGGGTGAAGAAGTAGTAGGAGGTCGCGCCGACCCGGCGCATGTTGTCGTGGTAGACCTCGACCCACTCGCCGAGGCGGTCCCAGTCGTCGAACACGATCCGGGTGCCGTCGCGGCGGGCCCGGTTGATGTGGTTGCGGTGGTCGCTGCGGGTCTGCTTCCACATCTCGTCGAGGCTGACGGTCAGGTCCATCGACACCGTCTCGCCGTGCCGGACCAGCGCGCCGAAGCGGCCGAGCGTCTCCAGCGGCGCTCGCAGCAGCGGGTGCATCCGCACGAAGACCGACACGATCCCGTCGGCCCGCAGGGTCTCGATCATCGCGGCGCAGGCCCGCTCCCAGAACCCGGTGTCGGCGGGGGCGTCGCTGACCGGACCCGGATACCCGTACGGCGAGAGCGCGTCCCGCAGGTCCGAGTCGGGTATGTCGCGCACGATCAGCGGCATCAGCAGCCGCCGGCCGTCCTCCTCGTACCAGAAGGCGATCGGCCTGCCGCCGTACAGTCGCGCGTCGAGCACGACGTATTCGCTCTCGTGGTACATGTCGTGGTCGGCCCGTTGCAGGGCTTCCTTCCACTCCCGTGCGGCCGGTTCCAGCAGCGCGGCGCGCGGCGATGCGGTCATTCTGTTGCCTTTCCTCCAGCCCGGACTACGACCCCAGTACCCGGGCGTTGAACGCCATGTTTGCGGCGAACTGGTCGTTGACCACCCGGTGGTCCTCGAGCCGCCGTTGCACGGCCGGGTCGAAGCGACCCAGCTTCACGAAGCCGTCGGAGAACCAGCCGTTGTCGGCGCCGGTGCCGTCCACGAACTCGCGGTAGGTCGTCGCGCCCGGCCAGATCACCTTGGTCAGCAGCGCCGAGAACGCCGCCATGTCCGCGCCGGTCCAGAACCGGCCGCGGTCGCGGGCCTCGACGATGTACGCCATGACGCCGTTGCCGTGACTGACGTCCTGCCCGGGCCGCCGGGCCGATCCCCAGACGTCGCTCCAGAAGTACGCGGTGGCCTCCACCGGGTTGCGCCGTAGCTGGGGCCGCAGGCCCGAGCGGGTGCCGGGCACGTGCTGGTCGACGTTGGCGACGACCTGGTCGTACCGCGCCCGGCGTGCCGGGTCCGCGGTGATCTGCGACAGGTTCAGCGCGATCAGCGCCCAGTGCGAGGCCATGTGTGTCCGCTCGCGGTAGATGTTCGGGCCGGCGCCGCGGGAGTACCACTTGTCGAAGATGTGCTCCTCGGCGAAGCGCAGCAGCCGGTCGTGACGTTCGAGGTAACCCGGGTCGCCGTACACCTCCGGCACCTCGCGCATGGCGACAAGCAGCGCGGTCGCGTACCGCCAGAAGTAGCTCTCGTAGAGCGGGATCTCGTCGCCGCCCTGCCCGGAGGCCGACGACGCCCAGCCGAGGTAGTCGTCCTTGAACTGGCTGCCGCGCAGCGAGGAGGAGACCACGGCGGACGCGGCGACGTTCTCGACGTACTCCAGCGCGCGGTCGAGGTAGCGGAGCGCGCCGGTGGCCCGGAACATCGCGACGCACGAGTCGAGCGAGTACGACAGGTCGTAGTGGCTCCAGCTGTCCGTCGACCGGCTCATCGGCAGGCTGGTCCGGTACTGGTAGTCCCAGCTCTGCTCGAACACGCCGGTCCAGTGCGCGACGTTCCGGATCTTGACCGAGCCGGGCGCCGCGGTCGGCTCGGCCGGCAGCGGGTTCATGATCGGCGTCACCGTGGTGTCCGGCGACGCGCTGGCCGCGGTCAGGGAGACGAGGCCGAGCAGCAGCACGCTGCGGCGGCAGATCCGGTTGCGGTCGCAGGTCATGGCGCCACCGGCTCTCGTACGCGCTCCGGCAGGCCGGCCGCCGCCGCGGCCGGGGTGACCGCCGCGCCGGCGGCCAGGGCGGCGAACATCCACGCGAGGCGCGAGTCGTAGTAGTCGCCGGAGAACAGGCTGCTCAGGGCCACGAAGACCGCCGAGGACGCGGCGAGGGTGGTCAGCCGCGGGTGCGTGCCGCCGCGGATCGTCCGCGCCCACAGCACGATGGCGGCGGTGAGCAGCCCGATCCCGGCCAGGCCGCCCTCGGCGGCGACCGCGAGCACGTAGTTGTGCGGGTACTCCACGGCCTGGTTGACGCCGATGGTGCCGTAGAAGCCGTCCAGCCCGGTGCCGATCAGCGGATGCTCGACGGCGAGGCGCCACGCGGCCGCCCAGATGTCGGTGCGGTCCGACGTGTACTGCTCCTCGACCGTCTGCTCGACGAAGCGTTCCTGGAACAGGTCGGTGAACGCGGGCGGCGCGAACGCCCAGATCACGGCGATCGTCGCCACCGTGACCGCGCCCGCCGCGACGACGAATCCGGTGTGCACGCGGCGCCGGATCCGCCAGAGCCCGGCGGCGCCGACCGCGAGGCCGGCCAGCAGGCCGGCGCGGGAGCCGGACAGCACGGCCGCCAGCAGGAACAGCGGGATGACCAGCAGCGGCAGTATGCGCCGGGTGAACAGGTAGAGCGCGATCGCGCTGATCACGCCGAGGATCTCGATGCGCACGAAGACGTTCGGGCCGCCGCCGAACGCGGAGTAGCGGCCCTGCTCGCCGGGCCCGTTGATGAACAGCGCGGCGAGCGCGAAGACGACCGCCGCGACGAAGAACAGCAGGAACGTGGTGCGGGCGACCGCCACCGGGTCGCCGACCGTGTAGAAGTAGTAGGCCAGGGTCAGCACGGACATCAGGACCAGGTCGAGCGTCTGCGGGCCGACCCGGGACGCGTGCGGCGCCCACAGCCCGGAGGCGATCTGGAAGAGGAAGAAGAGCATCGTCGCCACCAGCCAGCCCTCGGGGCGGGGCGCGGTGAGCCCGTGCGGGCGGCGGGCCGCGTCGACCGCGAGCACCACCAGGGCGACGATCAGGCCGATCACCCGCAGGTCCACCCAGGCCAGGTCGACGAACCCGGCGCGGTCCAGGGTGAACCGGCCGCCGATCGCCACCAGGATCAGCACCAGGCCGGGCGCCAGGAAGACCCGGGGCGTGCGCAGCCAGCCCATGGCGTTCACGGCGTCACCGCCCGGTCCCGCACCACCCGGCTGCTCACCAGGGCGAATGCCAGGCAGGCGCCGTAGCCGAGCAGCGAGCCGTACGCCGCGCCGAGGATGCCCTGCCGCGGGATCAGCAGCAGGTACGCCGCGAAGCTCACCGCGAAGCCGGTGACCTCCGCGGCGGAGACCAGCGCGCTGTGCCCCTTCGCGATGAGCAGGCCCAGGCTGATCCGCGACACCGCGTAGAGGCCGGCCGCGGCGACCAGGGGCAGCACGACGACCTTGGCCGGCGCGTACTCGTGGCCGAACACCGGCACGATGAGCAGGTACAGGCCGCAGGCCACCAGCGGGGCGACGACCAGGGAGTAGACCGCGGCGGTGGCCAGGATGGGCCGGGCGTTCAGCCCGCCCCCGCGGTGGGTCGCCCGCCATTTTCCGAGGCGGGCGTCCGCGTACGCGCGCAGCGGCCAGGCCAGCAGCTCGGTCATCGTGGCCACGCTGGCGTACAGGCCGAGGGCGGAGGTGGAGGCGAGGGCCGGCAGCGCCAGCCGGTCCGCCCGCAGCATCGCCATGTTCGACAGCGCGGCGGGGAAGAGGGCGAGGCCCTCCTGGCGTACCGCGCGGTTGCGGCCGGGCGGGATCTCCGTCGCGCCGCCGGCCGGCTGCCGCAGCCAGATGACCAGGAAGACGGTGGTGGGCACGGCGCCGGCGAACAGGTAGGCGAGGATCCAGACGGTGGGGTGCGAGACGTCCGCGACGAAGAGCGTGACAAGCAGCGCGAGCAGCAGCAGCGACTCCAGGACGCGGGCGTAGAGGAACTCGGCCATCCGGCCCGCGGCGATGGCCACCGCGCGGGTCGCCAGGATCGCCGTCTCGACGAGCCCGTAGGTGACGAGCAGGGCGACGACGGCCGGACCGGGGTTGAGCCGGTGCGGCGCCACCGAGGTGTACACGACGGCCGCGGCGACGCCGAGCACGCAGGGCACCAGCAGCAGCCGGGCGAACGCCCGGACGGCGACCGCTGGCGCGGCGTCGTGGTAGTTCGCGACGAAGCTGCGCTCGGTGCCGAGCAGCAGCATCTGGGTGGTGAGGTAGACCACCTGGAGCATCAGGGCGACCTCGCCGCGGCCGGAGGTGCTCAGGGCGCGGACCATCAGTATGTTGGCGGCCAGTGCGACGCCGCCGGTCAGCACCTGCGACGCGAGCAGTTGCAGGTACGGCTCGCGCACCTGGGCGCGGGCCCAGCCGGCCGGGTCGCGGCGGCGGCCTACCGCCGCCGCGGTGCGCTCGGCCTGGAGCTCACTCACCGGGCTGCTGCTTGTCGTCGTCGGTGCCGCGCTGGGTGGGCAGCTTCGGCTGCTCCGCCCGGTCGCCGGCGGCCGGCACTTCGTTGACGACGACCTTGGCCTGCCCCCGCGCGGCGCTGCCGGCGCCGGCTTCCTCCGGTGCGGGCTTGGGCTTGGGTTCAGGCTCAGGTGCCGGCACCGATGCGGATGCCGATGCCGATGCCGGAGCCGGTGTCGGCGGCGGCACTGATGCCGATCCCGATGCCGGTGTCGGCGCTGGTGCCGGAGTCGGTGTCGGCGCGGCCTCCAGGGCCGGCTCCGGGGCCGGTTCGGGGACGGGCTTGGTCCTCTTCGTCTCCTCGCCGGGAGTGCCTATCGTGGCCTTGACCACCTGGGCGCGGCCGCGCACCGGCCCGCCGTACGCGGGGAAGATGACGGTCTCGTCGGTGGCGACGCCCTCGGCGGGCTCGCCGTCGTCGCCGAGGAGGCGGGACAGCAGCTCCGGATCGTGCGGCTGCGGCAGCGTCTCCTCGCGGTGCCAGGTGCCGCCGGTCGGCAGCTTGCGCGGCAGCGCGTTGAGCACGGCGCCGGCGAGCCGGGCACCCACCCGTTGCAGCAGGTCGGCAGAGCGCTCGACGTCGGCCGTACGGGTGCGGTTGGCGCGCACCACGAGCAGGGCGCTGTCGGTCACCTTGCCCAGCACGGCGGTGTCGGCGACGCCGTGCAGCGGCGGCGCGTCGACGAGCACGATGTCGAAGCGTTCGGTGAGGCTGCGCAGGGTGGCGCCCAGGGTCGGTGAGGCCAGGATCTCGCCCGGGTCCGGCGCCGGGTCGCCCGAGGGCAGCACGGTCAGCCGGCCGTCCAGCGAGTCCTGCAGCACGTCGGGCACCCGGGCCACGCCGGTCAGCACGTCCGCCAGCCCGCGGCTGGTGTCCAGCGACAGGTACCGGCCGAGGCCGGGGTTGCGCAGGTTGGCGTCGACGAGCACCACCCGGGCGCCGGTCTCGGCCATCGCGATGGCCAGGCCGCAGGCGACGGCGGTGGTGCCCTCCTTCGCGTGCGGGCCGGTGAGCAGCAGGGACGTGCCGCGCGCGCCGGGGCGCTTGAAGGCGGAGACGTCCGGGAGGAGGCTGCGCAGCCGCCGGAAGGCCTCGGCCAGCGCCTCGTCCGGTGAGCCGTCGCGGCGGGACCGGCCGCCGATCGAGATGACGCCGACCGTGCCAAGGCCGAGGCGGCGCAGGTCGTCCTCGTCGTTGACGGTCTTGCGGGTCGCCTCGCGCACCGCGACCGCGGCGGCGCCGAGCAGCAGCCCGAGCACCGCCGAGAAGCCGATGTTGCGGGTCAGGTTGCCGGGCTGGCGGACGGTGACCGGGTTCTGCGCGATCGAGACCGACGGCCGCGGGCCGTCGCCGGCGGAGTTCGGCGGATCCAGCTGCCGGGCCAGGCCGATCAGTACGGCGGTCGCGGTGGTGACGATCTGCTCGCTGCGCTCGGCCGACGAGTCGGTCGCGGAGACGACAAGCAGATCGGTGCCCTCCTGCACCTGCGCGGAGAGGCTCTTCTGCACCTGCGTGGCGCTCAGCTCCGGTCCCAGGTCCTTGACCACGCTCTCGGCCACCCGGGGCCCGGTGAGCAGCGCGATGTAGGAGTTGAGCCGGCTGGCCTTGGCGTCCGGGTCGCCGGCGCCGGTGGTGACGAACAGGATCATGGAAGACCGGTACGCCGGCTTCCCGGTGAGCGTCAGGCCGGCGGCGATGCCCGTGGCGAGCAGCACCGGCACCACGATCCACACCCACCGGCGCCGGCAGGCCCGTACGTACTCCCGCAGTTCCACGTCTGCCCTCTCCCGATCATCACGACTGCTCGGACAGGGCCGCCCGGGCCGCGGCCCGACCCCGTCGCCCGGTGGCCGCCGCACGGTTGAGCACGGCCTCGAAGCGTTCGAAGAGCAGGTCGCGGGAGAACTGCTCCACCGCGAGCCGGTGCGCGGCCTCGCGCGCCCGCTTGAGCCACAGCTCGTCCCGGAGATGCCCGGAGAGCAGTTCCGCCGCCGCGTCGGTGTCGTAAGGGTCGAGGACCAGCCCCGCGCCGGACTCGCGCAGCAGATCGCTCTGCCAGCCGCCGTAGTTGATGGCGATGGGCCGGGAGGCGGCGAGCGCGTCGAAGAACTTGTTCGCCGAGTTCTCCCAGAGAGCGCGGATGGGACGCACGAAGCTCGTCGACATGGTGGCCGCGCCGAGGATGACCGGCAGGTCGGACTTGGGCACCTTCTCCCACATGTGCACGGTGCTGTCGAGCAGGCCGTGCCCGGCGGCGAGCTGCCGGGTGTCCTCCCACTCCTTGCCGTGGCCCACGATCAGGACCTGGACGTCCGGATCGAGGTCACGCAGCCGCAGGGCGGCCCGGACCAGGTAGTCGACGCCGTTCACGGCGCCGAGGGCGCCGGTGTAGACGATCAGGGGCCGGTCGCCGAGCCAGCGGTGCTCGTCGCGGAAGCGCAGTACGGCCTCGGGCTGCACCTCGAACAGGTCCAGGTCGGCGGCGTTGGGGATCACGGTGGTGCGGGTGCCCGGGCGGCGGGCGGTGACGCCGGCGGCCATGCCCGGTGAGAGGGCGACGACCTCGGCGGCGCTGCGGTAGGCGAGGTTCGCCAGTGCGCCGGCGAGCCCGCGCAGCACCGGGTTGCGCAGCGCGCCCATCTCGATGGGCACCTCGGGCCAGAGGTCGCGGACCTCGAAGACGAACGGCACCCGGCGTACCTTCGCGGCGATGACGCCGGGCACGGCCACGGTGAGCGGGGTGCTGGTGGCGAAGACCAGGTCGGCCTTGAGCGAGGCGGCCTTCGCCGCCGCGAGGGCCATGAACTCGGCGAAGGCGCGCAGCCGCCGGGCGAACGACATGTTGTTCGAGTACGGCACGGAGAACCAGTGCACCTGTACCCCGTCGTCGTCGGTCTGCCGCCAGCCCAGCGCCCGCTTGCCGGGCGTGATGTCGGTCGTGATGACGTGCACGGTGTGCCCGCGGGCGACGAGTCGGCGCGCCTGCTCGTAGGACCTGATGCCGCCGGTCATCCCCGGGTTGCAGTAGTACTGATGTATGTAGACGATGCGCATCCCGCCGTCACCCTCCTGCTCGACCGTCACCGGATCACCGCGTGAACGGCGTCCACGACGCGCTGCCGGTCGTCGTCGGTGAGCGCGGAACCGCTCGGCAGGCACAGGCCGCGGCGGAACAGGTCGGCGCTGACCTCGCCGCCGCGCATCACGCAGTCGCGGAACACCGGTTGCAGGTGCATCGGCTTCCAGGTGGGGCGCGCCTCGATGTTGAGCGTGGCGAGGTGCTCGAGGATGCGGTCACGGTCGGCGCCGAACTCGTCGGCGTCGACGAGCAGGCAGGTGAGCCACCAGTTGGGCGTGCCGTACTCCGCGACCGGCATGAACGTCAGGCCGGGCAGGTCGCCGAGGGCGGCGCGGTAGTAGCGGGCCGTCTCACCGCGGGCGGCGACCAGGTCGGGCAGCCGCCCCACCTGGCCGCGGCCGACCGCGGCGAGCAGGTTGCTCAGCCGGTAGTTGTAGCCGACCGAGCGGTGCTCGTAGTGCGGCACCGGCTCACGGGCCTGGGTGGCGAGGTGCCGGGTCTGCGTCGCGACCCGGCCGTCGTCGGTGACCAGCATGCCGCCGCCGCCCGTGGTGACGATCTTGTTGCCGTTGAAGGAGAGCACCCCGGCCAGGCCGAACGACCCCGCGGGGCGGCCCCGGTACGACGCGCCGAGCGCCTCCGCCGCGTCCTCGATCAGCGCGACTCCGTAGCGGTCGCAGGCGTCCAGCAGGGGCTCGTAGTCGGCGCACTGGCCGTACATGTCGACGGTGACGACCGCCCGGGGTAGCTGGCCGCGGGCGGCCCGGTCGCGCAGCTCCTCCGCCACCAGGCCGGGGTCGACGTTCCAGCTCTCCGCCGTGCTGTCGAGGAAGACCGGCCGGGCGCCGAGGTACATCACCGCGTTCGCGGTCGCGGCGAAGGTGAACGAGGGCACCAGCACGGTGTCGCCGCGGCGCACGCCCGCGGCCACCAGCGCCAGGTGCAGCGCCGCGGTGCCGCTGCTGAGCGCCACCGCGTGCCGGACGCCGACCAGGTCGGCGACCTGGGCCTCGAACGCGTCGAGGTCCGGGCCGACGGGTGCCACCCAGTTCGAGTCGAACGCCTCGAGCAGCAGCTTGCGCTCGACGCCGCTGACGTCCGGCGGGGACAGGTAGATCCGGGCGTCAGTCATGGACCCGCGTCCTGACGGCCCAGATCGGCCATGCCGGGTGCAGGCCCTGGCGCTGGATGTACATCGGGGAATCGCCCGGCCGCATCGGGGACCGCAGCGTGGTGGCGAAGCTTCGATAACCGGCCTCCTGTACGGCGCGCAGCTCGCGGTCGCCGAAGTCGACACCGCTGCCGTACGGTGCGGCGAAGTCGAGCACCGGCACGCCGAGCTCGTCCTCGATGGCGTGCTTGGAGTCGCGGATCTCCCGGAGCGCGGCGGCGTCGTCCTGGTCGGCAAGGCGCTGGTGCGTGACCGTGTGCGAGCCGAACTGGTATCCCTGCGCGAGCAGGTCGCGGCAGTCCTGCCAGGTGAGGTTGCCGGCCTGGCCGACGAGCCCGGTGGTCAGGAAGAAGGTGGCCGGCACGCCGAGCTCGTGCAGGATCGGCGCGGCGACGTCGCGCCAGGTGGCGTGGCAGTCGTCGAAGGACAGGCAGAACATCGGCCCGGCCAGCTCGCGCCGGCCGGCCAGGACGTCCAGCGCCTCGTCCCAGGAGACCAGCGGTCCGCGCCGCTGGAAGGTGCGCAGGTGCCGGCGGAGGTCGTCGGCGTAGTCCGGCGGCACGTCGTGGTAGAAGGGGAAATAGAGCCCGGCGGTGGTCGGCAGGCGACGGAACATGCCGGCCGGCGCCAGCATCCGGCCCTGCGCCCGTGGTCGCGCCCGGAGCCGGCTGCGCAGCCCCAACTCGTTCAGGCGGCGCTTGATCCGGGTCTGCGACTCCACCCTCGCCCACCCCTCCCCGCTCGTCTGCTTTCCCTGTGAACTCACTCTTGCAAATGGATGGTGGGTAGCGTCAGTAGCAATTGTCATAGGGAACATGAGGAATACTCATGTCAATTCGAGAAGGGCCTGAACGGTCCTTGCGGAATGAACTTCCGGCGGGGCATCATCCGCCACAAGGGGGGATTACATGCTTCGACTACAACGGGTCGAGCCGACGCCCGCGCTCTGGTCCGACCGAGCCGGCTACCCGGATCGCCTGATCTTCCACACCGAGCCGTGGCTGCGGTTCGTCGCCGAGTCGCAGCGTGCCGAGCCGGTCCTTGCCACGATCACCGACGGCACCACCACCGTCGGGCACTTCACCGGCCTGCTCACCAGGCGATACGGCCTGCGGATCCTGGGCAGCCCGATGGCCGGCTGGACCACGTCCTACGTGGGCTTCAACCTGGAACCGTCGATTCCGCGCCGCGCCGCGCTGGAGGCCCTGCTGCCGTTCGCGTTCGGTGATCTCGGCGCCGCGCACCTGGAGATCCGCGACCGCGGGCTCACCGAGGCGGACCTGGAAGGGCTGGGCCTGCGCTGGGCCGCGGCGCCGACCGCGGTGATCGATCTGAGCCCGGCCGAGGACTCCCTCTTCGGCGCGATGGCCAGCGCCTGCCGTCGCAATATCCGCAAGGCCGGAAAGTCCGGAGTGGTCATCGAGGAGGCCTCGGGCGACGATCCCGCATTCGCCGATGAATTCTACGATCAATTGCGCGACGTATTCGCGAAACAGGGTCTTGTGCCGACCTATTCGATCGAGCGGGTCCGTTCGCTGATCCGCAATCTCGCGCCGGCGGGCAGCATTCTGCTGCTGCGCGCCCGCGACGCCGAGGGCCGGTGCATCGCCACCGCGGTCCTGCCCTGGTATCACCGCACGATGTATTTCTGGGGCGGCGCGAGTTACCGGGAACACCAGCATCTGCGCCCCAACGAGGCGCTCATCTGGCACGCACTGCGCTGGGCCAAGGCCCGGGGCGTCACCGAGTTCGACTTCGTCGGCGGAAATTCATATAAGGCCAAGTACGGCACCACGGAGGTGCCGGTGCCGTGGGCGCGCCGCTCACGCTCGCCGTTGGTCGCGCGCCTGCGCGACGTGGCGAAGGAGGGCTTCGCGCTCAAGCAGCGCGCCGCAGCCCGCCTGGCCAGGGCGAGGTAGCGCACCGGGCCGGTATGTCAGTAATGCAACTATTGGCGCGTCTTGTCAGTATCGATGGTTTTCTTTCCCGTGTGTCCCGGGAAATATGGCGGGGGCAGGCAGCGTAGCGATTTCGTCGCTGACCGTGCCCGTTCGCCGGTGGTTCCCGAACCGCCGCCCGCGACCCGCTCGCTCGCTTGCTCCGTCCGCAGAGACCGTGCGGCCGAGAGGAGGTGACGCACCTGACCGAGTGACCCGGCCAAGTCGAGTTCGATCAGGAATGGAGCGTAACGAGATGCCAGGCAACAAAGCGGTTGTCTATCAGGGCCCGGGAGACGTGGAAGTCCGAGACAGCGATTATCCGACCTACGAAATGAAGGACGGCCCCGGCGTCAACAAGGCCAATGTCGGCCGCAGGACGCCGCACGGCGTGATTCTTAAGACCGTGGCCACCAATATCTGCGGCAGCGACCAGCACATGGTCCGCGGGCGCACGACGGCGCCGGAGGGGCTCGTGCTCGGGCACGAGATCACCGGTGAGGTCGTCGACACCGGCCCGGACGTGGAGTTCGTCAGGGTGGGCGACATCGTCTCGGTGCCGTTCAACATCTCCTGCGGACGGTGCCGCAACTGCAAGGAGCGCAGGACCGGCGTCTGCCTCAACGTGAACCCGGACCGGCCCGGCTCGGCGTACGGCTACGTCGACATGGGCGGTTGGGTCGGCGGCCAGTCGGAGTACGTGATGGTGCCGTACGCGGACTGGAACCTGCTGCGGTTCCCGGACCGGGACCAGGCGATGGAGAAGATCCTCGACCTGGCCATGCTGACGGACATCTTCCCCACCGGCTACCACGGCTGTGTCAGCGCCGGCGTCACGACCGGATCCACCGTGTACATCGCCGGTGCGGGCCCGGTCGGACTGGCCGCGGCCACCTCGGCCTTCCTGCTCGGTGCCGCCGTCGTCATCGTCGGCGACCTCAACGAGCAGCGGCTGGCGCAGGCGCGCAGCTTCGGCTGCGAGACCGTCAACGTGGCGCAGGGCGACCCGGCGGAACAGGTGCAGCAGATCCTCGGCCGCTCGGCGCCGGCGATCGGCCAGCCCCTCGTCGACTCGGCCGTCGACGCGGTGGGATTCGAGGCGCGCGGACACGGCGCCGACGCCGACACCGAGATGCCCGCGACCGTGCTGAACTCGCTGATGGACCTCACCCGGGCCGGCGGCGCGATCGGAATTCCCGGCCTCTACGTCACCGGCGACCCCGGCGGCGTCGACGAGGCCGCGCGAGTGGGCTCGCTCTCGATCCGGCTGGGCCTGGGCTGGGCCAAGTCGCACTCGTTCGTCACGGGTCAGTGCCCGGTGATGAAGTACAACCGGGCGCTCATGATGGCGATCCTGCATGATCGGGTTCAGATCGCGAGGAACGTCAACGCGACCGCGATCCCGCTGGACCAGGCGCCGCAGGGCTACCGCGACTTCGACCAGGGCGCGGCACGCAAGTACGTCCTCGACCCGCACGGCATGATCGGCAAGCGCAACTGATGAACCTCTTTCAACGTGGCGAGGCCGGCAGCGGTCGGCGCCGGTCCGCGGGCCCGGCACCGGCGGGCTCGATGCCAGGTTGAAAAACGTTCAATGAAGGCCGCCGCGTCGGTGTCACCGGCGCGGCGGCTCGCCGGGCGGGCCGTCGGCCGAGTGGGCGAGCCCGGGATCCAGGCCCTCCTCGACCACGGCGGCGGGAGAGAGCCGGGTGAACGCCGCCGCGGTGGCCGCGACGAACGCGACGCCGAGCAGCCAGCCCGCCACCACGTCGCTGGTCCAGTGCACGCCGATCACGATGCGGGTGAGGCCGGTCAGCACGGCGACGGCGATCGCCGCGCCCCAGAGCAGCCAGCGCCGGCGGCCGCGGACCACCGGCAGCAGCACCAGCACGAACACGCCCGCGGCCAGCGTCGCGTTCAGGGCGTGCCCGGACGGGAACGCGTTTCCGGCCGCGCGGGCGACCGGGTCCAGCAGGTCGGGCCGGAGCCGGCCGACCACCAGCTTGAGCGCCGCGCCGAGCAGCCCGCCGACCGCCATGGTGACCGCCACCCAGAGCGCGAGCCGGCGGGCGCGGCGCCTGATCAGCCAGATCACCAGGGCCAGCGCCGCAAGCCGCAGCGGGTTCGGCGAGAAGATCGTCGTCCACCACAGCGCCGCGCGGGTCCAGCCGGGGTGGCTCAGCGCCCAGTCGTGCAGGGCACCCGTCACGGCGACGTCGAGCTCGTGCAGCGGCGCCCAGCCGCGGGCGACGAGCGCCGCGAGCAGTGCGAACGGCACCAGCGTCAGGACCGCGAGGGTGACGGCGGTGGTGAGCCGCAGGCCGAGCTTCACCGTCTGTCCCTACCCTAGGATTCGGGCCTCGAACCCCGATCGACAGCTGGAGGCCGTCCGTGTTCGTCCTGGGAGACCTGGTGAAACTGCGGGCCATGGAGCCCTCCGACGCCGAGGCGCTCTGGCGATGGAACCACGATCCCGAGGTCATGCGCTGGATGAACGACAACTACGCGCAGCCGCTGACCCGGGTGCGGACGTTCCTGGAGGAGCGGCCGCGCAACGACTACGGCGACGTGCTCTTCGGCATCGAGGCGATCGGCGACGGCAGGCTCGTCGGCCTGATCCGGCTGCACGGCGCCGAGCCCGAGACCGGCAACGCCGAGCTGGACATCTACCTCGGGGAGAAGGACGCCTGGGGCCGGGGGTACGCCACCGATGCGGTCCGCCGGGTCTGCCGCTACGGCTTCGACAAGATGCGGCTGCACAAGATCACCCTTACCGTCGTGACGGAGAACCACGCGGCCCGGCAGGTGTACGACAAGGTCGGCTTCTCCGAGGAGGGCCGGCTGCGCGAGGTCTTCCGCCGCGACGGCCGCTGGTACGACAAGTACACGATGGGCCTGCTCGAGGGCGAGCTGACCTGAGCTCAGCCCGCCACGGCAGCTCAGCCCGCCACGGCAGCTCAGCCCGCCACGGCAGCTCAGCCCGCCACGGCGGCGAGGGCGATGCGCTCGCCGGGGAAGACGGCGAGCTTGCGGCCGCCGGAGCGGAGCAGCTCGGCCCGGTGCGCCTCGGCGCCGATGTCCGTCAGCGGGGTCAGGCCGTGCGCGCGCAGGCGGGCGGCCATCTCGGCCGGATGGTAGGCGCTGCGCCAGCCCAGGCGGCGCGACCACCGGTTGTTCTCGCGCCGCTCCGCCTCGGCCCTCGGAAGATAGGTGATGATCACGCGGCTGCCCGGTGCGAGCCCTCCGGCATAGGCGAGCACCCGGTCGACGGCCTCACCGCCGAGGTACATGGTCACGGCCTCGCAGAGCAGCAGGGTGCGATCGGTGCCCGCGCCGGCCAGGACGTCTTCCGCGTCCGGTTTCGTCAGGTCCAGCGGCAGATAGTTGACGTGCGCCGGCAGGGCGCCCAGCGCCCGGGCCAGGGCCGCCTTCTTGGTGGCCTGCGCCGACGGCAGGTCGAACTCCCAGACCCGGGCCGCGGCCATCTCCGGCATCCGGTACGGGCGGGTGTCCAGGCCCGCTCCGACTATCACCACCCGGTCGATCCGGGTGGCCAAGGCCGATCGGCAGGCGTCGTCGATGGCCCGCGTGCGGCAGATCACCGCGCCGTAGAAGCCCGGCCCGGCCCGCTCCAGCGCGCGCAGGAACAGCCACCGCAGCGGGCGGTGCGCGACCATCGTCGCCGGCCAGCCGGCGAGCATCCGGGCAGCGAGGGGGTCGTCGAACAGCGGCCGCGGCGCGTGCTGCTCCAGCGCCCGGATCACGGCGACGCCGTCGGCGGTCCTCTCGACGCGCATGCTCAGGCCGCCGCGATCGCCTCGATCACGACGTACGGCGGTTCCACCGGGGTGGCCGCGGCGCGGCGCAGGCCCGCCCGGGTCAGCACGTCGTCGAACTCGGCCAGGGTGCGTTCCCGGCTGCCCGCGGAGGCGAGCATGGCGATGTCCATCAGCGGCGCGATGCCGGGCGCGTGGTCGTCGATGACGATCTCGGTGATCACGATGCGGCCGCCCGGGCGCAGGGCGTCGCGGCAGTTCGACAGGATGCGTACGCAGTCGTCGTCGGACCAGTCGTGAAGGATGAACTTCAGCAGCAGGATGTCGCCCGGCGGAACAGTCTCGAAGAAGTCGCCGGCCACCGCGGTGAGCCGGTCGTCGAGGCCGCGCGCGACGGCCGCCGCCTGCGCGCCGGGCACCGCGTGCGGCAGGTCCAGCACGGTCGCCGTGAGGCCGGGATGCCTCGCCAGCATGGCCAGGGCGAAGGAGCCGTGCGCGCCGCCGACGTCGACCACGGTGGTCGCGGCGGCGACGTCGATCACCTCGACCGCGTCCCGGATGACCGGCGCCGACATGCTGGTCATCGCGGCGCCGAAGAGCGCGCCCTCGTCGGGGTGCGCGGCCAGGTAGTCGAAGAACGGCATGCCGAGCGCCTGCGTGGTCTGCGACTCGCCGCTGCGGACCGCCTCGGGGATCCGCGCCCACGTCAGCCACAGGCACGCGCTGGACTGTGACGCGGCCAGGTCCCGCAGCGACATCGGCGCGTCGTGGTGCAGGACGGCCAGCAGCTCGGTGCCGGCGAAACCCTTCTCCTCGTACGCGACCAGGCCCATCGAGGCGCAGGCGCGCAGGAAGCGGGCCGTCGCCTGCGGGTCCGCGTCCTCGGCCTCGGCGATCTCGGCGGCCGTTCGGGGGCCGTCCGCCAGGTGCTCGGCCAGCGACAGGTCGACGGCCGCGCGCACGGCCTGTGCCAGCCACGGCCCGACGAGGAACCCCATGACCGTCTCATATGGACTCGCTGTCATGCCGGGAACTTAGCGCCGCCGGGACCCGCCAGTCAGCCCGGCGTCAGACAGTGCGAAATCCGGCGGATGGCCCGCTCTTGTGTCCGGTATTACCCGTCTGGCGAGGTTTTCCAGCGCCGAAATCCTCAAGTTTCGCCGTTCGGGTCGGTCGCAACCGGGCGGCACCTGTCCGGGACCGGGCCGCGCACCCGCCGCACCGGAATCTCTAGTGCATGCCCGGCCGAACCTGGCGCCGGAACATGCGGGGGGAAACCAAAAAGTGCGTATCAAGTTTGCGAAGTCGTTGACCGTCCTGGCCGCCATGGCCGTCGGCGCCGGAACCGCGATGGCCGGCACCACCGCCGCGACCGCCGCGCCGGCCAAGCCGTGTGTCACCGACAAGAACTTGGTGCCCTCCTGCGGCGTGTTGTGGGGTGCCGCCGCGGGTGGTTTCACCACCAAGCCGCGCGACGTCGAGCTGAAGAACTGGGAGAAGCTCTCGGGCCGCACCGCTTCGATCTTCCACACCTACCACAAGGGCGACGAAGCGTTCCCGACCAAGGCCGAGATCGCGATGACCTCCGACCCGGCCAACCCCCGCGTCCTGCTGACCAACTGGAAGATCGCCTACGGCTCCTCGTGGGCGAAGGTCGCCAAGGGCGAGCAGGACAAGCGCATCGACGCGTTCGCCGCCCGGATCAAGAAGACCTACGGCGACAAGAAGTTCTTCCTCGTGCTCAACCACGAGCCGGAGAACGACGTCATCGCCAAGAAGGGCTCCGGCTGGGAGGCCAAGGACTTCGCCGCCATGTACCGCCACACCATCAAGCGCCTGGAGTCCAAGGGTGTGGACAACGCGATCAATGTGATGGCGTACATGGGTAACGAGAAGTGGATGGCCCAGTCCTGGTGGGCCGACCTGTACCCCGGCGACGACGTCGTCGACTGGATCGGCCTGGACTCCTACGTCAGCGCGGAGAAGGGCTACTACCACTACGGCAAGTTCGCCGACCTGCTCGACCGTAAGGCCACCGGTAACAAGGGTCTGGGCTGGTACGACTGGGCCACCACCAAGCACGCGTCCAAGCCCATCATGATCGCCGAGTGGGGTGTCTACCACCGCATCGGCAAGCCCACCGACAAGACCGCCGGCTACAACAGTGTGCTGCCGGAGCTGGCCAAGCGGCCCGGGATCAAGGCCATCGTCTACTTCGACACCAAGAACGACGACGAAGGCAACCGCGACATCAGCATCGACAGCACCAAGAACAACCTGGCCGCGTTCAAGAAGCTCGCCGCCAACCCGATCTTCAACGTCAAGATCGGCTGAACCACCCGCACTTCCCCACGAGCCGCCCGGCTGATGCCGGGCGGCTCGACCGCGTTCCGGCCATGGTCAGCCCAGCGGCCGCCGGCCGGCGAAGCCGAGATCGAGCCGGTGGTACCAGCTCAGGGCGTCCTCGCCCTCCAGCCAGCACAGCAGCACCGGCACGCCGTCGAGATCGGAGGGAAAGTCGACGAGCAGCGGAGCGACGCCCTTGAGCTCGGCCCCCGTCTGCTGCACCTCGGTCATCAACTCGTTGAGCCGGGCCTCCGCGGCCTTCAACTCGGGCAGGCCGCCGAGGTCGGTCGGCTCGCCGCCGGTGGTCAGGGCGGCGGCCAGCTCGACCACGTCGGCCCGGACGACGACAAGTTCGTCCAGCAGCGGCCGCAGCCCGGCCAGCTCGATCCGTGCCTGCGCGAGCGTGAACAAACCCATGGGGGCAGTCTTTCATCCGGCCGTCGCCGCCGTCGTATCACCCGCGCCGAGCCACGACAGCCGCGGAGCCGTTACGGTTGATTACCATGACGACCTACTCGGGTCCCGCAACACTGATACTCGTCGACGGTGCGCGCGTGGACGGCATGGCCTCGCTCGGTACCAATCAGCGCGGAGACCTCACCGGCTGGAGCGGTACCTTCCGTCCGGACCAGGTCAGCACGGAGCTCCGCAACGCCAGTGATGGACTACAACTGGAGTTGCCTTATGAGCAGATCGGCGAGGTCGCGGTCACCGGCATCCGGCGCCTGCTCGCGACCCAAGTGCTGATGTCGCTGGTTGGGCAGGGCCCGGCACCCTTCTGACGCCGCCCGGGCGGCGCATGCCGGAGGTCCTGTCGAGAGCACTCTCGACAGGACCTCCGGCATGCCCCGGCCCAACGCGCCCCCGCCGCGAAGAGGACGACGGACTGCCCGGCTCGCCCGCAGGTCGCCGCGCACAGCACGCTCGGGTCACGCGGCCCGGGCGTGGAGGGGCCGGCGGGCAGCCGGGTCCGCGTGCAAGGTCGCCGCTGCGCACAGCGCGCCGGGGCTACGCGGCCTGGGGGTGAAGGGCGGCGGACGGGCTTGCGTGCAGGGTCGCTGCGCGGAGCGTGCCGGAGTTATGTGGCCCGGGGGCGGAGGGGGCGGCGGGCGGAGAGGCCCGCGAGCAGGGTTCCCGCGCACAGGGCGGCGGCGCTGAGCCCAAGTGACCAGTGGATGCCGACGATGCCGCCGAAGAGTCCGACCGTGATGCCGCTGCCGAAGCGCAGGCCGTTGGCGGACATGCCGAAGACGCCGATGACGCGGCCCCGGTCGGCCGGCGGGGCGAGGAGCTGCACGAGGGTCTGCCCGATGGACATCGACGCCAGGTTGGCGATGCCGCCGATCACGAGCAGCAGCAGTGACAGCGGGTAGCTGCTGGAGACGGCGAACAGCAGGGTGCTGAGCCCGTAGACGCCGGTGCTGACGACCGCGGCGGTCACGGTGGGGCGGATCCGGCCGGTCGCCTCCAGCAGGATGCCGCCGATCACCCCGCCCGCGCCGTTGGCGAACAGCAGGATCCCGTACGCCGTTCCGGCGCCGCCCGCGCCCAGGTCCTGCGCGAAGATCGGCATCGAGGACTGCATCGAGGCGCCGACGAAGAACGAGCCCAGCCCGCCCAGGATGATCATGCTGAGGAGCGTGCGGTCGGCCCGGATGTCGCGCAGCACGCGTACCGAATCCATCAGGCCCATCCGGGGACGGGCGATTCCGTTGTCGCGGGTGTGTCCGGTGAATCTGGTCCGGAACAGGAAGATCGTCAGCGGCAGGTAGAAGGCGACGTTGGCGAAGATGCCGGCGGTCGGGCCGAGGCCGAGCAGCAGCGCCGAGCCGACCACCGGGCCGAAGAGGACGCCGAGGCTGCGGAAGGTCGCGTTGAGGCGCACCGCGCTGGGCAGGCCCTCCTTGCCGACGAAGTCGTGCAGCATCAGCTGCTCGGCCGGGCCCCAGAGGCAGCCGGCGATGCCGTGCAGCACCAGGAGCACGCAGGCGGACCAGACCTGCAGGGAGTCGGTCAGCAGCAGCACGCCCCAGCCGACGGAGGCGAGCATGAACAGCGCCTGCCCGGCCTGGATGACCCGGCGGCAGTCGAACCGGTCGGCCAGGGCGCCGGAATAGACCGAGAACAGCAGGAACGGCACCCAGTGGCTGATCACCTGGAAGCCGGCCAGGGCGGGGGAGTGGAACCTCTCCCAGAGCACCCAGTACGTGATGACGTGCTCGATGTTGTCGGCCATCATCGCCATCGCCGCCCCGAACAGGTACGGCCGGCAGTCCCGGTTGCGCAGCGCGGCGAACCGGGGCGCCGCCGGAACGTCCACGGCTGTCTCGCGGGCGGTACTCATATCAGGGCTGACCTCCCCGCAGAGCCTCGTCGATGCCGCCACGGGCACCGGCCGCGGTGCGGGCGAAGGTGAGCTGGGCCACCGGCGCGACGTTATGGCCCGGCGTGAGGGGGTATTCGACCCTGCGAGACGAAAGGACGTGAAGCCATGGGTGCGGAGCCGGACCAGCTGGAGCTGGATCAGAAGATCGCAGACCTTGAGGCGCAGGTGCAAGGGCTGCGTAGCCGGATCGGCGAGCGCGCGGATGGTCCGACCGACGCGGCGGAGGCGTCCCTGCTGCTCACCGAGATCGCGGAGCAGGAGGCGATCCTCGCCGCGCTCACGGCCCGGCGCGACGAGATCAAGGAACGGCCGGTCCGCTGATCACCCGTCCCGGGCCGGCCCCACGTCAACGCCGCCGGTGCCAGGCCAGCGGACCCGGGTGCACGCTCCACCAGAGCCGCCGCCACCAGGAGCGCCGGGCCCGCAGCGCCTCGGCGTAGGCGACGGCCTGGCTACCGGCCCGCTCGGCCTGTTGCTCGTCTGCCGCCCTCGGCGCGAACGTGGCCGTGTTCACGGCGTCGACCAGATCATCCAGCGCCGGCATCGGCCGAACCTCGGGCGGCGTCGCGGCCCGCACGGGCGGCCGGACCCGACCACCCGCCGCCGATCCGCCGGCCGACTCCGACCCACCGGCGCCCCCGCCCATTACGGGCCCGGCACCGCCCGCCGCAGTCCCGGCACCGCCCGGCCCGACATTGCCCGGCCCGGCGCTGCCCGGCCTGGCGCTGCCCGGCCGAGGGCCGCCCAGCCTGGCACCACCCGGCCCAGGGCCGCCCGGCCCGGCGGCGCCTGGCGCAGGTCTGGTGCTGTCTGCCGCGGGCCCGGCCGCGAAGGCGGCTGCCTCCGTGGCCGCGAGGTGTGCCGGTACCGGCCGGCCGGCGAGCCGCAGCGCGTCCGTGAACTCGAACCACGCCCCGGTGATCCGCTCGTGCGGTGCGCCCGCCTCGAGCCGGCGCCGGCGCAGTCCCCGGCGCATGATCACGACCGTCGCCGCCGCCGTGAGCAGCACCAGCAGCACCGACCCGCCCGCGCCGGTCGCCACCAGTGCCGCGGGCGGCCCGCCGGCCGGACGGACGCGGGCGTCGGCGAGCGCCGGGGGAGCGGACGCGCTGGGTGCCTCGCTGGCCGGTGGCGGCTCGGAGGTCGGCGGCGGCGTCGACGGCTTCGGCGTGAAGTCCTCCTCGACCGGACGCGGCGTCTGGTCGCCCTGCGGCATCGGATCGAACGCCACCCAGCCCAGGTCCTCGAAGAGCACCTCCGGCCAAGCGATCGCGTCGGCGCCGGTGACGGTGCCGCCGGCCCGCGGCGCGTCGAAGCCGACGACCACCCGGGTAGGCAGCCCGGTCAGGCGCCCCAGCAGCGCGAACGACGCCGCGAACTGCTCCGACGTGCCGCGCTGGCCGCCCTGGTCGCGGGGGCCCAGCAGGAAGAACTGGAGATTCGGGTACGCGTGCCCGCTCGGCGCGTCGGGCACCTTACGGTAGTGCCCGGCCAGGAACTCCTCGATCGCCGCCGCCCGGTCGTAGGCGCCCGCGTTGCCGTCCGCCAGCTGGTCGGCGAGGCGCTGGATCGAGTCCGGCACCCCGGTGCCGACCTTGAGGAAGCGGGCCACCGCGTCGCCGGTTGGCGAGTCCGCGGTGGGCAGCAGGTTGTAGTCGGGCTCCCGGGTCTCGGAGGTGACCGTGTAGCGCAGGCCCGGCCGCAGCACCTCGGGGCAGATCAGCGTGCCGGTGCCCGGGTCGTAGGCGACCCGGGCGCCGTCGACGCCGGTCGGGGTCGGCACGACCGGGAGCAGCCGCCCGGTCAGCTCGTCCACGACGATGTCCTGCCTGACCCGCCGCATCGGCACGTCCGGCGGCGCCGGCGGCGCGGGCAGCACCCGCCCGGCGTTGCGGTAGACCGCGCCGACCCGCCACGTCACGCCGTCGTAGTCCGGCAGCACCGCCAGCCGCAGCCGCAGCGAGCCCTTGCCCGGGTCGGCGGGGCCGACCTCGAGGAGCTTCTGCTCCGGCGTCAGCGCCCAGCCGGAGATCCGGTTCAGCGGGCTCTCGTCGAGGCTGTCGACCTGCGGCGGTTGCACGTACCTGCGGGGGTCGACCGGGGTCGCCGAGACCCGGTCGCCGACCAGCGGGCCGACCACGACGATGAGGCCGACGAGGACCACCAGGGCGACGGCGGCGCCGGCCAGCGCCCGGCCGCGTACGGCGGCGCGGGCCTGCGACGGCACCTCGTCGAGCACCGGGGCTGCGGCGGGCCGGGTGGTGACCGCGAGCGCGAGCACGACGAGCGTCGCGAACAGGATCGTCGGCCGGCCGGCGCTGCCGGCGTTCGGGCCGACGACGTAGAGCGCGCCGCCGTAGAGCAGCGCGGCGGGCACAAAGCCGAGCAGCACCCGGCCGGAGCGCACCGCGACCTCCGCGCCGGAGAGGCCGGCCAGCCACGCCGCGACGACCGGCACTACCACGGTGTCGGGCGTCGACTCGACCGGGATCATGGCCGTGAGCAGGCGGGGGATGCCGTTGGCGAGGGCGTCGGGTACGACCGCCGTCAGCGGATCGGTCAGCTCGGCCCGGCCGGCGGCCAGCCGCAGCGTCACGAGCGTGTAGCCGGCCAGCAGCAGCACCGACAGCGGCGCGACCGTCCACGACGGCAGCCGGCGGGCGGCGACGCCGACGCCGACGGAACCCAGCGCCGCGCCGGCGACCGCCTGCATGAGCAGCGCGTCGGCGTAGATCCGGCCGAGGACCACGCCCGAAAGGCCGATCAACACCACGAGCGCCACCGGTACGACCGCGGCGCGCAGCCACCTCACCATCCGCGCACCCCGTCCCAGGCGCCGGCGAACTGCGCGCCGTCCTCGGCCTCGATGACGATCAGGCCGCCGCCGGTGGTCACCGGCGCCGCGTCCGGGTCGCCGAACAGCCCGGCGATCACCACCGGGTACGCGCCGCGCAGCCCGGTCACCGCGCCGAGGTCTGCGCGTCCGCCGGGCCCGGTGAGGTAGACCAGGGTGTCGCCGAGCCGGTTCTGCCGCAGGCTGCGCAGGGTCTGCGTCAGGTCGCCCCCGCGCAGCCCGGCCTCGGTCAGCACGTCGAGGAAGGTGCCCGGCGCCGGGCCAGAGACCAGGTGCAGGGCGACTGGCAGGTCCTCGCGCGCGGCGGCGGCGACGATCGACGCGGCCGCCTCGCACGCGGCCTCGAAGGAGTCGGCGGTGCCGTCCTTGACGTGCGGGTGCGCCGCGGCGCGGTCGTCTAGCAGCACGATGATCGTCGGCTCGCTGGTGTCGAGCTGCTCGCGGACCATCAGCTCGCCGACCTTGGCCGAGCTGCGCCAGTGCACCCGGCGCAGCTCGTCGCCGTACACGTATTCGCGCAGCGAGTCGAAGGTGATCGTGCCCTGCGGCACCTTGTCGATGCGGCCGTCGAGGCTGCGGGCCATGCCGGCCGGGACGGCCCGTAACAGGTGGATGCGCGGGTGCACCCAGACAGTGGTGGCGTCGCCGTAGGTGCGGGACAGCGTCATCAGGCCGAGCGGGTCGCCGCGGGTGACCCGCAGCGGCCCGACCGGCACGACGCCGCGGCGCCGCGTGGGCACGGGGTAGACCACGGTGGTGTCCCGGCCCGGGCGCAGCCGCAGCAGCGGGACCGGCACGCTGGCGGCGCCGCAACGGTCGACCGCGACGAGGTTCGCGGCGCGCAGCCGGCTGGTGTTGCGCACGGTCAGCGTCATGTTCGCCGGCTCGCCGCGGGCGACCCGGTCGGGCTCGGCGACCCGCTCGACGCCGAGGCCGGGGCGCCACACCGCGAAGACGACGCCGGACGCGACGGCCACAGCCGCGGCGGTGCCCAGCAGCGCCAGATCCGGATAACCGAAGCGGAACCCGATGAACAACAGCACGACGGCGGCCCCGATCACCCCGACGCCGCGGCCGGTGACGCCGCGGGCCGAAATGCCGCGGGCCGAAATGCCGCCGAAGCGCCTCACGCCGCGCCGCCCGTCCGCGTCCGCGCCGTGCCCGTGCCGGGCGTCAAGCCACGACGCTCTGGTTGTCGGGCAGCGGGACCGGCACCGAGCGCACCGCGTCGTCGAGCACCTCGGTGGCGGTGACCCCGCGCAGCTGCGCGTCGGGCGAGAGCAGCACGCGGTGCGCGAACACCGGCTCGACAAGCGTCTTGAGGTCCTCGGGCAGCACGTAACCCCGGCCGTTGATGAGCGCGTAGGCGCAGGCGGCCCGGGTCAGGGCGATCACGCCGCGGGGGCTGACGCCGACGCGGACCTGCGGGTGGTCGCGGGTGGCGGCGGCGAGGCGTACCGCGTACGTGTAGAGCGGGTCGGCGATGTGCACCCGCTGCGCCATCCGCACCATCTCGCCGACGGTGGCGGTGTCGGTGACCGGCTCCAGGGTGTCGGGTGAGCGCAGCGCGGCCCCGCGCAGCACCTCGACCTCGATGTCCTCGGAGGGATAGCCGACCGACAGCTTGACCAGGAAACGGTCGAGCTGTGCCTCCGGCAGCCGGTAGGTGCCGTCCATCTCGACCGGGTTCTGCGTCGCGACGACCAGGAACGGCTGCGGCACGGGGTGCGGCACGCCGTCGACGGTGACGCGGCGCTCCTCCATGACCTCCAGCAGCGCCGACTGGGTCTTCGGCGACGCGCGGTTGATCTCGTCGGCGATGACGATGTTGGCGAAGACCGGTCCAGGGTGGAACTCGAAGCCGCGGCTCGCCTGGTTGAAGATCGTCACGCCGGAGACGTCGGAGGGCAGCAGGTCGGGGGTGAACTGGATGCGGCGCCACTGGCCGCGTACCGCCGCGGCGATGGCCCGGGCCAGGGTGGTCTTGCCGACGCCGGGCACGTCCTCGAGCAGCACGTGGCCCTGTGCGAAGAAGGCGGTCAGCGCGAGCCGCACCACCTCGGGCTTGCCCAGCACGACGGTGCCGATCCGGTCGGCGAGCTGCGCGGCCAGGGCGGCGAAGCCCTGCACGTGCTGGGGCGGAAGGGGTTCGGTGCTCACGGGCGGATCCTCAGCAGGTGGGCAGGTCGTTGACGTCGTCGCCGCCGTCGAGGTTGAGCCACGCGAACGGGATGTAGTTCTTGCCGGAGTAGTTCACCTGGATCCACCAGTCGGACTCCTTGTGGCTGTTGTAGATGTAGGAGTCGATGGAGTCACCCTTTTTCTTGCAGTACGCCTCCAGCCGGGTGCCCGGCTCCGCCCAGCCCACCTGACTGCCGTTGTCCTGCCGGGTGACGCTGAAGATCTCGTTGCCGTTGCGCCCGGGGCGGTCCTCGTTGCAGTAGGTGGCAGTGTCGCCATTCTCGCCGTTGCGGCAGGTCGCGGTGCCGTAGAGCGCGCTGGTCTGCTGCGCCCGGGACTTCGCGTCGCTGGTGCCCGCGGCGGTCTTCGCGGTCACCGTGAGGGTGTAGTCCGTGCTCGGCTTCAGGCCGGTCACCTTGAGGCTGGAGCAGCTGCCGGTCGCGGAGCCGCCGCCCGAGGCCTTCACCGTGCAGGTCGGCGCCGCGCCGCCGGCCTCGACGCTGAAGCTCACGGTCGCGGTGTTGAACGTCGCCGAGGTGTCGGTGAGCGTCACGACCGGCTTCGGCAGCGTCCGGGCGGTCGCCGTCGCGGCCTCGCCGTCTCCGGCCTCGTTGACGGCACGCACCTCGACGGCGATGCTCTCGCCGGTGCCGAACCCGGTAAGGGTCACCCCGGTGCCGTCGGTGACGTCGGTCGACCTGCCGCCCGCCGCCACCACGTACTTGGTGATGGGCCGGCCGTTCTCCGCCGGCGCGGCCCAGGTCACCTTGATCGCGCCGGCCTGGTCGCTGACGGTCGCCGCGTCGATGTTTTCCGGGCGGCCCGGCTTGGCGAACGGCACCACGCTGTTGCTGACCGGCGAGGCCTTGGAGCCGGCGCCGCGCTCGTTGATCGCCACCACGGTGAACGCGTACTGCTTGCCGTAGTCGAGCTCGCCGTCCTTGATGGTCAGTCCGGTGTCGCCCTTGGCCTCGCCGATCGGTGCCGACGTGCCGTCGCTGACGGCGGTCACCGCGTAGCGGACGATGTCGAGGCCCTGGCCGTTCGCGGCCGGCCAGGTGACCCGGACGGTGCCGTCCGGTTTCGCCTCGGCGGCGGCGGAGGCCGGCGGGTCCGGCACCTCGGCCGTCGGCCGCACCGAGTTGCTGGTGCGGGCCGGGCCGTCGCCCTTCTTGTTGACCGCGTGCACGGCGAACTTGTAGGTCTCGCCGTTGGTCAGGCCGGTGACGTTGAGGGCGCGCTGGTTGGCGCCGACCTGGAACGTCTGCCCCGCGCCCTCGACCACGTACCTGGTGATCGCGGCGCCGTTGGGGGCCGCGGCCTGCCAGGTCACCCGGGCCTCGGCGTTGCCGGCGGCGGCGCGCACGCCGCGCGGCGCGCCCGGCTCGCTGACCGGCGGCTTCTTCGGCTTCGGCGGGGGCGGCGGGTCCGGCGGGGTGGGCGGCGGGTCTCCACCGAGGACGTCGTCGGCGTACTTGTCGACGACGCGCACCCGGTGCGCGTCGTCGACGACGCGGGCGGTCGAGGAGCCCGGCGCGTTGATGAACAGGTAGTTCTCCCGGACCTCGAGCTCGAGCGGGCCCGGTGTCTTGAAGCCGATGCCCGTCTGCTCGCGGCCGGCGGTGTCGAAGACGTGCACCGCGCCGGTGGACTCGTCGGCGACGTAGAAGTAGCCCTTCCACGCGACGGCGGGCTGTAGCGCGGCGCCGTCGCCGGGCACCGCGAAGTCCGCGACCGGCGCGGCGTCGCGCACGGCGTAGACGTGGCGGGCGTCGGGGACGGTGACCGGCACGACGGCGCCGTCGGTGTGCGCGGGCAGCGTTCCCGGGCCGGCCAGCGGCAGGGGGGTGACGGCCTTGCGGTCGTCGCGGATCGTGGTCAGCGCGTTGGTGGTGCGGTTGAGCACCGCGACGCCGTCCTCGAGGGTGGAGATGGCCAGGTCGTGGCTCGCCGGCGCGACCGGGTCGGTGCGCACCCGGGTCGGGCCGGCCACGGTCTGGTCGCCGCCGCCGGCGCCGGCCGAGCCGTCCGGCAGGGGAGCGGCCTTGATCGCGGTGACCGTGCCCTCGCTGGGCGCGGCGATCCACAGTCGGCCCTCGCCGTCGAAGACCCCGCCGGTGATGCCGGGCGGGAAGCGCAGGGACTGTCCGATCGGGGTCAGCTGGCGCGGGTCGAGCTGGCGCACCTCGCCCTGCACGGCGTCGATGACGAAGGCGGAGTCCTCGTGCAGTGCGACGCTGACGCCGATGCCGGCCGTCATCGTCTGCCGCACGAAGACCTGGAGGGTGGCGAGGTCCATCGAGCTGATCACGCCGGTCTGCTGGTCGCGCAGGATCACGAACCGGTCGTTCTGCGTGACCAGCAGCTCGTGGCCGCGGGCCTTGGGCACGTCGACGCGGGTGTCGACGCGGGCGGTGACGCCGTTGATGCGGGCGACCTCGCCCTGGGTCCGGCTCCAGACCCAGGAGGCGGCATCGAAGCTCGCGACCGCCTGATCGGCGGCGCCGAGGCCCAGGACGGTGAGGCCGAGGCCGATGACGAGGCTCAGGACGGTGCCTATGGTGACGAGGCCGCCGCGGCTGCGCCAACGGCGTCTGGGCTGCTGCACCACGACATCTGCACCTGCCACGGCCTGCTTACCTCCCCGTTTGCCCGTAGGACGCAGGCCATCATAGGGGGACGCGGGTTGTTGTGGACACCCGCCAGTCACGTTTGTGGATTATGAAGATCGCCGAGAGTGATCATCGTGCGCCGGGCGACGGCGCCTTCGATTTCTTCGATCGACTGGTGCAGGTCTGAGGCGAGGTGGAGAACTGGGTGGTGCTGTAGACGGCCACGATCGCGAAGCAATAGTCCAGGTCAGCGTTGAGTCCATTGAGGTCGAACGACGTCGTGCCCGGCCCGACGTTCCCCATCGGCCGGAGCTGTTCGCCGGTCTGGCTGCCGGTCACGACGAACGACGCGCGGCCGTTGGCCGGATCGCTCCAGAACAGCCGTACCGACGATCCGTAGTCACGCATGCGCACATCGGTAGGGGCGGGGCCGCTGAGAGTTGGCACATCGGTGTCCGGATCGTCACCTCGATCGGCGAGGACGACCACCAGCGCGACCACGGCGATGATCACCCCGAGGACCGCGGCGATCGCCGCGAAGAGGGCCGGCGCCCTTCTTGTGTACGCCGATTCGTCGGCCTTTGCCGGTGCGGGTGCGGCTGGGGGCGCCGAGGTGACCGGCGGCATGGGCCGCTGCCCATGATCATGGCGGCTCTGCTCGAAGTGGACCGGCTCGTAACGGTCCGCCGCGGGCGCCGGGAAATGCCGCGGCGCGGGCGCCGGGAAATGCCGCGGCGCGGGCGCCGGGAATTGCTGCGGCGGTACCTGGAACCGGTGCTGCTCGGCGGCGGGCACCTCCATGCGTACCGTCGGAGGGTCTTCCCCCAGATAGGAGCGCGCGCGGACGACGGCCCAGTGATCCGCGCCGAGCACGGCCGGGCCGTGCGCGGCCACCCGGGTGAAGGCACGCCGGGCCTCGTGCCGGTTCTCCATCTCCTCGGCCACCACGCCGAGGTCGAACGAGATCCCGAGCATCACCGGGTCGGTGTCGCCGAGGCGCCACTGCCCGGCGGCGTGCGCCTCCTCCAGCACCCGCCGCGCGCCGGACGGGTCGCCGGCCTGCCGCTGCACCGCGGCGAGCTGCTGCGCGGTGGCGAGCACGTCGGGATCGTCCTCGCCGAGGTTGGCGCGGCCCAGGTCGACGGCGTGCTCGAGCGCGGCACGCGCCTGGCCGAGATCGCCGGAGGCGGCGAGCGCCTGGGCGTGCTGCCGGGCGGCGAGGAGCGGTGACGGCTGGGACACGCACGCCATGCTGCCCGGAACACCGGCCGCACGCCAGTACGCGACATCACGTACCGGCGTGCGGGTCCGGTCAGATCAGCTGGAAGCGGGCGACGATGGCCCGCAGTTCCCCGCCCATCCGGGCGAGGTCCGCAGCGGACTGCTGCGACTGACCCACGCCCGCCGTGGTGATCTCCGCGGCCTGCGCGACGGCGGCGATCGTGGTCGCGATGTCCCGGCTGCTGTCGGCGGCCTCGGCGACGTTGCGGCCCATCTCGCCGGTGGTGGCGGTCTGCTCCTCGACCGAGGCGGCGATCAGGGTCTGGTACCCGCTGATCCGCTCGATGATCTCGGCGATCCGCTCGATCGCCTCCACCGCGCTCGCCGTGTCGGCCTGGATCGCGTCCACCCGCTGCGAGATGTCACCGGTCGCCTTCGCGGTCTCCTGCGCGAGGTCCTTGACCTCGCTGGCGACGACCGCGAAGCCCTTGCCGGCCTCGCCGGCCCGGGCGGCCTCGATCGTGGCGTTGAGCGCGAGCAGGTTGGTCTGCTCCGCGATCGCGTTGATCAGCTTGACGACGTTGCCCACCTCGGCCGAGGAGGTGCCGAGCTTGCCGACCGTCTCGTTCGTCGCCTGTGCCACGCGGACCGCCTCGGCCGCGACGGCGGCGGCCTCGCCGGCGTTCTGCGCGATCTCGCGGATCGCGGTGCCCATCTCGGAGCTTCCCGCGGCCACCGTATTGACGTTCGCCGACACCTGGGTCGCGGCCCGGGTGACCTCCTGTGCCTGCGCGCTGGTCTCGTCGGCCGACGTGGCGATCCGCTCGGACACCCGGGACAGGTCGTCGGAGGCGACGGCGAGCGAGTCGGCGTGCCCGGAGACGGCGCCTACCGTGTCGCGCAGCGAGTCGATTGTCTCGTTCAGCGCGTCGCCGAGCCTGCCGAGCTGGTCCTTGCTCCGGACGTCGACCTTGGCGGTGAGGTCGCCCTTGGCGAGCCGGCCGAGCGCGCTGACGACGACCGACAGCGGCCGGACCACGGACCGGGTGACCAGGATGCTCAGCGCGACGGCCAGAGCCAGCGCGACGAGCAGCGCGCCGCCGAGGGCGTACTGGCCCAGGCGCTGCGCGTCCTTGCTCTCCTTGCGGGCGGTCTCCATGCGCTTGTCGACGGACTTGCCGAGGGCGGTGGTCGTGTCGTAGATGGTGCCGAGCGACTCGGCCGCGGGGCCGTCGTTGATGGCGTCCATCGCCTTGACCCGGCCGGCCCGGCTGTCGTCGCCGATCCACGCCATGATCTTCTCGTCCCAGGCGAAGAAGTCGTCCCACGCGGGCTTGAGCTTGGCGTACAGTGCCTGCTCGGCGGGGGTCATGTGCGCGGTGTGCGCCTTCTTGAAGCTCTCGTACAGCGCGTCCTTGGCGTGGAGCTCCTCCGTGCGGTTGAAGCTGTCCTTGCCCAGGCCAACGGCCGGCCCGTAGGTGGCGACGTCGGCGACGACCAGCCCCTGCCAGCCGGAGATGTCCGCCATCTGGTACTCGGCGAGCTTCACGTCCTGCTGCACCGACTGGAGGTCGGTGAGGTCCTGCTGGGCCTGCTGCTGGCGCGCCATCGCCCACCAGCCCACGCCCGCGGCGACGATCATCAGTGCCATGAGCACGGAGAACGCGGCACCGAGCCGCCTACCAACACCTGCACGACCGAAGCGCACGCCTGTTCCCTTTCCGGAGCTGAATTTCGTCAGACCCCTCATCGGCCGGGCCGCCACCGGGTACAGGAGATGAGATGGCCGTCGCGGTCAGATTCGGGCAAAACTCCGATAAAGTGAATAAATGCGACGAGTAGCCTTGTCCGTACTGACGGTCACCGTTCTGGCGGCGGCCACGTGCTGGGTCACCCCGGCCGGCGCCGGCGTACGGCCGGCCGGATGCGCGGCGACCGCGAGCCCGCGCGGCACCGCCGCGGCGATCGTGGACATCGCCCGGTCGACCCGGCGGGAGCTCGGCCTCAGCGCGGCCCTGGTCCGGGTGACGGTCGGCGGGCGTGAGGTGGTGACCGCCGCCGTCGGCGAGTCGATGGCCGGGGTGCCGGCGACCACGGACATGCGCTTCCGCATCGGGGCGGTCGCCATCGCGTACCTGAACGTCGTGCTGCTGCAACTTGTCGACGAGGGCACCGTGACGCTCGACGACCCGATCGCGCGCTGGCTGCCGTCGCTGCCCCACGCCGACAAGGTCACGCTGCGCATGCTGGGCAGCAGCACGTCCGGATATCCCGACTACGAGAGCTACCCGCCGTTCGTCGCCCGGCTCTACGCCGACCCGTTCCGGCACTGGAGCGAGCGCGAGCTCATCGACCTCGCCCTGGCCCGCCCCGCGTGGTACACGCCCGGCACCAACTGGAGCTACTCGCACGCCAACTTCGTCATCCTCGGCCAGGTCCTCGAACGCGTCACCGGCACCGATGTGGGAAGGCTGCTCCGGCAGCGGGTGCTGAACCCGCTCGGCCTCCGGTCGACCGTCGGCGCGGACACCGCGTACATCCCGGGCCCGGTGCTGCACGGATACACCATCGAGCGCGGCCGGTTCGAGGACTCGACCTACTGGAACCCGTCGTGGACCACCGCCGCGGGCGCCGTCCTGACCTCGGACATCTGCGACCTGGGCGCCTCCGCGCGGGCCGTCGGCACCGGCCGCCTCATCTCCGCCCGCGCCCTGCGCACCCAGCTCGACCCGGGCACTGTCGGCCTCGGCGAACGGACCGGTACCTGCCCGGCGACGATCTGCGTGCACCAGAGCCAGGACCGCCACTTCGGGCTCGGCGTCGTCGTCGAGAACGGCTGGATCCAGCAGACACCGTCGTTCGCCGGGTACTCCGCCGTGCAGACCTACCTGCCCGGCCGGGACATCGCCATCGCGGTCGCCACCACCCGGGGCCGCACCACCACGGAGGTCAACTCCGCCGAGACCGTCGCCGACCGGATCGCCACCCTGCTCACGCGTGGTCGGGCGGAGGGAGGAAGTCCGGGCCGTACTGGTCGATGAGCGCCCTCAGTGCCTGCATCGTCGCCATGATCTCGCTGCGCCAGTCGCTGTCCGCGGCCGACTCCCGCTGGTCGGCCGAGCCGTCCAGCACGGTCCAGGCATCGCGCAGCACCCGGTGTGCGTGCTCCTCCTCGGCCCGTCGCCGCAGCTGGTAGCGCCAGGTGTCGAGCATGTCGCCGGCCAGGGCCGTCATCTGCTTGAGGTCCCGGACCACCGGCTTCATCTCGTCCTCGACCAGCTTCATGCTGCGGGCCAGCGCGGCGTCGGCCTGGCCGAGCTTCGCGCGCAGGCCCGGATCGATGGCCCGCAGGCGCTGCGCCGTGGTGCGGGTCTTGCGCCGTTCGGCGCCGATGGACTGGAGGATGCTCAGCTGCGCCGCCACGGTCAGCAGGGCGCGGGCGGCGGCCCGTTGCAGCTCGGCCAGGTCAACCATCGGCCGCCGGCCGCCGACCTGGAACCGGTGCAGGTCCACCAGGATGGCGTCAAGGCTCTCGACGGTCTCCAGGAGCTTGCGGAGCCGCTGCTGCTCGCCGGCGCCGGTCAGCCGGTAGACGTCGCCGGTCTGCCGGAGCCGGGCGCGGGCCCGCCGGGCGGAGCCGGTGGCCCGCAGGCGCAGCCAGACCAGGACGGCGCAGGCCAGCAGGGTGACGACGGCGCCGCCGAGGAAGGCGCCCTGGCCCAGCCCGGGCACGAACGACCAGGCCACCACGAGGGACAGTCCGCAACAGACCAGGGCGACCGCGACCGCGTCCAGCGGCGGCTGCGCGTCGCCGCGCGCGGCCTCGGCCCACCTACCCGGGGTGTCCCGGTACGCCACCGGTCCGAGCCCCTCGGTCCCCGCGGCCCAGCCGTGAACGTGCAGCTCCGCGCCCTGCTGGACGATGCGGACCGAATCCAGTGTCGCCCGGGCCGCCATGCGCACCATCATCCCAAGAATCGACCCGGATCTCGGTCACCCGAACGGGGGCCCGGTCAGCGCAGCCGCACCTCCAGCGTGTGCCGTCCGCCGGTGCCGGCGGCGAGCAGGACCTCGCCGCCGCGTGCGGTGGTCCGTTGCCGGTACGCCGCGGGCCGCCCGTCCAGGCGTACCCCCGCGACGGTGGCGCCGGCCGGCAGCACCGCGCCGAGGGTGAGTTCGGCCCGCAGCGCCGCGCGCACCGAGACGGTGAGCGCGTGCGCGGTCCGGGTCGCCGTCACGTCGAGCGATCCGGTGCCGAGCCGGATGTCGTGCCCGGCGATGCGCTCTTGGCCGGGCGGCAGCGCCGGCACCACCGACAGCCGGCCGCGGCCCACGTCCGGATCGACGCCGAGCTGCTGGCGCACCACCGGCCAGAGCACGCCGTACGCGCCCCAGGCTTGCAGCACGCTGGACCGGCCCAGGAAGTCCCGCTCGATGTTGGCGACGAAGTCCGGCGACGGCGCCACCTCCGGCATCGCGCCGGGCATCTCCCAGACGGCCGGGTCGAGCTGGATGCGGGCGTTGCCGGTGGTGTAGCGGCGTTGCGGCCCGAGCCGGCCGTAGTTGCCCTCGGCGACGGCCGCCACCGCGGTGTTGAGCGAGAACGTCGCCCACTCGGCCGGCACGGCGGACACCACGCTGTCGCAGGAAGGGCCGGTGTTCCCGGCCGGCGCGCTGGTCGGCCCGCTGCCGGTGTGGAAGAGGCCGAACTCGCCCGTGTAGCAGTCCCGTTCCCGCTGCGCCAGCGCGAGGCGCGCGTTGCCGGGTGCGGCGAGCGGCCCGCCGGGCAGCTCGGCCTCCATCGGGGTGAGCCCGGTCCAGTGCCGCTGGAACACCGCGACATCGCCCGGATCGCTCAGCGAGTCGGCGTAGGCGGCGGCGTCGCCGCCGTACCACCAGGTCCGCTCGAAGGCCCGCTCGCGCCGCCCGGCCTGCGCGCTCGCCCAGCCGGCGACCGCCCGATCGCCGCGGGACGCGGCCAGGTCGGCCAGGTCCCGCAGCCCGCGGACGGTGTAGACCGCCACGTCGAGCTTCTCCCCGCCCATGCCCGGCCGCTCCACGTTGCCCAGCCCCTCGGGCCAGCCGTCGGCGTCGGCGTCGAGCGCGGTCACGTACCGCATGGCGCGCACCGCGGCGTCGTACATCTCGTCCCGGAACGCGTCGTCGCCGGTCCACCGCCAGATCAGCGCCACCGTGCTGGGGAACTTGGCGCTCTCGTCGGTGTTGCCCGGGTCGTCGTTCGCGCCGAAGTAGACCTGCCCGTCCGGGGTGACCTCGTGCACCACCTTGCCGGACCCGCCGTTGACTATCTCGCTGATGTCGCGCAGCGCCCGCAGGTGCGCCTTGATCGGCTCGAACTGCCCGGCCGCCACCGAGGCGAACGCGGTGTACTCCGCGTCGGTCGCGAAGATCCACGGATAGTCCGGCCATCCGGCGCCGACCCACCGCGCCACATCGACGGTGCCGGCCGGCGGCGGGAACCGCGTGCCCTCCCGGCTGGCGAACACGTCCAGGCCGCGCGCCTCCTGCACGGAATCGGCGAGATTCTGCTTGGACCACTCCACGCTGCGCTGCAACAGCCGGTCGCCGGGCAGGTCCACCCGGGTACGCGCGGCGAGGTCCGCCCGGCCGGCGAGCTTGCGTGCCAGGGCGCGGCCCGGGTCGCGCAGGGCGGACCGCGACTCGGCGGTGGCCGCCGCGACCCCGTCGTCCGAGCCGGCCACCGCGAACCAGACAGTGCGCCCGCCGCGCGGCACGTCCAGCGTGTAGGTGAGCCGGCCGCCGGTGCCCCGGCCGAACGGCCCGTCGTCGCAGCGCGGCGGCGCCGGATCGGCCGGCGGGCACACCACGGCGGGCTCCTGCGGCCCGCGGTGGCCGGCGCCGAGCGCGTGGCCGTCCGGTGCCAGCTCGCTGCCGACCACGGCGGCGTACTCGTGCGGCCGCTCACCGTCGGCCGACTCCCGGAACACCAGATTCCGCCCGTCGAACCCACCGGTATCGGCCAGGTTGGCGGTCTCCTGGCTGGGCGTCGTCCACCCCCACGGGTACGCGGAGAGCAGCTCAGAGTGCGCGTCCACCGACAGCGCGACCCGCCGTGCGGGGCCGGGGAAGCTGAGCCCGACCAGCGCCGCCCGGCCGCCGTCCGGCACCACGTCGGTACGCCGGACCCGCAGCCCTCCGGGACCGGCCAGCTCCATCTCGACGAAGCCGGCGCCGCTGGTGAACCGCTCCGCGCTCAGCCACTGACCGTCGACGGCGAACCACAGGCCGTCGAGCAGCTTGATCGGCGGGCTCCAGAAGCCGCCCATCTCGCCGCGGATGTGCCAGCCCGTCGCCGGATAGCGGCCGTCCTCGGCGCCGACCTCGTAGGCGCGGTCACCGGTCGCCACGAACCGCCGGTCGGCCAGGCGCCGCTGCTCCGACAGCCCGGCGCCAGAGGCGTCCGCGGACGCCGGCGGCGCGACGGCACCGGCGGCCGCCACGACCGCGACCAGGCAGGCCAGGCTCGTCCCTCGGATCCGGCGCATGCGGGCCTCCCTGCTGATCGACGCTGATCGCTGGCCCTACCGTGTCCCCGCCCGCCCATGACCGCAACTTCAGGCGGCCACCCGCCTGCGTGCCGACCAGACCGCGGCGACGGCGACGAGGCCGACGGCGCCCAGCGCCGCGCCCCGGGAGAACCCGATGAACAGCGAGTCGGTGAGCAGCCCGTACAGGAAGCCCGCGACCGCCGGGCAGAGGATCGCCGACCAGGCGAGCACGCGGGTACGCAGCGGCGGCACGTCGACCCCGGCGCGCACGGGTGCGCCGCGCCACCAGTGGACGACCCACGCGAGGATGATCACGGTCGCGGCGACGTCGCTGAAGCGCAGCATCCACTCCCAGCCCAGCAGCGGGCCGTGCCGCGCCTCCAGCCAGGGGACATGCTGGGTGCCCCACATCCAGTCGTGGGTGATGCTGTCCCAGGCGATGTGGGTCGCGGCGCCGATCAGCACCGCGACGAGCACGCGCAGGACCCGCCCGCCGGACCCGAGGTGATACGCGAGCCCGCGGGGGACGTCGCCGGGCAGCCGGGTGGCCAGGAACGCCGGCGAGATGGCGACCACGGCCGGGCCGAACAGCGCCTGCCACAGCGCGAAGGCGCCGGTGCCGAGCACCAGGTCGACGGTGATCAGCCCCAGCGACGTGTGCGCGAAATGGATCACCGCGGCGACCGGAACCAGCATCGTCAGGTCGGGTGTCATGGAGCCGATGACCAGGGCGGAGGCAGGCAGGCCGCGGCGGACGAACGGGAGCACGGCGGCCGGATGACCTGCGGTGAAAGGCACCAGCCATCCTACGTCGCGAGCACCCCCGCGCCGCCGCGCACCTCGAAGACCAGGTGCGTCTCGGTCTGGCGCACCACCCGGTGGCTGGTGACGTGCTGGAGCACGAAGTCGCGCAGCGCCTCGGCGTTCTCGACGGCGACGTGCAGGTAGAAGTCGTCGGCGCCGGCCACGTGGAAGGCCTGGATGACGCCCGGCGCGCTGACCAGTGCGTCGTACAGCTGGTTGACGTTTGTCATGGTGTGGCTGCCCAGCCGGACCATGATGATCGCTTGGAGGGGGTATCCCAGCAGGGCCAGGTCGAGCTGGGCCCGGGTGCCGGTGATGATGCCGGCCTCGCGCAGCGCCCGGACCCGGTAGGCGCAGGTCGACTCGGCCAGCCCGAGCCGGGCGGCGAGCGTCTTGTTGCTCACGTCGGCGTCCGTGGACAGCGTGCCGAGCAGCAGCCGGTCCACCTGATCGAGTTGCGGTTTCCCCAAGGTGATCGGCCCCCACACGCTCGTCGTTTCCTCGAAAACACGGGATCAGCCAGCAGGGCTGTGGAATTCACAATGAGTCTATGAAAAAGCTGCGTCTTCCGTAAGTCTGGCGGCATGCACAGCGATTCGGTTGCCGTGCACGCCGGCCGTGAGGACCTCACCGCGCTCGGCGTACACGCCCTGCCCCTCGACCTGTCGTCGACGAACCCGCTGCCGGACATCCTGCGCGGCGGCGAGTCCTACGAGAGCATGGCCACCGGCGGCTACCCCCTGCCGGACGGCGGCGCGGTCTACGCCCGGCTCTGGAACCCGACCGTCGCCCGGTTCGAGTCGGCGCTGGCGCGGCTGGAGCGGGCCGACACCGCCGTCGCGTTCGGCTCGGGAATGGCCGCGATGACCGCCGCGATCCTGGCGCACACGACAATGATCGGCCGGCGCCACGTGGTGGCCGTCCGCCCGCTCTACGGCGGCACCGACCACCTGCTCGCCACCGGCCTGCTCGGCGCGGAGGTGACCTTCTGCGAAGAGGCCGGCGTCGCCGGCGCCGTCCGCCCCGACACCGGCCTGGTCATCCTGGAGACCCCGGCCAACCCCACCCTGGACCTGGTCGACATCGCGGCCGTCGTCGCGCAGGCCGGCACCGTCCCGGTGCTCGTCGACAACACCTTCGCGACCCCGGTCCTCCAGAACCCGGTCACCCTCGGCGCCGCGATGGCCCTGCACAGCGCGACCAAGTACCTCGGCGGTCACGGCGACGTCGTCGCCGGCGTCATCGCCTGCGGCGAGGAGACCGCGTCCCGGCTGCGCCAGGTCCGCGCCGTCACCGGCGGCCTGCTCCACCCGCTGGGCGCCTACCTGCTGCACCGCGGCCTGACAACCCTGCCCATTCGGGTACGCGCACAGCAGGACAACGCGGTCCGTATCGCCGAGTGGCTGGCGGAGCACCCGGCCGTCGAACGCGTCTTCTACCCCGGCCTCGACGGCGACCCGCGTGGCCTGCTGAACCGGCAGATGCGCGGCACCGGCGCGATGATCTCCCTTGCGCTGCGCGACGGCTTTGAAGCGGCCGGGCGCATCACCGCCCGCACCAGGCTGTTCACGCACGCCGTATCCCTCGGCGGCGTAGACTCCTTGATCCAGCACCCGGCGGCTTTGACGCACCGCCCCGTCGCCCCGGAGGCTCGGCCCTCGGCCGGCGTGGTGCGCCTCTCGATCGGCCTGGAGCACGTCGACGACCTCGTCGAGGACCTCGACCAGGCCCTCGCCGCGGCCCGCACCCCTGTTCTCTCGGCCCGCTAGACCGACCTCGGAGAGACCGATGAACGACACGTCCACCGCCGCTCCCGGTGTCGAGGTCCTGCGGGTGATCGCCCGCCGCGTGCTGTGGCTCGCCGCGTCGATCGTGGACGCCGCCAACGCCGGGCGGCCCAACGACTCCGGGGTCAAGGTCGGCGGCCACCAGGCCTCCAGCGCCTCGATGGTCGACATCATGGTCGCCCTGTGGTTCGCCGAGCTGACCAGCCGGGACCGGGTGTCGGTCAAACCGCACGCCTCGCCCGTGCTGCACGCCATCAACTACCTGCTGGACGACCTCGACGAGTCCTACCTGCCGATGCTGCGCGCCAAGGGCGGCCTTCAGTCGTACCCGTCCCGGCTCAAGGACCCCGGCACCGTCGACTTCTCCACCGGTTCCGTCGGCATCGGGGCGACCGCCGCGCTGTGGGCGGCGATGGCACACCGCTACGTCGCGGCCCGGTTCCCCGACGTGCCCGCCGGCGGCCGTTTCGTCAGCCTGCTCGGCGACGCCGAACTCGACGAGGGAGCGATCTGGGAAGCGGTGATGGACCCGGCGGTCGCCAAGATGGGCGAACTGCTCTGGGTGGTCGACCTCAACCGCCAGTCCCTGGACCGCGTCGTCCCCGACATCCAGATCGCCAAACTCCAGGGCATGTTCGCCGCCGCCGGCTGGCAGGTCGTGATCCTCAAATGGGGACGCGTCATCTCGCGGCTGTTCGAACGCCCCGGCGGCCCGGCGCTGCGCGCCCGCCTCGAGGCGATGCCCAACGAGGAGTACCAGCGCATGCTGCGGGTCGACCCCGCACAGATCGCCGAACGCATCCTCGCCGGCGGCGAGGACACCGCCGACACCCCGGCACTCAAGGCCCTGCTGGACGAGATCGCGCCCGCCGACCTCGCCGCCGCCGTCCGCGACCTCGGCGGCCACGACCTGGGGTTGCTCGTCGACACGTTCGGCGGCGTCGACCAGGACCGCCCGTCCGTGGTCTTCGCGTACACCGTCAAGGGCCGCGGCCTGCCGACGGAGGGGCACCCCAACAACCACTCCGCGCTGCTCTCCGCCGCACAGATGGACGCACTCGCCGCCGTCTCCGGCATGGACCGCGAGTCACCCTGGCACCGCTTCGAGCCGCACACCGCCGCCGGCCGGCTCTGCCAGGAACGCGGCACCGCCCTGCGCCGCGAGCCCACCGCACCGACCGCGCCCGTCCCGGTACCGGCACAGCTCGGCCACGGCTACCGCAAGCCGATCAGCACCCAGGCCGCCCTCGGCCGCCTCCTGGCCGACCTGCCCCGCGACGCCCCCGAGGCCGCCGCCCGGGTCGTCACCTGCTCACCGGACGTCGCCTCCTCCACCAACCTGGGCGGCTGGATCAACAAGACCGGCGTGTGGTCGGTGGAGGAGAACCGGCACGACTGGTTCGCCGACGACGCCGAACGTGTGCTGCGCTGGCAGGAGCACGGCAAGGGTCAGCACATCGAGCTGGGCATCGCCGAGGTCAACCTCGTGTCGCTGCTCGGCGAGCTCGGCGTGACCTGGTCGCGCTGGGGTGAGCGGCTCATTCCCATCGCCACCATCTACGACCCGTTCGTCTCCCGAGCCCTGGAACCCTGGTCATACGGCATCTACGCCGGCGGCCAGTCGATCCTGGTCGGCACCCCGTCCGGGGTGACCCTGGCGCCGGAGGGCGGCGCGCACCAGTCCATCACCACCCCGTCGATCGGGCTGGAGCAGCCCGGCTGCGTCGCCTGGGAACCGGCGTTCGCGCAGGACCTGGAGTGGTGCTTCCTCCACGCTATGAGCCAGGTCGGCATCGAGGGCGGCACGTCCGCCTACTTCCGGCTCTCCACCCGGCCCCTCGACCCGGCCGGCGCCCAGGTGCCGGAGGAACCGTCTCTGCGCGACCGCCGCCGCCGGCAGGCCGTCGCCGGCGGCTACCGGCTGCCCGCCGCCCACCTCCCGCAGGACGAGGACGTCACCCTCGTCGGGGTCGGCGCGATCATGCCCGAGGTCATCGCGGCCGCGAACACCCTGGCCGCGGCCGGCGTCAGGGCAGGCGTCGTCTGCCTGACGAGTCCCGACCTGGTGTTCCGCTCGTTGCAGCAGCGGGACAGCCGGGACGCCGGGCTCGGCGGGGGCATCCTGAGCGAGCTGTTCCCCGCGGAGCACCCCGCGCCGCTGGTCACGGTCCTCGACGGGCATCCGCACACGCTGGCCTTCCTCGCGGCGGCCCGCGGTGACCGGATCCGCAACCTCGGCGTCACCACGTTCGGCCAGTCCTCGGGCCTCGCCGACGCGTACCGCCTGCACGGCATCGACACCGGCTCGATCATCGACGCGGCCCTGACCATGGCCGGCCGCTGACCTCCTACCGGCTAGAACTCCCCGCGGACAACCCGACCCGTAACAACGGTCCCCGACCGCCAGAACCGCGGCTGACTCAGCCGTGTGCGAGGCGGGTCAGCTGTGCGCGGCGGACGTCGGCGCTCTGACCTTGGACCAGGATGAACAGGGCGGAGCGGGCATGCAGCTGCGCGGTGTCGTCCCCGGCGAGGCCCCGGCCGGCGCGCGCGACGACAAGCGCACGGGTGAGCGTGGCGAGCGCCTCGCCGCTGGCGACCTTCGTGTCCAGCCGCTCCTGGAGGCGGTGCGGCCCACCGCCGTTGGCGGCCGCCTCGTCGGCGAGGGCGTAGGCCGTCTCGCGGATGCGCGCCACCCGCGGGCGCCAGGCGGTGGCGACCGCCTGGACGGCCGGGTCGGTGCTCTCCGCCAGCTCACGCAGGACCGCCTCGGCGAGTCCGAAGTGGTGGCCGCGCGCGTCGGCCGCGGCGGCGATGTCGTCGAACCTGGTCTGCTCCAGCGTCCGCCGGGAGATCACGTGATCGTCGGGGACGAAAGCGTCGTCGAGGATCACCCGCTCGGTCCGGCTGCCGGCCACGGCGGCCAGCTCGAGCGGAGCGGCCGCGCGGCTGTGACTGCCGACCCGCACCAGGGCGGTCACGACCGTCTCGGTGTGCCGCTCGACCGCGGCGACCGTCAGCGCCTCGTGCAGGCCCCAGCCGCTGACCCAGGAGATGGTCCCGCTGAAGACCCATCCGCCGTCGACGCGCCGGGCCGCGATGTAGCGCTTGGGGAAGGCGCGTACGTCGCTGATGCCGGCACCGAGCGGGATCTCGCCGGTGAGCGCCCGGCGGCCCAGCGGCGGCAGGGGATCCCGCGGTAGCCGGGCGGTCAGGGCGGCGTGCTGTGCCCACACCAGCCAGGTGTTGAAGCAGGCCGCCGCGATGATCTCGTGGATCCGGCGGTCGGCGTCGCGGTCCAGCTCCTTGCCGCCGTACCCGGTGGGGGCGAGGTGGTTGAGCAGGCCGAGCTCGCGCAGCTCCGCGATGCGCTCCGCGGTGACGCCCGACCGCTCGGTCCGCAGCGCGGCCGGGCGCAGCACCCGCTCGGCGTACTCCCGCACGGTGCGGACGAAAGGCCGGTCGTCGAGGGCCGTCGTGCCCGTGTCAGTCATGCTGCGCCGCCTTTTGTCAGTCGCGGAACTCGATGGTGAGTTCCGCCCGGTCGTTGGCCCCGTTCGGGTCGTTGTAGCCGTCCAGCGGCAGCACGTTGGTGTCCGGAACGAAGCCGATCCGGTAGCGCCGCGGTGAGTCGACCTTCAACGTAACCTTCCGGGTCGCGCCGCCGGCGAGTTTGGCGCCGGTGCAGAAGATGTCCTCCATCCCACCACCGGTCCAGGACGGATCCAGGGCGCAACCCTGTGGCGGGTCGACCAACCGCATGCCGTCCGAGATGACGGTCTGCGTCTTGTAGGCGATTGCCGAGCTACCGGTATTGCGCACCGTCAACGTCATCGAGCCGACGTAGTGGCCGTTCGCTCGCCTGGTCAGAACGAGGTCGGTACTGGTCAGCTCGAGATCCGTGGCGTACGGGTTGGTCGTGTCGGCCGCCGTTCCCCGCTGGACGAAGGCTGATCCGTTCCAGGCGAACGTCAGCCACTGCCGGGTGACGTACCGTTCGTCGGCCGACGAGGGATCGGCGCACCGCCAGGGCACCGGGAAGTCGGCGATCTCGATCTGGACCGCGCCGTTCGCGCCGGCGCGAACACCGCAGATGGCGACGATGTCGCCGGTCTGCCCGAGAACCGCGCCGATCGTGCGGACCTTGCCGCCGGTCGCGGGCGCGAACGCCACGACCTGCGACATGACGTCGTGCGGTTCGATCGTGCAGAAGATGCGAGCGAACGTCTCCGCCCGGCCGTCCCGATCGATGTCGGCGTACGAGACCCCGGCGATCCAGAGATTGACGTCGTCGACCACGGTGTCGCCGTCCTGGAACCGGACCGGGCCGCTCGCGCATCTCGCGTTGCTCTTCTCGGCAGGCCACCCGGGCAGGTCGAGCTCGGCCGAGTAGAGCGCCGCCTCGCTGATGCCGCCCTCCGGAGCCTCCGTCGACGGATGGGTGCTCTGGCCCGGTCCGACGTAGTAGGGCATGGCGGAGACCTGCGGGACGATCACCGGAGTGCCCGTCACCGGGCCGTGCGGGTCGCCGCTCAACGCGGCCTCGGCAGTCGGCGGGATCGCGACGGCCAGGGCGGCCAGCGCCCCGATCACGACGCGCCGGTTGCGCCTGCGGGTGCGCACGCTCTCCCGGGTGCGGTCGGCGCCGGCAGGCTTCACCAGGGCGGCCGCCTGGCCGCGGAACTCGTCGAAGGCGGCGGCCAGCGGATCGTGCTGGAGGTTGGTCATGCCTGGTCCTCCGTCTCGGTGAGGCGGGCGGCCAGCGCCGCGCGGCCACGATGCAGCCACGCCTTGACGGTTCCCTCGGGCACACCGAGCTGGTGCGCGATGTCCCGCACCGACTGGTCGGCGAGGTAATGCAGGATCACCACCCGGCGATGCCGGGCGGGCAGGGTCGCGAGCGCGCCGGCCAGCGCCACCCGGTCCGGGCCGGGTTCAGGAACATTCTCCACGCGGTGCTTACGCAGGAAGAGCGCGGCGGTGCGGGCACGGCGCCACTGACTTGTCGCCAGATTCCAGGCGACCCGGCGCACCCAGGCCAGGGGGTCGTCCAGTGCGGACAGCCGCTCCCAACGGGTCAGCGCGCGGCAGAACGCCTCCTGCACCACGTCCTGAGCGCTGTGCAGATCACCGGTGTACGCGTAGAGCTGGATCGTCAGCGACTGGATGTGCGCGGCGTAGAAGCCGTCGAAGTCCACCTCGGACGGCCGACCGGGATCGACGTCCCGAGCATGGCGCACATCGACCACGATGCCACCTCCCTCCCGTGACGCCCGGTGGCCCGGCCGCTCAGAGTTACACGTTCGGCGCCCGGCTCCGGTTACAGCGAGGGTGACAGAATCGGGCTAGCGTGGGTCTTCGACCCCGGGAGCCGCGCATGAGTCTCGAGAAGGTGATCTTCGGCTTCTTCGTGCTGCTGGCCGCGACGCTCAACTTCGGGTTCTTCATCGGCGACATGTCCGACCCGTCGTTGCACAACGTCTATGAGTTGTTCGCCGCGATCGTGGTCAGCCTCATCGCGACCGTGCTGAAGTTCGGCGACCGTACCCAGATCGGCGCGGTGCACCTGGCCACCAGCCTCGTCGCCGACCTTCAGCTGATCGCCGCCGCGCTGGTCTGGGGGTATGCCACCCAGATCGCGTCGAGCGGCCTCGACGGGGCGGCGATGGCCAGCGTGGTGTCGCTGTCCGGTGGCGCGCTGCTGGCCAACCTCGTCTCGGTCGTGCTCCTGGTGATCGAGACAGTGTCGTTCCAGCGCCGGTGACGGGGGAGGGGCCGTGGCGGAGACGTCGTCCACCGTCTTCTTCCTGATCCTGCGCCGGATGCGGGCGCCGCTGATCGTCCTGATCACGATCTTCGCCGTCAGCGTGCTCGGCCTGACCCTCATCCCCGGCCGGGACGCCGCCGGGCAGCCCACCCGGATGGGGTTCTTCGACGCCTTCTACTTCATGAGCTACACGGCGACCACCATCGGGTACGGCGAGATCCCCCATCCTTTCACCGACGCACAGCGGCTGTGGGTGATGGCCACCATCTACCTCACGGTGATCGGGTGGGCGTACGCCATCGGGTCGCTGCTCACGTTGATGCAGGACCGGGCGTTCCGGCAGGCGCTGGGGCTGCAACGCTTCATCCGGAGGGTGAGCCGGCTGCGCGAGCCGTTCCTGTTGATCGTCGGGTACGGGCAGACCGGGCAGTTGCTCGGCCACTCGCTGGACGCCATCGGCCGGCGCTTCGTCGTGCTCGACGTGTCCGGGGAACGCGTCAACGCGCTCGACGTCGACTCGTACCACGCCGACGTACCCGGGCTGGCCGGAGACGCCGGCGATCCGCACACCCTGGCCGTCGCCGGTTTGGAACACCCCCGGTGCGAGGGAGTGCTGGCGCTCACCGACAACGACGAGGTCAACCTGGTCGTCGCGATGACCGCCGCCCTGGTACGGCCGGACCTGCCGGTCGTCGCCCGGACCGTCTCGCCGGCGATCGAGCACCGGATGCGTGCCTTCGGCTCGCCGGCGGTCGTCAACCCGTTCGACCGCTTCGGCGACCACCTGGGGCTCGCACTGCGTTCACCCGCGTCGTACCGGCTGATGTCCTGGCTGGAGAGCGGCCCGGGCGCCGATCTGCCCGACCCGGGCCGGCTGCCGACGGCGGGCGGCTGGGTCCTGTGCGGCTACGGCCGCTTCGGCAGGAAGCTCACCGAGGACCTGCGCGCCGAGGGCCTGGACGTGATCATCATCGACCTGAAGCCGGACGTCCCGGCGGGGACCACGATCGTCGTGGGCGACGCGTCCGAGCCCGCGGTGCTGGCGCGCGCCGGCCTGGAGCGGGCGGTGGGCTTCGTGGCCGGCACCGACAACGACACGACGAACCTGTCCCTGATCGTCGCGGCCCGCCGGATCAACCCCGCGCTGTTCATCGCCTCGCGGCAGAACCGGCCCGCCAGCGCACCGCTGTTCGCGGCGATGGACGTCGACCGGTTGCTGGTGCCGACCGAGATGGTGGCGCGGGAGATCTACGCGCAGTTGAGTACCCCGCTGCTGTGGCGCTTCCTTCAGGAGATGCCGGCGCGCGGTGACGACTGGGCGGCAGAGGTCATCGACCGCCTCCGGCAGCAGTGCGGCCGGCGCCTCGGCAGCGTCTGGAAGGTCACCCTGACCGGTACCGACGCGCCCGCGCTCGGGTCCTGGCTGCGCGCGGGCGACGGCCGGCTCGGGGACCTGCTGAGGAGCCCTCAGGACCGGAGCCGGCCCCTCGCCGCCGTGCCGCTGCTGCTGCAACGGGACTCCGAGTGCATCCTCGGCCCGGACGGCGATGCCACCCTGGCGCTCGGCGACCAGCTTCTGTTCGCCGGGAGGCCCTCGGCGCGCCGGTACCTGCTCGACACCATGACCCACCACGCCGTCAGCGAGTACGTCCTGACCGGACGGTCCGTCCCGTCGGGCTGGCTGTGGCAATGGGTGACGGGCCGGGTGATCCGCTGACCACTACGGCACCGTCGCGCCGTCAGCCGGTACAGGTGCGCCGGTACGGGATCTCGGGAATGTAGTGGGCCCATTCGCCGGTGTCGAGGCCGTGGCCGGTCATCGCGCAGGCATATTTGGCCGGGTCCGCGACGATGCTGTTCATCTCCGCGTAATTCCACAGCGTGATGGTCGCGCTCGAGCTGTCGGCGTTGGCGGCGACGGCCAGGGTGCGCCCGTCGCGCTTGAACAGCATCCCCTGCACCGTGTTGCCGCGGCCGCGCATCGAGACGAGCCGGACCGGTGCGAGCGGGTTGGCGGTGCTCCACAGGAACAGTTCGTCGCTGCTGTCTCCGGTCGCCAGGGTGCGCCCGTCCGGGCTGAAAGCCACCGCGGTCACCGGCTGGCCGTGGTCGGTCAGCGTGGCACTCCGGCGCGGATGGGCCCGGTCGGTGACGTTCCACAGCATTGCTGTCTTGTCCTTGCTGCCGCTCGCCAGGGTGCGCCCGTCCGGGCTGAAAGCCACCGACAGCGCCGCTTCTCGGTGGCCGGCCATCGTGCCGAGCTGGGCGGGTGCGGAGCGGTCGCTCACATCCCACAGCGTCAGGGCCGGATCGAAGCCGCCGGTGGCCAGAGTGCGTCCGTCCGGACTGAAGGCCACCGCGGGTCCGAAGCCGCCGCTCAGCGTGGACAGCAGGGCGGGACGGGTACGGTCGGTGACGTTCCACAGCAGCAGCCTGGTGTAGTCGGCGACGACGGCGAGGGTGAGCCCGTCCGGGCTGAACGCCATCGCGTTCGCTCCGGACTGCCTGACCGAGCCAAGAGTCACCACCGGCTGTTGCGGGCGGCTCACATCCGTCAGCGTCAGCAGCGAATCCCGTCCGACGGCCGCCGCGATGCGGCCGTCGGGGCTGAACGTCACAGACCTGACATCTGCGCCGCGGATGGTCAGGTCGGTGTCCCGGACCGGGCGGGCAGGGTCGCTGACTTGCCAGGAGTTCGCCCTGCCGTCGGAGCCGGCGGCGACCAGGGTACGTCCGTCCGGTCGCAGCGCCGTCGCCCGAATCGGCGCAGCAGCGGAGACGGTGAGCGCGGCGAGCGGGTCCGGACCACCGAAGGGCCTGATGCTCCAGAAGGTCGCCGTCTCGGAGCTGTCGCCGGTGACCAGCCTTTCCCCGTCCGGATCGAAGGAGACCGTGTTGATCAGGCCGGTGGTCCGCACGGTGCTGACCAGCGTGGGCTTCGTCCCGCCGGTCATGTCCCACACCATCGCCATACCCGTGTTGTGGCCGACGGCGGCCAGATAATGTCCGTCCGCGCTGTACTCGAGCGTGCTGAGAGTGGCAAGGCCGCGCAGCGCCAGGAACGACGGGTCGTCCGGGTCCGTGTCCCCGGGGTCCGGGTCCTCGGGGGGAAAGGTCGGCGGCACAGGCTGATCTTGCATGATCCGGGCGGTAGCCCGATGCCTCAGGTCGAGCAGAGACACCTTGTTGCCCCCGCCCCCGATCGCCAGTGTCGACCCGGATGGATCGAGCGCGATCGTGGTTCCGCCCACGCTGGGGATTGTGCGGACACTGAAGGGGTCGGCCCGATCGGTCACATCCACGACGGCCACGTCTACGCTCTGGTTCACGAACAAAGTGCGTCCGTCCGGGCTGAACACAAGGTCCTTCACCTGGGCAATGCGCGTCGAGTGGGGCATGACGTACGTGCCGAGCTGCTCGGGCCGGGACCGGTCGGCCAGGTCATACAGGTTCGTGGTCCCCAAGCCGTTGCCCACGGCGAGGGTGGTCCCGTCCCTGCTGAACGCCACCAGGTGCGGGTACTCGTCGCTCGGCAGCACGACGAGCCGGACCGGATGGGAGCGGTCGGCCACGTCCCACAGGACCGCCACCTCCTGGTCGACAACGGCCAGGGTCCGCCCGTCCGGGCTGAACGTCAGGGAGGCGTCTGTCGTGACCGGATCGCTGAGCGTGCCGATCCGGGCCGGATTCGTCGGGTCGGTCACGTTCCACAGCACCACCCTGCGGTCGAGGCCGACGACCGCCAGGACGCCGTCCGGCCCGTACTCGGCCGATGTCACGTCTGGGATCCTGCCGGCGTAGCTCGTCGCTGTGACGAGGCTGGTGACTTCCCCGCGGGTCTCGATGTCGGGCAGGAGCGCCTGGGCGGCCGCCCCCAGCATCAGGGCCGTCTTCGGTTCGCTGACGATCGTCGCCTTGGCCTGACTGGTCAGCCGCCGACTGATCGCGATCCGCTGCTGGTGGTCCGCCTTGGCCTGCTGCTTGGCGGCTTCCTCAGCCGCCTTCTCGGCCGCGCGCCGGTTCTCCTCGGCGATCTTCGCCAGCCGCTGGGCCTCCGCCTCCAGCCGCTGCGCCTCCTGCTCCAGGTCCTGCGCCCGCTGCGCGGCCTCGTTCGCCAGCCGCTGTTGTTCCCGGGTCCGCCTCGCCGCCTGATCGGCGATCCGCTGCTGTCGCCGTGCCTCGGCCTTCGCCTGGTCCGCCAGCCGCTGCCCCTCCTGCGCCAGCCGCTCCGACCGCTCCGCCTCGGCCGCCGCGGCCGTCGCCAGGGCCTGCTGCTCGCGCGCCGCCTCCTGCTGCCGGCTCGCCTCCGCCTGCTGCCGGCTCGCCTCCTCGGCGGACCGCTCGGCGCTGCTGCGCTGCGTCTCCGCCGCCTGCTGCTGACGCAACGCCTCCGCCGCCGCGGCCGTCGCCCGCTCCGAGTTACGCACCGCCGACACACTGGTCAGCGCCGCCAGCAAGGTCAGCACCACCAACGTCGCCACCGCACCGGACCGCAGCCGGCGGGCCCGGCGATGCTGCCGGACGTCCTCACCCTCCAGCTCGTCCTTGCTCACCCCGTGCATCGGCGCCGCCAGCTGGGCGATCGCGTCCCGGAAACGGGAATGCTGCAGGCTCAGATGCTCGCTGCCGCGCGCCCACCGCAGATCCAGGAACAGCGGCTCCTCGGCGAACACCCCCCGCAGCGCCTCGGGCACCGCCGTCGAGTCCTCGGTGAAGTCGTGACGCTCCCGATCCCACTCCCACTCACCGTCGGTCACCACCGGCAGGATCCGATCCGCCGACTTCGTCGCGATCCAGTGCTCGATCTCCTTGTTCACCCAGTGCGACTGCGCGGCCTCGGGACAGGAGAGCAGCACGAAGTACTCCGAGCCGTCCAACGCGGTCTGGATCGACGACCATAGCCCCGGCGTCACCGCCAGACCGGTCTGATCTCGGAAGATCCACAGGGCGCGCCGTCGATGCCAGGGCTTGGCCAACCTGTGCAGACCTCGCTGCACGGCGGGAGCCAGCCGCCCGTCCGCGGCATGACTGTACGAAATAAACCCATTGAAGGTCATTGCAGGTCCCCCGACGGTCGGCGCGTACGGCGACGACAGATTGTGCCCTGTCTCTGCCCCCATGAGAAAGGCGGGAGACCGTATCGTCATGGTGCGCTCGAGCTGGACGAGCCCTGGTACGGAGGTCGATGTGCGATTCGGTGTCACCGGTCATCGAATTCTCCCGCCGGCCATCGTCGACCACGTGGTGGACCATTGGCGCCGGGTGCTGCCCGCCGGGACCCGGCTGCACGGGGTGTCGAACCTCGCCGATGGCGCTGACCAGCTGTTCGCCACCCAGATCCTGGCGGCCGGCGGCACCCTTGAGGTGGTGCTGCCGTGCGAGGGCTACGCCGGATCGCTGATCGCGGACGACAGCCGGGCGCGGTTCGAGGACCTCAGGCGAGCGGCAGTGACGGTGATCACTATGCCCTACCCGGAGCCCAGCGAGCACGCCTTCCTCGCCGCCGGTCAGGCCCTGGTGGAGCGCTGCGATCATCTCTTCGCCGTCTGGGACGGCCGCCCGGCCCGCGGCCTGGGCGGAACCGCGGACATCGTCGCCTATGCCCGGGCCCGTGGACTCCCGGTCACCGTGCTGTGGCTGGACGGCGTCCTCCGCGCCTGACCTAGGACGAGGACGCGGGAGATCCGAGGCTCGGCGCGGCGGGCACCGCGAGGTCGGCGAAGATGCGCCGGGCGAGCTCCAGGTTCGCCCCGTCGCCGTCTGTGGCAGCGATGCCGTCGTGAGCGCGGGCCTGCTCGTACCGGTCGCCGATCTCCCGGGCCAGGACCAGCGCCTGGTCGTGCTGGGTGCGGGCCTCCGCCGCGTCGCCCGCGGCGCGCAGAACCTGGCCGAGGTCGTTGAGCGCCTCGGCCTCGCTGGCCCGGTCCCCGATCCGCCGGTGCAGGACCAGGGCCCGGCGCAGATGACCGGCGGCGTCGGCGAGCCGGTCACCGCGGGCGTAGACCGCGGCGAGATCGGTCAACACGTACGCCTCAGCGGTACGGTCCTCGGCCTGCCGCACCGCGGCGAGGCTCTGTTCGAGCTGCAAGGCGGCCCGTTCGAGCTGAGCCGGCCGGCGGGACAGCCGCGCGAGCAGGGAGAGCGCGTACGCCTCGCTGAACCGGTCGCCGAGCCGCGCGGAGAGTTCCAGGGCCGCCTGGAGCCGCTCCGTCGCCTGCGCCTCGTCGCCGAGCCGGGCGTCGACCAGCCCGAGCCGTACCAGGGCGTCGGCCTGCCCGGCCTCGTCGCCCAGCTGCCGGTGGTGTGACCAGGCCCGCTGATAGTGGTCCGCGGCCCGCCGGTAGTCGCCGAGTCGCCAGTGGACGCTGCCCAGGTTGCGCAACGCCACCGCCTCGGCGGCGCGCTCGCCGAGGTCGGCGTAGAGCGCCAGGGCCTGCCGGTAGGTCTCGGCCGCCTCGTCGAGGCGACCCTGCCGCCGGTGCAACCGGCCCAGATCGGACAGTGCCCGGGCCTGCGCCGCCCGGTCCCCGACGGCCCGCGCCGCCGAAACGGCGGACGCGGTGACGGTGACCGCCTCGGCGACCGGCCCGCCGGCGTCGAGATAACGGAACAGGGTTCCCGCCAGGTCGATAGCGTGCCGATACCAGCCGTGTGCGGCGCCGTACGTGCAGGCGGCGGCCAGGTTGGGCCGTTCGGCCTCGATCCAGTTCCGGGCCGTGTCCGGATCACCCGCGGCCGCGGCGTGCTCCGGGTAGAGCGCGTCCATCGCCGCGACGGAACCGGCCAGATAATGATCGAAGAGCCGGGTCAGCGCGGCCTTGCGGTCCGGCGCGGCGTCGTGCGCCGTCGCGAGTTCCGCCGCGTACGCCCGCAGCAGATCGTGCATGCCGTACCGCCCGCCGCGCCCGACGTGAATCAGGCTGGCGCGGACCAGCACGCCGAGCAGCCGCCGGGCCTCGCCGACGTCCGTGCCGGTCAGCTCCGCAACGGCCTCGACGTGCACGCTGTCGCCCGGATGCAGCCCGAGCAGCCGGAACGCCCGCGCCGCGTCGGCCGGCAGATGTTGGTACGACCAGGAGAAGACGACCCGGACCGCCGCACGCGGATCGCCACCCGCGTCGAGCAGGTCCAGCCGCAGCCGGTGATCGCCCAGCTCGGCGACGAGCTCGGCCAGCGAGACATCGGCACGCGCCGCCGCCAGCTCGGCGGCGATCCGCAGCGCCAGCGGCAGCCGGGCACACGCCGCGGCCAGGTCCGCCGCGACCGACGGCTCGTGGTCCACCCGCACGCCGATCAGCCGCCGCAGCAGCCCCACCGCGTCCGCCGGCGGAAGCAGATCCAGACTGACCCGCTCGGCGCCGTGTACCGCCACCATCCCCGGCAACGAGTCCCGGCTGGTGATCAGCACCAGGCAGGAACCGGTGCCCGGCAGCAGCGGCCGTACCTGCTCCACCGAGGAGGCGTTGTCGAGCAGCACGAGCATCCGCCGCCCGGTCAGCTCCGACCGGTAGCGGCCGGCACGCTCCTCGACCCCCGGCGGAATCTCCGGCCCCCGCACGCCGAGCGCGGTCAGGAACGAGGCAAGCACGTCGGCGACCGCCACCGGCTGCTCGGCGTCGTAGCCGCGCAGGTTCACGTACAGCTGCCCGTCGGGAAAAGCCTCCCGGACGCGGTGCGCCCACCGGACGGCCAGGGCGGACTTGCCCACTCCGGCCGTACCGGAGAGAAGAGCGACGGTCAGCGGCGGCTCGTCGCCGTCGGGCGGCGCGAGCAACCGGTCGAGCGCGGCGAGCTCCCCGGTACGCCCGGTGAAGGCGCGCACGTCCGCCGGCAGTTGCGCCGGCACCGTCGTGGGAGCGGCAAGCTGGACACCCGGGCCACGGGCGTCACCCACCGGGACGTCCAGGGTGGGGTCGGCGGCGAGGATCCGCTCGTGCAGCCGGCGCAGCGCGGTGCCAGGATCGCTGCCGAGTTCGTCGGCGAGCCCCCGGCGGATCCGCCGGTACTGCTCGTCGGCGTCGGCCTGCCGACCGCACCGGTAGAGGGCGAGCATCGACTGCTCGGCCAGCCGCTCATCCAGCGGATACTCGGCGGCCGCGGCGGACAGGGCGGGCAACAGCTCGCCATGCCGTCCCAGCCGGAGCAACACGTCGTTACGGTCCAGCTCGGCGGCGAACCGCTCGTTGAGCAACAGCCGCCGCGTCGAGTCCAGCCACGGAGTGTCCAGGCCGGCGAACGGCTCGCCACGCCACAAGGCCAGCGCCTCAGTTATCAGATCCGTGGCCGCTTGGTCCGACTCCGACGCCCGCGCCGCCGTGATCAGCCGACGGAAGCGATGGAGATCCACCGTCTGCGGGTCGACGGTCAGGACGTACCCGCTGGGCTGACGCTCGATCGCCGCCTCGGCGCCGGCGACGGCCCCCCGCAACCGGGACAGGTAGCTGTAGAGCGCACCGGCGGCCCGCTGCGGGGCGTCCTGCCCCCACACCCGGTCGATCAGCTGGTCGACCGTGACCGGCCGACCGGCCTCGACCAGGAGAACACCGAGAACGCACCGCTGCCGAGCATGTCCGAGAACGATCGACCGGCCGTCGATCCGGGCCTCCACCGCGCCGAGAACCCCGAACTCCGCCGCCAACTGACCTCAGCACACCCTTCGCCCAGATGGGTCCCACCAGGGGATTCAAGATAACAACAAGGAACAACATCATTGTCCCATGCTTCGCACAAGGTCCGTCGACGACCATTGATCTCGTTGCAGGGATAAGGTCGCCCTCGCCCGGTTACGCGGAGCGTTACGGGGGAATCGGGACGTCAAGGTGAGACCAAGAGCGACGGGCGACCTTCCCTTCGACAAAAGCTCCACCCGGCCCAGAACGTCCCCGCGTCGCGGGTGCCGCCGGTACGGCGTGCGAACCGCTGGTCTCAGGCCCACCCCCAGCGACTCCGCCGGTTCGGCCGGAGCCCCCACCCGCCGGCGCGCTGCGCCGACCGGACGCGCCGCAACCGCCGGCGCCGGGCTCGCCGCAAGATCTCCCGCGACTACGCCTGCCACGCGACATCGCGTACCCGCCGGCCGCTACATCCGGCCGGAGTCGCCCACCGATCCGATGGACCGATTCCTCCCCCCGGCGCGACGGGGTGGCCCGGGTTCGGGTCCGGTGGCGGGCCGTGTAGAGTTCTCTCCTGTGCGGCCCGCCGGGCAGCCGATTGTCGGTGTAAACCGCAGGTCGGCTCGGTTAGGCTGAGCAAGGCAAGTCCGGGTGGCGGAATGGCAGACGCGCTAGCTTGAGGTGCTAGTGCCCTTTATCGGGCGTGGGGGTTCAAGTCCCCCCTCGGACACGTTAACCCCCACCAGAGTCATCCCATCGAGGGACGGCTGTGGTGGGGGTTACCTGTTTCTCCAGGTCGATCGGTTCCAGGCTGAGTGTGTCCAGGCCGCAGGCGATGACCGCGCCCCGGGCTCGGAGATGGGCGATCAGGTCGTCCGTGCCGGCCAGGATTGGCAGCTCGCCGGAGTAGCTCAAGCGGTAGAGCATGGCGTCGATGATTCGCCGTTCGGACCAGTACACGTTCCGCCCGTGGTGGTCGTGTAGTCGGGCGCTGGTACGGCCGTACCGGCAGCGGTAGCCGGCCCGGCCGTGAACCCAGTGAGCTTTCCAGACGCCGACCACTGACCGCGCAGATCATCAGCCCGGTCAGCCGGTAGGTGCGGACGGCCTCACCGGTGGGGGCAGGGATCGCGGTGACCTGCTGTGCGGCCAGGAAGTCGGCCTCGCTGACCAGGGCGGGATGCGCCGGCTGCTGGGAGATCACCCATTCGCTGCGCGGGTTCCAGGCGCGAGTAGGTCCTTGGCTGGTGCGCTTGTCGCCGGGGATCGTCTCGTGGTGGTCGGTGCGCTGCCGGTTCCACACCTGTCAGCCGGTGTAGCGCGGGTTGGCGAGGATCTCCGAGACCGTGCGCACTGTCCAGGCCGTGCCGGCGCGATGCCTGTTGCGCTCGGGATCGTGGGCTGCCGGGGGACGGGATGTTGCGTTCGTTGAGGGCCCCGGGCGATGCCCGCGGTGCTGGCTCCGGCGAGCCTGCGGGCGAAGATCCACCGCACGTGTGGGGCCGTGACCGGGTCGGGGTCCAGGCGGTGCAGGCGCCGCCCCCACCGGGCGCGGATCCGGTTTGGGTGCGGGCCGGCGTTCATAGGCGATAACCGTAGGGAGGCCGGCCACCGAGGTGGCGGCCCTGTTCCCGGGCCTGAGCACGCATCGCGTTGGTGGTCCGCCGTCGCGCCCGCAGCACTTCGCGTGCGGACTGGTGCCCGAGCAACATGAGCAACGCGCGGTGGGCCGGGTCGTCTAGGTCGACAGGCCCATCGAATTCCGGCAGCCACACCGCCACGCCGTGCACGCGCGCAGGTACGGGATGATCTGCAGGGCTTGTCGACCGGTGAACGCCCGCTCGTATTCGCCGATCACCACGGCGTCGAAGCGGCGATCCGACTGTGCCGCTTCGGCGAGCAACTCCGCAGCTCCGGGCCGCTCGTGCCAGGACAGGTTGCGGGAGTATCCGGTGTCGAAGAACTCGACAGCGATGCGGCCCTGGCCCTCGATCGGGCGGGCTTCGAGGTCGAACTGCCACTGCCGTGACGACGCCGGATCCTGGTAGCCGTCGGTGGAGATCCGCCCGTAGAACGCAAACCGCACCTCACGGTCACGTTGCACAGACGCCGACCACGGCGGCGGTCGTCCGGCGATGAGTTCAGCCAGGGCGTGAACAGAGCGTCAGGTGCCGCAACGGCCGTAGCCAGGGGTGTGAACATCGGCATCACCAACCAAGGAGCTGATACGAGGTTGATGTGCTCGTGCTGCGCCACGTCTCTGCGTCCAACCTGCGCCGCACGGGGGTAGGAACTCGGCGCGTCGTTGGGTCGGGCGGGCCGCCTCGGGTTCCCCTTTCCGCAGACCCGCGGCGACCGTGGCCGGGCTGGGCGAGCCTCGGCCCTGTCACCGTGGATGGCTCCGCGGCCAGGGCGTTCCGGCGGCGTCGGATCCTCGGGTTCCGGCTGGTGTGTGCAGGCGTGGGAGCCGCTGTCGCAGCGCCTCATTGTGGAGCAGGTCTACCGTTGACTGCCTAACTCTAAATATATAGAGTTAGGCGATGACCCGGTCCCGGCGTCCGTCCGTCCAGACCACGGCGGTGCTCCTGGCACTGGCCGAGAAGCCGACCGCCTGGCGCTACGGCTACCAGCTATGTCAGCAGCTGGACATCAAGCCCGGCTCGCTGTACCCGATCCTGGTGCGGTTGGCCGATCGGGGCCTGCTCGAGACCGCCTGGGACACCGACGTTCCGCCCGGTCGGCCACCCCGCCACCTGTACCGGCTGACCGGTTCGGGGCGAGCGCTGGCCACCGAACTCGCCACCACTACGGCTGGGGCCGCGACGGCTACCCGACGCACTGGTCTGACAGAGGGGTGGCAGGGCGCATGAGCCGGACCCGACGCAGGCTAGCCACCGTCACGACCTGGGTCGTCACGGTGGCGTGGGTCGTGGTCTACGCCAGCGCCGTCGCGACTTCCGATCAGCCGCCTGAGCCCGTGACTGCCGTGACGCGACTGGTCGTTCCGCCGCTGCTGTGGGTGGCACTCCTGCAGATCAGCTCGGCCGCCGAACTCGCCGCACGGCTCGTGCTGCGCCACTGGCGGTCCGGGGCCGTGTCTCGCCGATCCGCAATGGACCCACCAAGTCAGTTGCTCGCCGCCGCGGTTGCGGCGCTTCCCGAACGTCGACGCGAGTGGGGCAGCGCAATGCTCGGCGAACTGGCCGAGATCCGAGGCCGGTCGGCGCGGTGGCGGTTCGCGCTCAGCTGTGGCCGAGCCACGCTGTGGCTGCCACCGGCGGGCGGGTGGCCGATGCTCGCGTTGATGACCGGGGTGGTCGTGGCCTCAGCCGCGGCCGTCGGGCCTGTAGTCGGCACGGCGGTACCGGGCCTGACGGTGTTCGCGGTGACCTTTACCGCGCTTGTCGGTGCGATGGTGATCCTGGTCGTGGCCCGCTCGCGTCGGCTGCGGCTGCCCGTACCCGTGCCGACCGTCCTGGTGATCGGTGGCGTGGCCGCATCGATCGCCGCAACCGTAATTTTCCTGCGCCGAGAGCCGGCCGCGGCGCAACACCTGCCGCCAACGGCGGCGGTGTATCTCGCCGCCGTGCTCGCTGGCTGCCTATGGATCGCCGTGGCACCCCCACGGTGGCTGGGCACCCAACGGCTTGCCCCACACCTCGGCGCCGCGGCCGCTGTCGTGTTCACGGCCTGGTCTCTGCTGTTACACCGCCTCGAAACGGCGACGGAGCCATCGCTCCCGCTCCTGCTGGTGCTCGCGGCCGTGCTCGTGTCTACACCCTTCGCCGCCTTCGTCGTCCCGGCGTTCACGGCGGGGCGTGCCGGCAGGTCGTTCCGCTCGGGCCTGCAGGCCGCCGTCTGGACCGTGACCGCCACGATGCCGCTCACCTACGCCCTCATGCTGCCCGAGGCGCTGCGTCGTCACGCCATCGATGGCAAGACCCTCGATGGCGAACTGGTGGCCCCGGTCGGCGTCAACCTGCCCTATGCTTTGGTCTTCTGTCTCGGCGTCTTTCCGGTGTTCGGCCTCACGCTCGGGGTGCTCGGCGCTGCCCTCGGCGCCCGCCGCACCCTCCCCAGCGATCCAGGCCAAGCGGGTCCAAATCCGACGACGTGACGGATCCCAAGCGGGTGGCCAGGCCTGCGACACCCGACCCCGGCCCACCTCGGCCACCCGATTACGGCCCAGGGCGCGGTCGGCTGCTCCACCGGAGACCTCCGGCGGACGGCGCGGGCGGGTCTGCGACCGGCGTGTGTGTCAATGCGCTTACCTGCTCCGATTCCGTGGCCGGTTTCGTCCACAATGCCGGGCGGAGCGCTCCCGCGGGCCATTCCGTACGGTGAACCTGCGGCGACGACCCGGACATACACCCAAAGGTGTGGGCCCGACCGGCCATTGGAAACCTCGGCCGCACCCGCGGGTCGGTGTTGGCGTCGCACCACGCGTCGCGCCGTCCTCCCCGAGGTCGCGCACGACCGACGAGGTAGTGGTGGCGCTCGGATACATCCGTTCTCACCCGGAGCTGCCCTTCGGCCCGCAGCGGCGGACACGGTGTGCGTGGCGCTGATCTGCGCCGCGACCGCGCCGGCGCCCGGCGCAGCACCTACCGCAGCGTGATCGCGGCCGGGGCGGCGGCGATGATGGCGGGGGCCCCGTCGAACCCCGATGCGTTCGGTCGAAGAGTGGCCGCACCGAGCTGGACTGTCGCACCCTTCGATCGGCACCCAGGAGACAACAGTCGCAGGCGAAGCGGCCACGGGCCAGGCGGCGTTCGGCAGGCCCGCAGCGCTGCTCTCGGACTCGGACTCGGACACGTTAAACCCCATACAGATCACTCACGTTTCTTGGGAGATCTGGTGGGGTTTTCTGCTGCGTGGCGCCGCTTGGCCATTCGGCTCCTGCGCGTCGCGGGGCGCCGGAGCGGCCGCCGCGCGACCGGTGTCGGGGTCTCGGCCTCGCTGATCGCCGGCTCCGCGGGCGCCGGCACAGCGGCTGCGGTCTGAGCGGCGCCGTGGTCGGCCGCGGCGACGGGTGCGTCCACCTGTATGCCGGCCGTGTCCTCGATCGTGAGAGTGCCGCGACCGCAGACGACCACCATGTCCCGCGTCGTCAGATACGCCGCCAAGTCGTCGGCGTCATCCAGCTCCGCGAGAGCTTCGTGGGTGGCGGTCAGGTCTTCCACGAGGCGTGCCTCGGCCCAGTACACCCAGCGCGGTGCGTCCTCGGATGCGGGGTGGGCGCTGGTGTGTCCGTGGCGGCAGCGGTAGCCGGGACGGCCGTTCACCCAGTGTCCGGCCAGCCGTCTGCCGCAGGTCCCGCAGACCAGCAGGCCGGTCAGCGCGTACCTGCGTGCCTGTCCGTCTTCGGGTGTCGCGCGGGCGGTGATCTCCTGCGCCGTGGTGAAGTCCTGGTCGCTGACCAGCGCGGGGTGGGTCTGGTCGGGGCAGATCACCCACTCGTCGCGGGGGTTCCAGATCCGTACCGGGCCGAGGCTGCTGCGTTTGTCTCCGGGTACCGCCTCGCGGTGGTCGGTGAACTGCCGGTTCCACACCTGCCTTCCGGTGTATCGGGGGTTCGCGAGGATCGCCGCGACCGTCTGTAGGGTCCACACGGCCCGCGGCCGGTGCGGGTTGCGGACCCGGTCGTAGACACCCGGCGACGGAACCCGCCGCTCATTGAGGCCGCGGGCGATCCCGGCCGCACTCATGCCGTCCAGGCGGCGGGCGAAGATCCACCGCACGTGTGGTGCGGTCACCGGATCCACCTCGAGGCGATGCCGGCGCCGGCCCCAGCTCGCGTGCATCTTGTTCAGGTGCGGGCCGGCGTCGACGAGTTGGTAGCCGTAGGGTGGGCGGCCGCCCTGATGGCGTCCCTGCTCGCGGACCTGGGCCGCCATCGCCGCCCGGACCCGGAACCGGGCCCGTAGTACCTCCCGCTGCGACTGGTGACCCAGCATCATCAACAGCGCCCGGTGATCCGGGTCGGTGAGATCGACCGGGCCGTCGGTCTCGGGGAGCCACACCTGCACGCCGTAGCCCTGCAACGTGTCGATGATCCGGCGGGCCTCACCACCGGCGAACGCCCGTTCGAACTCGCCCACCACCACCGCATCAAACCCGCGGTCCGGCTCCGCTGCCGCGGCGAGCAGGGCTGCCGCCTGCCGGCGTTTGCGCCACGGCATGCTTCGCGACGCGCCGGTGTCGAAGAACTCTGTCACGATCCGGCCCCGGCCCGCGGTCACCCGCTGCGCTGATTCGATCTGCCACGCCCGTGACGACACCGGATCCTGATACTCGCTGGTCGAGATCCGTCCGTAGAAGGCGAACCTGACACCGCCCGCACCTGGGCGTACTGACCGGCCTCGGGCCCGCGGCGCTGGGGACGCGGACAGCCAGGCGTCGAACGAATTCGGTGGGGGAGTGGATGGAGTGGAGGCGTGTGCAGGCATCGCCGATCACCTCACCGAAGAGGAGACGAGCCACTGCTATTTCGATAGCAGGCCCGACCCGGGGCGGTCTGCAACGACCTCGGCGGCGTTCACCCCCACGACGCTCCCGGGATCCCAAGAACCACCCGGTAAGGCGAAGAGCCCGAACTGGAGAACCCACTCGTGCCTCCCCGGTTGGCGAGGCCGGCGACACTGACATCGAGGGTGTTCGCACCGTCAAACCGGCACTGTCCTGTTTGGCGCACTGTCCTGTTGGCACACCGTGCCGCCGGTCAGTCGAGCAACCAGTTGTGCAGCTGCCGGCCGTACGGGCTCAGGGTGACGGCCAGCAGCACGACCCAGGCCGCGATGGCGGCGAGGCTGCCGAGGAGCACCTTGCGGTCGCCGACGCGCTGGGCATGCGCTACGGCCGCCACCCCGGATATCAGCCCCACGAGCGCGACCGGGAAGACCAGCATGGCCACCAGCCGGCAGATGCCGAACACCCAGGACAGCGGGTTCCACACCGAGTCCGGGAGGGCGACCTTCGGGTCGTCGAGCCGTTCCAGCCTCGGATCCAGCAGGGCCCCGAGATCGCCGGCTTGCACCACGGCGGCGAGCAGGGTGCCGAAACTGCCGACCAGGTAGGCGGTCAGCAGCCCCCACTGCGCCCACAGCACCACCCGGCCGCCCTGTGTGTCCTGTTGCTCCGGCACCTGCGTCATGGCGGGGAACCTATCTCAGGACGGCAACCACCACTGACAAGGGCATGGCCGATCCGCTGACAACGACGGGCTCTGGCTCGCTTTTGGTGGACTCATCACGCATGGTGACGAGCCGGACAGCAATCCCCGATCGCCTACGAGAACACTCGAACCGCAGCGGCTACGCTGACCCCAGCCGCATAACCCCGTGTCCAAGATCCGGGGGCAAGCCCCCAGGGGGCAACGCCCATTGATGTGCCCAGGCAGACTGGCGTTATGGACCGGACCGAGCTGCGTGCCTTGATGGCCGACTTCACCCAGTGGAGCCGGCAGGCCGCGGCCGTTCAGCGCCGGTATGCCGTCGTGCGGGAGGCTGCGGAGGCCGCCGAACGCCTCCTGGAGTCACGCGCCGTCCTCGTTCAGCACGCACGACGCAACGCTTGGCGGGTGGTGCCGCTGGAGCGCAAGCACAGCTCCGTCGTGCGGCCCCTGCGCGAACGCGCCGTCCTGCCGACGCTCACCCGCGGCGATCAGGCTCTGATCCGGCTGCTGGCGGTCGAGGTGCCCCGTGCGCGGGCCGACGTGAACGCCGCCGTGGGCCTGCGGCGCTATCTCGCCGGGCCGGGGAGGCGCCGGCGGGCCGAGGCGTCGGCCGCGTTCCTGCGCCGTCAGCATGACGTGTTCGCGGAAACGGGTTGGCCGCAGCGGCTCAAGGAGCTGAGCGAGCACACCCTCGACGACGACATCGGCGTCGAGGCGCTGGTCGATCCCATGCTCGGTGTCGTTCCCGAGGATCCGGCCCACAGCCCCGAGGTGATTCAACGGTCCGCGCTCGATGGCCTGTCCAAGGCGCTGGCCGCCATCGACAGGATCGTGCAGGCCGAGGCGGAGTACCGCGCCGCGGCCAGGGACGCCGCGATCACCGTGCGGCGGGTCGACACGATGCGCGTGCTGCGGGAGATGTCGACCGATGCGCTGAAGACAGCGACCCGTGACCGGCTCCGGCTCGGCGGCCTCGCCCCGGCCGGCATCCACACCGTCCAGCAGGTCCTGGCCAACGCCGCCACGCTGTCGACGATGCCGGGCGTCGGCGAGGTGTCGGCGCGACACATTCTCGGCGCGGCGCAGACGTTGCGGCACACGACCTTCGAGGAGACGCCGGTCCGCATCGACGTCATCCGGCGCAGCGCCGAGGAGACCGAACTGCTGCGCTGCCTCGCCGAATGGGACGCCCGCCGCCGCACCAGGGGCGCCGCCGCCGACCTCGAACGCGCGGCCGAACTGGCGCCGATCGTGGCGGGGCTCACCTCCTCCACATCGCATCTGCTGGTGGTTCCGCTGCGGGAGCTGCCGGTGAGCGAGCTGTGGGAGAGCATCAACGTTGTGCGGCACCGGGCCGAACAGTTGCGTCGCACCAAGCCGTCGGGCCACCGGACCCGCGACCCGTGGGAAGACTTCCTGGCCCGGCCGGCCGACTACTTCGCGATGCTCTCCGAACTCGGCTTCCTCACCGGCGACGAGGAGGCCACGCACGGCAATCTTCCCGACGACATCGTCAAGGCGGTGCGCGACCAGCCGCTCAACGGCGAACATCTGAAGGCATCGCTGCGCGGCTATCAGAGCTTCGCGGTGCGTTTCGCCCTCGTGCAACGCAAAGTAATCATCGGTGACGAGATGGGCCTCGGCAAGACGTTCGAGGCGATCGCCGTGCTGGCACACCTGCGCAGCCGGGGCGAGAACCGCTTCGTCGTGGTGTGCCCCGCGGCCGTCGTGACGAACTGGGTGCGCGAGGTGACGAGCAAGTCGACCCTCAGCGCCCACCGGGTGTACGGTGCCGACCGGGACCACGCGGCCAGCGTCTGGGAACGCGACGGCGGTGTCGCGGTCACCACGTTCGAGACGCTGGCCGCGTGGCAGCCCGGTCCCAACCTCGCCTGTGTCGTCGTCGACGAGGCGCACTACATCAAGAACCCGAACGCACAGCGTTCCGTGCGCACCGCCGCTATCGTCGAGCGCGCCGCCCGCGCAGTGCTGCTTACCGGCACACCGCTGGAGAACAAGGTGTCGGAGTTCCGTAGCCTCGCCTCCTACGTGCGGCCCGACCTGACGGTCGACAGCGACGGCGACGCACTGTCGGCGAAGGCGTTCCGCCGCCAGATCGCACCGGCGTACCTGCGGCGCAACCAGGAGGACGTGCTGTCCGAGCTGCCGGGGCTGGTGGAGGTCGACGAGTGGCTGTCTCTGTCGAAAGAGGACGCTACGGTCTATCGGGCGGCGGTCGACAGCGGAAACTTCATGGAGATGCGTCAGGCGGCGATGCGCCAGGGCGCGAAATCCGAGAAGTTGCGGCGGCTTGTCGAGCTCGTCCGCGAGGCGGAGGAAAACGAGCGGAAGGTCATTGTCTTCTCCTACTTCCGAAGCATTCTCGATCTGGTGACGGCGGCCCTGCCGGGACCGGTCTTCGGGCCGCTCACCGGCTCGGTCAGCTCCGACGAGCGACAGCAAATGGTGGACCAGTTCTCAGCGGCACAGCACGGAGCCACTCTCGTAGCGCAGATCGTGGCCGGCGGTGTCGGGCTCAACGTCCAGGCCGCATCGGTGGTCATCTTCTGCGAGCCACAGCTCAAGCCGACCATCGAGGCGCAGGCAATCGCGCGAGCGCACCGGATGGGTCAGGTGCGTTCGGTGCAGGTGCACCGGCTGCTGTCCGAGGAGAGTGTCGACCAACGCATCGTCGAACTGCTGGAGGCGAAGCGAAAACTGTTCGAGGACTTCGCCCGAGGCAGCGACATCGCCGACGCGGCGCCGGACGCGGTCGACCTGTCCGAGGCGCAGCTGGCCCGCGAGGTCGTCGCATCGGAACGGAAGCGGCTCCTGAGCTCCTGAACCGACGACCCAGCAGCGCCGACCTGGGCACCATGGGCTACCTCAACGGCCGGGAGACCGCGGTGACCCGAGCCGCCCGGCGGCTGGGCGTCCCGGCTCTTCTCCCGGCACGCCGAAATCAACGGGCTGCGCCACATTCGCAAACAGGGCTACACCCAGTAAATGTGCGCTGCATATGATGGCCGGTTTCGACTAGGACCTCGGCGAAGATGACAACTACGATCGGGAGCTCGGCTTCGAGGAGGGGGTCCGGCGGGAGCTGCGTCGCTTTCCCGACCTCACTGCCAACAACGTGTCAGCGCTTCGACAACAGGCGCAACATGACGCTGAGGCGACCCGAGCCGCGGTGGCCCGGTTTCACTGAGTGTGACACCCGCGGCGGAATGAGGAGTTCATCCGCCCAAGCACCGTGACGGCGCGGCGCTCGATTGCCCCGGTTGGGCGTCAACCTGTCGCCCAACCGCGCCGTGACGGCGGTATCCGCATGGGCCGGTTCGACTGCCCCCGTTTACCCCTCGATAACCCGTTCGAAGCGTTGACAACGGACGGCAAACGATGATCACGCTGTGACGGCGTTTGTGCAGGTCAACGCCAAACCGCGACGACCACTGGCAAGCCGTGTGCCGTCGCGGCCGGTAACAAGGGGTCGCAGGTTCAAATCCTGTCAGCCCGACTAATCTGACCAGGGGATATGCCGATGAAGGCATATCCCCTGCGATCGTTTCGGAGCCATGTTGTCGCGTGGCTGTCGCAGCCGTGCACGAATCTTGCAACGGCGGTCAGGCTGCCTGGGCGTCGGCGGCGTCAGAGGCCGCGCAGGTGGCTCACACCGTCGTCGGCGGCTTCGCGGGTGAGGTGGCCGTAGAGGTTGATCGTGGTGGTCACGTTCTTGTGCCGCATCGTCTTGGAGAGCACGGCCAGCGGCACGGCATGGGACAAAGCGACGTGCTCTCGTGTCGCTAACCGAACTCCTGCGGTGCCGGGCCGCCAACGGTGAACCAAGATCATCGGTGTTCCCGCCGGGAACACCACATGATTGCTGCGGCCACAGAGGACTACACAAAGCTCCACAGTTGACGGTCCCATACCCGGACAGATAGCGTTTTCCCAGGTTAGCGGCAGTATCATCGTGGGGGTTCAAGTCTCGAACACGTTAACCCCCACCAGAGTCATCCCATCGAGGGATGGCTGTGGTGGGGGTTACTGTTCTTTCCAGGTCGATCGGTTCGAGGCTGAGGGTGTCCAGGCCGCAGACGATGACCTGGCCCTGGGCCCGAAGATGGGCGAGTAGGTCGTCGGCGCCGGCCAGGACTGGCAGCTCGCCGGAGTAGCCCAGGCGGTAGAGCATGGCGTCGATGATCCGCCGTTCGGCCCAGTACACGTTCCGCACGCGATGGTCGCCGGGTCGGACGCTGGCGCGGCCGTGGCGGCAACGGTAACCGGCCCGGCCGTGGACCCAGTGGGCTTCCAGGCGCCGTCCGCAAACCGCGCAGACCAGTAACCCGGTCAGCAGATACCTGCGGACGGCCCGCTCCTTCGGGGCCGGGACTGCGGTGACCTGTTGAACCGCGAGGAAGTCGGCCTCGTCGACCAGGGCCGGCTGCGCCGGCTGCTGCGAGATCACCCATTCGCTGCGCGGGTTCCAGGCCCGAGTCGGGCCGAGACTGGTGCGCTTGTCACCAGCGACCGTCTCGTTGTGGTCGGTACGCTGCCGGTTCCACACCTGCCGGCCGGTGTAGCGCGGGTTGGCGAGGATCTCTGCCAGGGTCCGTAACGTCCACGCCGTGCCGATCCGGTGCCTGTTCCGTGCGGGATCATGAGCGGCCGGTGACGGCACGTTCCGCTCATTGAGTGCCCGAGCGATACCCGCGGCACTGTCGCCGGCCAGCCTGCGGGCGAAGATCCACCGCACGTGCGGGGCTGTTACTGGATCCGGGTCCAGGCGATGCAGCCGCCGCCCCCACCGGGCGTGGATCCGGTTCGGATGCGGACCTGCGTCTACGAGCCGGTAGCCGTAAGGTGGCCGGCCGCCGAGGTGACGGCCCTGTTCGCGGGCCTGGGTGCACATTGCACGGATGGTCCGCCGGCGGGCCCGTAGCACCTCGCGTTCGGACTGGTGCCCGAGCAGCATAAACAGCGCACGATGGGACGGGTCGTCCAGATCGACCGGCCCATCGAATTCCGGCAGCCACACCGTGACGCCGTGTGCGCGCAGAGACGGGATGATCTGCAGGGCTTGCCGGCCGGCGAACGCCCGCTCGTACTCACCGATCACCACGGCATCGAACCGTCGATCCGGTCGCGCCACCTCGGCGAGCAGCTCCGCAGTGCCGGGCCGCTGATGCCAGGGAAGGCTGCGGGAGTAGCCGACGTCGAAGAACTCGGCGGCGATGCGCCCGTGGCTGCTGGTCAGGAGCTCCGCGATGTCGAACTGCCACTGGCGTGACGACACCGGATCCTGATAGCCGTCGGTGGAGATCCGCCCGTAGAACGCGAACCGCACCCCACCGGCCGCCCGGCCAGCGCGCCGACCACGGACACGAGGCTGGCCCGCTGAACGGTCCCACCAAACCGTGAACAGATCGTCAGGTGGCGCGGCAAGAGCAGTCATCAGCGGTGTGAACATCGACGTCACCAACCAGAGAAGCTGATATCGACATCCCGATACCCCGTCCCGCCAGCACCATCACCAGATCATCAAGACTGTCACCCCAAGGAGTGACCTACGCACTGTTGATGATTATCTACGTCGCCGGGTCCCCATCTCGAAGTCGCATCTTCGCCCGACCAACCGCTCAGCTGAGCGTCGTCGGTGCAGAGCCAGTGAGCACATGCAAAGCACAAAGCACGTGATCAGCGCAGTGCGACACATTCGCCGATAAGATCGTGGAGTTCATAGGCCACGCTCATAACTTTGTCGGCCAGCTCGCCCTGGTAAAGATTTGCGTTGGCTTCCGTCGCGGCGAATACATCAACAAGAATGTTCGCTCCGAGGCGCGGGATGGCATCGAACTCGGCCCACGCCTCCGCGCACGCACGAAGACTCTCCTTGAGAGACTTCAAAGCCCCTTCGTTAATCCCTTCCCCAGACCTAAGAGATTCGTCGAATACGGTCCATGAGCCAGCCATTGTTTCTAGCGGATCAGCCGCCATCAAGGACCTCCTCCACTCAGGCGGTTGCTGCCGGCAACACATAATCAGTAACCAATATTTCTCGGAATGACTATATGCGATTGGTTGCAGTCGGATGTGACCCGGAGGCCGCGGGCTCAGGCCAGCTGGTGCCGGGGCAACCACACCCCTCCCGACCCTGTCCGAACGGATGCGAGCCGGTTCACGACTTGTGGAGGGATCGGCACGGGGCGGTGTCCTTGTGCAGCGGGTCGGGCCGCCCGTTCGCTCTCGGCGCAAGGTCCGGGCCACCCTGGCGGCCTAACCTGAGCGAGTGGATAACCTCGCCGACGGAGCGGCCGTGGGTTCCGTGGTCGACCGGCTCGTGGGTTGGCTGCCGCGGCTGATGCCGGACCGGGAGCGCGCCGACGCGTTGTGCGCGGTGCTGACCGCTCGGTTCAGCGGTCGGCGCGATCCCGTCACTGCGGCCGCGTGTGCCGGGATCGAACGGGTCGCGTGGGCGTACTCACGGCATCTGTTGCTGATCTTCGATCCGGACGGCACGTCGCCCGCCGACGTCGACAGTCCCGGTTGGCCCGCCGAGGACCTGAGCGCGGCCCGGCACCGGGCGGGCGCGGTCAGTGGGGTGCGGCGGTTGCCCGACGGCACGTGCGTGGTCAGGATCGACGGCCTGGAGCCGGCTGCCGCTGCGCTGCCGTATGTGGACGCGGCGTTCGCGCTGGCGCGTTCGGCGTCTCGGATCGTGCTCGACCTACGGGCGAACGGCGGTGGCGACCCGGCTACGGTCGCGGCGATCGCCGGGTGGTTGCTCGGCGACGAACCGGTGCACCTGTCCGACGTTCGCTACCTGGACCGGATCCGCCAGTGGTGGACCCCGGCCCGGCCCGCAGGCACCGCCGTGCCCGCGGACGTGCCGGTACACGTACTGGTCGGGCCGGGGACGTTCTCGTCGGGCGAGGCGCTGGCGTACCACCTGCGCGTGCGCCGCCGGGTGACCGTCGTCGGCGAACGCACCCCCGGCGCGGCCGATCACGTGACCCCGGTCCGGCTCGCCCCGACGGTCCTGGGCCTGTTGCCGGAGGCGCGGGTGGTCGATACGCGCACCGGAACGAACTGGGAAGGCGGCGGGGTTCGCCCCGACCGGGAGTGCTCGGCGGACGACGCCTTGGCCATCGCATGTGGACATGACTTCGCCAGCCGCACGGATGGCGGCCCGTAGCTCGACACTTCCGCAATCTTTCAGGAAGGCCTAGTCAGTGCGGACCCGACGGCGGTGGCGCGCGGAGGGCGAACACTGCGCTATCCCGAGTGTTTGGCTCGGACACAGACTGAGTCCCGACGGTGCGCGGCAGGATCCACTTCTGCCCGCACCGTTCGTGTTTCCTAGTCCTGGCCGGGGTTGCTGATAAAGCGTCGTTTCCAACGTGGTTACCGGTTAGGTGACGGCCTCTACTGCGACGCGGGCGGGGCGTGCGCGGTGATCCGAACGGAGATCACCACGCACGCCCCTCACACCCGCGGCCGACAGCACCGCGGGCCGGACTGCGGTCCTGCGGTGACCGGGGACTCAGCCGAAGTAGAGCTTGCCCTGGCCGGTGTTGCCCATGAAGTTGGACCAGCCCTGGGTGAAGATCCGACCGGCGTCGAAGTAGGTGCCCTGGTTGTAGCGCACCGAGATGTCGCCGTCGGTCTCGTGCACGAGCAGGTCGGCCTTGCTGTCGCCGTTGATGTCGGAGTCGTAGAGCCGGCCCTTGCCCGGCGTACCGAGGAAGTTGCCCCAGCCCTGCGTGAAGATCCGACCACCGTCGAAGTATTGCTGGCGTTTGAGGCGGTTCTTCACGGTGGCGGCGAGGGCGACGGCGATGCGGATGCAGTGGTTGGCCAGGCTGCGTTTCATCCTCGTCACCAGCCCAGGTAGCTGCGCGTCAGGGCGGCGATGTTCTCGGCGACCTCGATGCCGCCCTGCTGACTGGAGTGCCCGTGCGAGAGCACGGAGATGGCCACGTCCGTCTTCTCGCCGGAGATCCGGCCGGTGCTGTTGATGATCCAACGGTTCTGCTCGGTCGACCGGGCCAGCCAGCCGTTCTTGAGTGACGTCCGCTCGCCGTCGAACGCCGCCGCGCTGATGCCCCACGTCTGGTCCGCGTTGACCGATGACATGAGCCCGAGGATGTAGTCCCGCGAGCCCTTGTTAAGCGGGCTGTCGGGAGCGGTGAGCGCGTCGATCATCCGGACCTGGTCGTTTGCCGTGGTCTTGCTCAGGCCGGATGACGGCGAGGGTTCCGTGTCGTCAATGCCGAGCCGGTGCAGGGCTTTCCGGAATTTCGCGGCGCCGCCGACCGCGTTGTAGATCTGCTTCGCTGTCTCGTTGTCGCTGGCTCGGATCATCTTGGCCGCCCGGGACTTCTCGGCCTTGGTGAGTTTGCGGTTCTTGTCCTGCGCTCGCAGCAGTAAGGCCGCCAGCAGCTCGACCTTGATGACGCTGGCGGCCTCGAAGCGCTGGTCGCCGTGGTAGTCGTACCTGCGTCCGGTCTTGCGGTCGACGACGGAGACCGCGAAGTCCGGGACCTCGCCCGCGTACTTGTCGAGGGCGTTCCTTAGCCGGTCGACCCGCTGATTCCAGGAGCCACTCGCCAGGCTCTTGTCGACCTTGTCGCCCTTCTGCGGTCCCGGGTAGACGACCCCACGCTCCTTGACCAGGGCGGTCTTGATGTCGGGACCGAGCGTCTTCAGGTCGTCGCCGTTGCGCTTTCCCACCATCGCCGCCGCTGTCATCGCACCCGCGGGCCGGCCTTGCAGCGCGCTGGTCAGGAACTTGCGCCAGATCTGGTACGGCATGCCGTCACCGTTGATCGACTTGCCGTCCTTGGTGCGGATGGGTCCGGGCTTCTCCCTGCCGACCCAGGTCACCGCGGCCAGTCCCGGTGTCCATCCGGCGGTCCAGGCGTCGGATGAGTCGTTGGTGTCGGACCACTGCTGCGAGCCGGTCTTCGCGGCCGCTTGCAGGCCGGGGATCGCACCGTCGCGCTCCACGACCTTCGTCAGAACGGACTGAACGTCTGCCGCCACGCCACTCGACATGACCCGCTCGGAAGACTTTGCCGATTTGTGCAGGACAGCGCCGGTGGCTGTGGTGACCGACTGGACGAAATGGCGCACGGTGCGGCGCCCGCCGCCGGCCAGGGTGGCGTAGACGGTCGCCATGTCCGACGGGGCGACCGGGTAGCGACCCAGTGCGATGTCGGCCCGGGTGAGGCCAGGCTTCGGCTCGCCCTTGATGTCAACCAACGTCCGCTGCTTGCCGTACTTTTCCGGTACGCCGAGACGGTGGGCAAGATCGCGCACGGTGGCCGGGCCGATCTGCTCGGTCAGCGCGTAGAAGGGTGTGTTCAGCGAATGCACCATCGCGGTGTCGAGCGGGCAGACCGGGCACTGCAGGTTGTCCTTGTTGTACAGGGGTGCACCGTCACGATCCTGGAACTGGCGCGGCGAGGTGCCGTTGTAGAGCGACAGGAAACTGATGTCGTGTTCCTCGGCGGCCGCGAGAACCAACGGCTTGAAGGTCGAGGCAGGCGGGCGCGCGGCGATCGCGTCGTCGAAGTAGCCGCGTCCGCGATCACCGCCGTAGTAGGCGCGCACCCCGCCGTCGGCCGGGTCGATGGCCACCAACGCGGTCCGCAGTTCCTTCGGCTGGCTTTTGAGCGCCGCGCTGATGCTGATCGTGGCGGCCTGCTGCGCGGTGGCGTCGATGGTGGTCGTGATGTGCAAGCCGCCGATACGCAGCTGCTGGCGGCTGATTCCCGCCTCGACGAGCTCGTCCTCGACCCGGTCGGTGATCAAACCGGCCGGACCGCTGATGGTGCTCCTGGTGACGCTCTCCGCGGCCACCCGCGGGTACGGCGTCTGCTCGGCGGCTCCGTCGGGGAGCCAGCCCTGCTCGCTCATCGCCCGCAGGATCCACGTCCAGCGGTCCTTCGCCCAGCCGGAATCCACCGCCGGGTCGCCTCGGGTCGGGTCCTTGACCATCGCGGCGAGCACAGCGCCCTGTGCAGCGTTCAACCGACCGACCGACGTACCGAAGAACGCACGCGCCGCCGCCTCGATGCCGTAGGCACCCCGGCCGAAATAGATGGTGTTGAGGTACCGTTCGAGAATTTCGTCCTTGCTGTAACGGTGCTCGACTTTCAGCGCGAGCGCCGCCTCCTTGGTCTTGCGGCTGATCGTGCGATCCTGTGTGAGGTAGGCGTTGCGGACGTACTGCTGGGTGATGGTGGATGCGCCCTCACCACTGTCACGGACAACGTTGGACCACAACGCGCGCAGCAGACCCCGCACCGAAATGCCGGAGTGGTCGTAGAAGCCCCGGTCCTCCGCCGCCAGGAAGGCCTGCCGGACCTGTTCGGGCACCTTGGCAAGGGTGACGTCGGTGCGGTCGGTGAGTCCGACCCGGGCGAGCACCGTCCGGCCGTCGCGATAGTAGAGCACCGATGCCTGCGGCGGCGCCGGTTCCGGTGGCAGGTCCATGCTTGCGACGTAGCCGGATGCGGCGATCCCCAGCGCCAGCGCCACCGCCACCAGAGCCGTCACCGTCCGGCGGCACCACCGCGGCAACCACAGCCACCAGCGCGGCAATGTGGGCTTCCTGCGATGCCGGGTTGGTGAGATGACGTCGGCTGCCGGCATCATCACGTCCCTTCGCCGTCTCCGTAGCGCCGAGTTGCGCTACCCCTGAAGACGGTGAATGGCAGATTTTCGTTGCAATACAGCGAAAACTTTACGAACCGCTAGGACGCGACAACGCAAGGTCATCATCCCCAATTCGTAATGACGATCGTCCACTTTCAAATAGCCGACCCTCGCAGTTGGCGGTGGCCAAGCGGTATCGACGAATGCCGCTATCGGGGAACGCGTCGCCGCGCGGCAAACCCGGCTCGAAGATCCACGTACTGTGCGACAGCACCGGCATCCCGCTGACCGTCCTGCGGCGAGCGTGGGCTACCTGAGCCTCGGCGACGACCTTCTGTCGAGGTTTGCCCGATCGGCTCTGTTGCGTCGGCTGATCCGATGTTCAGGCAGGGTTGACCGGTGATGTCCGCGGCTCGGTCTCGTCCTTGGTCTCCTCCTCGCTCGGCGTTCGCCGGGTTTCGCTTCCCTGCCGAGGTGATCGTGGTGGCGGTGCGCTGGTACCTGCGATACGGCCTGTCGTACCGCGATGTCGAGGAGCTGCTCGCCGAACGCGGCATCGACGTCGACCACGTGACCGTCTACCGCTGGGTGCATCGGTTCACCCTGCTGCTGGCTGACGCCGCCCGGTTCGCGCGGCATTCGCCGGGTGACCGCGTCACCCCAGCGCCCTCGTCCCGGGCAAGCCGAGCAGACCCCCGCCGGCCCGGGGCGCCCAGTGTCAAGGCCGTCTTGACGCGGCGGGAGCCGGCGGGGGCCCGCTCCCACGATGGCGGGTCGAGGGCGATGGGATGGCGCTCAGGGCTCAATCCGTCTGTTCCATCTGCTCAGGTGCCGCCGGATCCAAGGCAGTGGCTGTCTGAACAGTAACTACTTCACGAGCCTTTGCTGTTACTTCCTCACGCACACCGTCATTTATCGAGAGGATCTCTCCCAAGATCGTGTAGGTTTCCAGAAAGAGGAAACGTGCTTCGGAATGGGATACGTCGTTGTCTACTCCCGTAGACACGCGGTCATATATGCCCCGCAAGGTCTGCTTAAGTCGTCTGCGTCGACTTCGCTTTCACCGTCGTCAGAGCGCGTTGATGGCGGCATTGCTTTCGAGCGCTGCAGCGGCATCCGCGTACGTCCAGTGTGGCAGCCAACGCGGCAAGCCAGCCAGTGCGCGAGCCCTCGCTTGTGGTTCTAGGCGCGTCGTCCGGCGACGTCCGCCCGTGACCATGACCTCGAAGGGTTGTCCATCGCTGCGTCGCCCTGGCCGTCCGTCGTCCGCGCCGATTGCTGTCAGCGTTGCTGTCAGACCGGACTCCCACACTCCCAAGGGGGATGGTCAAGCACAAGGTGTCGTAGGGCGCGTCTATGGTTCCCGTGTTCCCACAGGCCCGGTGATCCGGGTCGGTGAGATCGACCGGGCCGTCGGTCTCGGGGAGCCACACCTGCACGCCGTAGCCCTGCAACGTTTCGATGATCCGGCGGGCCTCGCCACCGGCGAACGCCCGCTCGAACTCGCCCACCACCACCGCATCAAACCCGCGATCCGGATTTTGTAGCAGCGGCGAGCAGGACGGCGGCCTGCCGGCGTTTGCGCCACGGCATGCTCCGTGACGTGCCGGTGTCGAAGAACTCCACCACGATCCGGCCCCGGCCCGCGGCGTACCCAGCGTCACACAAGAAACGGTCAAAGGTCCGCGCTCGGACACAAGCCCGTAAACGTTCTCACGTACCGTCGCCGCACGTGGTAATCGATGTGCTGTTACTGACCGTGCCCGCCCTTCTGCTGCTTTATTTCGGATTCTTCGCCGTATACAACTACGCCTACGCGTTCGCCGCGCTGTCCCGGCGGCGCCCGCACACGGTGGATCCGCCGCTCGACGCTCACGTCGCGGTGGTGGTCGTCTCGTTCAACGAGCGCGAGGTCATCGCCGACACCGTCGCGGCGTGTGAGCGCATGACCTTCCAGAACAAGACGGTCATCGTCGGTGACGACTCCAAGGACCCGGAGACGATCGCGATCCTGCGCCGCCTTGCCGCCGAGCGGGGCTGCGTCCGCAGACAGTCCGCCCGGTACGCCGGCACCGATGTCGAGCTCTGGGAGTCGGACTCCTTCGTCGTGTTCCACCGCGCGGACAACGTCGGCTTCAAGGCGGGCAACCTCAAGACCCTGGAGGGCTTCCTCCAGGAGCGCGGCTTCACGCACATGTACCTGCTGGACGCGGACTGGCGCCCGCAGGCCGACGCGATCGAGCGCTGCCTCGAGACGATCGAGGTCGACCCCGCGATCGGGTACGTGCAGACCAAGCGGCTGTACCACTTCGGCCGCACCGACCACTTCCAGCGCTGCCTCGCCATCAACGAGGAGGCCTGCTACCTGTCGGACCTGCCCGGGCGGCAGCGCCTGGGTCACATGATCCTGTTCTCGGGCTGCTGCGCCATGTTCAACCTCAAGGCGCTGTACGCGGTCGGCGGCTTCCACGCCGGGCACCTCACCGAGGACATCGACCTGTCGAACCGGTTCTACCTGGCCGGGTACCGGGGGATCTACCTCGAGGACGTCACCAACGTCGGCGAGGTGCCGCCGAACTACAAGGCCTTCCGCCGCCAGCAGGAGCGGTGGGCGATCGGCTCCGCCCGTACCTTCAAGGAGTATTTCCGGCCCGTCCTGCGCTCCGGGCTCGACCTGCGCACCAAGCTGAGCCTGCTGCGGCAGAACGCCTATTACACGGCCGCCCTCGGCATCGAGCTGGCCGCGGCGTGGAGCCTGATGGTGGTCGCGCTGGTCACCGGCGGCACGGCGGTGGGCCAGAACGTCGTCGAGCCCGCGGTGCTGCGCGTCATCGGGTACGTGCTGCCGCTGGCGATGCTGCTGACGCTGTTCAGCGGCGTGGCACCGCTGCTGGTGACCGTGGTGAAGAAGCGCGAGTGGGCGAGCCTTGCCTACATCCCCGCCGCCTGTTGGATCGCCCTGTCAGTGGTGCACACCTATGCGATCGCGAACATCAAGGGCTTCCGGGACCTGGCGCAGACCTGGTTCGTCACCCCGAAGACCAACCGGAAGAAGGGCGACGTCGCGGTCAAGGCCGCGCGGCGCATCCGGGCGCTCAACCTGGTGACGCTGCTGGCGCTGACCGCGACCTACCTGGGCGTCTACCGCCACGCGCCGAACTCGTCGGCGCTGGTGATGGTCGGCGTGTACGCGCTGCTCTGGATCCCGTCGATGGTCATCGCGTCGGTCAAGAGCTGACGGCGGGCCCCGCTACCGGTGCTCGGGCGCGAGCAGGCCGAGGTAGGCCAGCTTCTGCTTGATTACTTCCTCCGTGAACCGCTTGAGGACGTACTCGTGTGCACCGGCGGCGAGGGCACGCACCATCTGGCTGTGCTCGGCCTCGGTCGTCACCATCATCATGCACATGTCACGCAGCGGCGGCATCTTGCGGATGTAGCGGACCAGCTGGAGGCCGTCCATCACCGGCATGTTCCAGTCGATAAGCGCGACGTCCGGCACCGTGGGGATCTCCACCAGCAGGTCGAGAGCCTCCTGACCGTTGGAGGCCTCGTAGGAGGAGAAGCCCAGTCCGCCAACGGTGCGCTGCAGCTTGCCCGAACACCCTCGTCGATGCCCGATTGGGAGCGCGGATTCGTGGATGTTCTCGGTCGTCCTTCGCTCTCAGCGATCGGCCAGAAAGCGTCAGGTCGAAGGTGATTTAGCCGCACCACTTTATCGGGTGACTAAATGGACCACCGCGGACCAGGTGGTCTACTCTTTACTTAGAGGCCAGCAGGTAAAGTAAAGAGCAAACCCTTGGGCGATAATCACGTCTCGCATTTATGGAGCGCAGGCCAGCACCCTGGATGCGATCTCCGTGTACTTGTCACTCATGTTGGGCCTCGGACACACACTAAGCACACGGCCGAGGTCGGAGACGACCTCGGCCTTCAGTGTCTTCAGGCCCGGCTTGTAGGTCAGCCTAAGCCCGATGCGGCTGTACAGCTCTGCCTTGTCGCGCGGGTCAGCCTCGCGGAGGACACCGAGCAAGCTGCCGAGGCCGTCGACGATCGCGGCGATCTGATCCTCGTTGCGGCGCTGTGGTGGTGCCGCGCTCATCCGCAGCTGCGGGTGCCGGAAATCCCATCCGTGCTGGTCAAGCGGCACGGGCGTACTCGTGTAGTAGTCCGCCGAGCGGTCGTTTCGGCGGACGTTTAGCGGTGTCAACGAGGTGGCTTCGGTGACTGGGTCGGGTAACGGCCGCAGGGGTCGAGCGTTGGCGATGCCCTGGTGCGGCCGATGGCTGTTGTGGTGGCGTTCGTACTCGCGCAGGGCGTGCCGCAGATGGGCCTGATTCCAGATCAAAGTCCGGTCGAGCAGTTGGTGGTGGAAGGCCTGGATCCACCGTTCCATGATCGAGTTCATGCGGGGCATCCGGACCCCGCTGGGCACGACCTCGATACCGGCTGTCGAAAAGGGCTGGGTACTTGCCGTCGCGATCCCGGATCAGGTGCCTGACCTGGCAGCCGGTGTCCTCGAGATCCATGACCAAGTTCCGGGCGGCCTGGGTCACCCAGGCGGCGGTCGGGTGCGCGGTGACGCCGAGGATCCGGATCCGGCGGGTGGCGTGCTCGATCACGGCCAGCACGTACAGGTGGGCGCCGGTCAGCGTCACGGTTTCGAAGAAGGTCCGCGGCAATGATGGCCTGGGCCTGGGAGCGCAGGAACGTCGCCCAGGCGTTGCTCGCACGGTCCGGCGCCGGGTCGATCCCGGCGTCTTTGAGGATCTCCCACGGTCGAGGCGGCGACCTTCACACCGAGGACGAGGAGTTCGCCGTGGATGCGCCGGTATCCCCAGCCGGTGTTCTCCGACGCCAGGCGCAGTACCAGCGTCCGGATCGATCGGATCGTCGGCGGCCGTCCGGGCCGGCGGGGCCGGGACGGTCGGGTATGCCGGCCTCTCGTCGTCCGGTGCCGTCCGGTCTGCGATCCGCTGTGGCCGATGACGAGCAGCATAGTCACCGGCCTCATCCGGGATCGGTCGGCGTTTCACCATGCGGGAGCCGGCGCCGGTTGACTGTGACGGTACGGACGGGGATCGCCGACGTGTCGGTGGCTCGACGGCGGCCGGCACGTCCGGAGACCGAATTCCGGCACCGGAGCCGGAAATGTCATCGATGTTGCTCACTGAGTGAGTGTTTACGAAGTTCTCATGTGGATGGTGTGGCGGCGTGACGGCTGGCGTCAGAGTCGGCAGGGTGGCCGGGTGTCATCGCGCCGCGGGCTGGTGTTGTTGGTCGCCGGATTGGAGACGCAGGTGCAAGTAAAGAAGCTCAAGGGCGCAAGGCGACATGTCGCCAAGGTGCTGATGGTGGCTGTTCTCGGCGCATTGGCTATGCTCCCAGCCGGTAACCCGGCCCACGCGAACCCCGGAGATGTGTGCAAGACCGAGAATGAAAACCGCGCCGGCTACCAGCTGCCGACTGGCAAGTACATTTGCGATCTTGGCATTACCGTTACCTATTATAATTCGGGCTACCACGCCTTCGTTGTCGGCTCGGACTATAAGGTTTGGCACACCTGGACGACTTCGAGCGGCGCGTGGAGGAGCACGTGGGAGAGTCTCGGCGGCACTTCAAAAAGCCGTGTTTATTTGACGCAAGGTACCAAGAGCGGCCGAAATTACGTCAACCTTTACGTGCTTGGCACGACTGACACTTGGTACTGCAAGGCACACAACGGCACCCATCTTGCCAACGCCTGGTGGCCCAGCAAAACCACCTGGGCGACGGGCCAACACTGCGAGTGACCTGGTACGCCGGGCGCCTGCGAACAGCAGGCGCCCGGCGTCATTCATTACCCGGGCTCTGTTGCATTGAGCCATCGCCAAGATCGCTTGCCGCAAGGCTTCCTGCGAGCTCGACTACGGTGCCTCTTCCGCGGGCATAGATCGGGCAGACCACCGCTTGTGCCGCCCCGGCCCTTCGGGAAGCTAGCGCTCGCGGAGGGTACTCCGAAGGATTTGCGGCGCTCGAGACGTTGGATCGCTCAATGCAACAGAGCCTTTCCGGGCAACGGCCTGAGCAGGGGCTCAGTCCACCTGGCAGAACGGCGGGTTGCCGGAGGTGATCCCCAGCTCTGCGCAGTGATATCCGCTGCCCTGGCTGTGGTAGCGCCAGCCCTTGCCGGCCTTGTACTGGAACAGGTAGATGCCGTCGCCGGGCGTCGGGCCCTCCGGGTCGGCCGTCGCCCAGCCCTTCCAGCACTCGACACTGGACGGAACGAAATACCAGCCCTTCGGCAGATCGGCCAGCTTCTCGAGGGCCTTCGCGGAAGGGCAGGCAGGGTAGCGGGGACGGTCGCTCGTCCGGACGGATGAAGGCGTCGAGGACGGCGAGGACGGCGGTGTCGAGGACGGCGGTGTCGGGCTCGGCGCGGTGGTCGCCGCCGAGGTCGGGGCGGCGCTGGGTGCCGGCGGGCGGGTCGCCACCGGGGCCCGTGGGCCCGCCCGGCCGGCGAACGCGATCGCGCCGCCGACGGCGAACACCGCCACCGCGGCCGCGGCCGATGTGGCGACCGCGGTGCGCCGTTGCGACCGGCGCGACTTGTGCAGCGCCCGCTCGTACAGGTCGGTGCTTCCGCCGTGCTCGGCCAGATCGGACATGGCCTGACGCAGCGGCCCGAAATCGTCGGTCATCAGGCTTCCTCCAACACGGCCGAGAGCAGGTCGGGCGCCACCTCGCGCATGCGGGCCAGCGCCTTGCTGGTCTGGCTCTTGATCGTGCCGACCGAGCAGTGCAGCAGCTCGGCGGCCTCGGCCTCGCTTCGATCCTCGAAGAACCGCAGCACCAGCACGGCGCGTTGCCGCGAGGTGAGTCGCGCGAGGGCCTCGTGCAGGGCGAGCTTGAGATCGGTGCGGCGGGCGTGGTCGCTGCCGGGCTGGACCATGTCGGCCAGCTCGCCCGGCATCGACTCGACCACCTTGCGGCGCCGCCACCAGCTCACATGCAGGTGGTACATCGCCGTGCGGGTGTAGGCCTCGAAGTGTCCGGGGTCGTCCAGCCTGCGCCGGCCCCGATGGGTGCGGGCCAGCGCGTCCTGCACCAGATCCTCGGCGAGGTGCCGGTCGCCGGTCAGCAGGAACGCCGTCCGCAGCAGCGCGGGCGAGCGGGCCCGGACGAACTCACAGAAAAGATCATCTATGGACTTCGCCATGCTCCGCCCGCGCTCCCCCGTTGCCGAAATCGTTCAGGCGGCGCCGTCATCGATGCCTCCGGCCGGCCATGCGGCACACCGTAGCCGGTGCGACCGGCTACGGTGTGCCCGAATCGGCACGGTCACTGGTACTGGCAGAACGGCGCGGGCTCGTCGATGCCGAGTTCCTCGCAGTGGTATCCGCTGCCCTGGCTGTGATAACGCCAGCCCTTGCCGGGCTTGTACTGGAACAGGTAGATGCCGTCGCCGGGGGTCGGACCCTCCGGGTCGGCCGTCGCCCAGCCCTTCCAGCACTCGACACTGGACGGAACAAAATACCAGCCCTTCGGCAGATCGGCCAGCTTCTCGAGGGTCTTCTCGGAGGGGCACTTGGGGCCCGCGGCCGGACGGTCCGTCGCCACCGCGGGCGAGGTGGCCGCGGTGGAAGGTGCCGGAGCGGCCGGCGTAGGACCAGCCGACGTGGGTACGGCTGGCGTGGGAACGGACGACGGCGACGGAGCCGCGAGCGGAACAGGAGCCGGCGTGGAACCGCAGGCGGCGAGTCCGAACAGGACAACGGCGGCGGCGGGCGACAGCAGGCGGTGACGTGCGGACATTACAGGTTCCCCCGGATCGTGGCGGTGTCGGCTTACATCCGGGTACATGCGATCCACGGCCCACAGGTTGCCGCCGATCAGAAACAATCTCAGAGAATTTTCCCCGGTGGGGTGACAGAACGGGCGCCGCTGCGTTGCGAGATCAGTGGACGCGTCGATCTCGGCCGGGATGGGCGTCAGATCGCTCGGGCGAGTTCTGTGAACGCAGCGGCGACCCGCTCTGCCGGGGTGACTTCGACTGCGAGCTCGTAGTGACCACGGCGCAGGTTCTGCAGGAAGGCGTGCCCAGCGATCACGACCTGCGCTGTGCGATCGCTCTTTAGCCCGCGCATCGGTCGCAGCCGCCTCTTGAGCTGGCCATGATCGGCCTCGATCGGGTTGTTCGCGTACTGCTCGACGTGGTGCCACGCCGCCGGCACCAGTTCTTTGAGCACTCCCGGGTAAACCGGTGCCGTGTCATCGGTCAACCCTGCCTGGCCCATTCGATCAGCGAACGCAACAGAGCCACAGACCCTCATCGGACGGTTCCTTGGGAACCTGGACGTACATCGACATTGATACCCTCGGCGCCGCTCCCGGCTCCGCCCGGGAGGCATTCATCGATGCACGGGGGAGGAACACGATGCGTCGCATCGTATTGTCAGCTGCTACCGCTGTGACTGTGGTGACCACGGCAGTCGCCGCCTCGCCGGCCGCTCAGGCCGACGAGCCTACGGGCGTGTCCCGGGTCAGCGTCGCCTATGACGGCGAACCCGCCAGCGACTCCAGTCACTTCCCGGTCGTCTCCGGGGACGGCCAGGTGGTCGCCTTCGGGTCCAATGCCGCCAACATCGTCCGGCAGGACTTCAACAATGTGTACGACACCTTCGTCCGAGATCTGAGTACCGGAGTCAGCACACGGGTCAGTGTCGCGACCGACGGCACCCCGGCCAACGCCGCCAGCTACGGAGCCGCGCTCTCGTACGACGGAAGGTTTGTCGCGTTCTACTCGGCCGCCAGAAATCTGGTGCCGGGCGACACCAACAACGCCTCCGACGTCTTCGTTCACGACCGGCAGACCGGCACCACGAGCCGGGTCAGTGTGGCAACCGACGGCACCGAGGCGAACGGTCCGAGCCAGAACCCGCAGCTGTCCGCCGACGGAAGATGGGTCACCTTCAGCACGACCGCGACCAATCTCGCCCCGGGCGCGATCGGCTCGAAGTCCAAGGTGCTGCTGCACGATCGGGAGACCGGCACCACCACCGAGGTCAGTGTCCGGCCCGACGGTACGTCCGGTACCGAGGACAGCCGCCTGCCGAGCATCTCCGCCGACGGCCGGTACGTCGGCTTCATCTCCTCGGACTGGCAGATCGTGCCCTCACCGCGGTTCATCGCCACGAACGCGTATGTGCGCGACATGCAGTCCGGCACCACCGCTCGGGTCAACGCGACATCGCTGTCGAGCCTCGGCTACGCGGTTCCGAAGGCGGGCACCCCCGTGCTGGTGTCCCCGGACGGCCAGTACGCAACCTTCTTCACCGACACGGCCATGGTGCCCGAGGACACCAACCGCGCCGCGGACGCGTACCGCATCGAACTGGCGACCGGCTCGGTAACCCGGGTCAGCGTGGGAGCCGGCGGCGTCCAGGGCGACAAGGCCAGCGGCCTCACCATCACCGGCGCGCCGATGTCAGCCGATGGGCGGTACGTCGCGTTCGACAGCGAGGCGACGAACCTCGTTCCCGGCGACACCAACGGCGTGCGCGACATCTTCGTCCGGGACACGGTGAACGGCACCACCACCCTGGTCAGCACGGGCGAGGCGCCGAACACTCGGCCCTCCTACTACCCAGCGATCTCGGCGGACGGGAGCATCGTGGTGTTCACCACCGACGGAGCCCTGACGGCCGACGACACGAACCTCCGCAATGACGTCTACCTGGCCCGTCACCAGGGCTGATCTCGAGTGAGCAGCACTCGCCAAGATCGCTAAATCCTGAATGCGAACACAGCGGGCCCCGACCTCCTGGTCCGGGCCCGCGGTGGGCGGTGGTGCAGGTCGGATCAGGCGAAACGTTTGCGGCCCCGCCATGTCGAGCCCTGCGGGCGCGACATCGGCTCCGCCGGCGCGGCGTCGGCTCCGCCGATGTCAGCGCCTCTCGGACCAAACCGCCGGTGTACGCCGTGCTTACCAGCGCCGGATCGACGGCTTGAACGGTGCGCACTATCGCGGCCACCTTCACCAAACCTCGCCACACCGGCCGGCCAACGCCAGCTCGCGGGACGCGATCAGCGTGGGCGTATCTCGAGTGTTGGGCCTCGGACACCATTTGCGGTGGATTCTCACGATACTGGTGAGTTTCCACCGTTTTCATTTCCTGTGTCGGCGGTGGGCGGCGTCAGTAGGTCTGACTTTGCCGTTTTTGAGTCATGATCTTCTCGGCGGCGTCACGCTGGGCGTCGTGGGCTCGTCGATGGTGTCGAGTGCCGGGCGTACCGAACAGATGATGGCGGAGTACACCGTGGTGCCGCGCAACCAGGTGCATCACCTTCCCGACGGAGTGCCGCTCGAGCTCGGTGCGCTCGTCGAACCCATGTCCGTCGCGTACCACGCGGCGACCCTTGCCGAGGTCAACGACCAGAGCAGCGCACTGGTGTACGGCGCCGGGCCGATCGGAATCGGCATCTGGTTCGCGCTGCGCGGCATGGGCCTGACGGAGATCGACGTGGTCGAGCCTACGGAGACCCGCCGCCGGTCGATCGAGGCGCTCGGCGCGCGCACCCTCGACCCGACCACCCAGGACGTGCCGGGAATCATCGCCGAACGCTCCGGCGGCGACGGCGTCGATGCCGCCTTCGATGCCGCGGGCGTCGCGCCGGCCATCCAGTCGGCGCTGGACTCCCTGGGCGAACGGCGCGCGTTGATCAGCGTCGCCATCTACGAGAAGCCGCTCGTCACACCCCTGATTAATCTTGTGCTCCGGGAGCGCCGGATCCAGGGCACGATCTGCTACACGGGCGACGACTACCGCGCCGTCATCGACCTCATGGCCCGCGGCCACTACGACACCACGGGTTGGGTCGACACCGTCCCCTCGAGGGCGTTGTGAAGCAGGGGCTCGAGCCGCTGCGCGCCGGCCAGGCGATGAAGCTGCTCGTCGATCCCACGGCCTGAGCCGAACACGACTGAGAGGAAACCGCTGCGCACGTCACCGAGGCCGCCCTGGACGGCTATCCCAAGGGCGCCGGTCCCATCGTTTCCCAGAGGCGCAGTTGTGGTCCTCGCTCGTCGAGGTGGAGACTCGCGGGCCGCCGGGACGTAGGATCAGCGTCCGCTGGTCGCGCTCGTCGTAGGTCGGCCACCGTGGCAGGGTGCGCGCGTTGGGGTCACCATCTTGTGCGAACGATCCCCAGTACCTCTTCATCTGCGTGGCGAGCCGGCGCGAGCCGGGCGGCACCGGCCCGGCACCGAGCGTGAAGTCGAACAGGTATGCGAGTTCGGCGGAGTGGGTGCTCGACATGTCGATACCTGGCGGTTGGAAGCCGTACAGGGTCGGCGAGTTCGGATCGTCGAACTCGTAGCGGAACACCCGGGTCTTCGTCGCCAGCAGGTCTGCCGTCTGCTTGGCAGCACAGTAGAACGCACCGTCGCCCATCGCTTCGGCCTGTGCGTAGAACGGCGCTGGGTAATCAGCCAGGGGATAGCGGGCAGCGACTGCGGCGGCGTTATCGCCGAACGACTCTGTCAGCCATCTCCGGTAATCGTCGGCGGTGATGTCCGGGTTGAGCGACAGGAACAGCTTTCCCTCGTGCGCCATGGCGCCGATGAGGACAGGTACCCGGTTCCACCGGCCGGTCTCGATGGCCGCGACGGACCCGGTCGGCAGAGTCGGCGTGCCGGTTACCGGTCCGGCGCCGCCCGCCACCTGGAAGGCGTCGATCAGCCGTTGCGCGGGCAGTGCCCGCAGACATGCCGGCCGGGTTGCCGTGACCGTGCAGCCGGCCTCGCCCGCAAACGACGCTCCCTGCTGCTGGGCGCTGGCGAGTGGGCGTTCACCGAGCCCGCACGGAGCACTCTGGATGGCGGCGTGCCGGAAGGTTTTCGCCGCCCCGGGCGAGGCGAGCAGTGTGCACACCGCCGAGCCTCCGGCCGATTGGCCGGCGATGGTGACGTTCCGCGGATCGCCGCCGAAGCCCGACGCATTGCGCTGGATCCACCGCAGGGCGGCGATCTGGTCGAGCAGCCCCCAGTTGCCGGATCCGGTCGCGCGATGTTCGGCGTCCAGTTCGGCGAGGGCCAGGTAGCCGAGGGCGCCGAGGCGGTAGTTGATGCTGATCACGACGCTGCGTGTCGTCGCGGCCAGGGTCTGGCCGCCGTAGATGACGCCGGTGCCCTGTGTGTAGCCGCCGCCGTGCAACCAGAGGATGACCGGAAGGGACGCCGTCCGGGTGATGCCATGTGGGCGATACACATCGAGGTAAAGACAGTCTTCGCTGGTGGCCTGGGTTTCCCGGATTCCGCCGGGCGCGAACTGCAGGCACGCCGGAGCCTGCCGGTCAGCAGGCCGGATGCCCCGCCACCTCGGCGGTGGCTGCGGTGGCGCAAACCGAAGCTGCCCCAAGGGTGGCGCGGCGTACGGGACTCCGAGGAAGGCATCGGCAGTGCCGAGTCGCGTGCCACCCAAATCGCCGCTCTCGACTTCGGCGATGGGTGCGCGCGTGGAATGGAGCCCGGGCGCTGCGACAGCCGCTGGGGTGAAGGCGGCCAGCGCTGCGACGAGCAGGGTGAGGGGGAGTACAAGCCGGATTCCCGTGCGCCGTGACGACATGAAGGTGCTCCGATCTCGGAGTACGGCAAGTTCCAGCACGGTAACGCCGAATACCGAGTGATCACTAGGTTTTCAAGCGTTCGATCCGTAGCGCCCTCGGAACGTCGCGGCGCCGCGTTCCGTACGTTGTACCGTGTTCCCCGGGATCGACAACACGATCCCGGACGTCGACGGAAGGGCGCTCCGGCCATCGATGCGCGAGCGGTGCGCGGGGCCAAGCCTCGCGGCTCCTATGCCAAGACCGACGCGAAACGGGACGAGATTCTCGATGCCGCGCTGGTCGTGTTCGGCGAGTCCGGGTATCGGCGCGGCTCGCTGAAGTCCATCGCGGGCCGGGTCGGCATGAGTGATGCCGGCCTGCTGCACCACTTCCAGAACAAGAGCGCTCTGCTGTCCGCGGTGCTGGCGCGGCGCGACTCGAGGTCCAGCAGGCTCCTTGACCTGGATGCCGACGATGGGCTCGTCGTCCTCCGCGGCTTGACCGCATTGGCCGCGCGCAACGCTGGCACGCCGGGCGAGGTCGCGCTGTTCTGCACATTGTCCGCCGAGGCGACGGATCCGGCTCACCCGGCCCACGACTATTTCGCGCGTCGTTACGCCGAGACTCGGCTCACCGTCGGCCGGGCGCTGGGAGATCTCGCGCAGCGCGGACTGCTGCGGGCCGGTGTGGACACGGACTCTGCTGCACGTGTCACCATCGCGGTCATGGACGGGCTGCAGGTGCAGTGGCTGTTGGATCGGTCCGTCGACATGGCCGCGGATCTCCGGCACTTCCTCATGGGCCTGGTGACTGTTGAGCTTTGACCGGTCAGGCCGGCTCTAGGCCGGCTGCGGCGGTTCGTATCGGTGGTAGAGCTGCGCTTTGGCGCCGTCGGGGTCGAGCCGGTGCAGGATGGCGTCGCTGATTTCGCCGAGTTGGGTGATCTGCTCGGGGGTGAGCGCGTCGATCACGTTTTCGCGGACGGTGGCTACGTGGCCGGGAGCGCTGTCGCGCACCTTCTGCCAGCCGGCTTCGGTGAGGCGGGCGTTGGTGGCGCGGCGGTCCTGCGGGCAGGGGAAGCGCTCCAGCAGGCCGCGGGTTTCCAGGCGGTGCACGACGTGGGAGAGGCGGGCCAGGGTGGCGGTGGTGCGTTCGGCGAGCGCTGTCATGCGCAGCGTCTGTTCGGGCGCCTCGGAGAGCATCGCGAGCACGTAGTAGTCGAAGTGGGTCAGTTGGGCGTCGCGCCTGAGTTGGCTGTCGAGGGCTGCGGGCAGCAGTTCCAGGATCGCGGTCAGCCGGACCCAGGACGCCAGCTGCTTCGGGGTGAGCCATTGCGTGTCCACGCTCACATGATGACATTCAAAAGGTTGTTGCTACAACCTCATAAGAAGGTTAGGTTGTAGCTACAACCAATTCAGGAGGCCATCGTGGCGCACATCAGCATCATCGGCAGTGGAAACATGGGACAGGCCATCTCCGGTCTGGTCGCGAAGGGCGGCAACACCGTAGAGCTGGTGAACAGCTCCGACGCCGGCAAACCGGTCACCGGCGATATCGTCGTGCTCGCGGTGCCCTACTCCTCGGTCGCCTCGGTCATCGCCGAGCGTGGCGCGCAGTTGGCCGGCAAGGTCGTCGTCGACATCACCAACCCGCTGAACTTCGAGACGTTCGACTCTCTGACCGTCCCGGCCGACAGTTCCGCGGCCGCCGAGATCGCCGCCGCCCTGCCGGAGTCGCACGTGGTGAAGGCGTTCAACACGAACTTCGCGGGCACCCTGCAGGCCGGGTCGGTCGGCGGGCAGACGACCACCGTCCTGATCGCCGGTGACGACGCGGATGCCAAGGCCCTCCTCGCGGGCGTGGTCGGCGCGGCCGGCCTGCGCTCGGTGGACGCCGGTGGCCTGAAGCGGGCCCGCGAGCTGGAGTCCCTCGGGTTCCTGCAGCTCACGCTCGCCGTCGGCGAGAAGATCTCCTGGACCGGCGGGTTCGCCGTCACCGAATAAGCGACCACGCGAAGCGAAGGAGAAGCGGTGCGCGCCATCTGGTACGACCGGCCCGGCCCGGCCGCCGAGGTTCTGCAGGTCGGCGAGTTGCCCGATCCGGAGCCCGGCCCTGGCGAGGTACGAGTCCGGCTGAGCTTCTCCGGGATCAACCCCGGCGACACCAAGAAGCGTGCCGACTGGGTGGGATACGGCATGCGGTACTCGCGGGTGATCCCGCACAGCGACGGCGCGGGAGTGATCGACTCGGTCGGTGAGGGCATCGATCCGGGCCGCCAGGGACGGCGGGTGTGGGTGTACGGCGCACAGTCCTACCGGCCGTTCGGGACCGCCGCTCAGCTGACCGTCGTCCCGTCGGCTCAGGCCGTCGACCTCCCTCGGGGCGTCGGCGACGAAGTCGGCGCCTGCCTCGGCATTCCGGGGATCACCGCACACCGGGCAGTCTTCGCCGACGGGCCGGTAACCGGCCAGACCGTGCTCGTGCACGGTGTCCTGGGCGGGGTCGGCTCCCTGGCGGCCCAGTTGGCGCTCTGGGGTGGCGCAACGGTCATCGGCACCGTGCGGCACGGTAGGGATCTGCCGACGACCGGCGTGCCGGCAATCGCCTTGGACCAGCCGGACCCGGCCGCCGCGATCCGCGCTCGAGCGCCCGGCGGGATTGATCGCATCATCGAGGTCGCCTTCGCCGAGAACATCGACCTCGACGCCGCCGTCGCACACAACGAGACCATCATCGCGGCGTACGCCACCGGCCGGCAACGGCCCGACCTGCCGTTCTGGCCGATGTTGTTCAACAACGTCACCATCCGGCTGCTCGGCAGCGACGACTTCCCCGCCGAGGCGAAGCGGCAGGCGGCCCACGACCTCACCGCGGCCGCCGACGAGGGCGCGTTGTCGATCCGCGTCGACCCGATGCCCCTGGAACAGGCCGCCGCGGCACACGACCGGGTCGACGGCGGCAGCCGCGCCCGCGTTCTGCTGGCCATACCCCAATGAAGGAGACAGTCATGAGCATCGGCCCGGTGCGGCTCAACCATGCCGTCCTGTTCGTCGCCGACCTCGCCCGCGCCGAACGCTTCTACACCGAAGTGTTCGGCATGGTGGTTGCCGCGCGTGAACCACGCGCGAAGGCAGCCTTCCTGCGCCTGCCGCGCTCCGGCAACCACCATGACCTGGGGCTGTTCGGCGTCGGCCCGGACGCGCCGCCCAAGCAGCGCGGCGGCATCGGGCTGTATCACCTGGCCTGGCAGGTCGACACGATCGACGAGCTGGAGCAGGCCCGCAAGATCCTGGCCGAGGCGGACGCGTATACCGGCGAGTCCAGTCATGGCGCGACGAAGAGCGTGTACGGCGCCGACCCGGACGGCAACGAGTTCGAGATCATGTGGATGCTGCCGCGTACGGAATGGGGCCAGTACGAGAACGCCGCCCCGGTCGACCGGCTCGACCTGGCGGCCGAGGTGCGACGGTGGAGCGGCGTCGGCACGGCCGGCGAGTCCGCAGTGGCACAGCCATGACCACGGCGGGTGTCTTCGCGCCGCCGGTCGTGGCGACCACGGGGTCCGAGGATCCGCTGGCGCCGCTGGTCGTGCTGCTGCACGGCCGCGGCTCCCACGAACAGGAGATCCTCACCCTCTCCGATCACCTTCCGGTCGGTCCGGCGTACGCGGCGGTGCGCGCGCCGATCGCGGAGGGCGGCGGCTACGCCTGGTTCGCCAACCGCGGCATCGGCCGCCCGGTCGCCGAATCGCTGCGCGCGGCCATGGACTGGTTCCGGGACTGGCTCGACAGCGTGGCCCCGGAGGGCCGTCCGGTGCTCCTGATCGGATTCAGCGGCGGTGCGGCCTTTGCCGGCGGACTGCTGCTGGACGACCCTGCGCGCTACACCGGCGCGGCGATCCTCTATGGCACCCTGCCGTTCGACGCCGGCGTGCCGACCACGCCGGCGCGGTTGGCCGGGGTGTCGATCGCGGTGGCCCAGGGCGAGCAGGACTCTGTCATCCCCCGCGAACTGCTCGATCGCACATGGCGGTACCTGCTGGGGGAGTCGGGCGCGGCGACGACGGCCCACCGCGGACCGGGCGGTCACGGCATTACCCCGGACGCGCTGAACGCCGTGGCCGACTGGCTGCGCGAGTGTCTTGCATGACTCCGTTCCTCGCCGCCGAAGCGCTTCGTGCCGTACGAGCCGACCGCAGGCCCTTTAAGCCCTTCACCGACGGCGATTCCAATCTCGACGAGCAGTGGGGCTATCGGGTGCATCGAACCTGAGATCGCCTTCCGGCTCGGTCGCGTCCTGGACCGGCCATTGACCATGGCAGCGGCGGCCGCCGCGATCGACGGGGTCGCCGTGGCCTTGGAAATCATCGACTCCCGCTATGCCGGGTTCGAATTCCGCCTGCCCGACGTGGTCGCGGACAACACCAGCGCCGCGGCCTTCGTTGTCGGCGACTGGGTGGACCCGGCGACGGCAGGCGACCTCACCGCCCTCCGGTGCGTCTTCTCCGGCGACGGCCGCGAGCTGCACAGCGCAACCGGCGCAGCCGTCCTCGGACATCCGCTACGCGCATTGATCCATCTCTCGGAACATCTGGCGAAGCGCGGCGAAGGCCTTCCGGCCGGCGCCATCGTGCTCGCCGGTGCGCTCACGGACGCCGTGCCGATCCGGCCTGGTGTGGTGTACCGCGCCGGCATCGATCGCCTCGGCACCATCTGCTTCAGCACTCCGCATCGATAAGCAGGTCGGGAGCCATTGCCACCGGCCGGACGGGGTTATCCGGCCGTGCCTGCCTCGACCGTCCCGCGGGCGATCGCAGTCGCCGTGTCGGACAGCGCACTCACCCACTCCGGGACCCGATCGCGGTGAAATCGTGCGCTCGGCAATGCGAGCGCGACGGCGGCGATGGGCGGACCCTCCGGGCCGCGTACGGGCACCGCGATCGCGGTGAGCCCGGCCTCGGTGCGCTGTGCGTTGATCGCGAAGCCACGTTTGCGTGCCAGCGTGAGTTCCCGGCGCAACCGGGTGAGGTCGACGTCGGCACATCCCTCGTACAGCGCGGTGATCTTGTCAGGCGGCAGGGCGGCAAGCAGGGTGACACCCCCCGAGGTGAGGTGCGCCGGTAAGGTCCGGCCCTCCCTGCTGCCCACCCGCAGCGTGCGCACGCACTCCGCGGATGCGATGAATCGAGTCTCGGTCCCTGCCAGCACCATCAGGTTGACCGACTCCTGCACCCGCTCGACGAGCGACCGCATGTGCGGCCGGGCGACCTGTCGCAGCAGCGCGACCGGCGCGTGGGTGGCGATCGCCGGCCGTAGTACGTCGCCGGCCTGATAGCGCCGGTCGGGCCGCTGCTCGGCAAAACCTCGATAGACCAGCATGGCGAGCAGGCGGTGCGCGGTCGATGGAGACACCCCCAGTCGCTCGGCCGCGTCGCTGACCCGCAGCGGACTTTCGTGCTGCAACACGATCGCAAGGTGCAGGGCGTGGTCAACCGACGTGATCGGGTAGGGCGGCTCGTTCCTCATAGCAGAAAAAGGTATCCCGCTGACAGGAACATTGTGAAACTTGCGGAGCTTCGCCCGGGCTTTTGGCCGGACACAGCGATCCCCTCTTCGAGACCGATCAGACGGGAACAGGATGGAAACGCACGAGAAGCTCGACCGGCTCGAGCTGGCGCTGATCGCCGGCCGGATCAGTCGCCGAACCTTCATCGCGGGAGCGTTGGCGACGGGGCTTGTCGCCGCCGAGGCGGTTCCCGCGCTGGCGTCCGACCTCGACGCCATGCGTGCCGCTCAGGCGCGTCGCGTCGCGTCGCTGAAACGGTCGTACGACTACGTGGTCGTCGGCGCCGGCAGTGCGGGTTGCGCGCTCGTCGGCACGCTCGCCACGAAGGAACCGTCGGCGCGCATCCTGCTGATCGAAGCGGGTGACTGGGATACCGCGCCGTCCGTCCAGGATCCCCGGCTGTGGTTCACCAACCTGGGCACCGTCCGGGACTGGGGAGACGTCTCGATACCCAGCCCCGGCGTGAACAACCGGGCCATCCCGGAGCACACCGGCCGGGTCGTCGGCGGTGGCAGCAGCATCAACGCGACGATCTGGGCCCGGCCGTTCAAGGCCGACCTCGACCATTGGGCGGCCGAGACCGGCGACTCCCGCTGGGGCTATCGCCATAGTCTCAAGATCTTCAAGGTGGCCGAGGACTGGCAGGGAACACCAAATCCCGCCTTCCGGGGTACGGGAGGCCCGGTCTGGGTGCAGCCGGCCGCCGATCCGCTGCCCATGGCGACCGCCGCGCTCGACGGCTTTCGGGAGGTGGGTCTGCCCGTCGTCGACGATCTCAACGGCGAGCGGGAGCTGACCGGGAACGGCTTCGGCTACATGAACCAGATCATCAAGGACGGCCGCCGGCAGAGCATCGCCCGCGCCTTCCTCTACCCGGTTCTCATCCGTGAGAATGTCACCGTCCTCGTCAACACCCAGGTCAATCGCGTGCTCCTCCGGGGCGACCGGGCGGTGGGGGTCGAGTGCGTCAAGGACGGCAAGGTGGTCTCCTTCGGGGTGGGTCGTGAGGTCGTCCTCTCCGCGGGCGGGTTCAACACTCCGAAGATCCTGATGCTCAGCGGTGTCGGCCACGAGAAGGAACTCCGCGCGGCGCACGTCCCGGTGCGCGTGCACTCTCCCGAGGTCGGTAAGAACGTGCAGGACCACATCCTGCACGGCGGCTGCCTGTACGAGGCGCCGGAAGCGTTCGAGTACCGCAACAGCGCCGCGAACGTTTCGGGCTACTACAAGACCGATTCCCGCCTCGAACTGCCCGATGTCAGCATCGTGCAGATCGAGATCCCGTACGCGAGCGAGGTCATCGCGGAGCAGTACCCGGCGCCGCCCAACACCTGGGCCCTGTGCGCCGGGCTGGTCGCGCCGAAGAGCCGCGGCACCGTCCGGCTGCGTTCCTCCGATCCGGCTGACCGGCCGATCGTGGATATGCGCTTCCTCAGCCACCCGGACGACGTGACCGCCTTGGCGAGGAGCATCGAGATCGCGCGCTCGGTGGCGGCCTCGGCCGCGATGAGGCCGTTCGTGGTCCGGGAGGTCGCGCCGGGCCGTGATCTCGAGGGCGACGAGCTGATCAGATTCATCCGCGACGGAGCGACGACCTACTTCCACTCCTCCGGTGCGTGCCGGATGGGCAGGGACGACAGGGCGGTGGTGGACGCCGAGTTGCGCGTCAACGGAGTGCGGAACCTGCGGATCGCGGACAGCACCGTCATGCCACGGATCGTCGCCGTGCCCACGATGCCGGCGTGCGTGCTCATCGGGCTGCGCATGGCGGAAATTCTGACCGGGCACAGGCGTCACGCCGCACGGTGACGCCGAGCCCATATATGTGTCAGTATTGTGCTTCACGGCTTAGAAATGAAACATTTATGGAGGTCTCATGAGGATCGCGGTGCTGGGCGGAGGCCCGGGTGGCCTGTTCGCGGCTGCCCTGGCCAGGAGCGCCGACCCGACCCGCGAGGTGACGGTCTTCGAACGCAACCGGGCCGACGACACGTTCGGATTCGGGGTCGTCTTCTCCGACGCCACGCTGGCCGCGATCCACGAGGCCGACCCGGTGCTGCGGGACGCCTTGGCGGACCACGGGGTGCACTGGGACCCGATCGAGGTTCGCCTGCGCGGCGAGGCCCTGCGTTGCGGCGGCAACGGGATGGCGGCGGTCGAGCGGCGGGCCCTGCTCCGAGTCATGCAGGAGCGGGCCGCCGCGGCCGGCGTCGATCTGCGATTCTCCACACCGGGCGATCCGGACGACCTGCTCGACGCGGAGTTCGACCTGATCGTCGCGGCGGACGGCGCGAACTCCGCGATGCGGGACCGGTTCGCCGACGTCTTTGAGCCGACCGCCGAGACGGCGTCGGCGAAGTTCATCTGGCTCGGCACGACGTACCCCTTCGAGGGGCTCACCTTCGTGCACGAGCGCGGGGAGCACGGGGTGTTCGCCGTTCACGGGTACCCCATCGGGTCGGGTGTGTCGACCTTCATCGTCGAGACCGACGAACGGTCCTGGCGGGCGGCCGGTCTCGACGAGTTCGACGTGAGCCAGCCGCCGGGTCGCAGTGACGAGAAGAGCCTGGCCTACCTACAGCGACTGTTCGCGGATCAACTCGACGGGCACGCTCTGATCGCCAACAACTCGCGCTGGAGCAACTTCCGCACCCGCAGGGCGGCGCGATGGCGGCACCGGGTCGGCCGCACCGCCGTCGTGTTGCTCGGCGACAGCGCGCACACCGCGCACTTCTCGGTCGGCTCCGGCACGAAGATGGCGATGGAGGACGCGGTCTCCCTTGCCGCTGCCCTCGGCGCGCACGACGACCTCGACTCCGCGCTCGCCGCGTACGAACAGGAGCGCCGCCCCCCGGTCGCGAAGATCCAGAACTCCGCGCGGCCCAGCCTCTCGTGGTGGGAACACTTCGGGCGTACGTATGACGAGCTCCCGCCGTGGCAGTTCGCCTACCACTTCTTCACCCGCTCGCTCACCGATGCCAAGCTGCGTCGCCGCGACGCCGGTTTCGTCGAGGCCGTTCACGAGCAGTGGCGGGCGCGGCACGGGGCCGCACCGCTACAGAGTCCGCTCGACGTCGCTGATCAGTCTCTGAGCGGTCGGCTCGTCGGCGTCGCCGAGAACCTGGTCCGGCTTCCCGAGTTCGACCTGCCGCTGCACCGCGAACCGGTGGACGGCGGCTCCTGGGGCCTGGTCGTGGTGGCGCCTGACGCGGAGGACGACTTGCCGGCTGCCTTCGACGCGGTGGCCAAGGGTGCCGCGGCCGGGGCAGCGCTGATCGCGGTTCGCGGCGGGACCGCCTTGACACGGCGTCTCATCTGCGAGGAGGCGAGGCTCACCCGTCATGCGACGACCCTGCTCGTGCAGGACGCGCGCGATGATGAGGAGGCGCTCACCGAGATCCTCTCCGGGCGTACCGACCTGGTCGGCGTCCCGGCCGGAGATCTGTCATGACGACGGACGCCCGGGACGTTCGCCCGGGAACGGCCGACGCCGGGCCATCCGCCCGGTTGCGGCCGCTCTTCGCCCCTCGCGGCGTGGTGGTGGTGGGTGCGTCCCGCGACTCCTCGAAGCTGGGTGCGGTGATGGCCAGGTCGCTGTCCGCATTTCCCGGACCGGTGGCGGGGGTGAACCCGCGCGACGTTGCTCCTGACGAACGCCGATATGCGGCAGTCGCGGATGCGGCCGACGCGCTCGGCGTACCGCTCGATCTCGCCGTTCTCTGTGTCCCCGCCGCGGCGAGCGCCGGCGCGTTGACGGCGGCGGCCGCCGGCGGTGTTCGCGCCGCCCTGGTCTGCGCCGGCGGGTACGCGGAGGCGGGCGGGCCTGGCATCGGGTATCAGCGCGATCTCGTCGATGCCGCCCGGCGATCGGAGGTGGTCCTGCTCGGGCCGAATACGTCTGGATTCATCGCGCCCGCCCGTGGTTTGACGGCATCCTTCGTGCCCGGCGTTGGTGCGGTACCGGCCGGCTCGGTAGCCGTCGTCGCGGCCAGCGGTGGGGTGAACCACGCACTGGCCTTCATGCTCGCCGAAGCCGGGATCGGCGTATCGCTCGCGGTGGGCCTCGGCAACGCGGTCGACGTCACGGCCGCGGACGTTCTCACCTACCTTCTCGACGACCCGGCCACCCGTGCCGTCGCGCTCCATGTGGAATCCGTCGCCGACGGGCCGGCGCTCGCCTCGGCAGTCGAGGCGCTCTGTGCCCGGGTGCCCGTCGTAGCTCTCGTCGTGGGCAGAAACGACGTCGCCGATTTCGCGCGGTCCCACACGGGCGCTCTCGCGACCTCCTGGCGGGTCACGCGTGCCGCACTGCGCCAGGCGGGCGCCGTCGTGGTGGACGACGAGAGAGCACTGGTCGACGCCGTCACCGCGCTGTCCCTGATCCGGCTCCCCGCCGCCTCGCGGCCGGGCGTGGCCGTGGTGACAGCCCAGGCGGGCCCGGGGCTGCTGCACGCCGACGGGTTGGCCGGAACCGGCGTGCACGTACCGACCCTGGCCGGGGACACCCGCGATCGCCTGAGCGCGCTGCTGCCCGCGCTGACCTATCAGGCGAACCCAGTGGACACCGGCCGGCCGGGGGAGACCTTTCCCGGCGTGCTGGCCGCGGTCGCCGCCGATCCCGCCATCGACGTGGTGAGCGTGTACGCGCTTGCGGAACCGGACTCGCTCGATCTGCCGGCAGCTTTCGCGGCGGCCGGATCCATGGCCGCGCTTGTCGCCACCGGCGGCCCCGCGACCGAGGTGGCCGCGATCCGGGACGCTCTGCTGCCGCTCGGCATCCCCACGCTGAGCAGCCCGGCCGCATTGACCACCGCGGTGACCGCGCTGGTCCATGACGCGCAGGCGCGTGCCCGTGCCGCCGGTCGGCTGCGGCAGCCGAGCACCCCCGCCGAGTCCGATCCGAGAGTGCGCGATGCTCTCGCGCGCACCGAGTTCGACGAGGACGCGGCGAAGGCTCTCCTCGGTATCCTGGGGATCGGCACGCTCGCACGAGCCGCCTGCGACTCCCGGGACGAGGCACATGCCGCTCTGATCGCGCTGGGCGGGCCGGTCGTCGTCAAGCTGCTGGACGCTGCCGTCGTCCACAAGAGCGACATCAGCGGAGTCCACCTCGGCATCCGGGACCCAGCCGAACTCGACCGCGCGCTCGACGCCCTGCACGCCGCCGGCGCCCAGCGATTCCTGGTCGAGAAGCAGGCCGGTCCGGGGATCGATCTGATCGTAGGCGCCACCCGCGACCCGGTGTTCGGCCCGGTCGTCCTTGTCGGCCTCGGCGGGGTGCTGGCGGAGGCCCTGGCCGACGTCGCCACCGCACCGGCGCCGCTCTTCGCCTCCGAAGCCGCCGAATTGCTGGATGAGCTGGTCGGGCGGGCGCTGCTGGACGGCTTCCGGGGCGGCCCGTTCGTGGACCGGGGCGCGGTCGGAAGGATTCTCGCCGTCCTCGGCGATCTGCTCGTGGCCGACGGCCGGCTCGAGTCCGTCGAAATCAATCCGTTGCGCATCACCGCCGACGGCATCCTGGCTCTCGACGCCGTCGTCTCGTTCGAGGAGGTGCCCTGACATGACCGAGTCCACCAACGTCACCGCGATATCCGAGGGCGTTGTCCCCTGGCCGGAGGACGCCGTCCGCGACTACGTCGCGCACGGCTGGTGGCGTGGCCTCTCGCTGGGCGCTGAACTGTGGGCAGCGGCCGATGCGCGCGCCACACACGTCGCGCTCGTCGACGGAGACGTCCGGCTGGACCACGCCGAACTCATCCTGCGCAGCGACGCGCTCGCCGGTCGGCTGGTGGACGAGCTCGGACTCGTGCGCGGCGACCGGATCGTGATGCAGCTGCCGAACTGCTGGCAGTTCGTCGTGCTGACCCTGGCGTGCCTGCGAGCCGGCATCGTCCCCGTGATGGCGCTCCCCGCACATCGGCAGCACGAGCTGCGATACCTCGTGGAGCACAGCGAAGCCCGGGCTATCGCCGTTCCGGACCGCCTCCGCGGCTTCGACCACGAGGCGATGGCCGCGGAGCTCATGAGCGGCTCGGCCACCCTCGAGCATCTCCTGGTGGTCGGCGACAACGTCCGTGCCGGATCCAGCGACCTCACCCGACTCGCCGGCCCACCCGCCGAACCGGCCAAGGCACGGGCCCGCTGGGACAACGACCAACCCGGTTCGCGGGACGTCGCCGTCTTCCTGCTGTCCGGCGGCACGACCGGCCTGCCGAAACTCATCGCACGCACCCACGACGACTACGCCTACAACGCACACGCCAGCGCGGAACTGTGCGGCCTCGGCCGGGACACGGTTTACCTTGTGACTCTGCCCGCGGGACACAACTTTCCCCTGGCCTGCCCCGGCATCCTCGGCACGCTCCTGGCCGGCGGCACCGTGGTGATGCTGCCCTCACCCGAACCGGAGAGGGCGTTCGCCGCGATCGAGGCCGAAGGCGTGACGGCGACGGCGGCGGTCCCCGCCGTCGCGCAACGGTGGCTACTGCACGCCGCCGACCACGGCGCGACGCAGCTGCGCAGCCTGAACCTTCTGCAGGTCGGTGGTGCACGGCTCGCCGACGAGGTGGCCCGCCAGGTGCGCCCGGTACTCGGCTGCCGCCTGCAGCAGGTCTTCGGGATGGCCGAGGGCCTGCTCAACTACACCCGGCTCGACGACCCCGACGGCGTCGTGTGCCGCACCCAGGGCCGTCCGTTGAGCCCTGGCGACGAGGTGCGAATAGTCGACGAGTTCGACAGGGACGTGGCCGACGGCACCCTCGGGTCGCTCTTGACCCGGGGTCCCTACACCCCACGTGGCTACTACCGCGCGGCCGAGCAGAACGCGCGGGCCTTCACCGAGGACGGCTGGTACCGATCCGGCGACATCGTCCGCCGGCTGCCCGACGGGAATCTCGTCGTCGAGGGCCGTGACAAGGACATGATCAACCGAGGTGGCGAAAAGATCAGCGCCGAGGAGGTCGAGAACCTCGTCTACCGACTGCCGCAGGTGGCTCAGGTGGCTGCCGTCGCGATGCCGGATCCCGAGCTGGGCGAGCGGGTGTGCCTCTACGCGGTCCTCAAACCGGGCACCGCGCTGACCCTGGATGAGATTCGCGCGACCATGACCGCCGAAGGCGTGGCGCGCTACAAGATGCCGGACCGCCTGGAGGTGGTCGACGAGATCGCCGCCACGAAGGTCGGCAAGGTCGACAAGAAGGCGCTACGGGCAGACGTCGCGGCCCGGCTCCGCAACCCATGATCCCGCTAGATCAATCACACGACCAGACCCGAGGAGGGCAGCATGACCACGCTCGACCAGACCTCTGGGGGCGCCGCTGCCAGCGGCTTCGACACCCCCGAGCATCAGGCGAAGCTCGCCGCGCTGTACCGCGACTTCGACGCCGCCGGCATGACACCGCTGTGGCGGACCCGCGAGGGACTGATGCCGTTCGCACCGGAACCCAGGGCGGTGCCGCACCTGTGGCGGTGGGCGGACCTGTACCCGCTGGCCGCCCGCAGCGCCGAGCTCGTGCCGGTCGGACGTGGTGGCGAGCGTCGCGCCATCGGTCTCGGCAATCCCGGCCTCCCCGGTGACCCGTATGCCACCCCCACGCTCTGGGCGGCGATCCAGTACCTGGGGCCGCGGGAGAACGCGCCCGAGCATCGGCACACCCAGACGGCGTTCCGATTCGTGCTCGAAGGCGAGGGCGTGTGGACGGTCGTCGACGGTGACCCGGTCGCGATGCGGCGCGGCGACCTCCTGCTGACGCCCGGGTGGCGGTTCCACGGCCACCAGAATGTCTCCGACGTCCCGATGACGTGGCTGGACGGACTCGACATCCCCTTCGTCGCCACCACCGACCAGGGATTCTTCGAGTTCGGACCGGATGTCGTCCGCGACACCACGACGCCGGCCCGCAGTCGCGGCGAACGTCTCTGGGGCGGTCCCGGTCTCACCCCCGTCTCGGCCGTCGGAGCACAACCGTCGTCCCCGCTGATGGCGTACCGGTGGGCGCACACGGACGCGGCTCTGACCGCCCAGCTGGAGCTGGAGGACGAAGGGCATCCCGGCGTCGTCGAAGCGGGACATGCGGCTGTCCGGTTCACCAACCCCACGACCGGAGGGGACGCGCTCACCACGATGCGCACCGAGATGCACCGGCTGCGGGCCGGTGCGGTGAGCAGGCCCGGCCGGACCACCGCGTCGTCCGTCTGGCAGGTGTTCGAGGGTACGGGCACGGTGGTCCTCAACGGCGCCGAGCATTCGCTGACGCACGGCGATGTCGTCGCGATCCCGTCCTGGACGGACGTGTCCCTTCGTACGCACACCGGCCTGGATCTGTTCGCCGTCTCGGACGCGCCGATCCTGGAGCGACTGTCCCTGCTCCGCACACACCCGGCCGAGCAGGTGGAGAGCTGATGAGACTCGCGACGATCCGCACCCCCCAGGGCACCCGCGCGATCCGCATCGACGGCGCGACCGCCGTCGAGACCGGGCACACCGACGTCGGCGCCCTGCTCGCCGACGACGACTGGCCGGCCGTTGCCGCCGCAGCGTCCGGACCGGAGCACGGCTTGGCGGAGCGGGAGTACGCCCCGGTTGTGCTGTCTCCCGGCAAGGTGCTCTGCGTGGGACTGAACTACCGCAATCACATTCTGGAGATGGGTCGCGACCTGCCGGAGTACCCGACGCTGTTCACGAAGTTCGCAGATGCGCTGATCGGCGCCGGCGATGAGATCCTGTTACCGCCCGAGTCAGCGGCGGTGGACTGGGAGGCCGAACTCGCGATCGTGATCGGCCATCCCGTCCGGCGGGCGGACGAGGAGGCAGCGATCCGGGCGATCGTCGGCTTCACCGTGCTCAACGATGTGACCATGCGCGACTGGCAGTATCGGACCACGGAATGGACACAGGGCAAGACGTTCGAGGCGACCACGCCGCTCGGCCCGGTCCTTGTCACCCCGGACGAGCTACCGGGCGGCGTCCGGCCGGCCCTGCCGCTGTCCGCCTCGGTCGACGGCGAGATGGTGCAGAAGGCGGACACCTCCGACCTCGTCTTCGATCCGGTGGCGCTGGTTCGGTACATCTCCACGATCATCACGCTGCGGCCCGGCGACGTCATAGCCACCGGAACCCCCGGCGGTGTCGGACATGCCCGCAAGCCGCCTCGCTATCTGACCGACGGAGCACTCCTGGTCACCGAGATCGGTGGACTCGGCCGGCTCACGAACCGGGCACGCGCGGAGTGACCGCGCGGGACTGGGTGCGCGGCGGCACCGACCTGTTCCTGAGGCAGCTCGACACCATCTCCGACGGGGACCTGGACCGGCCTACGGAGCTGCCGGGCTGGTCGCGGCGGCACGTCGTCGCGCACGTCCACTTCAACGCCGAAGCGTTGCTGCGGCTGGTGTCCTGGGCCGCCACCGGCGTCGAGGCCCGCATGTACGCATCGCCCGAGCAGCGCGCCGCGGAGATCGAGGAAGGGGCGGCGTGGTCGCCCGGGATGCTGCGCTCCGCCGTCAGCGAGTCGGCGGCGGAGCTCGAAAAGGCCTTCGCGGAACTGTCCGCCGACACCTGGCGGAACGAGGTTGTCACGGCACAGGGTCGCACTGTCCCGGCGAGCGAGGTGCCCTGGATGCGCGCCCGCGAGGTCATGATCCACACCGTCGATCTGCGGACCGGAGTGAGCTTCGAGGACCTTCCCGGCGACTTCACGACCACGTTGCTCGCGGACGTCGTCCGTAGGCGATCGGCCGCGGGCGAGGGTCCTGCCCTGGCAGCGTGGCTGACCGGGCGGAGCTCAACGCCTGCGGCCCTCGGTCCCTGGCTCTGAGCGCGGGCCCGAGCTAGGGAAGGGGAGTCTCCGGGAGTTCCCGGCCGATCACGCCTGCGACGTACGCGCGGGCCGCGTCCCCGAGTCGTGCGTGCGCGCTGCGAAAGATCTCGTAGGACTCGACGCCGGGCCACGGCTCGGGCCGCAGCTCCGGCGGCAGGCGCGGGTCGCGGAAAGGGAAGTGCCGGTACGTCGAGATGAGCTCGGTGCGCGCCACGAGCGCGCCCGCGCCGGTGAGCCTGCGGGCTTCACGCAGGAGATGCCGGTGCTCGTCGTTGAACTCGGAGTACTGACTGGCCAGCGCCTCCAGGTCCCAGCAGCGCCGCGCCAGCACGCGGTCGTGCTCGGGCCCCTCGGACATGCAGGAGAGGACATCGACCTGTTCCTCCGTGGACTGGTCCACCAGTTCACGGACCTCCTTGCGGCGGTCTCCGGGCGACAACCACGTCGATGTCGTCAGCGGACCGAAACCGTGCCAGGCGAGCGATTTGCGCAGCTGGATGCGCTCCTGCCGCTCAGACTCGGTCATCTGGTAGATCACCACCGTCCAGACGCCAGCCCAGCGGTCCGCCGGAGGAGCGAAGATCCGGTCACGGCCCTCATCCAGCACGCCGAGGATGTCCGGGGTAAGCGCGTAGATGGTCTCGCGACCGTCGCGGCGGGTTACGAACCATCCCTCCCGGCGCAGTCGCGACAGCGTGACCCGCACGGTCGCGGGCGCGATGTCGAACGCGCCGAGCAGCTCCGTGAGATGACTCAGCCGGGCCTCGGCGTCCGCATACCGGAGGTAGTCCCCGAACAGGTCGAGGATCAGACCACGCGCCTTCAACGTCACCGTCCCATGATGCCGTCAGGCCGTCTGACCGTGACACGGAGGTCCGCCGGCTGGGGTCTATGGTCGCCCAGCGCGCCGGCCGAGAGGCCGGCGCGCCGATGCGGTCCCTTGCGTGATCAGTAGACGATGACCGGCTTGATGGTCCGGCCGGAGTGCGAATCCTCGAAGCCCTGGTTGATGTCCTCGTGGCGGTAGTTCCGCATGATCCGGTCCATCGGGAATCGGCCCTGGCCCCAGAGCTCGATCAGCTTGGGAATGAAGACCTGCGGAACGGAGCTGCCCTGAATCACCGTCTTGAATGTCCAGCCCTTCACCAGCGAGAGCCCGATCTCGAAGCTCACTTCGGTACCCGGGTTCGCGGCACCGACGAGGGCGAGCGTTCCCCGGAGCCCGAGCGCGTCCGCGCCCTTGCGCAGCAGCTCCGGCCGCGCGGTCGTGTCGATCACGTAGTTCGCGCCCTTGCCGCCGGTGAGCCGCATGATCTCCTCGGTGAGGTCGCCCTCCCGGGTGTTGATCGAGTCGGTGGCGCCCAGCTCCATCGCGAGTTCGAGGCGCGACGGGTGGATGTCGACCGCGATCACCTGGGCGCAGCCGGCCACTTTCGCGGCCATGATCGCCCCGAAGCCGACGGCACCGGTTCCGATGACGACGAGACTGCTGTTGAGACTCGGTCTGAGCTCGTTGAGCACCGTGCCGGCGCCGGTCTGTATGCCACAGCCCAGCGGCGCCACAACCTCGAGTGGCACCTGCGGATCGACCTTGATCACGCTCTCCTGAACCACGTTCGCGTGGCTGGCGAACGACGATTGGCCGAAGAAGTGTGACGAGATGGCCTCGCCGTCCTTCGCGAAGGCCGTGCTGCCATCCGGTCGCCTGCCCCCGAAGTCGGCCGCGAACAGGTTCTCGCAGTAGGCCATCTGGCCGGCCCGGCACCGGTCGCATTGGCCGCAGTACGCGGCTGCCAGTAGTACGTGGTCGCCGGGCCGGACGGACGTGACGCCGTCGCCCACCTGCTCCACGACACCGGCGCCCTCGTGACCGAGTACCGCAGGCAGCGGCGTGGGGTAGACCTGGTCGCGGACGATCGCGTCGGTGTGGCAGACGCCGCTCGCCACCATCCGGACCAGGACCTCGTTCGGGCGGAGGTCGTCGAGGTCGAGTTCCTCGATGCTCAAGGGCTCGCCCGGCTTACGGGCAACGGCCGCGGTGACCTGCATGCTCATGGTCGCCTCCCCTCGAGGATCAGAACGGGTAGGGCTGGTCGGAGGGCTCGAGCGTCACCCACTTGAGATCGGTGAACTCGTTGATGACCGCACGACCGTCGAATCGGCCGTATCCGCTCGCCTTCACGCCGCCGTACGGTGCCTGCGCCTCGTTCTGCACGGTCGCGCCGTTCACATGCACGTGCCCGGCCTGGATCCGCAGGGCGACCTGCAGCGCCCGGCCGCTGTCGGCGCCGAACACGGCGGCGGCGAGGCCGTACTCGGTGTCGTTGGCGACCTGCACCGCCTGCTCGACGCCGGAGACCCGCACCACCGTGGTGATCGGCCCGAACGTCTCCTGGTCGTAGATGGCCATGTCCGAGCGCACGTTGTCGACGATCGTGGCCGGCATCGACGCCCCGTCGGCGGGTCCGCCGATCACGACCTTCGCGCCCTTGGACACCGCGTCGTCCAGCAGGCCGTTGATCCGGGTGCCGGACTCCGCCCGGATCATCGGGCCGACGACGCAGGTCGGGTCCTTCATCGGGTCGCCCGCGATCGCAACCGCCTTCGTGCGCTCCACGAACTTCGTGACGAACTCGTCCGCCACCGACTCGTCCACGACGAACCGCTCCGTCGACATGCAGATCTGGCCCTGGTACAGGAACGAACCGAAGACGGCGGCGTTGACCGCACCATCGAGGTCCGCGTCGTCCAGCACGACGAAGGGTGCCTTGCCGCCCAACTCGAGCAGGGCCGGCTTGAGGTGCTTGGCCGACTTCTCCGCGATGATCCGCCCCACCGCGGTGGAACCTGTGAAGTTGACCCGCCGGACCGCGGGGTGAGCGATGATCGCCTCGACAACGCGGTCGGAGTCCTCGGGCGTGCTCGTCACGAAGTTCAGTACCCCCGCCGGGAGACCAGCCTCGTGCATGATCTCGGCGATGATGGCGTGCGTCCGCGGGCTCGTCTCCGAGGCACGGAACACCACCGTGTTGCCACAGACGATCGGGTACGCCATCGCCCGCGCGGCAAGGACTCCCGCCCCGTTCCACGGCGCCATGCTCAGCACCACGCCGGCCGGCTGCCGCACGGTCATGGACAGCGTGCCCGGCTTGTCGGTCGGGAGCGTCTCGCCTTGAATCTGAGTCGCCAGGCCGGCCGCCTCGCGCAGCAACTGCGAGGTGAGGAACGCGTTGAAGCCGGCCCACAGCGGGGCGGCGCCGACCTCGGACATCATCGTCTCGATGAGCTCCTGCGTGCGCCGCTCCATGATGTCGGCGGCCTTCAGCATGACGGCGCGCCGCTCGCTCGGGCCCGTGGTGGACCAGGTGGCGAACGCCCTGGACGCGGACTCCACCGCGTCGATGGCGTCGTCGACACTCGCGGCGGCGCCCTCGGTGACCACCTCGTCCGTCAGCGGGTTACGCCGCTGGAACGTCTTTCCGCCCTCGGCGTCTCGACTCTCGTTGTCGATGATCAACTGGGTCTGCATGGCTGCCTCTCCGTCGCCTTTGACTAGTGCCACCGCCGCCCCGCAGGCGATGTAACGAAATATTGCCGCTACGTTCGAGAGTGTTACATGATGAGCGCGGACGGGTCCAGGGCAAAGGTGGACCGTTCTCACATCAACCTGGGCAAGGCGGCCGACGCGGGCGCCATCGTGCCTTCGATAGCGTTGACGCGCTGGTCACAGCCCTATTCGAGAGTTAGGGACAGATCTGAAGGATGTCGGGCGAGGGGGGTGACCTCGATGGTCATGTACCGGAACAGCGGTAGGTTCCAGAGGATCTCGTGCAGCCGGTCGTTGGACGCCACGTCGAAGATCGACAGGTTCGCGTACCGGCCGGCGATGCGCCAGATGCTGACCCACTCGCCGGCCCGTTGGAGCCCGAGCGAGTAGGCCTTCTCCCGGGCCAGGATGTCGTTGCGGGCGTCGTTCCCCAGGTCGTGGGGGAGTGCGACCTCCATCGTCACCGCGAACAGCATGGGTCAGGCGGGGTCGAGGACGAAGTCGTACTCGACGTCGACGCCGTCACCGGAGGGCCTCGGATCGAGCATGAGTTCGGCCTTGACCGCGGCGGCGATGTCGTCTTCGTTGTGCGGGTCGCCCGGGAAGTACAGCTGTGTGGTGATCAGCTGGTGGCCGTCCGCGGACACCTTCAGGTGTAGGTGGGCTGGCCGCCAGGCGTGCCAGTTCGCGGCACGGATGATCGCGCCAGTGGCCCCGTCGGTCGGGATCTGGTACGGCGCCGGCTGGATGGTGTGGATCGTGAAGTTGCCGTTCTCGTCGGCGGTGACCCGGCCCCGCAGATTCCACTGTGGAATTCCGGGGGCGAACTGTGCGTAGAAGCCGTCGTCGTCGCAGTGCCAGATGTCGACCAGCGCGCCGCCGAGCGGCGTGCCGTCCACCGCCCGGACCTGGCCGTGGAAGGTCATCGGCGTGCCCTTCTCGTCCGGGCGCATCGGGAGGGTGGCCTCGGCGCTGAAGGCGGGCGCGTCGGGAACGTAGAACGGTCCCTCGATCGTGCCCTTGCTGCCCTCGCGGTCCGCGTTCGCCACCTCCTCGACGACGTGCTCCACGAACACATCGAGAAAGAGCGGCCACTCGCCGTCGGCCCCGACCTGAATCAGCCAGGCCTTCAGCGCGTCGTACTCGGCATAGGTCACCTGGTGCTCGCGGATCGTCGCGTGCACGGCCTCGAGTACCTGACGGGCCAGCATGCTCACCCTTTCCGGGGGTGTGTCGCTGGCGTGGGTCTTGTCGACCTGGAAGCGCTCCGTGGCGGAAGCGCCGGTGGCGGCCGCGGTGGCCTTCTCCTCGACGGTCTGAGCCATGTCCGAAAATCCCTTCGTAGAGACGGTGCCGGTCGGGTCAGCCGTCGGTCCGGTAGTGGGTGAGCTTGTCGGAGTCGATGTCGGCACCCAGGCCGGCGGACTCGGCGACGCGCAGCTCGCCGTTCTCGATCAGCAGCGGGCGTTGGAGCAGGTCGTCCGACATGTCGAGGAAGTTGGACAACTCCGCCGGCCGTCGGGTGGTGCGCTCGAAGGCGGCGCCGAACGCGAGATTGCACAGCGAGCCGAGCTGGCCGTCGATCTGGTTGCCGATCACCACATCGACGCCGAGGCCTTCGCAGAGTCCCAGGATCCGCAGCGAGCCGGTGAATCCGGTACGGGCGGTCTTGATGCTGATGCCGGTGACGCCGCCGTCGAGAACCTCCCGGGCGATCTCCGCGGGCCGGGTGGCGCTCTCGTCGGCGAACAGCGGTATGCGTGCCTGGGCGGCGAGCCATCGCCGGCCGATCACGTCGTCGGCGGGGCAGAGCTCCTCGGCGAAGCTGAGCCCGAGGTCGCTCATGGCGTCGAGGGCCCGCGCCGACTCCGCGGCCGTCCATCCCCGGTTGCCGTCGATGTAGAGCGTGATCTCGTCGCCGAACCGGCCGCGCAGGGCGCGGCAGACGTCGATGTCGAGCTGAATCGGCCGGCGGCCGACCTTCACCTTGAAGGTGCGGATGCCGTGCGTCGCGCGCATCCGTTCGGCCTCGGCCACCATGGCGCCGGGCTCCTCGAAGCCGAGCATGTGTGACACCTGGAGACGGTCGGTATATCCGCCGAGCAGATCGGTCACCGAGATGCCGGCGCTCTGCCCGAGGATGTCCCACAGCGCCATGTCGATCGCGGCCTTGGCGGTGTGATTGCCCACGGTGCGGTGCAGCTTGACGGCGACGGCCTCCCGGTCGTACGGATCGTCGCCGATGATCTGGGGCGCGAAGATCGAGTCGATGATCGCCTTGATGGATGCCTGCGTCTCACCGTAGGTGAACGGCCGCGGTGGCGCCTCCGCGATGCCGACGATGCCGTCGTCCGTCACGATCCGCACCAGCACGTGCTCGGCCACGTGCAACTCACCGCTGGCGAAGCGCAACGGCTTGACGTACGGGATGGCGTACGGAATCGCCTCTACCGCCCTGATCTTCATCGCGGTCCCGGCTTGGCGGTCGCCTCGGTCATGTCGCCAGTGTCAGGCGCCGGAGGCGGGCGTGTGAAAGACGCAGTTTGGCTGGATTGAGCCATGCGAGGTCTCAATCGATGCGGTGGGCCTCCGTGGTCAGCGCTATCGCCCGGTCGCGTACCTTCACCGCGAGCGGCGATGCGTCCGCGACCCGGATCGCCACGGCCAGCTCCACGCTCGCCGGATCGCCGACCAACGGCCGGTAGCGGGCGCCGGTCACCCGCAGGTTCGCTACCGACGCGGGCACGAGAGCCACGCCGAGGCCGGCCGCGACGAACGAGATGATCGTCGAGGTCTCGGCGACCTCCTCGACCACGCGGGGCGTGAAGCCGGCGCGGCGGCAGGCGTCCGCGACGAGGTCATGCACGACCGACCTGCCGTGCGAGGGGTAGGAGATGAAGTCCTCGTCGTCGAGATCCTCGAGGCGCACCCGACGGCGATGTGCGAGGGGATGGCTGACCGGCAACGCCACGATGAGCGGCTCCGAGCGCAGTACATGGACATCGAGGCCCGGATCGCGAACCGGTGGCCGCAGAAAGCCGACGTCGAGCTCGCCACTGAGCAGCGCGGCGACCTGATCGGGCGTCAGTAGCTCGCCCTTGAGGTCCAGCTCGATGCCGGGGAAGCTGTTGCGCAGGTCGCGGGAGAGCGTCGGCAGCATCTCGTACGTCGCCGATCCGGTGAACCCGATCGCGAGGTGCCCGGTGTCGCCGGCCGCGATCCGCCGCGCCTCCTCGCCGGCCACCTCGACCCCGCGCAGGACCTCGCGGACGCGTTCGAGGTAGCGCTCGCCGGCCGCGGTCAGCGCGACCCTGCGGGTCGTGCGCTGGAACAGCGCGACACCGAGCTCGTCCTCCAGCTGCCGGATCTGATGCGACAGCGGGGACTGCGCCATGTGCAGGCGCTTGGCCGCTCGACCGAAATGGCACTCCTCCGCCAGCACGACGAAGTAGCGCAGGTGCCGCATCTCCATCGCCCCACCACAGCACCGCCCGCCGCCGAGAGCAAAGCGGCGCGCCCCGATTCCTCGTAGCAGAAAAAGATGTCCCGCCGAGAAGAAGCTTGTAAAACTCTGCGGCACGTCGGCCTCGCCCGGCCTCATGACGATCGACTGATTCGCGCACATCCATTTAGGAGGTAATTCGACGATGGCTCTTTATCGCATAGGTCGCAAGCTGCTCGCCACCGGAGCGATCACCTCGATCGCTCTGCTGACCGCCTGCAGTGGTGGCGACACCCAGGAAACGACTGCGCCGGCCGCGTGCGCGCCGGCCGCCAGCGGGGAGAAGGTCACTCTCACCTTCTCGTCCTGGGTGCCCGGGATGCAGAAGACGGTCGACCTGTGGAACAAGCAGAACCCCGACATCCAGGTCCAGTACAAGGAGGTCGTCGCCGGGCAGCGGGGGACCTATCAGACGTACGCCAATCAGATCAAGGCCGGCAACGCCGGTGACCTCGGCATGGTCGAGTTCGACTCGATGCCCAGCTTCCGCCTGCAGGACGGCCTGGCGAACATCGGTGCCTGTCCGGGCGTACAGGAGGGGGTCAAGGCCTTCGTACCGTGGACGGTGTCGCAGGTCGGTTTCGGGGAAGCGGGTGCCCTTTACGGCGTGCCGCAGGACATCGGCCCCCTGGCCCTCTACTACCGCAAGGACCTGTTCGAGCAGAACGGCATCGCCGTACCGAAGACTTGGGACGAGTTCTACACCGCGGCGAAGCAGGTCAAGGCCAAGGGCGCGACCATCACGAACTTTCCGCCGGACGCCAGCTCATACCTGGCGGCGCTCGCCTGGCAGAACGGCGCCAAATGGTTCGACAACAAGAACGGCACCTGGACCGTCAGCATGACCGACGACAAGACCGAGCAGGTCGCGGAGTACTGGCAGCGCATGATCGACGAGAAGCTCGTCGACAGCGTGCCGGCGCTGACCGACACCCAGTTCAAGGCCCTTGACACCAGCCGGGAATGGTCGGTTGTGGGAGCGGCCTGGACCGCCAAGCTCCTGGAGAACGGCTCACCGGCCACCTCGGGCAAGTGGGCGGTCGCGCCGCTGCCGCAGTGGCAGGCCGGTCAGCAGGCCTCCGGCAACTGGGGCGGCTCGACCACCGTGGTCTTCAAGAACTCCAAGCACCCCGCCGAGGCCGCCAAGTTCGCCCTCTGGGCATTCGGCAACCTCGACGCGCTGGCCCTGAACAACGCCAACGGCGGCCAGTTCCCGGCCACCACCGCCGGCGAATCGGAGCTTCCGGCGCTCAACGAGCCGTACCCGTACTTCGGCGGGCAGGTCATCTGGAAGACCTTCCAGGAGGCGGCGCCGCAGGTCAACCAGTCCTGGCAATGGGGGCCGACCATGACACAGACCTTCGCCGATCTCAGCGACGGGCTCAGCGCGGCCGTCAACGGCAAGGGCACGGTGCTCGACGCACTCACCGAGGCCCAGAAGAAGACCATCACGACGATGAAGTCCCAGGCCCTTCAGGTCGCCGAGTAGAACGCGAGCGGGGTGGCGGGCGATGCGCGCCACCCCTCACACCAAGGAGCACGACGCCTCATGGCGACCATGCAAGCAGTACGCACCGGCTCGGCGGCGGGCGCCAGGAGAAGACGGGTCTCGAAGCGACACCAGCGGCGCGCGATCCTGGTGTTTCTCGGGCCGTTCCTGACCCTCTTCGCCGTCTTCTACCTCGTACCCATCGTCTACTCCGTCTACCAGTCGCTGTTGAAGGTCGAGCGGGTCGGAGCGTTCGGCGCACCCCGCGAGATCTTTGGCGGGCTCGCGCAATACCAGCAGGTGTTCGCCAGCGAGGACTTCTGGGCCAGCATCTCCCGGGTCCTGCTGTTCTTCTGCGTGTCCATCCCCGTGCAACTCGGCCTGGCCCTGGTGTTCGCCCTGCTGCTCGACTCGGCCGTACCCAAGTGGCGCCGCTTCTTCCGGTTGACCTTCTTCGCCCCGTACGCGGTACCGGGCGTCATCGCCGCGCTGACGTGGGGCTTCCTGTACGTGCCGTCGCTGTCCCCGTTCCCCGCCGTCGCCGAGAACGCCAACCTGCTCGGATCCGGCCTGGTCATGTTCTCGATCGCCAACGTCGTCAACTGGGTCTACACCGGCTACAACATGCTGATCATCTATTCGGCGCTGCAGGCGATCCCGGGCGAACTGACCGAGGCGGCCCGCGTCGACGGGGCGGGACAGTTCCGCATCGCCTGGTCTATCAAGATTCCGCTGGTCGTGCCCGCTCTGATCCTCACCGGCGTGTTCTCGATCATCGGCACGCTGCAGCTGTTCAACGAACCGACCGTCTTCCGCCTCTTCTCCAACGCGGTGGCCAGCAACTACACCCCCAACATGATCGTGTACGCGACCTCGAACATCCCGAACTACCACCTCGCGGCCGCCTACTCGGTCGTGCTCGCGCTCGCGACCTGCGTGTTGTCGTTCCTGTTCCTCAAGATCACGCAGAGGCGGGCCTTCGGATGAGCACCTCGACCAGATCGCGGCCGATCGCCACGATCGGCACCACGTTGTTCCTGGTGATCTTCGCCGGGTACTTCCTGGTACCGATCTGGTGGCTGCTCATGGCGGCCACCAAGACCCGGGGCGACCTCATCAACAGCACCGGGCTGTGGTTCGCCGACTCCTTCCACCTGCTCGACAACCTCGGCGACCTGCTGACCCGCGACGGCGGCGTATACCCGCGCTGGCTGGTCAACAGCGCCCTGTACGCCGGCGCGGGCGCGGCGTTCGGCACCCTGTTCGCCACGATGGCCGGCTACGCCCTGGCGAAGTACGTCTTCCCGGGCCGCGAGGCCACCTTCAACCTGGTCCTCGCCGGCGTCCTGGTGCCCGCCACCGCGCTCGCGCTCCCGCTGTTTCTGATGTTCAGCAAGATCGGCGCGGTGGACACCTACTGGTCGGTGCTGCTGCCCAGCATGGTGAGCCCGTTCGGCGTCTACCTCGCACGGATCTACGCGGCCGCGGCCGTACCGGAAGAGGTCCTGGAGGCCGCCCGTCTGGACGGCTCCTCGGAGCTACGGACGTTCTTCACCGTGTCGATCCGCCTGATGGCACCGGCGCTGGTGACGATCTTCCTGTTCCAGTTCGTCGCCGTGTGGAACAACTTCTTCCTCCCGCTGGTCATGCTGCAGGACCAGCGCCTCTATCCGGTGACGCTCGGCCTGTACATCTGGAATTCGCAGGTCACCCAGGATCCCAACCTGCAAATGATGGTCATCGTCGGCTCCCTGTTGTCGATCGCGCCCCTGATCCTGGCCTTCCTTGCGCTGCAACGCTTCTGGTGGAGCGGCCTGTCGGCGGGCAGCGCCAGGTAACAGCCCGGCTCGGCCTCCGCATCGGTCGAGTAAAACGCTACTGATCCTTGACGGATCGTTATCGATATGTAGAAGATGGCCGAATCGTGGAAGAAGGGCGGGAGTCACGATGAGAACGTCCATGGTCGCGGCGGTCGCGGTACTGGCCCTGCCGCTTCTCGTGCCCGGTTCCGCACAGGCCGCACAGCGTCTCGCCGGCGCCGCTCCCGCCTCCGGGCGATGTCCGAGCCTCACCGGTCTAGTGCTGCCGAACACGACAGTCACCAGTGCCTCGGTGGTGCCGGCCTCGGGTGCAACACCTCCGACCTGCCGCGTCCACGCCACCGTGACGCACCCGCCGACCGGTGATGTGGTCAACATCGACGTGTGGCTGCCGGCCGAGGGCTGGAACGGCCGGTTCCAAGGCGTTGGCGGCGGGGGATACGAGGGCGGCAACCCGCGGTCGCTGGCGGTGCCGGTACAGCGGGGGTATGCGGCGGCCTCGACCGACACGGGCCACCCCGGGGGCGACGGCGGATTCGCGCTGGACGAGAACGGGCGGCTCGACTGGCAACTCATCCGAGACTTCGCCTATCTCGGCATTCACGACATGACCGTGGTCGGCAAGGCGGTCACGGCCGCCTTCTACGGGCGCGCCGCCCGATACTCGTACTGGAACGGCTGCTCGACCGGAGGGCGGCAGGGGCTGTCCGAGGCGCAGCGCTACCCGGACGACTACGACGGAATCCTGGCCGCCGCACCGGCGATCAACTGGTCCCGCTTCATCCCCGCCGAGTTCTGGCCCCAGCTCGTCATGTCGCGTACTTCGAACTTCCTGCCGCAGTGCAAGTTCGCCGCCTTCCAGGCCGCCGCCGTGGAAGCCTGCGACAAGGTCGGCGATGGCGTCCGCGACGGCGTGATCGGCGACCCGGCCCGCTGCCGCTTCGATCCGCGCACGCAGATCGGCCGCGCCACACCCTGCGGCACGATCACCGCGCGGGACGCCTCGGTCGTCGCGAGGATTCTGGCCGGACCGCGGTCCTCGACAGGCGAATTCCTCTGGTACGGGCTCACCCCCGGCAGTCCTTTCGGGGCGCTCGCCAACACGGTCACCGCCGGCGGGAGGACCAGGGGAGCGCCCTTCCCGATCGCCCTGACGCACCTGGGCACCTGGGTGCAGCGGAACCCGGACTGGGACTGGGAGTCGACCACGTACGAGCAGTACGACCGGCTCTTCGCCCAGTCGGTCAGGATGTACACCCGCGTGATCGGCACCGCCGATCCCGACCTGCGCGCGTTCCAGCGCAGCGGCGGCAAGGTCCTGATCTGGCATGGCCAAGCCGACCAGCTGATCTTCCCGCAGGGAACGGTCGACTACTACGAGCGGGTGGTGGCCGCGATCGGCGGCACCCAGCGCACCGAGGACTTCGCCCGGCTGTTCCTGGCCCCCGGCGTTGACCACTGCGCGGGCGGTCCGGGGCCGCAACCGGCCGACCCGCTCGGCGCGCTGATCGGCTGGGTGGAGCGGGGACAGGCGCCCGGCACGCTCGCCGGCGTGGTCCGCGACGCCGACGGCCGAATCGTGCGGAGCCGGCCCATCTGCCGCTATCCCGAGGTGGCCGCCTACCGGGGGCGTGGCCCAGTCACCGAGGCCGCAAGCTTCGTCTGTCGGCGTTCCAGGAGCTGACGATGACCGACTACGTCAACGCGAGCGACTATCTGGTCGATCGTCACGTGGCCGAGGGTCGCGGGGCGCGGCTGGCCCTGACCGGGCCGGCCGGCGACATCACCTATTCCGGCCTGCACGCGATGGTCGGGCGCGCGGCGAACGTGCTCCGCGAGCTCGGCCTGCAGCCGGAGCAGCGAATCGTCATGTTCATGGCCGACACACCCGAGTTCGTGACCGTCTACCTCGCCGCGATGCGGATCGGTGCCGTGCCGGTGCCGGTATCGACAATGATCCGCGCCGACGGTCTCACCGAGATCCTGCACGACTCCAGGGCGCGCATGCTGGCCGTGACGGCCGGTTTCACCGACGTGGCGACCGCCGCGGCGCCGAAGGCGCCGGACCTGCGGGCAGTGCTCACGTCCGGCGGGCCCGGCCCGGAACCGAAACGGGACGGCGCGGTGCGCTGGTACGACTGGGACGAGCTCACGATGGCTGCCGACCCGGACGCCACGTGCTATCCGACCACCCCGGACTCGCCGGCGTTCTGGCTGTACACCTCCGGCACGACAGGCAGGGCGAAGGGCGCCATGCACCGGCATGCCTCCGTCGAGGCGGTGTGTTCCACCTATGCCACGCAGGTGCTCGGCATCCGGCCGGACGACCGGTGCCTGTCCGCGGCCAAGGCGTTCTTCGCCTATGGACTGGGTAATTCGGTGCTCTTCCCGCTGTCGGCCGGTGCCGCCGCCATCCTCGAGCCGGCGCCGGCGCGACCCGATCTGCTCGTCCGGCGAACGCGGACCCACGGCGCCACCCTGTTCTTCGCCGGGCCGACCTTCTTCGCGAACATGCTGCGGGCACAGCTCCCGGAGGACTCCTTGCGCGGTGTGCGCCTCGCCGCGTCGGCCGGCGAGCGGTTGCCGTCGGCGCTATACCACCGATGGACCTCCCGTTTCGGGGTGGAGGTGCTCGACGGCATCGGGATGACCGAGATGTTGCACATCTTCCTGTCCAACCGGCCGGGCCAGGTGCGCGCGGGGACAACGGGGGTCGCGGTGCCCGGCTATGACCTGCGCGTCGTCGACGACAACGAGCGGGACGTCCCGGTGGGAACCCCGGGGACGCTGCTCGTGCGTGGTGCGTCAACCGCCACGGGATACTGGTCGCGCTACGACGCGTCGCGGCAGGTCTTCGCGGGCGAATGGCTGCGCACCGGCGATACCTACGTTCGCGACGAGGACGGCTACTTCACCTGTCTCGGGCGGACGAACGACATGCTGAAGGCGAGCGGCATCTGGCTTTCCCCGAGCGAGGTGGAGGCGCGGTTGATGGCGCACCCCGACGTGGAACAGGCTGTCGTCGTCGGCGCTGCCGACCGGGACGGCCTGGAGAAGCCCGTGGCGTTCGTCATCGTCCGGCGCGGCGCGGCGGTCACCGAACAGGACCTCACCGCCTTCTGCCGCGAAGGGCTTCCGGCATACGCGTTACCCCGCCGCGTCCGAATGGTCGACAGGTACCCCACGACGGCCACCGGAAAGGTGAGGCGGTTCGAGCTGCGCGCCGCGGCCTCCGCGCTACTGGCCGAGCCGCCGGGCCGGGCGCAGGCGGTTACGACCTGAGCGCGGCAGGGTCGGTGATCCGCTGCCACTCGGCACGGGCGGCGGCGACCCATTCCTCGTGCCGCCGATGAAACAGCTCGGCCGCCCGGCTGCCGCTCCACCGGGCGGGCAGCAGCTCGCCGGGGAGCTCGGGGTCGATCTGGGGAAACCGGCGCCACGCGTGCACGAGCTGGATGGTCCGGCTCAACGGGTCGCTCGACGGCTCGCGGGCGAACTCGGCCAGGAACTCCTCATACCGCCGCTCGATCGCGTCGAGATCCCAGGCCTGCCGCACCATCGCCGGTAGCGAGCCGCCGTGATGCTCGGCCCGGAACATCTGGGCGTCTTCACGGAGCCCCGCCTCGTCGAGGACCCGCTCGGCTTCGCCGGCCCGGTCCACATGGGTGCTGATCCAGGCCCCGGGGGTCGGGCTGCCGAAACCTGCCCAGGTCAATCGGGTGCGCAGCAGGTGGCGTGCGGCGCGCTCGGTCTCCGGCACCCGCGCAAGGATGAGCAGCCACCGCCCGTCCCAGTCCGGTTGAGCGCCGCGGAAGCCGTAGATGCGCGCGGCGCCGTCGGTGAGCAGCCTCCGGGCGTCCTCGCTCAACGCATAGGCGGTCCGCCGCCCCTGACGTTGGGTGACCAGCCACCCGTCCGCGGCCGTGCGCATCAACGCCTGGCGGGTGGCCTTCTCCTCGACACCGAGCCGGCCGAGGACGTCGATGAAGGCCGAGGTCAGCGTGCAGCGCTCGGCGGGAAGAACCAGCTCGCCCAGGACGGTGAACAGCAGGCCACGCGCACTCTCCGCGCCACCGGCGTGACGGCGATTGAGGGCCGGCGCCAGGTCCGCCGTGCCGTTTCCGGGCGCGGATGGTGCGCTCGCCACCAGGCTCTCTCCTTGCTCGATCAGCTCTCGACCATGCTACGCGGCCCGATCGGCACCCGTGGCTCGTGCGAGGCCGGCTCGACGTTCTACAAGAACTTGACGTACCTTGCCTGTTGTGTAGAACATTGAGTGGAGTATAGAGAACCCCGGGAGGGCGGCAGATGACGACCCAGACCCCAGCCTCCACGTCGACCGGTCTCGGTCGCGCGGCCGAACCGGCTACGCCGGACCATGTGGAATTCCGGACCGATCCGTCGTGCTACCGCCACTGGAGGATCGCCATCGACGGATCGGTGGCCACGCTCACCATGGATGTCGACGAGCGCGGCGGGCTCGCCGCGGGGTACGAGCTGAAGCTGAACTCCTACGACCTCGGCGTCGACATCGAGCTCTACGACGTGGTCCAGCGGCTGCGGTTCGAGCACCCGCAGGTCCGCGCGGTCGTGGTGACGAGCGGGAAAGACCGGATCTTCTGCGCCGGGGCGAACATCCGGATGCTGGCGCTGTCCCCGCACGCCGGGAAGGTCAATTTCTGCAGGTTCACCAATGAGACCCGCAACAGCATCGAGGACGCCACCGCCCACTCCGGGCAGACGTACGTCGCCGCGGTCAACGGCACGGCATCCGGCGGCGGGTACGAGCTCGCGCTTGCCTGCGAGCACATCATGCTGGTGGACGACCGGTCGTCGACGGTGTCCCTGCCGGAGCTTCCGCTGCTGGGCGTGCTCCCCGGCACCGGTGGCCTCACCAGGGTCACCGACAAGCGCCACGTGCGCCGCGACCTCGCCGACTACTTCGCCACCAGATCCGAGGGGATCGGCGGCCGCAGGGCGGTGCAGTGGCGGCTGGTCGACGAGGTTGTGCCCCGGCCCCGGTGGGACGAGTTGGTCTCCGAACGTGCCGCTGACTTCGCCGCCCGTTCCGCTCGCCCGTCCGGCGCGACCGGCGTCACGTTGACCCCGCTGGCCAAGACCAGGTCGGCGGACCGCATCGCCTATCGATTCGTGACCGCGGTGATCGATCGCGCGCGCGGCTGCGCCGACATCACCGTCGCGGGCCCGGACCGCCCGGCGCCCGCCAACGTTGCCGCGCTGCACGAGGAAGGCGCCGAGTTCTGGACCCTCGAGGTGGCACGGGAACTCGACGACCTGATCCTCGATCTGCGCACCAACGAGCTCGATACGGGAAGCTGGGTGCTGCGCACCGACGGCGATCCGCGACTGGTCATCGAGTACGACACGTTGCTGCTCGACAACCGCGACGACTGGCTGGCCAACGAGATCGTCCTGTTCCTCAAGCGCACGCTCAAGCGGCTCGATGTCACGAGCCGGAGCCTGATCGCCCTCATCGAACCACGCAGCTGCTTCGCGGGATCGCTGTTCGAACTCGTGCTCGCCGCCGACCGCTCGTACCACCTCGCCGGGGTTTTCGAGGAGACCGATCCCAGGGCCGAGCCCGCCACGGTGGCCGCCGCCGCGATGAACTTCGGCCCGCTGCCGATGGGCAACGGCCTGACCCGGCTGCAGACGAGGTTCCTCGGCGACCCCTCGGCGCTCGCGGCGGTGGCCGCCGTCGCCGGCGAGGCCATCGCGGCACCCGAGGCCGAACGGCTGGGCCTGGTCACGTTCGCCCCGGACGACATCGACTGGGACGAAGAGGTCCGCATCGCCGTCGAGGAACGGGCCAGTTTCAGCCCGGACGCGCTGACCGGGTTGGAGGCCAATTTCCGCTTCGCCGGCCCCGAGACGATGGAGACCAAGATCTTCGGCCGGCTCGCCGCGTGGCAGAACTGGATCTTCAACCGACCGAACGCCTCCGGACCCGACGGCGCGCTGCGCAGGTACGGCACCGGACAGCGCGCCGAATTCGACCGAAAGCGAGTCTGAGGATGGTTGCCGCGGACTACTCCGACAAGATTCCCAACAACGTCGACCTGCACGAGGATCGCCGTCTGCAGCGCGCCCTGGAATCGTGGCAGCCGAACTTCCTCGGCTGGTGGGACGCGATGGGACCCGCCATGCCGACCCGGGACGTCTACCTGCGTACCGCGGTGAACGTCGGGCGCGAGGGCTGGGCACACTTCGACCACGTGCCGATGCGCGACTACCGCTGGGGCGTCTTTCTCGCCGAGCGCAACCGGGACCGGACGATAGCCTTCGGCCAGCACCGCGGTGAGCCGGCGTGGCAGAAGGTTCCCGGCGAGTACCGGGCAGACCTGCAACGGCTGATAGTCATCCAGGGCGACACCGAACCCGCCTCGGTGGAGCAGCAACGCAACCTCGGCGCCACCGCGCCGAGCCTCTATGACATGCGCAATCTGTTCCAGGTCAACGTGGAGGAGGGCCGTCACCTCTGGGCCATGGTCTACCTTCTGCACGCCTACTTCGGCAGGGATGGGCGTGAGGAGGCCGCGGCGCTGCTGCAACGGAACTCCGGCAGCCAGGAGTCGCCGCGCATCCTCGGCGCGTTCAACGAGGAGACCCCGGACTGGCTGTCCTTCTTCATGTTCACGTACTTCACCGACCGCGACGGCAAGTACCAGCTCGGCACGCTCAAGGAGTCCGGCTTCGACCCGCTCTCGCGCACCTGCGAGTTCATGTTGAAGGAGGAGTCGCACCACATGTTCGTGGGCACCACGGGGATCGACCGGGTCGTCGAGCGGACGGTGCAGTTGATGCTCCAGCACGACACGGACGACGTCGGCCCGTACGGAGGCATACCGCTGGCGGTCGTGCAGAAGTACATGAACTTCCACTACTCGGTCTCGCTCGACCTGTTCGGGTCGGAGACCTCGACCAACGTCGCCAACTACTTCACCTGCGGTCTCAAGGGCCGCTGGTCGGAGGAGCGGCGCCGCGACGATCACCGGCTTACCGGCGATTCCATCCGGGTCGACGCGATCACCGACGACGGCGAGATCGGCACGACCGAGGTCGCGGCGCTGGTGGGGCTCAACACCGACCTGCGCAGCGAGTACATCGACGACTGCCAGATCGGCGTCAACCGGTGGAACAAGATCCTGGAGAGCGCCGGCCTGGCACAGCGTCTGCGGCTGCCGCATCCGGCCTTCAACCGCCGGGTCGGCGCGTTCGCCGGCATCGAGGCCAGTCCGGACGGTGAGCGGATTCCGGATGACGAGTGGGAGCGCCGCAAGAGCGCCTGGCTGCCCACCGCGCTCGACAAGACTCTGGTGCTTTCGCTGATGCGCCCCGTCTACGAGCCGGGAAAGATCGCCGCCTGGATCGCCCCGCCGCGGCAGGGCATCAACGGCAAGCCTTTCGCCTACGAGTACGTCCATTTCACCTGAGTTCGGAGGGCTGATGGTGATCTATGCGCTCGGGGATCTCGTCCCCGACATTCATCCCGAGGCCTTCGTCCACCCGGATGCGGTGGTCATCGGCGCGGTCACGATCGGGGCGTCGGCGTCGATCTGGCCGACGGCGGTGCTGCGGGGCGACTACGGCCGCATCGAGGTGGGCGAGCTCACGTCCGTGCAGGACGGCACGGTCGTACACACCACGCAGCAGTGGCCGACCCTCGTCGGGGCGCGCTGCGTCGTCGGCCACAACGCTCACCTCGAGGGATGCGTGATCGGCGACGACTGCCTCGTCGGATCCGGTTCGGTCGTGCTGAACAGGGCGACGCTGGAGCCCACGGCGGCAGTGGCGGCGGCGGCCCTGGTGGCGGAGGGTGCCTTGGTCCCGGCCGGGCACATCGCCGTCGGTGTGCCCGCCCGTGCCCGTCCGGTGCCCGACCTGACGAAGTGGATTGCCGAAGCGGTGCTGCTCTACCGGGACCTGGCGGGTCGGTACCAGCGCGAACTGCGCCGTATCGCCTGACCGGGCCCCAGAAGCAACATGCTATGAACCATCAGCGTCGCCGACCTACTGGTCGAGCACTCGGACCCGACCACCGTGGCCGAGTATCTACCGCGTGTGCGGGCGGCCGCGAGTGCCGCAGCCAATCGCAGCTATGGCTCGTACTGGAACCGCATGGTCGCGGCGTGGGGCGACCGGCCGCTGACGTCGATCGCCGCGACGGACGTCGAGGCCTTCCAGCGGGAGTGCGCGCGTACCGCTCGCCGGCGGCGCAACGGCAGGGGTGGCCGACACGCGGGGGAGAACGCCATCACCGCGGCCCGGGCCATGTTCAACCGGGCTATCGCCGACGGTCTCATTGCCGCCACTGCGAGCCCGGCGCATCAGGTGTCGAAGCCGCGACGACTGCCGAGCCCACGCCGGGCACTGACACCGCACGAGCTGACCGAGATCAACCAGGTGGTCCGCACCAGCGGTAACGATGCCGTGCTGGACGCGCTGCTGCTGCGCCTGCACACCGAGACCGCCTGTCGGCGCGGCGGCGCCCTGTCCCTGCGGCTGATGGACCTCGACACCGTTCACGGCCTGGTTCTCCTGCAGGAGAAGGGCGAGACGCTGCGCTGGCAGCCGGTCACCCTCGATCTCGCTGCCCGCCTCGTGGAACACGCCGCGACACGCGGCGCGGTCGGGCCGACCGATCAACTGCTGCGTTACCGCCCGGCGCTACGACCACCTCTGGAAACGCATCGGCGACCGGCTGCCCTGGGTCGCGGCCCAGAGCGTGTCGACCCATTGGCTGCGTCACACCACCCTGACCTGGGTCGAACGCAAATTCGGTTACGGCATCGCCTACGCCGGGCACACCGACAACACAGGGCCGGCCACCACGACGTACATCAAAGCCGACCTCCAAGCCGTCGCCACCGCCCTCGCCGCGATGACCGGCCAACCCCACCCACTCGCGGCATCCCTCGAAGACCTCAGCATGTGACGAGGGATCGACTGAACGGGTGTCCACGCCGGCGCAACAACACCAGTCGATGTTCATGTAGCGATCGATGCCGCACGGTCACGACGGTTGGCGGTCGGTCTCGCGGGCTTGTTGCGTCATGGGTTGCGGTGCGTGTCACGCCTACGCCATCGTCGGCCTGGTGACCGCTCCGCCGTTCCGTCCGTCAACGCCCGCTTCGGGCGTCGTCGTCGAGACCGCGTCGGTCGTGGCCGTCAGGCGGTGGTCGCCGACGCCGCCCATCGCCGTTTCTGACCGCCGCGCTCGGGATCCGCGGATCCGATGATCGCGGCTTTCGTGACCACCGCCGCGGTCGCGGCCGTGTCCGCGTTCGTTCCGGCCATACCGATTGAGGCGTACCTGGTCGCAGCGGTCACGACGACCGGCACCGATCCGGTGGCACTCGGCATCGCGGCCGGGCTGGGCCAGACGGCCGGCAAGCTGTTGACCTTCCTTGCTGCGCGGGGTGTCATCCGGTCGAGCCGGCTCAGGCGTTCGCTGGGACGGCGCACCGGTGCGCCCGGATCCGGATCGGCGGACGGTTCGCCGTCGCGCCGCACCTGGGCACGCACTCGTCGGCGCGTCGCGGCGACCCGGGAACGCCTGGCCGCGGCCCTGAATCGCGCCGTACCGCCTGCGCTCCGGCGCTGGTCGAGGGCCGCCACCCGGTACGTAGGTGTCGCGTCCAAGCGGCTGATAGTCCTTCTGGACCGACCCGTCGTCGCGGCGCCGACCGTCTTCCTGAGCGCGCTCCTCGGCGTACCGCCGCTGCTGCTGACCAGTGTCTACGCCGCCGGCACCCACATGTCGGCCGCCACGTTCGGTGCCGTCTGCCTCGTCGGGCGATCGATACGCTTCATCGCCATCGCGCTCGTACCCGAATTGGTCATGAACTGAGACCGGCCTCCTCGAGCGAACGATGTCCGCCCCTTCGAGGATTCGCCGCTTGGGTGATGTCAACCCACGTCGTGCGGCACCTTGGCCACCTCATGGGTCTCAGGGACCCCGCCCAGCTGCTTGAGCTTCTCCGACACCGCCTCTGTCTGGAAGTCCCAGGTGAGCACACCGACCGCTGCGTGATCTGCGTCCAACTCGCGGCCGATCCGGGAGGCATCCTCATCGGTCATCATCAGGCCCTTGTGGAAGAACCCGCCGATGACTCCGCCTCCGGCGGCGCCTGCGAGGACACCGCCGACGAGGGAGAGGCCGCCGGAGGGGATCGCCGCGATCAGGCCGAGGGCGACGCCGACGCCCATCCCACGCTTGCCGGCGCGCTTGCCGAGCTTGTGCTCCTTGACCTTGCCGTCGTCGTCCTTGACGAGCACGCCGACGGCGTCGACCTTCATGTACTCGGTGGTCTTCTCCCAGTCCCTCAGCGCGCTCGCCGCCTGATCGGCGGCGTCCTCGGTGTCGAAGAACGCGAGAACCAATCGCTGTTTGTCCCCGCCGAGGTCCTCCCGGTCCTCTCGGGGGTAACCGCGTCTTCTCGTGAGATCCCGCAGCGTTCGAGATAGGCGAAGACCTTCCGGGCCTGGGGCTGGCCACTGTCTACGGCATCGTCACAGAGGCCGGCGGTGGAATCAGCGTCGACTCCGAACTCAACGTGGGCACCACGTTGCGGCTGCTGCACCGACACGTCCGCCCGCCGTATACGGCCTGCACGTGCTCGTGGTCGAGGACCAGGACGGCGTACGGGATCTCGTCGTGCGCATCCTCGACGACCACGGCTACACCGTTACCGCGGCCGGTGACGGACCGAGCGCGCTGCACCTGGTCGACCGGCAGCGGTTCGACCTGCTGCTCACCGACGTCATCATGCCCACCATGCCCGGCCCGACGCTGACCAAGCTCCTCCAGCAATGCCAAACCCAGCTGCCCATGCTCTTCATGTCCGGGTACACCGAGGGCCTGTTGGGGGAGCGGCGGGTCGGCGAACGACCGATCAGGCCTCCGTCGTCGACGCCACGCGGGTACGGTTTGGGTTATCAGGGCATACTTCACAAAGAGCGCAAGGGGAGCCTGGGGTCGCGCGTGAACGGCTGAGGCTGCCTGCGTGGGGGTCCGGCTATGTTCCACATATCAATGCGTGGGCGCCGCCCGCGACTCGCGCCTGCCGGCGACGCCGATCGCGGCTCGATGTCATCGTCGGCAACCCTGTTGACCGTGGCCGTGGCGGCCGTCACCGTGTCGGCCATCGCGGCCGTGGTGGCGCCGGCAACGCAGCAGTTGTTATTCAGCATGATGGCGGTCGGACCGTGCCTGGCCGTGGGTTCCGCCAGGCCCCGCGCTGTCGCCGCCATCGGTGCTTACACAATGCTGCTGGCCCTGTGGATCTCCACCCCCGCGACGCTGTCGCCTACTTCTCAGGAGATGAAGCGCCTGCTGCTCACCGCCTGCATCACCGCGGTGTGCATCGTCTTGGCGCGTAGTCGGCAGGTCGCGGAGGAACGGGAAGCCAAGGGCAAGGCGAGGTTGGCGGAGATTGTCCGGTCGTCGGGCGATGCGATCATCACCTGCTCCCTGGACGGCACCATGACCGGATGGAATCCGGCCGCGGAACGCATCTACGGATACCTGGCGCAGGAGGCGATCGGCGGCAGTGTCACGATGCTCGGCCTCACGGCGGACGAAATCTCCCTGATGGCTCGGCTGGTTCGCCAGCACCGGATCGAGGACTTCGAGATCGAGCGGAAGCGCAAGGACGGCAGCCCCGCGATCGTGTCCGCCAGCGTCGCGGGCCTGCGCGACCGTGACGGTGGCGTCTTCGAGGTCTGCGTCACCCATCGGGACCTCACCGCCCAGCGGGCCATGGAGGCCCGCGAACGCCTGATGAGTGAGCGGTCGGCGCAGGCCGAACGGCTGGAGAGCCTGGGCAGGCTCGCCGGTGGCGTGGCACACGACTTCAACAACCTGCTCTCGATCATTCTCAACTACACCGACTTCGCCATCGAACAGGGCGCCGGCGTCGGCAGCGCGCAGGACGACCTCGCCCGGGTGCGCAGTGCCGCCGACCGCGCCCGGATGCTCTGCCGCCAACTGCTGATATTCGCCAAGTCCGAGCCGACCGACACCGAGGCGATAGACCTGAACACGATCCTCGCCGGCTCCCGCGACCTGCTCGCCCCGATGCTCGGCGAGCAGGTCGAACTGGTCGTGCACCTGACACCAGAGCCCCTGATGGTCGAGGCCGACCGGACCAAACTGGAACAGGTCATGCTCAACCTCATCATCAACGCACGCGACGCGATGCCGCACGGGGGCACCGTCGTCGCGCAGGCCGGCGTCACCGAGGTCGACGAGGTTCAGCCCGGCATTCACCCGGGAGTTCGACCCGGGCCCTACGTCCAGCTCCTGATCCGCGACACCGGCACGGGCATCGCCCCGGAGGTCGCCGCCCACATCTTCGAGCCGTTCTTCACCACCAAGCCCCAAGACCGGGGCACGGGTCTGGGGCTGGCCACGGTCTACGGCATCGTCGCCGAGGCCGGCGGCGGCATCGGCGTCGAATCCGAACTCGGTGAGGGCACCACGTTCCGGTTGCTGTTCCCGGTCGCCGCCGATCCGGCGACACAGATCGACGCGCCGGCTCCGGCGCGCCCGCCCGTCGCACACGGCCAGCACGTGCTCGTCGTCGAGGACCAGGACGGCGTGCGCGACCTCGTCGTGCGCATCCTCAGGGAGCACGGCTACGCCGTCACCGCGGCCAGTGACGGGTCGAGCGCGCTGCAGGAGATCGAGCACAAGCGCTTCGACCTGCTGCTCACCGACGTCATCATGCCCACTATGCCCGGCCCGACGCTGGCCAAGCTCCTCCAGCAGAGCCAACCCCAGCTACCCGTGCTCTTCATGTCCGGGTACACCGAAGGCCTGCTGGGCGCCGAGCATGGCATCGATCACGACACTGAGCTGATCCAGAAGCCGTTCACCGCCGACGAGCTACTCGACCGAATCCACGACCTGCTGACCGCGGCCGCCACGCCCGGCACCGCCCGCCCGCTGTCCGGCCTCGATAGCGTCGCCCTCCGCCGAGGGTAGGAGAGTGTGCCTGCGGCGCGAGGGCGAGGTCGAGGTCAGGCCTTGATCGGCGAGTTGAGCCTGGCGGGGGACAGGGTCTGGTGACCGGCGGCGGTCAGGTATTCGTCGACGTGGCGGGCGGAGTGGTAGCCGCTTTCGATGGCCCCGTCGATGAAGGAGCGCCACGATTCCGACGAGTCTCCGCTGGCGAAGAACAGCCGGCCTTCGGTGGTGCGCAGCTCCGGTAGGACCTGTGCCAATTGCCCGGGCCGGTAGATGCACCAGGTGCCGAGGGCGTGCGGGTCGTTGCTCCAGTCCCAGCCGACGATGCTTTCCACTTCGACGCCGGGCAGCAGTGGCTGCAGCGCTTCCTGCATGCCGGCGATGTCGTCGAAGCTTTTCATCGGTAGCCGTTTCGGGTTGGCGGCGAACACGATCAGCCACGAACCGTTCGCGTCATGGTCGTAGGTCACCACCCAGTTGACCGACTGGGCCTCGGGGGCCAGCACGGCGACGTTGCCGATGTCGCCCTTGACGCGCACGTAGCACTTCATGCCGGCGCCGGCATGGCGTTCGGCGGACGCGGTCCGCTTGGTCTGTGACAGGGGTGGGTCGAACTCTACGGTGTTCAGTACGTTCATCGGGAGTGTGATCACGGCGGTCGGTGCGGTGATCGTGTCGCCGTCGGTGAGTTCGACGCGGACGTGGTCGTCGTTCTGCGTGATCCGTCGTACCGGTGAGTTGAGGCGGATGTCGGCGAGCCTCGCCTGCGCGGCGATGGCGCCGATCAGCTCGCGGGTGCCTTTCACCAGCTTCGTCGCGGACAACGCGGCCAGCATCTGTTCCGCGCTCCATCCCGACAAGGCGTAAATCCGGAAGTACTCGGTCGCGGCGGCCTGATCGATCGGCCCGAACGCGAGCAGGCTGCACATCGCCTCGACCCAGTCGCGCAGCAACGGCGTCACGTTCAGCGTTTCCAGGTGCTGGCGCATCGATCGGTCGCCGAGGCCGTCCGGGTCCGGGCCCCACGTTTCCGAGTACGGCTCGGGGAACAGCGTCGTGCCGGGCGCGCAGTACTGGGCGAGCGCGTCGATTGCCTGGGCGATGTCGTCGTCGGACAGGTCCACCACGCGGCCGCCGGACACGACTGCCTGCCGCAGCCCTTCCAGCACGGGGAAGGTTTCGGTCTCCACGCCGTAGCGGTCGATCTCGGCCCAGACGTGTGGTTGCAGGGGGTGGACCCAGGTGCCGCCGAGTTCCATCGCGTGCCCGTCGTGATCCGCCGTGTAGGTCCGGCCGCCCAGCCGGTCACGCGCTTCGAGCAGCACCGCGCTGCGCCCACGCTCGGTCAATTCGCGCGCGGCCGTCACTCCGGCGAATCCGCCACCGACGATCACGACATCCGGGCCTGAATCCTTTATGGACACCGTATTCTCCTTTTGATTTCAGCTGATCGCCGGGCGTGCGAAATCGGCCTCCCCTGCGCACCGGCAGGAATGGCGAATCGAAACTCAAAGGGGGATAGGAGCCCACCACATTAGCGGCGACAATGCTCTGTCGCCCAATCCTATCCACCCCGGCCCTCCCTGTCAGGCTGTTGTGAGACCTCCCTGCTGATCGGGGTCGGCTTGTAGGGTGTGACTGGAGACGCGTGAGCAGCAGCAAGTCGCCCGAGCGGGGAGGGAAGGCCGCGGTCGTATCCGATTACGCTGCGACCCCGCGTGGAGAAGTCCGCGGTTCTGCGGCGCGACGGTCTATTCCATTCGTTGGCCAGATCCGGCGTCCGTCACCTGTCTGCGGCTCGGGGCGGTGGCGGTGGCGGTGTGCGACAGAATGTCGAGGTCAGGCCTTGACCGGCGACCTGAGTCCGGCGGGGGACAGAGTCTGGTGGCCGGCGGCGGTCAGATACTCGTCGACGTGCTGGGCGGAGTGGTAGCCGCTCTCGATGGCGCCGTCGATGGAGGAGCGCCAGGATACCGCCGAGTCGCCGCTGGCGAAGAACAGCCGGCCTTCGGTGGTGCGCAGCTCAGGGAGCACCTGCGTCAGCTGCCCGGGCCGGTAGATGCACCAGGTGCCGAGTGCGTGCGGGTCGTTGCTCCAGTCCCATCCGTAGATGCTTTCCACCTGGACTCCGGGCAGCAGCGGCTGCAGCGCCTCCTGCATGCCGGCAACATCGTCGAAGCCGCTCATCGGCAGCCGCTTCGGGTTGGCGGCGAACACGATCAGCCACGAACCGTTCGCGTCATGGTCGTAGGTCACCAACCAATTCACCGACTGAGCCTCCGGGGCCATCACGGCCACATTGCCGATGTCGCCCTTGACCCGCACGTAGCACTTCATGCCGGCGCCGGCATGCCGTTCGGCGGACGCGGTCCGCTTGGTCTGTGACAGGGGCGGGTCGAACTCCACGGTGTTCAGTACGTTCATCGGGAGTGTGATCACGGCGGTCGGTGCGGTGACCGTGTCGCCGTCGGTGAGTTCGACGCGGACGTGTTCGCCGTTCTGCACCACGCGCCGTACCGGTGAGTTGAGGCGGATGTCGGCGAGCCTCGCCTGCGCGGCGATGGCGCCGATCAGCTCGCGGGTGCCTTTCACCAGCTTCGTCGCGGACAACGCGGCCAGCATCTGTGCCGCGCTCCACCCCGACAAGGCGTAGAGCCGGAAGAGTTCGGTCGCGGCGGCCTGATCGAGTGGTCCGAACGCGGTCAGGCAGCACATCCCTTCGACCCAGTCGCGGAGTTCCGGCGCCACCTTCAGCGTGTCCAGGTGCTGGCGCATCGATCGATCGTCCAGGTTCTGCGGGTCCGGACCCCAGGTTCCCGTGTACGGCTCGGGGAACAGCGTCGTGCCGGGCGCGCAGTACTGGTCGAGCGTTTCGACCGCCTTGGTGAGATCGTCGTCGGACAGGTCCACCACGCGGCCGCCGGATACGACCGCCTGCCGCAGCCCTTCCAGTACCGGGAAGGTTTCCGTTTCCACCTCGTAGCGGTCGATCTCGGCCCAGACGTGCGGCTGCAAGGGGTGGACCCAGGTCCCACCGAGTTCCATCGCATGGCCGTCGTGGTCCGATGTGTAGGTCCGGCCGCCCAGCCGATCGCGCGCTTCGAGCAGCACCGCGGTCCGCCCACGCATCGTCAATTCGCGTGCGGTCGTCACTCCGGCGAATCCGCCGCCAATGATCACGACATCCGGACTTGATTCCTTTATAGGCACCGTATTCTCCTCCTGATGTCAGTTGATCGCCACGCGTGTGGAACCGTCCTCCCCTGCGCGCGCAGGAATGGCGGATCGATGAACTCGACGGGGATAGGAGCTCACCACATCGGCGGTGACAGTGCTCTGGCGTTAAATCTTATCCACCCCGACCCTCCCTGTCAGGCTGTTGTGAGACCTCCCTGCTGATCGGGGTCGGCTAGTAGGGTGACCGGAGACGCGTACTTGAGCAGCAAATGGCAGTCGCCCAAGCAGGGTGGGACGCCGCGGCGCCGCATGGGGAGAAATCCCCGGTCCTGCGCCGCTAGGGGTCTAGTCCAATGTTCAGTAAGGGGCAAGGCCCGCGTCACGGTGGTCGATAACATTGAGTACGTCGTAGAGGGGGCACGATGGCCGCCGAGGATGAGCCACGCGCCGCGGCGTCGTCACCGTCCGGTGCACGGGCCGATCAGATGGACCCGGTCGAGCTGATGCGCAGCAGGCAGTATCGGCTACTCCTCGTCGCGGCGGCGGTCATCGGCCTGGTCGTGTCGTTCGCTTCCTGGGTATTCCTCGAGCTCACCCATCTGACACAGGAATGGGTGTATGTCGATCTGCCCGAGGCTCTCGGTTTCCACCGGGCGCCGTGGTGGTGGCCGCTACCAGTGCTCCTGATCGCAGGACTCATCATCGCTTTCGCCGTAACGAGGCTGCCCGGTCACGGCGGTCATGAGCCGTCCGACGGCCTGACGACCGGCACACTCACGACACCCGACGAGCTGCCGGGTGTCGCCATCGCGGCGCTGGCCACCATCGGCCTGGGCCTGGTGCTCGGGCCGGAGTCGCCGCTCATTGCTCTCGCCGGAGGGGTGGCCGTGTTTCTCATCCGGTTGTCCCGCAGCAAGGTCCCCGACCAGGCCACCCAGGTGCTCGGGGCCGCAGCGAGCTTCGCGGCGCTGGCCACCGTCTTCGGCTCTCCGGTCATCGGAGCAGTGATCGTCCTCGAGGCCGCCGGGCTCGCCGGCGCCACCCTCACCCTGATCCTGCTGCCCGGCCTGATCGCCGCCGGCGTCGGTTCCCTGCTGTTCGTCGGGCTCGGTTCCCTGAGCGGGTTGAACACCGACGCGTTCGCCATGCCACCGCTTCACCTGCCGGCCTACCCGGTGCCGACCTTCGTCGACCTGCTGTGGACGATCCCGCTCGCGCTGGCCGCGGCGATCGTCGTGTTCCTGGTGTTCCGGCTCGCGAAGCTGACCAAACGCATCGTCGCGGTGCGGCCGTTCGTCTTCTTCCCGGTGGCGGCCCTGCTCGTGGGAGCGCTGGCCATCCTTTTCGCTCAGGTCAGTGGCAAGGGCGCCGGCGCCGTCCTGTTCTCGGGCGAACACGCGATGGCCGACGTTCTGGAGCAGCAGGACTCCCTGTCCCTGGGGCTGTTCGCGTTGCTACTCCTATGCAAGGCCCTGGCGTGGGCGATCTCCCTGGGTGCGGCCCGCGGCGGCCCGACCTTCCCGGCGATCTTCCTCGGCCTGGTCGGCGGCATCATGGCCTCGCATTTCGTCAACGTCGCGCAGGCACCCGCGATTGCCGTACTGGTCGGCGCCGCCGTCGTCTCGGTGCTGAAGCTTCCGTTGGCTTCGATCGTCCTCGCCCTGCTGATGACCCACGGCGGCGCCGGAGTGGCACCCCTGATCATTCTGGGCGTCGTCGTCGCCCACATCGCCACCCTCGCGTTGACCCGACGTACGCCACGCAAGAGCCCGGAGACCACCGGCGGCGGAGCCGGCCGGGCAAGTGCCGGCGGCCCGACGGTGACGCAGTGAGCAAATTTTCAACCTGGCCTCGGGCCAGAGATATCCGGGCCGTCGACCTCCGCCAGGCGCCGCCGCCCGGGCCACGTTGAAAAAGCTCAGTCAAGATGGCCCCGCTGAGCAGCTCAAGCTGGACAAGATTCCGCTGACCGCGCCGGCAAGCGCTATGACTCAGCCTCGGGTGTCGCCTCCGTCCGCGTCGTCTCCAACGCCGGGTGCCGGCGGGTCAAACCGCGAACCGGCAGTTGTTCAGGCGTTCGCTGTGCGTCTGGTATGGGAGCGGCTGCGCCGGCCCCGTACCGGATTGCGAGCGGCTTGGCGCTCAGGCCGTGCGCGAACACGCTGAGCAGGACGGTCATGCCGATGACGGCTACGGCACGTTCGGCGTCGTTGTGCAGGTCCTCGACGGCCATCAGCGCGAAGATGATCGAGGCTAGGCCGCGTGGCCCGAACCATCCGATGAATGCCACCGTCGGCCGGCTCAGCCCGGTTCCGATCAGGACGAGCGCCACGGGCAGCATGCGGATCACGGTGAGGCTGAGCAGGGCGTAGACGATCACCTGCCAGTCGGCCTGTGCGAGGACGATCGGTACGGCGATGGCGCCGAAGAGCAGCCAGGTCAGCAGCGACACTAGTCCGGAGGTCTGTTCGACGTAGAAGACCTCCTTGACGCCGCCGCGTCCGGCGGCGTGGCCGAACACGAGCCCGGCGACGAACGCGGCGACGAAGCCGTTGCCGTCGAGCCAGAGCGTGCCCGCGTACGCGGCCAGCGCGAGAGCCAGCACGCCCGGCCCGGTGAAATCCTCCGAAACCCAGCCGCGGTCGCGTGCCGTGCGCATCGCGTAGCCCCCGATCAGGCCGGCGCCGATGCCGACCGCGATGCCGATCGCCAGATCGATCAGCGCGTCACCGACGACCTGCGCGCCCTGGATGCTCTCGGCCGCGACGGCGCCGGCGATCGCGACCGTCACTACCGGGGTGGCTATGCCGTCGTTGAGGCCGCTCTCCACGTTCAGGGTCCGCCGCACGCGTTCCGGCACGGTGGGGTCGGACATCACCGCTGCGCCGAGCGCGGCATCGGTGGGTGCGAGGGCGGCTCCGACCAGCAGGGCCAGCCAGAAGCCCAGGCCGTCGAAGAGCCAGGCCGCGAGCAGCGCCCCGGCCGCGATGGTGAGCGGGAGCCCCACGCCGAGCAGCCGGGTGTACAGGCCCGCGTCGGCGCGCAACTTCCGGATCCCGACGCGGGACGCGTCGGCGAACAGCACCCAGACGAGGGTGACCTCCGCGAGCACCTTGACGATCTCCCGCGACTCGTCCGCCTCGCCGAGTTGCAGGCCGTACGAGAGCAGCAGCCCGACCGTGACGAAGACGATGGGCGCGCTCAGGTCCGCGCGACTGAGCCGCGCCGAGAAGAGACCCCAGGCGAAGACCACCAACATGACCACTGCCACGGCTGCGGTATCCATGCTTGCCCTCCTGCCATGCGGCGGGGACCGCCGGCGCCGTTGCGCCTCGTGGTTCACCCTCTGCCACTACCGCGATCGTCGTCTCTCCGGCCCCGACCCGCCTCGCTCACATCGAACGAAATGGCACGATGCCGTCTCCACCTGGGACGGTCGTGTCGGCCGGGCAGGGCGCGACCGATTGCTTTCGTCTCATCTGGATGACGCAGGACGCCCGTCGGTGGTGTCGGCTTGAGATGACAGCTCAGGCAGTCCTTCAGAGAAGCCGACTGCCCGGTACGGCAGCATCGAACAAGGAGCCAACCATGGCAGTCGGACCTGTTCAACTGGTCGTGTTGGGGTTCCCGAACCCCGACTTCCACGGCGAGATCATCGCCGAGCTGGAGCGCCTGCGCGAGAGCGACACGGTTCGGGTGATCGACTCGCTCGTGGTGTACAAGGACGCCGATGGGGCCTTGGCGGTCGAACACCTCAGCAACCTCACCCAGGAAGAGGCGGTCGAGCTCGGCAGCGTCATCGGCGCGCTGATCGGCCTCGGCGTTGAGGGCGAGGAGGGATTCGCCAAGGGTGCCGCCGCCGGCGCGGAAGCGGCCGCCGACGGTGTGCAGGTGTTCGATGACGCGGATGCGTGGGATGTCCTCGAGGACATCCCCAACGGCTCCGCCGCCGCGCTGATCCTGCTCGAGCATCAGTGGGCCGTCCCGCTGCGGGACGCGGTCCTGCGGGCCGGGGGCGTACGCCTGTCCGACGGCTTCATCAGCCCGCTCGACCTGGTCGAGATCGGAATCCTGTCGGCGGCGGAGGCCAAGGAACTGCACGAGGTCGAAACGGCTGGCGCTGCGAAGTCCTGATCTGCGCCCGCCATCCACGAGGAGGGAGTACCAGCATGTTCGGATCACGCAGAGTCGCCCGTCGCACCGGCAGGCGTACCGCCAGGCGAGTCAGCCGTCGTCGGTGACCTTCAGGTAGCCGTACCAACGCGAGGCGATGCTGCCCTGTCAGGTCTGGTGGGACGGGGCAGCATTCGCCGGAAACCGGGAGGTTCTCATGTCTCGTCCACCTTGGATCGGCGCCCACCGGGTCGGTGCCGCACTCGCCGCCGGGTTGCTGGTCGTCAGCCCGTTCGCCTCCGGCGCCGCGCACGGTGCCGAGGCGCCGGCCTGGAACCATGATGTCGCGGACACGGTTCACGGCCCGTCAGCCTGGGGGCGGGTGGACCCGAGCTTCGAGGCCTGCGCATCGGGGCAGGCCCAGTCCCCGGTCGACCTCACCGTCACGCGCCCCGCCCGGTTGGCCCCGTTGCGGCTCGACGACCCGGCCGCGCCGCTGGTGGTGGAGAACACCGGGCACGTGATCGAGGTGCCGATCGCCGCGGAGGTGGGCGCGGAACTGCGAGTCGGCAACGACGTCTACTACCTCGAGCAGTTCCACTTCCACGCGCCGAGTGAGCACACGGTGCGCGGGCGTCATGCCGATCTCGAGGTGCACCTGGTGCACCGGGACTCGACGGGCCGGCTGGCCGTGGTCGCCATCCTGATGAACATCGGCAGGCACCCGAACGCGCTCGTCGACCGGATCGCCGCCGCGGCGCCGCCCGTGGCCGGCGAGGAACGGGACACCGGAACGACCGTCTGGCCGACCGATCTGCTGACTGTCCGATCCCATGCCGGTCGGGCCGCGGTCGCCCGCTACCTCACCTACGCCGGTTCGCTCACCACACCGCCGTGCACCGAGGGTGTCCGATGGTTCGTGGCCGAGCAGCCGACGACGGTGTCCGCGACAGCTGTCCAAAGGCTGCACCTGCGGATCATGCAGTTTCCGGGGTACAACGGCTATCCCGACAACAATCGACCGACCGAGCCTCGCAACGGCCGGCTCGTCCTCCGTAGCGGGCACTGACGCGTTTCCTACAGCCTCGGGGTAGAGCGTCTGATCAGGCTCTGAGAAGCGTACGGCTGAGGACTGGACAGTGACGCGATGTCAGTGGACGAGGCAAGCACGCCGGGGCTCGCGTTGTCCTGAGGTGGCTGGCGGCCATCTGAGTCGTGGTGGACGGCGGTTACCCACCCAGCAGGCCGATCGCGGTTGCCTGTTGTACCGCCTCGCTGCGTAGTGCAACCCCCAGTTTGCGGTAGATCGCGCCGATCTGGGAGCTGGCTGTGCTGCGAGAGACGAACAGCCGCTCGCCGATCTCCCGGATGGTGAGGTGCGTCTGCAGGTACGGGAGCAGCCGGAGCTCGGCTGGGGTGAGCGGCGAGCCGCCGATCGCGCTGGCCTGCGCGCTTGCCGTCAGAACGTCACGGAAGCCCGACACCTGGTCGACGAGCATGCCGAGGTGTGGCCGATGGAGCAGAATGTCGTCGATCTCACGCATCAGATGGCGCGCGGTGTTCTGGTCGCCGCCGGACTGGTAGATCTTGGCGAGCTGCAGCCGTGCGCGCACGGCCAGGAACGGCAGCGTGTATGTACACGTCGGGCGGGCGCGCATCGCCCGCGTGAGCTCGCGGTCCACCCGTTCTCGATCGCCGCGGTGCAGGGCGAGTCGAGCAGCGGCAGCGAAGGCGAGCACGCTGGAGGCGTAGTCGTACATCCCGAGCTTATCGATGACCGTGAGCGCGCCGTCGAGCCGCTCGGCCGCCTCCGCCCACCGTCCGTGATCCATCGCGAGCATCGCGAGCTCGGCCTCGCTGATGGCGATCGTGTCCGCGTTGCCCAGCGTCGCCGCCACCGCCGACGTCTCGGTGAACAACGCCGCGGCCCGGTCCACCTCGCCGCTGAGCAGATGCGCCTCGGCGCAGGCGATAAGTGCGGTGTCCCGCCACACGCTCCAGACCGGCTCCTGCGCGAGCGCGAAGGTCGCATCGGCCATCATCCTCTCGTGGCCGGCGGGGCACATGCATGCCCGCAACATCGCCCGCGCCGAATCGAATGACGCCGCGCCGTCCGGCGAGGCGAGGTCGAACGAGGCCGCCTCGGCAACGGCGCCCCACCGTTGGGCTTCGGCGGTCTGCCCGCTCATCACGGCCATCCAGCCGGCCAGTACGGCCAACGGCGGATACTCCTCGACCGCCGGGGCGCCGAGCGTTGACAGCCACCGCTGCACCGTCGACATGCGACCGGCCTGGTATGTCGGCAGGACGAGCTGGGCCACCAGCTGACGGCACCGGCCAAGCTCGGAGGTGTCCAACAAGTGCTCCAACGCGATCTCCGGCGATTCATGGGACTCGTACCAGTCGGCGGCACGCACGTGCAGCTTCATGATCGCCCCGGGCTCGGCGCGTCGCAGCTCGCCCAGCAGGAACTCCCGGAAGAGGGGGTGATAGCGGTACCACTCCCGGCGACGGTCGAGCGGGACCAGGAACAGGTTCCACGCCTCGAGTCGACGCAGCTGTTCCTGCGCGCCCTGCTTCCTGAGAAGGGCGTCACACAGCGGGGCGCACATCTGGTCGAGCACCGCCGTGCGCCGCAGGAACTTCTGAATGTCCTCCGGCACCCTCGCCAGGGCCTCGTGGTACAGGTAGTCGGCCACGTACGGGTCCTCGCCTGAGACCGTCGGCGCCTCGCCGCTCTCGCGCGCGATCACCGCGGCCAGGTAGAGGCCGACGGGCCAGCCCTCGGTCCGTTCCGTTACGGCGGCGGCAACCTCTCGCGTGACGCGGACCTGGGTACGTGCAAAGATCTCTCCGGCGCCTTCCGCATCCAGGGCCAGGTCGTCCGCCACGAACTCGTGCGTATCGCCCGCCGCCCGCAGCCGTGCGAGGTGCGGCTGTTCGGAGCGACTCGCCGCGACCAGTTGCGCGCCTCGGGGGATGCCTGAGATCACCACCTCGAGTACGTCGTGACAGCCTGCCGACTCCAGCTCGTGCAGGTCGTCCAGCATCAGGACGAACGGGACCGGGCTCGCCTGCAGCGCCGCGGCCAGCCGTGGTGCGGCGCGGCCGAGGGCCGAGATCCCGAGGCCGCTCACGTCGGCTATGAGGTCGGCGTGTCCCGGCACGGCCCCGGCGAACGCACAGGCGAGCAGGGTGAGCAGGGCGCCCGGATCGTCGTCGAAGCGGTGCAGCGACACCCACGCCACCGGCCGATCCTCCGTCAGCGCCCATTGCGTGAGTAGTGTCGTCTTGCCGTATCCGGCCGGCGCCGTGACGGCCACGACACGGCAGTCACTCGCGCGACCCGTCTGGATGAGGTCAGCGCGGCTGACGGACCCCGGCCGGGACTGAGGGATCGAGGTCTTCATATCCCAGAGTGCCTGGGTGAGTTCAGCAACCATGTGGCGTCCCGTCCGTTGACGAGGGAAGCAGCCGAGCGTCCTTCGAGGATTTACGCCGTCCGCTCGGCCCCGGCGCTCTTCATGCCCGACGAGGCTGACCGGCCATGTCGGTGGCCTTGGTGACGACGCGATCGGTTGCCTAGATGTTGGCCGTGACCTGGTCGGCGAGGGTCCCGTGCGGACGATCAAGTTGGCCCGGCCCGTGCCGAGGGTGGCGCCGAGTTCATCCGGATCCCTACGCGACCCCCTGCCGCGCGCGCCTCGTGGTCCGCGACCGCGGTTTGGTGTCGTCGTACGCTCCGGCGATCAGGTATAGAGTGTCGTGGTCATGCTTGGCCATCGTGGACCTCCGTGTCCGGCCTTCACGGCCAGACTGGCTGCGCTGCTACTCCCTCGCGTCATCCGCCTGGGATGATTGCCGCACCGCGCGGCAGGATGGGCGGCGCCTTGGCCTCTCGGGGCAGCCGTAGAGCTCGCTCGGCCGGCTTCAGGCCTTTGTCCGTAGAGCTCGGCGCCGGTGTCGACGGTCATCCGTTGACCGTTCTGTGTGAGTTCGTTATGTACTACAACGATATGAGACGGCGACATCCGATACCCGCACCTGAGCGAACCAGCGCCCAGCGCCCAGCAGCCGCAGCCTCCGCTCGACAAACGAGGGCTGGGCTTGCGTATCGTGCACGCCGCCGATGCGTGGGCGCCATGCCCACCCGCGGGGGCCTATCGGCTTCCGAGGTTTGACGTATCCGGTCATCGCCACCTGGTTGGAGTCCGGGCTCAGTGGTGCGGATGCCCGTCGGTGTCCGCCCGGCGTGCGGAGGTTATGTCGGCGGGTGCTCCCCATGGCCCGAGTGCCCGTCCGCGGTCCTTCGCCGCACTGGCGACCTCGACGCGTGCGCCTTCGTCGCCCGCGAGCGGAACAATCACGGGGTCGTCTCCGAGGCGTTTCACCTCGCCTGACTTGGCGGCTCGCTCCGCTCCGGCGAGCCCGTCGACCGCGACCAAATCATTTCGGAATAGGAATGGTGCCTTCGTCCAGACCAGCACATCGCGGACCCAACGGCCGTAGCCACGCGTCCACTTGGTTCCCAGTCCCGGCACCTCGCCGTTGACAGTGCGGATTGCGCCTTTGAACGCGCCCGGCTGGCGGTTCACCCAGCGCCGGCGGCTCAGCGTGACACCTAGAAGGACGACGATCACGATCAGATTGACGCCGAGTAGTGCGAGCAGTGCGATAGCCACGCTGCGATGGTCGCCTGGTCGGCCGGCTGTGGTATCCCCCGGCGCGGATGAGGCGCTCTGTCGATCACCGTGAGCGGCATCGAGCGGGCGCGGGGGGCAGGTCCAGAGTCTCATGCTATCTGGGGGACGCTGCGCTGCCCGGCGGCCCATAGCGTCGCAGTATGCAGTGTCAGGCCGAGTCCACATGCGTGATTCATCCAGGCGTGAGCTGGTCTCGGTTGGTCGCGTGGAGGGAGTCGCAATGAGTAGCAGCGTGGAGCAAGGGGTGTCGGCCGAGACGCTGAGGTCGATCTCAGTCCCGCACCGGGTCGACAGCCGGCTCGGTACGCTCGACTTCGTCGATGGAGTACCGAGCTCCAAGACCAGTGAACTGGTGTACGACCACCTCGACTTCGTACACGCCCTGAACGTGTTCCTCAATGGCTTCGCGGGAGCCTCGACGTACGCACTGCGCAAGGGCTTCCACGAGGCGGGCGCGAAGGACAACGAGATCCTGATGTTCTCGGAGCTGCTGGGGTCCGAGTCGCTGTTCCTGACGGCGAACGCCGACACGGTCTACTGCATCGGCATCGTCGATCTCTCGTCGGGTCCGATGGTGGTCGAGACGCCGCCGCATTCGCTCGGGATCTTCGATGACATGTGGTGGCGGTGGATCATCGACTTCGGCCTGCCGGGTCCGGATCGCGGCGAGGGGGGCAGGTACCTGCTCGTCGGGCCCGGCTATGACGGGCCGCTGCCGGACAGCGGCTACCACATCGGGCACTCGCGTACGACGAGGGCGTTCATGCTCGGCCGCGCGTTCATCAACGAGAACCCCCGTATGGACCCCGCGCCGACCGTCGAGACGATCAAGCGCACCACGAAGATCTATCCCTACCACCAGGGTGGCGTCGGCACGAGCATCGCCACGCTGCTGGAGGGCCGGGTGCAGGCCGGCCCGGCGTTCGACGTCCCTGAGACGGTGTTCGTCGAGGCGAGCGGGAAGGCGTTCAACACGATCCCGCCGACCGACATGGGTTTCTACGAGCTTTTGAACGAGCTGGTGCAGGAGCAGCCGGTCGGCAGCACGGAGATCGAGCTGATGGGCGAGTTGGCCGCGATCGGGATCGTCAAGGGCAAGCCGTTCGCGCCGGACGAGCGGATGCGTCGCATCCTCGAGGACGCGGCCGCTGTCGGCACCGCGACCTCGCGGGCGCTGGTCTTCGATCCGCGTGCGTCCGAAGGGTTCTCGTATTACGACGGATCGGCGTGGGAAAACAACATGTGGGTCGGGGGGTACGACTTCGAGACGCCGCCGCCGCTCGTGACCGAAGACGGGATCAAACCGTTTCCCCCGACCGGCGTCCGGGCGCTGCACTCCCGTGCCGCCTGGTTCTACGCGTATACCGGGGTCACACCCGCGATGTGCATGCGTCTCACCGGAGTCGGGTCGCAGTACGTCTTCGCCTTCAAGGACGCCGATGGGAACCGCCTCGACGGGTCCAAGACCTATCGGGTGATCCTGCCGCCCGACATCCCGGCGGCTCGGTTCTGGTCGCTCACCGCCTATGACACCGAGACCCGCTCGATGCTGCAGACGCCGCAGCGCTTCCCGCGGGCCGGTAGCCAGTCCTATCCGACACCGGCGGCGACCGCGGACGACGACGGCTCGACGACCGTCGTGTTCGCCCCGGAGCGGCCTGCGGACACCGCGGAGGGTAACTGGATCCAGACGGCCGAGGGCAAGGGCTGGTTCCCGATCCTGCGCCTCTACAGCCCGGGCCAGTCGTTCTTCGACAAGAGCTGGCGGCCGAGCGAGATCGAAGCCGTGACGGCAGAACCATGATCGAGGTGCCAACCGACAGGAGGGGAAATGTCAGTCCGTGAAGCTTCATGCAATTGTGGACAGCTCAGCTTTGTATACGATGGACCCGACCCACAACGCATATCCCTGTGCCAATGCTATGAGTGCCAGAGGCGGACGGGGACCGTGTTAAGCGAGCAGACGCGACTTCCGAGCGAGCATGTGACGATAGCAGGGCAATCGAAGACTTGGACGTTCCCCACCGACAACGGGAAGCCGGTCACCTTCCGCTCCTGCGACAGCGAAGGCGCTACGTATCACTTCTGTCCAGAGTGCGGTTCGACCGTGTACTGGGAGCTCACCATCGCTCCGGGGTTCATCGGGGCCGGAGTCGGCAGCTTCACCGATCCGACGTTTCCGCCCCCAAAAATTTCCGGCTTCGAAGCGTACGGGCCTGCGTGGTTGAACATCTCGGACCTTCCGATGCCGCACTATGACTACGACGGAACATCGCATGGCGGCCCACGGGCGTGACTTACGATGAAATGATGCTCAGCGAGGAAGGCTAACCCCGTTACATCCGGAGTTAGCCTTTCTCGCTGTTTGTCGCGCTATGACCAGCGCCTCGAATCCTGTCATCGAGCCTCGGGTCGGCGTTGTGTCGCCAGCCAATCATTCGCGGCGTGATAGGCCTGGAGGCTGGACTCGCCGACAGTTTCGTCCGCTTCGAATATTCTGACGCCGGTCACCTGTTCGACCGTCTGGTTGCTTCGGAGTTGCTGTAGCGCCAAGGGGTCGATGCCGCTCAGGTAAAGGCGTCCGCCGGCGGTGGCGAGGCGTTCGGCGTAGTCGGAGAGGACGGCGAAGGCGGTCGCGCCGAGCATGGTTCTTCCTCGCAGGCGGAGCACCACGGCGGGGTTCTCGGCCCGGCCGGGGTCGGGCAGCCGGGCCTGGAGGGTTCTGGCGCCTGCGTAGAAGAGGCTTCCGTATACGTCCAGTAGCACGACCCGGCGTGATTCCAGCCGGGGTGCGGCGGGTCGTTCGACGAAGCTGCCGTCGTCGTGCGGGACCAGCTCGACGACGCGCAGGTCGATTGCCTCCTGGTTCAGCTGCATGAGCAGAGATAGGACGAGCCCGATTCCGACTGCTGCGGCGACGGGTAGGAAGAGGGTGGCTATGAAGGTGGCGATCAGGGCGATCTGTGAGATGCGCCCGGTTCGCAGGATGGCTTGTATGTCGCCGATGCGGAATGAGCCGACCGCGGCGTAGATGAGCACCGCGGCGAGCGTCGACATGACGACGGCGCCGACCAGTCCGGAGAAGAGCAGGAGTAGCAGGGCCATCCACAGGCCGGAGAAGATGGCGCCCCACCGTCCGACAGCGCCGGCCGAGACGTTCAGGGCGGTCTGGCCGACCGAGCCGCCGACCGGCATGCCGCGAAACAGGCCGGCGAGCAGGTTGCCGACACCTTGGGCGATGAAGTCCTGGTTCGGGTTGGATCGCGTGCGGTCCGGATTGGGCGCTGCCTCGCTGACCCCGGCGCCCTGTACCAGCACGAGCGCCGCGACGGCGAACGCACCGGCGAGCAGGCTGAGGGAGAAGTCGGCCAGGTGGGGCAGGGCGGGCATCGGCAGCCCGCTGGGAATCTCACCGCCGTCGCGGACGCGGGGCACGGAATCGGCGTGCAGCAGTCCCACGAGCAGGCTGGGTACGACCAGGGCGATCAGCGCGGAGTAGGCGGCCACCCTGGTGCGCTGGAAGGCCAGGAGCACGGCGAGGGCGGACAGCCCGGCGATCGTGGCGGCGATGTCGACTCCGTCGAGGTTCATCAGCAGGTTCCAGGCCTTGGCCAGGGCGAAGGGCCCGCTCGCCTCGGCGCCGACGAGGTCCGGAAGCTGTCCGAAGATGATGTTGGCGGAGACCCCGCTCAGGAAACCGATCATGACGGAGTGGGGTACGAACCTGGTGTAGCGGCCCAGTTTCGCGATGCCCGCGAGGACCATCAACGCTCCGGCCATCATGGTCAGCAGGAACAGGGCTCGTGGCCGGTCGTCGGCGGGGACCGCCGCGACGGCGGAGCCGGCGGCCAGGGCCGCCGCGCTGGTCGTGGTGATGACCATCAGGCGGGTACTCGAGGTGAGGCCGCCGCCGATCGGGCCGAAGATGCTGGCGTAGAGGCCGTGTACGGGGTTCACGCCGGCCAGGACGCTACTGGCCATGCCGTCGGGCACGCTGCTGATCGCCCCGGGCAGCCCGGCGATGAGATTCTTGCGGGTGGTGCCCTTCTCGGGCGCCAGTCCGCGTAGCTGTTGTTTCGCCTTCTTCGCGATACCCACCCGGACATTCTCGGTGCGGCGCTGCCCAGAGGGCATCGTGCAAGCTGAATGAGGATCGCCGGTCGGCTCCGCCCTCCGGTGCCGTACCGGCCGTGCTGTCTCGGCCGCCGAGCCGGGTAAGGCGGCGGACCGTAGTCGTGCGGGCTCCTGCGTTGCGTCCGATGTGGAGGCGGCGGCATCCGCCCCGTATCGCGCCGAGTCCGCCACTCGCTTTCATGTCATATGGATGACGCAGGGAGCCCGCCGGTGGTGTCGGCTGAGGGGACAAGGAGGCAACCATGCCGTCGCCGGTGACCTTGAGGCACAGATACGCGTGTGTCGCCTTCGATGGGTGACTCGAGTCGCGCCGCGACTGTTTCTCACCGAAGGCGACTTCCCTGCACCACCACGCCTGGCGGGGCGTTCTTAGAGCTCGGGTGATGTTCCGGAACGCCTGGGCGCCGGGCCTGATCACAGGCTTGGGAAATGTACGCCGGAGAACTGGAAGGTGACTGCGATGTCAGTGGACGGGGCAAGTAAATCGGGGGTGCCGTCGGCCATCACCACGCCGGCGACCCAGAAGGTCGGAATCGGAACGCTGGAGTTCACGGACGGCTATCCGACGCGTGACACGGCGGCGAAGCTGCGCGACCATCTGGACTACCTGCACGGCATCGAGTCGTTTATGAACTCGATCCAGGGTGTGTCGACCTACGCCATCCGGGAGGGTTTCCTGAAGGCGGGGATCGCGGACGGCGACGTGGCGATCTTCTCCGGGTTGATGGATTCCGCGTCGCTGTTCTTGACCGCGAACGCCGACACGGTCTACTTCTGGACGTTCCTCGACCTCTCGCAGGGTCCGCTGGTGGTGGAGACCCCGGCAGAAACCCTGGGCTGTATCGACGACATGTGGTTCGGCTGGATCAGCGACTTCGGTCTGCCCGGCGCCGACCGCGGCCAGGGCGGCACCTACCTGCTGGTCGGCCCCGGCTACGACGGGCCATTGCCCGAGGGTGGCAGCTACGTCCGCAACTCCCGCACCAACCACATCACCCTCATCGGACGCGCGTTCATCAACGAGAACCCCGGCGACGATCCCGCTCCGACCGTCGATCGGATCAAGGCGCAGCTCAAGATCTACCCGTACGCCGCCGGAGGCGTCGGCAGCAGCATCGGCGCCTACCTGACCGGCCGGGGACGCCTGGGAGCGCCGGGCACTCCCGCATCGCCCCGTTTCGTGGAGGGCACCGGCCTGGTGATGAACACCATCCCGCCCAACGACTTCGGCCACTACGAGCTGCTCGACCGCCTGGTGCAGATGGAGCCGGCCGAGGCCCTCGACCCCGAGCTGGCGGGACAGTTCGCCGCCATCGGGATCGTCAAAGGCGAGACGTTCGCGCCGGACACACGACTGCGCACGATCCTCGATGAGGCAGTCGCGGTCGGCAACGCTGCCGCACGGACCGTCGGTATGGGTGCGCACCCGGGCGACGGCTTCCGCTACTACGACGGTGACACCGCATGGTGGAACATGCTCTTCGTCGGCGGGTTCGAGTTCACCAACCCCCCGCCCGACATCACCGCGGACGGCGTGCGGCCGTACCCGAACAAGGGTGCGCGCCAGCTGCACTCGCGCACGTCGATGTTCTACACCGCGACCGCCATCACGCCCGCCATGTGCATGCGGCTGACCGGCGTCGGCTCGCAGTACCTGCTCTCCAACGTGGATCCCGACGGGAACCCGTTTGACGGCGCGCGGACCTACCGGGTGAGGCTGCCCAAGGACATTCCCGCCGCACGCTTCTGGTCGTTCACCGTCTACGACAATCAGACCCGCTCCATGCTGCAGACTCCGCAGCGCTTCCCACGGGCCGGCAGCCAGGAGTACCCCACACCCGCCGCCGAGGCCGAATCAGACGGCTCCACCGTCGTCCACTTCTCACCCACCCGGCCCGACGGCGTCGCAGCCGGCAACTGGATCCAGACCGACCCCGCCAAGGGCTGGTTCGTCGTCCTACGCCTGTACAGCCCGCTCCAGCCCTTCTTCGACAAGAGCTGGCGGCCCGGCGAAGTCGAACTCGTGGACTGACACGAGCCGACGATCATGTTTGCGGCCTTTGTCTGGGGAGCGCTCGGTGCCTCCGCGCTGTTGATCGGCGCCCTGATCGCGTACCGGTTCGCGCCGGGCCGGCGGGTGATCGCGATCGTGATGGCGCTCGGCACCGGGCTGCTGATCGGCTCGGTCTCGTTCGAGCTCATCGACGAGGCGCTCAAGACTCAAACGGTCGGCTGGGTCGGACTGCTCGTGCTGGTGGGCGGCGCCGTCTTCGCCGCCGGTGACTGGCTGATTTCCCGCAGAGGCGGCGGCCAGCGCAAGGACCCGTCGGGCAAGCAAGAGGACGGGTCTCCGCTGGCGATCGTGCTCGGCTCGGTGCTCGACGGCATCCCGGAGTCGTTCGTGCTCGGCCTGACGGTGCTACAGGGTGGAGTGAGCGTCCCGCTTTTCGCCGGGGTTCTGCTCTCGAACCTGCCGGAGGGTATGTCGTCCTCCAGTGGGCTGAAGGCGGCGGGCTGGCCGAGGGGCCGCGTCGTCGTGATGTGGCTGGCGGTGGTCGCGGTCTCAGGGCTGTCCGCGGCAGCGGGCTATGTCCTGCTGGATCCAGCCAGCGGCCACACCGGCGCGCTGGTGCAGGCGTTCGCGGCCGGCGCGCTGCTGGCGATGCTGGCCGACTCACTGCTGCCGGAGGCCTACGGAGTCGAGGGCGTGATGACCGGACCGCTGGTCGTCGCGGGCTTCGCGCTCTCGCTCGGGCTCTCAGCCATCTGAGTTCGTGATGCACCCACCCCTGGGTGCGGCGAGAGAAGGGAGACTCGGCGATGGCCGAGCAGAGAACGTCACAGCACGGACGCGTTGAAGACAGGCCCCCGAGCGGCTGGGCGATCGGATTCACTACGTTCGCCGGCGTACTCATGATCATGGCAGGCGCCTTCCAGGCCCTCACCGGTCTGGTCGCCATCTTCGAGAACGAGTTCTACGTCTCGACGCGCAACTACCTCCTGCAGTTCGACGTCACCACCTGGGGCTGGATCCACCTGCTGCTCGGGCTGCTGGTCCTGTTCGCCGGCTTCGCGGTGCTGTCCGGTCAGACGTGGGGCCGAGCGATCGGCATCACCCTGGCCGGCCTCAGCGCCTTGGCCAACTTCGCCTTCATCCCGTACTACCCGATCTGGTCGCTCGTGATCATCGCGCTCGACGTCTTCGTCATCTGGGCACTGGCGGCTCACGGCCGCGACATCACGCGATGAACTGACCGGAACACCAACGGTTACAGATGCCGCCCGCTGCCCGCGAGTCGGAGGGATGGGCTACATGGACTACATGGAACGGCTGCGTCGTCTCGCGATCCACGACGCCAGTCTTGCCGATGAACATCTCCAGCTGACCGGATCAGGCTCCGCCCAGCTCGATCTCAAGTCCGTGGCGCTCGTCCGGCTCGCGGCGCTCGTTGCGGTGGGCGGCACGGCGGCGTCCTACGGGGCGTACGCCGATGCCGCCGTCGGAGCGGGCGCCACGGCCGACGAGATCGTCGACGTGCTGTTCGGTGTGCTGCCCGCCCTCGGGCTGCCGCGCGTCGTCGCCGCAGCCCCGGAACTCGCGTTGGCACTCGGCTACGACGTACACGGTGACGTCCCGTAGCTCACCCACCCAGCATGCCGATCCTGTCGCTCGTTGAACCGCCTCGCTGCGTGATGCGACACCGAGCCTGCGGTAGATCGAGCCGATCTCGGAGCCGGCCGTGCCGCGCGATGCAACAATCGTTCGCCGATCTCGTGGACGGTGAGGTCCGCAGGTAGGGGAGCGACCGCAGCTCGGCCGGCGCCGTCGGACGGTGGAGCGCCATCTTCGCGGGCCTGTGGATGGCCCTGTCATGCATCTCGCACGCGGATCCGCCAAGTGATGCACCACAGGTAGCCGCAGCTCCACATCCTGATTGGCGGGGAGCCGTGCGTTTCATGCTTTTCGGATGACGCAGGCGCTTCCTTCGGCGGGCAGGGTCGACGTGTGACCCATTCCGATGGTGGTTCTGCGGAGAGTTCGTCGCGGCCGCGTGGCCTGACCCTCGTGGTTGCGCTGACGGGGCTGCTGGTCGCGTCGCTGGCCCTGCGGCAGTTCGCCGGGATCGCCGCGCCCGCGCTGCTCGCGCTCGTGTTGGTCATTACCGTGCACCCGTTGACCGGGTTCCTGCGCCGACGCGGTCTACCGATGTGGCTGGCGACGACCATCACGGTCATCGCCGTGCTCGGCCTGATCGTGGGCCTGGCGGCGGCGGTTGCGCTGTCTATCGCCCGGCTCGCCACGATCCTGCCCGAGTACCAAGACAACTTCGACGATCTCGTGGCGAACCTGCGGAAGGGGCTCGCGTCGCTCGGGATCGGGCAGGACGAGATCCAGGAAGCCCTGGCGCAGGTCTCGCTCAACAAAGTCGCCGAGCTCGCCGCGACCATTCTCGCGGGGCTCGTCGCAACCTTCTCGAACCTGCTGTTCCTGCTGTTCGTGATCGCCTTCATGGCCCTGGACGCGGCCGGGTTCGCGAGCCGGCTGGCCAGGGCCCGCCGGCGCCACCCCGAGGTCGGCGCGCTGGACACCTTCGTCCACGGTTCCCGCCGCTACCTGGCGGTCGCGACGGTGTTCGGGTTGATCGTGGCAGCCGTCGACGTCGGTTTTCTCTGGCTGGCCGGGGTTCCGCTCGCGTTGCTGTGGGGGCTGCTCGCCTTCATCACGAACTACGTTCCCAACGTCGGCTTCATCATCGGGCTGATACCGCCGGCTCTGCTCGCCCTGCTCGAGGGCGGCCCCGATCTGATGATCCTCGTGATCGTGGCCTACTCGGTGATCAACTTCGTCATTCAGTCGATCATCCAGCCCAAGTTCGTGTCCGACGCCGTCAACATCTCCCTGACGGTGACGTTCCTGTCGCTGGCCTTCTGGACATTCGTCATCGGACCCATCGGCGCGATTCTCGCGGTCCCGCTGACCCTGCTGGTCAAGTCGCTGCTGTTCGACATGGATCCGAGCACGAGATGGATGTCCAGCCTGCTCGAAGGCGGGCCGGCCCCACCCGAGGACATCGACGCCGACGAGGCCTCCGGCCACGAACCCGAGGATTCCCCGGGCGGTGCCCCGTTGGTCGCAGGCGGACAGCACGCTGCGCCAGACCAGGATTCGGCCGGGCCGAACCGAGCGTTGATCAAGAAGCAACCATCGGGCGAAGCCTGAGATCGAACGCCAGGCCGGCAGGCGATCGAAATCTCGAAGGGGCGGTCGGGCAGCCGATGTAGCCGGGAAGGGGCTGTCCATGGAATCTGAGGCCACGATCGGCGGCCGCCTCCGCTCCCTAGCCGAGGGGGCCCGCCGCAAGACGCCGCCGCCATTGCTGCGCACCGCCACCCGGACGGCCACAGGCTTGCAGGAGATCGAGCCGTTCGACCGCGCGATGACGCTGGCCGCCCAGACGTTCACCAGCGTGTTTCCCCTCATCATCGCGGTCGCCGCGCTGCTACCCGCCGGCTCGAAGAGCCTGCCCGACCGCATCTCCGACGGGCTGGGCCTGCCCGACAGCTCCCGCGCCGTCCTGGAACTGGTGCTGCCCGTCCAACCGGAAACCCGAGGCGCTTTCGGCGTACTCGGTCTGGTCATCGTGGTGTTCAGCGCCACCAGCCTGTCCCGGGCACTCGCCCGCATGTACGCGAAGGTGTGGCAGGTGCCGCCCTCCGCCGGCCTGACCAACGGGTGGCGCTGGGTCGCCGTCCTGTTCGGGGTGGCGTTGTCCTTCCTCACGGTGCGGGCGCTCTACGCCGCCAGCCACGGGAACACCTACGGTACGGCGGGCACGCTGCTCCTTACGCTCATCCTGAACAGCCTTCTGTGGATCTGGGCGCCGTGGTTGCTCCTCGCCCGCAGGGTCTCCTGGCGCCGCCTGCTGCCCGGCGGCGTCATCATGGGCGCCTGCACCGTCGTCACGTCGATCGCGGGTGGGGTGTACCTGCCGCGAGCACTGGTCAGCGCCTCCCACCAGTTCGGCGCACTCGGCATCGCCTTCACCTACATCGGCTGGCTGTTCATAGTCGCGTTCGTCCTGGTCTGCTCGACCGTGCTCGGCGCCGTCCTCGCACGCGACGAGAGCCGTCTCGCCCGCCTGATCGTGGGTGAGCGACCGGACCCGGCCGGGCAGGACTGACCAAGAAGCCGAGGATCCGGGCCTTCTGCGCCGCGAGCTCGCCCTCGGTGAGCACACTCAAGACCCTTGAGCCCGCCCAGCTACTCGAGCCGGGGCCAGCTGGTCAGCCGAGGCGCCTGAGCTGGTATCGAAGTAGCAGACGAGGTTGACGTCGCCTGGTTCGGCGACAGCAGCAGGCACACCTCAGAGCCGGACAGCACGCGCTCGATCACAGCGCGAGCGGAACCGTCACCGAGCCTTCCCGGCTGCGCTATCAACGCGGCCCGGCGCTGGCTGCCACTGAAGCCGTCCCGCCGTCTCGAACAATGAGGCTGCCAAGTCCGCCGCGGGCAGCAGTTGAGACACCACCGTCGGGACCAGCAGCGACACGTACCCGCAACGGTGGCAGTACCAGCACCTGTCCCACAGCCAGCGCGCCCGACCGACATCCCGGCCGGTCGCACGTGTGCTGCGGCGCCGCGACCAAACCATCGCCCCGCACAGGGCACCTAACACCAGAAGCGCCATCGCAGCAGGCCACACCCCGAAGCCGCCCTCGCTCGCCACACCGATATTGAGCACGACCAGGAAGAAGAACCCGACCACGCCCAGGCTGATCGCCGGCACCGCCGCCGAGCGCGGCCGGCGCGGCGGTGCCAGCATGCGGGCCAGCGGGGTGACCCGAACCGCACGAGCGCGAATCGGAACAACCCCGGTCGCCGTCCCGAAAGCCTGTCCGCGGACGCTCACCTCCACGCGCCCATCGCGATATATCACCGGCACCCGAGTCAAGAACTCCGCCTGCCCGCAACGCAGACACTGAACTGCCGGGCCGCGACCGCCGCGCGCGTCGGCAATCACGCCAACCCGGGCTACCTGGCCCGACGACGCCGGGCTCTGCTGCGACATGTCGGCATCCGTCGACGGTCGCAACCTGGCCTCTCGTTCCATCGCACTGGCCTCCTCACATGTCGCAATGATCAAATCGGCGGCTGTGCCGCTACAGGACCCTCTGCCTTGCCTTCTACGACTCGGCGTCCCCCGGCAGGGCAAGCGGATGCGGCTCACCGGTCAATGCCGCCAGGGCAGTCGCAACCTCCTCGAGGGTGGCTTTGACGTAGCGGGCGGTGGTCCCGGCGTCGTTGGGGGTCTCGGCGTGCCCGGCATAGGCGAGGGCGACGCCGTAGCCGAAGACGCGTTCGACCCAGGTCAGCGTGGTGTGGCGTAGCCAGTGCGCGGAGACCTGCTGGGTAGCCACCCAGGGCAGGATCTTCCCCAGCCGTTGCCACAGGTAGTCGTACCGGCGCCGGCTGACCGGTCGGGTGTTCGCGTACCGCAGCAGCTGCCCGTCGCCGGCCGCGCGGCGTTCCAGGGCGTGCCGTTGCAGGTACTGCATCAGGGTGGGGGAGACCGGCTGCCAACGGAACGTGCCGCCCTTCTCCCGCAGCATGATCAGACACTGCTCGACGTCCAGGTCCATCGGCCGTAACCCGAGCGCACCGCCACGCCGGCATGCCGTCTCGATATGCAGGCGCACGATCAGGGCGTCCAACTCCGGATCGTTTCCGGTGGTCGAGGCCGCCTCGACCAGTTCGGCGATCCGGCCGTCGGTCAACGCGCTGCGGGTACCGGACAGGCGGGTCGGCTTGGCGACCTTCGCGGCCGGGTTCGCCGCCTCGGTGATGATCCCGTCCGCGACGGCCCGCTTGTACAGGCACCGCAATGCCGCGATCTGATGCTCGCTCGCACTGCGCCCACCTCGACTGTTGCGGCGCTGCAAGGCGTTGGCCTGGGTTTCGCGGGCGAGGGCCTCGATGTCGGTCGGGGTGATCTCGTCCAGGCGCCGATCGCCCCACTTGGTGACGGCCTTGCTCCAGTAGGTGCCATACATCCGGCGTGAACCCGGCGGTACCGCGGCGGCCACGACGGGCACGTACTCGGCGAATGTTGGTGCCGGCCGCCGTGTGCCGCCGACCGCTTGTAGGAGGTCGGTTGCGCTGATGCCGATCTGGGCGAGCATCACCCGTGCGGCGTCGAGGACTTCGGGACGAACTGGGGGCGCGGTCATCGATCCTCACCGCCTGCCACCGTGTCGTGGAGCTCCGCGGTCAGCGTCGCCAGGGTGGCGGGTGGGTAGATGATCAGCCGCTGCCGGGCGGGGAGGGCGGCGAGCAGGATCTGGTCGCCGGCCCGTAGTCGGCAGGCCCGCCGTACCGCGACCGGTAACCGGAGAAGGCCGTTCTCGCCGAGGTCCCGGTGCCCGCAGGGGTCGGTCGCGGCGATGATCAGGCCGTTGCGGATGGTGAACCGGATCCGGTCGCCAGGCGACCACCGCAGGCACGTCACGCTCGCCCGGGCGGTGATCCGGCCACCGGCGTCCAGACGACCCATCCCGAACGTGACGTCCCGGCGGGCGGGTTCCGGCAATAGCGGCAACGACAGCGCAGGCCGGCTACGGGAGCCGCGGCCCGGCTTGCGGTGTCCGCCTTCGCGGTCCTGCGGCGTCAACCGGGGCAACAGTGCAGGCAGCTCGGACACGTTAACCCCCACCAAAGTCATTCACGTTTTGGATGACTTGGTGGGGGTTGAATGCTGTCTGGCGCTGGTACGGGATCACCAAACTCGGTAGGACCGGGTGCCCGGTCCTACCGACGGGCCGCGAGGATCTGCTGCTTTCGTGACCGGGGCGGTCCGTGGCTGTCGCCCGTCTGGTCCTTCCGCTCTTTCCGCCTCGGACTGCTTGTCGATGCCGGTGTCGAGGGTGATGCTGACCGGCGTGCACACGATCATGATCCTCTGGTGGCGGAGCTCCGTGGCCAGCTGCCCAGGATCCAGGGTGCCCGGGTCGAGGCCGGCGAGGTTGGCGAATGTGTCCTTCGCGTGCAGCGCCCGCAGGCCCACACCGCGTAGCGCGGCCTCCTGAAAAGCAAAGCCGATCGCGGCGCCGCCGGCCGCCGAACCGTCCACACCCACCACGACGTCGCCGCCGGCCGGCGGCGGTCCGCGCGTGATCAGGACCGGGCACGCGGCGTGCGCGGCGACCTTGATGGCGACCGAGCCGAGCAGCAACGCGGCGAAACCGCCCCGGCCACGGTGCCCGAGCACGAGCAGGTCCGCCGTGGCCGACTCGCGGATGAGAACATTAGGGCATGTCTGCAGGCGTCCACCGGCGCCCATGCGAAGTCACCTCGGCTGTCAATCCAGGACGGGTTGCCAGGTCAGAGCCAGCCCTTACGGCGAAATATCGCGTACAGCGTGAGCGACAGGGTCAGGGTGACGGCGGTGGAGGTCCAAAAACCGGTCGCATGGCCGTATCCGGGATAGGGCACGTTCTGTCCGTAGAAGCCGGTGATCGCGGTCGGCACCGCGATGATGGCGGCCCAGCTGGTGACCTGTTTCGTGATCACGTTGAGCCGGTTGCTGCGGATGGTCAGGCGGGTCTCCAGGATGGTGGTGACCAGGTCGCGCAGTGACTCGGTCCACTCGGTGGCGCGTAGGACGTGGTCGTAGACGTCCTGGAAGTACGGCTGCATGGCCGGGTCGATGATGTGCAGGTCCCGGCGCAGCAGCGAGTTGACCAGCTCGCGCATGGGCAGCACGATCCGACGCAGCAGCACCAGCGATTTACGCAGCTCGAAGGTGCGCCGTTGCACCTCTCCGTCTCTGGCCTTCTCCTCGAACAGCTCGTCCTGCAGGGCTTCGATCTGCCCGTCCAGGGACCGCACCGCGTCGAAGTGGGTGTCGACCACATGGTCCAGCAGCCCGTGCAGTAGGTACGACACGCCGTACTTGGCGAGGTCGGGTGACTCGTCCCAGCGTTTCACCACCGCCTCGATGTCGAAGCGTTCGTCCGTGCGGACCGTCACCAGGGCGTTGGCGGTGATGAACGCGGAGACCTCACCAGTCACCAACTGCCCCGAGGCCACATCGAGCTGCACCGAATAGGCCTTGGTGAACAGGTGAGTGTCATAGCGATCAAGCTTCGGGCGCTCGTGCTCGTTCGTCGCGTCTTCCACGGCGAGGGCGTGCAGACCCAACTCGTCGCCGATCGCCTGGAGATCTTCGGCAGTGGGCCTGCACAGGTCGAACCAGACGACGCAGGCCTCATCGGCGATGAGACCCGAAATGTCGGCGATGGGAAAGCCTTCGGCTTCCAGGACTCCGTTGCGGTACAGGCGGGTGCGCGGCATGACCGCACCGTAGGCCAGGCGGCGCTCCGGTCAACGTGCCGCCCGCTGACCATAGCCGGGAGGCCGGTTTCGAAGTCGCCATCCGACCCATTAGCTGATCTTGGAGCGCTCCGGACAGTGAACCCGTCCGTCACCACTTTCGCGAGACCATCCTTGGTGGTGTCGGGCTTGGCTATCACCTGGTCAACCCGTGGAGTAGGACCATCGGCCCCGCATGCTCTGTCGCCGCATGGATGTGCCGCAGCTCATGGAGTCGTCCCGGAATGGTGTGGACCTCGATGCCGTAGCGATCGCTTGGCCACCTGCGGGGATGTCGTTCGTCGGACGTCGACCGGACATTCGCGGGTTACCTCTCGTGTGGCTAGCCTCACCGTACGGTGCCGGCGTCTTTGTTCCGCGCGGAATGCGAGCACGCGGAGAAGATCCGAATGTCATGGACATTCGCAGGGGACCGGTACTGTGCGCCGTCGGCACGACACCAGACGAGTTCGAGCTGGACCTGCTGAGCAATCTGTACGAGCGGCGAGGTACGACCCTGGAATCGGCCAGTGCGCAGGACGCGTACTTCAGCCTGGCGGTGACAGTCCGCGACCGGCTGGTCGACCGATACGCGAAGACCGTCGCAACGCGGTCCGGCTGATCAGACGCAACCCGAGTTCGGGCACCCGGGCCGCGTCCAGCGCCGAGTGCTCGGCGGCCAGCGCGAGCCGGGCAGCAACTCCGAGGACTGCCGCACCTACGACGGGGCATCCCGCCGGGCGTGGTCCGCTGTGCCCGCGACTCCACCGAGGCCTTCTAGGTCTGCTCCTCGTGCTTGCCATGCCCAGCGGCCGCGCGGCGCAGCGCTTCGGCCTGGTCGGCGGTGGAGTCGTGGGCCGCCCGGCGCGGATGTCACGCGTCCCGGCAGGCGGGTCGTAACCTCCTAGACGAACCAGCTGCTGTCGTCCGAGTCACTGAACGAGCGAACGAGCCGTGGTTCCGGCGGTCCGACGTCGGGCTGGCCACCCGCGCCTTGGTCTCAGCTGGTGGAACACCCCACCCGCATCGTGAAACATCCGGGGACATCAGCCACGCTATCAAAGCAGGACAGATCACTCTTTGACACAAGTGGATCAGGGTTCGAACTGCTGCCCTCCACACGCGACCCGTCTTGGCATTCATTCGCTGGAGATGCGGTATCGGTCAATGGTTCACCGTGCAGGGCGAAACTGAGCTCAGTGAGCTCCACCTGTGGCGGCGGGTGCGCCGATGCCTGTCTCCGGGCCTACCGAACCGCCTGGGGGACATCTTGTTAGAGCAACGCAGCTTCAGCGTTGAACCTTGGGCGATTCGCGAGATCGGCCTCGATCTTGACAATCTGGGACACGCCGAGTCGGTCTTCGCACTCGCGAACGGGCACATCGGACTACGTGGCAACCTCGACGAGGGTGACCCTCATCGGCTGCCGGGTACGTACCTCAACTCGTTCTTCGAGCACCGCCCCTTGCCGTACGCCGAAGGTGGCTTCGGATATCCGGAGTCGGGTCAGGCGGTCGTGAACGTCACCAACGGCAAATTGTTGCGGCTGATGGTCGACGACGAGCCCCTTGACGTCCGGTATGGGCAGCTTCGGTCGCACGAGCGGGTGCTGGATCTACGGGCCGGAACGCTGACCCGTGAGCTCGAGTGGGTCTCGCCGTCCGGCAAGGCCGTCCGGGTGCGCTCCGAGCGGCTGGTCTCCATCAGCCAGCGAGCGGTGGCCGCGATCAGTTACACGGTCGCCCCCGTCGACGAACCGCTGCTGGTGGTCGTCCAGTCCGAGTTGTCGGCCAACGAGGACCTGCCGTCGGGGGGCCACGACCCGCGGGTGGAGGCGGCGCTGGTCCGGCCGCTGGAGGCGGAGGGGCACTTCGTCGACGACTCGGGGGTGACGCTGCTGCACCACGTACGCGGATCCGGGTTGAGAATGGCCGCGACAATGGATCATGAGGTGGACGGCCCGGCCGGCGTCAACGTGCACTCCACCGCGGCGCAGGACATCGGCAGGACCACCGTCATCTGCCGGCTCGCGCCCGGCCAGCGTCTGCGCGTCGTCAAATATCTCGCATACGGATGGTCGTCACGGCGATCGATGCCGGCGCTCACCGACCAGGTCCGGGCGGCCCTGACGGTAGCGCGCTATCTGGGCTGGGACGGCCTGCTCGCCGAACAGTGGCGGTGCCTCGCCGACTTCTGGGCCAGCGCCGACGTGGAGATCGACGGCGACCCGCAGCTGCAGCAGGCGGTCCGATTCGGCCTCTTCCATGTCCTGCAGGCCGGCGCCCGGGCGGAACGCCGGGCGATCGCCGCGAAAGGGCTGACTGGATCCGGGTACGACGGCCACACGTTCTGGGACACCGAGACGTTCGTCCTGCCGATGCTCAGCCACACCATGCCGGACGCCGCGGCGGATGCCCTGCGCTGGCGTCAGCAGAGCCTCCCGGCCGCCCGGGAACGCGCGGCGCAACTCGGCCTGGCCGGCGCGGCTTTTCCCTGGCGGACCGTGCGGGGCGTCGAATGTTCGGGGTACTGGCCGGCAGGCACGGCCGCCTTCCACATCAACGCGGACATCGCCGACGCCGTGATCCGGCACGGCGACGCCACCGCCGACGTCGACTTCGAGCGGGAGGTCGGGCTGGAGCTGCTGGCGGAAACCGCACGGCTGTGGTCTTCGCTCGGCCAGCACGGCCCCGGCGGCGGCTTCCGCATCGATGGCGTCACCGGCCCCGACGAGTACAGCGCCGTCGCGGACAACAACCTCTACACCAACCTCATGGCGCAACGGAACCTACGCGGCGCCGTCGAGGCCTGCGACCGCCACCCCGAGCAGGCTCTGTCGCTGGGCGTCGACCAGGACGAACTCGCGCTGTGGCGCGACGCCGCCAAGGCCATGGTCCTGCCGTACGACGAGAAACTCGGCGTGCACGCGCAATCGGAGGCCTTCACCGACCACGCGCCCTGGGACTTCGCCAACACACCGGCGGACAAGTATCCACTGATGCTGCACTTCCCCTACTTCGACATCTACCGCAAGCAGGTGGTCAAGCAAGCGGATCTGGTACTCGCGATGCAGTTGTGCCCGGAGGCGTTCACGGCGGAACAGAAGGCCCGGAACTTCGCCTACTACGAGCGCATCACCGTCCGGGACTCCTCCCTGTCGGCCGCCACCCAGGCGGTGCTGGCAGCGGAGACGGGACACCTCACGCTCGCCTACGAATACCTGTGTGAAACGGCTCTGCTGGATCTGGGTGACCTGGCCGGGAACACCGAGCATGGCCTGCACATAGCGGCGCTGGCCGGTGCCTGGTCCGGTGTGGTCGCGGGCTTCGGCGGCCTGCGTCATCTGGGGACCGGCCTGGCGGTCGCTCCCCGGCTGCCGGAGCAGTTGTCGCGGATCGCTTTCCGGCTCCGGTGGCGTGGTCGTCGGCTGCTGGTGGAGATCACCGATGCTCAGGTTGAATACCGTCTGCTGGACGGCGCCGACCTTGAGCTGAGGCACCACGGGACGCTGATCACCGTGCCTCGCGCCGGATCGGTGATACACCCGGTGCCCGCCTTCGGGGCGGTCGAGCCGGTCCACCAGCCGCCCGGCCGTGAGCCCCTCGCCCGCCGGGCCGCAGCCGGGCGGGCGTAGATCGGTGGCAGCCTGTAGCGCCGGCTGTCTACTGGGCGTCCCAGGAGTGGATGTGGCGCATCAGAGTCCGGCTCTTGGTTTGTACTTCGTCCATGCGGGCGAGGATGTCGTCGAGGGTTCGGATGGCCTCGACAATGTACGGGCCCTTGTTGAGCATGACGCACTCGGCGCGTTCGCCGGCCGCAGCGTCGGTGATCTCGGCTCGTGAGGGTTGTCCGGTCTTGGCGAGGGTCTCCAGCACCTGCGTCGCCCAGATGACCGGTACGTGCGCGGCCTCGCACAGGCCACATCCATGCCGGCGTCCACCAGCGAGGCCACGAGCCCGGGGTCGTCCGCGGCTTCGCTCGCGAACGTCACCATGATCCTGGTGGGTCGGCTGGGCCGCGGCGGCCCGAAGACAGCGTCGGAATTGGTTTTCAGGATCGCATCGCCCCCGTCGAGGGCGCTGTTGATCGCGTCGAGGTTCCAGGGCCCGGTGTCGCCGCGCAGCGCGGCCAGCACGTTTCGGGCGGCGTGGACTTTCGCCCGAACGTTGGCCTCTGCCGTCGCCAGTGAGGTGGCACCGATGTCCATAAGGTCGTTCTGCAGTTCTCGTCGATCGTGGCGGCGCAGGCACGTGTAGTGCACCAGGTTCACCGCTCTGCGCGGTGCGCCGGCGCCACGGCGGCGATGGCAGGGCCATTCTCGGCCTCGGCTCGAGTGAGATCGTCGAGCAACGTGTCCAGCCTGGCGATCAACATGTCCAGAGGCTCCGGCATCAACACTCCCGTTCCCTCGGCGTGGTGGTGAAGCGGAATCCCTAGCGACTTGGGAGCGGTGTTTCGATCGACCGGCGCACGAGACGCTCGACGAAAATGCTGACAAAAATGCGGATACGGGCCGCGGCAAAGTCGCGATAGAACCCGCGTACCCGGCTGTCGAGGTCGGCGCTCGAGATCTGTTCTCTGGTGTAGCGTCGCTCGAGCCGGCCGACGATCTCACCGATTTGTTCGTCGTCGTTTCGCTCAATTGTCAGCGATGCCATCCGGCCGGATTCCGTCCCGGGCGGAACTGGAAATGTCGGCTCGGCGGCATTTTGGCGGACACGTTGTTCCGGCATCGTCATCACGGCCTCATCTCGTTGAATTCAAGCCTCGCACGCTTGCTGCGGGTCACCCTCGATGCGGGCATGAACAATGGAAGTCGGCAGGAGCCGGCAAGGTCAATTCATTTGGCTGGAGATCGGCCCGCCACCGGCGGGACTGAAGCCTCTGCCCGACGTCGCGTCGGCGGGACGAGAGTGGACATGACACCGACCGTGCCGGAGAGCGGGAGGAGGCGTACGGTCAAGGCGTCACTCCGGTCCCCGGTGGCTGTCAACACCGCCGCTCGCCGACTCGCCTGCCGAGCCGCAGGACTCATCGACCAAGTCGCCCACCATGGCGCGGTCTTCCCCTCCTATCGGGCAACGCCACGCCGATCAACGGCAGAGTGACGATCGGCGAGGCGGAACCAGCGACGACTCCCACGAGGAACCGCAGGTGCCGACACAATGCCGGGGCGGCCGGTTGCGTGCGCCTGAGTTCGATTGCATGCGCGGCGGAGGCACCCGCGGCGCCATCACCTGGGCACAACCGAACCTGAAGGGCTGGTCATGAAGGCACTCGTCTATCACGGTCCCGGGCAGAAGAGCTGGGACGACGTTGCGGATCCCCGTATCGTCGACGACACCGACGCGATCATCGGCGTCGACGCCACCACGATCTGCGGCACCGACCTGCATATTCTCAAGGGTGATCTGCCGGATATCACGTCAGGGCGGGTCCTCGGCCACGAAGCCGTCGGCACGGTCGAGGCCGTCGGCTCGGCCGTCACCACGGTCCGGCCCGGTGATCGGGTTGTGGTCTCGTGTATCAGCGCCTGCGGTCGCTGCCGTTACTGCCGTGAGGCCGGCTACGGGCAATGCCTCGGGGGTGGCGGCTGGATTCTCGGCCACAAGATCGACGGCACCCAGGCCGAATTCGTCCGGGTTCCGTTCGCCGACACCTCGACCTACCTGATCCCGGCCGGTCTGGACGACGAAGCGGTGCTGATGCTCTCCGACATCCTGCCGACCGGGTACGAGGTCGGTGTCGTCAACGGCGGCATCCGGGCCGGTGACACGGTGGCGATCGTCGGCGCCGGACCGATCGGACTGTCCGCGATCATGAGCGCCCGGCTCTACAGCCCCAGCCACATCATCGCCATCGACCTCGCCGACACCCGGCTGGAGGCCGCGAAACAGTTCGGCGCCGATGTCACGGTCAACCCGGCCCGGCAGGATCCGGCACAGATCATCGCCGGGTTCACCGACGGACTCGGCGCCGACGTCGCGATCGAAGCCGTCGGGCTGAGCGATACCTTCGAGATGTGCACCCGCCTGGTACGCCCCGGCGGCCGCGTCGCCAACGTCGGCGTCCACGGCAAACCGGCGACGCTGCACCTGGAAGACCTATGGACGCGCAACGTCACCATCACCACCGGCCTCGTCGACACCTGGTCCACCCCGACGCTGCTGAAGCTGCTGCGTACGGGACAGCTCACCCCGCAGAGGTTCATCACCCACCGGTTCGCGCTCGACCAGGTCATCGACGCCTACGAGGTGTTCAGCCGCGCCGGCGACACCGGCGCACTCAAAGTCCTACTGCACAAGTAGCGGCCCGGGCGAGGCGCACCCGCTCGGCGAGGCGTCGTCCGGTGGTGCGGTGGTCGCGCCGGTACTGGTCAGCCGGGTGCGGGGTCCGCGGCTTCGCTGCGCTGTGCGTGTTCGGCGGCGGCCAGTTCGAGGACCTGGTCGGGCCGCAGCGTGTACAGCGCGGTGTCCTGGGCCTCGACGGCCGCGGTGACGGCGGCCGCAGGACACGGAAGGTGCGGTTCGGGTCGCGGTCATGATTTACCACCGTCTTTCCGATCGGTGCCGGCCTGTCGCGCGACACCGACAGGAGTGCGGGCGACACGCCCGGTTCCTGACGTCGGCCACGGCCGGGCCGGCTCCGGGCGCGCCGGAGCGGGCCTACCGGCCTTGCCCGGTGCGGGCGGGGTCGGGTGGATGCGGCGGTCCAGGCGGATGGCGGCGTAGCCCAGGGTCGAGACGGCAGTCACGATCAGCAGGTCGGCGGCGGTGACCGGTTCGGTGCCGAGGAGCTGACGCAGCGGCGCGATGTAAACGGCGGCAACCTGCAGCAGCAGGGCGGCGCCGACGGCGGCGAACAGCATGGGGTTGGCCGCCGTGCCGGGGCGGGCGCGTGATCCCAGGGCCACGGCGAGCTGGGCCAGGCCCAGAGCGAGGAACGTCAAAGTTTGCCAGGGCCGGTCGGTGGCATGCGCCCACACGCCGACGCCGATCGTGACGGCGGCGATGACCGCCCCGACGCGCAGGACGCGTTGCCACATGCCGGCGCCGAGGATGGTTTCGGCCGGCGGGCGTGGGGGTTTGCGCATGGCGGCCGGGTCGGCGGGTTCGCTGCCCATTGCCAGGCCGGGCAGGCCGTGGGTGAGCAGGTTGATCCAGAGGATCTGGGCCGGGAGCAGGGGCAGGGGCAGCCCGACGAACGGCCCGGCGAGCATCACGGTGATCTCGGCGGTGCCGCCGGACAGGGCATAGAGCAGGAACCGGCGGATGTTGGCGTAGACGCGGCGGCCCTCCTCCGCGGCGGCCACGACGGTGGCGAGCTCGTCGTCGGCGAGGACCAGGTCGGCGGCTTGGCGGGCGACTTCGGTGCCGCGTTTACCCATGGCCACGCCGATGTCGGCACGGTGCAGGGCGGGGCCGTCGTTGACGCCGTCGCCGGTCATCGCGACGATCTCTCCGGCGTCGCGCAGGGCGTCGATGATGGCGACCTTCTGCTGCGGGGTGGCGCGTGCGAAGACCCGTGCGCCGCGCGTGGCTGCCGGTCCGGGATCGGTGGTACGGCAGTCGACCGCCGCCTCGCCGGCGTCGATGATGTGCAGCTCGGTGGCGATCGCGGTGGCGGTGGCCGGGTGGTCGCCGGTGATGAGGACCGGGGTGATGCCGGCGTCCCGGCAGGCGGCGATGGTGGCGGCCGCGGAGGCGCGCGGCGGATCGAGGATCGCGACGAGGCCGAGCAGGTGCAGGCCGTGCTCGTAGCCTGCGGCATCGTCGGGCACGGTGTCGCGATCGGCCTGGGCCACGGCGAGGACCCGCAATCCTTCGTGGGCGAGCGCGTCGGCGCGATCCGCGGCCTGCCGCAGCACGTCGGGGTGGTCGGTCAGGATCGCCGCGTGCAGTAGCGACTCCGGGGCTCCCTTGCAGATGATCTGTGTGCGGCCGTCGGGCCCGCGGTGTGCGGTGCTCATCCGTTTGCGGTCGCTGTCGAACGGCGCCTCACCCTGCCGGGGCGATGCCTGGTGCAGCGCGTCGACGTCGATTCGGAGTTTGCCGCCGGCGCTCAGCAGCGCCGCCTCGGTGGGATCACCGACGGCCAGCCAGTCGTCATTGTCGGGGCCGGGCGCTCGCAGTGACGCGTCGTTGCAGAGCACCGCCGCCCGTACCAGCTCGACCAGGTCGGGGGCCTGGTCGGGCGAGATGATGTCGCCGTCGCGGTGGATCTGCCCGTCGGGGGCGAACCCGGATCCGCTGATGGATGCGTCGCCGTGTGCGGTCCACAACTGCCGGACGACCATGGTTCCTTCGGTGAGGGTGCCGGTCTTGTCGGTGGCGAGGACGGTGACCGACCCGAGGGTCTCCACCGCGGGCAACCTGCGGATCACCGCCTGGCGGGCGGTCATCCGGCGTGCGCCCAGGGCGAGGCTGAGGGTGACCACGGCCGGCAGGGACTCCGGCACGGCGGCCACCACCAGGCTGACCGCGGTGACGATCATCAGCTGCAACGGTTGTCCACGTACCAGGCCGAGAGCCAGGACCAGCCCGCAGAGCAGCAGTGCGCCGGCGGCGAGCTGCCGGCCCACACCGGCCAGGCGCCGCTGCAGCGGCGTCAGCCCAGGCCGGGTGACCAGCATGGCGGCGATACGGCCCATCGCACTGGCCGGGCCGGTGGCGGTGACGACGGCGTGTCCGCGGCCACGGACGATCACGGTGCCGGCCGAAACGACCGTTGACGCGGGCGCCGCCGTACCCCTGCCGGTGGTGGCGGACTTGTCGACGGGCACGGATTCGCCGGTCAGGGCCGCCTCGTCGACGAGCAGGGCGACCGACTCGACGACGCGGGCGTCCGCGGGCACGACGTCGCCTTCGGCCAGGACCAGCAGATCGTCTATGACGAGGTCGGCGGCGGGGACTTCGCGCTGCCTGCCGTCGCGGACCAACCGGGCGGCCGGGGCGGTCAAGGCGGACAGGGCGGTGATGGCCCGCTCCGCCTTGATCTCCTGCAGCACCCCGACGGTGGTGTTGACGACGATGACCAGCATGATGACGGACGCGTCCGTGAAGTCGGCGGTTGCGAGGGTGAACCCGGCCGCGGCAAGCAGAACCAGGACCAGCGGGTCACGTAACTGCGCGACGATCCTCCGCCACAGCGGGGTGGGCCGCGGTGACGGCAGCACGTTGCCGCCGTCGCGGGCCAGCCGCGCCGCGGCTTCACCCGACGACAGGCCGACGGCGTCGGTCGAGGTGCGGCCCGCGTCGGCGGGCTCCCCGCGTGAGGCGGAGGCGAGGACCGCATCCGGTGCGGTCTGCAACTTCGGTACGGTCATGTCTCGTCCGCCTCCTTGTCGCGATCGTGGTGACGACCCGCGTGGGCCGCCTGGTGTCCCGCGGCGGTTCAGGCTCGCTCGATGACCTGTTCGGTGGGTAGCCGCGGGGTGTGCGGGGGTGCCGTGCCTGCCGGATCGGGGGTGCTGAAGCGCAGCACGAGCTGCGGGTGGCCGAGGTCGGCCAGCAGGCACCGGATGTGTTCTCGGGTGGCAGCCACTTCAATCGTGGCGCTCAGCGGCACGACGGACACGCCGAGCTCGATGGCGGTGAGCCAGGCGGCGGACAGCGTCTCGCCGGCGCGCAGCCAGTCGAGCTTGCCGTCCCCAGGTCCGTAGAGGACCGCGAACCTGGCGGCGTTCTCATGCGCCTCGGAGATGGGCAGGTCGCCGTGGTGCCCGAAGTCGCGACCGGGCACGGTCGTCTGCGGGGCGTGGTCACCGATGGCGGAGTCCGGGATGCCGCTGCCCAGTAGCCGGGTGCCGCCGGTCCAGTAGCCGAGCTCGGCCTGCCAGGCGACGTCCTCTACCTCCGCGCGCTGGGCTTGGTCGGCGGCGGTGGCCAGGTCGTACACCTGGTCGGGGCGGAGCAGATGCAGTCCGGCGCCGGCGGATTCGGCGGCCGCGACGATGGCGCTCAGCGTGTCGGCGTCGACCGGGGTGCTCACGACGGGCCGGCGGTCGGTGTGCCGTACGCCGATGGTCTGCAGGTGGCGTATCGCCGCGGGGGTGACCGGAATCCGGTGGTCGAGGCGTAGTTGCGCGAGGTGGTCGGGGTGCGCGGGGTTCGGCATGCGGGCGATCAGGGTGTGCCAGCCGGCGGCGGCGAGGCTGACCAGGGCGTGGTGCAGGGCGGCGCCGCAGCTCAGGATGGCGAGGCGGGATTCGGGATCGGTGACCTCGAGGCCGCGGCTGTGATCGAGGTAGAGGTCGAGTTGGTTGTCGGTGAGGCGCCAGCGCCACGGTTGGGTGTTGTGGATCGACGGGGCGTGGCCCGCGGTGGTGGCGGCGTTGGACAGTGCCCGGGCCTCGGCGCGGGTGTCGGCGGCTCGGATTGCAGCGTCGGTGTTCATTGTCGGTTCCCTCCAGGAAGGCTGAACCCGGGCCGGGTCAGGGCGTGCGCGGCCAGACCCAGTCGCGGATTTCGGGCAGGTCCTCGCCGGTGCGGCGGACGTAGGCGCGGTGTTCGGCGCGCTTGTCGACCATCTGCTGCCGAAGGACCGCAGCCCGGCGCCCGAGGCCCGGTACCCGGTCGATGACGTCGGTGACGAGGTGGAAGCGGTCCATGTCGTTGACGACGAGCATGTCGAACGGCGTGGTCGTGGTGCCCTCCTCCTTGTAGCCGCGTACGTGCAGGTTCGCGTGGTTGGTGCGCCGGTAGGTCAGCCGGTGGATCAGCCAGGGGTAGCCGTGGTAGGCCATGATGATCGGCCGGTCGGTGGTGAAGATGGCGTCGAACTCCGGGTCCGGCAGGCCGTGCGGGTGTTCGGAGTCGGGTTGCAGGCGCATCAGGTCGACGACGTTGACCACCCGTACCTTGAGGTCGGGCAGATGCTGCCGCAGCAGGTGGGTCGCGGCGAGGATCTCGTAGGTCGGTACGTCTCCGGCGGCGGCGAGGACGACGTCGGGGTCCCCGCCGTCGTTGCTCGCCCAGTCCCAGATGCCGAGGCCGCGGGCGCAGTGCAGGGCGGCGTCGTCCATGTCGAGCCAGGTGGGTGCGGGTTGCTTGCCTGCGACGATGACGTTGACGTAGTCGCGGCTGCGCAGGCAGTGGTCGGTCACCGAGAGCAGGGTGTTGGCGTCCGGCGGCAGGTAGACCCGGACAACCTCGGCCTTCTTGTTGACGACGTGGTCGATGAAACCCGGGTCCTGGTGGGAGGTGCCGTTGTGGTCCTGGCGCCACACGTGCGAGGTGAGCAGGTAGTTCAGCGACGGGACGGGCTTACGCCAGCCGAGGTGCCGGGTGGTCTTGAGCCACTTGGCGTGCTGGTTGAACATCGAGTCGACGATGTGGATGAACGCCTCGTAGCAGGAGAACAGGCCGTGCCGGCCGGTCAGCAGGTATCCCTCGAGCCAGCCCTGGCAGGTGGTCTCGGACAGGATCTCCATGACCCGGCCGCGCCGGTCCAGGTGCTGGTCCACCTCGTCGATGCGGGCCTGCCACGCCTTGCCGGTGGTGTCGAGGACCGCGCCGAGCCGGTTCGACTCGGTCTCGTCCGGTCCGACGACCCGGAAGTTGCGGTACTCGGAGTTGGCGGCCATCACGTCGCGCAGCCAGCCACCGAGAACCCGGGTCGCCTCGGCCGTCTCGCCGGCCTTGACGCCGTAGCCGCGGAAGTCGGGCAGTTCGAGGTCGCGGGGGAACCGGCCGCCGTTGGTGTGCGGGTTCGCCGACATGCGCAGCTCACCGCGCGGTAGCCAATCGACGATCTCCGGGCGCGGTGTGCCCCGGTCGTCGAAGAGCTCTTCCGGCCGGTAGGACAGCATCCATGCCTGCAGGGCGTCGAGGTGGGCGGCGTCGTCGCGGGCCGCGGTCAGCGGCACCTGATGGGCGCGCCAGGTGCCCTCCACCTGCAGGCCGTCAACCGTCGCGGGACCGGTCCAACCCTTGGGGGTACGCAGCACGATCATCGGCCAGCGGGGCCGCTCGACGGTCTCGCCGCAGCGTGCGGCCCGCTGGATCTCGGCGATCTCGTCGAACACCGTGTCGAGGGTCGCGGCGAGGAGCTGATGGACCCTCGCCGGGTCGTCACCGGCGACGAGGTAGGGCTTGTGGCCGTACCCCTCGAGAAGTCTGCTGAGCTCGTCGTCGCCGATGCGGGCCAGGATGGTCGGGTTGGCGATCTTGTAGCCGTTGAGGTGCAGGATCGGCAGGACCGCGCCGTCGCCGACCGGGTCGAGGAACTTGTTCGAATGCCACGACGCCGCCAGGGGACCGGTCTCTGCCTCGCCGTCGCCGATCACGCAAGCGACGACCAGCTCGGAGTTGTCCAGGGCCGCGCCGTAGGCGTGCGAGAGGGAGTAGCCGAGCTCGCCGCCCTCGTGGATCGACCCGGGGGTCTCCGGCGCGACGTGCGAGGGGATGCCGCCGGGGAACGAAAACTGGGTGAACAACCGCCCCATCCCTGTCGCGTCCTGCGAGATGCGCGGGTACACCTCGGAATAGGTGCCCTCGAGCCAGGTGTTCGCGACCAGGCCGGGGCCGCCGTGACCGGGACCCGTCACGTAGATGACCTCACGCCCACGGGCGGCGATGATCCGCGACAGGTGGGCGTAGAGCAGGTTCAGACCGGGCGTCGTGCCCCAATGCCCGAGCAACCGCGGCTTCACCTGCGCGGGCTCCAGCGGCTCACGCAGCAGCGGGTTACCCATCAGGTAGATCTGCCCGACCGACAGGTAGTTGGCGGCCCGCCAGTACGCGTCGAGGTGCTTCAGTTCGTCGACGCCCAACGGTTCGGCCTCCTCGATCTCGAAGATCGAGGAGTCGATGGGAGGTGCGGTTCGGGTTGCGGTCATGATGAACCGCCGCCTTTCCGATCGGTGCCGGCTTGTCGCGCGACGACACCAGGAGTGCCGGCGACACGCCCGGTTCCTGACCTCGGCCACGGCCGGATTGTCGTGCTCGAGAAGAATCGGCGCGAGAAACGCAACTGATCGCCGCAGCGGCGAAGAACGTCGACGTGCCCACAACGGCCGAAGGCCGGCCACCGGGGTCCAGAGCGACACCTTGACCCTACGCCTGCCGGCCCCGGCCGTCGGCGCCGTCGCCCCGGTCAGCCCGCAACGCGAAATGAGCGTACGGTGAGACTTGTCGCTCGAGACCCTGGTGGCCGTCTGCCCGCCGCCGTCGATTTCGCCCTCAGCTGGGGTGATCCTTCCGAGCTGACCAGTCTGTCACTCTGTTGTGCCCGCACCGGCCGATGAGCGGCGTCGCCGTCTGCTTCGTCCGTGGAGTCGCTTGACGCGCCGCGGAACATGTGTACCGAACAAATGCGAAGGAACGTGAGCGCGATGGTCAACATCGCCAAAGGTCACGAAGGCCCTGCCCCCACCACCTCCATCGACCGAACGGAGCGGGAGGCCGCGGACCACCGGCTCCCAACCGCCCGGCACACCACCGCCGGACCGGACACCGCACTGTCCGGGACCGGCTCGGCGGCTACCGCGGCGCGGTACCTGCTGGCCGGTATCCGGCTCGCGCTCGGCTGGATCTTCCTGTGGGCGTTCCTCGACAAGCTGTTCGGCCTGGGCCACAGCACCGTCGCCGCGAAGGCGTGGATCAACGACGGCAGCCCCACCGCCGGGTTCCTCGGCAAGTCCGCCACCGGCCCGTTCACCGGCTTCTACCACTCGATCGCCGGCAGCGCCGTGGCTGACGCGTTGTTCATGGCGGCCCTGCTGGGCATCGGCGTCGCGCTGCTTCTCGGCATCGGCATGCGGATCGCCGCGGGTGCCGGCGCCCTGCTGATGGTGCTGATGTGGACGGCTGTCCTGCCGCCGTCCAGTAACCCGTTCATGGACGACCACCTCATCTACGCGGCGGTCCTGGTGGTCCTGGCGCTGCTGGGCGCCGGCAACACCCTCGGCCTCGGCCGCTGGTGGGCGGCCACCCCGCTGGTGCGACGCAACACCTGGCTCACCTAGGCCGGCACGCGCGGCCCGGGCGCATTGGCCCGGGCCGCGCCCGATCCGCCTGCGCCCGGGCCACCCCCCAACCACGACCGGCACGGCAGCGCCCGATGGCCGCGTGGTCTCGGCCGATGGCGGCGGTCCACCGGGTGGGCCCGCCGGCGCCGAGGTGAACGCGCGGGAGCCGCTCGCGGAGGCGACCTGCGGACATGCTGACGATCGAGTCAGCAGACCTGAGGGGACGCCATGACCAGCGCAATCGTCGATGGTGCCGACGGCACCGAATCGAGCAGGACCGCGATAGGCCGGGAGGCGCAGCGGTGGCCCGCTCCATCAGTCCCGGCCGCCATGACCACGGTCGACGCGGTCGGCGATGGCGTGGACGCGCTCACCGCCGATGGCGGGATCGTCACGATCCGGCCGGTGCGCCCCACCGATCATCGTGCGCTCGCGGCGCTGTACGGAACGGCCTCGCCGGACGACCTGCGCCTGCGGTTCTTCGCCCAGCCAGGTTCCGGCGCCCTGGCCGCCGAGGTGGACCGGTTGTGCCTGCCGGAGACCGAGCGGCACCTCGCGGTTCTGGCAATCGAGGGTGACGATCTCGTCGGGGTGGCTTCCTGTGAGCGCACCGACGAGGTCGGCCGCGCCGAGTTCGCCTTGTTCGTTTCGTCCGCGCAGCGTGGTCGCGGAGTCGGCACTCTGTTGCTGGAACATCTCGCGGCCCGGGCTCGTCGGTGTGGCATCGCCGAACTGGTCGGCGAAGTGCTGCCGGGAAACAGCAAGATGCTGCGCGTCGCCAGGGACCTGGGCGCACACGGATGGTCTCGCTTCAACGACGGAATCGTCGATGTCGGGCTCGGCGTCGACGTCGACGAGGCGACCCAGCTCACCATCGACGGCCGGGACCGGATCGCCGAACGCGCCTCACTGCGCGCCCTGCTCTCGCCCGCCTCGGTCGCGGTGGTCGGCGCTGGCCGTCGGCCCGGCGGCATCGGCCGCGAGACCCTGCTCGCGCTGCGCGACTACGGCTTCGCCGGCAATCTGTACGCGGTCAACCGCACCGGTTCCGACGTCGACGATGTCGCCGGCTACCGCTCGGTCAAGGAGCTGCCCGGGCCGGTCGACCTGCTGGTCATCGCGGTGCCCGCTGACGAGGTGCCGGGCGTCCTCGCCGACGCGGGCGGCGCGGGCGTCCGGGGCGCCGTCATTCTCAGTTCCGGGCTCGGTGAAGCCGGACCGGACGGCGTTCGCCGCCAGCAGGAGGTGCTCCGGCTGGCTCGCGCCCACGGCATCCGCTTGGTCGGACCCAACTGCCTCGGCGTGATCAACACCGATCCGCGCGTGCGGCTCGACGCCAGCTTCGCCCCCGCGCCTCCACCGCCGGGCGGGCTCGCGGTCGCGTCGCAGTCCGGCGCTGTCGGCATTGCCCTGCTGGAGAACGCCATCCGCACCGGGCCGGGTATCTCCACCTTCGTCTCGCTGGGGAACAAGGCCGACGTCAGCGGCAACGACCTCATCGCCTACTGGTACGACGACCCCGCCACCACGGCCGTCGCGCTCTACCTCGAGTCATTCGGCAACCCCCGCAAGTTCGCCCGTACCGTCCGGGCCCTCGCCCGCCGCAAGCCGGTCCTGGCGATCAAGAGCGGCCGCTCCGACGCGGGACAGCGGGCCGGCGCCTCGCACACCGCGGCCGCGGCCGCGCCGGCCGCGACCGTCGACGCGCTGTTCGCCCAGGCCGGTGTCGTCCGCCCGGCGAACCTCGGCGACCTGATGGACGCCGCGCGGATCCTCACCGATCAGCCCTTGCCCACCGGACGTCGCCTCGCCGTCATCGGCAACGCGGGGGGCCTCAACGTGCTGGCCGCCGATGCCGCGGAGACCGCCGGGCTCACCGTGGCCGCGCTGAGCCCCGCGACCCGCCTGCTGCTCGACCAGGCCGCACCGGGTGCCGCGAGCCTCGACAATCCGATCGACCTCGGCGCCGGCGCGTCACCGGCAGCGTTCGCTGCGGTGACCGCCACCGTCGCGGACAGCGGCGAGGCCGACGCGGTGCTCCTGGTCATCATCGGCACACGGGCCAACCGACCCGACGAGATCCTGTCCGCGCTCGCACCCGTCGTGGACGCGCACCCCGACCTGACCGTCGCGGTGACCCTCGCCGGCTGCCCGGAAACCCCGGCCACGTTCGGCGTACGCGAAGCTCCGGTCTACGACGTCCCGGAACGGGCGGTGCGGGCGCTCGGCCACGCCGCGGCGTACGCCCACTGGCGCCGCCAACCGCTCGGCCGCCGCCCGGACCTCGCCGGCATCGACGCCGCGTCGGCCCGCGCCGAGGTCGACCAGGCCCTGCGAGAAGGCGCCGGATGGCTGCCCTACAGCCGGACAGCGGGAATTCTCACGGCCTACGGAATCCCCATCCTGCCCGCAGTGACCGTCGTGAACGCCGACGCCGCGGTCGACGCCGCGGATCAGGCCGGCTACCCCGTGGTGCTCAAATCCGCGGACCCCGACCTGGTCCACAAGACCGACACCGGCGGTGTGCGGACCGGCCTGGCCGACCCGGCCGCGGTGCGGGCCGCGTTCCCGGCCGTCGCCGCCGCCGGCCGGCCCGGCGCCGGCATCCTGGTGCAGAAACAGATCGACGAGCCCGTCGAGCTGTACACCGGCGTCGTCCACGACCCGCTGTTCGGCTCCGTGATCGTCCTCGGCCTCGGCGGCGTCCGCACCGACCTCCTCGACGACCGCAGCCTGCGGCTGGTCCCGCTCACCGACCTCGACGCCGGCCGGATGTGGCGTGACCTGCGCTCGGCGCCCCTGCTCACCGGCTTCCGCGGCGCCCCGCCGGTGGACACGGCAGCACTCGAGGACCTGCTGCTACGGCTCGGCCGCCTCGCCGAAGACCTGCCCGAGATCGCCGAACTCGATCTGAACCCGGTACTCGCCGGCCCCGGCGGTGTCATCGCGGTGGACGCCAAACTGCGGCTCGCGCCGGTCGGCGCCGAGCCGGACCCGACGCTGCGCCGGCTAGGGGCGGCAGACAGCTGCTGAAAGGGGTGCACGGTCCGGATCCAGCTTCCCGCCAGGCACGCCACAGATGATCATCGTCTGCGGCCGGGTCCAATCGAGACCCTGGTAGTTCGGATGACCATGGCCCATCGGCTCGACGCCGACGCCTTGCCGGCGATCGATGCCACTTTGGTCCCGGCCTAGTCCATTCGTTCGGCGCCGTCGACGAGAGCCTGAGCGAGGTCGGACAGCCTGCGGTTGCGGGTGCGGGCGGCGCTGCGCAGGATGGTGAAAGCCTGCTCCACGTCGATCTGTAGCCGCTCGGCCAGCAAGCCCTTGGCCTGTTCGATCAACACGCGGCTGTTGAGCGCGGCCTGCAGTTGTTCGGTCAGTACGTCGCGGGCGTGGATGGCACGTTGCTGAAGCAGGCCCACGGTGGCGATGTCCGCCAGCGCCTGCCCGACCCGCAGCTTCTCCGCATCGAGCGCTCCCGGCTCGGTCTCGAACAGGTTCAGCGCCCCGATGACGTCAGTACGCAGTTTCATGGGTAGCGCGTGTACCGCGGCGAAGCCCACTTCGGAGGCCGCGGCGGTGAATCGGGGCCAGCGTCCGGCGGTGGGCAGATCCGCGACGGACACCGCCGCGCCGGTGTGGTAGCAGTCGACGCAGGGACCTTCGTCGGTCTGCACCTGGAACAGTTCCAAGAGCCGGGTCCGTTCGGAGGACGCGGCCACGACCTGCAGCTTGCCGGTGCCGTCGGTGAGCATGAGCCCTGCGGCGGTGACGCCGAGCAGTTCGACGCATCGTTTGGTCAGCGTGTGCAGGAAATCGAGCAGGTCGAAGTCGTCGACGAGGGTGTCGGCCATCTCGATGAAAACGTCCGATAGCAGGGGCTGGGCCATGTCACTCACCTTCGTCATGCATCGGTGTGGCCACCGGGGTCGGTGACAGTTCTGGTGTCGTGCGGGAACCGCAGGCGGCGGGCGACCACATTGGCGGCGACGTCGCGCAACCGCTGATCGTGGGCGTACGCGTAGGCGCGTAGCCGGACGAGGGCGACTGCCGCGCTCACCCCGATCTGGGCGACGATCATTCCGGTTGCCTGATGCACTTCGGGGTGCTGAAGTCCGGCTTCCTCGGGGCGGCGGCCGTCTGCGGCGACAGTGCCGGCGTCGAGCAGCAGCGCGCAGGCGGTGTCCGCCAACAGCAAGGCGTCCGCGAGCTGCTCCCGATCCAGAGATCCCGGCGCGCTCCGGTAGAGGTCCAGGACGCCGAGGTGGATGCCGCCGACCTGCAGGGGCAGGGCGAACGCGGCTCGCACGCCGAGTGCCACCGCCGCCGGTGCGAAGATGGGCCACCGTGCCTGGCTGGCACTGTCGCTGAGGTCGGCGGCCAGCGCGGGACCGTCGGTAAGGGCCTCGACGCCCGGTCCCTCGCCGAGAGTCGTCGCCAGCTCCTCCATCTCGTCGGCGACCTGATCGCCGGCGTAGATGACCTCGCGAGGTGACGCGGCGAGCGTCACGGCGACGGCGGTGGCATCCACACCGGCAACGGTGGTGACGACGGCACCGACGTGGCCGACGGCGGCGGGCGACCCCCGTGCCTGATCCACCACGAGGCTCCACAGCTGCATCCTGCGGTCAGAACTCGCCATGCGGTCCGCCGAGCGGGTCGGTCGCCATCGTGGATCTCCTCGGAGCCGGGTTGAGTCCTGCATCGGATCAGCCACCGGGTCCAGGGCGACACTACGACCCTACGCCTGCTGGTCCGCGGCGTCCGCCTGCGAGACGCGCACCTGACGAACCTGGTGACGGCTGTAGGCGAGTACGTCTACCGGCCGCGCTTCGCCCGAGTCGGGGTCCAGAGGGGCTGTGATCTGATGATCAGCCAACGAAACAGCCCCTTTCCAAGTCCGCGAAGAGCCGGGCAGCCGCAGCCGCCTGTTTGCGGGCACAACGCATCGACGCGCCCCCGCACCCGTCGCCGGGGTAGTTCAGGGCGGCGATTCGACGGCGTGGGGAAAGACGCATGCCCTTGGTCCTGGCCGGATTCGGGGCGGGGAAGTCGAGGCGGACCGGTGACGCGTACCCGGTCGCAGCGATGATGTGATCGAATTGCTGAACTCTCCCGCCGGAGAACTCAACTCGATCTCCATCGACCTGGAGGACACGGGTCGGCATGATCGTGCAGTGGGTTGAGACCGTTGAGGGGCTCTTGGTGATCACGAATCCGCGAGGCGGTTCACCTCTCGTGGAATATCGCACGCACGTCCCAAGCATGGCGAGGGGGGAGTGCCGGGTTATCAGTCTCACCCTGCGCCCGGTGCACCACGACAGCCGGATGTCGGGCCGTTCCTCGATGATCTCCTCGCAGATCTCTACCCCGCTCTGTCCACCGCCGACCACGAGGACCGACTGGTGGGGTTGAATGCGCGACAGGTCGTGCAGGCCGGAGGCGTGGTAGCAGTTGTCCCCCGTCCGATCGATCGGGACGTGCGGCTGCCCGTAGGGACCCGTCGCAACGACGACGAATGCGTACGGTGTCTCGCCGTGGGGGGTCGCGACGCACACGTGTGAGTCGTACTCCACGACGCTGTCGACGCGGGTGAGGAAACGTCTCCGCTGGAGGCCGGTGTTCTCGTCGGACCAGGACTTCAGGAGAGCGCGAAACTCCTGAACCGTCACAGTCGGCTTCATTCTGAGTTCGGAGGCGATGCACCACCCCGGATTCACCAGCTCGGTGCTTTCGCGGGTCTTACCCCACGGCGTGGCCTGCCAGATTCCACCCGGTTCGGGATCCGATGAGTACCAGTCCACGAAGTTCCCTCGGCGCGTGAGCTCGCGGACGGCCTGGATGCCGAAGATGCCGCTGCCGATCACGGCGCAGTTGTTGTCCGTTGCCATGCGATCGAACTTCCTTCCGGGGATCGACTTGGCACGTGCTCGTAGCCGGTTGAGCGGGCGAGTACGGCGGATCCGGCCGCCGCGATCAGACCAGGCTGACCTCTATCGAGATCGCAGGCCGCCACGCCTGAGCGGGAAGTGGAACCGGAACGTCGACCATCCGGCCAGAGAGCCGCCAGGACGTAGGTCGGCAACGCCGGATTCTCCCGTCGAGGTGCCACGGCTCCAACGACCCGAAGTAGACGCCGAAGGGAGGTGCGGGCCATGACCCGGGCCCTTGGTCGGATCGATGCCCTCGGAGTGAAGAATCGCCATGAGTCGCTCGCTCGAGTGCTATGGCGAGGCATCAGCCACCGGGGTCTCGAGCGACACCACGAGACACTACGCCATCGACGTGCCGGAGACGGACCTAGCCCGCGCTGAGGTCCCTTCGCCGATAGATGAGCGTGGAGGTGACCGCGAGAGCGACGGCGAGCACCGTCATCAAGGCCGCGGCCGGCCGGTCCCAGGCATCGCCGGGCACCGATCCCATCCAGTCCAGCGGGGACAGGTGCCGTGCCCAACCGGGAATGCGCAGCAGGTCGGCGCGCAGGCAGACGATGGTTCCCCAGCCGATGGCCAGCCATGCGAGGGCGACCATCCGCGGGCTCAACGCCGACAGAGCCGCGGCGATGCCGGCGAACAGGATCACCGCGGGGCTGTATGCCAGGGTCGCTGTGAGTCCCCGGCCGAGGTAGCTCCAGTCGTTGAACCCGGCGGTGAGCCCGAGCCCGGTGAACAAACCGGCGCAGCTCAACAGCAGCAGGGACCAGCCGGTGACCAGCACGGTCGCCGAGGTCCACCACCGCGTTCTGCTGACCGGCGCGGCCAGGATGTGGCCGATCCGCCCGGAGGTCTCCTCGCGGGCCAGCCATTGGCTGATCTGCAGCCCGGCGGCAGCCGCGAGCAGAGCGTTCATCTGCACGAAGACGGTCAGGGTGGCATCGACGTTCGAGGCCTGGCCGCCGGCGGCTGACGTCAGGTCACTCATCTGCTGGGTCAGGTATCCGAACGCGAACGCGAACAGCCCCGCTGCGACGATCCAGCCGGCGCCGACGCCCCGGGTCAGGCGTACCAGCAGGCTGAGCGGTGAACGGATCCACGGCGCCGCTGTGGCCGAACCCGGACGGGGGGCGATGATGCCGGCACCTTGGTCACGTCGGGCGGCGACGAGAGCGGCGATGCCGAACAGGGAAGCGGTCAGCGCCAGGAACGCGAACCAGGGCCACCACGGCGGTGCGGCCGAGAAGGGCTGGATCTCGGCCGGCCAGGACTCCGGATTCACCCAGGTCACATTCCAGCCGCGCACGTCGACGACGGCCCGGGTCAGATAGCTCGCCAGCCAGAAGCCGACGGCGAGCACGTACGCGGTCCGGGCGTCCCGGCAGCATTGGGCGGCCACGGCCCCGGCAGCGGTGAACGCGACCATGAACATCCCCAGCCCTCCGGCGTACAGCAGCGAGCCCGTGCCGGGGTAGCCCAGCAGGACCAGGGCGAGCGTGCTGAAGGCGACGGTCAGGGCGGCGGGAACAGCCGCGGCGGTGACACCGGCGGCGGACGGCGCGAGTCGGTGGACGGCGCCGGCCGTGAGGATGTCGAGGCGCCCGGTGTCCTCCACGCTGCGGGTGAACGCGATGGCCAGGTGCAACCCGATCAGGGGGATCAGGATCAGGGTGAGGTAGCCCATCTCGTTGGCGACCATGCCGCCCAACGTGCTCAGATCCCGCCCCCGCCCCTGCAGGGCCGCGCTGGCCTGCATGGCTTCGGAGGCCGCCGCATAGGCATCCCGGTCCGCCTGTCGCGGATAGGTGTCGGCGAGGGTGGAGGCGGTGCTCGCCACCAGCGCGGCCACCAGCAACGGCCAGCCGATCACCTGGAGCCGGGCGGTGCGAAGGCTCAGTACCAGGCAGCTCCAGTACCCGGTCATCACCGTGCGCCGACCGGCTCCGACGCGGCGGCGTCAGCCTGGAAGTTGGTGCGGAACAATTCGTCGAGGCTGGGCGGCTCGACGGTCAGCGTGGCCGGGTCACCGGCCGCGACGTGGCCGACGGCGATCCCGAGGGCATCTCGTCCCGCGCGGAAGCTGGTGTGGACGCCGTCCGGCCGGGACTCGGTGTGCAGGTCGACGACACCGTCGAGGTCCCGCAGCCCCTGCACCGGGCTCGCCGTCACCGCCGTCACGCTGGTGAGCGTGTGACTGCGTAGCTCGGCGAGGGTGCCGTGGCGCACCACCACACCCCGCCGCACGATGCTGACCCGGTCGCACAGGGCCTCCGCCTCGGAGAGGATGTGGCTGCTCAGCAACACGGTGTGACCGTTGTGCTTGAGCTCGCGGACGCACTGCTGGAACACGTTCTCCATCAGCGGGTCCAGGCCCGAGGTCGGCTCGTCGAAGAGGAACAGGTCGGCGTTGGTGCTCAGCGCGGCGACGAGTGCGACCTTCTGTCGGTTGCCTTTGGAGTAGGTCCGGGTTCGCTTGGTCGGGTCCAGCTCGAAGCGTTCGATGAGCTCGCGCCGCCGGACCGGATCGGCGCCACCCTGCAGCCGGCCCAGAATGTCGATGCACGCTCCGCCGCTGAGGCCTGGCCACAGAGACACGTCGCCCGGCACGTAGGCGAGCCGCCGGTGGGCTTGCACCGACTGGTTCCAGCAGTCCAGCCCGAAGATCTGGGCACGGCCGGAATTGAGCCTCAGCTGCCCGAGCAGCGCTCGGATCGTGGTGCTCTTGCCCGCCCCGTTCGGCCCGAGGAAGCCGTGCACTTCACCCTGATCGACCATGAGGTCGAGGCCGTCCAGCGCCTGGGTGTTCCCGAAGCTCTTGCGCAGACCTTGTGCCCTGATCGCATCCATGCCCTCAGAGTGGCACATATATAAAGCATCGGCGTAAATAGACAAGCCAACCTGAGGCCTGTGGCGTTCTGGATGCGAGGTCCGGCAACTTTGTCGCCTTCGAGCGGTATTTCAGCACCAGGGAGAGAATGTCTACCTGCCTCTTGCCAGGACGGCGGGAACTGTGATGTGGGTGTACGGTGGTGATGTCGCTCGAGACCCTGGTGGCTGCAGATGTCCGCCACCGACAAGTCTCTTGAGCCCTCAAGGTCCACTGTAGATGGAACTTCGTCGCGGTGGTTCCTGCTGAAGGATCTGCCTCGATATCAACGCGCTTAGAAATGTCGGCGCGTTCTCCTCGCTGGGTTCCGGCACATTCCAGTCAATCAACAGCACCTTTCGAGTGCTGTTTCTCGCCCATGCGAAGAAGTGGTCGCTGTTCTCGAATTCGGAGCCACGATGAATGTTCTGGTCGTCACTGAAACCTGCTTCGGCAACACCGCACGGGTGGCCGACGCCATCGTCGCCGGCCTGCGATCGCACGGTGCCGTGGTCACCGTCGCCGATGCTGCCTCCGCGCCGGCAGTCGACCACGTGGACCTGCTGCTTGTCGGCGCGCCCACCCACAGCATGGGACTGCCCGGCCCGGGAACCCGTCGACAGGCCGAGGCGAAAGGCGGCAACCCGCCGGCCATCGGTGTCGCGGAGTGGCTCAACGCCCTGCCCGGTAAGCAGACATGCCGCGGCGCCGCGTTCGACACGGTGACCGGCAGGGGGTTCTTCTCCGGATCCGCGGCTAAGGGCATCGAGAAGCGACTGCGCCGCCACGGGGTGGACGTGGTCGCCCGGGAGAGCTTTCTAGTCAATGCGATGGAAGGCCCGCCGGCCGACGGTGAACTGGCCCGCGCCGAGCGGTGGGGCGCCTCGCTCGGGTGAGGCGTTACGCCGGCGACCAGTACCACCTGCGAAAGATGGAGATGCCAGCAATGACGGGGATCCGTACGGACGAGACGCTAGTGGACCGATTCCGAGACGTCCTCGAACGGCGCGCTGACGCGCCGTTCTACCGGTTGCTCGGCGAGGGGGAGGATGAGCCGCGGGTTCTCAGCGGGACGGCCCTCGACCGGAGGGCCCGCGCTATCGCGGTCGCGCTGCGCGAGCGGGCGGCCGTCGGCGATCGGGCACTGATCCTCTGCCCACCTGGCCTCGACTACGTCGCCGCCTTCTTCGGCTGCCTCTACGCCGGGGTGGTCGCGGTGCCGGCCTATCCGCCGGATCCGGGCCTACTCGCGCGGATGCTTCCCCGGTTGCTCGGCGTGATCGAGGATTCCACCCCTGCGGTGGTGCTGGCGCCCGCCTCCGCCATGGCGATGAGCGAGCAGATCGCGGCGCTGGCACCCGGCATCGGGGAACTGCCCTGGCTGGCGGTCGACGAAGTGGACGAGGCCGCGGCGAGTGAATGGCGCCGTCCCGGACTGCGGAGCGAAGATCTTGCCTTCCTGCAGTACACCTCCGGCTCCACGGGCCGTCCCAAGGGCGTGATGCTCAGTCACGCCAACCTGCTCGCCAACCTGTCGGCGATCGACCACCACATGCTGGAAAGAGGCGGCAACGAGCCGAGCAGTGTTATCTGGCTGCCGCCGTACCATGACATGGGACTCATCGGTGGTCTCCTGCTGCCTGCCTACCGCGGCTACCCGGTGACGTTCATGTCGCCGCTCGCCTTCCTGAAACGGCCCGCTCGCTGGCTGCGCGCCGTCTCGGACTTCCGGGCCACCCACAGCGGGGGACCCAACTTCGCCTTCGACCTCTGTGTATCGAAGATCTCCGAGCAGGAGCGCGCCGGTCTCGACCTGAGTGCCTGGCAGGTGGCCTTCACCGGCGCCGAGCCGGTTCGTGCCGAGACAATGGAGCGGTTCGCGCGGTCTTTCGCGCCTAACGGGTTCCGCCGCTCCGCGTTCTACCCCTGCTACGGGATGGCCGAGGCCTCACTGCTCATCGCCGGCGGCGGGCGCACCACCGAACCGCCCATGCTGCGGGTCCGTGCCGCCGCACTCGCGCAGCACCGCGTCGAGCCCGCCGAGCCGGGGGACGACGCCCGGACCCTGGTCGGCTGCGGCCGGATCATCCCCGGGCACCGGCTCGTGGTGGTCGCCCCCGAGACGTGTACCCCGCTGCCGGGCGGACGCGTGGGCGAGATCTGGGTCGCCGGTCCCAGCATCGCGCGGTCGTTCTGGGGCCGTCCGGAGGACAGCGCGGCGCAGCTGGCGGCGCGGCTCGCCGACGGCGACGGGCCGTTCCTGCGCACCGGCGACCTGGGCTTCCTGGACGGCGAGGAGCTGTACGTCACCGGCCGGATCAAGGACCTCATCATCATCGCGGGCAAGAACCACTATCCGCAGGACCTCGAAGCCACGGTCGAGACGACGCATCCCGCGCTGCGCCGTGGCGCCGGCATCGCCTTCTCGGTCGACACCGGCGACGCGGAGCGGCTCGTCGTGGTCCAAGCGGTGACCGTCAACGCCGCCCGTCTCGACACCGAGGCGATCCTCTCCGCTATCCGGACGGCGGTCGCGGCGGACCACGGGCTGCAGGTGCACGAGGTGCTGCTGGTCAAGCCGGGGAGCATCCCGAAGACCTCGAGCGGCAAGCTGCAACGCCATGCCTGCAAGGAGGCCTATCTGGCCGGCTCCCTTCGCGTGGTAGCGGGCTGGAACGCGGACGTCGAAGCGCTCGTCCCGGAAACAACGCCGTCCGAGGTGCGGCTTCCAGCCTTCGCCGCCCGGGTCGCACTGGAGGCACAGCTTCTCCAGGAGATCGCGGCACGCCTGCATGTCGCCCCCGAGCGCCTCGACCCCCGGCGTCCGTTCGCGAGCTACGGCCTGCAATCGCTGGAGCTCGTGGGGCTGATCGGCGATCTCGAGCGTCGGCTGGGCCGCACGCTGCCGGCCACCCTCGCGTGGGAGTACCCGACCGTCGAGGCTCTGGCGGCCTTCCTGACCGCCGACGGTGCCGACGAGCCCGCGCCCGCGTCCGCCCTGCGCGTGGAGGGCTCCGACCCGATCGCCATCATCGGGATCGGCTGCCGGTTCCCCGGCGGCGCCGACGGACCGCACGAGTACTGGCGCCTGCTCCGCGAGGGCACGGACGCGGTGACGGAGGTGCCCGCCGACCGGTGGAAGTTCCAGGACTTCGCCGACGACGACCCGGCCGCACCCGGGAAGACCACCACCCGGTGGGGCGGGTTCCTGCATGGCGTCGACCGCTTCGATCCGGCCTTCTTCGGCATCTCCCCGCGCGAAGCCTCGAGCATGGACCCGCAACAGCGCCTGCTGGCGGAGGTCGCGTGGGAGGCATTGGAGGACGCGGGGATCGTGCCGGAACAGCTGGCCGGCTCGCCCACCGGCGTCTTCATCGGCATCGCCACCAACGACTACGGACACCTGCAGTTCCAGCGGCTCAACCAGATCGACGCGTACACCGGCACCGGTAACGCGCTCAGCATCGCCGCGAACCGCCTCTCCTACCTGTTCGACCTGCACGGGCCGAGCCTGGCCATCGACACGGCGTGCTCATCCTCCCTGGTCGCCGTCCAGCAGGCCTGCACGAGCATCGCACAGGGCGACTGCACGATCGCCCTCGCCGGCGGCGTGAACCTCATCCTCTCGCCCGCGCTCGCGATCAACTTCGCCAAGGCCGGGGCCATGGCCCTCGACGGGCGCTGCAAGTCGTTCGACTCCCGAGCCGACGGATACGTGCGGGCCGAGGGCGCCGGGATGGTGGTGCTGAAGCCGCTCTCCCGGGCGCTGCGCGACGGTGACGCCGTCTACGCCGTCATCCGCGGCGGCGCGGTCAACCAGGACGGCCGGACCAACGGACTCATGGCCCCCAACCCGCGCGCCCAGGAGGCGGTCCTGCGCACCGCCTACGACCGGGCGGCTGTCACGCCCGAAGACGTGCACTACGTCGAGGCACACGGCACCGGCACGCTGCTCGGCGATCCCATCGAGGCCAAGGCCCTCGCCGCCGTGGTCTCGGCACGCCGCGACCGCGCGAACCCCTGCCTCGTGGGGTCGGCCAAGTCGAACCTCGGCCACCTCGAGGCCGCGGCGGGCATCGCAGGCCTGATCAAGGTAGCCCTGATGCTGCGCCACCGCCGCATCCCCGCGAGCCTGCATTTCCGCGAGCCCAACCCGCACATCGCCTTCGAGGAACTGGCGCTGCGCGTCGCCGACGCCGACCAGCCCTGGCCGGCCGGGGACGGCCCGGCCCTGGCCGGGGTCAGCGCCTTCGGGTTCGGCGGAACCAACGCCCACCTGGTGCTCGAGGAACCCCCGCCGCGCGTCCCGTCGCAGCGGACCACCGACGGCCGGACCCATCTGCTGGCCATCTCCGCCCCCACCGAGGCTGCGCTGCGTGAGCTCGCCGCCCGGCACGCGACTCAGCTGGCAGAACCCGGCGCCGAGGCCTTCGTGGCACAGCACTGTGCCGCCGCCGCGGTACGCCGTACCCATCACGCGGAGCGGATGGCCTGCGTAGGCCGAACCGCCGCCGAGCTGAGCGACACCCTCGCCGCCTTCGCCCGCGGTGGAGAACGCCCGGGGCTGATGCGGGGAGACCGGCGCGTAGGCCGCCACTGCCGTGTGGCCTTCGTCTTCTCCGGCCAAGGGCCACGCTGGTGGCCCTTGGCTGCCGATCTGCTCGACCAGGAGCCGGTGTTCCGCGAGATGCTGGAGCGCTGCGACGCCTCGCTGCGACGCCACGTCGACTGGTCGCTCATCGAGCAGCTCACCATGGCGCCGGAACGTTCCCGGCTCGCCGACCCCGGCGTCGTGCAGCCGGCCACCTGCGCCCTGCAGATCGCGCTCGCCGCCCTGTGGCGGTCCCGGGGCGTCGAGCCGGCCGCGGTGGTTGGCCACAGCGTGGGTGAGATCGCCGCCGCCCACGTCAGCGGCGCGCTCGATCTCGACGACGCCCTGCTGGTCGCCCTGCACCGCGGCCGGGTGATCCGCACGGTGATCGGCAAGGGGAAGATGGCTGTCGTCGGGCTCTCCTTCGACGAGACGCAGACAGTCCTGCAGCGACTCGACGACGGGCTGGTCTCGATCGCCGCCAGCAACGGGCCGGCCTCGACGGTCATCTCCGGCGAGGTAGCCGCGGTGGAACACCTCGCCGTCGAACTCGACGCCGAAGGCATCTTCTGCGGCGTCCTCGAGTCTGTCGACTACGCCTCGCACAGTCCTCAGATGGAGCCGCTGCAGCCCCTGCTCCGCGACGCTTTGGCCGGCCTCACGCCGCGGCCGCCGGCACTCACCATGGTCTCCACCGTCACCGGGCGGCCGATCGGCGGCGCCGGCCCCGACGCCGAGTACTGGGCGACGAACCTGCGCCGGCCAGTGCTGTTGGACCGTGCCGTCGACACCCTGCTCGACGACGGATACGACGCCTTCGTCGAGATCTCCGGCCACCCCATGCTCGGCGGCGTGCTCGCCGGCAAGCTCGAGGCACGCGGGCCTCAAGGCACGGTAGCGGCGTCGCTGCACCGCGACCAGTCCGGCCACGTCGCCCTGCTCGGCGAACTCGGCCGGCTGTACTGCGCCGGCTACCCCGTCGACTGGACGCGCCTCTACGGCACCGTCCCGCCCGTGGTGCGCCTTCCCGCGTACCCGTGGCAGCGTGAGCGCTGCTGGCTTGACGACAACGACGCCGAGGTGGCGCCGCCGCCGCGCTCCGCCGTCGAGGATGTGCTCTGGCAGGCGATCGAGCACGGCGACCTCGAGGCGCTGGGCACGGTACTGGGGCTGACCGGCGCGGCCCAGCGCGCCGCCCTCGCCACTGTGCTGCCTGCCCTCTCGGACTGGCGCCGGGACAGCCGCGACCAGGACACCGCCGACGCCTGGCGCTACCGGGTCACCTGGACTCCGCTGCCCGCGCCGGCCGCGCCGTCGCTGGCAGGCACGTGGCTCCTCGTGACCCCGGACAGCCCGGCCGAGGACGAGCTCGCAGGCGGGGTACGTGCCGCGCTCGTCGCACAGGGCGGCGTCGTGGTCGATGTCTGCGCCGCGGACGCCGACCGTGCAGCCATCGTCGCTGAGCTGCGCCGGTCGGCCGGGCATGGGACCACCGTCCGCGGCGTCGTCTCGCTCCTCGCCCTCGACCAGACGCCGTTGCCCGGTCAGCCCGGCCTGACGCGTGGGACGGCGCAGACCATGGCGCTCGCGCAAGCCCTGGGCGACGCCGAGGTGGGCGCGCCGTTGTGGCTCGTCACTCGCGGCGCCGTGTCCACGGGCCCGGCGGACCCGCCCGCGCATCCGCTGCAGGCGCTCGTCTGGGGGCTGGGTCGCGTGGTTGGCCTGGAACACCCGGATCGTTGGGGAGGCCTCATCGACGTCGGCGGCTCGCTCGACGCGGGCACGGTCGAGCGCCTCGCCGTGGCTCTGAGTGGCCCACAGGAGGAGGACCAGCTGGCGGTACGCCCGGCCGGACTCCTCGCCCGGCGGCTGGTGCGGGCGGCTCCCGACGACTCCCTGCCGCCCACCTACCAGCCTCATGGGACGGTGCTGGTCACCGGCGGCACCGGCGCCCTGGGCACCCACCTGGCGCGTTGGCTCGCACGGCGTGGCGCCGACCATCTCGTGCTCGCCACCCGGCGTGGCCCGGCCGCCCCCGGCGCCGCCGGCCTCGAGGCCGAGCTGACCGCACTCGGCGCACGCGTCACCCTGGCCGCCTGCGACGCGGCCGACCCGGATGCGCTCACCGCGCTGCTCGGGCGGCTCGACGCGGACGGCACCCCGGTCCGAGCCGTCTTCCACGTCGCGGGCGACGTCTCGCTGGTCAAGCCGCTCGCCACGACCACCACCTCCGAGCTTGCCCAGGTCGTGTCCGGCAAGGACGCGGGCGCAATGAACCTGCACGAGCTGCTCCCCGGCCGCCTCGACGCCTTCGTGCTCTTCTCCTCCGTCACGGGCGTATGGGGGAGCGGCCACCAGTGCGCATACTCCGCCGCCAACGCCTTCCTCGACGCGCTCGCCGAGCACCGCCGCGGCCTGGGGCTGCCGGCCACCTCGGTGCAGTGGGGCCCCTGGGCCGGACAAGCACACGACACGCACCAGGGTGAGCTCGAGCGTCGTGGCCTACGGCTCATGACGGCCGGCCCGGCCCTGGCCGCGCTTGGCCGCGCGTTGAGCCGCGAGGAGACCACGATCCTCGTGGCCGACATGGACTGGTCGCTCTTCGCCCCCGCCTACTCCGCGGCGCGTGCCCGGCCCCTGCTGTACTCCCTGCCCGAGGCGCAGCACGCCCTCCGGCAGGACGGTCCGTGCCCGATCACCGACGGGGCCCGGCCGGGCGAGCTGCGCCGTGCGCTGCTGGCTGTCGAGCCAGGGCGGCGCCGCCGGGAGCTGCTCGTCGACCGCTGCCGGGTGGAGATCGGCCGGGTACTGAAGCTCGACCCGGCCCGCGTCGATGCGACCGCGCCGTTCGACAGCATGGGCTTCGACTCGCTGCTCTCGCTGGAGCTCAAGAAGTTGCTGGAGAGCGCCGTCGAGGTCGCCCTGCCGGCCACACTCGCCTGGCGCTTCCCGACCATCGACGCGCTCGTCCCGTTCCTCGCCGAGCGAATGGGGATGGCGCTGGACACCGCCACCGTGGACACCGGGCCCGCCGCGCCGGTCCTCGACGTCGAGACGCTGAGCGACACCGACATCGAGGCGCTACTCCTCGATCGGCTCCAGGCCATCGAAGCAGACCCGACATGACGCTGCCGACGAAAGGGCTTGAGATGAGCCAGCCAGACACGACCGGGACGCTCTCCTCGACGCTCAAACGCGCACTCGCGGCCATCGATCGTCTTCAGCGTGAGCTGGAGGAGGCCCGCCGGGGTCGCTTCGAACCCATCGCCGTGGTCGGCGTCGGCTGCCGCTTCCCGGGCGGGGTGGTGGACGCCGACTCGTACTGGAAACTGCTCGAAGGCGGTGTCGACGCCATCCGGGAGGTTCCGCCCGACCGCTGGGACGTCGACGCGTTCTACGAGGCCGGAGCCGGCCGGCCGGGGAAGATGACCACGCGGTGGGGCGGGTTCCTCGACGACATGGACCAGTTCGACGCGGCGTTCTTCGGCATCTCACCCCGCGAGGCCGAGGCGATGGACCCCAATCAGCGCCTGGTACTGGAGGTCGCCTGGGAGGCACTCGAGCACGCCGGCTACGCCCGGATGGCCGGAAGCCGGACCGGCGTGTTCGTCGGTGTGATCGGCAGCGACTACGGCATCCAGCGGTTCACCGATCCCGACGACGTCACGCCCTACGCGGTGACCGGGAACGCACACAGCATCGTGTCGGGCCGCCTGGCCTACCTGCTCGACCTGCGCGGCCCGGCGGTGTCGGTCGACACCGCCTGCTCCTCCTCGCTGGTCTCGGTCCATCTCGCCTGCCAGAGTCTGCGGTCCGGTGAGTGCGATCTGGCCCTGGCCGGCGGCGTCAACGTCATCCTCTCGCCGCTCGCCACCGTCGGCTTCTCGCAGTTCGGAATGATGTCGCCGGACGGGCGGTGCCGGACCTTCGACGCCGCCGCGAACGGGTTCGTCCGCGGCGAGGGATGCGGGATGGTGGTCCTCAAGCGCCTCTCCGATGCCCTCGCCGGCGGCGACGACGTCCTGGCCGTCATCCGCGGTGGGGCCGTCAACCAGGACGGCCGCAGCACCGGTCTCACCGCGCCCAATGTGCTGTCCCAGCGCGAACTGCTGCACAGCGCGCTAGGGGCGAGCGGCGTCGAGGCCGGCCTGGTCTCCTACGTCGAGGCGCACGGCACCGCGACCACCCTCGGCGATCCGATCGAGATGGAGGCGCTGGCCGAGGCCTACCCGGCGGCACCGGGCTCGGAATGGCACCTGGGCTCGGTGAAGACCAACTTCGGCCACCTCGAGGCGGCCGCCGGAGTCGCGGGGCTCATCAAGGTGATCCTGGCGCTACGCCACCGTGCGATCCCCCCGCACCTGCACTTCGAGCGGCTCAACCCGAATGCCGACCTCGAGCGTCCGCCGTTCACCGTCCCGACCCGGCTGACCCAGTGGGCTCCGCGCGACGGCCGCCGCGTCGCCGGCGTGAGCAGTTTCGGCCTCAGCGGGACCAACGTCCACCTCATCGTCGAGGAGGGCCCGGCCCGGCCATCCGTGGGCGAGGACACCCGCCGCCCGCTGTCCGTCCTCGCCCTGTCCGCCCGCAGCGACGCCGGCCTGCGCACCCTCATCGCCGGCCACCGCGAGCGGCTCGGGCACGGAGCGACAGCACCGGCGGCGGACCACTGCTATTCCGCCAACACCGGCAGGGTCCACTTCGCACACCGGCTCGCGGTGGTCGGCGGCTCGCCGCAGGAGCTGGACCTGGCCCTTGCCCGCGCGCTGAAGAGCTCAGCCCTACCCGTGGAGAACCGCAGACCGGAGGTGGCGTTCCTCTTCACCGGTGACGACGGCGAAGGCGCCCTGAACCCGGGTACAGCGCGCGACCTGTACGAGGCAGCACCGGCCTTCCGAGAGGCACTGGAACATTGCGACGACCTGCTCCGGCCGGAGCTGGAGGTTCCCCTGCTCTCGATTCTCTTCCCCGCGGACCCGGACGCGAAGCACCTCCGCCGTCCCGCGCTGGCACAGCCCGCACTCTTCGCGGTCGAGTACGCGCTCGTCGAACTGTGGCGCTCATGGGGTGTGGAGCCCGCTGCCGTACTCGGCGATGGCCCGGGAGAGATCGTCGCCGCCTGCACCGCCGGGGTGTTGAGCCTCGAGGGCGCACTGCGACTCACCACGGCGCGTGCCGCGGCCGCTGAAAGCGCGTGGGACACGGCCGGCCTCGAGTCATTGCGCCGAGCCGCCACTGAGATCACCCAGGTGCCACCGCGGATTCCGTTCGTGTCGAGCATGAGCGGGACGCTGCTGCCGTGGGACGCGGTCCCCGACGCCGAGCACTGGATCCGGCAGGCACGCCGGCCCGCCCGCTTCGCCGACGGCATCTCGGCCCTGCGCGACCTCGGGCTTGTCAACTTCCTCGAGATCGGCCCGGATGAGACCCGGCGCGGCCTCGTCGAAGAGGCCGACTCCGGCGGTGACCTGCGGTACGCGTCCAGCCTCCGCGCGGGACAGGACGACTGGCGCAGCATCCTCCACGCCCTTGCCGGGTTGTACGACCACGGCGTGGAAGTCGACTGGGCCGGGTTCGACAGCAGCTACGTGCGTACGCGGGTACAGGTACCCCACTCGCCGTACGTGCGGTCCCGCCACTGGTACGACCTGCCGAGCGCCGCCAGCGCCGCGGTCGTGTCCCGCGACAGGACCGGACCGCAGGAAGCGCTGGAACCCCTTCTCACCCGCGAGACGCTGCTGGCAGTGCCCGAAGGGCGTTTCGATGTCCTCGCCGGCCAACTCGCGCGCGGTGTGGGGGCGGCACTCACCTTGGGCAGCGGCCCCCGCCGGCGTACCGGAGCCGCCGCCGTCGAGGTGGGACTCGACCAGCCGTTCCTCGAGCTGGGCCTGGACTCGCTCATGGCAATGGGTCTCAGAAACCAGATCCGGACCCAGCTCGGGGTCACCCTGCCCATCGCCACGCTCCTTCAGGGCGCGTCGGTCAGGCGGGTGACGGAGCAGATCCTGGAGCGCCTCGCCGCCGGCGAGGAAACCGGCCCTGCCGCCCCGCCGCAGGCCGACGACGAGACGGCCGCGCTCCTCGCCGACCTGGAACGGCTGCCCGAGGACGAGGCCCGGGCGCTGCTCAGTGAGGGACGCTGATGCCGAGCCTGGGACAGCGACTGGCTGAACTCACACCCGAACAGCGGCTGTCTCTCGCGACGCGGCTCGCGGTTCAGGACCGCGTGAAGACGTACCCCATGTCCTCCATGCAGCGGCGGCTGTGGTTCCTGGAAAGGCTGACACCCGGCACCACTGCCTATGTCGTGCCCGCCGCCGTGCGCATGCGCGGCGCCCTCGACCACACGCTGCTCCGCGGCGTCGTCGCCGAGCTGGTCCACCGCCACGAATCGCTGCGGACGACCTTCGAGGAACGCGACGGAGTCACGGTCCAAGTGGTGGCGCCGCGCGCCGTCGTGGAGATGTCAGAGGAGGATCTCCGGGGTCTGCCCGCACCGGAGCTCGAGACCGCCCGCTCCGCGCGGATCGTCGCCGAGATCTCGGCACCGTTCGACATCGCGGCCGGACCGCTGCTGCGGCTGAGGCTGCTGCGCACGGCGGACGACGAACACATCCTGGTGATCGTCCTGCACCACATCGTCTCGGACGGCTGGTCGGTGAGCGTGCTCTTCGCGGAGTTCGCCGCGCTCTACGCGGCCTTCGCCGAGGGCCGCCCCTCTCCGCTGCCGCCCCTCGAGATCCAGTACGGGCAGGTCGCCCAGCTGGAGGAGTCGGCGGAGGACCTCCACTACTGGACAAGGCGTCTCGCCGGGGCCCCGCCGGTGCTGGAACTGGCGCTGGACCATCCGCGCCCGCCGGCACAGTCGTTCCACGGTGCGTCCTGGCACTTCGACCTTCCGGCCATGCTGGTGGGTGACCTGGCCGCCGCCGGCCGGGCTCACGACGCCACGCCGTTCATGGTCCTGTTGGCCCTGTTCCAGGTGCTCCTGTATCGCCACACCGGGCAGGACGACGTGGTCGTCGGCATTCCCGTGGCCAACCGTGGCCGGGCCGAGCTCGAAGGACTCATCGGGTTCTTCGCCAACACCCTGCCCATTCGTACGGACCTCTCGGGCGACCCGTCCTTCGCCGAGCTGCTGGAGCGCGTGCGTGACACCTGCGTCGGCGCGTACGCCCATCAGGAGGTGGCCTTCGAGAAGCTCGTGGAGGAGCTGAAGCCGCCGCGTGACCTCAGCCGACCGCCCGTCGTCCAGGTCAGCTTCGCCCACCAGACCCAGCCCCTGCCCACCCTGCAGGTGGCCGGTCTCGAGTTCTCGCGGGTCACCATCCGCAGCGTCGCGGCGCGGTTCGATCTGGAGCTGCAACTGGTCGACGACGGCGAGGGCCTGAGCGGCCTCTTCGAGTACAACAGCGACCTCTTCGACGAGGCGACCATCGCGCGGATGGCCGGTCATCTGCGCCGTCTGGCGCAGGCGGCGGCGGCCGATCCGAGCCTGCCCATCGGAGCGCTCCCGCTCCTCGGGGCCGACGAACCGGTCCGCAGCGGGAGCACCCGGCGCACCTGGCCCACACGTGATGCCGCCCACCTGCGGATCGCGCGACAGGCACTCGAGACGCCCGCGGTCGAGGCGCTCAGCTTCGAGCAACAGCGTCTCGGCTATGCGGAGCTGGACAGGCGGGCCAATCAGCTCGCCCATCGGCTCCGTAGGCTCGGGGTGGGCAAGGACGTGCTGGTGGGCCTGTGCCTGGAGCGCTCGCTCGACCTGGTCGTCGCGCTGCTGGCCGTGCACAAGGCCGGCGGCGCGTACCTGCCCCTCGACCCGGCCTATCCACGGGCACGGCTCGCGTTCATGCTCGAGGACTCGCGTACGTCGGTGGTACTCACCCAGCGCCGCGTGCGCGGGGACGTCCCGGCCGGTGCCGCCACCGTGCTGTGCCTCGACGACCTGGCCGAGGAGCTCGCCCACGAGCCGGCATCCGCGCCCGACGGGGAAGTCGACGACGACGACCTCGCATACGTCATCTACACCTCGGGTTCGACCGGCAAGCCCAAGGGCGTACAGATCCCGCACCGCGCCCTGACCAACTTCCTGCACTCCATGCAGGAACGCCCCGGCATCGCCCGCGACGATGTCCTGCTGGCCGTCACCAGCCTGTCCTTCGACATCTCCGTCCTCGAACTGCTCCTGCCCCTGGTCGCGGGTGCCCGCCTGGTGATGGTCCCCCGGGAGGTGACTGCCGACGGCCATGCGCTGGCCGAGGCCCTGGACCGCGCCGGGGCCACGCTCATGCAGGCCACACCCTCGACCTGGCGGATGCTGGTCGCGTCGGGCTGGGCAGGCAACCGGGGCCTGCGGATGCTGTGCGGCGGCGAAGCACTGCCGCGCGGCCTCGCCGACCAGCTCCTGCCCCGGGGCTCGGAGCTGTGGAACATGTACGGCCCCACCGAGACCACCGTCTGGTCGGCGGTGTCCCGGGTCGGCCCCGGACCGGTCTCCCTCGGCGACCCCGTCGCCAACACCGAGCTGCACGTGCTCGACCGGCGCGGGCAACCGGTCCCGGCCGGGGTCTCGGGCGAACTCCACATCGGCGGTGCCGGGCTCGCGCGCGGCTACCTCGGCCGGCCCGACCTCACCGCCGAGCGTTTCGTCGCGCACCCGGCCCTGACCGGTCCGGCCGAACGGCTCTACCGCACCGGCGACCTCGTGCGCCGGCGCGGCGACGGGAGCCTCGAGTTTCTCGGCCGCATCGACCAGCAGGTGAAAGTGCGTGGCTTCCGGATCGAGCTCGGCGAGATCGAACTGGCCCTCGCCGCCCACCCCGCGGTGCACGCGGCTGTGGTCACCACTCGCGAACACGCCGGGGATACCCGCCTCGTCGCCTACCTCGCCTGCGATGAGGCACCGCCGACCGCGCAACTCCTGGCACTTCTCCGGGCACGCCTCCCCGAGTACATGGTGCCGTCGGCGTTCGTGTGCCTGACCGCATTTCCGCTCACACCGAACGGGAAGATCGACCGTGCGGCGTTACCGGAGCCGGAGTTCGGCCGCACCGGCATGCAAACGCCCTACCAGGCCCCCCGAGATCCTCTGGAGCGCGCGGTCGCCGACATCTTCGGCCAGCTGCTCGAGGCCGAGAAGGTGGGCGTCGACGACGACTTCTTCCTGCTGGGCGGCCACTCACTGCTCGCCACCCAGGTCGCCACCCGGCTGCGGACGGTCCTGGGACTTGAGCTGCCGCTGCGGGAGCTCTTCGAACACCCGACCGTCGCCGCGCTGGCAGGCCGGCTGCGCGAGCGAGGCGCGCAGATCGCCGCCGCCCCTCGCCCCGTGACCGTGCCGCGCCGCCCCGATCCCCGCCTCGCGGTTCCGCTCGCCTTTGCCCAGCAGCGGCTGTGGTTCCTGGAGCAGCTGTCACCGGGCAACCGGGCCTACCTCCTGCCCGCGCGCCTGCGGGTGCGCGGGCACCTCGACACCGCGGTGTTCCGGCGGGCCTGCGACGAGGTGATACGGCGCCACGAGGCGCTGCGCGCGGTCTTTCCCGAAGCCGACGGACACCCCCGGCTCGTGGTGCGCCCGGAGGTCCCCGCAGCGCTGGAGGTGCACGACCTCACCGGCACACCGGCAGAAGAGATCGACGCGGAGATCCACGCCAGGGCCGAGCGCTTGTTCACCGACCCCTTCCAGCTCGCCGACGGTCCGCTGCTGCGCTTCGAGGTGCTCAGGATCTCCGAGACGAGGCCGTGGTCCTGCTCGCCATGCACCACATCGTCTCCGACCAGTGGTCCCTTGGCGTTCTGCTCCACGAGGTACTGACCCTTTACACCGCGTTCGCCGCGGACCAGGAGAGCCCCCTGCCCGCCCTTCCCGTCCAATACCCGGACTTCGCCCTCTGGCAGCAGGACACGCTCGGCCACGCGGCGGGCGGAGCCGACCTGGAGCACTGGGTACGGCAGCTGCGCGGCGCGCCCGCCGAGCTCAGCCTGTCGCTGGCGGCCACCCGCCCGCCGGAGAAGAGCTACCGCGGCGCCGTGCTGGAGCTGGACATCGCGGCACCCGTCCTGCGGGAGCTGCGGCTGCTGGGCCGCAGGGAGGGCGCCACGCTCTTCATGGTCCTCGCCGGAGCCTTCCAGGTCCTGCTCTCACGCCTCAGCGGCGCCGAGGACATGGTCATCGGTACGCAGGTGGCCAACCGGCGGCTACCCGAGATCGAGCCCCTGATCGGGCTGTTCGTCAACACGCTGGTCCTGCGCACCGACCTGTCCGGCGACCCGAGCTTCCTTGAACTGCTACGGCGGGTGCGCCAGGTGTGCCTCGACGCGTACGAGCGCCAGGACGTGCCCTTCGAGCGGCTGGTCGAGGCGCTCAAACCGGAGCGCAGTCTGTCGCGTACGCCCGTGTTCCAGGTTGGTTTCGGTCTTCAGAACGTTCCGTTCCCAGCCTGGAGCGCCGGGGGTCTGACCGTCGAGGCGTTGCCGGTCGACGCCGGTACGGCCAAGTTCGACCTCGAGCTGCTTCTGACCGAGGAGGGTGACACCGTCCGGGGGCGCCTGGAGTACAGCCTCGACCTCTTCGACGAGGACACCGCTCACCGGATCGTGCGGTATCTCCAGCGGGTGCTCGCCGGTGCGGCCGCCCAGCCCGGCCAGTCCATCGGCAGCCTCCCGCTGCTCGACGAGACCGAGCACCGCGACGTCCTGGCGCTCGGCGACGGCGGCCGTCGTGAATGGCCCGGAGCCGGCTTCATCCACCAGCTGTTCGAGGCGCGGGCCCGTGCGACGCCGGATGCTGAGGCGCTGCGCTTCGAGGGCGAGCAGCTCACCTACGCAGAGCTGGACCGCCGTGCCAACCAGCTCGCCCACCGTCTCCGCCGGCTCGGTGTGGGCCGCGACGTCGTGGTGGGCGTATGCATGCAGCGCTCGATCGAGATGGTGGTGTCGCTGCTCGCCACGCTCAAGGCCGGGGGCGCGTACCTGCCCCTCGAGCCCGGCTATCCGCGCTCGCGTCTGGAGTTCATGTGCGAGGACGCCCGGGTGCCGGTGCTGTTGACGCAGCACAGCATGCTGGGGCAGCTGGCCGGCGTCCGGGCGGTCGTGCTCTGCGTGGAGGAGCTGGCCGGCGAACTCGGGCGCGAGCCGGGGGAGCCGCCCGCGGTCGAGGTCGGCGGCGAGGACCTCGCCTACGTCATCTACACCTCTGGCTCGACCGGGCGCCCGAAGGGCGTCATGAACGTCCATGCGGGCATCCGGAACCGGCTGTTGTGGATGCAGGACACCTACGGGCTCGATCCGTCCGACCGCGTGCTGCAGAAGACACCCTTCTCCTTCGACGTGTCGGTGTGGGAGTTCTTCTGGCCGCTCATGACCGGAGCCTGCCTGGTGATGGCGCGCCCCGAGGGCCACAAGGACGGCCGCTACCTGCTGGACACCATCCAGCGCGAGGCGATCACCACGGTGCACTTCGTGCCTTCGATGTTGCGCGTGCTCCTGCTGGAGGACGACGTCGAGGACTGCCGCGGCCTGCGCCGGGTGATCTGCAGCGGCGAGGCACTCTCCCGCGAACTGCAGGAGGACTTCTTCGCCCGCTCGGCGGCGGAGCTGCATAACCTGTACGGCCCGACCGAGGCGGCCGTCGACGTCACCGCCTGGGCCTGCCGCCGCGACGGCGACCCCCGGCCGGTACCCATCGGCCATGCCATCGCCAACACGCAGATGTACGTGCTCGACCGGCTGTTGCGGCCGGTCCCGGCCGGCGTGACCGGTGAGCTCTGCATCGGTGGCCGCAACCTGGCCCGCGGGTACCTCAACCGCCCGGACCTCACCGCGGAGCGGTTCGTTGCCCACCCGTTCGACCCGGTACCCGGCGCCCGCGTCTACCGGACCGGCGACCTGGCACGATACCGCGACGACGGGGCCATCGAGTACCTGGGCCGCCTCGACCATCAGGTGAAGCTCCGGGGTTTCCGCATCGAGCTCGGCGAGATCGAACAGGTCCTGGGCGGCCACCCCGGAGTTCGCGAAGCCATCGTCATCGCTCGCCGACACGCCGGCGACACCCGCCTCGTGGCTTACCTGTCCGGTGACGACCCGCCCACGCCAGGTGAGCTCGTCACGTACCTCAAAGCGCTGCTGCCCGACTACATGGTGCCCGCCGTCTTCGTCACCTTGCCCGGCTTCCCGCTCACGCCCAACGGAAAGGTGGACCGCGCCGCCCTGCCCGAGCCGGAGGTGTCCCGAACAGAGCTGGCCACGCCGTACGAGGCACCCCAGGACCGGGTCGAGCGGACCATCGCCGAGGTCTGGACCCGGCTGCTGGGCATCGACCAGGTGGGGGTGAACGACAACTTCTTCGAGCTGGGCGGCCACTCCCTGCTGGTGGCCGAGCTGCGTCACGCGCTGCGAACGCAACTCCAGCGACCTCTCACGCTCGTCGAGCTGTTCCAGTTCCCGACCGTGCGCTCGCTCGCCGAGCACCTCGCCGGCGCCTCCGGCGCCGCGGTGGACCCGATAGTCAACGCCCGCGAACGGGTGAACAGCCGGCGTGAGGCGCTGACGGAACGCCGTCAGGCGGCCGCCCGCCGCGCCCGCTACCGCACCGAATCCCAGGAGAGTGCGCCATGAGCGATGCGACCAACGACCCGTCACAGGTGGCCATCATCGGCATGGCAGGACGCTTCCCGCAGGCGGCCGACGTCGAGGCACTCTGGGCCAACCTTGCCGCCGGTGAGGAGAGCATCTCCTCCTTCACACAGGAGGAACTTCACGAAGCCGGCGTCAGCGCCACACTTCTCACCCAGCCGGGCTATGTCCGTGCCAAGGGCGTCCTGGAGGGCGCAGACACCTTCGACGCTGCCTTCTTCGGTCTGAGTCCTCGCGAGGCCGAGCTCATGGATCCCCAGCACCGTGTCTTCCTGGAATGCGCCTGGGAGGCCCTCGAGTCGGCGGGACACGACCCGCGTGCCTTCCCGGGGCGGATCGGGGTCTTCGCCGGCGCGAGCCTCAACACCTACCTGCTCTTCAACCTGCTGTCGAACCGGAACCTGGTCGAGGCCCTCGGGCCGTACCAGACCCAGCTCGCCAACGACAAGGACTTCCTCGCCACCCGCGCCTCCTACAAGCTCGGCCTGCGTGGCCCGAGCATCACCGTGCAGACCGCCTGCTCCACCTCGCTGGTAGCGGTTCACCTCGCCTGTCAGAGCCTGCTGTCCGGGGAGAGCGACATCGTCCTCGCCGGCGGGATCTCCATCAACGTTCCCCTTCGCAACGGCTACCTGTACCAGCAGGGCGGCATCCTCTCCCCGGACGGCCACTGCCGCCCGTTCGACGCCGCCGCCAAAGGCACCGTCATCGGCAACGGCGTGGCTCTGGTGGTGCTGCGCCGACTCGCCGACGCACGCGAGCAAGGCGACATCATCGACGCGGTGATCCGGGGCTCGGCCGTCAACAACGACGGCGCCCTCAAGGTCGGCTACACCGCCCCCAGCGTCGAGGGCCAGGCCGAGGTCATCGCCGAGGCACTGGGGATGGCGGGAGTCTCGCCGGAGTCGGTGGGCTATGTGGAGACACACGGCACCGGCACAGCACTCGGCGACCCCATCGAGATCGCCGCCCTCACCCGCGCCTACCGCGAGGGCACCGAGTCGCGGGGCTTCTGCGCCATCGGCTCGGTGAAGAGCAACCTGGGCCACCTCGACGCCGCCGCCGGTGCCACCTCCCTCATCAAGGCCACCCTCGCGCTCAAATACGAGGCCATCCCGCCGAGTCTGCACTTCGAGTCGCCCAACCCGGAACTCGCGCTGGAATCCAGTCCCTTCTTCGTGAACACCACCCATCGTCCCTGGGCCCGCGACAGCCGGCCGCGCCGCGCCGGGGTGAGCTCGTTCGGCATCGGCGGGACCAATGCCCACGTGGTGCTGGAGGAAGGGCCTGTGCCCGACAGCGGCGAGCCGAGCCGCCCGTGGCAGCTCCTGCCCCTGTCCGCACGGACCGCACCGGCCCTGGCACAGGCGGCGGAACGGCTGGCGGAGCACCTCGAGCAGCACCCGGAGCAGGAGCTCGCAGATGTCGCCTACACCCTCGGCTCACGGCGGCGGACGTTCGAGCAGCGCCGGGCGGTGGCCTGCGTGGACCGCGCCGACGCCGTTATCCGGCTCCGGCAGGCTGCGCGCGACGGCGTGGCAGTCACCGCGGAGCGAGCCGCGAAGGTCGCCTTCCTGTTCCCCGGCCAGGGCACGCAGTACGGCGGCATGACGCGCGGGCTCTACGCCGACGAGCCGGTCTTCCGCGTCGAGCTGGACCGCTGCCTGGACCTGTTCGCCCCGCACCTCGGCGAGGACCTGCGCGCGGCCCTGTTCTCCGGGCAAGGGGCGGACCTCGATCAGACCGCGCTCGCCCAGCCCGCCCTCTTCGCTGTGGAGTACGCCCTGGCCCGCACCTTGATGGCCTGGGGCGTTGTGCCGCACGCCATGGCCGGTCACAGCATCGGTGAGTACGTGGCCGCCTGCCTCGCGGGGGTGTTCAGCCTGGAAGACGCCACCGCCCTGGTGGCGGCGCGCGGCCGGCTGATGCAGGCGACACCCGGAGGGGCGATGCTGGCCGTTTTCCGGCCCGAGGCCGAGACGAAAGCACTCCTCGATGAGCGGCTCTGCCTGGCCGCCGTCAACTCGACGTCGCTCTGCGTCGTCTCCGGCCCGGCCGGGGCCGTGGACGAACTGGAGCAACGCCTCGCCGCGGACGGTATCGGCCACCGGCGTCTGCACACCTCGCACGCATTCCACTCGGCCCTCGTGGAGGGCGCGGTAGAGCCCTTCACGGCGGAGGTACGCAAGATCCGGCTGCACGCACCGCAGACCCCGTTCACCTCCAACGTGAGCGGGACCTGGATCTCGGACGAGCAGGCCACCGACCCCGAGTACTGGGCCGCGCACCTGCGGTCCGCTGTCCGCTTCGCCGACGACCTGTCGACGCTACTCGCCGACCCCGACCTTCTTCTGCTCGAGGTCGGCCCCGGCCAGACACTGTCCACCTTCGCGCGCCAGCATCACTCCTGGACGCCGGAGCATGTCGCCGCCGGCACCCTCCACCAGCCCCGCGAGCAGCTCGCCGACCGGCAGGTGCTCCTCAACGGGCTCGGCGCGATGTGGGCCGCCGGCGCGGACGTCAACTGGGAGGCACACCACGCGGTCGGGCACCGGGCCAGGGTGCGCCTGCCGTCCTACCGCTTCCAGCGTCAGCGTTACTGGGTGGAGCCCGGACCGGCCGGCGCCTCCGCTGCCGATCCCGTTGACTGGACCTACTGCCCGAGCTGGCGCCGCCTGACGCCGTCTGCGGTCCAGCCCTCAACACCGGCGGGACCCTGGCTGGTGCTCGGGGCCGACCAGCCGTTCGGCCATGCGCTGTCGCAGTGCCTGCAAGCAGCCGGCAGCGCTGTCGTACGGGTATCCGCGGGTGCGGGATTCGCCCGGGAAGGCGAGCGCGTCTTCACCGTCGATCCGGCGAACCGGGAGGACTACCAGAGCCTGTTCGCGGCACTCGACGCAGACGAGGTCCAGCCGGAACGGGTCCTGCATCTGTGGAGCCTCGCCAATGAGCCCGGTCCTGCGCTCGACCCCGCCCGGCTGGAGCAGGCGCAGACCGGTGGCTTCTACAGCCTCCTGGCACTTGCCCAGGCGCTCTCGGAGCGTCCGGGACACCCGCCGACCGCGCTCGACGTGCTCACCCGTGGCGTCTTCAGCGTGACGGGGGAGGAGCAACTGCAGCCGGAGAACGCCACCGTGCTCGGGCCGTGCACGGTGATTCCGCAGGAGATCCCTGGTGTCGCCTGCCGCGTCCTCGACCTGACCAGCGCGACACCTGACACGCCGCTCGGTCCGTTCCTGGAAGGGCTGCGGTCCTCGGTGGCCGATCCGGTCCTGGCCTGGCGTGGTCACCACTGGTGGGCACGAACCTATGACACCGTTCATCTGGACCCGGCCGAGCCCGGCGGCGGGCGACTCCGCGACGAAGGCGTCTACCTCATCACCGGTGGGATGGGTGGGATCGGCCTCGCGATCGCCGAGCACCTGGCGCGCTCCGTGCGTACACCGGTGATCGGGCTGCTCGGGCGTAGTGCCTTCCCGGCGGAGGAGGCCTGGGAGCAGTGGCTCGCCACCCACGACACCGACGATGCGACCAGCGTCCGGATCCAGCGGCTTCGAGCGCTCCAGGGCCTGGGCGCTCGCCCGGTCGTGCTCTGCGCCGATGTCACCGACCTCGAGGAGACCAGCCGCGTGGTCGACGAGTTGCGGGCGCGCTTCGGCGCGCTCGCCGGCGTCGTGCATGCCGCCGGGGTCCCCGCACAGGGACTCCTGGCCGGCACCTCGCGAGCCGCCGCCGACGCTGTCCTCGCCGCCAAGACGCGCGGCACGCTGGTGCTCGACGCGGTGTGCGCCCGGGACCCGCTCGACTTCTTCGTCCTGTTCTCGTCACGGACCGCGATCCTGGGCGGTCCCGGCCAGGCCGACTACAGTGCCGCCAACGCCTTCCTGGACGCCTTCGCCGCCTCGAAGGCCACGGACGGCTCCGCACCGGTGACGGCCGTGGCCTGGGACACCTGGCGGGATACCGGCATGTCGACGGCTCTGCCCGCGCTGCCGGGCGACGGCGAGGACTTCGGCCACCCCCTGTTGCAACGCCGGCTGCAGAAGACCGAGGCCGCCGAGGTCTTCCGCACCACCCTGCGCACCTCAGACAGCTGGATCGTCGACGAGCACCGGATGCTGGGACACGGCCTGGTCCCCGGCACCACCTACCTGGAGATGGTCCGGGCCGCGGTGGCGCCGGAGGCCGCGGGCAACGAGATCGAGTTCCGCGACGTGCTCTTCACCCTGCCGGTGATCGTGCCCGACGGGCAGACCCGCGACCTGTATACGACCCTGGAACGCAAGGACGGCAACCTGAGCTTCCGGATCCAGAGCCGGGCACCGGGGCCGGCCGCGGGCTGGCAGGAGCATGCCACTGGTTCCGTGCTGCTCCGCGAGCCTGTGGAGCGTTCGCGTCGTGAGGTTACCGAGCTTCTCGAGGCGTGCGGAGCCGGGGAAGTGATCGAGGGGGAGGAGCAGCTGCGGCGCCGGCTGCGCCTCGACTTCGCCGCCGGGGACGGGATCATCCGTTTCGCGGTCCAGGGCCGCTGGCGCTGCCTCACCCGGATCCACGTCGGCCCGCGAGGCATGATCGCCACCCTCGAGCTGCCGGAACAGTACGCCGCGGACCTCGACACATACCTGCTGCACCCGGCGCTGCTGGACGTGGTGGGCGGAGCGTCCCGCGTGCACGCCGCCGAGGGCTACTACCTGCCCTTCTGGTACGGGAGCCTGCGTGTCATCCACGGCCTCACCCGCCGCATGTCCTGCCACATCCGCATCAAGCAGGACGGCGACTCCTCCGGCGAGACCCTTGTCTGCGACGCCGACGTCTACGACGACCAGGGCAAGCTGCTGGTGCAGCTCGGTGAATTCATGATGAAGCGCATCCACGAACCCGAGGCGATGCGCGATCAGATGGAGAGCGCTGCGGCGGAACCGGCTGAGGCACCGACCGCGGAGACCGGCGGGCTGGCCGCGCTCCACGCGCTGGCCACGGGCATGAGCGTGGCACAGGGAACCGAACTGTTCGGGCGAATCCTTGCGGCACGTCCATTGATGGCGCAGCTCGTCGTCTCCACCCAGGACCTCGCCACGGCCCAACGCCTGGCCGCCGCGATCGATCCGGCCCGGCTGGCCGCCGAGCTTGAGCACACACCAGCCCCCACCGCAGTACACCCGCGCCCGGAGCTGGACACCCCCTACGAGGCGCCGGTAACCGAGGCCGAGCAGGCCATCGCCGGTATCTGGCAGGACACGCTCGGCGTCGAACGGATCGGTCTGCACGACGACTTCTTCGCCCTCGGCGGCCACTCACTCGCCGCGGTCCAGCTCGGCACCAGGCTGCGCGGGCACTTCGGCGTGGACCTGGCCCTGCGCGACTTCTTCGACCTGCCCACCGTGGCCAACACCGCCCGGCTGCTGGCCGGCGCGGGAGAGCCGGCGCAGGCGCCCGCCCCCATCGCGCGGCTGGCCCCGGACGAGCCGGGCGAGGCCCCGGATGTGGACGGGCTCTCGGACGATCAGGTAGACGCCATGCTGCGGGACCTTCTCGCCGCTGAGGCGGCGGAAGGGGGAACGGGCGCATGAGCACCATCGACCTGAACGGCCTCTCGGCGAACGAGAAACGCAGGCTCCTGACCGAGCGGCTGCTGCGACCGCCGCGCGTGCGCGAGTTCCCGCTGTCCTTCTCGCAGCAGCGGCTCTGGTTCCTGGAACAACTGGTTCCCGGCAGCGCCGCCTACAACGTCCCCACGGCGGTACGCATCCACGGGCCGCTTGACCTCGGCGTGTGGCGGCGCAGCTGCGACGAGATCGTGCGGCGCCACGCTGCGCTGCGCACCACCTTCGCCGAGGTCGGCGGACGGCCCGTGCAACGGGTGGCCGAGACCGGGCGGGCCGACTTCGCGGTGGTCGACTGCACCCACCTGTCCGGCGACGACCGCGAGCGGGAGGTCCAGCGGCTGGCGCGCGAGCAGGCCCAGCGGCCCTTCGCGCTGGGCGACGGTCAGCTCATGCGGGTGAGGTTCCTCCACCTGGCGCCCGAGGAGCACGTCCTGGTGCTCACCATGCATCACATCGTCGCCGACCTGTGGTCGATGGCGGTGGCGGTCCAGGAGCTGACGGCCCTCTACCCGGCGCTGCTCGCCGGCGCCCCCGCACCGCTTCCCGAGCTCCCCGTCCAGTACACCGACTACGCCGCCTGGCAGCGCGACCGGCTGCAGGGGCCCGGTCTGGCCGACGACCTCACCTACTGGAAGGAGGTCCTCAACGATGCCCCACCGGTCCTCGACCTGCCCACCGACCGTCCACGCCCGCCCGTGCAGACCTCACGGGGTGGCTCGACGGCCTTCGAACTTCCCGGCACCCTCATGGAGGACCTGCGCGCGTTGAGCCGCCGCGAGGGCGCGACGCCCTTCATGACGCTGCTGGCCGCGTTCACCGTCCTGCTGTGGCGCTATTCCGGCCAGGACGACCTCGTGATCGGCGCGCCCATCGCCAACCGGACCCGGCCCGAGACCGAGCGCCTGATCGGCTTCTTCGTCAACACGCTGGCGCTGCGGGTGGATCTCAGCGGTGACCCCACCTTCCGCGAGCTCCTGGTACGGGTACGCACGGCGTCCCTCGGCGCCTACGCCCACCAGGACCTGCCCTTCGAAAGGCTGGTCGAGGAGCTGCACCCCAAGCGCGACCTGTCCCGGTCACCGCTGTTCCAGGTGTCATTCGTCTTCCAGAACATCGCCATGCCCGACCTCGACCTCGACGGCCTGCGGGTCACCCCGATGACGCTCGAGAGCGCCACCGCCCGCTTCGACCTGGAACTGCAGGTCTTCGACCGCCCCGACTCTCTGAGCGGCTGGTTCGAGTACAACGCCGACCTCTTCGACAGAGCCACGATCGAGGCACTCTCCGCGGCGCTGCGCCGGCTGGCCGAGCAGATCGCCGAAGACCCCGACCGCCGGCTCTCCGAACTCAGCCTGCTCGGCGAACCGGCCCGGCAGCAGCTGGCGCGGGAACCCAACGACACCCACCGCGCCTGGCCCGACCTCGCCTGGGCGCACCGCGGCGTCGAGGCGCGGGCGCACGCGACCCCCGGGGCAGAGGCACTGCGCAGCGGCGATCGAACACTGACCTACGCCGACCTCGACCGCCGCGCCAACCAGCTCGCACATCACCTGCGCAGGCTGGGTATGGGGCACGGGGACCTGGTGGGGATCTGCACCGAACGCACCCCGGAGATGGTGGTGGCCGTTCTCGGCACGCTCAAGGCCGGCGGTGCCTACGTGCCGCTCGACCCCGGCTACCCGCGCGAGCGGCTCGCCTTCATGCTCGAGGACTCGGGACTGAAGATCCTGCTGACCCAGCGCAGCCTCGTCGCCGGGCTGCCCGAGCCGTCCGCGCGGATCGTGTGCCTCGACGAGGCCGCCGCCGAACTGGACACCGAGGACGCGACACCACCGGACGTCAAGACAACCGGCGACGATCTCGCCTACGTCATCTACACCTCCGGCTCGACCGGCGAACCCAAGGGCGTACAAGTCCCTCACCGCGCCCTGGCCAACTTCCTGCGCTCGATGCAGGAGCGGCCGGGTATCACCGCCGACGACGCTCTCCTCGCGGTGACCACCCTCAGCTTCGACATCTCCGTGCTGGAACTGCTCCTGCCGCTCACCACCGGCGCCCGGGTCGTCCTGGTGAGCCGCGACGTGGCCGCCGACGGAGACCAGCTCCGCGAGGCGTTGTCCAGGTCCGGGGCGACGCTCCTGCAGGCCACCCCCGCCACCTGGCGAATCCTGCTCGACGCCGGGTGGACGCCACCGCCCGCATTCCGCATGCTCTGCGGCGGCGAAGCCCTTCCCGCAGACCTGGGACGCCGGCTGACCCGCACCGGCGCGGAGCTGTGGAACATGTACGGCCCCACCGAGACCACCATCTGGTCGGCCATCTCCCGGGTCGGCACCGGGCCGATCTCCCTGGGCGAGCCCATCGCCAACACCGAACTCCACGTGCTCGACGCCCGCGGTGCGCTCGTCCCGCCAGGCGTACCCGGAGAACTCCACATCGGTGGTGCCGGACTGGCACGCGGCTACCTCGGCCGGCCCGAACTCACCGCGGAGCGTTTCGTGCCCCATCCGTTCCCCATCGGCTTGGGTGGCCGGCTGTACCGCACCGGTGACCTGGTCCGCCGCCGCGGCGACGGCACCCTCGAGTTCCTCGGCCGGATCGACCATCAGGTGAAGCTACGCGGATTCCGCATCGAACTGGGCGAGATCGAGGCGGCTCTGGCCCGGCAGCCGGCCGTACGCCAATCCGTCGTGATGGTCCGCGAGGACGCACCCGGCGACCAGCGCCTGGTGGCGTACGTGGTGGCCGATCCGTTCCGCGCCGAGCCCGACGCGTACGCCGACGATCTGGACCAATGGCGCAACATCTGGGACACCGCCTACGACGAGCCCGGTCCCGGCGTCGACCCCACCTTCGACATCAGCGGCTGGAACGACAGCTACACCGGCGAGCCCCTCTCCGCCGAGGACATGCACGACTGGGTGGACCGGACCGCCGAACTGGTCCTCGACCGCGCGCCGCAGTCGGTGCTAGACGTCGGCGCCGGCACCGGCCTCATCCTGTACGCGGTCGCACCCCACTGCGAGCGTTATTGGGCCACCGACTTCTCCGCTGTCGCGCTGACGCGGTTGCGGGAGACGGCGGGTGCCCCCGGCCGCTTCACCGGCGACGTGCAGCTGCACGAATGCGCCGCCGATCAGCTCGAACAATTGCCGGAGCAGCTCTTCGACATCGTCCTTCTCAACTCGGTGGTGCAGTACTTCCCCGACGAGGAATACCTCGCACGGGTCATCGCCGGAGCGCTGAGCCGGCTCGCGCCCGGCGGTGCCGTCGTGATCGGCGACGTCCGCAGCCTCCCGCTGCTCGAGGCCTTCCACGCCTCGGTCGAGCTGTATCGGGCGGCTCCTGACCTGTCCGAGGAAACCCTCCGCAAGCGGGTGCACCGCAGGGTCGCCGAGGACGAGGAACTTGTCATCGATCCCCGCTTCTTCCTCGCGCTGCAAGCACGGCTGCCCGGCATCGTCGACGTGCGGGTTCTTCCCAAGCGTGGCCGGTACGCCAACGAGCTCACCCGCTTCCGATACGACGTGATCCTCACCAGCGGCCCCGCGCCCGATCGCGTCGAGCACGCCTGGCTCGACTGGCGTACCGAAGGACTGGCGCTTTCGACCCTGCGCGGGCAACTCGTCGCGGCGCCCGTGGACGTCCTCGCCATCCGCGACGTGCCGAACGCGCGCGTGAGCACCTTCGCGGAGCGGAATCCGGCCGGCGCGGTCGACCCGGAGGACCTCTTCTGTCTGGCCGGCGAGACCGGCTACCTCGCCGAGCTGGACTGGTCACGGCACGGCGCGGACGGCGCCTTCGACCTCATCCTGCGCCGGCTCGGCCCCGACGGCCGACCCATCGCCCCCAGGCCCCCGGCTCAGCCGCCGCCGGCGCCCGGACCGTTGTCGGCCTGGGTGAACCCGGCCGCACCGCGCCGCGCCCGGAAACTGCAGGCGGAGCTGCGTGCCGCGCTCAGCACGACGCTGCCCGAGTACATGATCCCCTCGAGGTTCGTGTTCCTCGACATGCTTCCGCTCACGCCCAACGACAAGGTGGACCGCAAGGCGCTGCCCGAACCCGACCTGCTCCGGCCCGACTCGCAGACGACCTACGAGGCGCCCCGCAACGACCTGGAACGCGCCCTCGCCGAACTTTGGGGCCAGTTCCTGCGCGTGGACCAGATCGGCATCCACGACGACTTCTTCGACGCCGGAGGCCACTCACTGCTCGCCACCCAGGTCACGTCGCGCATGAGAGCAGGGCTCGGACTCGATGTGTCGCTTCGGGATCTCTTCGAGTACCCGACCGTCGCCGCGCTGGCCGATCGGCTGGCCGATCGAGGCGCCCCGCCCACGGGTTTCGCACCCATGCCGAAGGTCGCGCGAGGTGGAGATCTTCCGCTGTCATTCGCCCAGGAGTGGCTCTGCAACGACTACCCGGACGCGCCTGACAATCCCGTCCACAACGTGGTGACGGCCGCGCGCCTGCGGGGACCGCTGGACGAGGATGCCCTGCTGCGAGCCTTCGCTCACGTGGTGCGACGGCACGAGTCACTGCGTACCCGCCTAGTGGCGCGGCCTGCCGGGCTGGTGCAGGTGATCGAGACCGAGGGGGTCTGGCCCGTCAGCCGGTCCCGGCTCGAGGGGCTCGCGGAGCCGCTACCGGCGATCCGCCGGATCCTCGACGAAGAGAGCCGACGGCCGTTCCACCTGGCACAAGGCCCGCTGATCCGTGCCCGCCTGGCCACCCTCGGCGAGGAGGAACGCATCCTCGTGCTGTCCATCCATCACGCTGTCACCGACAACTGGTCGTACGGCGTGCTGCTGCGCGACCTGGCCATCGCCTACGACGCGTACGTCGAGGGACACGACCCCGCTCAACCGCCCCTGGACATCCAGTTCGCGGACTTCGCGGCATGGCAGCGCCACGAGGTCGAGAGCGGCGCACTCGACGGGCACCTCCGGTACTGGCGGCACCTGCTCGGCGAGCTTCCCGCTCCGCCACGCCTGGTCGACGACCACCTGTCCGAGGAGGAACCGGTAGCGGTGTCGGGCAACGCCTTCGCACTCACCCCGGAACTGACCGTCGCGCTGCGGGTGCTCGCTCAGCGCGAGGGCGCCACCCTCTTCATGACGCTGCTCGCCGCCTTCGGGGCGCTGCTCACCGCGTACACCGGGAGCCGGGACCTTGCCGTGGGCTTTCCCACCGCCGGCCGGGACCGGCCCGAGGCCGAGGAACTCATCGGCTTCTTCGCCAACTCCCTCGTCCTGCGCGCGGACCTCAGCGGAGATCCCACCTTCCGGGCGCTGCTCGCCCGCGTCCGGGAACAGACCGTCGAGGCGTACGCCCATCAGGAGGCTCCGCTGCAGCCGTTGCTACGGGAATTCGCAGCAGAGCACGACCGAATCCGACTGGGGTTCAACCTGCTCAACGCCCCCCTGGCGACGCCGGTGCTGGGCGAGGTACGGCTGGAGCCGCTGTCCGACGACTGGGGTTTCGTCCACGTGCCACAAGGCGTGGAACCAGGCACGGGCGACCTCAGCCTCATCATGCTCGAAGACGCTGGAGTGCTCCGCGGGACCTGGCTGCACGCTGTCGATCGGGTCGGCCCGCGGCTGGTGAACCGGCTCGTCCGCCAATGGAGTCAGCTCTTGAGAACCGTGGTGGCCGATCCTGATATCCGGATCGAGGAGCTGGGCCGGCGACTTCGCGAATCGGGAACGCCTCCCGCACGAGACCTCCCCGGCAACCAGAGGAAGCAAGGATGACCGAGCCCTGGTTCTGGGCACGCCAGGAACGCCCGGCCGCGGTGACCCGCCTCGTGTGCCTTCCGTACGCAGGCGGGATCGCCTCGGCGTATCGCACGTGGGAAAGCCTCGTCCCGCGCCACATGGAGGTGTGCCCCGTCGAACTGCCCGGCCACGGTGCACGCATGAGCGAGGAACCCTTCCACCGTCTCCAGCCTCTTGTGCATGCACTGGCGGACGCGCTCGAACCTCTCCTCGATCGGCCATGCGCCCTCTTCGGCCACAGCATGGGCGGACTGGTGGCATTCGAACTGGCCCGACTGCTGCGTCGTCGCGGGTGGCCCGCGCCCTGTCACCTGTTCATCTCCGCGACTCCGGCGCCGCTACGGCGCCGTGATCCCGTCGGCGGCCACGACGCCTCCGATGCCGGACTGAAGGCGCGACTGCGCACACTCAACGGGACACCCCATGAGGTTCTGGAGAACGACGAGCTCATGGCGCTGGCCCTCCCGGTGCTCCGCGCGGACTTCGCGGTACTGGAGACCTATGAGTACCAGGAGGAACCGCCGCTCAAGGTGCCGATCACCGTCTTCGGCGGCATCGACGACCGCACGGTACGGCCACAAGAACTGGAGGGATGGCGCGCGCAGTCAACCAGCTCGCGCGTGCGACTGCTGCCCGGCGACCACTTCTTCATCCATGACCTCGCCCCTGAACTCATGGGCCTCGTCGTCGAACACCTCACCATGCGCTGGCCGCATATCGTCCGCGGCGGAAGAGCGAAGGCATCGATCGGTGCCGAGCGCTTGCCGGCCGGGGACCTCGAGTATGTCGCCCAGGTCGATCTCGCATGCGGACAGCGCGACGGGCTCGGTGCTGGGGAGAGCCATTCTGGCCATCCCTCTGAACTGGGCCCCCAGCCAGATGAGTGAAATGGTCTGGCGATGGAGGTCCATGCGTGTGCCGTGAGCACTGATACAAAGGTCGGTCAGCGCTTGGGGCTGCGCTCACGAGTCCGCAGCGACTTGAGTTGGTGGTCCGAGCAGCAGATCTTGCGGGCTGCGCTGAGCGTTTCGGCCGGCACCGACGCACCGTGGGACGCGGCGCAGGTGCCCCCGCCATCGGCTTCACGCCGCGACTTCCGGCGCAAAAGACGCGGTATGGGCGCGAGGGTTCTGGTACAGGATGGGCCGTTTGGCACTGACCGCTTGCGGGGATGCGGCGTTCTACTCGAGGTAACAGATGCCGGAGATGCGAACAAACATACGTGGAGGTAGCGATGACCGATCAGACATATCCCGAGGGCCGATACATCGTCGTGGGCGTCGACAGTTCGCACGGCTCCAGGACCGCGTTGCGCTGGGCGCTGGGCCAGGCCCGGCTGACCGGCGCGACTGTCGAAGCGGTAGCCGCCTGGCGGCAACCGCCGACCTACGAATATTCCTACGGTGCGATCCCGTACCCGTCTCCCGGCGACAGCATCGCCGCCGTCACCGAGAAGGTCCTCACCGAAACCGTGGCGGATGTCGTCGGGACGGGGGATCAGCCCGTCGACGTACGTATCAAGGTCGCTCACGGGCCGGCCGCTCAGATTCTGTTGGAGGCCGCGGCCGGTGCGGAGCTCTTGGTCGTCGGCAGCCGCGGGCACGGCGCCTTCGCCGGCATGTTGCTGGGATCGGTCAGTCAGCACTGCATCCAACACGCTCCCTGCCCGGTGATCGTCATACCGGACGCCGAGCAGTCCAAGATCGCGTCGTGACCAGGACGCCGCGCGTTTCATCGCTCATCACGTCGATGGCTGTCGTCGCGGCGGTTTTCGTCTTGCGGAGGTGGCAGTTGCGGTGGGGCGCGACCGATGCCGAGATGACCGAGCCCCTGCCCGGCGATGAGCTGGTTCCTGATCCGGACCTGGCGGCGACCCGGGCAATCACGATCGACGCCCGTGTCGACGACGTGTGGCCCTGGATCGTCCAGCTCGGTCAGGGACGAGGCGGCTTCTACAGCTATGACCGTCTGGAGAACCTTGCCGGCTGCGACATTCACAGCGCGCTGCAGGTCAACCCGGACTGGCAGCGACTCGACGTCGGTGACGCCGTCCGGCTCGCGCCCGAGCTCGCCGTGAACGTCGCCGTCGTCAAGCCACCAAACGCGCTGGTCCTGCAGGGCGCGGTCTGGCCCGGAGCCGCCGCGCCGTACGACTTCTCCTGGACCTTCGATCTGTCGCCGGTCTCGGCGACCACGACCAGGCTGGTCGTGCGGGAACGGTACGCGTACACGCGGTGGTGGGCGCGTTTCGTGGTGGAGCCGGTGACGGTCGTCAGCTTCGTGATGAGCCACCGGATGCTGCGCGGCATTCGTGATCGCGCCGAGCAGTCCGACCAGCGATGACCGAAGGCAGTGGCCCGAACACGACAGCCCACAGATTGGAGCGACAGCCATGAGAATTCTGGTCAGTGCCGCGAGCAGGCACGGCTCCACCGCCGAGGCTGCGACCCGCATCGCCGGGTCGCTGCGCGCCGGGCTGCCCGCCGACGTCGTCGTGGATGAGCTTCCCGCCGCTGACGTCGGCGACCCGACGCCGTACGACGCCGTGGTCCTGGGTAGTGCCGTATACCTGGGCCGGTGGCTCGACGACGCCCGAAGGCTCGCGGAACGGATCGCGGCGCACCCTCCGCGACTGGTTTGGCTGTTCTCCGTCGGCCCGATCGGTGATCCGCCCAAGCCGGACGAGGATCCGGCCGAGGTCGGCGACATCGTCCGGGTGACCCATGCTCGCGGTCATCGCCTCTTTGCCGGGCGCCTGGACCGGCACAGGCTCGGCTTGGGGGAGAAGGCCGTTGTCATGGCTCTGCGGGTGGCGGACGGAGACTTCCGCGACTTCGATGCCCTCGACGCGTGGGGTACGCAGATCGCCGCTGACCTCAGACGGGCGAGGACCGGGACGGCGTGATGCCCGGGGCCGTGGCCGGTGGCGCTGGGGTGCGGGGGAGGGTGTCGATCGAGCGGACGAGCCCGACCGACCTGATGCAGCTCGCCTGCGACCTTCCCGGCTCACCGATGCAGGTCGCGGCGGTCCTCGTCCTCGGCACCACAACGGCGTTGGACCTCGCGGCGGTGCGCGAGGCGATCGGCCAACGCATCCACGGGGTACCACGGCTGCGGCAGCGCCTGGTCCGGGCTCCGCTCGGGGGCGGGCGTCCGGTCTGGGTCGACGATCCGGACTTCGATATCCGCGACCACGTCAACGCCGTCCGCTGCCCCGCGCCGGGCGACGAGGCCGCGTTGCTCGGTGCCGTCGCGGAGACCACCGCTCGCAGGCTTCCCAGGAACCGGCCGCTGTGGTCGGCGACCCTGGTCACCTCACTGTCCGGCGGCCGGGCCGCGCTGGTCGTGATGCTGCACCACGTCCTCGCCGACGGGCTCGGCGGCCTGGCAGTCCTCGCCCGCCTCCTCGACCATGCCCCCACCACGCCGGACACAGAGTTCCCGCGCCCGGAGCCCCGCCGGCGCAGCTTGTTCCTCGACGCGTCGGGCACCCGGCTCCGGGCGCTGGGCCACCTCCCGGTGAAAGCTCGGCAACTCCGCTCGGCCATCGCCGAACTCGCCACGGGCGGCGTCAACGGCCCGCCGCGGTCCTCGCTGAACCAGCCCATCGGAGCACACCGCGGCCTGGCCGTGGCTCGCGCCGACCTGGCCGGCGTGCAGCGGCTGACGCACGCACACGGCGCGACGGTCAACGACGTCGTCCTCGCGGCGGTGACCGGCGCCCTGCACGCGGTGCTGCAGCACCGTGGGGAGAGCGTCGACCGGTTCGTCATCTCTGTGCCGATCGCCGGCCGGCGCGAGGCGACGGCCGGGCACCTCGGCAACGAGGTCGGGGTCATGACAGTTCCGGTGACCGTCGCCGGCGACCTGCATCAGCGGCTTACGGCGATCGCCCGTACCACTCGCAGCCGCAGGCCGGCCAGCCCGGGCGCGTCCACCGCATTGCTCGGACCGGTGTTTCGCATCCTGGCGTGGTGCGGCGCCTTCCGATGGTTCGTCAACCGGCAGCAATCGGTGACCACGATGGTCACCGACCTTCACGGCCCGGACGTCCGCCTGTCCTTCCTCGCCGCGCCGATCACCGAGATCATTCCGGTGTCGCCGATCACCGGGAACGTTACGGTCGGATTCGCGGCGCTGTCGTACGCGGGCACACTTACTGTCACCGTCACGGCGGATCCGCAGCGCTGCCCCGATCTCGCCGTCCTGCTGGCGCAGCTGCAAAGTGAACTCGACCTGCTCACCACGGACTGGACGCCGAGCCCCGCGCCCTCCGCTTGGCCGCCGGTGTCTGAGGCTGGGTGACGAGGTGTCGTTCGGCCTGTGTTTCGGCGATCCAGGCGGTGACCACGGCGGGGTCTGCTCCGGCGTCCAGGCGGCGCGGTAGCGGGCGAGTTTGGCGTCGATCTCTGCGGTGATTGCTCTTGGGGGAGTGGCCGGGGCTGTGTGGGGGCGCCGATGGCGGCTTGGTTGATGAGGTCGGCGATTGTTTGCCGGCGTTGTGAGGGTTCGAACAGCTGGACGAGCCAGGTGTCGAGGGGCGTGATGAGGATGTCTTCCCGCAGGAGGACGTTGCGCGGGTGGTTGATCTTGTTGGCGAGGGCGTACTCCAGGGGGTAGCGGCAGCGGTAGTAGGCGACGCCATGGGAGTGCTGGCCCTGCATTTTCCGTCCGCAGGCTGCGCAGCTGACCAGGCTTTTGAAGACGTAGGGGTGGCGGGTGCGGCGCGACCGTTTGGGTGAGGTGCCGGTCCGTGCCCGCCGGGCGAGTAGTTCTTGGGTTCGGTCGAAGGTTCCCTGGTCGATGAGGGCCTCGTGGGCGGGGTTCTTGGAGGCGACCCACGGGTCCGGGCGGTTCCATCGCATGATCGGGGTGTGGCCGAGGGCGACGTCGTTCACGTCGAGCAGGACCTCGTCGGTGCGCTGCTTGTTCCAGATCTGCCGGCCGGTGTAGCGCGGGTTGGTGAGGATTACTCGCACGGCCTGCTCGTCGGAGATGTCCGGAGGCTGCGAGCCCACCCGATCCGCGGCACCGCCGTCAGATTGGGGGGCCGCCGCCAGCGCCGCCGCGCGTTTCTCATGCGCCTGCCGGTAAGCCGCGAACACCGCCTCGCCCAGCCGGTCCCCGGCCAGCCGCTCGACCCACTGCCGGCTGATTCTCACATCCACGACCGCGCCATCGGAGGCGACGATGACCCATACCGAGCTAGAAGCATCTTCGCCTTCCTGGTGCGCGCCGGGCCGCAGATCCGGTGCGAGCCTGGTCATCGCCGCCTCGGCACCGTGTCCGCGCGGACCTGGAACGTCTGGGCGATCAACTGCGCAGTCTCCGACGACATGCCAGCACGATAACCACCACCGCGTCAGCGGTTGAAGGGGATGGTCTGCAGGCCGGTGCGGCCGGTCTGGTCGGCGTCGACCAGTCCCTGGTCGACGGTCAGGATGCCGAATTGCCCCTGTAGCTGGAACTGGCCGGAGTCGCCGGCCGGCACCACCCCCCAGGTCTGCGCCGGGTCGCCGTCGCGGCACGGCCGCAGGATCAGCGGCGCCTGCGGCGTGTCCGTGACGCAGGAGCCGGGCCGCGCCGGCGGGGCGATCACCACCCGGTTGCGAGCTGTCACCGGAGCGGGCACGAGCGACATCTCGGTGGACGCGTCCTTGGCCGCGCCGGTGAAGTCGACCACGTCGTCCGGGCCGACCTGCATCCACAGGTCCACGCCGTCGTCGGCGACGTCGATCAGGACCCCGGTCTCCAGGTCGACGCCGAGCTCGCGCAGCTGGCTCACGTTCGACGACTTCGTGCCGCGCTTCGGCGGCGCGGATGCGGAGGTGGACGGCGACGCGGAGGCGGACGGGCCGGGGGTGCCCGAGGCGGCCGGGGTCGGCGGCCGGCCCGGGTCGCGGGCCAGGGCCGTACCGAGACCGACCGCCGAGATCAGCACGGCGGCGAACGCGGCACCGGCCGCGCGGTTGCGCCGGCGCCGGACGGCTCGCCGGCGTACCTCCCGGGCCGGCGCCAGGCCGGCGGTGCGCTGCAGGTGTTCGGCGTACGCGTCGAGGCCCTGCTGGATGCGGTCGTCAGACATCGCGGTGCTCCCGGTCCGTCTCGTTGTCGGACAGATGGGCGGCCATGGCCCGGCGCCCGCGGGCCAGCCAGGTGGTGACTGTTCCGGCCGGTACGCCGGTCTCGGCCTTGATCTCGGCGACGCTCAACCCCACGAGATGATGCAGGACGATCACCCGGCGCTGGTCGGCGGGGATCCGGCGCAGCGCCGCGACGATCGCGACGTGGTCCGGGCTCAGCGCCTCGACGTGCCCGTCGCCGGCGTCGCGCCGGTGCGCGTACAGCCGGTTGACGGCCTTACGCCATGCGCTCACCGCGTGCCGGTAGGCGACCTGGCGCACCCAGGCCTCGGGGTTGTCGTACCGGCTGATCCGGTGCCAGCGGTTCCAGGCGCGCAGGTACGCCTCGGCCACGGAGTCCTCGGCCTCGGCGCGGCCGCCCACCATCATCGCGACGTGCGCGAGTACGCGACGTGAGGACGTCGCGTAGAAGGTGTCGAAGTCCTCAGCGTCGCGCATGGATGGACGGGCTCCGTCTTCGGCGGGCGAGGCTCAGCTCGCGAACGGGATGGTCTGCAGGCCGGTGCGGCCCGATCCCCCCGTGGTGATCTTCCCGTCCTCGACGCGGATGACGCCGTACTTTCCCTGCAATTCGAACTGGCCGGAGTCGCCGGCCGGGACGATCGTCCACACCTGCGCGGCCCGGCCGCTGCGACAGGCCTCGAGCCGCAACGCGGCGCCGGAGGTGTCCGCGACGCAGTGGCCCGCGCCGACCTCCTCGTTCCAGAACGGCGGCTTGATCAGCACCCGGTTCTTCTCGCGTACCGGCGCGGCCTTGAGCGACATCATGGTCGAGTCGGTCCGGGTGGTGCCGGTGAAGTCGACGCCAGTGCGGCCGACCTGCAGGTAGCGGTCCACGCCGTCGTCCGCGACGTCGATGAGCACGCCCTCGTTCAGGTCGATGCCGAGTCGCTCGAGCTCGCTCAGATCCGAGACCGCGGGCCTCGCCCTGCCCGCGGCGGTGGTCCCGCCCGACTTCGCCGCCGCGGTCGGCGCCGGCGACTCGCCGCTGCCGGCGGCGGTGCCGCCCAGCTTCGCCGTCCCGGCCGCCTGCGGGCGGGCAGCGGTCGCGGAGGGTGCGGCCTGCGGGGCAGCGGTGGTGGTGCAGGCGGACAGCGTGGCGGCGGTGGCGAGGCCGGCGGCTCCGAGGACGAACGATCGCATGGGTGGTGTCTCCTTCGAGGGGTGGTGCTGGTATGCCCTGGACACGCGCCGCACGCCCCGCCGATTTCACCGACTACATAACGAACAGATAACGGGCCTCACCCGATGTAGGCGAGCGCGAAGCCGACGGTCGGCACCCCGAAGAGCACGGAGACCACGGCCAGCTTGGCGATGGTCGGGCGGCGGGTGAGGATCGCGTACGCGGCCAGCAGCATCGGCGCCATGACCAGCTGCGCCGTGAGCGTCGATCGGGGCACCAGCACGTCGAGCGCGGCGCACACGATCGAGACGGCCAGCGCGCAGCCCCACAGCGCGACCCCGATGCGGTGCGCGAGCCGGTGGCCGTAGCGGACCGCGAACGTGGTGTAACCGGCATCGCGGTCGGCGGCGAGGTCGGTCACCGTGGTCGGCACGTAGAGCGCGGCGGCGAACAGGACGCCGATCAGCGCGAACTGCCACGGGAACCCCCACGGCGGCCGGGTGATCGCCCAGCCCGCGGCAGGCGACACCACGCCGACCACCAGCGCGTTCACCGCGACGTCCCAGCCCGGCCGGGTCTTCAGCCGCAGCGGCGGCACGCTGTACGCCCAGCCGAGCAGCAGCACCCCGGCGACGCCGAGCACGAACAGCGGCCCCACGAACAGCGCCACCGCGACGCTGCCGATCGCGAGGCCCGCGTACCAGATGCGCAGCCGCCGGGCCGAGACCGCGCCGGTGACCAGGGGTGCGGTGGCCTTGCGCGGGTTCATCCGGTCGCTGGGCAGGTCGTGCAGGTCGTTCTGGGCGAGGACGGCACCCCAGATCAACGGGCCGAGGACGAGCAGCGCCGCCGCGGCCCGCGGCGCGTCGGCCCGGGCCGGCAGCCAGGCGTGTCCGGCCAGGACGGTGCCGAGGTATGCGGGCACCCAGGAGACCGGCCAGAACCACGGCCGCGAAACCGCGAGCAGCAGTACGGTCGGGCGTTGCAGCACCGTGGTCATGCCCGCATCATTCGCGCCGGCGGCTGTGCGCGCGCCGAAGGGGGCCGCGGGTGACGCCTGGATCACCCCCAGCACCGTGCGGCCGGGTCGTAGAACCATCGAACACACACGTTGACACGAAATCCCAAGCAAGTAAACATAGACACACCTGGATTGAATGTGTCCTCTCGACCGGTCCGGGCTCGTGCTTGCGATATGCGCCGTGCTACCGACGTGCCCTGACCAAACAGGAGCGGCCCGATGCGCCGTACGTTCTTGGCCCTTGTCCTTGCCGGCGCCATGTTCGGCCCGCCTGCGGTCGCCGCACCGGCCGGTGGCTTCGCCGCCGAGCCGTCCGCGGCCGAGATGCGCGCCGCGACCGCGGCAGCCGCGACGGCCCAGGCGGCGCTCAGTGGCGCGGTCGACCCGACCGGTGGACCGAAGACCAGCGAGGACGTCTACCGGTACCTGGAGAATCCGCAGCTGACCGGCGAAGGTCAGCAGCCGCCGCACTCCGACCTGCGGCCTTACGCCGGCGCGGCGGCCGCGATCGCCGATGTGTCCGAGCACAGTGCCCGCAATCCCCAAGTGGCGCCTCTCGACGGCGACTGGAAGCTGAAGATCTTCAATCGACCCGACGACGTGCCTCCGGCCTTTCACGCGGCCGGCTTCGACGCCTCGTCCTGGCCGACGGCCAAGGTCCCGCACACCTGGCAGTCGGACTTCATCGACCATCCGATGTTCCGCAACATCCCCGAGGAGATCTCGCCGGACAGCCCGCCGAACGTGCCGCGCGACGTCAACCCGACCGGGGCGTACGTGCGCACCTTCGATCTGTCCCCGCAGTGGGACGGCGACCGGATGTTCCTGCGCTTCGAGGGTGTCACCAGCGGCTACCTGGTCTGGGTCAACGGCGGCTACATCGGATACGACCAGGGCGGCTACACGCCGGCCGAGTTCGACGTCACGGAGCGGCTGCATCCCGGCCGCAACCAGATCGCCGTGCAGGTGCATCGCTGGGGATCCGGCGCCTACCTGGAGGACTACGACCAGTGGCGGTTCAGCGGCATCTTCCGCAGCGTCTCGCTCTACCGCACCGGGCAGACCCGCCTGCAGGACGCGTACATCACGACCGATCTTGATGCGGACTACCGCGACGCCACCCTGCGGGCCCGGGTCGACGTGGCCCGCAGTGCCCGCGGTGTTCCCGGCCGCTACGTCGTGCGGGGGACGCTGCGCGACGCCGGGAAGAGGATCGTGACGACCCTGACGGCCCCCGTCGACCTGACCGCCGACGGCACCGGCGCACAGGTCACCCTCGCCGGCCGGGTCGCCGACCCGGCGAAGTGGAGCGCCGAGGAGCCGAACCTGTACTCGCTGGTGCTGGAGCTGGTCGGGCCGGACGGCCGGTCCCTGCACATCACCGCGCAGGCGATCGGCTTCCGCGAGATCGAGGTACGCGACAAGCAGATCCTCGTCAACGGCAAACGCATCATGGTCAAGGGCACCAACCGGGCCGAGACCGATCCGGACACCGGGCGGTACAACACCCGTCAGCGCCAGCGCGACGACGTCTTCGGAATGAAAAGGCTGCACCTCAACGCGGTACGGACCTCGCACTACCCGTCGGATCCGTACCTCTACAAGCTCGCCGACAAGCACGGGCTGTGGATCGACGACGAGGTGGACATCGAGACCCACGCCCACGAGAGCTGCCCCTCGGCCTGCCTCGCCGCCAAGCCGGAGTGGCAGGCCGCGTTCGCCGACCGCTTCCAGGCGATGGTCGCCCGGGACAAGAACCACCCCAGCGTGCTCATGTGGGACACCGGCAACGAGGCCGGTCTCGGCACCGCGCACTACGCGATGGCCGCGTGGGCCGACGCCAACGAGCCGACCCGGCTGCTGTACCACCAGTCGAACAGCCCGGACGGTGACGCACCCTTCGCCGATGTGGATGGCCCCCGCTACAACACGCCGGCGCGCCTGGCCGCCCGTACGAACAGCTCCGCCAAGCCGATCGTGATGGGCGAGTACGCACACGCGATGGGCAACGGGCTCGGCAACTTCGACCAGTTCTGGGCACTCGCCCGGCGCAACCCGCAGATGCAGGGCGGCTTCATCTGGGACTGGGCCGAGCAGAACCTGCGCCAGCCGCTGGTGTTCACGCCGGACTCGTCGAAGAGCAGGATCCAGACGTTCCTGGTCGGCAAGGCCACCGCAGCCCCCGGCCGGCGCGGCCAGGCGGTCGACCTCTCCAGCCTGGACGACTTCGTCGACGTCTTCCGCGACCGCCGGCTCGACCTCACCGGTCCGCTGACCCTCGACAGCTGGGTCAAGCCGGGAGAATGGGCCGGCAGCTTCCCGATCCTCACCAAGGGCCAGGGGTACGGGTTGCAGATGCGCGACCGCGACACGCTGGAGTTCGGCGTCGACGCCGGCGGGTGGGCCACCGCGTCCGCCGACGTGCCGCCCGACTGGTACGGCAACTGGCACCGGGTCTCCGGTGTCTACGACGGTGCGGCGCTGCGGCTGTACATAGACGGCCGGGAGGCGGCGACCACGCCGCGCACCGGGGCGGTCGATCCCGGCCTGTTCGAGGTCAACCTCGGCCACAACGCGGAGACCCAGCGGGACAACGACCTGTGGAGCGTCCGGACGGCACGGGGGCTGATCGACGACGCCCGCGTCTACGCCGCCGCGCTGACCCCGGCCCAGCTCGCCGGTGACCCCACCGGGCAGGCCGTCCTCGCGCTGAACTTCGACGCGTTCCAGCGCAAGGGCGACTTCCTCAGCCTCGGTATCAGCCTGTCGGGCACCGACGGTCTCGTCGGCTCCGACCGGTACCTGCAGCCGGAGACCCGGGAGATGGCGTGGGCACAGGCGCCGATCCGGTTCACCGCCGTGGACGCCGTGAACGGCAGGGTCCGGGTACACAACGAGCAGCAGGCCGGCGCCTTCCGGCTCCGGCTGCGGTACCAGATCATCGAGCAGGCCCGCACGATCCGTTCCGGCAGCCGGCCGCTCACGCTGGCCCCCGGCCAAGCCGTCGACCTCGACCTCGGCGGGGTGCCGGCCAACCCGGACGACCGGGAGCGGTTCCTCAACATCAGCGCCGAGACCACCACCGACACCGCCTGGGCCAAGCGCGGGTGGATCGCCGGGTACGACCAGTTCTCCGTCGGCGGTCGCTCGGTGCCCGGCATCCTGCCGGCACCGGTCAACGGAGCACCCGCCGTGGCGACCCGCGGCGACGTACTGACCGTCTCCGGCCCCGGCTGGACGTACCGCTTCGACGACGGCGACCTTGCCTCGATGAAGGCGCACGGGCGGGAACTGCTCGCCGGTGGACCGCGTCTGGACGCGTACCGGCCGCCGACAAGCAACGAGACCTACGACTGGGGCACCGACGACCGCCGCATCTGGCACGACATCGGCCTCGACCGCCTGCAGACCACGATCACCGACGTGCGGAGCAGCACCGAATCCGACGCCGTCGTGGTGGAGGTACGCAGCACCGTCGCCGGGGCCGGCACCGCCGCCCTGCTCTCGTTCGATCAGTCGATGCGGTACCGCATCGACCGGCGGGGCACCGTCACGCTGAAGCAGGACGTGGTCCCGAGGGGTAGCCGCGTCGGCTCCCTGCCCTACCTGCCACGGATCGGCGTCCAGCTGCGGCTGCCGGACGAGATGCAACGGTTCGCGTTCTATGGCCGCGGCCCGCACGAGTCGTACAACGACCGGCGTAGCGGTGCACCGATGGGCGTCTACCGCAGCACCGTTGACGGGGAGTACGTCCGCTACTCCCGTCCGCAGGCGTACGGCAACCACACCGACACCCGGTGGGCGTCGCTCAACGACGGACGTTCCGGGCTGCTCGTCGGCGGCATGAGGGACGTCAGCGTCACGCCCTACGACGACCTGGACCGGGCCGAGTACGACCACCAGCTGCCACTGGTCCACAACAACGGCTGGGTGACCCTGCACGCGGAGGCCGGAGAGACCGGCATGGGTGAGACGCCGAACTCGGTACTCGACCCGTTCAGCCTCTCGCCGACCAGGCCGTACTCCCACGAGTTGGTGCTGCGCCCATTGACCCGGGCCGAGGTCGCCGTCGGCGGCGTGCCGGACTCCGACGTGCCGGCGCCCTGCCCGCCGGACGTCACCGCGACCACTGACGGTCAGATCGCGGCCGGCACGGAAGAAACCGTGGAGATCAAGGTGTCGGCCCGGTGCGCCGGAGGGCTGCGCGCGACCACCGTCCGGCTCACCGCGCCGGAGGGCTGGACGGTGACCCCGGCTCAGGCCGACCTCGGCGACGTCGCCACGGGCAGCCCGGAGACGACGGCGTTCACCGTCATCGCCCCGGCCGGCACGGACTTCGGCAGCTACGACCTGACCGCCTCCGTCACCTCCAGCACGGCATCCGGCTTCACCACCACGGTCGCCGCCACCACGACCACCCAGGCGCCGCTGCCGGCCGGCTGGGAATGGCTCAGCGACCGGCCGTATGTGCAGCAGGCGAACGGCTGGGGCCCGGTCGAGAAGGACCGCAGCAACGGCGAGCAGGGCGCCACCGACGGTCGCACGCTGACCATCGCCGGCGTCACCTACGCCAGGGGCCTCGGCGTGCACGCCGTGTCCAACGTGCTGGTGGAGCTGGGCGGGGACTGCACCCGCTTCCGGTCCGATGTGGGCGTCGACGACGAGGCGTCCGGCTCGGTCGGCTTCGAGGTCTGGGTCGACGGGGTACGCAAGGCGCAGAGCACGATCCTCACCGGGGCCGGCGGGGCTGAACGAATGGACGTCGACCTCACCGGCGGCCGGCGGATGGAGCTGCGGGTCACCGACGGCGGGAACGGTGTCGGCAGCGACCACGGTGACTGGGCCGCGGCCCGGCTCACCTGCTCCTGACGTACCGCCGTCGTGGCTCAAGCGGGCCTCGCGGTCGTTCAGCTCGCGGGTGATCTGGGCGACGCTCTCTCGTAATCCCCGACTGCCGCGGGCGGCGAACACGGAACTGACCGGAGCGGACAGAGGAGCCCGATTCTTGCGGTGTCGGGAAATGCTGAACCGATTGAAGGTCCACCCGGGCTGGAAATGGATGTACGACCAACCCGCCACCCCGTAGTAACGGGGATTTTCCTGGGCGTAGGCCGACGAGAAGGCCGGCAGGAAATAGCGAACGCCGTGGTACTCGAATTCCCAGGTCCCGCTCGCCGTGCACTCGCGGAGATCGACGTTCACTTGCAGTTTCGGATATGCCGATGCTTTCGGCTCGGAGCCGAGCCGGTCGCGGCGTTCCACATTGGCCGCAGTGTCAGCGACGTCCAGGCTGGTCGCGTCGATCGCCGTCAGCCGGCGCCGGGCCGGCCAGGTGCCCTTCGTGCCCGGCCCGGCGAGGGCGCGCATGCCCTTTCGAACAGTTCCGCGAGGGTTTGCGGGCCGAACTCTAGCTGTTCAAGCCTCTTCGAGCAGGTCACGCTCGAGCGGGGCCGACACCCTCCCGGCCCGATGTGATCAGTAAACCGGCCCTGAGACCGCCCCTGGCTCCACTGAAGACGACGCCACGGCCCGACACGCTGCCGGGCCTGCTATCGCACCGTCACCTCACCCGCGGACCAGCGCCGAGGCCCTTAACCGAAGGGCATTGACTCTTGACGGCCAGTTGATCAACTGTCATTGTGTCATCGTCCGCTGTGGATTGATGGCAAGGGATTTGTTAGGGAGTTGTGCATCCGTGGCGGATGAGATGGTCTTGCAGGCGCAGCGTTTTGTGAACACAATCTATGGGACCCGCATCGGCATGACAGTCGATGAGGACGGCAAGACGAGCTGGACCATGATGTACGCCTTGACCAGGGCGCTGCAGTGGGAGCTCGGCATCACTGCATTGTCCAACAGTTTTGGACCCACGACGCTGTCGACCTTGACCTCCAAATACCCTGCGTTGAATCAGAACACGGTTCCTTACGCCAACTTCACCCGCATCATCCAGTCAGCCCTGTATTGCAAGGGATATGACGGCGGTGGCGTCGACGGAGTCTATGGTGCCCGTATTCAGGCGGCGGTCAGCCAGCTCAAGTCCGACATGGGCGTGGGCGGGACCACCCCGAACGGCGATCTCACTCCAAAGGTCTTCAAGGGTCTGCTCAACATGGATCCCTACGTTAAGGTCGCCACGGGCTCGGATGCGGTTCGCGGTGTTCAGCAGTGGTTGAACGGCCGGTACCTGGGCCGAGCGGACTTCTTCGTCATTCCCTGTGACGGTCGGCATTCGCGAGACGTGGCCAAGGCCATGCTGCTGGCCGTGCAGTACGAACTCGGCATGGCGGACGGCGTGGCCAACGGCGTATTTGGCCCAGGAACGCAGTCCGGCTTGAAGACGCACCCCGTTGCGACGGGGGCGACCGGTGTGTGGGTCTCGCTCTTCTCGGCGGCGATGATCCTCAATCAGCGTGCCGTGACATTTTCGTCGACCTTCGGATCTGCGCTCGTATCTGAGACCACCGCATTTCAGTCCTTCGTCAAATTGCCGGCCACCGGCAAGGGCGACTATGCGACCTGGGCATCGCTGTTGATCTCGTACGGAGACCAGGCTCGCAAGGGTGCCGCCTGCGATGGGGTCACAAAGATCACGACCGCACGGGCGACGAGCCTGAAGGCCGATGGAATCACCTATGTGGGACGCTATCTGACGAGTGTCAGCAGCACGCTGCCGGAGAAGGTGATTCAGCCGGGGGAGTTGCAGACGATTGCTTCCTCGGGGCTACGTTGCTTTCCTATCTATCAAACCCAGGGCAGGGATGCGTCGTCGTTCAACTACCCACTCGGCCGGGCGGCGGGCTATGCGGCGATCAACGCGGCTCAGGACCACGGCTTCAAGCCAGGGACGCGGATCTTTTTCGCCGTGGACTTCGACGCCCTCGATGACGAGGTGACGTCGAACGTCCTGCCACATTTCAAGGGCATCGTGGACTCGGTGGCGGAGGCTGGAGGCCAATACCTGGTCGGCGTGTACGGCGCCCGCAACGTCTGCTCGCGCGTCGCAGCTGCCGGGCATTCGACCGCAAGTTTCGTCTCCGACCTGTCGTCCGGATACTCGGGTAACTATGGTTACGCGCTTCCGGCGGACTGGGCTTACGACCAGTTCGTCACGCGCGTCGTCGGGACGGGCACGGGGAGCATCGAGATCGACAACGACATCGCATCGGGGCGTGACACCGGACAGGATTCGTTCAATCCGGCGCGCGCAGTGGTCGCGGACGTCCGACTCGACTCCTCGCTGCACAACTCGCTGATGATCGACATCGGGAAGTACATGGAGTCGATCGGGTACCCCAATGACGGCGGTCTCAAGAACTTCCAGCACTGGAAGTGTTTCCAGTCCACAGTGCTGGATCACGATGACGTGATCACGCAGCAATCTAATCTGTACAGGATGCGAAAGGCTCTCATTCAGACCTCCGCCTACTGGGAGATGCGCCATTGGGGGCCTGAGGACGACGTCCAGGACGCCCGCGTGGAGGCATATCACCTCGGAGTCCCTGGGGGCGTGCGGGACTCCTCGACGGGGATCGCACAGATCACCGGCGAGGCCGCAATCCGGGCCTGGAATTATTGCATCGCGAAAGGCCTCGTGACGGGGTCGACCAGCGATCCTGCGAACGACGGCGACGTCTACGCCATGTGGAAGAAGGTTCAGGACGAGGCCTTCGCGTTGCAGACGGTTTCGCTGCTGCACCTCTGGGGTGCGGCGGGCAAGCCGGGGGGCAGCAACCCACCCGAGGGAGAGACGGTTCTGCGGCCCATGGCTCTGGACTACAACGACAAGGAGAATTTCGAAATCTTACGCCGCTACCAAGGCTGGGGTGATGTTGCCGTGGACGGCGGTCAGAAGCGCATGGCGCTCTACTACATCTTCGAGAAGTACAACGGTATCGCCCGCCACTTCTGAAGGGTTGCTGTGTCGCAGGATCCGTTCGCCGTGCCGAACCCGGTCGTGCTGTTCGCCGTCGTGTCGCTGAGTGCCGCGGGCTTCATCGCGCTCCTTGTCTACGCGCGGCTGACACTCAGGCGTGCTCGCGGTCCGGAGCCCGCGCCCGGTGCCGTGTGGCGTTGCGTCGCGGCGCTTGTGGCCGCGGTAGCCCTTGGTGTCTACATCTGGGGCGCGCTGCACCTGGTGATGGACGAGTCCGCGGCTGATCAAGCCTGCAAGACCGCGGTCGGGCCTGCACACGCGGGAAGTGTGGATGCGTACCGGACCTCGCTGGTTCCGCTCCGGTTCGGCTGTCACGTCGCAGGCAAGGGGACCGTCGAAGGCGCGATACCCAGCCATGTCAATTCCGTTCTGGCCATAGCTGCCATTCTCGCGGGCGCTATGACCCTGATAGCTCTATTCGTATCCGCACATCACAAGAGTCCCGACCAGGCCGACGGGAAACTGACATGACCACCAAACCGCGGTTGACGCGCCGTTTCTTTCTCATCCGCACCGCTGCGGCGGGTGCGGCTGTATCGCTTCCCGCGCTGACGTCCTCACCGGCGCACGCCTCGTCCAGCGATACGGCTGCGGCCAGGCTCGCCGCCAAGATCCGACGTCTGCGTAAGCCGGATAGCCGAGCCCTCACCGGAGAGCGGTCGCTCAACGGCTGGGAGATGGAGAAGGTGGCCGACGATCGTGGGAGCGTCTACACAAGACCGGTCGTCGGAACGCCGCTCGCCGGAGTCCAGATGCGCATGGGTGACGTCGAGACGATCCTCGTACACCTCGTCCGACGCTTTCACTACGAGGTAGAGGAATTGCGCGCAGGTGACGTGACCGGGTGGCGAGCCCCGACAGGCGAGCGCAAGCCAACGGCCGAATCGAACCTGGCCTCCGGCACCGCCGTCCTGATCAGGCCCGATCACTACCCCGTGGGCGCACGGGGGAACTTCTTCGCCCTGCAGCAGATCGTGATCCGCGACATCCTGGCCGAACTCGACGGCGTTGTTCGCTGGGGAGGAGATGACCGGAGGCCGAACGAGGCGCTGTTCTCGATCGACGTCCCCCCGGACGACTCTCGCCTGGCCCTGATCGCGAGCAGGCTCCGGGGGTGGCAGGACGTGGCCGGCCGTGGGGCAGGCGGTCACGTCGACGTGATGGCGCACGGTCGGCGCAGCGCGGCCAAGATCGTGGAGAAGCGTCAGCGCTCCGCCTGACCAAAGCGGTCTGAGAAGTCTTGCGACCATTCGATCCGGGCGTGTCGTACCCGGATTTGCTTCTGCGAGAAGGCCGTCGATCTCTGTCGCGACTATCGTGCCAAATTTCGCGAGTCCCCGAGCCCAGGCTCGATTTCGGGGACTTCACACACGCCCTCGGGACCCCCGGAGGGTATTCCAGGAATCGATCTCGAAAGAACAGGTACATCAATGCGACGTCGTTTGACGACCATCCTTGTCACCATGCTTCTCGCCGCCGGAGCCATACTCGCCGCCGGATCGCCCGCCTCGGCCATCAGCTGCTCGGGAAACAACTGCAGCGGCAAGAACCCCGACTCGACCGGCTGCTCCACCGCCTCTGCGTACACCCAGACGACTGCCAACGCCGGGTACGGCGACTGGAACCTGGAATTGCGGCGGTCCAACCAGTGTGACTCCTACTGGGCGCGCGTTACCGGATATCACCAGGTGGCATACGTCGGTGCCACGATCAGCGTCGACCGCCGGTACAACTACAACGGCTACATGACCTACCAGTCGGTGCATGTCGACCACGGTCAGGCGTTGGCATACACGAACATGTGGGGCCGCTTGGCCGGCTACAGCGTCCGCGCCTGCCTCTCCTTCGACCAGGGCCTCGGCACGGTGTGCACGGGCTGGTACAGCTGAGCCTTCACTGACCAGGCTGGCCAGCCGCAGGTTCGACCGCCGAGGGGCGGGATTCGCCGTGCGAACCCTGCCCTTCGGGCGTCGCGTCGCGTCCCATGTCGCGTCGTGATTGCCGCCGTCTTCTGTGGGCCTGCGTTCAGGGCGTGTAAATCTCGTCCGCCTTGGTGATCTGGCCCGCCTTCACGGTGAAGACGAAGACCCGACCGGTCGACAGCAGCGTCGCCCGGAACTTCTTGAGATCGGCGTCCGCAAGGTCCGTTCCGGTGGTCCCGACGATGCGCAGGCTCGCGCCCGGTGCCACCGGATAGGTGCGCACCTTCTTGTTGTTGTTGCGGATGTACCAGCCGGTGCACCAGTCGTTCTCGGCCGGCTCGACGCCGTCCGCCTTGCAGGCGTTCGCCGCGGCCTTGCCTTCGAACCATTCGACCAGGTCGAAGGTGATCGTGCCCTTCGCCGTGTCGGCCGCCTTGAGGTATGCGTGCTGCGTGCCGGTGAGCTGATCGGCGGCGTCGGTCGGTGTACCCGGTGTGGGCGTCGATGCGGACGACCGCCCGGCCGGCGTGGCGCCTGGAGCGGTGGTGCCTTCCGGCGCGCGGCTGCCTGTCGGTGCGGCGCCTACTGCCTGGGTGCTGCCCGGTGCGGCGTCGGCGGGCTTGCCCGCGCCGGTGGAATGCCCGCACGCCGCGAGGGGCAGCAGCAGGAACGAGGCGAGTGTCAAGCGCCGAAGCACCGCGGTTTCCCCAATCTTGAAGTGATCTGGGGCTAACCCTAGAGCGCGACCGCAAGCAATCCGCCTGGCTTGCCGGATCATCGGCGTGTCGGTTCGACTGTTGTGCCTAGTGACGATCCGGCTGGTCGGCACTCTGGGGCTGTTGGTCCATGGACAGGGCGGTGCTGGCGGAGGTTGGATCGGTTCGTCGAGCATCTCCCGACGTGGATGGCATGCTCGAAGGACAGTGTTGGATCCGGCTTTTCCATGCACAAATCCGCTGTTGTCGCACGGCGATAGCCATCACCTGGCGAGTTCTTCGCACGCGTGGCTCCAAGAGCGAGAGTTGGGCCCGGCCAGGAACGAGTTTTGGCCCCATTACGCGATCGCCCGGTCCATGGTCACGGGTGAGTTCTGGCCCCACCACGGGTGATCGGCAGCGGGCATGATCTAAGGGTGCTGGTCGATATTGAGCAGGTGGCCCGGTTCGCTTGGAGTCCGTTCCCCATTGTGCAGGTTCAGACTCCGGTGGGCCGGACGGCGGTGCCGTGGTGTGGTGCGCCGGATGCTGTCCTGGGGCGGTATGACGTCGAGTGGACGATCAACATGGAGATCAGTTGGGGTCTGAACGCGAAGCTCGCGGCCGAGCCTGGGCCGGCGATCTTGGCGGGTGGCCATTGCGTGATCTTGCGCGGGCGTTTGGGTTTGACTCCCGACGGTGGCGGCGTCCTGGACCTGGACGGGTCGATGATCCTGCTGGACTTCGTAGAGCCTCCGCCGGCGGAGGTGGACGCCAGCTGGGTGCAGATCCACGTTCCTCACAAGGATGTCCAGCTGTATCCATTCGAGCTCTAGGCTGCCATCGCCCGCTTGTCCTCGGGCGGACGTCAACCGCCTCCCCTTTCGAGCCTTCCAGCCGGTGGCGGTCGGGTGGTGGGCCGATATGTTCAGCGTCGGGGCGCTTCCGACCGGTGGAAGGAACGTCCCGGCGGGGCTGCCCGGATGTCCCGGCCTTTCTCTCGCCGGACGCTGCTGACACATGGCAAGGTCCGCGAGATTGCCGAAGTCTGCCGAAAGGCAGATGTCGGAGCCGCGGTCTTCGTGAACACCTTGACGCCCGTTCAGCGGGCGGTCTTGGCCAGCATGTTGGGCTGTCTCGTATTCAGCGGCGAGGACCTCGCCGTCTACGGCGGGACTGCGTAGCGGCCGGCCGCCAAGTGCCGCGACGCGGGCCACACGCGCACGCGTCCGGAAACTCGATACCCGCCGTCCTGTTCCGGAGCCGTGGGTACTCGCTTGCGCGGCGCTCAGCCGCGGGGCTTTGCGTCGAGCCCGAGCATCATCCGAAACCGGGCGAAGTGCTCGAACGGGAAGCGGCTGTGGTCGGTATTGCGGTTGGAGTAGCAGCTATAGGCGCCACCGAACATCCAGCCGTGGGTGTCGGAGCAGGTCCAGGTGTAGTCGTCGTCCGGCGGTGCGACGACCATGTTCTCGGCGATCCGCCGCGCCTGCGCCGGGTCGAACACGCCCATCCGGACGAACTGCGCCGCCACCTGGGCGCGGTGCGCCTCCAGGCCCTCGGTGTCGCCGGATTCGTGGCCGACGAACCGGCTCAGCAGCAGCATCGCCATGTCCGGCGAAACCGTGCACTCGTTGTCGAAATCCTCGTTCGGCTCGTAGGTCGACGGGTTGGCACGCATGTGCGCCACCACGGCCTGCGCCTCCTCCCAGCGCAGGCACCACGGGTGCCACCGGGCCTGGTCCCAGTGGCCCATCTCGTACACGTAGCCGGTCCAGTCCTCCCGGTCGTCGGTGTCCTTCTCCGCGCCGTCGACCTCGTTGTCCACTTCCTCGTCGACGTCGTCGTACTCGGCGGCGACATACAGGTTCAACTCGTGCAGGGCCACGTCGAACGACGGATCGAGCCGCAGACGGTACGGACCGGCGACCGGCATGAAGATTCGCACGCCCCCCTTGAGCTTCTCGTCAATGCGCTCACCCGCCCGTTCGAAGTTGAATCCGTCCGCATCGTCGAAGGCGTACGCTCGCCAGAACCGACGCCTGGCCATCGCCGCTTCGAGCCGGTCACCAGGCTTCTTCGCCATCTCATCTCCCGAGGGGTAGCGGACTTCTCCGGGCATCATCCTGACCATCACGCGCAGCCCGGTCGACCACCGGTCCGCGACGAGCCACCGGGCGGTGACACCGGTGGCTCGCTGTTCCGAGGTTCAGCGCAGGTACGACCCGTCGGCGAGGAGCAGGATCGAGGACAGCCGCCTACTTGGCGTTGCCGTTGTGTAGCGCATGACCATCTGATGCGGGCGGCGCCGCTGCCGGCGGCGGGGCGGGTCGCCGGCCGGTACGGCTGCGAGCGCTTCCGCGCGGCCGCTCAAAGGCGAGCGATCACTCTTTTGGCGAGGTCCGCCGTGAGGACGATGTCGGCCTCACGCTTCTGCGCGTCGGGCGCACCACCCATGTAGTTCCTCGTTATCTTGCCTACCTTGTCACCTTTGTAGAACACCACCATGGTCTCCATTTCTTGAGAGGTGTCCGAGATCGCGCCGTCGCCGACCCCGCTCAGCGGCTTGTGATCTGAGGCTTCCTCTCGGAGCTCATCGAATTGCGTGGATCCGGGCCGGCCGTCATTCGTGACCCTCAACTCCAGCCAGGACCGGCCACCGTACGGCTTGAACGAGCAGGCCTGATCGTCAAGGAACAGTTCTGTGTGGTAGCCCTTGCCGTAGGTGTCCTTCGCCTCCACCTCCACTAGGTCGGCGGCCGTCAGGAGCTCGCATGCGCCGCCCGTTTCTCCCTCCCTCGCGGCGGCTGCGTCGGCGGCATCGGCCGCGCCGGATTCCGTCCCGGTGTCGTCCGCCGATCCGCAGCCGGTCACGACCAGCGTGGCCGTCAAGAGGGCGCTGAGAGCGGTGAGCTTGCCGTATTTCATAGTCCATCTCCGATTTGCGCACGATCAACTTCGCGGAGTGATCCATACCCGCACGCCGGCGGGTCGGCGCTGGCAGGACCCTAGGGCCGGCGACCTGCGATCGGGGATAGCGCAAATGACATATTCACCCACCTGCGACCCGGCGATCACCTGCCGTAGCTGCTAGTGCGGCTCACTTGATGGACTGTCGCACCGCCCGCATGTCCGGGCGGAGCGCTGCACGCCGGTGAGGGCGCTGTTGCGTTGCGAGATCAGCGGACGCAGTCAGCCCTGCCGGGCGGGTGTCAGATCGCTCGGGCGAGTTCGGTGAACGCCGCGGTGACCCGTAGCGCCGGGCGAGCAGCGACGCCGAGAGCGTAGTGGCCGCGGCGCAGATTCTGGACGAAAGCGTGCCCGGCGATGACCACCTGCGCCGTCCGATCGGTCTGCAGCGACGCATCAGCATGCCTCACAGGTCAAGCCTGCCCGGGCCCGTCCGATTGGCGAAACGCGACAGAGCCCGCCTACCTTTCAGCCGGCTGGCGACGGCGCGGTGCGGGTGTCGACCGGAGTGCCGTGCTCGACCGTGCGTGAGACGGTGCAGAGCCGGTCATGCGACATCCGCGCCGCGCGCGGCAGCGCCTCCCTGGCCGCGTCGCCGGCGGCACCCTCCGGAAACGTGACGCGCAGCTCGATGGCCAGGTTGACCAGCCGGTTGCCGCCGGCCTCGTCCCGGACTTTGTCGCCGGTGACGTGGACGACGAAATTCTCCGGCTCCGCGCGCTTACTGGTGATGTAGTCAACGTCGGCACCGGTGCAGCCACCGAGCGCGGCGAGCAGCAGCTCTACCGGGGTGAAGTCGGTACCGTCCCCGGTGCCGACGGTTATCGTGCCGCCGCGGGCGTTGCGCGCCTCGTACTGGCCGAGGCTCGTGCGCTTCAGGTCCACCGAGCGCTGGGTGTCGTCCGCCATACCGGCGAATCTATCCCACCATGATCGCGGTCGGTGGGCTCCCCGAGATGCGCCGCTCTATAGTGACACTCATCAATCTGACGCGCGTGAACCGTTACCGCACTGCCTTCAGGAGGCGATCAGTGACCGGTTCGGCATCCGGAAGGACCCGATCTCGTATCCGCGGAGTGCTGGCGGCGGTCATGGTCGCGGCTTTCGCGCTCGTGGCGTCCGGTACGGCGCAGGCCCGAACCCCCGTGGTGCAGACCTTTGCCCAGCTGCCACCGGGCCCTTGGCGGATCAACGAGCCGGCGACCGTCGCCGGCAACGTTCTGACCCTGGGCCCGTACGGGTACGTCGGCTTGTTCGACGGATCGTCGAGTGACTGGTCCGGCAACGCGGACAACGACCTGGGCTGGACCGTCGAAGCGAGGATGCGCCTCGATGAGTCGGTGACCGAGGAGTGCGGCTACGCGGAGCCGGCCCGCATCTGGGCCGGCGACCACCTGACCGTCGTCACGGTCGGCTTCGCCCGCGGGCAGGTCTGCCTGACCTATCCCGTCCAGGTGGCTTACGCGATGGACACCCAGAGCGCCTTCCACACCTACAAACTCGACGTACGCCGGGAGCGGGTGCAGCTGTCCGTCGACGGTCGCGTGGTCATCGCCCACATGCTGCCCTGGTCCGGCGGGGGGACACCGGCGTTGATGGCGGAGAGCCTGACCGGGACATCGCACTGGAAGTACCTCCGCTACGACACCACACCGTCGCTGCCCCGGTGCACGATGCGCGGGACGCCCGGTCCGGACCGCCTGGTCGGCGGTCCTGGTGCGGACGTGATCTGCGGCGGCGACGGTACGGACGAGCTGATCGGTGGTGGCGGCGACGACGTGCTGATCGGGGGCCTCGGCGCCGACGTGCTCCACGGCGGCCCGGGGCGCGACACGTTGGTCGGTGGGGACGACACCGACGTACTCGACGGGGGCGCCCAGGACGACACCCTGTACGGCGGGACAGGCCAGGACCAGTTCCCGGCACTGCCGGAACACGACGGCGCTGACGTCCTGTCCGGCGGCGGCGGGTACGACACCGCCGACTATCTCGCCCGGACGACTCCGGTCACGGTCAGCCTTGACGGGCAGGCCAACGACGGTGCCGTCGGCGAGAGGGATCTGGTCGGCAGGCAGCGGTGGTCCGGCGATTCCGAAATCGAAGCGGTGCTCGGTGGTGCCGCAGCCGACACGTTGACCGGGGACGACTGGCGCAACTCCCTGACCGGAGGTGGCGGCACGGACGTTCTGCGCGGACTCGGCGGTGAGGACTCCCTCGACGCCATGGACGGCGCGCCCGGCGACCTCGTCGACGGTGGGGACCTCATCGACTCCTGTCAGGCTGATCCGGGCGACGTTCTGAACTCATGCAACGAGCCTCGGTGCTTGCCCACGACAATGACGATGCCGCCGCCACCGACTTCAGCTACGCCGCGGCCGGCAACCCCGATCCCCACGCCGTCGTGCCCGACGCCTCCGCCGACCTCCGCTGTCAGCACGCCGACGCAGAGCACGGCGGCGGTACGCGGTGAATCCGGCGCGTGGACGGTGGGCCCTGCGCCGGTCGGCTGAGGGTGCCGATCAGCGGGTGGCGCTCTACAAGCTCGACAGGTCCACTCCGACGATCCGCAGGGCGAGCTCCGCGTAGTGGTCGCCGATGTCCTCCGGCGTCCACGTGCCCTCGTCCCGGTACCAGCGGGCGATATCGATCCCCAGCGACAACAGCGCCAGGGTCGTCATCCCTGCATCTCTGACCTGAAAGACACCAGCGGCCATACCGGACTCCACCAGGCGTCGCACCTCGTGGTCGATCTCCTGGCGGATCTGCCGGATCTCCTCGAAGTGCTCGGGGCTGAGCGCTGCGAGTTCGTAGTTCACGACCCGGGCCACCGTGTGCCCGCGCGCGTGGTCGATGGCGAACCGCCGCACCACGCTGACCAGCTGCTTCACCGGATCTTCGGAGCCGATCAGGCCGTCGCGTACGAGCGCGAGCGTGCGTTCGTGGCCGGACCGGGCGATCAGGTAGAGCAACTCTTCCTTCGACTGGTGGTGCACGTACAGGGCCGCGGGACTCATCCCGGCCGCCGCTGCGATGTCGCGGGTCGTCGTGGCGTGAAAACCGCGTTCGGCGAACGCGCTTACCGCGGCGTCGAGAAGCCTTGCGCGGGTAGCCGCAGCCCGGGGCAGGTCCGTGGTCTCGGTCATAGCGCTTTCATCCTCTCAGGTGCCTGACCGTGTGAGATGGGCCACGTCATGCGGCGACCGAACCTCTTGACGGACCGGGGCGCTTCTCGCAAGCTGGGCAACTAAGCAAGCGCTTAGTCAGCAGTGTAGAGGAGGGGTATATGGGTCGCACAAATCGCCAGTACCGGCTCGCCAAGCGACCGGTCGGCCTGCCGGCGCCCTCGGATTGGGACTACGTCGAGCAGCCGGTCGCGGAGCCGGGCGAGGGCCAGCTGCTGATCGAGGTGATCTATCTGTCGCTGGACCCGGCCATGCGCGGCTGGATGAACGAGGGCAGGTCCTACATCCCCCCGGTGGAGATCGGTGCGGTCATGCGCGCAGGCGGGGTGGGCCGGGTGATCGCCTCCCGCAACCCGCAGTACGTGGTCGGTGACTACGTGTCGGGAGCGCTCGGCGTGCAGGAGTACCACCTGTCGGACGGCCGGGGCCTGACCAAGGTCGATCCCGAGCAGGCGCCGCTGCCGGTGTACCTCGGTGTCTTGGGCATGCCGGGCATGACCGCCTACTTCGGGCTGCTCGACATCGGACGACCCGAGCGCGGCCAGACCGTCGTGGTCTCCGGCGCGGCGGGCGCGGTCGGCAGCGTGGTCGGCCAGATCGCCAAGATCAACGGATGTCGGGTCATCGGCATCGCCGGCGGCGAGCGCAAGTGCCGTCTGGTCGTGGAGGAGCTCGGTTTCGACGCCTGCATCGATTACAAGTCCGAGGACGTGCGCAAGGCTCTGCACGAGGCGGCACCCGACGGCGTCGACGTCTACTTCGACAACGTCGGCGGCGACATTCTCGACGCCGTGCTGACCCGTCTGGCGCGGGGCGCGCGCATCGTCATCTGCGGCGCGATCTCGCAGTACAACGCGACCGATCAGGTCAAGGGCCCGGCCAACTACCTGTCGCTGCTGGTGAACCGCGCCTCCATGACCGGGATGGTGGTGTTCGACTACGCCGGCCGGTACCCCGAGGCCACCACCGAGTTGGCAGGGTGGCTGTCGACCGGAAAGCTGCGGTCGCTGGAGGACGTGGTGGACGGCGGCGTGCAGGCGTTCCCCGACACCCTGCTTCGGCTCTTCAACGGCGACAACACCGGAAAGCTCGTTCTCCAGGTCGGTACCGCGTGAGCGGCCGGTTCGCCGGGCGGACGGCGATCGTGACCGGTGCCAGCCGGGGGATCGGGCTCGCCATCGCCGAGCGGCTGGTGGCCGACGGTGCGAAGGTCGTCGTCACCGCGCGCAAGCAGGAGGCGCTGGACGCCGCGGTCGCGCGGCTCGGCGGGCCCGGACACGCGGTCGGCGTGGCCGGCCACGCTGCGGACGTCGACCACCAGGCGGAGGCGGTCAAGCGCGCGATCGACGTGTTCGGCGGCGCCGACCTGCTGGTCAACAACACCGGCATCAACCCGGTGCACGGGCCGATGGTCGAGCTGGACCTGGATGCGGCCCGCAAGATCGTCGAGGTCAACTGCCTGGCCGCGCTGTCGTGGGTGCAGCAGGTCCATCGGACCTGGATGGCCGAGCACGGCGGCGCCGTCGTCAACGTCTCGTCGGTGGCCGGCATCCGCCCGGCACCAGGTATCGGCTTCTACGGCGCCAGCAAGGCGATGCTCACCCACATCACCCAGGAGCTCGCGGTGGAGCTCGGCCCGGACATCCGGGTCAACGCGGTCGCTCCGGCCGTGGTGAAGACGAAGTTCGCCGCGGCGCTCTACGAGGGACGTGAGGAAGAGGCCGCCGCCGCCTACCCGCTCAAGCGGCTGGGCATGCCGGCTGACATCGGCGGCGTGGTCGCGTTCCTGCTCTCGGATGACGCCGCGTGGATCACCGGGCAGGTGCTCGTCGTCGACGGCGGTGTGACGCTGACCGGGGGTGTCTGATGCCGGTGGTGGGACAGCGGGTGGTCGTCACCGGTGCCGGGCACGGCATCGGTCGGGCGCTGGCCACCCGGCTCGCAGCCGAGGGCGCGCAGGTCGTGGTCAACGACCTTGACGCCGCCGCGGCGACCAGGGTGGCCGACGACATCGGCGGGCACGCCGTCATTGGTGACGCGGCTTCCGAGGCGGGCGTTACCGCGCTGGTCGATGCGGCTCGCCATCACCTGGGCGGTATCGACATCTGGTTCGCCAACGCCGGCATCGACCGCGGCGAGGGTCTGCAGGCGTCCGAGGCGGACTGGGCGGCGGCCCTCGACGTCAACGTGCTCGCGCACGTGCGCGCAGCGCGGCTACTGGTGCCCGAGTGGCTCGAGCGGGGCGCCGGTCGGTTCGTGGTGACGGCGTCCGCGGCAGGCCTGCTCACCATGCTCGGCAGTCCAACGTACTCGGTCAGCAAGCACGCGGCCGTCGCGTTCGCCGAGTGGCTCTCCGCGACCTACCGGCACCGGGGTGTGGTCGTGCAGGCGATCTGCCCGCAGGGCGTCCGCACCCGGATGCTGGACAACGCCGGCCCCCTGCAGGAGCTGCTCAGCCACGACACCGCGATTGCGCCCGAGGAGGTCGCCGAGGCGATGTGGCAGGCGCTGGCCGACGACCGGTTCCTGGTGCTCCCGCACCCCGAGGTGGCGGGGTACTACGCCAACCGTGCTGTGCAGACCGACCGCTGGCTGGCCGGCATGAACAAGCTGCAGCGCCGGCTTGAGGCGAAGGGAATCACCGCATGAGGGCGTGGCAGGTGACCGAACTCGGCCAGCCGCGTGACGTACTGCGGCTGGTCGACGTGGCCGACCCCGAGCCGGGCCCGGGCCAGCTCGCGGTCGCCGTGCTGGCCGCGCCCGCCAACTTTCCCGACGTCCTGATGTGCCGGGGGGAATATCAGGTCAAGCCGGAGCTGCCGTTCACACCGGGCGTGGAGCTGTGCGGCGAGGTGATCGCGCTGGGCGAGGGCGTCACCGGGTTCGCCGTCGGCGACCGGGTGCTGGGCGGCGCCGTGCTCCCGTACGGCGGGTTCGGCGAGCGCGCGCTGATGAGCGCCGCCACGACCTTCGCGGCGCCGTCGGCGCTCGACGACGCCGAGGCCGCGTCGCTGTACATCGGGTACCAGACCGGCTGGTTCGGCCTGCACCGCAGGGCCGGGCTGCGGGCGGGCGAGACGCTGCTTGTGCACGCCGCGGCCGGCGGGGTCGGCAGCGCTGCGATCCAGCTCGGCAAGGCCGGCGGCGCGCGGGTGATCGGCGTCGTCGGCGGGCCGGCGAAGGCCGAGGTCGCCCGCAAGCTGGGCGCCGACGTGGTGGTGGACCGGCACGAGCAGGACTTCGTCGAGGTCGTCAAGGCCGAGACCGGCGGCCGGGGCGCCGACGTCGTCTACGACCCGGTCGGCGGTGAGACCTACCAGCGCTCCACCAAGTGCGTCGCCTTCGAGGGCCGGATCCTCGTCGTCGGCTTCGCCGGGGGCCAGATCCAGTCGGCCGCGCTCAACCACGCACTGGTGAAGAACTACTCGATCATCGGACTGCACTGGGGCCTGTACAACCGGTACGACCCGGCGGCCGTGGCGCAGTGCCACCGCGATATCACCGCGCTGGCCGAACGAGGCGCCGTGCGGCCGCTGGTCAGCGAGCGGCTTGCGCTGCACGAGGTGGCCGACGGCGTGCAGCGGCTCGCCGACGGAGCCACAGTCGGCCGCGTGGTCTACGTGCGGGGAGCACAGCGATGAGCGCCCAACGCCTCGTGGACGCCGTCATCTTCGACTACGGCGGCGTACTGACCGGACCCGTCCGCGACTCCATCGCCGCCTGGATCGAGTCCGATGGCATCGACCCGGCGTCGTTCTCCCGCACGCTGAAGGCCTGGCTGTCCCGCGACGCCCCGGACGGCACCCCGATCCACCGGTTGGAGACGGGGCAGCTGTCCGTCACGGAGTTCGACGCGCTGCTCGCCGCCGAACTGACCACCGTCCACGGCGACCCGGTGCATCCCGTCGGCGTGCTGGGCCGGCTTTTCGCCGGATTGCGGCCGGACCCGGAGATGTTCGCGCTGGCCAGGAGCCTGCGCGACCTCGGCGCGCGCGTCGGGATGCTGTCCAACAGCTGGGGCAACACCTATCCGCGCGACCGGATCGATGCGCTGCTCGACCCGGTCGTCATCTCCGGCGAGGTAGGGCTGCGCAAGCCGCTCGCGCCGATCTACCACCTCATGCTCAAGCGGTTGGGTCTGCGGGCCGAGCGCGTGCTGTTCGTTGACGACGCCGAGCCCAACCTGGCCGGCGCGCGGGCGGTGGGCATGCGGGCACTGCTGCACACCGATGCGGCCACCACCCGGACGGCCATCGCCGAGCTGATCCCCGGCCTGACCCCGCAACGACAGGAGTGACCTACATGACCACCACCACCACCCGCATCGCGATCGTCACCGGCGCGGCCCGTGGCATCGGCGCCGGCGTCGCGAAGCGGCTCGCCGCGGACGGCCTCGCCGTCGCCGTCGTGGACCTGGACGAGGCGGCCGGCAAGCCCGTCGTCGAGGAGATCGAGCGCGCCGGGGGCCGGGCCGTCGCGCTGGGCATCGACGTGAGCGACGAGCGGGCCGTGCGAGCCGGCGTCGCGCGGATCGCCCAGGAGCTGGGCGCGCCGACCGTGCTGGTCAACAACGCCGGCATCCTCCGCGACAACCTGCTGTTCAAGATGACCGCCGACGACTGGGACGCGGTCATGAACGTGCACCTGCGCGGCTCGTTCCTGATGTCCCGCGAGGTGCAGAAGCACCAGCTGGAGGCCCGCTGGGGCCGGATCGTCAACCTGTCCAGCACCTCCGCGCTCGGCAACCGCGGCCAGGCCAACTACTCCGCGGCGAAGGCCGGTGTGCAGGGCTTCACCAAGACGCTGGCCATCGAGCTGGGCAAGTTCGGCGTCACCGTCAACGCGATCGCGCCCGGCTTCATCGAGACCGAGATGACCGCCGCCACCGCCGAACGCATCGGCGTGCCGTTCGAGGAACTCAAGAAGGCCGCGGCCGCGGAGATCCCGGTGGCCCGCACCGGCACGCCGGAGGACATCGCGCACGCCGTGTCGTTCTTCGTCAGCGAGGGCGCCGGCTTCGTCTCCGGCCAGGTGCTCTACGTGGCGGGAGGGCCGAAAGCATGAAGGTGTTCCAGGGCATCGAGGAGTTGGAGCGGGCCGTCGGCACCCACCTCGGGTACTCCGGCTGGCACACCGTCACCCAACGGCAGATCGACACCTTCGCCGAGGCCACCGGCGACCACCAGTGGATCCACGTCGACCCGGCGAAGGCCGCGGCCGGCCCGTTCGGCGGCACCATCGCGCACGGGTACCTCACGCTGTCGCTGGTGCCGACGCTGGTCTGGCAGGTGTTCACCGTCGAGGGCGTGCGGATGGGCGTCAACTACGGCGCCAACAAGGTCCGCTTCCCCTCACCGGTGCCGGTGGACACGCAGGTGCGGGCGGGGGTCGAACTGCTGTCGGTGCAGCCGGGCGGCGGCGGGCACCAGGTCATCACCCGGGTCACCGTCGAGCGCGAAGGTGCGGACAAACCGGCCTGCGTGGCCGAGACGGTCAGCGTGCTGGTGGCGTGATGTCCACGATCGCGCACGACCCGCCCGGCCTCGACCTTGCCCGGCTCGCCGCCTGGTTCGCGGCAACGGTGCCCGGCGCGGCCGACGGGCCGCTCAGGGCCCGGCTCATCGCCGGGGGACGGTCCAACCTCACCTACGAGGTGACCGACGGCCGGGCCACCTGGATCGTCCGGAGGCCGCCCCTGGGGCACGTGCTCGCGACCGCGCACGACATGGCGCGCGAGTTCCGCGTGATGTCGGCGCTGCGGGACACCGGGGTGCCCGTGCCGGGGACCTACGCGCTGTGCCGGGACGAGGGCGTGCTGGGTGCGCCGTTCTACGTGATGGAGCGTGTCGCCGGTACGCCGTACCGGTACGCCGCCGAGCTCCAGCCGATCGGCGCCGAGCGGACCCGGGCGATCTCGATCGGGCTGATAGACGTCCTGTCGATCCTGCACGAGGTCGACCCGGCCGCGATCGGGCTCGGCGACTTCGGCCGCCCGGAGGGATTCCTGGCCCGGCAGGTGCGGCGCTGGCGCAAGCAGCTCGACGCCTCGCACAGCCGCGACCTGCCCGCCGCGGACGAACTGCACGCCCGGCTCGCGGCAGGCGTGCCGGCGGAGACCGCGCCCGGTGTGGTGCACGGCGACTACCGGCTCGACAACGTCCTCGTCGACGACAACGACCGTCCCGTCGCCGTCATCGACTGGGAGATGGCCACGATCGGCGACCCGCTCACCGACCTGGCGCTGTTGGTGGTCTACCAGCGGCTCGGCACGCTGCTCGGCGGAAACGTCGTGGCCGACGCGTCGTCGGCGGCGGGCTTCCTCAACGAGGACGAGCTCATCGAGCGTTACACCGCGCGCAGCGACCGCGACCTGTCCCGGTTCGGCTTCTACCTCGGCCTCGCATCGTTCAAGCTGGCCGCGATCCTCGAGGGCATCCACTATCGCCATCTGCGCGGCCAGACGGTCGGTTCCGGTTTCGACCGCATGGGTGACGCCATCTTTCCCATTCTCGACGCGGGGCTCGCGTCACTGAAGGAGCAGTACTGATGGATTTCCAGTTCGATGCCAGGACCGAGGAGCTGCGGGCCGGACTGCTCGAGTTCATGGACAGCCACGTCTACCCGGCCGAGCCGGTCTTCCACGAGCAACTCGGTCAGCTCGAGGACCGGTGGGCCTGGGACTCGGTGCCGGTGCTCGCCGAGCTGCGGGCCGAGGCACGCCGCCGCGGCCTGTGGAACCTCTTCCTCCCGGGGGAGCACGGCGCCGGGCTGACCAACCTGCAGTACGCCCCGCTGGCCGAGATCACCGGCCGCAGCAGCCACCTGGCCCCGCCCGCGCTCAACTGCTCCGCACCCGACACCGGGAACGCGGAGGTACTGGCGCAGTTCGGCAGCGAGGCGCAGCGCAAGGAGTGGCTGCAGCCACTGCTCGAGGGCCATATCCGCTCGGCCTTCGCGATGACCGAGCCCAAGGTCGCATCCTCGGACGCCACCAACATCGCCACCCGGATCGAACGGGACGGCGACCACTACCTGATCAACGGCCGCAAGTGGTGGATCAGCGGTGCGATGAACCCCAACGCGAAGATCCTCATCGTGATGGGGAAGACCGACCCGGCCGCCGACCGGCACCGCCAGCAGTCGATGATCCTGGTACCCCGCGACGCACCGGGCGTGGAGATCACGCGCGGCATGGAGGTGTTCGGGTACGACGACCACAGCCACGGCGGCCACGCGGAGCTTGAGTTCCGCGACGTCCGGGTGCCTGCGGAGAACCTGATCGGTGGAGAGGGTGACGGGTTCGCCATCGCGCAGGCCCGGCTCGGCCCCGGCCGGATCCACCACTGCATGCGTTCCATCGGCGTGGCCGAGCGGGCGATCGAGCTGATGTGTGCCCGAGCCGAGGAGCGGATCGCCTTCGGCAAGCCGATCTCCGAGCAGGGGGTCGTGCGTGACTGGATCGCCGAGTCCCGGGTGCGGGTCGAACAGCTGCGCCTGCTCGTGCTCAAGACCGCCTGGTTGATGGACACCGTCGGCAACAAGGGCGCGCACACCGAGATCCAGGCGATCAAGATCGCCACCCCGGCGACCGTGCAGTGGATCCTCGACAAGGCCATCCAGGTGCACGGCGCCGCCGGCCTGTCGCAGGACTTCCCGCTGGCGTACGCCTACGCCCAGATCCGCACGCTGCGCTTCGCCGACGGACCCGACGAGGTGCACAAGAACGCCCTGGCCCGCCACGAACTGCGCCGCCAGGCCACCGCACGGGAGTCACGATGACCGCAGACGAAACCGCGATGCATGCGGACCTTCGGCGCCGGGTCGCCGACTTCCTGGCCGCGCACGACCCCCTGACGAGCGACCGGCTGGAGTTTCTCCGGGCCCGCTACGACGCCGGGCTGGCCTGGGTGTCCTTCCCCGATGGGCACGGCGGGCTGGGGCTGCCGCGGGCCTTGCAGCTCGAGGTCGACCAGCTCTTCGACGAGGCCGGTGCGCCCGACAACAACCGGTTGGCGAACGGGATCGGCCTGGGTATGGCGGCGCCGACCATCCTCGCCTTCGGCACCGAGAAGCAGAAACAGCGATTTCTCAAGCCACTGTGGACCGGCGAGGAGGTGTGGTGCCAGCTGTTCAGCGAGCCCGGCGCCGGCTCCGACCTCGCCGCGATGGCCACCCGCGCGGTGCGCGACGGTGACGAGTGGGTGGTCAACGGCCAGAAAGTGTGGACCACGGGCGCGCATAGCGCCCGGTTCGCGATTCTGGTCGCCCGTACCAACCCCGACGTGCCCAAGCACCGCGGCCTCAGTTACTTCCTCTGCGACATGACCGTCCCCGGCGTCGATGTGCGACCGCTGCGGCAGCTCACCGGCGAGGCGGAGTTCAACGAGGTCTTCCTCACCGACGTTCGGATCCCGGACGCCCAGCGGCTCGGGGCCGAGGGGCAGGGTTGGGAGGTGGCCACGGCCACCCTCAACAACGAGCGGGTGGCCATCGGCGGGAGCGCCGGCCCGCGCGAGGGCGGCATGGTCGGGGTGGTGGCGCGGACCTGGCGCGAGCAGCCGCACCGGCGCACCCCGGAGCTGCACGACCGGCTGCTGCGGCTCTGGGTCGAGGCGGAGGTCGCCCGGCTCACCGGCGCGCGACTGCGGCAGAAGCTGGCGCTCGGCCAGCCCGGGCCCGAGGGGTCGGCGATGAAGCTCACCTTCGCCCGGCTGAACCAGCAGCTGTCCGGACTGGAGCTGGAGCTGCTGGGTGAGGACGGCCTGCGCTACTCCGATTGGACCATGGTGCGGCCTGAGGTGGTCGATTTCACCGAACGGGACGCGGGCTACCGCTACCTGCGCGCCAAGGGCAACTCCATCGAGGGCGGCACGTCGGAGATCCTTCGCAACATCGTTGCCGAGCGCGTGCTCGGACTGCCCGCCGAACCACGTGTCGACAAGGACGTCCCATGGAAGGAGCTCCGAAAGTGAGCGACCCCGACCTGCTCTACTCCGACGTCGAGGACGACTTGCGCGCCTCCGTGCGCGACCTGCTCGCCGACCGCTGCGAGCCGGCTGCGGTGATCGCCATGTACGACGGCGACCGGTCGCTCGTGGACGGTCTATGGAAGGCGCTCGCCGCCGAGATGGGCCTGGCCGGGCTGCTGGTGCCGGAGGAGCGCGGTGGGGTTGGGGCGTCGGCCCGCGAGGCGGCAGTCGTCCTGGAGGAGCTGGGCCGCGCGGTCGCCCCGGTGCCGTTCCTCACCAGTGCGGTCATTGCGTCCGCGGTCCTGCTCGACGCCGAAGGTGACCTTCTGGCCGCGCTCGCGTCGGGCGAGCGCACCGCCGCGCTCGCCGTGCCGCTGTCGACCGCACCTGACGATGCCATCCCGGCGGCCCGCGCCGACGCCGGCGGCCGGCTGACCGGCGCGTTCACGAGCGTCGCCGGGGCACTAGAGGCCGACGTGCTGCTGGTGCCGGCCGCCAATGGCGAGTCCGTCGGCGTCTACGCGGTACCGGCTTCCGCCGCGAGCATCCGCCCTGTGGTCTCGCTGGACATGACCCGGCAGCTGGCCGACGTCACCGTCGACGGTGCGGCCGGGGAGCTGGTCGTCGCCGATGGGGAGCGCGCCGTGCGTCGTGCACTTCAGGCCGGGGCCGCGCTGCTGGCGTCGGAACAGGTCGGTGTCGCGCGATGGTGCCTGGACACCACGGTCGCCTACCTCAACGAGCGGCGTCAGTTCGGCAGGGTCGTCGGCGGTTTCCAGGCGCTGAAGCACCGGCTGGCCGACCTGTACACCGGCGTCGAGTCCGCCAATGCCGCCGCCCGCTACGCCGCCGTGACCCTCGCGACCGGGGACCCGGACGCGTCGATCGCCACCGCCGTCGCGCAGGCATTCTGCGGCGATCTCGCGGTGACGGCGGCCGAGGAGGCGGTGCAGCTGCACGGCGGGATCGGCATGACGTGGGAGCACCCGGCGCACCTGTACCTCAAGCGCGCGAAGGCCGACCAGCTCGCGCTCGGCACGCCCGGGGTGCACCGCGCCCGCCTGGCCAATCTCATCGACATCTCGGCGCCCAGAATGACGGCCGAACCTGCAGGCGTCGCGACGGCGGTGGATGATTCTCACCTGACAGGGTGACGGCGGGCTGGCCGGTGATCCGGTCATGAAGGCAGCGGCCAAGGTCAAGGTGTTGCGGCAGAGCATGCATACCTGGCTGCCGCTATGCCGACGGGCGCTGGCAACCGTGGCGGCCTGGTGTACGCCAGCGCGGCTATGGACGCGCTGATCGCCGAGCGTCGGTCGCAGACGCTGCGCTCGGGTCCTGGGCGAATCGTGCCGAGGATGACGCCGGGAACAAATTCACACGCCCTCGTCAGGGTCCCTCAGGGAACGGATCATGTTCTGCAGAATGGCGTACGCAGCCGACTGCTCGGCCGCAGTCATACCGCCCAGCATCCTGACCTCGACGGATCGGACCGCGGTGGACGCCTTCGCGAGGCTTCGCCGACCGCGTGGCGTGAGCCGCGTCGGCAGAACCTTTCCAAAGGGTGCCTCCGCCGGCCTGGTCACATACCCGTCTCGTTCCAAAGTCTGAAGCAGTACGTTCATCGACTGCCTTGTCACGAACGCTCCCCGCGCAAGCTCGGAGTTGGACAAGCCCGGGCGTTGCGCCAGCAGCTCGAGGCAGGAGTAGTGCGTCACGGTCATCCCAAGCGGCCGCAGCACCGCCTCCATGGCTACGCGGAGGGCACTCGACGCCTCTTTCAGCAGGTAGCCCAGTGAAGTCTCCAGGTCGACGCCAGGATCGTCTTGACTCATGTCAGCATTCTGACATACCTTCGTGTGTGTCAGGAGACTGACACAACCCGAAGGAGCGCCATCATGCCCGCCACCGGCCCCGACTTCATCTCCCTGCAAGCTCGCGACCTCGACGCGTCGCAGGCGTTCTACGAGCAGTACCTTGGCCTCGTTCGCTCTCAGGCGGGACCTCCGCACGCCGTCGTCTTCGAGACCAAGCCGATCGCTTTCGCTCTCCGCGACATCGTTCCTGGCACCGATCTCGCCTCCGTCGCTCAGCCCGGCATCGGTGCAGCGATCTGGCTCCATGCCACAGACGTCCAGGACATTCACGATGCCCTCGTCGTCGACGGCCACACCATCGTCTCCGCACCGATCGACGGACCCTTCGGCCGGACGTTCACGTTCGCCGACCCCGACGGCTACCGGATCACTCTCCACGACCGCGCCTGATACGCCCAACGCGCCGCACAGCCACTACGCCAGACGTTGAGTAAGTATCTGCGGTCATGTGGCCGGCGGCGGGCCGCGGGGTCGCGGGCGTTGTTGCTGCCCAAGAAGGCGGGCGCGGTTGTAGGCGGACGGGCATGAGATCCCGTGCTGGTCAGGCCGCGAGGCCCGGGCATCATTTGGCCAGGGCTGAAAGGTATTGCCGCGTCGCCCCGCGAACCACGACGATCCCACCGAACCGGCGAGCGAGCCGGCGGGCGCAGAGGGAGCAGCTTGTGGAAGGCAACGGTGACGGCGTCGGTCGGCGTGCTCTGATCGGCGCGCTGGGTGCGGGTGCGGCCACGGTCCTCGTGGGTGCCCGCCCGGCGCGGGCGGGCGGCGATCGGCCGTTTCCGAGGACCCTGGCCTCGCCGGCTACGGACGGGGGGACGGCGCGGCCCGGGTTCGCGGTGCAGACGGTCGGCGTGCGGTGGCCCGCGCACGCCGCGGCCGGACGGCTGCGCTTCGCCGACCGGCAGGGCGGCTGGGGCCGGTGGGGCACAGTGGTGGAGGGTTGCCCGGCCGGCGCCGGCGACGCCGGCCCGGCAACCGAGCGGCTGGCCTTCGCGACGACCCCGGGTTCACCGGCCTACGAGCTGGACCTGCCGGCCGGTGCCCGGGCGGTCGCCCTCAACGGCACGGACGGGCCGGCGCTGACCGCCGCGCCCGCGGCGGCCACGGACTGGCGTACCCGCCTGGCCGGGCGGCCGTTCCTGACCCGGGCCGCCTGGGGTGCCGACGAGTCCCTGCGGTTCGACGCGAACGGCGCAGAGCGTTATCCCCCTGCCTACTGGCCGGTGCAGACCTTCACCGTGCACCACACGGCCACCGGCAACGACGATCCCGACCCGGCCGCGCGGATGCGGTCCATCTACCGGTACCAGGCGATCGACCTCGGCTACGGCGATTTCGGCTACCACTTCCTCATCGACGAGGCGGGCCGGGTCTACGAGGGACGGTGGTCCGGCGGGGACGCGCTACCCGGCTTCGACCCGGCCGGGTGGATGGTGAACGCCTCGCATGTGGGCGGATACAACGCCGGCAACGTTGGCGTCGTCCTGCTGGGAAACTTCATGCAGCGCGAGCCCACCGCGGCCGCTCGCCGCAGCCTTACCCTGCTGCTCGCCGCGCTGGCCGGCTGGTGCCGCGTCAACCCGGTCGCCGCCGTCGACTACGTGAACCCGATCAGCGGGCTGCGCCGGTCGGTGCCCGCCATCGCCGGGCATCGGGACTGGGGAGCGACCGAGTGCCCGGGTGACGTCCTGGCGGGCTGGTTGTCCGGCATCCGCACGGACGTCGCCGCCGCCCTGGCGGCCCCCGCCCGCAGCGCACTCTTCGCCGGGTGACGGCGGTGACACACGACGCCAACCCCGTACTGATCACCCGCGACGAGATCATGGCCCGCGCCCGCACCTGGGTGGCGGCGCCGCGGCGCTACAGCCAGGTCGACAACGACCCGGTCAGCGGCTACCGATTGGACTGCTCCGGCTACGTGTCCATGGCGTGGCGGCTCGATCGGCCCGGCCTGACCACAGTCGAGCTGCCCGACTACTGTGAAGTGATCGACAAGGACGAGCTGCGCCAGGGTGATGCGGTGATGAACGGCGGACCGGGCACGGACGGTGACGCCGGGCACGTGATGCTCTTCGACGCGTGGGCGGACGCGGGCCGCACCTCCTTCTGGACCTACGAGCAGGTCTCGGTCGGCACCGTACGCCGGGTCAGGCCTTTCCCGGACCTGCCGTACAGGTCGTACCGGCCGCGGGCGGTCGCGGACGAGTGAGCGGGGCTCGGCGATCCGTCCGCCTGCTCGGCCCGGTGACGCTCGGCGTGCTCGCGGTGATCGCCGTCGTCGCGCCGCTGCTGGTGCCGGCCCGCGAGGTCAGCCCGCTGCGGCAGGGCGGCCCGGCGCTCGCCAGGCCCAGCTGGCAGTATCCGCTCGGCACCGACGAGCACGGCGTGTCGGTGCTGGCGTTGATCATCCGGGCCACGCCGACGTCGTTGTTCGTCGGGCTGGTCGCGACCGCCGCCGCGGTGGCCCTCGGCGTAACCGTCGGCGTCCTCGGCGGGTACCTGCCGGGTTGGCCCGCGGCCGTGCTCAACCGGCTGACCACGGCGTTCCTCGTGCTGCCGCAGGTGCCTTTCGCCGTCGCGCTGGGTGCCGTGCTCGCCCCTGGCACGACCACCGTGATCGTCGCGGTGGCCCTGACCTCCTGGGCAACCGTCGCCCGTCCCCTGCAGGCGGGCGTCGCCGAGGCCACGGTCCAACCGCACCTGGAGCGGGTTCGGGCGCTGGGCGCCGGACACCTGCACCAGCTCCGGGCGCACGTGGTGCCCGCCGTCCTGCCGCTGATCCTCGCCAGCGCGACGCTCACCGTCGCGAACGCGATCCTGGCCGAGGCCACCCTCGCGTTCCTCGGCATCGGAGACCCGGCCGCGATCTCCTGGGGGACGATGCTGCGGCACGCGGCGACCGCGGGCGCCGTCACGGCGGGCGCGTGGTGGTATCTGCTCGCACCCGGCGCGGCCGTGATCGCGGTCGTCCTGGCCTGCGGCTGGTGCGCCCGCGAGATCGAGGCGCGGCAACCGTGACGGCGCTGGAGATCTCCGACCTCGAGGTGACCTACCCCGGCGACCCGCCGGTGCAGGCGGTGCGGGGCCTGTCCTTGCGGGTGCGCAGCGGTGAGGTCGTCGGTCTGGCCGGCGAGTCCGGCTGCGGCAAGTCCACCGTCGCCCACGCCGTGCTGCGGCTGCTCCCGGCGCAGGTCCGGGTCAGCGGGCAGGTCCGGCTTGACGGCGAGAACCTGCTGGCCATGCACTGGGGCCGCTTGCGGGCCGTCCGGTGGGCGGGCGCCTCGATCGTTTTCCAGGGCGTGCGGCGCAGCCTCAATCCGGTACACCGGGTACGCACCCAGCTGGCCGAACCCATGCGCCTGCACGACCGCCTCGGGCGGCGGGAGGCGGCGGCCCGAGCGGCGCACCTGCTGGACCGGGTCGGGCTCGGCGCCGAGTTGGGCAACCGGTTCCCGCACCAACTCTCCGGCGGCCAGCAGCAACGAGTCATGATCGCGATGGCCCTGGCCTGCGCGCCGCGCCTGGTCGTCGCGGACGAGGCCACGAGCGCGGTCGACGCGGTCACCCGCGGGCATCTGCTCGGCCTGCTCACCGATCTCGTACGCGACGAGCGGGCCGCCCTGCTGCTGATCGGGCACGACCTGCCCGCGCTGGCGGCGAACTGCGATCGCCTCGCCGTGATGTACGCCGGGCGCGTCGTCGAGGACGGCCCCGCTCGGGCGGTGACCCTGGCACCACGCCACCCGTACGCGAGGGCTCTGCTGATGGCCGCCGGACCCGCCGGCGATCCACGGACCCGCCGGCAACCCCGGCCGCTGGCCGGCGACCCGCCCGATCCCGCGCGCCCGCTGCCGGGGTGCGCGTTCCAGCCCCGCTGCGCCGCGGTGGCGCCGGACTGCGCGCACGGGCCGATCCCGCTGCGACCCGACGGCGACCGGGACGTCGCCTGCCTGCATCCCATGGAGCCGGCCGCGGAGGTGCGGGTCGCGAAGCCGGCGGCCGTCGAGCCGCCGGTGGCGACGCCCGGCGGCGCGCCGCTGCTGTCCATCCGGGATCTGACCGTCCGCCTCGGCGGGCGGCGCGGCGTCCGCGCGGTGCAGGAGGTGGCGCTGGACGTGGCTGCTGGGGAGATCGTCGCGCTGGTGGGCGAGAGCGGCGCCGGCAAGAGCACCCTGGCCCGCAGCATCGTCGGGCTGTGCCGGCCCGAGGCCGGCGTCATCACCGTCGGCGGCCGGCCCATGCCCCGCACGGAACGAGAGCTGCGCCGGTTGCGACGCGAGGTGCAGTACCTGCCGCAGGATCCGGGCGGCGCGCTGCATCCGGGGCACACCGTGGAGCAGGCCGTGACCGAGGGCCTGCGCATCCGCGGTCACCGCCGGCGCGACGCCGTGGGGCCGGCAGTCGCGGCGATGACCCGGATGGGGCTCCGCCCGCCGGAGCGCTTTCTGCCGTGCCGACCCGGCGAGTTGTCCGGCGGCCAGCAGGCGCGGGTGGCCCTGGCCGCGGCGATCGCGGTGGGCCCGCGCATCCTGGTCGCCGACGAGCCGTCCGCCGCGCTCGACGTCACCGTGCGCGCCGAGATCCTGGCCCTGTTGCTGGATCTGCGAACCACGACAGGGATGTCGGTTCTGCTGGTGACCCACGATCTCGCCGCCGCCTGGCAGATCGCCGACCGGATCGCCGTCATGCGGCACGGCCGGCTGGTGGAGACCGGGCCGGTGGAGCGAGTGTTCGCCGGCCCGGATCATCCGTACACCCGAATGCTGCTTGACCAGGTGGGTTCTGCTGCGGACGGTGCATTGCCAACCGGGCACGCCGCCGGTTAGCGTGACCGCCGTATATGCGGATCGCTTCGGGGGGCGTCCACTGTGCTGCGAATACATTTCACCGCCGAGGACGTCGGCCGGGTACGGGTGCAGTCGCAACCCGACCCCATGTGGGAGACGGTGCTCAGCATCTTCCGGCTGCAGGACCGCGGCCTGCCGCTGGTCTTCCACGAGTGGCGCCGCACCGCCGCGCTGACCTGTTCCCGCGACGACCTGGCGATGCTGCGCCCGCTGATCCACGGCGGATACTTCCCCGACTTCCTGACCCCCAGCGAGGGCCAGCACGGGCTGGACGCCGGCATCGAGGCGCTGCTCAGCACGCCCCGCTTACGTCTCCGCACCGAGGTCGGCATTCTGGCCGGCCAGCACCGGCTGCCGTCGTGGGCCGGGCATCTCGCCGACGGCGATCGGGAGACCGTGCAGCGACTGGCCGACGCGATCCGTGGCCACTTCCGTTCCACCGTCGAACCATATTGGCAGCAGGCGCGGGCCCACATCGACGCCGACCGCGCCCGGCGCGCCCGGGCCTTCCTGGACGGCGGCACCGACGGGTTGCTGAGCAGCTACCTGCCGATGATGCGGTGGTCGTCGCCGGTCCTGTCCGTCGACGTGCTCCAGGAACAGGACGTCCACCTCAACGGTCGCGGGCTGCTGCTGGTCCCGTCCTTCATGTCGGTGGGCACCCCGGACTTCCTGCACGACACCACCCTGCCGCAGGTGTTGGTCTATCCGGTCGAACACAGCCTGGCCGTGTCCGCCGCGACGCTCGCGCCGCGCCTGTCGCTGGCACCGCTGATCGGCGAGACCCGCACCGCTGTCCTGGAGTCCATCGGCGGGGGCAGCAGCACCACCGAGCTGGCCCGCCGGGTCGGCGTCAGCGCCGCCTCGGTCAGCCAGCACACCGCGGTGTTGCGCAGCGCCGGGCTGATCCGCACGGGCCGCGTCGGCAAGGCGGTCCTGCACACCCTCACGCCCCTCGGGAACGCCCTGCTCGAGCCGAGACTCCCGGCCACGGCTTGACGTCGTCTCCGCCGCCGCGTTGATCGGCCAGCCTCGGGTCGAGGCGACCCCGCAACCGGTCGGCGAGCAGCGTGGCCACGACGACCGGCACGGCGAAGACGAGGAACGTGGCGTGCAGTACCGGCAGGTCCGGTGTCTGCAAGGCCTCGTATGCCAGGTAGCCCAGGCCGGGCCAGCTGAACACCGACTCCACCGCGACCGCGCCGGAGACCACGTAGCCGGCGTTGACCAGGGCGAGAGTCGCGGTGGGCAGCAGCGCGTTGGGCAGGACGTGCCGGCGGCGTACGGTCGCGTCGGGCAAGCCTTTCGCCCGGGCCAGCCGCAGGTACGGGTGTGCTCGTTCGGCCGCCGTCGAGGAGCGCATCAGCAGGTGGTACTGCCCGTACTGGACCGCGACCAGGCTCAGGCACGGCAGTGCCAGGTGGCGGGCGACATCCCAGGTGGCGGCCAGTAGGCCGGCCGGCGGATCCGTCGAGCGCATGCCGCCGACCGGGAACCAGTCCGTACCGGAGCCGAACGCCACCAGCAGGATCAGGGCCAGCCAGAAGGACGGCGTCGCCCACAGCAGCAGCGCCACCGTCGTGGACGAGCGGTCGAGCGGGCCGCCGGGCCGCCAGCCGGCCAGCATGCCGCCGTATCCACCGAGCGCGATGGACACCACGGTCGCCGTGCCCACCAGCAGCAGCGTTGGCCCGAGCCGTTCCATGATCAGATCGGCGACCGGGCGGTGGTATGCGTACGAGATGCCGAGATCACCGTGCAGCAGGTCGCGGAGGTGATCGGCGAACTGGACGGCGGGCGACCGGTCCAGTCCGAACTCGTGGCGCAGCGCCGCCAGTTGCTCGGGTGTGGTCGGCCGGCCCCGGGTCAGCGCCAGCACCGGGTCGCCGGGTATCACCCTGAACAGCAGAAAACCGACCACGACGACGAAGAACAGGTGGCCGGCGAGATCGGCGGCGGGCACGAGCACAGTGCGCAACACCCGCGCGCCGGGTGCGATTCTCACTCGCGCAGGTGCCGGCCGGACCGTCGCCGGTGCACCGCCAAGCCCGCCGCCCCGGCCAGCAGCACCGCCAGGAGCACGCCCACCACCACGCCGGTGCGGTCGTGGGCAGGTGCGGCCGCCGTGATCACCGGCGTCGCGGTGACGTAACTCCAGGCTCCGACCAGGCTGCCGCTGGCCGTCGGTCGCCGGGTCAGCCCCCGAAAGTGGTCGCTGCGGTACGCCTCCAGCACCGAGGGGTAGTACAACGGCACCAGCGTGGCCGCCTCGTACAGGCGCTGTTGCATCTGCTGGACCAGCGCGACCCGCCGCGTGGGGTCGAGTTCGTGCGACTGCCGGCGGTAAAGCTCGTCCCACTGCGGGTCGCAGGTGAAGGAGTCGGTCGTGCCGTTGCCCGCGGCGTCGGGCCGGGCGGCGCAGGTGTGCACCGACAGCAGGAAGGCCGGATCGGGGTCGAGGATCCACCCGCTCAGGAACAGGTCGTACCGGCCGGCGCGAACCCGCTGCCCGAGTTGAGTGTCGGCCATCGTGGTCACCTTGACGGTGATGCCGACCGCGGCCAGCCACTCCGTGATGAAGGCGGCGGACTGCTGGTAGTGGGCCCGCTCGACGGGTGCGAACAGCCGGAACTCCAGCTGCCGCCGACCGTTGGGGCCGCGCGGGTATCCGGCCGCGTCGAGCAGCCGCTCGGCGGCCGCGGGGTCGAAGGCGCGCGGCGGTCGCGCCGGGGTCCAGGCCCACGGCTGGTAGGTCGGGGGGAAGTACGCCAGGCCCGGGTCGCCGTGCCCGAGCAGGACCCGGTCGACCAGGGTCCGGCGGTCGATGGCCTGCTCGACGGCGGTACGCACCCGCGGGTCGTGCAGGGCCGGATGCCCGTCGCCGATCGCCGTGCCGTCCGCTCGGGCGGCGCCCGGGTTGAAGCCCAGGTGGGTGAACCGGGTTCCGCGGGCCTCGTTGGTGGCGATGGCCGGATCGTCGGTCAGCGCATCGAACTGGGCCGGCGTGAGGTTGCCGACCACGTCAATCTCGCCGGTGCGCAGCGCCTGGGCGGCCGCGTCGCTGTTGGTGAACTGCCGGAGCACCACCGTGGCCGGGCCCGGCGTGCCGCGCCAATGATCCGGCCGGCGTTCGAGCCGGTACTGTTCCCCCGGGCGGGCCTCGACCAGCCGGAACGGTCCGCTGCCGACCATGGCGTCCGCGGTCGGCGGCTCCGCCATCGGATCGCGGGTGCGCCAGATGTGTGCCGGGACGATCGGAATGTCGAGGTTCAGCATCGTGGGTGTGTACGCGGACGTCTCGATCACCAGGGTGGTGGCGTCGGGCGCGGTGACCGAGGTGAACGCGGCCACCATCGACGCGTTGACGGACGTCGGCTCCCGCATGATCGTCGTGTAGGTGAACGCGAGGTCGGCCGCGGTCAACGGCGTGCCGTCGGACCACCGCACGCCGCCGCGGATGGTGAAGGTCCAGGTCCGGCCGTCCGCCGAGGTGCGCCAGGACTCGGCGAGGCCGGGCGTCGGCCGGTTGTCGGTGTTGCGGTAGTCGGTCAGCCGGTCGTAGGCGAGGCCGAAGATCTGCTGGGCCGATGCGGAGATCCCGACGAACGGGTTGAGCGAGTCGACCCGTTGCAGCAGGGCGACGTCCAGGCGGCTGTCCGATGTGGCGGACGTCGCGTGGGCCGGCGCGGCCAGTCCGGAGCCGAGCAGGAGCACACCGGCGGCGGACCATCCTGCGACACGCGATCGGCACCTGCTCATCAGCACGGCACATGCTCTCACGTTCGCCGAGTCCGGGAACGCCGGCCGTCGATGTGCCGGCACCGCAACCTTTCAGCCACGGCCGAACAGCATCGACGACCGTCACGGACCGGGTCCAAGCTGGGTCATCGGCGAGGGTACGGAGGAACCGCGGCGGAGGGATCACGGATGTCGACCGAGCCTGGATTCGGAGACCTCGTTCGCGCGTATCGCCAGAGAATCGGGCTCAGTCAGCAGGAGCTCGCCGAACTCTGCGGCCTGAGCGTGCGTGGGCTGCGCAACATCGAGACCCGCAAGAGACTGCGGCCCCGCCCGTCGACGGCGCGTATCCTCGCTGACGCCTTCAAGCTCACCGACGAGGAGAGAAGCGGGTTCTTCCGACTCGCCGTCCACAGTGTCACCGAGCCGACGGCCCAGGCTGCCACGGTGCCGCCCGCTGTGGCCGTGGTCGCCGTCGTCGGCCTCGGTGGAGTGGGAAAGACGGACGATGCGCTGGTCATCCTGTTGCGGAGCCTCGGCATTCCGGATGCCGCCATCCCCTCGGGCCTGGAGGGGCGGATCGGCTTCTCCTGGTCGCGAGACTGACCTCTCGACGAATCGTGACACCCGCGGTGAACGGCCGTGGGTGCGGGCCCGGTCCGGTCGGACCGGGCCCGCACCCGTCGTCACCAGGTGTATCCGATGGGTCCCATGCGGTTGGAGATCGCTCGGGCGTACGCGCCGAATCCCGCGATGGTGGGATGCCCGGAATGCGGGCTCTTGGAGGACTCGCTGGGCTCGCCGTCATCGTCGACCGGGAAGTACGTGTCTCCCGGAACCCACAGCTCGTTGAAGTAGATGCCGTTGGTCGCCGGTGCGCCGTGTTCGTGTCCGGCGAACTCGCCGCGTACATCGACGCCGTTGATCCGGTCCGCCAGGTCGAACGAGGCTGTCACGGTGGTGAGCAGCAGGCCGGTCATCTCGTTGAGGAAGGCGACCTCGGCCTGGCTGAAACCGCCGCTCGGCGCGCCCGGCAGGTTGTAATACGGCAGGTCGTAGTGCCCGCCGGTGGTGAAGATCTGCGGATACCCGGCCAACATGATCATTGCATTGGGTGCCAGCCGCCGGATCTCGGCGACGACGCGCTGGGTGTCGGTCTTCACCGATCCCCGGATCCGGCTGGTGACCATGTCACGGAGCGGCCAGGGATCGCCCTCACGGACGAATCCGGGTGTCGAGCAGTCGACCGCCGTCGCGCACGCCAGCAACGCGTCGGACCACTTCAGGTCGTTACCGCCGATGGTCAGCATCACGAGTGTGGTGTTCTCGTCGATCCAGCCCTGGTCGAGCTGGGTCAGCTCGCCGTACTTTCCGCGGATCTTGTCCTTGGACTGCGGCTCCGGCGCCGGAGCCCCGGTCGACGTCCTGCTCAGCATCACGTTGGCGGTAACGGCGCCGCTGCAAGCGGCGAGGTGGTAGTCCATGTTCGGATCCCTGGAGGAATCGAGCAGCCCGATGCTCCAGTTGTGCGGCTCGCCGGGAATCCTGACCGAGGACGCCCACGCATAGCTGCTGCGGTGGCAGGCGTTGCGCAGGGAGGGGTCGTCGCCGTACTGGTCGGTCACCCGGGAGTAGTAGCCGGCGCCCTCGCCCGAGCTGAACGAGTCGCCCAGTCCCACGACGAAGTGGCGTGGCTTGGCGCTGAGCGCCTGGACCGCGATCGCGTCGAACGCCACGTCGGAGGTGTAGCTGCCGTCCTGGGTGAAGTTGGTCAACCGCACCTTGGGGGTACCGTCGCCGCGGAAGTCGAACACGCCGAGCGGGATCCACCAGTTCCCCTCATAGCGGGTGGGCATGACCCGGTGCCGGGGCTTGTCGTCCTGTCCCGGCAGGATGACCTCGTACCGTGCCTGCGGAGTCCAGGCGGCGGCATCCGGGATGTGTACGAAGACGCGTGTCCACGCATTCGTCGGGTTGATGGTCCAGGTGCCGGTGACCTTGAGCGGTGCGTTGTCGACGTTGTCGCCGGGGTCCCTGGGTTGCATCGTGTGCGCGAAGTAGACGTGCCCGCCGAAGCCGTGCGAGCTCTGGTGGAAGTCCACCTTCGACGGGAAGATGGTCGCGCCGCTCACCCCGGTCATCGAGCCGAACTGCAGGCCGAACTTGCCGCCCTTGGTGTATGTCGGCCGGCACCCTTCCGGCCCCACCGCGCTGGTGACGTCGATGTCGTCGATGATCCGTGCGTCCGACGGCAGGCCGGTCACCTTGCACGAGCCGTCATCGTTGCGCGGTGTCGGATACATGTTGTACGCCGATGGCTCGGAGTTCCCGGAGGGGTAGCGCCGGTTCTCCTCGCCGCACTTCAGAGCGCAGTCCACCCAGGTCACCGGCGCGTGCCACCAACACTTCAGGTCGTCGCGCTGGCAGGCACCGGCCTTGGTGTTCGGGTAGTTGCCCGGCACCTTCGGCGGCAGGTTCTGATCGCACTGGTTCACGTCGGAGCGGCAGAACGTGTAGAACCCGTTGTAGGCCGGCTGTGCCTCACGCTTGCCCCGGTCGTTGGCCTCGTTGTAGGTCTGCCGCCAGTACTTGTCCTCGTAGTCGTAGCGGCGCAGCGACGTGTACGCGAAGCCGGTCACCCGTTCCGGGTAGGACCAGTGGTTCGGGTGCTTGGCGTTGTCGTAGCCGTTCACGTCGGTCCGGGGCGGATCGCCGTACGGCACGGAGCTCGGCTCGGTCAGGAACATGGCCCGGTCCATCGGGTAGTCGGTGTTGGCGATGTTGTTCGCCCACCCGACGCCCCACGGCTGCGAACCGTTGGGGGAGTAGAAGCCGGTGTTGTACGCCCACAGCGCGAACCACCAGTTCTCGATGTACCGCGGATCGCCGTTGTTCGCGATGATCCCGTTGCTGCGGGTCTGGTTCCACTTGGTCTGCAGGATCCGCAGGGACGCGGCGACGTTCACGGCATAGTCCAGCGCGACCGCCTTCTGCCGGTCGTACGTCCAGTGGATGCCGTCGACGGTGGTGTCCGTGTCGGCCTTCCGCATGCCCGTCGTGACCTGGCCGACGCCGTACCCGCAGTCGGTTTTGGTCCAGTCGATCTTGCGGGCGGTCAACCGGTCGCCGGAGCTGATGCCGTAGAAGCCCATGCTGGTCAACGGGTTGCCGCCGGAACCGTCGACGATGTGCCAGCTGGCCTGCCACATGTTCGACTCCTGGGCGAGGATGCCCAGCAGCACCTGCGCCGGAACCGAGCCGCCGCCGATCAGCGGCACGGGTGGGAACATGCTCCCACCCTGTGGGGTATAGGCGGACATGCCGTTGTTCTTCCAGTTGGCCGGGCGTTGGTGGCCGACCAGTTCGTTGTGCACGGCCTCGCCCACGGCCCATTCCACCTGCTCGGGCGTGGGCTGGTAGACCTGCAGGTTGCTGTCGTTGCGCGGCACGGCGCAGGAACGGTCCATGTCGTAGGCGGTCGTCCCGTTGACCACGGGGTCCGCGGCGGCCGCGCTTGCGCCGGAGCGGGCCTCCGGTGCCTCGCCGGCCGGCTCCGGAACCGCGGAGAAGCGCAGCGCCTTGGCCGCGCCGGTCAGCCGCGCCGAGATCGCGACCCGCTGCGCGCCGGGCTCGGTCGGAGCGCCGCCGGCCGGTCCGGCCGCCTCGCGACCGGTCACCGCGCTGGTCACCACCAGCGCACCGGTGGTCGACACCTCGCTGTCCGCGGGGGCGTCGAGCGCGCGCCAGCTGCCCGGCACGCCCGAGCGCAGCCGGGTACGAGCGGTGTCGCCCACCGCGTACACCTTGCCGCCGGCACCCGGCCGCAGCCGGACCGCACCGGACGGCACCCGCCGCACCGCCGTCACCTTGCCGCCCGTGTAGCGGCTGAGCACCACGTCGCGGCCCTTCATGACCTGGAAGGCCAGCGCCTGGTCACCGTCGGCGAGCAGGCGGTGCGGCACTCCGTCGGTCTCGGCCAGAACCTTCGTACGGCCCGCGGTGTCCAGGCGCACCAGCGTGCGGCCGTTGGCGCCGGCCAGGGCGCCCTGGTACGGCACGACCGAGGTGACCTGGCCGGGTGTGCGCACGGTGGTCGTACGCACGCCGCGCCTGGTGTCGACGACGCCGATCCAGGTTTCCGCCGTCCCGTCGGCGCGGGTGTCACGCCGCGACAGCGTGGCGGTCTCGCCCGCTGAACAGCCGGGGTTGTGGTAGGCCAGCGACACCCGGTCGGGCAGTTTGTGCACGGCTCCGGTCCGCAGATCGACCACGGCTGCGAAGGCGCCGCCGGACATGAGCTCGTCGTGGTTGGAGAACTCCCGCGGGGCGTACACCACCACCGCGCGGCGGCCGGAGCCGGTGAGGCAGTACTGGCCGATCCACTGGTCGGTGGGGAATCCCGGCTCCAGCAGGGTCGCCACCGTCCGCCAGCGGTAGGCGGCGCCGGCGTCGGCGACGAGCAGGTGCAGTCCGGTGCCGTCGCTGGAGGTGGTGACGGCCCGGTCGGCGGAGGTCCGCCAGTTTCTGCCCAGCGTGCGATCGGGGTCGGTGACCCGGTTCGCGGCGTCCGGCGCCCGGTCGGGAGCGCGCGCCGGCCCGGCCGGGGTGGGCGACAAGGGTGCGGTGGGGGTGGGTACGGCGCCGGCGCGAGCCGGGACCTGTATGAGCGCTGCCGCGACGGCCACGGCCATCGCGCAGGCTAGACGACGAATCATCGAGACCTCTCCAGGAATGCACGACTGAGCCATTTGAATGGGGTGTGGAAAGAAATGTGGGCCGGGCCCGAGACGGGTCCGGCCCACACCACCCACTTGGTGATCAGAGGGTTATGCGAATCAGTAACCGGCCCATTCCGTGCAGGTCCAGCTGTACGGGCCCGAGCCGTTCACGTCCCCGGAACCGAAGCACGCCCGGTGGTCGTCCTCGGCGCCGCCCGGAGCGTTTCCATTGACCGTGCCGGTCCTCTTGTCGAGGTAGCTCCCCCAGAGGGTCGAACCCGACTGGGTCGCGGTGACGAAGTAGCCGTACGAGGTCAGCTCGAGACGCTCCACCTTGTAGAACCACCTGTATCCGGCGCCGTAGGCGGCGTCGCTACCGGTGGAGAAGCGCGCGTAATACGTACATGAGGAGTTGCGGCCCAGCCGGATTCCGATGTTGGCGGGCCACCTGCTGGCGACACTGGAATTCGCGGTACAGGCCGCGGCCTGCGCCGGCGTCGCCGCCGGCACGGCCACCATCGCCAACCCCGCGAAAAGGGCCATCGCTGCCCGTCCGACCAATCCAACCTTCACGGTCTTCATCATTTCTCCTGGTTTCCCTTCGCCCACAGTGGAAGGTGCGTGTGCCAGGAAGCGTGGATCACGGCGGTCCGCGGCGGCAATTCCTTTAAGCGCAGCCCGAAAGGATCGGCGTGGCGGCCGGTCCGCCGGGCCCATGAAGGCACGGGCGTACCGGACGCCGTGCCCTGCGCATCGCTGCTGGACAACGCCGGCGCCGTGCGGTCGTACCGGCCTTTGCGAATGCCGGTCAAGTGCCGGTCGAGTACCTCGATTGTGCGAGTCGCGGGTGTCAATGTGCTTTTGCGCGAACCGTCCTGGGCGACGCAGCGGAACAGAAATCGAGAACTTCATGCGTGATGCGGAAGACATCCAGGTGGATCCGGCCCTGCGCCGGACATCGAAGTGGTGGGCGGGGCGGCACGCCGTCCTGCGTACCGTCATGGCGGCGACCGTGATGGTCGCCGTGGCCGGCCTGATCGGCCGGTCCGCGGCGGCCGAACCGCCGGAACCCGCAACGCCGGCGGCGCACGGCTCCCACGCCGGCGGCGAGGCGCCCGCCCGGGACCTGGCGCTGGTGTCGCCTCGCTGGTGGGAGGGTACGGATCTGATCGTCACCGGCCGGGGTGACAACGAGGGCTATCACCTGTGGATCGGCCGGGAGCGGGAACGGTACGCGATGAGGCCGCTGGCCTCGATCCAGCCCAACGGCTTCACCGACGACACCTGGCTGGGCTATCAGTGCGTCACCGGCGACGGCCTGCACGTCGTCGTGACGGTGGCGCCGCGGATGGCCGTGAACAAGCCCGAACTGCGTGATCGCGGCGGACTGACGTACCTCGTGAACATCCGTACCGGCAAGGTTCGCCCGGCCGTGCGGGGCATCGCGTTCAAGTACCACGCCACCGGCTGCGGCACCGGGTCCGACGTCGCCCTGCTCCGGCACCTTGACCGTGATCAGCGGCGCAGCGAGCTGCTGCGGCTCGACGCCGGCACCGGCGAGGTCAGCCTGGTGAGCACCGTGAACGGCCAGCTCACCTCGCCGGTGCCCAGCGGCGCCGGCATCCTGGCGCTGCGCGGGCGCACCCTGGTGCGGGTGGCCAAGGGGCAGCCCGTGCCCACCGTGGTGGCCCGGGTCGCCGGAGAGCCGTACCGGTTGACCGCGACGCCCACCGGCGCCGACCTGCTGGTCGACAACGGGAACGACGTGCGGGTCCAGCGGTGGGACACCGCCGGGCTGCGCGAGGTGGCCGCGGGCCCGGCCGGAGGCGTCCAGCTCTTCCCCGGCAGCCGCGGCGCCAACGTGACGCTGGGCGCCACCCCGGCCGGCGCCGCCGGAACCGGCCGCCCCAGGCTTGCCCGCCTGCCGGACCCGCACGCCGGACACGCCGGATACGCCCGTTCCGGTGCGGACGCGAAGGGCCTGCCGGCGCAGGCCGTCAGCCTGCAGGGCAAGGTCGTGCTGGCCGCGGTGGAACCGCCGGCCGCCCATGGCGACCACCATGCGGGCCCGGACCTGTCCGGTGCGGCGCTGTTCGCCGCTGACGGCTCCCGGCTGGATTGGGAGGCTCCGGTCGGCCGGGCGGCGACGATCACCCAGGCGCTGCCGAGCACGATCGGCGGTACCGCCGCGCCGAAACGGGCGCTCGCCGGCCTGACACCCAAGTGCGGCGTCGCGCGCAACGACCCTCGCCGGCAGGCGTACAGCTCCACGCCCGAGCAGACCCGCTGGGCGGTCGAGATGGCCAGCCGCAACCAGCTGACCGGCTCACGTTCGCGGCCGGCCAATTACCTCGGCTCCGGGCTCGCCGCCTACAGCCCGAGCACCGATTTCCCCGTGCCCAGCCTGCAGCCAAACGGCGGGCGCATTCCGCCCCCGGTGATGAACGGCGTGCTGGCGCAGGAGAGCAACTACACCCACGGTTCCTGGCGTACGCTGCGCGGCTCCGGCGGCAACCCGCTGATCGGTGACTACTACGGCTCGCACTACACCATCGACGTCATCGACTTCGCCAACGCCGACTGCGGTTACGGCGTCGCGCAGGTGACCACGGGCATGGCCGCGGCCGACACCGGCATCTCGGCCAACGGCAAGGCCAAGATCGCCATCGACTACGCCGAGAACATCCAGGCCGGCCTCGGCATCCTGGCTCGCAAGTGGAACGAGCTCAGCGCCGCCGGCGTGCGGATGAACAACAACGACCCGCAGTACCTCGAGAACTGGTACATGGCGCTGTGGGCGTACAACACCGGGATGAACCCGCAGGCCAGCACCGGCAACACGTCCGGCTGCACGCCCGGGCCGTCCTGCACGGACGCGGATGGCAACTGGGGCCTGGGCTGGACGAACAACCCGATGAACCCGGACTACCCGCCGGGCCGCGGCGTGTTCCTGCGCGAGTCGTACGCCGACGCGGAGCGCCCGTCCGAGTGGGCCTACCAGGAGCGGATCCTGGGCTGGGCCGAAACACCCATCCAGATTCCCTGGGGACAGAGCGCCTACCAGGCGGCGGAGGCCGGACCGGATGGTGACGCGGAACGGCCGATCACGTACCCGCGGCGCGAGCAGTTCTGCGACAACACCAACCGTTGCGACCCGGCGCACGACCCGGCGGGCGAGGACGACGACTTCTGTACGCGGGCCGACAACCACTGCTGGTGGCACGAGCCGGTGCAGATGGCGACGTGCCAGGGCCCGTGCCCGATCTACGACTGCCCGCGGATGTGTGCGCGTACGCCGTTCAGCGCGTCGCTGCCGGCGAGTGAACCCGCCGGCGTCAACGCCTGGAAGCCGGCCTGCGACTCCGACCTCGGCCCGAACGCGGTGATCGTGGACGATCTGGCCGATCCGAGCGCGAACCTGTGGTGCCCGAGCCGGAACTGGACGACTCGCGGCGGCTTCACCTATGAGGTGGGACGACATCCTGTCTCCGGCGCGCCGATCGGTGAGATCGACTTCCACCAGGTGGCAACCGGCTTCGGCGGGCACACCTGGATGACCGGCAACCGGCTGGCCTCCGACGCGGTGCACCGGGTCACCGGCACCTGGACCCCGAACGCGCTGGCCGCCGGCACGTACGTGGTCAAGGCGCACATCCCGGTCGGGGGTGCCTCGGCGGGCTCGGCCGTCTACGACATCACCACGGCCAACGGCGAGGTCCGCCAGAAGGTGATCAACCAGCACGAGCACTGGAACCACTGGAAGAGCCTCGGCACCTACCAGTTGGGCGCGAACGCCAACGTGGTGCTCTCCAACGTCACCCGCGACGACCGCAGCGGAGGACTGGGCACGGTCGCGTTCGACGCCGTCGCGTTCGTACCGGTGACCGGGCGACCGGTCGAGGAGCGCATCGACGCGATCGCGTACTTCGACGAGGACCAGAACATCGACATGAACCTGTACAGCCGGTTCGTCGACACGCCGCTGCGCAACCACACCACGATGCACAACTGGGCGCGCGAGCACGCCGGCAACGTACTGGCCCTGCCCGCCTGCACCGCGGGACCGCGAGCCGACTGTGTCATGCCCGCCACCCGGCAGGCCGCACTGAACTGGGACCAGGAGGTCGCCGCCGCGGGCACGGACCCGGTGAACCACACGGACGGCTTCAGCATTCCGGCATGGATGTCGTTCTCCAACGACTTTCGGCACCGGCCGACCAGCGCCAACAAGCCGGCTCATTTCGACACGAACGACGACTCGTACAAGTTGCGCAGCGGCATGCGGATCACCTATGTGGTGGGCCCGGACGGGAAGATCGTCGACGGCAGCGCCGACATCGACTACCACCAGCGCACCGCGGACACACACCTGCCGAAGTTCGTCATGGAGTATCTGCGGGCCGTGCAGAGCGACTACGGCATCGCCCTGCCCGATCTCACCTACACGACCACGAACCTGCGCCAGTACGACCACATGTACACCACGGCACATCCGCAGCTCGACGGGCGGGCGCCGGGACGGTCGTACCGTTTCGCCGGCTGGAAGCCGATCGTCACCGACGCGACCGGCGTGCCGGTGCAGACCGGCGGCCGGTGCGTGGTCGGCCTGTTCAGCTCCGGCGGTGTCATCGGGTTCCGGCCCATGATCGGTACGCGGACGCCGTCGACCGCGATGGAGGCCTACCACCAGAGGCTGGCCAATGACGCCGCCGTTCCGGACAACGTGGCGACGGTCGCCGGCGAGATCTACAACATGTTCTTCAAGTGGGGAATCGACGGTTCCATGTTCGGCGCGGGCCCACCCATCTGGCAGGAGCTGTATGTGCGTGCCTGCACGGACGGCACCACCGAGACCATCCAACCCGGCAACTCCGGCTCGAACGCCAAGCCGATGGTGCAGTACAGCTTCATGCCGAGCCAGTACCTGTACCGCAACGGGAAGGCGATGGGGCCCGCGGGCGGCGCCTGGCCGGATGCCAGTCCGATCAATCGCGGCGACTTCAACAGCTTCACCCGGATGCCTGGCGCTCCCGGCGGCGGCAATCCGTTCGGTCAGTGCAACGTCGGGAGCCCGACGAGTGGGGGCAACCCCTGGAATCTGACGGTGTTGACGGACAACAAGTTCATGCCGGAGATCGAGCCCGGGGCAGTGCACTTCTGCACCGATCCCACCTGGGAGTCGGACCCCGACATCAGCTGACCTCTTCCCGAGAACTCGTCGCGTCCGGTGGCGCCGCATTTCGCGGCGCCACCGGACGGTCGATCAGCTGAACGGTCTTGGCCGTGCGCAGCGCGCGGCCGTCCGCCGAGGTAGCGGCCTTCCAGCTCGGTCCGTGCCTTCATCGCCGACCGGACGCGAATCTTGATGCGATTGCGTTCACTTTTGCTCATGCCGCCGTAGAGCGCCATGACCAGATCGTGAGCATCGGAGCCGGGGTCGATCGCGCCGCCGACCTCGGGTACCCACAGGGTCGCCTCATGGCTACGCAACCGATCCGGTTCCTGATCTAGCCACCGCCTGCTCCTTCGGCTGTCCGCCGCTCGCCGCCTGCCACATCCGCTTGCGCCCTGAGCCGACATCCGTCCGCTCGTCCGTCCGCGCGCTGATCTGCGCAGACGCGCGCGAGCGGACGGACGTCCGCGCGGACGGTCGGGTCAGGCGCGCCAGCGCCCGCGGGTGACTTGCCGGAATGGTGAGGCCATCGGCGGGCGCCTGGTCGAGCGCCATCAGAAGAGCTCTCTCCGGATGGCCTGCGGACGCCGATCGAGCGCCGCGAGGGAGAGCGGGTCGAGGTCTGGGCGGTCGTTGGGTAGCGAGCGTGCCAGCCGGCGGCGAGCATGGCTTTGTCGAGGAGGAGGTCGACGTCGCGGCGTTCCCGGACGCGGATGCTCATATGCGTGCGCAGCGCGCCGCCACCCATGGCTTTCTGGGCAGGCGGCGAGGTTGCAGCCGACTTGCCCACTCCCTCCCAGGAGAGCCGGCCGAATGGGCTCAGATTGCTGCCGGAGGGTGCCGCGTGTCCGGCGTGAACGGCGCCCGACGTTCGACGCGGCGCACACCAACGCCTTGTTGGGGCGTCACAGCAGGTGACAAGCTGGGCGAAATCACCGTTTTAACCCCTGATGTCCGATAAATATGGACCACCGAGATCTCAGGGCCTGCCGCTGCGACGTTGTGCGGGGCCGGCCCGCTTGCCATGACCGCAGAGGACTGAAGCATGCGCAACGTGCACGACGACGCCGCCGCCGAGGCGCCACCACCGGACCACGACCCGAGCGCGGTGTACTTGTCGGAGGACTCTCGCCGAAACCGGCTCCGGAGGCAGATCGTCCTGATCGGTGCGTTCGGGCTGTTGTCGACCCTCGGGTGGAGTGTGCTCGTAACCGACCGAATGATCGATGCCCGCGATACCACCGGCGCCTCGCGTGCCGGCGGGCTGGGCGACGCCGCATCCGCGCCGAGCCCCGCGCCGTCCACCACCCCGCGCCCCCGCGCCGCGGCCGGCCCCAACGCCGCGACGACCGCCGACACGCGCCCGAGTCCCAGCGTCGCGCCAATCACGGCGGTCCGCTCCGCGCCCATGAAGGCCGGCACCTGGCCGGGGGCCGACCTTCCCGGCCGCCCGGGCGCCGGCCTTGTCGAACTCCCAGGACTCGGCTTTCCCGGACCCCCGAGTACCGACTTTTCCGGACTCCCAGGACTCGGTCTTCCCGGACCCCCGAGCACTGGCCTTTCCGGACTCCCAGGACCCGGCCGTCCCGCAGACCCAGGAGGACTCGGCCTTCCCGAACTCCCAAGGCCCGACGTTCCTGGACACCCAGGAGGACTCGGCCTTCCTGCACGCCCGAGGCCCGACGTTCCTGGACACCCAGGAGTACCTGGCCTTCCCGCACGTCCAAGGCCGGACCGTCCCGCACACCCAGGAGGACTCGGCCTTCCTGCACGCCCGAGGCCCGATGTTCCTGGACACCCAGGAGCACCTGGCCTTCCCGCACGTCCAAGGCCCGATCGTCCCGCACACCCAGGAGGACCTGGCCTTCCTGCACGTCCAAGGCCCGATCGTCCCGCACACCCAGGAGGACTCGGCCTTCCCGAAATCCCAAGACCCGACCTTCCCGAATTCCCAGAACTCGACCTTCCCGAAATCCCAGAAATCGGCCCTCCCGAACTCCCGGAGCTCGCGCTTCCCGAAATCCCGGAGCTCGAGCTTCCCGAACTCCCAGAGCTCGACTTTTCCGGACTCCCGGAGCTCGACCTCCCCGAACTCCCGGGCGCCAGAGCCCGGGCGCTGGCGCACCCGCGGGACGGCCGGTAGCTGTAGACAGACGTCCATGGAGAAACGCGCGCTGGTGCTGGGCGGTGGCGGCGTCACCGGCATCGCCTGGGAGATCGGCCTGCTGCACGGCCTCGCCGACCTGTTCGTCGGCACCTCAGCCGGTTCGGTCGTGGCCGCCCAGCTGACCGGCGGGGCCGGCGTCGCGAGCTCTACGAGCACGAGTTGGCCGTCGCGGCCGGCAACCGCAGCGCCGCCATCGGCACGCGGGTGCTGCTCGGCTTCGTGCTGGCCCGGCGGCCGGGCCCGCGGCCGGGCGCGGCTGCGCCGGGCCGCGCTGAAGGCCCGCACGGTGACGGAGTCCGAGCGGCGCACGGCCATCGCCTCGGGCGTGCGATGCGACGTTCTGTTATGTCCCGAACTTCGCTGTCGCTGCCTAGGTACGCCTCGGCGAGGACCCCGTAGGGGTCGTCCGGTGGAGGCCGTGTCCGGTGATGCATCCTCCGCCGAGGTGAGTGCGTTCGGTCATGCCGAGAGACCGCCCGGAAGGCGAATTGCCGGGGCCGGGTCGCCGTCGCTCGCTCCATCGCGTTATCCGCGGCGCTTGACGCGTGACACACCTACAGTTGGCTCAGTGGAGACCGCGACCCAGATCCTGCACAGGCTGACTTCCTACGAGCCGGGACGGGAGTGGGACGACGTCATCTCCGACCCGCGTCTTGTCGTCGAACTGAAACCCAACGACTTCGACAAATTCCCGCTGTTCTACAAGCGATACACCGGGAAACTGCCGCGCTTCGAGCTGCCCCGTGGCCTGCCGTCCACCGAGGCATCGACCATCGATGTGCTGGCCGGCACCGCGAAGGTTGCCGCCGGCGACCTCGACCTGCCGCATCTCGCCCGGCTGCTGCACCTGTCCGCGGGCATCGTGCGTACCTCCACGCGCAGCAACGGGATCACTCACCTGTTCCGTGCGGCCGGCTCGGCCGGCGGGCGCTTCCCGCTCGAGCTCTACGTGCTCATCCCGGAGGATCATCGGGGGCTTCCGGCCGGCGTGCACTGGTACGACCCTGCCGGTCACGCCCTGGTGCAGGTGGCGCCCGCACCGAGCGGCGGCGGCGTGGCGATCGTGGTCACCGGCGTCCCTTGGCGGACCGGCTGGCGGTATCGCGAGCGCGGCTACCGGCACGTCTACTGGGACGCAGGCACGATGCTGGCCCAAACCCTCGCCCTGGCCCAGTCCGCGGGGATCCCGGCACGGCTGTACACCACGTTCCCCGACCGGGTGGTCACCGAGTTGGTCGGCGCGGACGGCGTACACGAATGGCCGGTCGCCGTGGTCGCACTGGGCTCGCAGCGGCCCGCGTTGACGCCGACCGGCCCCGCGGTCGGCGGCGAGGTCGACGCAGATCCGGTGGAGTTTCCGCTGGCAACGGCCGCGCAGCGGGCCGGTGACAGGACCGTGCTGGGTGCGCCGTGGCCCGAGGGCGACCCGGGCGACGTGCCGGAAACAGGGGCCGAGCCGGTCGAGGCGGTTGTGCTCACCCGCGGCTCGCAACGGCGGATGGACCCGACCCGCGGGGTACCGAAGAACGTGCTCACCACCGGTCTGCGGGTGGCAATGCGGGGAATCGACCTGCCGCAGTTCGTGGCGGTGCACGACGTGGACGGCGTGACGCCGGGCGTGTACCGGTGGCCTGATCTCGGTACGGCAGTTCATGCGGGCAATCAGCGCGAGGAACTCTACCGGGTGAGCCTGGAGCAGGGGTTGAGCAGGGACGCGGCCTTTGTGGTGATCACTGCGGCTGAGGTGGCGAGCCTGGATGACCGCGAGTACCGGGCTGCGCAGCTGGCTGCCGGGCTGGTCGAGGGGCGGTTGCACCTACTGGCGTACGCGATGGGTGCGAGCGCGACCGGAATGACCTTCCTCGACAGTGAGATCCCGGCACTTCTCGGAGCGCCGCTGGACGCAATGATCTTCACGTGCGTGGGGGTGCCGGATTACCGCGCCACGCCGGGCGGGCTGCCGGGGGCGCCGGCCGACGTGCGCCCGATGCAACACCGGGATTGAAGGCGCTCCGCACCGGCCTCCATCACTCGACGGCGGTCACTCCGCTGTCGGCCGGAGGTGCTGAGGCGACTTGGCGGCCGGTCCACCGCGCGTACCGGACATCGAGATGGACAACGCCTTCAACTACGCCGCCGCGGGATGAGAGGTCCGGCTGGGTGGCTTAATCCGAGGCACGGTGCCGTCCACCGCTGCTTGGTTTGGAGGCGTCCGTATCGCGTTGGCCAGGGATAAGCGGGCTGTGCTCAACCGCTTGGTCGTTCGGCTGCTCGCCGACGGGATCCTTGTTGATCCATCCAGACAGGTCAGCGGACACTTCGGTGCGCAGATCCGACAGCCAGTGTTCCAGATCGTCGCTTGGTCGGTCCGGACCGGCAGGCGCACGGCTTGATTCGGGATCCTCGATGGCGCTCATCGCAGCGCATGCTCCGATCGGTCGGGTGCGGTCAGTGCGACAGTAGCGGGCTGACGCGAGGCGCTGATGTCGCTTGATTTCCGTCCCGCAGGCCTACACGAGTGACCGGAACGCGCGTGCCGGATGCATCCACTACCACGGCCTTACCTTCATCGAGTCCGTTGCGTTGCCTGATCTGACGACCAGGCAGAGTTGATCAGTGAAGTCCGCGGAGCGCCTCACCCGGCGGTCGCCCAGCGATCGGTGGTTCGTCGACGCCGGTTTCTTCACCCGGGCGTTCCGGACGCTGAAGGGCATCCCGAGCGAGGTGGCCGCCCGTCTATCCCGGTGCGCTCGTGACACGGCGGCGCGACGCGATCGATTCCGCCCTCGGGCGACCTCCACGCGATCAGGCCTTCTTGCCGGACAGGTCGATGATGTCCTTGGCCGCGGGCAGCGCCGCGATGCCGTTGTCGGCCGGCTTACTCACGACGGGGTTACGGCAGCCTTCGGCGTCCCGGCGGCCTTGCCGCCGCACCCCCGCGAGCACCAGCGCACCGACGCCGACAGCGGCGGCCAACCTCATCACGTTCATGATTTCCCCGTACGCAGAGAGCGTCGCGGCCGAGGCGTGATCCCCCGGGTAGGGCGCCGGTTGCCTACCCGGGGGTCGCAATCAGACGGTGGCGGCCGGCGCGGCCTCGGTGGCCTCCTCGGAGCGGCGGCGGGCACGCAGCACGAGCTGAGTCGCGCCGACGAGCACCAGCACGCCGCCGACCCCGGCGAGGATGTAGCCGCCGGTGGTGTCGCTCTTCTTCTGCTCGTCGTAGGAGCGCGCCGTCGTGGAGCCCCGCCGGCTCGTCTCGCAGGTGTCGCCCTGGCTCATCACCTGGCTACCGCAGGTGACCGTGCCGGTCGAGGTCGCGTTGTACAGACCGAGCGGAAGCAGTACGAGGCCGACGATCAGCGCGGCCCACCGGTTCTTGGCGATCGTGAAAAGCAGGTTCATGGTTTTCCTTCCCCGTTTGGACGGCACACCGTAGCGCCGAGAGGGCGAAGCGGGAATCGCACCAAACCGCCACACCACCCCAAACGGATCTTGGTGTGACCCACTTCACATTCGCCTGTCGACGGCGGCCGCGGCCGGGTGGCGGGTATGGCCGCCGGTTCATCGCCGACGTGCCGGACCGCCGGCTGGTCCCGCTCTGCCTCGAGAAGCTCGAGACTGGAGTGTGGTGCCACCGCGGCATGTTCGCCGAGTGGTGGACCGAGCACACCGCGGGCACCGCCCGAGAGCTCGTCGCCGCGGCGGCTCGCTCGCGGGCTCGTTGCCGCTCATTGTGCCGTCGGTGATGAAGTCGCCGCCGTACCCGCGACGATGGCGGCCTCCAAGCCGCACCGGACGCTTCCCGATCCGGGCGACACCCCGATCGGGAAGGGGTATGACTCCGCCGCCTTGCCCTCTCGCAAGTCATCCCCTCGAAGTACGGCCGCGTCCGTAGATCGTCGGACCTCCCGAGCCGTCAGCCACGGGGATGTCGCGCAGGCTCGGTCCGATAGCTATGGCCGAGCACTTTCATAGCCGCCTGTTCGGTCTCGGCGGAGGGTGTCTACAGCCGTACCGCGCGGTGTCGTATGAGCCGATCGATATCTACCAGCGTCTATGTATTGCTCGTAGCGTGGCGCTAACTTGGTCGGACTCCGACAGGCGGAAACACCGACCGGTGCTACTGCTGGGGAGGAACAACCATGGCACATGCTTTGCGCTCGCTTCGGACGGCGATGGTCCTGGTCGGGGCCTGTGCGCTTGGACTGGGACTGCTATCGACGGCGCCCGCTCAGGCCGACGTGCAATCGGCCCGACCGCTCGCGCCGGACTCGGTGCGCGCGCCCGAACCGGACCAGTTCTCGGTGGAGGGTGTCACCACCGTCGGCGAACTTCGCACCCTCAGCGCCTCGCTGTCCGACCACGGCGGCAACCGCACACAGATCATTCGGCACCCCGGCGCGACGTACATCAAGGTCCACGTCAGTGCGCTCCGACTGGCCCCCGGCGACTTTGTCACCGTGTCGAGCCCTGATGGCCGTGAGAGCTACCGGTACGCCCGAAACCTTGACCGGGCCACCAGCTCTGACTTCACCACCGACGGGCAGCCGGGCTTCTGGGCGATGTCGGTGGAGGGTGACACCGCGGTGGTGACCCTGCACAGCAGCCGCGCTCGCAACGCGAGTGCCGTGACCATTGACCGTTTCTGGCGGGGCTACGACCAAGCGGAGATCACCCAGTACAACGTCTCGCTCATGTCCGTCTGCAGCACCGATGCTCGCCGCGACGTGGTCTGCTACCAGAGCAGTCACCCAGCCGAGTACGCCCGCGCCGGGGCCGTGGCGCGGCTGCTGATCAGCGGTGGTGGACTGTGCACCACCTGGCGAGTCGGCAACACCAACCGGATGCTGACGAACAAGCACTGCTTCTCGACGCAGGCTGCGGTCAGCGGCAGCGAGATGCAGTTCGACTATCAGTGCGCCACCTGTGGAGGCGCGAATCCCGGGGCGGGCACCAAAGTCAGCGGCGCCACCCTCTACCGGGTGAGCAGCGGTAGCTCCAATCAGCTGGACTACACCCTGTACTCGGTGAACAACTTCGCCAACATCCAGAAGTTCGGCACGCTGTACCTGGCGACGGCCGCCACCAGCACTGGCACGCGCATCTACATTCCCGGACACGGCGACGGCACCGCGAAGCGAGTGGCGATCTACGAGGACGCCCAGAACGGCCCGACCTGCGCCGTGAAGAACGCGAACTACAACACGTATAACATCAGCTACAGCTGCGACACGTCAGGTGGCAACTCGGGCTCGCCGGTGCTGAACAGCAGCCACCGCGTGGTCGCGCTGCATCATCTTGGCGGCTGCCCGTCCAACCAGGGCGCAAAGGCACATCTCATCTACAACGAGATCGCCAGTCTGATCGACAACAACGGCTGACGGCTCGCAAGCTCTCGCCGAGCGGGCGCTACGGGTCCGGTACCTGCGGCGCCCGCACAGCGCGGTGCCGGGCAGGCAGGTCACCGGGCGGCCGCTCGGAACCGCCACCGCGGCCGGTTCCACGCCGGCGATGACGCCATCCCGGACCAGCACCATGGCGCCCCCCGCCAGCACCCGCTCGCCGTCGAACGCGACATCCGCGCGATAGGCCTCCATGACGCCAATTACTACGATCGTAGTCACCAGTACGACTATTGAAGTCGAGGCCACTGCTAGCGTAGTGTGCGAGCATGGCGACCCGACGTGAGCAGCTCCTCGACGCCGCGATCACCGTGCTCGGCGATCGCGGCATCCACGCGCTCACTCACCGCGCCGTCGACGCCCAAGCCGGGCTGCCGGCCGGCTCGGCCTCCAACCACTTCCGCACCCGCGACGCGCTGCTCGACGCGGTGATGGACCGGTTCGTCACCCGCGAGCGGGCACTGTGGGAGGAGCTGGCGATGCGGATGTATCCAACGACGCCGCACGAGCTGGCCGAGGTGCTCGTCGCCGCCGCCAAGACCGCGACCGGCCCGCAGCGCACGCTGACCCTGGCCCGGTACGCGATCCTGGTCGAGGCCGGCATCCGCCCGGCCATGCGTGCACACCTGCTCGCCGGCGGAGCCCGGGTCAACGCCTGGTTCATGACCTGGCTACGCGTCGCCGGTTCGACCGACCCCGAGCGCGACGCGCCGATCATCATGAACCACTACACCGGCATCGTCCTGCACGACCTGGCCATCCCTGATCCGACCTTCGACCCGACCGACCAGATCACCACGCTCGTCACCACCGTGATCCGTTCACAGTCCACGGAGGTACCGTCATGACTCCCGACCAGGTTTGGCAGGCCATCGACACCCAACGGGCCAACCTGTGCGACCTTCTCGCCGATCTCGGCGACGACCAGTGGCGGCAGCCGTCACTCTGCGCCGGCTGGACCGTCCGCGACGTCGCCGCCCACCTGACACTTCAGCAACTCGGCCCCGCCGCCGTCCTCGCCCAGATGCTCAAGTGGCGGGGCAGCATCGACCGCACCACCGCGCACGCCGCCCGGTTACGCGCCACCGCCCTGACCACCGAGCAGACCATCGCCGAGATCCGCGCCACCATCGGCTCACGGCGGCACATCTTCGGTGTCACCCACCTGGAAACCCTCTGCGACATCCTCGTGCACAGCCAGGACATCGCCATCCCGCTCGGCCGCAGCCTCGACATGCCGGCCGACGCCGCCGCGGTCGCCGCCGGCCGGGCGCTGTCGATGCGGTGGCCGCCGCCGCTGCCCTCGGTGAAGGCGATGGCCGGGTTCCGGCTCACCGCCACCGACACCTCGTGGTCGACCGGCGACGGCCCCACCGTCCAAGGCCCCATGGCCGCCCTGCTCCTCGCCTGCTGCGGCCGCCTCGCCGCCCTACCGCAGCTCTCCGGCGACGGCGCCGCCGAGCTCACCACCCTCCTCACAGCGCAGTCCACCGCCCGCCGCCCATGACAAGGAGCCCACCTTTCAGCGTCGACGTCCCGGTGCAGCTGTACGACGCCTTCCACGCCGCCAAGGGAGGAGATCTTGGTAGCCCGGTGCCGTCCGCTCCTCCTCGATTGCGGTCGCCGGTTCCCGACCGCTAAGGGCTGATCCCCGGCACAGGGCGGCCGTCCTCGAGATAGCGCACCCGTTTCGTCTTCCAGGCGGCGCGTACCCGGCGTCGGACCGGTCCGCTGAGCAGAGGCAGCGCCGTGTCGATCGGCAGGATCCGGCTTTCGGTGATCTCGACCGGCTGGATGACCACCGTGTCCAGGACGGTGTCGTCGTACACGCCGCAGTCGAAAAGGAAGCGCATACCACCCGGACGGCCAGGCCGAGGGCGCAGGAAGTCCACGCACACAAGCCGCCCCGTGGTGATGTCGAGGCCGCACTCCTCCTTGGTTTCGCGGCGACACGCATCCCAGGGTGACTCGCCGATCTCGACAATCCCGCCCGGGATCGTCCAGCCGCCCTTGTACGTCGGCTTCAGGATGAGCAATCGGCCCTTGCGGCCACGTACCAGAGCTCCGGCAGAGGCCGGGATGGTCGGCAGTACGAACGCCGGCTCGGGTAGCTCACCAGCGTTGACGTCGCTCATGGAGATCATGCTAGATCTGGCGCGACCGATCGGCCATCCGCCGGACATCACAGCTGGCGGCCTTCCAGTTCGGTTGTGCCTTCCTGCGTTCGCCGCGGAGGCCGGACTGCCGGGTCCGGCCGAGCTACCCCGGGCAGGTCGGCTGGTATGCCACCTCCGGGATGTAGGCGACCCATTCGTCCGCCATGAAACCGCCGCCCGCAGCCCCGCAGGCGACCGCCGCGGGCTCGTCCCGCAGCGCGATCAACGACGAGTAGTCCCACAGCACGGCGCGCCTGCCCCCAGGTTCCCCACCGCTGGCCGTCAGTGTCCGCCCGTCCGGATGCGGCAGCAACGACTTCGACCCCAGCGAGGCGCGCCGCATCGACGTCATCCGGACCGGCCCGGACAGCTCTCCCACGTCCCAGAACACCACCGAGCCGTCCTTGGACCCGGTGATCAGCGTCCGGCCGTCCGGCCCGAACGCCACCGACCACACCGCGGCTTTGGTGCCGGTCAGGATCGCCTGCCGGCGGGCTCGGCCGGTGAGGTTCCAGACCGCCGCCGTCCGGTCGGCGCTGCCCGTCGCCAGCGTGCGCCCGTCCGGGCTGAACGCCGCGGCGAGTACGGCGTCGGAGTGTCCCTTGAGGGTCATGCGCCGCACCGGCTTCGTCCGGTCGGTCACGTCCCAGAGACCGACCGACCGCCCTTCGCCCACCGCGACTGTGCTTCCGTCCGGGCTGTAGGTGATGGCCTCGACCCAGTCCTCGCCGTCCAGGTGGGATATCGGGTCAGGCCGGGACGGCTCGGTGACGTCCCAGAGCATGACGGTGTACGCCCCGATGTCGAGTGCGAGCGTGCGCCCGTCCGGGCTGAACGTCATCCGCCCGTCCGGTTCCCCGCCGGGCACCCCGCCGACTGCTTTCGGCGCGCTCGGGTCGCTGACGTCGGTGAGCGTCACCCGCGCGCCGTCCGTCAACCCGCCCGCGGCGATCAGGCCGCCGGACGGGCTGACGGCCGCCATGCCGATGCCCCCGTCGCGGACGCGCACGGTAGCGCGCGCGACCGGGCGGGCCCGGTCCGAGACGTCCCACACCGTCGCCATCCCGTCGGCGTGCACGGTGGTCAGCCGCCGCCCGTCCGGGGTGAGGGCCGCCGTCACCGTCCGTCCGGCGGTACCGTTCGCCTGGCCGATCGCCGTCGGCTCACCGTGCGCCACCGCGTTCCACAGGCTCAGCGTGCGGAGGTCGCCGACCGTGGCCAGCGTCCGGCCGTCCGAGCTGAACGACATCGATCTCTGAGAACCGCCGTGGTCGTTGAGTTCGAGCATGGGTACCGGCGCGTCGGTCAGGTCCCAGAGCCGTACGGTCCCGTTGTCGTCGCTGCCGGCCATCGTGCGGCCGTCCGGGCTGAACGCCACGGCGTTGGACCGGGCCGGCGCCGTGTTGTCCCGCTGCGGCTTCGCCGGGTCGTCCAGGTGCCAGAACGCCAGATTCCCCTCCTGGTCGTTGGTGGCCAGCAGGGCTCGGAGCGGGTGGACGGCGACCCGCGCCCAACTGCCGGGCAGCGTGCCCACCTCCGTGGGACGGGTGCGGTCGGTGATGTCCCAGACGGTTCCGGGCGCGCCGGCGGTCACCACGCTACGGCTGTCCGGGCCGAAGCCCAGAGGCGCCGGATATCCCTTGGTCTGCCGGGTGAGCAGGGCGGGACGGGCGGGGTCGGCCACGTCCCACAGGGACCACACGCCGTCGAAGTCGACGACGCCGAGCATCTGCCCGTCCGGGCTGAAGGTGGTCCATTTGCCCATCGACTCGGGCACGGTGCCGACCAGCACCGGATGCGCCGGATCGGACACGTCGAAGAGATGCGGCGCGAGCTCGTAGCCGCCGGAGATTACGAGCATCCGGCCGTCCCGGCTGAAGACGGGCTGGGCGGTGAAGAGGAAGCCGTCGAGCGGGGCGAGCCGGACCGGGTTCGCCCGGTCGGACACGCTCCACAATGCGGCCGTGAAATCGGACTCGACGACGGCAATGACGTCGCCGGGCCCGTGCGCGGCGTACCAGGTGCCGTTCATCGTGCCGGCCCGGCGGGTGGAGGCGACGACTCCCGCCAGCTCCGTGCGGGCCTCGGTGCCCGGCTGGATCCGCTGTGCGGCGATTCCCAGCCGCAACGCCGTCACCGGGTCGTTGTCGATCGTCGCTTTCGCCTGATTCATAAGGCGTCGTCCGGTGGTGATCTTCTTCTGCTCCTCGGCGTTGGCCTCCTGCCGGCGCGCCTCCTCGGCGGCCTCCTCTGCCTTCCGCTCGTTCTGCTCGGCGATGGCCTTCTGCCGGCGGGCCTCAGCCGCGGCCTCCTCGGCCATCCGCTGCTGTTGCTGGGCGTTGCGACGCTGCCGTTCGGTCTCCGCGGCGGCCTCCTCGGCGAGACGTTGCTGCTGCTCCGCGATGATCCGCTGGCTTGTCGCCTCCCGCGACGACTGCCGCGCCAGTTCGCGTTGTTCCCGGGCCACCGCCTCCTGCTGTCGCGCCAGCGCCTGGGCGCGTTTCGCCAGCGTCTGCTGGCGGCGTGCGGCTGTCTCCTGCCGTTCCGCTTCGGCCGCCGCCCGCTGCGCCGCGGCCTGCTGTTCCCGGGCGCGTTCCTCCTGCTGCTTGCGCTCGGTAGTGGCTGCGCGTGCCCGTGCCTCCTGTGTGTGCGCGTTCTCCTCCTGCGCCCGGGCGTTCTGCTCCTGGCGGCGGGCCTCCTCGGCGTACCGCTCAGCCTCGCCGCGCTGGTGTGAGGCGTCCTGCTGCTGGCGCTGAGCCTCCACCGCCGCGGCCGTGGCCCGGTCGGCGTTGTGGTCCGCTAGCACGGCGGTCCCGGACGCCACCGCGGTCAGCAGGGCGACGATCGCCACTGCCACCCGGCGCAGCCGGCGGCCCTGTCGGTGCTGCCGGAGATCCTCGCTCTCCAGCTCGTCCTTGCCGACCCCGTGGATGGGTGCGGCCAGCTCTGCGATCGCGTCCCGGAAGCGGGAGTCGCGCAAATTCAGCTTCCGGTCGTCGTGCACCCAGCGCAGGTCGAGGAAGAGCGGCTCCTCGGCGAAGACGCCACGCAGCGCGTCCGGCACGGCCGTCGAGTCCGCGGACAGGTCGCCGCGCTCCGCGTCCCACCGCCACTCGCCGTCGGTCACCACGGGCAGGATCCGGCCGGCCGGCTTCGTCGCGATCCAGTACTCGATCTCCCGATTCACCCACGGCGACCGGGCCGCCGCCGGCGAGGCAAGCAGCACGAACCACTCGGAGCCGTCCAGCGCCTTCTGGATCGACGACCACAGCCCAGGCGTCACCGACAGGCCGGTCCGGTCGCGGAAAATCCACAATGCCTGGCGGCTGTGCCAGGGCTTCGCGAGCCGGTGCAGTCCACGCTGGATCGCCGGCGCCAGCTTGCCGTCCGCTGCGTGGCTGTACGAGATGAAGCCGTCGAAGCTCATGCCCGGGCCCCCGTCGTCCGTTGTCAACGCCGACCGATTGTGCACTCCGAAAGGCCATCGGCGGAATCAGGGACGCGGCCCGGCTGCCGGAGCGCCTCGCAGGTCTCGTGTGTTTCTCCCGTTGTGTGCCCGGGCAATGCCGGCGGTGCCGGCTCCGGCGAGTCGGCGGAGCGAAGATCCACCGCACGTGCGGCACCGTCCGGACGGCAGTTGCCGGGATCCTCGACGAGGACCCCGGCAACCGTACGGGCGTTGTCAGATGATGGAGTTGAAGTTGTTCCAGCCGTTGCCGATCTGCCGGGAGCTGGCGCTGGAGTACGGGACGCCGTTGTCGCGCTCGATGTTGTTCGAGTAGAGCCACAGCGTGCCGTCGGGCTTGCGGGCGACCAGGTCGGTGTAGCCGTCGCCGGTGACGTCGGCGGCGGTCACATCGAGGGTGTTCCAGCCGCTACCGATCTGCCGGAGGCTGGCGCTGCTGTACGGGACGCCGTTGTCGCGGACGATGTTGTTCGAGTACAGCCACAGGGTGCCGTCGGCCTTGCGGGTGACCAGATCCGTGAAGCCGTCGCCGGTGACGTCGGCGCCGATGACGGCGGTGAAGCCACCCCAGCCACTGCCGATCTGGCGGCCGGCGCTGTAGGGGACGCCGTTGTCGCGGACGATGTTGTTGGCGTACAGCCACAGGGTGCCGTCGGGCTTGCGGGCGACGAGATCCGTGAAGCCGTCGCCGGTGACGTCGGCACCGATGATGGTGTCGAAGTTGTTCCAGCCGCTGCCGATCTGCCGGGAGCTGGCGCTGGAGTACGGGACGCCGTTGTCGCGCTCGATGTTGTTCGAGTAGAGCCACAGCGTGCCGTCGGGCTTGCGGGCGACCAGGTCGGTGTAGCCGTCGCCGGTGACGTCGGCGTTCACGATCTGGTCGAAGTTGTTCCAGCCGCTACCGATCTGGCGGTTGGCGCTGTAGGGCACGCCGTCGTCGCGGATGAAGTTGTTGGCGTAGAGCAGGAGAGTGCCGTCGGTGGTGCGGGCGACCAGGTCAGCGAAGGAGTCACCGGTGACGCTGTGGCGGATCATCGGCTCATCGGCCGGCTGTTCGGGCTCAGATCCGCCGCCAAGACCGGCGGGGGTGACGTAGCCGATGATGTCCGTGTTGGTGCGGGAGTAGCTGGAGCGGCTCACCTTGCTCTGGGAGGTCTGGTTACCGCCGATCGTTCTGACCTGGGAAGCGGTAGCGCTGGTGACGATGGCGACGTGATCGATGGGGTGGCTGTCGTTGGAGTCATGGTTCCAGTCGAAGACGATGGCATCACCGGGCTGAGGGTTGTAGTCGCTGGTGCGGGAGTGGTAGAGGCTGCGGCCCTGCCCATAGGTCTTGAACGACTGGGCCCAGGAGTCCAGGCCTTGCAGGTCGGCCACGCCGCCCTCGGACCAGCCCCAGCGGGCGAACTCGGCGCACCAGGCAATGCCGCAGCTGTTGAAGTAGCCGGGGTTGCAGGCGGTGCCGCCGAGCTGGCTCTTGACCGCGTCGACGATCTTCTGGCGGCTGGGGGCCGCGGCGGCGGGGCTGGCGATCATGCTGAGGCTGCCGACCGCGACCATGGTGGCGGCCAGTACCTTGCGCCCGAGCCGTCGCCGTGCGGGAGACTGGGTAGCGGAGTGTCGCAACATTGTGGGTTCCTTTCGAGGGGCTGACTTTGAAGAGCTGCGGACCGGTCGTTTCAATGGCGCGGTGGAGTGATCCCCGACTCGAAGGGGATCGCCTTTTCCTGTGCGGGAGACGAATAGGGCTAGAACAGTGGCTGCAAGGCCCAGCCGACGGTGTCCGGGTTGGAGGCCAGGGCCCCATTGCAGAGTCGGGCACCCACGGCCCGGGCCTTGTCGCCGCTGTCGGCCATCAGCAGGATTCCGACGTCCAGCCAACATTCATGAAGATCACTGCCAGGGTCCGGTGGCCCGGTCAGGGGCGGATCGGGCGGCCGGACGCGGATGTGCTGCACCCGGTCCTCTTCGGTGGACTGTTCCCATAGCCGGGCCGCGAACTCACTGGCCATGGCCCGCTTCGCTGCCTCGCCACGCCACCGGATCGGACCGTGGACCCGGAACCCGCAGAGCAGAATCCATCCAGTGCCGGCATCGCTCATCCCCACTCCGCCCCGCCTGCGAGCACGGTCACGGCCGGATCGGGACCGCCGGGCCGCTGCACGGCACCCGCCGCCGAGGACAACGCGATCAAGGTGAGCATCGTCGAGGCCAAGGTCAGACCCGCCACCGAAACCGTCTTGGTGATCGCCTTACTCATGACAGACTCCTCCTGCTGTACGCATTCATTGATTGATGCGAGACAATTCTCGAACAGCTACGGGAACCGTTCGTTTTCCGTGTCGCGTTCCTTGCTGAAAACAACAATGCGGCACCGTCGGAGAGAAGTCGATGGATCGGACCGGGCACCAAGGTGCCGTGGCACCTTCGGGACACATCACGGCTCGGGACTTGCTCGCGCGTGTCTTGATCCACATACTTGTTGCGCTGCGCCGTAACTCGGGGGAGGGGCAAAGCCATGTTGAGTGCCATCGGTCTTTCCGCGGATGCGGAGCTCGTCTATCTCGGCATGCTCAGCGCACCGCACCTGGACCTACCGCAGCTCGCTGCCCACATAGACATGCCCGAGGATGCGGTCCGAGCCACGCTCGACGAACTCATCGACCTGTCTCTGGTCGTCCACGGCAACGACGGCGCCAGACCACGCACCATCGGACCCACTGTCGGCCTCGCCTCGCTGATCGCTCGCGCGGAGGCGGAGGTAGAGGAGAAGCAACGCCAGCTCGAAGCCACCCGCACCGTAGTGATGTCCCTTGCCGCCGCGCATGAGGAGACCCGCGACCGCGAGCAGATCACCAAATGGGCCGGCGTGGATGCGGTCCGCGGCCGTCTCGAGGACCTGGCCGCGCGCACCACGGTGGAATGCGTGTCGCTCAACCCGCACGCCGCGCAATCCCCTGAGGGCAAGAGCGCCAGCCAGCCACTCAACCAGCGGATGCTCGAACGCGGCGTGGCCATCCGCGCCGTCTACCAGGACAGTCACCGGCACAACCCGTTGCTGCACGAGTACGCCGTCTGGATGACCGCAATGGGCGCCGAACTCCGCACCGCGCCCACCCTGCCGATGCTGCTCGTCATCTTCGACCGGCGCACCGCGCTGCTGCCCATCGACCCGACCGACAGCAGCAAGGGCGCCCAGGAGGTGCACGCGCCGGGCATCGTCGCCGCCGTCTACGGATTGTTCGCCCAGATCTGGTCCACGGCGACACCCCTCGGCCAGGCACCCGCGTGCGACGACGCCGACCTCGACCCTCAGCTACGCGAACTGTCCCGACTCCTCGCCTGCGGCAGCACCGACGAGATGATCGCCCGCAAGATGGGCCTCTCCCTGCGCACCATCAAGCGCAAGTCAGCCGAATTGATGGATCGACTCGACGCACGCAGCCGGTTCCAGGCCGGCGTCATCGCCGCTCAGCGCGGCTGGATAGAACCCGGTGACACCTCCGCGCGCCGAGCCGACGCCGCCCTCGCGCCTTCCTCAGACGTCTAGCCAACTCCCGGTATGCGATGACTACGGAAGGCGATCAGCTAAGCACTAGCGGTCAGTATGTCGTTTGCTAGATCCAAATGGCAGGCCGATGACGCTAGGTTGGCCGTCGGCGCCGGACCGCCGGTGTCCGCGGATACATCACTCCGCGAGGTTGAGCGTGTGCCGATCGGGGATGGCTGTGAGTACGGCAAGAGCAGCGCTTTCGGCGCCTTCTTGACGGCGACGCTGGTTCTGGGCGGCTGCGGATCGGGGAACGACGCCGGGACGGAATCCGGCGCGGGGCTGAAATCACTGATGCATGCGAGTTCCTGATCGCCGCCGACCTGCCGGAGGTAGAGGGGGAGAGTCGTGTTCGGCAAAGACGGCTACGAACCAGAACTGTCGATGCTGAACAGTGGGTCGACTTGCACTTTCAAGCCGAACAGCGCCCCGTTCCATGTGTACATGACGGTCCAGGATGACGGCAGGCCCGGGAAAGACGCGCCGCCCCAGGACATCGCCCCGCATGTCGGACGTCTCCAACGGCGTGATCGCTCGGCTCTGACGACATGCTCTGTCCGGGCTCGGCCTCGGATTTCCTGCTGGAATCTGGAGTACGGCATTGGAATTCAAAGCCGCATGTAGGAAGGTGTCTAAACCTCTTCAGCTTCTCGAAGGCGTATTCCCAACCGGGGACGTTCACCCCAACCGCATCGTACCTACCAGAATTGGAACACAATATGGTCAGTCCCGAGCCCTTCCCGGGGTCGCGCGGCGATGAGCCGGCTCCCTATGGACCTCCCGCAACTCCGCCGCCGCCTGCCTACGGTGCGCCGCCCCCGCCGCCTGCCTACGGTGCCCCGCCATCGGCGCCCGGTTACACGCCGCCGCCCTACACGCCGCCGATGGGTGGCGCCGGGGGAATGCCCGTGAACGCAGTTGGCCAGCCGGGCAACTTGATCGACCGGTTCGTGGCGAGGTTCATCGACGGTGTCATCGTCGGCGTCGTGGGCGTGGTCCTCAACATCGTGCTCGCGTTCGTGTCGGATTCCTGGCTGCTCACCGGGTTCATCTCCGCGGTGGCGACCGCAGCCCTGTATCTCGGCTATTTCGCCTACTTCGAGTCGACCCGGGGCCAGACGATCGGTAAGCAGGTGATGAAGCTCAGGGTGTTCGGGCCGGGTCACGTCGGCAACCCCACGCTGGAGCAGGCCGCCCGCCGGAACATCTTCATGGCGTTCGGCATCGCCGGCGTTGTTCCGATCATCGGCAGCGTCCTGGGCGGGTTGGCCGGGCTGGCAGCAGTGATCTTGATTGTGGTCAACATCAACAGCGACCCGCAGCGTCAGCACTGGTTCGACAAGTTCGCCGGCGGCACCCAGGTGCTCAAGGTCGGCTGATCGGTGCCACGCTCACATCAGTGACATGTTCACGCCGGCCGGCCCGTGCTCAAGTTGTCTTCCGCTTGAGCACGGGCCGGCCGACGTCGGTATGAGCTCGAGCCAGGTCGCACACAAAACTCTCCGGCTGCGATCACGGTGTGCGTATCCCTGGTGTTGGCTCGGACACGTCAACCCCCTTGGTGGGGGTTGAATGCTGTCTGGCGCTTGGATGCCAGCCTGCCTCACGTAGAGGGGTCCCGGCCCGATCCGATCGCCGGGATGCAGAAGCTCTTGGGGAAGCGCTCCATCCAGCGAGAGTCGGATGCCGCGGTGCCTGAACGGGTGGATGTGGCGCGCGCTCCTGCCGCGCACCGTCTGCCGACAATGGATCGTCGTTAGACCCCCATCGGCCAGGGCATCTTCGTCGAAGCGTCCCGTAGATCACCGCTGCGCGCTCTCCGACCGGAGTGGACTTCGGTTGGCGGATTTTCACGACGGTCGATGAAACCGTTGTTGGGTGATGGCGAATCTGTTAACTTTTTCACACCTCGATGAGAAAGCGCTCTCCCGGGATCGAGGTCCAAAGAAGACAACGGCACCGCACCCCCGAGCAGTCGCCGTCAACAGCCGTCCACGTCCATCCGACCCCACCCCCGTCCCCATCACGGCGCCGCGCGACCTTCACCGAGGCGCGACGTGCCGATGACCCTCCACCGCCGGGACAGACGCGGCACTGCCATGGGCGTCCCGGGACCTATCCGCGCGGGGTCGCCCACCGCGGCCACGTTCGAGACGTGATCGGCGCACGTCTCGGCTGCTTCCTCACGAGAGGTACCCAACCGATCATGATTCGCAGAGTGCTGCTGATCGTCGCTCTTGTACTGGCCGGGACGGGCGTCAACGCCGCCCCGGCATTCGCGGCCGACTTCTCGGTGCTGATCTTCAGCAAGACCGCGGGGTTCCGGCATGACGCGATCCCCGCGGGGATCACCGCGATCCAGCAACTGGGCACGCAGAACAACTTCACGGTCGAGGCGACCGAGGACGCCGCCCAGTTCACCGACACGAACCTGGCCAGGTTCAGAGCGGTCATCTGGCTGTCCACGACCGCCGACGTGCTCGACGCGACCCAGCAGGCCGCGTTCGAGCGCTACATCCGCGCCGGCGGCGGCTATGTCGGCGTGCACGCCGCTGCCGACACCGAGTACGACTGGCCCTGGTACGGCAACCTCGTCGGCGCCTACTTCGCCAGCCACCCCGCGATCCAGCCGGTCACCGTCCGCATCGAGGACACCGCCCACCCGTCCAACGCGGGCATCCCGGTGAACTGGAACCGCACCGACGAGCTGTACAACTACCGCACCAACCCCCGCTCGCAGGTGCACGTCCTCGCGAATCTCAACGAGGCCACGTACACCGGCGGCACCATGAACGGCGACCACCCGATCTCGTGGTGCCGGCCCTACGACGGCGGCCGCTCCTGGTACACCGGCCTCGGCCACACCCAGGAGAGCTACACCGAGGCCAACTTCCGCACCCACCTGCTCGGCGGCATCAAGTACGCCGCGCAGAACATCGGCAACTGCTCGGTGCCGGCACCCGTCGGCACGTTCAGCCAGGTGAACCTGGCCAAGGGCGTGGCGGAGACCGGTGAGCCGATGGGCCTCACCGTGCTGCCCAACCGGGGTGTGCTGCACACCGCGCGGGACGGCGTCATCCGGTACACCGACGTCAACGGCAACACCAAGGTCGCCCTGACGCTGCCGGTCTACAGCCACGACGAGGAGGGTATGCAGAGCATCAAGGCCGACCCGAACTTCGCCAGCAACCACTGGGTGTACGTCTACTACGCGCCACCGCTGAGCACGCCGGGCGGCGACGCCCCGTCCACCGGCACGGCGGCGCAGTTCGCCCCGTTCAACGGCTCCAACAAGCTGGCCCGGCTCACCGTGCGGGACGACAACACGATCGACCCGGCCTCGCTGGTGACGATCCTCGACGTGCCGACCAGCCGTGGGCTGTGCTGCCACGTCGGCGGTGACATCGACTTCGACGCCGCCGGCAACCTGTACCTGTCCACCGGTGACGACTCCAACCCGTTCGACTCGGCCGGTTCCGCGCCGCTCGACGAGCGGGCCGACCGCAACCCCGCCTACGACGCGCAGCGCACCGCCGCGAACAGCAACGACCTGCGCGGCAAGGTGCTGCGGATCAAGCCAGGTGCGACGGGCGGCTACACCATCCCGGCCGGCAACATGTTCGCCCCGGGCACGGCGAACACCAGGCCCGAGGTGTACGCCATGGGCTTCCGCAACCCGTTCCGGATGAGCGTGGACAAGGCAACCGGGGTCGTCTACCTCGGTGACTACGGCCCCGACGCCGGCACTGCCGACCCGCAGCGCGGGCCGGCCGGCACCGTCGCGTTCGAGCGGATCACCCAGCCGGGCTTCTACGGCTGGCCGTACTGCTCCAACTACAACACCCCCTACCAGGAGTTCACGTTCCCCGACGGGCCGTCGGCCGGACCGTACAACTGTGCCGGTGGGCCGACGAACAACTCCCGGAACAACACCGGCATCACCACGCTGCCGCCCTCGCAGGCGGCCTGGCTGCCGTACGGCGGGCAGGGGCCCTGGCGGCCCGAGTTGGGTGGGGGCGGGCCCATGGGCGGTCCGGTCTACAACTTCAACCCGGCGCTGGCCTCCGATGTGAAGTTCCCGGCGTCCTACAACGGGAAGGCCTTCATCGGCGAGTTCACCAGCCGCTGGATCAAGGCGGTCACCCTGAACGCCAACGGTACGGCCGGCGCGATCGAGCCGATCCCGTGGACCGGAACCGCGATCATGGACATGGAGTTCGGGCCCGACGGCGCCCTGTACGTGCTCGACTACGGCACCACCTGGTTCGGCGGCGACGCCAACTCGGCCGTCTACCGGATCGAGTACAACAGCGGCGGCAACCGGGCGCCGATAGCGCAGATCAGCGCCACCCCGTCCTCCGGCGCGGCGCCGCTGGCCGTGCAGTTCAGCTCGGCGGGCAGCAACGACCCGGACGGCGACCCGATCACGTACGCCTGGGACTTCACCAGCAACGGCAGCACCGACTCCACGGCGGCCAACCCGACGTTCACCTACCCGGCGAACGGCGAGTACACCGCGACGCTGACGGTACGGGACAGCGGCGGCAAGATCTCGACGGCCAGTACCGTCGTCGGGGTCGGCCGACCATCCATCCAGTTGATCGCACCGCCCGACGGATCGGTGTTCCAGTTCGGTGACCTGGTGCCGTTCGAGGTGAGGGTCACCGATCCGAACGCCGGCACCATCGACTGCAGCCGGGTCGTGGTCAATTACATCGTGGGCCACGACAGTCACGGTCACCCGATCACCAGCAAGACCGGCTGCACCGGGTCGATACAGACCACGGTGGACGGTGAGCACGACGCGAGCGCGAACATCTTCGGGGTACTCGCCGCCGTGTACACCCCGGTCAGCGGGGTCGCGGTCCAGGACCAGCACGTGCTACAGCCGCGGACCCGGCAGGCCGAGCACTTCGGCACCATGAACGGCGTCCAGATCGCCGCCAAGCCCAGCGCGCACGGCGGCAACGCCGTCGGGTACATCGAGAACGGCGACTGGATCTCCTTCACGCCGTACAACCTGGCCGGCGTGACCGGTGTCAAGGCGCGGGTCGCCTCGGCCGGCGTCGGTGGCACGCTGACCGTGCGGGCCGACTCGCCGACCGGCCCGGTGGCCGGCACGGTGCAGGTCGCCCCGACCGGTGGCTGGGAGACGTGGGTCGACGTCACCGGGACGATCAGCCCACCATCCGGCACGCGCCAGCTGTACCTGGTGTTCACCGGCGGCGCGGGGTCGCTGTTCGACATCGACGACTTCACGTTCACCTCCGGCGGCACGCAACCGCCTTCGGCGAACCTGGCGTTGAACAAGCCGGTGACGGCGTCGAGCACGGAGTCCGGCACATACCCGGCCTCGGCCGCGGTGGACGGTTCGCTGACCACCAGGTGGGCGAGCACCTTCAGCGATCCGCAGTGGATCCAGGTGGACCTCGGCCAGTCGACCTCCATCGACCGGGTCAAGTTGACCTGGGAGGCGGCGTACGGCTCGGGGTACCAGATCCAGACGTCGGCCGACGGGACCACCTGGACCACGGTCCGGACGGTCACCGGCGGTGACGGTGGGGTGGACGACAACACCGCGCTGGCCGCCACGGGTCGTTACGTGCGGATCAACGGCACGACCCGCGCCACGGCCTGGGGCTACTCGCTGTTCGAATTCGAGGTGTACGGCGGCGGCGTCGTCCAGCCGCCCTCGGGCAACCTGGCGTTGAACAAGCCGGCGACGGCGTCGAGCGCCGAGGCGGTCGCCTACCCGGCCTCGGCCGCGGTGGACGGCTCGCTGACCAGCAGGTGGGCGAGTGCCTTCGCCGACCCGCAGTGGATCCAGGTGGACCTCGGCCAGTCGTACCCCGTCAATCGGGTCAAGTTGACCTGGGAGGCGGCGTACGGCTCGGGGTACCAGATCCAGACGTCGGCCAACGGGACCACCTGGACCACGGTCCGGACCGTCACCGGCGGCGACGGTGGGGTGGACGACAACACCGCGCTGGCCGCCACCGGCCGGTATGTGCGGATCAACGGCACGACCCGCGCCACGGCCTGGGGCTACTCGCTGTTCGAGTTCGAGGTCTACAGCTGATCGGGTAGACCGCGCACGATGGGGCGCGGGGACCTTCGACGGTCCCCGCGCCCTGGTCTGTCCCGGCCATCCCCGCATGACGGGCGCGGTGGCCGGTGCCGCTCCCGTCGCCGCGCGTGGTGCGACGGTGAACGCGCTTTGGTAGCCTGTGCAACCCTCATGATCTTGGAGTATCGATGTACGAACCATCGCGGATCGCCTGGCGCCTCGGTGTTTCGGCGGCCGCGGCTCTCTCCCTCGTCCTCGCCGGCACCGCACCTGCCCTGGCCGACGACACCATCGCACCCGACACCACCCCTCCGGTCATCACCAGCACCGGGCTGACCGATGGCCAGACCGTCCTGCGGCAGTCGGTACTGCATCCCGTGGTCACCGATGATGTCGGGGTCACCGCCGTCTTTGTCCGGGTCGGCACGGGCAGCTCTTTCCGCTGCACCGTCGATGCCTCCCAGGGTTTCAACTGCCCCATCACCGTTCCCGTCGCGCTCAACGGCACCGACGTCGACGTGACGGTTCGCGCCTTCGACGCGGCGGGCAACCGCACCGACCAGATCACCCGGGTGCACGTTGTCGCAGTGGCCTTGTCCGGTGCGCTCGCGCCGAAGGCGGGAACGGCGATGCGTAGCGGGCCCATGACCGCCACGCTGAGCGACGTCTCGACCGAGACAAGCAAGATCGAGATGACGGATGGACCCGCCGGCGCCGTCCTCGCCACGCTCACGGCTGCTCCATGGGCTTTCACCTGGAACGCCTCCGCAACCGCCACCCCGCCGTGCTTCCGGCTCAGCGAACCGGCCGGCAACAGCACGACCTACTGCTCGAACTACGTCGTCTCCGACGAAGCCCCCGTGATCAAATCGGTCTGGGTCTTCCACGAATATGGCGGCAATCTGGCCTGGTCCAGCCGGCTCGACGAGGGCAAGGGTTGGATCGGCACCGACGGCACGATCAGTTCGAGCGCTACGGACAAGGTCGGAATCGATCACACCGAGCTGTGGGTCGACGGCGTGTTCCACAGCAGCGCCACCGGGCAGTCGGCCTTCTTCTACTGGCACGACGCGACGCGCGGAAGGACCTTCGCGAACCTTGAGGTGCGCGTAACGAACCGGGTGGGTCTCACCACCACCAAGGCGTTTCGGCTGAATATCGACAACGTCGGGCCGGTGCTGCAGATCTCGCCGCGAGCCGGCACGCTGCTGCGCGGCAAGCAGGTCATCGTGACCAGAACCGCGACCGATCAGCACCGCATCGTCGTGCCCGACTCGGCCGGTTTCAGTTCTCCGTGGCAGCCCTCCCCGTTGTCGTACATCGAGTACGTGGCCCTGCGCGGAGACGGCCCAATCGGGCTGGACTTCGCCGTCCATGACGAGCTCGGCAATCCAGCCACGCTCAGCAACCGGGTGACCGTGGACAACACGAAAGCCACCGTGGCGTTCGCGAAAGCACCGAAGAACAAGGCGAAGGTCAAGGGAACCGTCAAGGTGACCGCCACAGCGCGCGACAAGTACGGTGTCGCGCGGGTCCAGCTGCTGATCAACGGCAAGGTCGTCGCAACAGACACCACGGCGGCCTACAAGTTCTCGATCAACACCAAGAAGTACGGCAAGAAACTCAAGGTTCGGCTGCGGGTGTACGACAGGGCCGGCAACGTGACCACCACGTCAACCCGTACCTGGTACCGCCGCTGACTGACGCGTGGATAGCGCACCCTCAGGGGCTGACCCGCCCGCAATACCGGAAGTCCGGCGGCGGGCCGACCGGCTGTCCGTCAGTAACCGGCAAAAGCGCTGAGGGCCCGGGATTACCGGAACGCGTCCGTCAGTAGCTCAGTGGAGCCGGAGTCCGGTTCCTGTCCGGCCGGTCCGTCGCCGTACATCTTTGCCGGAAGCACAGCGGCGGGCCGGTACTTACACAAAGTGCGAAGAGCACTACACATTGTTGTCTATGTATCGTCCGTGTCGGCTTATTGCCCACGCGGGCCTTTTGGTGTTCACTGTCCGCTTGACCGACGTCGCTGTGCTTCCGGCAAAGATGTGCGGGCGACGACCGTTATGGACAGGAATGGCAGGTGATCCGGGGTGCCCAAGCCACCTCGGGGAGAACAAGCGTGTGTCGACATCACCCTTGATTCTTCCCCGGCGACCCCACCCATCGGTGTCGTCATCATCGTGATCGTCTACTGGGCGATCGAGCTTCCCCAGCTCTCCGAGTGGCGGTCCGTACTGGAGTCTTTGCTCCATGCGGCGGTTGCCGCCGTGAGTCTCCAGCTCGTTTTTCAGGTCGTCGTCGCGGCCCGGGGGTCGTTGCGGCGTGTCGGCCGCGCCCTGCGCGGCGTCGGGACCTGGGTGCGCCGCCGAGTGCGTCTGCGTGTTGAAGGAGGGCTTGTTCTCCGGATGGGGGAGAGCTGAACGCGGCACACGGTGCGCGTTCGATGAACGGTTTCCCTTGCGCGGACAAGCCGGGCACGGTGGGGACGTCATCGGACGTCTCCACCGTGCCCGGCCGCAGGTCGGCGGCTCACCTTCATCTGGTTCGGCCCGCAATCCCGGAACTGGTCAGCTCTGGAGATCAGGCGGTTGAGCGATTGCGCGATCTCGCTCGGGAAGGTCGCCTTGCCGCCGTGGTGGGCGAGGCGTCCGGCCGCGAGCGGGCCGCGTTGACCGGCGCCGCCTACTCCGTCGCCTGGCCGGTGGTCTACGAGCGGGTCACTCGTAGCGTCGAGCTTCGGCGCGGGCATTCCCGGTGTGCCGCGAGTGTCCGCTCGCTCGCCGACGAGTGCCTGGACCGCTTCCACGACGACGTGGAGGCGGTTGTCGGGGACCTGCTCTGCAATGCCCGCCAACCGGTGGTGAGCGTCGAGGCCTGGCTCACCAGCCGGATCAAGGCAGCCACAGTCGATGGCCATCGACGACGGCGGGGGGCGCGTGGAGCGCTGCAGCGTCCTCGCTTGCCGCAATGGCTGGCGGCCGAGCTGGGCCATGACTCCTGGCTCACGAGCCTGGCGCTCAAGGTTCTGGATTGGGTCGGTGTGCCGCAGACCGCAGGGGCCGACACGTGGCCGCTGGATTCGTGGGCGCAGAGCCGCAGGTCGACAACCGGCGATTGGCAGCACGGCGACACCGCCGTGGTCGCGCGCGAAGTCGACGTGGTGCTCCGGGCCATGCGCACCCGGCCCAAGTGGTTCGAGTGCTATGTGGAGCGGCCGCTCGGGATGAAGGCGCCTCCGGTGGCGGGGGCTCCGGCCGACGATGTCGGCGAGCTGCGCCCCTTGCGTGCTGCCGACCCGGGCGAGGTTGTCGATGCCCGGCTGCGGGAATTGGCCGCTGCCGCCGTCGAAGCCATCGGCCGCGGACTCGCCGATGGCGGGGATCCAGCCCGAGTCGTCAGCGAGGTGTTGAACGCCGTGTTCGGGCGGGTGACGCCCGCCGACTTGAACGTGGCACCCCATGTGACTGCCGATCCGACCTCCCGGATCAGCGAGCTCCTCGCCGATCGAAAGATCTTGGACCGTATCGTCGCCGACGTCGTCACCATTGTGCGCGGGCCGGAAGCGTCGAACCCACCGCAGGCGCCGGCCGAGGCCGCGGCGGGAACGGAGCCGACTGCCGCGGTCGCCGAAATGGAAACCCGCGATGACCCTCCATCGTGGGGCTCGCCCGAAACGCCTCGCCGTGGCCGGCCGCGGCTGTACTCCGACGACACGCTGGGCTTGATCGTGGACGCAAGGCTCAACGGACGCACGCTCCGGAATATCAGCGAAATGCTTAATGCCGCAGGCATTCCCACTCCAACAGGCCGCGGGCTTTGGTATCCGTCGCATGTGAGCCGGCTGCTCCTGACGCGCGACGCTCAAGCGCTGATCGCGAGCCGCCGGCAAGAGGATCAGTGGGGGCTCACGTCGTAGCCGCCGGCGCCGGTGAACCCGGAACCCGCGCGCAACAGCGGCCTTTGGGCGTACGCGAAAAGGCCGGCACCTTGCGGCACCGGCCCTTTCGTGAGGGGTTGAACTTAGAGGGTCAGGCTCCAGCTGCTGATGTAGCCGGTGTCGCCCGAGTACACGTCCTGCGCCTTCAGCTTCCAGGTGCCGTTCGCGGTCTCGCTCGACAGGTCGCCGCTGTCGGTGAGGATGATGTTGTCGGCGCTGTCCGACGTCGACGTGGCCTTGATGTTGTAGACGGTGCCGTCCGGTGCCACCAGGTCGACCTTCACGTCACCGCGGTAGGTGTGAATGATGTTCACCGACACCGACGAGGTGGTCGACGGTGCCCGGGTGCAGCCGCTGATGGTGATGCTGCTGGTGACCGCGGCGCCGGCGTCGGGGATCGTGACGCGGGTGGCGTTGCTGCCGGTGCAGCCGGCCGGGTTGCTGGTCGGGCTGGTCGTCGGGGTCGGCGACGTGGTCGGGCTGGTCGTCGGAGGCGTCGTGGTGCCGCTGCACGTCGGGTCGGCCGTCTGGGCCGGGACGCTGACCGCGGTCCAGGCAGCCTTGACCGTGTTGAAGTAGGTGCAGTTGCCCGGGGTGAGGTTCTTCGCCGCGGTCAACGTCCAGGTGCGGTACTTCAGGTACGACGAGCTGGAGGTCTTCAGCAGCATCGCGTTGTACATGATCTTCATCGCGTTCTGGATGCCGATACCGGTGATCGTGGTGCTGTTGCAGGTACTGCTGGCGGGCTGGCCGTTGCCGCTGGTGCCCTGCGCGAGCAGGTAGAACCAGTGGTTACCGGGGCCGGCGGCCGCGTGTACCTCGCCGCCGGGGGTGCTGCTCGAGTAGCAGTTCGAGTCGCCGACAGCCGACGGGTTGTACATGTTGCGGATCGCGCCGCTGCCGACCAGGTTGACCTCTTCGCCGACCAGGTAGTCCGGCGGGTCGTTCGGGTTGTTCGCGTACCACTCCGTTGCCGCGCCGATGGTGTCGGCGACGAACTCCTGGGTGCCCTGGCCGGAGATGCCACCGGGGGTGGTGTCGTCGATGCCGTGGCCCAGCTCGTGGCCGAGCACGTCGGCGGAGGAGATCCACTGGCCGGCGGTGTTCTTGCCGATCTGGATCTGGCTGCCGTCGTAGTACGCGTTCTGGTCGTTCAGGCCGACCCGGACCGGCCACGCGCCGCCGCTGCCGTTGGCGCCGTTGCGGCCGAGCCACGCGGACAGCATCGCGGTCTGCTTCTGCGCGACGTAGAGCCCGTCGACGCAGCCGGTCTCCTTGCTGGTGCCGGTGCCGTTGCCCCACACGTTGTCGGTGCCGCTGAACGTGGTGTTGGTGGAGGCGTCCTGGCAGCTCAGGCTCGTGACCGTCGGGTCCTTCAGGCTGTACGTCGACCCGGACAGGGTGGTGTTCAGCGAGACCGAGCCGTTGATCCAGCCGGTGCCGGTGCCCGCCACGTCGATGACGTGCTCGTAGGTGCGCAGCACCTTGCCGGTGAGGGCGTCGACGTCGACGGTGAGCCGGCTCGGGCCATCGGCGCTGGTGCCGCGGATCGTCGACTGCCAGGCCAGCGCCGCCGGCGTGCCCTCGATGGCGGAGACGATCAGATTGGTGGCCTCCACGCCCGACACCGTCTTGAGCTCGCCCTTGGCGATCTTCAGCGCGGCGGCCTCGGTCAGCTTCGGCGTGGTCGCGATCTCACCGATGGGGCTGCTCTGCGCCACCGAGGTCGCCACGGTCTTGCCGGCCGAGTCCGTCGAGACGACGAAGTCGCCGCCCTGCACCGGCAGGCCCTTGTAGGACCGCTGGTAGGGGACGTAGTTGAGACCGCTCGAGGAGATGACCGCGCCCCTGTGGAAGGTCTCGTTCGCGGTTGCCTGCAGGACTGCGGGGTTGCTGGCGACCAGTGCGTCAGCCTTGTCGGCGGCGACCTTGGCGGTCGCGGCCGGGTCGACGGGCTGGGCGCTGGCCTGTCCGGCCACCGCAACCATTGTCGATGCGGCGACGGTCCCGGTCGCCAGCGCCATGATCAGTGCTTTTCGACGGTTCACTCTCGTGCTCCTCTCCTGCCCGGGGGGTTAGGGCAGGCTCAAGGGTTCGGTGGACGGGTGGTCGCACCTGAACTGCTTGATCGAGAACGATAAACATGGATGGCCAGTACAGGTATAGGGAAAACCCTCGACGCCGGTCGAGAGCGTTCTCCTGGCCATACCGACTTAGTCCTACTGCCATCATCAGCTGTGATGAATCCCTGGTGGAGCAGCCGGGGTGCGGGCGGTCCGCACGCAGGCGTTCGGGGTCAGGTCGAGTCCGGTAGGTCCAGGCCCAGCAGCTCTGCCAGCTGCCGCTGGCCCTCCGGGGTCAGCCCCATGCCCATTTCCGCGGGAAACAGGGCGCGGATCGCCTCCGGCGCCGATTCGTCCGGCGGTTCCGTTGTCAGCCAGCCATGCCGCATCGCCTGGGATACGAACTCGGTCAGCGCCGACACCTGATCCGGGCCGGGCGGCGGCAGCGGGCCTGGACCGATCGGCAGGTCGGTCACGCGGCCGGCGCGAGCCTCCGCGGCATCCGCGAAGACGACCCGGGTCAGCCGCGCCGCGGACGTGCGTCGTGGCAGTCCGTCAGGCAGTACGGGCGTGAGAGACCGGAACACCCTCCGGGCCGCGTCCTGGGTCCAGCCGTTGATCGTCTGGGTGGCACGGAGCAGAAGGCCGCCCCCGGCGATCGGGGCGATCTCGGTGAACGCGCCCGCGACCGGGTCGATCCGATCAGCGAGTTCGGCCGGGCATATCGTCGCCCACTCGTAGCCGCGGAGCGCGGCGCGAGCCGCGCCGGCGGAGTCCGCGGCCGAGCGGCCCAGGGCGATGTCGAGTCCGGTGCGCGGCGGGGAGCCACGACCGACGGTCAACTCGCCGTAGCCGGCGTCGACTCCGGCCGCACCGTCGCGGAGGACGTCGAGCACCGCCTCGACGACCTCGTCGAGGCGGCCACGATCGGCGCCGAGACCGGCATAGACCTGTAGAAAGGCCTGCTCACCGTCGGCGAATCGATGGGTCTCACAGCCGAGAGCCGCGATGATGCCCGCGCCGGACGGGTCATCGCGTTCCACGCGTGCCAGCGGCCGCGCGGCGGTCGGCTCCTCCTCGATGTACGGAGCCGGCGCCTCAGGGCCGAACAACGGAACCAACCGCTGATCGACGAGGGCACGCCAGCCGCGCCAGGCGGACTCGATCCGGTCATCCCGCCACGCATGATCCAGATAGACGCGGGCGTACACGGCCGGCGGTTCCGGCTCGTCGTCTCGCACCCAGAACGGGAGCACCGTGTCCTCGAGGTCGTCCGTCACCCGCAATCTCCTCAGCTGCGCCGGCCGGTGCCGGGCCAGTCTAGGAGGAGGGGATCAGTCCGCCGGGCGGCGGCGACGCCAGAAGTACACCGCCGCGGCCGCCAGGATCACGGCCGTCACCCCCGCTGCCGCAGCCGCGGAGTGCCGGCGTGACTGGCCGACCCATTCGCTGAGCTTGGCCGCCGGCGATCCCGCGGCGGCGGACCAGGAGACGACCGAGTCGGCGGCCTCCTCGGGGCCGGGCATATGAGGCATGGGCGGATCCGGCTCGCCGCCGGTCGGCGTTACCGGGGCCGAGGGTGCCGAGGGTGCCGACAGCCCCACCCGGTTCTCCGCGATGACCGTGAAGCGGTAGGTCGTGCCGTTCTTGAGACCGCGGACGACGGCCTCCCGCACACCCGGCCGGGTCACCCGGGCCGACGCGTCGGATCCCTTCGCCACCACCGTGTAGGCGACGATCGGTGCGCCACCGTCGGTGCCCGGCGCGGTCCAGGCGACCTTGGCGAACCCGTCTCCGGCCGCCGCGACCACGGTCCAGGGCGCGCCGGGCGGCCTGGGTGGTGCTGTGGGAACGACCGGCTGGGTCTCGTCGCTCTGCGCGGAGCGGCCGGCCTTGTTGACCGCGAACACGGTGAATCGGTAGGCGGTACCCGCGGCGAGGTCGGAGAAGGTGGCCTGCCGCGTGGTGGGTGCCACCGTCATGCTCCGGCCGGACGGCCGCATGATCACGACGTAGCCGGTGAGCGGGCTGCCCCCGTCGGAGGTCGGCGCCTTCCACGACACCGCGGCGGAGTTCGTGCCGGCGACGGCCACCGGCTTGGCCGGCTGGGTCGGTACGGTGCCCGTGGGGCCCAGGATGGTGACGGCGGCGCTGGGTGCGCTGGCGGGGGAGCTGCCTGCCGCGTTCTTCGCGGTGACCGTGAAGCGGTAGCTCTTGCCGGGAGCCAGGCCGTCCACCCGGGCGGAGGCCAGCGCGCCGTCGACGGTGACGCGGTGCGGGTCGTTCTGCGCGCTGACCGTGTACGACGTGATGGCCGCTCCGCCATCGTTCGACGGCGTCGACCAGGTGACGGTGGCGGACCTGTTCCCCGGTTGGACGTCGACGTCGCTCGGCGCCGTCGGGGCCTTCGCCGTCGACTGGCCGGCATCCTTCGTCGGGGTGGTCACGGGGCTCTCATTGGTGGGTGCCGAGTCGCCGACCTCGTTGATCGCGACCACCTGGAAGGTGTAATCGGCGTCGTTGATCAGGCTGTCGACCTGTACCCGCGTCCGGTCGACGCCGACCGAGGCCACCAGCCCGCCGGGGTTGGCGTACACCGCGTACCCGGTGATCGGCAGGCCGCCGTCCACGTTGGGCGCGGCCCAGGAGACCGTGGCCGAGCCGTTGCCTGGCACGGTCCGCAGGTGCCGGGGCGGGCCGGGCGTCGAGACAGGCGGCAGCTGGTGGTTTGCCGGCAGCGCCGTCCATCCCGCCGGGACGGGGTCATGGGACGTGGAATGCGTGTGGCCGCCGCCCGAGGGTCCGGTGACGGCGTTGGACAGGACGCTCGGGTTGCCCCAGCCGTCCGGGTTCCGCGCCTCGACCGAGACGCGCAGGCTCCAGCCGGGCACGCCGTGCATGTCGAAGTCCACGCTCGTGCTGGTTGCCGCAACGGTGCGCTGTGCGATCGGCATCATCTCGGTGGGGTGCCCGGGCTCGGCACCGAAAACGCTGACCCGGTACAGGTCCACGGCTCCGGCCGTGCCGGGCCGGGCCGGCGGGAGCCAGGCCGTCGTCATCGTCTCGCCGGCCGCGCTCGGGGCCACTCCCGCCGGCGGGAACGGCAGGTTGCTGTGGTTGCCCGGGATGGGCTGCCCGACCGGTACCGGCTTCGCCGCGGTCGTGGGCACCGGTACGGCCGGAGTGCCCGGCGTACGACGGCACGACTCGCGTCCGGTGTCGGTGAACCGTCCGGTGGTGGTGCGGAACTCCCAGGCGTACCCGGACGGGTTCAGCTTCAGGAACAGCACACCGAACTCCTTGTCGGTGCCCGTCTCGAAACCGGCGTGGCGCATCGGGTCCAGCGCGTAGAAGCGGTGGTGGTTGATGCCGCCGCTGCCGACGATGAAGAACCGGTAGCCGTTGTCGGCGTCGACGGTGCTCTCCGGGGTGATCCGCGCCCACCGCTGATAGTTGTGGTCGTGGGCGTTGACGATCACGTCCACCCCGGCGTCATGCAGCAGGTGCGCCATCTTCGGCATGGTGACGTTTTCGCCGAACTGGCCCACCGACTGGATGGGGTGGTGCCAGTAGGCCAGCTGGCACTGCTCAGGTGACTGGCCGGCGAGTTCTTTCTTCAGCCACTCGTAGTTGTCGCCCCCGGGCGAGCATGACGAGCTGCTGCAGGAGGAGCTGAGCGCGTAGATCTTCCAGCCGCCGACCTCGAAGCTGTAGTTGCTCTTGCGCTCGGGGTGTGCGCGCTCGCCCCAGTATCGGAAGTAGTCGGGGGCTCCCGCGATCGAGTACTCATGGCTGCCCGGCACCGGGTGCGTCTTGGCCTTCAGCCGGCCCCAGGTGGGGTCGTACGAGGCCTGGAGGTCGGCCCACTCGCCGTGCTCGTACTGGAGGTCGCCGACCGCCAGCACCGAGTCGACGGCGTCTCCGGCGGCGAGGATGAGGTCCGAGGTCCGCTCCATGGCGCATCCGCCGGCGGAGCCCTTGCGGTGGTTGTAGGCCGGGCTCTGCGGCGAGCATGCGAGGTTACCGGCGACGGCGACGAGGGAGCCCGGCTGGTCCAGCATCGGCACCGGGGGATTCGCGGTCGCCGACGCGGATGCCGCCTCGCCCGGTCGGGAACCACCCATCACCGCCAGCGCTCCGAGCAGAAGCAGAAAGGCGAGGATGCCGAGTCGGGCACGAATGCGGTAATCGTCGTGCGACATCGGTCTCACTCACCTCGTCGTGGCAGCCGTCACCCTGACTGTCGGCAGATGCGAGGCCACCTGAACCACCCGCGCGCGATTGAGATCTACGCGACCCTCAGCAGCGGATCTGATCCCGGTGATCAAGTAGCTATGACCAGGACAGATGAGGTTTCGGCACGCGCCAGGCCAACCGCGACGAGGACGAACGAATCATCACCGCGGCCGGAGCCGCCGCTGCGACCGGCGGCAAGCAGGGCGGGGGAGCGCGCGGTCCCGGCCGCCTGTGGGCACGAGGACCTAGTAAACATATAGGAATGATAGTTAGAGTGTGATCTATGCAGGAGCAGGCGGGTCTCGAACTCTCCGGGGTGGGCAAGGTCTTCACCGCGGACGGCCGGCGCCGGACGGTGCTGACCGGCATCGACCTGACCGTGGCGCCCGGTGAGGTGGTCGCGCTCCTCGGCCCGTCCGGATGTGGCAAATCCACCGTGCTGCGGCTGGCCGGCGGCCTGGATACTCCCACCTCGGGAACCGTCTCGGTCGACGGGCGGCCGGTGCGTGGCATCGAACCCCGCTGTGCGGTCGTCTTCCAGGAACCACGCCTACTGCCCTGGCGCACCCTGCACTGCAATGTCGCCTACGGCCTCCCGCGCGGCGTCACCGGGGTCAAGGCGCGGCAGGAGGTCGAACGCTGGCTCACCGTTGTCGGTCTCAGCGCCTTCGCGCAGCACCGGCCGCGGCAGCTGTCCGGCGGCATGGCGCAGCGGGCCGCGCTCGCCAGAGCGCTCGCACGCCGGCCGGGGGTGCTGCTGCTGGACGAGCCGTTCGCGGCACTCGACGCGCTGACCCGGCTGCGCATGCAGGATCTGCTCGCCGATGTTCAGCGGGCCGCCGGTACCACCGTGCTGCTGGTCACCCACGACGTGGACGAGGCGCTGCACCTCGCCGACCGGATCGTCCTGCTCGGCGCCGGCGATTCGACCCCGGACGGCGCTGCCACGATCCGGCTGGTCCTGCCGATCCCCGGTGTACGACCGCGTGACCGTGGTGACGCGACCCTGGCCGAGTTGCGCGCTGGGCTGCTGGCCGAGCTCGGCGTGGGAACCCCCGCGCACTCCTGAGAACAAACATGGAAGGAATCGGATATGAGAATCGCGCGTACCGTGCTCGTCGCGGCCCTGGCGGCCATCCTGCCTGCCGGATGCGTCTCGGGTGAGGACACGCCGGCCGCCGCTCCCGCCGGCGGTGCGGCGGTGACACTGCGGCTGGACTACGCCTACTACAACCCGGCCAGCCTGGTCCTGCGTCAGCAGAAATGGCTGGAGACCGGGCTGGCATCGCAGGGCGTGACCGTGAGCTGGCAGCTCTCCGCCGGCAGCAACAAGGCCAACGAGGGCCTGCGCGCTGACGCGCTCGACGTCGGCTCCACCGCCGGTGCGGCCGCGCTGGTGGCCCGCGCCAACGGGACGCCGATCAAGACCATCGGCGTGTTCAGCCAGCCGGAGTGGGCGGCGATCGTGGTACCGAAGGGCTCCTCGATCACGACGGTGGCCGGGCTGCGCGGAAAGAAGATCGCGGCGACCAAGGGTACGGACCCGTACTTCTTCCTCCTGCGCGCACTGGACGAGGCCGGGCTGTCGCCGAACGACATCACGGTGGTCAACCTGCAGCACGCCGACGGCAGGACCGCGCTGGAACGCGGCCAGGTCGATGCCTGGGCCGGGCTGGACCCGCTGATGGCGCAGAGCGAAGTCGACGCCGGATCAAAGCTGATCTACCGCAACGTGGCCTTCAACTCCTATGGCGTGCTGAACGCACGCGAGTCGTTCCTGGCCGCCCACCCCGACCTCGCTCAAGCCGTGGTGAACGCCTACGAGCGGGCCCGACAGTGGATCAAGGACAACCAGGATGGCGCGGTGGAACTCTATTCCCGCGAGGCGAAGATCTCGCCGCAGGTGGCGACGCTCGTCCTGACCTCACGCACCAGCCTCGATGTCGACCCGGTGCCGGGCGCCGCGCAGCGCGCCGTCTTCGAGAAGATCCTTCCGGTCCTGATCGCGGACGCCAACGTCAAGAGCGAGAGCGCGGCCCGCGCGGCGCTGGACACGCTGCTGGAACCGAAGTTCGCCAACGCCCGGAGCACCACGTGAGCCTTGCCCCCGCGCGGACCGACGCCGTCGCGTCACCCGGACCGCCGCCGGCCGGCGGTGACCGCAGGCTCGGCGACATCGTGCGCGGGGCTCGGAGCCGTGCCGTCGGCATCGTGCTCCCGCTCATTCTGCTGGGCGGCTGGCAGTTGCTGGCGTCCTCCGGGATCTACTCCGCGGCCCAGTTGCCGCCACCGGGCGAAGTGGCGACGGCCTTCGCCGAGCTGGCCGGCCGCGGCGAGCTCTGGCACCACCTCGCGATCAGCACCCAACGGGTTCTGATCGGCTTCGCCGTCGGTGCCGGGTCGGGCCTGCTGCTCGGCGGCCTGGTCGGGCTTTCCCGTACGGCGAGCGCTGTGCTGTCGCCCACCGTGCAGGCGATCCGGGCGGTGCCGTCGCTGGCTTGGGTGCCCCTGCTGCTGCTCTGGCTCGGCATCGGCGAGACACCCAAGATCGTGCTGGTGGCGATCGGCGCGTTCTTCCCGGTCTACACGACGGTGGCCGCGGCGCTCGCGCACGTCGATCCGCACCTGATCGAGGTAGGTCGGGCGTACGGGCGATCCGGCGTCAGGCTGCTCGTCACCGTCCTGTTTCCCGCCGCGACCCCCGCTATCCTCTCGGGGTTGCGGCTGGGCCTGGCGCAGGGGTGGCTGTTCCTGGTCGCCGCGGAGCTGATCGCGTCCTCGATGGGCCTCGGCTTCCTGCTGATCGACAGTCAGAACACCGGGCGCACCGACGTGATGCTGCTGGCGATCATCCTGCTCGCGCTGCTCGGCAAACTCAGCGACACGTTGCTCGGCCTGGGAGAGCGGCGCCTGCCGGTGGTGCGGCGTTGAGGCTCGCATGCCGGTCACCCGGGCCGGCCCAGGGCTTAATCTTGCGCTCATGGCCATCGACCTGACCGCCCTGAGGGCGCATTTCCCCGCCCTCGACCACGGCCTCGCCTTCTTCGACGGCCCGGGTGGGACGCAGACCCCGCGCCCGGTCGCCGACGCCATCGTCGCGACACTGACCGGCCCCCTGTCCAACCGCGGAGCGGTCAGCACCTCCGAGCTCAACGCGGAACATGCCGTCACGAGGTTCCGGGCCGCCTACGCCGACCTGCTCAACGTGCCCGCCGCCGGCGTCGTACACGGCCGCAGCGCGACCCAGCTGACGTACGACTTCTCCCGCCACCTGGCGAAGAACTGGCAGGCCGGCGACGAGATCGTCCTCAGCCGTCTGGATCACGACTGCAACGTACGCCCCTGGATCCAAGCGGCCGAGCGCACGAGCGTGACCGTGCGCTGGATCGAGATCGACACCAAAACCACGGAGCTGGACCTCGATGCGTACGCGCGGGTGCTCTCCCCCCGGACGCGGCTGGTCGCGGTCACGGCCGCCTCGAACGTGTTGGGCACCAAGCCGCCGGTCCGCCGGATCGCCGACCTGGCGCACGAGTGCGGTGCCCTGGTGTTCGTCGACGGCGTGCACTACGCCGCACACGACCTGGTGGATGTGCCCGCGATGGGCGCGGACCTGTTCGTCTGCTCGCCCTACAAGTTCCTCGGGCCGCATTGCGGTGTGCTCGCGGCGGCGCCGGAGCTCCTGGAGACCATCCAGCCGGACAAGTTGCTCCCCTCCACCAACGCCGTGCCGGAGCGCTTCGAGTACGGCACCCTGCCCTACGAGATGCTGGCGGGCGCCGCCGCCGCCGTGGACTTCCTCGCCGCGATGGACCCGGGCACGCAGCCCGGCCGCCGGGAGCGGCTCGCGCACTCGCTGGGCTCCCTGCATGACCACGAACGGGTGCTGCGCGCGAGGCTTGAGGAGGGCCTGCGAACTCTCGGTGACGCCGTCACCCTGCATTCCAAGGCCGCCGACCGCACCCCGACGCTGCTGATGACCCTCGACGGTCGCGATGCCCGCCAGGCCCAACTCCATCTGGCCGCGCGCGACGTCCTGGCCCCCGCCGGGTCCTTCTACGCTCACGAGCCCTTCACCGCATTGGGGCTGCCCGACGCCGCACTGCGGGTCGGCCTGGCGCCCTACAACACCGTCGAGGAAGTGGACCGGTTCCTCGACGGTCTCACCTCCTTCCTCGGCTGATGAGCCTCGTGGGACGTACGCTGCCTCTGCTGCTCGTCCTCGCGGTCGGCGGCGGCTGGCTGGTCCTCGGAGCCGGTCACGAACTGCGGCGGGAGCACGCCGCCTCCGCCGGGGTACCGCTCGAGGAGGTGCATCCGCCGTCGGGCGCGCCCCACCCGGGCGTCGTCGTCGCGCACGGCTACTCCGGATCCGCGAAGCTGATGGCCTCGTTCGGCGACACCCTGGCGGCCCGCGGCTATGTGGTCGTCCTGCTCGACTTCACCGGCCACGGCGCCAACCCGCGACCGCTACCGGACCAGGCCGCAGGCTCGTCCGGCTCCACCTTGGCGCTCCAGCGTGACCTGGACGTGGCGGTGGCGCACCTGCGCTCGCTGCCGGACGTCGACCCGTCGCGCATCGCCCTGGTCGGGCACTCGATGGGCGCGGGCGCCGTCACCCGCTACGCGGCAGCCCACCCCGAGGTGACCGCCACCGTTGCGATCTCCCTGCCGGACTCGTCCGTCGCCTCCGCCGAGGCCCCCGCCCGGCTGCTCACCATGGTGGGCGCCCTCGAGTTCCCCGCCTTCCACTCGGCCGCCGTCGGCGCCGCCGCCCAGCGCGGCGACCGCGCCGTCCGCGTCGTGGGCGGCACGGAACACATCACCATCCTGTACGCACCCGAGACCCACCGGGAGACGGTCGCGTGGCTCGACCGCGCGTTCGGCGTGCCACGCGACGACAGCGCGATCCCGTACCCCGGACGGCGCCTGATCGGTGCGGCGCTGCTGGCGCTGGCGTTCCTGCTCGCCTTCTCCCCGATCGCGGCCGTGCTCGCCGGCTCGGGCGACAGCCCGTGGCCGCGTCTCGCGAGGCCGAAGGCGCCACCGTGGGCGGCGACGATCCGGATCGCGGCGGTGACGGCAGCGGCGACGGTGGCCGGGGCGATCACGGCCCGGTTCCTGCCCACGACCGCGCTGCCGCTGGCGATCGCCGGCTACGTCATCGGATACGCGGCGGTCACCGGGGCGCTGCTTCTCGCGTACGCATCCCGGCGCCCCGCGCCCGGGCCCACGATCAGCCGTCCCCGTCTCCTGCTGGCCGTACCGTATGCGGTGGTCGCGATCGCCGTACCGGTGCACCTGGGATTGACGCACGCCCGGCCGGTCGGTGATCGCTGGTGGCTCCTGCTCATCGTCTGGGCGGCTTTCGCCCTGCTGGCGTACGCCGCCGAACGCGTCGCCGGTGGCGTCGCGCTGCATCTGCTGCTGATCGCGGCGATCTTCGTGATCGTCCTGGCGGCCGCCGCGGTCACCGGGCTGACCAGCGGCTTCGTGATCCTGGTGCTGTTCCCGCTGATCGGCCTGATGCTCTGGCAGACGGTGTGGAGCGCATTCCTCAACCGGTTCGCCGTGTCCCCGTGGGTGATCGCCCTGACCGGTTCCGTCGTCGTGGCCTGGCCGCTGACGGTCACCCTGCCCCTCGCCGGCCACTGAAGCACGCGGGGTGCTTGTCCCCCGTGCGAGCTACGCGCAAGTGTCCACCGCGCGGTGACGATTCCAGGCCGGCGAATCCATAGCTTTCTCTGTAGCCGCGGCGCCCCTGCCGCGGATCCACAGAGGAGTCATCATGCGACTGATCAAGCAGTTTCTGACCGTTGCGGCGGTCGCCTTCGTCGGCGGTCAGGCCGTCGCCGCGGTCCAGGGCAACGCCTGGCTCAGCCTGGCCCTCGGCCTCCTGACCGCCGCACTCGCGGTCCTCGGCTACGCGTGGGTGGTACGGCGTACCGAACACCGCGCGCCCACGGAGGTGGCCCGCGCCGGAGCAGCCGGCCGGATCGTCCGAGGTGCGCTCCTCGGGGTCGCTATGTTCGCCGCCGTCATCGCGAACATCGCCTTCCTCGGCGACTTCCACGTCGACGGCCTGGGCTCGGTGACGGGCGCGGCCGGGCTGATCGGGGTCATGGCCGCCGCGGCGGCGACCGAGGAGCTGCTCTTCCGCGGCGTGCTGTTCCGCGTCATCGAGGAACGCACCGGTACCTGGATCGCGATGCTGCTGACCGGCGTGCTGTTCGGCCTGATGCACCTGCTCAACCCGGACGCCTCCTGGTGGGGTGCGATCGCGATCGCGATCGAGGCCGGTTTCATGCTCGCCGCCTGTTACGCCGCAACCCGCAACCTGTGGGTGCCGATCGGTCTGCACTTCGGCTGGAACTTCGCCGCCGCCGGCATCTTCAGCGCGGTGGTCTCCGGCAACGGCGAGTCGAAGGGGCTGCTGGAGTCCACGACGTCAGGTTCGGCCCTGGTCACCGGCGGCGACTTCGGACCCGAGGGCAGCCTGTACGCGGTCGGTGCCGGTGTGGCGCTGACCCTGGTGTTCCTGTGGCTGGCCCGCCGCCGCGGTAACCTCGTCCCGCGCCGCCGTCGCACCGACGGCGTGCAGCCGACCGTTACAGTTTCCCGGTGATCGACCTCCGGCGGGCCTCGGATCTGTGGCGGCGGAGCCCCGTCACGGTCCGGGATCTCCCGTTGGCCCTCGTGTTCGTCGTCGCGTCGGTGACGCCGGCGCTGGAGAGCCACGGCACGCAGCTCGGTGAACTGCCGAACCGGCCCTTCGACGCGCTGACCGTCATCGTGGTCGGTCTGGAGTGCCTCCCGCTCGCCGTCCGCCGGCGCTGGCCGGCCGTCTGCCTCGCCCTGGTGTCGCTCGGCTTCGTGATCGACCAGCTTCGCGGCTATCACACCGTCGCGGGCGCCGCGCTGGCCGTCGCGTTGCTGAGCGCCGGCGCCTATGTGGAACGTCACCGTCGGCTGGTCCTGCTGCTGGCCTGCACGGCGTACGTGATGCTCGCCCTCGCCCTCGACCGGCTCGGATCGAGCGAGGGTGTTGCCGGGTTCACGACGTTCTTCCTGGTAATGGCCATTGCCTGGGGCGCCGGGTCCTGGCTGCGCCAAACCCGTGCGGCCGAGGCGGAGCGGCGGCTGCGGCTGGCCGAGAGCACCCGCGACGCGGAACGTTCCCGGATCGCCCGCGAGCTGCACGACGTCGTGACCCACCACGTGACGGCGATGGTGATTCAGGCCGAGGCGGCACGGTACCTGACCGCCGCGCCAGACCGGCTCGACCAGACCCTTACCGCGATCACCGACACCGGCCGGCGGGCCATCGCGGACCTGCGGCAGATGCTCGACCTGCTCAACCCGGACCACAGCACCGAGATCCGTACCCCGTCCGTCGGCGAACTCGGCACCCTCGTCGAACAGACCCGGCGCGCGGGCCAGCCGGTGGAGTTCACCGAGGACGGCCGGCCGCAGGAGTCGGCGGGCAGCGCCGAGGTCACGGCCTACCGGGTCGTGCAGGAGGCACTGACGAACGCCCTCAAGTACGACCACGGCGCCCGCACCCTGGTCCACGTCCAGTACGGCCCGAGGGAGATCAGCGTGGAGGTCAACAGCGCGGGCTCGGGGTCACGCACCGCATCCCCCGGCGGGAGCGGGAGAGGCCTCGCCGGGCTCCGCGAGCGGGTCGGGGTGCTCGGCGGCGAGTTCACCGCGGGACCACGCGCGGGTGGCGACTTCGTCGTGCGGGCGCGCATACCCACCGGGCCCACCTCGTGACCGCGCCGGTACGCGTACTGATCTGCGACGACCAGGCACTGATCCGCACCGGGTTCACGACCATCATCGACGCCCAGCCCGACCTCGAGGTGGTGGGCGAGTGCGGGGACGGCCGCACCGCGGTCGACCTCGCCGCCCGGCTGCACCCGGACGTCGTGGTGATGGACGTCCGGATGCCGGTACTCGACGGCATCGCGGCAACCCGCCTGCTCGCCGGCGTCGGCGTCGCCGATCCCGTCAAGGTGCTCGTGGTGACGACGTTCAACCTCGACGAATACGTGTACGAGGCGCTGCGCGCGGGAGCGAGCGGGTTCCTGCTCAAGGACGCACCGCCGGCGCAGCTGCTGCACGGTATCCGTACGGTCGCGACCGGCGCCGCGCTGCTGGCACCAGAGGTGACCCGGCAGCTCGTGGGCAGGCACGCGGCGCGGATCCGTCCCGCCGAGGAAACACCGGCGAACGTCGCGCTGACCCCACGCGAACTGGAGGTCCTTCGCCTGATCGCGAGCGGCCTGTCCAACGGCGAGATCGCCGTCGCGCTGGTGATCAGCCAGGAGACCGTCAAGACGTACGTGTCCCGCATCCTCACCAAGCTCGACCTGCGCGACCGCGTGCAGGCCGTGATCTACGCCTACCGCAACGGCCTGGTCGCCTGAGCGCATCCGTACGTAGGTCGAATCTACGTGTGTACACGGATGCCGGGGCCGGGCCGATCCTGCACGATTCTGACTCGGTCATCGCGTCAGGCGCACCGGCGAAGGGTAGGACAGTGGGACAGCATGAACCGCGGCACCTGGCGGACCGGGTCCGCGTGGGGGTCGTCGGACTTCTCGTGGCCGGGCTCGCAGCTGGTTGCGGGGTGCTTCCATCGCGGGACCGGAACGACGGCGCGGCGGCGCGCGGGCAGGAACCTGCGGTGAGCGGGCCCGCGGACGAGCAGGCCGACACGGCGATGGGAGCGAAGTCCGGCACCTCGGCGGATCAGCCGGAGGCCGGCGACGATACCGGTGCCGGAACCGCCTCGAGCGGGCCGGCTCCGTCCGCCGCGGATCTACCGTCCGACGGGCTGGGCGCGGGACATGTCGGACGCCAGGGCGTGGTCGAGGTCCCTGCCGAGGACGCCGAAGCGCCTGGCCAGGACCTGCCGGACAACTACTCGTCCGCCAGTAACCCGGTCGGTGGATACGCGGTCGGCGTGCCTGTCGTCTATGAGGCCTACACGGCAGGCCCCACCACGTTCGTCGAGTCGGACGACACCATGATCCAGGCGAACTTCGAGGTGCACAGCTACGAGAGCGTGGACCCCTGGGCTCGGCTGACCCAGGACGAGAAGCTGTTCGCCGAGGAACACGCCGCGGATCAGTACAAGAAGCTGAAGATGAGCAAGCGCTGGACCTATCGCGGCAAGCCCGCCGTCATGTGGGAGTTCACCTGGACACGTAATGGTGATCGCGCACACGGCCGCCAGATAGCCTTCCGGGACGGCCCGAGGACTTACACCGTGCTCTACCGCAGTGCCGACGTCTGGTGGCTGAGCGGAGGCTCGCAATTCTATCCACCCGACTTCGAACAGGCGTTCACTCCCTTGCCCCGGTAGAAGCCGTTCGTGCTGGCAGGTGACCGCGGGCGGTAGTCTCGGCGCGATGCAGCCGCGGACCGTGCTCGCCGTGCTCGCCGAGTTGGCCCCGGCCGCCGCCGAGCGCATTCTCGACGTCACCCGGGGCTCGCAGCCGATGGTGTGGCTGGAGATCGCGGAGAAGGCGCCGCGGGAGAAGACGGTCGAGCGTCTCGCCGCCCTCGACGCCTTGCACCGCGAGGAGCGCATCCTCCACCGGGGCTGGGGCTTCCTGGCCGGCCGCGCCGAGATCGAGGGCAAGCCTCGCAAGATCCGGTTGCCGCTGCTCAGCCAGCCGGTGCGCCTGGAGCGCTCACTGCTCGGCTACCGGGTCGTCCCGGCCGGCGACGTCGAGGTGACCCCGCTGGTCGCCGACCCTGAGCTGGCCGCCGCGTTCGAGGACGCGCCCGGCCTGGCCACACCGGGCTGGCTGGAGGCGATCGGCAGCGGCGCGTGGCTGAGATCGGTCGCCGACGCGACCGGCTTCACCGTCGGCGAGATGATCGGCCCGAAGGGGCGGATCCCGGCGGAGGGCCTGGTCCTGGTCGCGGCTCCGGCGCTCTTCGTGGTCCGGGACGTGTTCGGCGGCGGCCTCGCCGACAGCCTGCGCAGCTGGGCCGGGCGTGACCTCTCGGCGACCGCCCTCGCCGCGGTCTACGGCGAGTCGGGCACCGGCGCCTCTGACACCGGTGCGACCGGAAGCGATCACCTACCGGTCCTGTCGCCGCTGCCGCTGACCGGGCCGCAGGAACGAGTGGTGATCCGGGCCCGATCAGAACCGGTCACGGTGGTCTCCGGACCGCCGGGCAGCGGCAAGAGCCACACGGTGGTCGCGGCCGCGTTGGAGGTGGTCGACCGGGGCGGGTCGGTGCTGGTGGCGACCCAGTCCCCGCACGCCGCCGAGGTCCTCGCGGGCCTGCTGGCCCGCTATCCCGGCTCAACGCCGGTCCTCTTCGGCGACGCGGGCGGCCGGGCCGGGCTGGAGGCCGAACTCGCGGCGGGCGCGGACCAGGGTGTCGAGGCGGGTGTCATCCGTTCCGGTCGGGCGCGGGTCAAGGCCGCACATGCGGCGGTACGGGGGAGAAGTTCCGAGATCGTGTCCGCGCTGGACATCGAGCGGGCCGCCGCCACGCTCCCCGAGCACCAGCCGCGCCTGCCCGAACTCTCCGCCGACGTGCCCGGCGCCTTCACCGACGCTCTCGACCGGATCCGGGCGCTGCTGGCCGTCGAGCCGGGTACGGGGTGGTGGTCCCGGCGCCGTGCCCGTTCGGCCCGGCGCAAAGCGTTCCGGCTGCTCGGCGCGGCTGAGTCCGTACCGGAGGAGATCGTCTCCGAAGCACTCGCCGCGGCCACCGCGCAGCGTGCCGCCGCCCACCTCGCCGCCACCGGCGGCACCGACCTCACCACCCGCTGGGCCGCCCTGCACGACGCCGAGCGTGAGCTGCGGGAATTGGTCGGCCAGGCGATGCGCGACGGCGCGCGCAGCGCGGAGCGCTGGAGCCGCGACGCACGACGCGCGGCCGGCGCCCTGGCCGCGGCGTTGCGGGCCGGCCGTAACCGCCGCCGTGAGCTGCTCGCCCGGATGGAGGCCGCCCCGCTGGTCCGCGCGCTGCCGCTGTGGATCGGCACGGTCGCCGACGTGGAGGATCTGCTCCCGCCCGAGCCCGGCCTCTTCGACCTGGTGGTGATCGACGAGGCATCGCACGTGGACCAGATCCGGGCCGCGCCGGTGCTGGCCCGCGCCCGCCGCGCGCTGATCGTCGGCGACCCGCGGCAGCTGCGGTTCGTCTCGTTCGTCAGCGACGTCGACGTGACCCAGGTGCTCGAGGCGCACGACTGCGACGAGCGTCTCGACGTCCGCCGGGTCAGCACCTACGACCTGGCCACCTCGGCCGCCCCGGTCACCTGGCTGGCCGAGCACCACCGCAGCGTCCCGCATCTGATCGACTTCCCGGCCCGGCGCTTCTACGGCGGCCGGGTCTCGGTGATGACCCGCACCCCGCTCGCCGACGCGACCGACGCCATCGACGTGCTCCACATCCCGGACGCGACCCTGGTCAAGGGCGTCAACAAGGCCGAGGTGGCGGCCGCCCTTGCCACCGTGGAGCGGCTGGCGGCGGCCGGCCACCGGGGGATCGGGGTGATCAGCCCGTTCCGCGCACAGGCCGAGGCCCTGGAGGCGGCCCTGCTCAAGGCGTTGCCCGTGGAGCGCATCGAGGAGCTGCGGCTGCGGGTCGGCACGGTGCACGCGTTCCAGGGCAGCGAGGCGGACGCGGTGGTGGTCTCCCTGGCCCTGCTCGACGGGGACTCACCGAGCCGTCGCCGCTTCGTCACCGACCCGCAGCTGTTCAACGTCATGGTCACCCGGGCCCGCCGCAAGCTGGTCGTGCTCACCTCCCTGACTGGCCCGCCCGGTCTCCTCGGCGACTATCTGCGGCACGCCGAAGTGCCGCGTGAGTTCGGCCCCGGCGCCGAGCCGTCGGGCTGGGCCGCGGACCTGGCCGCCGAGTTGAAGCGGCTCGACGTCGACGTGCGACCGGGATATTCGGTCGGCCCGTGGACCATCGACCTCTGCGTGGGGGACGTCGGTGTCCTCTGCGCCGTGCACCAGGACGGAACCGGCACCCACCTGGAACGCCAGGGCGCCCTGCACCGGGCGGGCTGGCACCTGACCGAAGCCTTCCCGAGCCGCTGGCACGGTGACGTCCGCCGCGCCGCCCTGGAGATCGCGGTTCTGGCCGAAGGGCGGCGCGGTGCCGGACTGGTCAGAAGGGTTCGGTGAACGAGATCGGCTTGCCGGTGGCATTCCTTCTGGTCGAGCGGGAAACCGCGAATACGGGCTCGTCGCCCTCGTACGTTTGGTCAGCAACGACGGGTTGCCTGCTGACAACGCGGTGTTGCGGGTACGGTAGTCGGCGTCACCGTCCACACGGGTTGGCGAGGCGGAGGTTCTGCGTGCCGGTCACAGGCCAACGCGTCGTGCGACGGGCGTTGGGGCGGCGAATGACGCGACTGCGCACCGCGTCCGGTATGAGCCGGCGTGATGTGGCGGAAGCGCGGCTGGGCATCTCGGAGCCGACGCTGCACCGCATCGAGACGGGCAAGGTTCCGGTAACCGGGGCCAACGTGCGCGCGCTCTGCTGGCTCTACGGCGCGGACCAGAGCATCACCGACGCGCTCGCCGAGCTCGCGCTCGGCACGTCGCAGCAGGAGTGGTGGGACGCCAGCCCGGTGATCCCCGAGTGGTTCAAGCTGTACGTCGGGCTGGAGGCGTCCGCGTCCCGCATGTTCGGGTACGACGGCGAGATCATCCCCGGCGAGTTGCAGACCCCGGAGTACGCGCGAGCCGTCTTCGGCGCCGAGCAGCCGGTCGACGCGGAGGCCGCCGAGCGCCACATCAAGCTCCGCATGCAGCGGCAGCAGACGCTGTTCGCCCGCACGCCACCGATCCGCATCGTGACGGTGCTCGGCGAGGGGGCCTTGACCCGGTCGGTCGGCGGCGAACAGGTCTTCAAGGGGCAGATCGATCACCTGCGGCGACTGTCCGGGGAGGACACGGTCGACATCCGGGTGCTGCCGTTCTCGGTCGGGGCGCACGCGGCGATGGCCGGCGCCTTCCGGATCCTGGAGTTCGACGACCCGGAGGACCCCGACGTGGTCTACCTGGAATCCCACGTCGGCGCGCTCTACCTGGAGGAGCAGGCCGAGGTCGATGAGTACCGGCGGATCTTCGACCTCATCAGCAAAGACGCCGTACCGGTCGCGGAGTTCCGGTAGCGATCTCGGCAAGGGCGTGACCGCTCGTCCGGAGGTCTGCCGTGATCAGTCGGTCAGGAGCTGATCGAACTCGCCGCGCTTGGCGCCGAACAGGAACGAGTCCCACTCCTCGATCGTGAACACCACGGCGCCGGCCTCCCGCGCCTTGCTGTTGCGGACCTCGATGAGGCCGTCCTGGCGGCGGGCCTCGACGCAACTGCCGCCGTTGCCTGACGACCTACTGGAAATGATCCAGCCAGTTTCGCGACTCATCAGTGCCCCCTCACGCTGGAGTTGCTTGCTGTAAGTAACCGACTGCCACCGGTCCAGTGGCCAGGTGTGTCACTCAATGTCCGTCTGAAGTGCACGATCAGCAATTCACGTCCATGCGTGACTCTTTCACCACGAAAGTGGCAGGCACCTAGAGTAGCTGAAACGGGCTCCGGATGCATGACGTCATCGTGACAGTTGTCCACGTGAAATCTTGCACGTGTCTCGGGCGACTGTCATGATTCCACTGTGGCGCGAGGCGATCCTTCGTAGTCGACTCGACAGCTCCTGCTGGTCCGCCGCAGTCTTGAGAGGACGGCCGATGCGGATCCTCGATTCTGCCGCCGCCGACATGGGCGGTGTGCCGCCGGATGACGCTCAGCTGCGGACCGAGGCCGAAGCCGCCCGCCTCCAGGCGCGCATCGATCAACTTGCGGCGCACGTCCAGGAGCTGGAGCAGGAGCGCGCCTCACTCCGATGGATGGCCGGCCACGACGAGCTCACCGGACTCGCCAACCGCCGCCTCTTCCACGCGCTCGCCCCGGCGCTGCTGCGCGGCGACGATTCCTCGTCGGCAGTCCTGATCCTCGACCTCAACGGCTTCAAGCCCATCAACGATACGTACGGGCACGATGCCGGCGACGAGGTCCTCTGCGTTGTCGCCCGCCGCATGGCCGCCTGCCTCGGCGACCATCTTGTGGCCCGGTTCGGCGGTGACGAGTTCGCCGCGCTGCCGCGCCTCCCGGGTGCGGACGCCCCGGAAGCGTGGTGGCACGAGGTGGCCGGCTCGCTGAGCGCCGCGATCGCGCCCCCGATGGACGTGCGGGGCAACACCCTGTCCGTGACCGCCTCGATCGGCGTCGTACCGGCCGGGCGCACCGCAGGCCTTCCCGACCTGCTGCGCCGCGCGGACCAGGCGATGTTCAACGCCAAGCGGCACGCGCGCACCACCGACAAGGCCGGTATCACGTGGGTCGTGGCCACCGAGAGCGGCGACCACACCGAGACGTACGAGCCGGCCGCCGCCCCCGCGTCCCCGCCGGACCTGACCGCCTCGGCACCCGCGGTGGCGTGCCGGCCGGGCGATCCGGTATGGGTGCACCGCAACGGCGCCCGCCGTGCGGGAGTGGTCGAGAGCGCCTGCGAATGGGCGGCCCTGGTCCGCTACCGATGCCCGAACGGCGCCGGCACGATGGTCGACACGATGCCCACGAACAGCCTCACGATCCGCGCCGAAGTCGATCCGCACCTGGACCGGGGCTCCTCCACCCATCGGTGATCGCGGCAGGCTGGACCCAGCTGTTCCGGTTCCTGGTGTTGCTCAGCCCACCGTCAGCACGAGCTTTCCGTGCAGGCCGCCGGCCAACACTCGCCGGTGTGCGTCGGCCGCCTCGGTCAACGGCATCGTGGCCGCCACGCGCGTGCGCAGCCGTCCCGCCGCCACCTGCCCCACCAGGTCGGCCAGCAGCTCGCGGTCGAGCCGGATGAGTTGCAGCTCCTGGCGCACGCCACGTGCCGGAACGATGGCCGGCGTGGGCCGGGTGGCGACGACGACCCCCCTGTCCTCGACGGCAGCGGACGCCGCCTCGCCGATGGGTACCGCGTCGAACACCGCTGCGACCGGTCCCACCGAGGCCAGGTCGGTGGAGCGGGAAACCACCTCGTGGGCGCCGAGACCGCGCACCCATTGCTCATCACCGTGGCTTGCCTGTGCCAGGACACGGAAGCCGCCCTGAGCGGCAAGCTGGGCGGCGAAGCCGCCGACACCGCCGCTGGCGCCGGTGACCAGAATGCTGCTGCCGGCCGGAAGCATTGCCAATGACACAAGTGACAGCCCCTGGTGTGCGGTCTGTGCGTTGAGCGGCACCGTGGCCGCGGACACGAAGTCCAGCTCGTCCGGCAGCGGCACCAGCCAGGCCGCGTCGGCGGCAACGAACTCGGCATAGCCGCCGGGTGCACCCCGGGTCAGGTACCACGGAATCATCCCGACGACGCGATCACCCACCCGGAACTCCGCCGTGTCGGGGCCGACCGATGCCACCTCGCCGGCGATGTCCCACCCGGGCAGGAACGGCGGCAACACCGGCCCGCGAGGGATCTCTCCGGTGGTGGCGGCGATGTCAGCCGGGTGCACACAGACCGCGCGGGTGCGGATGACCACCTGCCCGGGCCCCGCCTCGGGCTCGGGCAGTTCGGTCACCTGCAACACCTCAGGACCACCAAGCGCGGCCGCGACTACTCCCAGCATCGGTCCACTATAGACGCCATTCACCGAGCCGCGGCGGGGCCATCGCGTCGACGGTCCCCGCCGCGGGGCTGCTGGATCAGCTCGCGTAGGTCTCGAACTCGGCGACTCTCGGGGTACCGGATGAGCTTGTGATGGTGAAGGTGACCTTCTTCAGCGACGTCGCGGTGAACGAGATGACACCCGCGCCGCTGCCGGTGTTGAGCACGGCGCCGGTGTCGCCGTTGAGGACCTGCCACGACCCGATGGACGAGCCGGATGCCTCACGGATGTTGATCCGGGCCACGGTCGTGGCCGAGCTCCACTTGACCGAGACGGAGCCGGTGGCGCCGTTCGGCGACCAGTAGGTGCTGAGGTTGCCGTCGATGACGTTGCCGTAGCTGGTGCCGCTGGCCTTGCTGGAGCCGTCGGCGCCGGCGCCGATGCTCAGGTTCGTCCCGGACGGCTGGCTCTGGGTGGGCGTCGGGCCGGCGGTGGGGGAGGACGTCGGCGGGCTGGTTGGGGTCGGCCCGGCGGTCGGCGACGTCGGGGTGCAACCGCCGTTGGACACCTGCAGTCCGGTGCCGGCGCCGGCTGTCGCGGTGACCACGCTCGGCACGCAACTGGCGGGGTCGAGGCTGTAGGCGTACGGGATGCTGATGGAGGTGTTGGAGACCGGGTTCGGGCCGGCCGGGTGGTTCTCGGTGCCGGCCGCGGTCCAGGTCACGTTGTCGAAGATGTTGCCGCTGACCTGCCAGGAACCCATCAGGTCGGTGTAGAACGTGCCGAGGACGTCGGCGGAGTTCTTGAAGTAGTTGTTGTCGACCTTGGCTTTGCCGCCGGCCCGGGGGTTGATGCCGGACTTGGCGAGGCCCACGTAGTAGTTGTTGTAGATGTGCGCCGTCGCGCCGCGCAGCAGCGGCGTGCGGGACTCGATGTTCTCGTACAGGTTGTGGTGGAACGTCACCGGGCCGTTGTCGAGATCGCTGTCCGACGACCCGATGAGACCGCCACGGCCAGAGTTGCGCAGCGTGTTGTACGAGACGGTCACGTAGTTCGTGCCGGCCTTCATGTCGACAAGGGCGTCGTAGCCCGCGTCCTCGCCGCCGGAGGCGAACAGCGTGTTGTGGTCGATCCACACGTTGTGGACGCTGGACTCCATGCCGATGGCGTCACCGCCGTTGGACGTGGGCGAGCCGGACTTCTTCACGTTCCTGACGGTCACGTTCTGGATGATGATGTTGCTGGCTTCGCGGATGTGGATGCCCAGCTGGTCGAACACGGCCCCGCCGCCGACCCCGACGATCGTGACATTGCTGATCTGCTTGAGCTCGATCACGCCGTCGGCGGTGTTGCAGCTGCTGCCGGACACCTTTGTCGTGTTGCCGTGGTTGATGGTGCCCTCGACCTGGATGATGATCGGGGTGCTGCTGCTGGCCCGGCCGCACAACGCGGCGTGGATCGCGGTGCCGGTGGTGGCCCGCACCGTCTGCCCGCCGGCGCCACCGGTCGTTCCGCCGTTCTGGGTGGCGTAGCCGGTGACACCACCGGTCGCCGCCGACGCCTGGGTCAACGGCCCCACCACCACGATCGCGGCCCCGACGGCCACCGTGGCCAGTGCCGCCTGGATTCCCCGTGCGACTGGTCGTCTCATAGTCGTCCTACCTCTCGTCGTTCGGATGCCGGTGGGCCGCGCCACGCCGGACTCCGTACGGCATGCGGGCACGCCGCGGCGAGGCCTGCGGGGTGCGCGGCATTGGGGTGGCGGGGCGCATCATTTCGCCGCACCGAGCTGGAGCGGGGCTCCCTGGCCGGGGGTCCGGACTTCGATCGGCATCGACGGATACCACTATAAGGAAAGCGCTTTCCTGGCGGAAGGTAAACGATGTGCAGGTTTGTTGCAGTCCCATGAGCCGGGGCTCCGCTCTGATCGGTGATGATGATGCGACGCGCCGGCGGAGCTGAGACGGTCGTTTGGGAGCTGAGGTATGGATCTTGCGGAGTTTGACGCGCTCGCCGAGGTGCTCCGGCAGAAATCGGCCGCGTCTGAGGCCAGGCACGGCTTCGCCCTCATCGAAGGCCGGACCGCTACCGCCGACGAGATCACCGACATCGAGCGGCGGATGGGAGTGATCCTCCCGTCCAGGTACAAGGCGTTCATGAGGAACTACGGCGGAGGGATGTTCGGGTTCGTTGATCTGCTGCCGGTCATCGCCGAGCCAGGGCACGACGACCTCTTGACCGTGAACGATCGTGAGTTCCCCGATCGCGGCTTCGTCGCCGTCGCTCCGGTCGGCACCGGAGACTACTGGGGTTTCCCGGTGACCGGCGGTCGCTGCCGCGATGAGGTCTGGTTCCGCTTCCACGACGCCGGCGAACCAGAGGTCGTCGCTGACGATTTCCTGGAGTTCGCCGCAAGCCGCGGACTCAGGTCCTGAGTAGAACGGCCGAACCAATGATTCGACCTGAAGTCCGGAACTTCGCCAGCCTTGGAAGGCTCCCTTCCGAGCGTGGCGAACCGACAGCGGCTCTCCAAGAGGCTGTGGAGCGTGCCGAAGCGCTCTAGTGTCGTTTTAATGGTCGTCGATGTTCACCGTTACGCGATGGTCGCTGGATCGCCAGTTCGGGACGCCGGCCACCTCGAACCCGCCGCCTCGCTGGTGGACCGCGATCGACACGACGCCGTGGTGGGCGGGGGTGGCCGGGATGAAGACGTCCATGCCGGTGATGAAGATCTGGCTGAAGAACTCCGGCAGCGGTGCGGTCAGGTCGGTGACGCCGTCGCTGCCGTCGTCGAAGGCGAAGATGCCGATCACCCGCTTGGTGCGGGGCGCGTTCGCCGGGTTCAGGATGTTCCGGCCGTTGATCCACAGGCGGTCTCCGGCGTCGCCCTGATCGCCCCACCACTCCTTCTGGCGGCTGAACACCAGCGCCGTGTGCCGGTCGCTGGTTTCGATGAGCGCTCCGAGTCCCTCGCCCGGACGGCCGGCCAGCAGTCGCACGAAGGAGTCGGACCGTACGAAGGGTGGTAGGTAGAAGTGGTGCGTCGCCGTGCCGGTACGCAGGAGCGCGAATTCGTACCGGACGCTGGGGAACACGGGCAGCGGGCCGAACGATCCGTCGCCGCTCAGCGGGACGACGTGCTGGGGCCGCGGGGACAGGCGCCTGCCGGTGATCCGGCTCACCGGGTAGACCTCGAGCGTCGCGTCGCCGACGCCGGTGTTGGCCGGGAAGATCACGGCGCGGCCCGAGACGCGTGCCGGCCCGCCTCGCTCCGGCACGATTCTCGTCGTGGCCGGGCCGTGGCCGCGAAGGAATCGGAAGATCTCCCGGAAGGACTCTGCCGACGACACCGTCTGCGTGTGCGACTGGTCGGGGAGATACACGTTGGTGCCGCCGGCGATGCTCCGGGCCGGGTCACCCTCACCCCAGATCGCGAGCGTCGGTACGCCGCCCGGGAGCGCGGCCGCGGTCCGGCCGTCCAGGTTGACGTAGTGCGCCACCCGGGCCGCGCGCGCCGGTGAGCTGGTGAGGTAGCCCTGGGCGACGAAGGTACCGAGCGAGTGTCCGACGAGGTCCACCCGGTCGGCCCCGGTCGCCGCTAGCAGGCGGGTGATCCGGGCGTCCAGGCCCGCGTGCACCTGGGTAAGGATCGTCGCGATGTTCGCCGAGTCGTACTCGTGGGCCTCGATGACCTCGATCGGGTATCCGTTGCCGGTGAGACGCTTGGCCTGGGTCTCGAACTGCGCCGCCGAGCCGGCGCTGCCGTGGACGAAGATGACCGGGCGGTAGGACGGTTCGCCGGCGGACGCGACGGCCGGAGCCGGTGCGGCGGCGACGGTGAGGACGGCTGCGGCGGCGAGTGCGAGCAGCCGGCGGCGAGGCGAGGGCATCGGGGACTCCAGATCGACGGAGATGATTGCTGCACGCTAGGTGCAAGTATCACTCATCGGCCGGTGCGGCGCCATGGTGGACCGGGCGCCGGAGCCGCGAACGGTAACGCGGGGCCCGTACAATCGCCGCACCAACTGACGTCCAGAACACCAATTCCCGTCACCCGGGCGCGGTGCACCTGGTGACAGCGCCCACTGTTGAGGTGCCTGTGCGTTTCGACCTCCTCGGCCCGCTCCGCGTGTACCGCGAAGGCCGGCCCGTTCCGCTGGGCTCGGTGAAGCAACGTCTGCTCCTGGCCACCCTGCTGCTGCGCCCGAACGAGGTCGTGAGCACAAAGGAGCTGGCCTCGGTGCTGTGGGGCGACGATCAGCCGGCGTCGGCCGCGGCGAATCTGCGTACCTACGTACGCGGGCTGCGGAAGTCGCTGGGCGGCGGGGCGCCCTGGGAGGGTATCGCCGCCGCGGCCGGCGGCTATCTGCTGCGGGTGGGTACGGGCGAGCGGGATCTGGACCTGTTCGACGCCGCGGCGGCGCGGGGCCGCGACGCTCTCGCCGCCTCGGATATGGAACGGGCCGAGGCCGAGCTCTCCGCGGCGGTGGGCCTGTGGCGTGGGGACCCGCTGTCCGACCTGCCGCTGCGCCCGGCGCTGACCCGGCGGGTGGCGCAGCTGGAGGAGCGCCGGCTGCTCGCCGAGGAGGACTACGCCGAGGCGCTGCTGGCGCTCGGCGTGCCGGCCGATGTGGTGCGGCGGCTGCGTGTCCTGCTCGACCGGCATCCGCTGCGGCAGCGGGCGTGGGGGCAGCTGATGGTGGGCCTGTACCGCATCGGGGACGTGGCCGGTGCCCTCGATGCCTTTCGGCAGGCCCGGCGGGTGCTGGCGGAGGAGACCGGCCTCGATCCCGCGCCGGAACTCGCCGAGTTGTACGACGACATGCTGCATCACCGCCTCGGACCGGTGCCGGCCCCGGCGCCGGGCCCGCTCATCCAGCGCCCCGAGCAGTTGCCGCGCGCCGTGCCGGGGTTCGTCGGCCGCAGCGCCGAACTCGCCGGCCTCGACGCGCTCCTGGACAGCGGGGAGCAGGGTCCGACGATCGTGGCCGTCTCCGCGGTGTCCGGGATGGCCGGGATCGGCAAGACCGCCCTGGTGCTGCACTGGGCGCACCGGGTGGCCGACCGCTTCCCCGACGGCCGGCTCTATGTGAACCTTCGCGGGTACGACGAAGCCGGCGTGGTCTCCCCACCGGACGCCCTGTCCGGCTTCCTCGAAGCGCTCGGCGTACCCCACGCCCGGATACCCTCCGGTCTCGAGGCCCGGACCGGGCTCTACCGCAGCCTGCTGGCCTCCCGGCGGATGCTTGTGGTGCTCGACAACGCTCGCGACTCCGCCCACGTTCGTAGCCTGCTGCCCGGTGCCGGTGGCTGCACGGTCGTGGTCACCAGCCGCGACCGGCTCGACGGCCTGATCGCCGCCGAATCGGCCGCGCCGCTGACCCTGGGCGTCCTCACCGCAGACGAGTCGGCGATCCTGCTGGCCAACCGGCTCGGCGCCGGTCGCATCGCGTCCGAGCCGGCCGCGGTGGCCGACATCGTCGAGGCCACCGGCCGGCTCCCGCTGGCGTTGTCGATAGTGGCGGCACGCGTCGCCACCCATCCCACGTTCTCGCTCGGCGCCATCGCCGCCGAACTCCAGTCGGCCGAGGCGCGGCTGGACGCGCTGGACGACGGCGACGTCCGGCGCGTCTTCTCCTGGTCGTACCTGGCGCTGGGGCAGGACGCGGCCCGGCTGTTCGCCCTGCTGGGGCTGCACCCGGGCCCGGACCTGACCCCGGCCGCGGCCGCGGCGCTCGCCGGCGTGCCGACCGGAACCGTCACGCCGCTGCTGCGGGAGCTGACCCGGCTCCATCTGCTGGCCGAGCACGCACCCGGCCGGTACGCCTTCCACGATCTTCTGCGCGCTTACGCGGCCGAGCTCGCGGAGTCGCCGGAGCGCGCCGGCGAGCGCGCGGCTGCCCTGGGGCGCCTGTACGACCACTACCTGCACGCCGCCTACCCGGCGGCGCTGCTGCTCCAGCCGCAGTGGCCGCGGATCGAGCCGGTGCCACCGCTGCCCGTACCCGCCAGGCGGACGGTGACCGATCACCACGGCGCGCTCGCCTGGTTCACGGCGGAGCACCGGGTGCTGGTCAGGGTGGTCCAGCAGGCCGCCGAGAACGGCTTCGAGGCGTACGCCTGGCAGATCGCCTGGGCTTTGAACACCTTTCTGGCGCCGCGCGGCATGTGGCAGGACCAACTCGCCAGCCAACGGATCGCGCTGACCGCCGCGGAGAAGATCGACGATGTCGTCGGCCAGGCCGCCGCCAACCGTCTGCTCGCCCGCGCGATGACCCGGCTCGGCGACCTCGACGCCGCCGAGTACCGGCTGAAGTGCGCCCTCGAGCTGCACGCACGCCTCGGCGATCACACCGGTCAGGCGCAGACGCTGCACAACTACTGCGAGCTCTGCTATATGGACGGACGGCCCGACGAGGCGCTCGCGCACGGTCGCGAGGCGCTGCGGCTGTACCGGCTGGTCGGTAACCACCCGGGGGAGGCCCGGACGCTCAACGCGATCGGCTGGCTGCTGGCCAGCACCGGCGACTACGCCCGGGCCATCGAGAGCTGCACCGAGGCGCTCGCCAAGCAACGCCTGAGCGACGACCGCAACGGCCAGGCCGCGACGCTGGACAGCCTGGGTTTCGCCTACGATCGCCTCGGCGATCGCCGGCGCGCGGCCGACTGCTACGAGCAGGCGATCCAGCTCTTCCGCGATTCCGTCGACCGGTATCACGAGGCGGAGACCCTCATCCGGCTCGGGGACACCCGCGAAGCGATGGGCGACCGGGCGGCCGCGATCGCCGCCTGGCGCCAGGCCGTGCGGATCTACGAGGACGTGGGCGACCCCGCGGCCGAGGAGGCCCGCCGCCGCCTCGAACGTCGTTGAAGCCTATCCGCTGAGCCCCTGACGTGGTGCGGCGTTCGGGCGCTCGTCCGGGCGCGCTAACTGAGCACTGGTGTCCCACCGCCGCCGCGGGCCACTGTTTGCGGCGGGAGGGGGCTCGATGGATACCGCGACAGTGCGTGACACGCCCACCATCGGTGCGGCGTGGCGTGAGGCGCGATACGCCTTCGAGAACGCGCCGGCGTATCGAAGGCTTCTCGCCGAAGCCGGCGTCGACCCCAGCGGGCCGGCCGGCGAGGCGGCCTTCCGCGAGCTGCCGTTCACGGACAAGGAGTTCTACCGGTCGAACTATCCCGCCGGGGTCGTCGCCCGCGCACAGGTGCCGGCGAACGACAAGCATGTGCTCAAGAGCCACAGCTCGGGCACCGGAGGCGAGCGGCTGACCACTGTCGCCTACACCTTCGATCTCGCCCGGCGGATGTCGGCCACGACCTCGGTGTTCCCCGCCCTGCGGGCGGCCCTGCTCGGGCTGGGCTCACAGCGGATCGCCCGGTACGCGGCACCGAACTGCTCGGACGTCGAGTGCGCCGCGCCGAACTCGACAATGGAGAGTCGCCTGCTGCGCGACGGCACGCTCGTTCTGCCCGTGGGTCACGACCTGCTCGCCACCTCCGAGGCGCAGGTGGCGCAGGCGATGGACGAGATCGGTTCGTACCGGCCCGACTGGTTCTACACCGACGCGACCCACTTCGCCTTCCTGATCCGCCAATACCTGGCCAGGGGGCAGAGCCCGCCGCGGCCGGCGGCCGTCATCCTCACCTACACCCTGGCGACCCAGGTCGCCCGCCGCCAGATCCGTGACGCGCTCGGCGTCGAGGTGCCGATCGCCGAGGTGGTGTCGATGTCGGAACTCGGCTGGGTGGCGATGGACTGCCCGCTCGGCCGCCTGCACCTGAACAACTCCGCCTTCCACATCGAGTTGCTCGACCGGGTCGGGCTGACGCCGGTGAGCCGAGGCCAGATCGGCGAACTCGTCATCACCTCGCTCGGCGACCGGCTGCTGCCGCACGTCCGGTATCGCACGGGCGACCTGTACCGGCTGATGACGCCGTGCCCCTGCGGCCATCCCGCGCCGACCGTCCGGCACGAAGGGAGAGCCGTGCACTTCCTGTACGGCCAGGATTCGCGCACGGTGTCACCGAAGCAGTTCGACGACATCGTCGGCGCCGACCCGCACGTGATCGCCTACCGGATGCAACAGGTGTCGGACCGGCGGTTCCGGTTAAAGTTCATCGCGGCGCCCGCGGCACCGGCCGATGCGGGTGACGCGCTCGCCGCACGGGTGCGGGCCGCGCTGGGCGCGCGGAGTCTCGTCGACGTGCAGCGGGTGGACTACATCCCGTCCGAGCGCAGCGGCAAGTTCCTGTCCTGCGTCGGCTCATGCTGACCCGTACCGGCAGCGGCGCGGCCCTCGCCTCGCCGGCCTCCTTCGACGTGCTGGCCCGCACCGTCGCCGGCCGGCGGCTGATCTATCTCGACAGCGCGGCGACGACCCTGCGGCCGCGGCCGGTGGTCGACGCGGTGTGCCGGTATTACACGACGAACGGCGCGAACATCCACCGCGGGAAGCATCTGCTGTCCGAGGAGGCCTCGGACCAGTACGAGCGGGTACGCATCCAGACGGCGGAGTTCGTCGGAGCCCGGTCCGAGGAGATCGTTTTCGTACGCAACACGACCGAGGCGTTGAACATGGTCGCGGCCGGCCTCGACCTGAACGCCGACGATCTCGTGCTGGGCAGCCTCGACGCGCACCACTCGAATCTGCTGCCCTGGCGGGTACGTTCGAGGCTGCGGCTGATCCCGGTACGCCCGGACGGCGGCCTGGACCTGGCCGAGTTCGAGCGCGCGCTGGCCGAGGGCCCGAGGGTGGTCGCGCTCACCGCGTGCTCCAACGTCACCGGGGTCTATTCACCCCTTGACGGGCTGATCCGGCTCGCCAAGCAGGCCGGCGCGATCGTCGTTGTCGACGCCGCACAGTCCCTGCCGCACCGCCGGGAGATCTTCCGCGCGGCGGGCGCCGACTTCGTGGCGTTCTCCGGACACAAGATGTGCGGCCCGACCGGCGTCGGCGTCCTCTGTGGACGGATGTCGGCGCTGGAGCGGCTCCGCCCGGTCATGCTGGGCGGCGGCACCGTCGACTGGGTCGACACGCAGGGCCACCGGATCCGGAAGGTTCCGCACCGCTTCGAGTACGGCACGCCGGACATCGCCGCCGTCATCGGCTTCGGCGCCGCGCTGTCCTACCTGGACGAGCTGGGAGAGCGGGAGATCCGCGAACACGACACGGTGTTGGCGAACGCGCTCCTGGCCGAGTGCGCGCGGCGCGACACGGTCCGGGTGATCGGCCCGGCGCCGGACGGCGACCACGCCGGTGTGGTCTCCATGGAGCTGCCCGGCTTCGCCCGCCTGGACGAGGTCGCCCGCGCGCTGAGCGACTCGTTCGGCGTCATGTGCCGCAGCGGCCACATGTGCGCGCAGCCCCTCGTCGACGGCCTCGCCGGCGGCCAGGTCCTGCGGATGTCGACCTACATCTACAACTCCGTCACCGACGTCGAGGAGGCCTTCCACTGTCTGGACAAGGTGTTGGAGGCATTGTGACCGGCGCGGACCTCACCGAACCGTTCTTCGCGGCGGCGGCGCGCACACCGCGGGCACCCGCCGTGTACGACGGCGCCGTGTACTCCTACGGCGAACTCGCCGAGTGGGTCCGAGGCGCCGGCGGCCTGTTCGAGGTCGCGCCGAACGGCACCATCGCGGCGATCGAGATCGAACGCGGCGTCCACTGCCTGGTGGCGTTCCTCGCCGCGCTGGACGCCGGCGCCGTACCGGTGCTGGTGGATCCCGGACTGCCCGGCGCGCGGCGCCGGCAGATCCTCGATGACTGCCGTCCCGGCCTGGTCGTCGACGCCGCCGGCGTCGAGCGGGCCCGGCACGCGGCCGGCCCGCGGCGGCAACCCGCACCGCATCCGCAGTCGTTGGCGTACGTCTGTTACACCTCCGGCTCGACCGGCCGGCCCAGAGGGGTGGCGGTACCCCGGGCGGCACTGGCGGCCCGACTCGTCTGGGGCCAGTCCCGCTACCCGCTCGGCGCGGGGGACAGGGTCGCGTGGCTGACCTCGCCCGGCTTCGACTTCGGCGTCTGGGAGATGCTCGCGCCGCTGTGGCACGGTGCCGGCGTGGTGGTGGGCCACGACCAGGCGATGCGGGACATGCGCGCCACCGCCGAGCAGATCGTCGGCGCCGGTGTGACGGCGGCGCACTTCGTGCCGTCGGTGCTGCGCGCCTATCTGCGGACCGTCGAGGTCGACACGCTCGGCGGGCTGCGGTACCTGTTCCTCGGCGGCGAGGCGTGTGACGCGGCGCTGCTGCGGCGGCTGCGACCGCTGCACGGCACGCGGGTGTTCAACCAGTACGGTCCCACCGAGACCTGCATCGACTCGACCTGGTTCGAGTGCACGGGCCTCGACTTCGCCGACGGCGATGCCGTACCGATCGGTCGCGCGATCGACGGCACCCGTGCGGTGGTCCTCGACGACCTGGGCGGAACGGGGGTTCCGCAGGGCGAGTTGGGGATCGCCGGCGCGGGGCTCGCCTGGGGCTATCTGAACGATCCGCGGACCACGGCCGAGCGGTTCGTCCCGGACCCGACCACGCCGCACGGCGATCGGATCTACCGCACCGGCGACCTGGTCCGGGTGGGCGCCGACGGCCTGCTGGAGTTTCTCGGCCGTCGCGACGAGCAGGTCAAGGTCAACGGGGTACGGGTCGAGCCGGCGGAGGTCCGGGCCGCGCTGTCCGCCCGCTGTCCCGGCGCCGAGGTGGCCGTCGGCAGCTGGGCCGGACCGGGCGAGGAGGTCCGGCTCGTCGCGTTCGTGGCCGGCGCCGGCGGCGCGCTGGACGCCGGGCAGCTCGCCCGGCAGATGCACGCGGGCCTGCCCACCGCCATGGTGCCGATGGTGGTCACCGTGCCCGAGCTGACCCGCCTGCCCTCGGGCAAGGTGGACGTGCCGGCCATGATCGCCGCCTACCTGACCGCGGCACCCGGCGAGGGCACGGCCGACGCCGGCGCGGTCGAGGGGCAGATGACGGCGACCGAGTCGCGCCTGGCCGGCATCTGGGCGCAGGTGCTCGGCGTCCCGACGGTGCGGACCGGCGACAACTTCTTCGAACTGGGCGGTCACTCGCTGATGGCGATCGAGGTGGCGGCCCTGATCGAGGAGGAGTTCGACGTGGAGCTGCCGCTGCGCGAGGTGTTCGACTGCGACACGCTCGGCCACCTCGCCAAGTTGGTGGAGGCCTTGCGCCATAAGGAAGGTGGAGGGGAATGACCATCGTGGCCCGTCTCGGCGCCGACCCGCCCGCGCGACTGTTCAACTCCGCGCTGGCGGCGTACGCCGTCGTCACCGCGTGGGAGGTGGGGCTCCTCGACGAGCTGAGGGCGGCGGGCCGGCTGGACATCGCGCGCTTCGCCCGCGAGCACGACCTGCACGAGCCGTCGGTCCGCGCGGTCCTGTCGGCGCTGGAATGGGCCGAGGTCGTGCGGGTGTCCGACGACGCACACGAGGCGAGGACCGCGGACGCGTTCCCGGAGATCTACGCCACCAAGGGCTTCTTCGGCTGGCTCCTCGGCGGCTGCGGTGAGCTGCTGCGTACCGGCGGCGTCGTCGCACAGGGCGGCAGTTGGGGCCGGGGGCTCATCCGCCGGGACGCCGGCCGGATCGGCACCGGCACCGCCGACTTCGGCCGGCAGTTCATCGACCCGGTGCTGGACCGGATGCTCGAGGGCATCGACTACACCTGCATCGCGGACCTGGGCTGCGGCAACGGCGACCGCCTGGTGCGTGCGGTGCTCGCCCGGCCCGGATCGCGCGGCGTGGGCATCGACATCGCGCCGGACGCCATCGAACTGGCGAGGAAGCGGGTCGCCGAGGCCGGCCTGCTCGACCGGGTGGTCCTGGTCGAGGCCGACGTGTGCCGGCTGGAGCCGCGACCGGAGTTCGCGGACGTGGACGTCGCGACCTGCTTCCTGATGGGCCACGACTTCTGGCCCCGGGAGAACTGCCTGGCCGTCCTGGACGGGTTCCGCGCCGTCTTCCCGCGGCTGGGTGGCATCGCGCTCGGCGACACGTACCGCTCCGAACGGTCGCCCGGCGCGGACCTGCCCATCCTGACGCTGGGCTTCGAGTACGTGCACGCGCTGATGGACAAGTACGTGCCGACGCTCGGCGAGTGGCGGGACGTGTTCCCCGACTCGGGGTGGCGGTGCCAGGCGGAGCACGACGTCACCCTGCCGCCGAACACCAAGATCTTCCACCTCGTCCGGGCGAGCTGAGGCGGGGCCATGGAGCTGCCGGCGATCCACGCCCTGATCAGTGCTCAGGCCCGGGACCGGCCCGGTGCGGTGGCGCTGCGGGACGACGCCGGCGTTCTCGACTACGCCGACCTGGAACACCGGTCCGACGACCTGGCGGCCCGCCTCGCGCTGGAACCGGAGACCCGGGTCGGCATCTGGATGCGGCGCGGCCGAGGCGCCGTGGTGGCGTCGCTCGCCGTGCTGAAGGCCGGTGGCACGTACGTGCCGCTGGATCCCGCCTACCCGCCGGACCGGGTCCGCTTCATGATCATCGACGCCGGGTGCACGGTGGTGCTGACGGACGGCACCATGCCGGTTCCCGTACCGGATCAGGTCCCGACCGTCGACCTCTCGCGGCCGGCGGCGGGTCCGTGGCCGGCACCGGCCACGGCCGTGCACCCGGAGCAGGCCGCGGTGGTCCTCTACACCTCGGGCTCCACCGGACGGCCGAAGGGCGCGGTGCTCACCCACGCCAACGTGGTCGCCCTCGCCGGCGGGCATCCGGCGCTGCGGCACTCGCCGGGTGACCTGGTGGCCCACGTGCTCAGTTCCTCGTTCGACGCGGTGCTGCTCGACGTGTGGGGCGCGCTGACCCAGGGCGCCTCGGTCTACCTGTGCACCGACGACGTGCTGCGCTCGGTCGGTCATCTGATCGAGGAGATCGACCGGGTTCCGGTGACCACCCTGCCGTTGACCAGCTCGTTGCTGCATCAACTCGCCGCGGTCGCGCCGGACTGGATCGGGCGGTGCGACCGGGTGTGGTTCGGCGGGGAGGCCGCCGACGCGTCGGTCATCCGCGGGCTGCTGGCCGCCGGTACCCGCCTGATACATCACTACGGCCCGACCGAGTGCACCTCGATCTCCACCGTGTACGTCGTGGAATCGGAACCCACCGGCACGTCCGCGCTGCCCATCGGGCGTGGCCTGTCGACGGTGGAGCTGCGTGTGCTCGACGCCGGCCTGCGTCAGGTCCGGCCCGGTGAGACCGGCGAGCTGTTCATCGGCGGGCCACAGGTCGGTCGCGGCTATCTCGGCCGCGCCCGGCTGACCGCCGAGCGCTTCGTGCCCGACCCGTTCGCAGGCGTACCGGGCCGGCGCCTGTTCCGCACCGGCGACCTGGTTCGCGAGCTGCCCGGCGGTGATCTGCTCTTCGTCGGCCGGACCGACGAACAGGTGAAGATCCGGGGATACCGGGTGGAGCCGGCCGAGGTGAGCGCGACGCTGCGGACCGTGCCGGGCGTGCGGGACGTGGTCACCGTCGCGAGGCCGGACGACTCCGGCGGACGGCAACTGATCGCCTATGTCGCCGGCCCGCCGGGCATCGAGGCGACGCTGCGCGAGACCACCGCCCGGACCCTGCCCGAGTACCTGCGGCCGGCGCGGTACGTGGTGCTCGACGCGCTGCCGCTGCTGCCCAACAAGAAGGTCGACCGGGCCGCGCTTCCTCCCCCGCCTGTACAGGATCCGGGCCTCGATCAGGGCGTCGGTCCGGACGGCGTCCAGGCCCGGCTCGCCCGGTTGTGGTGCGAGCTTCTCGGCGTGCCGGCCGTACGGGCCGGCGACGACTTCTTCGGGCTCGGCGGCTACTCCCTGCTTGCCGCCCGGATGATGAACCGGGTTCAGGAGGACTTCGGCGTCCGGGTGCCGCTGCGCGTGCTGTTCGAGGCGCGGACCCTCGGCGAACTGGCCTCGGTCGTGGCCGAGGCGGTCACGGTCGAGGCGCCACGGCCGGCGGTCGCCGCCGCCCGGCGGCCGTCACCGGAGCAGCGTGAGCTGTGGTTCGTCGACCGGCTCGACCCGGGCGGCAGCGACTACAACAGCCCGATCGCGTTCCGGGTCACGGGACGGCTGGACCTTGCTGCCCTGCGCCGGAGCATCGACGAGATCGTCCGGCGGCATGAGGTCCTGCGGTGGACGTTCCGCTCCACCGGCCGGGACGTCGCGGTCGTGGTCACCCCGCCGCAGCCGGTACCGCTTCCCGTGGACGACCCGCCGGCGACGATCGAGCGCTGGCTCGACGAGCACCGCCGGCAGCCGTTCGACCTCGCCACCGGACCGCTCCTGCGCGTCCGGGCACTCCGGCCGGCCGCGGAGGACGTCGTCGTGCTGGTCACCGTCCATCACATCGTCTTCGACGGATGGTCGTTCGGCGTCCTCGTCGACGAGCTGGGCCGGCTGTACGACGCGTACGCCCGCGGCGAGCCGTCGCCGTTGCCGGCGCTGGCCGGCCAGTACGGCGACCTGGTCGCGGCCGACCACACCCGGATGGACTCCGGTGAACTGGCGGGCCAACTGGACTACTGGCACGGCGCACTGGACGGCGCGCCGTCCGTCATCGAGCTGCCCGGCGGCGTGCCGGGCACGCCCGGTCCCGCCGTGCCGGCCGCCGGCCGCATACCGGCCGGGGTCGCCGCCGCCGTACGGGACCAGGCCGCGCGCCGACGCGGGACGCCGTTCATGGTGCTGCTGGCGGCGCTCGGGCTGGTCCTGCGGGCGACGTCGGATGCGGACGACATGGTGATCGCCTGCCCGAACCTCCGGCGCCCCGGACCGGACGCCGACAAGCTGATCGGAATGTTCGTGCACATGCTGCCGATTCGGCTTCCGGTCGGCGGACGGCAGCGCCTCGCCGAGTTGCTCGCCGCGGTCCAGGAAAACGTCGCCGGCGCGCTGGTGAATCAGGACGTGCCGTTCGAACGGATCATCCAGCGGCTGCGGCCGGCCCGCTCGGGCCGCGCCAGGGCACCGTACTCGCAGGTCGTGTTCAACATGGTCGGCCTACGGATGCCGGTACCCCGGCTGGGCGGGCTGCGGGTCGAACCGCTGCGGGTCGACACGCCGGAGGCACGGGTGCCGCTCGCGGTCATCGTCTCCGAGCCGGCGGACCGGTACGAGTTCACCGTCCTCGCCGACCCGCGCCGGGTCAGCCCCGAGATCGCCGACCAGGTCGCCAGGCGCCTTCCCCTGGCCGCGCGACTGGTCGCCTGCCAGGACGGGCTCACCGTCGACGAGGCCGTACGGATTCTGCGGTCGGCACCAGGAGGTAGCCACACATGATCACCTGTGGGCTCAAGCTCACCCATGACGGCGGGGTCGCCGTGTTCGACGGTACCCGGCTGTTGTTCAGCATCGAGGTCGAGAAGCTGTCGAACAATCACCGGCACGCCGAGGGCGACCGGCTGGAGGTGGTCGAGGACATCCTCTCCGCCGAGGGCCTGGACCCGGCCGACGTGGACGTGTTCGTCGTGGACGGGTGGCACGCGACCGGCGGCGAGTCGCTGGCCCGCCTGGCCGTCCGCAACCGCGACCGCGCGGTCGCGCTGCATGTCGCGCCCTACCAGGAGACCCCGGCCCGGGACGGTGCGCTCACGGCCCATCACGGCGACGGGCTGCCGGTGGGCCGCCGCGACCGCCCCTACGTCAGCTACCACCACGCCACCGGCCACGTCTTCGCGGCCTACAGCACCAGCCCGTTCGCCGCCCGGGGCGAGCCCGCTCACGTGCTGTCGTGGGACGGCGGCATGCTGCCGCTGCTGTACGAGGTACGGCCCGAGCCGTTCACCATCCGCAGCCTCGGCCCGCTGCTTCCGCTGTACGGCAACGCCTTCACCGAGTTCGCCGGACACTTCGCCCCGTACCAGGCGGAGTTCACGGCCGAGCAGGCCGCGTTCGGCCGCACCCGCCCCTCGGGTGTGGCGGGCAAGGCGATGGCGTACGCCGGCCTGGGCCGCGCCGACGCCGGCACGACGGCAACACTCGCGACGTTGCTGGACGAGGCGGACGTCATCTCGATCGAAACCGGCGCGGCGCTCGGCCGCAACGTGCAGCGGCAGCGGGACCTGCTCTTTCCCGGCCGCACGGACGCCGACCTCATCGCGTCGTTCCAGCAGTACCTTGGCCGGCAGTTGGTGGACGCCTTCCGCCGCATACTGGGTGGTCGCGCCGGCGACGGGGTCAACCTGTGCCTCTCGGGCGGCTGCGCGCTGAACATCAAGTGGAACAGCGCGTTGCGCTCCAGCGGCCTGTTCGCCGAGGTGTGGGTGCCGCCCTTTCCCAACGACGCCGGATCGGCCTTCGGCGCCGCGTGCGCACACCTGGCCGGCGCGCAGGGAGAGTTGTCGGTCACCTGGGACGCGTATCAGGGCCCGCGGCCGGTACCGGCGGAGCCGGCGCCGGGCTGGGAACGGGAGCCGTGCGATCCGGCGGGCGTGGCGCGGCTGCTGCACGAACGGGGCCAGCCGGTGGTGGTCCTCGACGGCCGGGCCGAACTGGGGCCCCGGGCACTGGGCAACCGGAGCATCCTGGCGCCGGCCGACGACCCGAAGATGAAGGACCGGCTCAACGAGATGAAGGGCCGCGAGCCGTACCGGCCGGTGGCGCCCATCTGTCTCGAGGCGTCGGCACCGCAGATCTTCGATCCCGGCACCCCCGATCCCTACATGCTGTTCGACCACGTCGTGCGCGACGAGTGGCGTACCCGGATTCCCGCGGTCGTGCATCTCGACGGAACCGCCCGGCTCCAGACCGTCAGCCCCGCGCAGCATCCGGTGGTGGCCGAGATCCTGACCCGCTACGCCGAGCACACCGGCGTACCCGTGCTCTGCAACACCAGCGCCAACCACCAGGGCCGTGGCTTCTTCCCCGACGTCTCCTCGGCGACGCGTTGGGGCGGCGCGGACTACGTCTGGTCGCAATCGTGGCTCTACCGTGCGCCCGGCGCACCCGAGCTGGACGGAGGGACAGTGTCGTGACCATCCACGAGCGCTTCAGGGCACGCGCCGCCGGGTCACCGGCGTCGACCGCCATGGTGCACGGCGAGCGGACCGTCGACTACGAGACGCTGGACGCCGCGTCCGACGCGGTGGCGGTGACCCTGGCACAGGCCGGAGCCGGCGCGGGCGCGTACCTGCCGGTGCTGCTGCCCCGGTCGCCCGAGTTGGCGGCGACCCTGCTGGGCATCCTCAAGATCGGCGGTTGCTACGCCGCGCTCGACCCGGCGTGGCCGCCGGCTCGCATCGCGGCGCTGGCGGCCACGCTAGGCGGGCCACTGGTCCTGCCGCCGAACGCCGCGGCACCGCCCGGCGTGCCGTGCGCCCACCTCCCCGACGGGGACGTGGCGATGTGGGCCAAGCTCGGCCTGCACCCGGACCGGCCGGTCGTCGACGACACCAGCCCGGCGACGGTCTTCTTCACCTCAGGCAGCACGGGTGTGCCGAAGGCCGTCGTCTCGCCGCACCGGGCCACGGTGGACCTGCTGGCCGGCTGCCGGTTCGCGGAGTTCGACGAGCGGACGGTGATGCCGCTGGCCGCGCCCGTGCCCTGGGACGCGTTCAGCCTCGAGCTGTGGGGCCCGCTGCTGTCCGGCGGCACCTCGGTGGTGGTGGACGAGCCGTACCTGGACGCCGCCAGTCTCCGGCGGGTTGTCGGCCGGGCCGGCGTGAACACCGCGTGGCTCGGAGCGGCCCTGTTCAACGTGGTGGTGGAGGAGGACCTGGACGCGTTCGCCGGGCTGCGCCAGGTGATGATCGGCGGCGAGCGGGTCTCGCCCGGTCACGCCGCCCGGTTCCTCCGCCGGTATCCGGACGTCCATCTGGTCAACGGGTACGGGCCGGTGGAGTGCACCATCTTCGCGACCACCCACCGGATCACCGAGGCGGACTGCGCCGATCCGGCCGGCGTCCCGATCGGCAGGCCGGTGGCCGGGACCGACGTCCACGTGCTGACCGCCGACGGGCAGCAGTGCCCGCCGGACGAGAGCGGCGAGATCTACCTCGAGGGTTCCCGGCTGGCGCTCGACTACCTGTCCGAGGCGGACGATGAGGCGCGGTTCGTGGAACGCCGGCTGGCCGGCCGGACCCGGCGGCTGTACCGCACCGGCGACCTCGGGCACCGGTCGCCGGCGGGCGTGCTGCACTACGACGGCCGGGTGGACCGGCAGGTCAAGATACGCGGGCACCGGGTGGCGCCGGAGGAGGTGGAGCGCGAGGTGGCGCGCCGCAGCGGAGTCAGCCGCTGCGTCGTCGTGTCCCCCCGCGACGAGACCGGCCGGCACGTCGGACTGGTGGCCTTCTACACGACCGACGGCGCACGGGTGGACGGCGCCGCCCTGCGCGCCGCGCTCGCCGGCGAACTGCCCACCCACCTCCTGCCGGACCGGCTGGTCTGGCGCAGCGCGTTGCCACTGCAACCCAACGGCAAATTGGACCTGCGGGTCCTGGAACAGGAAGCCGGCGTGATGCTGCGCCAGCCCGTCGGTGCGGCCGGCCCGCTCACCTCCGGTGACGACGTGCTCGTCGCGGTGCGGCAGGCCTACGCCGCGGTGCTCGGGCGCCCGGACATCCCCGACGACGTTGCGTTCTTCGAGCTGGGCGGGACATCGCTGGACGCCGGCCGGGTCTGCATCCGGCTCGCGCGGCACCTCGGCGTCGAGGTTCCGGTGTCCCGGTTCATGCGCCGGCCCACCGCGGGCGGTCTCGCGGAATGGCTCGCGACGGTGACCGCCGAGCCGCACACGGCGCCGACGGCGGCCGGCCATCCGCCGCGCCGCGTACCGCTGCTGCCGATCCAGATCGAGTTCCTCCTGGCCAACGAGGTATCCGCGGACACCGCCGCCAACTGCCCGTTCGGCTGGTGGATCGAGGGACCGCTGGACGAGGCCGCACTGGCCCAGGCGGTACGCGACGCCCACGCGCGGCACGAGTCGCTACGGGCCCGGTACGTGTTGGACGACCCGCCGGTGGCGGTGGTCGAACCCGGCACCGGCCGGGATCCGCTGCGGGTGCTGCCGCAGGCGGACACCGAGGAGCAGGCGACGCCGATCGTCCTGGCCGAGCTGGAACGCCCGCTGGACCTCGCCGGCGGTGAGGTGTGGCGGGTGGTGCTCGTGCGGTGCGCGTCGACGGCCCGGACGCTGCTCGGCGTGGTGGTGCATCACATCGCCTGGGACGGCAACGCCGAGTTGGTCCTCGTCGACGACCTGTCCCGGTGCTACGCCGCCCGGGCGGCCGGGCGGGAACCGGCCTTCCCCGCGCCGGCGCCGTCGCTCACCGAGATGTACCAGGCGTACCAGCAGCCGCTGGGCAACGCCGACCTGGCCGAGCAGCGCGCCTTCTGGCGGGCGGAGCTCGACGGGCTGGCGCCTCTGTGCTTCGCCGACCGGCCCGATCCCGATGCCGCGGAGTCGGACGCGATGGACGTGTGGATCACCCCGGATGACGTCGCACTGTGCGACGCGCAGGCCGCGGCGGCCGGCTCCACGCGGTTCGCCGCCCTGTTCAACGCGTACGCCGAAGGCATCGCGACCGTCACCGGTGCCCGTGACTTCGGGGTCGGCGTACCGGTCACCAAGCGCCGCGACCCGGCCGGCGGCGGCGGCGTGAACTGCCTCATCGACATCGTCTGCGTCCGGGCCCGGCCCACGCCGTACGACGAGCCGGTGACGGCCCTGCGCGGCACGGGCCGGCGGATGCGGGCGGCGCTGGGAGCGCAGGACATCGCCTTCAGCGAGGTCGTGCGCGTCGTCAACCCGGAGCGCACCGGGCGCCCCGCGCTGTACCAGACGATGTTCACGCTGGAACCCAAGAACGACCCGGGGCTGGAGCTGACCGGCTGCACCGCCCGGTTCTTCCGCTCGGACCCGCCGATCGCGATGACCGAGCTGGGCAATGCCCTGTGGCCGCAGACCGACGGTGGCTACCGGGCACACCTCGTCTTCCGCCCGGACCGGGTGACCCGGCAGACGGTGGCCGACATCGGCGACGCCATGCTCGCCGCCATCCGCCGGGGCAGCGCGCACACCGGCAGGACCACCGGCCTCAGCGGATGGAGCGGCCCGGCCGACTACTTCCGCCTCGTCGAGCGCACGTCGTTCGACCCGGCCGACGCGGTACGGGTGCTCCGCGGCGAGGTGGCGGGTGTGGTGTTCCGCCAGGCGTACTCCCCGGCGGAGGTGGCCCGGATCCTCGACCGGTTCCGCGCACACCCGGCCGCCGTCCAGCGCGACGACGACGCGGCCGGCATCTACCTCGGCGCGTACCACTATCAGAAGACGACCGCCGACTACCTCGCCGATGCGCGGTCCACCCGCGAAGCGGTGGAGCAGGTGTTGTGGTTCGAGGGGAGTCCCTGGCGGGCCTTCCGGGAAGGGCTCGCCACCTACCTCCGCGGCTCGGGCGTGACGTTGCGCCCCGCCGGACACGACGGTGGCCAGGCATGCCTGGGTGTCGCGCGGTCCTGGGCCGGCCGGGGCGACTTCGCGCTCGTCCCGCACGAGGACGGCGCACAGTGCGCCCACCCGGCGCAGGCCGGGTTCGAGGTGCAGCTGGTACCCGGCTACCAGGTGGGTGCCGTCAACCTCTGCCTGGCGAACGAGGGCGGCGGCCGGCTGGTCTTCTGGAACATCAAGCCGGACGATCCGGGCCGGCGCCGGTTCCACACGCAGCTCGACGGCGGCCCCTACCCGGTCTCGGCGCTGGCGGGAATCCCGAGCATCAGCCTGGATGTCGGGCCCGGCGACCTGTACGTGTTCAACGCCGGGCACGTGCACGCCGTGACCCCGAGCCGGGGACCGCGGGCCACCGCCTCCATGCTGCTCGGCCACCGCGACGACGACACCGTCATCACATGGACGTAGCCGTGCCGCTCTCCTTCGCGCAGCAGCGGCTGTGGTTGCTGGACCAGCTCGCCCCGCGGGCCGGCTCCTACGCGATGGTCGTCTCCTACCGCCTGGACGGGCCCCTCGACCGCCCGGCGCTGGGCAGGGCGCTGACAGAGATCGTCACCCGCCACGAGGTACTCCGGACGACCTTCCCGGCCCGGGACGGTCAACCCGGGCGGGCCGCCGCACCGCCGGCACCGGTGCCGGTCACGCTCGCGACCTACCCCGGGCGGGGTGACGGGGAGTCGGCGCGGTCGTGGTCGTCGCGGTGGGCGGCCGAATTCGGCGACCGGCCGTACGACCTGTCGCGAGGGCCGTTGCTGCGGGCCGGGCTCGCCCGCCTGGCCGAGCGGGAGCACCTGCTGGTGATCGGCGTGCATCACATCGTCGCGGACGGCTGGTCGATGCACGTGCTGCTGGACGAGCTGGTGGCGCTCTACCCGGCGGCCCGGCGAGGTGAGCCCGGCCCGTTGCCGCCGCTCGCCCTGCAGTACGGCGACTTCGCCCGGCAGCAGCGGGACCGGCTGGCGGGTCCGGTCCGGGCACGGCTGGGCGAGTTCTGGCGTGACCTGCTCGCCGGTGCGCCGGCCCTGCTCGACCTGCCCACCGACCGGGCGCGGCCGCCCACCGCGGCGTCGTACCGTGGCCGCAACCATCGGCTGCGGATCGCACCGGAGCAGGCGGAGCGGTTGCGGTCGCTGGCCCGCGGCGAACGGGCCACGCTGTTCATGGTCCTGCTGGCGGCGTATCAGCTCATGCTGGCCCGCAGCACCGGTCAGGACGACATCGTCGTCGGCGTGCCCTTCGCGGGTCGCGACCGCCGGCATGAGTCCCTCATCGGACTCTTCGTCAACGTGCTTCCCGTGCGGGGCGACTGCCGTGGCGATCCGCGCTTCACCGATCTGGTGACGCGTGCCCGCGCCGCGATCCGGGACGTCTACGGCAACCAGGAGATGCCGTTCGAGCAGATGGTGGAGGAGCTGGGACCGCCGCGCGACATCGGCTACAACCCGATCTTCCAGGCGACCGTGCAGCTCCTGCCCGAACAGCGCCGGTGGAACTTCGACCTGGGTGACGGCCTGAGACTGACGCCGGAGTACACCGACGAGACCCGGTGGACCCGCTTCGATCTCGAACTGCACCTGCACGAGACCGCGGACGGCGGCATCGACGGCGACCTCGTCTACGCCACCGACCTGTTCGAGGAGGTGACGGCGCGGCGGATGGCGGACCGCTTCACCGATCTGCTCGCCGCCGTCGCCGACCGGCCGCAGGCCCGCCTGAGCGAGCTGCCGGCGCTGCCGGACGCCGAATGGCACACGGCCGTCGTGGCTCACAACAACCGCCGGGTGCCCTACCCGGATCGCTGCCTCCACGAGCTCTTCGCCGACCAGGCCCGGGACACGCCGGACGCGGTCGCGCTCGTGTACGGGGACGCGTCGCTGACCTACGGCGAACTGGACCGCCGGACCAACCGGCTGTCCCGGTACCTGCGTGGGCAGGGGATCGGTTCCGGCAGCGTCGTGGGCGTCTGCCTCGAACCCGGTGCCGACGTGGTGATCGCCCTGCTGGCCGTGCTGAAGGCCGGCGCCGCGTACCTGCCGCTCGACGCCGCCGATCCGGTGGCCCGGGCGCGGCTGCTGCTCGCGGACGCGTCCGCACCGACGGTGCTCACCAGTGCCGCACTCGCCGACCGGTTCGGCGACGCGTTTCCGTGCCCCGTGCGCCTGGACCGGGACGCCGGGCGCTGGCGCGACCTGCCGTCGACGCCGCCGCGGTACCCGTGCGGTCCCCGGGATCTCGCGTACGTCATCTACACCTCCGGCTCCACCGGCATCCCGAAGGGGGTAATGGTCGAGCACCGGCAGGCGATCGCGCTCCTGTCCGATACCGGGTACGCGGGCTTCTCGGCGGGGATGCGGACGGCGCAGACGGCGCCGGTGTGTTTCGACGCCGCCACGTTCGAACTCTGGGGGCCGTTGCTGCACGGCGGTTCCTGCGTCCTGCTCGACGGCGGGCGGCCCGATCCGGACACCGTGCACCGCGCGATCGCCCGCAACGGCGCCACCACCCTGTGGCTCACCACGGGGCTGTTCAACGTGTTCGTCGACGAGAAGTCCGCCGTCTTCGGCCACGTCCAGCAGGTCATCACGGGCGGCGAGGCCGCGTCGGTGGCGCATTTCCGCCGGGTACGCGAGCTGTGGCCGCGCCTGCGGATCAGTCATGCCTACGGGCCCACCGAATGCACCACCTTCGCGAGCATGTTCGACGTTCCGGACGAGATACCGCACTGGTGGCGCACCATCCCGGTCGGCCGGCCGATCGCCAACACCTGCCTGTACGTCCTGGACCGAACGGGACGACCGGTACCCGTCGGCGCGCCGGGTGAGCTGTACATCGGAGGTGCCGGTGTCGCCCGCGGCTACCTCAACCGTCCCGGCCTGACCGCCGAACGGTTCGTTCCCGACCCGTTCGGGGCGCCGGGTGCCCGGATGTACCGCACAGGCGACCACGTGCGCCAGCGCTCCGACGGCGACATCGAATTCATCGGGCGGATCGACGACCAGGTGAAGCTGCGCGGATTCCGGCTGGAGTACGGCGAGGTGGAAGCCGCGCTCCGCGGTCACGAGGCGGTGCGGGACGCGGTCGCCGTCGTCCGCGAGGACCGGCCGGGTGACCGGCGGCTCGTGGGGTACGTCGTACCGGAGGCGTCGCCGCTGCCGGCCGCCGCGATCCTCGACCACCTGCGGGAGCGGCTGCCCGGGTACATGGTCCCCAGTGCGCTGGTGCCGCTGGCGGCGAAGCCGCTGACCCGCAACGGCAAGGTCGACCGGGCCGCCCTGCCGGAACCGCCGGCCACCGGCCGACCCGACCCGGCCCCCGTACCCGGTGATGGCCTGTCGCGGCGGGTGGCCCAGGTGTGGGCCGAGGCGCTCGGCGTGGAGTCGATCGGACCGCACGACAACTTCTTCGACCTGGGCGGGCACAGCCTGCTGGCCATGCGGGTCGTCGCGCAGCTCAACGACGGCGGCGTCGACCTGAGCTTCGACATGCTGTTGCGTCACCAGACGGTCTCCGAACTGGTCGCCGCGATGGCACGGCGGAAAGGCTGACCGCCGTGGCGATGGCGAACTACGGCATGGCGGCGTTGCGGGAGAAGAACTTCCGGCGGCTCTTCCTCGCACAGACCGCGTCCGCGCTCGGCAACGCGCTCGTCCCGGTGGCGATCGCGTTCGCGGTCCTGGACCTGACCGACTCACCGACCGCCCTCGGCATCGTGCTGGGCACGCGGGCGGCGACCCAACTGCTGTTCATCCTCGCCGGCGGCGTCATCGCCGACCGGTTCCCGCGCCGGGTCGTGATGATCGCCGCGGACGGGGTCCGGTGCCTGACCGGCGCCGCGGTCGGGATGCTGCTGCTCGTCGCGCATCCGTCCCTGTGGACGCTCGTGGTCCTGTTCGGGATCGACGGCATCGCGGCGGCGGTCTTCACACCCGCGGCGGCGGGCATGACACCGGCCGTGGTCAGCCCGGGCAACCTCCAGCAGGCCAACATGCTCCAGGCGATGACCCAGTCGGCGGCGGCGATCGCCGGCCCGGCCATCGCCGGCGTGCTCGTCGTCACGGCGGGGCCGGGGTGGGCCGTCCTGGCGACCGCCGCGTCGCTCGCCGTCGGCCTGGTGTTCCTCGGCCGGATCCGGGTCGACCGCCCACCACGCCCCGCCGATCCGCACTTCCTGCGCGAGCTGCGGCAGGGCTGGGACGAGCTACGCGGCCGGACCTGGTTCTGGGCGGTGGTGCTGTCATCCACCGCCGTCAACGGCCTGATCGGCGTCTACATGGTGCTCGGCCCGCAGGCCAGCCGCCAGTTCTACGGCGGCGCGGCGGTGTGGGCGGCGGCCGTCACCGCCGGCGGCGTCGGCGCGGCGCTCGGCGGGTTCGTCACGATGCGCCTGCGGCGGCGGCATCCACTGCGGACGGCGGTGCCGCTGGCGGCGCTGTACGGGTTGCTGCCGATCGCCTTCGCGGCGGGCGCGCCCCCGGTGGTGATCATGGCGGTCTCGGTGCTCGGCAGCGTCGGCGCCCTGACGTTCGGCGGCGTCTTCCAGACGCTCGTGCAACAGCACATCCCCGAGCACCTGCTGTCCCGCGTCTCCGCGTACGAGTGGGTCGGCGGCCTGCTGGTCTATCCGATGGGGCTCGCACTGGCCGGCACCCTGGCCGGGCTCGCCGGCGTCCGGACCACGTTGCTCTGGGTCGGCGCCATCCAGGTGGCGGTCGTGCTGGTGTTGCTGCTGGTCAGAGACGTGCGAAACGTTCGCGACCGGACGGTGGACGCACCGGTGACCATCGGAGAGGAACGGCATGGATCTGGGTGACCCGCGGCTGTACGGTTCGCCGGGCCGGTACGCGATGTGGCACGACCACGCCACCGATGACGCGATCGTCTGGAGCGACCCGGGCAGCTCCCCGTCGGGGTTCTGGTCGGTCTTCTCGCATCGGGCCTGCGCCGCGGTCCTCGGCCGCCAGGCGCCGTTCACCTCCCGCTACGGCATGCTCATCGGCTTCGACGCGGAGCACCCGGACCGGGCCGGCGGCGAGATGATCGTCGCCGCCGACGGCGCCCGGCACACCCGGCTACGGGAGATCCTGGGGCGTTTCCTGTCCCGGCCGGCCGTGGCCGCACTGGAACCGTTCGTGCGCAAGGAGGTCGACCACCTGCTGACCGAGATGCGCGAGACGGGGGTGGTCGACGTCGCGCGGCACATCGGGCCGCTGCTGCCCGCCGCCGTCGTCTGCGAGGTGCTGGGCGTGCCGGCGGGTGACCGCGAGTACGTCATGGGGCTGACCGACGCCGCGTTCGCCGGCCCCGGCAGCGAGTCGACGGCGGCCGCCTCGGTGCGGGCACACACGGAGATCTTCTGCTACTTCGGTGAACAGCTCGCCGCGCGCAACCGCTCTCCCGGGGACGACCTGATCAGCGCCCTGCTGGCCGAGGACGACCTGACCCAGGACGAGGTGCTTGTCAACTGCTACAACCTGCTCATCGGCGGCAACCAGACCACGCGCCACGTGATCGCTGGCTGCTTCGACGCGGCGAGCCGGACACCGGGGCTCCTGGCCGCCGTCCGGGCGGATCCCGGCGTGGTACCGGCGGCCGTCGAGGAGGCCATCCGCTGGGTGTCGCCGGGCATGCACGTGTTGCGGGTGACCACCGCGGAGCTGACGCTGTGCGGGCAGGCCATCGGCGCCGGGGAGCCGGTGGTCGCCTGGCTGGCGGCGGCGAACCGCGACCCGCGGGTGTTCGCGCAGCCGGCGGCCTATCGGCCGGACCGCAGCCCCAACCGCCACCTGGGCTTCGGGCACGGACCGCACGTGTGCCTCGGCGCCCGCCTGGCCCGCCTCGAAATCGCCGTCCTGCTCCAGGCGCTGGCCGAGCGGGCCGGGTCGGTCCACCTCGCCGGTGACCCGCTGCCGACCCGCTCCAACCTCATCCAGGGCTACCGGAGCCTGCCGGTCGAGCTCCGATGGCCGGGGTGAGCAGCCGGCGCACCCGCGCCGCGAGCGCGGGGGCGTGCTCCTCGCCCAGCATGCTGTGATGGTCGCCGGCGGCGCCCTCGGCGACGAGCGCCCCGCCCGACCAGCGGCTCCAGCCGAGATCCGGACCCGAGCCGTCGTCCGGGCCGTCCTCGGCGCGCAGCACGGTCAGCCGGCCCTGGTGCCGCCCCGCCGGCCGGTACGCGAGCAACGCGGCCAGGTGCGCCCGGAAGACCGCCTCCAGCCGTTGCGCCCGAACGGCCGGAGGCATCAGGACGGGCGGGGGTTCGGCGGTCCGGTCGGCCAGGAACGGGGCGGCCCGGCTGTCCAGCAGGAGCACCTGTGCCTCGGTGGCGGCGCGCTGATGCATCTGTAGCGCCATCTCGAAGGCCACCACCCCGCCGAAGGACCAGCCGCCCAGCAACACCGGGCCGGCGGGGTCGAGCGTCTTGAGGTACCGGGCGGCCATCTCCTCGATGCTGTGGTCCGGCTCGGTGCCGGAGTCGAGCCCGTCGGGCACGATGCCGGACACCGTGAACGTGTCGCCGAGCGCCCGGGCCAGGGGCGCGTAGCAGTCCAGCCCGCCGCCGGCCGGGTGGACCAGGATCAGCCGCGGCAGCCCGGGCGGGCCGGCCCCGAGCGGTACGAGCGCCGACATCCCGTGCACCGGGGCGGCGGCCAGTCTCGCGGCCAGTTCGCGGACGGTCGGTGCCTGGAAGACGTCCGCCACCCGTACCGGCACCGAGAGGGCCTCCTCGGCCAGCAACGCCAGCCGCAGGGCCGTGATGGAGTGCCCGCCGAGGTCGAAGAAGCCGTCGTCGAGGCCGACCTCGCCGCCGCCGAGCACGGTGCTGAACAACCGGCGCAACGTGCGCCGCGTGGGATCGTCGTCCTCCCGCGGTGCGGCGGAGGTCCGCGGCGGTGGCGGCGGCGGGAGGGCGTCGCGGTCCAGCTTCCCGTTGCGGGTCAGCGGCAGCGCGGCCAGCGGGACGTAGGCACCGGGCAGCATGTGGGCCGGCAACGACCGGGCGAGATACGCCCGCAGGCCCGCCGGCGGATCGCCGCCGTCGACCGGCACCACGTACGCGACGAGTCGCTGCTCGCCGCGTACCGCCACCGCGCAGGCAGCGACCTCGGGATGGGCGCTCAGGGCCGCCTCGATCTCGCCCAGCTCGATCCGGTAGCCCCGGATGCTGACCTGGTCGTCCAGCCGGCCCAGATACTCACACTCGCCGTCGCCGGTGCGGCGCGCCCGGTCGCCGCTGCGGTACATCCGGCCGCCGGGTCGCCCGCTGAACGGATCGGGCAGGAACCGCCGCGCGGTGAGCGCCGGCCGGCCCAGGTACCCGCGGGTCACGCCGGCGCCGCCGACGTACAACTCGCCGGGAATACCCTCGGCCACCGGCGCCAGCTCGCCGTCCAGCACGTACAGCGTGACGTCGTCGAGAGGGCCGCCGATGGGGCTTCCCGCGCGCTCGGCGGCATCCGCCGGCAGGACCGGACGGTACGTGGTGTGCACGGTGGTCTCGGTGATCCCGTACATGTTGACCAGCCGCGGCCCGTCGGCGCCGAACACGGCGAACCAGCCGGCCACGTCGGCCGCGGTCAGCGCCTCGCCGCCGAGGATCACCACGCGCAGGGCGAGCGCCTCGCGGGCCGCCGGCTCGCGCGCCAGCACGGCGGTCAGCCCGCGCAACGCCGACGGTGTCTGGCACAGCACCGTGACCTTCTCGGCGACGAGCAACGCCAGCAGCTCGTGCGGGGACCGGGTGGTCTCCTCGGGGGCCACCGCCAGGCGTCCACCATGGACGAGCGCGCCCCACATCTCCCACACCGAGAAGTCGAACGCGGGGGAGTGCACCATGGTCCAGACATCGTCGGAGCCGAAGCCGAACAGCGGCTCGGTGACCGAGAACAGGCGGGCCACCTGGGCGTGCTCGACCATCACCCCCTTGGGGCGGCCGGTCGACCCCGACGTGAAGATGACGTACGCGAGGTTGCCGGGGTGTGTGCCGCGGGCCGGGCCGGCCTCGGGCACGGTGTCGAGCCGGGCGGCCTCGGCCGGGTCGTCCAGGACCAGCACGCCGCCGCCGTGGTGCGGTACCCGGCCGAGCAGGTGAGCCTGTGTGATGAGTACCCGTGGCCCGACCTCGTCGAGGATCATCTCCAGCCGCGCACGGGGCAGCCCGGGATCGAGCGGCAGGTACCCGCCACCGGACTTCAGCACCGCGAGCGCCGCCACCACCACCTCGGGACCGCGTTCCAGCCAGATGGCGACCGGCTCCTCACCGCGTACACCGAGCGTGCGCAGGCGGTGGGCCAGCCGGTCGGCCCGCGCGTCCAACTCGGCGTAGGACCATCGTCGCCCCTCCCCGCTGATCGCCGTGGCGGCCGGGGTGGCGGCGGCCCACCGTTCGACGCCGGCCGGCAGGAGCACGGCGGCCGGCGCGGCGCCGGCCATCCGGTCACCCTCGTCCGGCGCCGGCAGGTGCAGCCGGCTCACGGGCAGATCCGGTACGGCCATCGCCGACTCCAGCAGGCTGTGCAGTTGCCGCAGCAGCCGGGTCGCCGTCGCCGGGTCGTACAGATCGGCGCTGTATTCGAGGGCGAGCCGCACGCCGCCGTCCGGCCGGCCGCCGACCCCGAGGATCAGGTCGGCCTTGGCGCTGCGGGACTCGATGTCGACGGGCTCGATCCGGAGGCCGGGAATGCCGAGATGCCCCATCCGCCCGCCGAAGCCGGTCTGCATGGCGAAGATGGCCTGGAAGAGCGGGGCGTGCGCGGGCGCCGAGCCGCGCGACAGCAGCTGTGCGAGGTTCTCCAGGGGTGCGTGCAGGTGGGCGTAGGCGTCCAGGGTGACCTCTCGCACCCGTCGTACGAGCTGGCGGAAGGTGGGCCGGCCCGACAGGTCGATCCGCAACGGCAACGTGCTGACGAAGAATCCGATGAGCGGTTGCCACTCGGCGCGGGTCCGGGTCGCGATGGGACAACCGATGCAGATGTCCTCCTGCCCGGTGTAGCGCGCGAGCAGGGCCGCGTACCCGGAGAGAAGCACCATGAACGGCGTGGCGTTGTCGGTCGCCCGGCCGAACGCGGCGATCGAGTCGAGGAGCGCGGCGGGCAGCATCCGGTCGCGGCTGCCCCCGACCGCGGTGGTGACAGCGGGACGCGGCCGGTCGGCCGGCATGTCGAGCAGCCGCGGCGCGTCGGCGAGCAGGTTGGTCCAGTACCCGATGTCGGCGGCCGACTCCGGTGATCCGGCGCGCGCTCGTTGCCAGGCCACGTAGTCCCGGTACCGCGCCTGAAGCGGGGGCAGGGGCGCTCCCGCGTCGTGGTAGAGGGCACCCAGCTCGCTCAGGAAGATTCCGGTCGACCAGCCGTCGAAGACGAGGTGGTGGAACGTCACGACGAGGACGTGCTCGTCGGCTGCCAGGCGGAGCAGGCGGGCGCGCAGCAGCGGTCCGGCGTACAGGTCGAAGGTCCGCGTCAGTTCGCCGTCCAGGATCCGGTCGACGGTCGCGGTGCGGTCGGGCTCGGCCAGCTCGGCGAGGTCGGTCGTCGGCAGATCGACGGGCAGGTGCTCCTCGATCACCTGGTACGGCACGCCGTCTTCCTCGGTGAAGTGGGTGCGCAGCGCCTCGTGCCGGGCGACGACCTGGTTGAGGGCGCGGTGCAGCGCCGCGGTGTCCAGGCTGCCGGACACCCGCCACGCGTACGGAATGTGGTACCAGAGCCGTCCCGGCAGCAGCCGCTCCAGGAACCAGATCTGGTGTTGGATGCCCGATACGTGGTGCCGGTCAGGCGTCATGAGGCCGGTCGGTCGCCGCCGCCTTCAGGTACTCCCGAAGAGATCGAGGACGCATGTCGGTCCACACCCGCTCGATGTGGTCCAGGCAGGCCGCCGTGCCCCCGCTGACACCGACACTGCGCCAGCCCGCGGGCACGTCCTTGCCGTCCGGCCAGATGGAGTACTGCTCTTCGTCGTTGACCACGACAAGGTAGGTGCGGCCGTCGTCATCGTCCGTCACGCGGTCCTCCTCCGTAACGCATTTCCCGTCGTAACGATCGTGCCGCCGTACGTGTGGTCGGCGGGTATGCGTTCGTGCGCCGGTTAGCGCGCGCTACCGATTCCGGGTCACCGGGCCGGTAGCGTCGATGGTCACGACAGGAGGCTCACCGTGCGGCCAGCGGCACCGTCCACCGACCCGGCTCAGGCGCACCGGGCGGAGATGGAGGCGGCGTTCGGTGGCAACGCCTCCACCTATGACCAGGCCCTGCCGTTCTTCGCGACGATCGCCGACCGCCTGGCCGACGCGATCGGCGACCGGCTCACCGGCCCGCCCGGCGTCCTCGTCGACGTCGCGGCCGGGCGGGGTGCGCTGGCGCGGGCGATGTCCGCGCGTTACCCGCGGGCTCTCACGGTGGCCTCCGACCTCTCCCTCGGCATGGTCCGGGCCGCCGCCGGAAACGCCGCCGCGCACGTCCACCATGTCCAGGCGGATGCCGAACTGCTGCCGCTGCGCTCCGGTCTCGCCGACGCGGTCGGCTGCTCGACGAGCCTGCGGCTGTTCGTGTCGCCGGCGGCCGCGGTGCGTCAGCTGCGCCGGGTGACGCGGCCCGGCGGCGTACTCGGCGTCAGCGAGCTGGGTCCGAGCGACGCGAAATGGGGCTTCTTCGGCGACATGTTGCGCCGTGAGCTACGCCGGGCCGGCGTGCGGCCCACGCACGGAGCCGCCCGGCCGCAGGCTCTGCCGCAGCTCGTCGCGGCGGGCGGATTCACGCAGTGCGTGTCCTTCGAGGAGACGTTCACCTTCGAGTTCGTGGACGAGTCGCACTGGTGGGAGTGGGTGCAGTCGCAGTCACAGGGGCACCTGGTGCGCGGGCTGGGCGACGGTGCGGCACCGCTGAGGGAGGCGGCCCTGGCGGTGGTCCGGGACTTCCGGCCGATGGACCTGCGCCAGCGGGTGCGTTTCCTCACCGCACTGGCCGGCCGTCAGTGACGGGCCAGGCGGACCGGAAGCCGCTGGAGACAGCGCAGCTCGACGGAGGGCTTGCGCACGGGTGCGCCGGCGAGCTGGAGGCCGGGGTATCTGCGCAGTAGCCGATCGAGCACCGCCTCGCCCTGCAACCGGGCCAGATGGGCGCCGAGACAGACGTGCCGGCCGGAGCCGAAGGCGACGTTCGGCGTCCGCCCGGTCGGCCGGCAGTCGAAGCGGTCCGGGTGCGCGAACACGCGCGGATCGCGGTTCGCGGCGGCCAGCGACAGGACGAGTACCCGCCCGCCCGTTATGACTCCGCTGTCCACGGTGACCTCGGCGGTCGCCCAGCGGTACGCGACGTTGATCGGGCTCTCGAACCGCAGCGCCTCCTCGATCGCCCGCGGCCGCGCCGCCGGGTCGCGGCGTACCAGGTCCCACTGCTCCGGATCGCCGGCCAGGAGCCAGACGAGGTTGCCGATCAGGCCGGTCACGGTCTCCGCCCCGGCCGGGAACAGACCGATGGCGTTGTCCACGAGTTCGTCCCGGGAGAATCCACTCCCGGTGTGGTCGGTGCCGGCGAGCCGGGCGAGCAGCCCGTCCGGGTCCGGCCGGCGGTGGCCGAGAAAGAAGGGCGTCAGGTAGTCGCGGAGCGCCTCGATCGCGCGGTCGCTGGCCAGCACGGCCTCGGGCGGGGGCGACGGTACGGAGGCATCCTCGATCGCGGTGACCCACGGTGCCAGCGTGCGGTACTCGGCCGTGGGCAACCCGAGGACGACGCAGTTGACCAGGTAGGGCAGCCGGTCCGCGACGTCCCGCATGATGTCGATGACGGCGCCGTGCCGGGCCTCGGCCTCGTCGAACAGCGTGTCCACCAGGGTCTCCACCGTGGCGCGCAGCGCACGCGCCGCGCCCGGCGTGAACGGCGGCGAGAGCAACCCGCGAAGCCGCGTGTGCGCGGGCGGGTCCCTGCTGACGATCGCCCGGGCGAACGACTGCGCGGTGGCGCCGCCGCGGCCCGAGAGCGCGTAGCGGCGCGCCGGGAATTCGCGAACGCAGGCCGACTCGCGCAGGAGTGCGCGCACATCGGAATAGCGGGTGACCACCTGAATGCCGTCCGGCGTCAGGTGCAGCGGGTCTTCCTCGCGTAACCGTGCGAGTAGCGGGTAGGGGTCCTCTTGGAAGCCAGGATCTGTCGGGTCGTACGTCGCCACCAGCACAAGATAACGGTGATCGCATTCACGACAAGTAATGTGTGGTGACGCCTTTGAACAGGTCCGCAAGCCGCTGAGCCGCTTGTAGCATGACCCTCGCCCGGTCGGGCCTCACCTGACCGCACCACGGGCGAAGGAGGGGTGCGACAAATGCGATTCTCGGTGTTGCTCGCCGTGGACAACGTGGTCAAGCGGCATGGCGTCGAAGGCATCTTTCACTCACCGGGCCTGTCGGATTACGCGCCGCTGACGGCAGGATGCCTCGCCAACCTGCCGGCACAGAACGCCGCCGACTTCGTTGTCGTCGCGCTGCGTGAGCTCAATGACCAGATTCTTCCTCTCCTTGACGAGTACCGGCGGCAGGGCGCGAAGATTCTGGTATTGCTCGACACCCTCGATATGGAGAATGGGGCTCGAATGGCCGGCGTCGTGGCCGACGGGTTCCTCAGCGAGGCGGAACTGACGGCGGACCGGCTGGGCACCGCCCTCGCGAGCATCAGAAGCGGCGACCTGCCGATGCCCGCGACGCTCGGCCGGGACATGCTGGACCGGCTGGGCCGGTGCACCTGTCAGGCGCCGGCCGCGGTGGACGGATTGACGCCCCGCGAGCACCAGGTCATGTCGCTGATGGTGGACGGCCTCAGCAACAAGCAGATAGCCCGTCGCCTGGGCATTTCCGAGCACGGCGCCAAGCGTCTCGTCGGCAAGATCCTGGTCAGGCTCGACTGCCCGAGCCGTACGGCCGCCGTCGCACTGGCGATGCGCTCGGGCTACCCGGCCGCGTCGTAAGACGCCTGCTCAGCCGGTGCCGGTCAGCGGTTGAACGTGTACACCGAATGTGCCTGTGCTATACATCGACGGCCGTAATCTTCGTCCATGCGTACGGGCACACCGGTGGAGCTGGCCGAGATCGCCGTGCTGCGCGACGGCCTCTCACCGCGTCTGTGCGGCACCAGCCCGGCACACACCAGGCAGCTCGCCGACCTGGCCGACGAGGTTCCACCCATCGTGGTGCATCGTTCATCGCTGCGCGTCGTCGATGGCATGCATCGGCTGGAGGCGGCGCGCGCACGCGGGGAACGCCTGATCGCCGTCGTCTACTTCGACGGGACGGACGAGGAGGCATTCGTCGCGGCGGTACGGCTCAACGCCGTACACGGAATGCCGTTGTCGGCCCGGGACCGTGTCGCGGCGATGGAGCGCATCCTGGCCGCGCACCCGCACTGGTCGGACCGGCGCATCGCGACCGTGTGCGGGCTCGCCCCGAAGACCGTTGCCGCGCAGCGGCGGCGGTCGGGCAACGACCGGAGCCGGCTGGGCATCCGGATCGGCCAGGACGGCCGCCGGCACCCGCTCTCCGCGCAGGAGGGCCGCCGGATCGCGACGGAGATCATGCGAAGCCGGCCCGGAGCGAGCCTGCGCGAGGTCGCCCGCGAGGCGGGAATCTCCGTGGGCACCGCCATGGACGTGCGGCGCAAGCTCGCCGCGCAGAATGCGGCGAGCCCGGCCGAGCCGCCGGCTGGGCCGGGCTCCGAACTGGACGTCGGGGCGCGGTTGGAGCGTCTGGTCCACGATCCGTCGCTGCGGTACTCCGAGCGGGGTCGGGCACTGCTGAGGCTGGCATCGACCACGCTGGCCTTCATCACCCAGTCCGACGGCGTCGCGGAGAACGTCCCGGGCCACTGCCGGGACTCGCTGCGCGCTATCGCGGAGACCTGCGCGGGCGGCTGGCGGGAGTTCGGCGAACGGCTGGCGGAGTAGGTGTCAGCAGTTCTCGATGTACCAGATCGGGTCCCAGTTGTACACATACTTGATGTTGTCCGGCTTGATCTTCTCCCAGACGACGTAGTAGTCGTCAAGGAAGTACGTCGTCACCCCGCCGGTCTGGTTGTCCAGGAAGTAGCCGGTGCCGTTCCAGTTGGAGAGCGCGTAGTCGGTGCAGATGGTGAAGTTGAACTTCTTCCACTTGGACTTCGTGGGGTCCCACGCGAGCGCGCAGAAGGTCCCGAGCGAGCAGCTCCAGGCGGCGTTGGGCGTCACGAGGGAAGTCGTGACGGACGGAATGGTGGTCGGCGAGACCGCGGCGAGAGCCTGAGCCGGCGCGCCGGCCGGTGCCGGCGGCGCCTGCTGGACGGTCCCGGCGGCGCCTGCCGCGGCGGGCTGGGCGGGTGCGGCGGCGTGGGCGGGCGTGACGGCGAGGACCGCGACAACAATCCCCGTGACAACACCGGCCACGCCGAGGGTCGGGCGCTTGGCCACGAGATTCCTCCTGCATGGACATCGATGAACATTGTCAGTCCATAGTAGACATTGCCGAAGTCCGGCGCCGGCCGATTCGCCGCAGGTTTCGGCTGGAGTGGATTCTGGTCGGCTGTGCCACGGTGCTACCCGTTCTACGGTGAGCTGGTGCGCGTACTCATCGTGGCGGCGCCGATGCTCGGGCATGTCTTCCCGCTCGTACCGCTCGGCCGGGCGCTCGAGGAGGCAGGCCACGACGTGCTGGTGGCGACCGCCGCCGAGGCGCTGCGAGTGCGGGGTGCTGACGATCGCACCGGCCAGCGTGGCCGGTACGCGCGACGGCTGGCCGATGCGCGCCGAGCCGTACGGTGCCGACCAGCCGTTGCCCGGCTGGCTCACCGAGCGGCCGCCGCGCGCCCGCGTCCTGGTCAGCCGCAGCACCGTGCCGCAGCCCGGACCGGACCGGCTGATGAGCCGGGTGATCGACGCGGCCGGCCCGGTCGACGCGGACTTCGTGCTGATCCGGCCCGATCGGCGGGCCGCCGCCCGGCGGCACCCGCCCAACGTCCGCGCCACCGACTGGCTGCCGTTGCCCGCCGCCCTCGCGGTCAGCACCGCGATCGTGCATCACGGTGGCGCCGGCTCCACCCTCGCCGCCCTGCACGCCGGCGTCCCGCAACTTGTCGTCCGCGGCGCCGGCGACCGCAGGCACAACGCCGACCTCGTCGCGGCGCGTGGCGCCGGCCTGGCGGTCGACGACCGGGAGATCAGCACGGCGGTGCTCGACCGGTTGCTCAACGATGCGGCGCTGGCGCAGGCGGCGCGGCAGGTCAGCGCCGAGGTGGCCGCCATGCCGGACCCCGCGGACCTCGTACCGCGCCTGATCGGGCTGGTGCCCGGCCAGGGCTGATCTTCTCCGAGCGGGTTCAACCCGAGACCCGCTCGAACCGCACGCGGCTCAGCCATCCCGGGTAGTCGCTGAGCACGTACAGCTCGCCGTGCACGTCGGCGGCGATCGCGGTCGGCTGGGTGGGGAAGTTGCCGATCGTGGCGGTCTCGTAGCTGCCGTCGCGGTTGGGGCGCACGGCGTACACCCGGGGCGCGCAGTAGTCGCTCGCGATGTACGTACCCCACGCCTCGGGGGTCCGGGACCCTCGGTACACCACGCCGCCGATCACCGAGCAGCTCTCCGTGAGGTAGTGCTCGTACTCGAAGACCGGGTCGACGTACCGCACGCCCGGCCGGCATTGCGCCTGGTCGAACACCGGGGTGCCCTCCTTGCAGGACCAGCCGAGGTTCGCGCCGCCCTGCCACGGGCGGATGTGGTTGATCTCTTCGACCAGGCCCTGGCCGACGTCACCGATCCACAGCGAGTTGTCGGCCTGGTCGACGGAGAACCGCCACGGGTTGCGCAGCCCGTAGAGCCAGATCTCCGGCCGCGCGCCCGGCGTCCGGACGAACGGGTTGGTGGAAGGAACGCAGTAGGGCTTCGCACCGCAGGCGCGGTTGACGTCGATCCGCACGATCTTGCCGAGCAGGGTGCGGAGGTCCTGGCCGGACTTGAACGGGTCGTTCGCGTGGCCGCCGTCGCCGGTGGACCAGTAGAGGTAGCCGTCGCTGCCGAACGCCACCTGCCCGCCGTTGTGGTTGCCGTACTCGGCGTGCTCCTGGGTCAGCAGCACCTGTAGCCGTTCCGGTGCGCCGAGGGGCAGGCGGGCCAGGGTCAGCGCGCCGGCCGGCAGGCTGGTGTAGGCCACGTAGACGATCCCGGTCCGGGCGAAGTTCGGCGCGGGTGTGATGCCGAGCAGCCCCCGCTCGTTGTCCGACGATTCGATGCGGGCGGTCAGGTCGAGCACCGGCTCGGCCGCCAGGCCGGTGTCGGGGTGGTAGACGCGGACGGTGCCGCTCTTCTCCGCGATCAGCATCCGGCCGTCCGGCAGCCCGGTGATCGCGATCGGACGCTGCAGACCGTAAGCCACCTGTTCGGTCACCACGGTCAGCTCGCTGAGTGGCACCGCGCGGCTGCCGGGTGTCCCGGCCGCGGCGGTGCCGGCCGCCGACACCGAGGCCAACAGCAGCGCGGACAGGGCCAGAACTCGCAGGCCGGCCAGCATGGCGGCCGGGCGACGACGACGTCGCGACATGTTCAGCTCCTTGAGCAGAGTGGCGGACGCGAGATGGGAGCGCTCCCACAGTACATCGATTCCTGCCAATGTTTAACCTTCGATGTCACTCCGCCGGGTGATACGGGTGAGCCGGTCGCCGACATAACTTGTGGAGTGGTCAAAGCTCCCATATCGACATTACGGCGACCACCGCCGATCGACCCCGAAATGGTGCGTCCCCCGCGCTGCGGTGATCTGAGAGGCTGAACTCGTGGCAGAGCCGTTTCATGCACAGCATGCCGGCCTATGCACCATCCGCCGGGACGGCCCGGTTCTGCGGTTGGTCGGCGACATCGAGCAGGAGAACTGGCGAGAGGTCGCCGACCGCATCGCCGCCGAGATCCGCGACGGAGTGTCCCGCCTGGATCTGACGCAGGTGAGGTTCTTCGGCGCGGCCGGCGTCCGGGCGCTGATGAAGGGCTGCGAGGCGCGGCCCGGCGGTGTGACTCTCCACCTCAGCTGCGCGCCGGTGGTGTTCCGGGCGTTGCAGATCTGCGGGCTGCTCACCATGGGCGGACTGGTCGTCGAGGCGCAGGCGGACGAGCAGGCGCCGCCGCCGGAGGCCGGAAGATGACGACGTGGCCGGACCCGCCGGACAGGGAGATAGTCGAACCACTCGACAACGCGTACGAGCACGCCGCGTTGATCATCGACTCGGATGACGCGGTGCGCGCCCGGCTCGTGCCGGTTCTGAACGACCTGCTCACCCGCGGGTCGGTGGTCCTCATGATCGTCAGCGCCAAGGTCGAACTCCTCGTCCGGACCGAGTTCGGCGCGCTGAGCGATCAGCTGGAATGGAGGGAGACGAGCTCGTTCTACCAGCGGCTGGGCTTCGCGTACGAGGAGTTCCGGCGGTACACGGCCGAGCAGCACGCACAGGGCCGGCGCGTGCACATCGTCGCCGAGCCGGACATCGCCACCGAGATCGACCCGAGCAGCCCGGTCGACCGCGCCGCCGAATACCTGTCCTACGAGGTGGTCTACAACGACATCATCGCCCCATACGACTGCCCACTCACCTGCATCTGGGACGCCCGCCGCCACTCGACGCTGATCATCGAGAATGTGCGCCTGCTGCACAACCACGAGATAGTCGACGGGGGAAAGCTGGTGCCCGTCCAGCACGTCCCGGCCCTCGACTACCTCGCCCGCCGCAACGAGATCCCGTTGCCGCCGCCACCGGCCGACACCGACCTGGACTTCGCACTGTCCAGCCTCGATGGGATCGGCGCGGTGCACACCGCCGTGCGGTCCTGGGCTCTGCGGCAGGCATTCTCCGACGCCGCGGCCGTCGACATCGTCACCGCGGTGGCCGAGGTGGCGACCAACGGCATCGTCCACGGCGACGCCCCCGTCAACCTACGCGCCTGGCGGCACACGAACACCCTGGTCGTGCAGGTCGACGACGCGGGCGGGCGTCCACTGCCGCCCCTCGCCGGATACCTCGCACCCGACGAGCATCCCGACACCGGACGGGGCATGTGGCTTGCCCGGCAGCTCTCGGACGTCGTCAAGGTCCACACCGGCGGCGGCATCACCTCGGTCCGGCTGCATTTCCCGTACGACGTGACGCACCACACTCCCGTCTACTGACCGCCCGCCCGCGCCGCTGAACCACTTGAGCCGCCTGTGCGTGAACCTGGAGTGAACCGGAAACGGGTGGCCGGTCTTGACGGTCTGCGCGGCCTTTGCGCCCTCTACGTGATGTTGTTCCACTGCTGGGCCTACACCTTCCGCGGTTTTCCCCGCTATCGCGGCCCCGACTGGCTGAGCTGGCTCGGCTTCGGCCGGCTCTCCGTGGTGCTGTTCCTGGTCCTGTCGGGGTTCTCGCTGGCGCTGGCGGCCGCCGGCAACGACTGGCGGCTGGGCAGCCTGGCCCGGTACGCCCGGCGGCGGGCCTGGCGAATCCTCCCCGCCTACTGGGCCGCCCTGGCGTTCAGCCTGGCCATCGCGTGGACCGTGGTGCGCCAGCCACACTCCGCGGAGCCGACCGCCGGGTCGGTCGTGGTCTACACGCTGCTGCTCCAGGACCTGTTCGCGGTACCCACCCCGAACGGCGCGTTCTGGTCGATCGGCGTGGAGGCGCTTCTGTACGGCGTACTCCCGCTGCTTCTGGTCCTGTGTCGCCGGTTCGGCCCGGCGGCGATGCTGGCCGTAGTCACCCTGCCGGTGATCGTGATCGGCTTCGTGGTCTTCGACGGCTCACCGCCGAAGAGCGAGAACTGGATGGCCCCGCATCTCGTGCCGGCCTTCGCGGCCGGCGTCGTGGCGGCGGGCGTGGTCGCGGCCGGCGACCGTCTCCGCCGCCTGCCGTGGGCCGTGCTGTCGCTGCTGGCCGCGATCCCCGCCGGAGCCCTCATCCTGCATCAGGGCTCGCGCTGGATGGTGAACCACTACTACTGGGTCGATCTGGCGGTCGTCCCGGCGATGACCATGCTTCTGCTGGCAGTCGCGAGCGGCCGGCCCGCCGCGCTGATCCGGTTGCTCGACTCGTCGCCGTTGCGGCGGCTTGGCTCGTTCTCGTACAGCCTCTATCTGATCCACCTGCCGATCGTGGTCGCGATCGCCCTGAAACTGGTGGCACCGCGGCTGGGTCACGGAGTCGCCGCGTTCACGGTCACGACCGTGCTCGCCGGCGGCCTTTCGCTGATCGGCGCGTGGTTCTTCGCCAGGGTCTTCGAGGTGCCGTTCCGCTCCTGGGCGGACGTCAGGACGCGATCCGGGAGCGGGCACCTTCCCGTCGCCCCGATACGCCCGGAAGTTGCGGTCGGCGGGCCCCGACCTGGTTCTCGACCGCCCGGTCGGGGCCCGCTGCTCTACAGGGAACGCTGATACGAGCGGTAGGCGCGTGCCGCCAGCCAGGCCATCAGGATCGCCAGCGCCGACAGCAGCGCCATGCGCTCGAGCACGATGCCCCAGTCCGGGGTGGCCTTCAACGCCTCGCGGCCGGCCACCGCGGCCCAGTCCACCGGGTTGAAGCGGGCCACCCTCGCCACCCAGTCGGGCATGAGGGCGGGCGCCATCATGATCGAGGAGAGGAAGGCCAGGGGCAGGACCAGGAACTGGGAGACGGCGATGAGCGCCTCCTGCTGGTGGACCACCAGCGCGATCGCGTTGGACAGCGCGGCGAACACCACCGCGATCAGGACCGCGCAGGCGAGCACGATCAGCAGCCCGGCGTAGCCGCCCGGGTAGCGGGCGCCGGCCACCAGGCCGGTGGCGAACATGATCAGCGACTGGACGACGGTGACCAGCGCCTGGTGTGTCAGGCCCGCGGTGACCAGTGCGGAGCGGCGGATCGGGGACGTGAGGGTACGGTCCATCACCCCGCGCTCCATGTCCTGCACGATCGAGGTGCCGCTCCACCCGGCCGACATCATCGCGGTCATGATCACGACGCCGGGGGTGAGGTAGTCCAGGTAGTTCCCGCCGCCGAACCCGGGCAGCTCCGCGACGCGGCGGAAGAGCTGGCCGAACAGCAGCAGCCAGATCATCGGCTGGACGAGCGTGAACAACAGGTACGCGGGCTGGCGGGACAGGGTACGCAGGGAGCGGCCGGTCAGCAGCCGGGCGTGGGTCAGATCGAGGGTCACCGCAGCACCGCCTCTCGGTCGTTGCCGAGCCGGTCGGCCTCGACGAAGCTGCGGCCGGCGTGATGCAGGTACACGTCGTCAAGTGACGGCCGGGCGACGCCGACCGAGGCGAGCTCGATCCCGGCGGCCTCCAGCGCGGCCAGCACGCCGGGTAGCACGGCCGCTCCGTCGGCGACGCGAGCCTGAAGTGCCCCGCCCTCGCCGACGACGGCGCCGAGGCCGGGGACCGCCCCGATCACGGCGCGAGCCCGGTCGGCGTCGGATCGCCGGGCCAGGGCCGCCCGGATGGTGTCCCCGCCCAGCGCGCTCTTGAGCTGGTCGGGAGTGCCGGCCGTGACCACCCGTCCGGCGTCGACGATCGCCAGCCGTGAGGCCAGGTGGTCGGCCTCCTCCAGGTAGTGGGTGGTGAGCAGCACGGTCAGCCCGTCCTGCCGGGCCAGCCGCGCGATCTCGGCCCACAACTCCCTGCGCGCCTCCGGGTCCAGGCCGGTGGTGGGCTCGTCCAGGAACAGCATGCGCGGCCGGTGCATGAGGCCCATGGCCACGTCGAGCTTGCGCTGCATGCCGCCGGACCAGGTGCCGGCCAGCCGGCGGCCGGCCTCGGTCAGGCCGAATCGCTCCAGCAGGCCGGTCGCGCGGGAGCGGGCGTCCCTGGCCGACGCGCCGTGGATGCGCCCCTGGAGGACGAGGTTCTCGAGGCCGGTCGCGACCGGGTCGAAGCCCGGCTTCTGGGAGACGTACCCGATGAGCCGCCGGACCTGTTCCGGGTGCTGCACCACGTCGATGCCGTGTACCCGGGCCCGGCCGGTGTCGGGCCGGCTCAACGTGGTGAGAATCCGGACCGTTGTCGATTTGCCGGCGCCGTTGGGGCCGAGCAGTCCGAAGACGGTGCCGGGTTCGACGGTGAAGCTCAGGCCGGCCAGGGCATGGACCGCTTTCGCGCCCTTCCCGTACGTCTTGCCCAGCTCCACCGCCTCGATGGCGGGTGCCGCTGCGGGCATCGTGCTCTCCTTCCGGTGAGGGAGCCGGCCGGGCCGAGAGGGGCGGTGAGCTACCGTGTTGCTGCGGGCACGCACGGTGGCCTCGGCCGTCTCGGTCGACGACTCCGGTGTGTCATTCCGTGGCCGCGGTGTTGGCGCACCGCGGCCACGGTTTTGCGAACTTCAGGATTCGGTCACGAACAACATGCGTGCGACCAGGATCATCATGGCCACCAGGCCGCCGACGATCGCGAGCCACGACCACAGCCAGCCGACCGTCAGGGTCAGCAGGACGAACGCGGCGATAGCGATCAGCCAGACGACCAGGGTGTAGATGCCGAACCTGGCGGCGGCCGAGGGATCGTCGGCGAAGCGGTTGCCGACCTCGGCGTGCGACTCGGCCATGCGCATCACCCACTGCTTGTGCCGGTTCGTCTGTGTCGCTCCGAGGTAACTCAGGAGCCCGATGCCCGCCATCGCCAGCGCCGTTCCGGCGACGACCCAGGCGAGATCGGCTCCGCGCAGGTAGAGCCAGCCGCAGGCCAGCCCGGCCAGCGTCACCGCTGTCCCCACGCCGTACCCGGCGGCGCGGCCGGTGGGCATCGGGTGGTTGCTCGTGGTCTCCTGGCGCAGCGCGTCGGCGGTGATCGCACCGGAGGCCAGCGCGATGACGAGCGCCGCAACGGCCTCACCGGCCGCCGGAACACCGCCGGCCGTCGCGGCGAGCGCCAGCACGGCGAGGCCGGCGACGCCGGCCACCGACAGGAACACGGTCCGGAGCACGAAAGCCGGGCGCGGACGGACGCGGAGGACCGCATTCATCGCGTACGCGGAAGGCTCTGTGCCGTCGATGATCGTGTGGATGTCGCCGAACTCCTCGACGGCGCGGCGCGCGGCGGCGCCGCCGGAGAGCCCGTCGGCCTGCAGTTCGAGGGCCCGGGCGACCAGGTTGGCACGGACCTCCTCCTTCAGGTCCTGCCGTTCGGGGGTCATCTCGATGCCCGCGAATGCCTCGTCGAGCAGGCGGTGAACGTCCGCGGTGTCGTTGGGGTTGGTCACGATGATTGCCTTCCGGCGTTACGGTCCAGCTCGAGCAGGGTGTCGATGAGGTCGCGGGTGAGCGCCCAGGCCGCGACGTTGCGCCGGTGCACAGCACGGCCGGCGTCGGTGATTCGGTAGTACTTGCGCCGGCCGCCCTGGCTCTCGTCGCCCCAGTAGGCCTCGATGAGTCCGTCCTTCAGCAGCCGGCGATACGTGGCGTACAGGGTCGCCTCTTTGATCTCGTGCTTTCCGCCGGTGGCGTCCCGGATCCGCTTGAAGATCTCGAACCCGTAGCGATCGTCGCCTCGCAGCACCGCCAACACGATCGTGTCGGTGTGGCCACGCAGCAGGTCCGCCGCGAGAACGTCCTCCTCTGGCCGTTTTTCTATCACGGCAACTACTGTATCAGGCACAGTAATTGCCGTGATAGAGGTGAGGCTCGTGATGAGCCGGCGGGCCGGACTGGCTGAGCTGGCTCGGGTTCGGCCGGCTCTCCGTGGTGCTGTTCCTGGTCCGGTCGGGGTTTTCATTGGCGCTGGCGGCCGCCCGCAGCGACTGGCGGCTGGGCAGCCTGGCCCGGTACGCCCGGCGGCGGGCCGGGTGAGTCCTCCCCGCCTAGTGGGCCGCCCTGGCGTTCAGCCGCGAAGGCCGGCACGAGATACGGGCGTGGTCGCGGCCGGCGACCGTCTCCGCCGCCTGCCGTGGGCCGTGCTGTCGCTGCTGGCCGCGATCCCCGCCGGAGCCCTCATCCTGCATCAGGGCTCGCGCTGGATGGTGAACCACTACTACTGGGTCGATCTGGCGGTCGTCCCGGCGATGACCATGCTTCTGCTGGCAGTCGCGAGCGGCCGGCCCGCCGCGCCGATCCGGTCGCTCGACTCATCGTCGTTGCGTTGTCGCGTCCGGCGGCAGGCTGAGCCACATCGGTCGGAGCCGGTGCTCGAGTCGGCTGTGATCGGCTTCGACCCGGTTGTTTGGCGTACCGTGCGACATCCACGGCAACGGTACTGCCGGACTAACTTCCTGCGTTTCGCAGCCTATCGGCCACTCGTTCAGCGGCTTTGCGACCAGCCTTTTGCCGGATCAAGCCCTCCTTGGCGACTCCGCGGATCTGCGCAATTGTCGCGGAGGGCCCAGCCTCACTGAGATGTACCGTGACGACGGTTGGGTTCAGATTCATGCCGCCAGCGCCTACCATCGCTCGCAGTCTGTTCCCATCGACGGCCAATTCTTCGTCGACCGGGGTACCGAGTTCGGCGAGAATGCCTCGGGTGAAGGTGATGGCATCTGCGATCGGCAGCGCCAAAGTGATATCCGTCTCGAATATGTCCGCACGCATTCGGCGTGCGGCGAAACCCGCTCCCCGGGCAGTGGACCCGGTGCCGATTGAACCCAAGCCTCGGGCCAGCAGTTCGGATTCTTCTGAGGTCAGATCGTGGGTCATTGTGCGTTCCTAGCGGATGTTGTGCCCTCTCAAGGAGGCGCTGACCAAGTCGCAGTTCGGATCATGAGGGACGTCAGGTACCTCAATCAACGGGTGAGCTCACGACCACCAGCTTGGTTTCCGCCGGCTGGTCGAAAGCCTACAGGTGCTCATTGAGGCGATCTTGATGATGCTCCGCAGTCCGACTGACCGCGCGAAAATACACGCGTTCATTCCGTGGGCGACATCGTACGGGCATTCGGCTGCCTCCGTTGCTGAAATCCTCTTCTGCGTCAAAGAGCCCGGCCGTGGGGTGGATTCGTGACCCGGGCGGTCGCCCTGTCAGTAGGCAAGAACATTTGGCAGAAGGCCGTCGACCGGGCGCCCACATGAGGAGCAGCGCCCGCGGTGTTCGCGCAACCGCGTGCACATAGACCCTGTTTGTACAGGTCAAGCTGCACTGAGGCCAACGCTGGGCCGTCGGGTGGGTGCATGCATGCGGGCTCCCTCGAAGCCGGTCGTTCCGACCTTCAGATGCATGTGATTCACGTCACAGCAATTCGGGCAAGCGACGGCAGTGACGCCGACTGTGGATGAAACTCTGCCGCTTCTGGGCCTCCGCACGATGCTGGATGACCTTTGGTGTTGATCGGCTCAAGATCGACTCATAAGCTCCCCGGGCGCTGGGCTCCATCAGCGCCGTCATCGACGCTTGAACCAATGAGAGGTTTTCCTTGACCATGCCAAGATCTCCCTTGTGGAGGACCCGATCCCAAGGCTGGCTCGGGAAATCTCTGAGCATTCTCGTTTTCAGTGCCACGGTGCCTGTCGTTATCGTCGGCGCGTCTGGTGCGGCATCGGCGGAATGCGCCACGCTGGCCAAGCCGGACGTGAGATCTGCGAGCAAGCTCGCTCGTTCGTGCGGCAAACCCGTGTCGGTGGAATCAGTACGCAATTTCACATATCGCCTGATGGCGAACGTTGACGGTTCGTTTACCAGCACCGAGTGGACAAAGCCTCACTGGATGCGTAAGAGCGACGGTACCTGGCGCGATGTGGATACGACATTGCGTAAGAACGTCGACGGCTCGGTGTCGCCCATCGCTTCGCCGTACCCGGTCACCTTGTCGGGCGGCGGAGACTCGATTCTGGCGAGGCAGGTGAGCAACAAGCAGGAACTCGTCTGGAACTGGACGGCGGGTACGCTGCCCAAGCCCAAGCTGTCTGACTCGACCGCCACCTATGCCGAGGTCCTGCCCGGCGTCGACCTGTTGGTACAGGTCGACGGCTACGGCTTCTCCGAGGTGCTCGTCGTCAAGAATGCGGTAGCTGCGCGCAATCCTGCGCTGTCTCAGGTCAAATTCGCCTTGTCGGGCGATGGCCTTTCCGCGGCGGGTCTTGCCGGTACGGCGGGCAGCGTCAACGCGGCCATCAGCGAGAACTTCACCGTGGGCGAGGCCTACATGTGGGATTCCGCGCGATCCGACGTGCCCATGCCGACCTCCGCTCCCGCCTCGGACGTGAAGGACGCGACGATCAGTGACGCCGGCGGGCCCGGCAACGGCGCAGCTCAAGCGGTGGTCCCGATGCGTATGGACGGCACCACTCTCGTCCTGTCGCCCGACACCGCCATGCTGACTTCGCCGGTCACCAAGTTTCCCGTGTACATCGACCCCAAGTCCAGCGCGCCGGTGCGCTCTTACTGGACGATGATCAATAGTGGTCACACGACGCAGTCGTACTGGAACTACGACCGCAGCAGCCATGCGAAGGTCGGCAACGCCGGCGACGGCACGAACATGTACCGGTCGCTGTTCCAGTTCTCCACCTCGGCGTGGAAGGGCAAGACGGTCACGGCTGCGGAGTTCCACGTCGACCTGGAGCATTCATGGTCGTGCAGCAATACCAGTACCCAGATCCACGTCCTTTCGAATGCCACGATCGGGTCCGGCAACACGTGGTCGAACACCTCCTCGTCGACGATCTGGGGTTCGTCCCTCGACACGGCGTCGAATGAGAACTGCGACGACGCGAGCGGTGTCGACACCGAGTGGCAGTCCGCGGCGCTCACCTCTGCCGTCAACGGCAAGGCGTCGGCAGCCAGCATCGTCGTCGGCCTGCGGGCTGCCGACGAGTCATCGGCCGCCAACGGCTGGAAGAAGTTCGACGAGACGTCCGGAGCCGGCGGCGCGCAGCTGTCGGTGACCTACAACACTGCCCCCAGCGCGACTAACCTGGTCCTGGACGGGGTGGCCTGCAAGACCAGCAGCAGCCCGGCAATCTTGTCGACGCTGGGATCACCCGCTCACAACCCGGTCCCCAAGTTGACCGTCACGGATGCTGAGGGCGACAAGTCGACCGTCACCTTCACCTACCCCAAGGCCGGTGGCGGAACCACGACCTCGTCGGTGGCCAACGTGACGAGCGGGGCCTCTGCGCAATTGGTCGGCGGGATTCCGGCGGCGAACATCCCCTCGGGTACGACCGTGTACTCCTGGTCGGTTTCGGTCACTGATGGCGTCAAGGCGTCTGCGGCAGGGCCGTGTTACTTCAGGATCGACAACACGATTCCCGCACCGCCGACGGTCACCTCCGCCGACGGCGTATACGTCGACGACGATGCGCTGCACGGTGGCGTGGGAAAGCCGGGCAAGTTCACCATCACTGGAACCAAGGGCATCAACAAGTACGTATGGGGCCCAGGCCCTGCCAACCCTGCCAACACGGTGACGACGACCGACGGCGCCCCGGTCACGGTCTCCTACACACCCACCGTAATGGGCAGCAACTCGATCCAGGTCATCGGCTACAACGCGGCCGGTACCGCGTCCGCGATGGGCGGGAAGTCATTCCTGGCCAATGGCCCGGCGGCCCCGACCGACGTGTGGGCGCTCGACGGCGACGGTAGTGACTCGGCGTCCGGTGCTCGTCCGCTGACCACGACCGGGGTCACCTGGACGCCCGATGGCCGCAGCGTCGGCGCGAGCGTCGCGACGTTCAACGGGACGTCCTCTGCCGCGACGGCGGCCACGTCCGTGGTGACCGACACGTCGTTCGCGGTCTCCGCATGGGTACGCCCCCGTGCCATCAACGGCGCGAATGACACGGCCATCGTGTCGCAGGACGGAACAGACGCCACCGGGTTCACCCTCGGCATGCGCTCGGTAAGCGGAGCAGCCCGCTGGTCGTTCCTCATCAAGGACACGTCGGCGCAGACCAGCACCACCCGCGCCGCCTATTCCGCGACGGCGCTGACCAGCGCCGATGTCAACCGCTGGGTGCTGCTGGTGGGTGTGTATGACATCTCCGCCGCGCAGCTGCGGCTGTACGTCAACGGAACGCTTGCGGCCACCACCACCTCTGGCGCGACGCCCTGGAAGGCAACCGGCAAGTTCGTGGTCGGGCGGGGGATGTCCAGCGGCGTTCCGGGGCTGTGGTTCAACGGTGACGTCTCCGGCGTACGTGTCTGGGATCGTGTCGTCTACCAGAGTGATGTCAACGATCTGGGCACGGCTTCGCTGGCCGGTGACTGGACGCTGAGCGATGCCGGCGGCTCCGACAACACCACACGGCACCCCGTGACGTTCTACAACGGACCGACACCTGCCTTCGACGAACTGAACGCCACGCCGGCGCTCGGCTTCGACTCGGCATTGAAGCAGTTCGGTCTCGCATCCGGTCCTGCGGTGCGTACCGATACGTCGTACTCGGTATCGGCGTGGGTGCAGCCCGCCGTGGTGTCCACCACGTCCGCGAACGGCTACATGACCGCGGTTTCCCAGGACGGAACACAGACCTCAGGTCTGCAACTGCAGTTCCGTTGGGACATCGGCACGCCCGACACCGCACAGTGGTGCATCACGGGCCGATCCACGGACGTGAGCAGCCACAGCGTCAGCCCGCCACCACCGGCAACGCCGATGGCATGTGCCCGGATTCTCAACGGCACGACGGTGCTCACTCCTGCGGCGAACACCTGGACACACCTGGTCGGTGTTTATGACGCGAACGCCGGTGCGCTCAAGCTCTACATCAACGGCGCTCTCCAAGCCACTACGCCCTATACGGCGACGTGGAACGCGGCGGGCCAAGTCATGATCGGCGGTCGGCGAGACACCGGTACGACCGGTGGTCGTGGGGATTACTGGCACGGCGCTCTGGACAGCGTGAAGCTCTTCAACGGGTCGCTCACCGACGCTCAGATCACCAACTTGTACCAGTTCGGCGACGCCTTCTACCAGAACAACTGACACACCCCTTTCCGGCTGGGCCGCGTCCGTCAAACGGCGCGGCCCAGTCCATAACCTCCCCACGCGGCCCAAATAAAAGGGCGAACTTGCGGGAGTCTCCAATTCGCTACCCGGGCGGGATTCGTTTCACAGCCCCTCGGTTTTGACGAATCCGCGCTAATCCGCACGTGCAGGCTGTCCTCCCAATGAACGGCGTGCATCTGTCCGCCGTACAAATCCCTCGGATGGAAGAGGAAGTAGTGGACCCAGTGAGTTCGCGCTATCGAACTGTGGCCCGTGGCATTCTCACCGCTGGGCTCAGCGTAGCCCTGAGCGTGTGGGCCGGCGGTGCTGCGCCGGCCTTTGCCGATGTCAGCAAGCCGGCGAAGCTGACCGCGGAAAAGACCCGCAGCGTTTCGCCTGGTAAAGCGAAGAAAGCAAAGAAGGCGCCGGCCGATCCCGCGGCCGCGGCCGCGGTCGAGAGCGCTCCGCCGGTCGACTGGCCGGTCGCCTCAGACGCAACGGTCTCGTTGGCCTCGGCATTGTCGGGCAGCGCCAACTCCGGGGTCCGGGTCGGCGCTACCCCGGTGAGCGTCGGCGTACCTACTACTCCAGGCAAGCGTGGCGCCACGTTGTCGGCGGGTGCCAAGGCGGCTGTCCCGTCGTCGGTGCGCGTCAAAGTCCTTGATCACGCCACGGCTCAGAAGCGCGGGCACGCACTCATGCTCGAGGTGGGCCGCGCCGACGGGAAGGCGGACGCCGGCAAAGTCAATGTGTTCGTGGACTATGGCAAGTTCCGCGAGGCATACGGTGCAGGCTGGGCCGACCGGATACGCCTTGTCGAGTTGCCGGCATGCGCCACAACCACGCCGGCTGACGCGTCCTGCCAGCCGATCACTCTGCCCTCGGCCAACGACACCGCCACCTCCACGGTGACTGCTACCGTCGAGCTCGCCCCCGCCGGCCCGGCCGGAGCGACTGAAGCTGCCCCCACCGCGCGGGCCCTGGCCGCAGGCGGCGCCGTTTCTACGCTGGCGTTGACCGCCGGTCCCTCCGGCTCGGCCGGTGACTTCACCGCTACGCCATTGAAGGCCTCCTCCACCTGGAGCGGCGGCTCGCCGTCCGGCGACTTCACCTGGTCGTACCCGCTGCGCGTGCCGCCGCTCGCCACCGGGCCGCGGCCCGACATGGCGCTGAAGTACTCGTCGCAGTCGGTGGACGGGCAGATGGCTTCGTCGAACAACCAGCCCGGCTGGATCGGTGAGGGCTTCTCCTACCACCCCGGATCGATCACACGCAGCTACAAGGCCTGCGCCGACGACATGGGCGGCACGGCCACCAACAAGACCAAGACCGGCGATCTCTGCTTCGGTAGCTGGAACGCGACACTGTCGATGCCGGGCCACTCGGGCGAACTGATTCGCGACGACACCGACGGGCACTACTCGCTCAAGGACGACGACGGCTCCAAGGTGGAACGGCTGACCGGCGCCACCAACGGCGCCAACGGCGGCGAATACTGGAAGATCACGACGTCGGACGGCACCCAGTACTTCTTCGGACTCAACCGCATCGCCGGTTGGGCAACCGGGAACCCGACCACCAACTCGGCATTCACGGTGCCGGTGTTCGGCAACAACCCCGGCGAACCGTGCTACAACGCCACCTTCGCCTCAGCTGCCTGCAACCAGGCATGGCAATGGAACCTGGACTACGTCGTCGATACGCACGCCGGCACGATGTCGCTGTGGTACACCCAGGAGACCGGCAAGTATGCCAAGAACCTGACCAGCAGCTCGATCGCGTCGTACACGCGCGGCGGTTACCTGACCCGAATCGACTACGGCACCGACCAGCGCACGTCGGGCAAGGACAGCGACCTGTCCACCACCAAGGCTCCCTACAAGGTCGACTTTGCCGTAGCGGACCGCTGCGTGACCCCCGGGTCCACCTGTACCTCGAGCACACCGAACAACTGGCCGGATGTGCCGTGGGATCAGAACTGCACGTCGACCACTTCATGCACTGACTACTCACCGACGTTCTGGTCACAAAAGCGGCTGGACAACGTACAGACTTCTGTCTGGAACGCGTCCACGACCGCCTACGACGCGGTGGAGAAGTGGACGCTGCACCAGACGTATCCCGACCCGGGCGACACGACCCGTGCCGGCCTGTGGTTGTCGTCGATCTCGCATTCGGGCTTGTACGGCAGCACCGTCACACTCCCCGATGTCAAGTTTGCCGGTATCCAGCTGCAGAACCGAGTGGACACCGCAACAGACAACACGCCGAAGATGAACTGGTGGCGGATCTCGTCGATCACCACCGAAACAGGCGACCTGATCGGCGTCAGCTATTCGACCCCGGATTGCACGGCCGGATCCACACCAGCGCCAGACTCGAACAAGTCGCGCTGCTACCCCGGCTACTGGACCCGCGCCGGCGAGACGAAACCCCGGATCGACTGGTTCCACAAGTATGTCGTCACCGCTATCTCAGAGAATGACCAGACCGGCGGCGCTCAGCGCGTCTTCACCTCCTACACCTACGGCACACCAGCTTGGCACTACGACGAGGACAACGGGCTGGTACCGGAATCACGCAAGACCTGGGGTGACTGGCGCGGGTACGACTGGGTCACCACCACCGTCGGTGACACCGGTGACCCGCAGACAAGCACCAAGGTGCACTACTTCCAGGGTATGAACGGCGACAAGACCTCAACCGGAACCCGGTCGGTCCAGGTCACCGACTCGACCGGTACGAAGGTCGACGACGAAGACATGTACGCCGGGATGAAGCGCGAGTCGTTCACCTACAACGGGCCGGGCGGTGCCGAGGTGTCCGGCGTGATCGAAGACCCGTGGAAGTCCGCGGCCATCGCGACTCGGACCGTCAACGGTTTCACCGTGTCGGCCTACCGCACCGGCACCGCGGCCACCCGCTCGCGCGTCGCCCTCGACGGTGGGCGCGGAGCGCGGCGGACCGAGAGCGTCTACACGTTCGACGGCTACGGCATGCCGACGCAGGTGTGGAACAAGGGTGACCTCGCCGTGACCGGCGACGACACCTGCGAGATCACCACCTACAACCGGAACACCACGGCCAACATCCTGGAGACGGTCGGCCGCATCCAGAAGTACGCCAAGCCCTGCGGCACGAACCCGGCCAGCCAGGACGACGTCATCTCCGACGTCGAGAACAGCTTCGACAACCAGGCGTACGGGACCGCGCCCACCAAGGGCAACATCACCAAGGTGCAGACCGCCAAGGTGTGGACCAGCGCCACCAACATCACCTGGCTGACCACCTCCGCCAGCGTCTATGACGCTCTCGGCCGAGTCACGGACGCCACGGATGTGCGGGGTAATCACACCCTGACCGCATATACGCCGGCCACCGGCGGGCCCGTCACCTCCGTGAAGATGACGCAGAACCCGCTCGGCTGGACGACCACCACCGAGCTCGCGCCCGGCTATGGGCTGACCACCGGTGCGGTCGACGAGAACAACAAGCGGACCGACACCACCTTCGACGGGCTTGGCCGTCAGACCGCGGTCTGGTCGCCGACCCGGGCGAAGGCCACCCAGACCGCCAACTCCACCTTCGACTACCAGATCAGCCAGACGGCACCATCGGTCGTCACCACCAAGGTGCTCAACGCGGTCGGCAACTACGTGCCGACCTACAACTTCTACGACGGGTTGCTTCGGCCACGTCAGGTGCAGGAGATCGCGCCCGGCGGCGGTCGCACCGTCACGGACACCTTCTACAACTCGGTCGACGAGACGGTCAAGACCAGCGGTCCTTACTACAACGGGGCGGCGCCGGGCACGACGCTGTTCCCGACACCCATCGACCAGAACGTTCCCATGCAGACGGTCACCGCGTTCGACGGTGCCCGCCGGGAGATCAACACGTCTGTGCTGTCGATGGGGATCACGCAACGGCACACCACCACGGTGTACGGCGGCGATCACACCGATGTCACCCCGGTTGCTGACGTGGAACCCGCGTCAGCGGGAACTCCGACATCGACGATCACCGACGCGCTCGGCCGAACCGTGGAGACTCGCCAGTACCCGGGCACGACCGTCTCGGGAACGCAGTACAACAGCACGAAGTACGGCTTCAACCAGAAGGGAGAGAACACGACGGTCACCGACAGCGCCGGCAACCAGCGGAGCTACAGGTACGACCTGCTCGGCCGGAAGATCAGCTCTGCGGACCCGGACTCCGGCACGACGTCGGCCACCTACAACGACGCCGGTGACGTCACCAGCACCACCGACGCGTTGAATCAGACGCTGTCGTACGACTACACCCTGCCCGCCGGATACGCCGACCCGAGAGGCCGTAAGACCGCGTTGTGGCTTGGGGCGATCGGCACCGGCACCAAGCTCGCCACCTGGACCTACGACACCCTCGCCAAGGGCCGGACCACGTCGTCGAGCCGTTGGGCCGGCGCGAGCGAGTACAAAACCGCGATGCTCGGCTACAACCACCTCTACCAGGCGGCCGGCGCCACCATCACCATCCCCGCTGCCGAGGGAGCGTTGGCCGGCACCTACACATTCAGCGCGACCTACAACCTCGACGGCACGGTCAACAGCGAAAGCATCCCGGCGACCAGCGATCTGCTCGCCGAGACGCTCAACTACGCCTACGACTCGACCACGGGACGCGCCTACAGCCTGAAGACCAACTACGGTGGCGTCACGAAGCAGATCGTGCTGTCCACCCAGTACACCAGCTTCGGCGAGCCGGCGGTCACGACCTTCGCCGACAGCAGCACGGCGCCGTGGGCGCAGCAAGCGCTGACCTACGACCCCGCAACACGCCGTCTGGCCGGGGCCAAGACCCTCAAGTCGACCGCTTCGAACATCGTCGGCGACGTCCATTACACCTACAACGCGGCCGGCGACATCATCTCGTCCGCTGACACACCCAGCGGCGGCACGGCGAACACCCAGTGCTACACCTTCGACGGGCTCCATAGGCTCACCAGCGCCTGGACGCCGAATTCCGGTGAGTGCGCCACGACGCCATCGGTCGCCGGCCTGGGGGGTGCCGCCCCCTACTGGAAGGCGTGGACCTTCGACGGTACGGGGGTCGCGGGCTCGACCGGCAACCGCCTGACGGAGACGACGCACACCGCCGGCGGCGACACCACTGTCACCTCGGCATACAGCCAGCCTGGTCACCCACATGGTGTCAGCGCGACCACGACCACGACCGGTGGCACTCAGACCGGGACGGCGAGCTACGTCTATGACGCCAACGGCAACACGACCAGCCGCCCGGGCAGCCGGGGTCAGCAGGCCCTGCGCTGGGATGCCGAGAACCACCTCAGCTCCTTGACCGACAGCAGTGGCACGCATTCATACGTCTACAACGCCGATGGCAGCCGTCTGCTCGCGCGCGATCCATCAGGCGCGACGCTGTACGTCGGATCGGTGCAGCTGCGGTTGACCACCAGCACGGCGGCCAAGACGGCGCAGCGGTACTACACCTTCAACGAACGGGCCGTCGCTCAGCGCACCGCCGCAGGCGTGCAATTCCTCACCGGCGACCCGCACGGAACCAGCCTCATCGCAATCGACAATACCGCCACTCAGGCAGTGACCAAGCGATACCAGGACCCGTACGGCAACAGTGTCGGCACCGCGGTCGCCTGGATCGGCACCAAGACCTTCGTCGGCGGAGATCAAGATCCGACGGGGTTGGAACACATGGGTGCCCGCGAATACGACGCAGGTCTCGGCCGATTCATCAGCCGTGACCCCGTCTTCGATGCCACCGACTCCCAGCAGATCAACGGGTACGCCTATGCCAATAACAACCCCATCACCAAGAGTGACCCCTCAGGCTTGATGCCGATCATCGATGCATACGGGTCGACGCCCTACATCAAGCCGGCAACTCAGTACGAGAAGCCAAAGGGATCCGTCAGCGGAGGCTCCAGCAACTACGCGCGACCGAAGCCGCCGTTTATCGGACCCGTGCGGCCGGCGCCGACGTTCCGCGCGAAACCCCCGCTTCCCGGACAGCTGTTCTACAGCTGCGCTACCAATCCCTGGGTCAGCGACGGAGCTTCCGGCGTCGGTAAGGTCACCGACGCCATGACCGGCCTCGAGAAAACCCGAGAGAATCTGGAGAAGGGGCTCAAGGACCTTCCGACGAAGCAGCAGCGCTCGGCCGCACTGCAGGGCCGTAACTGGATGCGAGACGAGAAGGGCGCGCTCTGGACCCTGTCAAAGGGCAAGTGGGCGAAGTACGGCAGCAATATCGGCCATGGTGCGATGATCATCGGTGCCGTCTCCACCTACGCCGAAGAGATCGAGGAAGGCAAATCGCAAGGGCAGGCCATCACGGCTGGTGCTGCTTCAGGCCTTGGTGGTTGGGCTGGTGCTGAGGTCGGTGCCGTCTGGGGTGCATCGCTGGGCACGATGGTCTGCCCGGGCGTGGGCACAGTGATCGGCGGCGTCATCGGTGGCGTGGCCGGTGGCATCGCCGGCGGTTACTTCGGCCAAAAGCTGGTTGACCTGTCCTGGAAGCACCTATTCTGATGCGCTGGAAATTAACTTGCCCCTGGCGGGCAGAGGGGAATGCGTTCCATGAATGTTGCTGAGTCCGCAGATTCCCAGGTGCCGATGATCGTTTCGACTGCCATCCTGGTGTTCATTCTGCTCGGGAATCTCTACATCCTTCCCGGATGGTGGGCCGGCACCCGGTCGGTTTTCCTGGGAAAGCATCACGAGCGGACGCTTGTCGCGGCGATTCTGGTCATTTCTTCGATGCTTGCCATCGGCGCCATCGCAACCCTGGCAGATAACGGTTTCATCGGTGAGACCCTGACGCGAATATTGATCGGTGTGCTGGCCGCAGTGGTTGTGCTGTCAGCCATCAGCGCCCTATCACTCTATTGGTTCAACCAGCCGAAATTCCTCGTCCCCCCGCGTTTGCGGAGGGAGCGGGGAAGGTGGCGACAGAACCGCAAGGGTTAGGGTAAACAGCAATTCCGGGCCGTGTCACTGGAACTTCAGTGGCACGGCCCGGTGCCGTCCCGTAGTACTGAAACGGCGCAAAACCAAAATTCCGACGGATTGAACGACGGCCGTGCTTTTGCTTGCTGAGGTGATCTCAGCGACTTTGCGGTAGGTATTTGTCTACCACCGCTGGATCCGCCGGCATCGTGGGTGTGTGCGCGCCGGAGCCCGGAATGGGCAGTCGGCAGATCACTCGGGTGCCGGTCGGCGCGTGCGGGGTGATCGTGGCGGTGCCGCCGAGTTCGGCGCAGCGTTCCCTGATGCTCGTCAGGCCCATGCCGGGGCGGTAGTCCGGCGGCAGCCCGCGGCCGTTGTCGCATACCTCGACGTGGATGTCCTCGGCGCACCAGATGCGCACGTCGCAGACCGATGCCTCGGCGTGGCGTACGACGTTCGTGAGGGCCTCGGAGACGATGCGGTAGGCGGCGACCTCGACCGACGCCGGCAGGCGGTCGGCGCCGAGGGCGCAGTCCAGGTTCGTGCGCACGCCGCCGCCGAGGCTGGCCACCATCTCGCGCACCGCGGCGTCCAGGCCGAGGTGGTCCAGGATGATCGGGCGCAGCCCGTCGACGAGCCGGCGGATGTCCTGGATGACCGAGCGGTGGATCTCGGCGAGCTCGGCGAGGATGCGGTCGGTCGCGCCGGGGTCGGTGCGGATCAGTGAACGGCTGAGTTCTAGGCGCATCGACGCGGAGGCGATGGTGGGGCCGAGGCCGTCGTGGATCTCCCGGCGCATGCGGCGGCGTTCCTCTTCGAGCGTGGTCACCTTGCCTTCCAGCGAGCGCTGCAGGCGTGCCGCGAGCAGCAGGCTGTGCGCGGTGGCGCTGACCTGTTGGGCCAGCCCCTGGAGCAGGCGGCGGTCGGAGGTCCCGAACGGCTCCCGGTCGGGCCCGGGATCGAGCACGAGGCGCCCGATCCGCTCGCCCTCGTGGACGAGATCGATCGAGGTCGGCGTCGGCCCGGGCCGGCCGTGGCCGCTGGAGACCAGGTCCAGGCCGGGCATCTCGACGGCGGCGTGGGAGAGCCGCAGGGTCCGTACCAGGGTCGCGACGAGCTGGTTCAGCACCACCTCGGCGGATTCCGCCGACCCGAGGCGTTGCCCGAGCTGTCGCAGCACCTCGTACGGATCCTCGCGCTCGCCGTAGACGAGCCGGCTGACCACGCGGCGCAACGAGGTGCGCGCCGCCGAGAACGACAGCGCCATCACGAGGGCGATGAGCACGGGCACGGGGTGAAGCTCGGCGTCGAGGCTCGCGCTGATGCCGGCGGCGGCTCCTAAGTAGACGATTATGAGGCCGGCGGTCACCAGCCCGTATATCAGCGAGCGGCGCGGGATGATCTGGATGTCCCACAACCGGTAGCGCAGGATCGTCACGCCCTGTAGCAGCTGCACCGGCACATACATCAGGGTGAAGTAGTCCCAGCTGACCAGCGGGCGCCCGGTGATGAGCTCCGGGATCCGGCCGAGCAGCAGGTACCCGGTGGCGAGCGCGGCCACGCCGTAGCTGATCAGCCGCATGCGCTGCCGCTCGACCGGGTCGCGGGTGAGCACGTAGCTCACCACGAGCGCCGCCAGCACCAGCACCGGGAAGAGTGCGGCGGCCGGCACCGATACCGACACGAGCAACCAGGACCGCCGCAGGCCGGCCGATCCGGGCAGCATCACCGCGACCGCGCCGGCATAGGCGAGGAACGGCAGGGCGAACCCGCCCGCGACCAGCCACGGCCGCCGGCGCAGCACGGGCCACGGCCGGGGGAACGAGGCGACGAACAGCAGCATGCACGCCCACACCAGGCAGTTCGCCACCTCCGCGACGGTGGTGACCCACAACCGGCCCGTCGCGACATCGATGACCTGGGTTCCGTACCAGAGCGAGGACGAGTAGCCGATGAACTGGAGCACTCCGAGGCTGTACAGCGCGATCGCGGCCGGGTCGCGGGGGCGCCGCGCGATGAGCAGCGACCCGAGCAGCATCGCCATGCCGACGTACGGCAGGGCGGCGGCGTGGTGTGCGACGAGCGTCCAGAACGGATAGTCGGTGAGTGTCACGGGCACGCTGATCCGCGACCCGTCGCGTATCACGTCGTAGACGACCTCGTCGCCGATGCGGGGTGCCGGTCCGTCCGGCGCGGCGGCCGTCAGTGGGCGGCCGTCGACGGCGGTCACGAGATCCCCGGCACGCAGCGCGCGGCCCGTGCCGACGGCGTCGGCGACCTCGACGGCGCCCGGGTGCCAGGCGTGTGACGCGGTGGAGACCACGCTGCCGTCGGACGGATGTCCGGCCCGCGCCGCCCAGAGCCAGCCGAGCGCGAGCACACAGCCTGCGAGCGCGACCACCATCCGTACGGCCCAGGCGCGCTCGGCGCGCGGACCGGTTGGCGGTGTGCCGGGGTCTGCCATCGCTCCTCCAAGAGGGATGTGTGCCAACATCGGGGAGGTAGCGCCACTGACGTACGGCTGGAGGACTCGTGCCCGAGAGCGGCCCGGACGAACGCCTCCTACGCGTACTGATCGCCGACGACCACCCCATCTTTCTTGCCGGGATGCAGTTGACCCTGGAGAGTTACCCGGGTCTGAGGTGTGTCGCGGCGGTGACCACCGGCGCGCAGGCCGTACGGGTCGCGCTCGCCGAGCGTCCGGATGTGGCCGTGCTGGACATCAACATGCCTGATCTGTCCGGTGTGGTGGTTGCCCGGGCGATCGCCGCGGACGCGCCCGGTGTCGGTCTGCTGATGCTGACCATGCTCGACGACGACGAGTCGGTGTTCGCGGCGTTGCGGGCGGGTGCCCGCGGCTACCTGCTCAAGGGGTCGACCCCGGACGAGGTCGTCGCGGCGATCCGGGGCGTGGCGGCCGGCGGTGCCATCTTCGGGCCGAGCATCGCCGCGCGCATCGTCGACTACTTCACCGCGGGCCCGGCGGTGTCCCGCGGCGAGGCGGCCGGCGGGGCGGCGGCGTTGCCCGCGCTGTCCGAGCGCGAGCGGCAGGTACTGACGTTCCTCGCCGACGGCGAGTCGAATCCGGCGATCGCCGGCCGGCTCAATCTGAGCCCGAAGACCGTGCGCAATCATGTGTCGACCATTCTCGCCAAACTGCACGTCGCCGATCGACGCCAGGCGATGCTGCGCGCCCGCGACGCTGGCCTCGGCTCACCCCGTGCGGGGTGAGCCGAGGGCCGGTTCATCGGTTGCCGGTGGCTGCCGCTCTGCGGCGTGAGAGGGCGTCGACGCTTGCGGCCAGCAGCAGGATGAGGCCGGTCACGATGAATTTGACGCCGGAGCTGTAGCCCATCAGGCCCATGCCGTTGTCGATGACCGCGATGACGGCGCCGCCGATGACGGCGTCCATGACGCGGCCTTTGCCGCCGAAGAGGCTGGTGCCGCCGATGACGGCGGCGCCGACGGCGTAGAGCAGGACGTTGCTGCCGCCGGAGTTCGGGTCGACGGAGTTGGCGCGGCTGGCCGCGATGATGCCGCCGACCGCCGCCATGAAGGAGCCGATGACGAACACGGAGATGCGGATCCGGTCGACGGGGATACCGGCACGGCGCGCGGCTTCCTTGTTGCCGCCTACCGCGTACACGTGTCGGCCGTAGGTGGTCCGGCCCAGGATGAAGGTCCAGACGATCAGGAAGACCGCGATGATCGGGGCGACGATGGGTACGCCCTTGACCGAGCCGCTGATCAGCGGGTTGATGCTGCGTTCCTGGGTGAGGACCGCGACCGCGGAGAACAACAGGATGGCGAGGCCGCCGATGCGGGCCAGCACGACGCCGATGGGGTCGGTGACCAGGCCGCGGGTGGCGCGGCTGCGGACCTGGGCGAATTCGACCAGGGCGTAGCCGGCGACGGCGGCGATGGCGAGGATCCAGCTGACCGCCACGGTCATGTTCTTGTTGGCCAGGGCCAGCACGAACGGGTCGCGGATGGAGATGTTCTTACCGCCGCTGAGCAGGACCAGCAGGATGCCTTGGAAGGCGAGGAACGCGGCGAGGGTGACCACGAACGACGGGATACCGACCTTGGAGACCAGGAAGCCGAGGATGAAGCCGATGACCAGACCGGTGGCCAGGGCGGCGGGGATGGCGGTGTACCACTGCCAGCCGTGATCGGTCAGCAGGATCGCCATCACCGCGCCGCAGACGCCGCTGGCGTAGCCGGCGGAGAGGTCGATTTCGCCCAGCAGCAGGACGAAGACCAGGCCCATCGCGATCAGGGTGACCGCGGCGCCCTGGGAGAACAGGTTGGCGAAGTTGAGGGCGCTGAAGAAGGTGGGGCGGGCGATGCCGAAGATCAGGCAGAGCACGATCAGCCCGAGGATGGCGGGCAGGCTGCCGATGTCGCCGCCGCGTACCCGGCCCCAGTAGTCGTGCAGGTGGCTAGCGAGGGTCGGCTTGACCACCTGGACGCCGGCGCTGATCGTGGTCGGCGAGCCCACTTCGACGTGGCCGGCGGTCGACGGCTCGGACACCTCTGGGCCGAGGCCGGGTTGAAGATTGCTCATCGGACGGCTCCCGGGGGCGTGATGTCGATGATGTCGCCGTTGAAGTCGGAGGGCTTCTCGGGGGGCAGGCCGAGGTTGCCGCTGCGCCCGGAGGTGATCAGTTCGACGATCTGGGAGTGCGTCACGTCGGCGGTCTTGACCTGTGCCGTCATCCGGCCGAGGTAGAGCGCGGCGATCCAGTCGGACACCGCGACGACGTCGTTCATGTTGTGCGAGATCAGTACGACGCCCAGGCCGTTGTCGGTCAGCCGGCGCACGAGCTCGAGCACCTGCGCGGTCTGCGCGACGCCGAGGGCGGCGGTGGGCTCGTCGAGGATGACGACGCGGCTGTTCCAGAGCACGGCCTTGGCGATGGCGACGGTCTGTCGTTGGCCGCCGGAGAGGCTGGCGACGAGCTGCCGGAGTGATTTCACGGTACGCACGGAGAGGCCGGCCAGGGTGTCGCCGGCCATCTGTTCCATGGTCGGCTCGTCGAGCACGATGCCGCGTACTTTCTCGCGGCCGAGGAACATGTTCTGGACGATGTCGAGGTTGTCGCAGAGTGCGAGGTCCTGGTAGACGACTTCGATGCCCAGCGCGGACGCGTCCCGGGGGCTGTGGATGGCGACCTGGTTGCCGTCGAAGATCACCGTGCCCGCGTCGATGGTGTAGATGCCGCTGATGCATTTGACCAGCGTCGACTTGCCGGCACCGTTGTCACCGACGAGTGCGGTGACCTCGCCCGGATAGACGCTGAGGCCGACGTCGTGCAGGACCTGTACGGGACCGAAGCTCTTGTCGATCCCGCGCAACTCCAGAAGAGGTGTCGCGGCCACGGTGGTACTCCTTCGCTTAGTGACCGGGTGTCTCGTCCGTGGCTCGGCCACTCGCGATCGGGTGGAGGGACCCGACTTCGGCGCCGCCCACGCCCGCAGGGATGGGCGGCGCCGAAGTCAGCGGTCGGAGAACTGGCCCGTCGACAGCTGCTGGGTCAGCTGATGCCGTTGTCCGTGCAGAGCTTGGCGAAGTCGGCGGTGCAGAGCTCGGCCTTGGTGACGAAGCCGTCGGCGACGACGTCCTTGACGCTGTCCTTGTAGATCGCCTTCGGGACCAGCAGGACCGCGGGAACGGTGGCCTTCGACTCCGGGTCGGTCACGGTCTGACCGGTCTCCTTCTTCTCGCCCTTGGCCAGGCCGATGGCGAGCTCGGCGGCCGCGTCGGCCTCCTGCTTGATGGCCTTGTAGACCGTCATGCACTGGTCGCCCACGAGGATGTTCTGCAGACCCTGAACGGTCGCGTCCTGGCCGGTGACCGGGACCTTGCCGTTGAGGCTCTGCTTCTTGAGGACCGAGATGACCGCGTTGCCGAGGCCGTCGTTGGCGGCGAGCACGCCCTTGATGTTCTTGTTCTCGGTCAGCATCTGCTCGAAGATGGTGCCGGCCTGAGCGTTGTCCCACTCCGGAACGGACTGGTCCGGGCCCTTGACGTAGTCACCCGAGTCGTACTTGGGCTTGAGGACCGAGTCGTAGCCCTCCTTGAACAGGGTGGCGTTGTTGTCGGTCGGCGAGCCGTTGAGCTCGGCCACGACGGGCTTGCTGGCCTTGTTGTCGGTCAGGCACTTGACCAGGCCCTCGCCCTGGAGCTTGCCGACCGCCACGTTGTCGAAGCTGACGTAGTAGTTCGCGCCGCCGCTGAGGGTGAGCCGGTCGTAGTCGATGGTCGCGATGCCGGCGGCCTTGGCCTTGTCGAGGACCGCCTTGCCGGTTCCGGAGTCCAGGTTGACGATCATCAGCACCTTGACGCCGCTGGAGATCATGCCGTCCGCGATCGTCTGGAACTGGGTCTTGTCGCCCTGCGCGTTCTGGATGTCGACCGGCACGCCGGCCGCGTCGAACGCCGCCTTCAGGTACGTGGTGTCCGCCGTGGCCCAACGCGCCGAGCTCTGGGTGTCCGGCAGGATGACGCCGACCTTGCCGACCGACGAGCCGCCGTTGGTGCCGCCGTCGGTGCCGCTGTCGTCACCGCACGCGGCCATGCTGCCGGTGGCGAGCAGACCCGCTGCCGCCAGGGCGAAAAGTCCCTTACGCATTTCTTGGTCCCTTTCAGTAATCGGACATTCGACTGAATTCAGTAGCGCCCATCGCCGAAAGTTTCGGTGCTGGGAATGCTGAGAGGGGGATGGTTTGTTGTGCTCGGCAACATTTTCTCATCATGACGCTCAGCGCAAGCATTGGCGCGAGTGGATCTTGTTCCTTGGAATAACAATCTGGCAACACGGGGGCCGTGCCGCGTTTCACCGCGCACCACACGAATTGCGCATCGGCGGGCGTCCCCCCGGGTCGGCGATGTCGCCTTATAACGGACGACCGCCGGGTTCGCCTATCGGCCGGTTCGCCGGAGACGGTGGACCGACTCGTCCGAAACATTTCGAAGCAAGGGGGTGCCCACCGAGATCGGCGGACACCCCCTTTTGCCTACGGCCGGCTCACCAGAGGTATTCGAACCTGAACTGGGCGCCCGTGTCGCCCGAGCTCGGGGTGCCGGGGGAGGCGGTGATGTTGCCGTCGGAGTTCACGTGCCAGAAGTTGCCGGCCGAGTCCTTGAGGTTGTAGGTGGTCGCCGGCTGGCCGACCGCCTGCACCGGGCGGATGCCCTCCCAGTCGCCGGCGGCGGCTCCCCGGGTCATGACCTTGTTCCCGTCGTTCCGGTTCACCTGCACCCACTGGTTGCCCGGGTTGCGGGAGAGCAGGTAGTAGAAGGGGACCTGGTCGCCGGTGTTGAGCCCGAACTGCTCCCACAGCCCGATGTAGCTACCCGTCGCCCTGAGCTGGCTGGTCGCGCCCGGGCTGCTGACGTACTGGTTCGTGCCCACCGACTTGAGCGCCACCAGGTTGGTCTTGTTCTGCGCCATGCACCACCCGGGGGTGCCGGAGGTGCTCGCGGCCCCCTCGGCGGAGCGGGAGGTCAGCAGGAACTTCCCACGAGCGTCCGTCACCAGGCACTCCGAGCGCAGCTTGCGGTTGCGGGAGTCCGTGTTGACGCCGTCGTGGTAGACGAGCACCAGGTGCGCGCGGCCGCTGGCCTCCTTGACCTCTTCGATGGTCGCCTGGTTGGTCCACTCGCTGTCGCTGCCGCACATGATGATGCCCTGGTAGGTCCACGGGCCGGTCACCGAGCCGGCGGTCGCGTAGGCGATGACCGACAGCTCCGAGTTGGGCTGGCCGGGCTGCTGGCAGACGGCCGGGGTGAACTCGGGCTTGGCGGCGAACACCATCACGTAGGGCCCGGGCAGGCTGTGGTTGAGACTCGACTGCCAGTTGCTGGTCTTGAAGATGGAGCCGCCCTCGAGGTATGGACGGTGTACCTCGGTGCCCACGCCGCCGCCACCGCCGCCCACCTTCTCCTTGACGCAGTTACCCATGTCGGCCTCCAGCGGGCCGCCGATGCTCAGCCAGGCCTGACTGGGGTCGGTGAAGCCGGCGTCGAGGGCGGTGTGACTGGACATGTGGCGCAGCGACATGCCGCCACAGGAGTCCTTGTCGCCGTCCGCCCACAGCAGATACTGGCCGGCGGTGCTCGTGGTGGTGGGGTCGCTGCCGTCCACGAAGACCTCGGGGTCGGACATGTAGCCGACGCCGGCGATCTGCTTCACCTTGACCGTGTTGTTCGGGATGTTGGCGTTGCCGTACCCCGAGATGGGGTCGGTGGAGCTCGTGACGAAGATCTTCGAGGAGTACTTGTCGTTCTTGTTGGTCAGATCAGGGGTGTACAGGTAGTAGTCCTGCGGGTTGATCGGCCCGACGGGGTTCTTCACCCGGCGCACGGCCGGGGCCCACAAGTGTTTGGTGCCCGACCTGCCGATCGTGGCCTCGGTGAGCGCCACGGCCGACGCGGTCCAGTTGAGGCCGTCGGGGGAGAAGTAGCCCATCGTCTGGCTCATCGGGTAGTAGTTCTCCCCGGGGCCGTCCACGTCGAACGGGCCCTCGAAGAGGTCCTGCGACGTCACCATGCAGTAGCCCTCGACGCCGCCGCTGCGCCTGCACTTGAACGCGTGCGGGTCGGACGAGTTGTTCGAGGTGGCGAACGTCGGCCCCGGGGGGTCCGCCGCGGCGGCGTCCGGCGCCAGGAACGCCGCGGCGGCGATCCCCAGTCCGGTGGCGAGGATCGCGGCACCCAGTCGGCGGGGGGCGAGAATGGCCCCGGCGAGCTGAAGTCGTCTGCTTCTTTTCATGATGCTCCTTGGCCGGTGCCGCCATGAGCGGCACAGAGTCGGGCCGGAATCAGCAGTGATGACCCGCAGCTATCCGCGATGCCTGGTGAACAACGGAGCGTTGGGGGCTTGTCCTACCGGCCGGTTCGAATTTGTTGTGGTCCACAACATCCGACGTCGGTTAACCGTAGGTATCCCGCTGGCGGGCAGGCAATGGGGCACTGGACCCGAAAGTTCCAGGACGCTACCGGTACACCTGTCACCGGTCCAACTCTCCGGAAAGGGTGGCGCTCAGCGGCGGCCGGGCAGCGGAACCTTCGCCCAGTCGGTGTCCGTCGCCAGGTAGAAGCTCGGGTACGCCGGCTGGTTGTAGGTCGTCTGCTGGCGAGCCACCTCGACCCGGTACTGCGGGTCGTGCATCAGGGTGTACAGCTTGTGGCCGGTCAGCTCGGTACTCAGGTAGATCCGGATCGCCGAGCTGTCGGTCGTGCGCATCAGCAGTTCCTCGCGCCAGTCGCCGAAGATGTCGGCGATCAGGCCGGCGTTGCCCTTGGTGCCGTTGTTGGCGCGGGTGCCCTCGGCGGTCAGCAGCCGGCCGCGCTTCCAGTCGTCGATGGTCGGGGTGACCTCGAGCGCGCCGTTGAGGATCTGCGTGGTCAGGTCGCCCGACCAGCGGATGCTCTGGTTGGTTCCGGGGATGGTGGTGCCGATGACCTCACCCTTCACCGTGTACAGGCCGAGCGAGTCGGTGCCGCCGGGCAGGCTCGCCCAGGACTCGATGCCGCGCTGCTCGGGCAGCACGTCACCGATCATGGCCCGGCCGGTGTCCCGGCCCGAGTACTTGCCGAACAGGACCTGGCCGGTGCGGGCGTCGCGCATGGCCATGCCGTACGGGGCGAACGTGGCGCCCTCGTGGGCCGTGAAGATCTCGAGACCCGGCCGGTCCGGGTCGATGTCGGTGACGTGCATGGCGTCGCCGTGCCCGAGCCGGACGTTCTGGCCGGGTGCCGCGCTGCCCTCGGGCAGCACGTCGAACGACGAGTACAGCACGTCGCCGTTGTCGTCGAGGGTGGCGCTGCCGTAGATGATCTCCTGCTTGCCGTCGGCGTCCACGTCCGCGACGCTCAGCGAATGGTCGCCCTGGGTGGTGATCGTGCCCCACTTGGGGCTTGTGCCGTCGCGACCGTGCGGGCCGTCGTTGAACGGGTTGGTCATCGGCGTCCAGCCGCTGTCCACGAACCAGTTCTCGACCAGCCGGCGACCGTTCCAGCGGTACGCGACCAGGGTGGTCCGGGTGTAGTAGCCGCGGGCGAAGATCACCGACGGGTTGCGGCCGTCGAGGTAGGCGACGCCGGAGAGGAAGCGGTCCACCCGGTTGCCCGGTTCGATGCGAGCCATCGCGTAGTCGCCCCACATGAGACCGTCGTCGTGGCGTCCCGGCTTGTAGTGGATGGTCTGGAGCTCGCGACCGGACAGGCCCTCGAAGACGGTGAGGTACTCGGGGCCGTCGACGATGAAGCCCTGGAAGGCGCGCAGCACGTTACGGGCGCTGCGGGACGGCGCGTACACGTCCATGAAGTAGTCGGCGAGCTCCGTCGCGTCGGTCTCGCTGAGGGGGTACGGGTACCTGGGTTCGATGCCGAACGCCTGCTCGAGGGTGGCGGGCCAGTGCCCGGCGACCACCTCGGGGTGCCGGTCCCAGCCGCGGAACATGTCCACGATGTGCCGGTGGTAGCCGGCGGCGCTGAGCCGGTAGTCGTCGGTGTTCCGGTAGCCGGCCAGGACGTCGTCCTTCGGCATGGTGATGTACTTCTCGGACAGCACGGCGCCGTCCCCGCCGTACCTGATGATTTTGGTGCCGGGTGCGGTCTTGATCATCATCTCGGCGCGGCCGTCGCCGTCGAAGTCGTAGACCGGGAACTGCGCGTAGTGCGCGCCGGCCCGGACGTTCACGCCCAGGTCGATGCGGTACAGCAGGGTCCCGTCGATCCGGTACGTGTCGACGAAGACGTTGCCGGTGTAGCCGACCTGGGAGACGTCCTTGGAGTTGGACGGGTCCCACTTGACGATGTACTCGTACTGGCCGTCGCCGTCCACGTCGCCGACGCTCAGGTCGTTGGCCGAGTACGTGTACGCCTCGCCGACCGGGGTGACGCCGTCCGCGGGCTTGCGCAGCGGCAGGTCGTACCGGCCGCCGCCGGTCCACGGCACGACCGCCTTGCCGCGCGGTCCCTCGTGCCCGTCGCAGACGGCGGCGACCTGGTACTTCGAGGTAGCGGTGCCGGCGGCGTCGAGGTAGTTGGTGCTGTCGGTGACCGTCGCGATCCGCCGGCCGTCCCGGTAGAGGTTGAAGTTCGCGCCGGTGACACCGGTCGCCGACGCGCCGGTGGCCTCCTGCCCGAGCAGCCGCCAGCTGACGAAGTTCCCCTCGGCGGTACGGGCGGCGACGAGTCCGCGGTCGAGGCGTTCCAGGGCGGGACCGGGCGGGGCCGGGCGGGGAGACGCCTGCACGTCCTGGCCGGCCAGGACGAGGCCGACGACGGCCGCCGCGGCGACGCAGGTCTTGACCAAACGTGTCTTGCGAGGACTCATCTGGGTCTCCACCGGACGTAGGTAAGCGCTTACCGCAGAGTTTGTATCGACATTGGTCTCTGGGTCAACCGCTACGGGCGAGTAGATGGATCGTTTCAGAGCCGCTGTAGGGCATTCACCCAATGGACGGATCGCCGGGTGCCCGGCAGGGTGTGCGCGTCAGCCGTACCCCCACCGCAAGGAGTCGTCTCGCGATGCGCCGACCGGCCGATCCGATCCCGCCCGCCGCCGCCGGCGCGCTCAGCCGACGGTCGTTCCTGGTCTTCACGACCGCGGTCTCCGCGTTGACGGTGACCGGATGCGGCCTGTTCGGCGAGGACGGCGACGGGCCGGTCGCCGACTCCGACGTCCCGTTCGGCGTGTGGCAGCAGCTGCGGGCCTCGGTCCGCGAGAGCCCCGACCACGTGGCGGCGGCCGCCGAGCGCGTGGTCGCCGGCCGGGACCCGGAGGCCATCCTCGCGTTCGTCCGGGATCAGATCGTCGCGTACCCGTCCGCGGACCGGCCGGCCGCCTTGACCGACGACACGCGGTGGGGCGTGCGCGGCACGCTGCGCGGCGGGGCCGGCTCCGCCCGGGACAAGACGGAGACCCTGGCCGAGCTGTACAGGCGGGCGGGCTTCCAGGCGGAGGTGGTGGTCGGCACGCTGGCCGACGACGTCGACATCATGAGCATCTTCCGGCCGGTGCGGCGCCCGTTCGCACCGAAGGCGGACCAGGGTTCGATCGACCGCTGGAGCAAGGCCATCGGGACGGCGCCGACGTCGACAGCTCAGGACCGCGCCGACGACGTACGCGATGACGTCGCGGCCGGCAAGGACCTCGCCCGGCAGCTGACCGAGGCGCTCGCGTCCCGGCGAGCGGCCGATCCCGGGCCCCCGCGTAACCGGCGGATACCGCTGGTCAAGGTCGTGGTGGACGGCCGGGAGACGTTCGCGAACCCGCTCGTGCCGGGTGCGAAGCTGGGGGAGAGCCACACCGGCGACCGGACGTCCCGGGCGTCGCGCGCGCGGCCCGGCATTCCGGTGCGCGTGCGGCTGTTCGCCGCGACGACCGCGGAGCCCGGCGTCGCGAGGCCGCTGATCGAGGCCGAATATCAGGCCGACGACCTGGTCGGGCGGCAGCTGATGGTGGCGTTCCGGCCCACCACCGAGATGGCCAGGCTGATCCGCCTCCGGCCGCGGGACGTCGGCACCTTCATCCCGATGCTGGCGGTGAACGGGCCCGGCCTGGACGCCGAGACGGCGAAGGGGCTGGCACACAGCGGCCCGGCGATAACGCTCGACGGCCAGGTGATCGAGGCCGGGGACGGCGCGGTGCTCGTCGACGGCGAACCGCTGGAGGTACCCGCCGAGGACGATGCCCGGGCCGGTGACCGGGTGGCCAAGATCGAGGTCGACGTCGCCGGCGGCACGTTCCCGGACATCTCCCTGCGGGTCAGCGCGGTGGACTCGGCGGGCAAGCCGGTGACCGGGCTGCCCGCCTCGGCGTTCGGCCTCGCCGAGGAGCGGACGAAGCTGGGCCTGCGGATGACCGCGAACAAGCCGCGGCCACCGCGGGTGATGCTGGTGCTCGACCGGTCCGGCTCCATCGAGACCGGCCCGGAGCCGGTCGCGTTCGCCACCGAACTGGCGCGCCGGTTGTTCGCCCGCAACCCCGGCGCGGCGATGGGCGTCATGGCGGTCAGCGGGACCTCGAGGGGCACCTTCACGCTGCGCACCCCGCCGGCCGTCGGCGCCGCGGTGGGCAGGCTGTCCAGCTTCGGCTCGAACATCTGGGAGTCGCTGGCGCGGGCCAACGAGTCCGGACCGACGGTCATCGTCATCGCCAGTGACTTCCAGGACCAGGAGACGCGCGCCGAGCGGCTGGCCGGGCTGCGCGCCCGCGTCGGCGCCGGTGTGCCCGTGGTGGCCATCGGCATCGGCGACGTGAACGCGGCGACGCAGGCGCAGATCGTCCGGTCGACCGGCGGGGTGGCCACCCAGGGCAGCGACGTCGACCGCACGGTCGCCGCCACCGACGCGTTCCTTCGCCGCCAGGAGATCCAGCCGTACCGGCTGCGGTACCGGGCGCCGCTCGACGGCCCGGCCGAGCGGACCGTGTCCCTCACCGTGGGCAAGGGCGTGACCGCCACCGCAACGTACGAGGTGCCGGCCGAGGCGGAGCGCGCCACCGGGTCGGCGTTCGCCGGCATCTACCTCGCGGTGCGGGTCGGAGACGAACGCGAGGTGGTGCGGGTGCTGGCCGGGGTCGACCGGGACCGGGCCGGCGCCGGTCCGGTGCCCGCCGCCGCGGTCGAGGAGGTACGCGGCCTGATGTTCGGCACCGCCCTGGTGTCGTTCGAGGGGGCGGCACCGTCGCTCGGCACCTGGCTCGACGACCTGCTCACCGCGCGCATCGGCGCGAAGCCGTACTGGGAGGCGGTATTCGCCGAGGACGAGCCGCGCATGGTTGCCGCGCTCGAGGCCGGGCTGCCGTTCCTGCCGTCGATCGTCCCGGCGCTGCATCCGCCGATGTCCGGGGACGGGGACCTGACGTTCGAGACCACACTGCGGGCGGTCCTGCACGTGGACCGGCCGCACTTCGGGACCAGCCGGGTACGGCATGCCGACGTGCTGCCGTACACCCGATGGTCGACCCTCGGCGCCGACCGGGTGGGCGCTTTCGATCGCACGCTGGAGCGGTCCGCCGAGCTCGCGGTCGCCGAGGGTGTCGCCTTCAAGACCAGCACGTGGGGCGCGCTGAAGGGCAAACGCCTGACCCTGGTCCCGAAGGGTTCGGTCGGCAGCGATCGGATCGCCGCCCTGCCCGAGGCGACCCGGGCACAGTGGCGTGCGCTGCTCGACGACTGGAACGACTATGACCGCCTGCTGCCCGCGGACGGCGCCCCGGTGGCGTTCTGGGCCGTCGACCCCGACACCGGCTCGGTGCTGGGCGTGCTCGCCGATGGCAGCGGCGGCGGGACGAGCAACGACGTCGAATGCCAGATCTCCATGGAGAAGGCCTTCCTGTCGTTGCTGGCCATCGCCGGCGGGTCGCTCGGCATGGGCGCCGTCGGCGTGTTCGTGGCCCTCGCCAAGGCCATCAGCGCGCAGATGTTGCGGTACGCGCACGTGATCGAGAACCTCGACAAACCCGGCGTCGCGGAGTTGGCCCAGCAGTCGTCGGAGGCCTTCTGGGACGAGGCCAAGGGCATCGGGTGCGACGTGATCAAGTCGAAGGTGCTCGACCGCCTCGGCGCCCGGGTCCTCGGCAAGGACCACGCCGGGACCGCCGGGTACGTCGACGGCTGGCTGGACGTGGCCGGCATGGCGATGCCGTGCCCGCCGTTGACGTCGATGGGTGACATGCCGTCCTGCTGAGGACCGGGTCCGCCGCCTCGGCGGCGGACCCGGGACCCGGCTATTGCTCGTCGAGCAGGTCGCGCAGCTCGCGCAGCGCCTCGCGGAGCCGGTCGGCGAACGTGTACATCATGTCGGCGACCGGGCGGGGCGTGCTGAGGAACAGGTTGAACCGGTCCGGCAGCAGCACGTACGCGATACCAATGCAGCGACTGCTGGTGGCACCGAACCCGAAGTAGCTGATGTTGGCCGACGGCGCCGAGCTGGTGCTCAGGTAGTCGTCGCGCATCGTGAGCCACCCCGGCGTCTCGTACAGCCGGGGCGCCTCGGGCACGCCGAGCGCGTCCCCACGCCACTTCTGAATCAGTTGCAGCTGCCACAGGTGCTGCTCCGGCGCCGCACCGGCCTGGCACTGTTTCGCCCGTTCGACATGCTTGTCGGCCGCGGCCCGGAACGCCGCCCGCCGCTGCTCGGGTGACGCGGCGGGGTCGTCGAAGGTGGACACGAACCGCTGCACCTCGGGGGTGACGACGCGCATCGCCTCGGTCCGCCCCCGCCGGTACTGGCGGGTGGCGATGGACTCGTAGGTGGCACCGGTGAAGCCCTTGGCCCGCTTGTGCGCGAGCTGGTAGGCCATCTGGGCGAACGCGTCCGGCGACATCCGCAGCCGCTTGACCTCGTCCACCCCGAACTCGTCGAAGGGCAGGGTCACGGTGGCGGTGTCCGCGCCGTACTGGGCGAACGACCGTGCCGCGGCGTCGACGTCGGCCCGCAGCGCGTCGTCGAGCACGAACGTGACCGGCTCGATCGCCGGCACGCCCTGCGCCGCCGCACCCGACTGCGCGGCGTGCTCCTCGGGCGACGCGCCGAGCAGCGCGTCGACGAAGCTGAGGATGGTGGTGCCGTCCAGCTCGCAGTGCTCGACGTTGATGCCGGCCGTGCCGTCGGCGAACACGATGAGCGACACCGCCTTGTCGAACCACCGGTTGCCGCTGTCGCCGTGCAGCAACTGATCGCCGGCCGCCAGGTCGTCGGCCGGCGTCAGGTCCTCCAGGCACACGCAGAACAGCGCCGTCTCGATGGTGTCGAGACTCGCCGCGTTACCGGGGTCCAGCGCCGCCAGCCGGTCCCGGGCCGCCGCCCACTCGGCCCGGGCCATCGTGGTGAGATGACCGACCGCCGTGTCCGTCGCGGCCCGGGCCGCACCGGCCTTCCGCACCTCACGCAGGCCGGCCGCCAGGTCGTCGAGGGAATAGGGACGCCCGTCCGGACCGATCACGTTCATTTGGTACGCGTTGCCGCGCTGGAACACCACGATGTGCCGCGCCGTCGACGGGCCCTGCCACTCGTCGCTGTACGGCGCGCGGACGGTGTCCTGCACCGGCCCCGGGATGCGGGTGGTGGAGAACAGGAACTTGTGCTGCGCCATCGACAACGGATTCCCGCGGGTCGCGATCGGCGGGATGCGTTCGTCGTCGAGCTGGGCCTTGTAGTTGACGGCGGCGGCGATGAGCCCCGCCGCGCGCTCCACCTGCGGCTCGGCGAATCCGTGCAACGGCGCCTCGCGGAACAGGAAGAAGAAGTTGGCGTTCAACGCGATCCGGTCCCGGCGACCGAGATAGCGTGCCGGCCAGAACGCGTCCAACCAGCTGTGCGTTGCCGGATCCGCGTCGTACCGCACCAGATCGGCGTGCAGCTTGGGCCCGGGACCGTCGGGCCGTCCGAACTCCCGTACCGCGGCCTCGGCGTCGGCGAGCTCCTCCTGGTTCAGCAGCGGCGCGGACCACTCGAGGAACCGGGCGCAGGTGTCCTCCAGCGCGGGCAACGGCACCCGCGCCAGGGTGTCCTCGTTCTCGAACGTGCTCACTCGGTCTCCTCGAATTCGGTGCTCATCGGGCGGCCTTCTGGGTCATCGACTCGTCGACGTCGAAGGTCAGGGGGTCGGGAGTGCCGACGGGCCGGGAGACGTAGAGCTGAGCGTGCAACCAGCCATCGGTCTCCAGGCCCTCCGGATCGACACCGGCGGCGGACATCGTCTCGAGCACCTGCCGCTGTTCCCGGTCGGACGCGAAAAGGCGCTGCCGAAACGTCCGGTCCACCCGCGTCGTCTCGTAGCCGAGGTCCGCCAGGCGATCGGCGATCGGCGCGAACGGGAACATCCGCAGCACGAAATGCGCCATCCACGGCCGCCGGTCCCGGCGGGCGCCGGCCACGCGCACGAGCGTCCGGCCGGTGACGTAGCCGAGGCATCCGGTGGAGATCACGATGTCGGCGTCGGCGAACAGGGCGCGCTGCCTCGCCGTCGGTTCGCGCGTCTCCAGGTCGGCCTGCACGGCGTCGTCGAGGAACCCGGCCGCCGACGCGTACTCCAGCGCCGGCCGGGACACGTCCAGCCCCACGAACCGGGCCGGTGACCCGTGCGACCGGACCAGCTCACGATCGCGCTCCAGCAGCTCCTGCCGGGTCAGCTCGGTGTCGGCGTAGCGATCGTACAGGTCGTCCATTGTGGCGTCACAGCGCAGCAGCGCCGCGTTGACGCCGTAGGAGCAACCGACGTCGACCACGGTCGGGACCGCCACCTGCCGCGATTCGCGATACTGCCCGATGATTTGCTGGAAATAGGGTTTGGCGAGTTGGGGAATGCAATAGTCGAGCTCACGCAGGGTGGTGAAATAGGCGCGGGGATCGGGCTGCGTGTAGATGCCTTCGAGGGAAACTTTTCCGGTCCGGTCGAAACGCACGGGGCTCCTCGCGATTATCAGTCCAGCAACTGGTCGACCCGCACGGCTTTGCGCTCGGCGTCGAGGTGCGCGGGCAGGACCCGGCCGAACAGCTGCCGGGTACGGGCGACGCTGCCGATCACGCCGGGGCGTTCGGAGTAGGCGAAGATCGCTGAGTGCCGGGCGGTGGTGCCGCGTACCGCGCTCACCCGGTGCAGCGCGTACCGGCCCTTGAACAGCTGGAGATCACCGGGGCGCAGGGTCAGTGCCTGCACCGGCGAGCGGTCGGCGTCGGTGAGCACCGAACGGACGGCGTCGAAGTTCTCCGCGCCCGCCGAACGGATGTTCGGGCAGTACTCGAAGACGCCGCCCTGCTCCGGCTCCTGGGTCAGCATGCTCACGGTGAACTCGTTGGTGTCGAAGTGCCACGGGTGCTCCATGCCGGGCTGCACGACGTTGAGCACCAGGGCGGACAGCGGGTCGGCGAGCTCGTGCAGCTCCGGCAGTTCGAAGCAGGCGGCCACGAAGCGCACGAAGGACGGGTCGGTGTACAGCCGGTGGATGATGCTGTCGGTGGGTATCCGGTCGCGCGGGACGAACGCGTTGCCGCGCTGCATGACGATGCGGCCCGGGTGATCGGCCGGCAGGTCGGCGTCGAACGCGATGTTGTAGACGTTGGTCTCCTCAACGTCGTAGTACGCCAGCGGGGCGACCCCGGCACCCTCTCGCCGCAGCGCGTCCCAGCCGCCCGGCAGAATGAACGCCGGCAGCACGCTGCATCCGCGTTCGCGCAGTTCGGTGCGTGTCCGGGAAACGACGCGCTCCCATGCGTCGCTTCCCGGGTCGGCCAATGGATAGCGCACGGTGTCCACAACATTCATTGGGGCGGGACCCCTCCTCAATGGTGGCAGCTTGAAGAAATGGGGAATCCTAACAAGATTCACCGGCGTCCAGTCCCATTGGTTACATTGTTCACAGCGGCCGGGCCGCCCGTGGAATAGCTAGGCACCCAGCGAGAGCGCCAACGCCTCATCGAACTTGGCACGGATGCGCGCCGCGGCGGCGCTGTCGGCGGGAACGAGGATCTCCAGCACGGACCCCCAGGCATGCCGGGCGGCGGGCAGGTCGCCGGCCGCCCGGTGGGTGTCGCCGAGGTGATCCAGGAGAATCGACTCGCCGGGCCGGTCCCCGAGGTCGCGGACCAGCTTCAACCCCGATCGGTAGCAGGCCACGGCCTCGCGGTACTGGCCGAGGTGGTGATGCACGAAGCCGATGCTGTCCCAGGCGCTGGCCTCGCCGTACCGGTTGTTGATCTTCTGGTTGAGCGCGAGCGCCTCCCGGCACTGGATCAGCGCCTGCTGGTAGTCGCCGGCCGCCGCGTACGACCAGCCGATCGCGCCCCAGGCGTGCGCCTGGCCAGCCAGGTGACCGGCGAGGCGGTACAGCTCAAGGGCGGACTCGGCGTAGCGGCGGGCCTCGTCGTGTGCGGCCTGCTGCTCACGGAGCCAGCCGAGCTTCATCAGCACGCTGGCCTGGCCGGCGGGGTCACCCTCGAACAGATCGTGTGCCCGGCGCAGGTGCGCCAGCGCGTCCTCCCGGCGGTTCAGCCGTACGTATGCCTGCGCCAGGTCGCGGTGCGCGCGGGCCTGCCGGGTCCGGTCGCCGAGGCGTTCCGCCGCGGCCAGCGCCGAGCCCTGCGTGTCGGCCAGTTCGGGGGAGTAGCCCTGCCAGTCGAGGAAGACGGCGATCGCGGCCGCCAGCCGGCAGGTGTAGTCGTCCAGCCCGCGCGCCACGGCCAGATCCACCGCCGCGACCAGCACCGGATGCTCGACGGCAAGCCAGGCCAGCGCCGACTGCCGGTCGGCGAACCGCTCCGCCTCGATCCCCGGCGGGGCACCGGTCACCCCGGCGCCGTCGCGGTGCGGGTCCAGCGCCTGCGCCGCCGCGTCCGCGCTGTGCAGGTAGTAGTCGAGCAGCCGGCGTACCGCCTCGTCCCGGTCCGGCTCGGCGTCGCGTTCCGCGACCAGCTCCCCGGCGTACGCCCGGAGCAGGTCGTGGCAGGTGAACCGGCCCGCCGAGGGTTCGGTGAGCAGATGCGCCCGGGCCAGCTCGGTCAGCCCGGCGCGCGCCGCGCCGGCCGCAACCCCCGCCAGGCCCGCCGCCGCGGTGATCGACACCTCCGGGCCGGGATGCAGCGCGATCAACCGGAAGAGCCGCTGGGCGGCCGGGCTCAGCACACGGTACGAGGCGTGGAACGCGGCCCGCACGTCGGTGGCCGGGTCGTCGCTGCCCAGCGCGTCCAGGCCGACCCGGGCCTCGCGCAGCTCGCGCGCCAGCGACGCGAGCGAGAGGTCCGGGTTCACCGCGACCCGCGCGGCTACCACGGCCAGGGCCAGCGGCAACCGCGCACAGCGTTCGATCAGGTCCGCCACCGCGTCCGGCTCGGCCACCACCCGTTCCCGGCCCAGCCGGCCGGCCAGCAGGGCCAACGACTCCGCCTCGGTGAGCATGTCGAGCCGCAGCGCCCGCGCGCCCTCGCCGGCGACCAGGCCGGTGAGCTGGTTACGGCTGGTCACCAGGGCCAGGCAGCCGGGCGAGCCGGGCAGCAACGGCCGGACCTGCTCGGCGTCGCGGGCGTTGTCCAGCAGGATCAGGACCCGCTTACCCGCGAGCAGGCTGCGGAACAGGGCGGCCTGCGCGGCCAGGCTCACCGGAACCTGCTGCGGCGGCACGGCGTACGCGTCGAGAAAGCCGCGCACGGCCTCGTCCGGGCTCAGCGCGGTACCCGCCGGGTCGAAACCGCGGAGGTTGACGTACAGCTGCCCGTCGGGAAACCGGTCGGCGACCCGGTGCGCCCAGTGCACGGCCAGGGCGGTCTTGCCGACCCCGGCGGTGCCGGACACGGCCGAGATGACCACGGCCTGCGAGGTGTCGCCCCCGCCGATCGTGTCGAGAGTGGCCAGCTCGGCGTGCCGGCCGGCGAACGCGGCGATGTCGGCCGGAAGCTGCCGCGGCGGGCGGTAGCCCGCCCGCGGAGCGTCGCGCCTCGCGGCGGGATCGGCGAGCAGGGCCGGGTCCTGCCGCAGGATCTGCTGTTGCAGGGCGTCGAGGGCGGGCGTCGGCTCCACGCCGAGCTCGTCGCCGAGCCGCCGGCGGATCTGGGTATAGCAGTCCAGCGCCTCGGCGGCCCGGCCGCAGCGAAAGAGCGCCAGCATCAACTGGCCGGCCAGCCGTTCCGCCAAGGGCCGCGCCGCCACCTCGGCGGACAGCTCGACAAGTACCTCGGCATGGCGGCCCTGCGCCAGTTCGGCGTCGAAGCACGCGCTCAGCAGGGTGAGGCGCTCGCGTTCGAGGGTCTCCCGGGTGCTGGTCGCCCACTCGCCGCTGATGCCGGCCAGCGGGGTGCCGTGCCACAGGCTCAGGGCCTGGCGGTACCGCCCGGCGGCGACCGCCGGGTCGCCCTCGCGGGCGGCGGCCTGCGCCTGCCCGGCCAGGGCTCGGGCCTGGTACAGGTCGATCTGCTCGGCCGGCAGGTCCAGCAGGTAGCCGGCGCCCGTGCGGTGCACGGCCAGACCAAGGGCGCGGATCTGCGACAGGTACTGGTAGAGGGCGTCCCGGGTGGAACGGGGTGCGCTCTGCCCCCAGACCCGGTCGATCAGGCTCTCGATCGGTAGCGGCTGGCCGGGGCTGAACGCGAGCACCGCGAGTACGCAACTCTGCTTGGCGGGACCGGCGGTGACGAAGTCTCCGTCCGCGGCAACCTGTATCGCACCCAGCACGCGCACGCGCAAACCTGACCCCCCGAGCGCCCGGCTCGACCTCCGCCGTTCAGTGAACCAGGTTTCGGAATTCGTGCCCAGTGGTGGAGACCGCCCGGTTTTAGATCCGCTACCAGATCGACCAAAGGCCCACCGGCCATCCTGGGCGGTGCACCTGATCTACACATGGGAGGGGCGGAGAAGGTGCGGAGCTGTGCGGTCGGCTGCGGGAGCGGGCGGTCGTACCGTGGCTTCCGACTATCGGGGGGCCGGCCGCCGGCAGCCGCTCGCGACTCTCGCCGGACTGTCGCCCTCAGCTCACGGACGGCGCCGCGCGCCGTCCGTACCGCGTCGGCGATCTCGTCGACGCTACCGGCGTGCCGCCGGATCTCGGCCGGCGGGAACTGCAGGAACTCATGGGGAGACGCCGCATCGACATCGCTCACGATGCTGTCCCCATGAGCACCTCTAGGTTCGAGCAGCTCAGGGCGGCAACCTCGAGGTTGGACGCGACCGCCCTCCTGCGGAAACCCCGCCGCCGCGGCGGATCGGGCGGCAGAGCGAGGCCATCGAGCGCGGGCGCATTCGCGAGGTCTGTGGGTCACCGGCTGACGCGCCGGTTGGGTACTCTGCGGATCTTGTCGCGCCGCATCGATCATCATCGGGGAATCCGTGTCGCCTTCGCTTCGTTCAACACTCGCCGCTGCCGGCGTCACCGTCCTCGCCGTCGCGTGCGCGTCGACCCTGGCGGCGCCCGCACAGGCGGCCGCGGCCGGGACCGCCAAGGTCACCGGTGCGCGTACCGTCGCCTTCACCGCGGCCGGCGGCAAGTCCAACCGGGTCCGGGTCACGGTCTCGGGGCGGAAGATCACCGTCGATGACACCGTGGCCGTCAAGGCGGGCAAGGGCTGCAAGGCGGTCAAGAAGGACAAGACCAAGGTGACCTGTACCACGACCAAGGCGATCGGCCGGGTCACGGTGTCGCTGGGCGACCGCAACGACACGTTCGCCGCGAAGGCCGGTGTCGCCGTCACCGTCTCGGGCGGTACGGGCAATGACACCATCGCCGGCGGCAGCGCCGGTGATGCCCTCAACGGCGGGGCAGGCGACGACCGCGTGTCCGGTGGGGCCGGCGCGGACGTCATCGCGGGGGATGCCGGCTGGGACACGCTGGACGCAGGGGCGGGCGACGACAGGCTCTCCGGTGGCGGGCACGGCGATGTGCTGGTCGGCGGCGCCGGGGCGGACGTCCTCGACGGTGGCGCGGATGAGGACCGGTTGAACGGTGGCGCCGGTAACGACGTCCTGCGCGGCGGCGCGGACCTCGACATGTTGGCGGGCGGGGCCGGCGCGGACACCCTCGACGGCGGCGCCGGCATGGACTGGGCGACCTATGCCGACCATCGCAACGCCGTGACGGCGGACCTGGACGGCGCCGCGGGTGACGACGGCGAGTCCGGTGAGCGCGACACCATCGGGCCGGACGTCGAGAATCTGCAGGGTGGCTCCGGTGGCGACACCCTCAGCGGTAACGGCCTGGAGAACCAGATCTCCGGCGGGGCGGGCAACGACCGGATCGACGGCGGCGACGGGCCGGACTACCTGGACGGCGAGGCGGGTGCCGACGTCATGGCCGGTGGGCCGGGCCAGGACAAGGTGCTGTACACCTCGCATCGCGGACCGGTCACCGCGGACCTCGACGGGCAGCCGGGCGACGACGGAGAGCGGGGCGAGGGCGACACCATCGCCGCCGACGTGGAGGAGATCGTGGGCGGTCCCGGCGCCGACACGCTGACCGGCAACGACGCCACCAACCGGCTCGAGGGCAACGACGGCGACGACGTCCTCGACGGCGGGGGCGCATACGACCTGATCGAGGGGGACGAGGGCGACGACCGGCTCGTGGGCGGCGACGGCGACGACGAGCTGGACGGCGGCGTCGGTGCCGACACGCTCGACGGCGGGACGGGCCGCGACAAGGTGTCGTACTGGCACCGGACGGCACCCGTCATCGTCGACCTGGACGCGGCCGTACGTGACGACGGCGAGGTCGGTGAACGCGACACGATCGCCACGGACGTCGAGGTCGTCGAGGGCGGTGCCGGCAACGACACGCTCACCGGGAACGACGGCGACAACGGTCTGTTCGGGGGCGACGGCAGGAACACCATCGTGGGCGGCGCCGGGGACGACGTGCTGCAAGGCGCCTACGGGACCGGTGCGAGCACCGTCTCCGGCGGCGCCGGCGACGACCGGATCTGGGGCGGCTACGGCAACGACACGCTCAACGGCGATGCCGGGGACGACGTCCTCGACGGCCAGGACGGCGCGGACGTGCTCAACGGCGGGCCGGGCCGGGACCTGGTGTCGTACTTCCAGCGCACCGTCTCCGTGACCGCCGACCTGGACGGGGCGAGCGGCGACGACGGTACGGCGGGCGAGCGCGACACCATCGCCGCGGATGTCGAGGACCTCGAGGGCGGGTCCGCCGACGACACGCTGCGAGGCGGCACCGGCGCCAACAAGCTGCTGGGCTGGTACGGCGACGACGACATCGCCGGCGGCGACGGCGACGACGACATCGACGGCTACTACGGCCGCGACACGGTACGCGGAGACGGCGGCGACGACGTCCTGCGGGGCGGTCCCGGCCACGACGCCCTGACGGGTGGCTCCGGCGACGACAGCGCGCAAGGTGGCGAGGACGACGACGTCCTGCGCGGCGATGCCGGCAACGACCGCCTGTACGGCGACTTTCAGGGTGACCTGATCGGCATCGGCGGCCCGGACGAGCTGTGGGGCGGCTCCGGCGACGACACCATGTACGGCGCCGACGGCGACGACACCCTGTACGGCCAGAACGGCACCGACGTCCTCTCCGGCGGACGCGGCGACGACGTCCTGCGCGCCGAGCCCGGCAGCCGGCTCCTGGAGGGCGAGACGCCCGGCAGCGACGAGGTCCAGGACCGCGCGAACGGCGGCGCGAACGGCGCCGCGCCCACGGGTGACAGCTGCTTCGTCCGGGCCGGCGGCACCACCACCGGCTGCGAGACCATCCTGGCCGACTGACCCGGCGAGGGCTCGTGATCTCTTCGTGACCTGGATTCCCGAACAAAGGCGCCGAGGGTCGCATCGAACTTGGAGACAGACCAAGAGAACATGCGATCGGAAGGCACCACACATGCGCACCATTCCCCTCGCCGGAACGATCCTCTGCGTGGCGCTGGCGACCGGATGCACCAGCTCCGTGCCGCACGTCGACGGCACCGTGAGCCCCAACCCCACCGTCTCCGCGGCGCCGTCGGTGCCCGCGCCCGCCACGTCGACGCCGGTCTCGTTCGCGCCCGTTACCTCGAAGGCGCCGGCGGTGATCGGGCCGTTCGGCGTCGGCGCGCTCAAGCTCGGCATGACGCGCGAGCAGGCGGAGGCGACCGGCCTCACCGCCGGATGGACGGCGACGAACACCGGCTGCTCGCACCCGACCCACCTGCTCGGCGCCACGGGTGAGAACGCCGGCAACGACGGCCTGGTCTATTACAGCAAGAACCGGGGCATCGAGATCATCGACGCGCACCCCGGCCTGAGCACCCCGGAGGGCATCAGGATCGGCAGCACCTTCAAGGCGATGCGCAAGGCCTACCCGTCCTGGAAGGACGTCACCGGCGCCGACCAGGACGGCTCGGTGGGCAGCGGGCGCGGCGCGGTGCCGGTGCCCGGCAACCCCAAGGCGGTCTACCGGATCGTGGTCAGCAAGTCCATGGTGGTCGAGCTGACCCTGCAGTACCACGACCAAGCCTGCTACGAGTAGCGGAGATCGGGCTCGGCGGTGCGCCGAGCCCGATCAGCTGGCAGGGATCAGGACCGCAGGAAGGTCAGGAGATCCGCGTTGATGGTCTCGGCCTGGGTGGTGGGCATGCCGTGCGGAAATCCCGGGTACGTCTTGAGCGTGCCGTTCCGCACCAGCCGGGCCGACAGCGGCGCGGAGTCCGCGTACGGCACCACCTGGTCGTCATCGCCGTGCATGACCAGGACCGGCACCGTGATCTTCTTGAGGTCCTCGGTGAAGTCGGTCTGCGAGAACGCGACGACGCCGTCGTAGTGTGCCTTCGCGCCGCCCATCATGCCCTGACGCCACCAGTTCTGAATGATCGCCTCGACGGGCTCCACGCCCGGCCGGTTGAAGCCGTAGAAGGCGGTCGCCGGCAGGTCGCGGTAGAACTCGGACCGGTGGCCGGCCACCTGGGCCTGAATGTCGTCGAAGACCTTCTTCGGCAGGCCGCCGGGGTTGGCCTCGGTCTGCACCATCAGCGGCGGCACCGCGCTGATCAGGACCGCCTTGGCGGCCCGGCTCTGGCCGTGCCGGGCCAGGTAGCGGACGACCTCGCCGCCGCCGGTCGAGTGGCCCACGTGTACGGCGTCGCGCAGGTCGAGGTGGGCGGTCAGTGCGGCCAGGTCGTCGGCGTAGTGGTCCATGTCGTGACCGTCGCCGGTCTGCGTGGAGCGGCCGTGCCCGCGACGGTCGTGCGCGATGACCCGGTAGCCGTGCCGCAGGAAGAACATCATCTGGGCGTCCCAGTCGTCCGACGACAGCGGCCACCCGTGGCTGAACACGATCGGCTGGCCGGAGCCCCAGTCCTTGTAGAAGATCTCCGTGCCGTCAGTGGTGGTAATCGTTCCCATGTCGCCTCCAAGGGGCACCGGCGCCGAGTGGCGCTGTGTGACAATGACTGCCGTGGCTGGTCTGTCGTTGTGGTCGGAGAACTCCTTTCTGTCTATCGCAAGTCGCGGATCGGTGCTGTCGATCGGTTCGGCCGGTTCGGTGCTGAGCGTCGGCTCGGTCGGCTCCGCGCTGTCGGTCGCCTCCGTGGGATCAACCCTGTCCGCCTTCTCCGCCTCGTCGGTCCTGTCCGTCGGCTCGGCGCTGTCGGCCCGGTCGCGGTGGTCGCTGCTGAGCAGCGGCGGTGATCGCGATGTGCTGGCACGTCGCGTGCCGTCACTACCCGCACTGCTGGTGGTCGGCGGCGCCGGGCTGGCCGTGCTCCTGGCGACTCTCGGGCGCAGGGGCTAGAACGGCGATCGGGCGAAGCCCGGGCGTGCGACCATGTCGGGGTGAAGCCGAGGCAGACAGCGGTCTGACGTGAGACCGGTAGGCGCCGCTGCCGCGTGGGCCGAGCAGCAGGTCGCCACAGTCCGCGACGATCCGGCGGCGCGGATCGCCCTGCTAAGTCGCTGCTACCACGGCCCACTCGGCAGAGCCCCGCGGCACTTGCCGTTCCGCCGCGCGGCGCTGTCGTTCATGCGATGGCAGTTCCGGCGAGGACTGCTGCGACCGCCCGCCGGCGACCGTCCCGGCAGTCCATGGTGGCGGGCGGTCAACGAGCGCATCCTTCGAGACGGCTGCGAGGCGGTGGCCCTCAGCGGCGACCTCACCGGCCCGGCCTCCTCCCGGACTGTCGAATTCTGGATGTCCTTCGCCGGTAGGCCGACCGCCCGGACCTGGTATCAGGCACACAACGGCAGCGTGGTCGCCGCCTACCTCGCACACCGCGACCTGGCGGAGGCGGAGAACGAGGCCGAGCGCTTCTTCATGAACGTCGTGCTCTGCCGGGTGCTGTACGCACACGCCCTCGTCGCCGCCCCGCGGATCTCACTGGGCTGGCTGGGCCCGCTCGCCCCGCTCCTCGGTGACCCGAGGCTGGGCATGACCGGCATCTTCCTACAGCTCTCCCGCGTCCTCCCGGACGAGTACCCGCTCCGCGACACGGTCCGCACCTACCTGAAGGACGAACTCGGATTCGGCCGGCTCCTGGACTACGGGGTGATCACCCCGAGGTTGCGGCAACTCTATGAATGGTCGGCTCACGAACTCGAGGCACCGGCCCTGCTGGACTGCATCCGGGACGGAGCCCTCACCTACGCATGGCCGTTCGAGGATCGCGGCGTCTGGCAACCACCGAAGTCGTTCCTCATTCAGCTGGCCCATCGAGCGCTGCCACCGCCACGACAACGCCGTTGAACGCTTTCGCCCTACCAGCCTCGGGTCGTGGGCTGCACGAGGTCAGGGCCGCCGAGGTGCGGTGTCGGAACGTAGCCGGGATGGGCGGGAGGGAGCGCTGCCAGGCACGCCGCGGAGCAGGCATTGACCAGCATCGGCAGTACGTCCGTAGCGACCGCCAGGGAGATCCATCGCTGGTGCAGTTCCCGATCGACCGGGCCGGCGCACACGCCGCAGGTGCCGACCGCGTCCGCGCCCCATGTTCGAGGATCGAGCTGGGTGAGGTCGGCCTCGGCCGCGGTGGTCACCGGGCGCAGTCTCGGAAACGGCGGCCGGAACTTGAAGTTGCCGTACAGCACGCGCGTGCTGACCGTGCTGTCCCGGAGCCTGAGGCATCGGGTCAGCTCGTGCGGGTACCAATGCAGCCGGCGCGAGGTGTATGGCTCGAACACCTCCAGGCTGGTCATCGCCCCGATCTCCGGTGGGATTCGCACCAGGTTGGTGCCGTACAGGACGAGGTGCCTGACCTCGGTCAGTGTGGCGATGGTCGGCGGCAGGGTGATGATCTCTCGACGTTCGGCGGCGCTCAGCTCCACGAAGGGCTTGAAGACGGTCCGGCCGTCGGCCGCGGCCTCCTCGATCAGCGCCAGCAGGCGCTGCCAGCCAAGGCTTTCGGTGTTCTGACGTTCGGCGTGGAAGGCCACGCTCGCCGGCCGCTTCGCCGCCGAGTTCCCCACGCACCGGCAGAAGTCCCGCGCCGGCTGATCGCCCGACGGCCCCACAGCGTCGGCGAACCGGTTCGTAAACACTCGTGGCGGTATCCCCGTGTCACCCATGGACCCGGAGGCTACTCACGTTCGGAATCGGAAGCGGACTCGGCGGTGCGCCGAGCCCGCTCGTGCATGTCACGACCCGGGAGTGCCGATCAGTAGGCCGAGGCACATCTCGTCGGCGGTGCCGTCGCCCCACACCACGTAGCGCGGCGGGAGTTGACGGAGTTGCGGTAGCAGCTTGCGCAGGCCGGCGTCGTGGGTGCAGGTGACCCGTAGCTTGTCGCCCTGCTTGAGGTGCACCGGGGTGGCCAGCGGCCGGAGGGCCTGGTCGTCGAAGTTGTACTTCGGGATGTCCAGCAAGGTCTTGGCGGCGGCGGTACCCGGGTTGAGTTCGATTTTGATGGACCGGCCGAGCAGATGCATGTGCCCGGCCGCGGCGTAGACGGTGGCGGCGCCAGGCATCGGGTAGTCGCAGTGCTGGGTGTCTCCGGCGACGGCCCGGCCCGCGCTGCACTGTTGGAGGAGTGCGTCCTCCATGCCGCCGACATCGGCGCCGAAGCGGCGGCCGACGTCCTTGACCGCCGCGGCCCGGTCGCAGAGTGGGCCGCTCTCCTGCTTGGTGCAGGGCAGCTCGATCGGCCCGGCCAACTGGAACGTCTCCAGTGGGGTCGTCGCCGCGGTGTCGGCCAGGCGCAGCCGGATGCTGGACCGATCGGTGGCGCCCGACTTTCCGCCGGTCGCCAGGAGGTTGTAGTGCACCTGCATGACCAACTGGCTGCCGGGTGGCATCTCGTATCCCAGGTGTTCGCCGAGCAGCACCTCGTTCGCTCCCGGCGCCCAGTGGGCCACCCACGCGTCGTCCTGTACGCCCGAGTCGCCGAAGCACTGCCAGCCTTCGCCGGGTGTGCTCTCGTCGAGTGAGCGAGCCTCGGCGACGTCCGCCGGAGCGATCCGGAAGAAGATCGCGTGATGCACGATGTCCCCGTTCTGCGGCAGGAACTGGCTGCCGGTCAGGGACGCCGCGGTGGTGAGCTTCGGATCCACCAGGAAACAGCGGTACTCGTCGGTGCCGCCGCCGGGCGCGACCGGCGTGTACGGCTGGGGCATCGTCAGGGTCACGAAACGTTCACCGGCTCGCAGCGGCGCCTGCGACGGCGGCGGGGCGTGCCCGTGGCCGCTCTCCGGCTGGTGCGACGGCACGTCGGCCGCCGGTTCGCCGGTGGTGCCGCCGCACGCCGCGCTCGCCGCGGCCATGGCCAGGACGGCCATCACGGCCACGATTCGCTTGCCTTTCCCCGTCGCGGGTCCCACGGGTGCCTCCCTCGCCGTCGGCCCGCGCCCAGCGCGATCGCCGGACCTCGGGCGGCTCGAGACGACGCCTTCCGGCGTCCCCTCCCGGATTCTCTCCGCCGCGGGGGCGGCGCACATCCGGGATCGTCTCTGGGTGCCTTCCCCCGCCCATCCCAGGGTGCCTTGCATTTCCCGCACGGTCGTGCTTTTGTTGGTGGGTGAGCAAGGGCGAGGAAACCAGGACGGCGGTGCTCGACCATGCCATGGAGGTCGCGCGCCGCGTCGGGCTGAGCGGCCTGACCATCGGCTCGCTGGCCGAGCAGGCCGAGCTGTCCAAGAGCGGGCTGTTCGGGCACTTCCGGTCCAAGGAGGCTTTGCAGCTCCAGGTGCTGGAGTATGCCCGGGCGCGTTTCGAGGAGGCCGTTGCCCGGCCGGCGCTGCGCGCACCGCGCGGCGAGCCCCGGCTGCGTGAGCTGTTCGACCGGTGGCTGGCCTGGGACGCGCTGCCCGGTGGCTGCCCGTTCGTCGCCGCCGCGACGGAGTTCGACGACCGGCCCGGCGCCGTGCGCGACCGGCTGGTCCGCGACGAGCGCGACATGTTCGAGACGATCGGCGCGGTGTTCCGGTCCGGTCTGACCGAGGGGCAGTTCCGTGGCGACGCCGACCCCGACCAGTTCGCACAGGACTTCTACGGCGTGATCCTCGCCCGCCACCACATGCTGCGGCTGCTCGGCGACGAGCGCGCCGACGGCCGCGCCCGCAGCGCCTTCGAGGCGCTGCTCGCCGCCGCCCGCACCAACCCGTCCGACTGACGCGACCCGCACCGACCGAGAGAAGGACACCCCGGTATGACCGCCACTGCCGATTCGCGTACGCATAAAAGCACGACCGTTCGTTTCTTTAAGGCTCCGCCGCCGGTGCGGGCGGCGTTCGCGGTGCTGAACCGCGCCGCCCCCGCGCTCGCCGCCCGCTGGGCCGAGCACATCTGGTTCACGCTGCCGGGAGCCGCCGCCCCGGCCCGGCCGGTTCCGGTGCCGGGCGGCCGTACCTTCACCGTCCGCGCCGAGGGGCTCGACGTCGCCGGGCAGGTGTGGGGCGAGGGTCCGACGGTGTTCCTGATGCACGGCTGGGGCGGCCACGCCGGCCAGTTGGCCTCGTTCGTGACGCCGTTGGTGGACCGCGGACACCGCGTCGTGGCGTTCGACGCGCCCAGTCACGGCCGGTCCGGCCCCGGCGCGTACGGGCCCCGGTCGTCGTCCGTCCCCGAGTTCGCGGCCGCACTCACCGCGGTCGTCGCCGAGTTCGGCCCGGCCCGCGCCGTGATCGCACACTCGATGGGCGGCACCGCCACCGCGGTCGCCCTCTGCGACGGCCTGCCCGCCGGCCGGATCGTGCTACTGGCCCCGATGGCCAGCCCGGTGTCGCACGCCCGCGAGCTCGCGGACGTGCTCGGCTTCGGCGAGCCCACCTACCGGCGGCTGATCGCGCGCGTCGAGCGCCGCGTCGGCGTACCGATGCACCACTTCGACGTGCCGGAGCTCGGTCGCGCGGTCGCGATGCCGCCGACCCTTGTCGTGCACGACCGCGACGACAGGTACACCCCGGTCGCCGGCGGCGCGGCGATCGCGGAGGCGTGGCCCGCGGCGCGGCTGCACGTCACCGAAGGGCTCGGGCACCGGCGGCTGCTGCGCGACCCGGACGTCGTGGCCGAGGTCGTCGACTTCGTCACCGCGTGAGGCGGGCCTGGGCCCATGCCCCGATACGGTCGAGCACCCGGCCGTCGACCGGCCTGGTGAGCTGACTCCGGTACCGCCACAGTCCCGGCGGTCCGGGGTCGCGGCGGAGCAGGTGGGTCAGGTCGTCCGGCACCTCGCCGTCGAACGGGCCGGTCACGAGCCGGCCGATGCGTGCCACGTCGGCCGGATCGACCTGGACGTCCTTGCCACCGGTGATCGCCGGCACCGGCCGGTCGATGCCGGCCAGGTCCGGGCGCGGGTCGTGGGCCAGGTACGGCTCCGGTGGAGTGCCCGACGACGAAGATCCGCTCCGGGTCCACCGCCGCGATCACCGATCTGGTGCAACCCCTGCGGGCGCGCAAGGGCGGCCGGCGGCGCCGCCGGACGACGTTCGCCATGGTCCTGCACCCCGACCCGGCTGTTCAGGGTGTCCGCTCACCGTTCTCGTGCGGGTCGCCGAACACCAGCCGGTCCACGAAGGTGGCCACCACGGTGTCCGGATCCGTGTCCGCCTCGATCGAGGTCGTCAGCATGTCGAGCAGCAACCCGTCCAGCGCGTAGTGCAGTAGCGCGATCTCGTACGGCCCGCCGGCCAGCCCGGTCGTCGCGTGATAGGCGACGTCGTCGCGGTAGCCACGGCGCAGCGTCTGCCCGAGACTCGCCGCCAGCCCGGGCCGCCGGGCCGCCTCCAGCCGCAGCTCGATCAGCGCCCGGGTCAGCTCAGGCTGCCGGGTGGTGCGCTCGACGATGTAGCGCATGTAGTCGATGAACAGCTCCCGGCTCGGCGCGCGGGCGGCCAGCTCCGCGATGACGGCCTCGTCCGGGGCGAACCGTTCCATGATCCGCTCGCCCAGCGCGCCGAGCAGCGCGTCGCGCGAGCGGAAGTAGTTCGACGCCGTGCCGAGCGGGACACCGGCCTCGGTGTCGACGGCGCGGTGGGTGAGCCCTCGGGCGCCGCTCTCGGCGAGCACCCGGAGGCCGGCGTCGGCGAGTGCGCGGCGGCGGTCGGGGTTGCGGGCCATGCCTATCACGGTAGCAGGAACCACTACAGCTGCCGTACACTCGAACCACGACAGCCATAGTGGTTAACTTTCGAGGAGCCCGCATGCGAAAGCTCGTGTACTTCGTGGCCACCACCATCGACGGCTACATCGCCGCACCGGACGGGTCCTGGGACTTCTTCGGCGCACAGGACGTCGCCATCCAGTTCATGGCCACGCGCTACCCCGAGACCGTGCCCACCCAGGCACGCGCGCCGATGGGCATCGACGCGCCCAACCGGAACTTCGACACGGTGGTGATGGGCCGCAACACCTACGAACCGGCGCTCAAGGCGGGCATCACCAGCCCGTACGCGCACCTTCAGCAGATCGTCTTCTCCCGGTCGATGACGTCACCGGACCCGGCCGTACGCGTCGTCGCCGACGACCCGCGCACCGTCGTCGACAAGCTCAAGCAGGAGCCCGGCATGGACATCTGGCTGGCCGGCGGCGGGAACCTGGCCGGCCGGCTGCTACCCGCCGTCGACGAGCTGGTGATCAAACTGAATCCGGTGGTCGCCGGGTCCGGCATCCGGCTCGCGGAGACCGGGTTCGACCCGCACCAGTTCGCCCTGCTCGAGACGACGCAGTTGACGAGCGGCGTCATGGTGCTGCGGTACAGCGCCAGCTAGCCGACGCGGCTGAGTTCAGGGCGTGGCGCGGTCGCGGTAGGCGCGGGGGCGGGGCTCGGGCGGCGTTCCGCTCACGACGCGGTCGCGGCCGGCGTGTTTGGCGGCGTACAGGTTGCGGTCGGCGGCGGACAGGGCCGCAGACTGGCTGCGAGGGTACGTCTCGCCGGCGCCGGCCACGCCGATGCTGACGGTGACGGGCAGCCCGCCGGTGGTGGCGTGCCAGCCGTGGTCGCCGATGGCGCGCCGGATCCGGTCGAGCCGCCTGACCGCCAGGTCGACCGGGGTGGCGCGCAGCACGAGGAGGAACTCCTCGCCGCCGAGCCGTGCGACGAACCCGTCCGGTGCCACGGCGGCCAGCTCGGTCTCGAGCAGCTTGGCGACCTGCACGAGTACCTGGTCGCCGACGTCGTGGGACAGCTCGTCGTTGATCCGCTTGAAGTGGTCGATGTCGCAGACCGCCACGCTCAGGTCGGGGTCGGCCGCGATCAGGGCGGGCAGTTCCTCGTCGATGTAGCGGCGGTTCCGCAGGCCGGTCAACGGATCCCGGCGGGCCTGCTCACGGAACCGGGCCGCCTCCTCGCGGGCCTCGGCCACCTCGAACATGGTGTGCCGGATCAGCGCCGTCCCCTGCTCCTGCCGCACGCGCCACTCCTCGCGGGCGGCGGCGAAGACCTTGTGCGCGGCGAACGCCTCGGCGTGCTCTCCGCGTACGGAATGAAGTTCGGCCTGCTCCTGGTGCACCCGGACCAGGACCTCGGGAAGGTCGCGTGCGACGCACAGCGCGCGGGAGGCGTCCAGGCTCGCCTGGGCGCGGCCGGTCGCGCCGAGACCTCGCCGGGCGCGGGCCAGCGTCACCAGGTAGTGGGCCAGATCGTTTGCGGAGTCGATCTCCCCGGCCTCGTGCCGGGCGATGCACGCCAGCATCGTCTGTTCCGCCTCGGCGAACTCGCCGTTCTCGATCTGGATCGCGCCGATGGTGTCCAGCGCGACCGGGTCGAGGTCGAGGCCGTGCGCCGCGGCGTGCTCCCGCATCCGGCGGGCGACGTCCCGCGCGCGCGGGAACTCGCCCGCGACGTGCTCGGAGCTGGCCCAGTTGTTGAGGACTCTCATGAGCCGCTCCCATTGCCGCAGCTCCCGGGCCAGCGTCTCGGCCTGGCGGTAGCGCAGCCGCGCGGCCTCCATGTCGCCGTTGAAGGCCAGCCCGTCGGCCAGCCTGACGCGGTACCAGACCTGCATGTACGCGGTGGCGGTCCCATCGAGCAGCTCGACCGCGCTCAGCGAGTGTTCCAGGCCCTTCGCCGTGTCGCCGGCCAGCTCCTCGATGGTCGCGCAGGCGGCGTGAACGCGGGCCCGCAGCCGCCGGTTCCCGTGCGCGGTAGCCCACGCCTGTACGCCGTAGACGGCCCGTGCGGCACCGGCGAGGTCACCGGTACGGATGAGCATGTTGCCCCGGCAGACGCGGGCCCGCGCGAGCAGGTGTCCGTCGCCGAGGGCGGCCGCCTGCCGTTCCAGCTCCACGGCGGTGGCATAACTGGCCTCGGCATCCGTGACGTGCTGCTCCTCCAGCACGAGCAGGGCGGTCGACAGCTCCTCCGCGCCGGCCATGCCGCCGTCCAACGAATCCACCCCCAGCCGGTTCACCGATGTCACATCGGGCTCAGGCGACCGTGGCTGAGCGATTCCGGCGGCACCGTGAGGCGACGCACGGGCAGTGGCCGACCACGTCATCGTTCGTACTCCTGCCCGGTCTCCGGTCTCCGGTAGGTGCCGATCAGGAGGACGACGCTCAACAGCAGGACCCACACCGGCATGATCAGTTCTGCCCACGGCGCGAAGCTGGAACCGATCAGCAGGGTCAGCCCGAGGAGGAAGCCCAGAAGCGCCAGCCAGCGCGGCAGCGACGCGGATCGAAGGGCGATGGTCGACGTCGAGATCATGAAGACGGCCGCCATCTTCACGGCGTAGATGCTGGTGAGGACGTGCGCCGTGGTCCGGGCGAGGTCGGCGCCGTCGTTGCCGACGGTCCCGTCGGTGTAGGTCACGACCAGCGCGGCCCAGAGCGCCATCGAGGTGTAGAGCATCGCCAGGAACAGCAGGCCGCTGCCGAGGAAGACGGTGGCGAAGAGCCTGTCCTCGCGTTCGCCGACGTTGTCGCGGATCACGCCGATGAACCAGAGGAACGTGATTCCGGCGTACGGTGCCAGGTTCAGCGCGAGCCGGATGGAGTTGCGCCGTGACGCGTCGTCCAACAGGGCGTCTGTGTCAGCCGATCCCGGGGGTACGGCGAGCCGGACGAGGATGAGCATCGCGCCCAGCAGCAGGGCGAAGGCGATGCCCGCGACCGCCGCCGCGCGCGGCGCGGTGAGCACACGCCGGATCGCCCGGCGCATCCTGGCGTGCGGCGCTGGCCGGGCTTCGCTCACGTCAGTCCTGGAGTTCGGTGATCCAGCGCAGGGCGCGCAGGCCCGGTAGGAAGCAGTATTCGCCGCCGCGGGTGGCCACGAAGCTGGGCAGGTTCTTCAGGCGGCGGCGGATCGGTTTGTCGGGGATGGTCACGGTGCCGGTTCCGTCGTGGTGTCCGGCGACCGGGTCCTGTTCGCCGGGGTAGCCGATGAAGTTGCCGTCGTTCACCCACTCGGCCTTGATGAATTCGAACTGCCGGTCGAGGTGCGCTCCGGTGAAGACGCCGATCAGGCCCCTGTCGGCGCCGTCGTCCTCCGTGACGCCCTCCGGCAGCGGCGGGCCGTAGGTGGTGCCGCGGCGGATGAGGCGGTGCATCCGGGCGTCGCCGATGATGTCGGCGTCGCGGGGGTTGACCCGCCGGATGTGCGCGCCGGCGGGGCACCGCAGGCCGTGCTTGTCGTTCTCGCGGTACAGGAAGTCGTTGTTGCGGTGCGGATCAGCGCCCAGTTCCCGGTCGTCGTGGTCCGGGGCGAGCGTCAGCGGCGCTCCGCTGGGCCAGCGCCCGACCATCTTCGCCGCCAGCAGCGCCTCGTCCTCGGCGCCGGAGCTGTTCGCGCGCAGATGTTGTCGCCAGGCCGCGACCTTGGTGTGAATCTTGCGAACGGCGACGTAGGTTCCGTTGTGACCCAGCACATCGGGGCTGGGCATGGGCGGCAGGTTCCCGGTCTCGTCGGGGTAGCCGAGGATGAACTCGCCGGCCTTGATCGGAGTTTCCCGCGGGTTGGAGCCGGGCAGGCCGACGCCCTCGATGTTCGGATGACTGATGCCGTCGCGGAAGCCGAAGGTGGTCCGCCCGGTCGGGAGCTGGCGAACCTCCTGCTGCCAGATGACCTCCACGCCGGGTGTTTCGTGAAAGGCGACGTGGGCGCGCTCGAGAGCCTTGTGCAGCCGGGCGGCATCGGGAGAGAGCGCGCTCACCGCGATGTGCACCTCGCCGGTTCCGAACGGAGGCTCCCAGTTGGCCGGGGCGCTCTCGCCCACGTCGCCGATGTGGTCCGCCCGCGCGGCCATGCCCTCGCGGAACGGCTGCGAGAAGCTGTCCAGCGACTCCTGGGGTACCCCGAGGGCCCGCAGCCCCTGGTAGGTGAACGCCACCGCCACCCAGGCGTCCTGGCTCGGGTCGGGGCTGGGCCAGCCGCCGTCGATCGCCGGGAGCAGCCGCCGCAGCAGGGCACGCCCGGCGTGGCGGTCGTCGACGCGCAGAAAGGCGAACCTTCCCACATACGGCACCGGCCGCGGACGCAGTGCCGCGCTCTGGATGTCGTCGATCTCGATGCCCGTCATGTCATCTGTGCTTCCGCATCGGTCCTACGTGGACAACCCCACGGGGGTCGCAGGCGCGGGCGGGGATTCCGCCCCTAGGCTTCCGCTTCCGCCATCAGCCTCTGGAACTCCGGCGTGGCCTTCAGTTCCGCGATCGCCGGGTTGTCCAGCATCTCGCGGAATTCCTGGGTGTCCAGCAGTGCCTGGAACGCCTCGTTGACGTGCTGGTCCTTCCAGATCTGCTGAACGGTCAGATCGGGATAGGAACTGATGAACACCGCCGCGGGCTCCTGGCGCTCGAGGAACCAGTTCTTCACCCCCGGATCCTTGATGCCGGGGAAGTCTTCGCAGTGCTGGAAAACCTCTCCGAAACGGTCACCGACCACCGTCTTGGCGAAGTCGTCGATGTAGGCGTCCCAGGTGCCGTCGAAGACGCTGGCGAACATGAATTGTGTGTCGTTGTCGAATATCACGTGGCGCGCGTCGTGCAGGGTACCGATCTGGCGCACCGCATCGTGGGCCTTGGCATCCGCCGCCGGGCTGGCCATTGTCGCGAGAACCTTGCGCAGCTTGTCCGCATGACCCGGCCTGATCTTGGCAAATACGGTGAACTCGGTGCTCATCCCATCCTTCGCGCCTTTGCGCTCCAGCTGGGCTGTCGACTTTCCGGCCATGGTGAGTCTCCTGCCGCGGGATCCGTCCGAGGGTCGCCCGGTGCTCAGGGATGAGGCGCCATCGCCCTCGTCACCGATTCTGGCCGCGACGCCGACGCCGGACTGCGGGATTGCGGAAAGACGGAACAGAAACAACGCCGCAGTCTGCCTACGGACTGCGATCTGTCTCAATCCCGGAATCAGCGGCATCGAGCTCGGCTAGAGTTCACCACGAATCACCCCATAGGCCTGATATCGAACACAGGTGGAGTCGGTCGAGTCATGGCATCGAAGTTCGTTCCCTACAGCCCGGACGTCGAGGTCGTCGATCCGCACTTCGACAAGCACGCACAGACGGTGATCGGGAAGACCCAGCGGTTCATCACCGGGTCGGTCGAGTCCGAGGGCACCGGGCAGGCGGTGCGTGACGCGCACGCCAAGGGATACGGACTCGTCAGAGGTGAGGTCGAGATCCTCGACCGGCTGCCCGCCGAGTACGCGCAGGGCATCTACGCCACACCCGGCAGGCATGACGCGCTCATCCGCTTCTCCAACGGCTCGCCGCATGCCGGTGCCGACGCGCGACTCGGCAAGGCGACCGGGCTGGCGCTGAAGATCTTCGACATCGACGGGCAGACGCTGCTCGAGGACGAGCCCGGCAGCCGCACGTTCGACTACACCAACATCAACGCACCGGTCTTCTTCTGCAACACCGTCGAGCATTACCTGTTCATCCAGGAACTGTTCCTCGCGGCGCCGGAATACTTCGCGCAGGGCCGTCCCGGGCAGCACCGATTCTACCGGGACTTCGTCACCGGCAAGGGAACGCTGGGCGAGGACGAGTGGGCGTGGGACGAGTTCCTGGCCTTCCTCGTCGTCGCCCAGCGGCCCCTGGTCAACCTCCTGCTGTCGACGTACTGGTCGATGGGCGCGGTCCGGCACGGCGACTACATCGCCAAGGTCCGCTTCGCCCCCGACCCCGCCTGTGCCCAGGCGGTGGTCCAGCGCACCATCGACCCGTCGTCCGCGGAGGACGTCTTCCGGCCCGCCCTGGCGGCCGAACTCCGCGACCGGCCGTACACGTTCGACATCCAGGTACAGCTCTGCGCCGACCTGGAGCGGATGCCCGTCAACGACCTCACCGTCGAATGGCCGGAGAAGCTGTCACCGTTCGTCACAGTGGCCAAGCTGCGCCTGCCACAGCAGGACATCACCAGCGGCGACAACCTCACGAAGATGGACGCGCTTTCCTTCACCCCGTGGCGGGTCACCGCCGCACACGCACCGCTGGGCGAACTGATGCGCGCACGCAAGGAGGTCTACCGCCAGTCCTCCATCCTGCGCCACCAGCTCAACAACCAGGAACGCCGCGAGCCACCCAGTGCGGACGAAGTGCTGTCGTAGACGGTCAGGAGGACGGCATGGGCGCAGTTCTCGGCGACGAACTGGGATTCGCGGCTGGCGTGATGATCAGCCCGCTCCCGATCATCGCGATGATTCTCATCCTGGCGACCCCGCGTGGGCGAATGAGCGGGTTGGTGTTCGCCGCCGGCTGGCTGGTCGGACTCTCGGCGCTCGGCGCGATCACCCTGGTGCTCTCGGGAGGTGCGGGCGCCTCCGGGAACGGGCAGCCGGCCGACTGGGTAGGCGTGCTCAAACTCGTCATCGGGTTGCTGCTCCTCCTGCTCGGTCTCCAGCAGTGGCGTCACCGTCCCAGGGACGCCTCGCAGGCGGAACTGCCCAAGTGGATGGCCGCGATCGACCGCTTCACCCCGGTGAAGATCCTCGGGCTCTCGCTCGTGCTGTCCGCGGCCAACGCCAAGAACGCCGGGCTGACCATCGCCGCGGCCGCCGCGATCAGCTCGTCCGGGATTCCCACCGACCAGCAGATCGCGGTGCTGACGATGTTCGTGCTCATCGGCTCCCTGGGGATCCTGATCCCGCTTGTGGTGTTCCTGATCGCGGGCGAGCGCGCCAGGAACACCCTTTCCAGCTGGAAGAACTGGGCCGCGCTGCACAACGCCGCCATCATGACGGTCCTGTTCGTCGTGCTCGGCATGAAGCTGCTCGGGGATGGCATCGGCATCCTGATCTCCTGATGCCCCGATTCTGAAGTTATCCGTGATTCGCGTATTACCTGCGTTCTGAGCTGCGGTACAGCACCTTCGCCGAGCGCCCGCTCGACCGGCTGCGCCACGATGAGCTACGTCTACGTGGTCGGCAACGACGTGCGGGCCGGCCAGGTCTTCATCCGCGCCCGGACGGTACGGGGCAGCGGCCTCTCCGCGGACGTCGGTGCCGGCCGCGACCACACAACCACGCACCAGGCCGGCGTCGACGGTCCCGTCGGTGACCGCCGCCACCCGCTTCACCACCCGCGCCTGGCCGCCGCCCGGCACCGCCGCGGCATCGGCCAGCACGATGTCGCCGCGGGCGGCGCCACTGGACCAGGTGTCCACGATGATCCGGTCGCCCGGCACGATCGCCGGCGCCATCGACCCGGTCGGCACCGCGTACACCCGGTAGCGGAGCAGGAACAGGGCCGTCGCACCCAGCAGCAGGAGCAGCCCGGTGGCCAGGGCGGCGTTGCGGAGACGCTCAGCCGCGACGCCGGAACTCGGCCGGCAGGTCCGCCGGGGGAGCGGCCGGGCCGAGGTCGGCCGGACGATAGCGGCCGGGATAACCCGGATAGCTGCGGTTGTGCGGCGCCACCCCGAGCACCGAGCGGCGGCGGGGCGGCGCGAACCGCAGCGCGCGGGCCCGGGCCCGCAGGCCGGCGTGAGCCAGCCGGGACACCCAGCGCGGTGCCGGGTCGAAGCCGAACGCGCGCAGCATCGGTTCGTCGAGCATGCCGCGCACACCCAGGCGGGCGGCGGGCCGCAGCGGCCGCGGGAACCAGGAGGCGAACAGCTCCAGGGTGTACTCGCCGATCTCGCGGTTGGTCGGCGCGTAGACGAAGGTGAGCCGCTCGTACTCCCGCTTGAACGCCTGGAACTCGGCGTAGCCGGCCGGGATGTCCCGGATGCCCATGCGCCTGCCCACCTCGCGGTAGTAGTGGAACGCCGCGAGCCGTTCGTTGTCGTGCGGCGCGCGCCAGCCGTAGCGGTCGAGCCAGTCGATCGGGTCGTAGACGAAGGTGGAGAGCACGTAAAGCATGTCGTCGTTGCTGATCGTGTATCGGCCGTGCGCCTGGTTCACCACCCGTAGCGCCTCCCGGCCGCGCGGCGAGTCATAGCCGTGCGCCGCGATCTCGGCCATCAGCAGCAGGGTGTCGTCGTAGCGCCGCTGCGGCCGGTCGCGGAACTCTCCGGTCGCCGCCAGCAGCCGCGAGACGCTCGGCACGCAGTACGTCCGGAACAGCGCGAACTCCAGCGCCCGGGTGTAGTCCCAGGGGAACTCGAGCCCGGCGGACAGCTGGTAGATCTCCAGGTGGTCGCGCTCCGGGTCGAGAGCGGCGATCCGGTGCAACCTGCGATGGCGGTACAGCCCGGCGGCCATCGGCTCATCTCCCTCCAGGCTTGATATTTGATATCTTAACGGTGACGTCAACCAAAGGCGACGATCGATATCAGCGAGGACAGAGCGGGCTGTTCGGCAGGCCCGGCGCGTACCGCGCCCACATCTGCCGGCTCAGGTCATGGCCCGCGATCCGGCAGGCGGCGGCGATCGGATCGGTGATGACGTCGAGGATCGGCTGGAGGTTCCGCAGCCGGATCAGCGCCTCGCCGTTGTAGTAGCCCACAACGCCGTCGGCGGTATGGGTGGCGGCGAGCAGGCCGTCGCGGGTGAGGGCGGCGTGGCCGAAGTAGACGGGGTTCTCGTCCTCGCTGTCGAAGGCCACGGCGCGAGCCGCCGCGCGTGGATCGGCGACATCCCAGATGTCGATCGCGCCCGGCACCGCGAGCACCAGGGCGGATCCGGCGAGTACCGCCTGGTCGGCGTTCGCGTCGGCGTCGGCCCGCACGGTGTTCAGCAGGACCGGGGACGCCGGATCCGCGACGTCCCACACCGTGCCGGGACCGTTGTCGCCGGTCACGTACATCCGGCGGCCGTCCGGTGCGAAGACGATCACCCCGGCCGCGTCCTCGCCGGCGGGCAGGTTCCGGGTGGCCAGCGCGGACGGATGGCCGGGGTCGGAGACGTCCCACCAGGTCACGGTGGTGGACGCGACGACGGTGACCAGGGTGCGGCCGTCCGGGGAGAAGGCGATGATCCGGGGCTGGGCGCCCGCCGGCAGCACGCTGACCGGTCGCGGCTCGGCGCGGACGTCCCACAGCGACACCGACGCCGTCGCGGACGCCGACGCCGTCGGCGCGGCGTCCTGGCGGGTGACGACGGCGAGCAGGGCGCCGTCCGGTGACATCGCCCGCGGCTCCACACCCTTCGCGCCGATGGCCGGTATGGCACCGGTCCGCCGGAAGCGGCCGCCGGAGTCGACCGTCCAGACACCGATGCCGTCGCCGGAGGCGACCGCGAAACGGGTCGCGCCGCGGTCGAACACGCTGCGCGAGAACGAGTCGCCGGTCGGCTCGACGGCTCCCAGGCGGACCGGACGGGCCGGATCGCCGACCTCCCACAGCGAGGCGCCCTCACCGGCGACCGTGACCAGCAGGCGGTTCGATCCCGGCTGGGCGGCCAGGCCGGTGACCCGGGCCGGTGCGAGCGGCAGCGTACCCACGGTGGGTGGTTCGTCGAGACCGGACACCCGCCACAGCGTGGGATCCTCACCGGTGAACACCAGGGCGACCGCGCCGTCGGGCGAGAGGTCGGCGCTGCTCACCTGCTCGTTGGTGAGCGCGAGGTGGCGAACCAGCGTCGGGCCGGACGCGCCGAGCTGCCAGACGTAGCTCTTCGCATCCGCCGCGCCGACCAGCCGGGAGCCGTCCGGGGTGAACCCGAGCGAGGCGGTCGGCAGGCCGAACGCCGACCTCACCGGCACGGTGCCGCCGCGGACGGGCCGGGCCGGATCGCCGACATCCCACAGGTGGATGCCGTCGGCGAGTCCGAGCGCGAGGATGCCCCGCGATGAGACGGCGAGGTCCTGCGCATGGCCCGGAATCGAGGCGACGACCCGGGGCTCGGCCGGCCGGCTGACATCGGCCAGGACCACCCGTTCGTACTCGGCGACGGCGAGCAGGCGGGAGTCGCGGGAGAAGGCGAGCGCGGCAGCGGATCCGCGGCGGTCGGTGATGATGACGGCGTGTTGCCGTGGTCGTCGCGGATCGGCGACCGACCACAGCCGGGTCGGCTCGCCCTTGGCCGTGGTCGCGAGCAGGCCGTCGGGCGCGTACCGCACGCTCTGCACGGGGACGTCGCTGACCGGTGCGGGCAACGTCGTGCCGCCGGCCGGTACGAGGTGGAGCCGGTCGCCGACGGCGAGGGCGAGGGTCCGCCCGTCGGGGGCGAAGGCGCAGCCGCTCACCTGTGCGGGCACCGGGATGCGCGTGTCGACCGTCCGGTCCCGGGCGTTCCACACCACGACCTCCCGCGGCGGTAGCTGCCGAATGGTGACGACGCGGGTGCTGTCCGGGGACCAGACCTGTGACCCGCCGCAGGGCACCTGGAGACCGGTGCCGGTCAGGGCGCCGGCATAGCGGTTGGCCAGCGCGCTGCGGATCAGCGAGGCTCTCGCGCCGGGCGCGCCGCGCCGCGTCGCGAGGCCCTCCAGCAGCAGAGCGTCGGCGGGGTCGACGGCACGCAGGTCGCGGGCGGCGGGCAGCAGGCCGGCGGCGATCTCACCCTGGTGCGTGGCCCGGGATGCCCGGACGGCGGCGAGCATGCCGCCGGTCACCCCGGCCGCGGCGACCATCAACGTGATCATGATGAAGACGAAGGCCGGATTGAGACGGGTACGGCTCAGCCGTACCGCCGCGGGAAGGTCGTCGGCGAACCGCAGCCGGACATCGCGCATCAACGGCTCGGGAATGCTCTCCCGGTCGGAGGAGCCGGCGAGGATGACGCGCAACCGCCGGCGTACCGCCGCCTCGAGCTTGTTGGGCACGCCGGTGACCGGGGACAGCCGCTGGTCGGGTTCGAGTCCGGCGGTGATCGCGCGGCGGCGGTCGAGCCGGCGTACCCGTATCGGCGGCGGGGTCCGCCGGGCCAGGTCGGTCAGCGCCACCCCGAAGGCCGCGCCGAGCGACCCGCCGGTCACCTCGTCGCAGGGCGTGTCGTCGGTGGTGAGGCGCCACACCACGCACCGCCGGTGCAGCGACTTCCCGGCGGTGCGCCACGCCACGTCCAGCGCCTGCGCGAACCACCGGTCGCCGACCAGGAACAGCATGGCGCGCGGGTCCGGGTAGAGGCCGGGCGGCCCGCCGTCGAGCAGCGTCAGGCGCAGGGTGCCGTGCCCACCGGTGGAACGCCGGTCGAACAGCACCGGTGTCTGCGCCTCGCGGCGGCGGCGCGGAAACTCGCCGGTCAGCGCCCGAACCAGCAGGTCGAGCAGGCCGAACGCGGCGGCGTCCGGCCCGTTGGCGTCGTCGGCGAGCACGGCGAGCCGGCGCCGGACCGCGGCCTGCGGCGAGTCGCGGCCGGCGGGAATGTCCGCGCCGGTCAGTGGCATCTCGGGCAGCACGTTGGCGCGGCGCCAGTGCGCCGCGGCGCCGCGCAGCAGGTCCCCGGGTTCCGCCGCGCCGCCCAGAGCGGCGACGACGTCGGTGGCGGCGAGCGCCGCCGACGCGGCCGGCCCGGGCGCCGCCGTCGGGGCCTGCCACAGCCGGGAGGTGCCGGGCCAGGCGGCACGGGTCGCGAAGGCCGCCGCCGCGTCGCCGCCCGCGGCCAGCCGTCGCCGCAGTTCGTCGGTGGCGCCGGGGTCACCGGTGGCGTTCCGGCACAGCTCGAACCAGGTACCGGGGCCGTACAGCAGCCGCGTGCACAGCTCGTAGGGGTCAGCGGGCGGCATCTTGGATCGTCTGGCTCAGCGGGTCGTCGTCGGGCCGGGCCGCCACGATCGCCGCCCAGGCCGGCATCGCCGGATCGGGGGTGGCCCTGACCGACCGCGCGACCGTTGCCAGGGTCGCCGCGTCGCCGCCGTCGAGCTCCGCCACCGCGAGGTCCTCGTCGACGGTCACGTCGGCCCACCTGGACATCCCGGTCAGGTGCAGTACCCCCACCGATCCGCCCGCGGTGTCCGGCACGAGCAGCAGAAGATAGCGGTCGCTGCCGCTCACGGTGGTGACCTCGACGGGCAGCACCCGGTCGGCCGGCAACCGGCCGCCGGCCCGCACGAGCAGCTCGATCCTGCCGGCCCCCGACTCCCGGATGACGAACTCCCGGTCGCCCACGCTCCACCGGGCCTCGGGATGGCCGGTCTCCTCGGTGGCGGCCATTCGCGCGGCGAGCCGGTCGAACCGGGGCAGCCGCAGCCGGGCGCCCTCGGCCGTCGGCTCGGTGACACCGCGGCCGAACGTCGCCGGCTCGGCGGTGTGCGGCGCGGGCAGCGGGAAACCCAGCAGGGTGGACCAGTAGCGGCGCCACAGCCCGTACCCCTGCCAGGCTCGGGGTCCCGGCGATTCCCGGCCGGCGGCCGGGGCCGTGGTCAGCGCACGCCAGTAGCGCTGGGACAGACCGCTCACGGCGTCCCGCTCTCCACCGGCACCGACGGCACGCGGGACGCGCCGAGCTGGGCGAGCAGCGCGGGGCCGGAGGCGCCGACCGCGATCGCGGTGAGCGCACCGGAGATCTGCGTGTGCAGGATGGCCGCGGCGGCCGCGCCGAGGGCCAGCCGGGTGACGGCGACGAGCGTGTCGGCGGCCGGGTCGATGTAGCGGGTCACCGGCGGAAGCCGGCGGCCGCGGCGGCGGGCGGCGTGGCGGTCCTTCTGCCAGGCCGCGAGGTTGCCCCAGACGGCGACGACCTCGACGATGCCGCCGCCGACCATGCCCAGCAGTGCTGCGGTCGTCCACTCCATGCCAGCCGCTCCCGCCGAACTGTTCAAGAGGCCTCAACCTATCGAAGAGCACGGACCTTTGTGGACCCAGGACGCCGCCTGTGGACGGATACTGGCAGAGACCGCTGTCGCGGCGGTGGATCGGGGGACACCGTGGGACGACGACGGAGAGGCGCGGCGGGGCTGTGCCTGGTCCTCGCCGTGTCGGGCTGCGGTTGGCTGTCGGATGAGGAACCGCCGGTGCGGCCGGCGCCGAAGGCCCGGCAGTTGTGGGTCAGCGACGGCAAGCCGGTCGGTCAGCCGCTGGCCATCGGCGGCGTCGTGGTCGGTGAGGTGACCGAGAACCGCGATCTCTTCGTGGTGGGCATCGACCCGGTCACCGGCAAGGAGCTCTGGCGCGCGGCTGCCTCGCCGGGAGAGGTGGTGCCCGGCATCGCGGTCGCTCCGGTCGAGGCCGGCGACAAGGTCGCCTTCTTCCGGCGCGATCCCGCCGGCAATCTGTACGCCCGGCTCGTCGTCGCCGACGGCCGGACCGGCGACGAGGTGGCCTCGACCGGCCCGCTGCTGTTCGGATCTCCGCCGGAGCAGTGCCCGGACAGCGACGACGTGTGCACACTGTCGCGCACCGGCTACGACAAGCCCTATCAGACCCACCGGCTGAACGTCGCCACCGGCAGGTACGTGGCCGAGAAGACCGGATTGCCGCCCCGTGCCAGGCGCATCGGCACGGCGGGCCTCGTCGACTTCGGCCAACGGGATCCCGAGATCATCGGATTGGTCCGGAAGGGCAAGCTGCGATGGCGGACGCCGCTGCGCGACGCGTTTCCGGCGGAGGGATTCAGCACCGACAACGGGTGGAACTGGCAGCTGTTCCCCGACGAGAAGGTCTATGCCGGCAGCGTCTATGGCAAGAGGACCGGCTCCTACGGCAAGACCGACGTCGTCGTCTCCCTGGAGGCCGCCGCGACGGCCGGTCTCTCCGAGGAGAACGGCGCCCTGTTGTGGACCGACGCCGGCAGCGACATCTCCTGCACCGGCAAGAAGGCGCCGGCCCGCTGCCGGTCGAAGGGCACGTTGACCATCTCCCCGAAGCTCGATCGCACGTTCACCGGCCTCGACGTGACGGTGGAGGGATTCGACGTGCGGACCGGCAGGACGACCTGGTCGGTCCCGGTCGGCGCCGCCGAGGGGCTGGTCGGCGCGAAGACGGCCGCACCGACCGCCGGTGACACCGAGATCATCGTACGAACGGCCTCCGGCCCGCTGCTGCTCGATGTGAACACCGGCAGGCAACGTGCGCCGGGCGCCGACGAGATCTTCTGGTGCGGGACCCGCCTCGACTTCGAGTACCGCGAGCCCTACTTCAGCAAGGGCGTCGCGATCTACCAGCGGGCCGGTGAGCGGGCGGTGACCTGCAACGCGGCGGGTGACCCGGTGGCCGGCTCACCCACCGTCGCGGCGACGACCGCGACGGGGGCGCACGTGGGCCCCTACGCGGTGGTCGCCACGGAGACCGGCTTCGTCGGCTATTCCCTCGCGTGACCCTTGACGGTGTACGGTACCGTTTCGTACATGGCGGAGAAACTTGCGATCGTGACCGGCGCGTCCGGCGGTATCGGCTTTCACACGGCACGCGAACTCGCGGCGCGGAACTGGCGCGTCATCACCGCGGCGCGGCACCGCAACGACGACATTCCGGGTGCCGAGTGGTGGGAGCTCGACCTCGCCGACCTCGCCTCGGTGCGGCGCTTCGCGAGCAGATTCCTCGACGGGTACGGCCGGCTCGATCTGTTGATCAACAACGCCGGGGTGATGGCCCTGCCGCGGGCGGTGACCGTTGACGGGTTCGAGCGGCAGTTCGGCGTCAACCACCTCGGCCACTTCGCCCTGACCGGCCTGCTCCTGCCCGCGCTCCTGGCCGGCGACCGGGCCCGGGTCGTCACCGTGACCAGCGGGCTGCACCGGCGCGGCCGGATGAACTTCGACGACCTGATGGGCGAACGCCGCTACTCGAAGCTCGGCGCCTACACCCAGTCCAAGCTGGCCAACGTCCTGTTCGCCCTCGAACTCGGCCGCCGGACCCCGCTGACCAGCGTCCTCGCCCACCCCGGCTTCGCGCACACCGACCTGGCCCGCACCGGCAACCCGCTGCGGTCGGCGTTCCTCGCACTGGCCCGCCTGTCGGCGCAGTCGGCCGAGGCCGGCGCCCTTCCGTCACTGCACGCGGCGACGAACCCCGAGGTCAAGGCCATGGAGGCGTACGGGCCGGACGGCCCGGGCGAGCGCAGGGGCAACCCGACCCGGATCGAGGTGTCCGCACGCGGACGCGACGAGGGTGATGCCCGCCGGCTCTGGGCGATCTCCGAGGAGCTGACCGGGGTGCGATACCGTACGGTCACCGTCGCCGACTGACCTGGAGGGCCGGTTGCCGCAGTCACCGGCCACCACGCAGCACCGCCTCGATCCGGGACGTGAGCAGGCCATCCTCGACGCCGTCCGTGACCTGCTGGCCGAGGTCGGCTACGACCGGATGACGATCGACGAGGTGGCGCGCCGGGCCCGGGCCAGCAAGGCCACCATCTACCGCCGCTGGTCCGGCAAGCCCGGCATGGTGGCCGCCGCCCTGCACGGCATGATGCTGGAGCACCCACCGCTTGCCGACACCGGCTCGCTGCGTGGCGACCTCATCGCGGCGCTCAACACCTTCTGCCGCGTCTACGAGCGCAAACAGCCGATCGTGCTGAGCCTGCTTTCGGCGATCCGCACCGATCCCGACCTCGGCCGGCTCCTGCACGAACACGTCCTGGAGACCGGTGTCGCCGACGCGGAGTTCGTCTTCGCCCGCGCGGTGGCCCGTGGCGAGCTGGCCGGCCCTCCGGACGCCGGCGCCGTCATCGAGGTCTGCAAGGCGCTGCTCTGGCACCGGCTGCTGCTCAGCGGGGAATCGCTCGACGAACCGTGGGTGATCCACGTGGTCGACAGCATCCTCCGGCCGATGCTGGGGCACCCCGGAAACCTCTCGTGAGCGGTGCGGAACATCCGCTCAACATCCGCCGCGCGCGGGCGATAGATAACCAGTAGCGCTACCGCTACCCCCGGTTATCTGGATGGTCGCCGATGCACGCCGATGCAAGCGCTGAGCCTCCGCGCGCCCGCGGGGACTCGCGCGCGGCCACCGTGCGCACCAGCGGCGCTCGTGCCATGCTCGCGCCGGCCGTCGTCGCCGTGTACCTCGCGGCAACGCCGCACGGGTCGCACCGTCCGCTCATGCTCGCCGTCGCCGCCGTGATGTTCGCGGTCGCGGCCGCGACCTGGCGCGCGGCGCCGTGGATCGCCCGGTCCCGGGCACGCGTGACGGTTCAGGCCCTCGGCGTGCTCGTCAGCCTCGCCGGCTCGGCCACGCTCAGCCTGCTCGACGGTGGCATCCACGGCCCGCTCGGTGCGCTCGTGCCGATCACCGTCGTCTTCTACGCGATCATGATGCCGCCCCGTCCGTTCGCGGTGACCGGGGTGCTCGCCGCGGTGGCGTACTGGGTCGTGGCGGTGCTGGGCGAGCCCGCTCCCGCCGGGTACGCCGTGGTCTACACGCTCGGCCTGGGCGGAGTCTCGATCCTGTGCATGCGGCACGCCGCCGCCCTCGCCACGCTGCGGCGCCGGCTGTCCGAGGCGTCGCGCGTCGACCCACTCACCCGCAGCCTGAACCGCCGTGGCTTCGACGAGCAGCTGGAGCGCGCGGTGGCCCGGGCGAGGCACGGCGGCGAACCGGTCACCCTGCTCCTCGCCGACCTGGACAAGTTCAAGATCATCAACGACACCTGGGGCCACCGGGCGGGCGACGCCGTCCTGGCCGCCACGGCCCGCACCATGAGCGGCGCGCTGCGCGACACCGACCGGGTGGGCCGGCTGGGCGGCGACGAGTTCGGCGCGCTGCTGACCGGAACCGGTCCGGACGACGCACCCGCGATCGTCGACCGGCTGCGCGCCGCGCTGGAGCACGGCGCGCCGGCCAGCCTGGGCTACGCGAGCTGCCCGGCCGAGGCGGGCACGGTCGAGGAGCTGCGCCGGCTCGCCGACGCCCGCGCGTACGCGGACAAGACCACCCGCGGCGGCCGCGTCCCCGTCGAGCGGCACGTCGAGCTGGCCCGTGAGCAGGCGGCCGGGCCGACGGCGGCCCGGGTCACCCGCACGGAGCGCCGGCGCCGGTCCATCGCCGACATGGGCCGGATCTGCGCCGCCGACAGCTTCGTCGGCGCCGTGTACGCCGCCGGGTTCGCCACCCAGTCGCCGCACCGGCTGGCCCTCGGGGTGGTGTGCGTCCTGGGGGTGCTGTACGGCCTGGGCGTCATCGCGGTCGCCGGCCGGCTGAGCCGCTCCGCGTATGTGCGGCCGCTGATGGCGCTCAACGCGGTGCCACTTCTCGCCCTGGGAATCGCCGCGCCGGTGCTGGACGGAGGTGTCTCGTCGCCGACCGGTGTGGGCATGCTGGCGCCGATGACGCTGTTCGCCCTCGGCGCTCGGCTGCGGGTAGCGGTGCCGATGCTCGCCCTGAACGCCGCGGCCTACCTGGTGCTGGCGGCCACCGTCGGCGACGCCGGCCCGGCGTACGCGATCATGCATCTGCTCTGCTTCGGCGTGGTCGCCGCCGCGTGCGCCGCGCAGGGGCGCGCCAGCGCCGAGCGGCGCCGCCGCCTGACCGACATGTCGCACACGGACGCCCTCACCGGCCTGCTCAACCGCCGCGGTATCGACGACCGGATCGCCGACCGTCTGCGCGCGGGCCATCCGATGGGCCTCGTGCTGTTCGACCTGGACGGCTTCAAGACGCTCAACGACACGGCCGGGCACGCCGCCGGCGACGAACTGCTGGTCTGGGTGGCGACCACCCTGACGGCGAACGCGCCGTCCGGCTCCGTCATCGGACGACTGGGCGGTGACGAGTTCGTGGCGCTGATCCCGGATGCCGAGGTACAGGCGGAGGCCGAGCGGTTGCGCGCCGCGCTCGCGCCGCGCACCGCCGCCAGCGTCGGTGCCGCCGGGTCGGACGCCGACGGTGCCGACTTCGCCGCGCTGTACGCGCACGCCGACGCCGCGCTGTACGCGGAGAAGGCGGCGCGCCGCCACGGCGCGATCGTGGCCTGACCCGGTAGCCGAGGCGCGATACGTTGCCGGACATGATCACGACGCGCCTCGATCTTGCCCGGATCCGCGCGGCCCGGAGCGACATCGACCCGATCTTCTTGAACACCCCGCTGTACCAGTGCGACGCGCTGGGACGCGAGCTCGGCTGCACGGTCAGCATCAAGCTGGAGACGGCGAACCCGGTGCGCAGCTTCAAGGCGCGCGGCACCGAACTCGTCGCGAACCTGCTCGCCGGCCAGGGCCGCACCGCGGCGGTGTGCGCCAGCGCCGGCAACCTCGGCCAGGCACTGGGCTGGTCCGGTCGCCGCCGCGGCCTCGACGTGACGGTCGTGGCGTCACGAGCGGCGCCCGCTGTCAAGCTCGATCGGATCCGTGCGCTGGGTGCCGAGCTGGAGCTTGTCGACGGCGACTTCGAGGCGGCCCGCGAACGGGCCGCGGACATCTCGCTCCAGCGCGGTATCCGGCTGGTCCAGGACAGCCTCGACATCGAGACCTGCGAGGGCGCGGCGACCATCGGCCTGGAACTGGCCGATGCGGGGTCCTCGTTCGACACCGTCCTGATCGCCCTGGGCGGCGGCGCGATAGCCACCGGCGTGGGCTACGCCCTGAAGACCCTCTCGCCGGACGTCGAGGTGATCTGTGTGCAGCCCCTCGGCGCACCGGCGATGACCCACTCCTGGCGCCGGCGCCGGGTCGTCACCACCGACTCGACCGACACCATCGCCGACGGAGTCGCCGGCAGGTTCCCCATCCCCGAGGTCCTGGACGATCTTCTCGCGGTCGCCGACGACGCCGTCCTGGTCCAGGAGTCCTCCATCGTCGCGGGCCTGCGGCTGCTGCTGGAGCAGGCGGGCCTGGTCGTGGAGCCCTCGGCGGCCCTCGGCGTCGCGGCCGTACTGGAGGACCGTGACCGCTTCGCCGGCCGCCATGTTGCCACCATCATCTGCGGCAGCAACGTCGACCTGGACGCCTACCACCGCTGGATCCGTACGTGAGTCCCGTTCAGGCTCGGTGCAGCCACTCCAGGGCCCGGCACCGCCGCCGGCGGCAGGACCGAGACGTGGCCCTCACCCTCGACGAGGCGCAGCGTCGACCCGCTGATGTGGTCGGCCAGCCAGGTGCTGTGCGCGCTCGGCACCACCCGGTCGCCGGTGCCGTGCACCAGCAGCACCGGCACGGCGACCGCGGCCGGGTCGAAGCCCCACGGGTTCACATAGCTCAGATCGTCGTCGATCAGCGGGGCCGGGCCGCACGCCATCGCCGGCTCGACCACGCTGCCGAACCAGCCCCACTCGCCCTCCAGCGCGGCCCAGTCGGCCGGGATGAAGTCGACGTCCGAGGCGCCGGCCGCCTCGTGCGCCTCCTTCGCGGCACGCCCGGCGGCCGCCGCCCGCAGCGTGGCCTCGCCGGACGGACCCATCCCGGCATACCAGTCCAGGCCGCCGGACTCGTACGGGGCGAGGCAGGAGATCGCGACCGCCGCGGTCACCCGGCCCGGCAGCAGGGCCGCACAGGCCAGCGCGCACGGTCCGCCGCCGGAGTGGCCCAGCACCGCGAACTCCGCCACACCGAGGGCATCGGCCACCGTTGCCGCGTCGGCCGCCACGGAGGCGATGTCGCGGCCCGGCACCGGGGGGGATCCGCCGTAACCCGGACGGTCGTAGGAGACCAGCCGGAGGCCGAGCCGGTCGGCCGCGGCGAACAGCGGCACCGGCGGGAAGCCGATGTTCGGTGTCCCGTGATGCCACATGACGACCCGGTCGCCGCGGCCCCGGTCGTAGGCGTGCAGGGTCCGTCCGTCACTCGCGCGGACGTCGACCTCGGTGACCACTCGGGCAGCCTAGCCGGAATCCCATCGTCGGATGGGTTGTCATGTGGAGCCGATGATCCCATCGACTCGACGCGACCCGCGGTCGTAACGTTGTCTCGGAGCTGAACAAAAGGTAGCGAAGGGTGAGCCGAATGGATGCGCCCGAGGTCGAAGTGCGCACGGAACCCGACGACACGGTCGTCATCCGGCCGTCCGGCGTCATCGATGCCGCCGCAGCGGTGCACCTCCAGCGCATCCTGGTCCACACGGTACGGAAGGTGCGGCCGCCCAGGATCATCCTCGACCTGTCCGCCGTGTCCCACCTCGACCCGATCAGCGTGGGCACCGTGTCCGCGGCCTGCGAACTCGGCGACGATCACCAGGTCGCGATGTGCTTTCACAACCCGTCCAGCCGCATCTCCGAACAGCTCACCAAGGCCGGCGTGCCACGCCAGCGCCTGCACCGGAACGACGTCGTGGCCTGACGCGGGTGTTCAGTCGGTCTTGCCGGTGATCAGGGCTACGACGTGGTGGCCGACGTTGACGGCGTTGTCGGCGTAGCGCTCGTAGTAACGGCCCAGCAGCGCGCCGTCGATGGCCGCCTCGACGCCCATCGGCCAATCCGGGCTGAGCAGGACGGCGAACAGGCGCTGGTACAGGTGGTCCATGGCGTCGTCGTCGCGGTCGAGCTGGGCGGCCAGGACCGCATCGTGGTCGGACAGCGCCGATACGATCTTGCCGGCCAGCCCGTCGGCCACCGTGCCCATCGCCTGGAAGAGCTCGGCCAGCTCGGGAACCACGGCGGGCGCCGGGTGGCGGCGCAGGACGGAACGGGCCACATGGACGGCGAGGCCGCCCATGCGCCTGAGGTCGGCGGCCACCTGAATCGAGGTCACGGCCTTGCGCAGGTCGTCGGCGACCGGCTGCCGGCGAGCGACCAGGTCGTAGGCCCGGTCCTCGGCGACGCGGTAGAGCACGTCGATCTCGGCGTCGCGGGCGGTCACCTGTAGGGCGACGGTGTGATCGGCGGTGATCAGGGCGGTGCTCGCCTGCCGCATCGTCTCCCGCGCCGCCATCGCCATGGTGACCAATGTGCTGCTGACCCGGTCGAGCTCGGCCTGAAAGTCCTCGCGCATGGCGCTCTCCCTCGCTTGCCGTGGGCCGGTGGCCGCGCCCGGGTCCGGGACCCCTGAGAATCCGCCTCAATGGTGCGGGCTGTCACCGAATCCTTTCAGATGCGTCACCGACCTCGCACGGCGACGGTGCCGGCGACGGCCGGCCGGTGCGGGCGCGCCACACCGAATCGGCGAACAGCCGGCGCCGGTCCGTGAACGTCGCCCAGGCCGAACGCCTCCTCGTCGCCATAGGACGACGAGGGGATGTTCACGCGCCGGACCCGGCTCTCCACACTGGCCACGATCAATATGTGGGCGACACCCCTCAAGCGCGACGGCACGTCCGTGGTCACCGACAGCGCCTGCGCCGCCACCTCCGGCCGCTGGTTCTCCCCTACGACGGCGCCACCTGGACCGCCGCCTCCGACGTCGACATCGACCATGTCGTCCCGCTCGCCGAGGCCTGGCGTTCCGGGGCCAGCGCGTGGACGACCAGCCGGCGGCAGAGCTTCGCCAACGACCTCACCCGCCCGCAGCTGATCGCCGTCACCGACAACGTCAACCAGTCCAAGGGCGACGAGGATCCGTCGACCTGGCAGCCGTCGGTGACCTCGTACTGGTGCACCTACGCCAAGATGTGGATCGCGGTGAAGTCCTACTGGGCGCTCACCGCGCAGTCCGCGGAGAAGACCGCGCTACAGACCATGCTGAACACCTGCACCTCCTGAACGCACACGGCGCGCCCGGCCCGCACCGCAGGGCCGGGCACGCCGCCCGACGGAACACGGTCACATCCGGGACGCGTCCGCGGAGGCGTCGTTCGTCCAGTCGCCGTTGGTGGCGCCGACGCGGCCGGAGGCGAGCAGTGCGCCGGTGGGCGAGACGACGCGGTACGGGACGTTGAAGTACCCGTTGCCGTCCGGGTCGTCGGCCCAGACGACCACGGCGTTGCCCCTGTCGTCGAGTCCGACGTCGGGGGTGATGTGCTTCCAGTCGGTGCCGGTGGTGCCTCCGCCGGAGAGCTTCACCTCGTACGCTGGCGTGCCGTTGCCGAACAGGCGCAGGTAGATCTCGGAGTGGTTGTCGTCGCCGGGCTCGGCGGCGTCCCGGTCGTCCTCCCAGACGACGGCGACCTGGCCGGAGCGGTTGGTCGCGATGGCCGGGCCGTCCTGATCCCCGGTGGCCACGGTGTTGGCGGTGGAGAAGGTGACCGTCGTCGCGGCGAGGGCGGCGGCGACGGCGGCCGTGGCGATGGCTGACATCCGGCCTCCTAAAGGACTTCGAGGCCGGGGCGGCCATCGAGGACGACGAAGGACTTGAGGGTGGTGACGGCCGCGCCGTGCTCGGTCACCATGGGCACCGAGCGGAAGTCGGCCCGTACCTCGGTGGGGGTGATCGTGGTGAGGGTGTAGCCGCGCCGCTCGGAGTAGAACCTAAGGTGCGGGTTGGTCGCGGCGTACGGGATCGTGGTGGTCGCCGAGCCGTTGCCGCCGGATGCGATCGAGGTGCAGACCAGCTCGGTGCCGACGGTCGCGGAGTTGGGGTCGGCGTAGTCGGCCTTGAGGTCGTTGGCCCAGGCCGTGTGCACGTCGCCGGTGAGCACGAGCGGGTTGCGCACCGCCCGGTCGCGCCAGCCCTGCTGAATGCGGGCCCGGGCGGCCCGGTAGCCGTCCCAGGAGTCCATGTTCGCCCCGCCCGCCGCGTCGAACTGGCGGGCGAAGAACACCTGCTGGCCGAGGATGTCCCAGGTGCCGTAGTGCTGCGCGAGCCCGTCCAGGAGCCACGCCTCCTGCGCGGCGCCGGTCAGGGTGCGGGCGGCGCTGTCCGCGGCGGCGCAGACCTTCCACCCGTCGCCGCAGGCCTGGTCGTCGCGGAACTGGCGGGTGTCGAGCATGTGGAAGGTGGCCAGGCTGCCCCAGCGCACCCGCCGGTAGAGCGCGATGCCGTTGCCGGTCGGCGCGGCGGCCGGGCGCAGCGGCATGTTCTCGTAGTAGGCGCGGTACGCGGCGGTGCGCCGGGCCGTCCACTGCGCGGCGGTCAGGGCCGGGCTGCTGTCGGCCCGCACCATGGCGGCGTAGTTGTTCTCCACCTCGTGGTCGTCCGGCACCACGAGCCACGGTGCGACGGCGTGCGCGGCCTGGAGATCGGGGTCGGTCTTGTACTGGGCGTGCCGGCGCCGGTAGTCGGCGAGCGAGACGATCTCCGCGCCGGCGTGTTCGCGGACCGATCCGGAGGTGGTCGCGTCCTCGTAGAGGTAGTCACCCAGGTGCAGGACGAGGTCGGGCCGGTCCTCGGCCATCCGCCGGTAGGCGGTGTAGTACCCCGACTCGTAGTGCGCGCAGGAGGCGAAGGCCATCCGCAGGGTACGGCCGAAGGTGCCGCCGGCCGGCGCGGTGCGGGTCCGCCCGACCGGCGAGAGGTGCCCCTGCGCCCGGAAACGGTAGTGGTACTCCGCGTCGGCGGCGAGCCCACCGGCGACGACGTGGACCGAGTGCGCGTCGGCGTACCGGGCGGTGACCGACCCGGACGCGACGATCGAGGTGAACTGGTCGGTGGTCGCGACCTGCCAGTCGACGACCACGTCGGCGTTGGGCATGCCACCCTGCCCGTCGGCGTTCAGCGGGGCGGTGGCGAGACGGGTCCAGAGCACGACGCTTGCCGCGTCCGGCTCGCCCGAGGCGACACCGAGCCGGAACGGGTACGGCGTCGCGGCACCGGCGGCGGAGTGGACTGCGAGGGTTCCGGCGGCGGCCAATCCGCCGAGCACGAAGATCCGGCGATTGATGACGGTCATAGCCGCTTACGCTGCGAGCGTCCCGTAAACCATGGATGCTCATCAATGCAATGGCGAGTGGCGACGGCCGCAAGGCAGCGAGGACTTTCGCCCAACGGCGCGCCGCCCGAGCGGGAACGAGGCGTGGCAGTCGGGCATCGCGGGAACGTCGGCCCGCGCGGCCTGCGCGTTCAGTGGTCGCCACCGGGCTTGCGGTGGTAACGGGCGGAAGTCCCGCCGGTGACCTTCCGGACCCGCCGGGCGCTACGGCGCCGGCTCGTCCGTCCCGATGCGGCGTGGCGTCGCGGCGCAGGCCCGGATGGTGGCGCCGACGCGTCGAAGCCGGTGCAGTGGGACGCCGGCGGCGCTGAGTTGCTGGGCGATCGGCACGGTGGAGTGGTCGAGGAACACCGCGACGTGATGGTCGTCGCCGAGTTGGCAGGCCGCGGCGAGGGTGCCCAGGTTGATCGGGTCAAGGGCCGTGACGTCGTGCAGATCGAGGACCAGTCGCAGCGGCCGGAGCCGTCGCAGGACGTGGATCAGGATGCGGCGCAGGTCGACCGCGTCGGCGGCGTCGAGGGCACCGTGGGGCTGGATGACGAGCGTGCCGTCCGCGCTGGTGTCGACGTCGACCGTCGCGCTGGCCATTGCGTTACCTTCCGTTCGCCGGTGCTTTCCGAACGATCAGGTTAAGGATTCCTGGGATGTTCGTCGACCTTCTCCTGAAGAATTCACCTGGTTACGGGAAGGCCACGATCATCTGCGTCCACAATGCATTGAGCATTCGAATTCACGGTTCCGGTCGGGCCTCGTCGCTCGCCGGCGAAGCCGGCCGCGGCCAGGCACAGCCCGACCGCGACAAGTGCCACGCCGACCCACGCCGGAGCCAGGTAGCCGAGGCCGCGGGCGATCACCAGCCCGCCGAGGGCGGCGCCGAGGCTGTTGGCCAGGTTCAGCGCCGACTGGCTGACCGCCGCGCCCATCAGCTGGGCGCTCGGCGCGACGTCGATGAGCCGGGCCTGTAGCGCCGGGCCGACGAAGAGGCTGGTCCCGCCCGCCAGGAACGCGCCGAGGAACAGGCCCGCGGTGGTGTCGGCGATCAACGCGAACACCACGATGGCGGCGATCGCCGCGGCGAACCCGGCGAGCGTGGCGCGCCGCAGGTCCCGGTCGGCCAGCCAGCCGCCGAGGGCGTTGCCCACGGCCATGCCCAGCCCCATCGCCACCAGCACCCACGGCACGGTGCCCGCGCTCAGGCCGGCCACCTCGGTGGTGACCGGGGCGAGGTAGCTGTACACGGCGAAGAAGCCGGCGAAACCGGCGGTCGCGGTGGCCGCGGCCAGCCAGACCCGCGGGGTGCGCAGGGCACGCAGCTCGCCCGCCGGCGAGCCGCCCGGCGTCGCGGCGACCTCGGGCACCAGGATCCGGACCGCCGCCAGGGTGATCAGGAAGACCGCGGCGATGACCAGGTACGCGACCCGCCACCCGGCCGTCTGCCCGAGCCGGGTGATCAGGGGTACGCCGACGATGTTCGCCGCGGTGAGCCCGCTGAGCACGACGGCGTACCCGCGGGCCTGCCTGCCCGGGCCCATCAACGTCGCCGCGAGCAGCCCGGCCGCGCCGAAGTAGGCGCCGTGCGGCAGCGCCGCCACGAACCGGGCCACCAGCACCAGCCCGAAGCTGGGCGCGACCGCGGAGGCCACCGTGCCGATGACGAAGACCGCGAGCAGCCCCAGCACCAGCCTGCGGCGCGGCACGCGCGCGGTCGCGGCGGCGATCACCGGCGCGCCGACGACCACCCCCAGCGCGTACGCCGTGATGGTCCAACCGCCCTGCGCCACCGCGTCGGCCGGTGACTCGGAGTAGGCCTGCGGCAGCAGGCCACGGCTGATCTCGGGTAGCAGACCCATCGCGACGAACTCGGTCAAACCGATCGCGACGCCGCCCATGGCGAGGGCACCCAGTGCGCCCCAGCGCAGGTTACGGCTCAGTTGATCCACGAGGCGCGACTCTAGCGACGCGTACGCGTGGTCAGCCGGGCGGCTCCGGCAGCCGCTCGAGCCGGCTCCAACCGTCCCAGCCACGCTCGCGCATCAGCTCTATCAGTCGCTCCGCCTTCGGGTCGTACTCGACGGAGAGTGCGTCCAGGAGGTCGAACGACAGATCGTCGCGCGCCGCCTCGCCGAGGTCGATCTCGCCCGAGGCGTATGCCTGCTCGGCCAGTTCGGCCATGATGTCGGCGGCCTCCACCAGGAGCGCGTCGTCGCAGGCGTCGCTGTCGAAGATCTCCGACAGGACCCGATAGAGCCGAACGAGTCGCGGGTCGTCGAGCTGCGCGAGTTTCGCGGGCATCCACTCGCGGACGGCATCGGGCCAGCGGGCCACCACCAGGATCCACCCGTCCTGCTCGGCGTCCACCATCCGCTGCGACACCCCGAGTTCGCGGAGCCGATCGAGATAGGCGACCACCTCCGGTGGGAGTGCCATCCTGTCCCCGGTGGCGAGCCGCGCGATCTGCCTGCGGCTGGTCTCCAGCCGGGAGATCTCGTCGCGCAGGTGGTTGTCGATGCTCTCGACCGCTTCGGCGAAGGCCGGCCCGTCGGCTTTGAGCAGCTCGGCGACCTGGGACAGCGGCACGCCGGCGTCGGCGAGTGTACGGATCTTGATGAGGGACACGACGGCCGTCGCCCGGTACCGCCGGTAGCCCGACGCGTCCCGCTCCGGCTCGGGCAACAGCCCGATGTGGTGATAGTGCCGCACCGCGCGCACCGTGACGCCGGTGTACGCCGCCAGTTGCCCGATCGTCAGCATGTCCTCATCCTGCCGCCGCTCAGGAGATCTTGCGCCGATAGGTCATGGTGGCGATCAGGTACGCGACCACGACGATGCCCGCGCACCAGGCAAGCGCCGTCCAGATGCCGGTGCCGACCGGTTGCCGGGCGAACAGGTTCCGGATCGCGTCGACGATGGAGGTCACCGGCTGGTTCTCGGCGAAGGCGCGTACCGGACCGGGCATGGACTCGGTGGGCACGAAGGCCGAGCTGATGAACGGCAGGAAGATCAGCGGATAGGCGAACGCGCTCGCGCCGTCCACGGACTTCGCGGTGAGGCCGGGTATCACGGCGATCCAGGTCAGGGCCAGGGTGAACAGGACCAGGATGCCGGCGACCGCCAGCCACTCCAGCAGGTCCGCGCCGGTACGGAAGCCCATCAGCAGGGCGACGCCGACGACGACAACGAGTGAGGTCAGGTTGGCGACCAGCGAGGTCAGGACGTGCGCCCACAACACGGACGCGCGGGCGATCGGCATCGACTGGAACCGGGCGAAGATGCCGCCCTGCATGTCCAGGAAGAGCCGGTACGCGGTGTAGGAGATGCCCGAGGCGATCGTGATGATCAGGATGCCGGGCAGCAGGTAGTTCACGTACGAGTCGGACCCGGTCTCGATCGCGCCGCCGAGGACGTAGACGAAGAGCAGCATGAAGGCGATCGGCATGACCGCGGTCGTGATGATGGTGTCCGGGCTGCGGGCGATGTGGCGCAGCGAGCGGCCCAGCAGGACGGTGGTGTCGCCGAGGAAGTGCCGGTTCATCGTTGTTCCTTCTCCCTCCGGGCGCCGACGAGGGTGAGGAAGACGTCCTCGAGGGTCGGCTGCTTCTCGATGTACTCGACCTTGGCCGGCGGCAGGAGCTTCTTGAGCTCGGCGAGGGTGCCGTTCACGATGATCCGGCCCTCGTGCAGGATCGCGATCCGGTCGGCGAGCTGCTCCGCCTCGTCCAGGTGCTGCGTCGTGAGCAGCACGGTGGTGCCGCCCGCGGCGAGTTCCCTGACGGCCTGCCACACCTCGAGCCGCGCCTCCGGGTCCAGCCCGGTCGTCGGCTCGTCGAGGAAGATCACCGGCGGATTCCCGATCAGGCTCATCGCGATGTCCAGGCGGCGGCGCATGCCACCGGAGTACGTCGCCACCCGCCGGTCGCCGGCCTCGGTCAGCGAGAAGCGCCGCAGCTGGGCGTCCGCGATCGTGCCCGGGCCCTTGAGGTGCCGCAGGCGGGCGACCATCACCAGGTTCTCCCGGCCGGTGAGGATCTCGTCGACCGCGGCGAACTGCCCGGTGAGACTTATCGACTCGCGGACGTCGGCGGCCTGGGTTGCGACGTCGAAGCCGTTGACCAGGGCCGTCCCGGCGTCCGCCTTGAGCAGCGTGGAGAGGATGTTCACCACGGTGGTCTTGCCGGCACCGTTGGAGCCCAGCAGGGCGAAGATGCTGCCCCGGGCCACGTCGATGTCCACGCCGCGCAGCACCTTCAGGTGCTTGAACGACTTCTCCAGGCCCTGTATGCGTATCGCCGGCCGCTCGATGCTCATGCCGGTCAGCATGGAGGGTTGACCCTGCGTCATAGTCAAGCCCGCTGGGCGGACCCGATCCGCCGTGATCGTCGGCACCGGCTGTTTCCGCTGGTTGGCGGCCTGGCGGGCATGGATTACGGTCGTGCCGATGTCACGTCGCCGCCGCCTTCACCCCCCTCGCCGCCGCCCGCAGCGCCCCGATCCGTGGCGGACTGCCGAGCGGCGGCCCGCACCGGCCCCGCCGGTGAGCGACGTGCTGCCCTGGCACGCGATCCGGTGGGCCCTGGTCGTCGAGACCGTCGTCATGTTCGCCGCGGTGGCCGCCGCCGGCCTCGCGGTGGACGAGGACCCGGAGACGTTTCCGTTCTGGCCGCTGCTGCTGGTGGCGATCCCGGTGGTCGCGGCGGTGCGCGCGAGTCTGCGCCGCTCCCGTGACGTGCTGTCGGTGCTGCGGAACCTGTTCGCCCCGATGGCCGCGGTGTTCGTCCTGGGTGTCGTCCAGTTGCCGTTGATGTACCCGTTGTGGCTGATCGACGAGCACACCATGGGGTTCGCGTTCGCCGCCATCCTCGTGGGCACCGTCGGCGGCGCCGGGGCGATCCTGATCCTGCTGCTGATGGCCTGGGCGACGCTGTTCTTCGCGATCGGGCAGCCGCCCGGCACCGGCCTGCTGCGGCGGTCGATCGTCGGCCTGCTCTTCCTGTTCCTGCTCATGACCGCGTTCGGTGTGGCGCTCGGCGCCGACGGCCCGCGCGGGCGCGGCATCGGCACGGTGCTCATGCGGCTGGTCTGGTCCGAGCCGACCTCGTACTGGCTGTGGGCCGGCCGGATCGGCGCGCTCGGCCTGATCGCCGTCGTGGTGACGTTCTGGCTCTCACTGCCGCGGTGGTGTACGCACGGCGAGTAGGGCGACGTCGTCCTCCTGGTCGTCACCGGCGAAGGCGGCGTAGATCCGGTCGAGCAGCTCGGTCAGGGGGAGGTCGTGCAGGCCTGCCAGCGCGGCGTGCAGCTCTCGTTCGCGTTCGTCGAAGGGGTGCTCGCGGGTTTCGATGAGGCCGTCGGTGTAGAACAGCACGGTCGATCCGGGCGGCAGGTGCCGGGTGTGGCTCGTGCGCGGCGTGCGGCGGGTGACGCCCAGCAGCGGGTCGTGGCCGGTCAGCACGGTGACGCCGGCGGCGTCGAGCAGCAGCGGGTTCGGGTGCCCGGCGTTGGACCACTGCAACTGGTGCCCGTCACCCCCGGGTTCAGGGCGTAGGTAGGCCAGCACGGCGCTGGCGATGATCCGGTCGCCGAGGGCCTGGTTGGCGGAGTCGAGGCGGCGCAGCAGCGCGGCGGGTGGCTCGTGCCGGTCGACGAGCAGCAGGCGCAGTTTGCTGCGCACGCGTCCCATTAGCGCGGCGGCGCGCATGTCGTGCCCGGTGACGTCGCCGATCACGAGGGCGAGATATTGCAGGTCGAGGCGGACCGCGTCGTACCAGTCCCCGCCGACCTGCTCGCCGCGGGCGGCGGGTTCGTACCGGGCCGCCAGTTCGAAGGGTGCCGAGTCCGGCACGTCGCTGAGCATCGCCCGTTGCAGGATCGCCGCGACGTTCTCCCGCGAGCGGAGGTAGTCGGCACGTTGCAATGCCTGGGCGGTGTAGACGGCCAGGGCCGTGAGGATCGTCAGCTCGGTGTGGTCGAGCACGTGGGGCTGTTTCCACACGAACGTCAGCGCACCGACCCGCCCGTCGAACCCGGGCAGCGGCACGCTGGCCGCCGACTGCCAGCCCATCTCGAGGTAGGTGTCCACCGCGTCCGGGGTCAACGCGCGAACGGCGGCCAGATCGGGCAGCAGGACCGCGGCGCCGGTGCGGACGGCCAACCCCGACGGGATCGCGTCATGCTCCGACCACCTGGCGGCGGACGCCGGTAACGCCGGGCCGGACTGCCAGCTCACCATGCGGGAACGGTCGAGCAACGAGACTTCCACGTGTGCGGGGTTCAGCGTGCCGGTGACCAGGTCGTGGACGACGGCGGCCACGTCGTCGGCCGTGCTCGTGTTCGCCAGCGCCACGCTGGCACGCAGCAACAGCTGACTGCGGTCGAGCGCCGCATCGGACTCGGCCGACCGCCGCTGCGCCGTGCTGTTGGCGATCCGCAGCCGCAGGCCGTCCGAGCACGCCGCCGCGAGATCACCGAGCAACGCCAGCTCGCTGCCGGTCCACCGCCGGGGCGCGGTGTCGATCGCGCACAGCGTGCCCAGCTCCACCCCGGTCTCATCGGTCAACGGCATCCCCGCGTACGCGACGACGTTCAGCTCGCGGACGGCCGGGGTGCCGGCCGATCGTGGATCGGTCCGCGCGTCCTCGATCACCAGCGGCGCGCCGCCGGTGGCGACGTGCTGACCGGGCGCGTACGACAGCGGTGTCTGCCGCTGCTGCTGCCACGGCTCGCTCAGCCCGGACGCACCGGGGAGCACCTGCCGTTCCGGCTCGATCAACGCGACCAGGCCGATCGGAACGTTCAGCATATTCCGTACCATTGCGGCGAAACGATCGCATGCCGGATCGGCGGCAGCGGTCAGCCCGGTCTGCCGCAGCACCGCGAACCGGTCGGCTGTTGTCGGCAGCGATCCTGCCTCGCCGGAGCTCACGGCACCACGCTATACGGCCAGGTCTTCATGAACTCCAATTCGGATCGCGATTGAGATCCGAGTCGATCGGCGGCGGGTGTCGTCATTCGGCCGGTCTGCGGCTGCCCACCGTGTTCCGGACGACGGTCGCCGGTGGAAGCGAGACGACGAACGTCGATCCGCGTACGGGCGAGGGGCGATAGCGTACGTCGCCGCCGTTGGCGCGGGCCAGTTCGCGGACGATGTACAGGCCCAGCCCGGTGCCGGCGACGTTCCTGGCGGTGCCCTCGGCGCGTGCGAAACGGCCGAACAGCCGGTCGCGGAACTCCGGCGGCACGCCCGGGCCCCGGTCGGCGACGTCGATGGTCACCGGGCCCGCGCCGGAGCCGTGCGCGTCGATCGCCTCGACCCCGCCGCCGTACTTGTCCGCGTTGCTGATCAGGTTGGTGAGGATCTGGTCGAGGTGGCCGGGCTGGACGGCGGCGACGAGGTCGGGCGGGCAGGAGACGGTGACCGCGGTGGTGGCGGTGGCGCCGAGCGCGGCCTCGATGTGGTCGGCGACCCGGACCGGGCGCGGTGTCGCGGTGAGCCGGCCGGCGTCGATGCTGACCAGGGCGAGCACCTCGTCGACGATGCCGGCCAGCCGCCGGGTTGCGCCGTGCGCCCTGGCGACCAGCAGCTCGGCCGACGGCGGCAGGGGATCGTCGGTCAGGACCAGGTCGAGGCTGCCGAGGATCGTGCCGAGGGGATTGTTGATCTCGTGGCCGAGCATGCCGATCAGGTCGGCCTTGAGCTGGTTGGCGGCCTCCAGCTCGCGGTTGCGGTCGGCGATCTCCGCGGTGCGGGCCCGGACCTCGCCCTCCAGGGAGTCGTAGTGCAGGGCGTTGTCCAGGGAGACGGCCAGCTGACCGGCGATCAGCTCGACGGTCTCCAGGCGGCCGGTGGAGAAGACGCCGCCCTGCCGCCGGTTGGCCAGGACCAGGACGGCGTCCTCCGCGCTCTGGCAGGGCACCGGGATGACCAGCAGGCTGCACGCCTCGAGACCGGTGAAGTACGGATCCTGCGAGAACCGGTCGTCCCGGGTCGCGTCGGCGACCAGCAGCGGGTGGTGGGTGCGCTGGACGTAACGGACGGCGGACGCCGGCAGATCGGTGGTGGAGGAGCCGGAGACGGTGCGGTCCCGCAGCGACAGGCGCACGTCGGTGGCCCCGGTCATCGCGCACAACACATCGATCACCTGCGTGGTCAGTCCGGCGAGGGTGGTCTTCGAGCTGAGCGCCCGCGACGCGCGCAGGATCGCCATCAGGTCCAGGCGGTCGGCGCCGGTCCCCGGGCCCATGCTCGCCGTGTTCCGCAGGAACGGGTGCTCGGCCTCGAGGCGTGCGGCCGGGCCGCCGGCACCCCACGCCCGGTACGCGTCGCGCGCCTCGACCAGCAGCCGGCGCCCGGTGTGCGGAAGCCCCTGCTCCAGGTGCAGGCGTGCGGCCCGCTCGGCGAGCAGGGCGTGATGCCACGGGCGGCCCGTCACCTCGTGCAGGCCCTCGTCGAACAGCCGCATCGCGGCGACGGCGTCGCCACCGGCCCGGGCGACCTCGGCATCCACGAGCAGCAGCAGCGGCCGGAAGTTGCGGGGCGAGTCGGCGGCCCGGCGTGCCAGCCAGTCGCGGGCGTCCGCCGACGCGGGGGAGGGGTCGCTGAGGCAGCGGGTGACCCGGGCGAGCGCACTGGAGTAGAACCCACGGATCGCCTTGCTGTGCTCCATCGCCGCGGCCGAGTGCTCCGCCAGGGCCGCGGTGTCGTCGCTGAGCAGCGCCGTCAGCGCCCGGTCCAGGTGATAGTCGGCCAGCAGGGCCGAATTCTCCCCGATCTCGTCCAGGTACGCCGTCTCGTCGAAGCCCTCGCCGTCGGTGTGCCCCCGCAACGCCTGGATCAGCTGCCGGTGTCCTAGGGCGATCAGCCGGGCGTACCAGTTGCCGGTCTTCTCCGCGAAGGCCAGCACCGCCGCGGTCTCCTCGGCGCAGGTCTGCAGCGACTCCTCGGTCTCCACCAGCAGGACCAGCAGCCGCGCCGAGTGCCATCCGGCGATCTGCACGTCGCCGACCGTGAGGAGCTCGTCGCGGGTCTGCCAGCAGGCCTCGACGACCTCCTCCAGCGGCTCGAACCACGGCGCGGCCAGCATGAAGTGCTGGTAGGCGGCCACCGCCGCGGCCGCGGGGTAGCCGTGCTCGCGAGCGGCCCGCAGCGCGTGCCCGGTCAGCACGTATCCGGTGCGGTGGTCGTCGAGCAGCCAACTCGTCACGCGGATGGCCCCGCCGAGGGTGCCGGTCAGCGGCGAGCACACCCCGTTGTGCTGCCACAGCACGTGTGCCCGCAGCACCAGCCAGGCGTGCAGGTCCGGGTCGGCCACGAAGGTGGGCACGAGCATCCGTTGCAGGATCCGGGCCACCGCGACGATCTGCGGAGAGGTGCACTCCCACGTCGGGTACGCCGGTCCGAACTCCGCCACCCAGTCCCGGAGCTCGACCACGGCGCGCTGGTTGTCCGCGGCCAGGTCGGCCGGCGGGGTGATGCCGAACCGCCGCAGCGCGTCGAGCCCGAGCGTGATCGCCGCGTGGCATTCGTCGCGCTGCGTCAGGCTGTTGATCTGCACGGCGGTGGCCGCGACCAGGACGAGCGGGTCCGGGGAGCGGGCGGCGAGATCGCGGTAGATCCGGTCGGCCTCGGCGTGCCGGCCCAGGGAGAAGAGCGTGGTGTGCCGGTCCACCGCGATCGCGTCCCGGCCGGCGGCGTCGGCGGCGGGTAGGAGCCGGTCGGCGGCGGTCAGCAGCTCGTCGGCGGCCGGATAGTTGGTCATCCGCGCGGCGTGGCGGCCGGCCTGGTGCAGCAGCGCCGACGCGGTCCGGCGCTCGCCGTCGTCGCCGATGAGGCCGGTCGCCGGGAGGTACTGCTCGGCGGCCTGCTGCTCGTAGCCGCCGTGTGCGGCCAGGCGACGGGCCATCGCCAGCCGCGTCCGATCCATCTCGGCGGCCGGGAGCAGATCCCGGGCCGCTTGCAGGACCAGGTCGTGGCAGAACTTGACGGTGCTGTCCGCGCAGATCAGGCCGTCGGTGACGGCGGGAGCGAGGTGTGCCGGTAGGGCGGCGGGCGGGATCGCGGCGGCGGTGGCGAGCAGTTCCGGGAGTACGTTGCTGCCGAGACAGGTCAGTGCGACAAGCAGGCGCCGGGTCGTCGCCGCCTGTTGCTCCAGGCGGGCGGTGAGCAGCTGCGGCAGGCGGTGGCGGGCGATGAAACCCCGTACCGGATCGGGGTCCCAGTCCCAACCGCCTTCCGCCGGTCTCAGCAGGCCCTCCGTGCGAAGCCCGTTGATCAGTTCCACGGTGGCGTACGGATTCCCGGAGGTCGCCGTGCCGATCAGGTCGGCGAGCGACTCCGCGGCCGGGTGCTCGAGCCGCAGCACCGCCCCGGTCAGCTCGGCCAGCCCGGCCCGGTCCAGCCCGGCCAGCCGCAACGGCGGCTCGGCGAGCCCGTCGCGCTCCCAGCGCGCGGCGACGCCGGCGAGCGGATGGCCGGCGTCGGCCTCCTCGTCCCGGAAGGCGCACACGACCAGCAGCCCGGGGATCGGCCCGGCGGCCACCAGCTCATCCAGCACTCGCAGCGAGGTGCCGGTCGCCCACTGGAGGTCGTCGACCACCATGACCAGGGGACGGTGCGCCGCCACGGTGCGCAGCAGCGTGACCGAGGTGCCGCCGGCCCAGATCGGCGGGGTGACCAGGTCCAGCGGCTCGGCCGGCACCTGCCCGCCGAGAAGTATGTCCAGCTCGGGCACCACGCCGGACACCACTTTGCCGACCGGATTCAGCGCGGCGACCAGCCGCTCCCGGTGGCCGGTCAGCTCCGCCTCCGGCAGGGCGAGCAGCAGCCTGGCCAGGTTTCTGATCACCTGCCCGGTGCCGCCGGCGTCGACACCGGTGCGGAACTGCTCGTACTTGCCGGCGATGAACCAGCCGCCGCGAGCGGCGATCAGCGGTCGCAGCGTCTGAATCAGGGTGCTCTTGCCGATCCCGGCCGGGCCGCTGACCAGCACGGCCCGGCCGTCGCCGCTCAGCGCCCGGTCCAGGGCCGCGGCCAGGGTGCCGATCTGCGGGTCCCGGCCGACCAGGACGGGCGGTGCCGGCAGGAACTGCGGGAAGTCCCGGTCGCCCGGCGTCCAGTCGCCGTCCGGGTCGGCCGTCCAGCGGGCGAGATCGTGGGCCAGGCCCTCGGCGCTCTGATAGCGCCGGTCCGGGTCCTTCTCCAGCAGCCGCATGATGATGTCGCCAAGCCGAGGTGGCAGACCCGAGGCGGACGGGGTGCCGACCAGGGTGTCGCGCACCAGCTCGAGAGGGTCGTGGCCGGTGACCGGGGGAGTGCCGGTGGCGAGGGTGTACAGGGTGGCGCCGAGGCCGTAGAGGTCGGCGCGGCGGTCGGTGCTCAGGCCGGTGCGGCCGGTCTGCTCGGGCGCCAGGAACCCGAGGGTGCCGACCGGGCCCTCGTCGGTCTCCGGTGCGCCGGTGAGCGCGAGGTCGAAGTCGATGAGCAGCGGGGGAGCGTCCGGGCGCAGCACGACGTTGTCCGGGGTGATGTCGCGGTGCAGGACACCGGCGCGGTGGACCGCGGCGACCGTCGTGGCCAGGGCGTGCGCGATGCGGACCAGGTCGGGCAGGTGCATCGGCCCGGCCGGCGGCGGGCCGCCGCCGTCGTCTTGCAGGACCAGGGTCCGGCGCTCCTGGTGAGCGGCGAGGCGGGGGACGCCGGGCAGACCGGCGAGCTTCTCCAGTACGGCACGCTCGTGCTCGATGCGGCGGATCGCACCGGCCCCGGTGGCGTGTTTGCGAACCACGCCGGGACCGTCGGACGGGGTGTGGCGGGTGACCTGCGTCCGGTCACTCAGATACAGCAACTCCTCACCCACATAACGGATGATGCTACTTTTGACATGATTTTTCTCTATGTTCCATCCCCGGCCTCACCCATCGTCAGACCAAAGCGCTGGTGGAGAGGGCGAGCCCGCGAAATCCCGAACGGCGGCGCCCGGGGGTGGGCGCCGCCGTCGGGGTGGCTCAGATCTTGCCGGTGCCGGCGCCCGCGGTGACGGTGGCCTTGACCGTGTTGTTCGCCTGCGGGGTGTAGGAGTAGGGGATCGCGGCGACGCTGGCGCCGTTGCGGACCTGCTCGGTGCCCGAGTTGACCTTGTAGTTGTTCAGCACCTTGATGTTGCCGGCGGCGGAGTCGCCGGTCTGGGTGACCGTCGGGTTCGCCACGTTCTCGAAGTAGTTGCGCTCGACGTAGACGCCGGCGTTCTCGGTGGAGGCGACGCCGTACGAACCGACGTTGCTGTAGTAGTTGTTGAGCACGTGCACCGGGTTGGCGAACCGGACCCGCGGGTGCCGCTGGTTGGTGCCCTCGAACCAGTTGTGCACGTAGGTCACCCGCAGGTGGCCGAGGTCCTCGCCGGAGTTGTCGTCGCTGTGGCCCAGCAGCATGGACTTGTCGTGGTCGTGCAGGCGGTTCCACGACACCGTGATGAAGTCCGACCCGCGCTTGATGTCGATCAGGCCGTCGTACCCGCTGGCCAGGTCGTTGTGGTCGATCCAGACGTTCGTGGTGCTCGACTGGACGTTGATCGAGTCGTCGCTCGCGTTGCGGAACACCAGGTTTCGGATGATCACGTTCCGGACGCCGGAGAGGTTGAGGCCGCCGCCGGTGATCCCGGAGCCCGAGCCGACGCCGATGACCGTCTTGTTCGACGCGACGCTGTACATGCCGGAGATCGAGATCAGGCCGGATACCCGGACGGTCTGCGAGGTGCCGGAGCTGAGCGCCGACTTGAGCGCCGACGCGCTGGTCACGGTCACCACGGTGCTGGACGAGCCGCCGCTGGTGCCGCCGTTCATGCTGGCGAACCCGACCGGACTGGACTCGAACGCGGCGGACGCGCTGGCCTGGGTGAGGACCAGCGTGCCACCGACGGTCAGGATGCCGGCCGAGATGGCGGCGACGACGGTGCGGCGGCGGTAGGTGCGGGCCGTTGCGGACATGGATGTTCCTCCGTTGCGGGGGAGTGGATGCCGCCGGGGCGGCATGCGGGGTACCCGGCCCTCGCGCGCTCGGTGACGGGCGGGTGGGCCGGGTTGGCGCCTGTTGAGATGTGCGGAGCCGTTCGGCCGCAAGGCTCCGGCCTGCAGGTAAGCGCTTACCCGCGCTGAACCTAGGCCCGCTGTTAATTGATGTCAATCCATGTAATGCGCCGTTCATCGAGCGATGCTTAACCGGTTCACGATGACCTGGTGTTTCGCTACGACACCGCACGGGTGGTTGGCGCATGGAGTCAGATCGGACATGCGTCAGGCCGGTTTCCGTGCCGCTTCAGCGCGTCTTGCCATAGTCGCGGCCGACCGGCTGTCCGGGCCGCTGCGCGCCCGCCGGGGGGACACGTTGGAGAAGAAGCATGCGGGTAGAACGCAGTGTGGAGCGGATCCGCCGGTACGCCGAGACCAGCCCGGCGCACGGCGCCATCGAGTGCGGCGGGCTGACCATCAGCTACCGGGACCTCGCCGACCGGCTCGATCGGCGGCAGGCCGAGCTCGCCCCGGTGGTACGGCCGGGGGTGCCGTTCGTCATCGGCCGCCCGAGATCGCCGGAGTTCGTCGTCGACTTCCTCGCCGTGCTCGCGCTCGGAGGCGTGGCCGTGCCGATCGACCCCGGGCTGCCGGCCGGACGCCGGGAGATCCTCGAACGGCACCTCACCGCGGGGCCGGCGCACGAGGACGGCGCGTACGTCTTCTTCACCTCGGGCTCGACCGGCACGCCGAAGCCGGTGCTGGGGTCCGCGGCCGGGCTCCGGCACTTCCTCGACTGGCAGGTCGCGGAGTTCGGCATCGGCGCGCGGGACCGGGTGGCGTTCCTGACCGCGCTGAGCTTCGACGTCATGGTCCGCGACGTGATGCTGCCGCTGTGGGCGGGCGGCACGCTGGTGATACCGGCGCCGGGCGAGGCCGAGGCGCCGGAGGCGGTGGTCGCCTGGCTGACCCGGCGGCGGATCAGCGTCGTCAACGTGGTGCCGTCGGTCGCGTGGAGCTGGCTGCGCTACGGCGCTGCGCCCTGCCCGTCGGTGCGCACGGTGTTCTTCGCGGGCGAGCCGCTGACCGGCGTGCTCGTCGAGCAGTGGCACGAGACGTTTCCGGCGACCCGGGTCCGGGTCAACTTCTACGGCACCACCGAGACCACCCTGCCCAAGGTCTACAAGCGGCTGCGGCGTTTCGAGTCGACCAGCGGCCTGCTGCCGGTCGGAAAGCCGGTACCGGGTGCCGGCTTCACCCTGGCCGAGACCGGCGAGATCGTGCTGGTCAGCCGGTACTCCAGCCACGGCTACCTGGGCCTGCCCGAGGAGACCGCGGCGCGCTTCACCCGCCTGGCCGGCGGCGAGACGTCCTACCGGACCGGTGACCTCGGCCGGCTCGACGACGCGGGCGACCTGCTCGTCGTCGGGCGCGGCGACGACGAGGTGAAGGTCAACGGCGTCCGGATCCACCCGGCCGAGGTGGCGGCGTCGATCCGGGCCGGCGGCGAGGTGCACGACGTCTTCGTCACCACCGGCCCGCTCACGGCGTACGTCGTGCCGGTCCGCGTGCCGTTCGACGACGCCGCCGTACGCCGGGACCTGATGGCCGTGGTGCCGCCGGCGATGGTGCCGTCCCGGTTCGTCGCCGTCCCGGCCCTGCCGCAGCTGCCGAACGGCAAGATCGACCGGGCCGCGCTGCACCGCCTGGACGTCGCCGCGCCGGACGCTGTGCACGTGCGACCCTCCGGCGAGCTGGAGCGCTGGGTCGCCGCACAGTGGACCGAGCTGTTCGGCACCCCGGACGTCGGCGCGGCCGACGACTTCTTTCTGCTCGGCGGTGACTCGATCACCGCGATGCAGCTGGCCGCCCGGATCCGCCGCGACTTCGGGGTCGCGCTGTCGGTCCGCAATGTCTTCGCCAACCCCACCGTCGCCCTGCTCGCCCAGGAGATCGCCGACCGGCAACTGGCCCAGATCGACCCCGCCGAGCTGCTGGAGCTCCTCGCACAGGCGGAGCGGTCATGACGGCCGCCGCGGTGCAGGAGCGGCTGGCGCGGCTGAGCCCGGCGCAGCGGACGAAGCTGCGCCGGCTGATCGGTACCGAGGGGATCGCGCGCGCCGACCGGTCCGCCGGCCGGGTGCCGATGTCATTCGCGCAGCGCCGCTTCCACTTTCTGCAGAGCGTGGCGCCGGACAGCGCCGCGTACCACGTCGTCGAGGCGGTGCGGCTGACCGGCGCGCTCGACGAGCGGCGGGTGCGTGCGGCGCTCGCGACCGTCGTGGCGCGCCACGAGGTGCTCCGGAGCACCTGCGCCGGCGACGACGAACTGCTCGTCGCCGACGAGGGGCCGGCCCTCGAGTACGCCGCCGTCACGGACTTCGAACGGATCGCGGCCCGGCCGTTCCGGCTCGAGGATGAGTTCCCGCTGCGGGCGGTGCTGGCGAGCCTGCCCGACGGCGGGCATGCCCTGCTGTTCGTGATTCACCACATCGCGGCCGACGCGTGGTCGTCGCGGCTGCTGGTCAGGGAGTTCCTTGACGCGTACGCCCGGCCCGGCAGCCTGGCCGACCTGCCGATCCAGTACGCCGACTTCGCCGCCTGGGAACGACGGCAGAGCTACCCGGACCAGCTGGCGTACTGGCGCAAGCGGCTGGCCGGCGCGCCGCCGGTCCTCGAACTGCCGCTGGACCGGCCCCGGCCGGCCGTCCGCGACCACCGCGGCGCCGAGGTCAGCTTCGCGCTCGACGGTGAGCGCGTACGGGCTGCCGCCCGGGAGGCCGGAGTGACGCCTTTCGCTCTGCTGCTGACGGCGTTCGCGCACGTGCTGCACCGGCACTGCGCCACCGAGGACGTCGTGGTCGGCGTGCCGGTGGCGGGACGCGACCGCCCGGAGGTCGAGCACCTGATCGGCTGCTTCGTCAACACCCTCGTCCTCCGGCTCGACGTGGGCCCCGCACCGACCTGCCGCCGGCTCGTGTCGCGGGTGCACGAGAGCGCCCTGGACGCCTACGACCACCAGGACGTTCCGTTCGACCGGCTGGTGGCCGAGCTCGGCCCGCGGCGCGACCTGAGCGCCGGCCAGCTCGTCCAGGTGATGTTCAACTACTACACGGCGACGGGCCGCGACGTGACGGTTCCCGGGCTGACCGTCGAGCCGTTGCCGGTCGGCCGTTCGAGTGCCCGGTTCGATCTGTCCTGCATGGTGGTCGAGACCGACGGCGACCTGCGCTGCACCCTGACGTACGCGACCGATCTGCTCTCCCGCGAGGCGGTGGACCGGCTCGGGCGGCACCTCGTCGAGACCGTCGACACGCTCGCCGGTGACCTCGACGCGCCGACCGCCGCCCTCCCGCCGATGCCGTCGGCGGACCGGGCCCTGGTGCGGCGGGCGGCGACGTTCACCGAGGCGGCACCGGACCGCCCGCCGCTGCTGGCGCGCTTCGAGGCGCACGCCGCCGCCACCCCGTCGGCGGCGGCCGTACGGTGCCGCGACGACGTCGTCGGCTACGGCGACCTCAACACCCGGGCCAACCGGCTGGCCCGGTACCTGATAGGGGCCGGCGTCGGCGCGGGTGACCTGGTCGCGCTGCTGCTCGAACGATCCGTGGACTGCGTCGTCGCGATGCTCGCGGTGCAGAAGGCGGGCGCGGCCTACCTCCCGCTCGACCCGACCGCGCCGGCCGGCCACGTCGTCCGGGTGCTCGCCGAGTCCGGCTCCCGGCTGCTGCTCACCCACGCCGAGGTCGACCTCTCCGAGGTGGCCGCGCAACTGCCCGCGGAGATCGAGCTCGCCGTGCTGGAGGAGCTCCCGCTCGCCGGGCAGCCGGCCGGCGATCCGCGGCTCGCGGTCGCCGCCGACGATCCGATGTACGTCATATACACCTCGGGCTCCACCGGCCGGCCGAAGGGCGTGGTGGTCGAGCACCGCAACTTCACCAACTACCTGACCGGAATCCTCGGCCTGCTGGCGGTCGAGGACGGGTCGAGCTTCGCGCTGGTGTCGACGCTCGCCGCCGACCTGGGCCTCACCAACCTGTACGGCGCCCTCGCCACCGGCGGCCTCGTCCACGTGCTGCCCTACGAGTGGGCCGTCGACCCCGACCGGCTCGCCGGATACTTCCGCGAGCACCGGATCGACGTCCTCAAACTGGTACCGAGCCACCTCAAGGCCATCCAGGACGCGGGGCTGCTGGCCGACGTCGTTCCCGTACGGCATCTGATGCTGGCCGGGGAGGCCTGCCCGTGGGACCTGGTCGACGCGGTGCGGCAGGTACGCCCGGACTGCACCGTCTGGAACACCTACGGGCCGTCGGAGACGACCGTCGCGGTGCTGGCCAACCGGGTACCCGCGCGACGACCGGCGCCCGGCGACACCGTCGTGTCCCTCGGTTCTCCGATCCCGCACGTCGGCGCCGTCGTGGTGGACGCCCGGCTACGCCCGGTGCCCGTCGGCGCGGCCGGCGAGCTGTTGATCAGCGGGGCCGGCGTGGCGCGCGGCTATCTGTCGGTCGACGATCCGCGGTTCACCCAGGACCCGTTCTCCGCGGCGGAGAGCGCCCGGGCCTACCGTTCCGGCGACCGGGTCCGCCTGCGGCCCGACGGGGAGTTCGAGTTCCTCGGCCGCCTCGACCGCCAGGTGAAGATCCGCGGCTACCGGGTCGAGCCGGGCCACGTCGAGGCCGTGCTGCGCGGTCACCCCGACGTGGCCGACGCCGCGGTCGTCGTGCGGCAGGACAGGCTGGTCGCCTACTACGTCGGCGAGGCGACCGCGCCGCTGTACGAGTACGCGCGTGGCAAGCTGCCGCCGTACCTGGTGCCCAGCCAGTTCGTGCACCTGGACCGGCTGCCGCTGACCCCGAACGGCAAGCTCGACCAGCGGGCACTTCCCGAGCCGGTGTCGCGCCCGGCCGGCACCGGGACGGCGACCCCGGCCCGCGACCCGGACGACCGGCGGATCGCCGCGATCTGGTGCGAGCTCCTCGAACTGGACGAGGTCGGCATCGACGACGACTTCTTCGCGCTCGGCGGCGACTCGTTCACCGCGATGCGGATGGCCCGGGAGGTCGGCGACGGCCTGCGCGTCGCCGCGGTCTTCCAGCATCCGACCATCCGCGAGCTCTCGGACCTGCTCCGGCGGCCGGCCGCGGCCGACGCGCTGCTCTACCGGCTGCCGGGCGCCCGATCCGCCGCGGTCACCCGGGCGACCATCGTCGCGGTGCCGTTCGGCGGTGGCAACGCGTCGGCGTTCCGGGAGCTGGCGGCCGCCCTTCCGGCCGGCTTCCCGCTCTACGCCCTCGATCCGCCCGGGCACGACTTCGGCCGGCCGGAATCGCCCTTGCAGCCCTGGGACGACCTCGCCGGGCGCTGCGTGGCGGAGATCCGGGCGAGCATCACCGGCCCCGTCATCGTGTACGGGCACTGCCTGGGCGCCGCGCTCGCCCTCGAGATCGCCCGCCGGCTCGAGGCCGGGGGCGGCGAGGTGGCCGGCGTCGTGTTCGGCGGCGCCTTCCCGGCGCCCCGGCTGCCCGGCCGGCTGTTCGACCTGTGGGCCAGGCTCCTGCCGAGCGACCGCTGGCGCTCCGACCGGTTGTACCGCGACACGCTGCGCGGGATCGGTGGCCTGACCGAGGACCTCGAGCCGGCCGAGCAGGCGTACATCCTGCGCGCGCTGCGGCACGACAACCGGCAGGCCGAGCAGTTCTACACCCGGCAGTTCCACCGGCCGGACCCCGCACCGACCCTGCGCGCGCTGGTGGTCGTCGGCGAGCGCGACCGGCTGACCGAGTTCCACGAGGAGCGCTACCACGAGTGGGACACGCACTGCGCCTCGACGGCGCTGGCCGTGATCCCGGACGCCGGCCACTTCTTCCTCAAGCACCAGGCCGGCCGGCTGGCCACCGCCATCACCTCCTGGTTCGAGGGGTATGAGCCGGTCGCCGTGGAGAAGAAGGCCGAGGCGAGGCTGAGGGGATTCGCCCTGGTGACCCTCGGCCAGCTGGTGTCCATGATCGGCACCCGGGCGCTGGCGTTCGGGCTCGGCGTGTGGGTGTACCTGGCCACCGGCAGCGCCACCCAGTTCTCGGTGATCCTGGTCTTCGGCCTGCTGCCGGCGCTGCTGGTGTTGCCGTTCGCCGGAGCCGCGGCCGACCGCTGGAACAGACGGCTGGTAATGATCATCGGGGACCTGGTCGCGCTGGCCGGGAGCGGCCTGTGCCTGGCGCTGTTCGCGACCGGCTCGCTGCACGTCTGGCACCTCTACATAGCCGCCGGCCTGAGCGCGATCGCGGCGGCGTTCCAGCAACCCGCCTACCTGGCCGCCACGACCCAGCTCGTGCCCAAGCGGTATCTGGGCCGGACCAACGGCATCACCCAGGCACTGGTCGCGGTGAGCCAGGCGACCGGGCCGCTGCTGGGCGGGGTGCTGATCGTCGCCGTCGGGCTGCGCGGTCTGCTGATCGTCGATCTCGCGACCGTGGTCGTCTCGCTCGCCACGCTGGCCGTGGTGCGCTTCCCCGACCTGCTGTTCCGGCAGCGTGAGGAGTCCATCTGGAGGGAGATCGCCGGGGGAGTCCGCTACATGGCACGGCGGCCCAGTTTCGTGGCGATGATCGGCTACTTCCTCGCGTACAACTTGATGCTCGGCTTCGCGATCGCCTTGACCACGCCGCTGGCCCTGTCCTTCATGTCGGCCGGCACGCTGGCCGCGGCCTCGACGGCCGGTGCGATCGGCGGCATCGCCGGCGGCGTCGCGATGGCGCTCTGGGGCGGCTTCGCCCGCCGCGCCACCGGCATGATCGGCTTCGTCCTGCTGACCGGCGCCGGCATGATCCTCGTCGGGCTCCGGCCGTCGGCGCCGCTGCTCGGCGCCGGGCTGGCCGCGATCGCGGCCTCGCTCGCGCTCCTCAACGGACACTGGCAGACCATGATCCAGACCAAGGTCGGCATGGAGCTTCAGGGGCGGGTCCTGGCCAGCAACCGCCTGGTCGCGAACCTCACGGAACCGCTTGGCTACCTGTGCGCCGGCTGGCTCGCCGACCGGCTCCTCGAGCCGGCCATGCGCGCGGGCGGCCCGCTGAGCTCCTCGGCCGGCGCGGTGCTCGGCGTCGGGCCGGGACGCGGCATGGCGCTGCTGGTGGTGCTGCTCGGCCTCGCGCAGATCGCGCTCGGGGTCGCCGGCCTGCGCTGGCGCACGCTGCACCACATGGAGGACGTCCTGCCCGACGCGATACCGGGCGCGGTGGTGACCTGGGACCGGGACGAGCTCCAGCGGGAGGCCGATCGGGTGCAAGGTATCCAATAGACGATGAAATGGGCGGTGATCGGACGCCGTCGCATGGCTGACTTTGCCGTCCGATCGCCGCGCACCCGCCGCTACCCTCGCCGGGTGCATAGCGAACCCGGGTCTGTGCAGGTGAGGTTGCTCGGCTCGGTCGACATCGTCCTCGCCGGCGAGGCCCGGCCCCTGCCCGGGCTGCGGCGCAAATCGCTGTTGGCCGCGCTGGCGCTGGAGCGTGGCCGGATCGTCAGCACCGACCGTTTGATCGACATCGTCTGGGGTGACGCGGCGCCGGCCGGCCGGGAGAACACGCTGCAACGCCACGTGTCCTACCTGCGGCAGACGATGGGCAGCCGCAACGTCATCGTCTCGCGGCCGCCCGGCTATCTGATGGACCTGCCGCCGGGCTCGGTGGACGCGGAACGCGCCGCGAGCCTCATGCAGCGGGCGCAGCAGTCGGCCGACCCGGCCGATCGGGTCCACTGGACGCGGGAGGCGTTGCGGCTGTTCCGCGGCGCGTCGCTGATCGAGGTGCACGACTCGCCGTGGCTCCGCGAGCAGGCACAGCGCCTGGACGGACTGCGGGCTCAGGCCGTCCGTGCGATGGTCGACGGCCGGCTGGCGCTGGGGCAGCACGCCGAGTTGCTGCCCGAGCTGGAGCAGCTGATCCGGGACCACCCGCTGGACGAGCATGTGTACGGACAGCTGATCCTGGCGTTGTACCGGTCCGGGCGGCAGGCGGACGCGCTGGACGCGTACGGCCGGCTGCGCCGCCGGCTGGGCGACGAGCTCGGCATCGACGTCGGACCCGAGCTGCGCCGCCTCGAGGTGGCGATTCTGCGCCAGGACGCCGGTCTGGCGGCACCCGAGCGGCCGCGACCGCCGGAGGCCGGGCGGCTGCCGCGGCTCGGCGGCGCGCCGCTGGTGGGACGGGAGCGCGAGCTGGCGGTGTTGCGGTCCCTGGTGGACGCCGCCGCGCGCGAGTCCGGTGGCACCGCGTTCATCGTCGGCGAGCCGGGCATCGGCAAGACCCGGCTGACCGGCGAGCTGGCCCGCTACGCCGAGCAGCGGGGCCTGCGCGTGTTCCGGGGCCGGGCCGCGCTGCCCCAGGTGCAGTTCCGTCCGCTCACCGAGGCGCTGCAGTCGGCGATCCGGCGCTTCGGCCTGCCCGCCGACGACCGGCTCCTGCCCTACCGGTACGCCCTGGCCCGTCTGGTGCCGCAGCTGCGCGAGACGCCGCGGCTGCGCGAGGCCGCACCGGCCGCGCCGGACGAGTCACCGGTGATCCTCGCCGAGGCGGTGCTGCGCCTGGTCACGGTGCTCAGCGGCGGCGACGGCTGCCTGCTGGTGCTGGAGGACCTGCACGACGCCGACGCGGACACCCTCGCCATCGTCGACTACCTGGTGGACAACGCGCACGCGGAGCGCCTGCTGCTGCTGGGCACCTGCCGCCGCTACCCGGCGGCGGCGCTCGCGGTGGCCCGCGGCGCGCGGCAGCGGCGGGCCGGCCGCCTCGTCGAACTGTCGCGCCTGTCCGAGCACGAGGTCCGGGAGCTGGCCGCGGGTTGTCTCGGCGTGGCCGCCGGTCAGCTGCCCGAGCCGGTCGCCGGCCGGCTGCTGAGCAGCGCCGACGGCCTCCCGCTGCACGTCGAGGAGCTGCTCGCCGGATTCGCCGACGACGGGACGCTGAGCTGGGCCGCCGGCCGCTGGGAGGTCAGCGGGCCGCTGGACCCGGCGGTTCCGCCGAGCCTCGGCGAGACCCTTGCCGCCCGGGTCGAGCGGCTCGGCGCGGACGCCCGGGCCGTCCTGCGCGCCGGCGCTCTCTTCGGCCGGCAGTTCCCGTCCGCGGCCGCCGGTGCGGCGGCCGGCGTCTCCGGCGCGCGGCTGCTCGACGGCCTGACCGAAGCGGTCGCACACCAGCTCGTGTCCGTCCAGGACGACGACCCGCACTGGTACTCGTTCCGCCACGCGATGACCGCCGAGGCGCTGCGCTCGGCCATGCTGCCCGCCGACCGGGCGGACCTGGCCCGGCGGGCGGCGCAGTTCCTCGCCGAGGCCGCGGTCGGCCGGTTCCACGGCAGCGACCAGCTCCTGGCCGAGCTGTGGAGCACGGCGAGCGAGCCGGCGCTGGCCGCCACCCGCCTGGTCGCGGCCGGCCGGCAGGCATCAGTCCAGGGCGCCGTCGCGACCGCGATCGTGCTGCTGGAACGCGCCCTGTCCATGGTCGAGCGCGATCTCAGCGGCGAACTCGCGACCGATCTCGGTGAGGCGCTGGTCAGCGCGTACGCCGCCGCCGGGCGGGTCGGCGACGCGTACGCCCTGGGCGCCGGCCTGGCCCGCAGCGTCCTGCCGGGCCGTCAGGCGTCCCTGCACCTGCGTCTCGCCGAGGTCGCGACCGCCGCCGGAGACTGGACCGAGGCCCGGTACGAGATCGGGGAGGCCCGGTTGCACGCCGGCCCGGCACCGGCGCGGGCCGTCGCCGCCCGCCTCGACGCGATCGAGGCGCAGGTGGCGATCTGCGACGCGACCACGCCGGACCGACTGGGCCGGGCACGCCGGCTGGCCGGCCGGGCGCTGCGGGCCGCCGTCGAGATCGGCCGGCCCGAGACGTCGTGCAGCGCGCTCGACACGCTCGGCCGCTGCGCCCGCCTGCACGACCTCGCCGAGGCGGACGTGCTCTACGAGCGGGGCCTGACCATCGCGACGGCGCACAACCTGATCGGCTGGCGGATCAACTTCCTCTACCAGTTGGGCACGGACGAGGGGATCCGCGACGGCGATCCCCGCCGGCTCGTGGAGGCGCTGTCGGTGGCCCGGCAGGCCGGGACGGTGGTCACGGCCCTCGACATCGAGCTGGAGCTGTCGGTCGTGCGGCTGTGCCGGGGCGAGGCCGCGGCCGCCGCGGACAGCGCCGCCCGCTGCGAGCGCGACGCGGCCCGGCTGCGGCTGGATCACATCCGGCTGGAGGCCCTCGGCGTACGGATCATGGCGGCGGCGCATCAGGGGCAGCGAGCGGTGGTGGCGGAGCTGCTCGACGCGTTCCGTGCCCGGGGCGGCGAGCAGGACGACCTGGCCAGCGCCGTGCACGGCTTCGGCGTCGTCTTCTGCCACCTGCTGCACTCCGACACCGGCCGGGCCCTGGCCGAGGCCGACCTCGCCGCCGAGCAGGAGGGCCGCCGGCCCGCCGCGTACGTCTCCTACCTGCACGGGCCGCGGCTGTTCCTCGCCGTGCTCGCCGGCCGGGCCGGCGACGCGGAGTGCGCGAGGGTCGCCTCCTCCGCGCAGGCACAGGCGCGGTGGAACCGCCAGTTCGTGCCGCTCGCCGGTGCGCTGCTCGCCGGCCGGGGCGGCAGGCGCGCGGACGCCGAGGCGGCGGTGGCCGAGTTCCTCGTCCTCTCCCGGCCGTACCCGCTCGCCCGCCACCTGGGGCTGCGGCTCGTCGCGCCGGAAGCCGCGGCCGACGGGTGGGGCGAGCCGCCGGCGTGGCAGCGGGCCGCCGACTCCTACCTGCGAGGGCTCGCCTCGGCCACGGAACATTCCTGTCCCGCCTGAACCCGGATGGAGACCGAATGAAGATCAGGATTTCGACCGCCGCGATCGCGGCGCTTGCGCTGGTCGCCGCGGCGGGTGCGGCGGCGCCCAAGTGGACCTTCGTCCCCGCCGTGCCGTTGCCCGCCGGCGTCGCCAACAGCCAGTTGCGCGCCGTCACCGCCGTCTCCGCCCGGGACCTGTGGGTGGGCGGTGCCTGGTGGGACAAGACCCAGGTGCATCCGCTGCTCGCGCACTGGGACGGCACCGCGTGGACGGTTCCCGCACTGCCCGCGCTGCCGCAGGACGCGTACCTCACGGGGGTGGACGCCGTCGGCGCCGGCGACGTCTGGGCCGTCGGCAGCACCGCGCCCGGCCTCGCACCGAACTCGCCGTCGACGCCGAGCGTGCTGCACTACGACGGACTCACCTGGCGGCCGGTGCCCACGCCGGCGCTGCCCGCCGGGTCGGCCAACGACCTCGACGCCATCGACATGCGTACCGCCGGCGACGGCTGGGCGGTGGGGGAGACCTCGACCGGCAGCCTGGCGCAGCCGCTGATCCTGCGCTGGCGGGCCGGTGAGTGGATCGGTTCGCCCGTACCGAAGTCGGCGGGTGCCTCCGGCGGGCTCGTCGCCGTCGCGGCGGCCGCGGCCGACGACGTCTGGGCCGTCGGGACCGAGGTCGACACGGCCACCGGCGCCGGTCATGGGCTGGTGCTGCACTTCGACGGCGCCACCTGGTCGCGCGCGGAGCTGTCCACGCCGGCCGGCACCACGCTGGACGCGGTGGCCGTCGCGGGGCCCGGGGACGTCTGGGCGGCCGGCCGGACCTGCGGTCTCGCCTGCGCGGCGGCGGTCTGGCACCTCACCGCGGCGGGCTGGCAGCCGGTGCCGCCGATCGGCGGCACCGAGGTGGCCGCGCTCGTCGCGTTCGGCCCGGACGACGTGTGGACGCTGGGCTACCAGCTCCTGCCCAACAACAGGAAGGCCGACCACGTCGAGCACTGGGACGGCAAGCGGTTCACCGCGGAGGACACCGGCCTGCCGACGCTCCCGCCGCCGGGCGGCAACCAGGGCGAACTGGGCTCGGCCACGCCGATCTTCGCCGCGGCCGGCGTACCGGAGACCGGCGAGCTGTGGGCGGTCGGCTGGTCGGACCCGCCGGCCGTCGCACCCCGCATGATCCATCGGGGCTGATCGCCGGGCCGGTCTTTCCGCGCCGCGTCAGGGGTGTTTCAGCCCTCGGTGCGACGGTGCGGCGATGGACCGAAGAAGATGCCGGGCAGGCATCGCCGCGGGCGCGGGAATCGTGCTCGCGGCGGTCGCCGCCGCCCCGGCCGAGGCGGCCACCTCCTGGGCCGTCCTGAGCACACCGAACCGCGGTGCCATCGCCAACGAGCTGTACGGCAGCGCCGCGCTGTCGGCGACCTCCGCGTGGGCGGTCGGCAGCTCGTACGACGCGAACCTGGCCGCTCCCCGCACCCTCGTCGAGCGCTGGAACGGCACGTCCTGGTCGACGGTGACCAGCCCGAACGCGACGGCCTACTACAACGAACTGCGCGACGTCGACGCCACCTCCGCCACGAACGCCTGGGCGGTCGGCTACGCCAACGGCGCCTCGGGCGTCAACGGCATGCCGCGCAACACCCTGGCGATGCGGTGGAACGGCAGCAGGTGGTCGATCGTCGCGACGCCACAACCGGGCACGAACTTCCGTCAGCTGTACGGCGTCAAGGCGTTCGGCCCCTCGGACGCCTGGTCGGTCGGCTGGTACTACGACGCCTCCCTGCACGGCGAGGCGCTGCTCCTGCACTGGAACGGCACCGCCTGGACCCAGGCGACCGCGCCCGGCCCCGGCACGTCCGGCAACAGCCTCGAAGGCATCGCCGGCGCCGCACCGAACGACGTGTGGGCGGTCGGCTACTACACCAACAGCGGCGAGAGCGGGGTCCTCGCGCATCCGCTGGCAGTCCACTACGACGGCAACGGCTGGACCGAGACCGAGCTGCCGCAGTCGGGTACCGGCACGTTCCTGCACTCGGTGACCGCCGTGAGCGCGAACGACGTCTGGGCCGTCGGCTCCAAGAACGGCTACCGCGAGCCGGTGGCGTACCACTGGAACGGCTCGGCCTGGAGCGAGGCGGCGATCCCGGCGGCGACCGGCTCCGGCAACAACATCCTGTACGGCGTCGCCGGAACCGCCGCGAACCAGGTGTGGGCGGTCGGCTACACCAGCTCCGGCAGCGACCGGCAGCCACTCGTGCTGCGGTGGAACGGGACCGCTTTCACCGCCGAGAGCGTGCCGCGGCAGGAGTTCGGCGGCATGCTCGCCGGCGTCGCGGCGACCGGCGGGCCGACGGTGTTCGCCGCCGGAACCCGCACCGACTTCTCGGGCGACCTCGGCGCCTTCACCGACCACACGCTGTCCGTGCGCGGCAGCGGAACCTGAGGGGGACCGACGATGGGAATAGCAGCCATGAGTGTCGCCGGGCTGGTGCTCGCCGCCGGCGCGCCCGCACTGGCGGCGACCGCGACCCAGGTCCCGGTGCAGTCGACCGGCTTCTTCGGCGGCCTGCTCGGCGTGGACGCGGTCACGGCCTCCGACGGCTGGGCCGTCGGCGGCAACGGCAACGGGGTGGTCCAGCGCTTCGACGGTACGCGGTGGAGCACCTTCCCCAGCCCGGATCTGCTCGCCGGCGACCCGAACGGCTGGGCCGCCCTGACCGGGGTCGACGCGACCTCACCGGTCAGCGCGTTCGCGGTCGGCAATTCGACGGCCGGGAGCGGCGGGGCGAGGTCCGCCGTCGCGTTGCGCTGGAACGGCGCGGCGTGGAGCAGGCAGGCCGTGCCCAAGGCGGCCGGCACGGACACCGAGTTCGCCGCCGTGCGGGCGTTCTCGGCGAGCGACGCGTGGGCGGTCGGGCAGACCGCCTCGACCGGCTCCACCTTCCGCAAGACGCTGGCCATGCACTACAACGGCACCGCCTGGACCGCGGTGCCGACGCCCAGCCAGGGCACCAGAACCAACTTCATGACCGCAGTGGACGGCGCCGCGAGCGGTGACGTCTGGGCCGTCGGATACTCGCTCAATCTCCCGTACGGCAACCGGGTCCGGCAGTCGACGATCCTGCACTGGAACGGCACCGCCTGGACCCAGGTGACCAGTCCCAACAACGGCAGCACGTTCCTCTACGACGTCGTAGCCCTGTCCGCGACAGACGCGTGGGCCGTCGGCTCGACCTCCGGCGGAGCGCTCGTCCTCCGCTGGGACGGCACTGCCTGGAACACGGTCGCCGCACCGCCGCTGGCGAACCTGCGGAGCGTCGCCGCACGCTCGGCGAGCGACGTATGGGTCGCCGGCACGGACTCCGCGAGCCTGCCCGCCCTCGCCCGATGGAACGGCACGAGCTGGTCGGTCACCCCGGTGACCGTCAACGGCGGCGTGGGCAACCCCGAGCTGACCGCCGTGACGACGGTGGACGGCGGCACGGAATGGGCGGTCGGTGCCCAGTCCGACGGCACGACCGGGCAATCGTCCGGGATCGCCTTCCGCGTCAGCGGATGAGCCGGGTCGATGCCGCAGGGTGGTGGCCCGCCCTGCGGCATCGACCGGTTGCCGTCAGCTGACGTTGAGCGCGGTGTCGTCGATGACGAACGACGTCTTCAGCGAGGAGTCCTCGACCCCGGTGAAGGTGAGGGTGACGGTCTGCCCGGCGAAGGCGGCCAGGTTGTACGAGCGCAGGGTGTACGCGCTGGCGTTGAGGTTGGAGAACACCTGCAACGTGGTGGTGCCGGCCTTCACGGTCAGTTTGTCGTACTGGACGCTGGTGGTCGTCTCCGTCGTGATGATCTTCAGGTAGAAGGACAGCGTGTAGGAGCTGCAGCCGGTGGGAAGGGTCACCGACTGGGACAGGGTTTCGGTATTCGTCGAACCATTGCCGTTGAGCCACGCGCTACGGGTGCCGGTTCGCGGCGCTCCGTCGCCGGTGTTCGCGCCGATGACCCCGGTCGAAGCGGTCCACGGTGTCGTCGCCGTCTCGAAGCCGGGATTTCCGAGCTTCTGGCCGGCGCCGGTGCACCCGCCGGTCCCGTTGACCGTCAGCGTGTACGAGGCGCTGTGGGACGCCGAGCCCGTTCCCGTCACGGTGATGGTGTACGAACCGGCCGCGGCGGCCGTGGTGGTCGCGACGGTCATTGTCGACGATCCACCCGACGTGACCGACGCGGGACTGAAGCTCACCGAGACGCCGGCGGGAGCACCGGAACTCGTCAGCGCGACGGTCTGCGCGCTGCCCGACGTGGTGGCGGTGTTCACGGTGGCCGTGGCCGAGGAGCCCGGGTTCACCGAGCCCGCGCTCGGGCTGAGCGACACCGAGAAGTCGTTGGCCGTCGACGTGCTCGTGGTGAGGGTCCACGCGGCGTACATCTCGGCGTTGGCCCAGCGGCCCAGCGAGGTGGTGTTGATGTTCGACGGGTAGGAGTCGCAGGCCTTGTGGTAGCAGGGGTCGTACGGCTGCCCGGCGGTGCCGCCCCACTTGGTCACCTGCGCGCTGGTCTTCGTGTAACTGGCCCCGGTGAAGTTGAGCGACGCCGGGATGCCGCCGTTGCGGAACGAGCCGTCGTCGCTACAGCACTCGGTCGACGTCTCGGTCGCTACGTTGATCGAGGTGAAGTACTCGCGCAGCTTCACGGCGACCGCGTCGGTGCCGGTGACGAAGTAGCCGCCGTTGGTGGAGGCGACCATGTCGAACGAGCCGTACGCCTTGATCGCGGACTTCTGGGCCGTGGTCAGCGAGTTGATGTAGAACTTGGAGCCGATCAGCCCCTGCTCCTCGCCGGCCCAGAAGCCGAACCGGAGGTGGTTGGTCATCGTCGGGTTGCTCGCGGCCAGCTGGAGCGCGACCTCGAGCAGTGAGGCCGTGCCGGAGCCGTCGTCGTTGATGCCGGGACCGGCCGACACGCCGTCGGAGTGTCCGCCGATCATGTAGGTGTTGCTGGTGTTGCCGCCCGGCCAGTCGGCGATGACGTTCTTCGCGGAGCCGTTGCACGTGGTGCAGGTCTGCATGGTGACGGTGTAGCCGGCCGCTTGCAGCTTCTGCTGGAGATATGTCGTTGTCGCGGTGTGACCCCCGGTGCCGGTGGCCCGGTTGCCGCCGTTGCTGGTGGCGAAGTTCTGCAGTTGCTGCAAGTGTGCCTGGACGTTGGCGAGAGGGACGGCCGGCGGAGCGGCCAGCAGGGCGGCGCTGGATGCCGGCGTGGATGAGCCGGACGGCGCTCCGCCGGGCGCGGCCGCCGCCGGCTGCGCGGTGAGCGCCAGCGTCGCCGCGGCGAAAACAGCTAGGGCAGGTCCTGCCGTCACCGTTCTGAGTCTCATGCGGTGCTCCTATGGTCGAGGCCGATTCACGGCTGGCCGTAGGAGAACAGGAACCGCCGCCGGAAACAAGATATTGAAATGCTTATATTCTTAGGCACCCGGTCATGGCTGGAGGGGCAGGATCGCGCAGGTGGACGGTGCCGGCAGGCCCGCGAGCCGGTGGGCGAGCCAGTCCACGGCCGTGCCCTGGTCGGTCACCAGCGGTCCGAAGTGGTTCAGCAGCGGGTTGCCGGCATCGGGCAGGACGACCGGTGCGTAGACGACGTCGCCGCCGAGCCGGCACCAGTCGACGGCCAGCGTCCGGGCCTGGCCGTGCGGTACGGCATTGTCGAAGACGCCGGTGGCCACCCGGACGATGCCGGCCGGCTTGCGGTTGCCGACGCGCTGCGCGCCGAGGTAGTCCCGCAGCAGCGGTTCGGCCCGGATGATGTCGACCACGGACTCGCCGTTCACCGTCCACTGCGAGCTGTGCCGGTTGCCGTATGCGAAGAGCGCGTCACCGACGCACATGGTGGAGAGGTCCTTGAGCACGGCCCGGCCGGTGTCGCTGAGGTGCCGGTCGAGCAGCGGTCGCAGGTCCGGCTCGGACTGGACGAACCCGTTCACCGACCAGCCCAGCGCACCCGCCAGCTCGCTGCCGTCGATCGCCGCCGTGACGTCGGCGATGTCGGCCGGTGGCGCGCCCGCGTAGGTGGCCTTCAGCCGCACGTCGGGCGCGTACGACGACTGGAGTTCCGCGGCCGAGGCCACCGCGCCGCCGCCCTGGCTGTACCCGTACAGGCCGACGGCCGACCTGGCGGTGACCGAGGTGTCCGGGAGTGCCTTGGCCGCCCGGGCGGCGTCAAGCACGGCGTGCCCGGAGTCCACGCGGTTGATGTAGGTGTGCAGCCGGTCGGTGGTGCCGAGCCCGATGTAGTCGGTCTGCACGACGGCGATGCCCTGCGCGAGGAGCCGGTAGATGGCCAGGATCTCGTAGCCGATCGACACGGTGGACTGTTCCTGGCCGATTCCCAGGATCAGGCCGTGTTGCAGGGCCAGGGAGGTGGAGCACTGGTCGCCCTGGCCCATGGTGCCGGGCGCGAGGACGACCAGCGGGCGTGGTCCCAACCCCAGCCAGGGCGCGGCCGGTTCGAGGTAGGCCCCGGTGACGGCGACCGGCCCGCCGCCCGAATCGGTGGACCTGTACATGATCCGGGTCGCGTCGCCGGGCAGCCGGCCGTTGATGCCCGGCAACGACAGGGCCAGCGGCAGGGGCTCGGTGCGGATCAGCGCGCCGTTCTCCGCGGGCAGCGTCGAGGGCGGCGTGTAGAAGGCGGGAATCGGGATGCCCCGGGACGTGACGACGTTGTCGGCGGCCCCGGCGGGAAGGGGTGCGATGCCCGCGCCCACGATCGATGCGGTCAACAGCGCAGCGGATATGCGGGTGCGGGTGGACATGGCGGCCTCCGTCGGCTCAGCGCGATCCACTCGTTGCGGGGATGTGGCCGCGCGGTTACCGGACGGTAACTATTACAAATGAGAAGTTCCAGGGCCTTCATTTCTCACTCGGGCCTGTACGGGCTTGTCCGGACAACCCCGTAGCGCCTTCCGAACCGGGCACAGGGGCCGGATCGTCTTCGGCGGACGTCCGGCATCGACGCCGGCGACGAAGCATCCGGGAGGACATCGGTATGACCATCGCCAATCCTGATCACCGCGGCCGTAGCTGGCGCGACCTGGTGCGCACGTTCAGCCTCATCGCGGCGGCGGCCGCCGGCCTGAGCGGCATCGCGGTGGTGCACGCCTCCGCCGACGCCGGTGCCGGCACGACGATCGAGGCGGGCCGGACCGGCCCCGGTGGATGGCTGGACCAGTGGTGCACCGAACAGGGTGGAGGCATGTCCTCGAACCCGGACGGCACCGAGACCTGCAACCTGTAACCGGAGCTCCCGCGGGGATGGCGCCGACGGTCATCCCCGCGGGTTACCGGACGTGGTTTGTCAGCGGAAGAGGTTGAGGTCGACGGAGTCGGCCATCGCCTTCTGGCCGGCGATGTTCGGGTGCAGCGGGTCCGCCTGGTAGGCGGGGAGCACCCGGCTGGGGTTCTGCGGATCGCGGATTGCCGCGTCGAAGTCGGCCATCCCGTCGAAGAGGCGGCTGGTCCGGACGAAGGCGTTGACCTTCTGCCGGGTCGCCTCCTGCTCGGTGTCGAAGCAGCCGCCGTCGCAGCCGTACGGGGTGATGGTCGCGCCGATCACCCTGATGCCGGCGGCGTGTGACCGACGGGCGATCGTCGTCATCGCGGCGATGAGGGCGTCGGCGTCGGCGTGGTATCCGATGTCGTTGATGCCGTCGGCCAGGATCAGGTACCTCGCCCGGGTCTGGCGCAGCACGTCGTCGTCGAGGCGCTTCAGCGCGGAGACGCTGGTGCCGGCGCCGCAGCAGTCGGTGCGGTCGGTGAGTACCTGGTTGCCGCCGATCCCCTGGTTGAGCACGCCGAGGTGGCGGTCCGGCGGCAGCGCCCGCAGCCGCGCGGCCAGGACGTCGGTCCAGCGGTCGTTGCCGTTCCAGGTGGTGTACGCCCCGTCGGTGATCGAGTCGCCGAGCGCCACGATGCTGCCCCGTACCGGCCGGGCGGGCCGGACGTCGACGCCGGCCAGCCAGAACGTGGAGTTCACGGTGCCGGTGAACGCGCCGCCCGCGGCGCCGGCCTGGTTGCCGGCCGCGACGAACTGGGTGCCCTGTGCGGCGTCGTGTCCGGTGATCGCGGTGGCGTCACCGCCCGCGGTGACGTAGAGGTCGACGGCGAGGTCCTGGCCGACGCCGACGCTCAGGTTCACCGGGTCGCTGAGGCGTGAGGTGCCCACCGGCACCGTCACGGAGGTCCGGCCGCCGAAAGTCACCCGCCGTGCGGTGCCGGCGACGAGGTCGGCGGAGCCGGCCGTGACCGCGCGGGCCACGTTGATCGCCTTGAAGGTGACGTCCTTCGTGCCGAACGTGTTGGCCAGGCGGACCCGGATCGGGGAGCCGCCCAGCGTCGGGTGGACGAACATCCGCAGCGTCTGATCGGTGAAGACCGGGCCGGCCTCGCGCTGCGGGCTGGTCGACCAGCCGCCGGTCCACGGGCCTGTCGGCGGTGCCGCCGCCGCGGTGTACCCGGTGGTGGTCGTGAGGGTGACGGTGGCGGCGAGCAGGCACAGCGCCTGCCGGAGCATTCTCATGACTGGCCTCTATTCGACGCGCAGGTTGTCGACGTGGTGCACACCGCCGGTGTTCAGGAATATCCAGATGCCGGTGACCTGGCTCAGGTCCAGCGTCACCCCGAGCGGGCAGTCGATGTCGGTGAGGTGGCGGGTGATCGTCCGGCTGGCGCCGGGGTTGGTCCAGGTCCAGAACCCGCCCTGGCACCACGATCCGGCGCTGCCGACCTGGACGGCGATCTCACCGACGGTCCCGGTGCCGCCGGCCCGCAGGTCGAACTTGAACGTGGTACGCCCGGACAGGTCCAGCGGCGTGTCCGGCCTGCTGCCGAACCAGTTGCCGCCGGCGGACGTGGTGACCGCCAGCCCGTATGCGCCGTCGGTGTGGAAGTCGGCGGACCGGGCCACGCCCTCGCCGTCCGGCGGGTTGGCCGTCGTCCAGCCGTCGGTGCCGGACTCGAACGAGTACAGCGTGCGCGACTCGGGCAGCACCGGATCGTCCGGCGCGGCGCCGCCGCAGGTGAGCACGGGCGCGGCCCAGTCGGTCGCCACGGCGGTGGGTGCGCCGGTGCCGCCGTCGCCGGAGGCCGTGACCAGCCGCAGCCAGGTGGCGCCGGTGAGGTCGGCGACCAGGCTCCTCGGTGTGTCACCGGAGTTGACCGGGCCGCTGGTCGCCGCCGCCGTTGCGTCGGCGTACACGGTGAACGTGGCCGGGACGGTGCTCGGCGCCGCGTCGTCGATTCCGACGTCGGTGCTCAGCCGGGAGCAGCGGCCGCCGAGGTAGTAGCGGATCTCGCTGGCCGTCGTGGTGCCGAGGCCCCGGGTGTACACCCGGCCGGCGAGCGTGATGAGCGAGCCGTCGCCGCCCGCCTCGCCGCCGTTGCTCTGGTCGACCTCGACCGGGCCGCGGGCGTTGTGGGAGTCGACCGGCGCGATGGTGCCCAGGTGGCGGTTGCCGTCGGCCGGCGCCGTGACGACGGTGCTGACCAGCTCGCTGTCGCTGTGCGCGGTTCGGCCCGGTGGCCCCCACCCGTATGTGGCGGTCAGCGCGATCGGGTAGCGGCCGGCGGGCGTACCCTCGGGCACCCCGACCGTCCAGGTCACGGCCAGCGATTTGTCGGTGCGCAGGCGCCGCCCGGTGGTGGGTGTGGTCGCGGTCAGCGTCCAGCCGGCCGGTCCCTGCGCGGTGACGGCCACATCGCGCAGCTCGCCGGTGCCCCGGTTGGTCACGGTCGCCGAGAGCGTCGCTCCGCCCGTACCCGAAATGAGGGTCGGCAGGGATGCGCCCACCGTGACCGACGGTGCCACCGCGTGCGGGCCGGTCAGCGGCCGCACGCGGTAGACCACCGTGCCGTGCGCCGGGACCGCCGCCGAGATCGTCGTCTTCGCCTGCACCACGCCGCCGGTCCAAAGATCCCGCATCTGGTACGCCGGTGCGCGGCGCAGCCCGGTCGCCGACGCCGCGACGCCGACCGTGGCGAGCGTGTCCGTAGAGTTGTACAACGCGATCGCGTGATCGCCGTTGGCCAGCGGCTTGTCCAGCACCATCAGGCCGGCGTCGTCGGAGACCACCCGGCCCTGCACGCCCAGCCGGTCCTGGTCGACCGCGATGATCTCCCGGTTGCCGAGGATCGCGAGCGTCTCGGCGGAGGCCGTGCGCAGGTCGGTGCCGATGATCAGGGGCGCCGCCATCATCGCCCACATGCTCATGTGCGTGCGGTACTCGGTGCCGGTCATCTCGCCGTTGCCGATCTCCAGCATGTCCGGGTCGTTCCAGTGACCCGGGCCGGCGTACGGGTACAGCGGCGCGTTCTGCGCGATGATCGAGCGCAGGCTCGGCCAGTTGTCGCTGATGTCGCCGGTGGTGCGCCACAGCTGCCCGACGCCGGGCGCCCAGGTCCACGGCTTGGACGTGCCCCACTCGCAGATCGAATAGACCATCGGGCGGCCGGCCGCGGCGATCGCGTCCCGCATGGCGGTGTACCGGCGGACGTAGTCGGCCTGCGACCCGTCGGACTGGTTGTTGCAGTTGTCGTACTTGAGGTAGTCGACGCCCCACCCGGCCCAGGTCCGGGCGTCCAGCTCCTCGTGGCCGAGGCTGCCCGGGTACCCGGCACAGGTCTTGGTGCCGGCGTCGCCGTAGATGCCGAGCTTCAGGCCCTTGCCGTGCACGTAATCGGCGACGCCCTGGATGCCGTTCGGGAACTTGACCGGATCGGCGACGAGCCTGCCGTCCGCGCCGCGCTCGCGCTGCGACCAGCAGTCGTCGATGTTGACATAGACGTATCCGGCGTCCTTGAGCCCGGACGAGACGAAGATGTCGGCGGTCTGTTCGATGAGCGCCTCGTTGACCTCGCACCCGAACGCGTTCCAGTTGTTGAACCCCATCGGCGGTACGTCGGCGAGCGTGGCGCCGGGCGGTGCGGGTGGCTCCGCGGCGGCCGGAGCCGCCGTCGGCCCGAGGATCAGGAACGCCACGGTGGTGACTGCCACGGCGAAGCCGAGTCGCATCGCATGCTCCTTCGAGGGGAATGCGGTCACGACAGGGCGCAGGTCGCGGCCGGGGGTGTGTTGGTGCCGGTCGACGAGGCGAGGAAGCCGAAGGTCGCGGTGCCGCCGGCGGCGAGCCGGCCGTTCCAGTCGACATTGCGGGCGGTGACCGTCGCGCCGGACTGGGTGACCGTGGCATTCCACGCCTGGCTGACGGCCTGGCCGTTGGCGAACGTGAAGGTCGCGGTCCAGCCGGTGGAGGCCGACGAGGAGCCGTTCCTGACGATGACCTCACCCTGGAAGCCGCCCGTCCATTGCGAGGCCACCCGGTAGGTCGCCGTGCAGGCGCCGGTGGGAGGGGGCGTTGTCGTGGGCGGCGTTGTCGGCGGGGTCGTCGTCGGGGGAGTCGTGGTGCCGCCGAGCACCCTCGCCAGCACGGGATACCAGGCCGCGGCCATCTTCCGGAAGCCGGTGTCGTTCGGGTGGACGCCGTCGGCGTTGTCGGCGACCGCGTCGTATCCGGTCCACAGGTCGGCGAGGACGATCGGCGACTGGGCCGTGGTCAGGCCGGCCGCCCAGGACGGCAGCGCGTTGTTGAGCGCCATCACGTCGGCCGGGCAGGTGGCGCAGGCGGAGGCGCTCATCGGGATGATCTGCGCGACGATGATCTTCATGGCGGAGTTCTGTGCGCGCATCTGGCCGATCAGCTTGGTGAACGCGCTCAGCTTGTCCTGGAGCGGGATGTACCCGCCCCACATGTCGTTGGTGCCCAGGTGCATCAGGACGACGTCCGGCCGGGCGGCGGCCAGCCACGGCGGTAGCTGGTCGTTGGCGGCGATCCCGGTGGCCGAGAACCCGCCGTGTCCCTCGTGGTCGAAGTCGTACGAGTAGCCGGGGTTGCAGCCGCCGCCGTCGGACTGGGTGCCGACGAAGTCGACGCCGGTGTAGCCGCCGGTCTGGAGGCTGTTCCAGAGCTTGGCGCGCCAGCAACCCGGCCCGGCGGTGATCGAGTCGCCGAGCGCCATGATCCGGACGGTGGCGGCGGCGTGCGCGACCGGCGCCACGGTCACGACGAGAGCGGCCGCGAGCAGGGCGGCGAACAGGCCTCTTCGCTTCACCACGAACCTCCGTCATTGAAGCGCTTCGATGGGAGCGCTCCCATAGCTTGGCGCTCCTATCTGGAGAAATCAACCCTGCCCGGGGGTACGCGCTCGGTGCGCGGCGATCGATCTGGATCTGGAACCCTGTGCGGGCGAGACGACGCGGGAACCGGAGAACGAGGGATGAAGAGATGATCGAGACCACGAGCGAGTTGGGTTACGGACTGCACCACGTGCAGCTGTCGATCCCCGCGGGTTCCGAGGACGCCTGCCGCGATTTCTTCATCGGCAAGCTCGGCATGACCGAGGTGCGCAAGCCGCCGATCCTGGCCGCGCGCGGCGGCCTGTGGGTCCGGGCCGACAACCTGGAGATCCATCTCGGGGTGGAGAAGGACTTCCGGCCGGCGAGGAAGGCGCATCCCGGCATCCTGGTCGCCGATATCGACAGGCTCGCCGACCGGCTAACCGCCAACGGCGTGCCGATCACCTGGGACGACGCGTTCCCGGGCCACCGCCGCTTCTACGCCGACGACAACGTCGGCAACCGCCTGGAGTTCCTGTCGCCGGAGCAGTAACGGCGTTCTCAGAGAAAAATTCATCTTTGCTCTATGTCTACGGTGTGACGCTTCTTACACTCGCGTTGCCCGGCGATGATCGAGCAAGGGAGTTTCCGTGACACGACTGCGCAGACTGGCCGCGGGCCTACTGGTGTTGGGGATCGTCGGTGTGCTGCCCGCGCCCGCCGCCGCGGCTCCAGCCTGGACACCCGCAAACGACCTGGAGGGCGTGTGTGCGACGCTCCAGGTGTTCGACGGATCGACGAGCCGTGGATACGTCCGGCGTGCCTCGGTCGGCTACGGCTTCGCCGGCAGCGCGTCGGGTGCCGAGCCGTTCCGGTTCGAGGCCACCCAGCTCGGCCGCTACCTGCTCCGGGACACCACCGGCAAGCCGCCGTACCAGAGCGTGCTCGGCTGGGTGTGGGCCGGTGATTCGTACGGCGACCGTGCCGACTGGACGGTCAGCGTCGCGGACGGCCGCTACCGCTTCGTGTCCACCGCCACAGGCCAGCAGCTGGGCGCCTACCTCGGCGGGCTCGGCGCCGGCAACGCCGGATCGACCGTCGCGCTCGCACCGGCGAGCGGGTGCGCGACGATCCCGGACATCGCCACCGGCGTCAGCGGAACCCCGGCTCCCGGCGTGGACGCCAACGGCAGGCTCGTCGGCTGGATCGACGCGCACGCGCACATCACCGCGGCCGAGGCGTTCGGCGGATCACTGCACTGCGGTGACGCGTACGCGTCCGGCGGCGCGCCGGTCGCGCTCGCGGGCTGCCAGTCGCACGCGACCCTCGGCTGGGGCGCCCTGCTCGAGGCGATCATCGCCGGCACCGACCCGATCGACTCGGCGGAGGACGGCTGGCCCACCTTCGGCGACTGGCCGCAACACGACACGATGCTGCACGAGGCCTCGTACTTCCGCAGCCTGGAACGGGCATGGCAGTCCGGGCAGCGGGTGCTCAACGTGCTCCTGGTCGCGAACCGGGTGATCTGCGGGCTCACGCTGGAGCACACCTCCTGCGACGAGATGGACCAGATCCGGGCGCAGGCCACGTATCTGCGCCGGATGCAGGACTACGTGGACGCCCGCAGCGGCGGTGCCGGCAAGGGCTGGTTCCGGCTGGCGACCACCCCGGCAGACGTGCGCCGGATCGCCGCAGAGGGCAAGCTCGCGGTCACCATCGGGGTGGAGAACTCCGAGATCTTCGGGTGCCGGGAGGTCGGCGACGTGCCGCAGTGCACCCGGGCACAGGTCGACGCCGGCCTCGACGAACTGGCGGGCATGGGCGTCAGCGGCTTCTACCCGGTGCACAAGTTCGACAACGCGTTCGGCGGCACCCGCTTCGACAGCGGCGTCACCGGCGCCGCGGTCAACGTCGGCAACCTGATCTCCACCGGCCACTGGTGGCAGGCGACCTCCTGCACCGGCCCGTCCGACAACGAGCAGCCCCTGGTCAGCGACGACCTCGCCCGGCTGCTGCAACTCGGGGTCGGCCTGCCGGCCGGCGCGATCCTGCCGGTCTACCCGAGCGGCAAGATCTGCAACGTGCGCGGCCTCACCGATCTCGGCCGGTACCTGATCGAGCGGATGATGGACCGCGGCATGATCATTCACATCGACCACATGAGCGTGCGGACCGCGTCCGCCGTGCTCGACATGGCCGAGTCGGCCGGATACCCCGGCGTCGCCTCGGTGCACAGCTGGTCCGATCCGTCCCTGGTCAACCGGACGCTCGGGGTCGGCGGCTTCGTCGCCGGCTACGCGTTCTCGGCACACGACGACGGCCAGGGCACGCCCACCTTCCTCGACCAGTGGCGGGCCAACAAGGGCCTGGCCAACGGCTCGAAGATCACCGGGTACGGCGTGGGCACCGACGTGAACGGCCTGGGCTCGCAGCCCGCGCCGCGTCTGGACGCCGGCTCCAGCCCGCTCACGTACCCGTTCACCGCGACCAACGGCACCCGGGTCGCCAAGCAGGTCTACGGGTCACGCACGTTCGACCTGAACACCGACGGCGTCGCCCAGTACGGGCTCTACGCGGACTGGATCGTCGACCTGATCAACCAGGCCGGGCCTGACGCGGCGCCGCTGCGCCGGGATCTGCTCAACGGAGCGGAGGCATACACCGTGATGTGGGAGAGGGCGCGCGGCTAGGCAGCACCGCCTGTCGGCGGGTCCGCACGGGTGGTGCCCGTGCGGACCCGCCGTTGTCGTCGGGTCAATTCGGGGCGTGGATCTGATCGGCGAAGTTCGCCGCGTAGTCCTTTGTGGCGCCCTGGACGTTGACCACGTAGAACAGCGGCGCGAGGCGGAAGTTCAGGCCGGAACCGGCCACCTGGACGGCACCGGGTTGGGATACAGCGGGTCGTTCTGTGTGCGGCCTTCGCGGATCGCCTGGATGCAACCCGGCTCGGTGATCAGCCGGCCCAGCGATCTGGTGTCCGACGGCGAGTCCGCGGGCACCGGGGGCTGGACGTTGATGAACTGGCCGCCGAAACCGGGGCATTCGCTCGGACTGAATCCGCCTGCTCGGCCGAGTGCGATCAACGCGTGGTACCGGGCCTCGGTGACATGGCCGCTGGGCGTGGTGCACAGCGCTGGTTGAGGAGCAACTCGTGGTTGTTGCTGAACGCGTCCGGCGAGTGGGTGCCCTGGTGGAACTTGAGCAGGATGTCGCAGGTCGCGAGGGTGGGGCCGGACGGCGGGAAGAAGCTGGTGCCGTTGTCACCCTGGATCACGTTCGAGTTGTTCACGGCGAGAACCTTGTGCCCGACGTGGTCCTCGTGGCGGTGGCTGGCAATCGGCTGGCTGTCCATCAACACCTGGCTGGTGTATCCGAAGGGTGCCCAGCCATCGCCGTTGCAGGCGGTGACGTGTAGGCATGGGCTGCCCTCCGAGGGATCGACGGGGGAGGAGGGGCCGGTGCTGAAGGCACTGCGAGGCTGGCCCCCCCAGGGGACGTGAACCGGATCTGGGCTGGCGCGTAAAGAATGGATGCCCGGATGTTACGGCTGCGTTCCGGCATATTCAAGTCCATCCATGTCTTATTCTCGCCTGGTAGAAGATCTGCACGGAGGCGAAAATCGACTGCGGGTGGCCTGCTGAGGGCGACTATGCGCGAAAATCGAGCCCGGTAATTTCGGGTTCCTTCCGGAACATGAGTAGAGGAGCTTCCATGTCGTCCAGCCGCTTCGCCGCCCCGGTGTGGTCCGCCTTCCGCTTCGTCATCGGCCTGCTCTTCGCCTGCCACGGTCTGGCCGGCGTCTTCGGCGTCCTCGGCGGCAGCCGCGGCAGCGGCGAGCCCATCCCGGTCGGCACCTGGCCCTACTGGTACGCCGCCGTCATCCAGCTCGTCTGCGGGATCCTGGTGCTCGCCGGCCTGTTCACCCGTCCCGCGGCCGCGCTCGCGTCGGGCTCGATGGCGTACGCCTACTTCGTCGTGCACCAGAAGTCCGGCCTCATGCCGATCGAGAACGGCGGCGTGACGGCGGCACTTTACGCGTGGTCATTCCTGCTCATCGCGGTCCTCGGCGCGGGGCCCTGGTCGATGGACACCCTGCTCGCCAGGCGCGGAAACCGCGCCTCGTCGACCCCGGCCGCCACCGCGGCCCCGGCAAACGCCTGAGGATGGCGGGTCCGGGCGGTGGACGCCGCCCGGACCCCCGGCTTACGCCGCGGTCCAGGTGCCGGATCCGGTGACGGTGACCGAGGTGTTGTAGCGATCGCCCCAGACGGTGCCGGGTGTGATCGACGCCGTGCGGGTGCCGGCCGGCGGGGTCGTGGGGGTTGCGATGTCGGAGGGGAAGGGTCGCCGATGCTGCCGCCGAGTTGAAGGCTCGGAACATTGATGCATGTCAACCCCTTCTCATTTCCGCGGGGCGCTCCGATTTCGACGGTTGAGTGACCGACATTGCGGTTCCGGGCAGCGGGAATTTGCCGAGAAGTGCCGGAACTTCCGAGTGGCTACCTAGCCGACCGTGGTCAGCCACGCGGCGACGGAGAACCCGAGAACGGCGAGGAGGCCGGCCGCCTTGCCGCTCTTGCGGGCCGCCTCGGGAATCATCGAGTCGATCAGCATGACCAGCAGCGCGCCGGCGGCGAACCCGTTGATCACCCCTCGCCACCACCCGGACGTGACGTCGGCGATCGCGTAGCCGCCCACCGTCGACAGCGCGCAGATTCCCGCGATCGCCACCCACAACACCAAGATGTCGCGCCGCGACCGTCCGGCGGCGCGCATCTCGGTCGCCGACCCCACCGCCTCGGGCAGGTTCGAGACGAACACGGCCGTCAGCAGCCCCACGCTGACACCGCCGCCCATGGCGAGCCCGATGCCCAGTACCGCCTGCTCCGGGATGCCGTCGAGGCAGGCGCCCAGCGCCAGCGCGGTTCCCGAACCCGACTCGGCCGACGACGGACCCGCACCCGCCGGCCGGCCCTTGCGCTCGAGCCGGGAGTCGGCACCGAAGTAGGTGAGCGCACCAACGGCCAGCCCGACGGCGACGGCCGCCTCGCCACCGGCCTCGACGCCCTCGGCGGCGAGATCGAAACTGACTGCGCTGATCAACGCGCCGGAGCCGAAGGCGAGCACGGCACCGACCAGGCGACGCGGCCACCGGTGCACGAACGCCAGCAGCGCACCGATGATCAGGGACGACGACGCCAGCGCGCCCCAACCCAGCGCGGCAAACACTTCGCCCGGACTCAAACCTCACGCACCCTTCGCCACGGCCACCAGGTGCGGACCGAGCCTACCGGTCCCGGCTGAAGGTCCGGTCGCCGTGCAGCCAGCCGAGCGCATCGAGAAGACCCTCCTCGGTGAAGGCGGAGAGCATCGCGTTCCTCGCCCGGGCCTCGGCACCGGCCGGATGGTAGAGGCCGCTGCCGATCTCGCGGGACAACCGCTGGACCCGGGCGGTGCGCGCCCGGCGCAGCGCGCCGTACTTCGCGAACATCTGCGGGAACTCGTCGCCGGAGCAGTCGAGGAGGTCGCCGAGGACCACGGCGTCCTCGAGCGCCATGCAGGCGCCCTGTGCCGCGTACTGGAGCATGGCGTGGGCGGCGTCCCCCAGCAGGACCACCCGCCGGTCTGTCCATGTGTCCACCGGGTCCCGGTCGCACAGCACCCACCGCCTCCAGTTCGCACCCAGCTCGAGCAGTTCCCGCGCGATGGGTGCCAGCCCGTCGAACGCGCCGAGGACCTCGTCGCGGCCGGCGGGGCGATCGGCGACGGCCTCGCCTGCCGCGTCGTCGCGGGTGGCGGCGAGGTTGAGGCTGGCGCCCTCGTCGATCGGGTAGTGCACGAAGTGCCACATGGGCCCGGCCCACAGGGTCACGTGGTTCCACCGCAGATGTTCGGGTACCCGGTCCATCCCGATCACCGACCGGTAGATGGTGTGCCCCGACACCCGCGGATCACCGTCGCCGACGAGTTGCCGGCGAACCGCCGAACGGATCCCGTCCGCGCCGATCAGCGCCGCGCCCCGCAGGCGCTGCCCGGAATGCAGAACGGCGGTGACGGAGGCCGGATCCTGCTCGAAGGAGATGACGCCGCTGCCGGCGCGCAGCTCGATGGAGTGCGATGCCCGGCACGCCGCCAGCAGCGGCGCGTACAGGTCCGCCCGGCGTACGACGGCGTACGGGTTGCCGAAGCGCTCACGGTAGCTCCCCGTCAGGCGCAGGCTCTGCACGCGTTCGCCGGTGGCGCCGTCCATGAACCGCAGCTCGTCGATGTAGACCGCCCTGGCCCGTACGGCGCCGCCGACGCCGAGCCGGTCGAGGGCGTCGAATCCGTTGGGTCCGATCTGGATGCCCGCGCCGAGCTCGCCGAAGGCGTCGCGGCGCTCCAGGACGACCGCGCGGTGACCGTGGCGGGTCAGGCTCAGCGCGGCGGCGAGCCCACCTATGCCGCCGCCGGCGATCAGTACTGTCGACATCGAGGACCCTCCAGCGCTCATGTGCCGAGCAGGGACGGAACCGGGCGCACACCGGCGGTCAGCCGGACCAGCGCGTCGCGGATGACGCACAGGCCGTCCTCGGTCAGCACGGACTCGGCGTGGAACTGCATGGAGCCGAAGAGCGGCCCGCGCAGCGCGTGGACCTCGCCGGTCGCCGCGTCCCGGCTGACCTCGACTTCGCCGAACGCGGTGTACAGCTCCGTGGTCACCGGCGGGCAGCGCAGGGCGAAGGTGTTGTAGAAGCCGGCCCGGATGCGCCGGCCGAAGAGGTCGATCTCCCGTTGGGTGCCCTGGTTGGGGACCTGGCACCGGACGAGCTCGAGCCCCAGCAGCGAACCGAGGACCTGATGGCTCAGGCAGACCGCGAGGAAGGGCTTGCTCGTGCTGAGCAGTTCCCGTACGTCGTCGCGCAGCCGGGCGATCTTGGGATGGCCGATGTGCTGCGGGTCGCCCGGCCCCGGCCCCATGATGACCAGATCGTGCTCCGCGAACGTGTAGATCTGGTCGAAGCGGCGTACCTGCACGGTCAGGCCCAGCGAGCGCAGCAACTGGTCGAGCATCGCCGTGAAGGTGTCCTCGGCGTCCACGACGAGGACGCTGCGGCCGGCCAGTTCCGGTGCGAGCGGGCGTACGGCCGGGCCCGCCGACGTCGGGTGCAGCCAGTGCGCGGCGAGGTTCTCGTTGCGCCGCGCCAGCGCGCGGCGCACCTCGGGGTTCTCGGCGAACCGGCGCCCCGATCCGAGCGCGGCCAGCAGTCCCTCGGCCTTCGCGCGGGTCTCGGCGACTTCCGCCTGCGGATCGGAGTGACGGACCAGGGTCGCGCCGACCCCGATCCGCAGGTGGCCGGCGGAGCTGATGTCGGCGGTGCGGATCAGGATCGAGGAGTCCAGCCGCCGGCCACCCGTCGAGTCCCGGCCGATGAGGGCGGCCACTCCGCCGTAATATCCCCGGCCCTGCGGCTCGTAGCGGTCGATGACCCGGCAGGCGCTCTCCAGGGGACTGCCGGTCACCGTCGGGGCGAACAGGGTCTCGCGCAGGATCTCCCGTACGTCGCGCCTGGTGCGGCCCTCGATGTGATATTCGGTGTGCGCGAGCCGCGCCATCTCCTTCAGGCCGGGCCCGACCGCCCGCACCCCGTCGCAGATCCGGGCCATCATCTTCAGCTCCTCGTCCAGCACCATGTACAGCTCGTCGGTCTCCTTGCGGTCGGCGAGGAAGTCCAGCAGCGACACCAGGCTCGCGCCCGACGCCGGGTACCGGTAGGTGCCGCTGATGGGGTTCATCACCGCGACCCCGTCGGCGAGGCTGATGTGGCGCTCGGGGGTCGCGCCGACGAATGTCCGATCCGGCGTGTGGACGAGGAACGTCCAGTACGAGCCCTGTTCCTGCTCCACCAGCCGGCGGAAGAAGGCCAGGACCGCGCCGGGAGTGCAGTGGCCGATGTCGGCGAGGAACGAGCGCTTGATGACGAAGTTCGACCCCTCTCCCCGGCCGATCTCGTCGCCGATGACCTTCCGCACGATCTCGGCGTAGCCGGCGTCATCGGGCTCGAATCGTGCGCCGTGCAGGGTGACGGGTACGTCCTCGATCCGGCACAGCGCCTCCGCCAGCGGGAGTGAGGCCTGCGCGCGTACCGTCATCGCGAGCAGCGGGGTGCCGTCGTCGGGGGCGCGGTAGCCGCGTTCCCGGATCTGCCGGTAGGGAATGAGCGCCAGCACCTCGTGCCCGCGGCCGGGCGTGCCGCCCGCCTCCGGCGATTCCGGTATCGGCAGGTCGTCGAGGGTGTTCACCTGAGCCAGATCGCCCACCAGCATCTCCAGGCGGCCGGCCGCCTCCGACTCCGGCCGATGAAGCAGCGCGTACGCCGGGTGCTCTCCCGCCAGGACCCGGCGCAGAAGCTCGTGCCCGGTCATGTGTGCCTCCCGATGCCGGCCGCGACCGCGCTGTCCGCTTCCAGGCCGGTGAGCAGCCGGTCGGTGGTGGCTACCACGGCGCACCGTCCGGCGGCGTACTCCAGCGCCATCCGGTGGTGCTCCGGCCTGAAGTCGGCGACCGCGTCGGCCGCCAGGAAGGCCTGGATGTCGTTGGTGAAGGCCTCGCAGGCCGTCATGAGGACTCCCACGTGTGCGTACACGCCGCAGACGAGAAGTTGATCGCGCCCGGCCCGCCGCATCCGCTCCAGCAGGTCGGTCTTGTGGAAGGCGCTGTAGCGCCACTTGGTGAAGATCCAATCGTCCGGCTCCGGGGTGAGGCCGTCGGTGACCTCGCGGTGCGCCGCGTCGATGGTCATCCCCGGCCCCCAGAAGTCCACGAGCAGTCCGCGTTGTCGCGGAGTCATGCCGCCGGGCTGCATCGTGTACGCCACGGGCGTACCCGTGCGCGTGCACGCCCGCCGCAGCCGGATGATGTTGCTGGTCATTTCGGTGAGCGGCGAGCCGCCCTGTGGAAAGGGCCGGAGGAAGTACTTCTGCATGTCGTGGATCAACAAGACCGCCCGTGCGGGGTCGGGTTGCCACGTCGCGATCTGCTCGGGGAGCTCATCGGCGCCCGGCATGGGATACGACTCGATAATGGGTAGGCCTGCCACTGCCTCTTCCTTACTTCCTCTCACCTGATCCGGGCTCAGACGCCGAGCGACGCGCCGCCGTCCACCGTGAGGGTCTGTAGCGTGATGTGCCCGGCCCGGTCCGACAGCAGGAAGGCCGTCGCCTCGGCGATGTCCTCGGGGGTCGCTATCTTCCGCAGCGGGATGCCGACGCGGTACTCCGAGGGCGTCCCCTCGATGGAAGTCTCCGGACCCTGGTCCGCGCTCCACAACTGGCTGAGCATCGGCGTGTCGGTCGAGCCCGGAGCGATCACATTGCACCGGATGCCGTGACCGGAGACCTCCAGCCCGAGTGACTTGGTGAACATCGCGGCCGCGGCCTTGGACGCGGCGTAGGCGGACATGCCGGTACGTGGTGTTCCGGCGGCGTTGGAGATGATGGTCACCACCGTTCCCGAACGGCGTCGCACCATCTTGGCCACCACGGCACGGGATACGAAGAAGACGCCGTTGACGTTGGTGGCGAAGGTGTCGGTCCAGTCGCCGTCCGACAGCGAGATCCCCTCACCGGTACGCAGAATGCCCGCCGCGTTCACCAGCAGCTCGATGGGGCCGACGGTCCGTTCGGCCGCGGCGACCGCCGCATCGACCTCGGCGCCCGATGAGACGTCCGCCGCGAAGGCGTAGACGGGAAGCCCGTCCTCCGCCTGGCGTTTGACGGTCAGCCGGAGCGCTTCCTCGTCCTTGTCCATCGCCGCGACCGAAGCGCCCCGAGTGGCGAGGGTCCGGGTCACCGAAGCGCCGATACCACCCGCGGCGCCGGTCACCAGGGCGGCCTTCCCCGCGAATTCCAATATGGTCATATGTGGTCCCCCGTCGTATGTGGTGTTATGGCGTGCAACCTCGGCCGGCACCCGCGGGCACCGGTTCCGCCGGCCAGGCCGGCCACCGTGCGCCGTCCGGGACATCGATGGCGAATTCATCCGCCAGAACCCGGGCGAGCTCCTCCTGGCTGCCGAGTACGCGCTGCTCGCGCGTTCCGTCCGCGTTGAACTTGAACAGCTTCCGGCCGGCGAGGCCGAGATGTCCGTCGGGCCGGGCGATGCCTACATACAGGTCCTGCCGCGCCGGCGAGACGGGATTGGTCGCGACGTGCCAGTTGATGACGGAGATGTCGATCTCCTCGAACGGTTCCAGGGTGAACTCGTACTGTTCGACCCAGGCGCTGGGCCTCAGGGTCTGCAACACCCACGCGTCGGCGAGCCCGGTGCGCGGCGTGCGGTACAGACGGAAACGCCGGCCGTCCTGCACCGACTCGACACCGTCCAGCAGCGGAACCGCTTGCAGCAGCGCGGTCGGCAGTCCGAAGCCGACGTCGGCGAGGTACGGAACCTGCTCACCGGGCACGTGCACCAGCAACAGCATGTGGGTACGGGGCAGCCTGCTCTGGCCGAGCGCGAGGGCCAGTACCCGGCCGGTCAGGTAGGTGACCCGAAAGCCGATGCTCCGCAACGCCGCGGCGAGCAGGGTGTTGTGCTCGTAGCAGGAGCCGCCGCGGCGACCGCGCAGAACCTTCTCCTCCAAGGCGGACAGCGCCAGGGGCGGGACACTGTGAAAGAGAAAGACGTCCATGTTCTCAAAGGGAATGCTCAGGGCGTGTGCGCGATGCACCGCCCGCAACGTGGCACTGTCGGCGGCATATGCCCCGCGCCAACCGATGCGCCGGAGATAGCCGTCGAGATCAAAGTCATGGTTCTTTTCGGTCATGCCGCCCCCTCGTAGGATCCGGCCACAGGCCGACCGACACCCCAGGCCCTTGACGTGTCGCACCACAGGTCAGGGCATACGCCGGCCAGTGCGAAATCGAGCCTTGCCGCGAAGTCGTCGTTTCGAGAATCGGGGATGTCGGGTCTGTGGAATTGACGAACTGCAACGCAGGAACCGCGCTCCAAGCCACCATCAGCGTCGCGGTTCTACCGCGGCTGAATCGCGCCGCCGACCCGCCCAAGTCGGCCGCAGGCGATCCGCCACCAGGTAGACAACGCTGCCCCGCCGACGATAGCGGGGCAGCCTCGATCTGCAGTTGATCGACATGCCCGAAATGCTCAAAAAAAGACCTGTCTGGCGTTAATGGGGTATTCGATGCGTCAGGAACGGGCGATGCTGTCGTAGGCGGCCGTTGCCGAAGCGGCGTGCCGCACCATTGCGGAGATGGCGCGCTCCCGGACGAGGAAGACGACCCTGCCGCGCGGAACCACGGCGACGAAGGGGATGTTCCCGGCGCCGTCCTTGACGGCGACGGCTCCGGCCGGCAGGCCCTTCACGCGGATCCGGTTGACTCCGCTGTCGCAGGTACCGGTTCTGACCCCGTCCGCGTACGCCACCGGGCTCACCCCCGGGGTCTGGTTGACGATGACTACCGCCCGGTCCGCGCCGTCGGCGTTCTCGACGAGGTGGTACGCGGCCTGCCCGGCGGGGAACGCGGCGCCGCAGATCGCACCCACGCCCAGGTCGCCGGCGCGCGCGGTTGCCAGCACCTCGGTCTTGCTGCTGTCCGGGAACGCGACCGCGGCGACGACCTTCTTCAGCTTCGCGGCGGTCAGCGACCGGTACCCCGATGCGGCCTGAGCCGGCACGGAGAAGGCCACGGCGCACGCCGCTGCCGACGCGGCGCAGGCAAACCGAAAGGTCATGGTGGAGGTTCGCATGACGTCGTTCTCCCTTCAGTAGTCGGTGCTCTCGTTGTTGACCTTGGCGTACCTGAGGAGACCCGAACGCCGGGTGACGCCGGTCGTCGTTCGAACGAGTGATCGGACGCATGCCGGGCGATCACGCCCATCGCTCGGGTTCCGTCTCAGCGCCGGTGGAAACCGGCCGATAGGGATATGAAGACTGTCGAGCGGGGGATAGCGGTGGCACCTGGTTACGGGCGTTCGCTGGTCCGTACCACGTTGTTCGCCCTCGCCTACGCCGGCGCGTGCTACGTAGGCCGACGGTTCTGGCTGGGCTACGAGGTCAACCTGGTCTGGCCCGCCGCGGGCGTCGCCGTTGTCTGGTTCTGCGCACACCGCCGGGCGCCGACCCGCCGCCTCGACATGCTGCTGCTCACCGTGATCCTGGGCGGAATGGACTGGCTGACCGGATACGCCCCGGCGGGCGCCGTCGTCGCCGGGTTCGTCGGACTGATCCAGGTCACGATCTTCCTCTGGCTGTTTCACCGTTGGGGCCCGCACCTCTGGGGCGCGGGCGGCAACGCGCCGCTGCGCTCGCCGCGGGACCTGTGGATCCTGCTCGGGGCCGCCCTCGCGGCGACCGTCGCGGCCAAATCCCTCAACGTGCTGGGCCAGGGGTCGGTGACCGACGGGTTCCCGATCCTCGTCTCGGCCATGTCGGTGGCCCGGCACATGGCCAGCATCCTGATCATCGGTTCCGCCGGGATCTGCGCGGGCGCCGCGCTCACCCGGCTCCGGGCCGAGGGCCGTTCGATCGCCGATCGGTGGCGTGATCGCGGCCCCGCCTCGCCCTGGCGGGTCGCCGAGATCGCCGGGATCTACGCACTCGGCATCGCCGGGTATGTGGCCGTGTTCGCGTCCGAGAACCACTTCCCGCTGGCGTTCGCCCTCATCGGCGTCACCGTCCTGGTGGGCACCCGCCTGAGCACCCCGTGGGTGCTGGCGTACAACGCGCTGGTCTGGGTCGTCGCGTTGTGGTACACCGTGGCCGGTTTCGGCCCGTTCGCCCTGATCGATGACGTGGTCCTGCGCGCGGCCGTCGTGCAGCTCTTCGCCGTCATGGTCGCCCTGGTCGGGCTGGCTCTGGCGCTGGGCCGCGACGAACGGCGTGCGCTGCTGGGCGCCCTGGCCCAGGAGAAGGCCGAACTGGCCGCCCAGAAGATCGAACTGGCCACGCAGAAGGCGGAGATCACGCACCACGCCGACCTGCTCGCCGCGATCATCGACTCGATGGGCGACGGCCTCGCGGTGATCGGCCCGGACCGTCGCGTGACGCTGACCAACCCGGCCATCACCGAGCTCTTCGGCGGGCGGGCCGGCACGGACTGGTCCGGCCTCTGCCACGTCGACGGCACCAGGTACGCCGAGGGCGAGCTGGCGTACCTACAGGCGCTCGCCGGCGAGGACGCCCCCGGAGTCGACGTGCTGGTCCACCACCAGGGAGCGTCGGACGGCCGGGTGGTTCGGGTGACCGCCACCGCGCTGCCGCACCCCGACGGCACGTTCAGCACGGTGGTGCTCTTCCACGACGTGACCGCGGAACGCCGGCACCGCGACGAGCTGACCAACTTCGCCGGCGTGGTGGCCCACGACCTGCTCAACCCGCTCGCCAGCGTGGACGGGTGGACGATGGCGGCGCGGGACTCACTGGGGGACGTACCGGATCATCCCGACCTGGACCAGGCCCGCGACGACCTGGCCCGCCTGGCCCGCGCCTCCGCGCGGATGCGCGGCCTGATCGACGGCCTGCTGTCCTACGCGACGGTGCGGGAGGCGACGGTCGCGCCGGCCCGGGTGAGCCTGGCCGAGACGATCGCCGACATCGCCCTCGCCCGCACGGACGCGGCGGTGGCATCCGGTACGCCGGTGCCGCGCTTCGTCATCGGCGAGCTGCCCTCGGTACAGGCGGACCCGGTGCTGGTCCGGCAACTGATCGACAACCTGGTCGGTAACGCCGTCAAATACACCGCACCGGGGGTGGTACCGACCCTGCGCATCAGCGCCACGCAGGACGAGGCGACGGTCACCGTGAACATCGTGGACAACGGCATCGGCATTCCCGAAGGCCAGCATGAAGCGATCTTCGGCAACTTCTACCGGGCGCATGTCGACAGCGGCTATCTGGGCACCGGGCTCGGGCTGGCGATCTGCCGGCGCATCGTGGAACGGCACGGCGGCACCATCACGGCCACCGACGACCCCGGCGGCGGCACCCGCGTCACCTTCACCCTGCCGAACGGCGTCGTCGCCGATCGCCCGGTCAGTCGCGGGGTGCGTCGGGGGTGACAGCCTCGGTTTCGGTCCTGGACCTGCGGTGCAGCGTGAACGTCATGACCAGCACGATCAGCGCGCCGACGAGCAGGCCGAGCAGCGCGCTGGCCACCGTGTTGACGAGCCAGCCGGCGACGCCGCCGAGGGCGCCCGTCGCGTCGTGGACGGCCTCCTCCAGGTGGTGCACGGTCTCGTACATGAAGTGCAGGCCGAGTTCGTCGGTGCCGGCCAGCAGGATGTGACCGCCCACCCACAGCATCGCGGCGGTGCCGACCACCGTGAGCACGGTGAGCACCCGCGGCATCGCCTTCACCAGGCCGCGGCCGAGGGCGGCGGTGGCGCCGGAGCGCTGTGCCAGGCGCAGCCCGGCGTCGTCCATCTTCACGATGAGGCCCACCACGCCGTAGACCAGGACGGTCATGGCGACGGCGACGAGCGCCAGGATCGCCAGGCGCGACCAGAACGGCTCGTCGATCACCTCGTTCAGCGTGATGACCATGATCTCGGCCGAGAGGATCAGGTCCGTGCGCACCGCACCGGCGATCAGGACCTTCTCGTCCTTGGCGGTCTCGTCGTCCGCACCGTGTGCGTCCTGGTGTGCGATCCGGGCCCACACCTTCTCGGCGCCCTCGTAGCACAGGTAGGCGCCGCCGAGCATGAGGATCGGGGTGAGCAGCCAGGGCGCGAACTGGCTGAGCAGCAGGATGGCCGGCAGGATGACCAGGAACTTGTTGCGCAGCGAGCCGAGGGCGATGCGCTTGACGATCGGGATCTCGCGCTCGGCGGCCAGGCCCCGCACATATTGCGGCGTGACGGCGGTGTCGTCGATGACGACGCCCGCGGCCTTGGTGCCGGCCTTCGCGGCGGCCGCCCCGACATCATCGATGGACGCCGCGGCGGCGCGAACCAGCACCGCGACGTCATCCAGCAGGGCTACGAGTCCACCGGCCAAGGGATGGTCCTTCCAGGCATGAGCAACGTTCGTACCAGCTCATTGTCGCCTAGACAGGCTTCACGGCCGGGGCCCGGTCGGCGCCGGAGGCTGGTATCGTCCGCGATCCGGTCTTTTCCCTACAGGGAGACGAGCATGTCCGATCCCATCCGGCTCGCCTCGGTCACGCTGGACTGCCCCGATCCGAAGCTTCTGGCCGTTTTCTATGCCGAGATCACCGGTGGCACGGTAACGAATTCGGACGAGCACTGGGCCACGGTCATCAGCGGAAGCGGCCGCATGGACTTCCAGCGGGCGGCCGGCTACACACCACCGATCTGGCCCGGCCCCGCCTCGTCCATCCAGATGCACCTCGAGTTCTACGTCGACGACCGCGCCGCCGCGGAGGAACGCGTGCTGAGGGCAGGAGCGACGAAATACGAGTTCCAGCCCAACAGCGAGCAATGCTTCGTGTACGCGGATCCGGCCGGCCACCCGTTCTGCCTCACGACCTGGAGCGACATGAGGCCCTGAACGTATGCTGCGGGCACATGTGAAACGTCAGTGGGAAGGATCGATATGCCACAGGCTCTTTGGCGGGTGCGTGCCGTCGTGACCCTGGCCGCGGCCGTGGCTGTCTCCGCGCCGCTCTCCGTGGCCGCCTCGCCGGCGCAGGCCGTCGGCAAGGCCGGTCTGCTGGCCGTCGTCGACGGCACCGTCATCGAGTACAAGACGGCCAAGGGGAAGCAGAGCAGGATCACGCTGACCCGCAACGGCGACACCGTCACGGTCGACGACCGCGTCGCCATCAAGGTCGGCGCCGGCTGCAAGCGGGTCAAGGGCGACAAGACCAGGGCGCGCTGCACGCCGGCCACGCCGCCGACCCGGCTGCGCGTCTACGCATACGACCGAAACGACACGATCGTCGACAACACCGACCTTCCGATCACCGCCGACGGCGGCACCGGCCACGACAAGCTCACCGGCGGCCCGGGCCACGACCGGCTGTACGGCCGCTCCGGCAACGACGTCCTCAAGGGCCGCGGCGGCAACGACGCCCTCTACGGCGAGGCGGGCAACGACAAGCTCTACGGCGCCGCCGGCGACGACGGGCTCGACGACGGCCCCGGCACGGACGCGGCCTGGGGCGGAACGGGCAGCGACAGCTTCACCAACGGCGCCGGCAACGACAGGTTCTACGGCGAGTCCGGCGACGACTACTACAACTCGCGGCAGCACGCCGGCAGGGACGCCGACCGCTACCTGGGCGGCCCGGGCGTCGACTCGGCCGGATACACCCACTACAAGAGCGCGGTGAGCCTCGACCTCGACGGCAGGAAGGGCGACGACGGCCGCAAGGGCGAGGGCGACACCATCGGCGCCGACGTGGAGAACCTGCTCGGCGGTCTCGGCAAGGACCGGCTCGTCGGCAACGGCAAGGCGAACGTCCTCGACGGCCGCGAGGGCAACGACAAGCTCTACGGCGGCGGCGGGAACGACACCCTGCTGGGCCACCAGGGCGTCGACATGCTCTACGGCGGCGCCGGGAACGACACCCTGCTGGGCCACCAGGGCGTCGACAAGATCTACGGCGAGGCCGGCGACGACTGGCTCGACGGCAACGCCACACCCGGCGTCTACGACGAGTACGACGAGGTGACCGACCTGCTCGACGGCGGAACGAACACCGCCGTCGGCGACACCTGCGTAAGGCTCAACCTGGACCGGACCAAGGGTTGCGAGAAAGACTGACGACCCTGGTAAGGAAGATCGGAATGTCGGTGCCGTTGATGCCGCGGTGCCCGCCGCAGTTCGCGTTTCATAAGTTCCCCCGTACGAACATGGCTGCCCCTGGACGGGACCTGTGGCGCACAGTCTCGTTCGCGGCTGCCGTGCCGCATACCTGTAACGTCCCAGGTAGCGCGCGGGTTGTATCGGCGCTAAGAGACACCCCCGCCCGATGTCACATCCGTGGCCCGGCCGGTGTCTCCATGGCATGACGACCTACCTGGAGCACACGACCCGTATCGCCCCGGCCGAGATCACCGGCGTCAAGGGTGCGCTGATCAAGTGGATGATCGAGAAGAAGCTGGGCAAGGTGCCGACGGCGGTCGGTGTCTACTGGCACAACCCCAAGGTGCTGTTCGCCAGCTTCGGCCTCGGCGGCAAGTTGCAGAAGTGGGACGCCTGCGACGAGGGCCTGAAGTCGTTCGCCCACATGGCGGTCGCGTCGCTTGTCGGCTGCACGTGGTGCCTGGACTTCAACTACTTCGAGGCACGCAACAAGGGGCTCGACGTGGAGAAGGCGCGCGAGATCCCGCGATGGCGGGAGGCGGACGTCTTCACCGCGCTGGAGCGCGACGTACTGGAGTACGCCGAGGCGATGAGCCAAACACCGCCGACCGTGACCGACGAGCTGGTGCAGCGCCTCCACGCCGAGCTGGGAGCTCCCGCCGTCGTCGAACTCACCTCGGTGATCGCATTCGCGAACATGAGCACGCGTGGCAACGTGGCGCTCGGCATCGAATCCGACGGCTTCGCCGCTGCGTGCGGTTTGAGGCCGCTGGCCGAGCGACCGGAGGTAGCGTCCGCGTCATGAGTGAGGAGGCCGACAAGCCTGTACTAATGCACACCGTCCTCGACGCCACGGACGTCAGGGGCCTCGCCGAGTTCTATCGCGAGCTCCTCGGACTGCGATACCGGCCCGGCGACGAGCCTCCATCCGGCGAGGACTGGCTCGTCCTGGTCGACGGTGACGGCAACCGCAAGCTCGCCTTCCAGCGGGTTCCCACGTTGGCGCGTCCCACCTGGCCGTCGCACGACGTTCCGAAGCAGATGCATCTGGACTTCCGGGTGCCCACCGTCGAGGAGCTGGAGCGACACCGTCGACGAGCCGAGCGGCTCGGCGCCGGCCTGCTCCACGACCGCAGCGAGGATCCGGAGGAGCCTCTCTACGTTCTCGCCGACCCGGCGGGACATCCGTTCTGCATCCTCGTCGGCGCGAAATAGGCCGACGAGCGGACGGTTACGGCGGCGAAACGTCGGCTATCTATGCTTCGCGGATGGACGAGCGGCGGACGGTCGAGCTGCACGGGCACGCTCGCGCGTTCCGGTTGCTGGGCACCGGCCCGACCGTCCTGCTGCTCGTGCACGGCATCGGATCCGACGGCCTGACCTGGGACGCGGTCGCGCCGGCGTTCGCCGAGCGTTACACGGTGCTCGTGCCCGACCTACTCGGACACGGCCGGTCGGCGAAGCCGCGGGCGGACTACAGCATCGGCGGGTACGCCAACGGCATGCGGGATCTGCTCGGCGCGCTCGACATCGACCGGGTGACGGTGGTCGGCCACAGCTTCGGCGGCGGCGTGGCGATGCAGTTCGCGTACCAGTTCCCGGAGCGGACCGACCGGCTGGTCGTGGTCGCGGGTGGCGGGCTCGGCCCGCAGGTGAGCGTGGCCTTTCGCGCGCTGACCCTGCCGGGCGCCTCGGTCGCGCTGGGCCTGAGCCACCTGCCGCCGTCCCGCCTGGCCCTCGGCGCGCTGCGCGCGGCCGCCGGGCTGGTCGCGCCGGCCGCGCTCGCGGCCGACCTGAACGAGGCGTACACCGTGCACACCGGGCTGCGTGACCCCGCCGCCCGGTCCGCGTTCCTGCATGTGTTGCGGCACGTCGCGGACTGGCGCGGACAGCTGATCACCATGCGGGACCGCGCCTACCTGGCGCAGGGCCTGCCGGCGCTGGTCGTCTGGGGCGACCAGGACCACGTCCTCCCGGTCGGGCACGCCGAGGCCGCCGCCGAGCTGCTGCCCGGTGCGCGGTCGGTGGTTCTGCCCGGCGTCGGGCACTTCCCGCACCGGGAGGCGGCCGAGGAGTTCGTCCGCGCGGTGACCGACTTCATCGAGGAAACCCAACCGAAGAGCTGGGACGCCCGCCGCTGGCGCCACCTGCTTCAGACACACTCCGGAGTCGCCCGGGCCGTGGCTGTCGAGGACGCGGTTCAGTAGACCGATCGGCTCCTGCCGGCAAGCCATCCGGTGCCGGTCGGCGCTCATCTCCAGAACTCGTCGTTCGGTGATCCGTCCACGACGGGCTCCCCGCCCGCCGGCACGGTCGCCGATCCGCCGTCGTCGAGCGCGATCAGCATGGCCAGCCGCTGCCGGGATGCGGCGTCCCACAGGTGCACGGTCCCGTTGTCGCAGCCCACGGCCAGCAGCCGGCCGTCGGGGGAGTAGGCCAGCGACCGGATCAGGCCGGTGTGGCCCTCGAACGCCGCGTCCCAGTCGGCCGAGCCGGCGTCCGCGTGCACCCGCACGGCGCTCTCGTCGCTGCCGACGGCGAGCGCCCCGCCGGGCGAGTACGCCAGCGCGCCGATCGTGTGCGTGTACGGCCGGGCCGGTTCGGTGCCGGCGCTCCGATAGAGCGACAGGGTGGCACTGCCGTACTCGTCGGAGGAGCCGATCGCGAAGCCGTGGCCGTCGGGCGCGATGGCGACCGCGTCCACCCGGCCGGCGACCTCGGCGAGCGGAAGGACGAGCGCCCCGGTCGTGACGTCCCACAGGCAGACGGTCTCGTCGTCGGCGACCACCAGGTGCCGGCCGCCGGGGTGGAAGGCCGCGTACCAGGCGGGCCGGCCCTGTCCACTCAGGACGCCGACCGAAGTCCCGTCGGCGGCCCACAGATGGATGACGCCGTCCGCGCCGGCGGTCGCGAGCATCGCGCCGTCGGGCGAGTACGCCAGCGCCAGGACGGGTGACCCGGTCACCGCCAGGGCGCCGGCGGGCGCGGCGGTCGCGGCGTCCCAAAACCGCACGGTCTCGTCGTCGGCGACGGCGAGCGGGCCGCCGGGGCGGTACGCCACCGCGTGGACCTCACCCCGGTGCGCCGGCAGCCGGTACGCCGGCCGTGCCGCGCCGATCTCCCAGACGCGGACCTCGTTGTCGGTGACCGTGCTGAGCCGCCGCCCGTCGGCGCTGAACGCGAGCGCGTGCACCTCCCGGGTCACGCCGCTCAGCTCGTACGCGAGCCGGCCGGTGACGCTGTCCCACACCCGGATGATCGAGTCGTCGTCGTGGCCGGTGGCGACGTGCGTGCCGTCCGGGCTGAAGGCCAGCACACCCACCGAGCCGGTTTCCTCGAGCGTGACGACCGGCTTCCAGGTCGCCGTCGAGTAGATCACCACGTCCGAGCCCTCGTCCTCGTCCGCCTCGTCGAAGCCGAAGTCGAGGTCGTCTCCGCCGGTGACGGCGAGCCGGGTGCCGTCGCCCGACAGCGCGATCGTGGCCCCGTCGAGCCGGGCGACCACCTTCCCGGTGCCGAGATCAAACACCCGGGTGGTGTCGTCCCCGGCGACGGCGCACCGCCCGCCGCCCGGCAGGAACACCACCTCGGACACGTCGCCGCCGGGGAGCGTCAGGCGCTCGACCCCGTCCGCCGTGCTCCAGATCCGCACCGGCTCCTCCCGGTCCGAGAAGCTGTACGTCGCCAGCCAGACCCCGTCGGACGACAGCACGCCCCGGCCGATGCGCTCGCCCGCCCCCGACAGGGTGCAGCGCACGGCCCCGGTGCCGACGTCGACAAGCACCTTCTCGGCCTTGCTCGCGGTGACCAGGAACTCCGGCCGGCCGTCCAGGCCGGACATCCGGCACCCGAACTCGTACGGCCAGGGCTGCGACCGCGTCCGGCCGGTCCGCACGTCGGTGCGGTGCACGAGCCCGCCGGCGAAGTCCACGACGGTGCCGGGCTCGACGTCGAAGACGGGCTCGTCGCCACCCGCCCACTCCGCCAGGGGCGCCCGCGTCGCCAGGTCCCAGACCCGATGCCGGCCGCCGGCGTGCGAGCTCAGCAGGTACCGCCCGTCGGGGCTGAACTGGATCACGAAGGTGTCGCCGCCGGTCGACGGCCGCACCTGCGGCCGGCCGCCGTCGCTGTCGGTGAACATCGCTCTTCTCCACTCCGCCGCCGGGCACCGTACCGAAGCCGCGCATCGACCCGATCACCGCCATTGATCGTAGTGATTAGCATCGGCGCGGCACGCCGGATGGAGGGAGAGGCCGTTGGTGCGCAAGCACTGGCGTACGAAGGCACCGGACGCGCCGGCCGCCGGCCGCCGTACCGGGGGAGCGTTCGGCGTCCCGCAGGCCGCGGGCTACGCGGCGTTCCTGACGGCACTGGCCGTCTTCTTCGTCTCGACGGCCGGGGTGCCGGGCGAGCTCAGCGTCCGGGGGCACGTGGACGCCGCCTACACCCGTTCTCCCGCCGACGACATCGGGCGGGACGCTGTCGCGTACACGTCACCGCTGACACCGGCCCGGGTCGCCGGCGCCATCACCGACCGGTGGCAGCCGGGCCGCGCGCCCGCTGCCGACGGTCGGGTCCGACTTCTGGCGCGGGCGCCGCGACCTGCTACGGCTCGCGCTGCCGGTGTCGTTCCTCGCCCTCGCGTCGTACGTGGTGCTGGCACTCGCGCTCCGCCGCCGCCGTCATGATCGGGTGTCGGCGGTGTGACCCGCGAAATGGCCGCCCTCATCGAAGGTCCACGCTGGGAAGTTCTCGGTCAGGTATGAACGATGACCATCCCAGTCGGCCGGCCCCAGCAACCGTGGCGGCGAGACCCGCGGTCCGTCGGCCGCCGACTGCTGGTGATAGCCCCAAGCGAACCCGGCCAGGGGAACGACGAGTCGCCGGTCGACATCCCACGGCCCGATCGTCAAGAAGCTGTGTGCCTCCCACCGCACCGCTCCTTCATGCCGGCGGGAGGGCGCGTCGAACAGCACCGGCTGGATCCCGTACCAGGCGAACGGCGCGGTGGAATCCTCGAACAGATCGAAAGGGTCGACACTGAACCGCGCTTCAGGGTCCGGCTCGCGTACCAACTGCACCCAGCCCAACAGCGCCCGGTATCCCAGCGCGCTGAACTCGACGGACGCCGTGCACATCGGCATGCCGAGCTCCCGCTCGGACTTGCCGACGCTCACCGGGTCGGCATTGGCAGCCACCTCGACGAGGACGCGCCCCTGCTCGCCACCGAAACTGAAGGGAATCTCCACCAGGCCAGTCTTTCATCCCGTCAGCAGTCCCACGCTGTCCTATATAGGCTGCATCACCAGCACATAGAGGCTATGCCAGCGGGGGGCGATGGTCATCGAGGACCGGATCGAACAAGCCAGAGAAGCGTATGAGCGAACGGTATACATGGGCGACATCAGCGCGCTCGTGGACGCCGAAAAGGCATTGGACGCGGTCGAGGCGGATGTGGCGCTGGCGCGCGGGAAGATCCTGCATGCGCGATTTCAGAACGCTACCGGCGACGCCGGGCCCCCGCCCGCTGAGAATCCCGCCGAGCTGCCGTTGTTCGAACGCGCCCTCGAGCTCTACCGGGCACTGGGCGACACACGAGGCGAGGCCGAGGCCCTGTTCTGGATCGGCTGCCTGCATCAGTTCATCCGGCGTGACAACGAGACCGCCGTACCGCACCTGGAGCGGTCGTGCCGGCTGGCGGCCGAGACCGGCGACAAGTGGACACAGTCCGAGGCGCTGCGGCACCTCGGCATCGCGGCCCACGCGGCCAACCGGCTCGACGAAGCTCACGAACAGCTCGAAGAGTCATCTCGCCTGCGCCGGGATACCGGCAACCTCCCGGGCGTGGCCTCCAACATGATCGGGCTGGCCTACATCGCCGCAGCCCAGAACCGTCGCACGGAGGCGCTGGCAACACTCGACGAGGCGCGAGCCATCGCCCTCGCGCACGAAGCCCACGCCATCGTGCGGCACATCGAACAGGCGCGAACAACGATCTGAGCGATGTCCGCGAGTTCGACACGCTGCCCCTGCGGCCCGGCCTCGGCGTCGTCCGGGCTAGAAAGCGCTGAAGCTGTCCACGTCGATCAAGGTGAGCACCTCGGTGCGTACGACCGGGCATTCCGCTTTGGTCGCCGCGTCCAGGACGGCGCCGTTCTCCGGCTTGCCGTGGGACTCGAAGAAGGTGGCCAGCTTGCCGGCCAGGTTGGCGTGCCGCCCGACCGGGCTGCCGACCTCCCTCAGCGCGGGGATCTCGCCCTTCAGATAGGCGCAGACGTCCTTTGCCGAATAGGAGCCGGCTGCCGCCGCGGGTGGATTGCCGTTCGCCGGGGTTGCGCCGTCGGCCGAATCGGTGCCGCCGCATCCGGTCACGGCCAGCAGGACCGTGGCCGACAGGGTGAGCAAAAACGGTCTGGTCATCATGCCTCGTTCTCGTCGTTCGTACCGATGCCGGACGCCGTCGTCCGGCTGCTTCCGTCTGAGCGGGCGGTGATCAACCAAAGTCCGGTCGGCAGCCGGTAACCGGTGCCGGTCGTGCGGAATCGTTCGAGCAGGCGTGCCGCGCCGGCCCGGGCGTACCCCTGGGTGGTGGGTACGGCGTCCCGGTAGGCCGCACCGGCGGGGCCGATCTCGATGAGCCATTCGGTGACCGCTTCCGGATCGTCCGGCGCGTCCAGCGTGACGTCGTACGGATGGATGTCGATGTCGGCGAAGCCGGCGGCGGTGAGCAGGCGGGTCACCCGGGTCGCGTCGGCGAACGCGAAGGGCCCCGGCTCGTCGCCGATCGGCAGCGGCGGCAGCGGTCCCAGATGTGCCGCCGCGCCGAGCATCGCCGCGGGCAGCCAGGGGTTCGCGCGGCCGTCGCGGAACGCCGTCGCGGCCAGCCGGGCGCCGGCACGCATCGACCGCCGGACCGTGGTCAGGCCGGCGACCGGGTCGGCGAGCAGCATCAACGTCATCCGGGAGTAGACGGCGTCGAACGGCGCCCCGGGCACGGCATCGAGCGTCTCGACGTCACCGGCGACGAACCGCGGCCCCGCGCCGCCCGGCCCGCTGAACCGGTCCCGCGCCGTCGCCACCATCGCCTCGGCGAGGTCGAGTCCGACCGCGCTGCCCGACGGGGCGACGGCCCGCGCGATCTCGGCGGTCGTGCCGCCACACCCGCAGCCGACATCCAGCACCCGTTCACCGGGCTGGGGTCGCAGCCAGTCCAGCGCCACGGCGCCCAGCGGGCGGCCGATCTCGTCGTGCCGGTCGGCCTGGTTGACCCACCCCGGCGCCATCCGGGCCCAGAAGTCGGCGTTGCGGGCGCGCTGCGTGGCGGTGTCGGCCATCAGAACGGCATCTCGGCGCCGTCGACGGTCGCCGACCGGAAGGAGGCGGCCTTCGCCGGATCGAAGCCCTCCTCCTGGGCGGCCAGCCCCGCGGCTCGGACCAGGCGTTCCGACTGGAACCTGCGGAACGCGGCCTCGTCGGCCCAGACGTTGATGATCCGCCAGCCCTCGTCGGACGGGCCTGCCACGTGTGCCAGCAGGCCCGGCGGCCGGTCCGGGCCGAGGTGCTTCTCCACCTGCCGGTATTCCTGCTCGCTGACTCCGGGCATGTCCTGCACGACGCCGTACGGCATAGCCGCCCCCTTGATGCTTAGTCGATAGAGTGAAGCTCTATCGAATAGTGGACTACGCTGCACGCGTGACTGTCAACCGGCGTTACGTCTCACCCCGGCGTCAGGAACAGGCCCGACAGACCAGGCGAGCGATCCTCGACGCGGCCGCCAAACTGTTCGTGGACCCGGGTTACGCCGCGACGCCGCTGACCGCCGTCGCCGCCGAGGCCGGCGTCGCCGTGCAGACCGTGTACGCGGTGTTCGGCAACAAACGCCAGCTGCTCTCCGATCTCGTCGACGTCACCCTGGCCGGCGACGACGAGCGGGTGGCGATGGCGGACCGGTCGTTCGTGGCCGACATCCGCGCGCTGACCGGGCTGCGGGCGAGGCTCACCCGGTTTGCCCGGCACCTCGCCGAGACCCATGCCCGGCAGGTGCCCGTGATGCTGGCGCTGGCCGGTGCCGCGACCGCCGACGCCGACGCCGCGGCGATCTGGCGCAAGAACCTCGAGGACCGGCGCCGCGGCATGGTGATGTTCGCCGCCGACCTCGCGGCAACCGGCGAGGTGCTGATAAGCCAGGAGCGGGCCGCCGACGTGCTGTGGCTCGCGCAGGACATCCGCAACTACGACTGGCTGGTCCGCGAGCGCGGGTGGCCGGTCGAGCGCTTCGAGCGCTGGTTCGTGGACGGCGTCACCGCCGTGCTCTGCGCGCCGGACTGAGCAGGCTCTCAGCCGGGCGGGAGTGCCCAGGACAGTGCGTCGCAGAGGCGGTCGCGCCAGTTCACCCAGGTGTGGCCGTCGTGCGACTCGACGTAGCGTACGTGCATTCCGGTGGATCGGAAGGCCGCCAGCATCGAGGGTTGCCGGACGATCAACGGCTCGAAGGCGCCGCAGCCGACGAACACCCGGTCGGCCACCCGGGTGGGCCGCCGGCGGTAGTCGTCGACGAACGCGACCACCGGGTCGAACGTCGGGCCGCCGCCGTGCGGGGCGCCGTCGGGGCGCGAGGACACGAACGAGCCGGACAGCAGCGCCAGCGACCCGTACGTGCCGGGGTAGCGGCGCGCCATCGACAGCGACGCGACCGCCCCGAAGCTGGAGCCGAGCAGGCACCGGGTCGACGGGTCGCCGGCGAGCGGGAAGTCGTTCTCCAGCAGCGGGAGCAGCTCGCGAGTGACGAACTCGGCGTGCTCGGCCGAGTCGGCGTACTCGTTCAGCCGGTCCTTCGGATGCAGGAACGCGACCACCGTCTCGGCCATCAGCCGGCGGTGGATCAGGTTGTCCAGCACCGTCCGCGCGGCGGCGTACCGGAGGAAGTCGCCGCCGTCGTGCACGATCAGGAGCCGGTAGTTCCCGGTCGGGCAGCAGCCGGCCGGCCGGTACAGCGTCACCGGGTAGTCGCGGGTCAGCGTGTCGCTGTGCACCACCAGGTCGTCGAGCTGACCGGGCGGCGCCTCGGGATCCGGCACCGTCCAGTCCGGAACGACGTAGTCGGGTCCGGAGCAGACCGACGAGCTGCCGACCGGGCTGTGCGCCAGCCTGGGGTTGAGCGGGTCGTTGTGACACTCGGTCCGGCCGGCCCGGCCCACCTCGATCTGGTACTCGACCCGCGAGTCCGTGGGCATCTCGACGATCACGTACCACAGGTCCGTGCCGGGCAGCCGGTGCATCGGCAGGCGGTCGGGCAGGTCGATGATCCGCTGGGCCAGGCGTACGGTGTCGGCCTCACCGCGGTAGAGAAACGTGCAGAACCTGCCCTCCGACACCGGCGCACCGTGCCGGGCCAGGAACCGGTCGACGGTGGTGCCGTCGACGTCGGTCTGCCTCCGCAGGCGGTTGATCGCGAGATCCGGGTCGCCCTCCGCGACGGCGCGGACGTTCACCCGGCGTGCACCTGGACGGTGCGGCCCACGTCGTCGAGGAGTTCCCGCAGCGTGTCGTAGTCCGGGTGGCGCATCCGGACGTACGCGTTCGCCCAGTAGCCGGCCTCGACCGGCTGGGTCGGTGTGCCGGGCGGCGGCAGGTGCGCGTCGATCACCCACTGGCCGGAGCGGGCCTGCACGTCGTCGACGCCGGAGTAGCCGGTGATATTGCCGTCGCGGTCCGGGCGCAGCGCGACGATCCCGGTGGCGAACTGTCGCGACGGACGGGTGGCGATGTGCCCGTGCACCACCGCGTTCGCCCACTCCCGGTAGATGTCGAGGTCGTTGCCCGCCGAGTAGAGGTCCCAGGCACCGACGCCGGGCGGCCGGCAGCCGATCTCGGAGAACCGCAGGCCCTTCGGCCCGAAGAACCATTCCATGTGGGTGGCGCTGGTCCCGATCCCCAGTGCCTCGTTGACGCGGGCGCCCATCTCCCGCAGTTCGGCGTAGTCCGACGACGGCGAGTCGACCCGGTTGGTGGAGACGAACTGGGGCGAGATCCATCGCGTACGCATCGCCTCCAGCACGTTCGGGTAGTAGTGCGAGACGAAGTCCAGGGCGGCGTGCCCGTCGATCGACACGGTGTCGTAGAAGCCCTCGTGGCCCTCGACGAACTCCTCGACCGCGATCGACGACACGTGCTGGCCGCCGAAGCGGCCGAGCGCCTCGTCGAGCTGCTCCCTGTTGTCGACCCGGATGGTGTCCTGCGCGCCGGCGCCGGTGCGCGGCTTGAGGATCAGCGGGTACCCGATCGCGTCGGCGAACTCGTGCACCTGCTCGGCGGTCGACGCGGCGGTCGACGCCGCCGTCGGCACCCCGGCGGAGCGCAGCACCTCCTTCATCGACGGCTTGTCGCGGCACAGCCAGGCCGTGCGCGCCGACGTGCCGGGGATCGTGCAGTTCTCCCGCACCTGGGCGGCCGCGAGGGTGTGCGCCTCGATGGTGGCCTCGAGCCGGTCGACCCAGACCTTGTCCTGTATCCACCGGACGGTGTCGGTCAGGGCGCCGACGTCGGTCACGTTCGGCACCTGGTGATAGTGCGTCATCCAGCTCTTGAGCTGGTCGTCGAGGGCATCGACGTGGCGCTCGCCGACGCCGATCACCGTCGCACCGACCTCCGCCAGGGCGCGGGCGAAGTGGCGCTGCGTCGGGGGGAACGCCGGCTCGATGAGGACGATGTTCACCATGCGGATGCTACCCGTGGCACCCGGTGGTCGCTCGCGGGCGAAAACCGTCGAGGACCGGTAGCGTCCAATCGTGGTTGTCGCTGCGTTCGTCGCACCGTTCCTGCTGGAGGCCACGACCCGGTTCGTGGCCACCGCCGCCGCGCTGCCCGGAGTCCGGCTCGCGGTCATCACCTCCGAGCCGGCCGAACGCCTGCCGCCCGTCCTCAAGGAACGCCTCGACGGCCACTGGCGGGTCGACGACGCGTTCGATCCGCGCCAGCTCGCCGAGGCGGTCACCGGCCTCGGCCGTCAGATGGGACGGGTGGAACGCCTGGTCGGCGCCCTGGAGCAGCTTCAGGTGCCGCTCGCACACGTGCGCGAGGCGCTGGGCATCGAGGGCATGGACGTGCGGACCGCGCTCAACGTACGGGACAAGGCCCGGATGAAGTCGGTGCTGCACGCGGCCGGTGTGCCGTGCGCCCGGCACCAGCTCGTGACGAACCCGGGCGAGGCGCTGAGCTTCGCGGACGCGGTCGGCTTCCCGCTGGTGGCCAAGCCGCCGGCCGGCGCGGGCGCGCAGGCGACGTACCGGCTGGACGACCCGGCCGCGCTGCGGAGCTGGCTCGCGGCGATCCCGCCCGGCCCGGACGCGCCCGGCCTGCTGGAGGAGTTCCTGGTCGGCGAGGAGCACACCTTCGACAGCATCACGATCGGCGGGCAGACGGTGTGGTCGTCGGTGTCCGACTATCTGCCACCGCCGCTGGAGGTGCTCCGCAACCCCTGGATCCAGTGGACGGTGCTGCTGCCGCGGGCGATGACCTCCCCCGCGTACGAGGGAATCTGGTCGGCCGGGCCGGCCGCGCTGCGCGCGCTCGGCGTCCGTGACGCACTCACCCACATGGAGTGGTTCCGCCGCCCTGACGGGTCGGTCGCGATCTCCGAGGTCGGTGCCCGGCCGCCCGGCGCCCAGATCACGTCGATGCTGGGTTATGTCCACAATGTGGATTTCTATCAGGTCTGGGCGGAGCTGGTGTTGCTCGGCCGGTTCGATCCGCCGGAGCGCAGCTTCGCCGCCGGCACCGCCTACCTTCGCGGCCAGGGCCGCGGCCGGGTGCGCGCCGTGCACGGCGCCGAGAAGCTGCAGGCCGAGCTCGGCCACCTCGTCGTGGAGGCCCGGCTGCCGCAGCCCGGCCAGCCGGCGTCGTCGAGCTACGAGGGCGAGGGGTACGTGATCGTCCGCGATCCGGACACGGGGGTGGTCCAGGAGGCGCTGCGCCGCATCGTCACCGGAATCCGCGTCGAACTGGTGGAGCAGGAATGAACGTCGTGATGCTGTCGCCCGGATATCCGGCCGAGATGGCCTACTTCACCCGGGCGCTGGCCGCGGTCGGCGCGACCGTGATCGGCGTCGGTGATCAGCCGCCGTCCGAGCTGCCGGCGGCGGCCCGGGACGCCCTCGCACACTACGAGCACGTGTCGCTCGCCGACGACGACGCGGTGCTGGCGGCCCTGCACGGTCTCGCCCGGAACGCGCGGATCGAGCAGGTGGAGTGCCTCTGGGAGCCGTACATGGTGCTCGCCGCGCGGATCCGGGAGTCGTTCGGCCTGCCCGGCCTGACGGTCGCGCAGACCGTGCCGTTCCGGGACAAGGAACGCATGAAGCAGGCGATCGACGCCGCCGGCATCCGCACACCCCGGCACGCCGCCGCGACGAGCGTGCACGGGGTGTGGGAGGCCGCCGAGCGCATCGGCTACCCGATGATCGTCAAGCCGATCGCCGGCGCCGGCTCGGCGGACACCTACCGGATCGACGGCCCCGAGGAGCTGTCCACCGTGCTGCCGCTGCTGCGGCACGTCGCCGAGGTCAGCGTCGAGGAGTTCATCGACGGCGAGGAATTCACGTACGACACCATCTGCGCGAACGGCAGCGTGCTCTTCGAGAACATGCTGTGGTACCGCCCCCGCCCGTTGCAGATGAAGCAGCACGAGTGGATCAGCCCGGTGTCCATCTCGCTGCGCGACCTGGAGGTCCCGGACCTGCGGGCGGGGCGGGAGATGGGCGCGGCGGTCATCGCGGCGCTGGGCTTCACCACCGGCTTCACCCACATGGAGTGGTACCGCAAGGACGACGGCGAGGCCGTCTTCGGCGAGATCGGGGCGCGGGTGGCCGGCGCCCGGGTCGCCGACCTGATGAACTACGCGACCGCCGGCGACGTCTACGTCGCGTGGGCCGAGGCGGTCGTGCACGGCCGGCTCTCCCGGCCGCTGGAACGCCGGTACAACGCCGGCGCGGTCTTCAAACGGGCCCGGGGCGCCGGCGCGATCACCCGCGTGGAGGGCCTGGAGAAGCTGCTCACCGAGTACGGCGACGCGGTGGCGATGATCGATCTGCTGCCCGTCGGCGCGCAGCGGCGGGACTGGCAGGCCACCGTGACCAGCGACGGCACGGTCATCGTGCGGCACACCGAGCTGCAACCGGTGATCGAGATGACCGAGCGGTTCGCCGCCGACCTGCAGCTGTACGCCGGCTGATGCCGGATCTCCGCGCCGCGGTCGCACGGGTGCTGCCCGGCATCCGCGCCGACCTGGAGTCGCTGGTGCGCATCCGGTCCGTCTCGGCCGACCCCACGATGTCCGCCGCGATGGACGCGAGCGCGCGGGCCGTGTCCGGGTTGCTTGCCTCGGCCGGCCTGGACGTCGACGTGGTCCGGGCCGAGGGCGGGCAGCCGGCCGTGATCGGCCGCCGACCCGCGCCGGCCGGAGCACCGACCGTGCTGCTCTACGCCCATCACGACGTCCAGCCGATCGGCGACCCGGCGGACTGGGACAGCGACCCGTTCGAGCCGGTGGAGCGCGGCGGCCGGCTGTTCGGCCGGGGCGCGGCCGACGACAAGGCCGGCATCGCGCTGCACCTGGCCGCGCTGCGCGCGCTCGGCGACGACCTCCGCATCGGGGTGACCGTGCTCGTCGACGGCGAGGAGGAGATCGGCTCGCCGACCCTGCGCCGGATCCTCGACGATCACCGCGACCGGCTCGCCGCCGACGTCGTCGTGATCGCCGACTCGACGAACTGGCGGGTGGGCGTGCCGGCGCTGACCACCACGCTGCGCGGCGGCGTCGCGGCCGTGGTGGAGGTGCGGACGCTGCGGCACGCGGTCCACAACGGCGTATACGGCGGCCCGGTGCCGGACGCGCTGACCACCCTCGTGCGGCTGCTCGCCACGCTGCACGACGGGCGCGGCGACGTGGCCGTCGCCGGCCTGCACCGGGGTACGGCGGACCCGCTCGACCTGACCGACGAGCGGCTGCGGTCCGACGCGGGCCTGGTCGACGGCGTACGCCTGATCGGCACCGGAGCCCTGACCTCCCGCCTGTGGGCCGGCCCCGCGATCTCGATCGTCGGCATCGACGCGCCGGCCGTGGACTCCGCCGCGCTGACGCTGGTCCCGGTCGCCCGCGCCAAGGTCTCGCTGCGCACCGCACCCGGCGACGACGGCCCGGCGGCGCGCGCCGCCCTGGTCACGCACCTGCGCGCGCACGCGCCCTGGGGCGCAACGGTCACCGTGTCCGCGGGAGCCGCGGTCGAGTCGTTCGCCGCCCGCACCGACGGCCCGGCCTACGCGGCGGCGCGGGCGGCGCTCACCGAAGCGTGGGAGGTGCCCGCGGTCGAGATCGGCGTCGGTGGTTCGATCTCGTTCGTCACGACGATGGCCGAGGCGTTCCCGGCCGCCGAGATCCTCATCACCGGCGTCGAGGATCCCGACACCCGGGCGCACGGCGCCAACGAGAGCCTGCACCTGGCCGACTTCGAACGCGCCTGCCTCGCCGAGGCGCTGCTCCTGACCTTCATTCAGCAGAACCGCGGCAGGTGGTGAGCGAACTCCCGCCTCCACCACGGCCAGTCGTGCGCCACGTCGTGACCCCACACGTCCAGCTCGTGCGGGATGCCCTTTGCGGCCAGCACCGCGGCGAACGCGCGGGTGCTCTCCAGCGTGCCGGTGGTGTCCTCCCACATGCCCTGTCCGCAGACCAGGGTCAGGGACACCGTCGACCGCAGCCAGTCCAGGTGGTCGCCGTCCATGTTCGGCACGTAGTCCATCGGGTTGTTGAAGTACGCCGCCTCGCCCCGCTCACCCCAGCCGCTCCAGCGACTCGGGTCGTAGTTGCCGGACAGGCACAGGGCCCGCGACGCCAGGTGGCCGTGCTTGAGGGTGAAGTTGGCCGCGTGAAAGGCGCCCATGCTGCACCCGGTGGTCAGGACGTCGACCGGCCCGCCGCAGTCGCCGTGTATCCACGGCACCACCTGGTCGAGCAGCCACGACTCGTACGCGTTGTGCCGTCGCGCCCGCTCCTCTATCGGTGCTCCCTTGTTCGACCAGGACTGCGAGTCGATGCTGTCCACGCAGTACACCTTCGCCCGCCCGGCGTCGATCAGATCGGCGACCGCGTCGACCATGCCCCACGACTCGAAGTCGTGCGCCCCGCCCGCCTCGGCCGGGAACACCAGCACCGGCCGCCCCCAGTGCCCGTACGCGATCACCGTCCCGGCGGCTCCGATTGCCGGCGAGTGCAGGTGCTCGACACGCCGATTCACGACCCGACTCCCGTGTCCACGTCCCTAGTCTCCGACAGGTCGCGCGGATCTGCTCGGCCGCCTCGTTTCGCCCGCCCGGGCGGGCGCCGACGGCCGGCCTGATCGTTGGCCGTCGTGGCGTAGTCACCGTGCTGCCCGGTAGCAGGTCAGCGCACCTCGCCCATGAGCCGCTGGAGGGGGCGGCTGATCAGCCACAGGAGCACGCCGATCGCGATCGCGAGGATGCCGAGCACGCCGAAGTAGACGACCTCGTCATCGGCGCTGTAGTAGCCGGCCAGCGTGCCCGACATGGCGGTGCCCAGGGCGACGGAGAGGAAGAACAGCGCGACCATCTGGGTGCGGAAGGCCGCCGGGGCCAGCTTCGTCGACAGCGACAGCCCGACCGGTGACAGCAGGAGCTCGGCGATCGTGAAGACGAGGATGATGCCGACGAGTCCCAGCAGCGGGACGCCGTTGGCGCCGGTGCCCGCGAACGGCAGGAACAGCAGAAACGCGACACCCATGATGATCGTTCCGGCGGCGAACTTGACCGGTGTCGACGGCTGGCGGTCGCCGAGGCGCATCCAGAGCGCGGCGAAGACTCCGGACAGGATGATGACGAAGACCGGATTGATCGACTGCACCCAGGAGACCGGCATGGTCCAGCCGAACACTTCGCGGTCCAGGCGCGTGTCGGAGTAGATCGTGACCACGGTGAACTGTTGCTGATACAGCGACCAGAAGGCGGCGCTGGCGATGAACATGGGTATGAAGGCGAGGACCCGGCGGCGCTCGGTGCCGTCGACCCGACGGCTGGACAGAATCACGGCGAAGTAGGCGAGCGCCGTGAGGATGCTCAGTACGACGACGATGGTGGAGAGCCGGTCGGGGCGCAGCAGGCCGGCCAGCGCGAAGATGCCGACCAGGACGATCGCGGCGACCGCGATCAGGGCGACCAGGGGCCGGCGGTTGCGGGGGAGCGGATTGGGAACCGCGCGCGCCGCGCCGGTCAGTGCCCGCCGGCCGATCGCGTACTGGATCAGTCCGATCGCCATACCGATCGCCGCCGCGGCGAAGCCGTAGTGGAAGCCGAGTTCCTCCTGAAGCAGGCCGGTGAGCAGCGGGCCCAGCAGGGCACCCAGGTTGATGCCGAGGTAGAAGATCGAGAAGCCGGCGTCGCGCCGCTGGTCGCCGGGTGCGTAGAGGGTGCCGACGATCGCGGTGGCGGTGGACTTGACGCCGCCGCTGCCGAGCGCGATGAGGATGAGCCCGATGGTGACGCCGGCCAGCTGGGGAATCACGGCGAGTGCGACATGCCCGCACATGACCAGAATCGCGCTGCCGAACAGGACACGCTCCGGCCCGAACAGCCGGTCGGCCAGCCACGCCCCGATCACCGTGGCGAGGTACACGGACCCGCCGTACGCGCCGACGATGCTGGTCGCGGCGTGCTGATCGATGCCGAGGCCACCCTGGTCGGCCTCGTAGTACAGGTACAACAGCAGGATTCCCTGCATGCCGTAGAACGAGAACCGCTCCCACAGCTCGACCCCGAACACGTTGGCGAGCACCCGCGGCTGCCCGAAGAAGGTCGGCTCTCGCGTCCGCGTCATGGTCATCATTGAAGGCGATCGCGCCGCGTCGCGCCGCGAAACCCTGACATCGGGCCTCAGCCGATCACCTTGCCGCCGGGGAGGGAGCTAGCGTCGTCGGTGCGCCATCCACTGCCAGATGTGGGTTCCGCCGACGCTCGGATCGTTGCGGGCGACGTAGATCCATGACCAGTGTCCGGGGAACTGATGGCCGTTCCAGACGACGTGGTCGTACAGCGTCAACAGTGAGCCGGGGATGAGGTCGTGCGCGTGCACGGCGTTGGGCTCCGGCGGGACCGTGGTGTCGTCGCGGGAGGCGACGAGCCAGGTCGGCGTCTCGATGCTCCGCAGCTCGGCGTCGGTGATCATGGGCGGGCCGCCCGGGGTCCGGGGCGCGACGACAGGGCAGATCGACACGGACGCGGCGAACAGGCGGGGATATGTCGTGGTCATCTTCAGGCTCATGTAGCCGCCGTTGCTGGCGCCGGTCACGTAGATCCGGTCACGGTCGATGCGGTGCCGGCGTACGAGATCGCTGACGATCTCGAGGATGAGCGGGGCGAATCGGGGGCCGTCCTCCAGCCAGAACGAGGTGCTCTGCGGCGCGACGACGTAGGCGCCGGAGAAGATTCGTTGCGCCTGCGGGGTGGCGAAGCCGAGCGCACCGCGGTTGGCGCGCAGCGTGGTCTCGTTGTCGTAGTAGTTGTCCGGCAGCGAGGCGCCCTCACCCCCGCCGTGCAGCCAGACGACGAGGGGCCGCCGGCCCCGGGCGTCGTGGCCGGGCGTGAACAGCCGGTACTTCATGCCCGAGCCGGAGGTGTGGTAGCTGAACGCGTCCACCTCGGGGTCCGACAGCCGGCCCTGCGCGAAGCTCGAGATGGTGATCGAGCCGCCGCCGCGCAAGGCGATCGGGGCGGTCTGCGTGACGGTGTAGACCAGGTCGAGCTGCACGTTGCGGCTCCGGCTGACGACGTAGCCCAGGGTGTTGCTGCCGGCCTGGCCCTCGCCGTGGCTCAGCTCGAGCACGACGTTGCCACGGCGATCGAGCCGGACGGCGGTCACCGTGCGGTCGAGGTCGTAACCGACCTGGTCGCCGGGGGCCAGAGCGATCGGGCTGGTCGCCGTGGCGTGCACGCGGAAGGTATCGGTCGTCAGGCCGGCCGCATCGATCCGGCCCAGCCGGGCGGTGAAAATGGTGATCGAGGTTATCTGCTCGCCACCGTCCAGAACCTCCGCGTCCAGTCGGAATCCCACCCGAGTGGACGCGGAGGCATCGGCGGCGGCGCCGGGCAACGACAGGCCGGCGGCGGTGCTCGCCCCGGCGATCAGAAGGGTACGACGGCTGACGGAGTTAGCCATGCGGACTCCTTGATTCGGCCCCGTTCACATCGATCGCAGCGAATCCGGTCTATCACAGTCCAGGAGGAACCGCGCGCCGGGCGGGTCCGGGACGGAGCCCGCCCGGCGCCTCGAAACGGGATCAGCCGTTGTAGGCGGCGAAGATGCGGCTGAACTCGTACGGCTGCTGTGGGATGTTCGTGCACATGTACAGCGCGCCGGTGCAGGCGTTCTTGTCCCGGCCGAGCTCCCAGAAGCTCAGCATGCCGAGGTGCCGGCCCTGCGCGAAGGCGACCAGCTGGCGTGCGTCCGCCTGGTCGTAGACGCGGCCGTCGTCGTTCACGCCCAGCATCGGCGTCACGCCGACCATCTTCCAGACCTGTGCATCGGTACGGCCGGGGTACAGCGACTTCAGCTGGTTGAACGTCGCGTTAGCGGCGTCGACGGCGAAGTTGCCGTAGTCGCCGTTGCGGTAGTAGTCCATCGCCATGACGTTGACCAGGTCGACGGCGACGCCGGCGTCGCGTGCCGAGCGGATCACGTTCAGGCCGTCCGCGGTCAGGCCCTCGGGCAGCACCGGCAGGGTGAACGACACCCGCAGGCCGGGGTTGGCCCGTTGCAGGGCGGCCAGCGCCTGCGAGCGCCGGGCCACCGAGGCGGGTTCGGCGGTCGCGCTGCCCTCGATGTCCAGGTCGATGTACTTCAGCTGGTACGCGGTGACCACGGCCTGGTACTCGGCCTGGAGCGCGGCCACGCTGGTGCACGCCTGCGCCAGCTCGATGCCGGTCGCGCCGCCGAACGAGATCTTCACGTCGCCGCCGCGGGCGCGGACCGCGTCGATCTGGTCGCGGGCCCAGCCCTGCCGCGGGTCGTACGCGTTGAACCACATGGCCTTGCAGGCGGACGCCGTGATGAACGCCAGCGTCACGTGCTTGAGGTTCCCGCTGGTCACCATCGTGGGCAGGCTCGGCGACGGCCACGCGCCCATGTCGACGTACGGGGCATGCGGCAGCCCGGCCGTCGTCGGCGGCGGCGGCGAGGTGGGCGGGGTCGTCGGCGGGGTGGTCGGCGGGGTGGTGGTGTCGCAGGCGCCGAGGTCCTCCCAGAGGGAGGCCGCGGCGACGGGATTCCAGCCGGCGCCCACCGGCGGGGTGTGCGCCACCCGGGCCCGGTAGAGGCGCCCGGCGTAGGTCACCTGGGCGCCGGCGGCGTAGCTGGTGCCCTCGGCCCAGGCGGGGGCCGCGCAGGCCACCATGATCGCGCCGGTCGGCGCGGCGAGGACGGCGGGGGACGTCACGACTCCCGCGGCGATGGTCAGGGCGGCGGCGGCCAGTGCCGCCCAGCGGTACGAATGCCTCATCGCATCTCCTTGCTCGAAAATTAAATCGAGCGTGATGGATGTTACGTCAACTGTCAACACTCCTAATAGTTATTGCCGTCGAGCGCGTACCAGGAGAACGACGCCGACGACCAGGAGCCAGACGTACCAGATGGTGTAGGTCAGGGTTCCGATCGTGGCGACGGCGCCGACATGTGAACCGGTGAAGCCGCTCGCCGCGGTGAACGGCAGCCAGACCGCGGCGAGCGCGGCGCCGGCCATGCCGAGCCATCGCGGCAGGAACGTGGAGCGCGCGAGCAGGACGCCGATGCCGACGGCCCAGATGCCCTGGAGCAGCCAGCCGAGGTGCTCGCCGACGGCGCCGCCCGCGTACGCGTTGATGAGGTCGTAGGACGCGCCGACGGCGGCGCGTTCCGCGGAGCCCGGCGCCGCGGCGAGGTAGGCGTCGGCGAGCCGCGGTACGGCCAGCGGCCAGCGCACCCAGCCGAGGGTCTGTGCCAGCGCGCCGGCCACGCCGAACGCCGTGAGCGACCGGACCGCGATCGAGGCGGGGCCGAGCGCGGCCGAGAAGGCGATCGCCACCGGTATCAGCACCAGGCTGCTCAGCAGGTTGAGATAGAAGCCGAGCCTGATCGCGGTGGCGTGCGCGGCGAACGCGGGAAGCGCGTCGGCGGCACCGTGGTCGAGGCTGGCGGGCCAGTCGAAGGCGTCGCCCAGGATCGTGCTGCCCGCGGCGGCGAGCACCCCGGCGGCGACCAGCAACAGGCCGGTGACGGGCATTCGGCGGGCGGTGTCGACAGCTTGCATGTTCTCTCCTTGAGAGCGGTGTTCACGTCGAGAACAGTGTTCTCGAAAACTCCCGAACCGTCAAGAGCAGTGCTCTCGTTGTGTACGGTGTTCTGCATGACGGGCAAGGGGCTGCGCGAACGCCGGAGAGAGGAGCTGCTCGGCGATCTGCGCGCCATCGCGCAGCGGCACCTCACCGAGAACGGCGCGGCCGCCCTGTCGCTGCGGGCCGTGGCGCGCGAGGCGGGCATCGCCGTCTCGGCCCTCTACCGCTACTTCCCCGACCGCGACGGGCTGCTCACCGACCTGCTCGTACGCGCCTTCGACCAGCAGGCCGACGCGGTGGAGCAGGCCGGGGCCGCGGCGGCCGGCCCCGCCGTCGCGCTGACGGACGGGCTACACGCGTACCGACGCTGGTCGGTGGCGCATCCGGCCGAGTTCGGGCTGGCATACGGCACGCCGGTGCCGGGCTACCGCGCGCCCGGCGAGCAGACCATCCGTGCCGGTGCCCGGGTCGGCGACTTCCTGCACCACCTGCTCGTCACGGCGTACGACCAGGATCTGGTCGATCGCGCGGCGGTGGCACGACGGGAGGCGCGGCTGCGGCCGGAGACGGTCGAGCAGCTGACCGTGCTGCGCCGGCGGCGCGGGTACGGCGGGCCGGTCGCGTTGACGGCGCTGGCGATGGACACGTTCGTGACGGTGCACGGCTTCGTCGCCATGGAGGTCTTCGGCCAACTGCGCCCGGTCACGCCGGACGCCGCCGGGTATTTCGACGAGATCGTCGAGGCTCAGCTGCGCGCCATCGGCCTGACCGGGGCAGCGGCGACGCCGGTCGAGCCCTAGTGTCAACGATCTCGGAGTATCCAAGGAGGACACCGTGACCGTCGACACCCGGACCAGCGTCGGGCCGCTGGGCTACTGGGCGGGCTGCTACCGCAGGTACGCCACGTTCACCGGCCGGGCGACCCGCGCCGAGTACTGGTGGTTCACCCTCATCAACGGGATCATCTTCGCCGCGCTGATCGGGCTCGGCATCCTCGTCGAGGACTCCGGCGAGAGCAGTCCCGCCCTCGGCCTGCTGATCCTGGTGTTCTTCGTCGCCGGGTTCCTGCCGACCCTGGCGGTCACCTGCCGGCGGCTGCACGACGCCGGCCTGAGCGGCTGGTGGCAGCTGCTCGGATTCATCCCGCTCGGCAGCTTCGTCGTTCTCATCATGACGGTCCTGGCCAGCGACGGCCCCAACCAGTACGACCCGGATCTGCTCTGACCCCGCGACGTGCCAGGGCGGGTCATGCCATCGGGGTGCGGCCGGTGAAGCCGGTGGCAAGCCGGATCCGGGCCTGCAGGGTGGTGCCGTTGCCGGGGTAGAGGAACACGTAACCGGTGGACGTCTGCACCGCGGCGAGGTCCGTGCGGCCGTCGCGGTTGAAGTCGCCGGCGCCGACGAGGTCGCGCATGCCGTTCCAGCCGCTGATGCCGATCTGCCGGCGGGCCGCGAACCCACCGGTCCGGCCCGGGTAGAGATACAGCGCACCGGTCGAGGTGAGGCGTGCGGCGAAGTCCTGGTAGCCGTCCGCGTTGAAGTCACCGACTCCGGCGAGTTCGCTCATGGTGTTCCAGCCGCCGGTGCCGACCACCACCCGCGGGCCGAGCGTCACTCCCGCGGCACCCGGATACAGGTAGAGCTTCCCGTCGCTGGTCTTCGCGGCGAGCAGGTCCGGGTAGCCGTCGCGGTTGAAGTCACCGATCGCGGTGAGCTCCCGCATGCCGTTCCAGCCGCCGATGCCGATCCGCTTGCGGGTGCCGAAGCCGGACCCGGTTCCGGGGTAGAACCACAGGTCGCCGGTCGCGCTCTCGCGCGCGACGACGTCCTCACGCCCGTCACGGTTCAGATCACCGATGCGGATGATCGCGCTCATCGCGGACCAGCCGCCGCTGAGCGTACGGGCGGCTGCGGTGTCCAGCAGGGTGCCGTTGCCGGGGTAGAGCACGAGGGCGCCGCCGCTCGTCGTGCGTGCCAGCAGGTCCGACCAGCCGCTGGCGTCGAAGTCGGCGAAACCGGTCCGCGGCAACGGTGCGACGTCGAGGTAGTCGTTGTCGATGTTGATCGTGACCCCGCCCCACGTCTCGTCGTGGTCACCGCGGTACTGCTTGATCCGCCGACGCGGTGACCAGTACCCGGCGGGCAGCGCGGCATCCGTCACGGTGGCGACCTGGTCCCAGCGGGCGAAGTCGAGATAGTCCGGTCGTACGTAACCCGCGCGGTTGTATGCGTTCACCTGGTCGGCCACGCCCGAGCTCATGCTGCTGTAAAAGCCGGACAGGTAGCCGTTGTCGTGCAACCGGGCCGTCCACGCGCTCATGAACGACAGCACGCCTTCGCGGCAGGCGGCGTCGTCGGTGCGGTACGCCTCCATGTCGTAGATCAGCACACTGTCGGCCGGCAGACCGAGGGACCGCGCCTGCGTCACCGCGTCCTCCGCGGTGGCCCGTCCCTGCGCGGCGGCCTGCGTGTCGTCGATGCGGTACCGCTTGTTCGACGTGGTGCAGGACGCCTGCGGCCCGACGTACAGGGGAATCAGGTGCCAGCCGGCGGCCTGCTGCTCGGCGACCCAGGCGGCGGTCAGATTCGGCTGGGCGCATCCCCGGTTGTTCCCGCCGAAGTAGACGCCGACGGCCCGGTAGGGCGAGGACAGCCAGGCCTGCATGGCGGCGCTCGACGGCGCGGTGCAGGCGTCGAAGCCGTACCCGGTGAAGCTGCCGGGCTGCGCGGAGGGCGCCGCGGCCGCCGCCGGCGCCGCCCATCCGGCGGAGGCCGTCACCAGAACCAGTACGGACGACACGGTCAGCAGGGCACGTCGGCCGGGGCGCACAACCATGGCGGGATCCCCCTCTGTGGATGTCTTACGAGCGCAGCAGCCGGCGATGGGTCTGACCAGGGGCCGAATGGCTCATCGTGTGCACCTTCCGGGCTGGATCACCAGCCGGTGCGCCCGCGGCAGCCGCGCCCACCACGGGCGCGGGGCCGCGGCGGCGAGGCGGTCGACGTCGATCACGGGCCGACGGGACGCTCGCCATCCCGTACGGGGAGGACGGTGATCTGCCCGGGTGTCTGCGTGTCAGGGACGCGCCGCGCGCAGGGTTCGCAGCCGCTGTTCGTAGTCGTCGGAGTCGATCTCGCCGCGCGCGAACCGTTCGGCGAGGACGTCCTCGGCCGCGGCGCTGCGTGCCCCGGTCGTGGTCGGTACCCGCAGGGACCGCGCCACGAGCACGATCGCCGCGATCAGCAGTGCCCACAGCGCCGACGTCGACAGCAACATCAGAACCCAGCCGTCGGCGCCCATGCCGTTTCCGTAGAACATCATGGCGCAGGTCCTCTCCGTCGTCCCGCCGCCGCACCCAGCTTGGCGCCGCGCCGTGGCGAGGGTCAGGGCCATTGGTCCTGAGTGCGGCATCCCGGGTCATCGGTCCCGTCGATGGGTGCCGGCCGGCCCTGCCTCGTCCCGTCGGTGGCCCCTAGCGTTCGAGGTGACCGACAAGGAGGTTCGTGATGAAGACCTGGCAGGTGGAGGACGTCATGACCACGGCAGTGGTCACCGTTTCGCAGAGTGCCGCGTACCGGGAGGTGGTGGACCTGCTCGTGGGTCACCGCTTCAGCGCGGTGCCGGTCGTCGACGACTTCCAGCGCGTGACCGGCGTGGTCTCCGAGGCGGACCTGCTCCGCAAGATCGAGTACGCCGGTGACGAGGAGCCGCGGCTGTTCGACGGCCGCCGCCGTCGTGGTGACCGGACCAAGGCCTCGGCGCGCACGGCGGCCGAGTTGATGAGCGCACCGCCTGTGGTGGTGCCCGCCGGCGCCTCGCTGGCCGCGGCGGCACGGCTCATGGACCGCGAGGCCGTCAAGCGGCTTCCGGTCGTCGACGACCTCGGCCGGCTGATCGGCATCGTCTCGCGAGGCGACCTGCTCAAGGTGCATCTGCGCCCCGACGACGAGATCCGTGCCGACGTGGAGTCGGGAGTGCTGCGTACGTCCCTCGTGGAGGACGCCGCGAAGGTGCGGGTCGCCGTGCGGGACGGTCTGGTGACCCTGACCGGCCGCGTCGACAGGTTCTCCACGAAGGCCATCGCCGACCGGCTGATCCGGCGGGTCCCGGGGGTGGTCGCCGTCGCCGACGAGCTCGAGTACGACTACGACGACCGCGACGTCCTCGGCACCGGACTGGCGTACGGCATCGCCTGACATGCGGGCGTGACCTCCGTCCTGTCCGGCCGGGACCAACGGCACTGCTCGCTTTCGTCACGCCCTGACAGTTTGAGGGGATACGAGGATCGGAGGCCCCGCCATGAACGCCGACGCCAACGCCGTCATCCGCGCCGAGGCGCGCGTGGCCCTCGAGTCGGCCGCCCGGTCCTCCCTGCGCGCGCCGTCGGTGTTCAACACCCAGCCGTGGAAGTGGCGCGTCGCCGGTGACGTCGCCGAGCTCTTCTCGGACTCGGCGCGCCGGCTCGGCGCGACCGACGCGGAGGGGCGCCTGCTGCTGCTCAGCTGCGGTGGCGCGCTGCATCACGCGCGCATCGCCCTGGCCGCACAGGGCTGGTGCGCGGAGGTCGACCGTCTGCCGGACGATCGGCGCCCGGACCTGCTGGCCCGGATCCGGGTGACCGGCCGTGGCGCGCCGGACCCGGTCGCCGCCGGGCTGGCGGCCTCGGTCAGCCGTCGGCGCACCGACCGCCGGGCCTTCGGTGAACGCCGGCCGTCGGACGACACGCTGGCCCGGCTGGGCCGACTGGTCGAGGCGGAGGGCGCCCGCCTGCACGAGGTGCCGGACGAGCGGGTGCCGACGCTGGCCATGCTGGTGGACCAGGCGGCCGACGTGGAGTACTTCGACCCGGCCTACCGCAGCGAGCTCACCCGGTGGACGCATCGGCCGGCGTGGACGGGCGACGGGGTGCCACCCGCCACCGCGGTGCAGAACAGCCTGCGGCGGGTGCCGGTGCGTAACCTGCTGCCGTCCGGATCGGCGGGGCTGCTCGCCGGCGCGGGCGACGACGAGGGCGCGGTGTACGCGATTCTGTACGGCGCCGGTGACCGCCCGCTGAACCTGCTGTGCGGCGGGGAGGCGATGTCGGCGCTGCTGCTGGGTGCGACCGCCGAGGGCCTCGCCACCGCGCCGATCAGCGAGGCCGTCGAGGTGGCCTGGCCGCGCCGGCTGCTGCGGCGGCTCCTGCCCGACACCGGCGAGCCCTTCCTGATCGTACGGCTCGGCTACGTCGACTCCGACGAGGTGCTGCCGGTGTCGCCGCGGCGGGCGGCACACGACGCCATCCAGGTCGAGGACTGACTCATGCCTCGGTGGGTATCCGGATGACGAAGGTGGTGCCCGGCCCGTCGTGGTCGCCGAACGTGATGCTGCCGTGGTGGCGCTCGATGATGGCGCGAGTGATGACCAGGCCGAGGCCGACGCCGGGGATGCGCCTGTCGGTGGCGGTGGAGGCGCGGTAGAAGCGGCGGAACATCTGGGGTCGCTCGGCCGGCGGGATGCCGATGCCGGTGTCGGAGACCGTCCAGCGGATCCAGCCGTCCTCGGCGGTCGCGCAGACCGTGACCGTCCCGCCGTGCGGGGTGTACTTGACGGCGTTGGTCAGCAGGTTGTCGGCGACCTGGCGTAATCGGTCGGGATCGGCACACAGCGGCAGACGGCCGGACGGAAGGTCCACGATGACGGTCAGGCGTTTCGCGGCGGCGTCCGGACGCACGGCGTCGACCGCGGCGCCGATGATGCCGCTCAGCTCGGTGTCGGTGAGCCGGATCGCGAGGTTCCCCGATTCGAGTCGGCTCAGGTCGAGCAGATCGTCGGCGAGAAGGGTGAGCCGGTTCGCGCTGCGGGAGATGGTGCCCAGGTATCCGCGCTGATCGTCGAGGGTGAGGGTGTCGAGGTCCTTGTCGAACATCTCGGCGGTGCTGGCGATGATCGCCAGAGGGTTGCGCAGCTCGTGGGTGACCAGGGCCAGGAACTCCTCCTTGGTGTGTGCGAGCTCGACGGCCAGTTCCTCGGCGCGGCGACGTTCCCAGTACTGCCCCATCTGGGCGGCGATGCCGGTGAGGAACACGGTAAGCGTGTCTTCGGGGTCCTCGGCGCGGTTGCCGTAGACACACAGCGCGCCGATCGCGTCGCTACCGACGCAGATCGGCACTCCTACGGCGACGTGCAGGCCGACGCGGGCGGCGGCGCGGCCGCAGCGCGGCAGGCTGGTGTCCTCGGCCAGGTCCGGGATCCACCGGGGTTGCCCAGTTGCGTAGACCTGCCCGGGTAGGCCGGCACCCGGCTCGACGGCGGGAATCTCGAATTCGCTCAGGTCGCGGGCGGGCGCGGTGTGCCGGGCGGCACAGGACAGCGATGACCGTGGCTCGGTGGCCAGCCAGACCTCGGCCATGGGCCAGCCCATCGTGGTGCCGAGGACCTGCACGACCCGTTCGACGGCTGATTCGCTGGAGTCGGCCTCGGCGAGACCGCGGGAGACGTCGGACTCCACGGCGGTGAAGCGGCTCGCGCGGTGCGCCGCGGTGATGTCGTGGCAGAAGGCGTGGAAGATCCGGCCCCTCGGCCCGGTGGTCGCGACGACCGTCATCTCGACCTGGAACTCGTGACCCTCGGCGTCCTGTACGGGCATCCGCAGCCGCCGTCCGAGTACCGTGCCGGGTTCACCGGCGGCGAGTTGAGCCAGTCCGGCGCGGTGCGAGTCGCGGTGCCGGTCGGGAAAGACGAGGTCTATGACCGGTTCACCGCATACCTGCGCGTGGGTGTAGCCGAACAACGCCTCGGCCGCGGGATTCCAGCCGACCACACGCCCGTCGGCGTCGACGGCGACGTAGGCCTCCAGCGCGGCGGCCAGCACCGCTTGCGGCTCGTCCAGCACGCTGTGGTCACAACTGACCGATGGCCCAGTGGACTTGTGCATCCCACTCTCCGCCTCGTGGCGCGGCCCGATAGGCGCAGTACCGCACCAGTATCGACCTTCCAGGCCGCACGCGACACGAAACCCAAACGTCCGAGGGAGGCTCTGCCTCCAACACCGCGTCGCGCGGCAGGCGACGCCATTATCGTCAGCAGGTAGGTGAGTGCGACCCACGGCGTACTGGAGTGACGACAGCGACGTGAGGGGAAGGAGAGCCACGATGAAGGCCTACGCCGAGGCTGACCTGGTGCGAGCGGCTGCCGCTGGTATCCGTGCGCCTTCGCTGTTCAACACTCAGCCGTGGCTGTTCCGGCTGGGTGGCGGCGCCATCGAGGTGCTCGCGGATCCGACCCGGCAGCTTGCCGTCGCCGACCGGGACGGCTGGGCGGTGCGGCTCGCCTGCGGCGCGGCGGTGTACAACGCGCGCCTCGCGCTGGCCGCCGCGGGAACCCCGGCCGAGGTCGAGCTGAGCCCCGGCCCGGCCGCACCGGACGTCGTCGCCCGGCTCACCCCCGGGCCCGAGCGGCCGCCGACGTACGCCGAGGCCGACCTGTGCGCCGCGATACCGCGCCGCTACAGCAACCGGGCGCCGTTCTGGCCGAACCCGGTGCCCGCCGACAGCCGGGCCCGGCTCAGGGAGGCGGCGCGGGACGAGGGCGCCTGGCTCGAAATGCTCGTCGGCATGACCGCGCTCAGCGGCTTCGCCGAGATCGCCCAGAGCGCCGACCGCGTGCTGCGCCGCGACGCCGGCTACCGGTCCGAGATGATGTCCTGGACGCACACCGACAGCGCCCCGGACGGTGTCCTGGTCACGGCGGGAGCTCCCGTTTCCGAACCACAGGACCTCCTGCCGCAGCGCGCCCACTCCGACCGCAGGCGGGCACCCGGCCGCGACTACGAGCCCGAACCGCTCATCGGCATCCTCGGTGTCACCGGTGACCTGCCGACCGACCAGATCGTCGCCGGCCAGGCCATGCAGAAGGTCCTGCTGACCGCGACGGACGAAGGCCTCGCCGCCTCGATGCTCTCCCAGCCGATCGAGGTACCGGCCGCCCGCGACCAGTTGCGCCGCTCGCTCGGCCGCTCGGGCGTACCGCAGCTCGCCCTGCGGTTCGGCTACGGCCAGCCGGGGCGCCCCGCACCACGCCGCGACGTCGCCGAGTTCCTCCTGCCGCCCAGGCCCTGAGCGCGGACGGGACGTCCCGGCCGGACGGGACCGTGGACCCTGTTCGATCCTGGCGTGCGGGGAGAGGCTGGTGGTGACGGCAGGAGGTGACGCGATGCGCGCGAAGGACATCATGAGCAGCCCCGTGTTCACCGTGGGGCAGGGCGCGTCGATCGAGAGTGCCGCCGAGCTGATGACCGCCAGGGCGGTCACGGCGCTGCCGGTGGTGGACACGGGTGGTGCCCTGGTCGGCATGGTCAGCGAGAGCGACCTGCTGTGGCACCGGGTCCCGTCGGATCCGACCGCTCAGCAGCGGCGCGGTCCGGAGACGGATCCGCAGCGCCGGCCGGGCGCGGTCGTCGAGGTCATGTCCCGCTCGCCGGTGGCCACCTGGCCGGGGGCCGACGTCGCCGAGGTCGCCGACCAGATGTTGCGGAACGACGTGCGCAGCATGCCCGTCGTGGACGATGGCCGGCTGGTCGGGATCATCAGCCGCCGCGACATCCTGCGCGCGATGGTGCGCGGCGACGACGTGCTGGCGGCGGAGGTGCAGCACCGGCTCGACGCGTACGCCGACGGGCGGTCCCGCTGGACGGCCACCGTCGAGGACGGCGTCGCCACGGTGGCCGGCGGGTTCGCCGACGAGACCGAGCGAACCGTCGTCGCGGTGCTGGCCCGGACCGTGCCGGGCGTCGCCGCCGCCCGCGTCGGCGAGGTCACGTCGTCGTGACGGGCGGAGCCCCGTGTCGTGGGAAGTCAGCCGACGGCCGCAGCGCGGCGGTCCGGGGGTGTGGGGACGCATTCGCGGGCGTAGAGGCGGACGAGGGCGGGCAATTCGTAGCGGATGCTGCGCGCGGTGACCGCCGGTTCGGGGGAGAGCAGGGCGCCGGTGTCCACCAGGGACTCCAGGCGGCGCCGGGCCTCGTCGGGCGGGCAGGACAGCGTCGTCGCCGCGTCCTGGAGGGTCAGGGACGGTGCCGGCAGGGTGGCCAGTTGGCTGACGTCGGTGCGGTGCGCCCGGGACATCCCGTACCAGCTGTCGGCGATGCGGGGGCGTACCGCGAGGTCGCCGGCCACCAGCTCGTCCAGGACCGTACGGGAGCTCGCCAGCCGTTCGGCGAAGTCGCGCAGCGGCAGCAGGCGCATCGCCGCCAGTTTCAGGCCGCCGATGCGGACCGCGAGCGGCAGCCGGCCGATGGCCGTGACGACCGCGTTCGCCGCGGACGGGTCCGCGGTGGTGCGGTCGCGGCCGATGATCTGGGAGAGCAGGTCCACCGCCTCGGCGCAGGTCAGGCTCGGCACGTCGATGCGGTGGGCGTCGGCCAGGCCGGCCATCCGGCGGCGTGAGGTGACCACGACGGTGGCGGGGCCGGCGCCGGGCACCAGCGGGCGGACGGCGGTCTCGTCCGGTGCGTCGTCGAGCATGAGCAGCACGCGGCGCTCGCCGAGCCAGGCGCGCCAGTGGAAGCTGTCCTGGTCGGGGTGGCCGGTCATCCGGTCGGTCAGGCCGGTCAGCGCGGCGAGCTCGGCGAGCAGGTCGACCGTGGCGCGGGGCGTGCCGTCCGGTTCGCGCATGCGCAGCAGGATGCGGCCGCCGGGGAAGTCGTGTTGCAGGGTGTGCGCGAGCCGGACCGCGAGGGTGGTCTTGCCGATGCCGGCCGGGCCGGTCACCACGATCACCTGCCGGGTGCTGTGCCGCACGACGTCGGTGATCTCGCCGAGCTGTTCGGCGCGGCCGACGAAGTCCGGCAGGTCGTTCGGGAGGGACTGCGGTGGCGGCGCGGCGGCCGGGCGGAGGTGCCCGCGCTGCTCGGCGAGGATCGAGCGATAGAGCTTCTCCAGGGCGGGTGTCGGCTGGAGCCCGTACGCCTCGGCGAGCTGCCGGCGTACGTCCTCGAAGACCTGGAGGGCCTCCGCCTGGCGGCCGCAGCGGAACAGCGCGGTCATCTGCGCCGCCCGCAGGCGCTCGCGCTGCGGGTGGCGTTCGGCGTGCTCGGTGAGCGCGTCGGCGACCGCGGCGCAGTTTCCGATCTCCAGTTCGGTCTCCGCCCACTCCTCGAGGACCTGGAGGTGCTGGCCCTCGAGCCGGCGGGCCTCGGCGGCGAGGGGGTGCGAGCGGTGCAGCCCGGCGAACGGGGTGCCCCGCCACAGGCGCAGCGCGTGCCGGAAGTGCTGGGCCGCGGGCAGCGCCGCGCCGCGTTGGCGTGCCTGGCGGCCGGCCCGGGCCAGCGCGCGGAACTGGAGCGAGTCGAGTTCGTCCGCGTCGACGTGCAGGCGGTAGCCGCCGGCCTCGTGCACCAGCCGTTCGGCCCGGTCGTCCAGGAGGCGGCGCAGATTGCTGATGTACACCTGCAGGTTCTTGCGGGCGGTGCGTGGCGCCGCGGCCTCGGTCCACACCCCCTCGCACAGGGTCTCGACCGGCACGAAGGTGTCCGGACGGGCGAGCAGCATGGCGAGGGTGAGCCGCTGCTTGAGCGGGCCGAGTTCGACCGGAGCGCTGTGTGCGACGGTGAGCGCCCCGAGCACGAGAAATCGCAGTTGTGTCACGCTCACCATGGTGGCGGTCGCGCTGGACGCCGCGCTGGAGCGCTCACTGGAGCGGGTCGGGTATCTCCGCGCGCAGCAGCCCGTAGATGAGCATGTCCTGCCAGACGCCGTGCCGGAACCGCACCTGGCGCAGCACTCCCTCGCGGCGGAAACCGATGCGTTCCAGCGCACGCTGCTCGGCGATGTTGTCGGCGTCGGTCTGCGCCTCCAGCCGGTTCGCGAGCGTGAACTGGAACAGGTAGGTGATCAGCATGCGCTGGGCGAGGGTGCCCCAGCCGTTGCCGCGGTGTTCCGGCAGCAGCGCACACCCGATCTCGTAGCAGCCGCCGATCGGGCCGCCCCGGGTCCGGGCCTCCCAGCTGACGATGCCGATGACGACGTCGTCCGGCCCGACGACCGCCAGGGCGGTGGAGTGTGTACCGACGTAGCCGTCGGTCTCCCAGCGCCGCTGACGGCCGCGGGCGTCGGTGAAGCCGGCCCATTCGAACGGGCCGAGCGCGTCGGGGTCGACGGTGAGCCGTCGCAGGAAAGGTTCATCGGCGTCGAGGAAGGGACGCAGCGAGATCTTGTCACTCATGGACACCTCGGGGGGAGACGCGAATCAGCGCGGTGCGCCGGCGGGTAGCGCAAGTGACAGGGCGAGGTCGCCGTCGAGGACCATCAGGCCGCGGCGGGCGTACTCGATGAGGGTCTGCTGGATCGCCTCGGCCGGTAGCCGGCCGTCCAGGCGCCGGTACGCGGCGTTCGCGGTCAGCGGCCGATCGCTGCACGCGGCGTACAGGTCGGCGACGGGCCCTTCGAAGGTGTAGGTGCCCTCGGCACCGGCGTGCCGTCCGTCGTAGATCTGCACGAAGCCCGGCGCCGCCCAGTAGCGCAGGACGGGCTTATGTCCGTCGGCGCCGGCGGCCTTCCAGTGCGCCGCGCCGGCGGCGACCGCCGCATAGGCGGTGTCGGGCAGCGCGTCGGGCAGGTCGTACTCGAAGAAGTAGGCGACCTTGCCCAGCTCCACCGAGGGCGGGTAGATGTAGCGGTAGCTGTGCTCCGGCACCTTGCCGGGTGAGCCGCGGTAGAGCGGGCTGAACCGCTCGAGCCAGAGGCGCCCGGTGCCGTTCGGGGCCTGGAGGTGTGTCAGGTGCGGCATCAGGGCCGCCTGCTCGGCGTAGTCCTGCTCGGTCTCGCCGGGGAAACCCCAGATGATGTTCCAGGACACGTCGATGCCGTAATACCGGGCCCAGCGCAGCAGGTTGATGTTCTGCGCGGCGCGGACGCCCTTGTTCATCAGCGCCAGCACGTGCGAGCTGAGCGACTCGATGCCGGGCTGGATGGCGGAGACGCCGGCGTGTGCCAGGGTGCGCACCTGGTCGCGGGTCAGGTTCGCCTTGACCTCGTAGAAGAGCTCGAAGCCGGTCTCCTGCTCGATGAACGCGGGGAAGAGCTGCTTCAGATAGGACATGTCGACGATGTTGTCGACCGCCTCGAAGCGGAAGGTGCGGTAGCGGCGGGCCTGTGCCACCAGCTCACCGGCGACGCGTTCGGCGGACTTGGCCCGGAACTGCATCGTGCCGCCGTTGAGGCCGCAGAACGTGCAGTGATGCTTGGCGCCCCACCAACAGCCGCGGGCGGACTCGAACGGCAGGCGTACCCGGGTGGGGCCGTCGGCGGGCAGCAGGCCGAGGCGCGCTGACCGGTCGAAGAACTCGTCGTAGTCGGGGTGCGGCGACTCGTCGAGGCGGGCCAGTGCGGCCTCCGGCGCGGTGGTGACGACCGCACCGTCCACGCGGCACGCGATGCCGGGAATGCCCGCCGGACCGGCGCCGGTCGCCAGGGCGTGCATCAGCCGCGGCAGGGCGACGTCGCCCTCGCCGACCACCGCCACGTCGACGCAGTCGACGGCGCGGATCCACTCCGGACCCATCTCGCCGTCGAAGTTCGCGCCGCCGAAGACGGTGACGATGTGCGGGAAGCGCTGCCTGAGCCGGCGGGCGAGGGCGAACGACGCCGTGTTCTGCTGGAAGGTGGAGCTGAATCCGACGACGCGGACCTGGTCCCAGTCGTAGCCGTCGACAAGCGCGTCGAGGTAGGCGGGTACGTCCTCGTCGCGCATCCGCAGCAGGGTTTCGCGGGGGAGCTCCGCGTCGCCCAGGTAGGCCAGGTCGTCGGCGAAGTCGTCGAACAGCCGGCCGTGGTGGTCGGGCGCCTGGTCGCCGAAGGCGGCGACGGAGAACAGCCAGTCGGCCACCATGCGGCTGCGCCGCTCGCCGAGGCGGTGATAACGCTCAAGGCCGAGACGAGCGGCGAAGTCGAGGTTGGCGTGCAGTGTGTGTGCCGGGAACCCGTGCTCGCGCAGGATCGCCGCGAGCAGCCCGAGCTGGATCGACGGCCGGTTGGCGTCCATGAACGGCATGGTGACCAGCACCGCGGGCCACTGTGCCCGCAACCGCGGATCGGCCTCGGGCCGCTGGGCCGCGGCCGCGTTCAGCAGGGGCAGAGAGTACGCCGGCACAGCGTCATTCCACGCTGACGATGATGGCCGCCCCGCTGCCGGCGAACTCGACCGCGCCGGGCGTGAAGGCCGCGTTGAACTGCCGCAGGACGAAGGACGGCGCGTCGGCGGCCGGAGCGGCCGGCCCGGCCGCGGATGCCGCGCCGAGCATGGCACCGGTGGCGAGTAAGGCGCCGGCCGCGCGCCCGATCGGGTGTGCTGACTTACGCGGGTCAGACATGGTGGATCCCTTCGAAGGTTGAGGAGGACGAGGGTGGCTTCGCCAGCCAGGCGGACAGCTGCTCGCCGAGCGGGTGGCCCAGCTCGTCGAGGATGTTGCGGGCCTTCAGCCAGAGCTTGCGGGCCGCCTGGAGGTCGCCGGTGGTGTGCTGGGTGTTGCCCATGCGCAGGGTGGTGGTGGCGACCTCGTACCGGTCGCCGAGCTCGCGCCACAGCCCGAGCGCCTTCTCGTAGCAGGCCATCGCGGCGTCGCTGTTGCCGAGGTGATGGTTGGCGAAGCCCAGCGTGTTCCATGTGTCGGCCTGGCGCGGCGAGTCACCGAGCCGGCGATGCAGGTCGAGGGACTGGTGGCAGTAGTCGAGGGCCTGCTGGTGGTAGCCGGACCGGCTGTGGAACCAGCCGACCCAGTTGAGCGCGTCCGCCTCGCCGCTCGGCTCGCCGGCCTCCCGGAACAGCTCGAGCGCCAGCTCGGCCCGTTCGAGGCCGGCCACGAAGTCGCCCTGGCGTTCCAGCACCCGGCTGTAGTCGAGGAGCAGGCGGGCCTGCCCCTCCCGGTCGCCGAGCTCGTTCAACAGGTCGAGCGCCTGCTTGGCCTGCCCGTCCGCGTCGGTCAGCAGGCCCTGCTGCAGGCAGGCCAGGCTGAGCAGCCGGTGGGTGAGCGCCTGGCCGGGGACGTCGCCGACCTGTCGGCTCGCCGCCAGCGCGATTCGGAGCACGGTCGCCCAGTCGTGCCACTTGCCCTGGTAGTTCAGGAACGGCGTGATGGTCCAGGCCAGCCGGCTGGCGTGCAGGGGGAAGTCCTCGGCCTCGGCCTGCTCCACCGCGGCGAGCAGGGTGGCGTGCTCGCCCATGAACCAGACCAGCGCCTCGGCGGTCCCGTCGAGCCGTGGCACCACGGTGGCCGGATCGGCCGGCTCCACGTGGATCGGCTCCCGGTACGGATACAGCGTGCGGTCGGCCAGCCAGGCCGTGTGCAGGTAGTGATCGAGCAAGCGGAGCACGGCGGCGCGCCGTTCGGCGGCGCTGTCGATCTCCAGGGTCTGCTCCTTCGCGTACGCCCGGAGCAGGTCGTGGAACCCGAACCGGCCCGGGGTCGCCTCCTCGACCAGGTGCGCGCTGGTCAGCTCGCGCAGCAGGCGCCGGGCCTCGGACACGGTCACGCCGGCGAGGCTGGCCGCGGCGGCGGTCGCGATGTCCGGCCGGCGATGCAGGCCGAGCAGGCGGAACAGCCGGGCGGCGGCCGGACCGAGCCCGCGGTACGACCACGACAGGACCGCCCGGGCGTCGTTCGCCGGGTTCTCGCCGACGAACGCGTCGAGGCCGCCGGCCGCCTCACGCAGATCGGTGGCGAGCGCGGTGAGGCTCTGCTCCGGATAGACGGCCGCCCGGGCCGCCACGATCGCCAGCGCAAGCGGCAACCGGGCGCAGGCGGCCACGATGGCGTCGAACGCGACGGGCTCGGCCGCCACCCGCGCCGCGCCGACCCGGCGGCTGAAGAACTCGCGGGCCTCGCCCGGCGCGAGCAGGTCCAGCGACAGCACGTCGGCGCCGGCGGCCGCCACGCCGGCGAGGCGCCGGCGGCTGGTGACCACGACCGCGCAGCCCGGTGCGCCCGGCAGTAGCGGCCCGATCTGCTCGGAGTCCCGCGCGTTGTCGAGGACAACAAGTATCCGGCGCCCGGCCAGCAGGCTGCGGTAGAGGGCGGCCTGATCCTCCAACCGGGCCGGTACCTGGGCGTTGGGGACCGCGAACGCGTCGAAGAAGCCCCGCAGCGCGTCGCCGGGCTCGACCGCGGAGCCGTGTGCGTCGAAGCCGCGCAGGTTGACGTAGAGCTGACCGTCCGGGAACCGGTCGCTGACCCGGTGCGCCCAGTGCACGGCCAGCGAGGTCTTGCCCACCCCGGCCGTACCGATGATCATGGCGATCGGGGTGGCGTCCTCCCGGCCGAGCAGCTCGTCCAGCCGGGTCAGCTGGCGCTGGCGCCCGGTGAAGTCGGCCATGCCGTGCGGCAGCTGCGCCGGGGTCGGCGGGCGGTGCGCCGGCATGGTCCGTTGGGCCGGCGCCACCGGGGCCGCCGGCGTCGGCGCGTTCAGCTCCGGGTCGCCGTCCAGCAGCCGGCGATGCAGCTGCTGGAGTTCGGCGCTCGGCCCGACACCGAGCTCGGCGTAGAGGTAGTCGTGCGTCTCCCGGAACGCCGCGAGCGCGTCGGCCCGCTGACCGCTGCGGTAGAGCGCCTGCATGAGCAGCCCGCGCAGCCGTTCCCGCAGCGGATGCTCGGCCACCAGCCGGCGCAGCTCGGCGACCAGGTCCCGGTCGTCGCCGAGGGAGAGGTCGATCTCGATGCGGTCCTCGATCGCGCCGATGCGGCGCTCGGCGAGGCGGTCGCGCTCGGCGTCCAGCAGCGGGCCGGTCAGGCCGTCCAGGAGCGGGCCGCGCCACAGTTTCAGGGCGGCGTGCAGCGCCCGGGAGGCGGTCGGCAGGTCACCCGTCGCGCGCGCCGCGCCGGCCCGGGCCAGCTCCCGGTCGAAGTCGGCGAGGTCGAGGCCGCCGTCAGGCAGGATGAGCCGGTAGCCGGCGTCGCTCCAGGTGAGCACGCGGGACTTGCCGTCCGCCGGGCGCACGGGTTCCAGGCTGCGCCGCAGCGCGGAGACGTTCTTCTGCAACAGGTTGACGGCGTAGGCCGGGGGATCCTCGCCCCAGACGGCCTCGATCAACTGCTCGCGGCCGAGGGAGCGGTTCGCGTGCAACGCCAGGGTCCCGAGCACGACCCGCTGCTGCACCGGGCCGAGCCTCCTCGCCTCGTCGCCGCGCCAGGCGAGCAACGGCCCCAGCACCTCCAGCCGGATCCGTATGTCGCACGGATCGGTCACTGCCGGCCCTCCCGATGCATCCGCACTGTTGCTCCCCCGTCGACATGGCGTAACGGAGTATAGGAGGCGGGGGCGAGCCCTTTGATGCGGAACGGGCCGCCACGAGACAGTCGGGAAACCGACAGCCCTCGATCTGCCAATCGCACTATTGACATCGCAGCGGAGCGGCATGGTCAGAAGACCAGGACCGTGTTTTCGTGCTGTAGAAGGCGATCCTCGCAGTGCCAGCGCACGGCCCGGGCGAGCACCGTGCGCTCCACGTCGGCACCGAGCCGGGCCAGCGCGGCGGCGTCGTCGCGGTGCGACGCGCGGACCACGTCCTGCTCGATGATCGGCCCCTCGTCCAGCTCGGCGGTTACGTAGTGTGCGGTCGCGCCGATCAGCTTGACGCCGCGGTCGCGGGCCCGCTGGTAGGGGGCGGCCCCCGGGAAAGAGGGGAGGAAGGAATGGTGGATATTGATGACCGGCACGCCGATCTTGTCGAGGAAGGCGCCGCTGAGGATCTGCATGTAGCGGGCCAGGACCGCCACGTCGCAGCGGCCCTCCAGCAGGTCGGCCAGCTCCGCCTCGGCGGCCGCCTTACCGGCGGCCGGCATCGGCACGTGATGGAACGGCACACCGAACCACTCCACCGTGGAACGCAGGTCGGCGTGGTTGCTCGCCACCATGGTGATCTCCGCCGCGAGCTCACCGCGCCGCTGGCGCCACAGCAGGTCGACGAGGCAGTGGTCGGCGCGGGAGGCCAGCACGGCGATCCGCTTGCGGTGCTGTGAGTCGATGACGCGCCAGGTCATCCGGTACGGCGCGGCGACGGTCAGCCCGAACGCCTCGAGCAGGTCGCGCCGCTCGTCGGGCAGGACGAACTCCATGCGCAGGAAGAACGTCCCGCCCCGCGGGTCGGAGGTGTGCTGATCGGAGCGGACGATGTTGGCGCCGCGTTCGTGCAGGAACCGGGCGACGGCGGCGATGATGCCGGGCCGGTCGGGGCAGGACACGAGCAGGCGCAACGGTGCGGAGCTGGGCACTTCGCCTCTCCCTTCAGATCAGCAGGTCGGATTGGCCGGCGCGGGTGAGTTCCCGCAGCACGTCGAGGACGGGCTGTGGGTCGGCGCTGAGGTAGAAGTGGCCGCCGGGCGCCCAGCGGGTGTCGAGCGGCAGGCTCGTCTCGCCGGCCCAGCCGGCCACCCGCGCGGCGGTCACGTGGTTGTCGGCGACGCCGTTGACCAGCGTGATGCCGACCGGGAGCGGCGTGGCTGCCCGGTAGCGGTAGCCGGCGACCAGCCGGAAGTCGGCCTGCACGCCCGGCAGGAGGAGTTCGTGCAGCTCCTCCGCCGCCACCACCTCGGCCGGCAGGCCGCCGAACGCGCCGACCGCCTCCGCGAACGCGCGGCCCTGCAGGGCCGCGGCCCGGACCACCCGCTCGGAGGGCATCAGCTCCGGCGCCGCGGCTCCGGAGGCGACCAGATGCAGCAGCCGGGGATCGTCGCGGAGCCGGCGGGCGACCTCGAACGCCACGACGGCGCCCAGGCTGTGTCCGAACAGGACGAAAGGCCCGGTGGCGTGCGCCGCGATGGCCTCGGCCGCACCGGCGGCGAACGCGTCGATGGTCGGGGGCGCCTGCTCGGCGTAGCGGTGGCCCCGCCCCGGCATCGTCACGGTCGTCACCTGCGCGGCCGCGGCCAGCGCCGGCTGCCAGCGCAGGTACTCGGCGGTGTTGCCGCCGGCATGGGTGAAGCAGTAGACCCGGGGCAGGCCGGGTGCAGCCTCGGCCGCGCTGCGGAACCAGGCAGCTGAGTTCACGGCGTACTCCTCATGGTCGGTGCCGCCAGGACCGCCTCGGCGATCGTGGCGACGGTGGGTGGTCGCAGGCAGTCGTAGTGCCCGGCGGCGACGTGCAGGCGGCGCACGCCGCCGCCGAAGAGGCGGGCCCAGTCGGTCGTGGAGTCCGGCGAGCCGGCCGCGTGGACCAGCACCGCCGCCGCGGCGAGCGGCCCGGTCGGCCGGTAGCCGGCCAGGGCCGTCGTGTGCGCGACGAACATCGCGTGCCGGCGGGCCAGCTCGCCGGTGAGCGTGGCCCGCTCGGACTCCTCCTCCGCCAGCCGCTCGGCCACCTGTTCCAGCTGGCGGGCCACCGGCGCGGTGGGATCCGGTGCGGTCGGCTCGTGCCCGGCGCTGCGCAGAGCCTCGGCCACGAACAGGGCGGCGAGCCCCTCCTCGGAGTCGGCGTACCGCGCGACGGGCCGGCACGGCGCGTCGATCAGCGCCACCAGCTCCACCTCGCCGCCGCCCCCGGCCAGCCGACGGGCGGTCTCGTACGCCAGCACGCCGCCCATCGACCAGCCGATCAGCCGGTACGGCCCGTCCGGGTGCGCACCCCGGATCAGGCCGGCGTACCGGTCGGCCAGCACGGCGAGATCGGCGACCGGCACGTCGCGCGCCGCCTCGATACCGGACAACCGGTACGTGCCGTCGAGCTCCCGCGCCAGCGCGCCGTACTCGTGGACGGTGCCGCTGACCGCGTGCACCGCGAAGGCGTGCGCGCCCTCGCGGCCCAGCGGGACCACCGGGTCCGCCGCCGTGGAGGCGCGCCCGGACCGGTTCTGCCGGAGCCGGGCGGCCAGGGCCGCCCGCTGCGTCTCGGTCAACATCGTCGTCCTCCCGTCAGCTCAGAACCGCGTCGAGGTCCTCGTCGCCCAGATCGATGTCGTCCAGGCCGAACTTGTCGCGGAGCAGCACGGTGAGCTGCGCCGGCGTCGGCGCCAGGAAGACGGCGGTCACGTCGGCGTCCACTGCCAGGTCGGTCCTGAGCCTCGTGATCAGCCGCATCGCCTGGAGCGAGTTGCCGCCGAGATCGAAGAAGCTGTCCTCGACGCTGACCCGCTCGACCTTGAGCAGGTTCGCGTACATGTCGGTCACGGCCGTCTCGATCAGCGTGCGGGGCGCCACGAACGCGGTGTCCGCCTCGGTGACGTCCGGGTCCGGCAGCGCGGCCCGGTCGATCTTCCCGCTGGCGTTCAGCGGGAACGCGTCGAGCAACAGGATGTGCGTGGGGATCATGTACGCGGGCAGCATCTGGGACAGGTGCTGCCGCAGGTCCGGGATGCTCAGCGCCGGCCCGCCGGGTGCCACCCGCGCGTAGCCGACAAGCTGCTTGTCGCCGGCGGGATCGTCGCGCACCACGACCGCGGCCTGTAGGACCGCATCGTGCGTGGCCATCGCCGTCTCGATCTCGCCGAGCTCGACGCGCAGGCCACGGATCTTGATCTGCCCGTCGATCCGGCCGAGGAAGACCAGGTTGCCGTCGGGCCGGCGGCGGACCAGGTCGCCGGTGCGGTACATGCGGGCGCCCGGCTCGTCGACGAACGGGTCCTTGATGAACTTCTCGGCGGTCAGCTCCGGCCGGTTCAGGTAGCCGCGGGCCACGCCGGGTCCGCCCAGGTGCAGCTCGCCGGCGACACCGACCGGCACCGGATGCAGGTGGCGGTCGAGCACGTACGCCCGGTAGTTGGGCTTGGGCATCCCGATCGGCGGGGCCGCGACGTCCTCGGGACCCAGCTCCATGATGGTCGCGCCGATGGTCGCCTCGGTCGGGCCGTAGCCGTTGCACAGCCGCAGGCCGGGCCGCAGCCAGCTGCGGACCAGCTCGCCGGAGAGCTCCTCGCCGGCGGAGATCAGCACCCGCTGGTCGGGCAGCTCCGCCCCGCTGATCAGGTTGAGGACCGCCGGCGGCAGGCAGGCGAAGGTCACCCGCTCGTCGCGCATCAGGGCGATCAGCCGCGGCGGCGACATGAGCGTCTCCCGGCTGCCGAAGATCGCCGCGCCACCCGAGCCGAGCGCGAGGAACATGTCCATCACCGACACGTCGAAGTTGAGCGACGCGAACTGCAGGAAGCGGTCGTGCTCGTCGAGGCCCCACTGCGCCACCACGCCCTGCACGAAGTTCGAGACCTGCCGGTGCTCGACGATCACGCCCTTGGGACGGCCGGTGGACCCGGAGGTGTAGATCACGTACGCGGCGTTGGCGGGTTCGAGCGCGACGTCCAGGTCGGTGTCGGCGATCTCGCCGTCGTCCGGCCAGTCCCGGGCCGGCACGATGACCGTCGCGCCGAAGTCGCGGCCGCCGTCGTCGGCGAGGATCACCCGGACGTCCGCGTCGTCGATCATGAACTCGAGCCGGTCGGCCGGGTAGTCCGGGTCCAGCGGCACCCACGCGCCGCCGGCCTTGAGGATCGCGAGGATGCCGGCGAATCGCTCGATCGACGGGCGCATGTGCACGCCGACCAGCGACTCCGGGCCGACGCCCGCCGCGCGCAGGCGCCGGGCGCCGCGGTTGGCGGCGGCGTTGAGCTGGGCGTAGGTGAGCGCCCGGCCGTCCATCACCGCGGCCTGCGCGTCCGGCACCCGGGCGGCCTGCCGCTGGACCAGCTCGTGCAGCAGCGCCGGTGCCAGCTCCATGGTGTTCGAGTTCCAGCCGACCAGCTCCTGGTGCAGGTCGTGCTCCGTCAGCACGGGCAGGTCGGACAGCTTCCGGGACGGATCGGCGACGATGCCGCGGACCAGCACCTCCAGCGAGTCGAGCATCCGGGCGACGGTGGCGGCGTCGTAGAGCGCGGTCGCGTACGCCACCTCGACGACCAGGTCGCCGTGCGCCTGCATGAAGAAGTTCAGGTCGAACTTGGCGGTCGGCGCGTCGATCGGCTCGACGGAGACGGTGACGCCGCTGGCCTCGATGCGGTCCGGCTCGTCCTCGTTGATCGTGAAGCCGATCTGGAACAGCGGCGCCCGGCTGGCGTCCCGCTCCACCTTCAGCGCCTCGACCAGCCGGGGGAACGGCAGTTCCTGATGCGCGTACGCGCCGAGGACGGTCTCCTTGACCCGGCCAAGCAGCTCGGTGAAGGTCGGATCGCCGGAGGTGTCGGTGCGGATCGGCAGCGTGTTCACCAGGTAGCCGATCAGCGGCACCAGCTCGCTGCGGCCGCGGTTGGCGCTGGCGGTGCCCACCACGATGTCGTCCTGGCCGCTGTAGCGGTGCAGCAGCACCTGCAACGCGCTGAGCAGCGTCACGAACGTGGTGGTGCCCTCGGCCCGGCCCAGCTCCCGGAGCCCGGCGAGCACGTCGGCGCCCATCGCCTTGCGGGCGATCGCCCCGTCGAAGGACTGGAGCACCGGCCGGGGCCGGTCGGTCGGCAGCTGCACGGAGGCGGCGCCGTGCAGCGCCTCCTTCCAGTACGCCACCAGCTCGTCGACGCCCGCGCCGTCCAGCCGGCCGCGCTCCCACAGGGCGTAGTCGGCGAACTGGATCGGCAGCTCCGGCAGGCCGGCGGGCGCGCCGGCGACCTCGGCGGCGTACAGCGCGGCCAGCTCACGGACGCAGACGGCGAAGGACCAGCCGTCGAACGCGCTGTGGTGGACGTTGAGGTGCAGGGCGTGGCGGCGCGGCGCCAGGCGGACCAGCTCGGTCCGGATCAGCGGACCCTTCGCCAGGTCGAACGGCAGCAGCCCGAAGGCGACCGCCTCGGCGGCGAACGCGGCCTGACGCTCCGCCTCGGACAGCCCGGAGAGGTCGCGCACGGTCAGGGTGACCGGGTCCGGCGGCGCGTCGACGACCTGCACCGGCCGGCCGTCTACGGTGTCGATCCGGGTGCGCAGGATCTCGTGCCGGGCGACGAGGGCGTCGAAGGCCCGGCCCAGCGCGTCGGTGTCGAGGTCACCGTCGAGGTTCAGGGTGCCGGCGACGTTGTAGGTGGGCAGCCCCGGCGCGAACTGGTCGATGAACCACAGCTGTTCCTGACCGCTGGAGAGCGGCAGCTCGGCGAGGTTCGGGTCGCGGCGCGGGATCGTGGTCGTGCCGCGCCCCTGGCGCAGGCGGGCGGCCAGGGCCGCGCGCTGGGAGTCGGACAGCATCAGCTTTCTCCTCTTGAAGGGTGGGTCAGGCCGCGGGGACGGGAGTCGGTTCGGCGGGGGCGGGCGCGACCAGCGGGTCGTCCGGCCCGCTCGGCAGCGTCGGCAGCCGGAAGACGGGGGAGAAGAACGTCCAGGCGATCGGGGCGGTCAGCAGCACCACCGTGATCACCATGGCCGGGCGCAGGCCCAGGTACTGCGCGAGCGAGCCGCCGAGCAGCGCACCCAGCGGGATCGTGCCGAACAGCACCATCCGGTAGCTCGCGTTCATCCGGGCCAGCAGCCGGTTCGGGGTGACCACCTGGCGCAGCGAGACGGTGTTGATGTTGTAGATCATCAGCATGAAGCCGGCCGTGCCGTACGCGCCGGTGAGCAGCGCGACCGAGACGACGTCGCTGCCCCGCGCGAGCAGGAACGTCAGCGGTGCCAGCCCGGCGACGATGGTGGCCAGGCGCAGCGATCGGCCGTAGCCGACGGCGCGGGTGATCCGGGTGGCCAGCAGCCCGCCGGCCAGCGCGCCGAGCGACCCGATGCCCAGCACCAGCCCGAGCTCCCCGGCGGTGAGGCCGAGATAGCGCACGGTGTAGATCACGAAGACCGTCATCATGGCGTTCTGCGCGAGGTTGAACGTGGCGGACTGACTGAGCAGGTTGCGCAGCACCCGGTTGCCGAACACGGCGTGCAGGCCTTCGGCGATGGACGCCCGCACGGTGGGCCGGTCCGCCGCCGCCTGCGGCTCGGGCTCGCGGACGGTCAGCAGCAACAGCATGACGACGCTGAAGGCGTACGAGGCCGCGTTGACGCTCAGCGTGAGCGGAGCACCCATCGCGGTGACCAGGAAGCCGCCGACGCCGGGTCCCACGATCATGGCCGCCGAGAACGACGTCTGTAGCCGGCCGTTGGCGTCGGGCAGCTGCGGGCGGTCGACCAGGTTCGGCACCAGCGACAGCGAGCCGACGTCGAAGATCACGGTGAACGTGCCCAGCACCAGCGCGACGGCGCCGAGTGTCCACATGGTCAGGCCGCCGAGGGTCGCCAGCAGCGGCACGAGCCCGATGCAGGCGGCCCGGACGACGTTGCTGCCGATGAGGACCGGCAGCCGGCGGCGCCGGTCGAGCCAGATGCCGGCGAACAGCGACACGATCACGATCGGGACGTAGCGCAGCGCGTTGAGCACGCCGACCTCGAACGCCGAGGCGCCCAGGGTGAGCACGGCGACGAGCGGCAGCACGAAGCGGGTCACCTCGGAGCCGAACAGCGACACCGTCTCCCCGATCCAGAATTTACGGAAGTCCGGGTTGCGCAGGGCGCCCGGCACGGCTTCGGCCATCAGATCTCTCCGGTTCGGTCAGGAGTGCTCAGCGCGCAGTCGAGGCCCCGACCGCGCAGGAACGTGAGGCCGCGCCCGGCCGCGGCCGGGTCAGCGAGCGCCCGGTGCAGGCCGGCCGGGGTGGACCCGGCGAGGATCTCGAGGACGCCGTAGGCGAGCGGCAGGGACACGGTCCGGGCCATCGCCGTCTCGTGCTCGTCGCCGACGGCGTCGAGCAGGTAGCGCCCGGACCAGCTCCCGGAGCCGGTCGTGACGTCCAGCTCGACCGCGAGCACCACCCGATCGCGGTCGCCGGGACGCATCGGATAGCGGGCGGCGAGCTCGGTGGCCAGGGCGTCCAGGTCGGCGGGGCCGCCGTCGCGGACGACGGCGAACACGTCGCGCCAGGCCTCGCGCCAGCCGCCGAGGCGCAGGGTGCCCCGCACGAACGTCTCCGGCCGCCAGCCGTCCGGGAAGTCGTACTGGGCCACGAACGGCACGCTGTCGCGGTTGGGATAGACCTCGAACACCTCGCCGTCCAGGTCGTACTCCGTGACCGCCTCCCAGGGACGCTCGACCGTGCGCGGCTCGCCCTTCTCGATCGAGCGCGCGGGGGAGCCCAGCGCCGACAGCACGCCCCGCGGTGCCCAGCTGAACCGGTAGCGGAAGTCGTTGGGCTCGGCCGGCACGCCGCCGCAGAAGGACGTGAACCGTACGGAAGCCGGGCCGTCGCCGACCGCCTTGCGGGCGCGCGCCACCAGGTCGTGCGCGAACAGGTGGTCGATGCCCGGGTCCAGGCCCGCCTCGGTGAGCACCACCAGCCCGCCCGCGCGGGCCGGGCCGTCGGCGGCGGCGAGCTCGGGCGAGACGTAGCTGGTGCAGGCGAAGTGGGCACCCCGGTCGAGGCAGAGCCGCAGCAACGCGGCGTGCTCGGTGGCCGGCAGCATGGAGATCACGACATCGCCGGGTCCGACCGCGACCGGCAGCCCGGCGATGTCCGCGGCGGCCACCCGCCCGGACAGGCCGAGGTCGGCGAGGCGGCGCTCGGCCTTGGCGACGCTACGGCCCCACAGCGTCACCCGCCGCGCGGCGCCGGCCAGCTCGGCCAGGCCGCTGCCGGAGGACAGGCCCGTTCCGGCCCAGTGCACGTTGCCGCTGGCGGCGATCGGCTCAGACATCGGCGGTCCTCGAGGCGACGGCGAGCCGGAACTCGCCGGCGGCGCGCTCCCAGACCGGGTCGGCGGGGTCGTCGAGCCGGGCCAGCAGCGGGGTGAGCTGTGCGGAGAAGGCGATGCTCGCCTCCGCCGGCAGCAGCGAAGGCAGGTTGTCGATCGCGATCAGATCCAGCGGTTGCTCGCCGCCGCGCAGCCGGACCACCGGCTCCGGCCACGACGTGACCCGCTGATAGATCGGCAGCGTGTTGCAGTCGGAGGTGACGTCGCAGGTGACGTCGCAGATCAGCGACAGCCGGCGCGGGCTGTCGAGGTCGAGGTGGGTGACGAACGGCGGCACCGGCTCGTGCACCAGCACCGTGTTGATCAGCACGTCGTGGTCGAGCAGCGCCGCCTTGTCCAGCGCGCGGGTCTCGGCGAGATCCCAGCAGGTGGCGCCGAGGCCCGCCGCGGCAAGGGCGTCCTGCGCGCCCTGGCCGCAGCGGCCCTGCGCGCCGATGACCAGTACCCGGGGGACCGGGTCACCGGGCCTCGGCGCCAGGGCCGCGGCGAGCTCATCCTTCGTGTACGGGTGCAGCGGCGTCGTCAGCCGCCCGCGGTGCCGCAGGATCGTCAGCGCGGCGCCCAGATATCCGGCCCAGTAGCCGAACGAGGCCAGCCGCCGGCCGGACTCGTCGGTCAGGTACTCGGCGTCCAGCAGCATCCCGCCGCCGGCCGCGAACCGGCGCAGCAGCTCGGGGGCGCCCTCCTGGTTCTTGTAGGCGTGGCCGAAGTAGACGTGCCGGTGCCGCAGGGCGGCCGGCAGCACGGGAAGCTCCTTGAGCCCCACGACGACCACGTCGTCGGGTGCGTCGAACCAGCCGGCGGCCGGCACGATCCGGCAGCCGGCCGCGCGGTACCGCTCGATCTCGTCGACCCGCTGCGGCGACTCCTCGACGGTGACGGTCGCGCCGCCGCGGACGAGGCGCTCCGCGTCGACCGCGGTGATGGCGGTCCGGCGTTCGGTCTGCCGGGTCTCGTGTCGTAACCATAGGTGGGGCAAGGTGGGCTCCTTCGGCGATGGCGGACGGCTAGAACGCGGGAATCCGCGCGTTCGCCAATGGCAGGTAGGTAACCGGTCCGGCGGCGGCCGGTGCGATACCGGCGGACAGCAGAGCGTCGACGACCGCGGCGGCGATCGTGGTGGCGATCAGCCGGCCGGGGCATCCGTGCGCCCCCGCGCCGAACGTGAACACCGCGGGATCGCTGCGGTCGGTGCGGAACTCGGCGGGCGCCTCGTTGACGGCCGGGTCCCGGTTGGCCGCGGCCAGCACGACCAGGATCGCGTCGCCGGCGGCCAGCTCGGTGCCGGCGACCACGACCGGTTCGGCCGCGAAGCGCCGCGTGTTCTGGATGGGCGCGTCGTGGCGTGCGACCTCGGCGACGACGGCCCGGGTCGGGGCGGACCCCCGCAGCGAGGCGTCTCGGGCGAGGGCGACCAGCGTGTTGCCGATCAGCCCCGCGGTGGCGTCGAAGGTCTGCGACAGCAGCCCGAGGCCGTTGGCGAGCACCGCCGCCGGCTCGGCGTCCGGGCCGGCCGCGCGGACCAGCTCGGCAAGCAGCCCGTCGCCGCGGGCGTCGAGCGCCGGGCCGAGCAGGTCGCGCAGCGCGGCGGCGGCCGTTGCCGCCCGGGCGTTCTGCTCCGGCGTCGCGGTGGCCGGAATGCACTGCACGAAGTCGGCGATCAGCGTGCTCGCCTCGTCGGCGGCCGGGTCGTCCAGTCCGCTGAGGACCGCCACCACCTGGGCGGGCACCGCGAACATGAAGTCGCGCGGCGACGCCTGCTGCTTGATCGCGTACGCGGTGCGCTCGGCGGTCAGCGCGGCGACCCGGTCCGCGTCGGCCGTGGTGAGCGCCGCGACGACGGCCCGCTTCAGGCGCTGCTGCGGCTCGCCGTCGGTCATCCGGACCAGCCGGCCGAACACGTCCCCGGCGGGTGTGCCGACGATGCCCGGCGGTACCGGCGCCGCCGGCGGGCGTACCCGAAGGGCGGGTTCGCCGAGCACCGCCGTGACGGACGCGGCATCCGCGGCCACCCACAGGCCCAGGTCCTCGTCGCGGCCGAACGGGCGGTCGGCGACCAGGGCGGCGTAGTACGGGTACGGATCGGCGGCGGTCACCGCGGTGATGGGGTTCAGGTCGGGCACGGTGGGTCCTCTCACGACTCACGGTCAACGTCGAAGATCGCGCCGCATTGCTGAGCGCGTCGCAGGTCCAACGAGCCGGCGATGACGTCGCGCTGGACCTCCGAGGCACCCTCATAGATGCGGAGCGATCGGATCTGACGGTAGAGGCGTTCCGTGATGGTGTCAGCGACGAGGCCCGCGGCGCCGAACATCTGCACGCAGTCGTCGACGACGGACTGCGCGGCCTCGGTGGCGTAGAGCTTGGCGATCGCCGAGTGCTTCTGGTAGCGCGATTCCCGGTCGGCCTCCCAGGCGGCGCGGGCCACGAGCAGGCCCGCAGCGTTCAGGCGTACGTCCATGTCGGCCAGGGCCGCGCGGACCGTGCCCAGGTCGCTGAGCCGGCTGCCATAGATCGCCCGGCTCCGGGTGTGCCGCAGGGCGCTGTGCGCGGCCCGGCGCGCGAACCCGACGGCGGCGGCGCCGACCGTCATCCGGAACCGGTCGAGCACCTCAAGGGCGATCGCGAACCCGCCGCCGGAGCGGCCCAGCAGCGCGTCCGCGCCCAGCCGCACCCCGTCCAGGTGCAGGTGACCGAAGGCGCGCGGTGCGACCAGGTCCGCGGGCTCGATCCGGACGCCCGGCGTGTCCGCCGGGACGAGGAACATGCTGAGCCCCAGCGCGGCGGCGCCCTCACCGGTGCGGGCCAGGACCGCGTACACGTCGGCGGTGCCGGCGTTGGCGATCCACGCCTTGACCCCGTCGAGGACGAAGCCGTCACCCTCGCGGGTCGCCCGGGTCGCGGCGGCGGCCAGGTCGGAGCCCGCCTGCGGCTCGGAGACGGCGAACGCGCCCTGGAGCGTGCCGGCCGCGAGCCCGGGCAGGAACCGCTCGCGCTGCGCGGGCGAGCCGTGCCGCAGGATCGGTGTCGCCGACAGGGCCTGGATCGAGAACGCGAAGTCGGCCAGGTCGTCGGCGTAGGCGAGGGCCTCGCGGGCCAGGCACAGCGACCGGAGGTCACCGTCCGTGCCCGGCGCGGCCGGGTGCAGGAACGCCAGCAGGCCGGCGTCGCCGAGCTCCCGCAGCACGGTACGGCCGTGCTCGGCGGGCGGGCTCGGCAGGGGCCGCCGCCACAGTTCGGCGTGCCGGGCGGTCCAGGCGGTGACCCGCTCGGCCAGCTCGGCGTGGCGGTCCTCATAGAACGGCAGCCCCAGCATCGCCGGGTCGAGGCCGGCCAGGGTCGGTCGTTCGGTGCTCAGCAGTGAGCCTTTTTCCACGTGGCCCGGGCGGCAGCTCCCGGCGGATGTCGACGGCCCGGATACCTCTGGCCCGAGGCCAGGTTGAAGATCGCTCATAGTCATCAGATCGTCATCTCCGCGGTGGCGGCCGGTGCGCTCATCGCCCGGACCAGGTTCGCCTCGACGAAGTACGCGAACGAGGCGTAGCCGCGCCAGATCCGCCGCCACTCGGGCGCCACCGCGTCGGCGCCGACCGTGCGCGCCACCTCGTCGAGGTAGCCGACGATGATCTCCGCCGACTGTCGTGCGTGCCCGGCCGAGAAGTTGTCGATCGACAGGTGCGCCTCCTCGTAGACCGGGTCGAAGCCGTGATGCCGGAGCTTCTGCATCTCGTGCAGGCGCATCTCGCCGAGGCCGAACATCTCGATGCCCAGGTTGTAGCCGAGGATCTCCGGATAGAAGGTGTCCGGGAACAGCGCGAGGCTCAGCTGGTGGATCGAGAAGCCGTACAGGTGGTCGGGCAGGTCGCCCTGGTCCAGGAAGGCGTCGTCGCGGATGTGCGGTACGTCGATGTCCATGCTCTTCAGCACCTGCACGATGAGCGTGATGTGGTTCTTGCGGACGTCGCCGCGGCCCATCTCGTCGGCGTAGATCGACGCCAGCATGCCGTCGCTGATCCGGTGGTAGCGGCCGACGTTGCCGATCCGGTGTGCCCACGCGCCGTCGATGAGGCTGCCGAGGGCGAACGTCTTCTGGCCGAAGATGACCTCGTCCCGGTCCGGGATCTCGGTCAGCGGACGGAACGGGTCGACGAGCTTCTTCCAGTAGACCTGCTCGACCCGTTCGAGCAGCGCCTCGGGTGTGTAGTCGAACCAGCTCGCGTCGGTGAGCCGGCCGCCGGCGCCGAACGTGAACAGCAGCTCCGCCGCGGCCAGGTTCGCGGCCGCGTGGTCGCGGGCGATCGGCAGCGTGTTCGGGTACGACTCGATGTTGACGAGCCGGTGGAACAGCGCCCGGTCGTCGGCCGGCGCGGCGACCGCGTAGACGACGTCGGTCGGCTCGCTCGCGCTCAGCGCGGCCGCCCAGCGGGCCGCGGCCCGGTCACCGAGCCGGTTTACCGGCGGATCCGTGTCGGGCAGCGATCCCGCCTGTGCGGCCTGCGCCCAGGCCTTGAAGACGGCGGCCTCCCGCTCGTCGAAGATGCCGAACATCGGGCCGCCGAACTTGATGGCGCGCATGAACCGGCTGTCGCCGCCGCGGATCGCCTTGAGCTGCCGCGAGTTGCGCATCATCCGGACGAAGGCGCCCAGGTCCAGCTCCGGGTCGTCCAGCATGTCCGACAGCTTGCGCCCGGCGACGCGTACCTCGCCGTGCTGGCGGCCGGCGAAGCGGGCGTGCCGGCCGATGATCTCGCAGACCTTGCCCTCCAGCGGCAGCTCCGCGTACCAGCGGGCGGTCGACTCGAGCAGCTCCACGTGCTCGCGTTCCAGCGCGACGACGAGGTCGGCGGCGGCGAGCGTCCGCCGCCAGTCGGCCGGTCCGGCCGTCGTCGCGTATTCGAGCAGAACCTCGCCCAGCTCGGCGGCGCCGAGCACGCTCGCGCGGCCCAGCAGCAGGTCGTCGACGCCGAGCAGGTGATGGGCCACGTGCGCGCCGGTGGTCTCGGGCAGGAAGCTGGCCGACAGCCGGGACAGCGAGAGCTGGAACAGCCCGTGCAGCGCGGTCAGCTCCCGGGCCCGGGCCTGGACGAGGAAGTCGACGGCGTCGACCGCGGGCAGGTAGACACCGGCCTCCTCGAGGGCCCGGCGCCGCTGGTGGTGGATGCCGCGCTGGTGGTTGCCCTCACCGTGCAGCACGAAGTGCTGGCCGAAGAGCCGGTTCACGATCACCGCGGGCTGGGTGGCCGGCTGCGACAGCGTGTCCAGCCAGCAGCCGCCGATCAGGGCGAGCGGGGCGCGCTGGCGCAGCACGGCGTCGCGTACCTCGGTGTCCTCGATGGCCGCGAGCGCCCGCAGCCGGGGCGCGAGATCCTCGCGGACCTCCAGGATCCGGGCGGTGAGCGCCGCCGCGTCCTCGGCCGGGCCGTGCGGCGCGGCCGGCTCGCCGAGGAAGGCCGCGATGACGCGGCGGGCGACCAGCAGGCCGACCTGGCTCTCCTGGTCGCGCAGCAGCCGGTGCAGCGCCTCGGCGGGGCGACCGGCGAGGATCGCGCTCGCCGCCGCCGCGGCGGACGGGTCGAACTCGAACGTGCGAGCCGGCAGTGACGTGATCCTGTCCGGCAGTTCGAAGGCGGGCACTGGGTCCTCCCGGGAGACGGGTTCTACGAGGTGGGTCGGGCGCGCAGCAGGACGCCGTGGCGGGCGCCCGGCACGCTGACGGCGAGCAGGTAGGTGGAGCCGGCGGCGAGGTCGCCGCGGCCGGCCCGGTCGGCGAGGTTGATCAGTGGGTCGGCGGCGAAGCAGTGCCCCAGCCGGGCGATGTTGCCGGTGTCGAGCTGCGCGGCGGTGAAGCCGCCCTGACGCTCCTTCATGGAGAGCAGCGGCAGGAACAGATTGGCGGGCAGCAGGGCGGCCAGGTCGCCGGTCGCCACGCCGGTGACCTTGGCCAGCTCGTCGTTCACCTGCCGGGACAGCTCCGGGCTGATCTCGTGAGACCAGTCGAGCTGCGCGTTGTGCTGCGCGCTCGCGCAGCCGAGCACCTCGAAGGCGGGCTCGCCGGACGCGGCGTCGGCGACCAGGCAGCTCGCGGCGCCGTCGCTGAACAGGGCGAACTGCTCGAAGCGGTCCTCCTCGGCGGCGACCCGGTCGGCGGTGACGACCAGGACCCGGCGGTAGCGACGGGCGGCCACCCAGGCGGTGGCCAGGTCGATGCCGGCCAGCAGGTTGGTGCAGCGGTTGAGCGTGATCCCGGTGCAGGCGGCGCTCGGCAGCCCGAGGCCGTCCATCACCTCGGCGACGAAGCCGCCGTGGGTCTCGGGGCCACCCTCGAAGCGCGTGCAGCAGAGCAGGACGGCGTCGACCCCGGCCGGGTCGGCGCCGGCGGCGGCGAGTGTCGCGCGCCCGCTCGCCACGGCGAGCGCCGCGACGGACCGGTTCGTGCGCCGCACGCTGCCCCAGCCCCACAGGGCGGGCATGTCGGGCATCCGGTGCTCCCGGAGCCGGTCGGCGAAGCGCGGCAGCTCGTCGTGGGCGACCTCGATCTCGCCCAGCTCGTACGCGGCGCCGCTCAGCAGCACGGTCGTGGTCATCGGAGCGTGAACACCTCCGTGCTCGATCGCGACGGGTCGCCGGGACGCACGTGCAGCTCCCCGCGCTCGGGCAGCGCGACGACGGCGGCGACCGTCCGCTCGCGGCGGATGTCGCCGTCGCCCGGAACCGTGATCGGCGCCCGCGCCAGCAGGTCCAGGTGCGCCTCCGGGCCGGCGCCGGCCGGCAGGTCCGCCAGCGCGGCGCGGCACGCGTCCAGACGGCGCACCGAGGAGTTGCGGGCGAAGACGTTCAGCTCGTCGTGCGCCGCGAACTCCGGGTCCAGGAAGTGGTTGGTGTGCACCGGCCGCGCCGTCTCCCGGAACCGCAGCCGGCCGCCGAGCGCCTCGGCGAATCCGGCCCGGTCCCGGTCGCACACCACGAAGCACCGGGAACTCGCCAGCGGCAGCGACTCGAGCTGCTTGACGGCGTCACCGACGTTGTCGCAGGTGTCGAGCACGTGGCGGATGGCGAGATAGGGCGGGACGCCCGGACCCCACTGCCCGCCGAGGACCAGGTTCAGGCCGACCGCCAGGCCGCCGCCGTTGAGCCCGAGGTAGCCGAGCTGGCCACCGAAGCTGAGCAGCAGCGAGCGCCCGGTGCCGAGCACGGCGATCTGGTCGTCGAGATCACCGTTGAGGTCGATCGTCTGCGCCAGCAGCGGCTCCGGGCCGGCCATCGCGTACGTCGTGCAGTCGCCCATCGCCGGCACCCTGGAGTAGCCGAGCAGCTCCCGGCGCACCTGCAGCAGCACCGCCTCGCGGTGCGTGAGCCCGGCGCCGTCGGCCAGCCCGCGGATCTCCTCCGCCAGCTCGGGCAGCGCCTCGGTGATCGCCGCCGCGTAGCGGTCGAGCAGCGGATCCAGCTCGTCCCGGTCGACCGGCCGGGGCAGGATCCGGTCGAGCCGGGCCAGGCCGTCGTCCAGGAAGTCGCGCAGCGCCCCGGCCCGGGCGCGGCCGTGCCGCAGCCCGCGCTCGTACGGGCCGCCGGTCAGCGCGACGGCCGGGATGGTCATCGGGCCACCGCGGCCGCGGCGGCGGCCAGGATCCGGTCGACACCGGGCCACTCCGTGCGGAGCACGCTGTAGAAGATCGCGTCGCGGCGCCGGCCGCCCGGCATCGGGTTGAAGCTGCGCAGCACGCCCTCCTCGACGGCGCCGATGCCGAGCAGCCCCGCGCGGGCCTGCTCGTTGAGCACGTCGGTCTTGAACTCCACCCGCTCGGCGCCCAGCACCGTGAAGGCGAACCGCAGCAGCAGCCGCTTCGCGGGCCGGTTCAGGCCCTGGCCGCGGTAGTCGCGGCCGAGCCAGGACCAGCCGATCTCCATCCGCCCGTCGGGCTCGGCCAGGTTGCCGTAGCTCATGCTGCCCGCGATGCGCCCGGACGCCTTGTCGATCACGACGAACGGGATGCGCTTGCGCGCCTTCAGGTCGGCGAGCATCGTCTCGAAGAAGGAGTCGAACTCCTGCTCGGTCTCCACCCGCGACACGAAGTAGCGCCAGATGTCGGGGTCCATCGCCACGTCCTGCACCGCCGCCCGGTCACCGGCCTCGACCGGGCGCAGCAGGACGACGTCGTCCTCCAGCCGCGCGGCGGCGGCCTGCTCGGCCCAGCTCATGCCACGGCTCCCTGGTGTGCGGTCAGCGCGGTGACCAGGTCGTCGCCGCTGCGTACCGCGGCGACGTCCTGCTCGGTGAAGTGGGCGACGTCCACGCCGGACTCGTCGCACACCGACATCACCAGCAGCACCTTGTTCAGCGAGGTGAGCCCGTACTGGTCCGCCAGGTCCGCGGACATGTCCAGCTCGGCGGGGGTGACATCGGTGAGGACCTGCGCTATCCGGTCGCGCACCATCGTCTGAAGATCAGTGGACATGCACACCATCGCCTTTCGCCGTGATCGCCGTGGAGTACCGCGCGAGGATCTGTGCCCGCCGCGGCTTGTACTGGGAGGTCAGCAGCCCGTTGTCGATGCTGAACGGCTCGGCGGCCAGCACCACCCGGCGGATCTGCTCGTCGCGTTCCAACGCCTCATTGGTCCGGGCCAGGTGCCGCCCGATCTCCGCCGGGTCGGCGTCGCCGGCCGGCGACACCACCGCGACTAGGTGCGTCTGCGCCGGGCAGAACACCACGGCCTGGTCGATCAGCGGGCTGTCGCGCAGCCGCTCCTCGATCGGCCGGACGATCACCTTCTTGCCGTTGTCCAGCACGATCACGTCGTCCGCGCGGCCCCCGATCCAGAGGAAGCCGTCGGCGTCGATGCGGCCGAGGTCGCCGGTGCGCACCACGCCGTCCGTGCCGAAGACGCGCTCGGACTCGCCGGGCGCGGCGAAGGTGTACCGCATGCCGACCGGGTCGTCGCTGCGGACGCTGACCCGCCCGTCGTCGTCGATGAGAACGTGCTTGCCCGGCAGGACCTGGCCGACGCTGCCGCGCCGGTTAGCCTTCGGGTGGTTCTTGCTCACGATGCAGGTCTCGTTGAGCCCGTAGCCCTCGAAGATCGGCATGCCGCAGTCGTCGAAGAACTGGAGTGTCGCCGGGTCGGCGGGCGCGGATCCGGTCCACAGGTAGCGGATCCGGTCGCCGAAGAGCGCCCGCGCCGCCTCGGCGACGCCGATCGACCGGCGCGCGGCCTGCTCCTCGATGTGCCGCTGGGCCGAGGCGAAGAAGCCCGGCACACCCATGACCACCGTCGGGCGGGTCCGCCGCATGGCCGCGAAGGCCGCCGCGTACGAGCTGATCGTCACGTCGTGGCCGTAGATCAGCGCGGAGTAGACCCAGTACCGCTGCTGCAGCAGCGACAGCGGCAGGAACACGAAGATGTCGTCGTCCGGGCCGTGTTCGAACATCTCCTGCACCGCGCGCAGCGACGAGTCGATGCTGCCCACCGAGGCGGACAGGCCCTTGGGCCGGCCCGTGCTGCCGGAGGTGAACTTGATCGTGGTCGCCTCGTGCCGCTGCCAGGGCAGCGCGATCCCGCCCTGACGCTTGGCCAGCTCGTCGACCTGTGCGATCGGCCTGATCCGGGTGTCGCGGGCGCCGGTGGCGTCGGTGAAGAGCAGGGCGAGCCCGTACTCGTCGACCGTCTGCGTCGTGGCGTCGAACTTGCCCGGCTCGAACCCGCAGGTCACCGCCTTCAGCCGCAGCGCGGCGAGATCCAGCAGCACCCATTGCAGGCCGTTGGCGGCCAGGATGCCGATCCGGTCGCCGGGGCGTACCCCGTCGGCGTACAGGGCCGCGGCGAGCCGGTCCGCCGCGGCGTGCACCTCGGTCAGCTCGATGCTCTCGTCGCCGCCGAGCCGGGCGATCCGCAGCCGGTGCCCGGGTGCCGGCACGGCCGACACCAACTGGTTGATCAGGTTGTCGGTCATCGCGCGTCCGCTCGCAGTCGCCGCGCCAGCAGGCGTACGGTCCGGACCTCGTACATCTGCTCCAGCGGGATGGTGACACCGAAGTGCTTGCGTACCTCGGTGAGGATCCGGGCGGCGGCCAGGGAGTCGCCGCCGAGGTCGTAGACGCTGGCGTCCGGCGACACCGTCGGCACCCGCAGGATGCCGGACCACAGCTGGGCCAGCTCGGCCTCGACGGAGTCGGCCGGCAGGGCCGGCCCGGCCTCCGCCGGTTCCGCGACGGGCGCGGGTTCCGCGACCGGCGCGGTCTCGGCGAGCCGGCCACGGTCGACCTTGCCGTTGCGGGTCAGCGGGAGGCTCTCGTGCCAGACCACCCCGCTCGGGATCATGTAGTCGGGCAGGTGGACACCGAGCTGCTCGCGCAGCTCGCCCAGGGTGGGCCGGTCGGTGCCGGCGGCCACCAGGTGGGCCGTGAGCCGGTCGCCGTGCGAGCCGGAGCCCCGGACGACCACGGCCTGGCGCACCGCGGCGAGCGCGACCAGGCGGGACTCGACCTCGCCGGCCTCGATCCGGTAGCCGTTGATCTTGATTTGGAAGTCGCTGCGCCCGAGGATCTCGATCGATCCGTCCGGCAGGTACCGGCCCAGGTCGCCGGTGCGGTAGAACCCGCCGGCGAAGCGCTCCGCCGTCCGCTCGCCGTCGCCGTGGTACCCGCGGGCCACCCCGGTGCCGCCCGCCCAGATCTCGCCGGCCACCCAGTCCGGCCGGTCCCAGCCCTCGGGCCCGCGGACGAACGCCGTGTTGTTGCGATTCGGCCGCCCGTACGGCACCGGCCGGCTCCCGTCGTCGGCGACGCCGATCGGGTGCAGGATGTTCCAGATCGTCGTCTCCGTCGGGCCGCCCAGCGAGACGACCTCGAGGTCCGGCTTCAGCCGCAGCAGCGCGCCCGGCAGCTCGGCCGGGATCCGGTCGCCGCTCATCATCACCAGGCGCAGGCTGTCCAGCCGGGACGGGTCGGCGGCGGCCTGCTCGTGCAGCAGCGCGACGATCGCCGGCACCGAGTTCCACACGGTGACGCCGTGCCGGGCGCACAGGTCCAGCCAGTGCGCGGGATCACCGGCCCGGTCCGCGTCGGGCAGCACGATCGCCGCGCCGACCGACAGGGCGCCGAAGACGTCGTAGACCGACAGGTCGAAGTTGAACCCGCTGATGCCGAAGAACCGGTCGGTGGCGTCGACACCGAACCGCGCCGTGCAGTCCGCGACCACGTTGGCGACGTTGCGATGGCTGACCATGACGCCCTTGGGCTGACCCGTCGTGCCGGAGGTGTAGAGCACGTAGGCCAGGTCGTCGACGTGCGCCCGGGCGGGGGAGTCGACGGTCTCGGCCGACAGCACGTCGTCGAGCAGGAGCGCGTCGGGTTCCGCGCCGGGCGCGTTGGTCAGGATGTAGCGGACCTTGCCGTCCTCCAGCAGGAAGGCGCGCCGCTCGGCGGGCAGGCCGGCGTCGACCGGCAGGTAGGCGGCCCCGGTCAGCAGCGTGGCCAGGATGCCGACGATCTGCTCCGGCCCGCGCCGCATGACCAGCCCGACGAGGTCACCGCGGCCGACGCCGCGCTCGCTGAGCCAGCGCGCGGCGCCCTGCGCCCGGCGTACCAGCTCGGCGTAGGACACCGTGCCGTGCGCGGTGATGATCGCCGGTTCGGCGGGCCGCTCGGCCGCCCGGTCGAGGATGTCCTGCCAGAGCAGGCGGTCGGCCTCCGGCGCCGCGGTGGCGTTCGCGTGCTCCCGGCTCCGCCGCTGCGCGGCGGGCAGCAGGTCGACCCGCGCCGAGTCCCACGCGTCGTCGTCGCACAGGCCCTCCAGCAGCTGCTGGTAGCCGGCGACGAGGGCGGCCGGCAGGCCGTCCGGGAACAGCTCGTCGACGGAGTCGACCTGGACGATCAGGCCGCCGTGCTGCTCCATCGCGAAGACGTTGAGGTACACCTGCGGCGTCTGGCTGACCGAGAAGACCTCGGGCCCGAAGAGATCCAGGGCGGAGCCGTCGACGCCGGCCCGCACGTAACCGACGGCGCAGTTGAAGGTGTACGGCGCGCGGGCCGCCCGGCCGGCGCGGCCGAGCTCCTTGAGCACCTCGACGCCGGAGACGTGCCGGTTCTCCAGGGCCTGTCGCAGGTTCCGCTGGATCGTGGCGCAGCGTCCCGCGAAGTCCGCGTCCGCCTCGATGACGGCCTCGACCAGCATGACGTCGGAGAAGTTGCCGATCGCGTCGAAGACCCGGGGGTGGATCGGCGGACGGTTGGCCACCGTGGTGTTGACCGTGAACCGGTCGCCGGCACCCCAGTACGCCAGCGTCTGCGCGTACGCGGTGAGCAGCACGGCGTTGGGCGTCAGCCCGCGCCGCCGGGCGATGTCCGTGAGCCTCGCCCACTGCCCCGGCTCGAGGCGGACCTCCCGCTGGGTGAAGCGGGGTCGCCGCACCGCGGCGGGGTTCGCCACCAGCGGCAGCTCCGGCACCGGCGCCAGATCGTCGAGGCGCTCGCGCCACCAGCGCAGGGAACGCGCCGCGGGCGCGGACGCCGCGGCCTGCTCGAGCTCGCGGACGTAGTCGCCGAACGCCAGCTCGGGCCCGGCCGGTTCCTCGCCCTGGTACGCCTGCCACCAGGCCCGGAAGAACAGGAACATGCTGATCCCGTCCATTACCAGGCCGTCGTGGCTGACGTGCAGCACCATCAGGTCGTCGGTCATGACGCTGACCTCGGCGTGCACCAGCGGCGGCCGGCCCAGCGGCAGCACCCGGTGCGAGGCGCGCTCGCGGTACGCGGCGCGGGCACGCTCCCGGTCACCGGCCGACAGGGCGCGCAGATCGCGGACCCGGATATGCACCGGCACGTCGTCGTGCACGATCTGGCGCCCGCCGGAAGTGAACTCGGTGCGCAGCGCGGAGTGCCGGGCGACGACCGAGGCCAGCGCCGCCCGCAGGCGCGGGACGTCCCAGCTGCCCTCGAACTCGTGGTAGACGTGGCTGGCGCCGCCGCCCAGCTCCGCCACCTCGCCGCGGCCGACGAGGTAGCCGCGCTGGAGCGGGGTGATCGGGTCGCCCGGGGGCGTCTCGAAGTGCGCCAGCAGGTCGGTCTTCGCGGCGCGGATCCGGGCGACCAGCTCGGTGTCCATCCGCTCGGTCGGTCCCTGCAGGCGCAGGTCGCCGCCGGTGGCGGTGATACTCAGCCCGCGTTCGCCGATGTCGCGCAGCAGCTCCTGAACGCTCATGCCGGCACTGCCTGCCGGTCCATGAGCGCCGCGAGCTCGGTCACGGTGGCCGCGCCGAGCAGCTCGTCGATGCTGATCTCCACGCCACAGTGCTCGAGGATCTGGTACTGGAGGGTGACGGCGTGCAGCGACGTCGCGCCGAGCTCGGTAAGGGTGTGCCCGGCGACCTCCTTGCCGGGATTCAGCAGCGCCGTCACGGTCTCGCTCAGCCAACCGAGCTGCGCCGGCTCGGTGGTTGCGGGCGCCAGGAAGAAGACCCGGTCCGCGAGGCTGATCGTCGAGCCCGGCTCGACGAGGGCGACCGTGGTCGGCCAGGCCTCGATCGATTTCCCGCCGAGAGCCTCCGCGAGCGACGCGGCGAAGCGCGGCATGACCGGCGTCGCGCAGGCCGCCAGGAGCTTGGCCGCGGCCAGCTCGAGGGCGATCGCGGTGCGGGCCTCGTCGCGCCAGCCCGCCGACTGCGCCACCCGGGCCTCCTGCGCCACGAAGCGGCGCACGTCGGAGACGATGCCGTCCAGCTCGGCCGAGGCCTGGTTGAGGGAGAACCCGTCCGGGCCGAGAGCGCCGGTCACCGCGGTCAGGCGGGCGGCCAGCCGGGCCAGGAAGGCGGTGTGCTCCGGGGTCCAGTTGCCGGCGTCGGGCGCGACTCCGCCGTACGTCTCGGTGATCCGGCGACCGAGGTCGTTCAGCCAGTGCTGCCAGCCGCCGATCAGGGTGTCGCGCACCGCAGCCTCGTACGCGGAGAGCTCGAAGTTGGTCCGCCGCCCCTCCGAACGGATCCGGGAGAGGTAGTAGCGCACCGCGTCGACGGTGTCCGGGCCCAGGATCTCCTTGCCCCAGATGGCGTGCCGCCGGCTCGTGCTGAACTTCGCGCCGTCGAGCAGCAGGAACTCGTTCACGTGATAATCGATGTCCGGCGTCCATCCTGGATACGCCAGCTTGTACAGCACCGGGTAGAGGATCGCGTGGTAGAAGCTGTTGTCGTAGCCGAAGAAGTGGACGATCTTCCAGTCCGGCCGCGGCTCGTGCGCCTGCCAGCCGGTTCCGAGCCGGTCGCCGAGCTCGGCGATGCCGTGCAGGAACCCGTATGACATCTCGGGCCACACCCAGATGACCTGGTCGGTCACGTCGGTCTCGGCGGGCGGCACGCCCCAGGCGGACGGGTGGCTGACCGGCACGTCGACGCGGCCGCGGGCGAACAGCCGCTCGGCGAGCTCGCGCAGCCGGGCCGGAACCCGGCCGAGGTGATGGTGCTCGGCGACCGTGCCGGCGTGCTCGTGCAGCGGGAGCAGGTAGCGGCTCTGCGTGCCGACGACCGGCGGCACCGCGGAGTGCCGGGTGACCGGGTCGACCAGGTCGTGGCAGAAGTTCGGCTCCCCGCACTCCTCGCAGATGTTGCCGCCGGCGCCCGAGCCGCAGTGCGGGCAGCCGCCGGAGACGTCCACCTCGTAGAGGTAGCGGCCGGTCTCGCCGTCGAGCAGCGCCGGGGCCTCGCCGGGTGCGATGCCGCCCGAGTCGGCCAGCCGGGAGAAGAACGCTTGCAGCTGCTCGCGGTAGGTGGGGTCGGCGTCGGTCACCGTGTACTGGTCCAGCGGCACGTCGAGCAGCTCGAGGGTACGGGCGATCTCGGCGCTGTAGTGCGCGGCGGTCTCGGCTGGCGTGCGGCCCTCCCGGCGCGCGCACTCGACGACGTAGCTCTGGTAGTCGTCGCTGCCGGTCAGGTGCCAGGCCTCGTTGCCGACCAGCCGCTGGAAGCGCACGTACACGTCGGCGCCGAGGTACGGGCCGGAGAGGTGACCGAGGTGCAGGTCACCGTTGGGGGTCGGCGGGGTGGAGAAGACGAAGACGGGACGGTCACGCAGCCGGCCCCGCTCGACGGTGCCGGCCCGCTCGCCGGCCCGCTCGGCGTCCCGCCAGTACAGCGTGGCGAAGATCAGGTCCGTCTCGCCGTCGTTCTCGATGACGTGCGTCTCGAACGGCTCGAACTGGGCGACCGAGCCGGGCTGTACCCGGTGGCGGCGCCCGTCGACGATCAGTTCGCCGGTGCCGGCGACGATGACGAACGTCTCGGTCTCGTCGTGCTGGTGCGGATCGGAGCTGACACCGGGCCGCACCCGGCCCCAGCCCGCACCGACCCCGAGGCCGTCGATGCTGCTCATGTCGATGCCGAAGGCATCGGAGAGTTCGGAAACGTCGTAGGTGCTGAGAATCATCACAGGCCTTTCGCGTCGAGCAGGTCCACGGCCTCGGCGGCGATCGCCGGCCCGAGGCGGTACCCCGAACCGTTGGCGCCGCCGGCGAAGACGATGCGTCCGGCCGCGTCGAGGGCACGGACGGCGGGTTGACGGTCGGGGGTGTACGCGTCGCAGAAGACGCGCCCCGAGGTGCAGCGGCCGGCCAGCTCGGGCGCGTACCGCTCGAGCACGGCCTGGGCCTCGCGCAGGTGGTTCGGCCGCAGGGCGGGCGCCGCGGCGCCGGGGTCGGCGTCCCACTCCTGGCACGTGTAGCTGAACAGCCAGTCGCCGCGGTGCCGCAGCGGCAGCAGGAACGCGTCCTCGTCGTGCATGACTACGCACGGGTCGGCGGCCTCGACCGGCTCGTCGACGTGCAGCGCCACGACCCGCTTGATCTTGATCTCCAGCGGGGCGAGCAGCTCGCTCCACGCCGGGTCGCCGGTCCACGGTCCCGGGGCCAGCACGACCCGGCCGGCGACCAGCTCCTCGCCGGTGGACAGGCTCAGCCGGACGGCGTCGTCACCGGGCCGTACCGCGGTGACGGCGACGCCTTCGCGTACCCCGGGCGGCGCCAGCCGGGCGGCGAGCGCGCCGACCTCGGCGTAGTGCCCACCCTGGACCGTCCAGGCGAGACCGCCGGGCGGTACCGCGACGTCCTGCCGGCCCGTGCCGAAGGCCTCGGCCAGCTTCGCGCTGGGCAGGTACGCCTCCCGCACGGCATCGGCCGACCCGGCGTCGGCGATGATCGTCATGGCGAGCGGATGGATCGGGGCGCCGGGATCCTCCTCGGCGAGCCGGGCGTAGTAGGCCTCGCTGTACGCCGACATGTCCCGGACCCGGGCCGAGGCGCCCCGGGGGAAGTGCAGGCCGGCCGAGCGGCGGCTCGCACCGGAACCCGCCGCGTCGCGGTCGAGGACGACGACCCGGGCGGCCGGGTCGCGGCGGCCGATCTCGCGGGCGATCAGGGTGCCCACGATGCCGGCACCGACGACGGCGATGTCGGTGTTCACGACGCCACTTCCTGCTTGCTCGACCACTCGATGAACGAGGGGGTCTGGTTCTCCGTCCGGACGCCGCGGATCTTGTCGACGATCCGCTGTGCGCGCCAGGCGAGCAGGCTCAGGTTGGGGTCGGCCAGCCCGCGCTGCCCCCGCGCAGCGTTCTGGACGAAGATGTTGCGGTCCGCCGGGCCGTCCCAGGTCACCGCGAAGCTGTCGTCGATGCGCAGCTCGTCGCCCTCGCGCTCCAGCCGGTGCGCGATCGGTGCGAGGAAGTCCATCCGGGCCGGCCGGAAGCCGGTGGCCCAGACGATGACGTCGACATCGAGCTCCTCGCCGACGTCGTGCAGGTCGTTGTGGGCCAGTGTGATCTTCCAGCCGTCGTCCTCGGCGCCGGTGACCTGAAGCACCTCCCGGTTCGGGTAGAGGGCGAACAGGTCGACGCTGCCGTGCACGAACCGGTGCAGGTAGGCACGCTGGTAGATGTCGCGCAGGGTCGGCTCGGAGATGCCGTCGCTGGTGAGGATGTGGCGACGGCTGAACGCGTCGCGGGTGGTCCGCTCGAGCTTGGCGAAGTAGTCCGAGAAGGACGGCATGTAGTAGTCGTTGGTGAACGGTGAGTCGTCGATCGGCAGGAAGTTCGGCCGGCGCGAGACCCACGCCACCCGGCGGGGCAGCTCGTTGGCGGGACGGGAGATGAGGTCGAGGAACGCCTCGGCACCCGACTGCCCGCCGCCGACCACCGCGACCCGCTTGCCGGCCAGCTCACTCGCGCGGTACAGGAACTCGCTGACATGGAACTGGGTGGGCCCGAGTGCGTCCCGGGCATGCTGCGGCACCCAGGTCTCGGTGCCGACCCCGATCGCGATGTTGTCGGCCCGCATCGTGCCGGCGGTCGTGCGCACCACGAACTCGCCGTCGAAGTCGACCGACAGCACCTCCTCACCGAACGCGATGTTGGCGTTGCGCCGGCTGGCCCACTGCATGTAGTTGCGGAACTCCTGTCGCGGCACAGCGTCGAACTGCGCGTTGATGAAGTGGTACAACCGGCCCTGCTCGTGCAGGTAGGAGAGGAACGAGAACGCGTTCGTCGGATCCGAGAGGGTGACGAGGTCCTTCAGCGTCGACACCTGCAGGGTCGCGCCGGGCATCTGCTGGCCGTCGTGCCAGCCGAAGGTCGGCCGGCGCTCGAGGAAACGGTTCGTGATCTCGGTGTGCCCGTGCATCAGGCTGGCCAGGCTCAGATTCGCCGGCCCCGCACCGATGCCAAGACAGCGAAAGTGTCTGTCATCATCGTCTCGCGACATGGCTTCCACGCTCAGAATCACCTTCCTGGTGCTGGGAACGCGCATTCATGGTCCCGTCCGCATGCCGCCGCCTCAACGGCGTGGTGGAAAGCATTCTTTCTGCGGTTCCGGAAACCTTCGACGGGAAACGTAAGCCAGCCGCATAGGGGTGTCAACGAGCCTTATAGAGACGCTTAATTGCCGGTATGGTGCCGCTTAAATACGCTGGCACGGGGGCGTTTTCTGTCGCCCGCCCGACATCCAGGCGGCGCGGACCACCTGCGAGAGCGGGCCGCCTCAATCGCCTGAGTTCGCAACCAAACCGGCGAGCCGGACATCTCTCGCCGTCCGGGTGGCGTCGCACCACATCCTATTTCAATATCCCTATTTATTCACGAAAGTCAATTTGATGCACTTCGAGGTGATGTCTTTCTTTCTACTGTGGCTCACGGTGCGGTAGACGGCCGTTCATCTCGGATCCATCGCCGGTGGCGATGATCCCTCACCGGGTGGCGGACTTGGTCATACGGTGGACGGTGGCCGATCCGAAGCGTGATGACGTGTTCAACCAGCGAGGCATGGACCGTTGGTGCGGCCCTCGCTGACGGGTTTGTTGACGTGGACGAACACCAGCCGAGGGCGCTCGTTCACCTTCTCGCAACCGAAGTCGAGGCGCGTCGATCGATACTCCAGGGGTGATACGTGAGAACTTCCGCGAGTACCTGGACCAGTTGCTGCGTGAGGGTTACAGCGTGCGGCATGACGCGCACCTGTCGGATCCGGATCTGATCGATCCGGGTGGTAGTCCGGTGGAGACCTGGCGGCAGGATTATCCGTACGGCGAGCGCCTCGATCGTGATGTGTATGAGGAGCAGAAGTATCAGTTGCAGATCGAGTTGTTGAAGTTCCAGTACTGGGCGCTGGACACGGCGACGAAGCATGTCATCGTGTGTGAGGGTCGTGACGCGGCTGGTAAGGGCGGGACGATCAAGCGGTTCATGGAGCATCTGAATCCGCGTGCTGCCCGGGTGGTGGCGTTGACCAAGCGGGCGCGGATCAACGCGATGCGGTTCTTCCTGGACCAGTTCGACTACGAGGGCAAGGACACCGCGGTGGTCTTCCCCGCGGATCCTCTGCTCGTGCAGCGCGGCCGAGACTCGATCAAGGACTGACCACCCAGCTCCCGGAGGAGGCGTCATGCTCGATCGCGCCGAAGCGCACCTGCCGGAGCTGAGTCGGTCGGTGGTGGACTGTGCCCTCTACCGCGACGGTGCCCGCCAGCCCGGCGCGCCGGATGTGTCCGCGTTGTGCGAAGAGGCCCGTCACGCCGAAGGTGCGTTCGTGTGGATCGGTCTGCACGATCCGGACGAGGAGACGCTCGCCCGCGTCGCGGAGATCTTCGGCCTGCATCCCCTCGCCGTCGAGGACGTGCTGCACCAGGAACAGCGGCCGAAGCTCGAACTCTACGAGGACATCACGTTCCTCATCGTGCGTGCGGCGCAGTACGTCGAGCACGCCGAGCTCACCGACACGAGCGAGATCGTCCACACCGGCGTGGCCTGGATCTTCGTCTCCGAGAACTTCGTCGTGACCGTACGCCAGGGTGCGGTCGGTGAGCTGCGTTCCGTGCGCGCCGACCTCGAGACCAGACCGGAGCTGCTGGCGCAGGGCCCGTGGGCGGTCGTGCACGCCGTCTACGACCGGGTCGTCGACGGTTACGTCGAGATCGCCGATGCCATGCAGGTCGACCTGGACGCCGTCGAGGCATCGGCGTTCAGCCGGCACCCGAACCTCGGCATCGGGCAGATCTACCAGTTCAAGCAGGAGCTGATGGAGTTCAAGTCCGCGGTCATGCCGCTGCAACGCCCGCTGGCCGTCATCACCGACCGCCAGGCACTGACGCTGCCCAAGGAGATCCGCCGCTACTTCCGCGACGTCGCCGATCACCACGCCCGCGTCGTGGAGCAGGTGATCGGCTATGACGACCTGCTCAGCTCCATCCTGCAGGCGCACCTCGCGCAGGTCACCGTCGCGCAGAACAACGACATGCGCAAGATCGCCTCGTGGGCCGCGATAGCCGCCCTCCAGACCGCCATCGCGGGGATCTACGGAATGAACTTCGCCTTCATGCCGGAACTGCAATGGCGCTACGGCTACCCCGCGGTGCTGACCGTCATGGTCATCAGCGCGGTCCTGCTGTACCGGCGTCTCCGCCGTTCCGGCTGGCTCTGACCGGCGGAACCGGCCGTGAACGTTCGCTGAACCCTCGGTACGGCCCGGGAGCCGGGCCGCCGCGCCGTCCTACCATCGGGATTCTCGGCAGCGCGGAGGCGATCATCGAGGTCTGGTGGAGCGTGGCGCTCGCGTCCCTCGGTGTGATCATCCCCGGGATCGCGGCGATCTACGAGTTCGGCGTCAAGGGCCGCAAGCGGCTCGGCTACCGGGTGCAGATGGACACCACCGCGATGGACGTGGTGCAGACGCCGTTCCGCGGCGCGCTCGGCGACCTGCGCAAGGACGGTGTGCAGCTGACCGACCCCACGGTGGTGCTGCTGCGGATCGAGAACGCGGGCGCCACCGGCATCGACGAGAGCGACTACGCCGCGCCCGCCAGGTCCAAGGCCGGGATCACCGTGCGGTTCCCGGACCGCCGGGTGGTCGGCATGGTGGTGACCGAGCTCAGCAACAAGTACCTCAAGGCGTACTTCGAGGACTGGGACGACCTCACCGTCGGCGGCGACACGATCGAACTGCCCCGGGTACAGCTGAACAAGAAGGCGCACTACAAGGTGCTCGCCGTGCTGGACCGGGCGCCGACGGCCACAGTGCCGCCCGGGCAGTACCTGGACCCGGAGGTGTCCGGCGGCATCCGGAACGGCGTCGGCCAGGGCGGCATCGACCGGACCGAGAGCCGCACCGGCCCGCCCAGGGCGCTGTTCGCGCTGGTCGCACTGCTAGCCGCGATCGTCGTCGCGCAACTGTTCATCTTCGTGCGCAGCGACCGGGCAACGCCGCTCGACTGCGCGGCCGGCCGGCTCACCGTGACCGGCTCCACCGCCTTCGAGCCGATCGTGCGCGAGGCGGCCGAGTCCTACCGGGACCTCTGCCCGGGCGCGTCGTTCGCGTTCGACATGCGCGGCAGCGGCGAGGGCCTGCTGACGCTGGACCGGGCCGCCCGGTCGGCCGACGGCGAGGCGCCCGCCGCCGGCCTGCTGGCCTTCTCGGACGGGGAGAAGCCGTCCGGCATGCCCGGCCTGGTGCCGCGGCCGATCGCGTTCTTCCTGTTCACGGTCGTGGTCAACAGCGAGGCGGGTGTGCACGACCTGACCGGCGAGCAGATCCGGCAGATCTACCGCGGCGAGGTGACGAACTGGAAGGAGATCGGCGGCAGCGACCTGCCGGTACGGCTGATCAGCCGCAATCCGGGCTCGGGCACCCGGGCCGCGTTCCAGCGCCGGGTCCTCGGCGGCCAGCGCGAGCCGGGCAGCAACTCCGACGACTGCCGCACCCGCGACCCGGGCACAACGCCGGGGGTGGTCCGCTGCGCCCGCGACTCCACCGAGGCGGTGCTGCGGGCGATCGCCGACACTCCGGGTGCCCTCGGCTACAGCGAGCTGGGCGCGGCGGCGGTCCGCGACGACCTGGTGCTGGTGCGGATCAACGGCCACCGGGCCGAGGTGACCGGCGCCGACCACGGCACGTACCCGTTCTGGGAGACCGAGTTCGGCTACACCTACGGCGAGCCGGACGCCGAGTCCCTGGCGGCGAGCTTCCTGCGCTACCTGACCAACCAGGTCGGCGCCGACATCATCCGTGCGAACGGCGACCGGCCCTGCGCCGAACTGGCCAACCCTCAGCTCTGCCGCCCCACCTGACCGCGTGCGAGTGCGGCACCCAGGTCGCGGATCACCTCGGCCTCGGCCTCGTCGATGTCGCCGCCGACGGTGATCACCCGGTCGTCGATGCCGGCCAGCGCCTCCCGGGTCAGCCGCTGGTTCTCCACCAGCACGTCGAACGCGCGGATCCCGGCCGCCTTCTCGCCGGCCTTTTCCTGTACCGGCACGGTCACCAGCGCCTGCGCCGCGACGAGCCCGGCGGCGCTGCGGGCGCCGGCCATCAGCCGCGGCGCCGCGCTCGATGCCGAGCCCTGCCACTGCGGCACGCACAGCACGGTCGTCATGCGGGTTCCGCGAGGTCGGCGACGATGTGGAACCGGCCGTCGGCGCGGTGGCTGGTGAGGTGGCCGGCGGCGGCCTCGACGCGCGCCGTGAGGTTCGTCAGGCCGTGGCCGGCCGGAGCCTCGCGGTTCGGCTGGTCGGACACGCCGTCGTTGCTGACGCTCAGGCGCAGCATGCCCGGGGCGGTGCGGGCCGTCTCGATGACGCAGTGGCGGGCGCTGCTGTGCCGCAGGACGTTGGTGACGGCCTCCCGCAGCACCGTGGCCAGCACGGCGTCGAGCTCGGCCGGCAGCGGCCCGTCGGCCAGGTCGGCGCGGACGTCGATGCCGGCCGAGGTCAGCACCGAGCGGGCCACCGCGATCTCCGCGCGCAGAGACAGGTGCTGGATGCCGTCGGTGACCAGGCGCGTCTCGTCCCGCGCCGTCGTGCAGATCCGGATCGCCTCTTCGATCTCGGCGCGTGCCCGTGCCTCGTCGTGGTCGATCAACCGGTCGATGAGGACGATCTTGAGGGTGAGGACCGAGAGCCCCTGGCCGAGCAGGTCGTGCACGTCCCGGGCGGTGCGCAGCCGTTCGCGGTGCACCGCCATCCGGGCCGTCTCGCCGCGCAGGGCCTCCAGCTGGACGGCCAGGTCGGCCAGCCTGGACAGGCCGTACACCATGAGGCCGATCGCCGCCATGATCGCCGCCGAGTAGGTCAGGTACGCGACCGACGGATTCTCGTGGACCAGGATCGCGGAGAAGCCGGCCAGGACCACGGCGAAGCCGGCCCACGCCCATCGGCCGGGAATCAGCAGCAGGGCGGAGCCGGCGAGAAAGCCGACGAAGATGAGCGCGGGGTAGCCGATGGCCGGGACCAGCGCGTACACCAGCAGGGCCTGAAGGGCGAGCGTCCAGGCCCAGGCGCGCGGGCGGTCGCCGTCCCGGACCGGCCGGGAGTGACGCAGCTGCAGGGCCATGATCGCGAAGCCGTTGGCCACGGCCCCGGCCCGGACGATCGCGGTGGCGTCGAGGAACACGAGATAGGCCAGGTCCAGGGCGAAGAAGGCGCACAGCATGACGACCAGGACGGTCCGGGCCAGCCGCGGCGCCACGACGGCGTCGCCGCGCCGCGCGGGGGTCTCCACCGGCAGCGGGTCCGCGGTCACCGCCCGAACGTCGGTGAGCACCTGACGGGCCAGGACGCCCGCCTCCGTCATCTGCTCACGGGCCCGCTGCCGGTCGTCCGCCAGGGCACGCAGCGCGGCCCGGCCGTGTTCGGTGACCGCGCGGAGGCGTTCGTCGAGCGCGGCCCGCAGCCTGCGGGTCGCCTCGAGCCGCTCCCGCGCGACCGCCAGGCGCGCGAACTCCGCGCGGGCGACGTGCAGCTCCCTCACCACGTCCGAGAGGCGGGCCAGGCCGAAGAACGCCAGCCCGGTGGTCACGAAGGCGACGCAGAGCCAGACCACGGCGTGGACCGCCGGCGCGTACGGCAGGCCGACCACGCCCATCCACAGCACACACTCCACCACGAGGAGCGCGGCGAACAGCAGCCACGAGCCGGGCGCCGCGAGCGTGAGCAGCACCAGGCCGCCCAGCAGGCCCGACACGCCGCCGACCCAGTGGTTGCCGAAAACGGCGAACGGCAGGTAGGTCAGCGCCGCCTGCGCGGCCAGCAGCCAGAACCGGTGGCGTGTCCACACGCCCCGGGTGGCGGGGACGGCATACCCGAACGGCAGCACGAACGACGCCAGCACGAACAGGTAGCCCGGCCCGCCGTCGCTGAGGGCGTACGCCGTCCTCGCGACCAGCAGCAGGCACAGCACCGCGACGACGATCGCGCTGGCCCGGCGGGCAACCCTCATATCCTTCGACGCTAACGCCGCAGGCCGGTCACAGCCAGCCCCCTTCGGTGGCGATGCGGATGGCGTCGACCCGGTTGCGCGCACCGAGCTTCATCTCGGCGGCGGTGAGGTAGTTGCGCACCGTACCGGTGGACAGCGACAGCCGCCCGGCGATCTCCGCGGGTTCCGCGCCGGTCGCGGCGATCCGCAGCACGTCGACCTCGCGCGCCGTCAGCGGATTGGTGGCCGCGTCCAGCGCCGCGAGCGCCACCTGCGGGTCGACCACCCGGTCGCCGGCCGCGATCCGCCGGATGGCGTCGATCAGCTCCTGCGGCGGAGCGTGCTTGAGCAGGAACCCGCGGGCATGCGCCTGTAGCGCGCGGCGCAGGTGTCCGGGGCTGGCCAGGCCGGTCAGCACGAGCGTGCGGCAGCCGGGCAGCCGCTCGTGCAGTTCGGCGGCGGCGGTCAGCCCGTCCTGGCCGGGCAGGTCGATGTCGATCACGGCGACGTCGGGCCGGGTGCGCATCGCGGCGTCGACCACCGTGTCGCCCCGGTCGACGCTGGCCACCACGTCGAGGTCGTCCTCGAGGGCGAGCACGGCGACCAGGGTCTCGCGGAGCATTCGCATGTCCTCCGCCACCATGATCCGGATCATTCCGGCCTCCGTGAATTCCTCACCCTGGATTCGTGATCAGCGCACTACCGACGGCCACCCGCCGGTTGCGAGGCTACCTGCCAGGTCGATCTCACCTGGACACCTATGGGGGACCAGATGGCAGCAACCGAGACGCTCGCTCCGGCCACCACCGCGTACCGGTGGCGGTGGGTCGCGCTCGCGGTCATCCTCGCGGGTTCGGCGATGGAGCTGCTCGACGCCACCGTCACCAACATCGCCGGGCCGACCATGCGCGCCGATCTCGGCGGCAGCGCCGGCCTGCTCCAGTGGCTGGGCGCCGCCTACCTGCTGGCGATGACCGCGGGCCTGCTCACCAGCGGCCGGCTCGGCGACATCATCGGGCGCCGCCGGATGTTCCTGATCGGCGCCGGCGGCTTCACGATCGGCTCGCTGCTCGTCGCGACCGCGGGTACACCGGAGACGGTCATCGCGGCCCGGGTCGTTCAGGGCCTGTGCGGTGCCGCGATGGTGCCGCAGGGCTTCGGCCTGATCAAGGAGATGTTCCCGCCGACGGAGTCGCAGACCGCGCTCGCCGCGTTCGGACCGGTCATGGGCCTGGCCGCGGCCGGCGGCCCGGTGCTGGCCGGATGGCTCGTCGACGCCGACATCCTCGGCACCGGCTGGCGGATGATCTTCCTGATCAACCTGCCGATCGGCGTGGCCGCCGTTGCGGCCGCCGTGCGCTTCCTGCCCGCGTCCCGCGCGCCGCATCCGCTCCGGCTGGACCTCGTCGGCGCCGTGCTGGCCGCGGCCGCCGGCCTGCTCCTGATCTTTCCGCTGGTGCAGGGGCGCGAACACGGCTGGCCCGCCTGGGCCTTTGCGATGATGGCCGGCTCCGCGCTGCTCTTCGTCCTCTTCGGATGGTACGAGACGCGCACCGAGAGGGCCGGCGGCGATCCACTGGTGATACCCAGCCTCTTCCGCAAGCGGGCGTTCACCGGCGGCCTGCTGGTCGGGGTGCTCCTGTTCGCCTCGATGTCGGGCTTCATGCTGGTGTTCAACGTGTTCCTCCAGGTCGACGCCGGTTACTCGCCGTCGGCCGCGGGGCTCGCCATGCTGCCGTACCCGATCGGTGTGATCGCCGGAATGGGCGCCCTGCCGTCGCTGCGGCGGTTCGGCCGCGCGGTGCTGCACGCCGGCGTGCTCGTCAACGCCCTCGGGATTGTCGGCGTCATCGCCACCGTCGCCGCCGCCGGATCGGCGGTCAGCGGCTGGCGGCTGATACCGGCGTTGCTGGTCGGCGGGGTGGGTGCGGCGCTGCTGATGGGGCCGTACCTCGACTTCGTGCTGGCCGGCGTCGAGCCGGCGGAGACCGGCTCCGCCTCGGGGACCATCACGGCCGTCCAGCAGCTGGGCGGCGCCCTCGGCCTGGCCCTGGTCGGCACCGTGTTCTTCGACGCGCAGGGCTCCCTGACCCCCGCGCTGTGGTTGGCGGCCGGCCTGGTGCTTGCGGCCTTCCCGGCCGGCTACTTCCTGCCCGAGCACACCGCAGACAAGAGGAGACCATCATGATTCTGGTTACCGCGGCCACCGCGCCCGTCGGACGCTCCATCGTCGAGCAGCTCGTCGCCGCCGGCATACCCGTACGCACACTCACCCGCGACCCGGGCAAGGCGGACCTGCCGGCCGGCGCGGAGATCGTCGCCGGGGACCTCGGCGACCCGGACAGCCTGGCCGCCGCGCTGACCGGCGTCGAGGCCGCGTTCCTGCTCGCCGTCGTGCCGGGTGTCGGGCCGGGCTTCGTTGCCGCGGCGCAGCGCGCCGGGGTGAAACGCATCGTGTTCCAGTCCACGGCCGAGATCGACGACGACGCCGAGCGGCAGCGCGACGAGGTGGCCGCCGCACACCACGAGATCGAACAGATCATCGTGGACGCCGGACTGCAATGGACGTTCCTCCGGCTGGACGTCGCCTCGGCCGACGCGTTGCAGTGGGCCTTCGACGTGCCAGGGCAGCTGGCCGCCGGCGACGTGGTGCGCGGGCCGTACGCCGAGGCGGCCGGGTCGCCGATCCACACGGCCGACTTCGCCGCGATCGCCGTGGCGGCGCTCACCGGCGACGAACACGTCGGCCGGAAGTACCACGTGACCGGGCCCCGGTCGCTCACCCACCGCGAGCAGATCGAACTGGTCGGCCACGCGCACGGTCGCCACCTGCGCTACGTCGAGCTCGATCCCGCCGCGGCCCGGTCCGCGATGAGCCCGTACGCGCCGGCCGACCTCCTCTTCGCGGCCTGGGAACGGTACCTGGGCCGGCCGGCCCCGGTCACCGACACGATCTACCGGGTCACCGGCCGGCCGCCGCGCACCGTCGAGGAGTGGGCCGCGGCGTACCCGGCCTGCTAACTTCTACACCCTGTAGAAGAACCTGGTCGATGAGTAGGGGTGTCTGCTCTGATGGCGGCCGCATTGGGCGACATCCTGCTGGTGCTCCTCAGCCGCGAACCACGCAGCGTCCTCGATCTGCGGCAGGGCTACGCCGACCTCTTCGGCGACCGGCCGGTGCCGGACGTGATCCGGATCGTCGCCGCGCTCACCCGGCTGGAGCGCGGCGGCTTCATCCGGACGGTCGCCTGGGACCCGGGATCCCGGAGCGGGGCCCGGCGCGTCGTCGCACTGACCCCCGCCGGGCAGCGGCGCCAGCAGACCTGGTTGCTGGACCCGCCGCCGGACGTCGACCGGTCGGAGGTCTACGCGCGGGCCATGCTCGCCGTCGCCTACGCCGACCGCGACACCTTCGACGGTGCGATCGGCGCCTGCCGCAAGGTCGTCGACCGGCAGCGGTCCGCGATCGAGGACCGCACCGGCGCCGCGGGCCCGGTGCAGGGTGCCCGCGCGTCGTTCGAGGTCGCCGCACTCACCTCGCTCGGCGGCTGGCTGCACCACCTGCGCGACACGCTGCCGTGACCACCCTGTGCGGGGGTCAGCGGCGACGGCCGAACTCCTTGGCGAGGACCTCACGCGCCGCGGTAGTGCACCCCGGCCCAGATCCGTGCCCCCATCAGTTCAGTCCGGGCCGAGGAGAGGCTGTCGAAGTGCCGGGTGGTGCCGGACTCGGCGCTGTAGGCGCTGAACGACAGGTCGTCGCGGCCGAAGAACGTCCGCAGGGCGGCCATGATCGCGGAGGTGTAACAGGCGTGCCCGGAGGGCCACTCCGGCGACGGCGCGGTGACGCGCAACGGCGTCCAGGCCGGGTCGGCCACGGTGGCCGGGTTGCCGTCGATGGCGAACGGCTTCAGGAACGCGTACCCGGCGCCGGCCTGGACGAACCCGGGCGGAGTCAGCCGGTATGCGCCCGGGGCGGTGCCGACCGGCCAGGTCGCGTCCGAGAACGCGCCGTCGTCGCGGCGGTCCGCGATCGTGGCAGCGGCCGCGGCCTTGCCGACCCGGATCCCGCCGCGCTTCGCGCGACCGTCGGAGATCACGGCGAGCGCCTCGTCGTACCGTGCGCGCAGCGCGTCCGCCTGGGCCGGGAAGAGCGAGAGGAGTACGCGGTAGCCTGTTCGAGGATCATCCCTGGCGGATGATGCCGGCGCGGCGAGGAAGGTCGAAGCTGGCCACATGATCGGTGCATTACTGCTCGGCTTCGTCGCCGGCGTCATCGCGAGAGTGCTCATGCCAGGCGACGCGTTCCGCAAGATGAGCGGGCCGGCGTCGTGGCTGGTCTCGGTGGGGCTCGGTCTGGCCGGGGCGATGCTCGGGTACGTCATCTTCACCCTCGGGATGGGGATCGGCGACGACGACATCTTCGACTGGGGCGGGATCCTGAGCGCGATCATCGGCACGCTGATCGTGATCCCGATCGCCGGCTGGCTGCTGCACCGGTCGGGCCACGCACCGAAAACCGGGTAGCCGGCTCGTACGATCCCCGCATGCCTGATCTCTCCGCGCGGTTCGCCCGGCTCACCGACGACTTCGTGGTGTACCCGGTCGACCTGGAACGGAACCCGCCGACTGCCTGCCACCGGACCGCCTCGCCCGGTTCCAGGAGTGGGGCCTGTGAGGTGGCCGGTGTGAGGCCTCCGACGACCGAGGAGCTTGAGTCCTGGGCCGGGCGCGGGCACGTCGTGCGTGCGAGCGAGACAGACCTGATCGGCACCTGCTTCGCCGAGTCGGCCGTGCTCGACTGCTGGGACGAGAGCGCCGAGGCGGAGCACCAGGCATTCGCCGAACTGACCGATCTCCTCGGCCGGATCGAGGCCATCGATCCGGCCGCCATCGCGGACGGCGACCACGAGCGGCAGTTCTGGCCCGGTGTGCTCGACCGCTGGCTCTATTGACCGTCGGGGTCGGGTACCGTGCCGCCGTGGGATGTCGAGGGATGTTCTTTGCGCTGACGGCCGAGCAGGAGGCCGCGCTGGTGGCGACCCGCGACGACGACGAGGTACGGGCGTTCGTCGAAGAGGTCGAGATGGGCGACTGGGACGGCGAGCCGCTGGACTGCGAGACCGACAAGGCCTGGGACGCCATGCACCGGTGCCTGAGCGACGGGACCCTGGGCAGCGGCCGGCGCCTGTCCCCGCTCGACATGGCCGTGCTCGGCGGCGGCCACCACTACGAGGGCGACGACTACGTCGTGAGCCACGTGCTGGTCGACGAGGTGGCCCGGGTCGCCGCGGGCCTTCAAGTTGTGGACGAGGCGTGGATGCGGCAGCGGTACGACAGCATCGACCCCGCGAGCTACCAGGGCGTGCTCAGCGACGAGGACTTCGCGTACACCTGGTACTGGTTCACGCGGGTGCGCGACTTCTACGGCCGGGCCGCGGCCGCCGGGCGGGCCGTCATCTTCACCGTGGATCAGTAGACGGTGTAACCGCCGTCGATGACGAGCACGGAGCCGGTGACGAAGGCCGCCGCGGGGGAGCAGAGGTAGACCACGGTCGGTGCGATCTCCTCGGGCATGGCGTAGCGCTGCTGCGGGGCGTCCTCGATCCACATCCGGCGCAGTTCCGGCCGGTCCACCGGGGCCATCTCCGTCTTGACGTAGCCCGGCGCGACGGCGTTGACCCGGATGTTGTCCGGTGCCCACTCCGCGGCCAGTGACTTGGTGAGCTGGTGGACGGCGGCCTTGGAGGCGTTGTAGGGGGCCTGCGCCTGCGGCCGGTTGACGATCAGGCCCGAGATGGAGCCGATGTTGACGATGCAGCCGCCGCCGGTGGCGCGCAGGTGGCGGCCGGCGGCCAGGCTGACCTTCCAGACCGCGCGGACGTTGAGGTCGAAGACCTGCTGCCACTGTTCGTCGGTGGCGTCCCAGGCCGGGTTGTGTACGCAGGCGCCGGCGTTGTTGACGACGATGTCCAGGCCGCCGAGGGCGTGTACGGCCTCGTCGACGCCGCGCTGTACGTCGTCGTCGCGGGTCAGGTCGGCGCTGATGGCGTGTGCGGCGATGCCCGCGTCCGCGAGTCGGTCGACCGCCGCCTGGTTGGCGTCCGCGCCGCGCCCGATGAACGCGACCGAGGCGCCGGCGTCGGCAAGGGCCTGGGTGAAGGCGTACCCGAGGCCGCGGTTGCCGCCGGTGATCAGCGCCTTCCGTCCCTCCAGGGAGAATGCTGCCAGCCCGCGCGGATACTCGCTCATGCCTTCAGGATCGCACGACGGAACCCACCGCTATCACGGGTAACGGGCCGCGCTGCCTGAGCGCGTCGAGCAGGGTCGCGACGGGTGCCGGCCGGGCGAAGTGGTAGCCCTGCGCCAGGTCGCAGCCGAGGCCGTTGAGCCGGTCGGCCTGGGTGGCGGTCTCCACCGCCTCGGCGATGGTCTGCAACCCCAGGATGCGGCTCAGCTCCAGGATGGTGCGGATGAACGCGAGGTCCTTCGCGGCGCCCTGCTCGATCTGCTCGGCGGTGAAGGATCCGTCCATCTTGAGGATGTCGACGGGCAGCTGGCGCAGGTAGGCCAGCGAGGAGTAGCCGGTGCCGAAGTCGTCGATGGCGATCCGGACGCCGTTGTCGCGCAGGGTCTGTAGCTGTTCGGTGGAGGTGGCGGCGTCGACGACCGAGGTGATGAGCACCGTCTCGGTGATCTCCACGATCAGCGCCGAGCCCGGCACGTCGTTCTGCCGCAGCAGGTCGAGAACGCTCTGCGCGAACTTCGGGTCGCGCAGCTGGTGCGCGGAGACGTTCACGGTGACCGACAGCCCGTGCTCGTGGTGCAGGGTGGACAGGTCGGCGCAGACCTGGGCCATGACCCAGCCGCCGATGGCCACGATGGCCCCGCTCTGTTCCGCGAGGGGGATGAACTGCATCGGCGGGATGGAGGTGCCGTCGGGGCGGGTCCAGCGCAGCAGCGCCTCGGCGGCGACGATGTCGCCGGTGGCCAGCTCGACGACGGGCTGATAGTGGACGCTGAACTCCCCGGCGTCGAGGGCGTGGTGCATGTCGGCCACGAGCTGGGTGTTGGCGAGGCGCTCGGCGTGCACGGCGGCGTCGTACACGGCGTACTGCTTGCCGCCCTGGTGCCGCGCGCTGCGCAGCGCCAGGTCGGCATCGCGCAGCGCGTGCGTACGCGGGGCGCTCGCCGGCATGGGCACGACGCCGATGCTCGCGGCGAGGTGCCGGGCCGACATGCCCGGCAGCTGGTACGGGTGGTGCAGCGCGTCGAGGATGCGCTGTGCCACGGCCGGGCCGTCGACGCCGTCGCCGGTGGCGGCGAGGATGGCGAACTCGTCGCCGCTGATCCGTACCACGGTGGCGTGGCCGGGCACGACCGTGCGCAGCCGGCGGGCGGCCTCGAGCAGCACCGCGTCGCCGGCCTTGTGGCCGAAGCTGTCGTTGAGATCGCGGAAGCCGTCGAGGTCGACGAGCAGCAGCACCTCGTCGGGGGGAGCGGCGTTGTCCAGGCGCTCCTGGAGCAGGGCCCGGTTGCCGAGTCCGGTGAGGACGTCGAGCAGGGCGCGGCGGTTCAGGAGCGTGGCGAGCTGCGAGAGCCGGAAGATCAGCAGGACCGACATCGCGCAGCCGAGCAGCTCCAGCACGACGGTCCGGGGCGAGCGCGGCCCGAGGTCGGCGACCAGGCTGGTGACGGTCAGCCCGCTGATGGCCAGGATGAGCGACACGTAGATCAGCATTCGCCGGCGCGGCGCCGGTGACGGATTGACGGCGACGTTGCCGGTGCTGCGCGCCATCGAGGGGTGCAGCGCCGCGCCGCCGATGAGCACGTACGCGCCCAGCCAGCCGAGCGCGGTGAGCGTGTCGAGGTTCGTGCCGGACAGCAGGGCGGCGAAGTTCACGGTGTTGGTGATGATGAGCAGGCATGCCGAGGCGGCCATCAGCCGGTAGGCGGGCGTGCGTACCCGTGACACGACGACGACGCGTACCGTGAGCACGAGAATGACCAGGTCGATGCCGGCGTAGAGCAGATAGCTCCCCAGCCGCAGGCCGCTGAAGCGGCCGTCGAACAGCAGCGGTTCGATCACCAGCGCCCAGGAGAACGCGCCGCCGCCCAGCGTCATGATGGCGGCCTCGACGGCGCCGCGGCGCTGCCCGGGCCGCACCCACCAGTAGACGCTCAGCGCCAGCAGTACCAGCGCCGCCGCGTAGAAGAGGTCGCCGACCGACGGGAATCGCGGCACGCCGGCGGGGGTCAGCGCCATCGCCCAGCCGAGGTTGGCGAGCAGCGTGCTGCCCACTCCCGCGACGATCAGCCACCACGGTGCCGGCCATGCCGGCCGATACTTCCGTACGCCGACCGCGATGGCGATCATCACGGACGCCGTGACGGCCATGTAGACCCAGGGTCGCACCTGGGGGCTGACCAGTGAGCCGGCGGCCAGGACGATCGCGCCGATGCCGAGATACCAGCGGTGACCGACGGCTGAGGGGGCGACAGGGCTGGCCCGGGGGAGACTGGTCACACCTCATGGATACCGGCGGACGGGTGCAATCCCGTTGCCAACGCCGTGCAATACGTATGTCGTTTGCCAGATGTGGTTTCTCACAGGCTCCTGCGACGATGCCCGGCATGCAGGTACGTCGTCTCACTCTGGCCGCAGTCGTCACACTCGCCGCCGGCGCCGCGTCCGGGCCGTCGGTGGCGCGCGCCGACCCGCCGCCGGCTCCCGGCCGCATGATCGGGCTGCTGCACGCCTGGTCCGCGGACGACTCGACTCCGTACACGAAGGCGATCAACAACGCCAATGTGATCGTCGGCCAGTCCGGTAGCAAGGCCGTCAAGTGGGTGGACGGCCTGCCGCTGTACCTGACCGAGGTGCCCGGATACGCGGCGAGCGCCGCGACCGACATCAACGAGGCGGGCGTCATCGTGGGCTGGGCCGGCCCGAAGTCCGGTTACCTGAAGCGCAAGCCCGTGCGCTGGGACCCCGACGGCTCCTACACGCTGCTGACCGGTAACAACGAGAGTTCCTGGGCGGAGGCGATCAGCAACGACGGGCACATCGCCGGCCGCATGGCGACCTCGAACACCGCGGCCCGGCCGGTGCGCATCCGCGGCGGCCGCAACCTGCCGATCGGGGAGGGTTCCGGCACGGTGGCGGGCGTCGCCGCCGGCGGCATCGTCGCGGGTTCCTTCAACGAGTGCGGCACGTGCGCGACGACCGCCTTCGTCGACGGCAGCCGGGTCGGTGGTGGCACGGGGCTGTTCGGGCTCCCGGGCGGGAGCGACAGCCGGACGGTGGCGGGTGCGATGAGCGCCGACGGGCTCAAGATCTTCGGCGTGGCGAACGACGAGCTCGTCGCCTGGGCGTACGAGGCGAACCCCGCGGACGGAGTGCACTGGCGGCGTACCCGTATCGGCCGGCCGCCGCTGCCGGGCGTGCTGACGGTCTCCGCCGTCAGCTCCGACGGCGCGCGGGTCGGCGGGCACACGCGGACGGCTTCGCTCGAGCAGAAGGCGTGGATCTTCGAGAACGGGGCCTTCGTCGTCCTGCCCGCCTATTCGACCTGGGTCGAGGGCGTCAACATCCACGGTACGGTCACCGGCGCCATGGTCAGCGCGCCAGTCTTCTGGAAGTGAGCCGATCCGGCTCAGAAGTAGTCGTGCAGCGTCGGCGCCGGGCCGGCGGTCGCCGCGCGCAGCGCCTCGTCGGTGCCGGCGTCCCCGCCGGTCAGGAAACCGCTGCGGCGAAGCTGCTCCGGCGTCGCCGCGCCCGCGTACCAGGAGGCCAGGCCCCGCGGTGTCAGCCGGACGGTGCCCGCGCCGCCCGGCTCCAGCCGGGCGTCCCCGCCGGAGAGCACCAGCCGGTGGCGGCCCTGGTGCCACGGGCAGACGTCGTCGGTGAGCTCCAGGTCGACCTCGGCCGTCAGGTGCCGCGGCCAGCCGCGGGCGGCGACCGCGCCGGGTGCGTCGACGACGCGCAGCATCCACGGCTGTGCGGACTCGGGCCGGGCGTCGCCGCGCGCCAGCAGCGACCAGACCGGGTCGGCGGCGACCAGCCGGATCAGCGTGGTCGGCGCGACGCTGGCCCAGCCGCCGAGCATCGCCAGCAGGGTGCGCGTCGCCTCGGGCGTCAGTCCGATCAGGTCGTCGACGGTGAGCTTGCCGGTCGCGTCGTAGCCGGGACCGCGATTCCAGCGGGCGTACCCGACGACGGCGCCGGTGTCGTCGACGGCGACGGTGAAACCGTGGTAATCGGCAAGCAGCTCGGTTGGCGTTGCCCCGAACGCGGGCCCGGAACGCTCCATCATGCCGGTGCCGGCCCGCGCCACCTCGCGGTAGATCTCGTGCACGGCGGAGATGTCGGCCACGGTCGCCGGTCGCAACGCGGTCTTGGGGTCGAGACGGATCTCGGCGAGCACCCGGGTCGGCACCGCGTGGTAGACGAGCGCGCCGACCTCCTCCCAGCCCAGCGCCCGGTACGGCGCCGGGGTGGTGTCGAACAGGGTGCTGATCACCGCGCCCCGTTCCCGGGCGCCCTGCAACAGCCGGGTCAGCACCAGCCGGCCCAGGCCGCGCCCGCGCAGCTCGGCGGTGGCCGCGACGCCGGCGACGCCGCTGGCCGGTACTCTCCGGCCGCCGAACCACTGGCTCTGCTCGCGGTCCACCGCCTTGGCGACCAACTGCCCGGCCGGGTCGAAGACGCCGAGCGAACGCCGGCCGGGTGAGTCGGGGTTCCAGCCCTCCGGCTTGGCCTGCCCGTGGTACCCGAACGCGAGACTACCGAGGTCCCACGCCAGCTGATGATCCTCCGGCCCGAGCGGCCGCACCTCGTACGTCACTCGGGCCATCATGCCAGCGGTCCCGCCCGGCCTCACGCGATTTCGAGTGGCCGGGACGCCGGGCCGAGTGATTGCTCCAGGTCGCGGCGTAGCCGGCCAACAGGATCAGGTGGAGCAGGTAGAGCCACAGGCCGATTGCGATCATGCCTCCGATCTGATCGAAGCCGCCGAACGGGGCGCCCAGGTTCAGCGGCAGCGAGCAGAACAGCACGAAGCCGTGCAGGAACCCCGCCAGGTTCGCGGCCGTGAACGAGCCGATCAGCACGGTCGCCGTCCAGGCCGGACGGCCCGGCGCGATGTAGCGGTAGATCCAGATCACGACCGGGGTCAGCAGTAGCCAGCAGGCAAGAAAGGACAGTACGACCGCGAGCACCGTGTACCACCCGCCGCGTACCCATAGGGAACTCGTCGCGGGAAGCGCGAGAAACATCGCCAGGAGCAACGCCGGCGCCGCCGCGAGCAGCGGCAGCCCGAGCAGCCGGCCCTTCCAGCCCACCGCGGTGTCCTGGCCCTGCGGCTCGCGCAGCGAGACGAATGCCCGCCGCAGCCCTTCGCCGTAGAGCGTGGCCGGCAGGAGGCTGGCCAGTGCGAACAGCGGGGTCAGGTGCAGCCCCGCGTCGATCAGGGCGGCGAGCGCGCGCGGCGCGCCGATGTCGGATGGCAGCGACGCGATGGTGTGCCCGGTCAGCCGCCGCACCCGGTCGGCGCCCGCGACCCACCCGGCCACCCAGATCGCCAGCAGCGCGATCGGCACCACCGCGATGCCGCCGTAGAACGTGACCGCGGCCGCGCGCAGCGCCACGTCACGCCCGCGCAGCGGCCGGAACACCCTTTTCCAAACCCACACCGTCTTCCTGTACCCAGAAAAGCGTCGATCATTGGTCTGTGTGTTCGGCCGGGCTGACCGAACAAGTCCCTGACCTGCGCAGACAAGACAGCGGGTACCGGCGCGCCGGAGGAGTGACGGGCCCGTGGCGCCGAGGTGCCGCGGGCCCGCCGGGTGGTGTGGTCAGCCGAAGCTGAGGCTGTAGCTGTTGGTGGTGAAGGAGGACTGGCCGGCGGTGCCGGAGATCTCGTAGCCGAGCTGGAACTGGCCCAGGGTCACGTCACCCCACCAGTTGTTGGTGCGCAGCCAGTTCAGCATCGCGAGCACGTTCAGCGTGCCGGAGCTGCTGTTCGAGGTGCGGACGAACGAGAAGACCGCGTTGGCGCCGTTGGAGCCGCGGTAGATGTTCCAGGTGGCGCCGCCGACGCTGACGTTCGAGGCGGTCGGAACCGCGCCGTTCGCGTCGTACTGCTCCGCGATCGGACCGACCGCGCCCTGCTTGTTGGCCCAGATCATGATCTCGTACGCGTTGTTGTTGGCCCAGATGTCGTACGCCGTCACGTAGTCGCCGCTGGCCGGCACCGTCACGTTGTACGAGCTGTTGAGCGAGCTCAGCGAGCTCAGCGAGCGGTTGAGGGTGTAGCTCACGTTCGGGTAGGACTTGATGCCGCTGGTGCGCGGGTGGTTGGCCACCACGCCCCAGTTGCTCGCGGACCGCGCCCAGGTCGTCTGCGGGCCGGCGCCCGAGCCCCAGATGTTGTTGTAGATCGTGTAGCCGTTGGTGGTCCAGTTGTCCCACTGGCCCGAGCCGACCCAGACGGCGTCCGACGGCACGCCACTCGTCGGCGGGGGCGTCGTCGGCGCCGTGGTCGGCGCGGTGGTCGGTGCGGTGGTCGGCGTCGTGGCGCCGGTGCAGGCGGTCCCGTTCAGGGTGAACGCGGTGGGCACCGGGTTGCTGCCGGTCCACGAGCCGTTGAAGCCGAACGACACGGTTCCGTTGGTGGCGACCGAGCCGTTGTAGCCGGCGTTGCGGGCGGTGACCGTCGAGCCGCTCTGGGTCAGTGCGGTGTTCCACGCCTGGGTGACCGTCTGTCCGGCCGAATAGGACCAGACCAGCGACCAGGAGGTGAGCGCGTCGCCCAGGTTGGTGATCGTGACGTTGGCGCCGAACCCGCCCGGCCACGTGCTGCTCACCGCGTAGGCGACGCGGCAGCCGGCGGCGGCGGACGCGGGGAGGGCGGTGACGACGCCCACTCCCGCCGTGACGGCTACCGCGGCGGCCACGGAGAGCGCGATCTTTGGCCTTCTCATCTGCTTCCAATCTCGAGAGATGGCACCGCACTGGGATTCGTCGAAGCGCTTCGACGGTGGGTTCGCAACGTCGATGAGTGTCTATGCGGTATTGCGCAGATGTTAAGTCTCTGTGGCCGGTTGAGCAATGATTGCGCCGGCGGCGACAGCATCGCGCTGTCGCCGCCGGCGTGGGTGCTTCCCGCTCGGTCAGGTGGTGAAGACCGGCCAGTACGGGCCGGCGCCGACCGCCGAGGTGTAACGGTTGTAGGTGCCGGTGTACTGGTAGGGCACGCCGGACCAGATCTCGCCGTGGTCGACGTCGACGGCCCAGACGGCTCCCTCGGCGCTCTTGTACACCGCGCCGTAACACCCCGACTTGTCCCTGAACTTGCCGACTTCCTTGCTCTCGTTCGTGCCCCACTTCAGCAGGACGCGGGCGACCACGCCGCGCCCGTTGGCGAGGGTGTCCTTGACGCAGATGGTCACCTCGACGTTGTACAACGTGCCGGCGTACTCGCCGTACCAGTAGTTGACCTTCAGCTGATAGGTGCCGATCTGCTGGTGGCTGGAGTTGTACATGGGTACGACGTCGGTGCCCTCCGCGTTCCCGTCGTACGGCTGGCGCAGCGCACTGTTGTTGGGGAGGTCGGACCAGGCGTAGGCAGCCGACGGTGCCAGGATCGCCAGCGCCGCCGCGATGACCGCCACGACGCCGGTCCTGCGCAAGATTCTCTTCATGCGGTGATGATGAATGGACCGTTCGGACTCTGTCATCCACCATGCGGTGCAGCGCGACCTGCCGGTCAGGCGCCTCGGTTCTCCATCCATCCACAAAGGACCGGAACGTCTCTCCAATTAGGAATTGACTGGCCGGGCAGGCCCGTCAGCGGATAGTGAACCGGCCGGTCAGTGAGGTGTCGAAGGAGCCGCCGACGGTGACGCGGTAGGTGCCGTCGGCGGTGGTCCAGCGGCCGGTCCGGGCGTTCCAGTACTGCAACAGGTGCAGGTCGGCGAGGTCGGCCGCGGGAACGACGATGTCGACGGCGCGCGACCGCCCGGGGTCCAGCGTGACATTGCGCCAGGCGAGCAGCCGCTTCGACGGCTCGCCGGCCGGGCGGGGCAGCTCGACGTACGCCTGCGCCGTCTCCGTGCCGGTCCGCTTGCCGGTGTTCGTCAGCCGGAAGCGGATCCGCAGGTCGCCACCCTTCGCGGCCGGCGGCGCGACCCGCAGCCGGTCGTACCGGAAGCTCGTGTAGGTCAGGCCGTGACCGAACGGGAACAGCGGCTCGACGTCCCGCGCCGCGTACCACCGGTAGCCGACCCGCAGCCCCTCCTTGTACTCGACCTGGCGCGGCTCGTCGCTGCCGGGCGGCCGGACGATCGACCCGTCGGAGAACGTGCCGGGGTACCGCTCGGGGTCGCCGGCGGTCGGCAGGTCGGCCTCGGAGCGGGGGAACGTGTGGGTGAGCTTGCCGGTGGGCGCGGTGTCGCCCCACAGCAGCGCCGCGACGGCCGGGCCGGCCTGCTCACCGGCGTACCAGACCTCCAGGACGGCCGGGACCGAGTCGATCCAGGGCATGACCACCGGGCCGCCGGTCTCCAGCACGACCACCGTGGCGGGGTTGGCCGCCGCCACCGCGCTGATCAGGGCGTCTCCGTCGCCGTCCAGCGAGATGTTCGGCCGGTCGGCGAACTCGCCCTCCCGGTAGTAGCCGAAGACGACCGCCACGTCGGCGGCGGCCGCGAGGGCCGCCGCGGCGGCCGGGTCGCTGCCGTCGGCGTACGTGACGGTGCCGCCGGTCGCGGCGGCGCGCGCGGTGATGCTGTCCAGCGGCGCCACCGCGGTGCAGGGGACGCTCGGCGCGGTGTGCAGGCAGACGCTTGACGCGTCGATGTCGCCCGTCGCCGGCGTGTTCGCCGCGGTGGACCCGATCACCGCGATCGTCCGGGCGGCGCCGGACAGGGGCAGCACGCCGGTGTTCTTCAGCAGCACGGAGCCCCGCTCGGCCAGGCGGCGTGCCAGCGCCTCGCTGTTCGGGGTGGAGACGTCGGCGTCCGGTGCGGCGATCCGCGGCACGTCGAAGAGCCCGGCGGCGAGGTGTGCGCGCACGATCCGGTACGCGGCACCGTCCACGTCCGCTACGCGCAGGCGGCCCTGCCCGATCAGCTCCTTGATCGCCATCGGCGTCCAGTACCGCCACGCGTTCAGCTCCTGGTCCAGGCCGGCCCCCAGCGAGGGTGGGTCGTCGCTCAGGTAGTGCCGGGCGCCGAAGTCGGTGACCACCCAGCCGTCGAAGCCGATCTCCCGCTTGAGGATCCGGGCCAGCAGCAGCTCGCTGCCGCAGGCCCAGTCGTGGTCGACCTGGTTGAACGAGCACATGACCGAGCCGACGTCGCCACGGTCGATGGCGATCTCGTACGGCAGGGTGTAGATCTCGCGCAGCGTCCGGCCGTCCACGTTGGACGAGCTGTTGGCGCGGTCGGTCTCCTGCTCGTTGGCGACGAAGTGCTTGAGCTGTGACTGCACCGGCTCGCCGCCGTCGGCGCCGACGCCGCGGGTGTACGCCGCGGCCATCAGGCCGGACAGCACCGGGTCCTCGCCGAGGTACTCGGAGGTCCGCCCGCTGCGCGGGTCCCGGCCGGCGGCGATCCCCGGCCCCAGCAGCACGTTGCGCTGCTTGCGCCACGCCTCGTGACCCATGGCGACGCCCTTGTCGTACGCGAGCGCGGTGTCCCAGGACGACGACAGCGACACGTTCGCCGGGTAGACGGTGACGCCCGGGCCCGCGCCCGCGATGACCGACGGCGCGTCGGTGTACTGGATCGTCGGGGTGCACGGCACCTGCGGCGGCATCGTGAAGGTGACCGGGGTGAACTGGTCCGCGGGGATCTCGCGGGGGCGCGCGGTGGTGAACGTGGTCCGGGCCGGGTCGTTCGCCGAGTGCTCGTCGAGCCAGCGCAGCTTCTGATCCAGCGACGAGGCGGCGAGCAGGGCGCGGGCGCGCTGCCCGGGCGAGGCGTGCCGGTTCATCCACGGCACGGTGGCGCAGTCGTCGTCCGCGGCCGCGCCCGGCGCGGCGGCCACCTGGACGGCGGGGGTGAGCAGGGCGAGCGCGGCGACGGACAGCGCGATGCGGCGGCGGGCGGTGTGCGACACGGTGCGGCCTCCGGGAAGGGAATGGTCCGGCCGGCGGCGGAGCGTTCGTCCGCCATGGACCACATCCTTGGATTCCGTCGATGCCTGTCGCTAGGCCGTGGTGCACCGGTGATAGCACGGAATGCACCTTCGGCGGCGGCCTCCCGGCCTACCGCTCGTATCGGATGACGGCGTCCCGCAGGTGGTCGTCCGGGCCGCGGACGAACAGGCCGCGGATCTCGGTGAACGGGTTGCAGACCGGCGGGATGTCGTCCTCGTCCTCGTACTCGGCTCCGGGCTCCTCCGGCAGCTGGACGAACGGGGTCTTCGGCTGATCGGGGTGGGTGGGCTCGACCGGGTTGCGGTGCCAGGCGGTGCCGTAGTTGCGGTTGAGCACCTCGCCGAGGTACCACCCCGGCACCAGGACCTCGGGCCGGCCGGACTCCTCGGCCGCGACCAGCTCGGCCCGGCCGGCGAACCGCTCACGCAGGAGCCGCTCCAGGCGATCCAGCGAGTCCACGGTGAAGTCCCAGTCCTGCCTGGTCTCGCGGGACCAGGCCGGGAAGGCCGCCTGCTGGGCCGCCAGCCACGTGTTCAGCCGCGGGTTGTCGGCCCAGTCGCTCATGTCCTATCTCCACTCAGCGCTTGGTAACGAAAAGATATCCATACCGGTCGATCAGGCCGTATCGGGTCGCGCCGATACGGTTCCGTTCCATATGGTGCCACACGGCGCCGGGGGACCAGACGACTACAAACGGGGAGGCACCCGGCGTTTCCTCCCTGGACGGGGATCCACATGAGCTACCCCAGAGCCCGGCTCCGCGCACACCTGCTCTTCCGCGGCATGGTCGCGGCCGTCTGCGCCGTGGTGCTGGCCGCCGGCGCCCTGCCGGTCGCCGCGGCGGCGGCGCCGGTCACGCTGACCGGCAAGCGCTGCGACGCCAAGTTCAAGCTGACCGGCAACCCGTCGAAACCGGGGACGCTGCCGGGCGGTGACGCCAGCCGGATCAAGTCGGCGTGGGACACGTACGACTACACGAACCAGCGGCAGTCGATGGACGGGCTGGCGGCGCCGACGGCCGAGCAACTCGAGGAGTCCGGCACCGACTCGAAGAAGTGGAAAGAGGGCGACCCGCGCAAGGTCTACGCCAGCTACAACAACCGGCAGACCAGCGCGAACCCTTACAAGGGCACGTTCCAGGACTGGCTCAACGACGCGTACATCGACAACGCCGCCCGCCGCACGCGCGGCGAGGCCTTCCACAAGAAGGTCGTGCAGGACCTGAACCTGGTCGGCCCGGACTGGCTCTGCGAGGTCGAGGTCAAGGACGCGGACGGCAAGGTCATCCGCCGGTACGACGCGGTCAACCAGAAGACCAAGGAGTTCGTCGAGATCAAGTCGGGCGGCGGGATCGTCGACAAGCAGCTCCCGAACGACCGCCAGGTGCTCAAGGACACGCGGTTCAAGGACTACTCGCTGCGCTACGTCTACGGCCAGGAGCCGGAGGCCCGCACCAACGTCAAGCTGGGCGAGCTGCGCGCCGAGGCCGGGTCGCACCCGGACGGCAGGTCCCGGGTCACCGTCTACCAGCACCGCTCCACCCCGGTCGTGCGGTTCACGCCCGGCCCGCACACCAAGTTCGACCCGACGCTGAACCCGAACCCGCAGGCGAACTCCGGCTCGCGCGGCGGCCTCAACGACATGCTCAACCAGTCGAAGCCGACCCCGGAGAGCATGCGCCAGCAGATCGAGCGCATCCGGCAGGGCGACCCGACCGGCCAGCGCCTGCGCGGACCCGGCGGCGTCGACTTCTCCACCCTCGAGCTGCGTTTCGTCGGCGCCCCGGTCAAGGGCGAGGGCCTGGACTACTCGTTCACCGCCGAGAAGATGCCCGACCCGGACACCAAGCCCGGCTTCGGCGGCCAGGAGAAGGCCCAGCTGATCTCCGACTCGTTCTTCACCTGGCTGTCGCTGACCCCGGAGAAGTTCTGGGTGAACCTCAACCCGGACGAGCCGCAGCGGGTGATGGACGCCAAGTTCGGCAAGACCGACGCCGGACGGGTGCTGCTCGAGGCCGACCTGCAGATGAAGCACGACTTCGCCGCGTTCATGAACCCGAAGACCGACCTCGGAAAGAAGTTCTGGGACGAGAACCAGCTGAAGGACGGGCTGCCCTGCCTGCACGGCATCCGCAACTGGATCGAGCCGAAGCCCGCGCAGGTGCGCGAGCAGGACGGCGGCATCTACATCCTGGACGCCCCGCTCAAGGTCAACTCTGTGCCGCAGGAGGTCGACTTCGACCTTCCCGGCGACCCGTGCGAGCCCACCAAGGCGCAGATCGAGCACAACCAGAAGGTCGTCGAGAAGCTGATCGTTCCGGCGGTCGAGAAGAAGATCGCTGAGGACCCCGCGTACGCCGACCTGCGCCGCGTATATACCTCCCGGGTGGCGGCCGAGTGGATCCGGCTACAGGACGCGAAGAAGGCCACCGACTACCGCAAGATCATCAACAGCGACGACGCGTCGAAGTGGCCGATCCGCGGCGAGAAGTGGGACTTCAACGAGACCTGGCAGCGGTACCTCAAGTCGTTCCGCGACGGCGACTACAAGTTCGAGTGGGAGGCCGGCGGGCAGGTCTACGTCTACACGATGGGCGGCGTCGACTTCTCCAAGTCGCCCAAGCAGAACGTGTCGAAGCAGCAGTTCACGGCGAAGCACCAGTACCTGCCGCGTAGCACGAGGACGTCGGTGCAGACGATGACCGACGACGCGGAGAGCGACGAACTGCTGCTGCTCGGCGGCAACACCAAGGCCAAGCCGACGACCGGCGACACCGCCAAGCCACCGGCCGACGGCGCGAGCGGCGGCGGCCAGGCCGGCGGCCTGCCGATCACCGGCGACAGCGTTCCGGTGCCGGCGCTGGTCTCCGCCGCGCTCGCCCTGATCATCGCGGGCACGGCCCTGGCCTGGTGGGGACGCCGCCGCCGGCGGCGCACCTTCGTCAGCTAGAGCACCTGTACGCGCAGCGGCGGCACCGTTCCCGGTGCCGCCGCTGTGTCGTGCGGGCCGATCCGGTGGCGCGGGTGTCACGATGTCGGCATGGGTGAGGTGACCGACTACATCGCCGGCCGCGACGAGCCCGCCCGTACGGTGCTCGAGCGGTACCGGGTGCGGGCGATGGCCGTCGTGCCGGAGGCGGAGGAGGGCAAGGGCTACGGGATGGCGGCGCTGCGCTACCGCGGCCGGCCGCTGATCAGCGTCGTGTCGACGAAGCAGGGCTACTCGGTGTTCCCGTTCAGCGCCGACGTCGTCGCCGGCGTGGTGGCCGAGCTGGAGGGCTTCGACTCCACCAAGGGCGGCATCAGGTTCACCGACGAGCGGCACCTGCCCGACGCGGCGTACGAGGCGCTCGTGACCCGCCGGCGCGCCGAGATCGACGCCGCTCTCGAGCGACCCCGGCGCGCTTAGCCCACGGCCTCAGGCCGGGGGCCGGATCAACGCCCGGATGTCGGCGAAGTCGTCGCGCCGGTCCTTCGACGACCAGATGTTGATCGAGCCGACGCTTCCCGGCTCGGCCCAATGACACATCGTGATCACCAGGGGCCGGTTCGCCCGGTCGACCCCACACCTTCCGACCGCTCCCGCCACGCCGAGGTCGATCGGGCGCACATCCTCCAGCTGAACCGCCAGGTTCTGGGTGAGCAGCCGCAGCGCCACGTCGGGCGTGGCCACCTGGCCGGCCGCGGCGCTCACCTCGACCATTTCGGAGAGGTCCTTCGGATTCAGGTACACCGCGGCCACCGAGTCGGTCGGCCGAAGCACGCTCCGCTTGAACGACTCGGTCATGCTCTCCGGACCCTTGAGCCGCTTGGCCTCCTCCGTCCGCGGCAGCCCGTTGATCTTGGCCGGGGTCGCCAACCGGACCGCCGGCGCCGCCGACGCGCTGGGCTTGGTGACCGGCGCAGGGGGTGCCGGGTCGGACGCCGAGCAGCCACCGAGCACGAGAGCGCCGCCGAGCAGTGTGGCCAACGGTGCGGCCAACGGCCGCGAGACAAAGCTGCGCATGCACTTCCTTCGATGCGAGGAAGGTACACAGTACCGGAGGCGCAATTTGCGACAATCGACGCACGTGCATGGGGGCTGCTTGTCGCCGGAGCCGATCACATTCCGGGAGGTGCGCATGGCTGTTGAGATGGTCACGGCGGAGCAAGCTACCGCGACACCGAGACCTTCACCGGCGCCGTGAAACTGACCGTGCCCTTCTACATCGAGATCGACCTGGGTCAGGTCTGAGGGGTCACCGGGACGATAGGTGGTTCTGAGCCACTGTGCGCAGGCGGCTGTGGACGCCCTCGTAGGCCGGCGCCACGCCCAGGTAGCGCTTGGGGACCTTGGCCAGCATCGTGTAGTTGGGGTCGCAGACGTTGCCCACCGGGGCCTCGCCCGCCTGGCTGATCAGCTGATACGCGTCGAGGACGTCCAGACCGGTCAGGTCCGCCGCCCAGGTCACCAGGTCGTGCTGGCTCATCCGGTACGCGTCCTCCAGCGGCCGGGCCGAACCCGCCGACATCAGCGCCTCGTCGGTCTCGAAGCGCGGGGTCGGGGTGGCCGCGCCCTTGATCACGTCGACGATGAGCACGGTGTTCATCGCGGACTCGACGGCGGTGCCGCAGACCTCGCCCTCGCCCTGGCGGCAGTGCCCGTCGCCGAGGGCGAACAGCGCGCCCGGCACGTTCACCCCGAAGTACGCGGTCACGCCGGCCCGCAGCTCCGGGGTGTCCATGTTGCCGCCGTGCGCGTCCGGGACGATGGTCATCCGGCTCTCGAACGCGGCGGGCGCGACTCCCGCCGTACCGTGCATGGGGTCCAGGGGGAGCTCCATGCTGAAGTCGCCGCGCCGGGCGTGGTAGCGCACGAGGCCCGCGGGGACGTCGACGTCGTAGCGCCAGACCACCTCGTCGAGCGGCGGGTGCAGCATCGCCGTGGTGTGCGTGGTGGTCAGCGCCCCGAAGTGCGGGAACGTCGAGGAGACCGCCCAGTCGCGGGCCGGCACGATCTCGGCGAAGTGCACCGCGAGGGTGTCGCCCGGCTCGGCGCCCTCGATGTGGAACGGGCCGGTGACCGGGTTGAGGTAGGGGAACTCGCACACCTGCGACGGCAGGTCGTCGACGGTGCGGACCCGGCCGCCGAAGCAGTCCTCGGTGTACAGCTCGAGGATGGTGCCGGGCTTGACCCGGCGCACCGGCTCGCGGCCGCCGAACGTGTACGACAGCTCGTCCGCGGTGGGGCGGTAGCCGATCACCTCGGTCACGGCTTGGTCCCTTCGGCGAGGCCGGCCAGCTCGGGGCGGCGGCCGGTGAGGTAGAAGACGATCAGGACGATCACCCCGATGCCCAGCCACAGGAAGCCGAGCATCTGCGCGGCGATGTCCGCGTTGATCACCACGTAGAGCAGGATCAGGAAGCCGATCGCCGGGCCGATCAGGTGCCGCAGCCAGTCCCGGCTGCCCTGGCGCACCACGTAGTGGACCACCACGGCGACGTGCAGCGCCAGGAAGGCGGTCATCGCGCCGAAGTTCACCAGGGTGGACAGCAGCGAGATGCCGTCGTCGCGGCTCGCCATGTAGAGGCCGAGTGCCAGGGAGACGACGGCGACCAGCAGGGTGGCGTTGGCCGGCACCTTGTGCCGCTCGTTGATCCGGGCCAGGAACCGCGGCATCTGCCGGTCGCGGGCCATCGCGTAGAGCAGCCGGCTGGTGGCGGCCTGCGCCACCAGCGAGTTGGCGAAGCCCCAGGCGATCGCGGTGGCCAGCGCGGTCAGGTTCGCCAGCCAGCCGCCGCCCGCGGCGCGGGCGGCGTCGTAGAACGCGGTGCCCTCCGGGTCGCCGTTGGCAAGCAGCCCGGGCGCATCCGGTACGAGCAGCGCCGCCACCCAGGTCTGCACGATGAACAGGACGCCGGCCAGCAGCAGCGCGGCGACCATGGCCCGGCCGATCTGCCGGGCGTCCTCCCGGCTCTCCTCGGCCAGCATCGAGATGCCGTCGAAGCCCAGGAACGACAGCACCGCGATGGACACCGCGCCGAACACCACCGACCAGGAGAACGTGTCGGCGTTGAACAGCGGGCTGAACGAGAAGCCCGCGCCCTTGCCGGAGGCCAGCGCGCCGATGCCGATCACCAGGAAGATCGCCAGCACGATCAGCTCGGCGATCAGCATTATCTTGTTGACCCGCGCGGTCATCTGGATGCCGAAGTAGTTGACCACCGTGTTGAGCACGACGAAGGCGACGAGCCACAGCCAGACCGGCACGCCCGGCACGAGCGAGTGCATGGCCACGCTGGCGACCAGGTAGAGCAGGCCCGGCACCAGGACGTAGTCGAGCAGGATCACCCAGCCGGCGAGGAAGCCGACCGGCGGCGCGATGCCGCGGCCGGCGTAGCTGTACACCGAGCCCGCCATCGGGAACGCCTTGACCATCTGTGCGTACGAGAGGGCCGTGAACACCATCGCGACCATGCCGATCACGTACGCCAGCGCGACCATGCCGCCGGAGCCGGCGTACACGCTGCCGAAGATGCCGAACGGCGCGATCGGCACCATGAAGATGAGCCCGTAGATCAGCAGGTCGGTGAAGGTGAGCGAGCGGCTGAGCTCCTGGCGGTAGCCGTACCGCTCGATTCCCTGTTGCGGCTGTTCCATGGTCGGACGCTAATCCAAAAGCTTGAAACAGAAAAGGTTTCCAACGGAAGGATTTAGTTCCTGTCGATGACCTGGAAATCGAGGCCGTCGGCGCGGGCCAGGTAGACCGGCTGCACGGCGTGCCGATCACGCAGCACGAACCGGCCGCGGCCGCCGTCCACCGAGGTGCCCTCGGCAACGGCGTCGAGGGCCGGCGCGGCCAGGTGGCCGGCCCGCCCGGCCAGCGCGGCCAGCAGACGCACCCCGTCGTACGCGCCCTGGCCGTGCCCGTTGAGCACCGGGGCGTCCATGCCGAACCGCCCGGTGTAACGCTGCGAGAAGGCCAGCGCCGCGTCGGTCGACAGCGCGGCGAAGTAGCCCATCGCCGCGTAGAGCTCGCCGGTGGCGTCGCCGCCCGCGCCCAGCAGGCCGTTCTCCTCCAGCGCCGCGCACACCCGGGCCACCCGGCCGGCGGCCGCGGACCCGGCGAACAGCCGGTTGAACTCCACCAGGTCGCTGCCGACCAGGGTGAGCAGCACCGCGTCGACCCGGGCGGCGACCACGTCGGCCACCAGCGCCGCCGCGTCCGCGCCGCCGCGCGGCACATACCGTTCACCCACGACGGTGGCGCCGGCCCGGATCAGCCGGCGGCGGGCCACCGCGTGCACCCGGCGCGGCCACACGTAGTCGTTGCCCAGCAGGAGCCACCGCCGGGCCCGCCCGGCCAGCAGCCGGTCCAGCGCCGGCCGCAGCTGCCGCTGCGGCGTCTCGCCCAACAGAAAGACGCCGGGGGTACGCTCGCCGCCCTCGTACGGCGGGGTGAAGACGTACGGGACCCGGCCGCCCAGCACGCCCATCAGCGCCACCCGCACGTCGCTCGCGTGCGTGCCCACCACGGCGGCGACGGCGTTCGCCCGGACCAGCCCGGCCACCTCCGTCGCCACCTCGGCCGGCGGGCGCCCGCCGTCGACGAGCGTCAACTCCACCGGACGGCCGAGGATGCCGCCGGCGGCGTTCAGCTCGGCGGCGGCGAGCACGGCGCAGTTCAGCGCCGACGGCGCGAGCAGCCCGAGGGTCCCGGAGGTCGGCACCACGATGCCGATCCGCACGGCCTCGCCCGGGTCGGGAGCGAGCAGCCGGGCCTCCAGCGGATCGGTGACGAGAACGACGTCGTCGGGCATGCGCCGAGTATCTTCGCTTGCAGGCGTACGAAAAAGGGGGCACCGGAGTTGGCCGAGACCGGACTGCGCGCACACCTGTCGTACCTGCTCAGCGAGGTCGAACGCCAGATCAACCGGCAGCTCGCGGCGGGGCTGGCCGTCGAGGGCGTCAGCGTCGAGCAGTGGCGCATCCTGCGGGCGCTCTCCGACGGCCGCGGCCACTCGATGACCGACCTGGCCGAGGCCGTGCTCATGCCGCACCCCACCCTCACCAAGGCCGTAGACCGCCTGGTCGACAACGCGGTGATCTACCGCCGCCAGGACACGACCGACCGCCGGCGGGTCGCCGTCTACCTCTCCGACCTCGGCCGCGACCTGGTCGCCCGGCTGGACCGCCGGGCCGCCGAGCACCACAACGAGGTGGCCGCCGCGTTCGGCGCCGATCGCACCGAGCGGCTGATGCGCGAACTGGAGGCGCTGGCCGCCGCCTGCGGGGCGCGACCCTAGGAGCCCGCCATGGATTTCACCGTCGAGACCGCGACCGCCGCCGTCATCGAGAGCTTCCAGGGCGCCCCGGATCCCCGGCTGCGCGAGGTGCTGGAGAGCCTGAGCCGGCACCTGCACGACTTCGTCCGCGACATCGAGCCGACGATGGCGGAGTGGGAGGCCGCGATCGGCTTCCTCACCGCGGTCGGCAGGCAGTGCGACGACACCCGCCAGGAGTTCGTCCTGCTCTCCGACGTCCTGGGCGTCTCCATGCTGGTGGAGACGCTCAACGGCGCCGAGCAGGGCACCGAGAGCACCGTGCTCGGCCCGTTCCACATGACCGCCTCGCCGCGCCGCGAGCTGGGCGACACCATCGACCTGCTCGGCACCGGCCGCCCCTGCGTCGTCTCCGGCCGGGTGACGAGCGTCGACGGCACGCCGCTCGCCGGCGCCGAGCTCGACGTCTGGCAGTGCTCCGAGGACGGCTTCTACGACGTACAACAGCCCGGCGTGCAGCCACCGGGCAACGGCCGCGGCCTGTTCCACACCGGACCGGACGGCACGTACTGGTTCCGTACCGTGATCCCGTCGCACTATCCGATCCCCACGGACGGCCCGGTCGGCGACCTGCTCACCGCCACCGGCCGGCATCCGTACCGGCCGGCGCACATCCACTTCATCGCCGGCGCCGACGGCCACCGGCGGGTCACCACGCACGCGTTCGTCGGCGGCAGCCCCTATCTCGAATCCGACGCCGTCTTCGCCGTCAAGCGGGGCCTCATCGTCGACTTCACCGAGTCGCACGACCCGGCCGCCGCCGCCGGCTTCGGCGTAGACGCACCCTTCACCCACGCCACGTTCGACATCGTCCTGGCCCCCGCTACCGGGGCGTGACCGGTGCCCAGATCCGTATCGTGTGTGCGACGTCGAGGCTGGCGAGCAACTGTCCGTCGGGGCTGAATGCCAACGACCGCACCGGGTAGACGTGGCCGGTGAGGTTCGGGCCGGCGGGTAGGCCGGTGGCCGGGTCCCAGAGCCGGACTGTCTTGTCGTTGCCGGCGCTGGCAAGGACGCGCCCGTCCGGGCTGAACGCCACCGACCACACCCAGTCGGTGTGGCCGGTGAGGGGCTGGCCGGCGGGTAGGCCGGTGTCCGGGTCCCAGAGCCGGATTGTCTTGTCGTCGCTCCCGCTGGCGAGCAGCCGCCCGTCGGGGCTGAAGGCTATCGATCGCACCCAGTCGGTGTGGCCGGTGAGCGGCAGGCCGATGGCTTGGCCGGTTGCCGGATCCCACAGCCGCACGGTCCGGTCGGCGCCGCCGCTGGCGAGCAGGCGCCCGTCCGGGCTGAACGCGGCCGGCGCCACCCGGCCGGTATGGCCGGTGAGGGGTACACCGATGAGTTGGCCGGTGTCCGGGTCCCAGAGCCGGATGGTCTTGTCGTCGCTGCCGCTGGCGAGGAGCCGCCCGTCCGGGCTGAACGCCACCGATCGCACCCAGTCGGTGTGGCCGGTCAGGGGCTGGCCGATGGGCTGGCCGGTGGCCGGGTCCCAGAGCCGGACGGTCGTGTCGGCGCTGCCGCTGGCGAGCAGGCGCCCGTCCGGGCTGAACGCCGCCGACCACACCCGGCCGGTGTGGCCGGTGAGGGGATGCCCGGCGCGCCGGCCGGTGGCCGGGTCCCACAGCTGGAGGGTCTTGTCGCCGTTGGCGGTGGCGAGCACGCGCCCGTCCGGGCCGAACGGCACCGAAGCGCCACCGAGCACGAGGTTCCGCTTCCACCATCCGGCGGGTGCTCCCTGGATGGTCCTCAGGCAATGCCCTGGTGGGGGACCGGCGGGATCCGGTTCCTCCCGGGCTACCGGCTCGTCCAGGGCGGGGGCGGGGGCGGGGGCGGAAAGGGGAGCGGTGATGGAGAACAGGTGTGCGTTGTCGCCCCGTAGGTACAGCACGGGGGTGAGCCATTCGAGGGTGTGCCCGGCGGTGCCGAGGATACCGACCCGGCCGCTGTGCACGGCCTCGTCGACGCCGCGGCCGTGTGCGAGGGCGATGTAGAAGGCGCGGGAGAACGCGATCGCCGCGCGGTCGGTGACGGCGAACTGCATGGCCGCCACCGCGCGGATCCCGCTGCGTACGAGGCTGGCCGCGGTGCCGGAGAACAGATCATGAGCGCCGGACGTGGCCGAGGCGCACGAGTTCAGCACGACGAGCCGGGGCGTCGGCCGGGCCTCGCGCAGCAGGTCGGCGAAGCTGCCGGCCGAGACGCGGTTCACCCGCCCGTCGTGCCCGACCAGGGCGAGGATGCCCTCGGCGTCGTCGACGTCGAAGTCGCCGTGCCCGATGAAGTGCACGACGTGCCACCGCTCGGTGAGCAGGAGCTCCTGAATCGCCTCCCAGGTCGCGGCCGGTGCCCAGGTGAGCTCCACCGTGCCGGCGCCGATCGGCGCACGCAGCGCCGCCTCGAGCTGCTCACGTTCCCGGTCGACGTCGAGGGCGGCGAGCCCGCGCGGCGCCGAGACGATGCCCAGAATCCGCAGCGGCGCGGTCACCGACAGCGGGGTCAGCGCGCCGGGAACCGGCACCCGCCGCACGAGCGGCTCGCTGCGGCACAGGTATCCGCCGGCCTCGGCGTCGAACATCGCCTCCCACGGCAACGCCGCCAGCTCCGGCGGGTTGACCCGCAACACCACCCGCAGCGCCTCGCCGCGGTCCCGGGCCATGGCCAGGCTGGCCTGGTAGCGACCGGCCACGCCGGGCGAGGAGAACAGCGCCGCGAACAGCTCGGTACCCAGGTCCCGTACCGGCTTCTCCACCGAGGTCAGCCGGCCGCGGGTCGCCGCCGACGACGCCAGCAACGCGGCCTGTATCGGTTCGCGCTGGGCGAGCAGCGCCTCGACGTCCACGTCGAAGTCCGCCGCGGCCTCGCCCGCCGGCGAACGCACCACCTGCACGCCGTACGACCCGGACCCGGCCGCACGGTCGACGCTCAACTCGAAGACACTCATCCGCCGCATCCGCTCCACTCGATGCCCGACAGTATGGGCTCGGACGCCGCCGGCGACCATGTGGTCGCCACTACGACAGAGGAGCGAGCGCCGTCGGAGCTACGGCCGGCGCCCGCCGAACAGCCCGTGGAACCGCCTCCGGGGCGCCCGGGCGTGGTGCCTGGCGTCGGGCACCCGGTCGGTCATGAGGACGCCCCAGGTCAGCAGCGCCAGCGTCTCGGCATCGCCGCGATCGCGGGCCGCCGCCGGCCGGGCGTCGCCGTGCGGCCGCGCCCGGTCCTTCAGGGTGAGCCGCGCGATGGCCCGCATCCGGTACGCGACCGGATCGTCCGGATTCAGAGAGATTGACCGGTCGGCCGCGCTCACCGCGTCCCGTGACCGGCCCAGGCCGACGAGCGCGCCCGCCAGCCGGTGCCAGGCCCGGGCGTCGTCCGGATGCGCGCCGAGATGGTCGTCGAGCAGGGCCCGGCCCCGCGCGTACTGCCCGGACAGGACCAGCTCCTCGGCCTGGGCCACGAGGTCTTCGGTGATCTCCACACGGGCACAGTAGTGATCACCCCCAGCCGGCTCAACCGATGTGCCGCAGGACGGCGAGGACGCGGCGGTTGTCGCTGTCCGAGGGCGGCAGGCCGAGCTTCGCGAAGATGTTCGCCACGTGCTTCTCCACGACCCCAGGGGTGATGACCAGCGCCGCCGCGATCCCGGCGTTGGAGCGCCCCTCGGCCATCAGCGAGAGCACCTCGCGCTCCCGCGGGGTCAGCGACGCCACTCCGGCCGTGTCCTGCCCGGCCCGCAGGAGGTGGCCGACCACCTCCGGATCCAGCGCGGTGCCGCCGGACGCCACCCGGGTCAGCGCGTCCACGAAGTCGGCGACGTCGGCGACTCGGTCCTTGAGCAGGTATCCGACGCCGGCCGGGCGGTCGGCGAGCAGGCGGGTCGCGTAGCGGGTCTCCACGTACTGCGAGAACACCAGCACGCCGACGCCGGGGTGGTCGCGCCGGATGTCGATCGCGGCGCGCAGCCCCTCGTCGGTGTGCGTCGGTGGCATCCGGATGTCGATGACGGCCACGTCCGGTGCGGCGGCGGCGACCGCGGCGCGCAACTCCTCCGCGTCGGCCACCGCCGCGCACACCTCGAAACCGCGGTCGGTGAGCAGCCGGACCAGCCCCTCGCGCATCATCGCGGCGTCCTCCGCGATCACCACCCGCATTCCGTCGCCTCCGTTCACGCGTGTGTCGGCAGGTCGATCTCGACCCGGGTCGGTCCGCCGGCCGGGCTGTGCACCCGCATCCGGCCGTCCACGACGGCGATGCGGCGGGCCAGGCCGGACAGGCCGGGACCGTCCGGGTCCGCCCCGCCGACGCCGTCGTCGTCGGCGGTCAGCCTCAGGTGCTCGCCGGATCGGACCACGCCGAGCCCGATCCGGGTCGCCCGGCTGTGCTTGGCGGCGTTCGCGAGCAGTTCGGCGGCGCAGAAGTATGCGATGGTCTCGATCGCGGGCGCCGGGCGGTCGGGCAGTTCGACGTCGACCGCGACGGGGATGGCGCTGCCCGTCGCGAGCGTCGCCAGCGCGTCGCCGATGCCGTTGTCGAGGACCGGCGGGTGGATGCCGCGCACCAGGTCGCGCAGGTCGGCGAGGGCGTCCTTCGCGCCGCGGTGCGCGAGCGCGACCAGCTCGCGGGCCTGTGCGAGGTCGGGTGGCGGGCCGTCGGCGCCGAGCTTCTCGATCGCCATGCCGAGGTTCATTGCCAGGGTGGCCAGCCGGATCTGCGCGCCGTCGTGCAGGTCCCGCTCCAGCCGGCGCATCATCGTGGCCGCGTCGTCGATCGCGCGGGCCCGGGTGATCTGGAGTTCGCGTACCCGCTCGGCGAGCCGGCGCGGGCCGAGCAGCCGCCGCATCGCGGCCAGGTCCAGGGCCGTGCCGGCCCGCATCAACCACGGCGCGACGAGCAGCATGGCGAGGCCGGCCGCGGCGATGAGCAACGTTCCGGCGAACGTCCGCGCGCCGATGGTGCCGAACGGGGTCAGCGCCAGCACCGGATCGAGGCGCGTGCCGGGCGGGTGGTTGCGGAACAGCGGCCACCACACCGGGTAGGTGAGGTTGACCAGGCCGAACACGTAGCAGAACGCGCCGTAGCCCTCGGGGATGGCCAGCGGCACCTTGAGCAGGCCGTACCCGAGGGCGCGCCAGCCCGGCCCGTCGGAGACCACGGCGCCGATCCGCCTCGACGGCCGGGGCGGCGGGGCGTCGACGCGCACGCCGAGCAGCCGGTCCGCGAGGCGGCGCTGGGCGGCTCCCAGCGCGCGCCCGGCCGGGGCGGCCAGCACGACCAGGAGCGCGACGGTGAGCGGGAACAGGACCAGGAACAGCGGCGCGACGGCCGGTGCGGGCTCGCGGGACAGGGCTCCGGTCGCCCAGAGGATGAGGACGCCCAGGGCCGGGATGATCGCCGGGACGGCCAGGACCGCGGCCGCGCCGGCCACGCCGGCGACACAGAACACCGCCTGGCGCAGGGCCGAGGTGGTGAACGGTGCGCGCAGCGCGATCATCGCCCCATTGTCTATGAGCATTTTCAACCTGGCCTCGGGCCAGAGGTATCCGAGCCGTTGACCGCTGCCGGGAGCTGCCGCCCTGGCCACGTTGAAAAAGGCTCACTGGTCACGCGTCGCGATGGCGGAGCAGCACGCCGCCGAAGAGGATCACTACCGCCGCGTACCCGCACATCAGCAGCGCGCTGATCCAGCCGGAGAACAGCCCGGGTATGGGCGCGGTCACCGCGATCGAGTTGAGCAGCATCAGCAGCGGGACGAACCGGCCGACCTGGATCCCGCTCTCGCCGAACAGGCCGACCACGATCATCGGGACGAACGTCAGCGCGAACAGCGTGCCGATCGCGGCGCCCGAGTGCCGCACGATCGTCCCGATGCCGACCCCGATCAGCGCGGTGGCGCCCAGATATACGCCGGTCAGCACGACCGCGCGCAGGATGGCCGGATCACCGAGGTGCGCGGCCGGGATGGCGGTGCCGCGGATCGCGAGCTGCCCGCCGAGGTAGGCGGCGAGGCTCGCGACCAGGCCGACGGCGAGTGCCGCGCCGCCGCACACGGCGGCCTTCGCCAGCAGGACGGTCCGGCGCCGCGGTACGGCGGCGAACGTCGAGCGGATCATCCCGCTGCCGTATTCGCCGGTCACCGCGAGGACGCCGAGCGCGCCGAGGAGCAGCTGGGCCAGGATGGCGCCGCCGAGGCTGTTGTTCAGGATCTGGGCGGCGGTGGCGACCGGGGTGTGCGACCGGTAGCCGAGCCCGACCCCGGCCCCGGTCGCGGCCATCGCCGCCACCGCCGCGATCGCCAGCCACCAGGTCGACCGGAGGCTGCCCAGCTTGATCCGTTCCATCCGGGCCGCGTGCCGGAATCCGTACCCGTTCATGACGCTCCCATTCCGCGATAGTCGGTCTCCCGCGAGGTGAGCCGGAAGAACGCGTCCTCCAGGCTGTCGTCGCCGGCGGCGAGTTCGGCGACGGTCGTCTCGGCCAGCAGCCGGCCGCGGCCGATGACCACCAGCCGGTCGGCGGTCAGGGCCATCTCGGCGATCAGGTGGCTGGACACGAACACCGTCCGGCCCTCGGCGGCGAGCCCGCGCAGCAGGTCCCGGATCCACCGGATGCCCTCCGGGTCGAGTCCGTTGACCGGCTCGTCGAGCAGCAGGACGCCGGGGTCGCCGAGCAGGGCGACGGCGACGCCGAGCCGCTGGCGCATGCCGAGCGAATACGTGCCGGCGCGCCGCGTCGCCGCCTCGGACAGGCCGACGACGCGCAGCACCTGCTCGACCCGGGAACCGGGGATGTCGTTGCTCGCGGCCAGCGCGGTCAGGTGCGCGCGGGCGCTGCGGCCGGGATGGAACGCCCCGGCGTCGAGAAGCATGCCGACCGTCCTCAACGGCCAGTGCAGATCCGAATACCGGACGCCGTCGATCAGCGCCTCGCCGTGGTCCGGTGCGTCCAGGCCGAGGATCATCCGCATCGTCGTCGACTTGCCGGATCCGTTCGGGCCGAGGAAGCCGGTCACCGCACCCGGCTGCACCCGGACGCTCAGCCCGTCGACGGCGGCCCGGCCGCCGTAGCGTTTGGTCAGCTCACGTAGTTCGATCACACAGACGACGCTAGGCAGCGCCGCCGTCGCCGGTAAGCCGGGAACCATCCGACTCCGCCTGGGGGTTTTCCACCCCCTCGCGGCGCGGATCGACGGGTAAACCCTGAGCCGGGATCAGCCGAATCTGCGTAGCCGCACCCACTGCTGGGACCACGGTCCGCGGAGATCGCGGCAGAGCCAGATCGGCGTACCCTGCTCCTCGTTGTCGACGCCGTAGGCGTTGTCGACGCGGGCGGCGACGCTCGCCGACCCGCAGTACGGCGCCAGCGACTCGGCGGTCCAGCCGCCGACGAAGATCGCCGGCCCGGTGGCGGTGTCCGGCGGCGGTCCCCACCGCCAGAAGTTCAGGTGCCCGCTGTACGGCGCCGGCAGCTCGAACGCCGGCCCGTACCTGTCGATCGCGCCGGCCTCGCCGTAGTTCTGCGTGATGATCACCGTCGTCGCCCGCTCGGAGAGGGGCAGCGACGAGTAGACCCCGGCGACCGTGTCGACCAGCTCCGGCCAGCCGATGGTCTCCCCGGCGTCGTCGTTGATCGCCGCCTGGATGGTGTCCGGGTACCAGCGGACCGGGTAGACGGGCAGCGCGATCGCGACGGTCGTCACGGCGTTGACGGCGACCAAGGCGACAAGCAGCGCCCGGCGCAGCCCGAAGGACGCTCGCCGCGCCCAGCCGACGGCGGCGATCGCCCCGGCCGCCATCAGCGCCGGGAAGGCGCCGGCCGGGTAGTACTCCCGGCCGCCGGTCACCAGCACCAGGCCGAGCACCAGCAGGAACGCCAGACCGAGGAAGCGGTACGGCCGGGCCTGCGGGTTGCGCAGCAGCCGCCACAGGCCGGGTACCCAGATGAGGGCGAGCGGCGGGCTCATGATCAGGAACTGGGCCGGAACGAGCCCGATCCGCCCGCCGAAGTCCGCGTCCTCCCGGATGACGCCGGCCATCGTGAGCTGCGGCCAATCGTGGGTCGCCTGCCACCAGAGGTTCGGCGCCCAGATCGCGGCGGCCACCGCGGCGGCGATCCACAGCGCCGGCCGGCGCAGCAGCTCGCGCGGGCCGCTGATCAGGATCGCGCCGGCCAGGGCCGCGACGAACAGCAGCGGCAGGTTCTTGGCGAGCAGCCCCAGGCCGACCACCGGCCCGAGGGCCGGCAGCAGCCGGTCGTCGCGGGTACGGACCCAGCGGGTCACCAGCAGCGCGATCGCCGCCCAGCACAGGATGTCGAACGGTGTCGTGCTCAGCAGGTGACCGGAGACGAGGACGACGCCCGAGGTGGCCCAGAGGGTGGCGGCGAGCAGCTGCGCCCACCGGTCGCCGCCCAGTTCCCGGGTGAGCAGCCCGACCAGCAGCACGGTGGCCGCCACGGCCAGCGCGGTCGGCGACCGCAGCGCGACGAGCGAGCCGCCCGACAGGACGTCGGTCAGCCGGGCCAGCGCGGGCACCAGCGGCGGCTGGTCGTCGTAGCCCCAGGCGAGGTGGCGGCCGGCCACGACGTAGTAGAGCTCGTCGCGGTGGTAGCCGTACCGGCCGCTGAAGATCACCAGTAGTACCGCGGTGGCCGACGCGACGGCGCCGAGCGGCAGCCAGGCGATCGGCGGGCGGGCAGGGTCGTCGGTCCACTGCGGACTGCCGCTGCTCACGGGGGCACTGTAACAGCGATTCGTGGACTTTTGTCTTTGCTGAGGAAAGTTAATTCTGATGTGGACTATCTTTCGTTCGGTACCAGCGATACGGTGTGTCATCAGTTCGTAACACGCGTGAATCGGCGCCCTCACGCGCCGGCGCCTTCGGCAACGCCGGCACTTTTCCCTATGACGTAACCCGGCAGCGACCCACCGCGGGCCGCCGTTGGAAGGTGGAGAAGTCATGCCCGAGCCGCATCGAACGACCAGGAACGCACTCACCCGCCGCCGCCTGCTCGCCGCGTCGGCCGGCGCCGCCGCGGCGCTGGGCGCCGCCGGCTTCCCGGTCCTCCAGACCGGATCCCCGGCGATCAGCCGCGGCCGGCTGCGCGCCGAGCCGCTCGTACCCGCCCGGAACCGGGGCATCATCCTGTTCAGCGTCCGCGACCGGATCGGCGCGGCGCCCGACGACTCCGGGGTGCCCTACGGCTTCGAGCGGGTACTCGCCCGGCTCGCCGAGATCGGCTACAAGGAGATCGAGTTCGCCGGCTACAACCAGCACGCCTCCATCCTGGGCCGGCAGATCACGCCCGCCGAGATCCGGAAGATCCTTGACGACAACGGGCTGGTCGCCAACGGCACGCACACCCAGATCAACGCGGCGACCTTCGAGCAGCAGCTCGACATCGCCGAGACGCTGGGGATGAGGCATATCGGCACCGGCTCGGACCCGACCGGCAGCGCGTACCGGCCGGACTGGGACGCCGCGGCCGACCTCTGGAACGAGCTGGGCCGCACGGCCCGCAAGCGGGGTCTCAAGCTCTACACCCACAACCACGACGCCGCGTACGGGTTCCTGCTCGACGCCGGCCCGCTGGACGCCGCCGGCCGGCCCACCCGGTCGACCGGCACCCGGAAGCTCGAGTACTTCTTCACCAAGGCCGACCCCCGGTATGTCTTCTTCGAGATGGACATCTACTGGTCCTATGTGGCGCGGTTCAAGCACCAGACCTATGTGGACCAGTGGGGCAACTCCCGGACCGACCTGTTCGACCCGATCCTCACCGTGGTGCCGCGCACCGAACGGTTCCCGCTGTTCCACGCCAAGGACGGCGACCGGGCCGCCGCGCAGGCCAACGGGTACGTGATGACGCCGCTCGGCGAGGGCGACCTCAACTTCCAGCAGTTCTTCGAGGAGATCGGCGCGCAGAACTATCACCACGCGAACTGGGAGCAGGACACCGCCCCGGGCGGCGCGGCGAACCCGGGCCAGTCCCTGAGCTTCGCCGAGCTGAGCTACCGGAACATGTCCGAGCTGACCATCTACCGCCGCTGAGAGAGGCGGGACAACAATGCACCGACGACTGCTGGCCGTCTTCGCGACCGCCATCATCCTGATAAGTACGGAAAATGCGGCATACGCGCACCCGGGTCATGAACACCACGACGTGCTGGTGTTCACCGAGACCGCCGGCGAGCGCCACGACTCCATCGACAAGGGTGTCCGCACCATCCGCGACCTCGGCCGCCGGCACGGCTTCGGCGTGTCGGTCAGCGCCGACTCGGCGGCCTTCACCGCGGCCAACCTGGCCAGGTACGGCGCGGTCGTCTTCCTCAACACCACCGGCGAGGTCCTCGACGACGCCCAGCAGGCCGCGTTCGAGGCGTACGTGCAGGGCGGCGGCGGCTTCGTCGGCGTGCACGCCGCGGCCGAGACCGAGCCGGGCTGGACCTTCTACCGCGGTCTCCTCGGCGCCGCCGCGACCGGCGCGTCCGCGGTCAGCGCCGGCACCGTCACCATGACCGACCGGGTGCACCCCTCGACCGCCTCGGTGCCGCGCACGATCTCCCTCACCGAGCAGTGGTACACGTTCGACGCCGACGTCCGCGGCGTCTCGCACGTGCTGGCCACCACCGATCACCCGCTCTCCTGGTGCAAGGACTTCCAGGGCGGACGGTCCTGGTACACCGGCCTCGGGCACTCGACCGACACGTACGCGAACGGGTCCTTCAAGAAGCACCTGCTCGGCGGCATCCAATGGGCGTCCGGGCAGGTCGCCGGCGACTGCGGCGCCACCGTGCAGACCAACTACGAGAAGGTCACCCTCAACGACGAGCCGGGCGAGCCCATGACCCTCGCCGTGCTGCCCGACGGGCGGGTGCTGCACAACACCCGCGCCGGTGAGGTGCGGCTCTACGACCCCGCGACCGGCCTGAGCCCGGCCATCGCCGAGGTGCCCGTCTACGCACACGACGAGGACGGCCTGCAATCGGTGACCGTCGACCCGAACTTCGCACGCAACCGGTGGGTCTACCTCTATTACGCCCCCAGGCTGAACACGCCGGTCGACGACCCGGCCACGCCGACGGTCAACGAGGGCGACGCGCCGGTGACCAGCACCGACCCCACCGTCTGGGACAAGTTCAAGGGATACAACCAGCTCTCGCGGGTCAAGCTCGTCGAGACACCCGCGCCGCACCTCGACCTGGGCACCGAGCAGCAGATCCTTCGGGTACCCGTGGACCGCGGCAACTGCTGCCACGTCGGCGGCGAGGTCAAGTTCGACGGCAGGGGCCTGCTGTACCTGGTCACCGGCGACGACACCAACGCCGGCGGTTCGGACGGCTACACGCCCATCAACGAGTCGTCGACGCAGGGGCCGGCCTACGACGCGCAGCGCTCCGCGGCCAACACCAACGACCTGCGCGGCAAGGTGCTGCGCATCAAGGTTCGCGGCGACGGGAAGTACAGCATCCCGTCCGGCAACCTCTTCCGGCCCGGTAGACCCCTGACCCGGCCCGAGATCTTCCTGATGGGTGTGCGCAACCCGTTCCGCTTCGACGTGAGCAGGAGCGGTTTCGTGTACGTGGGTGACTACTCGCCCGACTCGCGGGTGCCCAGCGCGACCCGTGGCCCCGAGGGCACCGGCCGGTGGATCGCCACCGACAGGCCCGGCAACTACGGCTGGCCGTACTGCTACTCGCCGGAGCTTCCCTACGTCGACTTCGACTTCGTCACCCGTACATCCGGGGCGCCGTTCAACTGCGCGGCGCCGGTCAACGAGTCGCCGCGCAACACCGGGCTGCGCGAGCTTCCGGCGGTGCGTGACCCGCAGCTCGCGTACACGTTCAACGCCGTAACCCCGTGCCCGTCGGCGTACCTCGTGACCCCGCCGGTGGCGTGCGGCTTCGACTGGCCGGTGCTCGGCACCGGCGGCGTCGGGCCGATGGGCGGCCCGACGTACGACTACGACGCCCGCCTGCGCAACGAGATGAAATTCCCGGAGTACTACGACGACACCGTGGTCTTCGGCGAGTTCACCCGCAACCGGCTGTTCGCCTTCCGCACAGACGGCCGAGACCGGCTGCTCTCCATCGAGCCGCTGCTCACCGGATTCACCTGGGCCAACCCGATGGACATGGAGTTCGGCCCCGACGGCCAGCTCTACGTGCTCGAGTACGGCAACGGGTTCTTCCGCGCCAACCCGGAGGCGCAGCTGTCGACCGTGCGCTACGTCAAGGACGGCCGCTCGCCGGTGGCCCGGGCCTCGGCGACACCGACCTCCGGGCCGGCGCCGCTGACGGTCCAGTTCGCCAGCACCGGCACGGCCGATCCCGACCCCGGCGACACGATCTCGCTGGCCTGGGACTTCACCGGGGACGGCACCGTCGACTCCACGGCGGCCGACCCGTCGTACACCTACACCTCGAACGGCACGTACAGCGCGCGGCTGACGGTCACCGACAGCACCGGGCGTACGGCCGTGGCCACCCGCACCATCACCGTGGGCAACACCGCGCCGGTGGTCGAGGTCGTCACGCCGGCCAACGGGTCGTTCTTCGACTGGGGCGACACCATCGGCTTCACGGTCCGGGTCACCGACCCCGAGGACGGCACGGTCGACTGCTCCCGGGTCCAGGTGTCGCTGGTCATCGGCCATGACGAGCACGGGCACGGCATCAACTCGACGACCGGCTGCACCGGCACGCTGCCCAGCCCGGCGGACGGGGCCGACCACGCCGGCGGGTACCTGTTCCTGGGCGTCAGCGCCACCTACACCGATCTCGGCGGGCTCTCGGCGACCGGGCAGGCCACCGTGCAGACCTGGCGGCAACAGGTGGAGAACGCCCAGGTCAAGCGGGCCGTGGCGGTCGCGACCACGAACGACGCCGACGGCGGCGAGCACCTGACGGCCGTGGACAACGGCGACTACATCGCGCTCCGGCCGATCGACCTGGGCGGGACCGGTTCGCTGACCCTGCGGACCGCGGGCGGCTCGGCGGCCACGGCCGGTCAGCAGCGGGCGAGCGTCGAGGTCCGGCTCGGCTCGCCGACCGGCGAGCTGGTGACCACCCTGCCGGTGCTCGCGACCGCGGGCAACGCGTACTGGTCGAGCCAGACGTTCCCGGTCAGCGCGGCGGCCGGTCAGCAGGAGCTCTACTTCGTCTTCAGGTCCGTCACCGGTGGTCCCGCCAACAACCTGTTCAACCTGAACTGGGTCGAGTTCGGCGCGACACCCTGAAGCGGCGGGCGGGGCCGGCCGCCGAACCGGCCCCGCCCGTACCCGTCGATGGTCACCCGTACCGGGTAGGCCGAACCTCCGCTGTGCTTCCCCTCCGGCGCCAGCGATGCTGGCTGGGGCGGGCCCGGTGCCTGCCGCCGGAGGGGAGACCATGCCCAGCCTGCGCCTGCTCGCCGTCGTGCCGGTCCTGGCCGCCGGGCTGTCCGTTGGCGGCGACGACGCCGGCTACCGGCTCACGGCGGCCGACGATCCGGTCTTCCGGCTCGGCGCCGAGTCCCGCGCCGGGGACCCGGTCTGCGTCCGGTCGGGACCGGCGAGTGAGCCGGCGACCGACCGCTGGACCTACCGGGCGGTCTCCAGCCGGTCGTCCGGGCTGGTACTGACCGACCTCCGGCTCGGCCCGCGGCGGATGGCCGACGCGGCCGGAGTGGCCTATGTCAGGATCCGCACCGCCGACGGGACGCAGCACATCGCCTTCCTGACCCCGACGCCCCGGCCCCAGCCGGACGGCAGCGTGGCCAGCCGGTTGCGCGGCGCCGTCGACTGTTCCCCGGTCGAGGGCGACGAGGCGGTGACCGCCACCTACGCGGTGACGGTCGGCGGGGATGTCACGGTGCTCTTCGAGCAGCAGTACCGCTTCTCCAACGCGCTGGACGACCGGTGCGAGCCCACACTCAAGTCGAGATGCAAGCGCTTCTGGCCGACCACGCGCTGGGCGGCGTCGCCCGCCGACGGCAAGAAGATCCGGTCGGTGTCGGTGGTGCAGCGGTTCGCCTGGGACCCGGACGACGGCATCCTGCAGGGCAGCGGCGGGGGAGCGGAGCTGATCAGGGACGTCGTCAAGTTCCCCTCGGGGATCAAGGTGAAGTCGCTGAGCGACATCGACCTTGAACCGGACACCCTCAGCGGCGCCGGCGGTCATCTGCTTCGCGGCGGGGCGAGGAAGGTCATCGGCGGTGGTGAGGTGCCCGGTGCGGGCTGGGAGAACTACCACCAGAGCAGCCGGCACGGCGTCGGACTGCCGTCGCCGGTGAACGCCGGGTGCTCCGACTGCGTACACGTGCATTGGTCCTGGTTCTCCGATCCGCGACCGGTCGGGATTCCGCTGCCCAAGAATCCCTTGATCACCGGTACGAGCAAGGCGGCCGCTCGGTGGGTGGCGAACCGGGTCGCGTGCCGGTGCCCGTTCGACGACTTCTCGGACGGCAGGCCGCAGATCCCGGAGGGCTCCCGGCAGACCGCCTGCGTCGGCTGGACGACCGACGAACCGGCCGAGCCCGTCGACTGGTGCCGGCCCGTTTCTTCTTCGTACCGGCCCGGCGCCTGGCGACCCCGGACGAGGAGCCGGCCGGTGCGACGACCGCGACCATCGAACCGGTCTGGCCCGCCACGAAGCTGACCGGGGGTTTCCCGGCGGGCCGGTGGGCGCTGCCGATCCGGATCGCCCTGGATCGCGAGGGCGACCAGGGCCCCTACTACCTGCGCGTCAGGTCCCGCGGGCCGCAGCCGGTGAACGTCGAGACGCGCGACCCCGGCGACCCCGCCTGGGTGACGATCCTGAACGACACCATCGACGACAACGGCCGGTTCAGGCAGAGCCCGGACCGCCGGATCGTCGCACGCTACACCCAGCCGATGGCCGCGACCCTCCTGTTCGACCGCGAGCCGAAACCGGACGAGATGTCCTTCCGGTTGGACGCCGCGCCGGACGGGATTCCCGGCTACGTAGCCTCGGACGGCACCTGGACCGACCCGTCGACGGTCGGTGACGCCGCGGAGACGATCGACTGGCTCGCGATCGTCCGGCGCCATCTGACCGACTGCAGTTCGGACCAGGACACCTCCGAGGTGGCGCTGGCCGAGGACTTCCCGCCGCGCAGCCAGGACATCAACGGCGACGGCCAGGACGACGTCTTCGTCGGGGCGAAATGCCGCAGGTCGGCGTCCGCCGCGCTGCTCTACGCGTTCGACGGTGCCTCGGACAGCCGCGACCCCCGCCTGCTCGACGTGGTCGACGGCCGCGACCATCCGGTCTTCGACCTGGACGGCGCGACCCTCGGCACCACCAGCGACAAGGTCAAGGTCTACGCCACCAACCCGCGCGACGCCGACGGGGCGCTGCCGTACCGCGACATCGAGTTCACCCTGGAGTGGCACGACCGCCTGAGCCTGACCCGGATCGACGCCGAGGACTGCGACTGGCCGGTCTACTACTTCGGCCCCGACCACCCGGAGATCCTCTGCCACTGAGGATCACCCGAACTTCGTCCAGTGCCCTTCGGAGATCACCTCGACGGAGCCGCCGACGACCTTGATGGCCGTCTGCTCGTCGATGGCGTAGGCCGGCCCGCCGATGTCGGCGGCCCACCGTTGCACGTCGGCCAGGGTGTTCGTGGGGAAGGCGTCCAGGTGCGGGAAGATCGAGAAGTCGACGACTCCCAGGGTGCGGTCGTCCGGCGCGGACGGCCACTCGACGAAGTAATCCCCGATCCGGGGCGTCATCACCATGCTTCCGGCGCTCACGCCCACCCAGACCTTGTCGGCCAGCGTCGGCAGCAGGTCGGCCAGCCCGGACTCCCGCATCCAGTGGCACAGGTATGTCGCGTCGCCGCCGTCGACCAGCAGCACATCGGCTTCGCTGACCCAGGGAACCCAGCGCCGCGCGCCGATGGTGGGAAGGGCGGTGAGCTCGAGGACACCGAGCGACGCCCAGCCCAGGCCGGACAGGTACCGCCAGTCGGCTTTGGGCTCGGCGGCGATGAAACCCCGCACCGATGCCGGACCGCACATCGGGTGACCCCACTGTGCCGTCGGGACGCAGAGGGCGTGGCACTCGGCGATCGGCTTGCCGAGCAGCTCCACGAGCGCCGAGTGGATGCTCGGGTTGGTGACGCCGCCTGAGGTGAGCAAGAGCTTCACGATGCCCCCGAGTTCTCGCGGACCGGGCCGGGGACCCATCGTAGAGGTCCAGCGGGTCACGCGGCGGGCGGTCGCACCACACAATGGCGCGGTGGATCACAGGTGGAAGTGGGCGCGGATCGCGGCGGGGATCACCGGGCGCGGGCCGCGGGAGCGGCGGCTGCGTGCGGCCGTGGCCGGGAAGACCGTGCTGGTCACCGGCGCCTCCGAGGGGATCGGCGCGGCGACGGCCCGCCGGCTCGGCGCGGCCGGCGCCACCGTGCTGCTGGTGGCGCGCACCGTCGAACGGCTCGAGCGGGTGCGCGAGGAGATCGTGGCGGCGGGCGGGCGCGCGTTCGTGCACCCGGCGGATCTGTCCTCCCCGGACGCGGCCGCCGCGCTGGCCGCGGACCTGGTGGCGCGGTACCGCCGGATCGACGTGGTGGTGAGCAACGCCGGCCGGTCTATCCGGCGCTCGGTCGCCGACACCGCCGACCGGTTCCACGACATCCAGCGCACGATGAGCGTGAACTACGCGGGGCCGGTCCAGTTGCTGCTGGCGCTGCTGCCGGCGATGCGGGCGGCCGGCGGCGGGCACGTCGTCAACGTCTCCACGGCCGGGCTGTCCATGAGGACGCCGAACTGGTCGGCCTACCTCGCCTCCAAGGCGGCGTTCGACGCGTGGCTGCGCTGCGCCGCCGTCGAGCTGCGCCGCGGCCGCGTGACGGTCAGCACGGTGTACCTCAACCTGGTGCGTACCCGGATGAGCGCGCCGACGCCGCACTATCGGCGGGTTCCGGCGATGTCGGCGGCCGAGGCGGCGGAGATCGTGTGCCGCTCGGTGGCACACCGCCGGTCGTGGTGGCCGTGGTGGGCCCGGGCCGGCGCGGTCGTGGCGGCGGCGCTGCCCCGCACCGTGGAGCGGGCGCTCGCCGCGGGCGTGCGGGCGATCGACGCCGTCGAGCCAGTGCGGGTGCTGGCGGCGGCCGGTCTGCTGCGCCCCGGCCGGCTGGCGCGGCTGCTGCGCGCCGGTCGCCGGGGCGGGCGCAGCCTCGACGTGGCGCTCGCCGCAGGGCCGGCCGACGGGCTCGCCCTGGTGGACGCGGACGGGCCGGTCAGCTACCCGGAGCTGGACGCGATGGCCGACGCCTGCGCGGCGGCCGCGGCCGCCGGGCTCGGCGTGCGGGCCGGCGACCGGGTCGGGCTGGCCTGCGCCGGCCACCGGGGCTTCGTGGCGGCGGCGGTCGGACTGGGCCGGCTGGGCGTCGACGTGGTCCTGCTGCCGCCCGGCCTGCCCGGCGACCGCGCCGCCGAGGTGCTCCGCCGGGAACGGGCCGTCGCCCTGGTGCACGAGCCGGGCGGGGCCCGCGCCGGCCTGCCGTCGGTCTCCTGGCCGGAGCTGCTCGCCGGGGGTCCCGCTGTCGAACGGCGCCGGCCGCCGCGCACCGGGAGCATGTCCGTGCTGACCTCCGGCACCACCGGGATACCGCGCGGCGTGTCCCGCCCGCTGCCGGTGCGCATGCTGCTCGGCCCGGCGACCACCCACCTGCGGCTGACACCGGTGCGCCCCGGCGAGCCCATCGTCCTGGCGACCCCGCCGCACCACGGGTACGGCCTGACCTATCTCTGCGCCGGGCTCGTCCTGGGCGCCCCGGTGGTCCTGGTGCCGGGCGGCGACGCCGCCGGGATCCTGGGCGCGGTCGCCGAGCACCGCGCCGGCCTGCTGTTCGCGCTGCCGATCCAGCTGCGCCGGATCTGCGACCTGCCCGCCTCGCGGTGGCCGGCGGTCGACTCGCTGCGCGGCGTGGTCAGCGGCGCCGCGCCGCTGACCGCCGACCTGTGCGAGCGGCTGCGTGAGCGCTTCGGGGACCGGACCTTCAACATGTACGCGACCTCGGAGGCCGGCTGGGCGGCGATGGCGACACCGGCGGACCTGCGGGCGGCTCCCGGCACGGTCGGCCGCGCACCGCGCGGGGTGCGGGTCCGGGTCGCCGAACCGGACGGTACGCCGCTGCCGCCGGGCCGGATCGGGGAGATCCAGGTCCGGGGCTGGCACCCGGACGGGCGGTGGCTCGGTACCGGGGACCTCGGCCACGTCGATCCGGCCGGCCGGCTGTTCGTCGACGGGCGGCTCGACGACATGATCGTCTCGGGCGGCGAGAACGTGTACCCGGGCCCGGTGGAGGCGACCATCACCGGTCACCCCGATGTGGCCGATGCGCTGGTGGAGCCGGTCGCGGACGCGGAGTTCGGACGGCGGCTGCGTGCCACCGTCGAGGTACACCCCGGTCGTTCGCTGACCGCCGGCCAGTTGCGACGGTGGCTGGAGACGCGGCTGTCCCCGGCCGAGCGGCCACGCGACATCACCGTCGTCGCGGCCCTGCGCCGCACGGCGACCGGAAAGCCGGTCCGAAACGGTTCCGAAACGGGTGACGGTTCCGGCACGAAGTCATAGGCTTCGATTGCAGACCCGGTACACGCGCGCAGACGCCGAGGAGGGGTCATGAAGCTCATTGTCAGGTTCGTGGTGGCGGTGCTCGTGGGGGTGGGGCTCGCCGTGCCGGCCGGGTCGGGCGCATCCGCACATCCCCGGTTCAGCGCGCTGGTCTTCTCGAAGACCGCGGCGTTCCGGCACGACTCGATCCCGGCCGGGGTCGCCGCGATCCGGCAGCTCGGCGCCCGCAACCACTTCACGGTCGACGCGACCGAGGACGCCGCGGCGTTCACCTCCGCGAACCTGGCCCGCTACGACGTCGTGATCTGGCTCAGCACCACCGGTGACGTGCTGAACGACGCGCAGCAGGCCGCCTTCGAGCGCTACATCCGCGCCGGCGGCGGCTACGTGGGCATCCACGCCGCCTCCGACACCGAGTACGACTGGGCCTGGTACGGCGGGCTCGTCGGCGCGTACTTCCGCGACCACCCGGGCTCGGTGAACGCCCAGTTCCAGGTCGCCACGGTGAAGGTCCTCGACCGCTCCACCGCCGCCACCCGGCCGCTGCCGCGGCGCTGGCAGCGGGAGGAGGAGTGGTACAACTTCCGCACCAACCCGCGGGACACCGTCCGGGTCCTCGCCGAGGTGGACGAGCGGACCTACGACCCGCGCGGCTACAGCGAGCCCGGCGGCTCGCCCGGGATGGGCCGGCACCACCCGATCTCCTGGTGCCAGCCGTACGACGGTGGCCGCGCCTTCTACACCGCGATGGGGCACAAGGCCGAGTACTACGCCGAGCCGCTGCTGCTCGCCCATCTCCTCGGCGGCATCCGGATGGCGGCCGGCGTGGCACCGTTCCACTGTGGCCGGGAGGACTGACAGGACGGCGTAGGTGGCCGTCGATGGGTACGCTGCGCCCGTGATCGATCTGGACCAGCCGCCTCAGTACCGGACGCCGCGGAGCGGGATCTCGAAAGGTGGACGGCGCCGGGCGCTGGTCCTGGTCGTGGTGGGGGCGTTTCTGGCCGGCGGGCTACTCGGCGGCGTCGCGACGTACGTCTGGTGGTATCAGCCGATGGCGGCGTCGGTGGAGCAGGCGGATCAGGCCGCGAGGTCCGCGGTCTCGGTGCTGCTCTTCGCGGAGCCCGGCGTGATGACGGTGCACACCGAGCCGCGGCAGGTACGCATCGAAGCACAGGTGACGGTCGTCAACGCCGGGCCGGAACCGGTGAACGTCCTTGCCCTCCGCGTCGACCAGCCGGGCGTCACCTTGCGCAGTCCCGAGAAGGAACGCCAGGTCGCGGCGGGTACGGCGTTTCCCGTCGACGTGGTGGTCGAGTGGAACTGCGTCGCGGACGAGACCGAGGCTCTCGTCGCCTCCGTCAGTGTGGAGACGGTGGACGACCAGGCCCGGAAACTCTCCCAGGTGGCCCTCGACGCCGCGCCGTGGATCGAGAGCGCGCGTGCGGGTTGCGCCGGCTAGTTCGTCCGCGGCCTCTGGCGGGCGCGCTCGCGCTGCTCCCGGGTGAAGCGCTTGCGCTCTGCGAGGTCGCGCTTCCACTGCTCGCGGGCGAAGCGGTCGGCGCCGTGAACCGCGTTGCTGGTCTGCGCGGGGCCGATCAAGGAGCGGAAGAACCAGTCGTGGAAGGTGTCATGCCACAAGCGTCCGAAGCGACCGCGCTTGTTCTCTGCCATGACCGGCTACCTCTCTGCCGCATCCCGGCATAGAATCTTGGCGCACCAATGGTTTGTGCCCCAACTATAGTCCGGTTCGCCGAAGGAAGTACGCGATGAGTGACACGGCCGACACCGCGGACCCGCTCGCGCTGGAGCAGCAGGTCTGCTTCGCGCTGTCCGTAGCGGCGCGAAGCGTCGTGGCGGTCTACCGCCCGCTTCTCGAGCCGATGGGGCTGACCCACCCGCAGTACCTGGTGATGCTGGCCCTGTGGCAGCACGCCCCGCTCTCGGTGCGCCGGATCAGCGAGCTGCTCCAGCTCGATCCCGGAACGCTGTCGCCGCTGCTCAAGCGGCTCGAGGCGGCCGGCTATCTGAGGCGGGAACGCGACCCGGGCGACGAACGCAGCCTCGCCGTCACGCTCACCCCCGCCGGGCAGGCGCTGCGCGAGCGGGCCGAGGCGATCCCACCGGCGGTGGTGGAACGCCTGGGGCTACCCCTCGAGGACCTTCGCGATCTCCACGCGGCCTTGACACGGGTGATCGCGAGCGTCCAGTAGTGCGGTGACGTCAGGACTGCCGAACGGTGACGACGAAGCGGTGCACCTCGGTGCGCAGCATCTCGGCGAGCTGGGACAGCCCGGCGCTGTCGCTGCGGCCACCGCCGTCGACGGCGGCGGTGATGCCGCTTACCAGGTTGTGCATCTCCTGGAGGTTGGCGGTGACCGCCTCGAGGACGTTCACCGCGTCGCCGGCGGCGGACTGCACGGCGGTGACCTGCTCGACGATGTCCTCCGACGCGGTGGCGGTCTCGCCGGCCAGGGTCTTGACCTCGTTGGCCACCACGTTGAAGCCGAGCCCGGCCTCGCCGGCGCGGGCGGCCTCGATGGTGGCGTTCAGCGCCAGCAGCTTGGTCTGCGCCGCGACCCGGGTGATCAGCTGCACCGCGCGGCGGATCTGGTCGGAGGCCTGCTGAAGCGAGCCGACGGTGACGCGTCCGCGTTCGGCGTCGTGGACCGCGCCCATGGCGAACTCCGACAGTCCGTGTGCGGAGGCGCCCATCTCGGTGGCGGCGGTGGCGACCTGTTCGCTGACGGTCAGCACGGCCGATTCGAGCTCGTCGGCGAGCGCGAGGCGGGCGGTGGCGGCGTCGCCGAGGCGCCGCGCGCCGGCGTGCATCCCGTCCACCGCGGTGTTGATGGTGGCGACGCTGTTGGCGTACGCGCCGGGCATGCCGCGGGGCAGGAACCGGCGGTGGAACCGTCCCTCGGCGGAGGCGGTCAGCGCCGCGCCGGACTCACGCACGAAGGCGTCGGTCACGTCCATCAGGCGGTTGATCTCCCGGCGGGCGTCGGCCGCCTGCGGGGTGTCGCCGAGGTGCGGTACCCGCGCCTCGAGGTCACCGTCGGCGGCCCGCGCCGCGATCTCGGCCAGTACGGCCAGCGCCTGCTGTTCCCCGGCTACGCCGGACTTGTCGCGGCTCATGAGCTCGTTCCCTCGTTGGTGAGTTCCCATACGAACTCGTCGTAGGTCTGGCCACGCTCGGCGAGCATGTCCTGGAGCATCCGCCAGGAGGCGGTCAGGCCGGCCTGCCCGCCGACGCGCTGCTCCTCGGCGCGCAGCCGCGCGTAGAGCGCCGCGGCGGCCTCGACCGCGCGTGGCTCCGGCAGCCGCCGCGAGGAGTGGTAGCCCACGATCCGGCCGTCGGCGTCGAAGGAGGGCGTGACGTGCGCGAGGACCCAGTAGGCGACGCCGTCGCTGGCGAGGTTCACCACGTACGCGAAGATCTCCTGGCCCGCCGCGAGGGTGTCCCACAGCAGCTTGAAGATCACCTTCGGCATGTCGGGGTGCCGGATCACGTTGTGCGGCTGGCCGATCACCTCGTGCTCCTCGTAGACCGAGATGCGCAGGAACACGTCGTTGGTGTACGTGAGGCGGCCCTTGAGATCGGTCTTCGTCACGATCAGCTCGTGTTCGCCGAAGGTACGTGTTTCACCGGTCAACCGCGTTGCGACCGTTCTCATTTGCAGCTCCCACATAGTGGTTACGACTTGACAACCTCCAGATCGCGCGTGGCGCTCACGGGCTGAGTTGATCCCGGTGGCACGACGGTTGCTAAGTGCCGGCCGTGAAGATCAACATCGGCGTTCGGCAATCAGGAGGGACACCGGGCTACGAGAGGCAACGATGGGTGGACAAACGATCAGCGAGGACGACGTCGCCGTCCTGCTGCGGTCACGGGCGGATCCGGACTGCTTCGCCGAACTGTTCGAACGCTATTTCGCCGGCCTGCACGGGTACGCGTCCCGCCGGCTCGACGGCGCGGGCGGTGACGACGTGGCGGCCGAGACGTTCCTGATCGCGTTCCGGCAGCGTGACCGGTTCGATCCGGCGCGCGGATCGGTCCGCGCGTGGCTGTACGGCATCGCGACGAACCTCATCCGGGCGCGGCGGCGCGAGGAGGCGCGGGGCTACCTGGCGTACGCACGGGCGGCCGCGCACCCGCCCGCCGACCCGATGCACGAGGAGCAGACGACCGACCGGGTCGCGGCCGCCGCCGCCCGTACCCGCATCGTCGCGGCCCTCGCCGGCCTGCCCGCGCGGGACCGGGACGCGCTGCTGCTGGTGGTGTGGGGCGAGCTGTCGCACGAGGAGACCGCCGCCGCCCTCGGCGTACCGGTCGGGACGGTCGGCTCGCGCCTGCACCGGGCCCGCCGCAAGATCCGCGCCGCGCTGGACGGCATCGACCCGACCCGACCGACCGAGAGGACCGCCCGCCATGGATGAGCTCGACCTGCTGGCCACCGCGCGGCCGGCGACGCCGCCGACCGCCGAGACGACGGCGGCCGCCCGTGACCGGCTGTTCGACCTGATGAACGCCGAGCGGCCGGCCGCGGCCGCGCCGCGGCGGCGCAACCGGCTGCTCGGCTGGGGCCTGATCCCGGCGATGGCCGCGGCCGTCGCCCTGCTCATGGTGCTGACGGTGTCGTGGGGCGGCCCGGGCGCGCCGCCCGGCGGCGACGTCGACATCGCCGACGCGGGGCCGCGCCCGCCGCAGCGGCTACGGAACCTCCTGCTCGCCGCCGCGGACCGCACGTCGGGCGACGGCCCGGCCGCCGGCCGCTACTGGGTCTCCCGGGTCGAGTCGGGGACCCTGCTCCAGGTGGGCGGCGCCGGCAACCGGTACGCGATCATGGGCCGCACCGAGGAGACGACCTGGCACGCGGTCCGCCGCGACGACCGTGCCGTGTATCTCCAGCAGTGGGCCGGCGGCGCGCCCGCCTCGGACACCGACCGGGCCGCGTGGCGGCGGGCCGGCTCGCCGTCGAGCTGGCCGATCGACGAGTCGTGCCCGACCACCTCCGGCCGCTACACCGCCGGCGCCGGGGCGACCCGCACGGTGGTGGGCAAGCCGGGTGCGAGCACGTTCCTGATCGGCGGGGGCTACCTCACCGCGGCGCAGGCGCGGGATCTGCCGGCGGACCCCGTCCGGCTCCAGGCGTGGCTTGTCGGCTCGCTGCGCCGTGGCAGCCCGAACCTGACCGCCGCCGAGCTGTCGAAGGGCGTCTTCGACTCCATGATCAACCTGCTGTACCAGGCGCCCGGCACCCCGGCGGTCCGGGCGGCCGCGTACCGGTTGCTGGCCGACCTGCCCGGCCTGCGCGATCTCGGCACGGTGACCGACCCGAAGGGCCGGCCGGGCACCGCCGTGACGCTCGTCACGAACGAGGAGACGCCGGGCGTGCGGCAGGCCGACACCGGCGGGGCGCGGGAGGTCCGCCTGATCTTCGACCCGGAGTCGGGACGGCCGCTGGCGTGGGAGACCCGGGTGCTCCGCCCGGCCGACTACCTGGCGTGGGTGCCGGCCGGCGCGGTGTTCGACTACGAGGCCGTCCTGGCGACCGGGTGGACCGACGACGCGCCGCCGGCGACCACCAGGGCACTTCCGGAGGACGCGCTGGAGCCCGCCACCTGCTGAGCGGGCCGTTCGCCGGGCGCGGGAGCCGTCGCTCCCGCGCCCGGCGGGGGTGATCTCCCAGGCGACTGCTCAGTTTGCCCACGGCCGCACCGATCCGTGCTGGTGCCAACAGTGGGGAAGGGGTGGAAGATGCGGCTTGCAATGGTCGCTGTTTACACCGTCGCGGGCTTGATCGCTGTGTTCTACGCCGCAATGACGTACCGGCGGCGGTTCGAGACGCCCTTGGCCTTTCCGCTCAGCCTCGTCATGGGCGGCGGGGCCGTCTGGGCGCTGGCCGATGCCTGCGCCCTCGCGGCGCCGACCCCCGGGCTGGCGATCGCCGTCAACTATGCGGTCTTTCCCGGCGTGGCGACGGTCATCGTCGGCTTCTTCCTGCACACCTCGATCTCCTCGGGGCACCGGCCGTCGCGGCCCGCGCTCCTGCTGATCCAGCCGTTGCTGCTCGTGGCCGTCGTCGCCACCGATCCGTGGCATCACCTGTTCTACCGGCACGCCGAATTCGGCAACCTGGGGATCACCGGGCAGCCCGGCCCGGCGTACTGGGCGCACGTCCTGTACAGCTACGCCATGATGATGGCCGGCACGGTGCTGGTGATCCGGGCGATGCGCCGGGCGGTCCGCGGCCAGCGGCGGGTGTACCGGTGGTTCCTGGTCGGCGCGATCGCGCCGACGGCGGGCAACCTGGTGACGGTGTTCCTCCACGTGGACATGCGGGGTCTCGACCTGGCCCCGGTGCTGTTCCTGGTCACCGGCGTCGTCTGGTGGTGGACCGAGCGCTCCGGCGTGAACTCCGAACCGGTACCGGTCAAATACGCGCAGGTCATCTCGGCGCTCAGCGACGCCGTGATGGTGCTGGACCCCCACGGCCGGTTCCTCGACGTCAACCCGGCGGCCGCCAAGCTGCTCGCCGCCGTGAACCCGGCGGGCGGCGCCGTGATCGGCAGGCAGTGGCTGGAGGTCGCCGGCACACACTTCCCCGCCGCGGTCGCCGACGCGGGCCAGACCACCATCTACGGCGCCTCGGGCAACGTGTACGACTTCCGGGTCGTCAAGATGGCGGCCGCCGACGGCAGCAGCACCGGCACCGTCGTGGTGGCGCGGGACATCACGGAGCTGGAGCGGCTCCGCGCCGAGCTGACCGAGCAGGCCGTGCGCGACGGCCTTACCGGGGTGTACAACCGGCGGCACCTGACCACGGTGCTGGAGGCGCAGGCCGCTGTCGCCGCCGACGGCCACCCGCTGTCGGTCGTGATGATCGACGTGGACCACTTCAAGGCCGTCAACGACCGGTACGGGCACGCGGTCGGCGACCAGGTGCTCGTCGACCTGGCCCGGCAGCTGGCCGGCTCGGTCCGGGAGTGCGACATGGTGGCCCGCTACGGCGGCGAGGAGTTCGTCGTCATCCTGCCGGGTGTTCCCGCGCACGCCGCCGCCGAGCGCGCCGACCTGTGGCGCCGGCAGTGCGCCGCCCGGGCGGTCGACACGCCGCTCGGCACGCTGCACGTCACGTTCAGCGCCGGCGTCGCGCAGCTGACCGCCGGCGGCAGCCCCGAGGACCTGCTGAGCCTCGCCGACGAGGCGCTGTACCGGGCCAAGCGGGCGGGCCGCGACCGGGTCCTCACCGCCGAGCACACGCTGTCCGTCACGGGCTGACCCCGGCGGTCAATCGCCGTCCCCCGGTTCCTGCCGCACGCCGGAGTTGGCCGCCGAGCCGGGACCGTGCCCCTCGGCGTCACCCGCGCCAGTACGGCTGGAGGAGCGAATCGGCGGCCCTGATCACGCCGTCGATGTCGCCGCCGCCGAGCAGGGCACCGACCCGGAACTCGGTGCCTTCCTCGTCCCCGGCGGTCCCCACGACGGGCGCCATCCGGTCGGCGGCGGCCGGGTCCGCGAGCATTTCTGCCAGTTCTGCCGATCCCGGTCGTCCCTCACGGTCGCGGCGGCCTCCGATGCTGTCGCGAGGAGCCGCCGGGTCTCCTCGTCCTGACCGGCGGCGATGAGGGCGCCCCCGACCAGGACGAACTCAAAAGCGTGTTCGACCGTCGGCGGTGTCGCCCGGGCCGCGGCGGCCGCCTGGTCGATCGCCCGGCTGCTGGCCTCGACGTGGCCCGCACGGGCCAGGGCCGCGGCCACCGCGGTCCAGGCGGACGCCCGCACCTCCGGCCACGCGATGGTCTCCGCTACCCGCTCGGCCATGGCGAACTCGCGACCGTCGGCGAGTGCCTCAGCGAGCATGGCGGCCAGGAGATCGCCGGTGATCGCCGACAGGGGCACCCGGGTGCACGAGACCAGGACCCACTCGGCCCACTTCTTCGCGAAGTGAGGCGGCAGCTCGACGATCTCCCGGACGAGTCGCATCGCCTCGTCCGCCCGCCCGGCCGTCGCCATCGCCGATGTAGGCGGGCCCGGCCTCGCCCGCCGCGCAGAAGGCCGCCAGCTCGGCGAGCTCGGCGTCGCGCCCGACCAGGTCGGGCGGCGCGATCCGGCCGACCTGCTCGCGGTACGCCGACCGCGCGGACGTACCCAGGTGGACGGTCAGCGCCTCGATGACGCCGCTGTTCGCGATCGCGCCACCGGTCGCGGTCGCCGTGCCGGTGTCCCGGGCGACCGCCTCGCGCCACCGGCGGAACCTCATGGAACGAGCATGGCAGAGCACCCGCCCGGGCCGCGTCCACCGGCCGGTGGCCGGTCCATTGCGGACCGGCCACCGGTGGGTGTGACGCCTACGTCCGGTAGGTGGAGACCAGCTGCTGAAGCTCGGTCGCCATCGCCGCCAGGCTGTTCGCCGTCGCCTGCGTCTCCGACGCGCCCGACGCCGCCGAGTCCGCCGCCGACGCGACGCCCGCGATGTTCCCGGCGATCTCTCCGGTGCCCGACGCCGCCTGCGCCACGTTGCGCACCATCTCGCTCGTCGTCGCGGTCTGCTCCTCCACCGCCGCCGCGATCGTCGACGCGTAGTCGTTGATCCGGCCCGTCACCTCCGCGATCTCCCCGATCGCCGTGATGGCCTGCCCCGTCTCCTCCTGGATCGCCGAGATCCGCGACGCGATGTCGCCGGTGGCCCGGGCCGTCTCCTGCGCCAGGTCCTTCACCTCGGTCGCGACCACCGCGAAGCCCTTGCCGTGCTCGCCGGCGCGCGCCGCCTCGATCGTCGCGTTCAGCGCCAGCAGGTTCGTCTGCTCCGCGATCGAGGTGATCAGCTGCACCACGCCGGAGATCTGCGCCGAGGACTGCCCCAGCTGCGCCACGATCCCGTTCGTCCGGGTGGCGGCCTCCGCCGCCTCGGTGGCCACCTTCGCCGCCTCGCCCGCGTTGCCCGCGATCTCGCCGATGGACGCCGACATCTGCTCAGCACCCGCCGCCACGGTCTGCACGTTGCCCGACACCCGGTCAGCCGCCGCCGAGACCGTCCCGGCCTGCGCCGACGTCTCCTCCGACGCCGCCGACAGCTGCGTCGACACCGCGGACAACTCCTCCGCGGCCGCCGCCACCTGCGTGGCGTTCTCGGTCACCTCGCGCACCATCGTCGCCGTCGACCCCGTCGACGCGTCAAGCGCCGTGGCCAGCTGCGCCACCTCGTCGCGGCCGGTGAGCCCGGTCCGCTGGGTGAGATCCCCGCCCTGTACCCGCTTGAGCACGGACACGCACCGCGACAGCGGGCCGGTGATTCCGCGGGCGATCAGCCAGCTGGCGGCGCCGGCCAGCACGATGCCGAGGACGACGAACAGGATCACCATGATCCGGGCGCTGTCGTAGGTGGCGCGCGACTCGTCGTTGCGGCTGCGCGCGGCGGCGGTCTCGGTCGTGATGAGATCCTCCATCCCGCCGTTGAGGGCGGCGAAGACCGGCTCGGCCTCCTTGTCGCGTACGCGGGCGAACTCCTCCCGGTCGTCGCGCTCGGCGGCCGGGGCGAGCTTGGCGTCGCGCAGCTTCCGGATGGCAGCGACGGCCTGCTCGACCTGGGTGACCGACTTCTCCCGGCCGGTCATGTCCGTGCTGGTGTACGCCGCGAACGACTGGTCGAAGACCGCGTCCTGCGCCTTGCTCTCCTGCAGGAACCCGCGCACCTGTGCGAGGTCGGTCGAGGCCGCCGCGTTGAGCAGGTTGCTCTGCATGAAATCGGCCGCGTGCTGCGCGCGGGCCAGGTCGGTGATCGGCACCAGCGTCTGGCCGTACATGTAGTCGGACTGGCTCTGCATCGCGCTCATGTTGGTCAGCGAGGCGGCGGCCACTCCGACGGCCGCCACCGCCATCGCGCCGACGGCCATCCCGATCTTGGTGCCGACCTTGCGATCGGTCACCAGCCGCATCCACTGATGACTGCGGATCCCGCGTGCCTCGTCCGACTTGCTCATGAACACCCCCGCGTTCGTGTGCCGACCACCGGCCGGATGTGGCGTGCGCCACGTTGTGAGACAGATCGGCCGGGCGTCGGGGGCGCTGAGCCGAAATTTCCGACAGCGCCGGACCGCCGGGCGGAACTCCCGCACGACCACCCCGGCCCGGGCTCGGCGCCGCGCTGAATACGGGTCACGGGGCCCTGAACCGGCGGCGGAAGTGAGGTTCTGCACGCGGCGGACCGGATCCCAGGTACCGGGATCACACCCGTCCGGCGCCCCGGGCGCCGGCGCGGGAGATGGCGGTGAACAGGCCCACCAGCACGCGATCGTAGGCGCGGTCGGGCAGCAGCCATCGCGCGAGCAGGGCCGCCCGCGCGCCGCGGCCGACCGCGTAGCGGGCGCGCGGCCGCCGCACCGTCGCGGCCCGGCCGATCGCCCGGGCGACGACGGAAGGGGGCGAGATGCCCCTGGCGTCCGAATTCAGCGACGCCGCGTACCGGCGTGCGTAGCCGGCGTACGCGCCGTCGCCGGAGCTGGCGAGCAGCCGCTCGCCGGCCACCCGGGGGAACTCGGTGTCGATGCCGCCGGGCTGGATCATGACGACGTCGATGCCCAGCGGCCTGAGCTCGACCCGCAGGCAGTCACTGAGGCCCTCCAGCGCGTACTTCGTCGCGTGGTACCACCCGCCCAGCGGCTGGTACATCCGCGCGCCGACCGAGGAGACGTTGATGATGCGCCCGGAGCCCCGCGCCCGCAGATGCGGCAGCACGAGCTGACACAGCCGTGCCGCGCCGAAGACGTTGACCTCGAACTGCCGCCGGGCCTCGTCCAGCGGCACGTCCTCGAGCGCGCCGAAGGATCCGTATCCGGCGTTGTTCACCAGCACGTCGATGCGGCCCGACTCCGTGACCACCCGATCGACGAGCGCCACCAGGTCGGCCTCGTCGGTGACGTCGGCCCGGACGGTGTCGATGCCGAGCGCGGCGAGGCCGGCCATCCGGTCCAGCCGGCGGGCGACCGCGTAGACGCGGAAGCCGCGCTCGCGCAGCAGGCGACTGGTGGCCGCGCCGATCCCCGCGGACGCACCGGTCACGATCGCGACCCTGCCCATAGGTGCCGAGGGTAGCGGTGTCCACAACGGACCGGCGGCCGTCCGCCTGATAGATTCGCGCATCACGGACGTGATCCCGAGTGCCCGAAAGAGTGAAGCCTGTGATCCCCGCGGCCCCCGGCGGCCTCTGCCGCTGACGCTTGCCTCGCTTCGCCTCTCTTCCGAGCCCTCGAAAGGGTCATTCACCATGGATCTGCGCATTCAGCGCGCCGTCGTCGCCAACCTCCGCACCCGCCCGAACGCCGCCGAGTCCGGCCCGTTCGTGCTCGGCCTGGACCACGGGACCGACAGTCCGCACATCAACTACGCGACGCCGGTTCCCGGCGCCGAGATCACCGCGGCCGACGTCGACGCACTGGTCGCGGCGTTCGGCGCCCGGCCCCCGCGGCTGGAGTACGTCACCAGCTGCGCGCCGGGGCTCGAGAAGCTGCTGCTCGGCGCCGGGCTCGCCGTGGAGGCCCGCAACGAGTACCTCATCTGCACGCCGGAGACGCTCGTCGCGACGTCAGTTCCGGCGGGCTTCGAGCTGTTCGCACCGAAGACCGACGACGAGATCGCCGGGGTGATCGCCGTCCAGAACGAGGCGTTCGGCTCGCCCGGCGACGCCGGCCCCGCGGACCTCGACCGGCAGCGCGGCGTCGCCCGGCGCGGCGCGGTGTTCGTGGGCGCCCGCACGGCCGACGGCCGGTACGCCGGCGGCGGCGGCACGGTCGTGCCCAGCGACGGGATCTGCGAGGTCGGCGGCATCGCGGTCGGCGCGGCCCACCGCAACCGGGGCCTGGCCGGGGCGATCACCGCCGAGATCGCCGGCCGGCTGTTCGAGTCCGGCGTCGAGGTGGCCTGGCTGGAGGCCGGCGGCGACGACTCGTGGCGGGTGTACGAGCGGGTCGGCTTCCGCCCGGCCGGGCAGCGCCTCTACATCGCCAGGTACTGAGTGGCGGCCGTCCCCGCCGATGCCCCGGCGGGGACGAGCACCGCTACCGCCCGTCGGTGCGGGAAATCCCGAGATCATCAAGCACGGAAACGTGCGCGCACAGCTCTGCCGTCATCCGCTCGACGGCCTCGATCGCGGTCGATCTCGTCGTGCAGCTGGAACGACACACCCACGGTGGCGAACGGCTCGACGGCCTGCCCGATCCCGCTCAGGTACCGCCACGAGACCGACTGGTGCGCAAGGAACCGCGCGTAGCCGTAATCGCGGAATGCTTTTCCGGCCCGGTGCATCGCGGCGAGTAGATCGGCCGCTCCCCGGGCCCGATCGTCCATGCCGCCCACCCTAGAACCTCGGGTCGAGGCGCTGCATGATCCACATAGGGTGCGCAGGGTGTCGACGGCGTCGTCGGAGTGGCAGATGTGACCGGCCGCGCCTATTGGGGTCACCGGAGAAAAGTCTGTCGAAGCCTTTGCTAAATCATTTTTGCAACCGCCGGACAGCGGCGGTTATCCGTGGTTGCATGGCACGGACTCAACGCTCCAACAAAGGGGTGACATGAACACGGCAGCACGAATTTCGACCATAGGGGTGGGCCTGCTCGCCGGTGCGACGCTCGGGGTGGGACCCGCTCAAGCTGCGCCTCCCACCGGGCAGGCGGCGCCGAGCAGCACGGCCGGCCCGCAGCAGAACCGCGACCACGACGGCGAGATCGTCGGCTACTACCGCAACTACTGGAAGTGCGATCGGGCCGGCCGCTTCGGCGAGCGCCACGGCGCCTGGGACGACTACTTCTGCGCGCGCACGCGGTGGGGATACCACCGCGGCCACTGGGCGCTGGTCGTCGATGATCGCTACTGGAACGACGACTGGGGTTCGGGCAACTGGCCGAACAACTGGCCGAACCGCCCGCACTGGAACGGCGGCGGCTACTGGCACGGTGGCGGCTACGGGGACGGCGATCACGGGAACGGTGGCGGCTATGGGAACGGCGGCGGCCACGGGGACGGCGGCGGCCACGGCAACGGCGGCGGCTATGGGAACGGCGGCGGTGGGGGCGGTGGTTACAAATAGCGAATGATCTGCTGCGGGTCGCATCTCACGATGCGGCCCGCGTCGTGTCCACTTCGCGGACCTCGCATTCCGTGACGCTGCGATATCGTGTCGCGTGCCACGAGGGTCGATGCGTGGCGATCGGGGGGAGGGCACGATGTCGCACAGCGGGGAAGAGCTCGGCGCCGACCTGGTGGACCTGTGGGAGGCCGGACGATACGAGTTGAAGCCGGTGGCGGGCCAGATCCGTTACGCCGCAGCGCAGCTGCTCCAGGCCGACGCCGGCGGTTACAACTGGTACCGCGACGGCAAGCTCAGCGGCCCGTACGGTCCGGCGAAGCCGGCGTGGGAGAGCCTGCGCGACGACTTCTTCGAGATCCTGCGTACCACCGCCGAGAACCTCGACCTGACCGGTGACGCGCTGGTCCTGGCGGCCGAGCAGTACGCGAACACGGACTCCGTGGCGGCGAAGAAGTTCGAGGAGCTCAAGCCGGCCGTGACCGCCGCGCACCAGCCGGACGGCGGCACCCGGTGAGCTACGAGCAGCTGGCGGATCATGCCGCGAAGCTGGAGACGTCCGCCATCGAGATGGATCTCAAGCAGCGGGGCTTCCAGAAGAATCACGGTAAATGGTCCGGCGGCTCCGGCATCACCGACGAGTACATGCAGGACATCTACGACATCACGGCCGGTCGCTTCGGGGGAGTGGCCGAGATGTTCGCCCCGTTCCTTGGCATGCCGGATCCGGGCGGATTCGTGCCGGCCATCGCCGCCCTGACCAACGCGGCGTCCACGCTGAACAGCGGCACGGCACCGGACGTGGTGAACAGCACGTCCGTGTCGGTCAACGTCGATCTCGGCGGCATGGACCGCGTCGGCACCCTGGTCGCGGACTGGCGCGGCCCGGCCGCGACCGGCTTCCGCAACAACTACCTGGACCGGTTCAAGGGCGTCACCGCCAACCAGTACGCCATGGCGCTGACCCTCAAGGGCGCGCTGGAGGCGGAGCGCGGCCTGTGGAAGGCCGCCCGGGAGAGCGTCGATCAGCTGGCACACGCCGCGCAGGTGTCGCTGGACTCCATGCTCGACTGCAATCCCAAGGAGACCGCCTGCCTGCTCACGGTCGTCGGCTCGATCTTCGCGGTCGCCGCCGCGGTGCCGTCGGCCGGCGCGTCGCTTGCGGTCACCCTCACGGTGGTCGGCGAGGTCGCGTCGTCGGCGGCCTCGGTGCCGGTGGAGGACCCCAAGCCGGTGCGGTTCAGCGGCGAGAACGCGAATGCGATCGTCGAGCAGATCCGCAAGGGCCTCGAGGAGCTGGCCAAGGACATCAACGACAAGGAGCGGGTGATCGCCGACGCGCTGGCGTCCTCGCATGCCGTCCTGACCGGCAGCAGGGACAGGTTCATGTCGAACCGACCGGCCCTGGCCGACGCCACCGCCGCGACCGTCACCGGCAACGGCCCCACCGGGCTGGGCACGGCGGAGGGGTGAGCGCCTGATGGGCGAGTTCGCCGACCGGATCGACACCATGCTGGTGCGTGCCTCAACACCCGACGGCGCCATCGCCGGTGAGCTGCGCGACCGCGACCGGCTCACGCTTACCTTCCGGCAGGGCTGGTACGACCTCTGCGACGATCACGACCTGGAACGCCGGCTCGCCGTCCTGGCGAACCTGCTCTGGGTGTCGCGCACCCGCGAGTACTGGCGCGCCTTCAGCGACGTCACGGGTCAGACCGTCACCGGCGAGGACCGGCCGATCAGCGCCCGCGACGTCGACTGGCGCGCCGAACGCGACGAGCTGGTGGCCCGCGGCTACTCCGCCGACGGGCGGATCTCGGTCAAGGCGGTCGGCATGCGTCAGTGGGAGGTCCACATCGCGCCCGGTACGGTACGCGGGTTGAGCGAGCACGAGTTCGCGGCCGCGGCGGCACAGGCCGCCGGCGAGCTGATCAACCATCAGTTCGCGCAGATCGCCGCACTGTCGAACAAGTACTACGGGTACGACCGGTAACAGAGAGGACCTGACCAGTGCGAGGCAGGATATGGCCGGCCGTCGGCGTGGCGGCGCTGATCGCACTGACAGTCTTCGGCGCCGTGAGCTACTACAACAACCACGCCAACAGGCCCGCGCAGGCCGACTGCCGCCTGGCCACCCCGCCGTCGACAGCACCGGTGAACGACACCACGACGGTCCGCATCGCCGAGCAGGGCTACACCCGAGTCGGCTCGGCGGCGGCGTCGACGGTCACGATCGGTGCCGTCCTGGAGAACCCGGGCGACCGGGTCGCCTACCGCACCCGGGTGACCTTCGACGTCCTCGGCCCCGGCGGCGGCAGCGTCGTGGCCGACGAGTTCCGCCGGTTCCAGGTCCTGGAGGTGCCGATCATCCTGCCCGGCGCGAAGGTGCCGGTCGGCGACGCGCTCGCCGTCACCCGCCTGGCGCAGGTCACCGACGTGTCCATCAAGCCCGTCGTCACGCAGTGGCTGCCCGCCGGCGACGGGAACAACGGCCTCGCGCCGGTGACGGCAACCCTCGTCCCGGCCAAGACCACCCGCAACCCCGCCGGCACCGGCGTCATCTCCTACGACGCGCGCTCGGCCAACTGCACCGACCTCGTCTCGCGCGGCTCGTCCTACGTGCTGCGGGACGGCGCCGGAAAGCTCATCGGCGGCGGGCTGTCGAACGGCCCGCAGCCGTCGGGCTGCGACGTCTCCGAGAACCGCTACACCAATTCGTTCACCACGGCGCTGCGCAGCATTCCCGAGCAGGCGGACCTGCCCAGGACCGAGGTGGCGTCACTGTGCGACCTGGGCCCGCGCCCCGCCGCCGCCGGGTCCGGCGCCCCGATCAACTGAGCGGTCGACCGCGGGCAGGTGCGCGGCGACCGCGATCAGCCAGGCCACCTCGGCGCCGGCGTCACCGGCGTCCGCGGCCCTGGCCGACGGCAGGTCGACGACCTCCGTCCGGACCTCGCCGGGCGCGCTCGACCGGACCGCCGCCACGGCCTCGGTCACGACCCGGGCCTCCACCGCCGCCTCCAGGCGTTCCCCGGTGAGACCGCGCCGGCCGGCCGCGGCGCGCGCCTCGTCGGCGATCCGGCGGTTCGTGCGCGGGCGCAGTTCCGCGTACCCGTCGAGGATCTCCGTGGTCATCCTGATCAGCCGCATCCGGGCGCCCGGCAGGGCGACCGGCCGGCCACCGGGCGCCGGCCCGTCGCCGAGGGTGACCTGCGGTGCGGCCTCGGCCACCAGCGCCCAGAGCGGCCGGAGCCGGCGGCATGCCCGCCGTGCCTGCACATGCTCGGCGAGCTGGTCCAACCGCAGCCACCGGCCCCAGGCCAGGATCATCACGCCGACCACCATCACCAGGACGGCGACCGCGTACGTGAGGAAGGTGAGCCGGTAGAGCATCGACGAGACCGCCGGCTGGTCGCGAACGGCCAGGTTGGTGAGCTTGAGGCCGACGTTGGCGAAGTTGAGGAAGCAGCCGGCGGCGATCATCCGCAGGGCGAGCCGCACCGTGTGGCGCCGGGCCACCCGGGCGTACCGCGCGCACAGCCGGCCCACCTGGGGCAGCAGCCACAGCATGTAGCCCAGGTAGACGACCAGGTACGGCGTCGGCGGCGGATGCACCGAGGCGTAGTACTGCCCGCCGCGCACGAACGGGTCGTCGATCCGGTACGGCGACGGCGCCAGCGCGTACGACCCGATCAGCGCCGCCGCGCACGCCGCCATGATCAGGTACTGGGTGCGGACCCGGCGGCGGGTCGCCGGGCCCGGGTGCAGGGTGTGCAGCAGGAAGGCGTGGCCGGTGGCGACGATGGCAACGGCCAGCACGTTGCCGACCAGCCGGCAGACGTCGAGCAGGCCGAGCAGCCGGTCCACGCGGGCGCTGACCGGTTGCAGCGACACCGCGAAGGCGCCCATGGCCAGGGTCAGCCCGAGCAGCCGGCGCAGCCGGTCCTGGCGGTGGTGTACGAGATCCCACAGCTTGCCGGCGGCCAGGCCGAGGCTGATCAGGGCCGTCGCGGCGCCGGCGGCGAGCAGGATGTCATCCACTCTCGTCCGTGCTCTCCAGCAGCCCGGTCAGCCGTCGCAGCGCCGCCTCGTCGCCGTCGGTGGCCCGTGCGGGCGGCCAGGACCAGTCGGTGATGCGCTGGGCGACCAGGGTTCCGAAGATCTCCGCCCGGCGCTCGGGCAGCTCCTCGTAGGAGCTGCGGGCCCGGCGCGCGGCGGCGGACAGGGCCGCCGGGTCCATGCCCACCGGATCGTCCGGGGCGAGCGCCGGGTGTGCGACGTCGTCGAACAACATGTGGCCGTACTCGTGCCCGACGATCACGTGCCGCCGCACCGGCGAGGCGCCCGCGGGGAAGAAGACGTAGTCCGCGTCGCGGCCGGCGACCCACAACCCGTGCGGGCCGCCCGCGGGCAGGGGCTGTGCGAGCACGTGCACCGGACGGCCCCGGTACGCCTGCATCGCCTCGTGCAGCCGGTCGGCGGTGAACCGGCCGCGCAGTCCCAGCGTGTCCAGGCCCCCGCGGGCCTGCTCGACCAGCTCGGGGAGGTCGCCCGTCCGGCGCCGGCGCCCGATCGCCGGCCACGGGATCCACCTTGGCACTCGCATCACCGGCCCTGCCTCACCGCGTCACCGTAGCCGACCGTCTCTTGTAGATTTGCCGAGGCGGCGGCGTTTCCGGGCGCTCAGCCGTCGGGCGGCTGGTTCCGAAGGCGCGCCGCCTGCTCCAGCAGCACCACCTGCTCGACCATTGCGGCGACCGCGGCCTTCCCGGCGGCGGACATCTCGGACTCGCCCATCCGCATCGCGACGGCCTGGATCGCCGGATCGCCGAGTGCGCGGGCGAGGCGGCGGTCGACCTCGCCCCCGTCGTCGTCCTGGGTGAAGTAGGCCAGGCTGACGCCGAAGAGGGTGGCGAACGCCTGCATCTCGGATCGCCGCGGGTCGGCCTCGCCGCGGCGCAGCTTGCCGACATGGGTGTGTGAGACCGGGCAGCCGAGCTCCGCCAGCGCGGCGGCCGCGGCCCGCGTGCTGTACAGCCGCCCCTCGCCGGTGACGACCGTCCGGAACAGCCTGTCCAGCCGGTCGGCGAAGGTGCCGTGCGCGTGCTTGTCGCCAGTCACCGTACGAATCCTCCCTGCCCATGTCAATGCGAGATTACATCCTACGACCCGTTGGAATCGACTGTTGACACGCATCGATGTGCTGCCCACTATGGAGCCCGGCGTTGGCAGCGTCCTCCATTTTGGAGCTGCTTGTTTACATCGATGAGGAGAATTCATGAGAATCGGCAGGTTGCGCCGTGCGGTCACGGCCGGCACCGCCCTGGTGGTGGGTGCCGCCGGCGGGACGGTGGCGGCCGTCCTCGGCGCCGGGGCCGCCACCGCGGCGTCCAGCGTCGGCGGGCCGATCACCCGCTCGGAGACGTTGCAGCGGTCGCAGTACTGGGTGGACCGGGGCTTCACCTACACGCAGACCGGCACGTGGGCGCCCGACCCGCAGGGCAAGACCTACCGGCGGGACTGCTCCGGCCTGGTCTCGATGGCCTGGCACCTGCCCGACTCGCGCAGCACCAGGACGTTCCTGAGCTGGAGCGGCAAGCAGCAGTTGCCCAGCCTGCACGACCTCAAGGCCGGCGACGCCGTGCTGCGCGACGGGCACATCGAGCTCTTCGCCCGCTGGGTCAACGGGAACCGGCACGAGGACGGCGCCTACGTCTACTCGTTCAACAACCCCGGCGAGACGGTCCAGAACCCGAACGCCGTCAACAACTACGGCAAGATCGGCAAGGACACCTGGGGCGAGCTGAACACGTACATCCCGGTCCGGTACAACAACATCGCCGACGACGGACCGCCGCCCGGCAGCCCGGACAACTCGGTGCTGCGGGAGCCGAACGGCGCGATCAGCCTCGTGGTCGGCGGCGTGCCGTTCCACCTGACCCCCGCCGAGTACGCCGAACTCGGATCACCGCCCTCCACCGCCGTGCCCGAGGGCACCTTCGCGAGCATGCCCGGCATCATCGCGAACGGCACGTACGTGCGGACCGCCGGCGACGGCGCCATCTACGTGATCGCCGGCAGCGCCAAGTACCACCTCAACCCGTCCGAGTACGCGGCGCTGGGCGCACCGCCCGCCCGCAACGTGCCCGCCCGGCTCGTCGCCGGGCTCGGCGCCGTCCCGGCCGACAACACGTTCCTGCGCGACCCCGCCAGCACGGCGATCTACCAGGTCGTCGGCGGCGCCAAATATCACCTCAACCCGTCCGAGTACGCGGGCCTGGGCAGCCCCGCGGCGACGAACGTCCCGGCGGGCTTCATCGCGAGGGTGACCGCCTCCGTGCCGGTCGAATCGGCCTTCATGCGCGACCCCGGCACCACCGCGATCTACCAGATCGTCGGCGGCGCCCGGTACCACCTGTCCCCGGCCGAGTACAGCGCCATGGGCAGCCCGGCCGCCATCAACGTGCCGGCGGGCTTCATCAACCTCACCGCGACCGTGCCCCGCGACGGCAGCTTCATCCGGGACATCACCGACGGCGCCATCTACCAGATCGTCGGCGGCGCCAAGTACCACCTGTCCCCGTCGGAGTACAGCGCCCTGGACAGCGCGCCGTCGACGAACGTGCCGCACGGCCTGATCCTGTCGATCACCGCGACCCTGCCGTCCTCCGGCTACCTGCGTAACCCGGACAGCGGCGCCATCTACCAGGCCGTCAACGGTGCCAAGTACCACCTGAGCGCCGCCGAGTACGCCGCGCTCGGCAGTCCGGGCGCGGCCAACGTGCCGGTCGGCTTCATCGACCGGCTCGGCACCGTGCCCGCCGACAACTCGTTCCTGCGCGACATCAGCGACACCGCGATCTACCAGATCGTGGGCGGGGCCAAGTACCACCTGACCCCGGCCGAGTTCGCCGCGCTCGGCGGCCCGGCCGCGGTCAACGTCCCGCACGGCTTCGCCGCCGCGATCACCGGCACCCGCCCGGCCGGCTCGCTGTTCCTGCGCGACCCGGTGTCGACCGCGATCTACCAGGTCGTCAACGGCGCCAAGTTCCACCTCAACGCCGCCGAGTACGCCCTGCTCGGCGGCCCGGCCGCGATCAACGTGCCGGCGGGCCTGCTGGACCTGCTCGGCACCCAGCCGACGGACGGCACGCTGCTGCGCGACGTGGAAAGCACCGCCATCTACTCCATCACGGCGGCCGGGAAGCACCACCTCACCCCGGCGGAGTACGCGGCCCTGCCCGATCAGCTCACCACCAACGTGACGGCCCGCTTCCTCGCGACCTTTCCCGACGCCTGACCCCGCACGACTTCCGGGACAACGGCCCGGCCGGTTGCCCCGGGCCGGTCACGGCGTCGACCGCGGGAGTGCGTCGATGAGCGGCAGGACGAACCGCTCGTCGTGCTGGCCCTCGGTGACGGCGTGCACGCCCGCACGGCCCTTTGCCAGGCCGTGCGGGCCGAGTCGGTGGAGGTCACCCGCCGCGCGAGCGTGCTCGGCCGCCGCCAGCCCGCGCCACGACGTCTCACCCGTGGCGTGGGCGAGGCGTCCGAGCGCGTAGGCGCGGCCGGGCGCGCCGCAGCACAGGTCGAGGCCGCGCGGTTCGGCGGCGAGCGCGATGCGCATCGCCGCCTCCGCGTCGGCCAGGTACGCGGGCTCGCCGAGTGCGCGGGAGGCGGCCAGGAACAGCAGCGTGAGGCCCGCGGCCCCGTTGCACCACGTTGCCTCCCAGCCCGGCCGGCACCACCGGCGCGGGGCTGCCGAGATCCGGGCGAGGTGCTCGGCCGCAGTCGCGGCGGACGGTTCCGGTGACACGGACTGCCACGCGAGGGCGGCCAGCAGGTGCCCGGGCATGCCGTGGGCCAGGCCCACGCCGCTCGCCGCGTCGCCGATCCGCCCCGCCAGTGCGCCCGCCGCCTCCGCACCGGCGTGCCGCAGGCGCTCGTCCCCGCCGGACAGCGTGACCAGGTGGGCGTCCAGCAGGACCAACGACGCCAGGCCGTGCGTCAGGTCCGCCGGACCGCCGCCGTCGCGGTGGCGGTCGTGTTCGCGCAGGTACGCCTTGATGGCGGTCTCGCGGGCGATGCGGTCGTCCAACGCGCAGGCGGTCATGACCCGGGCGGCGAGCACACCCGGCCGACCGTGCCAGGCCCCTCCGTGTGGATCCAACCGCCCTTCGGCCGGCGGTGCCGCCGCCTCCTCCGACCACAGGTCCGCCCAGGCCAGCAGGAGTGGGTCGGCGGTGACCGCGCTCGCAGCCAGCAGTGCCATGGCCGTACCGGCCCCGCCGGCCGCCGCCGACGGTGGCACCTGCGTAGCCGTACGGGCGGGGGCGAGGTACGCGTCCCACCGGCCGGTTCGCTTCACCCGGTCCGTGCGGTCTTCGCCGGGTGCGTCGGTGACGGATTCGGACGCCGCGGTGAACGCGGCGGAGAACGCCGCGACGTCGGGCCAGCGATCGTCGGGGTCGACGGCCAGGGCGCGCCGGAGGACCGCGAGGATCTCCGAGAGTTCGCAGGACGATCGGCGGGCGAACTCCTCGCTGAGCTCGCCCCGCGCCAGGGCCGCCTCCACCGCCTCGGCGGTGATCGGCCGTTCGTAGTGCTGCTCGCCGGTGATCAGAAAGTAGACCAGCGCCGCCATGCTGTACTGCTCGGCCGCGGCGGAGTTCGGCGGTTGCGGAGATCCGGTCAGCCGGGCCTGTGCCCACTGGGGATCCATGAATCGCGGCACGCCATGCCGCCCGCGCGGCCGGGTAAGCGCGGACGCGTGACGGAAATCGACGGCGACGACCGCGTCGTCATCGGTCAGCAGGTAGTTGCCGCCGTGCACGTCTCCGTGCAGGAGGCCGCGATCGTGGATGAGCGCCAGCGTCCGGACCATCGTCGCGCAGGCCCGTACCAGCCGGGGTAGGGAGGCGCGGCGCAGCCTGGCGGCCCGGTGGTCGATGCGGCGGCCGTCCACGTGCTCCAGCACCAGCAGCGGGTGACCGTCGTCGTCGGCGGCCCGGTCGAGCACGGCGGGAACGGGCACGCCGGCGGCGCCCAGCAGGCGCAGGGCCGCGGCCTCGCGGCGGTACCCGCGACGCGCGGCCGCGTCGCCGGGGCGGCGGGCGAGCTTGACCACCGCCCGCCCGGTCGCGCCGTCCTCGACGACGTAGACGTCGCCGTCCTCGTACGACTGGAGGCAGCGCTGGACGGGCCGGCCGGTCAGGAGTTCACCGGGGCGGTAGAGAGGGCCGGTACCTGCGGCCTCCTCCTCCGTCATCAGGATCCCGATCTCGCGCAGCCGCATCAGGGAGGAGAAGCTGTCGTCGAGGATGCGCTCGGCGGCCTGATCGGTGCCGGCCGCGCGGCGGGCGATCGCCTCGACGACGGTGGCCGGCGTGCGGAACTCTTCGAGCAGCGCGTACAGCGGGCCGGTGACGAAGATCGAGGACCGGCGGCTCGTCCGCCGTCCGAGCGCCACGCCCGTGTCGTCGTACACGTCGCCAAGCGCCTCCCTGTCGGCGGGGGGAAGGTCGCGGGCGCGTACCGCCATGAGGTCCGCCGGGATCGTCAGCCGCTGACCGGCCAGGATCATGCCGCCTCCCGCCACGCCCAGCACCGGGTGTCGATACCCGCGAGCGTCAGCCGTTCGAGGGCGGCGGCGACCCGTTCGATCCGCGGCCGGCCTCGGTTCGCGACGAGCGTCTCGGCGGCCAGCCGGCAGATGTTCAGCCGCCAGCTGGCCCGCTCCCGGGTTGCCGGGCGCCCGGGCGTATCGGCGGGGTCGGTGGCCGTGCGGACCAGGTCGCCGGCGGCCGTGACGGCGGCGAAGGGCAGCGGATGGACCGGGCAGGGCCCGACGGCGTCGGCGACGCGCTCGGCGAGTTCGTCGGCCTGCCCGCGGTCATCCAGGAACAGCACGAACTTGTCCGGGCGTAACAGCGTGGGCAGGTCGTAGCCGAGCTTGAAGCCGGTGACGGCGCGATGCCGCAGGACCGGAAGGCTCGCTCGCAGCACGCCCGGTAGGTCCGCCGGCGCGCAGCACACGTACAGCTTGCCGGCCGCGCCGCGGGCTGCCGGCCGGGTCCAGCGCCGCCACACCCATGTCTCGCGGGTACGGCGGAGCGGGTGGAATCCGTGCAGGGCCTGCTCGGCCTCGGCGACCCCCAGCCAGCGAGCCACCGCGTCCTCATCCGGAAGGCGCCGGATCCAATCGGCCGTAACGGGAAGTCGGCCGAAGAAGTACAGGCGCCGGGTCAGTTCCTCGGCGGTCAACCGGGTGAAGGCCGCGCCCCAGGTGAGCGCGGCGATCTCGGCGGAGTCGTCGCCGGCGGCCGCGATCCATTGCGCGGGGGGTGGCGGCGCGGGGGTGACCCGGACGACTCCGTCGAGTTCGAGCGCCCGCAGCACGGCGGGCGCCAGCCCGGTCGCGGCCGGGGTCGTCCCGTTCCCGTCGGCCAGACGGCGCAGTGGTCCGGCGATCTCCTCGGGGAGTAGCTTCGCGCGTTCGGGCGCGCCGTCGGCCGGGACGAGCCGGGTGGGGGATTGGAACCGCCAAATATCCCGGAGGGTGACCGATTCACCTTGCGTGATCACGCTTTCGGGCGCTTCGGTTGGTTCCTCGCAATCTCGTCCAGATTTTCCAGCGCATTCTTCAGAGATTCCCGGAGAAGGGCGAGCTCGACATTTTCGAATTTGCCGGCGCGGCCACCCCGGCCGGCCGGTCGATGGTGCGGTTGGTCGGGATCCGGTTCGCTGGGGTCCGGCTCGCCGGGGTCCGGTTCGGGGTCCGGTTCGGGGTCCGGTTCCGCCGGCGGGGTGGGTGCTGTGCCGGTACAGGTACAGGTGCACGTACAGGAGCAGGTGCAGCTACAACTACATCCGCAGCCGCCGCCGTCGGCCTCCCCGTCGCCGAGGTCGCCGATCTGTTTGCCGTGCCCGACGAGTACTCCCAAGGGAAGAACTTGATCTTCGATCCGAATGGAGAGATTGCTGATCTTGTATTCCGCCATGGTCATCTCCGCGGATTGTCAGCTGGTTTCGCCCATTACACCCCGGGACCGGGAGAGGGGCAATGATTCGGCAGTGACCCATCCCTGACAGAACGGTCGACGCGTTCTAGCCGCGGTGCGGTCCAGTCGCTGTCCAGTGCCGGTTCAATGCCGATTCAGTCGTGCCCCGCACGCTACCTGGATTCCAGGGGACCGACTGCGGGGGTAATTGTGGACACTTCGTTGTTCGATGTGATTTGTACGTCCTTGTTCGATTCGTTATCGCGGGCCGACCAGCGGAGCAGGGGACATCAGTACCTGCGCGGCCTCCTGCTCGCCGAGGGACGCAAGACCGTACGCAATATCGCGGCCGCGCTGAACGGCGAGGTGGGCGAGCAGAGCCTGCACCATTTCGTGGCGAATTCCCCGTGGGACTGGCAGCCGGTGCGCCGGTCCTTCGCGCAGGCGGTGACGCGGCTGGCGCCGCCGGCCGCCTGGGTGGTGCGCCCGCTGGTGATCCCCAAGATGGGCGACTGCTCGGTGGGTGCCGACCCGCTCGCCGGCGAGTCCGGGCAGCGAAGGCGGGTGCAGCGCGCCGTCGGCGTGTGGGCGGTCAGCGCCGAGGTCGTCTACCCCGTCAACTGGCGGCTGCACCTCTCGTCGCGCTGGACGGACGACACGCGCCGGCGCAGCCGCGCCGCCATCCCCGCCGATGTTCCCGCGGAGAGCTTCGAGGAGTGCGCGGTCGAGGCCGTCCGCACGGTCACGGCCCGGTGGGGCATGCCGCCCCGGCCCGTCGTCGTCGACGTCCCGGACGAGTACCTGCCGGGCACGATCCGCCGGCTGCACGCCGCGGGCCTGCCGTTCCTGGCCAAGGTGCCCCCGGCGTTCCCGATCGGCGCGGAGACGACCGCACAGCACCGGATCGCCGCGCTGCGGGCCGCCCGGCGACCCGCCAGGTGGGACGGCCCGGCACCGCGTACCGACCTGGTGGCGAGCGCGGACGTCCGGTCGGTGAACGGGCGGGCGCCGCTCACCCTGCTCGGCTCGGGGCGCCCCCGGCGGGTCTGGCCCGAGGAACTGCACCTCACCAACCTGGGCGACGTCCATCCGGCGACCCTTCTCGCGCTGAGCCGGCTTCGCCGCACCGCGCACCGGGGCGCGGTCGAGACCGGCCGGCGGGTGGGGCTCGCCGACTTCGTCGGCAGGTCGTTCGGCGGCTGGCACCGGCACGTCACGCTGGCGTCGGCGGCGTACGCGCTGCTCAGCGTGGGGTGCGGACTCCCGCGGGCGGACGGTTAGGTCCCGGCCCGCTCGTCCGGCAGCAGCAGCACCCGCCTGCCGCGCAACCGCCCCGCCTCCATCCGGCGGTGTGCGTCGGCCGCCTGACGCGGGGACAGCAGCCGTGGACGGCTCCGCGCGCCCGCGCCGAGCACGATCGGGATCCACCGCGTGCACCAGCACGGCGTTCTGGCGGCGGTCGGCGCGTTCGTCGGCGCAGATCCGTTCGATCACCGACAGCCCTCGCGGCCCGGCGCCGATCACGCAGATTGCCAGTCGCCCGCCGTTCATACCTTCAGCGTCCGGCACGACCACCGGCGGCGGCCATCCACCCGGAAGCAGTTCGTCAGGTCGGCGCGCCATCCTCGGCGCCCCTCGCAACGAACCAGCTGAGGGGGGATGGGGATGAGTGTCCGGATACAGGTACTCGGCCAGGTGCGCGTGGAGGTGGCCGGTGCGACGGTCTCGCCGGCGTCGACCGGGCAGCGGACGGTGCTGGCGCTGTTGGCGGTGGCGGGCGGGCAGATGCTGACCCGCGCGCAGCTGATCGACACGCTGTGGGTCGGCCGGCCGCCGCCGAGCGCGGTAAACGTGGTGCAGACGCACGTCAAGAACCTGCGCCGGCTGCTGGAGCCGTCCCGCCCGGCGCACGGCCGCAGCGTCGTGCTGCCCGCGGTCGGCGACGGCTACGCGCTGCGGGTACCGCGGGAGGACATCGACCTGTTCCGGTTCCGGGCGCTGGTGGAGCGGGCCCGCGCCGAGCCGGGCCGGGACGGTGGCCGGGCGGCGGGGCTGCTCGGCGAGGCGTTGCGGCTGTGGCGGGGTGCGCCGCTTGCCGATGTTCCGGTGCTGGCCGGGCACCCCAAGGTGCTGGCGCTGGCGCAGGAGCGGCGGCTGGCCCTGCTGCGCTGCGGCGAGGCGCTGACGCGGGCCGGCCGGTTCGCCGAGGCCGTGCGCGTACTGGAGGAGGCGGTCGCCGCCGAGCCGCTGGACGAGGTCGGCCAGGCCCGGTTGATCACCGCGTATCAGGCGGCGGGCCGCCGCGCGCAGGCCTTCGCCGCGTTTCACCGGGTCCGTGGCCTGCTGGCGGACGAGCTGGGCGTCGACCCGGGCCTCGAGCTGATCGCCGCGCACGAGGCACTGCTGCGACAGGACGGTGCCGCGCCGGAGCGGGCGAACGGGGCCGCGCCGCCGGCCCCGCCGCCGCTCGCCCAGCTGCCGGCCGAGGCGTTCGGGTTCACCGGCCGGGAGGCGTGGATGGCGGAGCTGGACCGCCTGGCCGGCCCGTCGGCCGGCCCGCCGCGGGTGCTCCTGATCACCGGTACGGCGGGGGTCGGCAAGACCGCGCTGGCGCTGCGCTGGGCGCACCGGCGCCGCGACCTCTTCCCCGACGGCCAGCTCTATCTCGACCTGCGTGGCTACGGCCCGGAGCAGCCGATGCGCCCGGTCGACGCGCTGCGCCGGATGCTGCGCGCGCTCGGCCTGCCCGGCGAGCAGGTGCCGCTGGAGGTGGAGGAGTGCGCGGCCGGCTTTCGCAGCCTGATCGACGGGCGGCGGATGCTTGTCGTGCTGGACAACGCCGCGTCGGTGGAACAGGTCCGGCACCTGCTTCCCGGCTCGTCGTCGTGCCTGGTGGTGGTGACCAGCCGGGACGCGCAGGCGGGCCTGGTCGCCCGGCACGGCGCCGCGCGGATGGTGCTCGACCTGCTCGACGAGGGCGAGGCCGTGGCGTTGCTGCACGCGCTGATCGGCGCGCGGGTGGCCGCCGAGCCGCAGGCCGCGGCGACGCTGGCCGCGCGGTGTGCCCGGTTGCCGCTGGCCCTGCGCGTGGTCGCCGAGCTTGCCCTGGCCCGCCCCGACACGTCGCTGGCCGAGCTGGCCGGTGACCTGGCCGACCACCGGGACCGCCTGGCGCTGCTCGACGCCGCGGGAGACCGGCACACCGGCGTCGGTTCGGTGCTCCAGTGGTCGTACCGGGACCTGGCGCCGTCGACCGCGGCGGCGTTCGGCCTGCTCGCCCTGCATCCCGGCGCGGACTTCGACCGGCACGTCGCCGCGGCGCTGACCGGCGTCGGTACGCCCGCCGTCGACCAGGTGCTGGATCGGCTCACCCGCGCGCATCTGGTGCAGCGCGACGACTCCGGCCGGTACCGGATGCATGAACTGCTCCGGGCGCACGCGCGCGGGCTCTCGGGCGGGATCGACAGCGCCGCGGGCCGGGCGGCCGGCACCCGGCTGCTCGACCACTACCTCGCGGCCACCGCGGCGGCCATCGACACGCTGCACCCGGCCGGGCGGCCATGCCGGCCCGATTCCGGTACGCACCCGCCGGCCACGCCGGCCTTTCCGGACGCGGCGAGCGCGCGGGGCTGGCTCGACGCCGAGCGGGCCAATCTGCTGGCGGTGGTGCTGCACGCCGCCGAGCACGGCTGGCCCGCGCACGCGGTCCGGCTGCGCCGCACGCTCGATCCAGCATCTTCGATGTAAGGTCGGTGCGACTCCACTTCCCCATGGAGGCACCCATGCACCGCACCGTTCCCCGACGGCGCCGGTGGGCGGCGATCGCCGCCGCCCTAGGCCTGTTCCTCTCGTTCTTCGCGGCCACCTCGGCCACCCCGGCGTTCGCCGCCGCCGGCACGTTCCGCAACCCGGTCGGCACCGGGCCCGACCCCTTCATGACCTACTTCAACGGCAACTACTACCTGCTGATGACCGAGGGCGACGCGATCAGGATCCGCCGCTCCCGGAGCGTGGCGACCCTGCTGAACGCCCCGGCCATCCAGGTGTGGCGCGACACCGACCCGGCGCGCAACCAGCACGTCTGGGCGCCGGAGCTCTACCGGGTGAACAACCGCTGGTACCTCTACTACACCGCGGACAACGGCGTGGACGAGAACCACCGGCTGTTCGTGCTGGAGTCCGCGGGCGACGACCCGGCCGGCCCGTACCAGTTCAAGGCCCGGCTGGTGCCGCCCAACCGCGACGTGTTCGCCATCGACGCCGGGCTCATGCGGCACAACGGCCGGCTGTACCTGATGTGGAGCGGGCTCAACGAGTTCCAGCACAACGGCATCAACATCGCCCCGCTGTCGAACCCGTGGACGGTCTCCGGCAACGCCGTGTCGCTGAACGCGGCCGGGCACTGCCCGGAGGTGCGCGAGGGGCCGGCGTTCCTCTACCGCAACGGCCGCACCTGGATGACGTACTCGGTCTGCGACACCGGCAAGCCCGACTACGGGCTGTGGATGATGAGCGTCGCGTCCGGCGCCGACCCGCTCAACCGCGCGAGCTGGCAGCAGCACAACGGCGCGCTCTTCTCCCGGCAGGACGCCCGCGGCGTGTACGGCCCCGGCCACCACGGCTTCTTCACCAGCCCCGACGGCACCGAGACGTGGATCGTGTACCACGCGAAGACGACGGGTGTCTTCACGTACAGCAACCGGACCACGCGCGTGCAGCGCGTCGGCTTCGACGCCGACGGCAGCCCGAGCCTCGGCCAGCCGCTGGCCATCGGCGCCACCCAGGACCTGCCGGCCGGCGACCCCGGGCCGTCCACCGGCTGGATCAACAACGACGGCCGCTCCTCCGGCGGCGGCTCGCTGGTGTACTCCGGCACCTGGAACTCCGGCACGGGCTGCGCGGCGGCCTGCTTCTGGGGCGACGACCATTGGACGAACCAGGCCGGCGCCACCGCGACGTACACCTTCACCGGCACCCAGCTGGCCCTGCTCTCGGTCCGCGACACCGGCAACGGCATCGCCGCGATCAGCGTCGACAACGGCCCCGAGCAGCGTGCTGACCTCTACGGCGCGATCCGCGTCGGCGAGGCCCTCAACTACCTGAGCCCCCGGCTCACCTACGGCACCCACACCGTCCGGGTCCGCGTGACGGGGGAGCGGAACGCGGCCTCGGCGGCCGCCTACGTCAGCATCGACAGAGCCGAGTTCTGGACCGGCTGACCCCCTGCCTTACCGGCACGCTCGGCGGAACGGCACCTCGGAGACGTATCGACGCCACTCGGACTCACTCAACCCGCCCGACCGCCGGCAGGCGGCCGGCAGCGGATCGCGTGCCGTCGCGAGCATCGACCCGACATCCCACACCACCACGCCCTTGTCGTCGTCGGCGGTCGCCAGCAGGGGACGGCGCGCGCTGAAGGCGATGCCGGAAGTCTCGCTGCCGGGAATGACGCTCATGAGCACCGGCTCTGCCCCGTCCAGGACGCTCCACAGTTCGGTGCCGCCGGCCGTGGCCACGGCCATCATTTCCTCACCGGCGGAGAAAGACAGGCCAACGACGGCGTCGAAGAACGGGCGATGGGCGATCCGGACGCTCTCGTCATCGCCGGTGCGGTTGTTCCAGATCTTGATGCCGTCGCTGCCGTCGAACGCGGTTCGACCGCCGGTCGAGAGATTCCTGATCTCCGTGTCGCTCCTCAAGGTACGGACCACGCGAGGCTTCGCCGGCTCGGTCAGATCCCAGATCGTCACCGCGGCGGAGTCGGCGTTGCCGCCATCCGCGATGACGATCGATTTCGCCGCCGGCACGAAGACCGCGGCGTTGACGTGCGTCGCCGGTATGGACGCCAGGACCACGGGTTGGCGGCCGGCAACGACCCGGCAGATCAGAACCTTGGCCCGGGCGCCGGTCCGGAAGGAGCGGTTGTCGAACACCGCGGCCAGGTCGCGCCGGCTGTCCAGGTCGAGCACCCACCGGAGTTCGCCGTCCTTGGCGGGGATCAGCCGGCGTGCGCGGCCGCCGGTGATGTCGAAGAGCGACCCACCGGCGAGGACGGTCCGCAGGTCCGATCTCAGCCGCAGCGGCGACACTCCCGAGTCGTCGGGCAACGACACCGGTTTTCCGATCGGCCGCGGGCGGGAGACGTCCCGCAGGTTCCACGATGAGAGCTTGCCGTCCGAACGGACGACGGCGACGTCGTCGTCGGGGGAGAGAGCCACCTCCGGCGAATAGTCGTAGGTGCCGCGGCCCGTGAGAACGGCCCGCCGCTGCGCCTGGAACGGGTTCAGCCGCCACAACATCGCGGTGTGTGCCACGCCGTCACCTACGGTGAGAACGCGGGAACCGTCGGGCGAGAAGTCGGCGTCGCGAACGGCGCCGCCGACGCCGCGCAGGGTCCTGACGAGCACGGCGTACTCGGGTGTCCGGACGTCCCACAACGACACCGCTCCACCGCTGCCGCCGATCGCCAACCGCGTTCCCGTGGGATCGAAGGTGATGGTGGAGACGAACTCCGCGGGCTCGGCGAGATCAGCGATGCGACGAGGGCGGGTCGGGTGGGACACGTCATAGAGCCGGATTCCTTCTCTGACGCGCGCCACGGCCATGACGTCGGCGCCGGGGCTGAACGCTATGTCCGCCACCTGGCCGATGCCGCGGACGGTAGCGACCTTGCGGGGCCTTGTCCGGGACGTCATGGTCCAGATCGAGAGCGAGCCGTGGCGCTCGACACCGGCCATGATCTTGTCGTCACGGCTGAGGGCCGTGGCGCCGGTCTGCTCGTCCTCGATCGGTGTCGTCGACCAGATCGCTTCCGGATGCCGACGGTCCCGCACGTCCCAGACGGCCGTACGCTTCTCGTCCTGGACGACGAGCCGCCGGCCGTCACGGGTGAACTCGACCGTCAGGTCGCCGTCGAGGGTCTCGACCGCCCGGGCGTACAGCAGTCGCGGGGTCGCCGGGTCGCTGACGTCCCACAGCCTTGCCTGCCGTCCTATCGTCGCCAGAGTCTTTCCGTCGGGGGTGAACGCGGCGTCCTCGGTGACCTCGTCGGCGACCGGCAGCGACCCGGCTCTGGTGAACCTGTCCCCGTCGACGGCCCAGATGTCGAGTTCGCCGTCGCGGCCACCCAGCACGACGGCGGCTCCGTCCGGCCGGAACTCGACGGTGTGCAGCGGCCTGCCGGAGCCCACCTCGCCGGCGTATCCCGCCGCGAGGAGCGCGTTCAGGGCTCCCCGGCCGCGCGGCGACGGGCCCAGCGACTGCGCGCTGACCGCCAGGCGCAGCGCGAGTCCCGGATCGGTGGATGAGACCTGCGCCGAGCGGTTCAGCAGGTCCTGGACGGTGCGGTCCCGGCTCTGCCGCGCGGCGACGGCCGCCTGGGCGCCGGCGACCTCGTGGAAGTGGGCGACGGCGGTGCCGGCCGCGGCGAGCACGGCGCAGACCGCCGCCGCGACCGCGGCACGCCAGAGCCGGCGGCGGCCCGATCCGCTGCCGCGCGCGGCGAGCGCGGCCGCCCGCAGCTCCGGGGCGACGCCGCGGACCGGTTCACCGCGCTCACCGCGGAGCAGCGCGTCCAGCAGATCACGGGCGGCCGGGCGGGTGGCCGGGTCCTTGCTGAGCGCGGCGGACACCAGGTCACGGAGCCGCCCGGTCAGCCCGTCGAGGTCAGGTGGCTGCGTCAGGATCCGGCCGACCGTCGCCAATGGCGAGTCGGCCGCGAAGGGTGTGCGGCCCGTCGCGGCATATCCGACCAGAACACCCCAGGCGAACACGTCGGCCGCCGGGGACACCCTGGTGGGTGCCGCGGTGTCGAAGCATTCCGGCGCCAGGTAGGCGATCGTGCCGACGACCTGGCCGGGTCGGGTGAGCCCCTCACTCATCTCCACGCTGCGCGAGATGCCGAAGTCGATCACCTTCGGCAGGCCGACGCCGAGCAGCACGTTGGCCGGCTTGAGATCGCGGTGCACCACGCCGGCGCCGTGAATGGCGGCGAGCGCGGTGGCGACTCCCACCGCGAGGCTGTACAGCTCGCCCGCTTCCAGCGGTCCCCGGTCGCGCACCACCTCGGCCAGGCTCGGACCGTCCACGTACTCGACGACCACGAACGGCGGAACGTGTTCGAGATCGGCGTGCAGCACGGCGGCGGTGCAGAACGGGGGCACCTGGCGCGCCCGGCGCACCTCACTGCGGAACCGCGCCAGAAACTCCGGATCGGCCGACCACTCCCGCCGGACCACCTTGACGGCGACCCGCCGCCCGTCCGTGGCCCGGGCGAGATACACCGCACCCATTCCGCCCGCGCCGAGGCGGCCGACGAGTGCGAAGTCGCCGAGGCGGCGGGGATCGTCCGGGTGAAGGGGAATCAGAGTCACGGTGTGCCGTCCATTGACCAGACATCGATTTTCGTCTTGCCCGGCAATGTAGCGACCGCGTGCCATGCGTACAAAGCGTGGCCCGTCATGATCGCCTTACGAAGATTCGATCAAATTCTTTCAACGCTATGAAACTGCGCCTATACGTTGCGTTGCGGCCTGACTCCGAAAGGGGTATTGGCTGTGTTGTGGCGGCGGAGTAGCCTGCGTAAGTCACGAGGTTCCGGTCGTCGACCCGGAGCGTCGCAGCTTTGTTCGCCGCGCGTTGTCCAATTGTTGATCTTGGTGCCGTTTCGCGGTGCGTAGCGCGCACGCGCCGTATTCGGTGGCAATTTCGACCCCGGAAAACATAGGAGTCGCCTATGGAAAAGAAGCAGGGGCGCTAGTTAAGGATGGGAGTTGCGGTCGCCTGGATGGCCGCCACGACTCCCCTGCTGATGTACTCGTTGCGTTGTCTTCTCATGTGGAAACTCGGGAAAGAGGCACTTGAGAAGCACGCGTCGGTGAAAATCGGTGGACTAAATCCTCTGGCGCCCAGCGTCGAGATCAATTCACACACAGCGCTGAGCGTTGACGGTCCGGCGGGACTCGCCGAGATCGATTCAACCGCGGCCCAGCATCGACCCGACGGCGTGGCTTAGTTATCCACGCCGGCATGGATTAGCTACCCACGCCGGCGCGCACTGGCTACCCAGGCCGGCCGAGGTGTTTCACAGGACCGAGCCGACATATTCGGCCGACTCGCCCAGTGAGAACTGTGAGTGCCGGAGTTCCATTCTCAGCTTCTCAGCAGCGGCCCCTCTCCTCCTTTCGCGGAGGAGGGGGGCCGCTGTCGTGCGTGCCGCGCGGGGCTGTGGCCGGCATCGGTGAGAGCGGGCAGGCACCGACCCGTTCGACGGAGCCGATGACGTCCCACAGAACACGTGGCGCGGCGGCGCCCTGGACGGTTGTGACCGTCTTGTGGCCGCCGCCGCGGTAGACGACGGTGAGGCGGTAGGAGTACAGGTCGCAGCAGGGATCCCTCGGTGGATACGAGCCGCGCAGCTTCCTGAACGCGGGGCTGCCGGCCAGCCGCAGCGGCCGTTGACCGCCGGGGGTCGAGCGGTCGACCGCGAACGACTCCTGTGCTCCGGTGAGGCCGCCCGAGCGTTCCAGCACGATCGCGGTGGCCGGCACCGGCGCGGCGGCGGCCGGCGCGGCCGGCGCGGCCGGCGCGAGTGCCGCGACGACCGCGACGACGCCTGCCCGGGTGATGACGCGTTTCACCTGCTCAGAACAGCACGCGGCAAGGCGGGCCGGGCGCGGATCCCACAAACCGAACCGGCCTCGGCCGTCGAGTTCCTGACGCACCCGACCGACTTCGACGGCCGCGGAGGAGAGTCGGCCCCGGTACCGGCGAGAGACTGGGAGGCGAGCCATGCGGAAGGCCGTTTTCGTGGTGATGATCGGGATGGTCGGCGCGGGGTTGAGCACGCCGGCGGTCGCTGACGGCCCGGCGGTCGGCTTCGACGGGGTACGGACCTGGAACGAGTCGGCCCTCGGCGCGGTACGCGCGCTGCGGGCCGGCGACGCCGACGCGGCCCGGTGGTACGCGATGCTGAACGTGGCGATGTACGACGCGGTGAACGGCATCGTCGGCGGGCGCGGCGAACCGGCCCGGGAGCCCGCGCTGGTGGCCGGGCCGGGCCCGCGCGACGGCGACCCGTTCGCGGCGACGGTCGCCGCGGCGCACGCGGTGCTCGTCGCGGTCGACCCGGCCCGGGCCGCGACCTATGACGCACAGCGCGACGCCGACCTCGCCAAGGTGCGCCCGGGGCAACGGCGCACCGCCGGCGCGCGGTGGGGCGACGAGGTGGGCCGGCGGGTCGTGCGGGCGAGGGCCGACGACGGCTCGACGCCGGTGCAGAGCCAGCCCGCGGGTACCGGACCCGGCGTGTTCCGGGCCGACTGGTCCGGCGTGCAGTACCGCGACGTGCGCCCGTTCGCCGTCCGGGACCCGGCGGCGTTCCTGCCCGGTCCGCCGCCCGCGCTGACCGACATCGGGTACGCGGCGGCGTTCGCCGAGGTGGCGGTGCTGGGCGACGCCGGCCTGCCCGCGCCGGACCTGCTCGCCACGTACCAGTTCTGGTCGCTGCCGGCCGGCTCCGATCAGCCGCCCGGCGAGTGGCTGCGCATCGCGCTGACCGTCGGCGGCGACCGCCACCTGTCGCTGGCACAGGGCACCCGGATGACGGCGCTGCTCAGCATGGCGCTGGCGGACACCACGGTGACGACCATGCGTACGAAGTACACCTACCGGCACTGGCGGCCCACCACCGCGATCCGCGAGGCGGACACCGACGACAACCCGGTGACGCAGGCGAACCCGGCCTGGTCGGCGCGCGGCGGCACGGTGGGCGGCACCCCGGAGTGGGTGTCCGGGCACAGCTCGTACAGCGGCGCCGGCGCCGCGGTGCTGGCCGGCTTCTTCTGCGCGGACGACGTCCCCTTCGCACACGCGACCGACACCGCGCCCGGCGGGCAGGCGCGCACCTACCCGAGCTTCTCGGCGGCGGCGACGGAGGCGGGCCGCTCGCGGGTGTACGGCGGCCTGCACTTCGCGTTCAGCGACCGGGCCGGCCAGGGTATCGGGCGGGGCGTCGGCGACGAGGTCCTGGCCACGCGGCTGCTCCGGGTGGACGGCACCACCCACTTCGGCCACTGCCCCCGCTGAGGCCGCCGACTGTCGTCCCGGCGACCGGGTGCTGGCACACACGGTCCGGGGGGTCGAGACTGGGCCGGTGGCGGCTTCCGTCCTCAATGACGTCATCGAGCGGGCGCGGCGGCGCAGCTTCGTCGGCCGCCGCGATGAGCTGCGCGCCTTCGACGACGCGCTGGACGGGCGGTCGCCGCGGCGGGTGCTCTTCGTGCACGGCCCGGGCGGGATCGGCAAGACGACGCTGCTCCTGGAGATGTTCGCCCGGGCCCGGGCCGCGGGGCGGGCTCCCGTGCTGCTGGACGGAAGAGAGATCGACCCGTCGCCGGAGGGCTTTCACCGGGCGGTCCCGCGGTCCGGCGATGACCGCGGCGCGGTGCTGCTCGTCGACTCGTTCGAGCACCTGGGCGCCCTCGACAGCTGGCTGCGCCGCGAGTTCATCCCGGCGCTGCCGGCGAACGGTCTCGTGGTCCTCGCCGGGCGCGAGCCGCCGTCGCCGACCTGGCGGGTGGACGCCGGCTGGCGGCAGGTGGTCGCCGTTCAGCGCATCGACCATCTCGGCGAGAGCGACAGCGCGGACCTGCTGGCCCGGGCCGGTGTCGCGGAGCCGGGGCGGCAGCGGTTGCAGGCCCTGGGCCGCGGCCACCCGCTGACGCTCGCGCTGCTGGCCGACGTGGCCCGGAGCGGTACCGTCCCGGCGACCCTCGCCGAGGTACCCGATCTCATCTCGGCCCTGCTCGAGTCGCTGCTGCGGGACGCGCCCTCGGAGGCTCACATGATCGGCCTGGCGACCTGTGCGCAGGCCTGGCTGACGACGGAGGACCTGCTTCGCAAGACGGTCGGCGCCGACGCGGCCGACGTGTGGGGGTGGCTGCGGCGCCGGCCGTTCGTGCACTGCCGGCCCGGCGGACTGACCCCGCACGATCTCACCCGGGAGGTCCTCGAGGCGGAGTTCGAGCGCCGTTCACCGGACCGGTACCGGTCGCTGCACCGGATCATCCACGATCATGTGGTCGCCGGTATCCGGGCCACGATCGGCCTGGATCGGCAGCTGCTCGCCCAGCAACTGGCGTACCTGCACCGGCGCAGCCCGCTCACCGAGTCCTACCTCGACCTGCGCAGGCAGGGCTCGGCCGCCGTCGTGCCGGCCAGGCCCGAGGAGTACGGACCGGTCGTGTCGCTGATCGAGCAGGGCGAGGGCCGGGTGAGCGCGGCGCTGGCCGAACGGTGGTTCGCCGACGAGCCCGACGGCCTGAACGTGGTGCGCACCGAGGAGGGTGTCGTCGCGTTCGCGTACCGGATCTTCTTGCCGTGCGGTTCGCCGATGGAGGAGCAGGACCCGGTCGTCCGTGCGATCCTGCGGTACATCGACCTCACCGCGCCGACGCGCCCGGGCGAGCGCGTCGACATCGGCCGGTTCTGGGCGGGCGTCCGCGACTTCCAGCGGGACAAGTACGCGTTGCTGGCCGGCACGGTCACCTCGATCATGACCTGGTGCACCGAGCCGGTCGCCTGGTCGTTCGTGGTCACCGTCGACCCGGAGTACTGGGGGCCGTTCTTCGACTATCTCGGCTTCCGGCCGCTGGTCGAGGTCGCCGTCGCCGGCCGGTCGCACACCGCGTACGGGATGGACTGGCGCCGTTTCCCGGTCGAGGTCTGGCTTGATCTGATGAACGAACGCGAGCATCAGGGCGGAACCGGGCCGCCACCGGACTCGGCGCTGCGCCCCCAGCCGCTGTCCCGGGCGGCGTTCGGCGACGCCGTGCGGTCCGCGCTGCCGCACCTCAACCGCCCTGACCGGCTCGCCGGCAGCCCGCTGGTCGGCAGCGCGCTCGGCGCCGACGCCACCGAGATACGCGGGAACGTGCTGACGGCGATCGCCCGGCTCGCCGGCGAGCCGAAGGGCGACCGGCTCCGGGCCGTGTTGAACCGTACGTTCGTCCACGCCGCGCCCAACCAGGAAGCCGCGGCCGAGGTGCTCGGCCTGCCGTTCAGCACCTACCGCCGGCACCTGGGCCGCGCGGTGGAGCAGGTGACCGAGCTGCTGTGGGCGATGGAGATCGGCACCGCCGGCACCGGCGGGAATGAGCAGGACCTGAGCGCGGACTGACCTGGAGAACGGGCAGGCACCGAGGGCACGCTGCCGTCATCGGCTATTCGATGGAGGTGCGATGTGGCACGGATATTGATCCTCGGTGCGGGCCTCGGTGGTCTTGCCACGGCGATGCTGCTGGCGCGCGACCGGCACGAGGTGATCGTCGTCGAACGCGACCCGGCCGGGCCGCCGCCACCGGCGGACACCGACACCGCCTGGAACGACTGGCAGCGGCGCGGTGTCAACCAGTTCCGGCTGCCGCATTTCATGCTGCCGCGGTGGTGGCAGCAGGTGCGGGAGCTGCTTCCGGAGGCCGGGGACGCGCTGCGGGCGGCGGGCGCGCGGCAGGTGAACCTGATCGAGGCGCTGCCGGTGGAACGGCGTGGTCCGATCCGCCCCGGCGACGAGCGGTTCGACACCGTGACCGCCCGCCGGCCGGTGCTCGAGGCGGTGCTGTCGGCCGCGGCCGAGGCCGCCGGGGTGACGATCCGGCGGGGCGTCACGGTCACCGGCCTCGCCACGGACGGGCACTCGCGGGTGCCGCGGGTGACCGGTGTCCTCACCGCGGACGGCATCGCGATATCCGCGGACCTGACGGTGGACTGCGGCGGCCGGCGGTCGGCGCTGCGCTCCTGGCTACAGGCGATCGGCGCCCGCGCGCCGATCGAGGAGCGGTCGGACTCCGGCTTCGTCTATCACTGCCGGCACTTCCGCTCCCGTACGGGCGGACAACCGGCGATGCTCACCAACCTGTTGCAGCACTACGACTCGCTGTCGGCGATCACGCTGCCCGGGGACAACGGCACCTGGAGCGTGGTGCTGGCCACCGCGAGCCGGGACAAGGCGCTGCGGTGCCTGCGCGAACCGGCCCGGTGGCACGCGGCGGTCGCCCGATATCCGCTTGTCGAACACTGGGCGGACGGCGAACCGATCTCCGGCGTCGACGTGCTGGCCGGCATCGAGGACCGGTACCGGCGCCTGGTCGCCGACGGTGACCCGGTCGCCACGGGGGTGGTCGCGGTCGGCGACGCCTGGGCGTGCACCAACCCCTCGGTCGGCCGGGGCGCCTCGATGGCGCTGATCCAGGCCCGCCTGCTGCGGGACCTGCTGCGGGAGACCGACCCGGCCGACCACGACAAGCTCGCCCGCCGGTTCGACGAGGCGAGCACGCAGGTCGTCGAGCCGCTGTACCGGGCGACCGTCTGGAACGACCGGCATCGGCTCGCGGAGATGGCGGCCGACGCCGCCGGCGCGCCGTATCGCACCGATGATCCGCAGTGGCCGGTGAGCAAGGCGCTGCTCGCGGCCGGCCTTGTCGATCCGGACCTCGCCCGCGGCTACACGTCCGTCGCCGCCTTCATCGCCACACCCGACGAGGTGCTCGGCGCGCCCGGGGTCGTCGACCGCGTCGTCGCGCTCGGCATGGGCGCCGCGCAGTATCCGCAACCCGGTCCGGCGCGTGGCGAACTACTCGCGGCGATCGCCTGAGATGGACATCGACCTCGGCGACATCACCATCCACGTACGCGACACCGGCTCGGGCACGCCCGTGGTCCTGCTGCACGGCTGGCCGGACACCGGTGACCTGTGGCGGCACCAGGTGCCAGCACTGAACGCGGCCGGATACCGGACGGTCGCGCCGGACCTGCGCGGCTTCGGCGGATCGAGCAAGCCGGCCGACCTGGCCGCCTACGCGCCGGCCGCCCTGGTCGGTGACGTTCTCGGCCTGCTCGACGCGCTGGACATCGAGCGCGCACACCTCGTCGGCCATGACTGGGGCGCGGCTGTCGCCTGGATGACGGCCGCGCTGGCACCCGGCCGGATCGCCTCGATCACCGCGCTGTCCGTCGGCCATCCGGCGGCGATTCGCTCGGCAGGCCTGCGGCAACGCGAGAAGTCCTGGTACATGCTGCTGTTCCAGTTCAGGGGCGTCGCCGAGCGGTGGCTGTCGGACGACGGGTTCCGCAACATGCGCGAGTGGTCAGCGCATCCCGACATCGAGTCGGTCGTCGAGCGGCTCGCCGACCCGGCGGCGCTGACCGCCGGCCTGGCGCTGTACCGGGCGATCCTGCCGCCGGAGTCGCTCGTCGAGCCGGCGGCACCGGTGCCGCCGGTGAGCGTGCCGGCGATGGGCGTCTGGAGCAGTGGCGACTTCGCCCTGATCGAGGACGGGATGACCGGCTCGGCCGGACACGTGACCGGACCGTGGCGCTACGAGCGCGTCGAGGGCGCCGGCCACTGGCTGCAACTCGACGCCCCCGGCGAGGTCAACGCCCTGCTGATTGACTTCCTCGGCGGGCAGGGCACTTTTGTCGGTGGGGTGCGCGAGGATGCCGTCATGACACTACGAGAGGAGTAGGACATGAGCCGGGTTCGACTGCTGGTGGGAACACGCAAAGGCGCGTTCGTCCTGACGGCGGACGGCACACGCCGGGATTGGACGGTGAGCGGGCCGCACTTCGGCGGCTGGGAGATCTACCACGTCAACGGGTCGCCCGCCGATCCCGACCGGTTGTGGGCGTCGCAGTCCTCGAGCTGGTTCGGGCAGATCATCCAGCGCTCCGACGACGGCGGGGCGTCCTGGCAGCCGGTCGGCAACGACTTCGCCTACCAGGGGCCGATCGGCGACCACCTCTGGTATGACGGCACACCCCGCCCCTGGGAGTTCAAGCGCATCTGGCACCTCGAGCCGTCGCGCACCGATCCCGACGTCGTCTACGCCGGCGCCGAGGACGCCGCGCTCTACCGCTCGGACGACGGCGGCCAGAAATGGCAGGAGCTGACCGGCCTGCGCACGCACGAGTCGGGGCCGCGGTGGCAGCCCGGCGCCGGCGGCATGTGCCTGCACACGATCATCCTCGACCCGGTGAACCCCGACCGGATCTTCGTCGCGATCTCCGCGGCCGGCGCCTTCCGCACCGACGACGGCGGCGTCACCTGGCAGCCGATCAACCGGGGCCTGCGCTCCGGCCAGATCCCCGACGAGGACGCCGAGGTCGGCCACTGCGTGCACCGGCTGGCCATGCACCCGTCCCGGCCGGACGTGCTGTTCATGCAGAAGCACTGGGACGTGCTGCGCACCGACGACGCCGGCGGATCGTGGCGGGAGATCAGCGGCAACCTGCCGACGGACTTCGGATTCCCGATCGCCGTGCACGCGCACGAGCCCGACACCGTCTACGTCGTGCCGATCAAGAGCGACTCGGAGCACTACGTGCCGGACGGCAAGCTGCGGGTCTACCGCAGCCGCACCGGCGGCGACGAGTGGCAGCCGCTGACCAAGGGGCTGCCGCAGGCCGACTGCTACGTAAACGTGCTGCGCGACGCGATGGCCGTCGACACGCTCGACGACTGCGGCGTCTACTTCGGCACGAGCGGCGGTCAGGTCTACGGCTCCGCGGACGGGGGTGAGACCTGGAACGCGATCGTGCGCGACCTGCCCGCCGTGCTCTCGGTCGAGGCGCAGGTGCTGCCGTGATCCGGGTCGTGCTGCCGCCGCACCTGCGCAACCTCGCCCAGATCAGCGGCGAGCTGCACCTCGAGATCGGCGGCGCGGTGACGCAGCGCCGGGTGCTGGACGCGGTCGAGGAGAGATATCCGATGCTGCTGGGCACGATGCGGGACCGCCGGACCGGCGAGCGCCGGGCCCTGGTGCGCTTCTTCGCCTGCGAGGAGGACCTGTCCAACGAGTCTCCCGACACGCCGCTGCCCGGCCGGGTCGCCGCCGGCGAGGAGCCGTTCCTCGTCGTCGGCGCGATGGCCGGCGGCTGACCTGCGGCGCCGGGCACGGGCGCGGGGTCCGCGGTGGGTGACGTCACCGCGGACCGGCACCCGGGCGCCCGGCGCATGCGGCAGAATCGCCGGCATGGCTGACGTCTTCCAGGTTCGCATCGGTGTCCGCGGCTACGAGCTGGACGTCCAGGGCCACGTGAACCAGGCCGTCTACATCCAGTACGGCGAGCACGCCCGCTGGAGGTGCTTCCACGCCGCCGGGATCAACACCGCGGTGCTGATGGCGGCCGGGTTCGGTCCGGTGGTGCTGGAGACCAACGTGCGTTACCTCAAGGAGCTGCGCGACGGCGACGAGGTCGACGTGACCTGCCAGTTCCACTGGGGCGACGGCAAGACGTTCCGGGTGGAGCAGGACTACACCCGCGCCGACGGTGCGCCGGTCGCCCGGCTGACCAGCGTCTGCGGGCTGCTCGACCGGGAGACCCGGCGCCTGCTCGCCGACCCGCCCGCACGGCTGCGCGAGATCGTCGCCGACCCGGCGATGCTCGGGCTCTGACACCGGCTACGCACCACCCTCGCCGAACGGTCGCGGCTTGACGTTTTCCCATATGGGAAAATATGGTGGCTGCCATGGCACGAGCAGCGACGACGTCGGACGCGTTCAACGCGATCGCCGAGCCGCAGCGCCGGGACATCCTGGCCCTGCTGCGCTCGGGTGAGTGGCCGGTGACCGACCTGGCCCAGGAGCTGGGGATGAGCCTGCCGGGTGCGTCCAAGCACCTGCGGGTGCTCCGCGAGGTGGGGCTGGTGCGGGTCCGCGGCGCGGGCAAGCAGCGCCTCTACGGCCTGGACGCCGGCGGGCTGCGGCCGATCCACGAGTGGACCGGCGGGTTCGAGCGGTTCTGGAGCGAGAGCTTCGACCGGCTGGACGCCTACGTGCAGGACCTCAAGCAGACACGTCAGGAGGAATGACAGATGACGGGCGCAGGGCAGGATCTGGAAACGGCCGACCGGGAGATCGTGATCTCCCGGGTCATCGCCGCGCCACGGGAGCTGGTGTTCGAGGCGTTCACCGAGGTCCGGCACCTGTCGCGGTGGTGGGGCCCGGAGGGGTTCAGCACCACCACGCGGGCCTTCGAGTTCCGCGTCGGCGGAGTCTGGGACTTCGTGATGCATGGGCCGGACGGGACCGACTACCCCGAGTGGATCACCTGGACCGAGATCGTCCCCTCGGAGCGGATCGCGCTGCTGCACGGCGAGCACCGCGATGACCCGAACGCCTTCGCATCGACACTGGCGTTCGAGCCGGACGGCACCGCGACCCGGATCGTGATGCGCACGGTCTTCCCCACCCGGCAGCTGCGCGACGAGGCCGTGGAGAAGTACCACGCGATCGAGGGCGGCGAGCAGACGCTGGGCAACCTGGCGGCCTACGTCGCCGAGCTGACCCAGAAGGAGCGCCCCTGATGGCCGGGAAGGTGTTCTTCAGCGTGTCGATGTCGCTGGACGGCTTCATCGCGCCCGAGTCCCCCGAGGAGTTGATGGGGCGGCAATGGGTGGAGCTGCAGGCGTGGGTCTTCCCGCAGCGGTTCTTCCGGGAGAACCTCAAGCTCGGCGGGGGCGGCGAGGAGGGGCGCGACAACGACATCCTGCGGGAGACGTTCGAGCGCACCGGCGCGAGTGTCATGGGCAGGCGCATGTTCGACGCCGGCGAGCACGCGTGGCCGGAGGAGGCGCCGTTCCACACGTCGGTCTTCGTCGTGACGCACGAGAAGCGTGACCCCTGGGAGAGGAAGGGCGGGACCACCTTCCACTTCGTCGACGACGGCATCGGGCCCGCGCTCGACCGGGCCCGCGAGGCCGCCGGTGACCGCGACGTCCGCATCGCGGGCGGCGCCGCGACGATCCTCCAGTACGTGAACGCCGGCCTGGTCGACGAGTTCTCGATCGCGCTGTCGCCGGTGCTCTTCGGCGCCGGCATCCGCCTGTTCGACGGCGTGGACGCGTCCAGGGTGGCGCTGGAGCCGGTCCGTGCGGAGCCGTCGTCCCGGGTGACGCACCTGACCTACGCCGTGCACCCGCGCTGACCGCGAACACTTTCCGCCGTTGCGGCGAACTACGGGTGTGAATCATCTGGAGGACACGAGACAGGTTCGGCGGGTGACGGATACCGATGCCGATGTCATCGAGGAGGCGAAACGGGTACCCGAGCGGTTCACGGCGATCTTCGACCGGCACCATCGGGCCATCTACGCGTACGTGGCCCGGCGGCTCGGGCCCGACCTCGCCGAGGACGTGGCGTCGGAGACCTTCCTGACCGCGTTCGACCGGCGGCACAGCTACGACCCGGACCACGGCGACGCGCGGCCGTGGTTGTTCGGAATCGCCTCGAACCTCGTCGCGCGGCACGTCCGCGCCGAGTCGCGGCGCTACCGGGCCATCGCCCGGGCCGGCGGGCAGGAGCTCGCCGGTGAACGCGGCACCGAACACGGGTTGATCGACGGCCACGCCGGCGCGGTCGCCGGACGCCTCGACGCGGCCGCCGTGCGGGGCCGCCTCGCCGAGGCACTGCGACGGCTGCCGGAGCCGGTACGCGCGGTGTTGCTGCTGGTGGCCTGGGCCGGCCTCAACCAGCAGGAGGCCGCCGCGGCCCTCGGCATTCCCGCAGGCACGGCCCGGTCCCGGCTGCACCGGGCACGACAGGCGATGCGACAGGCGCTGGGCGCCGATATCGAGACGGAGCAGTGATGGACGAGATCACCGTGTTGCGCGAGAGTTTCGACCCGGACGCGGCGCCGTCTCCGGCGGCGCGGGAGCGGGCCCGGACGGCGTTGCAACACCGGATGAACGCCCCCGGCGGCGCCGGACGCAGCCGGCACTGGCGCCTGCGCGTACCGATCGCGATCAGCGTCGCCACCGCGACGGCCGTCGTGGCGGCCATCGCGGTCACCGACCGCGGCGGCACGGCGCCGGCGGGGCCCGCCGGGCGGCAGGAAAGCACGCAGGCGGGAAGCCCGACGGGCGGCCGCACCGCGGCGATGCCCTATCTGCGCCCGGTCAGCGCCGCGCAGTACCTGGAGAACGCGGCCTGGTCGGCGGAGCGGCAGATCTGGACCGACCCGGACCCGGAACAGTTCATGTACGTCGAGACCCGCGAATTGCGGAACCCGCGCGGATACGAGAACAAATACCCGAACGGCACGCTCGTACCCGGAAAGGCGAAGTACCGGAAAATCCAGGTGTGGACGCGCGTCGACGGCCAGGTCCAGGGCACGATGCGCAACGGCAGAATCGAGGTGATCCGGCAGAACCAGGACGGCGTGACCTTCGCACACCTCGACTGGTCCCGGGTCGCCGCGCTGACGACGCCGGAGAAGGTCCGGGAGTACGCCGAACGCCCCACGGGCCCGGTCTGGGTGGATCCCGACGCGCTGATCGGCCAGTACGTGGTGCCCCCCGCGGTGCAGGCGGCCGTCTTCCGCTACCTGGCGCGGGAGCCGGGCATGAAGGTCAACCTTTCCGCGGTGAACATCGACGGCCGCCCGGCGATCGGCATGGGGCGGATCCTGGAGGGCTACCTCTCCCAGGAGCTGCTGTTCGACAAGGAGACCTACCGACTGATCGGCGAACGCCTGATCGCCGTGAGCGGCAAGGTCAGGACCGCCGACGACGGCACCGTCGTCACGCGCGAGGGCGACCTGCTGCGGCAGGTGATCTACCAGCGGATGACCATCGTGGACAGGCTCGGCGACACGGCGTAGCCGCCGCGCGGCATCGGCCCGGGGAAGTGTGCACCCACGGGCCGATGCCGTTGCCGCGGGTCTGTCAGGCGGCGATGGACGGCAGGAGCACCTCGGCCGCGTCCCAGATCCGGGTCGAGTTGTGCGAGTTGAAGGACGCGCCCGAGTAGAAGGTGCGGTTGCGGCCCTGCAGCGCGTTCAGCCGGCGGTAGAAGCCGCCCGCGATGGCCTGCGGAGTGACGTGCAGTTCGAAGGGGGTGTGGCTCTTGAACACCTCGAGGTCATCGAGGACCAGGGGGTAGGTCCCGGCCTTCGCCACCCGCTCGATGTCGGCCCGGATGCCGCGCCGGACCTGGCCCTCCGGCAGCGGCGCCGTGCTGCCGTACTTGACGTTGTACAGGCCCGGGACGCCGGTCGGGCCGATGCCGTAGATGCCGGGCAACGGCGGCAACTGGTACGCCGTGTCCGCCGCCGCGTTCGCCAGGTCGACGCCCGCGGGCAGGCCGGACATGCGGACCACGCCGGTGTAGTAGGCGCCGCTGATGAACTGGCCGAACACGTTGCGCTCGGTCGCGTCGAGGTCGAAACCGGCGAAGTTGCGCAGCAGGGGCGGGATGGTGACGACGAGCTTGCGGGCCACGATCAGGCGCGGGCCGTCCGGGGTGGCGACCAGCACCTGCACACCGGACGCGGACCGCTCCACCCGCAGCACCTGCGAGTCGAGCAGCACGTCGTCGCCGAGGTGTGCGGTGGCCCGCTCGTACAGCAGGCTGTTGTTGTGCGCGGCGGTGGTGAGGAAGCTGCCGCCGAGGATGTTCTTGACGACGCCCTGGCCGAAGGTGTTGATCGAGTAGAGCGCGGGCAGGTCGAGGATGTCGCCGATGCCCTGGCCGTACTGGAAGACGAGCGGAACGACCGAGCCGACGTTGTGTTTCGCGACGAACTCGCGGAACGGGGCGACCAGGTCCTGCGGCACGGGGTCGGGCAGGTCGAAGAACGTGTCGATCGGGCCGTACTGGCTGATCACCCGGTAGTACTCGGGCAGGGCGGCGGGCGGCGGCTGGGTGTAGTCGACCCGGCGCCCGGTACGGAAGTCGATGTAGGTGGTGTTGCCGCGAAAGCCGGCGAGCGTGGTGAGTTCGATGCCGAACCGGTCGAAGTAGCTGCGGACCAGCGGCTGATCCTCGAAGACGACGACGCCGATGTCGACGGTGCCTCCGGTCGCCGGGTCGTGGTGCGTCTCGCAGTGCCCGCCGAGGCGGTTCCTGGCCTCGACCACCGCGACGCTCCGGCCGAGGTCGCCGAGGCGCACCGCGAGGTAGGTGCCGGCCGAGCCGCCGCCGATGACGCACACGTCGCGGCGGATCACGTGCTTCGCATCGAGGCCGTCGGCGGCCTCCAGGGCGGCCGCCTCGGCCGCGGACCCGGTGAGCGTGCTCGCAACGGTTCCGGCGGCCGTCGCACCCATCAGGCCGAGCATTTGTTTGCGTGTCATTCCCACGAGCGGGTCCCCTTATCCACAGGAGCAGATAGTCGAGGTACACCCTAAGCGTGATCAGTCGACATTGGAGGGTCGAATGCATGAATGGCCGTTGGTACGGCCCGAACGCTCTGGTGGTACAGGCATGTACCGCAACCGTCGGATGGGCTCGGCGCCGGCCCGCGAGACCGCCGTGCCTGACCGAATTGCCCGTACATCGATGATCGGCCAGCGTTCCCGGGACATTTTTTGAAACGGGGAATCGCCTGTCCATGTTGCTCCGGCGTACGCGCCGGTCACTGTCCGCTGTCCTGCTCGGCGCCCTCGCCACGATGCCGCTCGCCGCCACCGCCCATGCCGCACCGGACCGCCCGGTCACCGCCGGCGACATGTCCGTGACCCTGGTCGGTGACCGGCCGGCGATCGCGAGCATGACGATTCGCAACAACGGCGACGAACCGGTGCAGGGCTTCAGCGTTCGCCTGCCGCAGCCGCCCGTACCGATCACGGTGGACGGCGACTTCGTGAACTGCTACAACGCCCGCGAGGACCGCCCGCTCGCCCGGCCGGCTTCCTGACCGCAGGCCTGACCGTCCTGGTCACCGGCGTCGCTCTGCTCGTCGCGACGCGGCGCCGCGCGGCACGCGCCGAGAGCTGACGGCCCGGGCCCGCCGCCTTTCGGTCACCCGAAGGGCGGCGTACCCCGAGCCGTCGATCCGGCCGGGGTCGGCACCGGCACCCGGATCACCAGAGTACGGGCCAGCTTGTCGTGTATCGCCTGGTGGCGGGCGTCCACCAGGGCCCAGGCCGCGCCGAGCGGGAAGTACGCCAGCACCAGCGCGCGGATCAGGGCCGACAGCCAGGACAGCGGCCGTTCCCGGGAGGCGACCACCCGCAGCCCGAGTACCGCCATGCCGGGTGTCCGGCCGGCCAGCGCCCAGAAGAGCGCGCAGTAGATCGCGAGCAGGGCCGGCAGGATCAGCAGGTACGACACGGCGACCGCGTGTGCCAGCTCCCGGGTCCGGCTGCCGATGAACGCCGCGATCAGCATCGCGATCAGGACGCCCCCGCTGTAGACCAGCGTGACGATGACGGCGTCCAGCGCGTACGCGATCGATCTGCTCACCGCGCCGGCGTATTCGCGGGCGGCGGGAGCGGTCATGTGCCGTCGAGGGACGGCGGGACGGGTGACGGCCGGGTGCCGCGATGGAACATCCGGAAGGTCAGGCGGTCGACCGCCGAGTCGCCGGTGGCCGCGCCGGTGCGGATGCGGCCGATCAGCTCGTCCACCATGGTCTCGCGCTGGCCCTGTATCAGTGCCTGAATCCGGTCCGGCTCCTTCTCCAGAAGCTGGAGTACGTCGTCCAGGATGCCCCGGACCAGCGGGCGCAGCACCCGATCGAGCTGGGCGTCGACGAACCAGTTCACCACCGGCAGGGTGGCGGCGGCGGTGACCGCGGTGTGTGCCGCCTCGGCCGCCCGCTTGCGGCGCACGGCGCGTTCGGCGGCTCCGCGCGCGGCGAGCTCGCCCATCCAGCGCTCGCGCTGGGCCGCGACCCGGCGCAGGTCGGCGAGGAGCCCCGCGGTGGACTCCTCGGCCCGGTAGACCGCGCCCGCCGCGACGTCGCGCCACCGCAGGCCCGGGGTGGGCGGGGTGGGCGGTGTGGGTGGGTCCGTGGCCGGTAGGGGTGTCACTACGGTTAGCTGCTCGGACTCAGTGGCCGTCATTCGTCCACGGTGCCCGGCGGCGCGCTCGCGCGGGCCATCCCGTACGGGTGAGTGTGCGGCGACGATTCGGACACCGCGCGTGAAAGCCGACCTCGCGTACCGTTTTCGCCATGGCAGGTTTCGAGCTCAACCCGGTCGGCCGGGTCGAATCTCCGCTGAACGACCCGGCGACCGCGCCCAAGCAGGGCGACGAGGGGTCGCCGCCCGCCTGGCTGGTCTTCGATCCCCGGTACGCGGACGCCCTGAGCGACATCCGGCCGGGTGACCCGCTGCTGCTGCTCACGTGGCTGGACCGGGCCGACCGCGGCGTCCTGCGGGTGCACCCGCGTGACGACCGGTCCCGCCCGCTGACCGGGGTGTTCAGCACCCGTTCGCCGGACCGGCCCAACCCGATCGGCCTGCACCAGGTCACCGTGCTGGAGGTCGGCGACCTGCGCCTGCGGGTCGCCGACCTGGAGGCGCTCGACGGCACCCCCGTCCTCGACGTCAAGCCGGTTCTCAGGCCTTCCTGACGCGGCGGCGGGTCAGCAGGATCGCGGCCGCGCCCGCGAGGAGCAGGACCAGGCCGGCGAGGGCCAGCGGCGTCGTGGCGGTGCCGGTGATCGGCAGGGTGGGCCCGCCGCCGCCGGTGCCGCCGGTCGGCGTCGGCGACGCGGACGGCTTGATGATCTCGGCCCGGTAGGCCGCCTCGTTGTTGGTCAGGTCCGCGTCCGGCGCGACCAGGTTGAGCTGCGGGTTGAGCCGCGCGCCGTTCTTGTCGTACTCGCCGACCTCGAAGTGCACCGTGAACGAGAAGGTCTTGCCCGCATCGATCACGATGAAGTCGTAGCACCACATCTGGCCGTGCTCGGCGGTGCAGCCCTTGGGCCAGCCGTCGGAACGCAGGCCGCGCAGCAGGCCCGAGTGGAACCGGACCGGGGTGCGGTACGGGCCGGCGTTGTGGATGCTGAACGTGGCGTCGAACTTCGATCCGACCTGCCAGGGACCCTTCGGCGCCTGCACGGCGACCGACACCTCGCCGCCGGCGGTGATGAAGACCTTCAGGGCGGCGACGTTGTTCGCCGGCTGGGGGTCCGGTATCTCGGTGGTCAGGGTGGCCTTGGTGGTGATGTAGTCGCCCTGCGGCACGCCGGCGGCGACGTCGGTCTCGACCCGCCAGGAAGCGAACGCCAGCGCCTCCTTGGTCTTGCAGGTCACCGTCCGCTTGGCGGCGTCCGCCACGCAGGGCACGCCGTTCGTCGGGTAGCTCTCGGAGGTGCGGTACGTGACGCCGTCGGGCAGTTCCAGCACGACCGTCCGGTTCTGTGCCACGCCGCCGGTGCGCTTGCCCGTCTCGATCACGTAGGCGATGTAACCGCCGGGCGCCGCCGTCCTGATCGAGGTCTCCTCGTGGAGGCTCACGGTCTCGTCGGAACTGGTGGGTGGTGCGGCGGTCGCCGGCCCGGCGAAGAACATGGCACCGAGTACGGAGACGGCGACCGCCGCTACACCGCGTCGAATCAACGTGACCACTTGCGCTCCCTCGTGTTGAGTCGGCGGAGGTTAGCGCAAATATGAAGTTTTCTCTGCCCCGTCGCCTACGGCAGGCAGGTGACGGTGACCTGGGCGCGGAAGAGGTGCCCGAAATAGGGATCGTTGAACGTTTCGAAGATCTGCGGCTCCCCGGCGAGCGTGCAGGCGCCGTAGAGGCCCTCGGACTGTGCGGAATTCTGCGCGTCCTCGAACGCGCCCTGCACGGCGTTCTGCGCGGTCAGGCCGCGCCCCGCGCCGCAGAACAGCGGGCTGGCCGCCGCCGGCCCGGCGACCAGCATGACCAGTGCCGTAGCGCCCGCCGTCGCGGCGAGCCCCGCGCCGGCGCGGTGGCCCCAGCGAAGATTCATCGACATGCTCCTCTCTTAAGGATGTCGATGGGTAGTACACCGCGCCGGCCCGAACCGTTCAGGCCTATCGGCGGAAGGGCCCGGTGACGCAGTACGTGATGCCGCCGGAGGAGGAGCCCGAGGTGCCGCGTTGCGAGGAGAAGTACAGCCGGTCGCCGGCCGGGGTGAAGGCCGGTCCGGTGATCTCGGAACCGCTCTGACCAGTGATCCGCAGGAACACCGACACCGTGTCGTCGGGGGTGATCACGCAGATCTCCATGTTCCCGCCGTCCTCCGCGACGTACAGGTCCCCGGCGGTGGTGCCGGTGACGTTGTCGACGCCGGTCAGCGGCGCGGTGCCGGGGCTGACCAGGCTGTCGTCGTAGGCCAGCTCGTAGGTGCCGCTGAGCAGGTTGACCTGCCAGACCCGGTTGTCGCCCTTGGTGGTGAACCAGACGGTGTCATCGGCGTAGTGGCAGCCCTCGCCGCCGTTGAACGCCTTCGACCCCGACACCTGGCGGCGGGTCGCCGTCGGCGAACCGTCCGGATCCGGTACGGCCGCCCAGGTGAACGACCCGGAGGTCGCGCTGCCCGCGCGGAGCACCTGGAGCGTTCCCGAGGACAGGTCGCCCCACGCGGTGGGTATGAACCGGTAGAACCGCCCGTCCGTCTCGTCCTCGGTCAGGTAGATCACCTGTCGTACGGGGTCGGCGGCGGCGGCCTCGTGCTTGAACCGGCCCATCGCCGGGCGCGCCACGGCCGTACCGCCCAGCGGGTACGTCTCGTACACCCGGCCCAGCGTGACCTCCTCGCACGACAGCCAGGTGTTCCATGGTGTCTTGCCGCCGGCGCAGTTGGTGTTGGTGCCGGACAGGATCCGGGAGGCGCCCACCACGGCTCCGGTGGAGGAGAAGAGGATCCGGGAGGCGCCGCCGCCGGCCGCCGCGCTCACCTCGGAGTTCGACACGTAGATCCAGCCGGTGCCGTTCGGGATCACCGCGCCGCCGTCGGGCGCGTCGTGCCATACATACGACGTCCCGGGCACCGCCTGCCGGGAGCGGGCGATTATCGAACTGGTGAAGCCGGCGGGCAGCGCGATGCCGTTGGCGTCGGCCGCTTGCAGCGGGCCGTACGGCCCCGCCGCGTTCTGCGCCGGTGCACCGTACGCCGCCGACCAGGCGGTGAACGGCAGGGCCAGCGTTCCCGCGCCGACGACGGTAGCCCGCAACATCGTTCGCCGATCCATAGAACCTCCTTGATGGGTTCCACGGATCTGAACGTGTGCGGTTTGACGGTTCCGGTGCATGGGATGAACGCCGATGGATGGTTCCACGGGCATCCGGTGTCGTCGCCCGGATCATGTTCCGCGGGGGAACGGTCGCTGAACGTCGGATGAAACCTAACGCTCGTTCATGGATCTGGGTGGACCCCGCGGTTACCGTCTGTGTCATGCGGCTCGGTGTGCTGGACGTCGGTTCGAACACCGTGCATCTGCTCGTCGTCGACGCGCACCGTGGCGGTCACCCCACCCCGATGCATTCCGAGAAGACCCAGCTCCGGCTCGCCGAGCACGTCGAGGCCGGACGGCTGACCGCGGCCGGAGCCGACGGCCTGGTGCGCGCCGTGGCGCGGGCGAAGGTGTCCGCGATGAACGCGGGCTGCGAGGAGCTGCTGGCGTTCGCGACCTCGGCGCTGCGCGACGCGGACAACTCCGCCGCCGTCCTGGCCCGGGTCCGGGCGGAGACCGGCATCGTCCTGCAACTGCTGTCCGGCGAGGACGAGGCCCGCTACACCTTCCTCGCCGTCCGCCGCTGGTACGGCTGGTCGGCCGGGCGGCTGCTGGTGCTCGACATCGGCGGCGGATCGCTCGAGCTCGCCGCCGGCCTCGACGAGGACCCCGAGGTGGCGCTCTCGCTGCCGCTCGGCGCCGGCCGGCTCACCCGGCAGCGGCTGACCGAGGACCCGCCCGCCCGCGGCGACCTCGACCTGCTCGCGGCGGACCTGGACGCGGCGCTCACGCCGGTCGCGCGGCAGCTACGCCGCGGCGGGCAGTACGACCTCGCCGTCGGCACGTCGAAGACGTTCCGCTCGCTGGCCCAGCTCGCCGGTGCGGCCCCGCCCGGCGCCGGGCTGCGGGCGCCGCGCACGCTGACCGACAGCGGGCTGCACCAGCTGTTCGGATTCATCAGCCGGATGGCCTCGGCCGACCTGGCGGGCCTGGACGGGGTCAGCCCGGGCCGCGCACACCAACTCGTCGCCGGCGCGCTGGTAGCCCGCGCCGCGATGCGCGCGCTGAAGGTCAGCGAGCTGCACATCTGCCCCTGGGCGCTGCGCGAGGGTGCGATCCTGCACCGGCTGGACACCCTCGGCGTGCCCACCCCGGCGCAGCGGCCGTGGCCGCTCACCGACCGGTACCCCGGTACCCGCAATCAACCTCGTACGGCGACGGTGCTGGGCACGCCCGCGGCGAGACGACGCTGACCCGCACAGGCCCTCGCCGCGGTGTCAGGTCCGTCTATCCTGTACGCACTGATCTCGATCCGTCACGAGGAGTTCATGTGCCTGAACGCACCACCGCCAAGACGGTGACCGTCGAGTTGGGACAGTTGGCGCGCGCGGCGGTGCTCACCGCCGCGCCGGACCAGATCGACCTGTTCACGGCGGCCACGGCGCGGTGGGACGCCGGTGCCGGGCGCCGCGGCGGTACCGGGGGATCGGTCGGATCCGGGATCGAGCCGGTGCTGCTCGCCGAGGTGATCGGCCAGGTGCTGCTCGGCGCCGTGGCGGAGGTGCTGGGTGCCGCGACGGTCGCCGCGTGGGGCCGCCGGCGCCGGTGGTTCCGGCGCCGCCGGGATGCCCGACCCGGGCCGGCCACGCGCGTGACGCTCGACGCGGACCAGGCCGAGGCGGTGCGGGCGGCGTGCGTGCGGCACGCGACGACGCTCGGGCTCGGCCCGGCCGAGGCGACGATGCTCGCCGACGCCGTGCACGGGGCGCTGTGCCAGGCGCTGGCGGAGGCCGACCCCGTCGATGAGTAGCCCGGCCGCGGACCCGCGGCCGTCGCCCGCCGTCGCCGGTTCGCCGACGGTCGCGCCGCCGCGCCGCCTCGCGGGAACGTACGTCCTGGTGGCGGTGGCGCTGATGCTGCTCGGTGGCGGCGCCGCGGCGGCGGCGCGCGACTCGTACGGCGCGCCGCAGGTGACGGCCGCGATCCGCTGCCTGGGCGAGCAGGGCATCGACTGGCGGGCCCTGCTACGGGTCGATTCGCCGAGGCAGCGGAGCCCCGAGATCCGGGAGCGGATCCAGACGTGCGCCACGCCGACGACGCGCGACCAGAGCCTGGTCATGCTGGCCGGCGCCGTCCTGCTGCCGGCGGCCGCCGTGCTGCTGATGATCGGCGGGGCGGTGCTGGTGCGGAGGCGGCTGTCGCGCGCCGCGGTGCCCGCGGCGCACACCGTCGCGGCCGGGCTCGCGGCGGAACGCTTCGAGGCCTGGTGCGACCTGCTCGGGCTCACCGGCCGGCGGCGTCCCCGGCTCGTCCTCACCGCGCCGTACGCGTCCGGGCGGCAGGCGTTCACCACCGGCCTGCCGTTCGCCGCCCCGCGGGTCGTGCTGCCGCTGGGCCACGCCTACCTGGAGCCGGCCCGGTTCGACGTGCTGGTGCTGCACGAACTCGCCCACGTGCGGTCCCGCGACGTGTCCTGGGCCGCGGCGGTGTGGTGGACGGGCTGGCTGAGCGTTCCGGTGCTGCTCCTGGCGCTGAGTCCGCTGGCGCGGTGGCCCCGGCAGCGATCGGTGCTTCTCGACCAGTACCTGCCCTCGCTCGCGCTGGCGGTCGCGCTCACGGTGATCGTGCTCGGCCTGCGGGCGGCGTTGCTGCGCCGGCGTGAGCTGGCGGCGGACCGCTACGCGCGGGAGGTCCTCGGCGACCCGCACGCGCTGCACAGCGTGCTCGGTCCGCTCGGCGACGGAGCCCGGCGGCCGGCGGGGTGGTTCCGGCGGGTGCTCGAGGTGCACCCGCCGCCGGCGGTGCGGGCGGGCCTCGACCCGGCCGCGGCGGACCGGTGGGAGGGCGGGTTCGCCGTCAGCGCGGTCGCCGGAATGCTGGCGATGTTGACGGTGCAGTCCGTCTACGTCGCCCTGGGCGGCCTCGGCCTGGGGTGGGACGCCCGGCTGCCGCTGAACCTCGCGGCCGCCGCCGGGAGTCTGCTGTGGGCGGGCGTGCTCGTCCCGGCGTGGTGCCGCCGGGCACGACAGGCGACCGCGGACGGCGCGCCGACCTGGCTGGGCCCCGTGGCCGGCGCGGTGTTCGGCACGCTCGCGGGGTTCCTGGTACAGGCTCCTGGACAGGCGACGAGGATGAACCCCGGGGTCTGGCAGGCCCAGTTCGCCGGCCACCTCACCCTCGGCGCCGGGACAATGGCCGTGGTCACCGCCGGCGTGGCGGTCCTGACCGCCGGGCTCGCCGTGTCGGCGGACCGGCCCGGCCGGGCCGTCGGCGCGGTCCTCGCCGGCGCGGCCGCGTGGACCGTCGCGTTCACCACCTCCATCTGGGTCCTGATCGGATACCTACAGGCCCCGGACCCCGGCCAGGTCCGGACCATGCTGATGGGCGCCGGGCTGTGGGAGTGGCGGTGGGCGCCGCCGCTCGTCCTGGCCGGCTGCGTGCTCGCCGCGCGGGGCCGCCGTGCGGTGCCCGCGCCGGTCGCGGTGTGGGTGATCGGTGTCGCGGCGCTCGCCGGCGGCGTCGCCGCCGGACTGACCTGGCGGCTCCGGATCGACTCCGCCGGGTCCGACGACCAGCTGTTCGTACTTGTCAGCCAGCGATCCATGATCTGTGCCGCCGCCGGGTGGGTGGTCCTGGCGGTGCTGCTGCTGAACGGCCGCCGGGGCGGTGCGGCGGTGCCCGCGATCCCCGGCGCGCTGGCCGGCGGGTTCGTCGCCGCGGCGCTGGCCGGCGCGGTGACGTTCGGCGTCGCCGCCGCCGGCGGCCGCGGGCGCAGCCTGGGCGTGCTGCTCGCCGCGGTCCGCTGGCCGATGTGGCAGCTCTTCCTCGCGGCCGTGCTGACCCTGCCGGTACTGCTGGCCGGCGCGCTGCTCGCGGACCGGTACCGGCGGCGCGAGCAGCGGCGGGCCACCGGCCGCGTCGCCGCGATCACCGCGGGCGTGCTCGTCGGGGTGCTCAGCGTGGCGCTGGCCGGGGGCGCCCTGCCACCGCTGGCGGTCGGCCCGCACGACTGGTCGGACTACCTGGCCTCCCTCGAGACGGCGCCCGGCCGCGAACCGGTCCCCGTCCTCGCGGTACCGGCGGTGCCGTCCCTGCCCGCCGCCGTCGGCGGCGGCGACCCGGGTCGTCCCCTCGACGCCGCCGCGGCCGCCGCGGCGCTGGTCGTCGCCGACCGGCTGCTGCCGGCCGGGCATCGGCGCGTCGAGACGGCCTCCGCGGACGACGGCACGGTCCCGGACGTCCGGCCCGAGACCTGCCGCGCGGCACTAATCCGCCACCGGGAATCGGAGCGGGCGCGGCCCCGCACCGCGAACGTCACGCGGCAGTACAAGATGCCCGTCGGCCCCCACCCGGAGGTGACCGTCACCGTCGGCATCACGTCGTACGTGACGCCGGTCCGCGACTTCCGGATCGATCAGGAGCTGACCGACCGGTGCGGGCACCTCACGCTGCCGGCGGCGGCGAGCGACAACGGCCTGATGGAGGGCGGATACGCGAGCGCGACGGCACCGGCCGTGCCGTACCCGGCGTACCGCACCGACTTCACGCTCACCGGCCCGGTGCGCACGCTGCCCGTGGTGACGACGATGTCGTCGCAGCGGGTACTCGTCGGGCACAACCTCGTGTCCGTCGAGATCCTGCTCAGCGGTTTCGGCGGGCCGCCGTCGGCGGAGGTGCTCGGCTACCGCGAGCGGCTCGGCGAGGCGCTCCTGATCGCGATCGTCGACGGCCTCCGGCTCGACAGATGACCGGTTCAGGACGTGGTGACGCGCAGGCTGCGGCGGGCGAAGTGTTCGGCGGCCGCGGTGATCTGCTCGTTCGTCGCCGCCGGGGTGTCCGCCAGCGGATACGCCTGACCGAGCTCGCGGTACTTGGCGACGCCGAGCCGGTGGTAGCCGAGGATGTCGACCTGCTCGACGATGCCGCCCGCCTCGGCCGGGCCCCAGCCGGCGGCGATGTCGGCGACGCCGGCGACGTTGTCCGGGTCGTCGGTCAGGCCGGGCACGAGGACGAACCGGATGCGGATGCGGTTTCCCCGGGCGGCGAGACGGTCGCCGAACGCGAGGGTCGGCTCAAGGCCGACGCCGGTCACCTTCCGGTACGTCTCCGGGTCGCTGGACTTGATGTCGAGCAGGACCAGGTCGGTGTCGTCGAGCAGCCGGTCGCTCGCCCGGACGCCGAGGAACCCGGCGGTGTCCAGGGCGGTGTGCATACCCTCCTGCTTGCAGCGGTGCAGGTACGCCTCGATGAAGGTGCTCTGCAGCAGCGGCTCGCCGCCGGAGACGGTCACGCCGCCGCCGGACGCCTGGATGAACGCCTTGAAGCCGAGCATCTTGCCGACCAGGTCGTCGAGGGTGACGCGCTGGCCGTTTCGGCCCTCCCAGGTGTCCGGGTTCTGGCAGTACAGGCAGCGCAGGGGGCAGCCGGCGAAGAACGTGACGAACCGGGTGCCGGGCCCGTCGGCGGCGGTCACGACGTCCCACGAGTGCACCATCGCGACGAGTTCACCGTGCGGCGTGCGGGTCTCGGCCGGGGTGATTCCCAGGTCGGGGCGCTGGACCGCGGTGGCGTTCACAGCGAGCCGTGGAAGGTGCGGGAGACGACGTCGCGCTGCTGCTCCGGCGTCAGGCGCACGAAGTTGACCGCGTACCCCGAGACCCGGATGGTCAGCTGCGGATAGTTCTCCGGGTGCGCCATCGCGTCCTCGAGGGTGGCCCGGTTGAGCACGTTGACGTTCATGTGGAACCCGTAGGTCGAGGTGTAGCCGTCGAGGACGCCGACGAGGTTGCGTACCTGCTCGTCGCGGGTGCTGCCGAGGCCGTTCGGGGTGACCGTGGTGGTCAGGGAGATCCCGTCCAGGGCGTGCTCGTACGGCAGCTTCGCCACCGACAGCGCCGCGGCGACCATGCCGTGCTTGTCGCGGCCGTTCATCGGGTTGGCGCCCGGCGCGAACGGCTGCCCGGCCCGGCGGCCGTCCGGGGTGTTGCCGGTGTGCTTGCCGTAGACCACGTTCGAGGTGATCGTGAGCACCGACTGGGTGTGCACCGCCTGCCGGTATGTCGGGTGCTTGCGGATCTTGGCCATGAACGTCTCGACCAGACCGGCGGCGATGGAGTCGACGCGGTCGTCGTTGTTGCCGTACGCCGGGAAGTAGCCGTCGACGACGTAGTCGACGATCAGGCCGTCCTCGCGGACCGGGTGGACGGTGGCGTGCTTGATCGCCGACAGCGAGTCGGCGGCGACCGACAGGCCGGCGATGCCGCACGCCAGGGTGCGCAGGATGTCGGTGTCGTGCAGGGCCATCTCGATGCGCTCGTAGGCGTACTTGTCGTGCATGTAGTGGATGATGTTGAGTGCGTTGACGTAGGTGGCGGCCAGCCACTCCATCATCGTGTCGAACCGCGCGACGACCTGCTCGTAGTCGAGCACGTCGCCCTCCAGCGGCGGCAGGGCCGGGCCGACCTGTGCGCCGCTGTTCTCGTCGCGGCCGCCGTTTATCGCGTACAGCAGGGTCTTGGCGAGGTTGACCCGGGCGCCGAAGAACTGCATCTGCTTGCCGACGGCCATCGCGGACACGCAGCAGGCGATCGCGGTGTCGTCGCCGAAGCGCGGGCGCATCAGGTCGTCGGACTCGTACTGGATGGCGCTGGTGTCGATCGACACCTGCGCGCAGAAGTCCTTGAATCCGCGCGGCAGCGCGGGCGACCAGAGCACTGTCAGGTTCGGCTCCGGCGCCGGGCCTAGGTTGTAGAGGGTTTGCAGGTACCGGAAGCTGCTGCGGGTGACCAGCGGGCGGCCGTCGGCGCCCATCCCGCCGATCGCCTCGGTGACCCAGGTCGGGTCGCCGGAGAACAGCTCGTCGTACTCCGGGGTGCGCAGGAACCGCACGATCCGCAGCTTGATCACGAAGTCGTCGACCAGCTCCTGCGCCTGCGACTCGGTGAGCCGGTGCTCGGCGATGTCGCGCTGGAGGAAGATGTCGATGAACGTGGACGTGCGGCCCAGCGACATCGCGGCGCCGTTCTGCTCCTTCACCGCGGCCAGGTAGGCGAAGTACAGCCACTGGATGGCCTGCCGGCCGGTGCGGGCCGGTCCCGCGATGTCGTACCCGTAGGAGGACGCCATCCGCTTGAGCTCGGCAAGGGCGCGTATCTGCTCGGACAGCTCCTCGCGGCGGCGCACGGTGTCCTCGGTCATCGGCTGCGCCGCGCAGGCGTCCTTGTCGGCCTGCTTCGCGGTGATCAGCGCGTCGACGCCGTACAGGGCGACGCGCCGGTAGTCGCCGATGATCCGGCCGCGGCCGTACGCGTCGGGCAGTCCGGTGATGATGTGCGACCGGCGGGCGGCGAGGATGTCCGGGGTGTACGCGTCGAAGACGCCGTCGTTGTGGGTCTTGCGGTACTTGGTGAAGATCTCCGCGACGGCCGGGTCGGGCTCGTACCCGTACGCCCTGAGCCCGCCCTCGACCATCCGCCAGCCGCCGTTCGGGATGATCGCGCGGCGCAGCGGCGCGTCGGTCTGCAGCCCGACGATCAGCTCGTTCCTGTTGTCGATGTAGCCGGGCTGGTGGCTGGTGATCGTCGACGGGGTGACCGCGTCGACGTCGTAGACGCCGCGTTCCCGCTCGGCCGGGAACATCGCCGACAGCTTGTCCCAGATGCCGCGGGTCCGGTCGGTCGGTCCGGCCAGGAACGACGCGTCGCCGGTGTACGGCTCGTAGTTGGCCTGGATGAAGTCGCGTACCGCGATGCCGGTCCGCCAGTCGTCACCGGCGAACCCGCGCCACGGGTCGAGACCGGTGGCGGTCGTGTCGATAACGGTCGCGCTCATGTCGATCCCCCCGGGTGGTGTCCCACCTCCCATGGTGGTCCAGCCACCGCGGGATGTCCGTTGAACGCCATCGGTCTGACGTCAGCGCGCGGCGGCGGGCGACTCCGCGCGGATCTTCACCCTGGTACGCGCATCGGGCCGGCGCCCCGGCAGCTCCGGCCGGGTCCCGTGGTAGGCCGCGACCATGAGCTTCTGCATGTCGTCGAGCATCGGCGCGCGCGGGTTGGCCGGCGCGCACTGGTCCTCGTACGCGTTGAGGGCCTGCTGCGGCAGCGCGGCGAGGAACGTCTGCTCGTCGATGCCGAGCTCCGCGAACGACGACTCGATGCCGACCGCGGTCCGCAGCCGCTCGACCGCGGCGGCGAGCGCCTCCACCGCCTCGTCCGGGCTGTCGGCCGGCAGGCCGAGCATGCCGGCGATCTCGGCGAAGCGCCGCGGCGCGGTGTAGCTCTCGTACTTCGGCCAGCCGGACAGCTTCGAGGGCGCGCTGCCGTTGTAGCGGATCACGTGCGGCAGCAGCACCGCGTTGGTGCGGCCGTGCGCGATGTGGTACGTGCCGCCGAGCGTGTGTGACATGGCGTGCACGATGCCGAGGAAGGCGCTGCCGAACGCCATCCCGGCGATCGTGCCGGCGTTGTGCATCCGCTCCCGGGCGTCGGCGTCGCCGTTCATCACCGAGTCCTCGAGGTTGGCGAAGATCAGCCGGATGGCGTGCAGGGCGAGGCCGTCGGTGAAGTCGTTGGCGTAGACCGACACGTACGCCTCGATCGCGTGGGTGAGCGCGTCGAACCCGCTGTCGGCGGCGATCGCCCGCGGCATGCTCGCGGTCAGCGCCGAATCGACGATCGCGACCGTCGGGGTCAGCGCGTAGTCGGCGAGCGGGTACTTCTTGCCGGTGCGGTGGTCGGTGATGACCGCGAACGGCGTCACCTCCGCGCCGGTGCCCGACGTCGTCGGCACGCAGACCAGCCGGGCCCGCTCGCCGAGGGCCGGGAACGCGAACGCCCGCTTGCGGATGTCGAAGAACTTCTGCCGCATGTCCTCGAAGTCGACCTCCGGGTGCTCGTACTTGAGCCACATCACCTTGGCCGCGTCCATCGCCGAGCCGCCGCCGAGCGCGATGATCGTGTCCGGGCGGAACGCGCGCATCAGCTCGGCGCCGCGGTCGACGGTGGTCATCCGCGGTTCCGGTTCGATGTCGTCGATGATCTGGAGCACCACCCGGTTCGGGTGACGCTGGAGTACCCGGCTGATCCGGTCGACGAAGCCGAGCCGGGTCATCGTCGCGTCGGTGACGACGGTGACCCGCCGCACGTCGGGCATGTCGCTCAGGTAGCGGATGGCGTGCGGCTCGAAGTAGATCTTCGACGGCACCTTGAACCACTGCATGTTGTTGGTGCGCCGCCCGATCCGCTTGATGTTGATGAGGTTGACCGCCGACACGTTGTCCGAGACCGAGTTGCCGCCGTAGCTGCCGCAGCCCAGCGTCAGCGACGGCAGGAACGCGTTGTACATGTCGCCGATGCCGCCCTGCGACGCCGGCGAGTTCCAGATCACCCGGACCGCCCTGACCCGCTTACCGAACTCCACGACGAGGTCCGGGTCCTCGGTGTGGATCACCGCGCTGTGGCCGAGCCCGTGGAACTCCACCATCTCGGTGGCGGCCCGCATGCCCTCCTCGCGCGAGCCGACCCGCAGCACGGCCAGGACCGGGCACAGCTTCTCCCGCGTCAGCGGCTCGTTCACGCCGACCTCGCCGACCTCGGCCAGCAGCACCGAGGTCTCCGGCGGGACGCTGAACCCGGCGTTCTCGGCGATCCAGGCCGGTGACATGCCCACCACGTCGTGGTTGAGCCGCGCGCCGCTGCACGAGGTGCCGAAGGCGGCGGTGCCGAAGATGAACTCCTCCAGCTTCTGCTTCTCCTCGGCGGAGACCAGGTACGCGCCCAGCCCGCGGAACTCCTCCAGCGCGGCGTCGTAAATCGTGTCGTCGATGATCGCCGCCTGCTCGGAGGCGCAGACCATGCCGTTGTCGAACGACTTCGACAACACGATGTCGTTGACGGCCCGCGGCAGTTTCGCGCTCGCCTCGATCCAGGCCGGCACGTTGCCGGCACCGACGCCCAGCGCCGGCTTGCCCGCCGAGTACGCCGCCTTGACCATGTTGTTGCCGCCGGTGGCCAGGATCGTGGCGATGCCGCTGTGGTGCATGAGGGCGGTGGTGGCCTCGACGGACGGGTGCTCGATCCACTGGATGCAGTTCTCCGGCGCCCCGGCCGCGATCGCGGCGTCCCGGACGACCCGTGCCGCGGCGACGCTGCACCGCTGCGCGGCCGGGTGGAACGCGAACACGATCGGGTTGCGGGTCTTGAGCGCCAGCAGGGCCTTGAAGATCGCCGTCGAGGTCGGGTTGGTGGTCGGGGTGATCCCGGCGATCACGCCGACCGGATCGGCGATCTCCGTGATCCCGGTGACGTCGTCCTCGCTGATCACGCCGACGGTGCGCAGGCTCGCCATGCTGTGCGTGACGTGCTCGCACGCGAAGATGTTCTTGACGGCCTTGTCCTCGAAGATGCCCCGGCCGGTCTCCTCGACGGCGAGTCGCGCCAGCTCGGCGTGCTGGTCGAGGGCCGCGACCGAGGCCTTCTTCACGATGTGGTCGATCTGCTCCTGGTCGAAGGCCTCGTAGTCGGCGAGGGCCTTCAACCCGGCGGACGCCAGGCCATCGATCATGATCGAGACATCGGTCATGGTTCCGTCACCCCATCGGTATCCGGCGGCAGGCGTTCCGTTCGAGGATGACCCCCGCCCGTCGCCGTGGCGCACCGAATCGACGAATACCAACGTCTGACCATCCGGATACGTTCATAACGTCTGGCCTATCTGCCGTGCGATATGACGGTACGCTTCCGTATGAATATGGCGCCCAAACCATCCCATCTATATTGACGTGCATCGAATGGATGCCTAGCGTTCAGGCACGCACCCGGCGCGTGCCACACCCTGCCCGCGCCGACTCCTCCGCGCGAAAGGGCGTTGACCATGCTCCGAGGAGTACGTCGCACGACGCTTGCCGCCACCACGCTCCTGCTGTTGCTGGCCTTCGCGGGTCCGCCGGCCACCGCGCACGACCCGGACACCCCGGAGGGCAAGACCGAGCAGGCGGAGCTGCTCCGCATCTACGAGCCCACCTGGCGCAGCGGCGAGCGACTCGCCGGCGCGCCGGTGACCTGCGTCAACGGCCTCGCCGACAAGTACCCGTGCAAGAACGTCGACCTGCTCAGCTTCCTGCCGCAGTCCGCGCTGGGCGGCGGCGGCTCGTCGAGCATGTGGTACTGGTCCGACACCACCGACAGCAACGAATACATTCTGTACTGCCGCTCCAACGGCGTGTCCTTCGTCAACGTCACCGACCCGGGCAACCCGAGATACCTCGGGAATCTGCCGTCCGCGAATGGCGTCAGCTCGTCCTGGTGCGACATCCGCACCTACCGGAACTACGCCTACATCGGCAAGGATTCGGTATCGCACGGCATCCAGATCTTCAACCTCAACAAATTGCGCGGCGTGACCACACCGCAGACGTTCACCGCCGACGCCCGCTTCACCGGCCTGACGAACAGCCACACCCTGTGGATCAACCAGACCACCGGCTTCCTGTACGTCTCCGGGGCGAGCACCTGTAGCAAGGGCCTCACCATCTACGACATCAAGACGGCGCTCACGCTCCGGCAGGTCGGGTGCTACAACCGTGAGGTCTATTCGCACGAATCCGTCGTGGTGAACTACGCCGGCCCGGACACCCGGTACACCGGCCGGGAGATCGCGTTCAACTTCACCGGCCAGGGCAAGCGGTTCCAGATCCTCGACGTCACCGACAAGGCGAACATCAAGGTCCTGTCCAGCGTCACCCACCCGGGCGCCAGCTTCATCCACCAGGGCTTCGCGACCGCCGACTACAAGCACATGATCGTCAACGACGAGACGATCAGCACGCGCGGCGGCAGCCCCGAGTTCGTCTACAACATCGAGAAGCTCGACGCCGCCCGCTACGTCGGCAAGGACGTCGCCGTCCGCGGCGAGTTCGTCAACCACAACGGCTACACGGTCGGCAATCGGCACTACCAGGCGGCCTACCGCGGCGGCCTGCGGATCCTCGACACCTCGTCCGCCGCCTCGGCACAGCTGCCCGAGGTCGGCTACTTCGACGTCGACCCGGCCTCCAACGCCAGCGGCTACAGCGGCAGCTGGATGGCCCTGCCGTACCTGAAGAACGGAGTGGTCGCCGTGCAGAGCATCGGCGTCGGGCTGTTCCTCGTGCGGCCCACCGGCGCGGCGGCCGTACGCTGACCGGCCGCGCCTCGCGTCACCGCCGCCTGACGGCGGCGGTGACGCTCGCCGGTTTCGCCGGGGCCGCCTACCTGTTCGCCGACAGCCGGGCGCCGTCGGCGGCCCCGGCGCCGGCGCCCTCCCGGGTCGCCTACCACAGCGACGGGCTCTCCGACGCCTACGACGGCTTCCGCGCGGAGCCGCTGGCCCTGCCCACCGGCCGCGGCCCGGGCCGGGTGTCGCTGCGCGTCACCGGCCCGGCCGGCCCGGCCACCGACTTCCAGCAGGTGCACACCAGGCCGATGCACATGTACGTGCTGCGCGACGACCTGTCCGGCTACCAGCACCTGCACCCCGAGGTCGTCGACGGCGCGTGGACGGCGCCGGTGACCATCACCGACGGCGGCGCCTACCGGGTGTACGTCGAGTTCACGCCGCACGGCCGTCCCGCGGGCGCCGATCCCACCGTCCTCGGCGTGCCTTTCGTCATCGCCGGCGACACCGCCATGGTGCCGGTGCCCGCGCCGCGCGCGGAGATCAGGTCGGGCCCGTACACCGTGCGCCGCCTCGACGGCGTCGCCGACCTGGCCTCGGGCACGCAGACCGCGCTGCGGTTCCAGGTGCTCCGCGACGGCCGGCCGGCGGCGCTGGAGCCGTACCTCGGCGCGTACGCGCACCTGTCCAACTTCGAGGTGCGCACGCAGGGCCTCAAGCACCTGCACCCGCTGCCGGCCAACGCCACCGGCGCCGCGCCGGCGGACGGCGTGCTCGCCTTCCACGCCGCCTTCGCCGAACGCGGCGACAAGCGGCTGTTCCTTCAGTTCCGCGCCGGCGGCGCGGTCCGTCAGGTGGCCTTCACCATCTTCACGACCTGACCTCTCGCAGTCCGTCCAGGACGGTGAGCTGGGCGGGGGAGAGGCGAAGCCCTCGGCGGCCAGGTTCTCCTCGAGATGCTCCACCCGGGCGGTATCCGGAATCGGCAGCATCAACGGCGAACGGTGCAGCAGCCAGGCGAGCGAGACCTGGGTCACGGTGGCGCCGACCTCGGCCGCCACGGCGGCGACACCCGCCGCCGTCCCGATCCGCCCGATCTTGCCCTCGGCCCGCAGCTCGCGCAGCGTCCCGAGCTGATCGGCGAGCGGCGTCTCCGGGTCGATCCGGTGCAGCTGGAGCAGAGGGCCGACGCTAGCGGTTAATTCGGTGTGCGGCCCGCGGCTGTCGGCATAGCGTCGCGGGATGGGTGACGCTGACGAATGGATGCGCGGCTTCCGGGCGATCGCGGCACCGGAGTCCGAACAGGAGCGATTCGCCGGAGCCGTGCTGGTCTGTCGGCGCGACGAGAGGATCCTGGCCGAGGCGTACGGCATGGCGGACCGGGAGCGGAAGATCCCGAACGAGGTGTCGACCCGCTTCCGCAACGGTTCGCTCACCAAGATGTTCACCGCGGTGGCGGTGGTGCGGCTGATCCAGGCCGGCCTGGTGGATCCCGACGCGCCGGTGGGCACCTACCTGAGCGACTACCCCAACTCCGAGGTCGCCAGCAAGGTCACCGTCCATCACCTGCTGACCCACACCGGCGGCACCGGGGACTTCTTCTCGCCGGAGTACGAGGAACATCGCACCGAGCTCCGCACCGTCGCGGACTACCTGCGGCTGTTCGGCGAGCGGGCACGGCGCTTCGAGCCCGGCGCCTGGTTCGACTACAGCAACTACGGGTTCATCCTGCTGGGCGCCGTGATCGAGCGGGTCAGCGGGCAGAGCTACTACGACTACGTCGACGACCACGTGTTCGCGCCGGCGGGGATGCGGCGCAGCGGCGCGCTGCCGTTCGACACGCCGGTGGCCGATCTGGCCGTCGGATACACGGCCGAGGACGGGCAGGTCTTCCGCGACACCGACACCCTGCCGTACCGGGGCTCGCCCGCGGGCGGCGGCTACACCACTGTCGAGGACCTGTGGCGGTTCGCCACCGCGCTGACCGGCAACCGGCTGCTCGACGCGCGGCACACCGCCCTGATGACCACGGCGAAGCTGAACGCCGGCTGGAGCGGCAGGTGCGTCGCCTACGGCTTCGTCGATCGCACGGTCTACGGCATCCGTACGCTCGGCCACACCGGCGGATCGCCGGGCGCGAGCGCCGAGCTGACGATTTTTCCCGACTCCGGCCATGTCGTCGCCGTGCTGGCCAACCTCGACCCGCCCATCGCCTCGCAGGTCTCCGAGTTCATCTGCCACCGCCTGCCCGTCAGCCGAACAGCGCGGTGCCGTACTTGCTGACGACGATCAGGGCGAGGGTGAGCAGCCAGATCGTGATCACGAGGACGTCGTAGTCCGCGTCGATGAAGCGGGCCGCGGCCCGCTGCGCCCGCTCGGGCAGATACAGGTTGTCGTCCCGGATGTTCACGTGGGTGAGCGTGCCGAAGACCAGCGTGGTGGAGACGGTGACCAGCAGGCACCACGGGCACAGCGCGCCGATGTTGACCATCGCCTGGTACAGCAGCCAGTACGCGAAGACGACGCCGACGGTGTAGACCACCTGGGCGGCGAACATGAACCCGCGGGGGAACCGGACCCCCGCCAGGCTCGCGACGGCGATGGTGATCACGACGGGCTCCGCGACCAGCCCGAGGAACGCGTTCGGGAAGCCGAACAGCTGCGCCTGCCAGCTCTCCGCGACCGTGCCGCAGCTGATCACGTCGTTGATGTCGCAGGAGAGGTTGAGGTGCGGGTCCGCGGCCAGGCGCACCGCGTCGACCGACAGGACGAACGAGGCAAGCAGGCTCAGGCACGCCGAGAACAGCATCGTGCCGTAGATCCAGGCGTCGGCGTGGCGCAGCTGACGGAACCAGGTCAGCGGGTCCCGCATCAGCCGGCCGCCTGGGTGATCGCCTGGGTCAGCGGGCCGACCGTGTACAGGTCGCCCTCGAACACCTTGCCGTCGATCTTCACGAACGGCGTGCCCTGGAGGCCCGCGGCGAACGCCGCGTCGGTTCCGGCGGCGACCCACGGCTCGAAGGTCCCCCGGTCGAACGTGGCGACGACCGGCTCCGGCACGCCGGCCTGGCGGGCCAGCCCGGCGATCTGCTCGTCGGACAGGCCCTTGCTGCCCTCGGCGGGCTGGTCGGCGTAGAGCGCCGCGTTGAACGCGAGCAGCTTGTCCGGCGCCTGGTCCTGCACGGTCGCGGCGGCGTTGGCGGCCCGGCTGGAGTAGCGGGTCCCCTCCGACTGCTCGTCGAGGAAGGCCAGCGGGTGCAGGTACTGGCGCACGGTGCCGGCGCCGATCAGCCGGGCGATCTCGGCGCCGTTGGCGCGTTCGAACCGGCCGCAGTACGGGCACATGTAGTCCGCGTACACCTCCAGCCGGACCGGTGCCTCGGCGCGGCCGGTGACCAGCGCGCCGTCCTCGCTGCCCTGCGGCGGCACGACCGGACCGGACACGGCGGGCCGGACCGTGGAATCGGTGTCGCCGCTCTTCACGATCGTGACCACGATCGCGACGACCAGCCCGACGATGACGACCGCGCCGACGATCAGCGGCCACCGCGGCCCGCCGTCGGCCTTCACGGCGACCGTCCTTGCGCCCTTGCCCGGTTGCTTGGCCACTGTTTCCCCCGTGCTCGCCCTTCTTCAGGCTAGGAGGGATCGGCCGACCGCATGGCCAGATCGGCGGACGCCGTTGCGGGATATACCCCTGGGGGGTATATTGGCCCGCATGACTCAGGCGACATGGAGGACTGCGGCGGCGGCGACGCTGCACTGCCTCACCGGCTGCGCGATCGGCGAGGTGCTCGGCATGGTGATCGGCACCGCGGCCGGGCTGCACAACGCCGCCACCGTGGCGCTCTCGATCGCCCTGGCGTTCGTGTTCGGCTACGCGCTGACCATGCGGGGCGTGCTGCGCGCCGGCGTCGGCCTCCGGGCCGCGCTGAAGATCGCGCTGGCGGCCGACACCGTCTCGATCGCCGTGATGGAGCTGATCGACAACGCGGTCATCGTCGCGGTGCCCGGCGCGATGGACGCCGGGCTGACCAGTGCGCTGTTCTGGGGCGCCCTGGCGTTCTCGCTGGTGGTGGCGTTCGTGCTGACCACCCCGGTGAACCGGTGGATGATCTCGCGGGGCCGGGGCCACGCGGTGGTGCACCATTACCATCACGCACACTGAGGGGCATCGGGATGCTGACCTGGGATCGGGTGCTGTCGTGGCGGATGCGCCGGCAGCTCCTCGACCGGCCGTCGGGAACCGACGCCGAGCGCGTCGTCGAGCGGCTGTGCGGCGTGCAGGCGCAGGTCGCCTCCGCCGCCGACCAGGCCATCGCGGCGCGCCTTCCGGCGCCGGCCCGCGGCGGGGCACGCCGGGCCCTCGACGACCGTCGGCTGATCAAGGTCTGGGCGATGCGGGGCACGCTGCACCTGCTGAGCGCGAGGGACGCGCCCGCCTTCCTGAGCCTGATGGCGGCCGCCCGCACCTGGGAGAAGCCGTCCTGGCAGAAGACGTTCGCCACCGCGGCCCAGATCGCCGCCATCGCCGACGCCACCCGCGCCGCCCTGCACGGCCGGACCCTCACCCGGGAGCAGCTCGCCGCGGAGATCATGCGGCGCACCGGCGACGACTCGCTCGCCGGGCCGCTCGGCTCGGGCTGGTCCACGGTCCTCAAGCCGCTGGCCTGGCAGGGCCTGCTGTGCAACGGGCCGAACGACGGCAACAAGGTCACTTTCACCGCGCCGGAGACGTGGCTCGCGGACTGGCCGGGCCTGCCGGAGCCCGACGAGGCGGCGCGGCGCGTCATCCCGGCATATCTGGGCGCCTACGGTCCGGCCACCATGGACGCCTTCGACCAGTGGCTCATCCGCGGCGGTTCGAGGAAGGCCTCGCTGAGGGGCTGGTTCGCCGCGCTGACCCGGTCGGGCGAGATCACCGAGGTGACGGTGGACGGGGTGGCGGCGTACGCCCGCACCGAGGATGTGGATGACATCGCCGGCGCCGGGCCGATGACCGGTGTCCGGCTGCTGCCCGCGTTCGACCAGTTCGTGCTCGGTCCGGGGACCACGGACGAGCACATCATCGCGCCGCACCGGCGGGCGCTGGTCAGCAGGGCGGCCGGCTGGATCTCGCCCGTCGTGGTGGCCGGCGGGCGGGTCGCCGGCGTCTGGGAGCAGGGCGACACCTTCGAGGTCACGCTCTTCCCGGAGGCGGGCGACGTCTCCGAGGCGGAGCTGGCCGCGGAGGCGACCAGGATCGCCGGCACCGACGTAGGACTGGTGGTGAAGCGTCGTCACCTAGAGTGAGGAAATGGCGATGACCGAAGAGGGCACGTTCCACCCGGCGCCGATAAAGCCCACGATGTCCTACGAAACGCTGGCGCAGATCGATGTAAGGGTGGGCACCATCGTGAAGGTGGAAGAGGTCGAGAAGTCCGACAAACTGGTGCGCCTCATAGTGGATTTCGGCGACCACCGGAGAAACGTCCTCGTCGGAATGAAGAAGGAACGCGACAACCCGGCGGAGATCGAGGGCCGGCAGGCACTCTTCGTCGTCAACCTTGAGCCCCGGAAGATGATGGGCGAGCTCTCCGAGGCGATGATGTTCGACATCGGGTACGCCGACAAGGTCGTCCCGGTGCTCGCGATGCCGGAACGACCCGTGCCGAACGGCACTCGCGCCGGCTGACGCGGGCCGGCCGCTCGTCCTGAATCAGGCCATCGACAGCGGGTCGGGTGGGAAGAGCTGGTGCCCGTCCCAAGGATCGACCGGCGCGGGGTAGGCGGGCTCCGCCGTGACCGGTCCCGCAGGGGCAGGTTCCGCTGTGATCGGCGTGGTGGGGGCGGGTTCCGCCGTTACCGGCCGGGTGGGGGCGGGTTGCGCCGTTACCGGCCGGGTGGGCGCGGGTTCCGCCGCCGGCCCTGCGGGCGTCGGTTCCGCCGTTACCGGCCGGGTGAAGGCGGGATCCGCCGCCGGTCCGGCGGGGGTTGGTTCCGCCGTTGCCGGCCGGGTGGGGATGGGGTCGGCCGTTACCGGACGGGTGGGGGCGGGTTCGGCGAGGAGGTCCGTTGCGGTGGCGCGTTCGTCGTTGAGCTGGGCGCGGGCGGCCTCGAAGACCGGCCCGGTGAGGCCGGCCAGCGGCTCGTCCCGCCAGCCGTCGAGCGCCCGGCGTATCTCGTCGGTCGCGTGTTCGGCGCGCGCCCGGGCCAGCGCGGCGCGGAAGACCTCGGCGTCGACGGCGTTCTCGTCGGCGCGGAGCACGTAACCGCCGTCGGTCAGCGCGATGAGCGACGTCCGCTGCGGGTCGAGGGCACGGCGCAGCGCGCCGACATACCGCTGCACCACGTCGACGCCGTTCTCCGGCGGATCGCCGCTCCAGAGCGCGGCGACGATGCGGTGCACCGGCACGGGCCGGCCGGCGTGCAGCAGCAGGATGGCGAGGACCGCCTGCTGCCGGGGCGGCCCGAGGTCCACCGGTTCGGAGCCCCGGTAGGCGCGGACCGAGCCGAGGATCTCGAACCGCAGCGGCACGGCGGACGAGCCGTCGGTCATCTCGATATCCCCACAGAGCAGCGGTCCTCGAACTGCGGCGGTGCGGCAGCCAGCAGCAGCATATCGGGCGGCGCGACGGCGGAAACTCGACGAAAGTGCCGTCCTCACGGGCCCATGCCGAACCAAACAGCTAGGTTCCTAGGATGCCGTGCGAGGTGTGACGGCCAGGACCGCAGGCCCGGCCGATGCGAGTGCGGCGGCCAGGACCGCCGGCCCGGCTGATCGAGGTGTGACGGCCGGGACCACCGGCTCGGCTGAGCGGAGTCAGGCGGGCCGGCGGCGATGGGCCGGGCGAGAGGGCTCGCCTGCGCACCCGACGGCGGGCTGGTCTGGAAGGCTTGGGGCGTGGGTGATCCGCATTCCGGCACCGGCTCGGTCTCGGCCGAGACGCCGGCCGTTCGCATCGTGCAGCTGAACGGCGCGGTGTTCCACGCCCTGGCCCGGGGCGACCTGGCCGCCGCGGAGGCCGCAAGCCCGGTGCCGCTCTCGGACTACCTGGCCGGCCCGCAGTGCCACGGCCTGTGGCAGAGGCGCGCCGAGCAGTGCGACCGGGACCCGGCCAGCGCGGCCTGGGTGACCGGCATCGTCTGGGACCAGCGGCTGTCCCTCGCGGTCGGCGCGGCCGGCTTCCACGGGCCACCGGACGGCAGCGGCATGGTGGAGATCGGCTACCGCATCGACCCGGTCCACCGACGTCGCGGCTACGCGCGCGCCGCCCTCGAGGCGCTGCTGGCCCGCGCCGCGGGGGAGCCCGAGGTCCGCCGGGTCCGGGTCAGCATCCGGCCCGACAACCTGCCCTCGTCACGCCTGGCGCTCCAGTACGGCTTCCGCCAGATCGGCGAGCAATGGGACGACGAGGACGGGCCGGAGCTGGTCTACGAGATCCCGTGATCACGGTGGAGTGGTCGGGTCCCGGCCGAGGCGTCGTGGCCGCTGCCGCCGCCCGGCGGGGTGCGGTCGCGCGACAGGGCCCGGCATAGTCGTGATGGTGTCCGGCTTGAGTAGTTCGGAGTAGAAGCGCCGCTGTTGGTGGCAGCAAGACGGGCATGACCAGTTCAGAAGATCATCAAGGTTCTCTACGCCACGATGATCTATCCGAAGTGAGTCATGCCCGCCCTGCCATCATCGCTGATCTCATCCCTGTCCTGTGCACCGGCTCTGACCGTCCCCGAACCGCTCGTGGCCTGCCCGCAGCGCTCGCCGAGCTGCCTGACCCGCGGTCCAAGCGAGGCGTCCGGCACCGGCTGACGGTCGTGGTGACCGCCGCGGTGTGCGCCGTAGTGGCCGGCTACCGCTCGTATACCGCGATCGCCGAATGGGTCGCCGACGCTCCGGACACGACCGCGCCGGCGTTGGGCATCGCTCCCGACCGTCGGCCGTCCGAAGCGATGATCCGCCGGCTGTTGCAGGCCATGGATCCGCAGCTGCTGACCACGGCGATCGGTGTCTGGATCGGCGGGCGGGCCACGGCCGGCACCTCGCCTTCAGGCCGGCGGGCGATCGCGGTCGACGGCAAGTCGCTGCGCGGATCCCGTACCACCGACACCGCCGCCAGACACGTGATGGCCGCCTGCGACCAGGCCAGCAGTGTGATCCTGGCCAGCACCGATGTAGACGGCAAGACCAACGAGATCACCCGGTTCGGTCCGCTGCTCGACCAGATCGGCGACCTCCGCGACACCGACATCGCCGCCGGGACCCGACATTACGCCCGCGACAGCGACCGCCCACTGGCTCTGCTCGGCATCACCTGACGAATTTGCCGGGGCCCTGGGTAACCTCCCGCGATGTTCGGGTACGCGCGGCGAGCACCGCGACCGGAATCAGCATGATCAGCCAGCCCTGCCAGCCGCTGAGTCCGGTCAACCAGCCGTCGATTCTCGGTTCGGCCGCCTTGTCCGCGACCACGACCTGCACGAACCCGAAGACGACGGTGTTGTTGACCGCGTGTCCTACCACCGCGGGCCAGATCGACCCGGCGGCCAGCCGCAGCCACCCGAGCACCATTCCGAAGAACACACAGAAGATCGTGAACGGCAGCAGGGACCGCAGCGCGTCCCCGCTCATCGAGAACCACGGCCCGACATAGAACGGCAGATGCCACACTCCGCAGATCACGCCGATCAGGACCAGTGCCGGCCACGTGCCCATCCGCTCGCGCAGCCGGTTCAGCAGATAGCCGCGCCAGCCCCACTCCTCGCAGAACGCCAGCGGCAGGATCAACGCGAACTGCGCCAGGTTGGCGGCGAAAGCCTGCCCGATCAGCTCCCACGGGACACCGGCCTGGCCGGCGGTCGCTGGGCCGTAGACGTCGCGCAGCGCGGAGAATCCGTCCAGGTCGGCCGGATAGAGCCCGGTCACGGCATTGAATCCGACGGCCAGCGCTGACATCGCGATGAACAGCACGAAGGCGAGCAGGCAGTACCCGGCCGTCCGCCGGATCGGGTGGACCGGAACCAGTGCGGTCGCCTCGGCGATGTTCGCCGGCCGCCACACATAGCGGGCCGCTACCCAGGTCGCGATCGCGACCGACAGCATCGCCGCGAAGAAGAGAATCCGCACACCGGTGACCTGCTCGAACACCCACAGCACCCACGGCAGCCCGAACACGATCCCCAGGAACACCCGGACGTCGGCACTCATCTTGTCGTCCCCACCGGGCAATCATGCCCTCTGCACCGAGTCCTGGATCAAGAGTCGCCGCCAGGCGCCCGGCATCACACCCGCGACCGCGGCCGATGGCACTCCTCGGATTCTCTGACGACTTTGCCGGGACCCTGGGTCGCGCGATGGTTCGACGAGGATCGCGAATGGTGATCGCGCTAGCTGAGGCAGAACCGGTATTTGATCTCCTTGCCCGGCTTCTGCGGCAGGTCGCTGATGATTCCGTAGCAGCCCGGCAGATCGTCGGACTTGGTGTCGATTACCGCGTGTGCCTCGCCGACCGCGTCGACGGCGACGGTGAACGACGTGTGGTAGAGGCGTGACTGGGCATCGTAGAGGTGGAAACGGGCCGGGCGGTTCGCCGGAAAGCCGCCGAGATACAGGTCGAAGTCGGTGCCGAGAGGCTGGGATTCGCTTTGCGGTGCATCGAGCCAGAAGTGCGGTGAGCTCCTGCGCGTCAGCTCGAACCCGAGGAAGGCCTCGAGTTTCTCCTGTTTGGCCGTTACCTGATACTTGCCGAGCGGCTCGCCCGGCAAGGCCGGGAACCTTGTCGAATAGTAGGTCCCGGTCGGCAGGAGCGTCATCGTGGTGACCGCGCCGGAAGGAGCCGTAATGGTCACGGCCAGCGACTTGAGCTGGTAATCGAAGCCGTAGAAACAGAGGACGATTCGCGTCGGAATCTCTACTGTCTCAGCCGCACCCACGATGTCTGGCGACCCGAACACCTGCTCGAGGCAATCCGTGTCGCCGCCGCCCATGAAGAACGACACCTGTTCGGGAACGCCCTCCGGAAGGGGGTCGCGCCGCTTGAGCAGGTCTTCCGGCTCCTCCGCGCCCGGCGAAGTGGTGGCAGGCGACGTGGCGGTAGGCGTCGGGGTTCCTGAGGTGGTGCCGCTCGTGGGCCGGGGAGTTCGAGGTGGCGTCACGACGAGCGGATTCTGCGTGCCCGGTACGGGTTGCCGGGTCGCGGTGGGTTGCGGTGTGGTGCTTTCGGTGGGTGCCACCTGGACGGGGCCGGTGCGGGTGGACGGGGCGGCCGCGGGAGGCTGTGGCACCCCGCGTACGGATCGATGCCCGGAGTCGGCCGTCAGCGAGACGGCGGTCGCCGAGGCCGCCACGACGAATCCCGCGAGGAAGGCGAGGTAGCGGTACCGGTTGGCCGGGAACCAGCGGGCGATGCCGGTCATCGTGAGCCCGCCATCGCCGCGAGGCGCTCCTCGGCGGCGGAGATCCGCTCGTCGACGTTCCCCAGCTTCGACACGGCGTCCATCGCGCGGTAGACCGATCGCAGGTTGCGCAGGTAGACCAGTTCCCGCTCCACCGTGGTCTGCCGCTCGACGTCGATGCCGCCCAGCAGCCGCAGCGCGTCCTCGTACGCCGCGGCGGCGGCCGGGTAGCCGCCGTACCGGTCGGCGTCGGGTCCGTCCGCGGTGAGGAACGCGATGAGCGCCTGGCCGGCCCGGGCCTCCGCCGCCAGCAGCAGGGAGTGCCGGTTGTTGCCGTCGAACAGCCGGCCGAGGGCGTGCAGGCGCAGCACCTCCCGGAACTCGGCGTCGGCGTCGGCCCAGCGGTCGCCCAGCCCGGCGGCGGTAAGGCACTGGTAGGTCAGGCCGAGGCCGAGCCGGGCCTTCATCTGCAGGAGTACCCGGGCCGTCCCGTCGGCGCTGGTGAGCGCGGCGCTGTAGTCGTCGATCGCGCGGTCGAGGGGCGCCGCCCGGGTCCGGCCCGGCTGGCAGCCGGCGGCCGCCCGGGTGGCCTCGGCCAGCCCGATCCGGGCCCGGGTGTACGCGGGGTTCTGCGACAGGGCCAGCCGGTAGTAGTCGGCGGCCTGGCCGAGCCGCGCCTTGTCGTCGCGGCCGATGGCGTTGCCGATCATGAGGTAGAGCGCGTCGCGCCGGACCGTCTGGTGGCCGGCGGCGTCGTCGACCACGTTGAACTCGGCGTTGGCGGTCAGGAGGCTGCCCTCGGCGCCGGCGAAGTCGTCGAGCGCGTAGTCGCCGAGGCCGCGGACGAACGCCACGACGGCCTTCAGGTAGTGCAGCGTCGCCTCGGTGAGCTCCTCGTTGATCTCGACGTTGCGCGCGAGCACGTCGGCCGGCTCGGTGATGCTGATGTCGTGCAGGCCGACGAACTCCGGCGTCTCGCCGAAGGTGCGGTCGGTGAGGAGCAGTTCGATCGCGACGGTCAGCTTGCCGTCCGCGGCGTGCAGGCGCGCGGTGACCACGACGTCGGCGCCGTGCTCGCGCGCCACCCGGCCCAGCGCCTCGCCGCGATCCGAACCCGGCCCCGGGTCGACGGCCCCGACCTGGTCGGGTCCGCGCAGCTGGATCGTCGCGATCTCGTTTGACCAGGCCTTCAGCTCCCGGTGCAGGACGGTCTCCAGGCGGCTCGCCACCGGCTCCTGCGCCGGCCCCGACCACGCGAACGGTGCCAGCACGATGTTGAACAGACCGGTCATCCGCGGCCTGGCCGCCGGCATGCTGGCGCCGAGCAGGCCCAGGGTGAGCGCGGTGACGACCGCGGCCGTCATCGCCCGCGCCGGCAGCGAGCGGCGTCCGGCGGGTCCGTCCGATGCCGGCGGCGGCGCCGCACCGGCCTGCGGCGAGGCCGCGGCGGTCACGACGGAGGGCTGGTGCGGCGGCGCGGTGATTCCGTCGAGGTCGTTCGCGCCGAGCTGTCCGAGCCTGCTGTCGTTGCGCAGGATCGCCCGTTGCAGCCCGGACATCGCGGGGCCGGGCTCGATGCCCAGCTCGTCGGCGAGCTGATCACGGGTGCGCCGGTACAGGTCCAGCGCCTCGCTCTGGCGGTCGCTGCGGTACAGCGCGAGCATCAGGTAGGAGACCAGGCGCTCGTGGTACGGGTGCGCGGGCAGCAGGCCGACGAGGTCGGCGACCACCTCGTGGTGGCGGCGCAGATCGAGGCGGGCGGCGGCGCGCAGTTCGTGTGCGGCCAGCCACTGCTCGTCGAGGAGGCGGATCTCCTCGGCCACCACGCCGGCGCCGTCGAGGTCGGCGAACGGGGTGCCCCGCCACAGCCCCAGCGCCTCGGTGAACGTGCCGTCGGCGGTGGCGGGCTCGCCGCGCCGGTGTGCGTCGCGGGCGATGTCGACGAGCGCGCGGAACCGGGTGGTGTCCAGCTCGCCTGGGGTGACGACGATCGTGTAGCCGCCGGGGCCGTGGCGGATGCGCTCGTCGTCGGCGAGGGCCTTGCGGAGCCGGCCGACATAGACCTGGACGGTCTTGCGCGCGGTCGCCGGCGGCCGGCCGCCGGGCCACAGCGTCTCCACGATGGTGTCCACCGAGACCGGCTGTCCGGGCCGGTGCAGCAGCAGGGCCAGCAGTCCGCGCAGCATCGCGGCGTTGACGGCTACCGGCTCATTGTCGCGGCGCACGGTCAGCGGACCCAACACCCCGAACTCGATCATTACGGCCCCCCGACCGCCGGGCTCGGCAACACTGCTGCCCGCTGGCTAGCAGCGTGCACCCGGGCGGTCACCGTGTCGACCCCTTGTCAGCATCGAGACTTGTCGACATCGACCCGCGAATTCGCTGACCCCGTGACGTCTGTCGATGCGTTTACCGCCGCGCTGCCGCCGCGCTACCGGTCATCTCCACACTGGCCGCGCACGACGAACTGCCGGACGGCCGAGCGGCCGCCGCGGCGATCACGGAGGAGGTAGCCGGTGTCAGCAGAACGGCCGCAGGCCACGCACGCGCTCAAGCGACTCCTGGGCGTAGTGCTGAGTGGAATCATGGTGATCGGGGGGACCGTTCTCATCACCCCGGCACCCGCCTATGCGTGGGGTGCCTGGGCCGAGGTGCCCGGCGGTGGCCTCACCGTCGACGCGCCGGCGGTGGTCGGAGACACCGCCGAGGTGTTCGTCCGGGGCACGGACAATAGGATCTATCGAAACCGCAGAACCGGCGCCGGCTCGTGGGCGGGTTGGTGCGAGGTTCCCGGAAACGGCTACACCCTCTCGGCGCCGGCCGCGGTGCTGGTTCCCGGCGGGCTGTTCCTGTTCGTGCGTGGCACCGACAACCGGGTCTATTTCACCCAGCGAACCGGCATCGGCTGCACGCCGTCGGATTATGTGAAGTGGACTCCCTGGAAGCCGATCATCAACAACTTCAGCCATGCTTACAGCGGTCTCACCTACAGCGCCCCGAGCGCGGTCTTCGAATCCGCCGGGGGGCAGGACCGTATTCATCTGTTCATCAGGGGACTCGACGATCGCGTCTACCAACGTCACTATGTCGGCGCGGGCTGGCAGGGTGAGTGGGAAGCCAGTCCGAGCGACGGGGCCACGTTGGACTCGCCGGCAGCGGCGCTCATGGCGGACGGGCGCACGATCGCCCTGACGGTCCGCGGCACCGACAACCGGATCCACCGCAATATGAGTGATCCCGGTGGCTTCACCTGGCAGGGCTGGGGGGAAATGGCCGGGGGCGGCACCACCTATCAGGCACCCGGCGTGGCGTACGACTCCATCGGGAACTTCCGGACGTTCGTGAACGGAACCGACGCCTACATCTATCGGCACTACGGCTACTACTGGTACCAGGAGCCCGCCGGCCGGCAGAGCTTCTCCGCTCCAGCGGCCGCCTTCACCCGGTTCGGGTTGTGCGTGTTCATCCACAGCCCCAAGAGCGGCGTCACGATCCCGGTGGGCGGCATCTTCTACAGCTGCCAGTAACGGTCTGCAAAGGGGCGAGGTGAGGGGGACCTCGCCCCTTTGTCCGGGACGGCGGGGCCGGCAGCAGGGCGGTAGCCCGATCGCCTCCTACCAGCTCATCCAGGCCAAGCTCGCCGACATGGCGGTCGAGCTCGCCAAGGGCACGCTGCTGGCGCGAGGGTGCCGGCGAGATGCACACCCTGATGATCGGCAATGCCCTGACCGGCCACGCGTCATTCCGGCACTGTGAAAAGGTGAGCTGACAGTCAGTCGCTACCGCACGGAGGCACGCAGTGGGCTCGGAAACCAGCACGGACCTGTCGGTCAGCGTCGCGGACGGCGTGGCCCTGCTGGAGATGCGCCGGCCGCCCGCGAACCATGTCGACGAGTCGCTGCTGACCCGCGTCATCGACGCCGCGTGCGCCCTGGACGACGACTCCGCCTGCCGGGTGATCATCCTGGCGTCGGAGGGCAAGCACTTCTGCGCCGGCGCCGACCTCGGCGAGGGCGACTTCGTCCGCGATCGGCCGGCCGCGGCGCAGGCCCTGTACCGGTGCGCGGCCCGGCTGTTCGAGGTACGCACCCCGATCATCGCCGCGGTGCAGGGCAGCGCCGTCGGCGGCGGGCTCGGCCTGGCCTGCGCCGCCGACTTCCGGGTCGCGGAGGCCTCGACGCGGTTCGTGGCCAACTTCGCGCGGCTCGGCTTCCACCAGGGCTTCGGCCTGAGCGTGACGCTGCCGGAGCTGGTCGGCCGGCAGGCGGCGGCGGACCTGCTGCTGACCGCGCGCCGGGTCGGCGGCGAGGAGGCCGTACACATCGGCCTCGCCGACCGGCTCGCGGCGCCGGGACAGCTGCGGGAGACCGCCCGCGAGCTGGCCCTCCAGATCGCCGGGTCCGCACCGCTGGCGGTACGGTCCATCCGGCGCACCCTGCGCGGCGACCTGGCGTCCCGGGTCCGGCAGGCGCTGGAACACGAACTGGCCGAGCAGATCGAGCTGTGGGCGACCCACGACAGCGCCGAGGGCATCGAGGCGAGCCTGCAACGCCGTGCCCCGGTGTTCCGGGGCGAGTAGCCATGCTGAGGGTTCTGGTCAGCGGGTGTCTGGGCGGGGCGCCGCTGCGCTTCAACGAGACCGGGGTGCCGGTCAGCTCGCCGATCTGGGACCGGTGGGCCGCCGAGGGGCGCCTCGTGTCGCTGTGCCCGGAGGTGGCCGTCGGGTTCCCGGTGCCGCGCGAACCGGCAGAGATCGTCGGCGGCGGCGCGGCCGACGTCCTCGACGGCCGCGCCCGGGTCCTCGAGGTATCGGGCCGTGACGTCACGGACCTGTTCAGGGCGGCGGCGCAGCGGGCGGTCGACCGGGCCGTGCAGGCCGGCGTCGGAATCGCCGTCCTGGTCGACGGCAGCCCCACCTGCGGCAGCACCTACGTCCACGACGGAACCTTCACCGGCGTGACCGTCGCCGGGAGCGGCGTCGCGGCCGAGGCGCTACGCCGGCGGGGCATCCCCGTGTTCCCGCACCATCAGCTGGACCGGGCGGCGGCCGCGCTGGCGGAGCTGGAACGTGTCTCCTTGAGGCCGAGAGACCGGTAGATGTCGCCGGGCGAGGTCGCGCAGGCCTCGACGTAGGCATTCTCGAAGAAGTTCATGAAGGGTGCGTCCCGCAGGCTTCGCTCGGCCCGGATGAACGGTTCGAGCGCCTCCCAGCTGCGCTGGATCCGATAGTTGCCGATGCTGAGGACGATCCGCCGGTCGACCAGGCCGAAGACCAGCATCAGCCCCAGGTTCTCGTACATGAACGCCACGTTCCACGCGGCCGCGGCGGCCGGCTCCGGAAGGCCGCCGATCCCGAGGGCCGGATCGTGGTCCTGCCCCAGCCGTTCGAGCACGTACCGCTGATCGACCTGGAACTCCTTGCTGCCGAAGCGGCCGACCAGTATCTCGGCCGTCAGCTTCAGATCACTGGATCCGCGCACCAGTCGCAGCTGCCGCGCGGCGGCCCAGCCCGAGATCGCCAGCGCGGCGACCGAAACGATCAGGGTGGCGACGTTGAAGATCAATCTCTTTCCTCTCGCGCGCGAACGCGAAGACCGGCAACGTCCGCAAGACCTTCCGTGAGCCCCCGTGGCTCCATGGTTCAAGCCGCTGTCAAGACGCCGGCATTGACCACCGATGGTGACGGCGGGGAGGTGTATCGCTGCGGCTGCCGCTGGCGCTGCGGCAGGGTAGGTTCTCGCACAGGTGTGCCGGGAAGCCTGGTCGGCGATGTATTGCCGTGCCCTGCGAAGGAGTCCCGTGACCGAGGAACCGCCCCGTCCGCACCGTTTCCTGTTCGGCCGTGGTAGCTGGCCTGAGGTCAGCCGGATCGGTGAGGTGTTGCGTACCGAGACCGTCGGCGGCGCGTTGCTGCTGGGCGCCGCGATGCTCGCCCTGGTGTTGGCGAACTCGCCTTGGTCCTCGATCTACCAGGATCTGGGCGCGCTGCGGGTCGGCCCGCACTCGCTGCGCCTGGACCTGACGTTGGCGCAGTGGGCAGGCGACGGTCTGCTGGCGATCTTCTTCTTCGTCGCCGGTTTGGAGCTCAAACGCGAGTTCGTCGCCGGTGACCTTCGGGATCCGCGCCGGGCGATCATGCCGGTGGCCGCGGCGGTCGGTGGCATGGCGGCCCCGGCGCTGGTCTATACGGCGATCAACGCCGGCATGGCCGAAGGAGCGCTGTCGGGGTGGGCGGTGCCGACGGCGACGGACATTGCGTTCGCGCTCGCGGTCCTCGGTGTCATCTCCACGCACCTGCCGGCGGCGTTACGCACGTTTCTGCTGACGCTCGCTGTCGTCGATGACCTGCTCGCGATCGTCATCATCGCGGTGTTCTACACCAGTTCCCTGCACCTGCTGCCGCTGCTGGCCGCACTGCTGCCGCTGGGCCTGTTCGCGGCGTTGGTGCAACGGCGGGTGCGCTCGTGGTGGTTGCTGCTGCCGCTGGCGGCGGCGACCTGGGCGCTGGTGCACGCCTCCGGCGTCCATGCCACGGTCGCTGGTGTGTTGCTGGGTTTCATGGTGCCGGTGCGACGCCGCTCCGAGGGGCCGGGTCCTGGCCTGGCGGAGTATTTCGAGCAGCGCTGGCGGCCGGTGTCGGCCGGGGCGGCGGTGCCGGTGTTCGCGTTCTTCGCCGCCGGGGTGTCGGTTTCCGGGGCCGGCGGGATCGGCGCGACGTTGCGGGATCCGGTGACGATCGGCGTCGTCGCGGGTCTGGTGCTCGGCAAGTGCGCCGGGGTGCTGGCCGCGACGTGGCTGGTGCGGAGGGCCACCCGCGCCTCATTGGGCGAGGGGGTGAGCTGGTGGGACGTCTTCGGGCTGTCGCTGCTGGCCGGTGTCGGTTTCACCGTGGCGCTGCTGATCGGGGAGCTCGCGTTCGGGGCGGGCAGTGAGAGGGACGAGCACGCCCGGATCGGCATCCTGGCCGGCTCGCTGATCGCCGCCCTGCTGGCCACCGTGGTCCTACGGGTCCGCAACCGTCACTATCGGCAGCTGTGCGCGGCTGAGGAGCTCGACGTGGACGGCGATGGTGTGCCGGATGTGTACCAGCGGGATCCGGCCCCGCCGCGCTGACCGTGGGCGGGGCTTCCTGCCGGGTGCGGGCGGGAGTACGGTGAGCGGCAGGTGTGCCGGGAAGTCTGGTCGGCGGTCATTGATCCACGCCGATCGAAAGGCTTTCCTGCGATGACTGATCCAGCGCTGCGCGCCGTCGACCTCACGAAGCGGTACGGCCGTCTTACCGCACTCGACGCCTTGAATCTGGACGTCGTGCCGGGCGAGGTATTCGGGTTCCTCGGCCCCAACGGCGCCGGCAAGTCCACCACGATCCGCCTGCTTCTCGGTCTGGCCCGGGCGACCGCCGGGCGTGCGGAGGTCTTCGGTGTGGATGCCGCCGACGTGGCCCGGGCCCACCGATCCCTGGCCTATGTGCCCGCCGATGTGGCGCTGTGGCCACACCTGACCGGCGCGGAGATCCTGCATCTGCAGGCCCGGACCGGGCCCGGCACCGACCTGACCTACCGCGACGAACTCATCGAACGGTTCGCCCTCGACCCGTCGAAGCCGGCGCACACCTACTCGACCGGCAATCGGCAGAAGGTCGCGCTGATCGCGGCGTTCGCCACCCGGGCACCGCTACTGATCCTCGACGAACCGACCAGCGGCCTGGACCCGCTGATGGAACGCGAGTTCCGCACCGCTGTCCGGCATGCCCGCGACCGCGGGCAGACCGTCTTCCTCAGCTCCCACCAGCTCGCCGAGGTCGAAGCCGTCTGCGACCGGGTCGGCATCCTGCGCGCGGGCCGGCTCGTCGAGGTGTCCACGATCGGAGATCTTCGCGGCCTGCACCGCGCGGAGGTGACGATCTCCTACACCGGTGCCGCCCCCGATCTGGGCGCTGCCGAGGGTGTCGAGGCGGTTCAGCCCGCCGGCGACGGACGGCTGAGGTTCACCCTTACCGGAGCTCCCGCCCCGGCCTTGAGGGCGCTCGCTGCGGCGGACGTCAGCGCGCTGGCCGTGCGTGAACCGAGCCTGGAGGAGATCTTCCTCGATTACTACGGGACCGAGGTCACCCGATGAGCATCGGTACCCTTCCCGCTTCCCGCGCACTCGGCCCCGCCGCGGAGTCTGCCCCGGGCCGGACTGTCACCTGGCTGGCGATCCGGCAGATCCGCCGCGGCGGCGTCATCGTGACCGCGCTCGCCGGGGGAATGACCACGTTGGTCGCCGCCACCTACGACGAGGTGATGGCCGACCCGGCCGCCGCCGGAAGCCTGCGGGCGCTGGCCGGGAACCCTGCCATCCGCACGCTGTTCGGTACACCGGTCGGCCTCGACACCGCGGGTGGGTTCGTCGTGTGGCGAGTCGGCACCGTCATCGCCGTGCTGCTGGCTGCCTGGTCGATCCTGGCGACCACCCGGATCACCCGCGGCGAGGAGGACAGCGGCCGGTGGGATCTGCTGCTGGCCGGCCGCGTGCCCCTGCGGGTCACGTTGATCCGCCACCTGACCGCCGTGATGGCGGTGCCGGCCGCCACCGGCGCCGCCATCACGGCCACCCTGTTGTCGGCAGGCACCGCACCGGCCGGTGCGCTCGTGCACGGGGCCGGCATCGGCCTGCTCGGCATGTTCTTCGTCGCGGTGGCCGCGCTGACCGCGCAGATCTTTCCCGCCCGGTCGCCGGCGACCGGCGCGGCCGTGGCGGTGCTGGGCATCGGCCTGCTGGCTCGCATGGTCGGCGACGGTGTCACCGCTCTCGGCTGGCTGCACTGGCCGTCGCCGTTCGGGCTGCTCGCTCTGAGCGGGCCCTACGTCCACGACAGTGCCCTGCCGTTGCTGCTGTTGGCCGCCGCGACCGTACTCGTCGCTGCCGTAGCGCTTGTCGCGGCCGGCCACCGCGACGTGCGCGGTGGCCTGGTCCCGGCGGCGGCCGGTCGGCGGCCGCGGGTGCGCCTGCTGGGGAGCGTGGAGATGTTCGCGGTACGCCGGGTGCTGCGCCCGCTGAACGGTTGGATGATCGGGATCGGCGCCTATTACCTGCTGATCGGGCTGACCGCGGTGTCGGTCACCGACTTCCTGCACGACAACCCGGCACTGGCCGGCGAAGCTGCCTCCGCCGGATTCGACGGGCTGGGCAGCATCGCCGGATTCGCCGCGACCCTGTTCGCTCTCCTCGCCCTGCCGGTCGGTGGCTTCACCGCCGTTCGAATGAGCGCGTTCATCACCGCCGAGACCAACGGCAGCCTGACCATGCTGGCGAGCCGGCCGGTCAGCCGGACCCGCCTGATCGGCGCGGAGATCGCCGCGACTGCCGCAGCCGCAGGAGTGCTCGTCTGCGGCGCGAGCCTGGTCACCTGGGCCGGTGTCACGATGACGGGTGGCCGGCTTGCCATGGACGCGGCACTGCGCGGTACCTGGAACGTCTTCCCGATCGTGCTCCTCAGCCTGGGTGCGGCGGTGCTCGCGGTGGGCTGGGCGCCCCGCTGGGCCGGGCTTGCCGGCAGTCTCCCGGCGACCGGTGGATTCCTGCTGCTGGTCATCGCCGAGAGTGTCGGCGCACCGGACGTGGTACGGGGCATATCACCGTTCGCTCATCTGGCACCCGTACCCCTGGCTGCGGCCGAGGCGAGGGCATCGGTCGCGATGCTGGGCATGGCCGTGGCTCTGACCGTCGTGGGCGTCGTCGGCTACCGTCGCCGAGACTGGCGGGGATGAGGCTGGTCAGCGCCGGCCGGCGGGTCCCAAATGCGGATGGGTGCGGGTGTCGACGTCAACGGTGACCGCGAACCAACTGGAGATGATCGATGATGGCGACCCGTCTCGATCGCGCCGGCGTTGACCACCGATGGTTTGATCAACGGAGCCGATCTTGCCGACGCGGTCAGCGGCACCGCCATTGTGGACGCGCGTGCTTGCATCGGCAGCTCCGACACCGCACCCCAGGGAGACGACGATCTTCTTCTTCGAAGGCGAGCGTGCCGGGCTGACCAAGCGCCGGTCTCCGCTGGCGGGCTACTGGGCGCTGCTGGTCGGCGGCGCCCTGATCGCCGTGCTGACGGTGGCGCTCCGGCCGATCACCGACGTGCGCGACTGCCCGAACTACGGCGGCAGCGGCAACGCCAGCGCCTTCCCCGACGAGATCTGGGACCTGGGCTACCCGCTGCTGCTGCTCGGCTGGCTGCTGTCGGTCGTCGTGGAGCAGCTGCTCCCGGTCACCTGGAACGGCCGCGAGGCGGGCCTGATCGTCGTCCGCGCCCTCTCGGCCTTCATGATCGCCGTGATCGTCTCCTGTGGCGCGGCCTTCAAGCTCCTTCTGCTCTGCCACTAGGCCCCGGTGCGCGCGCCGGTAAGTACCGTTGCCGCATGGGCGCACTCGGATCCTCCCGGCCTTCGCCGGAGCAGTTGCCGGTCATCGCCGTGGCCAGCGGCAAGGGCGGTGTTGGCAAGTCGAGCGTCGCGGTCGCGCTCGGACGCGAGCTGGTCCGGAGCGGCGTGCGGGCCGGCCTGGTCGACGCCGACATCGCCGGACCCGACGTGCCGCGCATGCTCGGGCTGCGCCGCGACGTGCCGGCCAGGACGGTCACCCTCGCGCGGTGGGCGCACGACGGGCGGGGCGGCTCGGGGCTGGAGGCGATGGAGGTCGACGGCCTCAAGGTCGCGTCCGCGGGCTTCCTCATGGCCGGCAACCAGGGGCTCGCCCTCGGGTCGGACCTGAGTGACCTCATGCTCGGCCGCCTGATCAAGGAGACGAACTGGGGCGACGTCGAGGTCCTCGTCGTGGATCTCCCGCCCGGCATCAGCTTCACCCAGCAGGGCGTCCTCTCCGGCGCCGGGCGGGTGGGAACGATCCTGGTGGTGACGCCGGCCGAGGTGTCACACCTGGACACCGGCCGCGCGCTGAGCACGCTGCGCGAGGTGCGGACACCGGTGTTGGGCGGGGTGGAGAACATGGCCTACTTCGAGTGCCCGTGCTGCGGCGAGCGGACCGACCTGCACACGCCGGCACCGGACGAGCGCACCATCTGGGCCGGTGGCGTCGAACGACTCGCGCGACTTCCGTTCCGGCCCGACGCGGCGATCGCCTCCGGTGATCTCGCCCCGGTTCTCGACGCGGTGGCGGCGCACATCGCGGCGTGACCGATGCGGACCGGCGTCAGAAGCGGTCGCGTAGCCATATTCGGATCCGGTCGGCGAAGGACTGCGGGGGTAGTTGCGGGAGCACGCGGTCCAGTTCCTCGTCGGTGGTCCGGCGGGCGTCCCGGGCCGCCTGCCGCAGGGTCGCGGCGTCGACCCGGAGCCCGCCGAGCACCTCGACGGTCTCGTCGCCGTGGCGGATCGCGTACCCGTGTTGATCTTCCCGGCGTACGTAGTAGAGGTCCGGTCCCTCGGGCCGGCATTGTGCGGCATTGACGCAGGCCGACCGTTCGTCGCCGTTGGACACGGCGAGGGTGATCGCCACGCTCGACGCGCCCCGGTCGGCGGGCTCGGCGGGCTGGTACTGCATGCCGGGTGGGATGCCCATGACCTGCCCCACGTAGCCGGGAATCCTCGCCGCGAAGTACTCGCCGTCCTGGTCCCGGCCGCCGCCCAGTTCGGCGGCGGTTGCCGGGTGCAGGCTCAGCGCCGCCGCCCGCAAGGAGGCGTGGTCGACCGCCGCGTTTCCGGCGATCGTCACGTACAGGCGACCGACCGTGACCTGGTAGCCGTGCTCGATCTCGTTGTGCCGGTAGATCAGACCACCCGGCTCGGAGGTGCAGAGACCCCAGTCAAGGCGCGCGTCCAAGGCGGTCGGCTGGCCGCACATCCCGCCGTCCTGCCGCAGGACCCGGCGGGCGACGATCGTGATGTACAGGTCCGGCGGGGTCGCGTCCGGGTCGGCGGGCCGGAACCCGCCGCCGCCGAGCCCACGGCCGTAGTCATGGTCGGTGGGCAGATAGCCCGGGATGGTCACGGCGTACGAGGTCTCCCGCTGGACGCCGGCGAGCGCCAAGCGCTGCTCGAACTCCTGCGGCCACTGCCGGTGCAGCGCCACCGCGCCGGCGAGAAGTATCGCCACGGTCAGCCCCAGGGCCGTGCCGCTGCGTCGCAGGCCGCGCAGCAGCAGGCCGGCGACCAACGCGTACGGGATGCCGCCGAGCACCGACGCCCACAGCGGCCACCGGCCGACCTGCAGCCCGACGGTGTCGGTGGCCGACCAGCCCAGCGCCCAGCCGGCGGTTCCCAGCCCGGTCACCAGCACCGCCCACAGCACCCGCCCGCCACCGGTCGCGCCGAGGAACGTGACGTCCCGGGTCGCCGAGACCACGGCGAGCAGGCCGATCACCACGGCCAGCGCGCCGAAGAACCCCACGGCCCAGAACGCGCCGGATCCGCCACCGAACGCCGCGATCAGCATCACCCGTGACATCACCGGCACGACGAGGGCACCGACCGCCCAGGCGGCGCCGAGCTGTGAACACACCGCTACCAACTTGGAATCCCGCACCACCGGCAGAATGCCAGAGCTGATCAAACGGTACCCGTGCGCATCGAGTTGACCAGCGGAGTGGCTGACTTCCTCGGGTGAAACGGCCGATGGTCATCTCGGCTACCCGGTCGCTACCGTCCGGTCTCGACCTTCCACGGACAAGGTGCGCGGCACCACGAAGAAGGTCACGAACTTCAAGGTGTCGAACGCCCTGTACAAGGCGAACAAGAAGTCGGACCGCGACAAGGACGGCATCGCCTGCGAAAAGCGCTGACCCGCCCGCAGCGGGATGAGGGCCCGCCCCTCATCCCGCTTCCGGTAGTGGGCCGGTGGGCAGCAGGCGGCGCACCACCTTGCCGGTGGGGTTGCGGGGGAGCTCGTCGAGGAAGACCACGTCGCGGGGGACCTTGTAGCGGGCCAGGTTCGCGCGGACGAAGTCCTTGATCTGCTGGGGGTCCCGGGTCGCGTCGTCGGTGAGGACGACGAAGGCGCGCAGGCGGGTGCCGAACTCGGCGTCGTCGACGCCGATCACGGCGGCCTCGACCACGTCCTCGCGCTGGGCGAGGAGGTTCTCGACCTCCAGGGGGTACACGTTCTCGCCGCCGGAGATGATCATGTCGTCGTCGCGGCCGTCGATGAAGAGCAGGCCCTCGGCGTCGAGGTGGCCGAGGTCGCCGGTGGCCATGTGGCCGTCGATGACCTGTTTGCGCTGGCCGTCGGTGTAGCCCTCGAAGGGTATGCCGGTGCGGACGAAGACCCGGCCGATCTCGCCGGGCTCGGTGATGCGGCGGTCCTCGGCGTCGAAGAGTGCCACGTGGACGGTGACCGGCGGGCGGCCGACGGTGCCGGGCGCGCGCCGCGACTCGTCGGGCGTGGCGACCGAGGCGACGGCGACCTCCGTCGAGCCGTACACGTTGTGCACGACGTCGCCGAAGATGTCCTGGAAACGGGTGGTCAGCTCGGGGGCGAGTGGTGACCCGGCGACGAAGACCGTCCGCAGCGACGTGGTGTCGTACTTGCCGATCACCTCGGGGCCCAGCGACAGGATCCGGGTGAGCATGGTGGGCACGGCGACCAGCATCTCGGCGCGGTGTTCGGCGATGAGTTGCAGGATGCGTTCGGCGTCGAAGCGGCGCATCAGCACGGCGTGGTTGGCCAGCGAGAGCCCGACGGTCCAGGCGCCGAATCCGGTGCTGTGGAACAGCGGCGACGCGATCACCGCGGCGCCCTGGCGGGGGAACGGGATCCGGTCCGCGATCAGCGCGCTGGCCAGCGGCGACACCTTGGTGCGCGGTGCGCCCTTGGGCAGCCCCGTGGTGCCGCTGGTGAGGATGATGAAACCGCCGGGCTGTGACGGCAGGGGCAGCGGCGTGGCGGGGTGCGCGGCGATCAGTTCGTCGATCGGCGTACCGGAGGCAGAACCCCAGGTGACGTACCGGGTGATGGTGTCCGGCAGGCCGTCGACGACGTCGGCGAACTCCTCGTCGTAGAGCACGACCTGGACCTTCTCCCGGGCCGAGACCTCGATCAGCTGCTGCTTGGCGAGCCCGGTGTTCATCAGCGCGAGGCGCAGCCGGGCCCGGGCGGTGGCGCTGATCGCGAGCAGCAGGCCGCGATGGTCGCGGGCCAGCACGCCGACGACCGAGCGTTCCGGCAGGCCGAGCCCGTTCAGGGCGTGCGCGAGGGCGTTGGACTGCTCGTCGAGCTGCCGGTAGGTCAGGGTGCCGCGTTCGTCGGTGACGGCCGGGGCGTCGGGGTGTTCGGCGGCGGCCTTCATGATCAGGGCGGCCTGCGGGCCGAGGCGGGCGTTGTTCACGGCGGCGCGCAGCAGCCGGTCGGGGCGCAGCAGGTTGATGATGCCGATCTGGTGCATACGGCCGACGGCGTGCAGGTGTTCGAGCGTGTTCCTGATCATGGACGACACCTTCGTTCGGGTTGGCAGGAGTGCGAGCGGCTAGCGGCCGGTCCAGACGGGAGCGCGTTTCTCGGCGTACGCGCGGACGCCCTCGGCGGCGTCCGCCGAGGCGATCACCTCGCCGGCGATGCCGGAGAGCCGGTCGAACGCCTCCGCGGTGCTCCAGTCGCCGTGCTCGTCGACGATGCGTTTGGACAGGAGCACGGCCAGCGGTGCGTTGGCGGCGATGTGGTGTGCCAGTTCGAGCGCGGTCGCCAGGGCCTCGCCGGGAGCGGTGACGCGGTTGACGAGGCCGAGTTCGTGCAGCCGGCGGGCGGGCATCGGCTCGCCGGTGAGCGCGAGTTCCAGGGCGGTGGCGCGGGGCAGGCTGCGCGCGAACCGCAGCACCCCGCCGGCCGCGGCGACCAGGCCGCGCTGGACCTCGGGGAGGCCGAAGGCGGCGTTCTCGCCGGCCACGATCAGGTCGGCGGCGAGCGCGAGTTCGCAGCCGCCGGCGACGGCCGCGCCCTCGACGGCGGCGATCAGCGGCTTGCGGGGCGGCCGGGCGGTGAGGCCGAGCAGGCCGCGGCCCTCGGTGACCGGGTACTCGCCGCGCGCCGCGGCCTTGAGGTCCATGCCCGCGCAGAACACGGTGTCGCCGCCGGTCAGTACGGCGACCCGGGCGTCCGGGTCGGCCTCGAACGCGTCGACGGCGCGTTCCAGGGCCCGGGCGGTGGCCAGGTCGACGGCGTTGCGGACGGCGGGCCGGTTCAGCCGGATGACGGTGACCGGGCCCTGCCACTCGACGAGCACGGGCGGCTCGCCGGCCGGTGGCAGCGGCGCGGGCGTGGTGTCGGCGACGGTGAAGCCGTCACCGGTGACCTCGATGCGCCAGCCGAGCGGGTCCTCGGCGAGCAGCCGGTCGATCAGCGCGCGGTCGCGGGTGCGGCGCACCACCCGCGCGCCGTCCGGGGTGAGCGCGGTGACGATGCCGGCCTCCGGTTCGCCGTCGCGGCCGTACGGGACCGTGTACGCCTCGACGACGGCGGTGCCGGTGCGGATCGTGCTGACCTTGCGGGCGGCGGGGCGGGGCAGTCGCAGGTCGGCGGCGATGTCGCGGTACCCGCGCGCCGGCGGGCGGGCGGAGAACACGCCGATCGCGTGCTTGGTGAGATACCAGCCGACGGCGGTGGCCAGGCCGTACCCGTCCGGGTCGGCGCGCAGCAGCGGCACCAGGTTGGCGACGGCGTGGCTGGCGTAGTTGTTGCCGGGCCCGCCGGCGAACGTGAGCCCACCGGTGACGGTGAGCGGGCGGGCCGGGTCGTCGACCGGCAGCCCGAGTTCGGCGGCGGCGATCTGCACCGCCGAGGGGAAGCAGGCGTACAGGTCGATGTGGCGGATGTCGTCGATGGACATCCCGGTGTGGTCGAGCACGGCTCTGCCACAGGCGGCGACAGCGGGTGAGCAGGCCAGGTCGGCGCGCTCGGTGACGTACCACTGCTCGGTGGCGTGCGCGCCGGCGTGCGCGAACACCCACCGGTCCTGTGCGATGCCGGCGCGGCGCGCGGCCTCGGCGCTGCACACGATGATGCCGCTGGCCTGGTTGACCTGGAGGTGTGCGGTGAGCAGCTTCGGGTACGGCGCGGCGATCGGGCGGTTGACACCGTCGAGTGCGGCCAGTTCGGCGGCGGAGCGGCGGCCGGGCAGCCAGGCGTACGGATTGCTCGCGGCCACGTCGGCGAACCGGGACCAGAGCTTGGTGATCCGGGCGCGGTGCCGGTCCGGTGACAGCCCGAGGCGGCCGCGGATCGCGGACTCGATGAGCGCGTACAGGTGGATGGGCGCGACGAGGCCGGCCGCGGTCTCGGCGTCGTTGTTCGGCACGGTGTCGGCGCCAATGGTGCGTGCCGGGGCCGTACCCTCCGGCTGTGCGGGCCAGGCCAGGTCGCGGCCCGCGCGTTCCGCGGCGGCGGCGGTCGCGGCGGCCTCGGCGCCGCCGAGCAGGGCGACCGAGACCTCGCCGGCGGCGATCGCGGCGGCCGCGTCGTTCAGCAGCCGCAGCGAGCCGTCCCCGCCGAGGAGGCTGGTCTGCACGGTACCCGCCGGCCGGGCGTCGACCGCCTCGGCGATCAGGGCGGCGCCGTCCGGGTACTGCCACGAGACGCTGGCGACGTAGCCGACCGAGTCGGCGCCGGCGAGCAGTTCGGCGCCCGCGCCGGCGTCCTGCGCGGCCAGCCGCAGCGCGCGCACGGCGAGCGACACCGGGTCCGCGCCCCGCGGTTCGGTGGAGCGGTCGGAGACCTGCCCGACGCCGACGATGACCGGCGTCCACGGGTCGATGTCCCGGCCGGTGCGCTCGTGGCGGATCGGGGCACCCCTGGTGCGCGCCGGTCGCGCGGCGGCGGCTGGCGCGGTGGCGGCCGGCGCGGCGGGGCGTTCGGCCGGCGGCGCCTGCGCGGAGACCGCGGTGGCCAGCTTCTCCAGGGATTTCTGCATGGCCTCGGCGAGGTTGCGGGCCAGCATCGCGCCGAGCGGTCCGTCCGCCGTGCCACCCTCGACGCCGCCGTCGCAGCGGACCAGGGCGCCGCCGGCGGCGGGCGCGACGGACAGGTAGAACCCGACGGTGATGCCCATCGGGCCGGTGCCGTCCAGCCAGACGGTCCGCGGGGGCGCGATGCCGGTAACCGTCCAGCGCACGTCGCTGGGCACGCCCATCAGCTTGACGCGCTGCGTCATGCGCGCGCCGGGCGTGAGCTCGGCCGGCGGCCGCGCCGGCCAGCCGGCGTGCGGCACCAGCCAGTCGCCCATCCGGGCGGGGTCGGCGAGGACCGCGAAGATCCGGTCCGGGTCCGCGGCGATCTCGGTCGCGGCGACATAGGGGTACGCGAAGACGCGCGGCAGTTCGACCGGAGTCAGCGAGCCGGGCGCCGCCGGTCGCCGGATCAGCCGGCTCACCGTGGTGGCGGCGACGGCCCGGCCAACGGCGAGGCCGGCACGGAGCCGCGCGTACGGGCGCGGAGCAGGCATCGATGATCCCCTAACAGTCTGGCGTGACGGTATGTCAGTGACCTGAGTCACGGCAACCCGTAGGAGATCTTGGTGTGGACCCAACTAACCGTCAAGGCGTACGGTAAGTGCCGTGACGGTGGAACCGAGCCGGCGTACCCAGGCGCAGCGCCGCGAGGCGACCCGGTCGAAGATTCTCGACGCCACGGTGCAGTCCCTGGTCGAACGCGGATACGCGGAGACCACCACCGCCGAGGTCCTGGCCCTGGCCGACGTGCCCCGTGGCACGCTGCTGCATCACTTCCCGACCAAGGTCGACCTGCTCGTCGGGGCCGTGCAGCACCTCGCCCGGCGGCGGCTGGAGGTGCTGTCCGCCGAGATCGCCACCGTCCGGACCACCGCGCCCGGCGGCACCGACCAGTTCGACGCCCTCATCGACATCATGTGGCGGCACTTCTCCTCGCCGCTGTTCTGGGCCGCGCTCGAACTGTGGACCGCCGCCCGCACCGACGCCGAGCTGCGCGCGGCGCTGATGCCGGTGGAGAAGGAGGTGTTCGGGGTGCTGCACGAGCGCGCCCGGCACCTGTTGCAAGGCCCCGCGCCCGGCGACCCGCGGCTGGCCACCGTGGTGCAGCTCAGCTTCGAGGTACTCACCGGCCTGTCCATGACCGGCATCGTCAGCGGCGACCTGGCCCAGCGGGAGGTGCTCATCCGGCGCTGGAAGCGCGCCGGCGCCGTCCTGCTCGGCCGGCGCGACCCCGACACTCTCGTCGAACGCGGTTCAAAGGAGATCTGATCATGGACGACCCCTTCGAGACCACCGAGCGGACGGCGCTGCGCCAGTCCACCGCGCAGTTCGTCCGCCGTGAGATCACCCCGCACCTCGACGACTGGGAGCGTGCCGGCGAGATCCCGCGCGACCTGCACCGCCGCGCCGCCAAGGCCGGGCTGTACGGCGTCGGCTTCGCCGAGGAGCACGGCGGCGACGGCGGCGACACCATCGACACGGTCGTCGCCACCGAGGCCTTCCTCGAGGCGGGCGGATCGTCCGGCTGCCACGCCGCGCTGTTCACCCACGGCATCGCCCTGCCGCACATGATCGCGACCGGCGACCCCGCGCTGATCGACCGGTTCGTCCGGCCCGCACTGGCCGGCGACGTGGTCTGCTCGCTCGGCGTCACCGAGCCGGACGCCGGCTCGGACGTCGCCGCGCTGCGCACCACCGCGGTCCGCGACGGCGACGACTACGTCGTCAACGGCGCCAAGATGTTCATCACCTCCGGCACCCGCGCCGACTTCGTGACCACCGCGGTGCGTACCGGCGGCCCCGGCGCGTCCGGCATCAGCCTGATCGTCATCGAGAAGGGCACGCCCGGCTTCTCGGTGTCGCGCAAGCTCGACAAGATGGGCTGGCTCTGCTCGGACACCGCGGAGCTGTCGTTCACCGACTGCCGGGTGCCCGCCCGCAACCTGGTCGGCGCCGAGAACGGCGGGTTCATGCTGATCGCCCAGGTGTTCGTGCCCGAACGGATCATCGCGGCGGTGCACGCGTACTCGGTGGCGCAGCGGTGCCTCGACCTGACCCTCGGCTACGCGCGCTCCCGCGAGACGTTCGGCAAGCCGCTGGTGGCCCGGCAGGTGGTGCGCCACAAGCTGGTGCAGATGCGGCAGCGCATCGAGCTGGCCCGCGCGTACACCCGGACGGTGGCGGCCCGGCACGCGGCCGGCGACCAGGTCGCCGGTGAGGCGTGCCTGGCGAAGAACGCAGCGGTGGAGGCCTGCAAGTACGTGGTCGACGAGGCGGTGCAGCTGCACGGCGGGATGGGGTACATGCGCGAGACGGAGGTGGAGCGGCACTACCGCGACACCCGGATCCTCGGCATCGGCGCGGGCGCCAGCGAGGTGATGGCCGACCTGGCCGCGAAGCTCTTCGGCTACGACCACTAACCCTTCACCGCTGCCGCGCCGATTCTCCACATCGGCTGCCTAGCGTTTCCGGCATGCGTGTGACGATGATCCTGCCCGCGTTGACCGAGGCGACCAGCCCGCTGTTCCGCCCGGTCAAGTACTCGTTGTTCCCGCCGCTCGGGCTGGCGACGCTGGCCGGCTACCTGCGCGACGACGACGAGGTGCGGATCCTCGACGAGCACGTGGAGCGGATCGACACGCGGGTCGCGGACGACCGGCCCGACCTGGTGGTGATCCAGGTGTACATCACCTCGGCGCGGCGCGGCTACGAGCTGGCCGACCGGTACCGCGAGCGCGGCGTCTTCGTGGCGCTCGGCGGGCTGCACGTGACCTCGCTGCCCGACGAGGCCGCCGCGCACGCCGACGCGATCTTCCTCGGGCCGGGCGAGGACACCTGGCCGCGCTTCCTGGACGACTTCCGGGCCGGCGAGCCGGCGAGCCGGTACGTGTCCACCGAGCGCACCCTGAAGGGGCTACCGCCGATCCGGCGCGACCTGATCAAGCGGGAGCGCTATCTCGTGCCCAACTCGATCGTCGTGTCCCGGGGCTGCCCGCACCACTGCGACTTCTGCTACAAGGACGCGTTCTTCACCGGCGGCAGGTCCTTCTACACCCAGCTGGTGGACGACGCCCTCGCCGAGATCGAGCGGCTGCCCGGGCGGCACCTGTACTTCCTCGACGACCACCTGTTCGGCAACCGGCGCTTCGCCGAGGCGCTCTTCGACGGCATGGCCGGCATGGGCCGGGTCTGGCAGGCCGCGAGCACGGTCGACGCGATCCTCGCGCCCGGCCTGCTGGAGAAGGCCGTCGCGGCCGGGATGCGCAGCGTGTTCGTCGGCTTCGAGACGATCAACGAGGCCAACCTGACCGAGCAGCGCAAGCGGCAGAACGTCGGCCGCAGCTACGAGGCCGTGACGCGGCGGGTGCACGACGCGGGCGCGATGATCAACGCCAGCTTCGTCTTCGGGATGGACGGAGACGGCCCCGACGTCTTCGACCGTACGGTCGACTGGGCGGTCGCCACCGGGCTGGAGACCGCGACGTTCCACATCATGACGCCGTACCCGGGCACCGCCCTGTTCCGCCGGATGGACGCGGCCGACCGGATCGTGCACCGCGACTGGGACCTGTACGACACCCGGCACGTCGTGCACCGGCCGCGCGGGATGAGCGCCGAGCAGCTCGAGGCGGGCTACTGGCGTGCGTACCGGAACTTCTACACCTGGCCCGCCATCTGGCGCGGCGCCGCCGGCAAGCCGGGCGGCGACCGCCTGCGCCATCTCGCGTACGCGGGCGGCTGGAAGAAGTTCGAGCCGGTCTGGGACGCGCTCATCCGCTCCGGTCAGGTGCTGCGCGCCCTGCCGCTGCTGGAGGCGGCGCTGAACAGGTTCCACCGCCGATAACGGTCCTGTTCTGTCCGCAATCGGTGGCAGGGTGGATGCCATGAACACAAAAGACATCCAGGTCACCTTCGACGCACTCGACCCGCGCGCGCTGTCCTCGTTCTGGCGCGACGCGCTGGGCTACGTGCACCCCGGGCCGCCCGGGGTCGAGCTGCCCGAGGGCGCCGATCCGCTGGCCGCGTGGGAGGACTTCCTCGTACGGGTCGGCGTGCCCAAGGAGCAGCACAACACGCGATCGGCCATCGAGGACCCGACCGGCAGAGGCCCACGGATCTTCTTCCAGCAGGTGCCCGAGGAGAAGGTCGCGAAAAACCGGGTGCATCTCGACGTCCGTGCGGCTCCCGGGCTACAGGGCGAGGAGCGGATGGCGGCGCTGGAGGCCGAGTGCGACCGGCTCGTCGCGCTGGGCGCGAAGCGGGTACGCCGTGACGAGCCCGCACCCCCGCTGAGCGCCGGTTTCATCGTGATGACCGACCCCGAGGGCAACGAGTTCTGCCTCGACTGACGAGGCGTCCAGTCGACTTCCAGCCGAGGTCCAGTCGTCGCCGAAAACATCACCGGTAACCACAGTCGCCTCCATCCATCAAGGAGAGCCATGAAACCGCGACGGTTACCGCCTCTTCGTCGTCTCCTCGCCGTCCTGGCCGCCGCGACGGCCGGACTCGCCCTCGTCGTCGCGCCGGCCGGCGCGCAGGCGGCCAGCCCGCGCGCCGTGTTCAGCGCCGCCGCCGCCAAGCCGGCGCCGATCAGCGTGAATGTCGCCGGTGCCCCGATCCGCTGCGACGTCAGCTACGGCAACGACGTCACCGTTTCCGGCGGCTTCCTCAACGTGACCTGGGCGGTCGCCTGCCGGTGGACCGATGACGGCCAGCTGGCGTCCGAGACCGACGCCATCTTCATGACCGTCGGCATCGCCCAGCGCGGCGTCATCCTCGCACCGGTGCTGCCCTGCCCGGTGATCATCGGCGCGGCCGGGACCTGCAATCACCGGGTGCCCTTCGACGGCACCTCGGGGCGCGTACAGAGCATCATGGATGCCGTCGTGACCTGGAACGACGGCTACCCGCCGATCAGGGGAAGGTTCCTCTCGCCCGGTTCCATCATCACCTGAACCATCCGCTTCCGAGCCGACGAGCCCTCCCCGGCGGGAGGGCTCGTCACCATCGCCACCGCAGGAAGCGGCGCTGATGGCGGACGATCAGGCGGCCGGCGCGCTGCTTGCCGTGCACCACGAAGTGCCGGCCGGCACCCGCCGCGTGCGCGGGAACGCCCTGCACGCTGGCGGAGCCCGCGATGAACTCCACGCCGTCGATGTCCGCCGAGGCGCCGGCCGGCAGGACCAGCGTCGTCGTCCCGGCCGAGACGTTGAGCTCGATCTCGACGACGCTGTGGCCGATGACGGCGTCGGTGAAGTCGAGCTTCACCGAGCCGGCCCGGGCCGTGGCCAGCAGCCGCCGGGGAACGACCCACGTGCCCTGGCGCTTCAGGGTCGCGGCCGTGGTGCGCAGCTCCGTGAACTCCGGCGCCGGCGCGGCGACCACCGTGCCGCCCGGTATGTCGGCGACGTACGGCGCGACCTCGCCGAACGTGCGCGCCGCCAGCACCGCCGACAGCCGCTGCTCGAACTCCTCCAGCGAGAGACGCCCCTCGCCGAGCGCCTGCTGCAACCGCTCGGCGACTCGGGTTGCGATCGGCGTCGGACATGCGCCATTCGGGAGGGCGCGGCACCAGCTCCTCGCTCATTTCGCCACTGTAAGGGATTACGGGATGACGGCGCCGCCGCGAATGCGCAGCAGCTGCATCGTGCGCGCGTTCCAGATCTCGATGGTGACCAGCGGCAACTGCCGGCTCCACTGTTGCAGGGTTCCGGCGTGCGCCTCCGCGTCGACCATGCCCGCCATGCAGAACGCGCACGGCTCCTGTTCGACGATCACCCGGATGGTGCGGCCGCGCAGCGTCTCGGGCGGCAGGCCCTGCAGGTCGCGGATCATCTGGTTGGCCAGCATCTCCTCGGCGTGCCCGTGCGCCTGCGGCGTGTTGAACGGCGACTGCACCACCTGCGGCGGCGGGTCGCGCAGCACCACCCGGGTGTTCGTCGATCCGCCGACCCAGCGCTGGTTCTCGAAGCCGGGGATGTCGGTGCGGGCCACCGCCGCGGTGCCGCCCTGCACCGCCTCCGCGCTGGCCGGCAGGTCCACCCGGACGACGCCGGTGGTGCGGCGCAGGAACGCCCGGAACTGCTCGAGGTCGCCGCGCAGCGTGACGAAGGTGCCCTGCAACGGGGTGACGGTGACCTCGGTGACCGCCATGCCCGTCTCGGTCATCCGCAGCCCGAGCGCCAGCGCCCGCTCGTACGTCTCCAGCCGGCCCGCCTGGCCCATGCCGTACCCGCGCGACCAGGGCGGGTGGAACACCCGGCTGCCCTGGTTGATCCACACCGGGGTCTGCGCGTCCAGCGGCCGGATGATCTGCACGGTGCCGGTGAACGCGCCCTCCGGCCCGCCCGCCGTCAGGGGCAGCACCTGCGGCTGCACCGGCGTGAGGGTTGGCGTGGGCGCGCTCGTGGAGGCCGGGACGGGGTCGCCGGCGGTGAGCAGCGGCCGCGCCGGCACCGGACGGCCGCCGGCGATCGGCACGGTGGTGCCGCTCGCCACGTGGGTGAGCGTGCCGTCGCCGGTGGCGGGGTTCACCCGCAGATGGAAGATCTCGCCGCTGCTCAGGTGCTTGGCGAACACCCGCGCCTCGCCGGTCAGCGGGTCGAACACCACGTCGGCGAACTCCCACTCCAGGGTCCGCCCGGCGGCCCGCGGCAGCGAGACCAGGCCGGTCGGCCCGGCGCGGACCAGCGCGGTGCTCTCGACGGTGCGGCTCGCCCGCAGCGCCACCGACATCTCACCGGCCGCCGCCCGTACGCCGCCGATCAGCACCGGTGCGACCGTCAGCACCGCCGATGCGGCGTCGATCCAGGCCACGAAGTTCGCCACCGCCGCCGCGTCGAAGCCACCGAGGCCGGACAGGGCCATCGCCTGTAGCTCGTCGGCCCGGCCGCGGGAGCGCACCGCGCCGCCCACCGTTGCGCCGACGCCGACCGCCAGCCCGCCGACCGCGAGCCCGCCGGTGAGCACCGCGGCCAGCCCGAAGCCGATCAGCGCGGCGGCGCCCAGCAGCACCGAGACGATCTCGCGCCACCGGTCGTTGCTCTTGATGACGGCGCGGATCCACTCGCCGTACTTCGGGTCGACCTGCGCGTACAGGTCGATGATCGGGGCGAGCGCCGGCATGATGCCGGAGTCGTACAGGTAGTCGTCGTCGCCGGCCACCTTGGCGCGGGTGCTCGCCAGCGCGGCCAGGATCTCGTTCAGCTTGGCGATCACGTTGTTCGCGTCGACCTCGTCCGGGTCGACGATGGGGCGGTAGCCGCGTCCCTTGAGGAACTCGTTGAGGAACACCATCCAGCCGGAGACGTAGCCGCGCAGCGGCGGCACGCTGTCCAGGTGCCGGTCCAGGGCGCCCATGTCGTCGGCCAGCCGCACCCGCGCGTCGGCCAGGAACCGTTCCAGCACGAACCGCAGGGCAACGTAGTTGTACGCCGGATGGACGGCGCCGATGTCCAGGACGCCGATCTCGTCCTCGGGTGCGGGCCGGTGCACCGACTGCAGGATGGTGCGTTCGGCCTCGCGGCGCTGCGGGTCGGCGATCGCCGCGGCCACCCCGGCCGCCCGGATCTCGTCGTCGGACGGCTTGGCGCCCTGCCACTCGTACCGTTCCCCGACGACGTTCGGTCCCCAGTCGGCGACCCGGCCCTGCCGCTCCATCACCTCCATGCCCAGGTCCCACGCGTCCATCGGATGCAGGTACTCGCGGATGCTCGCGGTGACCTCGTCCTCGGTCACCGCCGGCGGTAGCCCGAGCCGGTCCAGGGCGGCGAGCACGTCGGGCAGCTCCGGCGGATAGCCCCGGGACAGCATGGTGCCGTGCGCGTAGAACTGGCTGATGTACTGGTGACTGCCGATCGTCTGCACGCGGGCGAGCTGCGGCGCCGGGCTGCCCGGCGGCGGCTCGTTGGCCAGCAGGAACTCGATCGAGTCGACAAGCCGCTTGGAGATCCACACCCGCTCGCCGAGCCGGTTCGCCTCGACCGCCGCGGTGCGCAGCATCGCCACGGTCTCCTCGCTGACCGCGCCCTGCGGGTTGGTCAGCTTCTGCCGCGCCACCGTGTCCAGGAACTGCGCGGTGGCGTCCATCCGGAACAGCAGCATGGCGCGGGTCTGCCGGACGTAATCGGCGAGCAGTTGGTCGCGCACGAGCCCGGCCGCGGCGATCGGCCCGGCCGCCACCGACTGCGGCGCCGCGACGGACATGCCGATCGAGGCCTCCAGCGCGTCCGGGCCCAGCTCCACCACGCTCGGCGCGTACGCCCGGGAGAAGTCGGCGTCGGCGGCGGCCTCCTGCTCCAGCACCGCCAGGTTGCCCTCGGCCGCCATCCGGTCGGCCGGGTCGGTGAGCCCGGGCAGCCGCCCCCGCAGGTCGGCGATCGCGCTCTGCAGGGAATCACCGCCGAGCGCGTGCGCGTAGTCGGCGCCGATCGACATCTGGGTCAGGTCGTCGCGGGCGAAGTAGGGCGCGCCGCCGGCCTGCTGCCGGACGTGCGCGAGCTCGTGCGCCAGCAGCCCCGCGGACGGCGACTGCCCGGCGCCGAGGTAGACGTCCCCGCCGTACGTGACGGCCCTGGCCTGCAACAATGCGGCGACCGAGGCCGCCTCGTCGCCGGTGTGCAGCCGCGCCCCGACCGCCGGGCCGTCCCCGGTGGCCTCCCGGGCGGCCCGCTCGACGCCGTCGCCGGGCGAGGTCATCGGTGTGCGGCCGGACAGCAGCGGCGCCAGCAGGTGATTCGGCAGCGTGGCGCGGGCGACGACCGAGGCCGGGATCTGCGCCCCGCCCAGCCGGAGCCCGAGCAGCGCGGCGGCCACGGGGTCGGGCCCGTCCGTGCTCCGGGCGGGTGCCGCGGACGCGCGCTCGGGTACGGGTGCGTCCTCGCGCTGCCGATCGGGCATTCCCTCAGTGTCGGGCGGTGACCCTTACCGGGGGAGGGCCGTCGGGGCAACCAGAGGGGCACGCCCCTGTGCCAGCAGCTGGCGTGCCATCACGATCCGCTGGATCTGGTTGGTGCCCTCGTAGATCTGGGTGATCTTCGCGTCGCGCATCATGCGCTCGGCCGGGAAGTCCTGCGTGTAGCCGTACCCGCCGAGCAGCTGGACCGCGTCGGTGGTGACCCGCATGGCGACGTCCGAGGCGTAGCATTTCGCGGCCGCGCCGAAGAACGGCAGGTCGGGGTCGTCGCGTTCGGACTTCGCCGCGGCGGCGTACACCAGCTGCCGCGCGGCCTCCAGGGTCATGGCCATTTCGGCGAGCATGAACTGGATGCCCTGGAACTCGGCGATCCGCTTGCCGAACTGGGTGCGCTCCTTCACGTAGTCGAGCGCGCAGTCCAGCGCGCCCTGCGCGATGCCGACCGCCTGGGCGCCGATCGTCACGCGGGTGTGGTCCAGCGTCCGCAGGGCGATCTTCAGGCCCTCGCCGGGCGCGCCGATCATGCGGTCGGCCGGCAGGCGTACGTTGTCGAAGTGCAGCTCCCGGGTCGGTGAGCCCTTGATGCCGAGCTTGCGCTCCTTGGCGCCGAAGGAGAACCCGGCGTCGGACTTCTCCACCACGAACGCGCTGACGTTGGCGCCGCGCCTGCCGTCCGGGTCCGTCACGGCCAGCACGGTGTAGTACTCGGAGAAGCCGGCGTTGGTGATCCACGACTTCTGGCCGTTGAGGATCCACCCGTCGCCGTCCGGCGTGGCCCGGGTGGTCATCGAGGCGGTGTCGCTGCCCGCCTCCCGCTCCGACAGGCCGTACGAGAACGCGGCGGTGCCCCGGGCCAGAGGCGTGAGGTAACGCCGCTTGAGCTCCTCGGAGCCGCCGAGCATCAGCGGCAGGCTGCCCAGCTTGTTGCAGCCGGGTATGAGCGACGACGTGGCGCAGACCCGGGCCACCTCCTCGATCACGATGCAGGTTGCCAGCGCGTCCGCGCCGGCCCCGCCGTACTGCTCCGGCACGTGCGGCGCGTGGAAGTCCGTCGCGACCAGGGCGTCGTACGCCTCCTGCGGGAAGCGTGCCGCCTGGTCGACCTCCGCCGCGTACGGGGCGATCTTGTCCCGGGCGACGGCCCGGACCGCCTCGCGCAGGGCCTCGTGGTCCTCCGAGATCCGGAACATGTCTTCTCCTTATCCGTGTACGAACAGCACTGTCGCGCCGAGCGCGACGCCGGTGACGAACACCGTGGACACCGCCGCGAGCGCGATCGCGCCCGGGCTGCGGCGCACCAGCGAGGCCAGGTGCACGCTCGCGCCCATCCCGAACAGGGCCGCGCCGAGCGCGGTCACCTGGAGGGTGCCGATCCCGCCGAGCGCGGCCTGCGGGACGACGCCGGTGCTGCGCAGCGCCGCGCAGGCCAGGAAGCCGAGGACGAACAGCGGCACCAGCGGCGGGCGGGCCGCGGCGCCGCCCTCGGCGGGCGTGCGGAGGCGGCGCAGCACGCTCACGCCCGCGACCACCGGCGCCAGCAGCAGCACCCGGGTGAGCTTGACGACGACCGCGACCGTGACGACGGCCGCGCCGGCGGGGCTGGCGGCCGCGACGACCTGGCCGACCTCGTGCACGCCCGCGCCGGTCCAGACGCCGTACTGCACGTCGCCGAGGCCGAGCGGCCCGCGCAGCAGCGGGAACCCGACGAGCGCGACCGTGCCGAACAGGGTGATCATCGCGATGGCGGCCGTGACGTCCTCGTCGTCGGCGCCGGCGGCGTCCTCCATCGCGGCGATCGCGGACGCGCCGCAGATCGCGACGCCGGTGCCGATGAGCAGGCTGCGCGCGCCGCCGAGCCGCATCCGGTTGCCCAGCCACGTGGTGAACAGCAGGGTGGCCAGCAGGGTGCCGGCCACGATGGCGACCACCGGCGCGCCCAGCGCCGCGACGGAGCCGAACGACACCGAGAAGCCGAGCAGCAGCACCCCGGCGCGCAGCATCCGCCTGGTCAGCCGCCCGAGCCCGGCCCGGCACCGGCCGGGCAGCACCCGCAGGTTCGCGGCGGCGACGCCGAGGGCGACCGCCCAGGTGAGGATGCCGACCGCGGGCACCAGCCGGTGGAGGGCGACGGCGCCGCCGAGCCCGGCGGCGGCCGCCAGCAGGCCGGGCATCAGCCCGGCCGGGCGCTGTCGGTCCGGAGCCGCGACGGCGACGTGCACGGCGGTCATCGCGCGATCCGCGCCAGGCTGGACGGGTAGGCCGCCCGCCCCGCGATCAGCAGCGCGATGGCGGCAACGGACACCAGCGGGACGTACCGCATGGCGGTCTCCAGGCCGAGCCGGTCGGCCAGGATGCCGGTTACCAGCGGCCCGGCCGCCAGGCCCAGCAGGTTGTTGAAGAAGGTGTACGTGCCGAACGCGGTGGCCCGGATCGACTCGTGGGTCAGCCGGGCCACCATCGCGCCGGTCGGACCGGTCGAGCCGCCGGCGAAGAAGCAGCCCACCGCGAGCAGCGGCAGTTGCGCCCCGCCCGGTTCGAGCGCGAAGCCCGCGGCCAGGGAGGCCGCGGACAGCACGCAGAAGGCGATGGCCGCCGTCGCCTGGCTGTCGGCCCGGTCCGCGACCGCGCCGCAGACGATCATGCCGACGCCCATGATCAGGATGAACACCGCGGCCACCTTCGCCGCCGCGTCCGGCGCCATCGAGTAGCCCCGGTTGAAGTAGCTCGGCAGCCAGGCGAACAGCGAACCGGCGATGAACAGTTGCAGGCCGCCGCCCAGGTAGGCCAGCACCACCGCGGGCGTGGAGAACAGCGTGGAGAGCTTGGCGCGCCGCTGCCCGCTTCCCTCTTCCTCGATCTTGTACGCGGTGAGCCGGCGCTCGCCGATCACCGCCCAGTAGAGGCCGGCGAGCACGAGGCCGAGGACGCCCATCGCGGCGAACGCCCAGCGCCAGCCGAACTGGGCCGCGAGCACGCCGCCGAGCGCGACGCCCAGCACGGAGCCGAACGACCCGCCGGCCATGAACGCGCCGGTCAGGGCCGCCCGCCGGCGCGCCGCGAACACCGCCAGCACGATCGCGAGCCCGACGCTGCCGTACGCGGCCTCGCCGACGCCGATGAGCAGGCGGGCGGCGAGCAGGTGGCCGTAGCCGGCGGCGAGCGCGCAGCCGATCGTCGCGAGGCTCCAGACCACGGCCGTGAGCACGACCGACCTCGCCCGGCCCCAGCGGTCGCCGACCAGCGACAGCGGCACCGCGAGTACGCCGACGGTCAGGGCGACCACGCTGGTCAGGCTGCCCAGTTGGGTGTCGGTGAGGCCCCACTCCTGCTTCAGGAACGGGAAGACCGCCGACAGGACCTGTCGCGACATGTAGTCCGACAGCAGCAGCCCGAACGTGAGCGCGAAGACGACACAGGGGAAGACCCGGCGGGCCGGGGCGGCGACGTCGATTGCCACGACCTGCCTCCTGTCTCTGCGTTGGTCCTTATCGGCCACGGGCGGCGTGATGGAGGCAACAGTAGGCGTGACAACCGCCACACACTTATCCCTACGGGTCGAGTTCCTTAACCTTGAGGGACATTGCTGACCGCTTTAAGGCTGCTTATTCGATATGCCGGGTTCGGCGGCAATCTCGATCTCACGAGGTCGGCAGGTCCAGCGGGCGCGTCCACTTCGGACGTCCGGCGGCATACGCTGAGGCGTGGCAACCGAGGTGAGCAACGCCGAGCCGGCGGGGTATGACCGGCTCCTGAACATCTCCGCGAGCGCGGTGACCGTGGCGGCCGGCGTCCTCGGTGTCTTCGGGATCGGCACGGGGATCGTCACCGCTCTGCTGCGCAACGCTCCCGAGGCCGCCCTCACGAGCACGTGCGTCGCGGGTGTCGCGGTGCTCGCGGGCCTCGCCTCCGCCCTGGTTCGCACCGACCTGACCGTTCGGAACGGTCCCCGGGGCGTGCGGGGCGGCCTCGCCGCCGCCGGGGTGCTCGCCGCCGTGATGTGGGCCCTGGTGGGATGGGCGTACCAGCAGAACGGCGCCCGGACGACGTTCAACGCCTGGGCCTGGTACGCCTTCATCGGCGGGATCGCGGCCGGGACTATCGCCGCCATCGCATGGGTCACGCGGCGTTCCCGCCTGCGGTTGCGCACCGGCCTGGCGTTGACCGGGGTCTTCCTCTTCGGCTCGGCCGTGCTGGCGATGGTCGTGCTGGCGACGGCCACGCTGCGGACCACGGGCAGACCCACGATCGCGCTGGAGGTGACTCCGGCGAAGGAGCCGGCCGGCTATGTCACGCTCGCCGGCAAGATCACCGCACAGGGGCTGTCGAACGACGAACGGTACGAGATAAAGGCGCGCCTCCTGCCGGATCCGGCGACGCTGAACGGCGGCACGGAGATCTTCCGCGCCTACGTCGGCCCGGACCGCGACGGCGCGGTGTCGTACCCGTTCACGGTGTCGTTCGTGCCGGAGACCGGCCGGTCATGGATCGGGGTCACCGCCCGGGTGATCGGCGAAGGGCGAGCCGATCAGGAGCCGGCCGACGGCTGTGCGTCGCCGGCCGAGCCGGGCGTCAACTGCACGCTGGTCCTGGCGCCGGCCGGCGTTGCTCCGACGCCGACCGGGTGATCGGGTGATCTCGCCGCCGGGTGCGGCGGCGTGCGACGATCGGGCGATGATCGATGCCCGGCACGACGCGGATCCCGCCGCCGACCTGCGGCGGCCGCGCGCCCTGTCCGCCGCGGTCCGGGTGCTGGCCGGCGCCGGCAGCGTCATCTTCGGCCTGTACGTGGGCGGCATGAACGCCACCGCCTATGAGGCGGAGTGGCACGTCTCGGTGTTCGCCGCGGTGGTGATCATGGGTGGTGTCGTCCTGATCGCGCGGGCGCGGCGGCGGGAGCGGACCAGCCGGCCCGGCCGGATCGCCGGCACCGCGGTCGGCGTGGTCGGCCTGCTGGCCGGCACCGTGATCCCGATGGGTCAGGTCTGTTGCGACGCCGCCTGGACCGTCAGCCTGGGACTCCCGATGCCGTGGAGCACCGGCGGCGGCGACACCTGGTCGCAGGCCGTCGGCGACGCCTGGCACGGATCCTGGGACCCGGTTTCCGCCCTTGCGAACGCCATATTCTGGGCGTATGCGGGCATGATCGTCGCGATCGCCGCCGACCTGCTCCGGCGTGCGAACGGCCGTCAGTAGCTGTCGCTCACGGCTATCGGCATGCGGCAGCGACCGGCGTCACAATGACCACCCCATTGTTGTCACCTTCCGTGTTGAGGCGGGCGCCGGGAGAGTTGTGACGAGGACGTCATACCCGCCGGTAGGGGATGCGGTGCCGCCGGCGGCCGGGTGTCGCGAAAGGACCTGGTCATCGGGCATCGCGCGCGGAGATCGGCGCGGCGCCCAGGTCGGTGCACGGGCGCCGGCCGGCGATGGACTCTGTGGACCGTCCGGCCGGCGCCATTGATCTCACTTAAAGTGATGAATCCGTCCGGTATTGCGAGCTTGACATTGATCTCTCTAATTCACTTATAGTCACCGTCGTGAGTGGGAGTGTGCGGTCCGTCGGTGTGCTTGAAATCCAGCCTGAACTGGGTGAGGCCGAAATCGGTTCGGTGAGGGTCGAAGAGCCCGATTTAACCGAGCGTGTTGAATTTGAAGGCTCGCTTGAGAGCCTGATTGCCACCCTGGGTGACGAACCTGCCCCGAATACGTGGCTCCGATGGTTCAGGTCGGCGCACGACGGAGTCGACGTGGGGCTGGATCTGCTCCCCTTCGATGTCGAGGACGACTGGCACCCCTCGGTCGAGTGGGAGGCGTCCGCCGCGGCCGAGCCCGAACCGGAACCGGCGCCGGCGGTTCCGCCCGCCCCGAAGGCGCGCCGCACCGGGAAGCTCAGATCACGGCGGATGCGGATCGCGCTGGTCGGGATCGCGTCGCTTGCCGTGCTCAATCTTGGCGCGTCGCTCAGCGATCGTGCCGGCGCGCCGGACGATTCGCCGGCGTCCGGCGGCGCCGCCACGGCCCGTCCGGGCACGCTCGAGAGCCGGGCGCACATCGATGGCCTGCGCTTCTTCCCGCTGCCGGCCCTGTCGTCGTCGCTCGGTGCGCGCGCCGAAGCAACCGGGCCCGCCGCGCGACGGTGACCGCAAATTGATCTTGCAGGCGGGGCATCCGTTACGATCCTCCCGCCTGCCGCGCCGCGGTCTCGTGCCGCGTGCGCAGGGGCCCGGCCAGGCGCGCGCGACGACGTAACCGGACCCGGCAGGAGGCGGCGACCCACAGTGGCCCATTTGCACTACCGGCATGCGGCGATGAACAGCGGCAAGAGCACGATGGTGCTGCAATACCGGCACACCTACGCCGCGTGTGGCCGCCGAGGGTTGCTGATGACCCGCCTCGACCGGGCCGGCACCGGAATAGTCTCCTCCCGCATCGGCCTCACCGCCGACGCCCTCGAGATCGGCGCGGAGGCGGACCTCACCGACCTCGTCCTGCTGCGGCCCGGCCCGAGCGTCGACCACGTCATCGTCGACGAGGCCCAATTCCTCTCCCCGGACCAGGTCGACCAGCTCGCCGCCCTGGTGGACGATCACAACATCGACGTCTTCGCGTTCGGGCTGCTGTCGGACTTCCGCGGCCTCCAGTTCCCGGGGTCGGCCCGGCTGGTCGTGCTGGCAGACGTCGTCGAGGCGCTACAGGTGTACCCGATGTGCTGGTGCGGCCAGCCGGCGCGGATGAACGCCCGGGTGGTGAACGGGGTGATGGTCCGCGACGGCGACACCGTCGTGGTCGGCGACACCGAGGCCGGCGTCGGCTACGTGGTGCTGTGCCGGCGCCACCACCGGGCGGGACAGCCGTACGCCCCGGAGCCGGAGCCGGAGCCGGAGCCGGAACCGGAACCGGAGACGGAGCGGACGCCGGTCGGCGCCGGCCACGTCGAGTAGCGTCCGCACCCCCTCGTCGTCGCGGTTGCGGTATGAATGGTCCCGGGGGGATCACGATGGCTGACGGGGGGCACCCGCTGCGCTTCGGCGTGCTCGTCACGCCCGGCGCCGGATCGCCCGCGCTCGCGCGACGGGCCGAGGAGCTCGGCTTCGACCTGGTCGCCGTCCCCGACGGTGGCCAGGAGCTCGACGCGTGGACCCTGCTCGGCTGGATCGCCGGTCGCACCGAGCGGATCGGCCTGCTCGCCGCCGGCCTCGACGTGTCCGACCGGGAGCCGGCCGTGCTGGCCCGCTCGGCGGCCAGCCTCGACCTGCTCACGGGTGGGCGGCTGGAGCTGGCCCTGGCCGGGGAGCCCGATGCGCTGGGCGAGGCCATCGACATCATCCGCGGCGTGCTCGACGCCGGCGAGGCCACCCCGGTGCGGCACCTCGGCCGGCACTACCGGGTGCCGCGGGCACAGCGCGGTCCGCTGCCGGCGCACCGGATCCCGATCATGGTGTACGGCGACGATCCGGCGCTGGCGCGCGTCGCCGGGCGTACCTCCGACGGGTTATGGGGTAGCGGGTCCGGCGCCCTGCTCGACGAGGCGGCGGCCGAGGCCGGGCGCGAGCCCGCCGAGCTGCGCCGCGTCGCGGCCATGCCGCCGTCGGCGACCGCCGCCGACCTCCTCGCGCTGGGCGCCGACACCGTCCTGATCCGCACCGACGACCCCGAGGAGCTGAGGCACTTCGCCGAGAAGATCATTCCGGGTCTCCGGCAGACCGATCCGGCCCCGGCCACCCGGCGCCCCGCGGCGGTACGCGCGAAGCGCCGCACCGGCATCGACTACGACAACCTCCCCGCGTCCCTGGCCGAGACGGCCGTGGAGCCGGGCGATCTCGAGTACGCCCGGGTCCGCTCGACGTACCTGCGCGGCGGCAGCCCCGGCCTGGTGCTCCGGCCCCGCACGACCGGCGAGGTGGTGGCGGCACTCGGATACGTCCGGGCGCACCCGGAGCTGCCGTTCGGCCTGCGCAGCGGCGGACACGGCGTGAGCGGCCGGTCCACGAACGACGGCGGCCTGGTGATCAGCCTCGCGGCCCTGGACTCGATCGAGATCATCGACGAGCCGGGGCGCCTGGTCCGGGTCGGGCCTGGCGCGCGCTGGACGGACGTCGCCGGCGCGCTGCTGCCGCACGGCTGGGCGTTGAGCTCGGGCGACTACGGCGGCGTCGGGGTCGGCGGCCTGGCGACGGCCGGCGGGGTCGGCTGGCTGGCCCGCAAGCACGGCCTGACCATCGACCGCCTGCGCGGGGTCGAGATGGTCCTGGCCGACGGCGCGGTCGTGCGCGCCTCGCCGGCCGAGCACCCGGACCTGTTCTGGGCGGTCCGCGGCGCCGGCGCGAACTTCGGCGTGGTGACCAGCTTCGACTTCGAGGCCGACGAGGTGGGCAAGGTCGGCTTCGCCCAGCTCGTGGTGGCCGCCGACGACCCGGCCGACCTGCTGGTCAAGTGGGGCCGGGCGATCGAGGCGGCGCCGCGCGAGGTCAGCGGCCAGCTCATCATGGGCCCGCCGCGCGCGGGCAGCCCGGCGTTCGCCCGGCTGCTGGGCGTCGTCGACGCGGAGGACCCCGAGACGATCATCGACCTGCTCCAGCCGATCGCCGCGGTGGCGCCGCTCTACCAGCAGAACGTCACCCTCCTGCCGTACCCGGCGGTGATGGCGAACGCGGGCGAGGGTTACCACCGGGGCCAGGGCGAACCGGTCGCCCGGTCCGGGCTGATCGAGCACCTCACGCCGGAGTTCGGCAGGGCGGCGGCCGAGCTGCTCGCCTCGGGCGCGGTCCACTGGTTCCAGATCCGCACGGTCGGCGGCGCGGTCGCCGACATTCCGGAGGAGGCGACGGCCTACGCACATCGCTCCGCCAACTTCTCGGTCACCGTGATGGGCTCGTCGGCACGCAGGGTCGACGCCGCCTGGCAGGACCTCTACCGGCACTTCGACGGCCTGTACCTGAGCTTCGAGACCGATCAGAGCCCGGCCCGGCTCGCCGACGCGTTCCCACCGGCCACCCTCGCCCGGCTGCGCGAGCTCAAACGCCGCTACGACCCGGGCAACCTGTTCCGCGACAACTTCAACATTCCTCCGGACGAGGAGCAGCGATGACCGACTACGGCCACGACCTGATGTTCGGCGCGTTCATCACGCCCACCGCCGAGCCGCCCGCGCGGGCGGTCGAGCTCGCCGTCGTGGCGGACCGGGCGGGACTCGACCTCGTGACCTTCCAGGACCACCCCTACATCGCGCGGTTCCACGACACCTGGACGCTGATCTCGTACGCCGCCGCGCGTACCGAAAGAATCCGCCTCAGTGGCAACGTCCTGAGCCTGCCGCTGCGCGACCCGGCGGTGCTGGCCCGCGCGCACGCCTCGCTGGACCGGCTCACCGGCGGCCGGATAGAACTGGCCATCGGTGCCGGTGCCTTCTGGGACGGCATCGAGGCCATGGGCGGCCGGCGCCTCACCGCGGGCCGGTCGGTCGACGCCCTCGGTGAGGCGATCGAGGTGATCCGCCAGGTCTGGGACGCGGACCGGCCCGGACCGGTACAGGTCCGCGGCTCCTACTACGAGGTGGCCGGCGCCAAGCGCGGACCGGCGCCGGCGCACGACATCGGCATCTGGGTCGGCGCCTACAAGCCACGGATGCTGCGCCTGATCGGCCGGGCCGCCGACGGGGTGCTGCCGTCGCTGTCCTACCTGCCGGGCGGGGCCGCCGACTACGCCGGCCTCAACCGGCACATCGACGACAGCGCCGCGCAATCCGGCCGGGACCCGCGCCGGATCCGCCGGCTCCTGAACATCAACGGCACCTTCTCCGCCCTCGGCCGGTCCTTCCTGGACGGACCGGCCGAGCAGTGGGCCGAGGACCTGGCCGGCCTGACCCTCGAGTACGGCGTCAGCACCTTCATCCTGGCCACCGACGACCCCGCCGAGCTCGAGGAGTTCGCCACGGACGTGGCCCCGGCCGTCCGGGAGCTGGTCGCCGCCGAACGGGTCAGCAGTTCTTGATGTACCAGACCGGGTTCCAGTCGTACGGCCCGTGCTGCGTGCCGTCCGGCGTGATGTAGCTGCCGATCTGGTTGTGGAACTGGTTGCGGAAGTACGACCGCACGCCCCGCAGCCCGGCCGGCCTCTGGTTGTCGAGGTAGTACCCGTCACCGAGCCAGTTGGACAGCTCGTACTCCCGGCAGTTGTAGAGGTAGAAGATCGCCCAGCCGCCGAGCCGGGCGCCGCCCTGCCCGTCCACCCAGAGATAGTTGGGCTCCCACGCGAGGGCGCAGAGGTAATCCAGGTCGCAGCCGTACCCGCCGTCCGGCCGGATGTACTTCACCGTTACCGCCGGATAGATCGAAGGGGACGGCGCGGCCGCGAGCGAGGCGGCGGCCGCCGGTGCGGGTGGGGCGATCGCCTGGACGGCCCGGCCGGGGTTCGGGCCGGCCGACGCCTGCGCGGGCACCGTCAACGTCGTCAGCAACACCGCTGCGACGAGGGCCGCGCCACTTCTCAGGATGTTCCGATTCATCGCGCACTCCTGTCCGAATGGACGGGAGGAACCAGTGGGTAAACGCAGAACTGGACCGGATGCCGATCCGTGACCCCCGTCCACTGAAGATGGTCGTGCCTCGGTCGCGGCTCGTCAATGCCGGTCCGGTGGGGGGATCCGCGGCGCGAACGGGCCTCGGCCCGCGCGGATGTTCGCTAGCTTTCCGGCATGGACCAGCGCACCGAGGACTTCATCGCGGCCTTCCAGATCTTTCTCGACGAGGTGGTGGCCAATCACCGGGAGGGCGCTCAGGCCGACGGCGACCGCGCCCTCGCGCCGATCCTGCACGAGCACCTGGGCGCCGACCCGCGGAGCATCGCGGTGGTCGGCGAGGAGATGCCGGCGTACCGGTTCGTTGACCTCGACATAGCGCTCGCCGAGCTACAGGACCGCGACGGGGAGGCCCAGCTGCTCGGCATCGGCGGCGGCGAGCAGCGTAACCACCACTCGCTCGGCGAGCTGCTGGAGATGGCCGGGCGCTTCCAGCAGTTCCCGGTGGGCGCGGTGGACTACGCGAGCGTCGCCACCGGGCCGCAGAGCACGCGCGAGGCCGTCTCGTTCGGGCTGCGCCTCTTCTCGTACGGCGCAAGCCCCGTCGCGGTGCTGCAACGCGCCGCCGCCGCGCGCTACGGCAGCATCACCGCGCGAATGGAGATCCTCAGCCCGGCGCCGGGTGTCGCTGCGGCGCTGATCGCCGAGGTGCGCGAGCTGATGGTGCTCCGGTCGGTGTTTCGCGGACAGGTGCTGACCCTCGGCGGCTCCGACTTCGAGCCGGGCGTCGGCGGCATCACCTTCCACCGGCGTTCCGCCCTCGCCCCGGACGACATCGTGCTGCCCGACGGCATGCTCGACCGGCTGCACCGGCACGTCGCCGGGGTGGCGCGGCACCGCGAGCGGCTGCGCGCCGCCGGCCAGCACCTCAAGCGCGGCCTGCTGCTCTACGGCCCGCCGGGCACCGGCAAGACGCACACCGTGCGGTATCTGCTCGGCGCGCTGCCCGAGCTGACCGTGGTGCTGCTGTCCGGCCCGGCGATCCGGCACGTCTCCGAGGCCGCCCGGATGGCCCGCGCCCTCCAGCCGGCGCTCGTCGTGCTGGAGGACTGCGACCTGGTGGCCGAGAGCCGCGACCACGGCCCGGGCTCCCAGCCGCTGCTGTTCGAGGTGCTGGAGGCGCTCGACGGGCTCAGCGACGACGCCGACGTGGCATTCCTGCTCACCACGAACCGGGTCGACGTGCTGGAGCCGGCCCTGGCCCAGCGCCCCGGCCGGGTCGATCTGGCCGTCGAGGTGCCGCTGCCCGACCAGCGGGCCCGCCGCCTGCTGCTGGCCCGCTACGCCCGGCGGATCGCCTTCTCGCCGGCCGAGCTGGACGACGTCGCGACCCGGGCCGAGGGCATGACCGCGTCGTTCTTCAAGGAGCTGGTGCGCCGCGCCGTCCTGATCGCCGCCGAGGCCGACCGGGACACCACCGACGAGGACCTCACCCGGGCCACCCGCGAGATGCTCGACGAGGCGCAGAGCATCACCCGCTCCCTGCTGGGCTCCACCGACCCGGGCTGACCGCCCCGCCGTACTCAGGACATTTCCGCACGACCGCCGTTTACCGGAATCGCGGGCCTGTCCACCATGGACGCGTCTCTATATGCTGCGCCGTGGCGGGGGCCTGAGTCATTGACATTCGTCTTTCCGCCCGTGCGTCGCGAGGGCGTGCGCAACCGAAACACGGGGGAGACGGTTGCCTTGAGATTCCGTATGTCCATTGTGGCCTTAACGGCCTTCGCACTGATCGTTTCCGGTGCTCCGGCGCCCGCCTGGGCGGCGCCGATCGTCACCCGGCCGGTCGCCGAGCTGTTCGGCAGCCGTCCCGGTTACGGCTCCGCCGGTGCCGGGGTGAACACCGCCACCGGCAACTTCACCCGGAACTGGACCGACCTGACCGCCGGGCCGCTCACCTTCCGCCGGACCTACAACTCGCTGAACACCGCCGACAGCCCGCTCGGCGCGGGCTGGAGCACCTCCTACAGCGCACACGTGACCGAGGCGCCGGACGGCTCGGTGGCGTTGCACGACGAGGACGGGCGGGTGCTCACGTTCGCACCCGACGGTGCGGGCGGCTTCCGCACCCCGCAGGATCTCGAGGCGGAGCTCACCCGGGACGCCGGGGGCCTGCTGGTGCTGCGGTACTTCGCCGGGGACGAGCGCAGCTACTTCGACGCCGCCGGGCTGCTCACGCAGCGCACCCGGGAGGGCCAGCGGCTCACCGTGACCCGGGACCCGGATGCCCGGCCGAGCAAGGTCGAACACTCGGCCGGCTACTCGCTGGCCTTCACCTACGACCCGGACGGCCGCCTGTCGAAGGTCGCCGCCGGAGACGGCCGGACGGTCGGTTACGGGTACGCCGAGGACCACACGCTGGCCACGGTGACGGCAACGGACGGCGCGGCCTCGAAGTACGCCTTCGGCTCCGACGGCCTGCTCCGCGAGCTCGAGGACGCCGAGGGGCGGCGGCTGCTCACCAACACCTACGACGACGGGCGGGTGACCCGGCAGGACCTCACCTCCGGCGGGGTCGTCCTGGCCTACGACGCGGAGGCCGGTACCACCACCGCGACCGCCACCACCGACCGGGCCGTCACCACCTACCAGCACGACGCGGCCGGCCGGCTGATCCGGGTGACCGACCCGGCCGGCAACTCGGCGGTACAGACGTTCGACGCCAACGGCCGGCTGACCGGGGTCACCACCCCCGGCGGCCGGCAGACCGCGGTCGGCTACGACGGACACGGCAACGTGATCCGGTCCGAGTTCGGCGGCGCGGTCAGTACGTTCGGGTACGACGCGCAGGACCGCCTGGTCACGCTCACCGAACCGGGACAGAGCGTGCTGCGGCTGGCGTACTCCAGCGTCAGCCGGGTCCCGTCCGAGATCACCGCGCCGGACGGCTCGGTGACCCGGGCGACCGTGACGGACGGGCTGATCACCGAGAGCATCGACCCGGCCGGGGCGAAGACCACCTACGCGTACGACGAGGGCCGCCGGCTGTCCGCGGTCACCGACCCGCTGGACGGGGTCACCAGGTACGAGTACGACGACGCGGGCCGGCGAACCGGCACCGTGTCCCCGCTGGGCCGGGCCGCGCGCGACAAGCTGGACCCGGCCGGCCGGATCACCGAGCGGGTCGAGCCGTCCGGCGCCACCACGAAGTACGGGTACTCGGCCGCCGGGCTGCTACAGACCACCACCGACCCGGTCGGCGCGGTGTACCGCAACGAGTACAACGGCGCCGGCCGGCTGACCGCCACCCTCGACCCGCTGGACCGGCGTACCCGCTACACCCACGACGACGACGGCCGGACGGCCACCGTGACCGACTCGGCCGGCGGGGTGTCCACCTTCGGCTACGACACGCTCGGCCGGCGCAACGCGGTGACCTACCCGGACGGGACGGTCACCCGGTACACCTACGACGCGGACGGCCAGGTGACCGAGGTCGCCGAGCCGGCCGGCACCTCGGTCACCGGACACGACGCCCGGGGCAACGTGACGAGCACGACCGACGCGCTGGGCCGGGTCACCAGGTACGAGTTCGACGTCGCGAACCGGCAAATCTCCAAGACCGACCCGACCGGCGCGGTGTGGCGCACCACGTACGACGTGATGGGCCGCACCGCGACCGAGACAGACCCGACCGGCGCCGTCACCCGGTACGAGTACGACACCGCGGGCCGGCTGGCCGCGGTGATCGACCCGAAGGGCAACCGGACCCAGTACCGCTACGACGCCGCCGGCCGGCAGACGCAGATCATCGACGCGCTCGGCGGCGTGGTGAGGTACGCGTACGACGCGGACGGGCGGCGGATCTCCGAGACCACCCCGGCCGGGCTGGTCACCAGGTACAAGTACGACGCCGACGGGCACGTCACGCAGATCACCGACCCGCGCGGCGGCGTGCACAAGTTCCGGTTCTCCGACCGCGGCGAGGAGATCGCCCAGGTCCGGCCGGACGGCGCGGTGCACGAGCTGAAGTACGACGCGGCCGGGCAGTTGGTCACCACCATCGACGCCAACGGCGGCAGGACGAGGTACACCTACGACGGCGGCGGCCGGCTGATCACGCTGACCGACGCGAAGGGCGCCAAGCGGACGTTCGGCCGGGACGCCAACGGGCGCGAGAGGTCGTTCACCGACCCGCTGGGCCGCGTCACGAAGCGCGAGTACGACACGTCCGGGCGGCTGTCCGCGGTGACCGATCCGGCCGGCGGCACGTCCCGCTGGGAGTACAACGCGATCGGCGACGTGACCCGGAAGATCGGCACCGACGGCACCGCGGTCAGCTTCGCCTACGACGGCGCCCGCCGGCGTACCGCGATGACCGACACGGCCGGCACCACCGCGTACGCGTACGACGCCGCGGGCCGGCTGCTCAGCGCCACCGGGCCGGACGGCGGCAAGCTGACCATGGCGTACGACCCGGCCGGCAACCAGACGTCGCTCCAGTACCCGGGCGGCGGCCGGACCACCTTCCGGTACAACGCGAACAACCAGCTCGTCTCGCTCGATTCGGCGGCCGGGCGTGCGACGTACACGCTGGACGCCGACGGCCGGCTGGTCACCGAGAAGCTGCCGGACAAGTGGGAACGCCGGTACGGCTACACCGGCGACATGCTGACCCGGTACCAGGAGCTGCGGGACGGGCGGTACACCCGGGACACCCGGCTGACCCGGGACTCGGACGGCCTGATCACCGCGCAGGTCGACGGTGACGACGTGCTGGAGTACCGGTACGACGCCGGCGACCAGCTGACCGCGGTCCGCGGCGACGACGGCGACGTGCTGACCGCCGAGTACGACGAGGTGGGCAACCGGACCTCGATCACCCGGGCCGGCAAGACCACCACGCTCGCCTACGACGCCGCCGACCAGCTGCTCTCGGCGACGACCGGCACCCGCAAGGTGACCTACGCGTACGACGCGGTCGGCCGGCAGACCGGGGAGTCGGACGGCAAGCGGGCGCGCACCATCGCGTACGACGGATTCGGTCTTCCGGCCGTCTCCACCACCACCGAGGGCAAGCTGACCGAGACGGTGATCTCCGCCTACGACGGCGACTCTCTGCTCACCAAGGTCACGTCGAGCACCCGCTACGACGGCCACCTGACCGAGACCCGGCCGACGACCACGGCGTACCGCTGGAGCGTCACCGACGAACTGCCGCAGATCCTCAGCCAGCGGGTCACCGGCGGCGGCGGGCACGACGCCGCCGCGACCACCTCCTGCACGCCGGATGCCGACTTCATCTACGGGTACGGCCGGGCGCTGGCCGACTCCCGGTGCGGTGACGCGGTGTTCTCCAAGGACGTGTTCGGCTCCACCCTGCGCACCGACGCCACCGAGGACTGGGCGCAGGCGTCCGGGTACGACCCGTTCGGCCGCCCGAAGGACGACCGGCACGGCGCCTCGCCGGCCTTCGGCTACCGGGGCGAACTGGCACAGGGCTCCGAGGTCTACCTGCGGGCCCGTACCTACGACAGCGGCACCGGACGGTTCACCACCCGGGACCCGCTGTCCACCCGGGTCGGGCAGACCGACATCGTCACCCCGTACGGGTACGCCAACAACAGCCCGCAGGACTACGTCGACCCGACCGGCGAGTTCGCGATCGGCCTGTTCGGCGGCTTCCTGTCGCAGTTCCTGGACGCGCTGATCGCGGCGCTCAACCAGGCCCGCTGGGACTGCCCGGACGCGGGGAACAGCCCGGACCAGCACACCAAGTGCTTCCAGGGCGTGCCGTTGCAGACCCGGGGCGGATACAAGGGCGTGGAGTGGGCGCTGAACGGCGCGGAAGGGCCGCTGTCCGAGCTCTGGTACGACAAGCACAAGCAGGAGTACGCGGCCCGCGCGTTCGTCGTGAACTACCTGAGCGAGGAGCGGGACAACATCTTCGAGGAGCTGTGGGACATCTTCGACAAGGGCCTGAACGAGAACGTCGACTGGGAGGTCGGGCCCCGCTCCGGCGGCATGACCCAGCGCCCGGACGGCTCGTGGTTCTTCCCCACCGCACACTGGATCGACCTGGTCACCGACGAGAAGGAGATCTACGAGGTCAAGATCTACGACAACGGCAAGCGCGTCGGTGAGGTCAACGACCAGCTCACCCGCTACCTCGGCTACGGCCACAACGAGTGGGGCATCAGCTGGGAACTCGGCACCGAGCTGACCGACTGGGCCGACGGTTTCGAGGTGAGCCGCAACTACGGCTTCCTCGGGCTGCGCCGGGAGAGCGCGGACGTCGTGGTCTGGGGCGCCGACGCCGGCCACGTGTACTTCGACGTGGAGGACAATGTGGACGACTCGGCGCGCGCGAAGATCAAGGCCAAGAAGAAGGGCAAGTGGAAGAACGGCGGCAAGGGCCCCAAGCTTCCGCCACGCCGGCGCTGACCGGCCAGGGGTGCGGCCGCGACCTGCGGTCGCACCCCGGCCCGCGGATCAAGGGGAGGGCGCGTTGACGGTGTCACCGGAGATCGCCGCGGCGCTGATGCCGGACGCCACGATCACCTTGCAGGTACGCACCCCGACCCCGGCGTCGGCCCGCACCGCGGTGGAGGCCTTCGCGGACGGCCTGCGCGGCCGCGACCCGGGCCTGGTGGACGCGTCGGGTGCCTGGCTCGGACCCAAGTACGTCGGCCCGGTCGTGCCGCTGCCGGACGGCCCGGCCCTGACGATCGACGTCGGCCAGATGCCGGACTCCCTGCGCGACGGCCTACCCGCGCGGCTGGCGGGACTCCTGGCCGACGCCGGGGTGACGGCGGCGGAGATCATCATTCCCCCCAACGACATGGCCCGGTACCTGGGACTGCGCTCGCTGCGGTCGGCGGCAAGGGCGTTGATCCGGGGACCGGCGGGCGCGGGCTGGCAGCTCACCGCCGCCGAGGAATGGTTCGGCGCGACGCCCCCGCGCGGCCTGGTGCTCTCCACACCGGTGGAGGTCCCGGCGGGAAAGGTGGCCGCGACGCTGGCGCCGATGCTGGCCGCCGAGACCACGGTCATCTTGATCGCCGGCGCCGACCCGGTCGAGTCGGCGGTGGCCGCCGAGGGCTTCGGCCGGGGCGAACTGGCCCTCATGCACGCCGGCCCGGGCTGGCCCGCCGGAATGCGCCGCCAGCGAGACCTGGCCCGCCGTTTCGCCGGCCGGGTCGACTGGGCCGGCGTGACCGCCGACGCAGACGCCGACCGCCTGCTCACCACCGGCTGGTGGGACCCGGCCCGCCCATCCGCGGAATGGCTCGCCGACGCACTGGTCCCGGACGCGATGTGGTTCCAGGTCCTCTCACCCGGCCACATCAACCGCCTCGGCGAACCACCGGAAGGCGCGGAAGACCTGGGCGAAGGCCGCCACGGCCTGACCATCGGCGACCCGGAACAGTGGCTACCGACCCACCCGGACAGCCCCACCGTCCGAGCCCGCGCCCGAGCCCTCCTGGCCGCCTGCCTCTCCACCCCCACAGCCGTAGCAGAACTGAACCGCACCCGCCGCTGAACCCGTCACGCCTGCCACTGGCCGAGGCTGATGACGGTTCGCTCGTTCAGTCCCTGTGGTTGGCTACCCAGTCGAGGAGCAGGGCGAGGAATCGGTCCGGTTGTTCCAGCGACGGCAGGTGGGCTACGTCCGGCCAGTCGACGCGGCGAACCTGGGTAAGCCCTGCGCACACCCGGTCTGCGGAGTCTCGGGTCGTGGCGAGGTCGTGACCGCCAACCAGCACCAGCGTCGGCGCTTTGATCTCGTCCAGCCGATCCAACGCAGGCGGATTCAGCTCGACCTCGTCGACGTCTGCCCAGGACGCGGTCGCCTCGAACGCCCGGCGCTGCATGCGTCGTACGACATCCTGGAATCCGGGGTCGACCTGCGAAGCGTCCCGGCGCGGACCGACGACCCAAGAGGCGATGTTGGCTTCGACGGCGGCATCGATGTCGCCAACGGCGAGCGCGCTCTTCTCTGCGTCGAAGAAGGCCTTGAGGTCGTCGGTCAGTTCGGCTAGCAGGCTGCCGCCCGGTGGGCACAGCAGAAGGGATTGAACGAGCTGCGGCGCCGTCAGCGTCACCTCGAATGCGACACCGGCGCCCAACGACGAGCCCACGAGGTGGCATCGCCCGACGCCGAGGTGCGAAAGCGTCGAGAGGACGTCATCGACGTGCGACAGTGACCCTTGCGGGGCAGCCGTCGACTCCCCGAAGCCGCGTAGATCAAGCCGCACGACATCGTGTTCGCTGCCGAGGACGTCCCACTGGGGATCCCACATTCTGCGGTCGGCGACACCAGCATGGATCAGGACGATCGGCAGACCGTTGGTGCCCACAGTGTGGTCGTAGGCGATTCCGAGCGGAGTGATGGCCACAGGTCTCCTAGGGGCGGGCTAAGTCGTTGTGGACCTCAGGAGTGTTGATCTTACTAAGGCTGCCGGGCCTCTGGTGGCAGGCGCTAATTTGGGCAACCCCCTCCTGGACCGGCTCGATCCTGCGGATGGGCGCAGGCTGCTGGAGCTGGGTTGCCGGCTCGTCTGGGCGACGACGTGGATGGGGGAGGCGAACGAAGTCATCTCTCCCAGGCTCGGGCTCCCGGAGTTACCCGTCGTCGATTTCCCCGATGCCGACGACCTGCCGGAGCGCGGGCTGCACTGGAAGACGAGTTTCCTCACCCGGTGGGCCGCCGGTCGCCCGTTCGTCTGGATCGACGACGAGGCGACCGACGCCGACCGGCGGTGGGTGACGAGGAACCATCCGGGGAGGGCTCTGGTGCATCGCGTCGACCCGCTCGTCGGCCTAACCGACGCGGATTTCTCGGTGATTCGTAGATGGCTCGCCGGCCGTCACGAGTAGAGGCTCAGGCCCGCTTCGGTGAAGGCGGCGCGGACGTCGGCGGGGGTTTCGGTGAAGTGTGCCCAGCTGTCGATGTGGGCCGGGACCACCGTCGGCCCGCCCAGGATGCGGGTCGCCTCCACCATGCCCGCTGCGTCGAGCGTCAGGTTGACGTCGCCCACCAGCGGGGTGCGGGCCGCGCCGCCGAACAGGATCGCCAGGTCGATCGACGGGAAGCGGGCGGCGATCTCCCGTACCACCCGCAGCGAGGCGTTGTCGCCGCTCACGTACACGGTCGGCAGGCCCTCGCCGTGCAGGACGAAGCCGGTGACCTTGCCGGTCAGGTGTTCGGTGCCGTCCGGGCCGTGCTGGGCCGGCACCGCGGTCGCCGTCACGCCGCCGCCCAGGTCGGTGCTCTCCCACGGCGACAGTCCGCGCACCGGCGGGCCCATCCGCTCGGCCGCGCCCGGGGTGCTCAGCACCAGCGGCACGGTCGTGGTGAACTCGCGGCCGCTGTTGTCGAGGTTGTCGGGGTGCTCGTCGTGCGAGAGCAGCACCACGTCGACCTTGCCGGCCTCCGAGGGCTTGCCGGCCGGCGGCGCGGTCTTTGTCAGCTTGCGGTTCCCGATCGGGTAGTCGCCGGGCTCGTCGAAGGTGGGGTCGGTCAGGAAGGTGAGGCCGCCGAAAGTGAACGAGACGGTGGGGCCGCCGAACGAGCGGATCGCGAAGGTCATGCCCCCATCCTGCGGACTCGGCCCGGGCCGCGGCAGTGGCTGGAAAGACATGCTGCGATAGATTCAAGCCATGACCCGCATACCCACCGTCGTCGGCGTGATCGTCGGCGACAACGCCCCGATCCTCGAGGTCGCGGTGGCGCCGCGCGTGTTCGAGACGAACCACGGCGGGCCGGAGTTCGACGTGCGCGTCGCCGGTGAGCGCGACGGGCCGCTGCGCACGACCGCCGGGATCACGATCACCCCGCCATGCGAGCTGGCGGCGCTCGAGGAGGCCGCGATCGTCATCGTGCCCGGCTGGCGGGCGCCCGGCGGCGCGCCGACCCGGCCGGAGATCCTCGATCTGCTCCGCCGCGCGCACGGGGACGGCGCGACGGTGGTCGGGCTCTGCCTCGGCGCGTTCGTGCTCGGCGAGGCCGGCCTGCTCGACGGACGGCGCGCCACCACACACTGGCAGTGCCTGGACGAGCTGCGCCGGCGCCACCCCGGCATCGAGGTCGTCGACGACGTGCTCTACGTCGACGAGGGCAGCATCGTCACCAGCGCCGGGAGCGCCGCCGGGCTCGACGCCTGCCTGCACCTGCTGCGGCGCGAGTACGGCCCGGCGGTGGCCAACGCGGCGGCCCGCGCGCTTGTCGTCGCGCCGCACCGCGCCGGCGGCCAGACCCAGTTCGTCGACCGGCCGGTCCCGCATCTCCCGGCCGGCGACGCGGTCGCCGACGCCATGCGGCACGCCCTGGGCCACCTCGACGACCCGGCCCTGGACATCGGCGGGCTCGCCGCCGCGGCACACGTCAGCCGGCGCACGTTCGACCGCCGCTTCCGCGAGGCGGCCGGCTGCTCGCCCCTGCAATGGCTGCTGCACCAGCGGGTGTTGCAGGCGCAGGACCTGCTGTCGTCCACCGCGCTGCCGGTCGACGCGGTGGCCCGGGCCAGCGGGTTCGCCGACGGCGTGGCGATGCGCCCGCACTTCCGCCGCATCGTCGGCGTCCCGCCGCAGTCCTATCGGGCGAGCTTCCGGGCCGAGTGACCGGCGGGACCTCCTAGGCCGGCACGGAGGGCAGGCCGGCGAGTGCGGCCTTGACGGCCTGTTCGGAGAGCTCGTGGTCCTCCATGTCATTGGCCAGGAAGCGCCCGTACGCGGGCAGGTCCAGGTGGCCGTGCCCGCACAGCGCGGTGAGGATGACCTTCTCCTCGCCGGTCTCCTTGCAGCGCAGCGCCTCCTCGACGCAGGCGGCGAGCGCGTGCGTCGGCTCGGGCGCGGGGATGATGCCCTCGCTGCGGGCGAACCGCACGCCCGCCTCGAAGCACTCCCGCTGCGTCTTGGCGACGGCCTCGATCAGGCCGAGCTCGTACACGTGTGAGAGCAGCGGCGACATGCCGTGGTAGCGCAGGCCGCCGGCGTGGATCGGGTGGGGAATGAAGTCGTGGCCCAGCGTGTGCATCTTCATCAGGGGCGTCATCCCGGCGGTGTCGCCGAAGTCGTACGCGTAGGTGCCCTTGGTCAACGACGGGCAGGAGGCCGGCTCGACCGCGCGGATCGTCGGCGACATCCGCCCGGCGAGCTTCTCGCGCAGGAACGGGAACGCGAGGCCGGCGAAGTTCGAGCCGCCGCCGGTGCAGCCGACGATCACGTCGGGTGCGGCGCCGACCTTGGCCAGCTGGAGCAGCGCCTCCTCGCCGATGATGGTCTGGTGCAGCAGCACGTGGTTGAGCACGCTGCCCAGCGCGTAGTGGGTGTCCGGATGATGCGCGGCCACCTCGACGGCCTCGCTGATCGCGATGCCGAGAGACCCGGGCGAGCCCGGGTCGGTCGCGAGGATCGCGCGCCCGGCCTCGGTGAGCTCCGACGGCGACGGATGGACGGTCGCACCGAAGGTCTCGATCATGATTTTCCGGTACGGCTTCTGGTCGTAAGACGCGCGCACCTGCCAGATCTCGCACTCGAGGCCGAACTGTGCGGCGGCGAACGCCAGGGCCGTGCCCCACTGGCCCGCGCCGGTCTCCGTGGTGAGGCGGCGGACCCCGGCGGCCGCGTTGTAGAACGCCTGCGGCACCGCGGTGTTGGGCTTGTGCGACCCGGCCGGCGAGACACCCTCGTACTTGTAATAGATCTTCGCGGGGGTGCCGAGCGCCTTCTCGAGCCGGCGCGCCCGGAACAGCGGCGACGGACGCCAGAGGCGATAGACGTCGAGCACCTCCTCCGGAATGTCCACGTAGCGCTCCGCGGTCATCTCCTGCTCGATGAGGGCCATCGGGAACAGCGGCGCGAGGTCGTCCGGCCCGATCGGCTGGAGCGTGCCGGGGTGCAGCACCGGCGGTGGCGGTGAGGGCAGATCGGGCACGATGTTGTACCAGCGGCGCGGCATCTCCGATTCGGACAGCAAGATCTTGGTGGCGTTGTCGGCATCAGTCATGGCCCGATCATCGGGCCGCGAGCGGGCGCCACGCCAGGAGCGCCACGCCGTTTCGCTCAGGTCTCCTCCCACACGCTCCACCGTGTACAGCCCGCTCCGGAGCGGGCTGTACGGCAGGGCTCAGATCATCACTCTCAGTCGTCGCGGCGATACGGGATCGTTCCGGCGTGAAATCGCGTGCGCCCACGCCCTACAGTGTGCGAACCCAGAGTCGAGGAGCGCGTCATGACCGAGCCGCCACCCGAGCAACAACACCAGACGGACCCGGCGCGACCCGCGGCGCCCGGCCCGCACGGTGACGCCGCCGCAGCACCCGTACCGGCACCACAACTGCTGGTCATGTCCCCGAACGACGCCATACCGTCGATGCCCTGGCCAGGACCGGACGGAGCGCCGGCCTGGGCGATCCCCGTCCAGGTTCCATCTGGTACGCGGGGATACGCGCTGTTCATACCCATGCTCCCGGTGCAGGCGCCCGCACCGGACGGCGCCGGCGTACCGGATCCCGCATCGGTGGCCGTCGCCGAGGCCGGGCCGGTACTCACTGTCAGTCACCCGGCTCCCGTCAAGCCCGACGCCGCCCCGATCGAATCGGGCGAATCCGACCGGGTCGAGGCGAGCGAGCCTCCGCCGCCGGTCGCCCCGGCCCCGGCCGCACCCACCGGCGGGCAGGTCCGGCCCACCCGGAACACCCCGCACCCTCCGCCGCAGGCTGTACCGCTCGTCGCGTACACCCGGTATCAGCCGCCGCCCTCGCGGTGGCAGAAGTTCCGCGAGAAGCACTGGCCCGGCCCGGCGAAGGCCGAGGGCCGGGCCGTGCCGGCCGCCGTGCTCGCCGCGGCGCTCGGCTTCGTGCTCTTCGTGCCGCTGAACCGGACCGGCATCGGCTGGTTCCTCGGCTGGCTCGTGCTGACGGCGGGCGTCGTGGCCGCGGTCCGGCGCACCGCGAACCTGTCGCGCACCGAGGTGTGGATCCGGTCCGGGTGGGCCGCGGCGGCGCTCGCCCTGCTCCTGGTCCTCACCTTCCGCAACGCGTGGTGGCTGGTGACCTTCAGCGTCATCGGCGCGCTCGGATGCGCGGCGCTGGCCATCGTGGGCGGCCAGCGCGTCCGGTCGATCCTGTTCAGCCTCGTGGCGGCGCCGTACGCCGCGTTCAAGGGCATCCCGTGGGTGCGCAGGCACCTGCGGGCGAGCCGCAACCCGGGAATCGCGCGGCGGGTCGTCTTCTCGGTCGCACTCACCGCCGTGGTGCTGTTCGTCTTCGGCGCGCTGCTGTCCTCGGCCGACGTCGCGTTCTCGACACTGCTCGACAAGGCCGTGCCTACCTTCCACGGCGGCTCGATCTTCAAATGGATCTTCCTGGCCGTGGTCGGCGGCCTGATCGCCGTGGCCGGCACCTACACGCTGTCGGCGCCGCCGGCGACCGGAAGCCTGGACACCGAGGGCCGGGGCCGGTTCGGCCTGGTCGAGTGGGCGCCGGCCGCCTCGGCGCTGGTCCTGCTCTTCGCCGGGTTCGTGGCGGTGCAGTTCACCGTGCTGTTCGGCGGGGACCGGCACGTGCTGAAGACGTCCGGACTCAGCTACGCGGAGTACGCCCGCAGCGGCTTCTGGCAGCTCGTCGCCGTGACGCTGCTGTCGCTGGCCCTGCTCGCCGCCCTCGCCCGCTGGGCCCGCCGGGACGAGCCGCTGGAGCGGATGCTGCTGCGCGTCCTGCTCGGACTGCTCTGCGGGCTGAGCGTCGTCATCGTGGTGTCGGCGCTGTCGCGGATGTGGGCGTACCAGAGGGTCTACAGCTTCACCGGCGAGCGCATCTTCGTGATGTCCTCCGAGCTGCTGCTCGGCGTCGTCTTCATCCTGATCGCGGCGGCCGGCGTCAAGTGGCGGGGCGGGTGGATCCCGGGCGCCACCGTCGGTCTCGCCGTGCTCATGCTGCTCGGCCTAGCGGTCCTGGACCCCGAGGGGTACGCGGCCAGCCGCAACGCCGTCCGTTACGAGCACACCGGCAAGATCGACGCCTGGTACCTGCGTGCCCTGTCCGCCGACGCGACGCCGGCGCTGACCCGCCTGCCCGACCCGGTACGCCGCTGCACGCTGAGCTGGATCGCCGACGACCTCAAGGAGCCCGACCCATGGTACGCGTGGAACCTCGGCCGTTCGCGGGCCCGGGCGGCACTGGAGCGCCTCGGCCCGGGCGCGGTCGGCACGCACGCCGACTGCCGCGCCGCCGACCAGTACGACCTGCCCAAGAAACGGCGCTGACGCGCTAAGAGCCCGGCGCCACCCCGGTGGCGCCGGGCTCGACGCATCCCACCCGCGCGAGGAGCTGGAACACCAGCTCGGGGTCCTGCACGTGCGCGTTGTGCGCGACGCCGGCCAGCGTGACCGCCGGGACGCCCAGCGCGGCAAGCTGCTCGTCGGTGTTCATCGGATCGCCGGCGCCGCGGGCCAGCACCACTGGGGCCGGGCACCCGGCCAGCAGCCCCGGCATGTCCGGCCGGCCCACGCCGAAGGCCGCCGGGTCGAGCGCCAGGCTCCACCGGCCGTCCCGCGACACCAGCCCCGCGGTTACCGCCGGGTCGCCGGCCGTGAGCAGGCCGTCCAGCCCGGCCACCCGCAGGTAGCGGGCGGCGGCCTCGTCCCGCGACGGGAACCACGCCCGGGGCCGAAGTGCCATGGCCTGAGCCCGCCGCAGGTCCTCGTCGCTCCACGCGACCTTGATGCCGAGCCCGATGACGCCGCGCACCTCCGCCGGCCGCCGCGCGGCCAGCGCCAGCGCGACCACCCCGCCCAGCGAATGCCCGAGCACGACCGCGGGCACGTCCGGCGTGATCAGCCCGGCCACCGAGTCGGCCAGGCCGTCGAACGTGTACGCCGCCGGCGGCGCCGAGCCGCCGTGACCCGGCAGGTCCGGCGCGATCCACCGGCCCGGCCAGTGCCGCCGCAGTGGAGCCGACCAGCCGCTCCACACGTCACCTGTCGCGCCGAGCCCGTGCAACAGCACCAGGACCGGCCCGTCGCCACCGCCACCCTCGAGAACGCGCAGCTCAGCCGTCATCCGGGCAGTCTGCCACAGGCGAGGTCACGCGTTTACCGCCGCGCTGCCGCGGCGCTACCGCTCATCTCCACTCAGCTGGCCCGACGGGCGCCAGCAGTGGTTCGTCGTGGGCACCGACTTCCAGGTCTACACCAACCACCAGAACGCGAACGGCACGTGGTCCGGCTGGTATCCGCTCGGCGGCGAGGCGTACGCCAAGATCTGGATCAACGGCACCACGTTCACCAACTCCCATATCGACATCAACACCATCGGCAGCGACGGCGGCTGGTGGGCGCGCGAGTGGAGCGCGTCGGACGGCTGGAAGAACTGGCGCCGCGTCGGCAACGCGCCCACCACCTCGATCACCGTCGGCGGATACCGCGGTGCCCGTATCCGCGAGTACGAGCCCACCTATGTCACGTGGCCCGACGGGCGCCAGCAGGTGTTCGTCGTGGGCACCGACTTCCAGGCCTACACCATCCACCAGGACGCGAACGGCACCTGGTCCGGCTGGTACCCCCTCGGCCCCAACCCCGGCGACGTCCGCAGCCAGGTCGTGGTCGACGGCCCGACGGCCGCGTCGTTCATCAGGATCCGCGTCGTCGGCCTGTACAAGGACATGTTCTTCCGGACCTGGACCCCGAGCGGCGGCTGGAGCAACTGGGCGGTGTGGCCGGGCAGCACCTGGTGAGCCGCGGCTGAGGCGTCGGCGCGTGGCACCCGTGCCGGCCATCGTCGAGCGTCAATCATGACCGGAGCGCGGCCCAGCCGAGTGCGGCCAGCGCCGCGGTGGAGGTCAGCGTCCGGAGCACGTTCCAGCGCACCCAGGCGGTCTCGAAGGCGGCGCGTACGGCGGCGAGGTCCGCGTCCGTCGTCGCGGCGGCCTTGCCGAGCGCGTTGTTGAGCGGAACGTTGCCCAGGACGGTGACCGCCACCGTGGCGACGCTCAGCGCCAGGCCGGCGATCAGCCACGGCCGGGCCGCCGGCGTGCCAGTCGCGACGGCGGCCGCCGCCAGAACCGGCGCGCCCAGGAACGTGAGCATGAAGACCGGGTTGACGATGGCCTGGTTCACGTGGCTCAGCGTGGTCACGAACGTGTGGTCGTCGGCCCGGGCGAGGCCGGGCATCACACCGCAGGCCCACACGTAGTAGGTGCCGGCCTGGAGGCCGGCGGCGACGATGGCGGTCACGAGCAGCGGGGTGCGAAGGGTTTCGGTCATGCCTCAACCCTCGCCGCGGGCGCGGGCCGAGGCCATCGCCGTGACGCGCGGCGGCATATGCGACCGTCTCGTTTAGTCTTCGAGACGTGGACGGACTCTCCGCGCTGCTCGAAGGTCCCCGCGCACGCGGCGCCTTCCTGGTGCGCTGCCTGATGGCGGCGCCGTGGGCGATCCGGATGGAGGACGAGGTCCCGATCAGCCTGACCGCCGTCGTACGCGGCACGGCATGGGCGCGCCCCGACGGGCGGCCACCGCTGGAGCTGACCGCCGGCGATGTCGTGGTCGCGATCGGCCGGGAACCCTGGACGCTCGCGGACCGCGTCACCACGCCCGTGACGGTGACCATCCGGCCCGGCCAGCAGTGCTACGCCCCCGACGGGCGCGGCCTGAGCGAGGAGTACGACCTCGGCGTGCGCAGCTGGGGCAACAGCCTCGCCGGCGAGACGGTGCTGCTCAGCGGCTCGTACCTGGTCGACGGCGAGGTCAGCGGGCGGCTGCTGCGCGCGCTGCCGACGCTCGTCGTCGTCACCGAGAAGGAGCTCGGCTCGCCGCTGCTCCCGCTGCTGGCGACCGAGATCGTCCGCGACGACCCCGGACAGAACGCCGTCCTGGACCGGCTGCTCGACCTGCTGCTCATCGCCGTACTGCGTACCTGGTTCTCGCGGCCCGAGGCCGCCGCGCCGGGCTGGTATGCCGCACAGGGCGACCCGGTCGTCGGGCCCGCGCTGCGCCGGCTCCAGGCCGACCCGGGCCTGCCCTGGACCGTCGCCACCCTGGCCGGCACGGCGGCCGTGTCACGCGCGACCTTCGCCCGCCGCTTCACCGAGACGGTCGGCGAACCGCCCATGACGTTTCTGACCGGCTGGCGACTCGCGCTCGCCGCCGACCTGCTCACCGATCCCGCCCTGACCCTGGAGGCGATCGCCCGCCGGGTCGGCTACAGCACGGCCTTCGCCCTCAGCTCCGCGTTCAAACGCCAGTACGGCGTCAGCCCGCGCGAGTACCGCCCCTGACCGCGCTCACATGTGGATCGGTGCGGGCGTCGTACGCGAGCATGGCCGGCGCCCGCCACCGCCGCCCCGGTCAACGCGGCGGCGACCAGGACCAGCCGTCCGTGCCGGTGCACCCGGGAGTACCAGCCGCTGGTCAGCGACACCAGGAGGCTGCCGACCGCGCCGGCGGAGTACAGCAGCCCGAGCGCCCGGTCGGCGTCCAGGTCGTCGGCGAGGAACGGGAAGATGGCGGTGGGGAAGGCGAACACCGATCAGGCCGGCCAGCGCCGGGCCGAGGATGGCGCCGACCGTGTACCGGATCGACAGCAGGGCGCTGGCGGCCGGTAGCTGGTCGTGGCGGACGATCTGCGGTGTCAGCGCGTCCAGCGACGGCCGCTGGAGGCCGTCGAAGACGGCGGTCAGCCCGGCGACCATGTAGAGCACCCAGAGCCTCGATGCGGGATCCGGCAGCAGCGCGTTCACCAGCAGCACGATGCTGAGCAGCGCGAGCTTCATCTCGGACCCGATGATCAACCGGCGGCGGCTCATGGCGTCGGCCAGCACGCCACCCCACAGCCCGAACACGATCGCCGGCACCAGCTCCACCAGGCCGACGAGGCCGACCGCCAGAAACGAACCGGTCAGCTGCTTGATCTGCAAGGGGACCGCGACAGACGGTTGCTCCCGCCGGCTGAGGTTGACTGCCTGGCTACGCTCCAGCCTGTCGAGTGATCCATGCTTTGTCAGGAGGCGCCGGTATGTCTACCCGTACGGTCTCGGTGCTGGCCCTTGGGGCCGCCCTCGCATTCAGCGCCTCCGCGTGCAGCGACGCCGGCGACGGGACGGCCGCGGGTGGCCCGGCCGCCACCGCCGCGCCTACCGCGGCCGCGCCGGCGCCGACCACCACTGCCGCCGCGCCGGCGCCGACCGCGACCGGGGCGGCGCCGACCACGACGGCGCCGGCGGGCGGATCTACCACCACGACCGGACCGGCCGCGCCGGCGACCGGTCGGGCCTGTCCGGTGACCGCGGCGACGCTGCTCGCGGCGATGCGGGCCGACAAGTCCGGCGGCAGCCAGCTCGCGCGGGGCGCGACGCTGGGCAGGCCGGTGTGCCACGCCGGCTACGTCCTCGTCAAGAAGACGTCACCCAAGGACGCGAACGGCAAACCCGTGGCCGACGACGAGACCGCACGTTTCGTGTACGAGTCAGGGTCGTGGGAGTACCGGGGCGCCTCCACCGCCGACTTCTGCATCGGCATGCCCGGCGCCATCCGAAACTACTTCCGGAGCCACTACGCCGGGGGTTGCGGGGGCTGACGCGCTCGGCCTGTGCCCGTACGGTGGTCCGATGTCGACGGTGATGTCCTGGCTCAACGAGCCTCCGCGGTGGTCCGATGAGGACGGTGTTATCCGGGCCCGCACGGGCCCGAAGACGGACTTCTGGCGCCGGACGTTCTACGGCTACGTCACCGACAACGGGCACTTCTACCACCGCCCGGTGACCGGTGACTTCACCGCCGAGGTGGTGGTGTCGGCCGGGCACGCGGCCCTGTTCGATCAGGCCGGCCTGATGCTGCGCGCCGACGAGCGCAACTGGCTGAAGACGGGGCTGGAGGTCACCTCCGGCGCGGTGCAGCTCAGCACCGTGCTCACCCGCGACGACCACTCCGACCTGTCCGTGGTCCCGCTGCCCGGCGGCGGCGAGCGGCCGCTGCGGCTGACCCGGTTCGGCTCTGCGGTGTGTGTGCACCGCGGCGCGGCGGACGGGTCCTGGCAGCTGGTCCGGCTCGGTCATCTGGCGCTGCCGGAGACGATCGACGTCGGCGTCATGTGCTGCTCCCCGGAGCGGGAGGGGCTGGAGGTCGCGTTCCGCGACCTCCGGATCGGTGAGCCGATCCCGCGCGAGGGCCTCGAGTGAACCCCGGCTTCGGCTGACGTCCGGCGAATGCTGTTCCTCGTCCGGCACGCCATGCCCGTTCTCGATCCCGAAGTCCCACCGGAACAATGGGAGCTCGATGCCGCGGGGCGGCGAGGCGCTGAATCGCTCAGACACGTCATCCCGTCGGACGCCGTACTCGTCTCCAGCGAGGAGCCGAAAGCGCGCCAGACGCTGGAGCGGACCGGACACGTGTGCACCGACATCCGCTTCAACGAAGTCGTCCGTGACGAGCCCTTCCACGGAGACTTCCGAGGACGCAGGCGTGCCTACCTGGCCGGCGCCGACCACACCGGGTGGGAACCACGCGAGCGGGTCGTCGAACGAATCGACGCCGGGATCAAGCATTGGCGCACGCGCGCGGCCGCCCGATCGCTGGTCGTCGCCACCCACGGCATGGCCATGACCCTGTGGCTGGCCACCGTTGTCGACCTCGCCGACCCCACCGACTTCTGGGCCGACCTTCGCCTTCCGGACGTATTCGAGGTCGACCTGGCAGCCCGAACCCTGAACCGCGTCGACTCGGGCCGGCTCTTCCAGGTCCGTTGACGACGAACCCGGCTCGGCTCTGTCCGGGCGTCAGATGACCGTCGGGGCGGTCTGGCCCGGTGCGGGTTCGGCGGCTGCGCGCAGGTCCCGCAGCCGTCGGGCGGCGACGAGCGCCAACATCGCGCCGGTGACGATCAGCGCCGCGCACTGGACGGCGCCGATCGTGACGGTCAGGGCGATGTCGGCGGTCCCGGCGAAGAGGAGGCCGTGCACCAGCGTGATCACCCGCAGGATGAGCACCGGCGGGACGAGCAGCGCCAGCGCCAGCGGCCATACCGGCATCCGGCGAGGCCGGCGGTGCTCGATGCTCAGGTGCACCACGGCGGCGCCGGTCAGACCGGCGCACCAGAGGCTGGGCCTGTCGGCGAGGATCAGGAGCGGGAGCAGTCGTTCCTCGTCGACGTGGGGCTGGACGGCCAGGACGATGGCGGTGGCCGCCATGACGGCCACGACGCCGACCGGCAGCGCGATCAGCCACGGCCGGGCACGCACGCGTGGTGCGTCCGGTCCGAAGGCGGCCATGGCGAACAGGGGCAGGGCCGCGAAGAGCAGCCAGTACACCTGTGTCGGGGTGACCGCGCCCGGGCCGTCGGTCATACCGATGACACTTTTGATCATCACGGGAATGAAGGCGATGACGGCCAGGATGCGGGCCGCGCGATGATGGCCGTGCACCGCCGACAGGTACGGCGGGAGCCACAGCACGGCGGTGAGACTCCACAGTGCCGCCCAGAGGCTGCCGAACAGCGGCGTGCCGCCGGTCAGCGGAATGACGCCATCCAGTTGATTGAAGGTCCAGATCGAGTACACCACGCCGACCAGCGCGCCGATCGCGTGGGCGAGCAGGCCGACCAGCGCGACGCGCCGCACCGCCTCACCCCAGACGAACGGGCGGGGGGCGGCGCCGGTCCCACCCAGGCGCACCCGCAGCGCCAGGGCCGCGACGCTGGCCGTCTCGGCGAAGCTCGGCCTGCCGATCTCCACACCCTCGGCGTCGTCGGGTGCGGCGGCGTAGGCGGCCTGCATGAACGAGGCGACCATGTCCTCCTCCCACGCCTGCCGGTAGTCGGATGGCAGCATCCGCAGAACCAGCCGATACCGGTCCTCCAACAGACTGCTCATCACAGACCTCCCGTTGTGGCGGGGCGATGTGCCGCCAGCCGTTGAGTGGCGGCCTCGGCGTTCGCGGCCTGCCGGGTCGCCTCTGTGGTCAGCACGTCAAGACCGCGGTCGGTGAGCCGGTAGTAGCGGCGCAGCCGGCCCTGGTGCGGCTCCTCCCGGTCCAGCTCGACCAGACCGTCGGTGACCAGCCTGTCGAGGACCCCGTAGAGCGTGCCGATCTTCAGACGGACCCGGCCGCCGGACAGATCGGCGACCTCGCCGACGATGCCGTAGCCGTGCCGGGGAGCGTCGATCAGCGCGGTGAGGATGAAGAACGCCGGTTCGGTCATCGCCCTGGCTGCCATGTCCACAATATACTGCAAGGCAAGATATCCTGCACCCCTCAAGCCGGGCCGCGGATTGATCGGCATATTCCATCAATCGCTTGACAGCATCGGCTCAGTTGAGCCCGTCCGATGCGACGCACCGATCATGACGACGTCCCGCACGTCCGCGGCGCGGATGGTGGCCAGACATGCCTGGATCGCCCAACGGCGGCTGCCGACCGACACCTCGAACACCGCCTCCCAGCTGCTCTCCAGCGCATCCAACAGCGCCGGCTCCGGGCCTGCGGCCAGTCGCTTGTGCCAGTCGGCGCCCCACGCGGCGTCCCAGTCGGCATCAAAGGAGTCAAGGTCGTCAACCGACAGGTCAGGTGGCCACAGTGGCGAATTGTTGAGCACGGTGTGCCACTCGTCGTATCGGGACAACAGGACCCGCGAGGCAGGCACTCGCAGGGTCAGAAGTACCTCGCCGGGCGCGTGGCGTGCGGTCCACCGAGCCTGCCTGACGAGCTCGTGCCGCGTGGTCCGGGCCCAGGCCCACAGCGGCATCGCATCCGGCCCATGTCCGTCCTGCCCGGCCTCCGAAACGCGCCGGCGTAGCTGACGAGACATCCAGCCGTACGGGCCGGCGTACCCCGGATAATCGATCATGGCGACGTTGGTCGGGCCCCGAAGGACCCCATCGCGCCGCAGCACCCGGTACGCGGCATTCGACTGGAACGTGTGCAGCAACAGTGACCGCGCCGACAGGTCGTATCCGATCCGTCCCGCCGGCACCGCCGACCGCCAGTCGACGACCACAGGGTCAACCGGAAGGGACTCCACGGTTCGGATCAGGTCGCCCATGTGCTCACCCGTGAAGGCCGGTCATCGTGCGGCCCGGCTTCGACCCGTTCGCAGCGGACGCCAGGTGCTTGGTGATCTCTTCTGCCATGGCCCGGACCGTACGGCCGGGGTCCGACAGGAAACGCCGCAAATTCGAACATCAAGGCATCAACCGTACGCGTCAAAGAGCCAATTCATCCCCTCGGTCGCCGGTGCCCGACGATGGGCTTGGCCGCCGGGGCTTCTCGCGGAAATGGCGCCCTCGAACGACCGATACGACTGGGGCCTGTCCTGCCGATCATGACGGCGCAGGCCGTCATGATCGGCAGGACAGGCCCCAGTCCTCACGGACGCCCACCGTGCGCCTCAACGGCCTGGAGGCGCCACTCGATCCTTGGTGCCGAGCACGCCGATGGCTCACCCGCCGAGATTCAGCACTCGTCCGTAGCCGATCCGGTGGTACGCGTCCGGTTCGAGCGTGCCGATCACGCAGCGGTGGTGCAGCGCGAGCAGTGCCGTGTGCATGACGTCGAGACGTTCTCCGGTGTTCAGCTGCGTGATGACGTCGACCTGCCGGAACGTCAGTGGCGGCACGTCGATCACCGCCTGCGATTCCGGTGTTTCGTCCGCCGGCCGGTGCCGCAGCATCCGGTGGAGCCGCCGATCGGCGCCGCGGACGGCGGCCAGTTGGTCCGCGATGTGCAGGTACGCGAGGGGCGACACGATGACCTGGCATGAGCTGTCCGCGACCGCGTCGATCAGCGCCGCGCCGACGGTCCGGTTGTCGAGGCGGGCGAACGAGAGCAGCACGCTGCCGTCGATGACGAAGTTCGGCCAGGGCGTCGCCGGGTCCCGGTAGTCGGCGAAGGCGAGCCGGCTGATGTCCGCGAGCAGCGGTGCGTACTCCTTCGGTTGTGGATCCGCCTGACGGTTCTCCCGCAGGTGGGTCAGCAGCATCTGGTAGATGCCGTCGAACCCTGCGCCTGCCTGCTGGTACTGGCCGAGGATGTGTGCGGAGGCGAACTCACGGTGCGAAGGCTGTTGATCCACGACGGAAGACCCTAGACCGGCGGCCTCGTTCGATCAAATGTACGAAATGGCAGTTCAGGGCCCCGGCGCTGCAGGTCAGTGCGCTGCCCGGTGGTCCGCAAGGTTGCCGCGATGGGGGAGAACCGATCTTTTGGAAGGATCGGAGACGCGGCAGAGAACCCGAAGATTCGGGCGGGTGCAGGCCATGGCGTCTCACCCGCGGGGTTCGCCCACGGCGACATCGTCGGCGCCGGGCTCGGCCCCGACGATGATGGTCGCGACGACCTCGTCAACCGCGGACTCGTCAGGCAGCCCGCCGAGTTCTCCTGCGAACAGCAGATGACCGGTGCCGATGAGCGCGTGCGCCAAGGCGGCCGGCGCCGCGCCGGCGACGATGCGTCCGGCCCGCTGCTCGGCCAGCAGATACTCCGTAAGGGTGTTGACCGCCTCGGCGAGCATCGGAATCCCCGGTCGGGTCCCCGCCTGGAGTCGCGCGCGGAGCTGATCGCGGGAGAGTACGAGTCGGACAAGCGCCAGCCCGAGCGGGTCGAACAGCCGGAACAGCGTTGCCGAAAGGTTCCGGATCACGGTTGCGCTGCCGGCCCGATCAACCAGGTCGACCGACATGGAGTTGACGGCGACGATTCGCTCCCGGACGAGCGAGGCAAGGAAGTCGTCGAAGTCGGCGAAGTGCCGGTGCAGGACGCCCTTCGCGACACCGGCCTCATCGGTGACGGTGCGGCTCGTGAGACCCGCCGGCCCGTCACGAAGCAGCACTCGTTCGCCGGCGGCGAGAAGCTGAGAGCGTGCGTCGCGCAGTGCTACTCCGGTGGGCATTCGCGTTCCGTCCATTGTGAATGGGCATGCGCCCACTATAGTGGGCGCATGGTCACTCTATCTTCTCCTGACCCTCCGGCCGACGACGCCGCGCACCGCCACCCCGAGATCGCGCAGGCATTCGGATCGGATGCCGAAAAATACGACCGCGCCCGCCCCCGATATCCGGCTGCGCTCATCGACGCCGTCATCGAGCGGCTGCCCGGCCGTGCGATTCTCGATGTCGGGATCGGCACCGGCATCTCGGCCGAGCCGTTCCGAGACCGTGGACTCGCGGTGCTCGGCGTCGAGCCTGATCCGAGGATGGCGGCTGTCGCACGCGCGAAGGGCTTCATCGTCGAGGCCGCCCGATTCGAGGATTGGGACTCGGCCGGGCGCACCTTCGATGGCGTCGTCGCCGGGCAGACCTGGCATTGGGTCGATCCGGTCGCAGGCGCGGCGAAGTCCGGCAACGTGCTGCACCCCGGTGGCCGGCTTGCGCTCTTCTGGAACGCGGTAGTCCCGAAACCGGAGCTCGCCGCCGAGTTCGCGAACGTCTTCGCATCCCTCGACACGGGCCTGCCGTTCAATCCATGGACCGCCGCACCAGACGCTGACCCCTACGGCTCGATCATCGAGAAGGCGGCCGACGGTCTGCGCGTGACCGGCAGATTCGGCACGGTGGAGCGCTTGGCCTTCGATTGGCAGTCCACGATCGGGCGCGACGCCTGGCTTGAGCAGACCTCGACCGCCGGCGGCATCAACCGTCTTCCGAAGGACAAGCTCGACGTACTCCTCCGGGGGATTGGGGCGGCGATAGACGCAGCCGGCGGGTCACTCGAAATCGAGTACACGACGGTCGCCGTGATCGCCGAGCGACTACCTGACCGATGAGCGCACGGACGGCGCTACCGCGCCGCCACCCTTCAGTGGGGCTCGAGTACGTGCAGGAGTGTGCCGGCTGGTGTGGTGGTGGGCCGGTCGCTGACCTGGCCGTCGCCGAGCTCGATGACCCGCCAGACGCCGTCACTGCGGCGCGCCAGGTCGACGGTGACAAAGGGCAGGTCAAGCGCCCCAACCGGATCCTCGAGCGCGGCGACGGGCAGGTCGGCCGGCGGAGCCTGATCCGGGCTGTCCGGATGGGCCGTGGCCATCCGGAAGGTCCCGTTGACCCACCACGTGCGGGCCTCCGCGCCGGTGAACTCCTCGAAGCGCCGCAGGACGAAACCGCCGGTGAAATCGTCGCCGCGCAACTCGTGAAGTCGCCGGGCCACGGCCCAGGCAGCGTCCGCGTCGGCGAGCTCCGGAATATACGTCGCCTCATGCCAGTAGTGCTTCATCGACTTCACGTAATCACGCACCACCGCAGGCCCCGCACCAAGCGTCGCGCTAGCCTTGTCGAAACCGTCCCGGCCCGCCCCGACGGTCCAGGCCGACGCCGGTGTGAACGCTGCGAGAGCGGGATACCAGCCCGGCAGCTCATGAGCGCGCCGGTACTGCTCGGCACTGGTCCGCAAGGTGATGCCGCGGGCGGCGAGGGCCACGGCGAATCCGGCATAGGCGGTGGCGGTAAGCATCCAGCCGCGATAGACGGCCAAGCCCTCATCCCCGGCCAGCCGGGTCACGGCCCGGTCGGCGTCGTCGGCAGCGAGCGCGTCGTGGTCGACCAGCCCGACGCAACGCCCCGCGGCGCGGGCAGCGTCAGCCTCGGCCGCGAAGTGCTCATCGACGCGCCGGGGATTCAGTACGTCACTCGGTACAAGCAGCATGAGTAGGCATCTCCCGAGCAGTACTCGTCGCGTGTCGCTGGCGGAGATCAAGTGTGCCTCGGCGGCGATCGCCTATCCCCAGCCAGGGCACGAACAGCTGCCGTTGGCCTGGTAGCACACCGGCGGGCCCCGCGGGCGGGCCGCGTCGCACAACGTTGCCTGTCGGGATCGCGACCGGTGCGGGCCCTAGGTTCGCTGCGGCGGTTCCGCGATTCTTTATCGGTGCCATTCGATGAAGATCGCCGGCGGCGGCCGGTCCTGTTGCCCCTGTTGGGCGTCGCCGCTCTCGCCGCCGGCGCCTGGTATGTCGCGCACCAGAAGGAGCCGCTCAGCACCGCCGATCAGATGGCCAGCGTGGCGGGCCTGCTGGTCGCCCTCGTCATGCTGGCCCTGACGCTCGTCGACCGTCGCTCGGCATCCGCCGCGGGCGATGCCTCTCTGGACGCGGCGGCGGACGCCCTCGCCGAGCGCACCCTCGCGCAATGGCTGCCGGAAGCGGCCGTGCACGATCTCGATCCGGCCCATCCGATCCCGGTGACCTGGGAGTGGGATCCGAAACTGTCCCGCTCGCGCAACGACCTCGGTGTCAAGCAGCCGCCGCCGGCCCAGGGCGTCGTCGACCGGCTCTACGAACAGGTCTACGACGTGCTTCCCCGCTCGACGCTGCTGGTCCTGCTCGGCGAGAAGGGCACCGGTAAGTCGGCCGCGATGCTGCTGCTCCTGATCGAGGCGCTCCGGGACCGCCAGGCGCGCGGCGACACTCCGCAACGCCCTCCCGTTCCGGTCTGGATCACAGTGGGTGGGTGGAACCCGGATGCGCGACCGCTGCGGGAACTGGCGGCGGAAGCCCTCGTGTGGATGCTGCCGGCGCTGGGCAACGACAAGAACTTCGGGCCACGTGCGGCGCAGCGGCTTGTCGAACGGGGCGCGGTCGCGCTGTTCCTCGACGGCCTCGACGAGATGCCCGACGGTCTGCGCGCCAAGGCGATGGCGGCGACGGCCCGGGAGGTACGCGGGGGACTGCGCGCGGTGGTGACGACCCGCCCGGACGGGTACGCCCGGCCGAAGAAGGCCGGCAGCAGGGTGCCGGCCCCCGTGGTGTTGCGGCTGCGGCAGCTGAACGCCGACGCCGTCGCCGACTACGTGGCCCGGCGGCACGCCGGCGACGAGGAGGAGGCCTGGACACAGGTGGGCGAGCAGTTGCGCGACCACCCGGACGGCGCCCTGGCGACCGCCCTGAACACGCCGCTGTTCGTGTCGCTGGCGCTGGCCGCCTACGCGTCGCCGTTGCCGGCCCGCCACGATCCCCGCGACCTGCTGAAGGCGAGCACCGACACGGAGATCCGCGACGAGGTCATCGAGCTCTTCCTGCACCGCGCCTACCCCGACGACTCCGGCGAACTGGCGCGTCAGGAGTCGCACCGGCGCGCCACCAGCGACAGGCGCCGGTGGCGGCGTTCCAGGCGGCGTCAGGAGCGTGAGCGCCGCCGCGGCCTGGCCCTGCTGGAGTGGACCGCCTTCCACCTGAAGGACAACTCGGACCTGCGCTGGTGGAAGATCCCGTTCTGGGTGTCGCCGGACGAGATGGCCCGCGTGTGCACGGTCGCCGCGGGGGTTCTGGTCAGCACCGTCGCGCTCGTCGGGGACCTGGCCGTGCGTGGCGCGCCGACGGTCATGACCTTGGGCGCCTGGATGTTCGCGCTGGGTGCCGGTGGCGCCTTCGGTGGCCTGGCCTTCAACCGCTTCGAACGGGTACGGGCCGTGCCGTCCGGCCTGCGGATCCGGTGGCCGGACCGGGCCGAGGCCCGCCACGTCCTGAATCAGGCCCTGACCGCGGGGCTTCCGTTCGGGATCGGCATGGGCCTGGGCCGTGGTGTGGCGGCCGGCGTGACCGTGGGGGCGGGCTTCTTCCTGTTCGGCCTCTTCGGCGGCGACTTCGGTCCCCGCGACCGTGGCCTGCTCGCCGTCTGGTCCCGCCCCCTCGTCGACTCGCCGACGTTGACGCCCGTCAGCAGCTACCGCTCCGACCTGCTGCGGACCGGGCTCGTCGTGGCCGTCGCCGTGTTCGCCGTGTCGGGTTTCCTCGCGCTGTGCGGCCAGTTCGACGGCGAGAGCGACTACGGGGTCCGGGTCGGGCCGGGGCTCGGCCTGCTGATCGGCCTGTGGTTGTCCGCCGGCCCGGCCGTCCTGCTGCTGCTCGCCCCGCTCGCGGCACGCCGCAGTGGTGCGGGACGCCGGTCGGCGGCCGGGCTGCTGCACGCCGCGCACGACCTGAAGGTGCTCCGGCAGGCCGGGATGGTGTATCAGTTCCGGCACCGCGAACTGCAGACCCATCTGGCCCGCCGCTACCAGGTCTGAGCGGTCAGCCCCACACCTCCTCGGCCGTCTCGACGATCAGCCGGAGCTTCGCGACCTCCTCGTCGTAGGACAGCACGTTGCCCTCGACCGTCGAGGAGAATCCGCACTGCGGCGACAGGCACAGCTGTTCCAGGGGAACGTATCGGCTCGCCTCGTCAATGCGCCGCTTCAGCGTGTCCTTCGACTCCAGCGCGCCGCGTTTCGTGGTGACCAGGCCGAGCACGACCATCTTGCCGGGCGGGACGAACCGCAGCGGGGCGAAGCCGCCCGAGCGGTCGTCGTCGTACTCCAGGAAGAAGCCGTCGACGGCCAGCTCGCTGAACAGCGCCTCGGCCACGAAGTCGTAGCTGCCCTCGGCCGCCCACGAGGACCGGAAGTTGCCGCGGCACATGTGTGTGGTGACCGCGAGCCCGGCCGGGCGGTCCGCGATCGCCGCGTTGATCTGGCGGATGTAGCGCAGGTGCTGGTGCTCGGCGTCGTCGCCGCGCTCGGTGAGCAGCCGGCGCTGTGCGGGATCGTTCAGGTAGGCCAGGCTGGTGTCGTCGAGCTGGAGATATCGGCAGCCCAGCCCGGCGACCCGCCGCACCTGCTCCGCGTACGCCGCGCTGAGGTCGGCCCAGAACTGGTCCTCGTCCGGGTAGACGGCCGGATCGATCGCGGCCCGGCCGCCGCGGTAGTGCACCATGCTCGGCGAGGGGATCGTCAGCTTGGCGGTGACCTCGGGGTCGACGGTGTCGGCGAGGAAGGCGAAGTCGTCGCCGAAGACGGTCTCCTGCAGCCGGACCGGCGCGTCGATCGCGAGCGCCGCGGACTCGAAGTCGAGCTCGCCGGCCGCGTTGCGGAAGTGGACCTGGATCTTCTCGTCCGTTGGCCGGATGCCACCGAGGCGGTAGATGAAGTCCATGTGCCACGACGTCCGGCGGAACTCACCGTCGGTCGCCGACCGCAGGCCGACGTCACGCTGCATCCGTACGATGGCGCGGATGGCGTCGTCCTCGACGGCTCGCAGCTCGTCGGGGCCGATCTCGCCGGTTGCCCGCCGCTCTCGGGCCTCGAGCAGGTGGGGCGGGCGTAGCAGACTGCCGACGTGGTCGGCTCGGAACGGCGGGACGTCGCGGAGCGTCATCGGATTCCTTCCGTCGCTGATAGTCGCGTCTCGATATCTGCGTACACCTCCGCGCCGTCGGTCGCCAGGGTGTGACCGAATCCGGGGTCCATCCGGTTCTATCAGCAGAGGCCGGGTGCGACAGCGAGGAGAGCGGCAGTGGAAGCGGACATGCGGGAGCAGTTCGACCGGGCGGTCGGCGACGATCCCGGCATCGACCTGGGCGAGCTGGCACACGCCGCCATCGCCGAGGGCGGCCGGATCCGCCGCCGCCGCAGGCAGACGGCCGCGGCGGGCGTCGCGGCCGGTGTGGTGATCGTGCTCGGCGTCGTGGCCGGCCTGAATCTGCCGTTCCGGGCGCCGGGGTCGCAGGGCCCGCCGGTGACGCCCGGTGCCGCGATGATGCCGGTCGCGGCGCCGTCGTGCTCGAAGCCGGTGGAGCGCGACGCCACCGACGTGGGCATCTTCCTGGGCGCCGGCACGACCGAGGGGCAGCGGTCGGCGGTGGCGTCGTCGCTGGGCAACGACGGGCGGGTGGCCGCGATGCACTACGAGAGCCGGGCGGAGGCCTTTGAGCGGTTCAAGAAGCTGTGGGCGGACGATCCCGACTTCGTCGCCTCGGTCAGCGCGGACCAGCTACCCCCGTCGTTCCGCGTGCGCCTGGCGGACGCCGCGCAGTACGCGGCGTTCCGCGCGCAGTACGCGGCGATGGACGGCGTCGACCAGATCGTCGGCCGTACCTGCCCGGCGAGCGCACCGATCGGCGGGATCCTGTGACCGAGACCGTGATCCCGAGCCGGCCCGCGGACGACACCGGTACCGGCGGCGGCGTCCGCCGCCGGGGAAAGGCGGCCCGGGACGCGGAGTTCACCGCGTTCGTGGAGTCCGCCGCTACCCGGCTGCGACGCAGCGCGTACCTGATGTGCCGGGACTGGCATCTCGCCCAGGACCTGACCCAGCACACCCTGGCCAAGATGTACGCGTCCTGGGCCCGGATCCGTACCGCAACGAACCTGGAGGCGTACAGCAGGCGGGTGCTGATGAATCTCGTCCTGGACCGGCAGCGGCGGCGCAGCGGATCCGAGATCGTGCTGGCCGAGCTGCCGGACCGGCCGGACGGCGCCGCGGCGGGTACCCCGGAGCTGCGCCTCGCCCTGGTGGACGCGCTGGCCCGGCTCACCGTCGAGGACCGGGCCGTCCTGGTGCTGCGTCACGCCGAGGACCACAGTGTCGACACCGTCGCCGCGATCCTCGGAGTCTCGGCATCGGTGGTCAAGATGCGCAACGCCCGCGCGCTGGCCCGCCTGCGCACCCTCCTCGGCGACGAGTTCGCCGACCGCTGAGGCGGGCGCGGGTCACGCCAGGGGTTCCACCTCGGTGTCGACCGGGCCGGTGGTGTTCAGGATGTCGAGGGCCCGCTGCGAGAGGACGAGTTCGTTGGCCTTGTCGATGGCGAAGTCGTCCACGCCGGCCTGGCCGTCGATCACCAGTTCGGTGAACGGGGGTAGCTCCCGGCCGGGGTACATCTCGTCGAAGTCCTCGGAGGTGGTCACCCGCATCGCCCGGGTGTGGAATCCGGTGAGCCCGGCCTGCTGGAACCGGTCGGCGAGCGCCGTCGTGGCGGCGAACGCCGGATGGGCGGTGATGAGCTCGTCGCCGAGCCAGCCCTCGAACTCGTACGCCAGCTGGGTGACCCGAGGCTGATCGCCGCTGTAATCCATCACGGTGTCTTCACCGAGGCCGCCCGGCACTTCCGGACGGACGATGTAGTACTGCATCGACGGTTCCTCTCGAGGAGAGCGGAAGGGGAGTCTATCGCCGTCACGGCCCCGAAGAGGCCGGCGTCGGCGTGGGGTTGGTCGAGACCGGAGGCCTGATCGGCGGGGTGAAACAGGCGCCGAACATGTCGTCGACCCGCTGCGCCTCGGCGAGGATCTGCTCACGGGTCGCGTTCGGGAACGCCTGGTAGAACTTGTTCCAGATCTTGCGGATCTGGCTCAGGTGGACCGTGTTGTTGATCTCGTTGGGTATGCCGCGCAGGTTCTCCGCCGAGTTGATCTCGGAGGTGGTGAACCGGCCCGGGAAGAGTTTCTCGACCTGTCGCTCGACCGCGTGGTGCACCCGGATCTTGCCCTTGAGCCACGGGAAGATCTTGAAGAAGGTGTCGCGGTAGCTCTTGGTCGTCGAGCTGCCGACGGTGGCGCCGTTGGCGCCGCCCGGGTTGGTGACGGTCACCTTGGGCGGCGTCGAGGAGACCGGCCCGGACGTCGTCGCGGTGGCGTTCGGCGACGAGCTCTGCGTCGCGCCCGCCTCGGGCGGCGGCTGCTGTGACGACGTCTTCTCGGGTGGCGGCTTCGACTCCGGCGGCGGCTCGCCGCCCCCGCCCCCGCCGCCGCCGTTGCCGACCATCGCCATGGCGACGGGGATCGCCGCGGCGCTCAGCGCCGGCATGATCGCCTTGGTGTTGGCGACGATGCTGGGGAGGCTGAACGACGGCGCGGAGAAGTTGCGCAGCGCGGCGACGCCGCCCTCGCCGATGTCGGCGATCCCGGAGGCCGCGGCACCGCCACCGCCGCCGCCGAGCGAGAGGCCCTTGACGCCCAGGGCCGTGGCGATCACGTCGACCGGTAGGGCGCCCAGCTTGCGGGAGAGCTCGTCGTCGGAGAGCTGCTCGCCCTTGTAGTTCTTGCCGGTGGTCAGCTCGCCCGAGGTCTTGATCACGTTGGCGGTGCCGATCGCGGTGCCGGTCAGCACCAGGCCGGTGACGATGGCGCCCTCGCTGACGCCGGTGAACGCGGCCGCGCCGGCGAGCAGCGGCGCGGCGGCGGCGCCGCCGGTCATCACGATGGCGGCGCCGATGGCGACGGTTCCCGCCGCGATGGCGAACCCGATGCCCACCTGCGTCCAGTTGACCTTCCAGGCGCCGTTGCGGTCCACCTGGTTGACCGGGTCGCATCCCGCGTACGTGTAGAGGTTTGTGGAATCGCGCAGCCCGGCCGGGTCGGCCGACGCCCAGCGGGCGAGCCAGGGCGCGTAGTACCGCGCGCCGACGCAGTACAGGCCGGTCTCGTTGTCGCGTTCCCGGCCGATGAACCGGTCCCGCTTGCGGGCGTCGGCCTCCGAGCGGGCCGCCCGGTACGCCGTGCTGCCGTACGGGGTGTACTCCTCGAAGCTGAGCAGCCGCCCGTCGCCGTCGGCCTCGACCGCCACCGAGCCGAGGTGATCGGGGATCTGGTGCCGGATCTGGCGCCGGGGCGTGTCGTCGTCGACGTCGTTGCGGGCGGTCACCCGGGCGATCGTGTTCTTGCCGTCGCCGACGGCGAGGGTGTTGCGGATCAGTCCGCTGTGCGCACCGGCGTGCCGCCGGACGACCTCAAGACCGGCGAGGTAGATCCGGTCGGTCCGGACACCGCCGCCGGCGCGTTCGGTGACTTTTCGGGTACGGGCGCCCGAGGAGTCGTACACGTAGTAGGTGCGCTCGGCGCGGCCGTCCGCCGACCGCTGGCGCCGCGAGGTGCGCAGCTGGTCGAGGTGGTTCCAGCCGATCGCCTCCAGGTGCGGCATCCGCGTCAGGTTGCCGTGCCGGTCGTAGCCGTAGTGCTCCGGTGTGGACCCGCCGGTGGACAGCGTCGTGGTGTCCAGCCGGTTGCCGTGCTGCTCGTACGCGAACGTCCGGCTCCACCCGCGATGCCGCGGGTCGTGACCGCGATGCCGGAGCCGGGTCACGTTGCCCACGTCGTCGTACTCGTACTCCTCGGTGTAGCGGGCCACCGCGCGCTGGTCGTCCGGCAGCGCGACACCGGGCAGCCGCGGACCCGCGGTGCGCGGCCGGGCGCCGAGGCGGCTGAGCTGCTCCCGTCCGGTCGCGCGGATCAGGCGGTACAGCGGGTCGTAGATGTATCCGGAGCTCGCGTCCACCCGCTGGTTGCGGAAGAAGACCGGCCGGTGTGCCTCGTCCGCGATCGCGGTGATGTTGCCGACCGGGTCGTAGGTGTACGCCAGGCGTTGCAGGTCCCGGCGGCCGCGTTCCCGGGTGGTGACGAGGCCGGTCATCCGGAACGTCAGCGGGTCGTAGTCGAAGGTGGTGACCACGCCGTTGCCGCGCTCCAGCCGTCGCCGCCGGCCCTTGGCGTCGAACACGGTGTGCCGGATCAGCGGCGTCCAGCCGGTGCCGCCCTCGATCCGCAGGTCGAGGCCGAGCAGCAGGTTGGAGCGGTTGTAGCGGTACCGGGTGACGCTGACGCCGAAGCCGTCCTCGGCCGGGTTCGTCAGGGTCCGCACCCGGTTCAGCGCGTCGAACTCCGACGACGCCAGGTACTCGCCGGGCAGCAGCGCGGGCTCCGCGGCGGCGAGCAGGTCGGCGTCGGCGGCGCCGTCGAGGGACCAGTCGACCACGGTGCGGAATTGCTCGGCGACGCGCCGGACGGACCGTACGGGATTGCCCTTGAAGTCGTAGTCGGTGAAGAGCGCCGCGCCCGACTGGTCGAGATGCAGATGGACCCGGGTGCGGCCGTTGTGCCGCTCGGCGTCCGGCGCGGACTCGCCGTAGACGGTCCGCTCGGTCACCACCTCCCGGCCGCGGTCGTCCGGATCCGCGCCGCGGACGGCGATCCGCACCAGCCGGCGCAGCGCGTCGTAGACCGGCCGGGTGCGGTGGCCGCGGCTGTCCCACTGCCGCAGCGGCTTGTCGTCGACGTCGCACAGGGTCCACCGCGTGCCCGAGTCCATGGCGTCGCGGCGCAGCTCGCGGCCGATCAGGTCGAACACGCTGCGGGTCACCACCCGGCCGAGGGGCGACAGCGCCGTCATCGAGTCCCGGACCGCCATCGGGTTGCCCTCGATGTCGTACTCGCAGCGGGTGTCCAGCAGGACCGGCGCCGGCCGGAAACCGTTGTGCGCCCGGGTCAGGAAGGCCCGTTGCAGTGGATCGAGGTGGGTGGTGGACGGGGTGCGCGCGTGCGCCTCGGACTGCTCGGCCGCGGCCCGCTCGCGCGGGCCGAGCGCGCCACCGATCCTCTGCGCGTGCCAGGTCCGCCAGTCCGGGCCGGTGGTGGCGAAGTGCCCGGCCATCACGCCGCCGACGTCGGGGTCGGTGCGCGGATCTTGCAGGACGGTGTCGTTGCGGTCCCAGTCGGTGCGGTGCCAGGCCCCGAACGTCACCTTCTCGTACGTGTGGTCGGGGCTCAGCGTCGCCACCACCCGCTGGGCCGGGTCGTAGAACTTGATCGTGCTGACGCCGCGGGTCGCGCCGTACTCGAAGCCGTGGTCGAAGGTGAAGAACGGCTCGTAGACCCGGACGGGGTTGCCCTTGTTGTTCAGCACCCGCCACCCGGTGGAGATCCACCGTGGCCGGTCTGGCTGCGCCGGGTCGGGATCGGCCTCCACCTTGCTCTGCACGTCGTGGCCGAAGCCGTCGCAGTAGGAGAACGCGTTTTGAAGCCCGGAGCGCCGTCCCGGTGCCAGGTCCGACTCGTGGGTCTCCCGGACGATCGAGCGCACCGACGGCGGTTGCGGCGCCGGGTCGTCCCGGGTGCGGTGATAGGCGAAGACGTCGTAGCAGTACCGGCGGCCGGCCTTGCGGATCAGCGCCGGCGCGGTCTGCTCCGGCGGACCGTCCGGGCCCCGGTCGTCCAGGGCGTCGTCGTCGAAACCCGCCAGCGAGTCGCCGAGCTCCTCGTCCTCCTTGCCCATCGACGCGGTGGCGACCAGCATGCCCAGCGTGTCGACCGCGGCCTGCGCCCGGTTGCCGTTGGGGTCGGTGACGTACAGGGCGCGCATGATGCGGTAGTCCACGCCCGATCCGGCGGCGTCGCGCCGCCCGGCCGTCGTCCGGTTACCCAGCTGGTCGACGGTCTCGACCACCACGAGGTCGTACCCGTCGTAGATCGCCTCCCGGTCCCGGCTGGTCACCCCGTCCTGGAACGGGTCGCGGGCGCGGCGCGGCAGGAAGAAGTGCCGGCGGGCGAAGGCGAGCTCGTCCGCGGCGCCGTCCTGCCCGGCGGGGGACAGGAAGGTCAGGTCGCCGGGGAGCCACCACTGGCCCGGCGGGTCGCCGGCCGGGAACGCGCCGGCCGCGGCCAGCTCCGAACCGCTGCGGTAGCCGCCCTCGCGCAGCACCGCGTCCAGGTCGTCGAGCAGGTCGGTGTCGCGCCGGAAGGTGTGCCGCAGCAGGGTTTCGTCGAAGCACAGCCGGAAGGTGCAGCCGGCGACCGCGCGTGGCTCCAGCGCGCCGAGTGGCAGCATCGCCGTCGCGTCACCGGCCGCGGCGCCCAGGTCGTCGGGGCGGTACAGGACCCGGGAGTGGTCGATCAGGCGTCGCCGGCCGGGCCCGCCGTCGGTCCACTCCTCGAAGGCGAAGCGCAGGCCATCGCGGGGCCGCGCCCCGGTGATCTCGTACGCCCGGACGTCGGCGGGCAGCGGTATGCGGAAGTGGTCGGCCGTGTCGACGAAGGCGGTCATCGTGTTGTGCGCCGAGGTCACCAGCGTCCGGCCCTGCGCGGCGCGATCCTCGTCGGTGGGCAGCGCCGGGTCCGGCGTCCGGCGCCCGTACGCGATGGTCACCTCGTCCAGCACGTGCCCGGCGTCGTCGACGGCCAGGATCAGCGAGTGGTCGACCCGGGGATCCTCCGGGTCGCGCTCGTAGGTGTAGGTCAGGCGTTCCCGGGGATGGGCGAGGAAGACGGCGTGCCGGTTCGCGCCGCGCCGTTGCAGCGTCCGGATGGTGAAGTTCTGCTCGAGGACGGTGTACGGGTGCCGCTCGGCCGGGGTGCCGTCGAGGCCGTACACCTCCTGGCGCAGCAGCGAGCCCTTGAGCGCCCGGCAGGCCTCGCGTTCCTCGTCGAAGGTGAGGCCCTCGGGCAGGACGGTGTCCGGTAGCAACCGCCGGCGTGCCTCGGCGTCGTCGTCTGCCCAGGCGGGCTCCCGGTAGTACTCGCCGCGGTCCTTCGGCCCGAGCAGGCCGGCGAAGTAGTCGCTGACGTGTTCGCGTCCCAGGTAGACGCCGGTGTGGAACCAGGACTTGGTGTAGACGGGCGGCACGTGGGTGCCGTCGGACGGCACCGTGGAGTCCTCGGTGTCCCACTGCTCGACCAGCCCGAAGCCGCGCGGCTCCCGCTCGACGGCGTCGAAGTACTGATGGTGGTAGGCGTAGCGGGAGGTGAACCGGTGCCGGTTGACGTGGTCGAAGACCTCGGTCCGGGCCACCACGTGCACGGGGAACGGCGACCGGGTGATCCACGGCCGGCCGGCCGCCTTGTCGGCGAGGTAGTAGGAGGTCGACGACCGGTAGTGCACCCGGGTCTCGGCGCCGAGGTTGTTCGCCATGCTGGTCAGCAGGTGCGGCTTGGCGCCCATCAGGTCGAGGTAGCGCAGCTGCCGGCGCGCGTCGCCCGGCAGCGGCGACGACCAGACCAGGCAGGCGGTCCCGTTGCCGAGCAGGTCGAGCAGCTCGACGCCGGCCAGGTTGTCGGTCAGCGGGAAGCCGTCCAGGCGGTGCGGCGCGCTCAGCGCGTTGCCGGACTGGTTGAAGTACAGCCGGGGACCGGTGCCGTGCAGGTAGACGACGTCGGTGGTGCCGGAGCCGTCGAGGTCGCCGAGGCGCACCTTGGCCGCCGAGAACTGGCCGTCGGTGTCGAAGCGCGGCACGTTGCGCATCGTGATCCGCCGCCCGAACCGGCCGTAGCCCAGGTTCGGCCAGTACGCGACGTCGCCGTTGCGGATCCGGACGATGTCCGAGAGGCCGTCGCCGGTCATGTCCGCGAGCTGGACGTTCTCGGTGGCGTCGGCGAACACCACCCGGGGCCCGCGGCGTTCGTCGCCGGGCACCGGTATCCGGAACGCCGGACCGAATCCGTCCAGGCCCAGCCCCCGGTGCCAGACGAGGGAGTCGCCCTCGGTGATGAGCACGTCCGGCAGGCCGTCGCCGTCGAGATCCACCAGGCGCAGGTTCGGATCGTCCGGGTCGACGGTGAGCCGGTGGCGGAACGGGCGGAACGGCCGCCAGCCGTCGTCCTCGTCGTGCTGGTAGACGCCGGCGTCCGGGCCGCCGAGCACGGCGAGGTCCAGCCGGCCGTCGCCGCCCAGGTCCATCAGCTGCGCGGGGGTGCGCAGGGTGTGGTTCGGCCGGGCCGGCACCGCCTTCAGCGGCCCGAAGCGCACCTCGCCGTCCGTGCCGGCGCTGAGGTTCGGCAGGAAGTACCAGCCGCCGCCCTGCTCGCTGAAGGCGCCCGGTATCCCCTCGCCGTTGAGGTCAAGCCAGCGGAACGTCCGGCCGTCCAGGCCCTGCGGCAGCGATCCGAGCTGGTCCGCGGCGACGGTGTGCACCCGGTTCCGCACCGTCGCCGCGGAGTACGTCATCTCCACCGGCGGCAGCGCGCGCCGCCGGTAGCCGGCGCCGTCCCGGCGGAACCTGGCCTGGGTGACGGCGACCAGCTCGGCGTAGACCGGCCGGTCCACCGTGGTCGGGTCGGTGCGCGGCGAGTAGCTCAGCTCGGCCGCGCCGACAAGGGTGTCCGCGCCGACCGAGGGCTCGTCCGGAAAGGAGTGGAACATCAGCACCCGGCGGCACAGCCGGGCGGTCCGGATCTCGAATCCGGACCGGTACGCCGAGAACGGGTCGTCCCGGGTGCCCCAGGGCCGGTCCGGCTCGATCCGCGGGTGCTTCTCGTCGTGGTCGCCGTAGTCGAAGACCGCGGTGAAGTGCCATCGCGTGTCCCGTACCGCCGCGTCGCCGGGGAAGCGCGGCCGCTCGCCGTCGGCGTCCAGCCACGGCGTCGCGTTGCCGTACCGGATCCGCTTGAGGTAGCGCTGCGCGGTGCTGCGGTGGTCGTCCTCGGCGGCGTACTCGTACCGGGCGACGTTGCCGGCGGTGTCGCGGGTCTCGCAGACCAGCCAGCCGAAGATGTTCCGCTCGTCGGCCGGGTCGGTGATCCGGGAACCGGGATCGGCGCCGTAGCTGGTGAGCACGTTCTCGGGGGACAGGGTCCGCCAGTGCACGTCGGCCGGGTCGCCGATCCGGGTCCACCGCTCGACGCGGGCGAACGTCGCCTCGATCCGCGGGCGGTAGCGGCGCACCTCGTACCCGTCGACCCGGTGCGGCGGCCCGGCCGGTACCAGGTCCTCGGCCGCGGAGAGCACGAACACGTCGGACTCGTGCGCGTCGTCGTAGCGGGGCAGACCCTTGTCGGTCTTGCGGACGATCGCCGGCAGGTTGAGGCCCCAGCCGAGGCCGAACGGCCCGTTGCCCGACCCGGAGTCGTACGACAGGTCCAGCCGCGGCCCGAAGCCGTCGCGTCCCGGGGTGAGCGGCAGCGGGATCGTGAACGAGGCCGTGCCGGTCACGGCGTCGACGCCGAACTTCTCGCCGATGCCGCGGATCGCGCCGCCGCCGGTGGGCAGGGAGACGCTCGGCAGCTCCGGCGCCGCGGGCAGGCCGGCGGCCGGCGGCTGCCGCTGCGGCGCAGGCGGACCCGGCGGTGCGGCCTCGGCGGCCGCGCCGCCGGCCGGGTCCGGCGGTGGCCCGGCGGCGGGCGTGGCTGGCAGCATCGTCAGGCCCGCCGCGCGCCGGTACGCTCCGTCGTGAGCTCGTAGTGCACGAGAAGGAAGATCCGGTTGGCGTCCCGCACCGGCCGGTCGAACTCGAAGCTGCCGACGAGCCGCGTCTCGGCGGAGCTGACCGGGCCGACGTCGACGTCCACCACGCCGTGGTAGAAGCCGCATTTCTCGCCGCCGGCGACCAGCTGGAACTGGTATTCGACCTCGGGCTCGCAGCGGGCCCACCCCGCCACCGCGAACTCCAGGTCCACGTGCGTGCTGGGCGCCGCGTGCGGGGACTCCAGGAAGATCTCTACCCGGCGCACCCGGGCGCCGCGACCGCTGGTCAGCCCGGCGAAGTAGTCCCGGGACAGCCGCAGGTCGAGCCGGCGGTAGCCGCCCTCGCCGGTGAACCGGGCCCACTCCTGCGGCATCTCGTGCGCCAGGTCGATGAGCCGCTCGCCGGCGTCGGGCAGGCGCTCGCGGGCGTACGCGGCCGCCGCCCGGCGCAGCACCGGGCCGCCCTCGCGCGCCGTGTAGTTGACGTGCAGCACGGCGTCGGCCAGCTGGTCCAGGTCGAAGTCGTTGTTCTCCGGCGGGATCTCCAGGCACCACGTGCTGACCGCGCCGGCGTACTCGAACGGCAGGTAGCGCTCGTCGCGGAACATCAGCTCGAACAGCCCGGCGTCGTTCTGGCCGGTGGAGGTGGCGATGGCCTGGCGGTTGCCGAAGTCGCGTACCGCGCGGCGGTCGCCGCACTCCAGCGGGTAGCCCGCCGAGCTGCCGCACCGCTCGCCGCACCCGTCGCCGCAGCCGGCGCAGTCCCCGCCGCCGCAGGCGCAGCCGCACGGCCCGGACGCGGGCTCGTCGCAGCAGCACGCCTGCGGCCCGAGCAGCCGCGGCTCGACCCGGACGGTGCTGGCCAGCAGCGTCAGCCGGGCGTGCACCCCGGTGTACGGGCCGACGACCGCCGGCACGGTCAGCGACACGCTCTTGAGCCGGCGCAGGTAGTGGCCCGGATAGTCCAGGTCGAACAGCCACTCGGGCAGCTCGACCGTGCACGCGCCGGTCACCTTGAGGTCCAGGAACGCCGAGCCGAAGAACTTGCGCAGCGAGACGTGCTTGGTCAGCTCGTAGTCGCGGACGTTCTCGCTGGTGTACGCGGCCTCCATGCGGCGAACGGCGAGGGTGAGGTGCTCGCCGGCGGTCAGCCCGTGGTGCAGGTCGCTCCAGGCGGAGCGGGGCACGAACCGGCGGTCGGTGAAGCCCCGCTCGACGTTGAACGCGCGCTCGGCCTGCCGGGCGGCGCACTCGGCGATCTCGTACATCTGGCGGTAGAGCCCGGCCACCTCCTTGCTGAGCCAGAGGAACCGCGCGTGCGAGGTAGCCTTGTCCCGCAGCAGCTCGACGACCTCCCGGGCGTTCTCCACCTGGCGCTGGATGTTGTTGACCTCCGCCAGCGCGGCAGCGCGGCGCCGCTCGGCCGCCAGGATGTTCCGCTCGGCCTGCGCGATCTCCAGGGTGGCCAGCTCGCGCTGGAACATCCAGTCGGTGAGCCGCCGGTCCCAGCCGGCCTCGGTGTTGCGCAGCCCGGCGGTGCCGGACAGGATCGTCGCCACCTGCCCGGAGATCCGGGAGATGCCGGAGAACACGTTCGCCAGCTTGGTGCCGAGCGGCAGCTGGGTGAAGGCGGTCGTGCCGACGAAGACGTCGGGGATGGCGCCCATGACCACGCCGATCGCCTCGGTCACGCTGGACGCGCCGGTGGCGCCGAAGGAACCGTTGCTCAGCTCGCGGTAGTCGATCTCACCGGCGATCTCGCCCCGGATGATGAGCGCGTTGTAGTAGTCGTACCGGGTCTGCGCGGTCTGCTTGGCCAGGCGCAGGCCCTGCGCCTGCCAGTCGGAGTCGCGCCACTGTTCCTTGCGGATCGCGCCGCTCAGGTGCAGGACCTGCTGCTCGTGCCGGGTACGCACGGCGGCGAGCAGCTCGGCGTCGCCCTTGTCCAGCGCGCTCTGCAACTCCGCGCCGAACGCGGTGACCTGCGCGGCGAAGTCGGCGGCGCGGCTGAGCACGTAGCCGAACCGGTACGGGCTGGCCGGGCAGCAGCAGTCCGCGCCGGCGCACCCGGCGCCGCCGCACCCGCACCCGCAGCAGCCGTGGTCGGAGTCGCCCGGCTCGGCCCGCAGCGCCGCGCGCCGGTCGGCGACCCGCGTGTAGAGCGACATCAGCCACGGGTTCAGCGGTGCGTCGCACGGCTGAAAGTTCGCGACGGTGCCGGGCTCACGGGAATCCCCGCAGCCCGGCGTGGTCACCGGCGTCGGGCCGAGCAGCTTGGCCGCACCGTCCAGGATGAGCCGGGCCCGGCCGCGGCCGGCGGCGGTGCGCTCCTGCTCCGCGCAGCGCGCCCATTCCAGCAGCGTCTCCAGGTACTCCAGGGTGAGGTGCCGCCGCCGGGCGGTGTCGTCGTCGGCCTCGGTTCCGTCGCAGCAGCCGCCGCGGCGCGCGAACGCCTCGCCGACGCGGGCCGCCTCGCCCCGCCGCCGGCGCCGGGGCAGCTGGTCGTGGTCGTCCGCCCCCGGCCGGCACCACCGGTTGTCGCCCAGCATCGGGTCGTACGCGGTCGCGTACCAGGCGGTGGCCGCCTCCGGGCGGCACCGGGCCCGCAGCGCGCAGGCCACGGTGATCGCCTCGGCGAACGGGTCGGCGGGGAACAGCGGCGCGCCGGGATCGAAGTACAGGAAGTACGGGTACGCGGTGAGCTTGCCGAGGCCGGGGTTGTTCTCCGGCAGGATCACCACGTCCGGGGTCACCTGCGGCACGACGGTCGCCTGATCGGAGGCGATCTCGTAGCGGAAGCCCGGATCCGGCGGCGGGGCCGCGCCGGGCAGCAGGCCGCCGCCGCCGACCCGCAGCAGCAGGACGTCGCGCTCGCGCCCTACCAGGGTGAGGGTGGTGGTGGCCGCGCTCGCGCCCGCCGGGATCCGCAGGCCGCCGACGGACCGGCGTGGCTGCCGGATCTCGCCGTTGCGGACGTGCGCCCACACCAGGTGCACGGATCCCTTGGCCGGCCACTCCAGCATGCCCGCGGCCGTGGTGGCGTCGTGCCAGCCGGGCCAGTCGGCCACCTGCTGGATCTCCTCGAACGTCGCCGTGTCGACAAGCCAGAAGTAGTACTCGTCCGGCACGGCGCCGCGGCGGTCGCCGCCGTCGCGCGGCCGGAACGGCTGTCCGGCCGGCGGCACGGCCGCGGCCGGCACCCGCAGGAAGCGGGCGCCCAGCCGGATCGCCGCCTCGATCCACAATGGCAGCGTCCCGTCGACGGTGCGGGGGAGCACCACCTCGGCCCTCAGACCGATGCCGCCCCCGTCACCGTCGTTGTCACCACCGTCGTTGTCGCCACCGTCGTTGTCGCCGCCGTCGTCCGCCTGGATCGGCGGTGGCGCCAGCCAGGAGCGGGTGCCGGCGTCCTCCGGGGTGCCCAGCAGCCCCAGGCCCTGCCGGGCCGGGGTCAGCCGGGTCAGCGCCGAGGCGTCGCGTTCCTGCAGGAGCAGCAGGCCGGGGTGGCGCGGCGGGCCGGCGTGCGCCGGCCAGGACTCGAGGCCGCCCGGTACCGGCATGGACACCGTCGCGCGGTGCAGTTCCCGCTCCAGGAGCCGGAAGCTCTCGGTGCGCCGGGCCGCGGCCAGCTCCCGCGCGCCGGCCCCGTTCTCGCGGTACAGCTGCCCGCGCCGCAGGCCGCCCCACACCTCGCAGGTGGCGTACCGCTCGTCCCAGCGGCGGACGAACGCCGGGTCGGGCCGCCAGAGCTCCAGGCCGAGCCGGGTCCGGGCGATCAGCGACTGCGCGGCGGCGATGCCGGCGTCGATCCGGGTGATGGTGGCCTCGACGCCGGTACGCACGTCGGTCAGCAGCAGGTCGCTGAGCTGCTCGGCCGAGGTCACCGCGCCGCCGCCCTTGCCGGGCAGCGGCACCCGGCCCATCCGGACCAGGTACGCCACCAGCGCGTCGCGCGCGTGCACCCGCAGGCAGTCGTCGAGGCGCCGCAGATCGCGGTAGCGCGCCGGCGCGCCGTTGCCCACGAAGCCGGCGCGTACCAGCGTCACCAGATTGAGGTTGCCGCCGGAGCCGAGCAGGTCCTCGGCGGCCCACAGGTCCGGCCGGGCCGGCGCCAGGTCGGCGATCGCGAAGCGGTGCGTGATACGCCGGACGATCCGGTCGGCGTGCCACACCCGGGTCGGCCAGCGTTCGTCGGTGAGCGCGTCCGCGGCGAGGGTCGTCGCGGGCTGGTAGGTGAGCACCTGCGGCGCGTGCGCGAGGTTGACGCCCAGGTGGCGCAGCAGCTGAGCCGGATTATCCGGCTGGTCGCCGGCGGCCTCGTCGTACAGCAGCCAGACCGGGTCCTCGCTGGCCGGCTCGGCGCGCCGGTTCAGCTCGACGTGGTCGAACAGCCGCTCCCAGACGTCGAACCAGGCCTGCCGGCGCACCGTCGAGGGCGCGGCCCGGTCGTCCGCCGCGGGCGGCAGGTAGGTGTCCAGCAGCGGCAGCAGGTTGGGGTCGAGATCGACGGCGTGCGGCCGCCAGCCGGCGCCGCCGGCGTCGGAGAACGCCAGCCCGGCCAGCCGGTCGCCGTGCTCCAGCAGGTAACCCAGCTCCGACTGGCCGTAGTCGGAGAAGATCTGCGCCGACAGTCCGAACCGGTACGCCAGCAGCAGCGCCTTGAAGGCGCGCTGGTAGGTGCGGCGGACGTCGCGCAGCGTGCTGACGTACTGGGCGCGGAGCAGCTCGGCGGGCACCCCGCCGACCAGCTTGCCGTTGACGCCCGCGCCGAGCGGCGCGTCCTTGGCGGCCTGGTACAGCCGCTCGGCCGGGATGGCGGTGCGCTCGCCGCCGGTGTCCGGGCCCCGGTACTCCACCAGCAGCCCGCACCGCAGCGCCTCGGCGTCGGACAGCTCGTCGTCGCCGGGCGCGTCCCGGACCAGCTCGATGCTCAGCTCGTACACGCCGCGGCGCAGCGCGAGGTCCGAGGTGCGGTGGCAGTCGGGCTCGTCGTTCCAGCGGTGGTTGAGCAGCGTCCAGCGTTTCTGGCCGCGGTTCAGCCGTACCCGCCAGTGCTGGCCGCCGTGCTCGGCGTCGCGGCCCCAGAACGAGTAGTCGCCGTCCTGCTCGACAAGCAGCAGGCCGGACCAGACGCTGCGGAACGCCGACACCCCGCCGAGGACCTGGGCGCCGCGGGCGCCGATGCCGATGCCGTTGCGCACCCCGGCCCAGCGCTGCTGCGCCGCGGGCAGGGCGGCGTCCAGGGCCGGGATGAGGGTCGGCACCGGCGCGTTCCACGAGTTGCGGGTCGCGGTGTACAGCGCGGTGCCGGCCTGGATCTCGCGCCACAGGGGAGCGCCGGCCGACGGCACCGTGTGCTCGGCGAGCAGCCCGGTACCGACCAGGGCGGTCAGCGTGGCGTACGCGCTGCCGGCCGGGCCGTCCCAGGTGACGTCGGGCCGGTGGCCGTCGTCCTGCTCCCAGGGCGGCGGTGCGGCGAAGTTCTCGTCGGCGAGCAGCGACCGCAGCAGCCGGGCGGCGAGCAGCGTGGTCGCCTCGCCCTGCCCGGTGCCGCCGTCCGGAGCGTCGTCCGGGTCGCCGCCGTCGAGGTGCAGCACGTGTTCGGCCAGGTGCCGGGCGATGATCCGGCAGCGGGCGTGGAACAGGGCGAACCGGTGCCGGAACCACCGCCAGCGCTCGGCCTCGTCGGGCTCGGCGACCAGGTGCTCCCAGGCGGTCTCCAGGTCGGGGAAGAGGAAGCCGAACCGGGCCAGCTCCAGCCGGGGCGCGGCGAGCAGGTCGCGTACCGCCTGCGGCTCCTGTCCTTGCAGCGGCCGGACGCGGCTCAGCTTGGCCAGCACGGCGGCCTCGGTGAGCGGCGCGGCGGCCGACAGCTCGCCCGCGACGCCGTCGTAGCGCAGCGGGGAGCCGGGCGTGTTCCACATGGCGGCGGCGCCGCCGCCCGCCAGCGGTACCGTCCATCGCCGCTGCGCGGCGGTCACCGCGACTCCCGCGTCGTGCAGCACGCCCGGGAACAGGCGCGCGCCGAGCGCGGTGAGCCGGTCGCCGGCCGGCGCGCCGCCGACCTCCTCGCGCAGCACGTCGCCGACGCGATGCCAGGAGTACGACCCGGCGGTGTCGTCGTCCACCGTGGCGTCGAGCAGCTTGCGGCGCAGCGCCCACAGCGAGAACCGGGCCTCGTCCTCCGGGTCCCGCAGCGGGTCGACCTCGGCCTCGATGCCGGAGGCGAGCGGATAGGGGTCGTCGCCGCCCAGGTGCGGTTCGGCCGTGCACAGGTAGCTGAGCTCGCCGATGCCGAAGCGGGACGCGAGGATCTTCGAGAGCTGTTCGGCGAACCGCAGCGTGTGGGTGGGGCGGGCGTGCCAGGTGCGGGCCGGCACGGCCGGATCGAAGCCGCCGAGCCGCGACAGCGGGTCCAGGTTGGCGCGCAGCAGGCGCTGGAAGGTGGCGGCCCTGCCGGGCGAGCGATGCTTGCGCGGGGTGTGCCGGGAGAGCCGCGTGATGAGCTCGTCGACGACGCCGTCCGGCGGGGCGCCCGCGCCGCGCCAGAGGTCCAGCAGCGTGCCGAGCGCCACGGCGGACAGCCCGAAGCGCTCCCGGAGCAGTTGCAGCGCGACGAGCTGCGGCGGGAAGTCCGGGTTCACCTGCCCGGCGTCGTCGAAGAGCCGCAGCACCGTGCAGATCTCGGCGAGCTCGGCGAACGACGGCGCGAACGTGCAGCGCAGCTTGCGCCACAGCCGGGCGATCAGGGCGAGCCGCACCCACGGGCCGTCGGTCTCGGCGTCGTCGAAGTCCAGGACGTAGTCGGCCGGGCAGCAGGGTGCGCAGTCGGGGAAAGGGACCGGTTCGGGCTCGCCGTCGCGCGGCCGGGTGTAGAGCCGTCCGGGCACGTAGCCGGTGGCCATCAGCTCGGCCAGCTCGCAGTACTCCAGCCCCAGCCGGGTCAGCAGCTCCGGCAGCGCCTTCGCGACGACCTTCCAGCGGTCGCCCTCATCGCGGAAGCCGTACAGCACGGCGAGGTTCTCGCCGGCGGGCGTCTCGCCGAACAGCGTCGTGTATTCGGCCGGTGAGACGCACAGATATTCCAGCGCCAGGTCGAGACGCACCGGGTAGCGCCACACGTGCCGAGGGAAGGCCGCGGGCTCGCCCGCGCGCTCCAGGACGAACTCGGTGATGTCGCGGCGGAATCCGCGCAGCACGTCGAACCGGGTGGTGCCCATCGCCTCCAGGTGCCGGCGGTTGACGTCCAGCCGCTGGTCGTAGGGCAGTTCCGGCGCCGAGAAGTCGCCGGCCAGGATCTCGTACGCGGCCGGCTGCGCGACCGGCACGGCGGGCGAGGAGTACGCCGGCACCGCGTCGAACCACGCCTGCGCCGGCTCCGGAACGCCCGCCGGGTCGGTGTCGTGCACCACGCCGGCGCTCGTACCGTTGGCCACCATGGCCTCGAGCGACTCGTTGACCAGGTCGATGACCGGAACGGCGATCTCGGCGTTCGCGGCCGTGGCGGCCAGGTCGCCGAACGGCCCGGCGCGGAGGGCCAGCGCGTCGCCGAGCGGCCGGCCGGCCACCTCGACGTCCAGCAGGGCACGCAGGTAGGCGGTGCTGCCGGTGGGCGACATCGCGCAGTCGGGTTCGCAGTTGACCACGTCGCCGGGGTTGATCGGCCAGAACACCCCGCCGCCCCCGCCGGGCACGGCGTTCGGGTCGCCGCCGGCGGCGATGTAGATGTCGCGCACGTACTGGCCCTGGTACGCGGGCGTGCCGATCAGCGCGTCGGCGAACTCCCGCCCGCTCAGCGCGGTGATCGAGTCGCGGCCGGTGAAGCCGCGGGCGTACAACGACTCGGCGAGGGAGAAGTGCAGCTTGTCGTCGACGCCGGCCACCGCGGTGACGGCGTAGAGGCCGTCCAGCACGTCGACGGCCTGCGCGAGCCAGGCCGCGGCGTCCGGATCCAGGCCGAGCGTGGCGATCACGGCATCCCGGTCGGCGGACGACAGTCCGTTGCCCCATTCCCAGGCGGCGTCGAAGGAGCCCCGGTACCCGTCGAAGAAGAGCTGGATCAGGTCGGTCGCCGGGCGCGGCAACGCCTCGGGTTGGCCCGGGGTGGCGGCCCCGGGCCCGAGGGCGCCGGTGGAGACCTGGAAGAACGCGTGCAGCATGCGGACGAACGCCGCGACGCGCTCCTCGAAGGTCCCCGGCCCGACGGCGGCCGGCAGCCGGCCCGGGTGGGCGGTGAAGACCGTCACCCAGTTCGCGTACGTGATCTCGGGCGGTTTCGGCGCCGGCCAGGGATCGGTGTCGAGGTTCTTGACGCTACTCAGGGCGAGGCCCTCGGCGATGACGTCCGCGATCAGCGGCCGGGTGTCGCCCTCCTGCAGTGCCGCGCTCAGCACCAGTTCGAGGTGGGCCGCGGCGAGCGCGGGGTTGCCCATTATGGAGTTCCAGAACGGCGCGATGTCGCGTTCCGGCTCGGGATCGGGGTCCGGCATGCTGCGGTAGGCCGCATACCCGGTGGTCAGGGCCAGTCCGACGCCCGGTGCGCAGACCGGGGTGACGCCCTGGACGGCGCCGAGCGCGCGCAGCCGGCGTGCCGCCATCTCGAGGGATACCGCGGGATCCTCGACGATGATGTTCTCCTCGACCGCCTTGCGCAGCAGGTCGAGGATCGTCACCTCGTCCGCGAGCGTGGCGAGCCGGTAGCGCACGTCGGCCGACACGTCCGGCGGCAGGCTGGCGGCGAGCGCGTAGAAGTACTGCGGCGGGATGTCGAACTGCGGGATCACTCGGACACCACCACCGTCACGGTCGGCACGCCGCCGGACGGCAGCGCCAGGCCGGGGAAGACCGGAACGGTCAGGGCCACCCGGGTGGCGTCCTTGGCCTTCTGCTCGCAGGCCAGCGCGGCGGACACCCCGTACACGTACTTGGCGAGCACGTCGGCGCGGGTGCTGTGCACCGCGTAGTAGGTGACCAGGTCCGCCTCGAACTGCCGGCGGGCGGTCTCGTCGGCGCCGACGTCGCGGTACAGGTACTCCAGGGGTTTCTGCGGCTCGGGCAGCGGCTCGAGGATGCGGTTGTAGACGATCTCCCGGGCCAGGTGCCGGGACTGCGCGGGGGTCAGCGCCGCCAGGTCGGGCGGGCTACCCGGCCCGGGATCCTGCGCCACGACGGTCTGCATGGCCTTCAGCACGGCGTCGAACGGCGGCGGCGTGCCGTCCGCCGGAACGTCCAGGAACGTGGTGCCGGGCGGCAGCCCGACCAGGGGCGCGGGCAGCGCGACGTATGCGGCGACCGGGTCGAGCGCGGCGTACGAGTTCGCCGTCGGCGGGTTCGGCAGCGAGCCCGGCGCCAGCTCGACGTTGAAGTTGAAGTTCTTCGCCGACACCGGCGTGGTCTGCCCGCCCACCGTCCGGGTGACGACCAGCCGCAGGTCGCGGCTGAGATACTCGCCGGCGCCGGGTGCCGGCACCTGCACGGCGGCGGTGGCGACCGGACCGGGCCCGGGCGGCCCCGGGTCGTTGTGCTGGACAATCGTCGAGTTCGGGTCCGCCGGATCGTAGATCGCCGTGCCGAGCAGTGCGCCCGGCTTCTTGGCGTCCGGATCGGCGAACGAGCGGTCCCGGACCTCGACCGACAGGCCCTCGAGGTAGTCCGTGAACTTGAAACCGCTCGTGGGCTTCTCCGGGTGCAGCCGGACGACGATGACGGACATGAGCCCTCCCCGAGCATGACGCATCGATGCGCGCTCCGGAGCCGCGAGCTCCCCCGGACGGTGTGTCCACTCTGGTGTTGTGAGCGGCCCCCGACAATGCGTCGTTCGGTTACCTGACAGTTACGGTCACCCAGGGGAGTGACGATTCGTCACCTAGAATTCGCCGGGTGATCGTGCGGAGGGCCGGGGTGGGGGATGTGGCGGTGCTCGCGGAGCTGCGCGGCGTCGGCGCGGAGGAGCTGGGGTCGTTCGCCGGGTGGGTGGCCGCGCATGCGGACTCGCATCTGCCGTTCGTCGCCGAGATCGACGGGTACGTGGTCGGCAACGCCTGGCTGCATGTCGCGGAGCGGGTGCCCGGTAACGGGGCGATGGACCGGTGGTACGGCGACGTCCAGTCGGTCATGGTCCGCGAGGAGTATCGCAACCGGGGCATCGGCGGCGCGCTGATGGCCGCGCTCCTGGCCGAGGCGCGTGGCCGGGGGCTGCTGCATGTGAGCGTCCATTCCGGGCGCCGCGCGGTCGACTTCTACCTGCGCAACGGCTTCGGCCGGCACCGCCAGATGCTGTTCTGGGAGCCGGTCACCAGCTGATCCGGGTAAACACCGGGCGGTGGTCGCTGCCGGTGGCCGGCAGCACCCGCGCGGCCTCCGGCCGTACGCCGCGGACCAGGATGTGGTCGATCCGCACCACCGGGAGGCTCGCCGGCCAGGTGAAGCCGAAGCCGTCGCCGGCCAGGTCGTGTGCCGGGCGCAGCCGCGCGGTGAGGTCGGCGAACGCGCGGTCGTCCGTTGTCCCATTCAGGTCGCCGAGCAGCACCACGCGCTCGTTGCGTTCGGCGGCGACGGCCCGGGCGAGCGCCCGCGCGTTCCGGTCCCGCGAGTCGGTGAAATACCCCTTCCGGGGATTCACCCGTACGGAGCCCAGGTGCGCCACGTACACCGCGAGGGGACCGTGGTTCGTGGCCACCGTGGCGCGCAGCGCCCGGTTCTCGGCCAGCTTTGCCTCGGCCGGGATGGTGGCCGCCAGCGGGCCGGCGTTCATCTCGGTGTCGATCTGCTGGGTGTCCGACAGCGGCAGCCGGCTCCACAGCCCGACCGTGCCCAGCACCGCGTGGAACGGGTACGCCTGCGCCAGTTCCCGCTCGTAGGTGACCTGGGCCTGTGGCGTCAGCTCCTCCAGTGCCAGCAGATCCGCGCCGGAGGCGGCCAGGGTGCGGGCGGTGCCGGCCGGGTCGGTGTTCTCGGCGCCGACGTTGTGGCTGACCAGGACGAGGTCGCCGCCCGGGCCGGACCGGTCGCCGAGCAGTACGCCGAACTGGCTCAGCCACACCACGGCCGGCAGCAGCAGGGCGACGGCCGCGGCGGGGGAGCGGCGCCACAGCGCCCCGGCCAGCAGCGCCGGCACGAACAGGCCGTACCAGGGCAGGAAGGTCTCCACCAGGCTGCCGAGGCCGCCGCGGTCGGTGATCCGCGCGTGCAGCAGCATCAGCAGGCCGAGCAGCAGCGACAGCGCCACCAGTACGGGTCCACGCCGCCAGGGCCCGGGCCGGAACGCCGCGCGCAATGCCCGGCGGGCCGGTGTCGGTGCGGACAGTTGGGAGGTAGCCATGCCGCCAGTCAAGGGTGTGCGGTGTTGCGGGCGCGTATGCGGTTTTCGATACGGTGGCGATATCCACCGACTTGTACCATTGCCGCATGCGGGTGTTGATCGTCGAGGACGAACCCTATCTGGCCGAGGCCATCCGCGACGGGCTGCGCCTTGAGGCGATCGCGGCGGACATCGCGGGTGACGGCGACACCGCACTGGAGCTGCTGAGGGTCAACGCCTACGACATCGCCGTCCTCGACCGCGACGTGCCCGGTCCCTCCGGCGACGAGATCGCCGAGCGCATCGTCGCCTCCGGCAGCGGCATGCCGATCCTCATGCTCACCGCGGCCGACCGTCTCGAGGACAAGGCCTCCGGGTTCGGGCTCGGCGCCGACGACTATCTCACCAAGTCCTTCGCGCTCCAGGAGCTCGCGCTCAGGCTCCGCGCACTGGACCGACGGCGTGCGCACAGCCGTCCTCCCGTACGGGAAATGGGTGGTCTGCGGCTGGATCCGTTCCGCCGAGAGGTCCACCGCGACGGCCGCTACGTCGCACTGACCCGCAAGCAGTTCGCGGTGCTCGAGGTTCTCCTCGCCGCCGAGGGCGGCGTCGTCAGCGCGGAGACGCTGCTGGAACGCGCGTGGGACGAGAACGCCGACCCGTTCACCAACGCCGTGCGCATCACGGTCTCTGCGCTGCGCAAGCGGCTCGGCGAGCCCTGGATCATCGCCACCGTCCCGGGCGTCGGCTATCGCATCGACGCCGGACATGAGTAGGGCTCCCGGGCTCAGCGTCCGCCTCCGGCTCACCCTCAGCTACGCCGGATTCCTCATGCTCGCGGGCGCGCTGCTGCTCGCCGTCGTGTGGGTGTTCCTGTTGCGTTACGTCCCCGATCGCGCGCTCATCGTCTCCGCCGACCCGGACACCGTGGTCTTCCCCGTGCGGACCAATCTCCTGCGTATGTTCGCGCCGAGGGCGGCGGCGGCCCTGGTGTTCCTGCTGGTGTTCGGCCTCGTCGGCGGGTGGTTCCTCGCCGGGCGGATGCTCGCGCCCCTGACCCGCATCACCGGCGCCGCCCGGCTGGCCGCGACCGGATCTCTCGCGCACCGGATCCGGCTGCCGGGGCGCCGGGACGAGTTCCGCGAGCTCGCCGACGCCTTCGACACGATGCTCGCCCAGCTCGAGGCGCACGTCGCCGAGCAGCGCAGATTCGCGGCCAACGCCTCGCACGAGCTGCGCACCCCGCTGGCGATCTCCAAGGCGCTGCTCGACGTGGCCCGCGCCGATCCGGACCGCGACGCCGGCGAGCTCATCGACCGTCTCCAGGCCGTCAACGACCGGGCGATCGGCCTCACCGAGGCGTTGCTCCTGGTCAGCCGCGCCGGGCAGCGGTCATTCACCCGGGAACGCGTCGACCTGTCGCTGGTGGCGGAGGAGGCCACCGAGACGCTCCTGCCGCTCGCGGAGAAGCACGGCGTCACCGTCGAGACCCGCGGCGACATCGCGACCACGGTCGGCTCGCAGGCGCTGCTGCTGCAACTGGCCATGAACCTCGTGCACAACGCGATCGTCCACAACCTGCCGGAACACGGCGCGGTGTGGGTGGGTACCAGCGTCCAACCCGGCACGGTCGTGCTCACCGTCGAGAACACCGGCGAGGCGCTCGACCCGCTGCTGGTCCCGACGCTTACCGAGCCGTTCCGGCGCGGCACCGAGCGGGTGCACCACGACCACGCCGGCGTCGGGCTCGGCCTTGCGATCGTCAAGACCATCGCCCAGGCGCACGACGGAACGCTGACCCTCGCCACACGCGCGTCCGGCGGGCTTCACGTCACTGTGGAGCTGCCCCGGGCTTGACGATGCATCGATGTCGCGGCTAACGTCTGCGAGCAAATCTTGTGAACGTTAACATAGATGCCTGTCGGTCTTGTCCCGCGAAAGGCAACGCCCGTGACACGCTCTCGACGTCTCTCCACCGTCATCACGCTCGTGACCGCACTCCTGCTCGCCCTCGGCTTCGGGACCACGGCGCGCAAAGCGGTCGCGGCCGAGGCCGCCACGGCGTACCTCATGGTGCATTTCATCGGCGAGCAGGCCAACGGCGAGCAGATCTACTTCACGCACAGCACCGACGGCCTGCACTGGACCGACCTCAACAACGGCGCGCCCGTGCTGCTGTCCACGGTCGGTACCCGCGGCGTGCGCGACCCCGCGATCGTCCGCTCCCCGGCCGGCGACAAGTACTGGATCATCGCGACCGACCTGCGCATCGGTGCGCCGACGTCCTGGTCGACGGCGATCAACAACGGCAGCCGGTCGCTCGTGGTCTGGGAGTCGGCGGACCTGGTGACCTGGTCCGCGCCGCGGCTGATCAACGTGGCCGGCGCCATCGGCGACGGGCGCAACGCCTGGGCGCCGGAGGCGATCTGGAATCCGGCGACGAACGACTACGTCCTGTACTGGGCCACGAACGTGCCGAGCGGCGGCGCGACCAAGCACCGCATCTACTACGCGCGCACCACGGACTTCCGCACCGTCACGACGGCGCAGCCCTACATCACCCGGCCGGGCACCCAGGAGATCATCGACACGCAGATCGTCGAGGTGCCCACCGGGGTCGGCAACTACCGCTACGTGCGCGCGTCGGGCGACGGGCAGATCACGCTCGAGGGCAGCAACTCGATCCTGGGCACCTGGACCACGCTGGGCAACCTCTCCGGCATCGGGCTGACCGGCGCGCAGGTCGAGGGTCCGATGTGGATGAAGTTCAACACGGCGAACCAGTGGGCGCTCTACCTCGACCAGTACGCCGCCGGCGCCGGCTACCTGCCGGTCCTGACCACCAACCCGTCGAGCCCCGGCACGTACGCGAGGGCGGCCTCCGGCAGCTACCACCTCGGCGCGGTCAAGAAGCGGCACGGGTCGATCCTGAACCTGACCGCCGCCGAGAGCAGCCGGGTGCTGGGCAGGTGGGGCGCCTCGACGCCGATCAACCGCCTCCAGTCGTACAACTTCACCGACCGGTACGTGCGGCACAGCAACTTCGACGTCCGCATCGACCCGAGCGTGAGCCCGCTCGCCGACTCGCAGTGGCGGATCGTGCCGGGCCTGGCGAACGCGTCCGGCTACGTGTCGATCCAGTCGGTGAACTACCCCGGGTACTACCTGCGGCACTCCAACTACGACTTCGTGCTGGCCGCCGACGACGGCAGCGCCACGTTCGCGGCGGACGCGACGTTCAAGCGGGTCGCCGGGCTCGCGGACTCCTCGGCGGCGTCGTTCCAGTCCTACAACCACACCGACCGTTACATCCGGCACTACAACTACCTGCTGCGGCTCGACCAGATCGGCACGGCGACCGCGCAGGGCGACGCGACCTTCCGGGTCACGTCGTGAGGCGGGCACTGGGCCGCGGGCTGGCGGTGACCATGGGAGCGGGCCTGCTCGTCGCGGTCGCCGGCCAGCCGGCCAGCGCCGCGGAGATCCCGGCCGGGGCGCGGTCGCTGCTGTCGGTGAACGTGGCCGGCCAGTACGTGCGGCACAGCGACTACCTGGGCGGCCTCGCCGCGGTGACCTCGGGCAGCTCGGCGCAGGCCAAGGCGGACGCGACGTTCACCGTGACGCCGGGCCTGGCGGGCGGTGCGGGCTGCGTGTCGTTCCAGGCGGCCAACGGGATGTGGCTGCGCCACCGCGACTACCGCATCCGCCTGGAGACCAACGCCGGCACGGCGACGTTCCTGGCCGACGCGACGTTCTGCGTACGCGACGGCTCGGCCGCCGGGTCGGTGCGGCTGGAGTCGCTGAACTACCCCGGCCGGTTCATCCGGCACCGCGACTACGCGCTGTGGCTCGACGCGTCCACCACGAACCCGGCCACGTTCGTCGCGGACAGCTCGTTCCAGGTGACGGCGCCGTGGGTGGCCGGGCGGCGCAGCCCGGTCATCAAGGGCCTCTACGCCGACCCCAACATCGCGTACCTGAACGGGCGGTACTACCTCTATCCGACCACCGACGGGTACAACGGCTGGAGCGGCACCCGGTTCAAGGCGTTCTCGTCGACCGACCTGACCACCTGGACCGACCACGGCACGATCCTCGACGTCGGCCCGAGCGTGTCGTGGGCGTCCTCGCGGGCCTGGGCGCCGACGATCGCCGCCAAGAACGGCCGCTACTACTTCTACTTCTGCGCCGACACGAACATCGGCGTGGCCACCGCCACGAGCCCGGCGGGGCCGTTCACCGACGCGCTCGGCCGGCCGCTGGTCGCCGCGGGCTTCCGCTCCGGTCAGATGATCGACCCGCACGTGTTCACCGACGACTCGGGCCAGTCCTACCTGTACTGGGGCAACGGGTACGCGTACGCGGTGCCGCTGAACGCGGACATGACGTCGTTCGACGCCGCGCAGGTGCGGCAGTTCAGCCTGCCCAACTTCCGTGAGGGCCTGTTCATGATCAAGCGGAACGGCGTCTACTACCTGTCGTACTCGGTCGACGACACCGGCTCGGAGAACTACCACGTCGAGTACGCCACCGGCACGTCGCCGCTTGGCCCGTGGACGCACCGGGGCACGATCCTGTCGAAGAACCTGAGCCTGGGCATCAAGGGTCCGGGGCACCACTCGATCGTGCAGGCGCCCGGCGCTGACACCTGGCACATCGCCTACCACCGCTTCGCCGTCCCGGCGGGCAACGGCACCAACCGCGAGGTGACGATCGATCCGCTGCGGTTCAACGCGGACGGCACCATCCAGCCGGTCACGCCGACCCTGTAGCGGGCGCCGGTCAGGCGAGCGGGTCGCGGACGAGGAACGAACTCTGCGCGCGGAAGCCGTCGCTGCCGTCGTACCGGTCGATCCACAGTTCGTCGCCGAGGTGACGCACGAAGAAGCCCGGGTAGTTCCTCGACTCCAGGGCGATCGATCCGGCGGTGAACCCGGCGCGGACGCAGAAGGTCGCGTCCCGCTGGAACAGAACCGTGCCGTCGTCCGGGTTCAGCCGCAGCCGGAACGACGAGTGACGCAGGTAGCGGCCGTCCTGCCCGCGGAACGAGAAGCACTCCGGGTCGGCGATGCCGGCGACCGTGCGCAGGGTTGCCCGCTGCCGTGCGGCGGCGCCGCTCGCCGCGCCGGTCTGGGCGAGTATCCCGAAGTCACCGGAGACCGCGACGTATCTCCCGCCGGCGTCGGCCGACTCGAGCGACACCTTGCCGGCCGCCAGCGGCCGGGCCGTTCGGCTCGGCGCGGGCGAGACGGTCGTCCGGTGCTGCCCGGGCGTCGTCCACCCGGTCGCCGGCACGGCGACGCCGACGGCGATGACGACCGCGCCGACCGCGGCCGCCACCTGCTGCGCCCCGATCGCCTGCACGGCACCGCCCAGCCAGGTCGCCGCGCCCGCCGTCGCGCCGTGGCCGGTGCCGCCGGCCGCGAGAGCCTTGCCGAGCACGGCGCCGGCCAGCGCCGCCGGTACGGCGACGAGGCCGATGCCGGCGAGCAGCCGCTCGGCGGGAACCAGGTCGTCCGCCGCCCGGGCACAGACGGGGCAGGAACGCACGTGCCTGCCGATCCGTTTGCGCCAGAACGCGCTCGGGACGCTGTCCCAGCCGGCCACGACGCGCTCCAACTCGGCGCAGTCGGGCGAAGCCTCCAACGCGGCGACGACCCTGCGGCTCAGCTCAAGCTGCTCCCGCATGCGCTGAACCTGCACACCGGTGCTGGCCACGCTCCTGTTCAGCGCCTTGGCCGTGTCCGCGCGGGTCAGTTCGCCGACCGTCTCCAGCGACCAGAGGGAGTAGACGGCCCGCTCGCGCGCGCCCATCCACCGGGTCGCGTGCCCGACCTGCCGGCGTTGCGCGGCCAGACCCGCCCGCAGCAGCGCCGGGCCTTCCACCTCGGCGGCGGCGTCGGGCCGGCCGACGGCCGCGTCGAGCGGCACCGCCCGCCCCTCGGGCCGGTTGCCCCGCGCCCGGTGGGTGGCGATCTGCCGGAAGGCCGTTGCGGCGAGCCAGGGCCGGAAGCTCGCGGGGTCGCGCAGGCCGGGCAGCCGCTGGAAGGCACGCAGCATGATGTCCTGCACGACGTCGTCGACATCCGGATCACCGGGCATGGCCTGCCACACGAGGCGGTAGACGAACGGCAGTTGGAGCCTGGCCAGCTCGCTCATCGCGCCGCTGCCGCCGGCGCGCGCCGCGGTGACGACAGCGACTTCCTCGGCGCGAGATAGCTGGTTCACAGAACGTCCTGCCTCGATGGCTTGCCCCCGGAATCCGCATGCTACGAGCGCGTGTTCCGGCGTTCAAGGAGCAAATCCCGCACGTTCCTACGGGAAACTCCTACTGAAAAACCGTTATGACGAGGGAACCGCCCGGGCAGATCTCCCCGGGCGGTTCCCGGTTCACCACGAGCCTCAGCGTTGCCGGGTCAGCAGGCCCGGGCGGTAGGGCAGGAGGCCGTAATCGCCGCCGGAGCTGGGTGAGCGTCCCTGGTAGAGCAGTTGCAGATTGCAGGGATCAACGGTCATCGTCTGATCGGCGCTGGTACGGATCAGCTCGCCGTGACTGATGTCGTTGGTCCAGGTCGCACCGCTGTTCGCCTTGCCGGCGAACGGGTTGCTCTCGCTGGCGGCCTGCGGCGTCCACGATCCGTTCAGGCTGGTGGCCGTGAACGAGCGGAAGTAGCGCCCCTGGCTGCCGATCGCCTCGACGATCATCAGGTACTGGTTCTGGCCCTGGACCTTGTAGACCTGAGGGGCCTCGAACAGGTTGTTCGTGGAGTCGCTCATGATCGTCGTGTACGACGAGCCGAAGTTGCCCGGGAAGTTGCCGATCGGCATGCTGGCCCGGTAGATCTTGCCGTTGTCGCCGGCGAAGAACAGGTACATGTTCGTGCCGTCGCCGATGACGGTCTGGTCGATGGGCCCGGTGCCGGAGCCGCTGATGCTGCCGGTGAACAGCGGCTGCGCGGCCGACCATCCGTTGGCGTTGGAGGGATCGCTCGACGTCCGGTAGGAGAAGGCGGTCGGGCCCCACTGGTAGGTGAGCACCCAGATGTTCCTCGGCGCGAAGTAGAACAGCGACGGCGCCACGGTGGCCGAGGACATCCCGTTCTGGCTGGCCGAGGCCATGTCGGACCAGTTCGAGAAGAGGCCGAAGTTCATCGAGCCCCAGGTCGATCCGGTGTCGTGCGTCGTCGCGTAGACCAGGGTCCTGCCGTTGTAGGGGGCGGTGGTGAAGTCCTTGAGCGAGACCCAGCCCGACCTCGGGTTCGCCAGCGAACCCGTCGAGGACCAGCGGTAGCTCGACGGAAGGGTGCAGGTGCCCGACGGCGGCGGAGTCGTGGGTGTCGTGGGTGTGGTGCCGCCGAGCCGGACGAGTTGCCACTGCTGGTTGGTGCCGTTCCAGTCGGCGTACTGGACGATGTTGCCGCCGTCGGCGGTGGAGGCGCCCTGCACCTCCAGGGCCTTGCCGCTGTTGCGGTTGATCAGCTGGATGTAGCCGTCGATGTCCTGGACGCTGAACTGCTGGTTGGCGGCGTTGTTGTCGCTCCATTGCACGACGGCGGCGCCGTCGGCGGTGGACCAGTTGTAGACGTCGAGGACCTTGCCCGAGAGCTTGGATCGGAGCCGGTAGTAGCCGCTGCCGGAGTCGACGAACTGCCACTGCTGCTGGCTGCCGTCGTTGCGCGACCATTGGGTGATCCGGGCGCCGTCGTTGGTGGCCAGGTTGTACACGTCCAGTGCCTTGCCGCTGTTGCGGTTGACCAGCACGTACGAGGCGCTGGTGTCGATGGTGGCGGCGGAGGCCGCGGAGGCGGTGAGCGCGACGATGCCCCCGCCGGCGGCCAGCGTCAGCGCCGCGGCGGCGGCACGCCACCAGCGGCGCAGGGGCGTTTTCGTAGTCATCAACTACTCCTTGGGGATGGAATGACGCCGATCTTCGTGGAAATAGTGAACGGTAACAGGGGGACTTCCCGAAGGTTACGGAAGCGCTCCAATAGATTCAAGCAATTGCCGCGATTGCGGCCCTGAGCTGCGGATATTCGACAGTAGGCCGCAAGCATCAGCTTTCCGAAAGTCATTTCGAAAGTGAAAAACTGTTATGGGCCGGCGCTGCGCGAGTCGCTCGAAGACGAATAGTTGAATGTCGATAGGTCCTTGAATTCGCGGGAAATGTTCTGGGAACATGGCGGTCGAATGGGAGCGCTCCCAGATTTCCCTCGACTGAATCGAGGAACCGTGATGTCCATCCGAAAACTCTCCGGCGTGGCGGTAGCGGCCGTCCTGACACTTGCCACGCTGGCGGTGATCCCCGCCGCCGCGGCGTCGACCGCCGGATGCGGCAGGGCGCCGACGCTGACAAGTGGCACCCGCACCATCTCCAGCGGTGGCCAGAACCGCACGTACATCCTGCGGGTACCGGACGGCTACGACCGCGACCGGCCGTACAAGCTGATCTTCGCCTTCCACTGGCTGAACGGAAGCGCCGCCAACGTGGCGAGCGGCGGCTACTACGGCCTCCAGCAGCTGTCGAACAACTCGGCGATCCTGGTCGCACCGCAGGGCATCGACAACGGCTGGGCGAACACCGGCGGCCGGGACCTGACCCTGGTGGACAATCTGACCGCCCTGATCGAGGGCGATCTGTGCGTCGACACCTCGCAGCTGTTCGCGCTCGGCTGGAGCTACGGCGGCTCGATGAGCTACGCCGTCGCCTGTGCCCGGCCGGCGGTCTTCCGCGCGGTCGCGGTGCTCTCCGGCGCCAACCTCAGCGGTTGCAGCCCGGGCACGCAGCCGGTCGCCTACCTCGGCATCCACGGTACGCACGACAGCGTGCTGAACATCTCGATGGGCCGCTCGATCCGCGACACGTTCGTCCGGAACAACGGTTGCACGACGCAGAATCCGCCAGAGCCGGCGCAGGGCAGCCTCACTCACATCGTGACCGCGTACGCGGGCTGCCGGGCCGGTTACCCGGTGGCGTGGGCGGCGTTCGACGGCGACCACACGCCGGAACCGGTGGACGGCTCGACCTCGACCAGCGGCGCACGGACCTGGACGGGCACGGAGATCTGGAAGTTCTTCTCCCAGCTGCCCGGCACCACGCCTACCTCGCCTACCTCGCCCTCGACGCCGAGCTCGTCGCCCACCACCCAGCCGGGTGCCTGCACCGCCGGGTATCGGATAACCGGTCAGTGGCAGGGCGGTTTCCAGGCCGAGGTCACGGTGCGGGCCGGCGCCGCGGCGCTGACCGGATGGCGGGTCGGCTGGACGTTCGCCGACGGCCAGACGATCACTCAGCTGTGGGGCGGCCGCAACGCCTCCAGCGGCACCTCGCAGCAGATAGCCAACGAGACCTGGAACGGCAGTCTCGCCGCCGGGGCGTCCACCACGTTCGGGTTCCTCGGCACCTGGAACGGCACCAACAGCGTGCCGTCGCCGACCTGCGCAGCGGCATAGACACGGAGGGTGCCGCCGGAGAGGTCCGGCGGCACCCGGGCTCGTCAGGCGGCCGTGCAGCTTCCGCCGTTGATGGTGAACGCGCCGGCCTTGCCGGTGTTGCCGGTGTGTGTGGCCTGGAAGCCGATGGTGACCGAGCCGCCGGCCGGGATCGCGCCGTTGTAGCTCGCGTTGCGGGCGGTCACCTGGCCGGAGGCCGGCGCGTAGGTGGCGCTCCAGCCGGAGGTGATGGTCTGCCCGCCCGGCAGGGTGAAGACCAGGGACCAGCCGTTGACGGCGGCGGTGCCGGTGTTGGTGATGGTGAGGCTCTCGGTCAGGCCGGTGTTCCAGGCGTTGACGGCGGCCGTCACGCGGCACGGACCCGAGGTCGGTGGCGTGGTCGGTGGCGGCGTGGTCGAGGGCGGCGGTGTGGTCGACGGCGGCGGCGTGGTGCCGCCGGTGAGGCCGAGGAAGCCGATGGCGGCCGCGGCCATGCCGGTGCTCGGCAGGCTGTGCCCGGCGCCCTGGATGCTGTACGCCTCGACCTGCACCGTGCCGGAGGAGTCGGCGTAGCGGCGGCGGTTCCAGGACGACTGCGGGGTGTCACTGGAGGTCGGCGTCTGGCTCAGCCGGAACACGTCGGTCCACTGCTCGATCTCCTCTTGGAGCAGCGAGTAGGGCACCAGGGTGTCCGCGGTGCCGTGCCACAGCTGGACGCGCGGACGCGGCCCGCTGTATCCGGGGTATGCCTGGCGCACCGCGTCGCCCCACTGCTGCGGGCTGCGGTCCATGCTGCCGCCGGTGCACCTGCTGGTGCTCGGCGGGAAGTCGGCGGCGCCGGCGAAACAGTTGAACGGCACGCCCATGAACGCCGCGCCGGCCTTGAAGACGTCCGGATAGAGGGCGAGCATCTGGTTGGTCATCATCCCGCCGGAGGAGCTGCCGGTCGCGTAGACCCGGTTCGGGTCGCCGCCGTACTGCCGCTGGGCGTAGGTGACCATCGAGACGATCGACACCGGGTCGCTGCCGCCGCCGCGCCGTTTGGCGGCGTCCGACCAGGTGTCGAAGCAGTTGCCGAACCCGGCCTGCTGTGTCGCGGTCGGGTAGATGACCAGGAACCCGTAGCGGTCGGCCAACCCGGCGAATTCGCTGCTGGAGTAGAACCCCGGGCCGGAGCCGCCGCAGCCGTGCATGGCGACCAGGATGGCCGGCGCGGCCGGACGGGTGTCCGGGACGTAGATGTGCATCCGCATGCCGCCCGGGTTGTCGCCGAAGCCGGTGACCTCGGTCAGCGAGGCGGCGAACGCGGGTCGCGTGGCCGGCACGACAAGCCCGGCAACGGTCAGTGAGATCGCCGCCGCGAGCAGGAGTCTCCGTCTGATCTTCATCGCCTGTCTCCTTTGTTCCTCGGGTGCTTCGTGGTGGTGGAGGTGGAGAGGCGAGGCACGGGTGGGTGTGTTCGTGCGGAGCCCGGGTCCACACCATCGTGTTACAGAAAGTCTTCACCCCGAGCCGGAAACTGTCAATCGACGAACCTCGATCAATTGGGCGGCCGGACCCGTAGAGTCGTATCGATGTCCGACCGCACCCCGGGAGCCGTCGCCGTGACCAGCCCGTACGACATCGACGAGATATTCCCCGAGGAGTCGGCCGGATCCGTGCGGCTGCCCCGGCGGCAGGCCGGCAACTCGCCGCAGGGCCTGGCCGTGACCCTGCTGGCGGACTACACGCTGCGGACCCGCGCGTGGCTGCCGGCCGCGGCGATCGTGGACCTGCTCGCCGAGGGCGGTGTCAGCCCCGCGGGCGCCCGGACGGCGATCAGCCGGCTCGTCCGCCGCGGCGTACTCGAAGGCCGCCGCCAGGGCCGGCGCGGCTCCCACCGCCTGACGGCCGCGGCCGCCGCGTCACTGACCATCGGCGGGAGCGCGATCGCCGCGGCCGCCGCGCCGCCGTGGGACGAGCAGTGGACGCTTGTCGCCTTCTCGCTGCCGCAGCAGGAGGGCACCCTGCGGAGGGCGCTGCGCGGCAAGCTGCGGTGGATGGGTTTCGCGCCGCTCTACGACGGCCTGTGGATCTCCCCCCACGACCTCAGTGAGAAGACCAGGGCCCGGTTCGCCGAACTCACCCTCGGCACCTTGACCGTCTTCCGCGCCCGGCACATCGAGCTCGACGCGGCGATCCGGCGTAACCCGCTCGACGCGTGGGACACCGCGGAGATCGCGCGGCAGTACGAGGCCTTCATTCGGCGCTGGAGCAGAACCCCGTCCGAGATCAGCGGTGCGGGCGCGGTCCGCGCCCGCACCGAGGTCATGGACACCTATCGCCGCCTGCCCATACTCGACCCGCAGCTACCCATCGGGCTGCTGCCCCCTGGCTGGCTACGGGAACCGGCCCGCGAGCTGTTCATGTCCGTCTACGACGGACTGGCCGACGCCGCCCAGGAGCACGTACGCGCGGTGGCGAGCCCGTACTCCGGCGATGAGGTCTCCGGCGTCCGGGCACACACCGTCGCCGAGCTGGCCGCCGGCCTGGGCCGGTGACATCCCGCGCCTCCAATTGATCAGTATTGATTGTTCGGTGCGCTGACCGCGTGCCGAACGGGGTTCCGCCCGGTACATCTGTGTTCGTCGATAGATGTATCTCCGAGGGAGCCCCGCCAATGACCAGACGTAGACGGTGGACCGCCGCGCTCGCCGCGGTGCTGACCGCGACCTCAATCGCCGCGGTGGCGCGTCCCACCGCTGCCGCGGCGGCGGACGACCTGATTCACGGCCGCTCCGCCGCGGCGTTCACCCTCACGCCCGACTGGGGCCTGGAGTCCTATGCGGAGGATCTGCAGGCCGGGCTCGGCACCCGCCGGTCGGTGACGGCCGTCCTGGACGCGGCGAACCGGTCCACGGCGCCGTGCAACGCCGCACAGCGCGGCGCGCTGCCCGAGCACTACGCCCGGACCGACTACCCGCTCCCCGCCGACCAGATCCTGACCAGCAGCGAGTCGTTCTGCTGGGACCCCGGCGACAGCAAGGTCGCGTACTGGGTGCCGCAGGGCATCACCGGGTCGTCCGACACGGACGACGACGGGCTCTGGGGCGAGAAGCGGCTCATCGCGGTGAGCTGGCACTACGACAAGGCCGTCGCCGGCACCTCGGCGGACAAGGGCGTACGGATATCCCTTGTGGACCGGGTCACCGGCCGGTACCGGCACGTGCTGCTCGTCGAGCCGACCCGGACGGCGACGCCGAACTTCACCGCCGTGCCGATCCACGCGGGCGGCCTCGCCTGGCTGGGGCACTACCTGTACGTGGCCGACACCCGCTACGGGCTCCGGGTGTTCGACATGGAGCGCATCCTCGAGGTCGACACGGGCGAGGACGTCATCGGCCGGCAGGGCGGCGCCTACTACGCCTACACGTACCAGTACGTGGTGCCGCAGGTGGCCTCGTACCGGCAGGCCACGCCGCCGCCCTCGGGGACGTGCGTGCCGCAGCCGGACGGGCTGTGCTTCTCCTCGCTCGCCCTGGACCGCAGCACCACCCCGGACACCCTGGTCGTCGGCGAGTACCGCGACGGCCGCAGCGCGGACGCCGCGATCGACGGAGGCCGTGTCGTGCGCTACCCGGTGGTGTCCGACACCCGCCGGCTCGTGCTCGCCTCCGGCAAGGCGGTGCCCCTCGACGCGGTGACCCTGCCGAAGAGCAACGTGCAGGGCGCGCAGACCTGGAAGGGTCGCTACCTCGCCGGGCGCAGCTCCCTGTTCAAGCACAGCTTCATGTACTCCGGGCCGCCCGGCGCGGCGATGGTGACGAACAGCTGGGCCATCGGCGGCGAGGACCTCTACCACGAGCACGGCGCCGGGATCACCGCCGGCAAGCTGTGGAGCGTGACCGAGCACGCCTACGCCGAGGGCGAGCTCATCGATCGGCGGGCCGTGTTCGCGGTACCGCTGGCCGACGTCGGCTGACGGAGAGGCCGGCGCCCGCGACCGTCAGCACGGCGCCGGTCACGGCGATCCAGACGGGCAGCGCGGGCGGGATACCCAGGAACGTCACAATGCCCAGGATCCGGTGCAGGCCCCAGGGCAGCAGCGCCATCTGGTCGTTCCAGGCGCTCAGCGAGCGCTCCAGGCCGAGCGACCAGATCAGGACACCGAGCGCGAGCACGGGCGCGCCGGCGGCGAGCAGGACGCCGCCGGCCGCCCGGCGCGATGACCGGCCGTACCGCGCCCGCAGCACCGAACCGGTCGCGACGAAGAGCCAGGCGAAGGACCCGAAAGCGATGATCACGTACGCCGTCCGCGCGGCCGGGTTCGTCCAGAACTGGAACCAGTAGTAGCCGGGCCCGCGGACGGCAAGGACCGCGAGCAGCAGCACGGTCCGGAGCAGGGCGACGCCGCCGATGACCGTCCAGAGGGCGTACGGGTCGCGGCCCCGCACGAGCAGGCGGGCCACCAGCGCGAAGACGGCCCAGGAGCCCAGCGTCGCGAGCAGGTGCGCCGGGGCGGCGAACCAGGTATGGATCTCGCGGCTGAGCAGCAGGGCCGCGGCGGGAAGCAGGATCGCCACCCATCTCGCCGCGCGGGTCGGGCTCTCCGGCGCCCGCCACGGCATGATCGCCGCACGCCACAGGTTCCGCACCGGCCGCCACGGCACGAGGATCGAGGCGAGCAGCAGGCCGAGCAGGATCCGCGCCAGGACCGCCATCGCCGGATCGCGGTCGAACCGCTCGCTGCCCAGGTCCGCCGCCGTGAAGTTGTAGGCGGGCAGGTCAAGGTCGCCGCCGTGTGCACGTACGTGAAGGTCGCGCGCCTCCCGGTAGGCGCGTTCGGCGGCCCGCCATTGCTCGCGCGCCCGCGCCGAGCCGGTGTCGAGCCACTGCGCCCGCCGCAGGAACATCGCACGGTAGGCGCCGAGCGTGTCGTACAGGTCGCGCTGGTATTCGAGCGAGTCGAGCAGCTTCGCCCGCAGGGCGGGGTCGCGCCAGGTCGCCGGGTCGGTGGCGGCCACGTCCGCGCGCTGCCGCTCGGCGACGGCGACGGCCCGCTCGCCCTCGGCGATCGTCTCGTCCACGTGGCCGCGGCCGGTCGCGTAGATGCTGTCGAGCACGGCGGAGTCGCCCGTGACGATGTCCCACTCGAAGATCCACATCATCGGCGGCGGCTCGAGGCCGAGCGCCTTCACGGAGTTGTCCGCGTACGGGGTCAGGTAGAGCCCCTTGGTCACGGCCTCGCGCGAGCTCGCGAACATCCGGAAGATCGCGGCCACCGTCGCGGGATCGGACGAGAACGTCTGGCGCACCCAGTCCGCGGTGATCTCACCGGGGTCGGCGTCCGGCTCGCGGGCGAGCCGGCCCATCGCGTACGCGTTCAGGTCGTAGAGCTGCCAGAATCCCGTACGCAGGTAGAGGGTCATCGGGCCGGCGCGCAGCGGGCCGCCCTCCTGTGTCCACAGCCAGACGCCCTCGATGTGCCCGTTACCGGCCAGCAGCCGCCGCAGCGCCGAGGCGTGCAGGGCCGTCAGGTCGTTGGGCAGCGAACCGAAGCCCTCGAACTCGCGCCGGCCCTGGAACTCGACGATCCGCCGGTGCTCGCCGACGGTGAGCGTCGTGTTGAGCGGCAGGTGGCTGTAGAAGTCGCCGAGCGTGAACTTCGTCGAGACGATCAGGTGCGGGTCCTGTAGCTTCCCGAGCACCTCCTCGTACGACTCGGGGTTGGTGTGCAGGTCACCGACCGCGCCGACGCCGACCGTCCAGGTGCGGAAGATGACGTCGCGGTCGCCCTCGCCGGCCACGGCGAGGAACGCCTTGAGCATCGCCTGCACCTGGTCCGGCGTGGTGACGGCGATGCGCGAGAAGTAGTCCCAGCCGGGCGCGCGGTAGGCCGAGCCGCCCTCGCCGATGCGGACCATCAGCCCGGACGCGAACGGCATGCTCGCGAAAAGCTCGCGCAGGCCCGACTGGTACACCGCCCAGGGATCCCGCTGCGTCTTGAGGTAGGCGTCGAGGGGGCCGGACAGCGCCAGCATGTCGGTCATGAAGTAGACGCGCATGCCCATGTCGGCCGCGTACCGGAAGACGGGCGCGAACTCCCGGACCATCGCCTGCGCGCGGGCGACGTGCGGGTCGCCGGCGGGGTAGACGGCGTGGCCGTCGCCGACCCGCGCGAACGTCACGTACTCCAGGAAGCCCGGCACGACGACGCCGTTGTAGCCCTGCGCCGCCGAGTGGTCGATGAACTGCCGGAACTCGGCGGCCACCCGGTCGGCCGCGGCCCGGTCGACCCACGGCGCCTGTTGCAGCAGCGCGCCGGTGACGATGTCGGAGTTGAGCGAGTAGTCCGTTCCCTTGCTCCAGCCGGCCGCCGCGGAGTCGCGGCCGACCGAGCCCGCGTCGGTCAGGCGCAGGCCCAGCCTCGGCGTCACGGGCCCGGCGGTGAGCGGCTCCCCGGACCGGATCTTGTCGGCCAGCGCGTAGAGGCCGGCCGCGCCGCCCGCCTCACCCGCCGCGGTCAGCGTGAGGCCGGCGGCGGTGAGGTCGAGCCGGTAGCTCTCGTCGGCGGCGTTCTCGCCGACGGTCACCTTGAGTACGCCCCGGGCGTCCTGGCCCTTGGCGGCGTCGGTGACCGCCCGGGCCGCGACGTCCAGCCGGTGCGTGTGGCGGTTGACCGTGACCGCGCCGATCGGCGATGGGGTCACGGTCAGTGGCGGGGCCATTGCCGACGGCTCGGTCATCACGTCGGCCGGGGTCCATGACAGCCGCAGGGCGCCGCTCAGCCCGAATGCCATGCCGGCACCGAGCGAGAGCAGCACGAAAATGATCATGATGCGGCGCATGCGTACGTTCTAGCGGTCCGCGGCCGCCCGCGCTACGGATCTTCCGTCGGATTGACGGGGCCGCCCGGACCAGTAGCCTACTTAGCCTATAGGCAATATAGTCTTCCGCATGGATCTTCAACTCACCGGCAAGCGGGCCCTGGTGACCGGGGGCAGCCGCGGTATCGGGCTACGGATCGCGCGGGCGCTGCTCGCCGAGGGCGCACACGTGGCCATCGCCGCGCGGGACGCCGAACGGCTGGCCAAGGCCGCGGCCGAGCTCGGCACATCGGGACATCCCGGACGGATAGTCACCGTGCGGGCCGACACCGGCGACGACGAATCCGTCCGCGCGGCTGTGCGGGAGGCGCGCGACCGGCTCGGCGGCATCGACATCCTGGTCAACAACGCGGCCGTTCCCGGCGGCCTCCAGGGCGGCCCGGCCGGCCCGTCGCAGACCACCGACCAGCAGTTCACCGACGCGGTGAACGTCAAGGTCCTGGGATATCTGCGTACCGTTCGCGCCGTCGTGCCCGACATGATCACCCAGGGCTGGGGGCGGATCATCAACATCTCCGGCCTGGCCGCCCGCAACAGCGGCAACTTCGTCGCGACCGCCCGCAACATCGGCGTGGTCGCGCTGACCAAGAACCTCGCCGACGAGCTCGGCCGGCACGGCATCAACGTCACGGTCGTGCACCCCGGCATCACCGTCACCGAGCGGACCCCGCAGCTGAACGCGGCCGCCGCGCAGGCGTGGGGCGTCACCGTCGAGGAGGCCGAGCGCCGCCAGGCCGCGAACACCGCGATCGGTCGCGCGGTGACCGCCGAGGAGGTCGCCGACGTGGTGACGTTCCTGGCCTCACCCCGCAGCGTCGCCATCACCGGCGACGCCGTGGCGGTCGGCGGCGGCGCGATCGGCCCCATCCACTACTAGGCCCTAAGCTGCGCGGCGTGCTTGCCGGTCTTGACGCGATTGCCTGGGCTGACCTGTCGCATGCGTACGGCAGCGCGGCGGATACGCCGGGGCTGCTCCGGCAGGCAGGCTCCGGCGACAGCGAAGCGGCGTCGGAGGCCCGGTCCGACCTGCACGGCAGCATCTTCCACCAGGGAACGGTCTACCCCGCGACGGTGGCGGCGGTGCCGTTTCTCGCCGAACTCGCCTCGGTGGCCGCGAACCGCCGGGACGAGTTCGTCTGGACGCTGGGCATGCTCGCCGACGATCGGCATGCCTACGGCGACGACTTCCCCCAGGTGCGGGCGGCGGTCGCCGACCAGGTGGAGTCCCTGCGGGCCCTGCTCGACGACGTCGATCCCCGGGTCCGCGAGGCCGCGGCATATGCCACGGCGCAGGCGGGCGTCGCCGCCGAACCGTTGTGGCGGCGGTGGGCGATGGAGGACGACACGGCGGCGCGGGCGGCGCTCGCGCTCGCGCTGGGCGAGGTGGACCCCGTCGGCGCGCAGACGGTGCTGGGTGACGCCGCCCTGCGCGACGACCCGAAGGTCAGGGTCGCCGCCGCGGTGGCCTTGCTCCGGGCCGGCCTGGACTGGCCGGCGGGCACGATCCCCGCCCTGGTGGCCGCGATCGACGACGGCGCGGCCCTCACCTGGGCCTGGGCGCACGGAGGATCTTGGTCGGAGGAGATCGTGGTCGAGCCGGTCACCCCGGTGGCGGTCGAGGTCGTCCAGGAGATGCTGCGCTCCCGCATCCCGAGGACCCGCAGTTCCGGGCTCTGGGCGCTGGGAGCGCGCTGCGATGCCCGGCGCTCGGCGCCCGCCGTGTTCGTGCCGCTGGTGGCGCCGGCGCTCGACGACGCCGATCCGGGCGTACGCCGATCGGCGATGGACGTGCTGCGTCAGGCGGGTGCGGCGGCGGGGCGCTTCGCCGACGTGGTGGCCGATGTCGCCGGCCGTTTCCCGGACACGGCCGGAGAACGGGGATTCACCGTCGAGTACCGGGCGGTCGAGACGCTACAGCGGCTCGGCGATCCGCGCTGGGTCGAGCCGGTCTGCGCCGCGGGCGCGGGCGGCCACCGGTTCACGCCCGGCGCGGTCCGCTTCACCCCGGAGGTCTCGGCGGCGATCCGGGGCCGGCTGGCTGCCCACCCCGCGGACGCCGAGGTACTGGCCCGGATGGTCGGGCGCTGGGGTGCGAACGCCGACGCCCTCGTCCCGGACCTGGTCGCCGCGATGCCGCACGCCGGTCCTGCGATCGCCGAGACGCTGCTGATGCTGGGCCGCGACGATGACGCCGCCGTCCCGCACTGGCGAACTCGGGCAACGGAGAAGGGTGACCTGGAGGCGGCCCTGGCGGTGCGGCGGCTGACCGGTGACACCACCGTGGTGCTCGACGCCCTGCGCGCCATCCTGTCCGGGGGCTCGCCGGCGCCGCGGATGTCCATGCCGGACATCGAGGAGCTCGGCGCGGCCTTGGCGCCCCTGCTGCCGATCGCGGCCGTACACCTGACCGGTGCGGCCGAGCGGGTCCATCCGCTGCGGGACAAGCAGGTCCTGGCGGCTCGGGTGGCGGCGGCCGTGGCCGGACCGGAAGAAGTGCTGCCGACGGTCGAAGCGGTGCTCGTCGCCGGAGACTCACCCGCGCGCCATGCCGCGGATCTCGTCGCCGATCTCGCTCTCCGGGTTCCGGCCGAGGTCGCACACCTCGCGCCGCGCCTCCGCGACCGCCTGGACGACCGTTGGAGCAGGCTGTCCGCCGCGCGGGCCCTCGCCCGGCTCGGCACGCCGACGGTGGAGCTGGCCCCGGTGCTGAGCCGCGGAATCACCGACTACGGCGGTCAACTCGCCCTCGCGATCATTCTGGAACTGCGGGCGGCCGAGACCATCCCCGCCCTGGAAGAACTACTCCGCGGCGACGACCGTTCCGGCGTCGGCAGCACCGCGGACGACATCGTCTGGGCCGACGAACTGCTGAAGGAACACATCGAAGACGCGATCGCGCGCCTGTCACCTCGCTCAGGGCACCAGGCGCCGCTCCCGTAGCCATCGCTCGGTGCGGGCCATGCCGTCGGCGAGGTCGACGGCGGGCTCGTAGCCGAGCAGGCGGCGCGCCTTGTCGATGGAGTAGGTGCCGGTGCGGGTGAAGTACCGCATCGAGGTGGTGTTGAACTCGGTCTCCGCGCGGGCGAGCGCGGCGGCCGTCGCCGCCGCCGAGGCAGCGGCCATGGCGATCCCGGTGGGCGCGCACACCGGGCCGCGCTTGCCGAGCATGCGGTAGTAGTGGCCGAAGAACTCCCGGCAGGGCACGCCGACGCCCGCGCTGAGCGTGAACACCTGGCCGGCGGCATCGGGGTTCCCGGCCGCGCTCAGCAGCCCGTCGACGAGGTCGTCGACGTAGACGGGGCTGAAGATTCCGTTACCCATGGCGGGCAGCAGGAACAGGTTCCTCCTGATCAGTCGCACCGGCAGCACCGTCCACGGCCGCGAACCGGGTCCGTAGACGTCGCCGGGCCGCACGATCGTGGCGGCGATCCGCCCGGCGGCGTGCGCCTGCAGCACCACCTGCTCGCCGGCGATCTTGGTGTCGACGTACGGGTTGCCGTCCGGGCGCACCGCGTGCTCCTCGGTCACGCCGTCGGGGAAGTGGACGTCGGAGAAGGCCCGGACCGAGGACAGGTGCACGAACCGGGTTGCCCCGCCGCGGGCGGCGGCCTCGATCACCCTGCGGGTGCCGGCGACGTTGATCCGCCACTGCCCGCGCAGGCCGACGGCGTTGGAGACCACCGCCGCGGCGTGTATGACCAGGTCGGATCCGGCGACCCGGTCCTGCCAGTCGCCGTCCTCGCCGATGTCGCCGGCGACAACGCCGGCCGCCGCGTCGGCGTGCAGGTCCACCCCGCCCACCTCGTGGCCCTGGTCGCGCAGCCGCCGGGCCAGGGCGCGCCCGATGAACCCACCGGCGCCGGTGATGGTGACGCGCATGTCGCTCCTCGCCGTGACCGGCCCCGCGGGAGGGCCGTGGTCACGGCCGAGGCTGATCGTCGCCCGTCGATGGTGCCACGCGCCGGTCAGGGCCGGTGCAGGTCGACCGAGATATCTCCGTAGCCCACGGTCATGGTTTCGGTGCGGTCAGGCTCCAGGTTCCGACCGCGCTCTGCACCGCCGCGCTCGGCTTGGACGCCTGGTTGACGACCGCCGCGACGGTTCCGCCGCCGCCGACCAGGCATCAGCGCCGAGCGGTGCTGCGAGGCGCCCTGCTCGGTGCGGCCGGGACGATCCTCAGCGCCTGCACCGGTTCCCCGGCCGGTAGCCGGGTGCTGCCGGCCTACTTCTCCCGTGCCGGGGTCGCCGACGCCCAGCCGGCCGTGGAAGCCTGGCTGCGCCGAATCGGCCTTCACGCCTGAGGCGCCACGGCCGCCTGACTGGAAAACGTTGCCCACCATGGTCCTCTCCCTACGCAGGTCAAGCACCAGGTATCGCCGTTGATACCTATTGACGTTGCACGTATCGGCTCGTAGGGTCGGCGAAACATTTGAGAAACGTTGCTCATGATTCTCGGCACGTTCTATGAAACGATTCAGCGAGGTTGGGCGCGCTCGTGACAGCTGATCTCAGAGTCCGGCAATTCGGCCGGGCCGACGCCGCGCCGCGGGCCTATCGGCGGCGCGGGGGGCCGCCGTGGTGGTTCGCCCTGCCGGCCCTGCTGTTCTTCGCCTTCGTGGTGCTGGTGCCCAGCGTCCGCGGCGTCTACTACGCCTTCACCGACTGGGACGGCCTCGACCCCGAGTTCGACTTCATCGGCCTGCGCAACTTCACCGACATGCTCGACGACGCCACCGCGTCGCAGGCCATCTGGCACACGCTGCTGATCGCGGTCGCCATCACGGTGATCCAGAACGGCATCGGGCTGCTGCTGGCACTCGGCGTCAACTCCGCGATCAAGAGCCGGAACATCCTGCGGGTGCTGCTGTTCGCCCCGGTGGTGGTCACCCCGATCGTGACCGCGTACCTGTGGCGGAACCTGCTCGGCCCGGACGGCGCGGTCAACAGCCTGCTCGCCGTGGTCGGCCTGGAATCCTGGCAGCAGGACTGGCTCGGCGACCCGGACCTGGCACTGTGGATGGTCGTTCTGGTGGTGGTCTGGCAGTTCGCCGGCTACTCCATGGTCATCTTCCTGGCCGGGCTCCAGTCGATCCCCCGCGAGATCTACGAGGCGGCCGCGATCGACGGCACCGGCGCGGTGCGCCGCTTCTGGTCGATCGTCCGGCCGCTGCTCGCCCCGGCGATCACCATCAACCTGATGCTGTCGATCATCGGCGGGATCAAGCTCTTCGACCAGGTGTACGCGCTCACCGGCGGCGGCCCCGGCCACGCGACGGACACCATCTCGACCCTGATCTACAAGGACGCCTTCACGCTCGGCGAGTTCGGCTACAGCATCGCCCTGGCCGTCGTGCTGACGATCATCATCGCGATCGTCTCCGCCGGGCAGTACGCCGCCCTGTCCCGCAACGAGAGGGCGGCCTCATGAACCGCTACACCGCTCGCACGTTCGCGCTCGAGATGCTCATGGTCGCCGTCGGCATCGTCTTCGCCTTCCCGGTGTACGTGCTGGTGAACCTCGCGATCCGCAGCCCGTCCGACACGTCCTCGCCGATCCGCCCGACCACCTCGCCGACCTTTGCCAACTTCACCGGGGCGTGGCGCGAGGCCGGCCTCGGCGGCGCGCTCGTCAACAGCGTGCTGGTGACCGCCGTCAGCGTCCTGATCGTGCTGGCCGTCTCGGCGCTCGCCGCGTACACCCTGGCCCGCTCGACCGCCCGCTGGTCCCGCGGCACGTTCCTGCTGATCATGCTGGGCCTGATCCTGCCGTTCCAGCTCGCCGCGCTGCCGCTGTACCAGACCGTCCGCGACCTGGGCCTGCTCGGCTCGGTCTGGTCGCTCGTGCTCTTCTACTCCGGGCTACAGGTGCCGTTCACGACCTTCTTGTACGTCGGTTTCCTGCGCGCCCTGCCCCGCGACTTCGAGGACGCCGCCGCGATCGACGGCTGCTCGCCGCTCGCGACGTTCCGCTACGTCGTGCTGCCCATGCTCAAGCCGGTCACGGTGACGGCCCTGGTGCTCAACGCCGTCGCGGTCTGGAACGACTTCTTCACGCCGCTGCTCTACCTCAGCGGCAGCGACCAGCAGACCGTCCCGGTCGCCGTGGCCGGCTTCGTCGGCCAGTTCGTCTCGGACTGGAACCTCATCTTCGCCGCCCTGCGGATCAGCATCGTGCCGGTGCTGGTGGTCTACCTCGCGTTGCAGCGCAGCATCATCAACGGCTTTGCCGGGGGGCTGAAGGGATGACCCAAATTGATCTCCAACGTGGGAGTGATCATGAAAACACGCAGATTCGCGGTCGTCGTCTCCGCCCTGACGGCGCTCACCCTCGCCGCGGCCTGTAGCAGCGGCACCAACGCCAGGTCCGGATCGGACGGCGCCGACGGCAAGACCCTCACCCTCGCCTCCGTCGACCAGGGCTCCATCGAGGACGTCATCAAGGCGTTCGAGGCCGCCAACCCCGGCGTGAAGGTCAACTTCACCACGAGCGGCGCCGACCAGTACCAGGCACAGATCCGTACGCAGCTCGCGTCCGGCACCGCGCCGGACGTGATGACGGTGTGGCCGGGCAACGGCAACCCCGGCGCCACCTATGTCCTGGCCAAGCCCGGCTACCTGCTCGACCTGTCCGACCAGCCGTGGGCCGCGAAGCTGCCGGAGGCGTTCAAGACGGTCGCGCAGTACGAGGGCAAGACCTACAACGCGGTGTTCGGCCTCAACGGCATCGGCGCGGTCTACAACGACGAAGCCCTTGCCAGATCCGGCCTCAAGGCGCCGACGACGTGGACCGAGCTGCTCGCCTTCTGCCGCGACGCCAAGGGCAAGGGCACCCCCGCGTACGCCCTCGGCATCCAGGACAACTGGGTCACCCAGCTCGTCCTCTACGCACTCGCGGCCACCGTCGTCTTCGGCCCGGACCGCGACTTCAACACCAAGCTGGCGAGCGGGCAGGCCACGTTCGCCGGCTCCGCCTGGACCCAGGCCATGGCCAGATACCAGGAGATGGAGAAGGCCGGCTGCTTCCAGAAGAACCCCCTCGGCACCAGCTACGAGGCCAGCCAGACCCTCGCCGCGACCGGAAAGACCCTCGGCATCGTCCAGGGCAACTGGATCATCAGCCTGCTCAAGCAGAAGAACCCGAACGGCACCTTCACCATGACCGCGCTGCCGGCCACCGACGACCCGGCCACCTTCCTGATGCCCGCCGCCGCCGGCGCCGGATACGGGGTGAACGCCAAGGCCAAGAACAGGGACCTCGCCCTCAAGTTCGTCACGTACGTGATGTCGCCAGCCGGCATGAAGCTGTTCAACGAGAAGCAGGGCAGCCTGCCGACGCTGCCCGGCGCCGGCACCACGGTCGACCCGGGCCTGAAGGAGCTGACCACCTTCGTAGAGGGGAACCGCACGGTCCCGTTCATGGACCAGCTCTGGCCCAACGCTAAGGTCCAGCAGAGCATGCTCAGCGGCCTCCAGGAGGTCTTCAGCAACCAGGCCACAGGGGACGAGGTCCTCAAGGACATGGACACCGAGTACCAGAAGGGCGAGTAGCCACCGCGCGGAGCAGCGTCCCGGTGGGACGCTGCTCCGCTTCGCCTCACCCGGTCACGGTGCCGAAGTGAACTCGGAGGTTCCGGCGCCGACGGCGTAGACGTCGTACAGGCCGTCGCGGCGTAGCAGCGTCGCGCCGGAGGTCACGGCCGTGCTGGTCGCCGATGCCGAGGCCAGGGGTACCCAGACCTGTCCGCTGGTTCCGGTGGGTGCGGTGACCTGGATGCGGAACTGACCCGTGGTGTCGCGGGCCCATCTGACGATCAGGGATCCGCCTGCCGTCGGTACCTGGCCCTGCGCCCACGTCAGCGTGCCCGCCTGCGGTTTGACCTGCCAGGCCGCGTAGCCGGGGTTGACCGCGGTGGCGCCGAGGACGTTCTCGGTGAGCAGCTGTGTCGGGCCGGCTCCCCAGGCGTGTGCCAGGCTGTCGAAGCCGCGCGACGGCAGGCCGTTGGCGTTGACGAACTCCCAGAAGGTGCCGGTGTAGTAGCCGCTGCTCGGGTCGACCTGGATGCCCCAGTGGCGGCGCAGGAGGTCGAGCGCGCCCGCGGTGTCGTTGCCGGCGAAGCGGGCCATGACCTCCCAGGTGTTGTTGAGCGGCTCGATCGTGTGGCCGTACGGGTCGGCCATGCTCGGCGCGGGCTGCGAGATCTGGCTGCCGTGCGCCTGCCACCGCGCCCGGAAGTAGCTCAGGATTCCGCTCACCCGGTCCGCTGGCGCGACGCCGAGCCGGACCGCGTTCATGTTGGCGTCGAGCGGGAAGACGTTCGGTCGGCTGTTGGTGTGCTGGTAGAGCCCGGCGGAGGCGTTGAACAGGCGGGCGTTGATCGCGGTCTTGAGCGCGTTGGCCTTGTTGGTGTACTCGGTCACCCGGGCCGCGGTGCCGACCCTGCCCTCCATCCAGATCATGTTCTGCAGCAGCTCGTAGTAGGCGAGGCTGTACTCGGTGACCTCGCCGCTCTGCGAGGTCTGCCAGTAGTCGTTGTCGTTCGTCACGACCAGGCCGTTCGCGTTGACCCGGGTGGCGTGATAGGCGGTCGCGGCCTCCAGTTTCGACCGCAGTCCGGTGATGAAGGCCGTGTCGTTGGTGTAGCGGTAGTACTGGACCGCGATGATCGCCGAGTAGGCCGAGTACGTCACCGCGTAGTCGAACGCGCCGCAGCCGCGGAACCCGACGGCGCTGGTGAGCCGGCCGTTCGAGGCCTGCAAGTTGGTGATGCTGGTGATCGAGCCCTTGACGTACGGCGCGCTGTTGGTGCCGAGGGAGAGCTGCGCGACCGGGTTGGTGATCATGAGGTCGCCGGACCAGATGGCCCGGTCGCGCTTGGCCCCGTCGAAGATGACCGGCACGGTGAAGCAGGACGCGACGCCGGTGGGGACCATGTCCATCTGTGCGGTGTACGCGCCGGCGTACCACATGCGGTTGAGCTGGTCGTCGCTCGAGATGAACCAGCCCTGGTACCGGTCGGGGGTGGCCCGGTAGGCCTTGAAGTTGACGCCGGCGGCGGTCAGGGTCACGTTGCCGGCCGTCGTCAGCTGGAGCGCCGCGAACCGGAAGCCGCCGCGGAGCGCGCCGGTGTAGGTGCGCGCGCCGTTGACGGAGAAGGTGACCGCCGATCCGTTGTCGCTGTTGTAGACCCCGCCGCTGCCGGCGGTCAGGAAGGGCAGCGCCTCGCTGGTGGCGACCCGGACGGTGGCCGCGCCGCTCGCGGCGGAGACGGTGATGAACGGCGTGCCGCCGACCTCCTTGCCGAAGTCGAGGATGACGGTCGCGGGGGAGTTCGTGGCGGAGGTCGTGAGGACGGTGGCGCCGGTGCCCTGGCCCGCGAGGCCGCCGGCGTTCGTGACGTTGCCGCTGGTGCGGGTGATGCTCGCGGCGCGCACGCCGTCGGTGGCCGGCGCGGGCACCAGGGCCTGCCAGTTCGGGTTGGCGGGCCAGGTCGGCAGCGCGGCCGCGGCCCGGCCGGGCATCGCGGTCACGGCCAGCAGGCAGACGACGACACCGGCCAGGGCTCTCCGGGATCGGGGGCGGTCAGGCATGGGTCTTCTCCTTCGAGGCGTGTTGTAACGTTTCATTCACCGCGAGCGGAAGGTTCCCGGGCGAAGGTGAAGGGGAGAGGGTCGTGAGAAACGTTTCCCACGTGTTTCGCAGACGATAGGCATCGATGTCGCAACGGGTCAAGGGTTCCGAGCGTCAGGCCGTGCCAGTGATGGGGAACGTTTCTCAGATCGCGGCCGTGGTGCGCCGGACCACCAGGGTCGGCGTCAGCTTCACGTGTGTGGTCCGGCGGTCGCGTTCGGCGATGCGGTCCACCAGCAGGCGGGCGGCGTTCGCGCCCATCTCGCGGCCGTCCTGGTCCACGCTGGTCAGTGAGATCGGGCCGAACGCCGCGAGGGCGCTGTTGTCGTAGCCGGCCACCGAGATGTCGCCGGGCACGGACAGGCCGGCGTCGGCGAGCGCCTCCAGCGCGCCGAGCGCGACGACGTCCGCGCCCGCGAAGATGGCCGTCGGCCGGACCGGCCGGGCCAGCAGCGCCTTCGCGCCGAGGTAGCCGCCCTGCTGGGTGTAGGTGGTCGAGGCGACGTCGATCTCGTCGCCGAGCCCGCGGGCGCGCATCGCCTCCCGGTAGCCGTTGGCGCGCTGGGCGTTGGGCATCTCCCTGAGGCGTACGGGATCGGTCTCGTGATGCTCGATGTGCGCGATCCGGCGGTGGCCGAGATCGGCGAGGTGGTCGACGACAAGCGCGGCGCCGGCGACGTCGTCGTCGGTGACCGTGTCGTAGGTGGTGGAGGGTCCGTGCCGGCCGACGACGACGGTGGGTACGCCGCGGGCGACCGTGTTGAGGCGCGACTTGGCGGAGACCGGTGCGATGAGGACCAGGCCGTCCATACTGCGGTCGATCATGGCCTCGATGACCCGGGCCTCGGCCTTCTCGCCGTTGCAGCCGGGTGCGAGCAGCACCTGGTAGTCGGTGCCGGCGAGCTGGGCGGTGATCCCGTCGAGGATGTCGGCGAAGAACAGGTTGCGCAGCTCGGGGAGCATGACGCCGATCGTGTACGTCTGGCCGCGCAGGCCCCGGGCGGCGGCCGATGGGCGGTACCCGAGCTCGTCGATGGACCGCCGCACCTTGGCACGCATGGCGGGGCTGGCGCCGTACGCGTTGCGCAGGACCTTGGAGACCGTGGTGGTGGACACCTGTGCGTGACGGGCGACGTCGACGATCGTGATCCGCCGGGGCGCTGACTTATCCACCGGGACTCCTCTGCGGTGTCGTAACGGCCGGTGGGACGAGCGTACTGATCATCCGGGACAAGGGTGTTGACTCCGGTCACCGTCGATGGTCGAGTCGTCCGATGGGTCGCACGGTCGCACGAATGTCCGCCATCGCCGCCGCCACCGTCCTGGCCGTCGCGGTCGTGGCGCCGCCGCCCGCGTACGCGCACGGCGGGCTGGTGAGCTCCACCCCGGCGCAGGGTGCGACGGTGGACGCGCCGGTCGAGGCGGTGTCGCTGGCGTTCACCGAGAAGCCCGCGCAGTTCGCCTTCTTCGCCGTGTACGCGCCGAGCGGGATCCGCGTCGACAAGCCCTGGTCGCACGCGGAGCCGTTCCGCCTCGACCGGCCGGTCAAGGAGTACCAGCTGGTCGACGGAGCGTGGCAGCCGCGGGAGTTCACCGCGGGCTTCCCGGCCCGGGTGCCGGTGGCGCACTGGCCGGAGCGCGGGCCGTACGTGGTCCGCTATCAGAGCGTCGCCTCCGACGGCGAGCCGGTCGCGGGGGAGGTCCGCTTCACGTACGGCGGTGCGGTGACCGCCGCGCCGCCGGGCTGGAGCCCGCCGACCGGCGGGCCGACCGCGGAGCTGCTCGCCGCCGCACCCGCGCCGAGCGGGATCGTCGCGGCCGCGCCGAGCGGGACCGTCGCGGCCGCACCGGTACCCGACGACAGGGGTCCGTGGCCCTGGCTGGTGCCGATCCTGCTGGTGGTCGCGGTCGCCGGGGCGGTCGCCTTGGCGGTGACCGGACGGCGGACGACGACTCGCCGTTCCTGAGGCGCAACTCACGGTTGCCGCCCGCGTACGGATTCCGTTGCGGCGTACCGGTACTGTCCGCGCCCGTGGCATCGACATATGTCGACGATCGGGATGGGCGGAGACTCTGAATGACAGTGCTGGGTTCATCGGCCGCCGCGAGTCCGGAGCGGATCGGGAACCGGGAGGACTTCGGCCGGGAGCTGTCCCTGCTGCGCCAGGTCGCGGGGCTGAGCGTCCGCCAGGTCGCGGCCCGGACCGGCGGCTACCGCAACCACAGCACCATCGGCGACTGGTTCGCCGGCCGCGGCCTGCCCGCCGCGTCCTCGCGTGAGCTCCTCGTCGAGGTGCTGCGGGCGTGCGGCGTCACCGACCCCGCGGCGACCGCCGAGTGGGTGGCGGCCTGGCAGCGCCTGCGGTGCTCGCCGGGCCCCCGCCCGCAGGGCCCGGAGCCGTACCGGGGCCTGGCGAGCTTCGAACCCGAGCACGCGGAGTGGTTCTTCGGGCGCGAGGCACTCACCGCCGAGCTGATCGACCGTCTCTCCACCGCGTACGCGGCGGGCGGCGGGATGCAGGTCGTCGTCGGCGCGTCCGGCTCGGGCAAGTCGTCGCTGCTGCGCGCCGGGCTGATCCACGCGGTGCGGTGCGGCGGCCTGTCCGGCGACGGCTGGTCGGTGCGGCTGTTCACCCCCGGACGCACGCCCCTCGACGAGCTCGCGGCCCAGCTTGCCGCCGCGGCCGGCGTGCCGCACGAAAAGGTGGCGGCGGGCCTGCGCGAGCACCCGGCGAGCGCGGCGGAGTACGCGCACCACCGCCTGCTGCTGGTCGTCGACCAGTTCGAGGAGGCGTTCACCACCTGCGAGGACCGCGCGCAGCGGCAGGCGTTCGTCACCGCGCTGTGCGCCGCCGCCGGTCCGGGGCGGGCCCTGGTCGTGATCGGGCTGCGGGCCGACTTCTACGCCCCGCTGCTGCGGCATCCCGAACTCGTGGCCGCGGTCCGCGCCAACCAGTTGACGGTCGCGCCGATGGCCGACGCGGACCTGCGCCGCGCGATCACCGAACCGGCGCGCAAGGCCGGCGTCGAGGTGACCGACGGCCTCGTCGAGCTGCTGCTCAGCGAGGGTCCCACCCGGTCGCACGACGCCGCCGTGCTCCCGCTGCTGTCCCACGCGCTGCTCGCGACGTGGCAGCACAGCCGCGACCGCCGGCTCACCGTCGCCGACTACCGGGAGGTCGGCGGGATCGACCGCGCCGTCGCGGCCACCGCCGACGCGGTGTACGCCGAGTTCGACGAGGACCGGCGCCACCTCGCGCGGCAGGTGTTCCTCGGCCTCGTACACGTCACCGCGGACGCGCCGGACACCCGGCGCCGCCGCGACCGGGCCGAACTCGTCATCGAGTGCGACGGCCCGGCCGACGAGGTGGCCGAGGTGCTCGACCGCTTCGTCGCCCAGCGGCTGATCACCGTGGACGCCGACCGGGTCCAGCTCAGCCACGAGGCGCTGCTGACCGCCTGGCCCGAGCTGCGCGGCTGGCTGGAGGCCGACCGCGCCGGCATGCTCACCCGCCGGCACCTCGTCGAGGCCGCCACCACCTGGCAGCGTGAGCAGCGCTGCGACACGGCCCTGTACCGCGGCGCCCGGCTCGCGGTGGCACGGGAATGGGCGCGGCGCACCGGTGCGCCGGCGCTGAGCCCGGTGGCCCGCGACTTCCTGGCCGCCTCGGTGGCCCGCGAGCACGCCGAGCAGCACACCGCCCGGCGGCGGACCCGGCGGCTGCGCCAGCTGGTCGCCGGGCTCACCCTGCTCTTCCTGCTCGCCACGACGATGACCGTGCTGGCGGTCCGGTCGCAGCGCGCCTCCGACCGGCAGCGCGACGAGGCCGTGTCCCGGCAGGTCGCGGAGGAGGTCGATCCGCTGCGGGGCGGCAACCCGGCCCTGGCCAACCAGCTGAGTCTGGCCGCGTACCGGCTGGCCCGGACGCCCGAGGCGCGGGGCGCGCTGCTCAGCTCGTTCGCCGCGCCGTACTCCATCCGGTTGACCGGGCACACCGGGTACGTGCACGACGTGCAGTTCAGCCCCGACCGCCGGCTGCTCGCCAGCGCGAGCAGCGACCGCACCGTACGGCTGTGGGACGTCACCGACCCGCACCGCCCCGCGCCGCGGGCCGTGCTCGACGCGGCGTCGGACTACGTGGCGTCGGTGACGTTCAGCCCGGACGGTGCAACCCTCGTCACCACCAGCGCCGACCACACGGTCGGCCTGTGGGACGTCCGCGACCCGGGCCGGGTCACCCGCACGGCCGTACTTACCGGTCACGGCGGCGCGGTCGACCAGGCGGCGTTCAGCCCCGACGGCCGCACGCTGGCCACCGCGAGCGGCGACCGCACCGTACGGCTGTGGGACGTCACGGACCGCCGGGACCCCCGCCCGCTGGCCAAGCTCGCCGGCGAGCGGGCGATGTTCTCCGTGGCGTTCAGCCCGGACGGCCGGACCCTGGCCGGCGGCGACGAGCGCGACGTCCGGCTCTGGGACGTCACCGATCCGCGGCGGCCTGGCGCCGCCGTCACGCTCACCGGGCACACCGGCGTGGTGAGCATGATCGCGTTCAGCCCGGACGGCCGGACGCTTGCCACCGGGAGCTACGACCGCACCGCGCGGCTGTGGAGCCTCGCCGGCGGCACCGGCCACGCGTCGAGCGTCATCACCGACCACACCGGCCTGGTGTACTCCGTGGCGTTCAGCCCGGACGGCCGGACCCTTGCCACCGGCAGCGGCGACGCGACGGCGCGGCTGTGGAACGTGACGGACCCCCGCAGGCCGGTCGCGATCACCACCCTGCTCCGCCGCACCGACGAACGCGGCGAGACCAACGCCATCGCCGCCGTCGCCTTCAGCCCGGACGGCCGGAGCCTGGCCACCGGCAGCTACGACTACACCGTACGGCTGTGGGAGCTGACCGGCCCGGCGCCGACCGGGCAGGCGGACGCGGTCCGTCCCCTCCAGTTCGGCCCGGACGACCGCCGGCTGCTGCTCGGACCGGGCCGGACCCCGGCGGTACGGGCCTGGACGGTCGACGACCGGGACGGGCTGACCGATCCGGTCGACGCGCCCGCGGCGGGATCGGTGACCATCTGCCGCGGCACCCGGCTGCTCGTCACCGCGACGGCGACCGCGGTACGGCTGTCCGAGCTGGGCGACGCACGGCAGGTCACGGAGCTGTCGCGGCTGAACCACGGCCTGGTCGGCGACGTGCCGCTGCCCGTGTGCGGCCACGACGGGCGGCTGCTGGCCGTGCTCGGCGCGCGCAGCCGGGCCGCACGGCTGTGGGACATCAGCGACGCACGCCGCCCGGTCGCCCTGTCCGCGTTCACGGCGACCGGGCACACCAACTCGCTGAACATGGCCGTCTTCAGCACCGACAACCGCATCCTCGCGACCGCCGGCATCGACCACACCGCGCGGCTGTGGGACCTGAGCGACCCGCGCCGTCCGGTCGCGGCGTCGACGCTCGCCGGGCACGCCGACGCGGTGAACACCGCCGCGTTCAGCCCGGCCGGCCGGCTCCTCGCGACCGGCGCCAACGACGGCACCATCCGGCTCTGGGACGTGACCGACCCCTACCACCCGCTGGCGCGGGCCACGCTGACCGGGCACACCGCCTTCCTCGAGGAGGTCATGTTCAGCCCGGACGGCCGCACGCTCGCCAGCAGCGGCGGCGACCGCACCGTGCGGCTGTGGGACGTCGCCGACCCCGGCCGGCCGGCGCGGCTCGCCACCCTGACCGGCCACACGGCGACCGTGAGCGCCGTGGCGTTCACCTCCGACGGCCGCCGGCTGGCCACCGCGAGCGCCGACGGCACGGTCCGGACCTGGGACCTGGACCCCGACCGGGTCGCCGCGCGGGTCTGCGCGCTCGCGCACCCCACGCTCACCCGCGCCGAGTGGGACGCCCATTTCCCCGGCATCGCCTACCGGCCGCCGTGCCGTACGGCGCTGTCCGGCTGACCGCCGGGCCTCGTCCGGGCCTGTCCGGACAACCTCGCCGCGCCTTCCGGACCGGGCCGGGCGGCCGGATCGTCTTCGGCAGACGTCCGGCACCGAACGCCGGCAACGAAGGGAACTCCACAATGCTCATCAAGTCCGTGAAGCGCGCCGTCACCGCCGCCCTGGTCGTCACCGCGGGACTCGCCGCCACCGCCGCGCCCGCACAGGCCGGCCCGATCGGCGCCTGCGCCGAGCTGCGCGCGTTCCACCTGAACCTCGGTACCGGCGGCGACGACCTGCGGGACAACTCGGAGGTCATCGTGTGGCTGACCCAGCGCTCCGGCGGGGACGCGGAGCTCCAGCACGTGCCGGGCGGGATCGGCAACTGGAGCAACCGCAGCTCCTCGCTGACCTACCAGAACGCCAACTGGCACGTGAACAGCTGCAACGTCACCGGCATCAAGGTGCGCATGATCTCCCACAACGGCACGTTCCAGACCGACGACAACTGGAACATGGAGTCGATCACCCTGAACGGGTACGCCGACGGGGGCGCACCCGCCTACTCGATCTCCGCCAACGGGAACCCGGTCAAGCGCTTCACCGGCAGCAGCCAGTGGTGGTCGCTGCTCGGCTGACGCCGCGGCGGGCGGGGTGGCCCCGCGGTCACCCCGCCCGGGTGTACACGAAGCCGATCTTGTCGAGTTCCGCGCCGGAGCGGCCGTGGAAGCCGCTGATCTGCCATCCCGCCGGCGCCTGGTAGGTGACGCCGGGCGAGGTGAGCGTCCCGCCCGACAGCACCCGCCCGGCGCTGGTGCCGAAGCGGATGCCGAAGACCCGGGTCTGCCCGCTCCGGACCCCGGTATGCACGGTGGCCGAGGTCAGGTACTCGCCGGCGGCCAGCGTCAGGCTCTGCGCGGTGCCACCGCCGCCGCCGTGCACGAAGGGCATCGCGCCGTCCGGGGTGAGCGACACCTGGTCGACCCGGGAGCCGGCGCGGATGCCCACCTGGGCGACCCGCCGGCCGAGCGGCACGGCCGCGACGTCGGTGAACGGCGTGCCGTGCGGCCCGCCGGTGGCGTCGCTGAGCGACAGGTCCGGGTTCAGCGTCCACCCGAACTCGGCGGCGATCGGATAGTGGTCGGAGAGCATCGCCCCGTCGGCGCGCCGGAAGCCGGCGTTCTCGTTGCCGTACCGCTCCAGGTCGAGGGTGATGTAACGGTTGCCGCGGTAGAGGATCTTGTCGACGACCTCGCACGCGTCGGTCACCGCGGCGTCGTCGCAGCCGATCGACGGGCTTCCGATCGCCGGCGGTACGCCGCCCCGCTCCTCCTCGACCCAGGCGTCGGTGAGGCCGTTTGCCGTGAGCAGGTCCCGGATGTTGTCACCGGCCCGGGTGTAGCGGGTGTTCGTGTCGCCGGCGACCACGACGGCGTTGCCGGCCGAGTTCGCGGCGATGAAGGCGGACAGCTCGCTGATGTTGGCGCGGCGCGCCGACAGGTCGCCGTCGGCGCTGCCGGCGTTGGCGTGCACGTTGTAGAAGTCGATCAGGACGCCCTCGGCGAGCCGCGTCCGCGACCAGGTGAAGCCCTTCGGTGTCAGGCAGTCGGTGCCGTTGCACGCGTCCCAGTCGTCGCGGAACAGGTCCGAGTACGGGTAATCCGACAGCGTGTTGAGCCCGTCGCCGAACGCGGCCGGCCCGCTGGTGGGCGTCCTCTGTGGATGGGTGTCGTTGGCGTACAGCGCCGCGTGATAGTTGAAGTCCTCTTGAACATGCACGATCTCGTACGGCCCGAGGCGCTGCCCGATGATCGGCGTGTTGACGGCGGGCTCGCTGCCGGACAGCGGCTCGGGCAGCCCGGCGATGTTGTAGCTGAGGATCGAGAAGGAGCCGGTCGGCGGGGGAGCGGCGAGTGCCGGCGTGGCCGGCACCTGGGCGGCGCCCGCGACGAGTATTGCGGCGAGGCTGAGCGGCACGTTCATGGCGTTGCTCCTGCCTGGGAGACGACACTGGCACCCAACGCATCGACACTAGCCGATGTGAATTGTTTTCGCATCAGCGGTTTCCGGGTCCTCGGGCAGGGTGGGAACGTTCGCCCGGTACAGGCTGAGCAGCACGCCGTACGGCTCGCCGGTCTGCCGTTCGGGGAGGTCGTCGCCGTCGGCGAACCGCTCGAGGCTCGCCGCCAGCGTGCGCGCCTGCGCGGTGGTGAGCCGGAGGTGCCGCAGGATGGTGACGTCGGGCGCCGCCTCGTCGGGCGGGAGCATCTCGCTCAGCGCGGCCCTGACCAGGAAGTCGCCCCCGACCGGGGCGTCGGCGGCGATCCGTAGCCGCTCGCTGGTCGGCTCGTAGTACTGCTCCGTGCCGCCGCGCACCCGCCGGACGTACGCCACCCGCACCAGCTCGGCCTGCTCGAGGATCTTGACGTGGTAGCCGACGGTGCCCTTCGTCGCCCCGAGCGCCGCCGCGAGCTGCGCGAGCGTCGCCGGGCGCTGCCGCAGCGCCAGCACGAGCCGGTGCCGCAACGGATGGCCGAGCGCCCTGAACTGGTCGGGCTCGCTCAGCACCAGGTCGCCGCGTTCTTCGTCTCGCACCGATCAACTGTCTAGGTTTCTCGCCACTTTTTCAAGCGGAGGGGTTGCTCAAGCGTCGAGAATGGTCGACGCTTACGCCCATGACTCAGATGATCGATCCCGCCGTCGCCGCGTACGTCCAGGCGAACTGCACCCCCGCCGACGACGTCCTGCGCGACCTCGCCGCCGAGACGACCGACCTGTTCCCCGACGCCGCGGAGATGCAGGTCTCCCACGACGAGGGCCGGCTGCTGACGATGCTGGTGCAGCTCACCGGCGCCGCGTACGCGGTCGAGGTCGGCGTCTTCACCGGCTACTCGGCCCTGTGCATCGCCCGGGGCCTGCCCGCCGACGGCCGGCTGCTCGCCTGCGACGTGTCCGAGGAGTGGACGACGCTCGCCCGCAAGTACTGGCGCCGGGGCGGGGTCGAGGACCGCATCGACCTGCGGATCGCCCCGGCCGAACAGACGCTGCGGGCGCTGGCCGCCGATCCCGTCATCGACTTCGCGTTCCTCGACGCCGACAAGACCGGCTATCCGGCGTACTACGAAGCCCTCGTGCCGCGCCTGCGCCCCGGCGGCCTGCTGGTCATCGACAACGTCCTGCTCGGCGGCCGGGTCCTCGACCCGACACCCGGCCGGCCGGCCCACCTGGCGGTCCAGCGCCTCAACGAGACCGTGCTGCGCGACGACCGCGTCGACTCGGTGATGCTCCCGGTCCGCGACGGCGTCACCCTGATCCGGAAACGATGATCATCATTGATCCCCGCGATCTGGGATCATGTCCGAATGCCGACCACATCCTCTGCCGACGGGCGACCGGTGCGCTGGATCGTCTGGCGCCAGGACGACAACGGCAACCGGTTCGAGGTCGCCCGGCGAGAGTCGCGCGCCGAGGCCGAGGACCTGGCCGCGACGATGGAGACACGCGGGCACAAGCAGCTCTACTGGGTGGCGGCACAAGCCTCCGAGCACCCTCCGCGCAGCTGATCAGGACGCGACGGCCTCGATGTCCGTGCGGTCGTGCGCGATCGCGGCGGCCTCCCGTAGCGCGCTCTGCACCGCGATGACGGCCGGTGCCTCGGCGGCCGCGGCGCGGGTCGCGGTGAAGATCGTGCGCGTTGGAGGCGTTCCTCCCGCAGCGGCCGGGCGGCGATCTGCGGCAGGGCCGCGGTGTGTCACCCGCTGGACGCCCGCGCGCTGATGAACGGCTTCGACCTGGTGGTCGTCCGCAACAGCGGCCCGGTGCTGAACTACCAGGCCGAGTACGACGCGTTCCGCGCGGCCGCCGCCGAGACGGGTGCGCGGGTCTACACCGAGTTGACCGGCAAGGGTGACATGGCCGGCAAGCAGTACCTGATCGACCTGTTCCTTGCGGGGTACCCGGTGATTCCGACCGTCGACCGGCTCGAGGAGATCGGCCGCCTGCCGGAGACCGGCAGGTACGTGGCGAAGCCGAAGTTCGGCGCGGACTCGGTCGGCATGACCGTCGTCGAACGGGCGGACCTGCCCCGGCTCGACTACACGGACCTGCTGGTGCAGCCGCACATCGACTTCACCTACGAGGTGTCCTTTTACTTCGTCGACCACGACTTCCAGTACGCCCTGTACGCGCCCCGGCCGGACCGGCGGTGGGAACTCGAGCCCTACGAGCCCGGCGCGGCCGATCTCGCCTTCGCCCGGCGCTTCATCGACTGGAACGACATCGACCACGGCATCCAGCGCGTGGACGCCTGCCGGACCAGCGACGGCGCCCTACTGCTCGTGGAGCTGGAGGACCTCAATCCCTACCTGTCCCTGGACCGGGTCAGACCCGGGTCCAGGGACCGGTTCGTCGAAGCCCTGACGAACGCGCTCCTCCGGCTCACCGCCGAGCCTTAGGGAGCGGGCGAGACCGGTGCCTTGCGTACGGCGCCGATCGCCACGTCGATCAGCAGGAAAGCCAGCAACGGTACGCCGAACAGCGGCAGCGCCCAGGCCAGCCCGAAGACGAGGGGTACGCCGACCGCGATGCCCCACGCCGGCAGCTGCTGCCAGGCGCCGCGCGCGGGCGCGGTGCCCACGAGCGCGCGCCGGTCGGCGCGGGTGGGGCGGCGCTGCCACCACATGCGGTAGCCCCAGATGATCACGCAGATCAGGCCGATCGCCAGCGCCGCGAGCAGGAGCTGGTTGACCAGGCCGAACAGGATGCCCATGTGGGCCTGCACGCCCCAGGAGGTGAGCTTGGCCAGCAGCGGCCAGTCGGCGAAGTCCACCCGGTCGGTGACCGTCCCGGTGGAGTCGACCGCGACGCTGTCCAGGCGTACCGGCCACAGGTTGTCGTTCTGGCTGACGGTCCAGGCGCTGGCGCCGTCCGCCGGCACGCTGACCTGTAGCGGGCCGTCGAGGCCGGCGCCGCGGGCGCCCGTCAGGACGGCGTCGACGGCGGCCGGGTCGGCGCCTTCGCCCGTACCGGAAGAGGCTCCGCCGTGGTGTCCGCCGCCGGCGGCCAGTTCGGTGGCGACGGAGGGCCGGTTGCCCTGCAGGGCGTCGAGGGCGGCGCTGAAGTTGGCGCCGGCGTAGCCGGACCAGGTCAGGCCGGTCGCCGACAGGATCAGCAGGCCCAGTGTGAGCCAGATACCGGTGGCGGCGTGCCAGCTACGGGTGCGCCGCACGCCCTTCCTGGCGGCCAGGTCGGGGGCGAGCAGGCGGCGGGCGGTGCGGTTGCCGCGCAGGCGGCGCCACCACAGGAACACGCCGCCGAGGGCGATGACCCACAGCCAGCTGGCGGCGAACTCGGAGTAGAGCTCGCCCGTCTTGCCGAGGTGCAGGTCGCGGTGGAATCTGTCCAGCCAGGTGGTCAACGGCGTGGACGTCCACCAGGTGGTCAGCCGGCCGGTCACCTTCGCCGTGTACGGGTCGACGTACACGGTGTGGACGAGCTCCGACTCCGCGCTCAGCTCCGGCGAGGTGAAGTCGACCTGGGTGGTGGCGTCGCTCTCGCCCACCCGTACGGCGGTCAGCGTGCCCTCGGGGTGCGCGGCGCGCGCCGCGGTGATCTGCTGGGCCACCGGCAGGGCCGCGTCGCCCGGGTCGGCGACGACGAGCTCGTCGCTGTAGACGATCTTGTCCAGCGTCGGTGTGAGGGTGTACAGCAGGCCGGTCATGGCCGCCACCAGGATGAACGGGGCGACCAGGATGCCGGCGTAGAAGTGCAGGCGCAGCAGCAACGGGCCGAAGCTCCGGCCGCTCGGTGCGCGCCGCGGCGCGGATTCGACCGCCGCGACGGGCTCGGTGACATCGGGGGCAATGGCCATCGGCTGTCCTCGGGGGGTGGGCGGCGCGTGCGGGAGCGCGCCGTCGTTACGGGGTCACAGTCGACGCGCCAAGGCGTCGCGTGGCCTCCGCGGGGGTGCGGAGGTCATCGCAGTAGTCGTCGGCGGGAACCTGAAAGTTCCCGGGGACCGGTCAGCGCGAGGGGCTCGGTGCCTTCGGCTTGCGCCGCCTGGTGCGCACGACCCGGACCGGGGTGGCGGCTTGCAGGTAGAGGCTGCTGCGTCGCTCGCTGTACGCGAGGTGCACCTGGATGACGTCGTGCATGGGCGGGTCGACGCTGGCGACCCGGTAGCGCTCCGCGCCGGAGATGATCAGGTCGCCGGGGCGCACGTGCGAGGGGGATTGCAGGATGCTCTCGCGGCCGAGGACCGAGCCGAGGCCGACGCGGGGAAGGCGGGCGACCCACGTCGCCGAGCTCTCTTCGCTCAGGCCGGTTCGGATGCCCCACATGGCCGGCCTCCACGGTGTCGACGCTGCCTCATGGTTCAGATATCGGCGGGCGCCGGCCGCGGTTGAGGAAATCACGCGGCCCGTGCCGAGTCCAGCACCCTCTGCACCAGGTCCCGGTCGGCTCCGGAGACGTACACGGCGTAGTCCCCGGCGTAAACGTAGCCGCTCCAGGTCCCGGTGGTTCGCCGGACGCCCGGGCCGTGTGCCGGGTCGAAGGTGGCGGAGCCGTAGAAACGGACACCACCCTTGAAATCGCACGGGTGCGAGCCCGGTGGTGCCCACTGCTCGAACTGGAACTCGCAGTCGTCCTTCTTCAGCCGCTTCCAGTCGGCCGGGATGTCGACCTTGACGCCGCGATACTCGATGGTCTGCCAATCATCCCGTACGGGTGCGGAAGAGCTCGGGGGCGATACGGGGGCCACCGCCGGACGCTCATCGCCGGTGGTGGTCTGTAACCAGATGAGAACGCCGGCGACGAGGGCTACGCCCGCGGCGGCCGCCACGAGGAGCCGGACGCGACGCGAGGACGGCATGAAAGTCATTCTGCTCGGACGGGTGCGGCGCCGTACCAGTTCCCGGGCCTACAGCACCTTCCGGAAGGCGGCGACGATCCGCTCCTCGTCGGCCTCGGCGGTACGCCAGTTGCTGAACGCCAGCCGCAGCGCGGGCGTGCCGGCGTACACGGTCGGGGTCACGAACGCCTCGCCGGTGTCGGCGAGCGCCCGGGCCACCTCGGCCGGGTCGCCCGGCACCGCCAGGCAGACGACGTTGAGCCGGACCGGGGCGAGCAGCCGCACCCCGGGCAGCTCCGCCAGGCGCGCGCCGACCCGCCGCGCCGAGGCGACGTTGCGCTCCACGATGTCGCGGTGCCCCGCCCTGCCGTACGCGGCGAGCGAGAACCAGGTGGCCAGCGCCCGCAGCCGCCGGGAGTTCTCCGGCGTCAGGTGCAGGAAGTCCGGCCGCTCGGTGAGCGGGCCGAGGTACGCGGCCGAGTTGCCGAACACCCGGGCTTGCAGGTCCGGCCGGCGGGTGTACTGCACCGCCGAGTCGTACGGCACGTTGAGCCACTTGTGCAGGTCGACGCAGACGGAGTCGGCCTCGGCCAGCCCGTCGAGCAGCGGCGCGTGCTCCGGGCTGAGCGCGGCGAACGCGCCGAACGCGGCGTCAACGTGCAGCCAGAACGGGAACTCCTCCCGTAGCGCGGCGATCGCCCGCAGGTCGTCGAAGTCGACGGTGTTGACGGTGCCCGCGTTGGCGACCACGATCGCCGGCCGGCCCCGGCGGGCGGCGAGCGCGTCGCGCAGCGCCGCCACGTCGACCGCCTCCCGGCCGGGCCGGACCGGCACCTGCCGCACCGCGTCGCGCCCGAGGCCCACCATGGACAGTGCCTTGTAGATGCTGGAGTGCGGCGCGCCGGACAGCACCTCGACCGGCCCCAGCGCGTGCGCACCCTGCCGCGCCACGTCGACCCCGAGCCGTTCGCCGAGCCATTCGCGGCCGATCGCCAGGCCCACGAAGTTGGACATGGTCGCGCCGCTGACGAACGCACCGGACTGGCCGGCGCCCAGGCCGAACAGCTCCCGCAGCCAGCCGAGCGTCTCCCGCTCCAGCTCGCCGCCCGCGGAGCCGACCTCCGAGCTGCCGTTCTGGTCGAAGACGCCGGTCAGCCAGTCGCCGGCGAGCGCGGCCGGTGTGGCGCCGCCGGTGACGAAGCCCAGGTAGCGGGGGCCGGCGCTGCCGGAGAATCCGGGCGCCCAGCGTTCGGCGAACGTGGCGAGCGCCGCGGCAAGGCCGGTGCCCTCCGCGGGCAGCGGCTCCGCGGCGTGCGGCACGGGCGGGTGGGCCGCCGGGCGCTCGTCCAGGCCGCCGAGGACGCCGGTGGCGTACCCGCGGGTGGACTCGAGCAGCTCCGGCAGGGCCGCGAGGTCGGCGGCGAGTCGAGGATCCATGAGCCACACGCTAGGCATCGCGGCCGTGCGGGCCGGGGTCCAATCCGCATGTCCTGGCCCTGCCCCGTCATCACCCGGCGGTAGGCCCCGTTCGATATGTATCGATGTTCATCAGTATGTCGATACCGTTTGCCCGGGCAACCGCCCGCCGTCACCTCCCACGGCACAGACAGGACAACGGTATGCGTCCCATCCGTACACTGCTCACCGCCGCCGTCACCGCTGCCGCCGCCGGCCTGCTCACGCCGGCCGCCGCGGTCGCGGCCCCCTCGCCCGAGCCGCCGCCCGTCAACCAGGTCGTCGGCGGCCGGCCGGCCACCACGAACTACTCGTTCATGGTGTACGTCTCCGGCTGCACCGGCTCGCTCATCAAGGCCAACTGGGCCGTCACGGCCAAGCACTGTCCCACCCCCAGCTCCGTGCGGGTCGGTAGCATCAACCGCAGCAGCGGTGGCACCGTCGTCTCCGTCCGGCGCGCGGTGAGCCACTCGCGGAGCGACATCAAGCTGCTCGAGCTGACCACGTCGGTGTCGCACGCACCCGCGCCGATCCCCACGGCCTCCGGCGCCGTCGGCACCGCCACGCGGATCATCGGCTGGGGACAGACCTGCCCCACCCGGGGCTGCGGCTCGACGCCCCAGGTGGCCAACGAGCTCGACACCTCGATCGTGGCCGACAGCCGCTGCTCCGGCATCGACGCGGCGTACGAGATCTGCACCAACAACACAAACGGCAACGCCGGCGCCTGCTACGGCGACTCCGGTGGGCCGCAGGTGCGGCAGATCAGCGGCCGCTGGGCGCTGATCGGCGTGACCAGCCGCGCCGGCAACAACAGCTCGACCTGCGCGACGGCGCCGTCCATCTACGGAGACCTGCCGTCGATCCGTGCCTGGGTCGACCAGCAGGTCGGTGGGCTCCCGGCCTGACACCGGGACGACGTGGGCCGGCGCGGAGTCGCGCCGGCCCACCTCCGTTCACACCGGGAGCTCCACCCGCTCAGGCGGGTTCGATCCAGATGTTGCGGTAGCGGACGTTCGCGCCCGGGTCGCCGTGGTCCTGGAGGCGGATCGGCCGGAAGTCCGGGCCCTCCGGTGCGCCGTTGCCCGTCGGGCCGTCGATGGCGACGTCGTCGTGGACGGTGGTGCCGTTCCAGACCACGGTGACGCGGGCGTTCTCGGTCTTAGTCGCGCCGTCGTAGCGGGCCGCCCGGAACGTGATGTCGTAGGTCTGCCAGGTCTCCGGTGCGGTGCCGGGGTTGGCGGAGGGCGCCCGTTTCAGGTAGATCGCGGCGCATTCGTTGTCGGCCAGCGCCGGCTTTCCGTACGTGTCGAGGACCTGGATCTCGTAGCGGTCCTGAAGGTAGATGCCGCTGTTGGCCCGGGCCTGGCCGGTCACGTCGGCCGGCAGGTTCGGTAGCCAGAACTCCGCGTGCAGCCGGAAGTCGCCGTAGGTCTGCTTGGTGCGCAGGTCGCCGCCGAGCACCTCGGCCGAGCCGCCGGAGACCGGCCAGGTCGGCGCGGTGCCGTCGGCGTTCGCGAAGGCTTGCAGGTTGCCGCCGTTGAACAGGGTGACCCGGCTGGTGCCGTTGTGCGCCCACCGCTGCTGGGTCACGTCGGCCCACTGCCAGATCTGTAGCTGGGTGCCGTCCGCGCTCGCGCCGCCCGCGGCGTCGAGCACCTTGCCGGACTGCGGGTTGAGCAGCGAGCCGTTGGGCTGGGTCTGCCACACCTGCGCGGCGCCGTTGTTGCAGGTGTAGAGCTGGACCTTGGTGCCGTTGGCGGTGCCGCCACCGGCGACGTCCAGGCATTTGCCGAGCGCCCGCAGCGTGTCACCGCTGCGGGTCCAGCTCTGCGCGGACGAGTTGTTGCAGGTGTAGAGCTGAATCTTGGTCCCGTCGGCCGTGCCGGCGTTGTCGACGTCGATGCACTTGGCGCCGATGCCGGTGATGGTGCCGGTCCGCGGCGCGGCGGACGTGCCGTTGTCGACGGTCAGGCTGTCCAGGTTCACGTGCCCGACGTCGCCGGTGTCGACCCGGTACGCGACGGTGTTGCCGCCGGCCCGCAGCGTCACGGCGTCGGTCTTGATCGCCCAGGTGTCCCAGTTGCCGGTGTCGGCCAGGCTCACCTGCCGCACCTTGGTGCCGTTGACGTACAGGCTGACGGTCTTGGTGCCGGCCGACGGGTTCGGGCCGTTGCTGTAGCGCAGCGAGACCGGGTAGGACCCGGCCGACGGCACGTCGACGGTGAAGGTGGTCGCGGCGCCGGCGGCGCCGTAGCCGGCGACGAAGCCGGACCCGGTGTAGCCGCTGTGGTCGGACGCCACGCCCGCGGTCCCGCTCAGCCCGGCGTTCTCCGCCTCGACCCGGCCGGTCCGGTACGTGGTGCCGTCGACGAGGCTGTTCAGCGAGTACCAGGCCTCGGTGCTCCACAGCGACGCGCCCGACGTGGAGGTGAAGGGCCGCGGCGAGCGCACGTGCACGACCCGGCCCGGCTTGAGCCCGGTCAGCTTGAGCGTCACCTTGAGGCGGTCGGCGGACAGGACCGCCGATGCCACCGGCAGCGTCTCCTCGTCGACCTTCGGACCCCCGTACGCCGGGGTCGGCACGTAGCGCCACTGCTCGGCGCGGTACCGCGCGGCGAGTTGGTCGGCGGTGCCGGTCGACACGGGCTGGGTGTACTCGAACTCGAAGCCGTCGGCGACCGCGCGCATCGCCTTGATGTCGAAGACGCTGTTGCCGTTGGGCGTGAGCTTCTGGAGCCCGTACGTCAGCTTGCCCTCCTGGCCCCAGTTGCCGCCCGCGCCGAGCCCGCCGGCGTAGAGCGCGCCGTCCGGCCCCTGGCTCAGGCGCAGCACGCCCGCCTCGAGGCCCTGGGTCAGGCGGAAGACCGCGCCCTGGTACTGCCCGTTGATCTTCTCGAGGAAGGCGCGCTGTATGCCGCCGTACGTGACGTCGCCGAAGAGCATCTGACCCGCGTACGGCCCGGAGTCGAGCAGCAGCGGGGTGCTCGGCGAGTTGGCGATCTCGTTCTGCGGCAGCCACAGCACGGGCTGGGTGACCGGCTGGCCGTCGTACGGGCCGTCCGGGTTGGTGTAGTGGTTGAAGAAGCGGCCCGGCTTGATCTGCACGAGCTTCGAGGCGGGCAGCCAGCCGCCCTGGTTGTCGGTGACGAAGATGTCGCCCTCCGGCCCCCAGCCGAGCCCGTCCGGGGTGCGCAATCCGCCGGCGACGTACTCCACCGCGCCGGTCGTGCGGTTGATCTTCAGGCTGGTGCCGCGGTTGGGCGAGCCCTGCGGCTCGGTGGTGGCGCCGCCGAGGTTGATCGAGACGGACAGGTTCAGGTAGAAGAAGCCGTCCTTGTACAGCAGGCCGAACGCGAACTCGTGGAAGTTGCCGTCGAACGGCCAGGTGGCCACCCGGCGGTACTGGTCGATGGTGCCGTCGCCGTTGGTGTCGTTGAGCTCGGTCAGCTCGTGCTTCTGCGCCACGTAGATCTTGCCGTCGACGATCTTCAGGCCCATCGGCTCGCGCAGCCCGGTGGCGATCTTCGTGTACGTGACCTGGCTCGGCGAGGTGGCGCCGGTGACGCCGCTGAGGATGTAGACCTCGCCGGCCACGGTGTCGCTGCCGCCCCAGGTGGCGATCGCCAGGCGCCCGTCGGGGAAGAAGTCCATGGCGCTCACCTGTGGCTGGAAGCCGGACGGCCGCAGGTTGGTGAGCGTGTAGCCGGGGTGCACGGCGGTCAGCGGCAGGCCGTCGCCCGGGCTGTCTCCGGAGGCCTCGCACTCCTTGCGGCCCGGCGCCGTCACCCGCACCACGCCGGAGTCCGTGCTCAGCACGCTGTTGGGTACGACGACGAACGCGCTCGCGCCCGGCGGCCGCCATTCCAGGGTGAGTTGCTGGCCGCCGTCGCGCTCGAAGTAGTCGACGCTCAGGGCGTGGTAGCCGGTCGTGAGGGTGACGGCGCCCTCCTTCGAGGTCACCCCATGCAGCCCGTCGTGGTTGATGACGGTGGCGCCGTCGATCAGCAGCCGTGACCCGTCGTCGCTGGTGAGCCGGAACGTGTACGCGCCGGCGGCGGCGATGTTGACGTTGCCGGTCACCTCGCTCTGGAAGCGGTCGGCGAAGCCGAAGTCGGCCGTGGTGGTCCAGTTGACCATGGGCATGAGCTTGTCGACGTTGGGCGTCTGGCCGGGCTTCAGCGCGCAGATCTTGTCCTGGGCGGTCTGCAGGTCGTAGGTCCGCAGGGTGACGCCGGGCTCCTGAGGCGGGACGGCGGCGTACGCGGGGAGGGCCGGCACCAGGCCCATGAGCAGGATGGCGGTGCCCAGCACGAGGGAGGAGGACTTCGGGGGACGGGTCGGTCTTCTCATCGAGCGCTCCAGGGGCAGCAGCATGACGTCGACTCAAGGTCGACATTCATCGATGCCTGGTGACGCTAGGCAGGTTCTGTTCAGAAGTCCATAACTTTGTTGAAACCAAGTTGAACTTTTGCCTGAAACAACGAAAGCCGATGGGTCAGCGGCCCGCCGAGATCTGCTCCAGCGCCAGGATACCGCTCGTCATCGTCCGGGTCTCGTCGGCGGTCCGGGTGACCGTGCGGGTCACCTCGGCGACGGCGGCGGACTGTTGTGCGATGGCGGCGGCGACGGTGCTCTGGTGTGCGGAGAGTGCGTTCATGCCGTCGGCGATCTGGGTGACCTCGGTGACGGCGGCGGCGACGTGTGCGCGGACGTCGGCGAGGGTGCGGTTGATGGAGTCGGCGTTCTCGCCGGATTGGCGGGCGAGTTCCTTGACCTCGCCGGCGACGACGGCGAAGCCCTTGCCGGCGTCGCCCGCGCGGGCCGATTCGATGGTGGCGTTGAGGGCGAGCAGGTTGGTCTGTGCGGCGATGGTCTGGATGATGTCGCTGGCGGCCATGATCTGTTCGCTGGAGGCGGCGAGGGCTCTGATGACGGCGGCGGCGCTGTCGGCCTGCCGCACGACGGTCGCGGTGATCTCGTCGGTGGACTGTGCGGTCTGGGAGAGGTCGCGCAGGGCCGCGGTCATCTGCTCGGTCGCGGTGGCGGCGGTGGCGGTGTTCTCGCCGACGCCGGCGGCGGAACGGGCGAGCGCGGCGGTCTGTCGCTGGACCTCCTCCTGCCGCTGAACCTGCTCGGCGAGCTGTGCGGCCGCGGCCTCGGCGCGGTCCGTCTCGGCCCGCTGCGCGGTCGCGTGTGCCTGCTCCTGTAGCCGGATCACCTCGGCCTGTGCCTGGGCGGTCCGCTCGGCGCCGTCGTCGAGCAGCCGGCGCAGCCAGTGCATGGCGACGCAGAGCGTGGTCAGCAGCAGCCAGATCGCCACCGAGTGCCACACGGCCGTCCACGGCGGCGCCAGCAACCACTCCGTCACCATGGTCTGGCCGCCCATGATGATCGACAGCGCCACCACGTCGCGCCGTTCCAGGGTGAACCCGGCCCAGACCAGGCCGACGGCCGAGTCGAGCAGGACGAGGTAGTACGTCTCCGGAGCGGTGACCGCCCCGAACCCGATCATGATGACTCCGACGTAGGCCATGGCGCGCAGCGCCTGCGGATGCACCCGATCCCAGTTCACTCGCCAGAGCGCCGCCGCGATCGCGCAGGCCATCACCCCGCGGATCACCAGCGAGGCGCGATAGCCGTCGACATTGGACAGCCCGATGATCACCCCGGCGACACCCGTCGGCGCGAACAGCCTCGGCAGCAGCTTGCCGGAGATCGAGCGATCCTCCAGCGGGCTGCGCCGCCTCGCGGCCGGTGCCTGGACCTGCGTCATGCCTATTCCGTCGACGGCCCGCGATCGTCCTTGAGTTCCTGGCGGGGTGTGCTCCGTCTCGCACGCTCGGGTATCCGCGTGATCTACGACACCGCGATGATGCCGGAATGCGCTTGATTGGGCTCGCCCAGGGAAACAGGAAGTCCGGTTTTCAGTTTCGAAACAACTGTTCTTCGATGCGGGCGAGGCCGATAATGCGCAAAAAGACGCCTCCCGGCGAATAAAGGCCGAGCCCTCCGGCAATGCGTTGGGCGCGCCTGTTGCCGGCCACCGGGTCGTCGCCGACAAAATTCTATGATCGCGGCCGCCGGTGCGGGCGGCCGGAAACGGGATCGCACCCCTTCCTGTGCGTCGGTGAATTGGACCGTATCGAGGCTGCATACGATTGCATACATTCGTATGCAGCATTGCGTCGTGGTGAGAGTCGTCACATAGCCGAAATCTCGGAGAAATCTCTCTATAACTTTGGAAGCAGGGCCATCCATGACAAAGGCGGATGAAACTCTACCCATGCGCTGAGATGCGGGCGCGGATTTGCCCCAGGCGGTCTACTTCGGACCGATATTCTTCGGCCGGCCCATCGGACGAGTTGCCCTCCGCCGGCATAACAGATTTCAAAAGATCGAATTGTGCCGACCGGCAGGTCGAAGATCGAAGAATCTACGGGTGTTGACACCGTTTGTGATCGAAATATAGCGTCGATTCCGCGCTCTTGGCCTCGCACATGTCGCCTGTTGGCTTCGATGCCGTCGGTCGCATGACGAGACGTTCTTTTTGTCGCCCGAGGATGTTGACTCCCTCCCCGGGTTGCCCTCATGTCGCTCAGCCTGCCACGCGAGGACGTGGCATTGCCGCGAGAGGCGAGGCACCATGCATAAGTTCTCAACAGGCCGGACTGCCGCCCGGCTCGGGGCGGTGGCACTCATGGTCGGCGCTGTCGGCGTGGTCGGATCGACCTCGTACGCCGGTGACCGCACGACGATCACCAAGGAAGCGTGGGGCACGACGGCCGGCGGCGCGGCCGTCGACCGCTACACCCTCACCGCCAACGGGATGCGGGTACGGATTCTCACGTACGGCGGCATCCTCCAGACCATCGAGACGCCGGACCGGCACGGGCGCCTGGCCAACGTGGCGCTCGGCTTCGACAACCTCGCCGACTACGAGGCGAAGAGCCCGTACTTCGGCTGCATCACCGGCCGATACGCCAACCGGATCGCAAAGGGACGGTTCACCCTGGACGGCACGACATACCAGTTGCCGATCAACAACGATCCGAACAGCCTGCACGGCGGCACGGTCGGGTTCGACAAGCACGTGTGGGCGGCCACGCCGCTGAAGAACCGGGACAGCGTCGGACTGCGGCTCCAGTTCACCAGCCCCGACGGCGACCAGGGCTACCCGGGCGAAATGCGCGCCACGGTGACCTACACGCTCACCACCGACCACGCCATCAAGATGGACTACGTGGCCACGACCTCCAAGCCGACGGTCGTGAACCTCACCAACCACGCGTACTGGAACCTGGGCGGCGAGGGCACCGGAACGATCGACGATCACAAGCTCTACCTGAACGCGAGTAAATACACGCCGGTGGATCCCACGCTGATACCGACCGGCGCGATCGACCCGGTTGCCGGAACCCCGATGGACTTCCGCCGGGCCACCGCCATCGGCGCGCGCAACCGTGACGGCTTCGCCCAGCTGGTGATCGGCCGCGGCTACGACCACAACTGGGTGCTCGACCGGCGGGACAACACGTTCACCCGCCTGGAGCTCGCCGCGCGGGCGACCGATCCGGCGAGCGGCCGGCAGCTCACCATCCTCACCACCGAACCGGGCATCCAGTTCTACGGCGGCAACTTCCTCGACGGCACGCTCGTCGGCACCGGCGGGCGGATGTACCGGCAGGGTGACGGCTTCGCCCTGGAGACGCAGCACTATCCCGACTCGCCGAACCAGGCCGGCTTCCCGTCGACCGTCCTGCGACCCGGGCAGACATACCGAACAACCACCATCTACCAGCTCGGCGTAGCGCGCTGACGCTGTCCGGATAGCCCGCCGCTGCCGTCACCGGCAGCGGCGGCTAGGAGGTGTGCAAGATGCCTGCTGTACATCCTGCCGTCGCGGAGGCGGCCGACAAACTCGAGCTCAGTAGGGTCACCCGCCGGCGGCTGCTCGCCGGCACCGGCCTGGTGAGTGCCTCGCTCGCGGCGACGGGGCTGCTCAGCGCCTGCGGCGACAACGAGACCGCCACCGACGCGGTCGGCAACTTCCCGAAGACGCCGAACTGGAAGTTCGTCTTCATCAACCACGTCACCACCAACCCGTTCTTCACGCCGACCCAGTACGGCGCGGAGGACGCGTGCAAGCTGCTCGGCTGCTCGTACCAGTGGACGGGCTCGGCCAACTCCGTGGTGGCCGAGATGGTCAACGCCACGAACACCGCGATCAGCGGCAAGGCCGACGGGATCGCCATCGCGGTGGTGGACAAGACCGCCTTCAAGGCGCCGGTCGACCAGGCGCTCGACGCCGGCATCCCGGTCGTGTCCTACAACGCGGACGGCGCCCGCGAGGACCCCGGCACCAACCGGCTGACCTACGTCGGACAGGGCCTCTACGAGTCCGGGTACGCACTCGGCCAGCGTGCGCTGACCCAGGTGCAGTCCGGCGAGGTGGTCGGCTTCATCGCCACGCCGGGCCAGCTCAACATCCAGCCCCGGATCGACGGCGCTCAGCAGGCGTTCAAGGACGCCGGCGGAGCGATCACGTTCACCTCCGTCGCGACGAACGCCGACATCACCAAGGGTCTGTCCATCATCGACGCGTACGCGCAGGGCCACCCCAACCTCGCCGGGATGCTGGCGGTGGACGCGGGGTCGACCCAGTCGATCGGCCAGACCGTGAAGAAGTACGACATGCGCAGCAAGGGCCTGAAGGTGGCCGGTGGCTTCGACCTGATCCCGGAGACGCTCGCCTCGATCAAGGACGGCGACCTCGACTACACCATCGACCAGCAGCCCTACCTCCAGGGCTTCCTGCCCGTGCTCTACCTGTACCTCTACAAGATCTCCGGCGGGCTGATCTCGCCGCCGCAGACGAACACCGGGCTGCTGTTCGTGACAAAGGACAACGTCGCCCAGTACCAGAACACCCAGACCCGGTACGAGGGCTCGTCCACCGACGTCAAACTCGTCGAACGGTCCGGACCGATTGCCCACGAGTGAGTGGATCGATGCACGAGACGGTCCGGGAAGGGGACGCAGTGCAGGCCACCGAGTCCTCATCGGGACAGAACGAGGCGCCGACCGCCGATCGCGGCCGGCGCCTCCTGCCCGTGCTGCGGCGGTTCGGCACGGTGCTGGTGCGCTGGCGTGAGGCGAGCGTCCTGATCGTCGCAATCGCCATGGCCGTCTACTTCCAGGCGTCCAAAGACGTCTTCCTCACCCACGACAACCTGCGCAACATCGCGCAGGCGACCGCGCCGGCCGCGATCGTCGCGGTGGGCATCGTGCTGCTGCTGGTCAGCGGAGAGATCGACCTGTCGGTCGGCGTGGTCGCCGCGCTGGCGCCGTTCCTGGTCCACTACGCGGTGGACCTCTACGGCGTGCCCGTGGTGCCGGCGTTCCTGCTGGCCTTCGTGATCTCGGCGGCGATCGGATTCTGCAACGGCTTCATCGTCACCAAGCTGAGGGTGCCGTCGCTGGTGGCCACCCTCGGCATGTACTACTTCCTGCTCGGCGTGCTGCTCACCACCTCGCACGCGTACCCGGCGCAGATCCCGGAGGAGGCCCAGGGCCGAATTCAGCAGATCTTCGGCGCGGCCGACTGGGCCTCGCTGACCTGGTGCCTCGCGATCGTCCTGTTCTTCCACATCGTGCTCACCCGCACCCGGTGGGGGCTGCACACGATCTCGGTCGGCGGCAACCTGATCGGCGCCACCGAGGCGGGCATCCGGGCCAACCGGATAAAGATCGGCAACTTCATGATCGCGAGCGTGCTCGGCGCCCTCGCCGGGATCCTGGAGGCGTTCCGGATCAACAGCATCGACCCCAACATCGGCGGCGGTACCGCGCTGGTCTTCACCGCCATCTCCGCCGCGGTCATCGGCGGCACCGCCCTGGCCGGCGGTTCCGGCACGGTCATCGGCGCCCTGCTCGGCGCCCTGATCCTCGCCGAGCTACAGAACGGGTTCAACCTCATCGGCATCAGCGCCAATCCGTTCAACCTGATCCTCGGCAGCGCGATCCTGATCTCGATGATCGCGAACCAGTACCTGTCGCGGTTGCGGCGGACGGGAGGCGCCTGATGGCGGAGGAGACCGCGCTGCGGGTGGAACATGTCCGGAAGCAGTTCGGCGCGCTGACCGCGCTCAGCGACGTCAGCCTGCGGCTGGAGAAGGGCGAGGTGCTCGGCCTGATCGGGGACAACGGCGCCGGGAAGTCCACCCTCATCAAGATCATATGTGGGTACCACCAGCCGGACGCCGGCCGCATGTTCGTCGCCGGCCAGGAGGTCGTCCTCCGCAGCGTGGACCACGCCCGTTCGCTCGGCATCGACACCGTCTACCAGGGGCTCGCCCTGATCAACGAACTCTCCGTCTACCACAACATGTTCCTCAACCGGGAGCTGCGGGTCGGGCCGCTGCTCAACAACCGGGCCATGCGCCGGCTGGCCCGCGAGCACCTGACGGACATGGGGGTGAACATCCCGGACGTCTCCGCCGAGGTGGCCAAGCTGTCCGGCGGCCAGCGGCAGGCGGTCGCGGTCGCCCGGGCCGTCTACTCCGACGCCCGGATCCTGCTGCTGGACGAGCCGCTCGCCGCCATGGGCGCCAAGGAGGGCGTCCTGATCCTCGACCTGATCCGCGACCTCAAGGCCCGGGGCGACGTCTCGGTCATCATCATCGCCCACAACTACGCACAGGTGCTCGACGTCTGCGACCGGGTCAACCTGCTCCAGCACGGCACGATCACCTTCGACCGCCGCACCTCCGAGGTGACGGTGGACGAGCTGACCGAGCTGGTGGTGGCCGAGTACCGGCGCCGCCGTACCGGATCCGGATCCTGACCGGGCGCGGCACTCAGTCGGTCGCGTGCCGGCGGACGGCCCGGTCGATGCGGCGGTCGGGGACGACCCACATGATCGCCGCGCCGACGTAGCACGCCACGGCGATGCCGACACCGACGTGTCCCTCCCGGTCGATCGTCAGGGCGCTGAGGATCCCGGCGAGGTAGAACACGGGGGAGAGCTTGCCCTTGAGGTCGGCGCCGAGGGCCTCCCGCAGCGGTGACTCCGCGCCCTGCTGCCGGATGATCACCGTCTGCAACACGAAGTACGCGACGGCCGCGCAGAGCAGGTTCAGGCCGTACACGACGACCGGGGTCACCGCGAACTTCGACTCGTCCATCCAGGCCGTCGTGAACGGGAGCAGCGACAGGCAGAACAGCAGCGCCAGGTTCGCCCACAGGACCGCGCCGTTGACCTGCCGTACCAGGTGGAACATGTGGTGGTGGTTGTTCCAGTAGATGCCGATGTAGACGAAGCTGAGCAGATATGTCAGCAGTCCGACGCCGGTCGCGTGCACGAGGTCGGCAAGCTCGTGGCCCTCCGGAATCTTCAGCTCCAGCACCATGATCGTGATGATGATGGCGAGCACCCCATCACTGAACGCCTCAAGCCGGCTCGTCTTCACCCGCGCCACACCCCTCTGCCCTGTGACAACACTGCCGTCAGCGATCATGCCAGCCGGTCAGTGCCGGGTGGGCCGCACCGATGAGCTCCGGACGACGAGTTCGGGAACGACAAGCAGGCGGTGGGCCGGCCGACGGGAGCCCTCGATCAGCCGGGAGACGAGCAGCTCGACCGCCATCCGGCCGAGGTGGCCCTTCGCCGGGCGGATCGCGGTCAGTGGCGGTTCGCCCAGCTGCGCGATCTCGTCGTCGTACGAGACGATGGCAAGGTCCTGAGGGATCGCGATGCCCTGTTCGGCGCAGAACTGAACGAGCGAGATGGCGTCCGGGTCGCTGTGCACCACCAACGCCGTCGCTCCGGCCTGCTGACAACGGCGCAGGATGGCGGCCAGGTGACTGCGGTGGTCGGGTGTGCCCGGCCTAACCGACGCACGGAACACCAGGTCGCCGGCGAGGTTCAGGCGAGAACAGGCCCGCGCGAAGCCCTGGGCGATGTGGTCGGCGTTGGGGCTGATCGGAGTCAGCACGAGGCCGATCCGGCGGTTGCCCTGGCGTACTAGGTGGCGCAGGGCGGTCTCGACCCCGGCATCGTGATCGCTGCGCACCCATTCCAGCGGGGAGGCGGAGCTCCGCTTCGCCGGCGGAGTCCGTTCCGCTTCCTTGACGGAGTCGAGCCGCGCCGACGGCGTCTGCCGTTCCATCATGACGCACGGCACCGGCAGCCCCGCGATCCAGGCGAGCATCTCCTCGCCGTGCTCGGAGTCCAGGTCCGGCGCGAGGAGCAGGCCTGAGATCTGCTCGGAATCGAGCAGCCGGGTGATCTGGCGGCGGTCCTCGCCGACGTCGTAGCTCGAACCGCGCAACCGGATGTCGACACCCAGCACGGCCGATGCGGTGCGCGCACCCGCGATGACCGGTGGCCAGAAGAAGTCCAGTGTCGGTACGACCATGCCGAGGGTGAACCGGGTGGCCGGCTTTCGGGCTCGCCGGGGCGCCGGCGCGAGCTCCGTCGGCAGCACGGCCCCGCCGTGCACCTTCGTGAGCAGCCGCGCCTGCGCCAGCGCGGCGATGTCCCGCCGCACGGTGATCTGACTGACCTGCAGAAGCTCGGCGAGCTCGACGACCCGGACCGCACCGTGCTGCCGGAGCTCGATCATCAGGCGCTCTCGGCGTTGCATGTTGAACGCTCGTTGTGTCGGCATGTGGCACCGCCCCGGCTGTCCCGTCGTGTCTGTTCTGAGGCTTGCCCGTCGAGTGATCGATTGTGATCGATCGGGACCGAGCATGGCTGGACTGTAGCCCGCACGGCGGGAAAACGCGCCTACTCAAGGCCGTCGTGATGACTGTCAGCGCTTACGGATTTGAGGCAGATATGAGATTACGAGGACGGCGGGCGCCGCTCGCCATCGGAGTGTGTGCGCTGCTGGTGGCGGCGACCGCGTGCGGTGGCGCGGACGGCTCGGAGGAGCCGGGCCGGACCACGCTGGTGGTCAAGACCTTCAGCCAGTTCGGTTACCAGGACCTCTACAAGCAGTACGAGTCCAGCCATCCCGGTATCAAGATCAAGGAAGAGAACATCGGGAAGCTCGGCGACTACACGCCCAAGCTGCAGCAGTGGATGGCCTCCGGCAGCGGTGCGGGTGACGTGGTGGCGCTGGAGGAGGGCATCCTCATCCAGTTCATGGCCAGACCCGACAAGTTCGTCAACCTGCTGGACCACGGTGCGAGCTCGCTGCAGGGCGACTTCCTCGAATGGAAGTGGAAGCAGGGGCTCACGTCGGACGGTGCGAAGCTGGTCGGTCTCGGCACCGACGTCGGTGCGCAGGGCATGTGCTACCGCACGGACCTGTTCGCCAAGGCCGGCCTGCCCACCGACCGCGACCAGGTGGGCGCGCTGTGGCCGACCTGGGACGCGTATCTGGCCACCGGGCAGAGGTTCATGACGGCCAGGACCGGGGCGAGCTTCTTCGACTCGTCGGGCAGCGTGTACCTGAACATGCTGATGCAGCTCAGCGACCACACCTACTACGACACCGCGAACAACCTGGTCATCGACACCAACCCGGCGGTGAAGGCGGCGTGGGACAAGACCGTCCAGATGATCCAGGCGGGGCTGTCCGGGAACATCGCGGCCTACAGCCCGCAGTGGAACGCCGGCTTCAAGAACGGCAGGTTCGCCACCATCCCCTGCCCCTCCTGGATGCTCGGCACCATCGAGAAGCAGTCCGGCCCGGAGAACGCCGGTAGGTGGGACGTGGCGAAGGTGCCCGGCAACGGCGCCGTGCGCGGTGGCTCGTTCCTGGCCGTACCGACACAGAGCAAGCACCAGCGGGAAGCGGCGGAGCTGGTGAAGTTCCTGACCAGTCCCTTGGGGCAGATGGCGGCGTTCAAGGCGGTGAACAACTTCCCGTCGTCGCCCAAGGCGATCGACGAACCGGCGGTGCGGAACTTCACGAACGCGTACTTCAACGACGCGCCGGTCGGGAAGATCTTCGGTGACAGCGTGAAGGCGCTGAAGCCGGTCTATCTCGGCCCGGACAACAACCCGGTGAACGATCGGGTGACAAACGCGCTGACCGCCATTGAACAGGGCAAGCTCAGCCCGGAGGCGGCCTGGGCCAACGCCGTCGCCGAAGCGAAACGGGTGGCCGGCTAGTTGGTGACTCGATTGCTGGACCGGCTGGACAAGGTGGCCTCCCCGTACCTCTTCATCGCTCCGTTCTTCGTGATTTTCGGGATCTTCGGGCTGTTCCCGGTGGGGTACACCGCGTGGGTCTCCCTGCACGCCTGGGACATCTCCGGCGCTCAGGGATTCGTGGGTCTCGACAACTTCGTGACCCTGTTCGGTGACCCGAATTTCTGGAATGCGATCGTCAACACCCTCGGGATGCTGATTCTCAGCACCGTGCCGCAGCTGGTCATCGCCCTGATCCTCGCGAACGCGCTGAACCAGCGCATGAGGGGGCTGGTGTTCTACCGGCTTGGCGTCCTCGCGCCGATCGTCACGTCGGTGGCCGCGGTGGGCATCGTCTTCAGCCAGATCTTCGATCGCGACGCCGGCCTGGTGAACGGGATGCTGCACCTGGTCGGCGTGCCGCCGATCGACTGGCACGCGGACAAGTGGTCCTCCTGGATCGCGATCTCCACGATGGTCAGCTGGCGATGGATCGGCTACAACGCGCTGATCTATCTGGCCGCCATGCAGGCGGTGCCGCGCGATCTCTACGAGGCGGCCGAGATCGACGGTGCCACCAAGGCCCGGCAGTTCTGGGCCATCACCGTGCCGATGATCCGGCCCGCGGTGCTCTTCACGGTGATCGTTTCGACGATCGGTGGCACGCAGTTGTTCACCGAGCCGCTGATCTTCGGCCAGGGTGGTTTCGCCATCTCGGGCGGCAGTCTGCGGCAGTTCCAGACGGTCTCCATGTACATGTTCGAGAAGGCATTCCGGGACTTCGACTACGGCTACGGCTCGGCGGTCGCCTGGATGATCTTCGTGCTCATCATGCTCCTGACCTTGATCAACTTTCTACTCACTCGACATTGGGGCGGTCGTGCGTAAATCACATCCTCTGCTGCACGCCGTCCTGCTGATCGCGGTCGCCCTGTCGGCGTTCCCGCTGTACTGGCTGTTCGTGGTGGCCACCCGGACCAACGACGTGATCGGCGACTGGCCGCCGCCGTTGCTGCCGGGCGGAAATCTCACCGACAATCTCCGGCGGCTGTTCGGCGCGGAGGACGCCCATTTCATGCTCGGCATGGCCAACTCGGCGATCGCCTCGTTCGCGGTGACGGTCGCGGTGGTGTTCTTCAGCTCGATGGCCGGGTTCGCGTTCAGCAAGCTGCGGTTCCGCGGGCGCGACGGACTGCTTGTGGTACTCCTGGCGACGATGATGATTCCGGTACAGATGGGCATCATCCCGCTCTACATGATCATGGTGCGGCTGGGTTGGCAGAACAGGCTGCAGGCGGTCATCGTGCCGTTCCTGGTCTCGGCGTTCGGGGTGTTCCTCATGCGCCAGTACGCCGAGCGGGCAGTGCCCGACGAACTCATCGAGTCGGCCCGGGTCGACGGCGGCACCACCTTCCGGATCTTCTGGAGCGTCGTGTTGCCCGCGTTGCGGCCGGGCGCCGCCGTGCTCGGGCTGTTCACCTTCATGGCCACCTGGAACGAGTTCCTGTGGCCGCTGGCCGTGCTCGAGGCCGACAACCCGACCGTGCAGTTCTCCCTCAATCAGCTCTCCACCACGTATTACACCGACTACACGCTGATGTTCGCCGGGGTCCTGGTCGCCACGCTGCCGCTGCTGTTCGTCTTCATCCTGTTCGGCCGGCAGATCATCGGCGGGATCATGGACGGGGCGGTCAAGGCGTGACGGCATGACCTCGGTGGTCCGGGACATGCCGTCACGCCGCCGCGCCGGTCAGCTCACCGACGCGGAGAACGAGTTGACGGTCAGGCCGATGCCGCCGGCCCACGGTTCGAATCCCGCCTGGATACTGGTGAGGTACCAGCTGCTGGAGCCGTGTCCGCGGGCGATCGAGTCGTTCAGGAATGCCTTGACGTCGAAGCTCCAGCTCGAGATCGCCGACGTCGAGACGTACGAGATGACGTTGTTCTTGCCGTTGTTCCCGGTCCAGACCTGCCAGCTGCGACCGCCGACGGACGCCGTGCCGGTGACCGAGCCGATGGGTTGTGGGGTCGTCGACTTGTTGAACCAGATCATGATCTCCTGCTGGTTGACGCCGTTGGTCTTCGGCGTGGGATCCAGCCAGATGTCGTAGGCCGCGACGTACTTGGCGTTGGTGAACGTGTAGCTGATGCTGCTCCGGGCACTGCTGATGCCGCTGATCTGCCGCGGCGTACGCATGCCCGGGCTGCACAGCGTGTAGTGGCAGCCGAGGAAGATCGAGGGGTAGGACACCGGCCCGGACGCGTTGACGCCGTCCTGACGGGTGATCTGGAAGCCGCTGCTTGTCACGTTGATGCACTGGGTCGCGGTACTGCCCCAGACATTGTTCTGTACGTAGTAGTTGCCCTGCACGGTCGAGCCGAACCGGGCGCAGATCGGGCCGGGCGCGGCGTCGGCTGTGGTCGGAACCGCGACCGCGGTGCCGGCGGCCAGGGCCAGCGTCAGCAGCCGAATTCGTTGCCTTCTCATCGATGGGTCCTTTCCGGACGGAGGAAGGGGACATCGACATCAATGAGTAGACGTGGTTTTACGGTCCTGCTACAGACCGGTTACAATCGATCCTTTTCGATCGCGATCGACCAGGTCAGGGTTCTGAGCGGATGATCGAATCTGCTCGATTCGGATTGATCGGGAGCAATGCGTTGTGCGGTGGTGGTCGGGAGCTTTCAATACGTGCGTGCTTCGACCTCAAGACACCGCGACGCGGGAACGTAAGCTGCTCAACGGACTCTGGCGGTTCGCGCTGGATCCGGGCGGCGCCGGCCGTGCCGGCCGATGGTTCACGGCCGCATTGCCGCGGGCGCGGGAGATGGCCGTGCCGGCCAGCTACAACGACGTGGCCGCCGACGCACGCGTCCGGGACCACATCGGTGAGGTCTGGTACCAGACCGAGGTCCGGGTGCCCCGTGGCTGGGCGGGGGATCGCATCGTCCTGCACTTCGAGTCCGCGACGCACCGCGCCACGGTCTGGGTCGACGACACCGAGGTGGTGTCGCACGAGGGCGGATACACGCCGTTCGAGGCGGACGTCACGAACCTCGTCGCGGCCGGTGGGACCGCTCGGATCACGGTCGCGGTCGACAACACGCTGACCTTCGAGAGCGTGCCGCCGGGCGTCGTCGAGGACACCGCCGCCGGCCCCCGCCAGCGCTACTGGCACGACTTCTTCAACTACGCCGGCCTGCACCGCAACGTCTGGCTGTACGCCACGCCGGCCGCGCACATCACCGACATCGCCGTGGTGACCGACCTCGACGAATCCACCGGCGTGCTGCACTACGTGATCGAGGCGGCCGGGGCCGGGTCGGCCGCAGCGCAGGTCGTGCTGCGCGACGCGGACGGCACCGTGGTCGGACGGCGGCACGGGGCGCGGGGCGTCCTGACCGTCGCCGACGTGCATCCGTGGGCGCCCGGCGACGGCTACCTGTACGACCTCGAGGTCCAGCTGGTCACCGCGACCGGCGACGTCGCCGACAGCTACCACCAGAGCGTCGGTGTCCGGACCGTCTCCGTGGCGGGTAACCGGTTTCTCATCAACGGCGAGCCGTTCTACTTCACCGGGTTCGGCAAGCACGAGGATCTCGCCGTCACCGGCAAGGGTCACAACGACGCGTTCCTGGTGCACGACTTCGCGTTGCTCGAATGGATCGGCGCCAACTCATTCCGGACGTCGCACTACCCGTACTCCGAGGACGTGCTGGACTACGCGGACCGGCGCGGCATCGTCGTCATCGACGAGGTCGCCGCGGTCGGGCTCAACGTCCGGACCGGCGAGGGAGTCTTCGGCGCGGCCGACTACCCGACGTTCAGCGACGACACGATCAACGAGCGGACCCGCGAGGTTCACGCCCAGGCCATCCGCGAGCTGGTGGCGCGCGACAAGAACCATCCGAGCGTGGTCATCTGGTCGATCGCGAACGAACCCGAGTCCGGCACCGAAGCGGCCGAGGCCTATTTCCGGCCGTTGTTCGAGCTGACCCGTGAGCTCGATGCCAGCCGGCCGGTCAGCTTCGCCAACGACGCGTCGGCACCGCACGGCAGGTGCCGGGTCGCGCAGTTCGCCGACGTGCTGATGCTCAACCGCTACTACGGCTGGTACGTCCTGCCCGGTGACCTGGCCGCGGCCGAGATCGCCTGGGAGGAGGAACTCCGGGCCTGGGACGGAGAGAACAAGCCGATCCTCATCGCCGAGTACGGCGCGGACACCTATCCCGGGCTGCACTCGGTCGCGCCACAACCGTGGACCGAGGAGTACCAGGTCGCGTACCTCGACATGAATCACCGGGTATTCGACCGCATCGATGCCGTGGTCGGCGAGCACGTATGGAACTTCGCCGATTTCGCCACCATGCCCGGCATCCAGCGGGTCGGCGGAAACCGGAAGGGCGTCTTCACCCGGGACCGCCGGCCGAAGGCGGCCGCGCATGTCCTGCGGCAGCGCTGGCTCAAGGAAAGCTGAAGGGAACGCTCCCGTGCGCACGAAGAGAATCCCGGCGGTGCTGACCGGCGTCACCCTGGTCGCCGTCGCATACCCGGGTACGGCCCGGGCCGCCGACGAATTCGACCAGGTCACCAACGGCACCTTCGACACCACGGTCGCACCGTGGGTGGCGTACGGAACCGCGGGCGGGAAGCTGCGCGTGGTCGACGGGCAGGCCTGTGTCGACACCGGCACCGGGTCGGTCAACCCGTGGGACTCGATGCTGGCCCTGCCGAACCTGCAGATCCAGAACGGGGCGACCTACACCCTGACGTTCGATGCCGCCGGCACCGCCGCGGTGCCGGTGACCGTGGTGTTCCAGCAGAATTCCGGCAGCTACTCCACCGTGCTGAGCAGCGTCAAGACCATGACGCCCGGGATGACCACGTACACGGTGACCGGCACCGGCAAGGGCGACTTCGCCGACGGCCAGCTGGGATTCCAGTTCGGCGGCAAGCCCGACTTCACCTTCTGCATCGACAACGTCAGCCTCAAGGGCGGCAAGCCGGTCCTGCCGTACCAGCCGGATACCGGGCCGCGGATGCGCGTCAACCAGGTCGGCTACCTTCCGTACGGGCCGAAGGCGGCCACCCTGGTCACGACCGCGACAACGGCGGTGCCCTGGACGCTGAACGACGCCGAGGGCAAGGTCGTCCGCAGCGGCTGGACCAGAGCCCGCGGCGTCGACCCGACCTCGGGCCAGAACGTGCAGACGCTCGACTTCTCGTCGTACCGCCGCGGCGGCTCCGGGTACACCCTCACCGCGGACGGCGCGACCAGCCATCCGTTCCCGATCTCCGACGCCGCGTACCAGGCACTGCGGGTCGACAGCAAGACCTTCTTCTACACCCAGCGCAGCGGTACCCCGATCCTCGACACGATCGCGCCGGGTTACGCACGCGCCGCCGGACACGTCGGCGTCGCGCCGAACCAGGGCGACACCGCCGTGCCGTGCCTGCCGCCGGCGGTGTTCGCGGACAACTGGACCTGTCCGGCCGGCTTCACCCGCGACGTCACCGGTGGCTGGTACGACGCCGGCGACCACGGCAAGTACGTGGTCAACGGCGGGATCGCGGTCGCTCAGCTGCTGTCCGAGTACGAGCGCAACCGGACCGCCGACGACACCGACAGGCACGCGCTGCGGGACGGGACGCTACGGGTACCCGAGCGGGGCAACAACGTGCCGGACATCCTCGACGAGGCGCGCTGGGAGCTCGACTTCCTGTTGCGGATGCAGGTGCCGGACGGTCAGCCGCTGGCCGGGATGGCCTACCACAAGATCAGCGATACCACCTGGACCGGACTGCCGCTCGCGCCCGCGGCGGACGCGAAACCCCGTGCCCTGCACCGGCCGTCGACCGCCGCGACGCTCAACCTGGCCGCCGCGGCGGCACAGGGCGCCAGGCTGTTCAAGCGCTTCGACCGGGCATTCGCCCGCCGTCTGCTGACCGCGGCCCGAACCGCCTACGCCGCCGCCGAGGCAAACCCCGCGCTGTACGCCTCGAACGCCGACGGCACCGGTGGTGGCGCCTACGCCGACAGCGACGCGACCGACGAGTTCTACTGGGCCGCGGCCGAGCTGTACCTCACCACCGGCGAGCGGGCCTACCGCGCCGACGTGCTCGGCTCGCCGCTGCACACCATGAACGTCTTCGACCCGGACGGCTTCTACTGGGGCTCGACCGCGGCGCTGGGCCGGCTCGAACTCGCCACCGTCGACAACGAACTGCCCGGCCGGCGCAGCGTCCGCGCCTCGGTGGTCGCGGCCGCGGACGCCCTGGTCGCACTGCAATCCACCCAGGCGTACGGGCAGCCGTACGCGCCCTCGGACAACAGGTGGGTATGGGGCTCGAACAGCTCGATTCTCAACAACATGGTGGTGATCGGCACCGCGTACGACCTCACCGGCCGATCCAGGTACTCCGAAGCGGTGCTCACCGCCGCGGACTTCCTGTTCGGCCGCAACGCGCTGAACATCTCGTACGTCACCGGCTACGGCACGGTCTTCGCCCGGAACCAGCACTCCCGGATGTACGCGCGTCAACTCGACCCGAGGCTGCCACACCCGCCGGCCGGCACGGTCGCCGGCGGCCCGAACTCCGGCCTGCAGGATCCGCTGTCCAGGGTGAAACTCGCCGGCTGCGTCGCCCAGTTCTGCTACATGGACGACATCAACGCCTACTCCACCAACGAGATCACCATCAACTGGAACTCGAGCCTGTCCTGGGTCTCGTCATTCCTCGCCGACCAGAAGAACGGCATGAATCGGAGAAGACCGTCTCTCAGCGGCGATGCCAGCCGGACAGCTTGGCCGGATTGAGCACGACCCAGAGGACCGCCACCCGGCCGCCGGCCACCTCGACGGCGACCACCGCCACGGCGCGCCCGTCCCGGCGCAGCGCCAGCCCGGCGCGGCCGTTGACGGACTCGACGGTCAGCTCGGTGTCCGGCCGGGTGTGCAGCAGGACGGCGACCAGCCGGGCCACGTCCCCGGCGCCGCGTACGGGGTCCACGGCGGCGGGGACCACCCCGCCACCGTCGCACTCGGCGACGGCGTCGGCGGCGAGGGCGGCCCGCAGCGCGGCGACGTCGCCCCGCCGGCAGGCCTCGGCGAACCCTCGCACGACATCGTCATGCCGATTCACGGCTCCCTCCACGTGAGCGCTGATACCTAGGCTGACCGGGTAGCGCGCCGGTTTGTGACATCCGCGGGTCAGGCCAGGCCGGACACCGCCGCGATCTTCTCCGGGTTGAACATCCACAGCACCCGGTCGATGCCGTCGGCCGTGGCGCACACCGTGAGCACGGCGTGGATCGGGCGCGCGCCGCCGTCGCGCCGCAGCACCACGGCGGCCCGGCCGTTGACGCTCACCCAGCGCACGTCGAGGTCCCTCCAGAGCCAGCCCGAGACGGCGCTCATGAACCCCGCCACCCGCGGCACACCCACGATCGGCGTGCGGGACACCCGCGGCATGCCGTTGCCGTCCGACATGCTCGTCACCTCCGGCGTGAAGAGCCGCTCCAGCGCGGTCAGGTCACCCGAGCGGGCGGCCACGATGAACGCGGTAAGCAGCTCACGCTGCGCCGCCGTGCTCGCCGGCGTGCGCCGCTCGCCGCGCATGTGCTTGCGGGCCCGGCTGACCAGTTGACGCACCGCCGGCTCGGTCGACCGCAGGATGTCGGCGATCTGCGCGTACGGGTAATCGAAGGCCTCGCGCAGCACGTAGGCGGCGCGTTCGTTGGGTGTGAGCTTCTCCATCAGCAGCACGGCCGCGAATTCCAGGGCCTCACCCCGCTCGGCACCCAGGTACGGGTCGGCGCTGGTGTCGACCGGCTCGGGCAGCCACGGACCGACGTACGTCTCGCGCCGCGCCCGCGCCGACTGAAGCGCGTTGATGGCCAGCCGGGTCGTGGTGGTGGCCAGGAACGCGGCCGGATTGACCACCGTGGCGCGGTCGTACGCCTGCCACCGCAGCCAGACGTCCTGCACCAGGTCCTCGGCCTCGGCGACGCTGCCGAGCATGCGGTACGCGATCCCGAACAGGCGCGGCCGCGCGGCCGTGAAGACCGCCGCGGCCTCCTCAACACTCCCGGAACCCACCTCGGAACTCGTCACACCGGCCCCTGTCGCCCGCCGCGCCGCGATCGCCACCCTTTACCGGGTCTCGCCCGCCGGCGCGACGACCTTCCGGGCGGGCGCTCGCAGGGTAGCGCCCGCGCCGGCCACGAACTCCTCCCGTGGGTGCTGCACCGAGGTCAGCGAGACGATGTCCCGGCCGAACAGCGCGGCGGTCACCCACACCGCGAGCACCCGGAACTTGCGCTCCCAGGTCGGCACCGCCAGGACGTGGTAGCCGCGGTGCATCAGCCAGGCCGGGAGGCCCTTGACGACCAGACGGCGGAACTGGAAGAGGCCGCGCCCGAGGCCCAGCGTGGCGACGACACCGAGGCTGTGATGCACGTACGGCTTCGGCTCGCGCCCGCGCAGCGTGGCGATCAGGTTCCGGGCCAGCAGCTTGCCCTGCCGGACCGCGTGCTGGGCGTTCGGCACCGTCGTCGCGCCGTCGCGGGTAGCGGCGAGGTCGGGCACGGCCGCGTCGTCGCCGGCGCCCCACGCGTCCGGCACCGGCTCCTGCTCGGTGCCGACCCGCAGGTCGGCCCGCACCACCAGCATGCCGCGCGCGTTGACGGGCAGGTCGGTGTGGTTGTGCACCATCGGGTTCGCGGCGTTGCCGACGGTCCAGACGATCAGCTCGGACTCGAACTCCTCGCCGCTGGACAGCACCACGTGACCGTCGTTCGCGGAGAGCAGCTGGGTGTTGAGGTGCACGCGCCCGCCGCGCTTCTCCAGCGAGCGCACCACCCACTCGCCGGGCCCGTCGCCGACCTCGGGCAGGATCCGGCCGCTGGCCTCCACGAGGTGGAAGCTCAGCTCGTCCCGGCTCAGCTCGGGGTAGCGCCGGACCAGCGCCCGCGCCAGCGTCAGCAGCTCGCCGAAGCCCTCGACGCCGGAGAAGCCGCCACCGACGTACGTGACGGTGAGCAGCTTGCGGCGCTGCGGGCCGGGCGGCAGCCCGGCGGCCTGGTCGAAGGCGGTCAGCAGCCGGTCGCGGATCGCGACGGCCTCCTCGACGTGCTTCATGCCGATCGCGTGCTCGGCCACGCCGGGTACGGCAAGGGCACGGGTCACCGCGCCCGCGGTCACGACGATGATGTCGTATTCCAGCGGGTACTCCTCGCCGACGGCGGGGCGGACGCGGACCGTCCTCTTCGCATGGTCGATCCGGGTGACCCGCCCGGCGATCAGCCGGGTCCGCCTGAGGTGCCGGCGCAGCGAGACGGCGGCGTGCCGCGCCTCGACCGAGCCGGCCAGGACCTCCGGCAGGAACGGCTGATAGGTCATGTACGGCCGCGGGTCGACGACGATCACGCGCGCCTCGCCCCGGCGGAGCTTCTTCTCCAGTTTCCAGGCGGTGTAGAAGCCGGCGTACCCGCCGCCGACCACCAGAATGGTCCGCACCTTGGCTCCCTGTCTCTCGCAGTCATCAATAGAGACCGGACGGTCCCCTGTTTTGTGACATGGTGGTAGGCCTGGCTCTGGCACGCGGATGGTGACACCGTGGTGTGGAGCAGCTCTGGGAGGTCGCGATGACGACGACGGACAACGGCGACAGCGGTGCCTTCAAGCTCGAGGTGGTGACCCTCCCGGTCGCCGACCTCGACCGCGCGAAGGCGTTCTACGCCGGCCTCGGATGGCGGCTCGACGCGGACTTCGCCCTCGCCGGCGGCCGCGCGATCCAGTTCACCCCGCCGGGTTCATCCTGCTCGATCCATTTCGCTCCGGGAACCGAGGCGAGCCCGCCCGGTTCGGCGCGGAACCTGTATCTGATCGTCGCCGACATCGAGCGGGCGCGCGACGAGCTGACCAGCCACGGCGTCGAGGTCGGCGAGATATTCCACCGGACGCTGGAGGAGAGCGGCGACGGTCCGGCGCCCGGCCGGGCCACCTACGGCTCGCTCGCCGCGTTCAGCGACCCGGACGGCAACGGCTGGCTGCTCCAGGAGGTCACCACGCGGCTGCCGGGCAGGATCGACCCCGGGGTGACCACGTACACGTCGGTGACGGGCCTGGCGGACGCGATGCGCCGCGCGGCGGCCGCCCACGGCGAGCACGAGCAGCGCACCGGCGAGGCCGACGAGAACTGGCCGGACTGGTACGCGGAGTACATGGCCAGCGAGCAGGCGGGCACCGAACCGCCGAAGTGACTCAGGCCGGCGGTGGCCCGCCGTCCTGCCCGGCCCGCTCGATACTGGGCCGCGCGGCCGGGCGCGCGATCGCCGGGGCGTCGATGGCCAGCTCCTGATAGCGCGACTTGACGCTGACCAGCCGCTCCCGGACGCTGCGCAGCAGCGCCGCCAGCTCGTTGCACTCCGCGTTCGATCCCATGGTCCAGCGTCCGGCGAAGTGGGTTCCGCCGAGCGAGAGCCACAGCTCCGTGCCGTGGCTGACGACCCGGTCCGCCTGCACCAGCTCGCTGTACATCAGCATCGTGCCCGACCAGTGCCGGGCGTAGGTCCCGGTGAACACGATGCGGCGCAGCCGCAGGAGGAACTGGTATTGCAGGATCAGCAGGCAGTGGTCGTCGTCCTCGACCAGGCCCTGATGCCGCAGGACCGCGATCAGGTCCGGCTCCGCGGGATAGCGGATGACCCGCGCGAACGGGCTCTTCGTCCGGTAGAGAATCTCGGAGACCGCGGTGGCGAAGGGATCGACGGTGGCCTTGAAGGGCAGCTGGGCCCGCCCGCGGAGCAGTTCGATGCTGAGCGTGCTCGCCCTGGTCCGGTGCAGCGCGCTGGCCAGGATGAAGATGTCCACCCCCGCGGTGTGGTACCGCCGCAGGCTCACCACGAACCTCTTCATGATCGTTCCAAGGTTGCGCCGCAGCAGCGCGTCGAACAGCGCGATCGCATAGCGGGGCCCGCCCCGGACGGCCATTTCGATCATGAGTTCCAGGGTGGCGGCGCCGGCGTCCGCCATCGCCTCGGCCGACTGGCGCGAGCGTGCGCCCCAGGCGAGCACGTGCAGCAGGAACGCGACGTCATCGGCGACGCGGCGGACCAGCCACGTCACCGTCGACATGCGGTACCTGTTGCCCTCGACCGTGCAGTACGCCGTGATCACGGTGAAGATCGCGGCGGGCGGATGCCGGGTCAGCGAGTCGTCGAAGCCCACCGCGCCGTGGTGCAGCTGCAGGCGTTTACGGACCAGCCGGGGCACGGCGGAGCCGAGGCTCGGCGCGCCGGCCGTCGCCAGGATGAGCGGGTCGATGGTCTCCTCGTCGCCCCACAGCTCCAGCCCGTCCGGCAGCAGAGCCGGTTGTCTCCGGACGGCCTCCACCAGCAGGTCCGTGCCGAGCTCCGGCCGCTTCGTCCGGGTCAGGGCGACGACGACCCGCAACACCTCGGCCGTCGGGCGACTCAGCAGCGCCTCCCGCAGCAGACCGGCGCGGCCGTCGTCCGCCCGGTGGAGGATCTCGTACAGGTCGCACAGGCCGGGTGACGATTTCGCGGCCACCGCGGCGAAGACGCGCCGGCTGCGACGGTGCCCGGGGGTGTCGATGATGCCCCGGGTCAGTTGGTCGAGTTCGTCGGCGTCGCGATCGGCACCGGCCTGTTCGAGGATCGCGAAGGCGTCCACCGGCCGGCCGGTCTCGACCAGTTCGTTCACGTACTGGATGGTGACCTCGATGGGGCGGTGCGCCGCCTTCGCGATGTAGAGCCCGACGGCGTTTCCCCCGCGCTGCCGCAGGATGTCCGCGAGCGTGCCCAGCTCGTCGTCGCCGAGCTCCTCGGCGAAGACCCCCACGATGCCGTCGACCAGGTCGTCCAGGTCGCCCGCACCGGTCATTGACATGATCAGATCTGCGCGGTCGTCCGCGGTGGGCTGCCGTGCCGCGGCCTCGATGGCCAGCCGGCCGGCCGCGAAGGACATCCCGTGCGCACGCAGCCCGCCGACCAGGGCGGCGATGTGCACGGGCGCCCGATCGGCGAGCGTGTCGATCGACAGCGGGTAGAGCCGGTACGCGGCCTCGTCACGGCCGGTCTCGCGCAGGGCGTCCGCGACCACGGCGGCGCCGGGACCGTCCATCGTGCGGCCGTACCGGTCGAGCAGGTACTCCATCGCCTCGGTGAGCTTGCGGACCAGCAGGCTGCTGATGATGTCGATGAGCCGGTCCGGCAGTTGCGCCGCGGACACGACCGCGGCGTCGAGCAGCGTACGGATCCGCCCCTCCGGCTCCGCGGTCTGGAGGAGCATGGTGATCCACTGTGCGATTCGTTCCGGCGGGCCGCCCGCCTCGCCGACCAGCAGGGCCTCGGCGGCGCCGGGCGCGTCGATCTGGGTCAGCACCCCGAAGACCCGGTGCGAGTCGCGAACGTCGCGGTAGCTGAGCCCGAGCAGCACCGCGGACAGGTTGTCGCGGCGCTCCTGGTGCTCGAACCAGCCGAGGGTCGCGGCGACCTCCTGTGCCGAGCGGTGCTGGCCGATGGCGCGCAGCACCCGTTCGGCATCGTCGTCGCGGCCGGCGATGCGCCGCTCGTCGACCTCCACGGACAGCGACGGAAGCGAGCGGGGTATGTCGCGGAGCAGCTCCGGTGGCAGGTACGACGTGCCGGAGGCCTCGGGCTCGCCCTGCTGTGCCGTCCAGCGGTTGCGGGCGATGACGATCTGGGCGCCCTTGTTGCCGATGCGCTGCTGCGGCTCCGGCCGGTCCCGCGCCTTCAACTCCTGATAGATGCGCAGGTACAGGGTGTCGACGTCGAGGAACTCCGGGCCGTCCTTCACGCCGCGATCAAGCAGCTTGATCAGTTCGCCGGTGAACGCCGTGTACGGCTCGCCCGGGGGTGACAGGGCGGGTGCGTGCTCCGCGGAGGCCGTGACCAGCCAGCTGCCCTCGACGGCGGCCTGGTCGGCGATCTCCGCCATCCGGCCCATTCCGTCGCGCATCGCGCTGCCACTGAAACAGCAGTCGAGAATGACTACCTTGGACGAGCATTGCACCGCCCGGCGAAGCTCCCGGCGGATGTCCGTGTACCGGATCGACATGTACATCCGGCGGGCGTCCGAGTCGGGCAGCGCGAGCAGCAGATCCATCGACTGGTCGAGCAGCCCGTGCCCGGCGTAGTACACGAGCAGCGTGTCGGTCGCCGCCTCGGCGGCCGCCTGTACGGCGTCCAGCACCTTGAGGGGCGAGTCCTCGTCGGCCACTATCACGCAGTGTTCCTCGGGCAGGCCCCAGACCGACGGGTCCGTCAGCAGCTCCCGCAGCCGGCTGAGGTTCTGCCGGACCGCCGGCAGGTCCGTGAGCTCCTTGTATGCCGACGCTCCGATCAGGACGGCCCGGGATCGCTCGACATCGGGAAGCATCACGGCGTCACACCTGGTCCGGGTGCCGAGGGGCGTCGGGCTCCTCCTCGCCGGGAGGAATCGCCTCGACGATCTGCTTGGCGGGGTCGGCCTCGTCGCCGTTCACCGAAACCTCGTGCGGCCCCGACCGGAACGTCGTGCGGGACTCAGCCCGGCGCGCCTGCCGCCAGGTGGCGTACGAGACGGCGAGGGCCGCGAGCGCCGTCGCGTTGCTGAGCACCACGTCGATGACGTCGAGGGTGCCCTGCTGGTCCGGCGCACGGCCGGACGAGCCGAGAACGATCTCCGACTGCCGGGCTATCGCGGGGTCATGCCGGATCCAGTCGTGCAGGGACAGCAGATCCGGATAGTCGGACGACGTTATCTCGACCCGCATGACAGCTCCCGAAGATCAGGCTACCGAGGTGCAAAAATACCTCTCCCGAGTCATTGACGACCAACACTTTCGAGTGAATCGCGGCGAAGGCCCTTGGCGAGCAGCCACACCGCGAAGGCCATCTCCTCGACCCCGATCGGGGCGGCGAGGGCGGCCTGCGCCGGGCCGGACAGCTCGACGCCGTACGTCTCGATGACGCCCCGTATCAGCAGCAGGCCGCCGCCGGTCAGCCCCCACCAGGCCAGCCACGGCGGCACCTGCCGGCCGCGCAGCAGCAGGGCGTTCAGCGTCACGGCGCTCGCGCCGAACACCACCAGGGTGCCGAGGCGGTAGGCCAGCTCGCGGCCGCCGAGCACGAGGTCGCCCGTCGCGGCCGTCGCGCCGGTGCCGGCCAGGGACGTCATCACCAGGGCGCCGAGCGCGGCGGCGACGATCAGGGTCGCCTCCAGGGACCGGGTCGCCAGGTACAGCGCCGCCATGGCCTCGTCGGTGCGGCGCAGCACGGGCAGCAGCAGGGCGGCGATGGCGATGACGGCGAGGGCGAGGGACAGCTCGAGCAGGGCGCCGGTGACGAGGGGAGCCCGCCCGCCGCCCTCGCTCAGGAAGTCCGGTTCCTGAATGGGCAGCAGCAGCGAGCCGCCGGCGATTGCGGTGGCCGAGGCCGCTATGAACAGCACACCCACAGGACGTGACGTTCGGTTCGACGTATGCATCGTGAGTCCTCCTGAGTGTCCTCGGCCGCCTGCCCGGCGACCGTCGACGACGAGCCTCGTTGCCCGGGCGCGGCCCGGCATCGGCCGCTGAGCAGCGCCTTTCCGGGGCCGGCGGTACGGGAGGCGGCTCGTTCTTTCGGCCGATGTGCCGGGCCGGGCGCTGCCTGAGGCTGGAGCCGTGTTCCGAGACGAGCTGCGTACTCTGTGGACCGCGCCGCGGGTGCCGGACCCGCCCGCGCGGGTCCGCCGGGACTGGGTGCTGCTCGCCGCCGGCCTGGCCTGCGCGGGGCTGGAGGCGGCCTGGCGGGCGGACGTGGTCTGGTGGCCGGTGTCCGTGCTCGTCACCGCCGGGCTGTGCCTCGCGACGTTGTGGCGCCGTACGCACCCGCTGGCGATGGTCGTGCTCGCCTTCGGCGCGGGGATCGTGCTCACGCTCGTCGACCTGGTGGCCGGGCATCCGAGGCCGGTCGGGCTCTACACGGGCGCGATCCTGCTCGTCCTGGTCTATGCGCTGCCACGGTGGGGTTCCGGCCGGGACATCGTGCTCGGGTCGGCGGTGCTGCTCGCCGAGTTCGTGACGTCGGTGATCGCCGGCCCGGCCGAGGTCGGCGAGCACCTCGGCAGCCTCGTGGTCCTGGCGTTTCCCGGCGTCGTCGGCGCGACGGTGCGCCTCTGGTCCACGTCGCGCCGGCGCGAGCTGGAGCAGCTGCGGTCCCGGGAGCGGGTGGAGCTCGCCAGAGAGCTGCACGACACCGTGGCGCACCACGTCTCCGCCATCGTCATCCGGGCGCAGGCCGGCCGGGTTCTCGCCGGCGCGGACCCGGCGAGCGCCGTCGAGACCCTGGCGGGGGTCGAGGAGGAGGGCGCGCGGACCCTGGAGGCGATGCGCGCCATGGTCGGCGCCCTGCGCGCCGGTGACGCCCGCGCGGAGCTCGCGCCGCCCGCCGGCGTCGCCGATCTCGAGCGGCTGGCCCGCACGGCCGACGGCGCTCTGCCGGTCGACCTGCGGTTGCAAGGTCCGCTGGACCGCCTTCCGCCGGCGGTGGACGCCGCCGTGTACCGCATCGTCCAGGAGTCGGTGACCAACGCGACCCGGCACGCGGCGCAGGCGACCACGGTGGTCGTCCGGGTCGCCGGTGACCCGGACCGGGTCCGGGTCTCGGTGCGCGACGACGGCGTCGCGGCCGGGCGTGGCCGCGGCCCGGGCGGCTACGGCCTCACCGGGCTGCGCGAGCGGGCGAGCCTGCTCGGCGGGACCCTGCGGGCCGGACCCTGCGCCGACGGGGGCTGGCTGGTCGAGGCCGAGCTGCCGCGTGGGGGAGTGGTGAGCCGTGTCGATCCGGGTTCTCATCGCTGACGATCAGGCGATCATCCGGACCGGGCTGCGGATCATGCTCGGCGCGCAGCCCGACATCGAGATCGTCGGCGAGGCGGTCGACGGCAGGGCGGCGGTGCGGCTCGCGCGCGAGCTGCGTCCGGACGTCTGCCTGTTCGACATCCGGATGCCCGAGCTGGACGGCCTTGAGGCGACCCGGCAGCTCGCCGGGCCCGGCACGGTCGACCCGATGGTGGTCGTCGTGATCACGACGTTCGACCTCGACGAATACGTGTACGGGGCACTGCGCGCCGGAGCGCGCGGGTTCCTGCTCAAGGACGCCGGGCCCGAGCTGCTGGTGCAGGCTGTGCGTGCCGCAAGGGACGGCGAGGCGCTCATCGCGCCCAGCGTCACCGTGCGGCTGCTGCGGGCGTTCGCGGACGTGCCGACCGGGCGGCCCGCGGCCCAGCCGATCGACCCGCTCACCGCGCGCGAGGAGGACGTGCTGCTCGCCGTCGCCCGTGGACTCGCCAACGCCGAGATCGCCGACACGCTGTACATCAGCCTGAGCACGGTCAAGACGCACCTGGCGAGCCTGATGGGGAAGCTCGGCGCCCGTAACCGCGTCGAACTGGCCATGTGGGCCTACGAGACCCGCAGAATCGTCCCGGGAGAGCACTGCTCTTGACTGAGAGCGCCTGAATGCGATTCACTGATCTCAAGCGAGAGCACTGCTCTCATGATTCAGGAGGCGACATGCGGTATCTGGCACCCAAGCGCGGCGCCAACCTCTTCAACGGCGCGGCCAAGTGGCTCACCGCCCGCGGGATCAGCCTGCTGGGCAGCCGCGTCCTCGCGGTCCGCGGCCGCAAGAGCGGCGAGGTCCGCACCACGGTGGTCAATCTGCTCACCCACGAGGGCGAGCGCTATCTGGTCGCTCCCCGCGGCCATACCCAATGGGTACGCAACCTGCGCGCCGCCGGCGAGGGCGAGCTCCGCCTCGGCCGCCGCGCCGAGCGGTTCACCCCGGTGGAGATCGCCGACGCGGACAAGGCGCCGCTGATCCGCCTCTACCTGCGCAAGTGGGCGTGGGAGACGGGCGCGTTCTTCGACGGGCTGAAGGCGGACTCTCCCGAGGCGGACATCGCCGCGGCGGGGCCGGGCTTCCCGGTCTTCCGCGTCGTCGCGGACTGAGGCCGTACGATCGGCCGATGTCGACGGACATCCGCAGGCGGGCGCGTTACCGCACCTGGGTCCGCGGCACCCGGCTGCGCCGGTTCGCCGCGGTCAGCGGCGTCTGCCTGGCGGGGAGCGCGTTGTCGCCGCTGTCGCCGTGGTTCCTGCTGTTTCTGATCCCGTTCGCGCTCTTCGGCTACATCACGATGATCCTGGCGCTCACCGTCTACCGCCTGGCGCCGCGCGGCGGGGACCTTCAGCGCCGCATCCACGAGCTCATCGTCGCCAAACTCGGGCCCGTGCCGGCGGGCCGGGTGCTTGACGTGGGATGTGGCAGCGGCAGCCTGGTCGTCAAGCTCGCGAGGGCGCTGCCGGACAGCACCGTGACGGGCATCGACTTCTGGGGACGGGACTGGGAGTACTCGAAGGGGCAGTGCGAGGACAACGCGCGGATCGAGGGTGTCGCCGACCGGACGGCGTTCCTCCAGCAGAGCGGCGCCGCCATCGAGTTCGCCGACGGCGGCTTCGACGCGGTGGTCAGCTGCATGACCTTCCACGAGATCCGCGAGGCGCGGCGCAAGTCCGACGGCGTGGTCGAGGCCCTGCGCGTCCTGCGGCCGGGCGGCCGGTACGTCTTTCTCGACCTGTTCGGCGACCGGGAGTTCTATCCGTCGATCGAGGACGTCCGGGAGGCGGTCGCCCGGGCGGGTGTCTCGATCACGGAACTCGGCAGCCTGGCCGACTCCGTGCCGCTGCCGTACCCGCTGCGCCATCCGAAGGTGCTCCGGCACGCGATGCTCATCGTCGGCACGAAACCCTCCGGCGCCGGCCGCTGATCGACGCGGGTCAGGCCGGGTCGTCCGGGTCCGCCTCGGTCACGGCGGTGATCAGGGTGATGAGCTGGCGCCGGAAGTTGTCGTAGTCCTCCACGGCGCCGAACAGCCGCTCGGACCGTCGCTCCTCCCGGCGGGCGACGGCGAGCGCGTCGACACCCTCGGCGCCGATCGTGACCAGGGTGCGCCGGCGGTCACGGCCGTCCGGCGTGCGCTCGACGTGGCCGGTGCGGGCCAGCCGCTCGATGGTGCGGCTCATCGTCTGGTCGGTCACCCGGCACAGGTGCGCCAGTTCCCGCTGTGACCGGGGCCCGCCGACGAGGTGGTGCAGGACGATCAGCCCGGCGTGGGTGAGGTCCCAGTCGGCGAGGAGCCGGTGGTAGCGGCCCTCCACCATCCGGGCGGCGACCGACAACAGCCGCCCGGTCGGCCAGGAGCCGACGTCTTCTCCCATTCGATCATCTTTCCATGATGGACGATCATGTCCGGGTTTAATCATTGATTCACATCTATTGCTAAGCGTGCTGAACATCGGTGATACTGCACCGCGTGGTGATTTGGATACACCGTTTCCCAACACCTGGAGGCACGATGTCCCGGACAGCACTGGCCACTCTCGCTCTCGCCTCGGCGCTCCTCGTCGCGCCGGCACCGGCGCACGCCGCCGCCGACGACACCTCGGCGCCGGGGGCCTTCGCGGTCGGCACCACCGACGTCACCGTCACCGCGAACGGCCGCTCGGTCGCCGCGAAGGTCTGGTACCCGGCCACGTCGGCCGGCGCGAACAAGCCGGTCGCCGCGGGCGACTTCGGCGTCGTCGCCTTCGGCCACGGCTTCCTGCAGGGCGTCGCCAAGTACACCTCGACGCTGAACCACCTGGCGTCCTGGGGCTACATCGTCGCGGCGCCCACCTCGCAGGGCGGCCTGTCGGCCAACCACTCGGCCTTCGCCGACGACCTCAACGCCACCCTGACCTGGTTCGTCGCGCAGGACACGACCACCGGATCGCGGTTCGCCGGTCACGTCGACCCGGCGGCGCTCGGCCTGTCCGGCCACTCGATGGGCGCCGGCGCAAGCATCCTGGCGGCCGCCCGCAACCCACAGGTCCGTGCGGTCGGCAACCTGGCCGCCGCCGAGACGAACCCGTCCGCGGTCACGGCCGCGGCCACCCTGCGTACGCCGGCCATGCTCGTGTCCGGCGACCGCGACACGATCGCGCCGCCGGCCGACCACCAGGTCCCGATCTACCAGGCCAAGGCGGGCCCGAAGCAGCTGCGCACCGTCGTCGGCGGCAGCCACTGCGGCTTCATGGACAGCAGCGGCCTGTTCTGCGACAGCGCGACCATCGACCGGGCCACCCAGCTCAAGCTCACCCGCCGGCTGCTGACCGACTGGTTCCGTTACACGCTGTCCGGCGACACCGCCCGGTACGACGCGGTCTGGGGCACGACCGCGCAGAACGACCCGCAGGTCCGCTTCCAGGGCGTCAGCTGACGCCGAGGGTGTTGAGCCTGAGGTCGAGCCAGTCCCGGAGCTGCTCGGCGGCCATCGGCCGGCCGACGAGGTAACCCTGCACGAGGTCGCAATCGAGGTCGGCGAGCGCCGTCATCGTGTTCTCGTCCTCGACTCCCTCGGCGACCGTGGTCAGGCCAAGGCGGTGGGCGAGATCGATCGCCGTGTGCACGATGATCGCGTCCTTCGACTCGCCCACCATCCGGGAGATGAACGTGCGGTCGATCTTCAGCTCGTGGATCGGCAGGTCCCGCAGGTAGGCCATCGAGGTGTACCCGGTGCCGAAGTCGTCGATCGCGATCCGGGTGCCGAGCGCCTCCAGCCGGGACAGCACCTCGCGGGAGCGCTGCGGGTCGGCCATGATCGCGCTTTCGGTGATCTCCAGCGTCAGCAGGGAGGCGGGCAGCCCGGCCGAGGCCAGGACCGCTTCCACGGTGTCGGGCAGCGTGACGTCCAGCAGGCAGCGCGTCGAGATGTTGACGGAGATCGGCACCGCCTCGCCGGCCCGCAGCCACTCGCCGGCCTGGCCGATCGCGAGCCGCAGGACGTGGCGGGTCATGTCGTGGATCAGCCCGGTGCTCTCGGCCAGCGGGACGAACTCGATCGGTCCCAGCAGCCCCTCCTCCGGGTGCTGCCACCGCACCAGCGCCTCGACGCCGTGCAGCTTGCTGTTACCGACGTCGACGAGCGGCTGGTAGTGCATGACCAGCTCGTTCTCGGTCAGCGCCCGGCGCAGTTCGGCCAGCCGCGACAGCTTGCGCGCGTCGGTCTCGTCCATCGACGGCTGGTAGCTCGCGATCCCGCCGCCGGAACCCTTCGCCGAGTACATGGCGAGGTCCGCGCGCTGGAGCAGCTCACCGGCCGTGGCGGCGCCGTCCCGCGGGTGGCGGGCGATGCCGATCGTCGCCTCGGCCACCAGGGCCACGCCGTCGATCACCACCGGTTCGCGGAGCGAGTCCATGATCCGCTGCGCGACCACCTCGGGGGTGTCGCCGCCCGGCTGGGTGATCAACAGCGCGAACTCGTCGCCGCCGAGCCGGGCGATCGTGTCGCTGTCGCGGACCACGGCGCGCAGCCGGTCGGCGACGGTGGCCAGCAGCTGGTCGCCGGTCCGGTGGCCCAGGGTGTCGTTGATCTCCTTGAACCGGTCGAGGTCGAGCAGCAGCACCGTGATCTCCGCGCCGCTCTCGGCGGCCCGGTCCAGTGCGGCGGCCATCCGCACGCCGAACTCGGCCCGGTTCGGCAGCCCGGTGAGGCTGTCGTGCCCGGCCTGGTGCCGCAGGGCACGCTGGTAGCCGGACAGCAGGCGGGCGAAGAGCGCCAGCGGGATCAGTCCCAGACCGAAAACGATCGGGGTACCCCACATCAGGAAGCCCTCGCTGGCCTGGAGGTCCCGCACGCCCTCGGCGGCGACGTCGGACCAGTCGTCCTCGGCGTCGCCGAGGCTCTCCGACATCTCCTGGAACACCGGCTCCGTGGCCGTGGTCTCGGCGTCGACCGCGATGCTCAGATAGGCGTCGTGCTGCTCACGGACCCGGGCGACGATGGCCAGGTCACGCGGCTCGACGGTCGACTCGATGCCGGCCAGCGTGGCGCGGACACCGGCGGACGCGGCGATGAAGCCGTGCAGGTTCTCCGGGCTCGGCGAGCGGTGGTACTCCAGCAGCCGGGCCCGCTCGGCGTCGAGGGCGTCGCTCGCGTCACAGTAGGCCTCCTCGATCTCGCCGGCCCGCGCCGCGCTCGAGGCGGTGTCGCTGGTCCGCCAAGCGGTGCTGACGGCGAAGACCGCGAGCAACAGCAGGACGGTGGCCATCCCGGCGAACGCCAGCCGGTCACGCCGCAGCCCTCTCCGCACCACTCGGCTCATGATCACTCCCGCTCGTCGCTCTCGCCGTCGCCAGGCCCATCGGCCGTCTGGCGGGCCCGCTGAGCGTCCGCCGCGCGAATGTCGGACACATTCCGAAGTGAGTCGAGCGCCACCGCGGCTGTCGTCGGTGAACCGTCATGCCCCGCTCACCCCGACCGATGAGGGGCCTGTGAGCACTACCTCGGAAGCCTCGATGCTGCGCAAGCGCCGCGCGGTCGAGGGAGCCAACTTCGTCTCCCGCGGCAGCGGCCTGCTGGCCACGATGCTCTTCCTCGCCGGCTGGTTCGGCATGCCCGCCCCGGTCGAGCCGCAGCTCATCGTCGGATGTCTGGCCGGAATCGCCGTGATGGCGATCGGCAACGTGCTCGCGCTGATCAACTTCCGGCGCCCCGACGGTCCGCGCTATGCGGTGCTGAGCGCCTGCCAGGTGGCCGGCGACACCCTCGTCATGAGCGGCATCGTCGTCTGGTTCCAGGTGTACGGAGACCTCACCACCTGGCCGGGCCTGATCGTCCCGATCGTCGTCGGTGCCCTGCGGCACCGGCTGCGCGGCGCGCTGATCGCGTGGGCGGCCACCTCAACCGTGTTCGCCGTCACGGTGATCGCCCTGGGCGACCAGGCCGTACGCGCCGAGGACCTGCCGTTCGCGGTCGCCATCCACCTGTTCGTCGCGCTGCTCAGCGGCACACAGTCGGCCGCATACGCCCGCCAGGTCAAGGAGCTGGACGCGACCCGCAAGGCGCTGCAGCATCAGGCCACCCACGACGGCCTCACCGGCCTGCCGAACCGGGCCCGGATCGCGGAGTACGCCGATGGGCAGGCGGGCCGGGAGATGACCGTGCTGCTGCTCGACCTGAACGGCTTCAAACAGGTCAACGACCTCCGGGGACACGCGACGGGCGACGGCGTGCTGCGCGAGGCGGGCAACCGGCTGCGCGCCTGCCTGCGCGCCGGCGACATGGCCGGCCGACTGGGCGGCGACGAGTTCGTCGTGCTCCTGCCGGACACCGGCCCGGCCGAGGCGGCCGAGCTCAGCGCCCGGCTGCGCGCCGAGATCGGCCGTCCGGTACGGGTCGACGGGCACGAGATCTCGGTGGGCGTCAGCATCGGTGCCGCGCACCGTCCCGCCGGCGCGGCCACCGGCCTGGCGGAGCTGACCGCCGAGGCGGACGTCGCCATGTATCAGGACAAGACCGCGGATCTGCCGCGCCCATCCGGCCGGAATGGTGTCTACGATCCTGTGCGATGAGTGCCGAATCGCCGTCCAGGATGAACAGCCGGGCCCGGATCCGCGAGGCGCTCGTGGACGCCGCGCGCGAATCGGCGGTGACGCACGGGTGGGACCGCGTGCGCATGGCCGACGTGGCGCGGGCCGCCGGCGTCAGCCGGCAGACGCTCTACAACGAGTTCGACGGCCGGGCCGGCCTCGCCGAGGCCCTAGCCGTCCGGGAGATCCAGACTTTCGTGACCGGCGTGGACCGTCGCCTGAACGCGCACGGCGGTGACGCGCGCGCCGCGGCGCGCGCGGCGATCCGGTTCGCGCTGGAGGAGGCCGACGGCAACCCGCTGGTACGCGCCATCCTGACCGGCGCCGACGAGCTGCTGCCCTTCCTGACGACGCGCGCCGACATCGTGCTCGACGCCGCCGGAGACGTGATCCGCGGCTGGGCCGCCGTGCACCTGCCCGGCGTCGCCCCGGAGTCGGCCGACATCGCCGCGGACGCCATCGTGCGGCTCACCGTCAGCAACATCGTGCTGCCGAGGCGGCCCGCCGCCGACGCGGCCGACGTGCTCGCGGAGGTCTTCGTCCACCTGCTTGACACGAAGGTCGTTCGTGTAAAGCATTGACGCATGGATGTATCTGCATACGTCTGGCGTGACACGAGGCGCCCGCTCTGGACGCTCGCCCTCGTGGTTCCGGCCCTGCCGTTCGTCGCGCTGCTGCTCGTCGCCGCGACCGGGTCGTCGTCGGGGTGGTGGCTCACGCCGGTGTTCATCCTCGGTGTCATCCCCGTCATCGACCTGCTCATCGGCGACGACCGGAGGAATCCGCCGGAGGACGCCGTGCCCGCCCTTCAGGCATCGCGGTACTACCGGTGGATCACCTATCTGTTCCTGCCCGCGCAGTTCGTCGCCCTGGTCATGGCCTGCGCGGTGTGGACCCGCGGACCCGGCCCGGCCGGCGCGGTGGGCCTCGTGCTGACCGCCGGGCTGGTCAACGGCATCGCCATCAACACCGCTCACGAGCTCGGCCACAAGCGGGAGAGCGTCGAACGCTGGCTCTCCAAGATCGCCTTGGCGCCCACGGGATACGGCCACTTCTTCGTCGAGCACAACCGCGGCCACCACGTGCGGGTCGCGACGCCCGAGGATCCCGCCAGTTCCCGGCTCGGCGAGAGCTACTACCGGTTCTGGCCCCGGACCGTGCTGGGCAGCCTGCGCTCGGCGTGGCGCCTGGAGACCGCGCGGCACCGGCTGCGCGGCCGCACCCCGTGGAGCGTACGCAACGAGATCCTGCACGCCTGGGCCATGACCGTCGCCCTGTTCGCGGTCCTGACGCTCGGCTTCGGCCCGGGGGTGCTGCCGTTCCTGTTGCTACAGGCCGTGGTCGGCCTCTCCGTCCTGGAGGCGGTCAACTATCTCGAGCACTACGGCCTGCTGCGGCAGCGCAACGCCGCCGGCCGCTACGAGCGGGTAGACCCGCGGCACAGCTGGAACAGCGACCGGCTGACCACCAACGTCTTCCTCTTCCAGCTACAGCGGCACAGCGACCACCACGCCAATCCGCTGCGCCGCTACCAGAGCCTGCGCAGCTTCGACGTCTCGCCGCAGCTGCCGGCCGGCTACGCCACGATGCTGCTCGTCGCGCTGATCCCGCCCCTGTGGCGGCGCATGATGGACCATCGGGTGCTCGCACACTACGGAGGCGACGCCACCCTGGCCAACACCGCGCCCGACTACCCGGTGCTCACGCCGGAATAGCCTGCGCCGGGTCGCCGGTGGTCTCCCGGATCAGGGCCGTGGCGAGCCACGTCACGCCGATCGCGCCGACGGCCAGCCCGGACAGGTACGCCGCCTCGGGCACCGAGGTGCGCAGGGCCGCCAGGCACAGGCCCGGCACGTACAGGGCGAGCGCGATCCGGGGCAGCACGCCGGCCCGCCAGGAGGCGACGCCGAAGAGCAGCACCCCGGCCAGGAAGGTCAGCGCCACCACCAGGAAGTACGGGCGTCCCGGGCCGGTCAGCACCTGTTCGCGGGCCGCGGCGTCCTGATACTGCAACACGGCGTGGGTGAGGAACTCGATCGCGAACAGGCCGCTGAGCCCGAGGTGGTGCAGCACGAAGCCGGCCAGCCCGAGCCGGCCGGCGGTTTGCCGCTGGCGCAGGTAGAGCGCGGTCAGGGTGAGCAGCAGCAGCGCGCCGGCCGGCGGCGCCAGGGCGTGGGTGAGGCCGTTCTCCGGTATCGCCCCGGCCCGGCGGGCGACCGCCACCAGGATGAGGGCGCCGCCGAGCACTCCGGCAAGTCCGGCGAGGCGGTACAGCAGGCGATCGGACATGGTGGACTCCTTCGGTAGCGGACGCCGCCACCGTGCCGCGCGCCGGCCGCACGCCGGTAGTGCCGTCGGGCCGGATCCGGCGCCGGGCGCGGCCGTTCGGCACATGACCATCGGCCACAAACGACGCCCGACCGTAGGAAACCTGGAGGTGGTTGCCTAGCCTGGCAGCATGGATGCGCCGTCGCTGCGGTGGATGGCCTCGCTGCTCTACGGCGCCGTGCTGCTCACCGGCCTCTACTTCGTCGTCGCGGGCCTGGCACCGGACGCGGGTGCGATGAGCGTCGCCGTGTTCGTGGCCGCCCTGCTGGCGCTGCTCGGCGTGGAGCAGCTCGACTGGCGCGGCCCGACGACCCCGCGGCGGGCGATCGTGCTCCTCGCCGTACGCATGCTGCTGCTGGCGGCCGTGAACGCGGCCGACCCCGGCGGTTTCGCCCGGGTGCTCTATGTCCTGATGCCGTTCTTCGCCTACCTCTCGCTCGGCCGCTGGGCCGGGCACGTCGTGGCCGCGGCCTACCTGGTCGCGGCCGTGTTGCGGGCCGGGTCGGTCCCGGACTGGTGGGCCGACCCGGAGACCGTCTCCGACCTGATGATGTTCTTCATCGGGCTGGTGCTCGCCCTCGCCGCCGCGGCCTTCGCGGCCGACCAGCGGCGCAGCCGGCTCCGCGCCGAGCAGCTGGTGAGCGATCTCCGGCGGGCGCAGCGCCGGGTGGCCGAGCTGAGCGCGGCCGCCGAGCGGAACCGGGTGGCCCGCGACATCCACGACAGCCTCGGCCACCACCTGACCGCGATCAGCGTGCAGCTGGCGAAGGCGCAGGCGTTCCGGGACCGGGATGCGGCCGTCGCCGACCGGGCCGTCGCCGACGCGCACCGGGCCGCGGGGCGGGCGCTGCGCGAGATACGCGAGTCCGTCGGCGTCCTGCGGGCCGAGCCGTTCCTGCTGGCCGTCGCCCTGGGGTCGCTGGCCGAGGGGCTCGATGACCCCGGCTTCCGGGTACGCCTCGAGGTCAGCGGGAGCGAGTCCGCGCACGACCGGGCCGGCCTCGAGGCGCTGTACCGGGTGGCTCAGGAGGCGCTGACCAACGCGCGCCGGCACGCCGCCGCCGACCGGGTCGAGGTCGTGCTGCGCTGCGGCGACGCGGACGCGGTGCTCGAGGTCGAGGACAACGGGCGGGGCTTCGCCGTCGAGGCGGCGGCCGGCACCGGACTGGCCGGGATGCGGGAGCGGCTGGCCGCGCTGGGCGGCAGCGTACGGGTGGAGTCCGCGCCCGGCCGCGGCACTCGGGTGGTGGCGTGCCTGCCGCGGCCGGCGGTGGCCCGGTGACCGCCGCGCCGGAGCCGGTGCGGGTGCTGGTCGCCGACGACCAGGCGCTGATCCGGGAGGGCATCGCCTCCCTGCTGAGCATCGAGCCCGGCATCGAGGTGGTCGGCACCGCGGCGGACGGCCGGGCCGCCGTGGCGCTCGCCGTGCGGACCCGGCCCGACGTGGTGCTGATGGACGTCCGGATGCCGGTGCTCGACGGGCTGCGCGCCGCCGAGCTGCTGCGTGAGCGGCTGCCGTCCTGCCGGGTCCTGATGCTCACCACGTTCGACGACGAGGAGTACGTGCTCCGGGCGCTGCGCGCCGGCACCGGCGGCTACCTGCTGAAGGACCTGCCGGCGCGGGAGCTGGCCCAGGCGGTGCGGCTGGCCCGGGCCGGCGTCGACCAGCACGACAGCGCGGCGGTGCGCCGGCTCGTCACGGCCCTGGACCGGGCCCAGCCGGCGCGGACGCCGCGGGTGGACCTGACCGGGCGGGAGCAGGCGGTGCTGCGGCTGGTCGCGGTCGGCGCCACCAACCGGGAGATCGCCGCCCGGCTGCATCTGAGCGAGGGGACCGTGAAGAACCACGTCTCGCGGATCCTTGAGCGGCTCGGGTTGCGGGACCGGACCCAGGCGGCGATCTACGCCCGGGACCGGGGCCTGTTGTGAGGGGAGGGTAGCTTCGCGGTTCGGACGGGGGCGGGGCATGGTCATGGGGTTCGTCGGCGTGGTGCTCCTCACGGTGGCCGTGCTGCCGCTGGCCGCGCTGGCGGCGTGGGCGCTGGCCCGCCGCCGCACCTGGCGCAGCTCGCTGGCCGAGGTCGGCATCGTCTACGGGACGGCGCCCTGGATATGGATGATCATGACGCCGGGTGACCGGGCCGGTGCCGTGGCCGGCCGGGTGAGCCTGGTGCCGCTGCGTGACCTGCTCGCGGTGCTCGCCGCCGGGCCGCTGACGGTGACGGTCCAGGTCGTCGGCAACCTGCTGGTCTTCGCCGCGCTGGGCCTGCTGGCGCCGCTGCGGTTCGCGGCGCTGGCGTCGGTGCCGCGGATCCTGGCGCTCGCGGCGGGCTGCTCGGTCCTGGTCGAGGTCGCGCAGTACGTCCTGCGGCTGGACCGGGTGTCCTCCGTGGACGACGTGCTGCTCAACGCCGCCGGCGCCGGCCTGGCCGCGTGTGCGTCGCGCCGCTGGTGGCGCGTACCCGAACGCGCACTATCCTGATCACTCAGGGTGCCCGTAGCATCACCGCATGGCGGGATCCATGGTCGACGGCGCCCTGGTGGCCGTCCTCGACGTGCTCCTGGACGCCTGGGATCGGCAGGCCGAGGTACACGGCTGGGAGATCATGCACCGTTCCCGCCGGTCCGGTCCGGTCGTCTACCGTGCCCTCGACCGGCTCGAGGAGATGGGCTGGATCACCGCCTCCTGGGAGGCGCTGAAGGCCGGCGAGCAGCGACCTCGGCTGCGCTACTACCGCATCGTGGCAGAGAAGGTCGACCTGGCCCGCGCGCGGACCGCCGGGTACCACCGGCCGTCTCCGCGGCTGCGCCCCAGGTTCGGCACATGAGCGGCATCGAGATCGTCATCGGTGTCGTGCTCGGACTGGTCGTCAACGAAGCCACCGACCTCTCGCCCTGGCTGGGCCGGGTCCTGGTGCGATGGGCGGCCGGGATCGAGTACGCCGACGAGGACCCGCAGCGGCCGGTCCGGTCCGAGGAGCTCCAGGCGCTCATCAACGTACGCCCCGGGAAGCTCCTGAAGCTGCTGACCGGCCTGGGCTTCCTGTCGGCGGCGGTGCTCACCCGCCTGCGGCGGCTGGTCGGCTCCGACGCGGACGGATCGCTGGCCGAGGCCCTTCCGCCGCGGGAGTACCGCGAGGACGAGCCGACGATGCTGGTGGCTCGCTACCTGTTCGCGACCGAGCGGTACCGCGGCGAGTGGAAACGCCACTGGATCCACATCGCCAAGGCCGGCTCGGTCATCCTCCTCTACGGGGTTCTCGGCGTGTGGGTCACGCAGCTGAGGATCAAGCCGCAGTACGCGGGCTTCCTGACCGCCGCGATCTGCGTCGCGACCCTGGTGGTCATCGCATACCGGTTCGCGGGATGGTGGTTCGACCGGTTCGTGATCACGAACAAGCGGGTGATGATGACCCGCGGCGTCCTCTGGCGGCGGGTGCGCATGGTGCCGCTGATGCGCGTCGTCGACATCCAGTACAACCAGAGCGTGCTGGGACGCCTGCTGAGCTACGGCAGCTTCACCAGCGGCGACCGCACCACCCGGCGCACCATCAGCCAGCTGCGCGATCTGCCGAACCCGAACGAGCTCTACCTGCGCCTGCTCGAGGAGATGTACGAGCCCACCGCGGTGGAGGCGCGGCTCGGTGCCGACGACGAGGACACCGAGCCGGCCGCCCCCGCGACCGACGAGGTGATCGCCGGGCTCGAGAAGCTCGTCCTGAGCATCGAGTCCCTCATCGCGGCGCTGGGCCGGTCCGAGCGCTGAGCCGCGGCGGTTCGTAGGCGTAGAGGTGCGCGGTGGCCCGTTCGTAGAACAGCGGCAGGAACAGGCGCATGAGCAGGGCCTGCGTCCGCCGCTTGACCGGGCCGGCCTTCTTCATGCCGCGGTTGTCCTCGGCCGCGTCCAGGAGCTTGACGATCCGCGGGCGCCGCGCCGCGTCGTACGCCTGGAGCGCGCCGGGGATCGCCGGCCCCGCCCGCAGCGCCGCGGCCAGGGCGAGCGCGTCCTCGATCGCCATCGACGCGCCCTGGCCGGCGCCGACCGGATGGGCGGCGTCGCCGATCAGCACGGCCCGCTCGCCGTGCCAGGTCGGCACCGGATCGAGCGCGTGGAAGAGCACGGGCGGGTGCAGGTGGGTGGTCGCCGCGATGACCGCCGACGGCACCTTCTCGTCCCGGTAGAGCCGGGCCGTGCCGCGCAGCCAGTCCGCGTCGCCGACGCCCGCGCGGGCCGGCTCGGCCGGTTGGGCGATCTGCGCCTGCCACCACACCTCGCCGGTGCCGGTGGCCAGGTGGATGAAGGCGCCGTTGCGGGCGAAGGTCATGTTGAAGACCCCCGGCTCCACGCCGTCCATCCTGGACACGCCGGAGATCGCGTAGAGCCCGGCGTACTCCGGCACGGGCGCGGCGGGGTCGAGCAGCCCGCGTACGGTCGACCAGATTCCGTCGGCGGCGACCAGCAGGTCGGCGCTGTCGCGCAGGCCGCCGGCGAACTCGGCCGTCACGCCGTCGGCCGTCTCGGTCACGGCGACGGCGCGTTCGCCGGTGACGATGCGGGCGCCGGCCGCGGCGGCCGCCTCCCGCAGCGCCGCGACCAGGCGGCCGCGCGGCAGCGTGACGCTGTGCAGGGTGTCCGCACCGCGCCGGCCGCGCGGCACGTCGCCGAGCAGGTGGCCGCCGGCCGACCACATCCGCTGCCGCGGCACCTCGACGCCGGCGGCGCGCACCGCGTCGAGGCAGCCGAGCACGTCGAGGCAGCGCAGGCCGTTGCTGGCCAGGCTCACGAACGCGCCGACGTCGCCGGCCGGATCCTCGTACGCCTCGTAGACGGTGGCCTCGACGCCGACGCGCCGCAGCGCCAGGGCGGCCGCGGCGCCGGCGACGCCCCCACCGATGATGATCGATCGCATGTCCACCATCCTTCACTGAATACAGATTCAGTGAAAGTATGTTCAGTGTGGTGGGCCCGGGTCAACGTAGATTTGGTCGATGATGCCGTAGCGGTCCATGATCTCGATGCGTCGTGCGCGGTTCACCGCGCGGACCCGGCGGCCGACGGCGAACACGTCGAGCAGCGTCCACAGGCCGCAGCCGCCGAGGGTGAACAGCATCGCCATCGAGCGGCCGGTGTCGCCGAGGTAGAACCGGTGGCCGCCGAAGATCCCGACCGCGCACCACAGCCCGTACGCGATCCGCGGGTCCTTCTTGCAGGCGGCGTACTCCGACTCGGCGCGCAGGATCCGCATTCTCTCCCACTCCGGGAGGGGGTTCGCCGGCATCATCGGCGCAACGGTAGCTCGGCGGACCGGACTAGTCTCGGGGGCGCGGGTCGACCCGGGGGTGCGCGATGCTTGCTGGCCAGCTGTCCGGTCCGGAGATTCTCGTGCTCAGGGAGCTGCTGTACCACGCGTTTCCGCCGGACGACTTCACCGACCTGCTGCTGACCTTCAGCCTGGCGCCGTACCGGGACGCCGCCACGTCGGACAGCCACTGGACCACGGTGCGCAAGGTCGTCCAGGCCGCCAACGCCAGGTTCTGGTGGAAGGACCTGATAGCGGCCGCGCGCACGGCCCGGCCGGAGCATCCGGGACTGATCGAGTTCGGCCAGAATTTCGGCCTCGCGCCGGTGATCAAGTCGGCCGACGGTGCCCGGAACCTCACCGGCAGGGAGTTCCAGCTGACCGTCCGGGAGGCGAACTCCTCGCTGGACTTCCCGAGCTGGCTGATCCGGGGTGCGCAGGCGGAGGGCCGGGTGTGCCGCGTCGAGTTCCCGGAGGGCACGCCGCGGGGCACCGGATTCCTGGTCGGCCCGGACGTCGTCATGACGGTGTACCACGTGATCGAGCAGGTCCACCTCGGGCGGATCCCGTCGTCGCAGGTGTGCCTGCGGTTCGATCACAAGCGGGACCTCGACGGCATCACCCAGATTCCCGGCACGGTCCACACGCTCGCACCCGACTGGTTGATCGACCACAGCCCGCCCGGTGACGGTGATCTCGATCCGGACTCGGGCGTGTTGCCGTTGCCGCATCAGCTGGACCATGCGCTGCTGCGGGTGGCCGACCGGGTCGGCGAGCAGCCGGTCGGCGCGCCCCTGATCCTGGCCCGGCAGGCTCCGCGGCGGTGGATCGAGCTACCGGTCGAGCCGCACGACTTCGCGCGCCTGCCCGCGCTCCACATCGTGCACCACCCGGAGAAGGAGCCCCTACAGGTCTCGCTGGACACCGACGGTGTGATCGGGCTCAACGCCAACGGCACCCGGATCCGGTACCGGACGAACACGAAAGGCGGCTCCTCCGGGTCGCCGTGTTTCGGCCCGGACTGGCAGTGGGTGGCGATGCACCAGAACGGCGATCCGAGCTATCGCAAGGGCGGTCCGCCGCCGGCCTACAACGAGGGAATCCCGCTGTCGGCGCTGCGCGATCTCCTGACGGCCAGCGGAGCGATCTCGGCCCTGGGCGGCTGAGCGACGCCTTCACCTGTACGCAACGTGCCGATACGGTGACGGATGGAGATGGTCGCCGATCGATGGGAACGGCATGCCCCCGACACCCCTGTGCAGGAAGAGCGAGGGTGAACTGCGCGACGCCCTGCTCAAGGTGTTTCCCGGACCGGACGCGATGACCGACCTGCTCCTGGCCGCCGATCTGTCCTTCGAGGACTTCGTGATGCCGCGCTCCGATCACCGCGCGAACGTCCTCCACCTCGTACAGCAGCTCAACGGTCGCGGCGAGATCCTGCGGCTGCTCGATCGGGCGCACCACGAGGTGCCCGAGTGCAAGACGTTCGGCGAGCTCCGCGAGGAGGCGCTCGGCCGGGAGGCGACCCACCTCATGATCGCGCTGCCCTACGCCCGGGCCGACGGGCTCCGGCTGGTGCGCTGGGCCACCGACCAGGTCGCGCCGATGCCGGTGACCCTCCATCCGCTCGAGGAGACCTCCGGCGACCGCGTCATCGGTTGCGACGTCATGATGTTCGTCGCCACCGGTGCGAGCGTCGCACCGGACTCCTCCTGCCTGTACCAGCTCGAACGCGCGATCGAGCTCGGCATGGACGTCATCGGCGTCGTCAAGGATCCGGACGTGGTCATGCCGGGCCGGATCGCCGAAACCATGGCGGTGGATCTCGCCGGCGACCCGGTGCTCGGCCGGCGGCGGCTGCTCCGGCACCTGGAGCGGCTGGCCTCCCCGGACCTGCTGATGGACCGGCTGCGCCGGCAGCGGGACCGTTTCCGGCGGCAGGCGGCCGGCGCCGACGCCCGCGAACGGCCCTGGTACGCGGCCGAGATCGAGTACCTGTCGGAGCGGATCGACGCGGCCGAGAGCCGGATGGCGGACCTGCCGGCGACCGAGCGCATGGTGGACGCGGCCATCGCCGACGGCCAGAACAAGGAGCGTGAGCCCGACGCCGCGATGCCGGAACGCCAGGCCGTCCGCTGCCCGTACGAGCCGCCGTCGGTTCCGCCGAAGGAGTTCCAGAATCGCATCGAGGAGCTACAGGCGATCGAGCGCACGCTGGCCGACGGGTCGGCCCGGCTGCTCGTCCTGACCGGGCGCGACGGTGTCGGCAAGACCGGCATGGTCTCGCGGTTGCTGTACCGGATCCGCAACGGGCCGGCGCCGCCCGCGCTCGACGCCTTCGTCTACCTGGGTACGCAGGGCCATCGGAAGCTGGACGGGGGAGTCCTGCTGCGGGCGCTGCTGCGGGTGGTCCCGGAACAACGCGGCGTCGACGAGCTCGCCGACCTCGTGCACGCCCCGGTGCCGGCGGTCGACAAGCTCAACGCGCTGCTGCGCGCGCTGGGCGACGATCGCGTCGTGGTGGCCGTCGACAACTGCGAGACGGCGCTGAACGCGGCCGGCGACCTGTCGGACCGGGAGCTGCGGGCGCTCGTGCACCGCATCCTCGACCGGCGCGACCACGGCGTCCGGATCCTGATCTCCAGCCGGCGGGATCCCCTCGCGCTGGCCGAGAAGTACGCGCACACCAGGTATCAGAGCCGAGGCGAGGGCCTGTCCCGCGAGGAGGCCTTCAAGCTCCTCCGGGCCATGGGCGGCGAGCGCGTACGGGATCTGCCGGAACCGTCGGCCGACGAGCTGTACTGGTTCCATCGGCACACCAAGGGGCTGCCCCGCGCCATCGAGCTCGCCTTCGGTGAACTGAGCACGCCCGGGCGGTCCCTGTCCTGGCTGATCGGCGAGATGGACGGCGCCGGCGAGCAGGACATCGTCACGTTCCTGTTCGACCGCGTCTTCAAGCGCCTCGACCCGTTCGCGAAACGGGTCGTGCAGGCCCTTGCCGTCTTCGGCCGCCCGGTCCGGTCGACCACCGTCGATCATCTGCTGCGCGGATACGCCAAGGGCGAGCAGAGCCACCAGGTGCTGGAACACCTGCGTCGGCGGCGGCTGATACGCGGGGACGGCGACCGCTACTGGCTGCCGCCGGGCCGGGAGAGCGAGTCGGTGCTGCGCACCATTCCGCTCGGCGAGCCGGAGGATCGCGCGGCCGAGCCGCGTCGTTTCACCCAGCCGGCCCTGCTGCACGAGGCCGCCGAGTACTTCGCCGGCGTCCGCCGGTCCACGGTGAGCTCGGTGGAGCAGCTGCATCCCGAGTTCAGCGAGATCGAACTGCGCATCCGCGGAGGTGAGTACGCCGCGGCCCTGGCCGTCATCGAACGGATCGACGACGGATACCTGCACGGGTGGGGCCACAGCGACGCCGTTGTCGAGTCTCTCCACGGTCTCGCCGACCTCGATCCGCGCCGGGAGCTGGTCCGGCTGTCCCTGCTCGCGCGGGCGCTGCGGCAGCAGGAGGATCACGCCGGGGTGATCGCCTGCGTGCGGCCGGCTCTCCGGCTCGCGACAAGGCGGCGCGTCACGACGGACCGGGTGCGCCTGATCATCCAGCTGGCGAACGCGTACTTCGAGCAGGGCCGGCTCGACCTGGCCACGGCGCATTACCGCAAGGCCGCGTGGCTGACCCGGACCCGCCTACGGGGGCTGCGTCAGGAGCGCGCCTTCGTGCACGCCGGGCTCGTCCTGTGTGCCGGCCGCGCCGGTCACCTCGATCGGGCGCTTCGGCACCACGCGAGCGCGCTGCGCCTCCTGCGCGGAACCGTCGAGGAGAGTGAACACCGGGCCGCGCTGTACATCAGCGCGGCCTGGGTCGAGGGCGAACTGGGCCGGACCGATGCGGCCCGGGTCAATCTGCACCGGGCCCGCAGCGCGGCCGACGCCGCGGGCGACCACATCCTGCTCGGCGAGGCCAAGCAGGCCGAGGCGGAGATCCTGCTCGACGAGGGCGGCTTCGTCGCCGCCGTCGCGCTGGCGGACCAGGCCGCGCAGGCCGGCATCCGGGCCGGCAACGACAGGCTGACCAGGGCGTCGAAGGAGATCCTCGCGCAGGCCTACCTCTGCACCGGCGACCTCGACGGCGCGCTGTCCGCGGTCGAGACGGCCGGGCGGGAGCGCGGCAGTCCCCGGCTGTACGGACTGGCCGGCATCCTCCAGGTGCGGCTCGGCCGGCCGGAGGCGGCGATGGAGGCCTTCCGCACCGGGCTGAAGCAGGCCGACGAGGCGTATCCCTACCGGAACGACACCGGCGCCCTGACGGCGCGGGCCCTGCTGTCCTGCGGTGTCGCGCTCGTCGGGCGGGAGACCGCGGATGTGGACGACGCCCTCGCGGCGCTCCGGGAGGCCCGCGCGGTGCTCACCGCCCCGGGCGCGGTGCTGCGGGCGCTGCGCCTGCTCGCCCAGCTGGAGGGTTTCGTCGACGACGAGCTGCTGAACCGCCTCCGACGAGCTACGAGATGAGGGCTACATGCTTCCCTGTATCGAGAGCACCCCGAACGGCGAGCACATCGCCGCCGCCGAGCGGATCGACCCCGACAACGCCTTCGGCCGCCGGCGCGGCGGGGGCTTCGAGGCCGCCGGCGACCCGACGTTCTTCTGGCCGAACGGCTCGACGCTGCGGGTGTTCTTCCTGGACGGTGAGCAGAGCCTGCGCGAACGGGTGATGGCGGCGGCCGGCGCCTGGACCGAGCATGCGAACCTCCGCTTCCGCGTGGTGGACTCCGCCGACGCCGAGATCAGGGTGACGTTCCAGGGCGCCGAGAACTCGTCGGCGCTGGGTGTGACGGCGCTCGATCAGCGGGACTACGCACCCGGCGCACCCACGATGATCCTCGCCGAGGTGCCGTGGGCGACCCCGGGGCGGGTCGACCGGCTGGCCCGCCACGAGTTCGGCCACGCCATCGGCCTGGTGCACGAGCACTCCAGCCCCGCCGCGGGCATCCGGTGGAACAAGCCGGTGGTCTACCAGGCGCTCGCCGGCCCGCCGAACTACTGGAAGCCGGAGGTCGTCGACAGCAACGTCTTCCACCGGTACGCGGCCGGCGCGACCCAGTTCACGAGCTTCGACCCCGACTCGGTGATGATCTACGGCTTTCCACCGAGCTGGACCCTCGACGGCCTGACGTACCCGGAGAACAGCGAACTCTCCGCAATGGACAAGAAGTTCGCCCGGCGGATCTATCCCTAGATGTTCTGTCCATGGACGTTGGTGACAGGGCTTAGTTCTTGAATTGGGTGAGGACCTCCGGGTGAGGTGGAGCTTGTCGAAGGTTCCGCATCACCCGGGAGGTCCTCGTGCCCCACGCTAATGCACCCCTGACCGAACGCGGCAGACTGCGCCTGGCCCGCTGTGTCGTGGACGACGGCTGGCCGCTACGCCGAGCCGCAGAGCGGTTCCAGGTCAGCCCGACAACAGCACAGCGGTGGGCGCAGCGCTACCGCGCCGAAGGCGTCACGGGCATGACCGACCGATCCAGCCGGCCACATCACAGCCCGGACCGCACCCACCTCCACGTCGAACGCCAGGTCCTGCACCTGCGCACCAGCCGCCGATGGGGACCGGCACGAATCGGCGGCCGTCTGGACCTGCCCGCCTCGACCTGCCACGCCATCCTGCGCCGCGCCGGCGTCACCCGCCTGACCCATCTCGACCGGGCCACCCGCCAACCGGTCCGCCGCTACGAACACCCCTGCCCGGGCGACCTGATCCACGTCGACATCAAGAAACTCGGCAACATCCCCGACGGCGGCGGCTGGCGCACCCAAGGCCGCGCACGCGGCAAACTCAACCGCACCGCCACCACAGGTCACGGCACTGACGCGTGGGGCGGTGCCCGGCTCGGCTACGCCTACCTGCACACCGCGATCGACGACCACTCCAGGCTGGCCTACACCGAAATCCTCGACGACGAACGCAAAGAGACCGCTGCCGCGTTCTGGCACCGCGCGCACGCCTGGTTCACCCGCCACGGCATCACCATCGCCCGGGTCCTGACCGACAACGGCTCCTGCTACAAATCCCGGCTCTGGCATGACACCTGCACCCAGCTGGGCGTGACCGTGAAGAAGACCCGCCCCTACCGGCCCCAGACCAACGGCAAAGTCGAACGCTTCCACCGCACCATGACCGACGAATGGGCCTACGCCAAGGCCTACCGATCAGAGACCGCCCGACGAGCGGCCTTGCCCACCTGGCTGCACACCTACAACAATCACCGGCACCACACCGCACTCGGCGGCCCACCCGCCAGCCGTGTCCCTAACCTGTCTGGGCAGAACACCTAGAGCCAGCCCTTTCCCTGCGCGTGGATCAGTGCCTCCGTCCGGTTGGCCGTGCCCAGCCTCGTGTACAGATCCCGCAGCAGCCGGAACATCATCCGCTCGGAGTAGCCGGCCCGGTCGGCGACGGCGCGCACGCTGTCGCCGCCGGCGAGCTGGCGCAGCCAGTCGATCTCCCGCTCCGGCGGCGGCGCCGGATCGGCGGGGGTACGCGCTCCCGGGGTACCGCTCAGCTCCCGCACGACCTCGGTGGGCAGCAGGCTGCGGCCGCTCGCCGCCGCGGCGAAGACCTCGCGAATGTCCTCCGGCGTGGCGTCCCGGCGCATCGTGGCGGCCGCGCCGGCGAGGACGGCGCGGACGTACAGCGCGGTGCTGGGCGCCTCGAGGGTCGCCACCACGACCAGCCCGGTGCGCGCCGCGCCGAGGGCGGACAGCAGGGCCCAGTCCGACGACGAGTGCAGGGTCAGCAGCACGATCCGCCGCTCGCCGTCCAGGGCCCAGGCGAGCAGGTCGTCCGGGGTCTCGGTGGCGAATCCGGCCTCGGAGAGCACGGCGACGACGCCCCGCCGGAACAGGGGCAGGGGATCGGAGACGGCGACCCGGACGAGCATCGACGGTCATGCCTCCCCTGCGGGCGTGTGGGGTCCTGATCCTCGATGAGTGTCGCGGGCTGTGCCAGCATTTCGTCGGCGTGCCGCCATCGCATGCGGGGTACTGCCGCAGGGAATGCGTCATAGACCGGCCGAACCCGGGATTCGTAGCTTGGAATGATGCTGAGCCGCCGTTATGCGTTGCCCGACCCACGCGCGCGTGGCGACAAGGGCCCTTCCCCGCTCGGGCCGGTCACGGTGGTCGTGATGCTGCTCGTGGTCATCGCGGGCTTCGTGGCCTTTCAGTTCCTGGGCTGAGCGAGCGCCCATCGAAAACCGGTGGAGCCGTACCGCGTCGCGCTGTTAGCGTCGCCGGGTCGTGCCACTGATCAAGGACGGGCCGTTGTACATCAGCTGAGACATTCCACCGCACCGAGCCGGCATGCCGCTCGGTGCAGGGCCCTGCTCGCTGGGAGCACGGGCATCCCGCATGACCTCCTGCGTCATGCGCGGACTCCTCCGCGGAGCGTGGTCTCCGCACGGAAATGTCGCAGCAGATCGGCACTTGTCAATGAACTCCATAGAAACACAGTGGTTGGTGCGCCCGACGGGCCTTCCGCTCATCCGTCGCCGCTGCCTGAGGTGCGCGTCGTCGCGGTACCGCGCGCACGGGAAGTTCCGGGTCAACGCGAACCACAAGCTCCTCGACGTCTGGCTCCTGGCGCTGTGCGCCGGGTGCGGGGAGACCGTCAAGCTGACCGTCCTGGAACGGACCAACGTCCGCGCCATCGAAGCGTCGACCCTGACCCGGTTCCACGACAACGACGTCGCACTCGCGGCGACGTTGCTGGCGGACCCGGTACTGCTGCGCCGAAACGGCGTGTCGCTCGACTGGGACGGCGCGTGGGCTCTCGAGAGGGAGGCGGTCCGCGACCCGGCGGCCGAGGTGATCGACACCTCGGTCCGCTTCCTCCGGCCGATCCCGATCAGGCTGACGAGGCTGCTGTCGGCCGGGTTGGAGGTGTCGCGGTCGCAGGTGCAACGGCTCATCGCCGACGGCAGCCTCACCTCGAAACACCGCCTCACCGGTAACTCGTCCGGCGACTTCAGCTTCACCCTCCGCCGGTGGGAGGCGCGTGGATAGATCTTGAAGTCCCCGGTCGCATGACGCCCGGAGCGGCCTCGGGGCACCAGCGCGCTCAGCGCGGTGGGCCCGAGGCCGAGCCGGCCGAGGCGGGGAACTAACGTCACGGCATGGTCGAAGTCGAACCCTACGACGCCGTTGCCCACACCTATGCGGAGCTGTTCCGCGACTCCCTGCGTGACAGTCCGCTGGACCGCGCGATGCTGGGTGCCTTCGCCGATTTCGTCACCGCGACCGGCAACGACCGGGTCGCGGACCTGGGTTGCGGCCCCGGCCACATCACCGCCCACCTGAACGGGCTGGGGCTGTCCGCGTTCGGCGTCGACGTCTCGCCGGTGATGATCGAGTTGGCCCGGCAGGCCCACCCGGACCTGCGGTTCGACGTGGGAACGATGGCCGCGCTCGACATCGCCGACGGCGTGCTGGGCGGGGTGCTGTCCCGCTGGTCGGTCATACACACCCCGCCGCCGGAGATCGCCGTCATCCTGGCGGAGTTCCACCGCGTGCTGGCGCCCGGCGGCCACCTCCTGATCGCCTTCCCGGCGAGCGAGGACCGGTCACACCCGACACAGATCTACGATCACTCGGTCGCGCCGGCCTACCGGTGGTGGCCCGATCACCTCGCCGCGCTGCTGCGCGAGGCCGGACTGGCCGAGGTGGCCCGGACGGTCCGTGAGCCGCAGCCCACGGACCGCCGGCAGTTCCAGGAGATTCAACTGCTGGCACGCAAGGCCTAGGCGCCTCACCCGCTTAGAACGGCCACTGCCCGCGGGAGCCGGCCTCGACGAGCGGGATCATCGCGAACGCGGCGTCGGACAGGCCGCCGAAGGTGTGCCGGTTGCCGGACGCCGGCGTGTGCGCGACGCGATAGCCGGCCAGGTTCCAGGTGAACACCGGGACCGCCGCGGGCACCACCGCCGCCACGTGCGTCGCGCTGTGCCAGTGCGCCTGCTCGTCGGTGAGGATGACGACCCGGTCGTGACCGTCGTAGTGCGTCCGCACGGCCCGCTCGGTCTGGGTCCCCGAGCCGAAGAAGTAGCCGCCGTCCTTGAACCGGCGCACGGCCGCCAGCACCGACTCGCCGGCCACCGCCGGGAACACCCGGCTGCCGTCGGAGAACGACACCACCGTCGCGTCGTGGGCGCGTGCGGCCAGGGCCAGGCCGAACACCGTCGCCGCGTCCCAGCAGCGCAGTGAGCCGTCCTTGCTGAACCCGCTGTCCATCGAGCCCGAGGTGTCGATCAGGATCAGGGTCCGTGCGCCCAGGGCCGGCACGTCCGCGAGCGCATGCTGCAACGCCCTCTCCAGCGGGTACGCCCACCGCAGGCTCGGCGCCGCGTTGAACGCAGACAGGAACCGCATCGGCAGGACACGCGACCTCGCGACCTCGCCCGGGTCGGCCAGCCGCGCCGCGACGGTCTCGGCGACGGCGTCGCCGACGCCGGCCTGGTCGAAGTTCCGCAGGTTGCGCAGCAGCGCCAGGTAGCCCATGCCCGGGATGATCGCCTCCCAGGCGGCGGCGTCCATCGCGGTCTGCCGCCAGCCGGCCAGCGCCTCCCACGTCATGCCCGCCGCGCCCAGCACAGCCGGGTCGCCGACCTCCCCGCGCCGCTCGACCGGCAGCGCCATCAGCTCGGCCCGGGCCGCCAGCGTCGTCAGCGACGCCGGAATCGGGTTGTCGCGGTGGTGGCGCCGGTCCAGCGCGTGCCGGAACAGGTCACCCTGCCGCTCGTCCCGCGCGGTCGGGTGGGTCAGCTCGATGACGTCGCCGAACCGCACCGCGCTCCGGTCGGTGTCGTACTTGAGCAGGCTGCGCTCGTGGTACAGCCGCACGGCGGCGTCCGCGACGCCTCGCTTGACCGGCTTCGGCAGCGCCCGGCCGTAACGGCCCAGCCAGTACGCCAGCGCCTCGCCCGGCTCGTCGGCGCGCTGCAACGCCGCGTCAACGGTCGCCCGCGAGCCCGGGATGCCCGCCGCGACCTGCGCGCGGGCGCCCTCCAGGGCCGCCACCACCGACGCCGAACGCAGCATCGCACCGGTGCGCAGCCAGCGCACGAACCGGGCGAACCAGTCGGGGTCGGCGACGGCGACGGCGGCCACCAGGGCGCGGAACCGGTCGTCCCGGTCCGCGGCACCCTCGTAGAACGTGTCCTCACCGACCATGTTCGACACACCGAGCAGGAAGAGCTCGGCGCGCGGCTCCCGGTCGAATCCCGGCGCGCCCTCGAAGGTCGCGAGGCGCCGGGCGGCCTCGTCGCGCAGGGTGGCCGCGACGCGCTCGGCGGTGGCGATGCCCTCGGCGGTCACGAGCTCGTCGATCTCGTGCCGGTTCTCGCGCAGCTTGAAATTGAACTTGGTCATGACGTCCCCCATGTATCCATCGAACAGGAAGACGCACCAAAGGTATTGCCCCCGAATGGTCGCGCCTCCCGAGTTCGGAACCGGTGACGGAAGGGCTCTTCACCGAGGCTCTACGGCCCCTCCAAGATGTATCCGTCGCCTTCGCACCGGGAAGTGCTGGCCAGACAATAACGACGGCGCCCGCCGCCGATCAACCGAATTGTTTTGGTGGAATCGCCCGGGAATCGATCACGCCGCCCGCCCGAGATCGGGAGTGGACACGGCATCGGCGGTTTCGAACCCGCCGGAGCCTTTGCAGGCTCTTCACCCAAAGAAGTAGCCGTATCCATCGCACCGGGCACGCGACGTGACCGCAACTCCCGAGATCACGGCGGCGACGGCACTGGCCTTGTGGGCCATAGGTGACCTGGGCCGCTGGTCGACACCGCGGAAGCGGCGGCGGGATTCGAACCCGCGTCTCCCCGTTAGGAGCGGAAGTATCCGTTGCCTGCGCACCGGGAGGTGCGCAACGCACGTTAGGCTGCCGCACAGACATCGGCAAGGCAGTTTCGGTCCAGAAGCTACGGTGAGGTTGCCATGTTCAACCACGCGCCGCCCGACTATGTGTGCCCCTTCTGCCGGCTGGTGGCGGGCGGTGAGGACGAATGGCGAACGCAGCGCGATGTCGTGCGGCGCGACGAATCGGCCACCGCGTTCGTCTCGCCCCGATGGTGGCCGAGGAATCACGGTCACGTGATGGTCGTGCCGAACGCACACTACGAGAACCTGTATGACCTGCCGTCCCGCTACGGGCACGCGATACACGACCTGGCACGCGAGGTCGCGATCGCCATCCGGCGGACCTACGGCTGCGACGGAACCTCTTTGCGCCAGCACAACGAGCCCGCCGGAAACCAGGACCGCTGGCACTACCACATGCACGTCTTCCCGCGGTACGCCGGCGACGACCTCTACTTCACCCACCCGCAGCAGGACTTCAGCGCGGCCGAGCAGCGACTTCCGTACGCGGAGAAGCTCCGCGAATACTTCGGGTCGGCGTCACCGGCCTGAGGGCGCCCAGACCGGCCGCTCGGGCTCGTCGTTGTGCACGACGATGTCGACGTGGTCGGTCGGGCGGGCCGTGGCGAGGTAGAGCCGTTGGGAGGGTAGGTAACGCTCGCGCCAGCGCCGTTCGACGTCGGCCCGGGATGACATCCGGCTCTCCCGGATCACGGCACGTTCCACGGTCTTCTCGAGTGTGGTCGACACGAAGACGCGCAGGTCCCACCGGTCGATCAGTTCCGGGCGCATGAGGAAGACGCCGTCGAAGACCAGCACGGCGCCGGCGGGGGCGGTCGCGACCGGCGGGGACAGCACGGCATCCGCGGTGTGGTCGTAGAGCGCGGGCCGGAAGCGCCGATCTCCGCCCGGGCCGAGCGGATCGAGCAGGACCCGGTTCAGCCCGTCGTTGTCGTGTGCGTCGAAGTAACAGCCTTCGGCCGAGTACTCGCCGCGCCGATAGCGCCGCGCCCGCGGAAAGAGGAAATCGTCGATCGTCGCGCGGATGACGTCGCGGCCCTGTCCGCGCAGGACGCCGGCCAGCTCGTCGGCGAGCGTGGTCTTACCGGCGGCGGGCGGCCCGTCGACGGCGACCCGCGTCGGGTGCCCGACGGTGACGGACCCGACCGCCTCGGCCAGGCGGGCCAGCACCTCGTCGCGGAGGTATCGGCCGGGCTCGGATCGCATCGCGGCAGCGTAGTCGGTCTCCGCCGGTCCCGAGGGCCGGTACCTGAGGACACCAGGGCGGTACCTGAGAATGATGTGGGCGGGCGTCGCATTCCGCGATCTTCATTCCATGATCCTTCTCAATGACCCTCGCGTGGCGGCGAGGAGAAGCGCCGCCGCCCGGATCGTCGTCGATCTGGATGCTGTCGCGCACAACACCCGTGTGCTCGTGGCGCGGGCGCGTGGCGAGCTGATGGCCGTGGTCAAGGCGGACGGCTTCGGGCACGGGGCCGTCGGTGTGGCCCGTGCCGCGATCGGTGCCGGCGCGAGTTGGCTGGGCGTCACCGGGATCGGCGAGGCGCTGGAGCTGCGGGCGGCGGGGCTGGGCGCGCCGGTGGTGAGCTGGCTCAACCCGTTGGCGGCTGACTTCGCTTCCGCCGTACGGGAAGATATTGATCTTGCGGTTCCGGGTCTTTCGCATCTGGCCGTGATGCCGGCGGGTGCGCGGGTGCATCTCCAGGTGGATACGGGGATGGCTCGTGACGGTGCGGCGCCGCAGGAGTGGGCGGGGTTGTGCCGGGCGGCGCGCGAGGCGGAGGCGGCCGGGCGGATCGTCGTGGCCGGGGTGATGAGTCACCTGGCCGGACCGGACACCGCGGGTGCGCTGCGGCGCTTCCGGGAGTGTGCCGACGTCGCGCGCGGAGCCGGGCTGCGCCCGGCGGTGTGTCATCTGGCCGCGACGGCCGCCACCCTGACCGCTCCGGAGGCCCACTTCGATCTGGTACGCGCCGGAGCCGGGCTGGTCGGTATCGACCCGACCGGCGGGAACGTCCTGCGCGGGGCGATGACGCTCACCGCGCCGGTCGTCGAGGTGCGCCGGGTCGCGGCCGGGACACCGGTCGGGTACGACCACGCGTGGCGGGCTACCCGCGACACCACCCTCGCGCTGCTGCCGGTCGGCTACGCGGACGGGCTGCCGCGCCCGGCCGGGCCGCACGCCGAGGTGCTGCTCGGTGGTCGCCGGTGCCGCGTCGCCGGACGGATCTCCATGGACCAGATCGTCGTCGAGGCGGGCGCCGGCTGCCGGCCGGGTGACATCGCCGTCGTCTTCGGGCCCGGGCGGCACGGGGAGCCCACCGTCGCCGACTGGGCGGGCTGGGCCGGCACGCTGCCGCACGAGATCGTCACCGGGCTCGGCGCCCGCCCGCACCGCCACGTCATCGGAGGGAACTGACATGCCCCGCATCCGGGCCGCCGTCATCGGCGGCGGCGGCAACGGCGAGCACGACGTGTCGCTGGCCTCGGCCGCGGCCGTCGCCGACGCGCTGGACCCGTCCAGGTACGAGGTCGTCCGGCTCACCATCGGGCGCGACGGTTCCTGGCCCGGCGGCCTGGCCGGTGCGGTCACGCTCCTACAGGGGTGCGACGTGGCACTGCCGATCGTCCACGGGCCGCGCGGCGAGGACGGCACGCTCGCCGCGCTCCTCGACCTGGCCGGCGTCCCGTACGTCGGCTCGGGGCTGCGCGCCGGCGCCCTCGCGATGGACAAGTGGGTGACCAAGCTGATCGCCGAGGAGGTCGGCGTCCGCACCGCGCCGGGACGGCTGCTGACCGCGCGGACCGCCGGCGGGTACGCCTGGAGCGGCCCGGTCGTGGTCAAGCCGGTCGCCGCCGGGTCGAGCCTCGGCGTCGCGCTGGTCGGCGCGCCGGACGACCTGCCCGGCGCGCTGGCCGAGGCGCTGCGCCACGACGACCGCGTCCTCGTCGAGCGCGTCGTCGAGGGCCGGGAGGTGGACGTCGCCGTCCTGGACGGTCCCGGCGGCCGGATCGTCTCGCCGGCCCTGGAGATCGTCGCCGACGGGTTCTTCGACTATGCGGCCAAGTACGGCGGCGGCACGACCTTCCTGGTGCCCGCGCGGCTCGACCCGGCCGCCGGCAAGGCCCTCGAGGCCGCCGCCGGCGCGATGTTCGACGCGCTCGGCTGCCGTGGCGTCGCCCGCGTCGACTTCTTCCTGACCGCGGACGGCCCGGTGCTCAACGAGGTGAACACGATGCCCGGCTTCACCGAGCATTCCCAGGTACCGCGGATGTTCGCGGCCACCGGGATGAGCTATCCGGACCTGCTTGACCGGTTGATCAGCGACACGCTGGCCTAACGTGGATGAGGTGAGCGATCGGGGGACGCTGTTCTGCGCGACGGCCGCGGTCGCCGTGCTCTTCTCCGGCGCTATCGAGTACGACGGGCAGGGACCCCTGTCCGTGCTTGTCGTCCTCGGCACCGCGCTGGCCGTCGGGCTGGTCCGCCACGCGCCCTGGGTCTCGCTGGTGCTGGCCTGGCTGATCCCGATCTGCCAGACGGTCACCGGTACGCCGCTGGTGGTCACCCAGGCGGCCGTCGCGGTGATCGCGTTCGGGCTGGCCCGCTGGGGCGGGCGGGCCGTGCTCTGGGCGAGCGCGCTGTCGATCGCGGCCGGATCGGTGGTCGCGGTGGTGCTGATCGGTGCGCAGGCCCTGAACGTCTACCTCCCGTACTCGCCCTGGCGCCTGATCGGCAGGACCATCGACCAGCTCGGATTCGGCTGGCAGGTCGGCACCGTGGTGGTGTTCGTGGCGCTGCTCGGCACGCCGTGGCTGGCCGGGCTCGCCCTGCGGATCTCCGACCGGGCCCGGACCGACCTGGACCGGGCCGCCCGGGAACGCGCCCGGGCCGAGGAGACCGCCCGGATACGGGACGCGCAGACCCGGCTGGCCCGCGACGTGCACGACGTCGTCGGCCACTCCCTCGCGGTGATCCTGGCGCAGGCCGAGTCCGGGCAGTACCTGCCGGACGAGGATCCGGCCGCCCTCAAGTCGGCCCTGGCGACGATCGCCGCCTCGGCCCGTACGTCGCTCGGTGATGTGCGGCAGGTGCTGACCGCGACCCGCGACTCCGCCGACGACCTGGACCGGCTGATCGACAATCTGCGCGACGGCGGCCACGAGGTGATGTCCGGCCAGGCGGGTACGCCCCGGACCCTCGACGAGGAGCAGCGGATCACCGCGTACCGGGTGCTCCAGGAGATGCTGACCAACGCGATCCACCACGGTCTCCGGGGCGGGGCCCTGACCGTACGGCGAACCTGGTCGCCCGGTGCGCTGGAGATCGAGGTCCGCAACGCGGTCGAACCCGCCGCGAACGACCGGCCGGGACCCGCGGGATCGGGGCTGGACGGCATGCGGCAGCGGCTCGCCGGCGTCGGCGGCAGCCTGTCCGCCGGGGTGCACGGTGAGGTGTTCGTCGCGACGGCGAGGATTCCGCTGCCGTGAGCGACGACATCACGGTGCTCGTCGTCGACGACCAGGAGCTGTTCCGGGCCGGGGTCGCGGTCATCCTCAACGCCCAGCCGGGCATCCGCGTGGTCGGCGAGGCCGGCGACGGCGCAGACGCGGTGAGCCTGGTCGAGGAGCTACGGCCGGACGTCGTCCTCATGGATCTGCGCATGCCCGGGATGGACGGCGTCGAGGCCACCCGGCTGATCTACGCCACCGCGTCACCGCACCCGGTCCGCGTCCTCGTGCTCACCACGTTCAACCTGGACGACCGGGCGGCCACCGCGATCCGCCACGGCGCCAGCGGCTTCCTGCTCAAGGACACCACGCCCGCGCAGCTGACCGACGCGGTCCGCAGCGTGCACGCCGGCAACGCGGTGCTCGCACCCGCCGACCTGTCGGCGCTGCTGACGACCCGGTTCCCGGAGCGCACGCCGGTGCCGGACGCCTATCTCACGCTCACCGACAAGGAGCGGGCCGTCTTCCGGGCGGTGGCCCGCGGAATGTCGAACGCGGAGATCGCCGCCGAGATCTTCGCGGGGGAGTCGACCGTGAAGACGCACGTCGGCGCGATCCTGCGCAAGCTGTCACTGCGGGACCGGGTGCAGATCGCGGTGTTCGCGCACGAGCACGGCCTGCTCTCGTGAACTACGGCTGTTCGTGCGCGGTCCGGGCCACCTGTAGCTTGCGGGCGACGTCCGCCGCCTGCGGGTGCTCGGCGTTCGACAGGATCTTGTACGCGTCCTCCCAGCTCTCCCGCGCCGCGGTGCCGTCGCCGACCGCCTCGTGCGTGTCGCCCAGGTGGACGTGGAGCTGAGCCTCAAGGATCGGGTCGGCCAGCGCCCGCGCCAGCCGCAGACCCTGCTCGTAGTGGCCGGCCGCAGCCTCATGGTGTCCCAGATGGTGGTTGGCCTGGCCAAGGGTGCCGAGGGCGACGGCCTCGTTCGCCCGGTCGCCGGCCTGCCGCTGGAGCGCCACCGCCCGTTCGTGGTGGACGATCGCCTCGTGCGGGGCGCCGAGCTGCGCGTGGTACCAGCCGACCGCGTTGCTCGCCTTGCCCTCCCAGCCGGGGTGGCCGAGCTCCGCCCACAGCGCCAGCGACCGCTCGGCGTGTGCGAGGGCGCTGTCGTGTTCGGCCTGTAGCCAGCACACGTACGAGAGCACGTACTCGGTCTCGGCCTCGCCGGGCCGGTCGCCCGCCGCCCGGCAGGTCTCGGCCGCCCGGCGCATGTGTGCGTGCGCCTCGTCGAAACGGTCGAGCCGGCCGGCGACGACGCCGAGGAAACGATGCGCGTGCGCCACCGCCGGGCGGTCCATCAGCGCCGTCGCCGCCCTCAGCGCGACGGCCCAGGCCACGCCCTCGTCGTGCCAGTGCCGGTGTTCGAACAGGAACGAGTCCAGGGCCCAGCCGAGCTGCCAGGCGTGCCGGTCCAGCCCGGCGTCGCTCGCCTGGCGCAGGGCGGCGAGCAGCACCGCGCGTTCGGTGCCGAGCCACGCCAGCGCCGCCTTGGCGTCGAGGGGCCCCGTCGGTCCGTCGCCGTCCAACCGCATCGGGATCGGCGGGCGGGTCGGATTCAGTATCCGGTCCGCCTGGTGCGCGGTGTGCGTGTAGTGGTCGAGCAGCCGGGTGAGCGCGGCCCGGCGGTCGGGTTCGGTGTCGTCGCGGTGAGCGAGTTCGGCGGCGTAGACGCGCAGCAGGCCGGGCAGCCGGTAGCGGCCGGGCGCGTGCTCGGTGAGCAGGCTGGCGTCGGTGAGCTCGCGCAGCGTCCGGCGGGTCTCCTGGACCTCGGCGCCGGACAGGGCGGCCACCGCGTCGACGCCGATGTCGGCACCGGCCGCGAGCCCCAGCAGGCGGAACAGCCGGGCGGCCGGCGGGTGCAGGGCGCGGTAGGACCAGGAGAACACCGCCCACACGCCGTCGAGGGTGGCGGAGCCCGGGTGCCGCAGCTCGGCGGCCACCGCCGCGGGCGGGAACCCGGTCTGCCGGATCCGCGCGGCGACCAGCGCGAGGCCGAGCGGATGCCACCCGCACGCCGCCACGATCGCCTCGATGTCGTTGTCGTCCGCCGGCCCGGCCGCGACGCGGCGGCGCAGCAGCGCGGCGGCCTCCGCCGGATCCGGCAGGTCAAGGGCGATCGGCTGCGCGCCCACCTCGGCGACCAGGGCGGTCAGCCGGTTGCGGCTCGTCACGACGGTACGCACGGCCGGCCCACCGGACAGCAGCGGGCGGACCTGGTCGGCGTCGCGGGCGTTGTCCAGGATCACCAGCAGCCGGAGCCCGGCGGACAGGCTGCGGTACATCGTCGCCTGCCCGTCGCGGTCCTTCGGCAGGTGCTGCGGTTCGACGCCCAGCGCGTCGAGGAAGCCGCGGATCGCGTCCGCGGGGTCGACGACCTCGTCGTCGCGGTCGAAGCCGCGCAGATCCACGTAGAGCTGACCGTCGGGGAACGCCTTGGCGGCGCCGCGGGCCCAGTGCACGGCCAGGGCGGTCTTGCCGATCCCGGCCGTGCCGGTGACGGTCACGACCCGCGTCGTCGCGGCGTCCAGCGCGGCGAGCGCGGCGCCGCGGCCGGCGAAACCCTCGACGTCCATGGGCAGCTGCGCCGGCGCCGGCGTCCGGGTCGCCGGCCGGCGGCGCGTCTCCGCGTGGACGCCGACCAGGATCTCGTGGCGTCGCCGCCAGTCCGCCACCTCCGCGGGGGTGCCGCCGCATGCGATGATCAGCGGCCGCACCACGCCGGCGAAGTCCGGCGGGCGCCGGATCTCGCCGTTGAGAATCGCGTAGAGCTGCGTCCTGCTGATGCTCACGTCGCGCGCGACGCTCTGTAGGTCGCGCCCGGACGCCTGCCACCGCCGCCGCAGCTCGGCACAGTACGCGGCCACCGGGCCGGTGTCCGGCGAAACACCCACGGGACCACCGTAGCCGGTGCCGTCCGGCGAACCGGTCTCCGGGAGCCTCCACCATCAGCGGCGTTGCCCGCGCGTTCCGGAGTCTGTCGGAATCGCACCCTCCACACCGGAGCATCGGGTTGGCTCGCCTGGTGCCCGGACGAATGCTTCTCGTGGTGATGCTCGCACCGGTGGTCGCCGGCGTCGCGCTCGGATACCTGCTCGGTGGGCGCCTCGCCGGATTCGGCGCCATCAGGATCCGGGCGCTCTGGCTGGTGTGGCTGGCCGCGGGCGTGCAGTTCGCGCAGTACTCGGCGCTCGGCGCCCGGCCGCTGCTCGCGGTGGTCTTCACACTCGTGGCGGCCTGGCTCGCCGTCAACATCCCGGAGTGGCCGGGCGCGGTCCGGGCGGCCGCCGTCGTGATCGTGCTCGGCGCGTCGCTCAACGGGCTGGCCATCGCTCTCAACGGCCGGATGCCCTATGACGCCGCCGGCGCCGGGTCGCGCGCGCCGGCCGTGACGCCGAAGAACGAACCGGCGGACGCGGACACCCGGCTCGCCGTTCTCGGCGACACCATCGCGATCCCGCCGCTGCGCGCGGTCGTCAGCCCCGGTGACCTTCTGATCGGCGGCGGCACCTGCGCGTTCGTCGTGTTCGTGATGCGACGGCGGACCATCGCGGAGGAGGTGAATCATGATCCACACACTGAGCCGGCGGCGCGTCGTCCTGGCGATGTTCGCGCTGGCGGCGCTGGCGACCCTGCTCTACACGGTCGGCGCGCCGATGACCGAGGGCAGCTGACGACACCGACGAGGGGAGTCCAACGATGACTCGGGCAATCGCCTGGCGCGGCGTCATCATCGTGATCATCCTGGCGACGATGGCCTTGCTGCTCTACACCGTCGGCGCCCCGCACGAGCACGGTGGCTGATCGGCCACCGGTACCGCACGCCACGGGGGACGTGCGGTGGTGCACTCACCACGCCCGCTCGGGCGTGGTGAGTGTGCGGGTTCTTTAGGGTGAGGGTTCCGGCGTGTCCGACTGGTCCCGTTATGCCCTGGAAGGGGGTGCGGCTACCTTCCCGGCATGCTGCCGTTCCGAATCACCGGCGCGTTGACCGCGCTCTGCCTGCTGGGTGCGGCGGCCGGCTGCGAGTTGCCGCACGACCCTTTGAACAGGGCGTTCTCGCTGGCCTTCATCCGCAACGACGACGGGCGCGGTGAGCTGCTGCAACTCGCCGGCGGCGAGCTGTACCACCGGTACATGCCCGTGATCCGGGTCGGGTGGCCGGCGTCCGGGCTCTGGAGGTACACCGGCTGGGAGCGCATCGGCAGGGCCGGCGTCCTGCTCGAAGGGCCGATCAGCGTGGCGATGCGGTCGAAGGACCATCACCTCGAGGTCTTCGCGCGGGACCCCCGGACCGGCACGATCGTGCGCACCGTGCGGCAGAATCCCGGCACGTGGGCGGACTGGGCGCCCGTGGAGAACCCGCCGGACGCGCAGATCTCCGGCGCTCCGTACGCGGTCACCGGCCCGGACGGCAGAATCCGGCTGTTCGCGCGGGCGGGCCGGCAGCTCTTCTTCGCGACGCAGAGCGAGCCGGACGGACACACCTACCGCGACTGGCGCCGGCTCGACGGCGGCGAGGCCGGTGGCGACCCGACGGCCGTCGTGTCCGGCGACACCATCCACGTCTTCGTCCGTGATCCGGACGGCCACCCGGCGCACACGACGCTCGCCGGCGCGCAGCAGGGACCCTGGGAGACGCTGGATCCCACCGAGACCTTCGACAGCCGGATCGCCGTCGCCCTCAACGCCGCGGGAGTCCCGGACCTCGCGATGGCCACGCCCGGGCGGTCCATCCGGTACGCGCACGGCGTACGCGCCGCGGACGGGAGGCTCGCCTGGCAGTGGTCCGCCCAGGCGGGTGACGTGATCGGCGATCCGGCCATCGTCGTGCGCGACGGCCGCACCCTCGTCTTCTCGGCCTTCGACCACCGCGGCGCGGCACGCTGGGCGCAGACACAGGACCGGCGCCTGTCCGGCGGCTGGCAGAGCACGCCGGAAGCGGCGTTCGCCACCACCGAGGAGGGTCGCACGCTTGTCACCTCGCCCGTCGCGGAGACCGTCACGGGCCGCACCGGGTCGGCTCCCGAGGTCTTCATGATGATCGACAAGGGTCCGGATCCTCAGGACCGGGCGCTGCACGAGACCGCCATGTTCGTGCGGCGGCCCGGCGCCGAGTGGACGACGAACACGGAGGACTGGCCGCAGCCGTCGTGAACCACCCGGCCCGGTCAGCGTCGCGGGCCGTCGCGGACCAGGACCGGCTCCTCGTCGGCCGGGCCGGACCATTCGATGCCGAGTGCGTCGAGCCACGGCTCGAAGGGCGCGCCGATGATGCCCAGATCCTGATGTGAGCGGCGGGCCCGGCGGCCGGCGGCGTGAATCTCGGGGAGCGGCACCGCGTACAGCCGGGCCAGCGCCGATCTCGCCGACGGTCCGTCCACCAGCCGGCCGGTGAAGCCGCCGCGCTCCCGGCCGATCGTCGCCACGTCCGTCCGCCACGGGCTGCCTTCCCGGTAGGGCCAGAGGCCGAAGAACCTCGGGTAGACGTAGCTGTGGTGCACCCGCCGCACCCGGCCGTCCAGGGTCGCCAGGACGATGTGCTCCGCGCCGTACTCATCATGATCGAGAGCGATGAAGGCCCGGATGACCACGCCGGTACGCCGCAGGAGGAACAGGACGACGTCCGGCAGGGAGGTGTAGTAGGTGTCGTGGGAGAACAGCTCGATCCGCCGCACGTCACCGGCGTCGTAGGAGCGGGCGTACAACTGCTCCGGCGCCTGCTCGCAGTCTTCGTCGTCGATCGCCGTCAGGACCGTATCCACGTCGGCCTTGTCCGCGACGTCGATCCAGGCGTTCGCGCCGTACGACCCCACGGCCACCTCCAGAATCACCCACCATCGTGTCCCAAAGTGAACCACTTTGCATGGGTAATCAGCCCGGGTTAAGTCGATCAGCCCGAGTCGCCGAACGGTCGGCCAACGGGTGCGGTTCGCCGGCGCTCGCCGTGTCACGCTGCGGACGGTTCCAACGACGTGCCGGCGGGAGTTCTCGAACATGACCAATGCGACGGCTATGGCCCGGGTTGCCCGGCTGACGGTGACCGGGCGGGGCGCGGACCGGGAGCGGGAGGCCCTGGCGGCCTGGTTGCGCGGCAACCCGGTGCTGGGCCGCGGGTGGCCCGTGTCGACGGCGGCGCCGGCGCCGGTCGCGGGGCACATGGGTGGCGGCACGGCCGACGCGCTCGAGGTCGTGCTCACCGGCGGGCTGGGCGCGGCTCAGTTGATCATCGCCGTGTTGACCTGGCGTCAGGGGCGGGCGACGGCCGGCTGTTCGGGGCTCCACGTCTGCGTGGACTGCGGCGAGACCCGCGTCGAGATCTCGGATCTTCCCGCCGAGCCGCCGAGCAACGATGGGCAGTGAGCGGCCCGCGGCGGCGGATCCCGCCGGGTCGTTCGCCGTCCTGATCGGCACCAGCCGGTACGACGATCCCTCGTACGCCGACGGGCAGCTCCCCGGGGTGGCGAACAACGTCTCCCGGCTCGGGTGGATGCTGCGCGACCCGAGCCTGTGGGGCCTGCCGGCGGCGAACTGCGTGGAGGTGCTCGACCCGCGGTCGCCGAGCGAGATCATCGACCCGATCAAGGAGGCGGCCGCCCGGGTCACCGGAACCCTGCTCGTCTACTTCGCCGGCCACGGCCTGCTGTCGTCGATCAACGCGAAGCTCTATCTCACCCATTCGTTGTCGGTCGACGGCAATCCGGTGTCCGCGCTGGACTTCGATCACGTCCGTCACGCGCTGACCTTCTCCGGCGCGCCGAGCCGGATCATGATCCTCGACTGCTGCTACGCGGGCAACGCGACCCTCATGGGCCCCGCCGACGGGCAGGTGGCGGTGGACGGCACCTTCGTGCTGGCCGCGACGCAACCGAACACGCCGACGCCGATCGGGTCGGGAGGGCTCACCACCTTCAGCGGCGAGCTGGTGACGCTGCTGCGCAACGGGGTGCCGGGTGAGCGCAGGTTTCTGACGATGGGGACCCTGTCCCGGGCGCTGGAGAAACAGATGGCCAATCGGGGCCTGCCGCAGCCGCGCGCGCTCTCCGAGGGCAACGTGGGGGATCTCGCCCTGTTCCGCAACTGGTGGGACCACGACATCGTCAGCGCCGAGCCCTGCGCTCCCCGGGTCGCGGGGGCCGGCGACGCCGGTCACCGGCTCTCCGATCAGGCATCGACCCGGTGGCGGGCCGAATGCCGTGCGGTACCGGGGATCCTGCTGGCGGCGACGTTCGGCAACCTCGTCGCGGTGCTGCTGGCCGAGCGCGGGCCCGCCGGATTGATCATCGCCGTCAGCCTGTCGACGGCGCTGGCGGTGTACGTCGTTCGACTCGCATTGGCGATGACGCTGGCGCTCGCCGTTTCGAAGACCACGGAGAACTGATGTCCTCTTTCCTCACCGCGCTGCGGCGGCTCCTGCCGTACGCGACGGCGTCACTCGTCGGCGCCGTCGCGATCACCGTTTCGATGGTGTACCTCCCGCAGGCCGGGAAGCGAACGGCGCCATCGGCAACGGCGGCGGCGGCCGTCCCGGCGCTCCCGGCGGGTGTCAAGCTCGTCATCATCAGCGGGAAGGACCCCAGCGGCGTCCGCCAGGAGCTGGTCGACGAGTGGAACGCCGAGAACCCGCAGGCGCCTGCCCACCTGCGGGAGGTCGACGGCGACACCGGCCGGCAGCGCCTCGACATCCGTACCGCGCTCAAGGACGGCAGCGCTGCCATCGCGGTCCTGGACTCCGTGCACCTCAGCGAGTTCGCCGCCCAGCGCGACGACGGGACGGAGGGGCTGCTCGCCGAGCTCAAGTCCGACGGCACGTTGACGAACGGCTTCCTGGCGGGCCCATTGGCGACCTGTTACTGGAAGGAGCGCCTCTACGGGCTGCCGTTCAACACCGACGTCGGGCTGCTCTTCTCCGCCGACGGCACGCCCGAGCCGCAGAGCTGGACCGAGCTGACCGACTCGGCCCGGGCATCCGCGAACCGGAAGCAGATCGCTCTGCAGCTGGGGCCCAACGAGGCATTCGTCGTCAACGTTCTGGAACAGATGCTGGCCGAGGACACGACGATCCTCAATCCGACGGGCACCGGGAACGTTGTCCGGCTGGACAAGTGGGAGGCTGCCCTCGAGCCGCTCAGGGACGCGCACGCAAGGGGACTCATCGTCGACAGCGAATCAGAGGACGCCAGTACCTACGCATTCACCAAAGGAGAGGTGCGTTACATGCGTAACTGGCCCTCGCAGTTCAAGAAGATCGATGGCCGGCCGGGGGTCCGGAGGCTGTTCGGACCCGGCGTCCTCGGCGGGCAGAACCTGGTGTTGTCGCGCACGACGCCGTATTACCAGCAGTCCCTGGAACTGCTGAAGTTTCTGACGAACTCAGCGAGCCAGGAGCGGCTCTTCCGCGTCGGCGGGTTCGCGCCGACCCGCAGGACGACGTACACGATGCAAGCGGTGAAGGACGATGTTCCCTACGCGGCGGAACTCCTCGCAGCGGTCGAGGAGGCGCGTCCGCGGCCCATCACGCCCAAGTACGAGCAGGTCTCCCGGCTCATCCTGAACAACCTTCGCCCGGCGGTGCTCGACGGCAGGCGGATAGACGACAGCTTCGAGCGCGACATGGCGGAAGCGCTGCACGAGTGACGGGGCCCCGCCTACGATAAACCGATATGTCGCAGCAACCGCCCTTCGGCCCGCCGGGCGAGCCGCCCGGCGAGCCCGGCCGGCCGCAGGCGTACCCACCCACGGGTCAGCCCGGCTATCCGGGCCCGGCGACCCCGCACGCCGACCCGCGCTTCGACCCGGCCGATCCTCTGATCAGCGCCGACTTCGCGGGCTGGTGGCAGCGGGGCTTCGCCGTCGTACAGCGCGGGTGGAAGCCGCTGGCCCTGATACAGCTGTGCGCGTTCGCCGCGTCCCTGGTCCTCATGATCCCCGCACAGATCTTCTTCAACCTCGCCACCCGGGACGCGGCGGCCGGGCACGACTCGTCCGTGATCGCGGTCGTCGCGTACGGGCTCGCCGGGATTCTGGTGGCGCTGATCTATGCGATCGCCTCGTTCGCGGCGGTGCGGCTCGTGGTCACCATCGCGACCGGCGCGGAGGCGCGCGCCGGGCAGGCCGTGCGGGCGGTGCTGCCGCGGCTGCCGGCGCTGATCGGCTGGTCGCTGCTGGCGGGCCTGATCGTCGTCGCCGGGCTGTGTGCCTGCGTGGTGCCCGGCGTCTACTTCGGGGCGGTCTTCATCATGCTGCCCGCCGTGGTGTTGTTCGAGCGGGGCGAACCCCTCACCCGGTGTTTCCGCCGCTTCAACCACTCCTTCGGCGCCGCCGTCGCGCGGACCGCCACGATCATCGGGCTCCTCATCGGCATTTCGATGGTCTTCGCCCTGCTGAGCGGTCTGGTGACCCTGCTCGCACTGGGATCGGTGTTCGCCGACCCGGCGGTCTTCGCGAGCACCGGCGCCGTCGTCACGGACGCGGTGCTCGGTTCGATCCTGGAGATGACGGCGTCGCTGATCAGCGGCGTCGTGCTGACGCCGCTGATCGTGGCGACCTACGCGGACCTGCGCGCCCGCTGGGAACCGTTCACCACGGCGTACCTGCCCGCGGCGTGAGGCGCCCGGTCACGCCTACAGGTGGCACTTGCGCAGGTCGTCGCCGGAACCGGGCATGACCGCGGCCGAGTAGGCCACCCGGTCGGTGTTGAACTCGGCGGCGCCGCTCGCCTGCTCGACGTCCAGCGCCGAGGGCAGCTCGTTCTCGGCCAGCGGCTTGCCGACGTACACCGCGGTGAGCGTGCCGCCGCAGTCGCGCGCCCCGAAGTTCTTCGGCGCCTTCACGGTGACGGGACGCCGGCCGTCCACGGTGACCTGCTTGCGCTGACCCGAGCCCAACTCGTAGGTCACCCGGCCGGCGACCGAGGTGAGCACGACGTTCCAGAACTCGACCTGTACCGGCATGCCCTTGCAGAGCGTGGCGACGGCGCGGTTCTTACCGAGCAGAACGTTGTTCGACGGATCGGTCTCGGACATCGCCCGCACCCAGTTGATCGTCTGCTGGTCCGACCAGTACGTCGTCTGCTGGCACTGCGCGGCGGCCGTCGTCGCCGGCGCGGCCGAGGTGAATCACCGCACACGGCTGGGGGCGGTGGGCCGCCGGCCCACCGCCCCCAGGCCCCTTATCCGACCGCGTACGCCCGCAGCACCGTCACCGCGGCGGTGTTGCCCGCGGCGTCGGTGGCATTGGCGCGCAGCGACACGAACCCGGTGCCGGCGGGATTCGTCACCAGCACCACCCGCCGGTCGCCCGTTCCGCGCACCGTGGCCGGCCGCCACGTGCGCCCGTCGTCGGTCGAGAAGTCGACGGTCAGCGTGCGGTTGGGCTTGGCCGCCGAACCGGTCGTCCGCTCGACGGTGACCGGGAAGGCGAACGCGCGGCCCGCCGGTGCCACGTTCTTCGCGTCGACGGGCGGGCTGAACCGCACCGTGGACAGCGGCAGGCGTACCGGGGTCTCCCCGGCCGACGCCGAGCGGAACGTCCACGCGGCGCTGACCGATGTGGACAGCCGGAACGGCGCGCCGCGGGTGGCGGAGTGCTCCAGCCGGTACCGCGCGTCGCCCGGCGGCACCTCGAACTCGGCGTAGCCCGACGGTTCCTCGCCGACAAGCGTGCCGTCGCGGTAGAGCGCGGCCCGCGCGGTCGCGGTGCGCGCGTCGCCCTGGTGCCCGGCGCCGTCGCCGAACAGCGGGACGCCGGTCATGATCACGTCACCGACCCGGGCCGCCACGTCGACGTCCCCGGCGACCGAGGGCGCGAACGCCGCACGGTTCCAGTCCTCCCGGTAGGTCCGGCCCGGCCGGTACCGCGTGCTGGGCGAGAAGGCGATGCTGAGCAGCTCCGGGAAGCTGTCCGGGTCGCTCTGCAGCTCCTGGTCGAAGTCGCCCGCCCAGGTGGCCCCGCCCTCGGTGCTCAACAGGTCGGTGCGCTTCGACGGCAGCCGGAACGGGATGCCGACGGACCATGAGCCGATGGGCGGACCCAGATCGGCCCAGTTGAACTTGACACCAGCGATGCCCTCGGCCTCGGCCTCGTACGCGAATCCGGACCGCAGCGTGGCCAGGTCGCCCGCCCGTACCCGCTTGGTGTATCCGTCGTAGAACGCGCCCTTCTTCAGGTACGAGAGGTTGTAGAGGAACGGCGTGTCCCGGAAGGTCTCCCCGGTGGCGTCGAGCTTCGCGAAGGCCGCGTTGACCGACCCGTAGAAGCCCGCCTGCCTGCCGCGCGGGCCGGCCTGGCCGAGGAACAGGTCGGCGCCGTTCTCGGAGAGCACGGAGGAGCCGACCCCGAAGTCCTCGTTGACCCAGTCGGCGTTGATCGCGACCAGGGCCGGCGTCGCGTCCTTGCGGGGCACGGTGATCTTCACCGGCTTGCCGCGGCGGGCGTCCAGCCGCACGGTGACCGGGCCGCCGACCACGATCTTCGGCTGGACCAGCGCGGTGATGTCCTCCGCGCCGAAGATCCAGGCGGCCAGGCCGTACTCGCCCTTCGGCAGCCGCACCTTGTCGGTCGCCTCGGAGCTGTAGACGTCGTAGAACTCGACGGCGTCCAGGCGGTTCAGCGACGTGAGATGCTCGGCGGGCCGCCCGTCCCGGCCGTCGTGCACCAGCGTGACGTCGTAGCTCTCCACCTCGCGGTTCACCGCGACCGGTGTCTCCACCCGGACGTCGCCCGGGCCGGTCGCGACCAGCCGCCCGGTCTTGAAGCCGTCGGTGCCCTCCCCGCCGGTGTCCGCCGTGACCGTGGTCGTGGCGGTGCCGCCGGCCGGCACCGTGACGCCGGTCCCGGCCAGCGAGAACGTGCCGGTGTCGCCGGCCAGCGACAGCGACAGGGTGATCGGCGCGGTGCCACCGTTGCGGTAGGTGACGGTCTTGGTGACCGGCACGTCGTCGCCGTGCGGCCACTGCTGCCGGCCGAAGCTGATGCTGCCCTCGTCGACGGAGACCGCCTGGCGCACCACGCGGGCCACGTCGACGCGGCCCGCGCCCTGGCCGAAGGCGTCGACGCCCTCGGTCGGCTTCGCGGCGCCCATCAGCAGGGTCTTGCGCTGCCTCGCGGACCATCCGGGGTGCTGCTGGGTGACGATCGCCGCCGCGCCGGCGACGTGCGGCGTGGCCATCGACGTGCCGGAGAGGCTCACGTAGCCGTCACCGGCCGGAGTGCCGATCTGGCCGTTCGCGGCCCGGGCGGCGACGATGTCCACGCCCGGCGCGGTGATGTCCGGCTTGATCGCGTCATCGCCGACCCGGGGGCCGCGGCTGGAGAATTCGGCCAGCTGGTCCTCGTCGTCGACCGCGCCGACGGTGAGCGCCGAGTCGGCGCTGCCCGGCGAGCCGACGGTCGCGGTGGCGCCGGAGTTGCCGGCCGCGATCACGAACAGGGCGCCGTGCGCCGCGGTGAGGTCCTCGACGGCCTGCTCCAGCGGGTCGATGCTCGGCGAGTCGCCGCCGCCCAGGCTGATGTTGATCACCGGCGCGGCCTTCGCCGCCCACTGCATGCCGGCCAGGATCGACGACTCCTCGCAGAACTCGGTCGAGCACACCTTGCCGATCGCCAGCTTCGCGCCGGGCGCGACGCCCTTGTACCGGCCGCCGGACTTCGCGCCGCTGCCCGCGATGATCGAGGCGACGTGCGTGCCGTGGCCGACGAGGTCGTCGGTGTCCGGGTCGGGGGTGAAGTTCTCGTTCGCCACGATCTTCCCGGCGAAGTCCGGGTGGGTGGCGTCGATGCCGGAGTCCAGGATCGCCACCGTCACGCCGGTGCCGTCCAGGCCCGCCTGCCAGGCCGACGGCGCGCCGATCTGCGGCACGCTGACGTCCAGGTCGAGCTTGCGCTTGCCGTCCAGGTAGACCCGCTCGACACCCGGCGACAGGGCGCGTGCCCCGGCCGTACCCGTGGTGAGGGACTGCCATAGCTCGGCCCGCGCGGTGCGCTTCGCGCGCACCGCGAGCACGCCCACCCCGCCCAGGTCGCGGGTGATCTTTACGGTCGTGCCCACTGCCGGCTGCGCGCTCGCCGCGCCCTTGCGGCTCCCGGATCGGGGGTACGCGAGCAGCAGCGGCAGCTCGGCCTCGCCGGTGTAGCCGAAGTCGCGCAGCGCGGTCAGGTCGAACAGCCGCTGGTCGAGCCGGCCGCCCCGCACCAGCGGCAGCGCGTCGACCGGGATCACGTAGTGGTGCCCGGCGGCCTTGCGGCTGACGAACCGCGTTCCGGCCCGCCCGGGCGCGCGTTCGATGCTGGTCTGTCCGCCCGGTGCGACGACCACCCGGTCGCCGGTGATCAGGGTGATGCTCGTGGATTTCCCGGCCGGCCGGGCGGGCGACGCGCCCGGATCCGGTGCCGCGGACGCCGCGTGCGGCGCGACCGCGACGAGCGCGGCGGCCGTGACGGCGGCGAGCAGGGCAGTGGGCAGTTTTCGCAGGCGCATGGAGGGCCCTCCCGTCAGCCGGGCCGTGACGGCCCGGCGCCCATAGATGTCCGTAACTCTTCCACGATCGCGCAACCCGGCATCCCGGTTCGTCCTGTTTAGATGATCACTGAGCGTGGCATCGACTTCCTACTATGCCTGGGGTCGCGGTGTCGACGCCGCGACTCCATCGTCAGAAGGGTCGTCCGCATGCCACGCAAGACGCACCGATTACTGACCGCGGCACTGGCCGGCATCGTCCTGTCCGTCGTCGCCGCCGCACCCGGGTCCGCCGCACCGGCCGCACCCGATCGCACGAGCAAGGCGGAGCGGGCGCGCGTCGACGCGGTGCCCACGCCGAAGCTCGGCTGGTACAAGTGCTACGACGTCGCCGAGTGCGCCACCACCCGGCTGCCGCTCGACTACGACAAGCCGAAGGGCGCCACCACCGAGATCGCCATCCTGCGGATCAAGGCAAAGGACCAGAAGCACAAGATCGGCAGCCTGTTCCTCAACCCCGGCGGCCCGGGCGGCTCGGCGACCGAGTTCGCCCTCTACGCGCCCTACTTCCTCAGCGACTCGCTGCTACAGCGCTTCGACATCGTGGGTGTCGACCCCCGCGGCATCGGCGCCAGCGCGAACGTCAAATGCTTCAAGTCGGTAAAGGACCAGACCGCCGTCTTCGACCTGATGAACGTGCCGTTCCCCGTCACGAAGGCGGAGGAGAGCCGGTACGTGACCGGTTCGAAGCGGTTCGGCAAGGCCTGCTCCACCACCGGGCGGACGCTTGCCGGCGCGATGTCCACCGCCGAGGTGGCCCGCGACATGGACGTCATGCGCCGCGCGGTCGGCGACAAGAAGCTCAACTACCTGGGCTTCAGCTACGGCAGCGCGCTGGGCCAGTACTACGCGAACCTGTTCCCGGACCGGTTCCGCGCGCTGGTCATCGACGGCGTGCTCGACCCGGTCGCCTGGGTCGGCAACACCCGGCAGATCCTCGACGAGCGGCTGCACTCGTCCGACGGCGGCTACCGGGCGCTCATCGAGATCCTCCGGCGCTGCGACCGGGCGGGCGAGACACACTGTGTCTTCGCCGCGGGTGATCCGGTCGCGAACTTCGAGACCATCGCCCGCGAACTGCGCGCGAAACCGCTCCAGCTTCCCGACGGCGACGGCGGCACGTTCACCGTCACCTACGCGATCTTCGTGAACGCGATCCTCGGCTCGCTCTACGACCTCTACGCCGGCCAGGTGGTCACCGAGATCTCCGCGGAGGTCTGGGCGGCGCTGCACGAGGGCTCGCCGGCCGCGCTGACCGAGCGTGCCCGGGCGGTGCGGGCGACCAAGCGGGGCTACGACTTCCCGTACGAGAACGGGTTCGAGGCGAGCAGCGCGGTCATCTGCACCGACGGCCGGCATCCGGCGGACGCCGGGTCCTGGCCGGCGGCCACCGCCCGCCGCGACCAGAAGGCGCCGTACTTCGGCCGGTCCTGGGGCTGGATCGACAGCCAGTGCGCGAACAAGACCTGGACCGTGCAGGACGAGGACGCCTACCGCGGGCCGTTCACCAAGCGGACCGCCGCGCCGGTGCTTGTCGTCGGCAACTTCTGGGACCCGGCGACGAACTATCAGGGTGCGGTCGCGGCGAGCCGGCTGCTGCCGAACTCGCGGCTGCTGTCCAGCAACAACTGGGGCCACACCGCGTACGGCTCGGGCGTGTGCGCCACCACCTCCATCGACGACTACCTGCTGACCGGCAGGCCGCCCGCCAAGGGCAAGGTCTGCACGGACTCGGTGCAGCCGTTCACCGAGCCGCTGCCACCGCCGGGTGAGACCACCACCCTGTCGACGCCGACCGGCAAGCAGCGCCCGCCGGTCGCCACGCTGGTGCCGGAGTCGCTGCTGACGCCGGAGAAGTGACGGTCCGGGTGCGGTGCGGTGCGGCGCGGCCGCACCGCACCCGGTACCCGGTCCGGCAACTATCGTCGTGCGGATGAGGGAGTCCGCCGCGGTTCCGGTGATCATCGACTGCGATCCGGGGCACGACGACGCGCTGGCCCTGCTGCTGGCCGTCGGCGACCCGCGGCTGCGCCTGCTCGGCGTCACCACCGTCGCCGGCAACCAGACGCTCGACAAGACGACGAGGAACGCGCTGCGGATCCTCGCCCTGGCCGGCGCCGCCGACGTCCCGGTCGCGGCCGGCTGCGACCGGCCCCTGGTCGGGGACCTCGTCGTCGCGGCGGACATCCACGGCGCGTCCGGGCTCGACGGGCCCGACCTCGACGTGCCGGTCGCCGAGGCCGGGCGTGTGCACGGCGTCGAGCTGATGCGGCGGCTCATCGCCGGCAGCGCCGAACCGGTCACCCTGATCGCCACGGGGCCGCTGACAAACGTCGCGCTGCTGCTGCGCGGCCATCCCGAGGTCGTGCCGCGGCTGCGCCGCATCGTCTTCATGGGCGGCTCGACCGAGCGCGGCAACACGACCCCGTACGGCGAGTTCAACATCGTCACCGACCCCGAGGCGGCCGACATCGTCCTGCGGTCGGGGGTGCCGGCCACCATGATCGGCCTGAACGTCACCCACCTGGCCCTGGCAACCGACCAGATCATCGCCGAGTTCCGCGGGCTGGACACCCGGCTTGGCGCCGTCTGCGCGGACCTGATGACGTTCTTCGCGGGCACCTATCGCCGGGTGTTCGGGTTCGCGCACCCGCCGGTGCACGACCCGATCGCCGTGGCCGCCGTCATCGACCCGTCGATCCTGCGTACCGTCGCGGCCCCGGTCGCCGTCGAGCTGACCGGGACGCACACCCGCGGCGCCACCGTCGTGGACCTGCACTCCCGCACCGCCGCCGCACCGAACGCGGACGTCGCGGTGGGTATCGACGTCGACGCCTTCTGGCGTCTGCTGATGGCGGCGGTGCGCAGGGCGGGCGGGGGCTAGGGTACGGACCGGATGACGTCGAGGTTGCTGAAGCGGGGTGCGCCCTTGCACAGCGCCGCCATCTGGCGGGCGAACTCGCCGGTCTCGGGCCGGTCGCTGTTCGCCATGGCTTCCTCGTGGGAGGCGAACTCCACAATGGTCACGTACCGCTGCGGGTTCTCCCGGTCCTGGGTCACGGTGAGCCGGAATCCCGGCGGCGTCTCGCCCGCCCGGGCGATCTGCTCGTCCCCGAGCGCCTGGATCTCGTCCGGTCGGTCAGTCTCGTACTCGATGATCTGAACGAAGCCCACGCAAGCCTCCGGATGTCCGAATTGTGGCTCGAAGTTATCAGCCAAACCGGCCCGGAAACCGCCGCGAGTCACGATGAACCCGATCGAATGACCCGCGGCGGCGGCCGGATCGTCAGGGGAGCGGTTCGATCCAGACGTTGCGGTACCGGACCTTGTTGCCGTGGTCCTGCAGGCGGATGGCGCCGGTGGACGGGCCCTCCGGGATGTTGCCGCCGGTGCCGGCCGGGATCTCCACCTCGTCGTGCACCGTGCGGCCGTTCCAGACCAGGGTGACGCGGGCGTTCGCGGTCTTGTTACCGGCCGCGTCGTAGCGGGCCGCGTGGAACGTGATGTCGTAGGTCTGCCACGTCTCCGGCGCGGTGGACGCGTTCACGTCCGGCGCCTTGTGCAGGTAGATCGCGCCGGCCTCGTTGGTGTCCAGCGTCGGGTCGCCGTACGAGTCGAGGATCTGGATCTCGTATCGCTCCTGCTGGTAGACGCCGCTGTTGCCACGGTTCTGCCCGGTCACCTCGGGCGGCAGCAGCGGCACCTTGAACTCGACGTGCAGGCGGTAGTCGCGGAAGGCCTCCTTGGTGCGCAGGTCGCCGCAGCACACCTCGATCGCGGCGTCCTCGACCGGCGGCCACTGCGGGCGGCGCCCGTCGGTGTGCTGCCAGTCGTCCAGCCCGTGCCCGTCGAACAGCGTGATCCGCTCACCGGGCCGGCGAACGCTGATCAGGTCGAGGTTGACGTGGCCCGTGTCGGTGGCGTCGACGCGGTACTGGATCGCGTTCACGCCCTTGCGCAGCGGCAGCGTCTCGGTGGCCGTCGCCCACTCGTCCCAGGTGACCGTCGACGGCAGCGCGACCTGGCGGATCTTGCGGCCGTTGACGTGCACGCTCACGGTCTTGGTGCCGCTGAACGGGTTCGGGCCGTTGGAGTAGCGCAGCCCGACCGCGTAGTCGCCGGCCTTGTCCACGCTCACGTGCGTGGTGGTGGCGGCGTTCAGCGCGCCGAAGCCGGCCACGAAGCCGACGCCGGTGTAGCCGCGGTGGTCGGTGGCGAGCGTGGCGCCGCCCTCCCGGTTGCCCTCCTCGGCCTCGTAGTGCACCTGCCGCGGCTGCGGGCCGGGTACCTCGTTGAGCGTGTACCAGGCCTCGGTGCTCCACAGTGTCTCGCCGTCGCGGGCGCTGAACGGGCGCGGCGAGCGCAGGTGCACCACCCGGTCGCGGCGCAGCCCGGCGACCGTGAGCGTGACGGTCCGGCGGTCGGCGGAGACCTTCGCCGCGGTCACCGGCAGCGTTTCCTGGTCCACCTTCGGGCCGCCGTACTGCGCGGTGGGCACGTAGCGCCACTGCTCGATCCCGTACGCGGTGGGCAGCTTCGCGACGGTCGCGTCGGACAGCGGCTTGGTGTACTCGATCCGGAATCCGGTGGCGGTGGCCTTCATGGTCCGCATGTCGAAGACGTCCGTGCCGTTCGGGGTGAGCTTCTGGAGGCCGTACCGGAGCTTGCCCTCCTGGCCCCAGTTGCCGTCGGCGCCGAGCCCGCCGACGTAGACGGCGCCGTCGGGGCCGATCGACACCTCGTTGACGCCGGCCTCGAGGCCCTGGGTGTGCCGGAACACCGCGCCCTGCTCCCTGCCGTGCACCGTCTCCACGTACGCGCGTTGCAGCCCGCCGTAGGTGACGTCGCCGATGAGGAACTGCCCGCGGTACGGCCCCGATCTCAGCAGCACCGGCGTGCTGGGCGAGTTGGCGATCTCGTTCTGCGGCAGCCACAGCACCGGCCGGGTGACCGGACGGGCGTCGTACGGGCCGTCCGGGTTGGTGAAGTGCTGGTAGAACGCGCCCTTCTCGATCTTCACCAGCTTGGAGGAGGGCAGCCAGCCGCCCTGGTTGTCGGTGACGTACAGGTCGCCGTCCGGTCCCCAGCCGATCCCGTTCGGGGTGCGCAGGCCTCCGGCGACGGTGGTCACCTTGCCGGTGCGCCGGTTGACCACGACGCTGGTGCCGCGGCCGCCGACCGGCTGCGGGTCGGTGGTCGCGCCGCCCAGGTTGATCGAGACCGACAGGTTGAGGTAGAAGTTGCCGCCCTTGTAGAGCAGGCCGAACGCGAACTCGTGGAAGTTGCCGCCGAACGGCCAGACGGCGACGGTGCGCCGCGCGTCGAGCACCTCGTCGCCGTCGGTGTCGCGCAGCTCGGTCAGCTCGTGCTTCTGCGACACGTACACCATGCCGTCGACGACCGCGACACCCATCGGCTCCTTCAGGCCGTCGGCGAGCTTGCGGTAGGCGACCCTGCCCGGCCCGGTCTCACCGGTCACGTTCTCGACCAGGTACACCTCGCCGGCCATGGTGTCCGAGCCGCCCCACGTGCTGAGCACCATTTTGCCGTCCGGCCGCCACGCGATGCCGGTGACCTGCGGCTGGAAGCCCGGCGGCCGCAGGTCGGTGAGGTCGTAGCCGGGGTGCACGGCGGTGAGCGGCAGCCCGTCGCCCGGCGTGTCGGTGCCGGAGACGCACTCCTTGCGTCCCGGCGCGGTCACCCGGACCACCCCGGCGTCGGTGCTCAGCGCGCCGGTCGGCACCACCGTGAAGTCGCTCGCGCCCGGCGGCCGCCAGGCGAGCGCCAGCCGCTGCCCGCCGGTGCGCTCGAAGTGCTCGACGCGCAGCGGGTGTGCCCCGGCGGTCAGGTCGATCGTGCCGTCCTTGGGCTCGGCGCCGTGCAGCCCGTCGTGGTCGACGACCAGGGTGTCGCCGATCCACAGCTTCGAGCCGTCGTCGCTGGTGAGCCGGAAGGTGTACGTCCCGGCCGCGGGCGCGGTCAGGGTGGCCAGCACGTGCGTGACGAAGTTGTCCGCCAGGCCGAACTGTTCGTCGGTCGACCAGTCCACCGTGGGCATGAGCCTGTCCACATTGGGCGTCTGGCCGGGCTTGAGGTCGCAGACCCGGCTGAGCGGCACTCCGATGTCGTACGTGCGGAGGGTGACCCCCGGCTCCTGGGGCGGATCGCCGGCGTAGGCCGGCACCGCGGTGAAGGTTCCGATGAGCAAGGCGGCCACTACCGCACGTTTCATGGGCGCTCCCGTTACCGATGGGATTCAGGGTGGTGAATATCCTGATCGAGTTTCCTCGACGCGTCCACGACTTTCGATGAAGTTGTTCAAACTTTTGCCTCATTGCACGAAAGCTTCGTCCTCATCAGACGGTGATGACGACCTTCGCGGTGGCGTGCTCGTGCTCGAGGTACCGGATCGCGTCGGCCGCCGCCGACAGCGGGAACGTCCGGTCGATCGCCGGCGTCAGCGTGCCGGCCGCCGCCATGCCGGCGAGCGTCTCCAGGTCGTCCCGGCTGGTGGTCGCGCTCAGGATCAGCACCCGCTGGCTGACGAAGCGGGACAGCAGCTGCCCGCGCAGGATCAGGCGCATGGGGCCGAGGAGGCTGCCGCCCTCGTAGACGCCGCCGCCGGAGAGGATCAGCGTCCCGGCCGGCGTCAGCACGCGCCGGTACTCGCTCAGGGTCCGGTTGCCCACCAGGTCGAACACGACGTCGTAGCGGCGGCCGGCGGCGATGACGTCCTCCCGGCGGTAGTCGACGACGTGGTCGGCGCCCAGCGAGCGGACCAGCGCGACGTTCCGGGTGCCGCACACCCCGGTCACCTCCGCGCCGGCGGCCTTCGCCAGTTGCAGTGCGAAGGTGCCCACGCCGCCCGAGGCGCCGTTGATCAGGATCCGCTGCCCGGGCGCCAGATCGCGCAGGCCTTGCAGCGCGGTCACCCCGGCGAGCGGGATCGCGGCCGCCTGCTCCGGCGTGAGCTCGGGCGGCCGCGTCGCCACGAGATCCTCGGCGACGCTCACGTACTCGGCGAACGCGCCGTCGGCCGGTCCGAGGTCGCCGAAGACCTCGTCGCCCGGGCGGAACCGGGTCACCGCGGGCCCGACCGCCTCCACCTGTCCGGCGAAGTCGCGGCCGCGGATCCGGGTCTTCGGGCGCCGCAGGCCGACGGAGAGCCGGGCCAGCCGCGGGTCGCCCCGCATGACGTGCCAGTCGTATGCGTTGACCGCGGCGGCGCGGACCCGCACGAGCAGCCGGTCGCCGGTCGCGGTCGGCCGCTCCACCTCCGTGAACCGCAGCACCTCCGGTCCGCCGTACCCGTCCTGCACGATCGCCTTCATTGTTGCTCCTCGCCTAAAGTGGTGTACGGCGTACACCATAGGTGTACGCCGTACACCTCGTCAATGGCGATATCGTTCAGGCGCGTTCGGGCGGAAAGGTGGGCCGATGGCCGAGAGCACACTGCGTCGTGCACCCCTGAGCAGGGAGCGGGTGCTCCACGCCGCGGTGGCTCTGGCCGACGTGATCGGGATCGAGGCGCTCAGCATGCGCAAACTCGCCCAGGATCTCGGCGTCGTGCCGATGGCGCTCTACAAGCACGTCGCCAACCGGGACGAACTCGTCGACGGCATGGTGGACACGGTCGTGGCGGAGATCGACGCGCCGGAGCACGGCACCGCCTGGCAGCCCGCGGTCCGCCGTCGGGTCCTCTCGGCGCGGCGGACGATGCTGCGGCACCCGTGGGTGTCCCGGGCGATCGAGACGCGCCAGGCGCCGACACCGGCGGTGCTCGCCTACCTGGACTCGGTCATCGGCATGTTCCGGGCCGGCGGCTTCTCCGCCGACCTCACCCATCACGTCATGCACGCCATGGGCAGCCGGGTGCTGGGCTTCACCCAGGAGCTCTTCACCCAGCCGGAGCCGGCCGACCACGCCGATCCCGCGGTGCTGGCCGCCGCCGCCCGCGAGCTGGCGGCGGCCTACCCGTACGTCGCGGAGATGGCCCTCGCGGCCGCGCACGAGGACGCGTCGATCGTCGGCTCCGGCTGTGACGATCAGTTCGAGTTCGAGTTCGCGCTCGACCTGCTCCTGGACGGGTTCGAGCGGCTGCACGAGCGGGGCTGGAGCTCGCTCACTCCCCGGGGGTCTCGACCCGCGCGATGAGCAGCTTCAGCCGCCCGATCTCCTCGGCGAGCGCGGCGCTGCCGGCGGCGGTGAGCGTGATCCAGGTACGGCCGCGCCGGCCGGCGTACCCCTTCTCGACCTCGACCAGGCCGGCCGTCTCGAGGACGCCCAGGTGCTGGGAGAGGTTGCCGGCGGTCAGCTCGAGCTGGGCCTTCAGGTAGCCGAACTCCACCCGGCGCGCCTCGTGCGTGATGGTGAGGATGCCCAGCCGGACCCGCTGATGGACCACGTCGTCCAGGCCGGTGACCGGGTGGGCGTCGGGAAGGCCGGCCTCGGCGGTCATCGCTGCCGCCGGCGGGCGATCGCGAAGCCGATCGCGCCCACCAGCAGCACGACGCCGTTGATGACCTGCTGCGGGAGGAACATCGTCCGGGGTCCCCAGCCCGTGCCCCAGCCGAAGTCGATCGGCACCAGCACCACCGCCAGGTAGGCGAGGGTGAATCCCAGCAGCGCGAGGTTGCGCTCCAGCCGGGCCAGCACCAGCAGCGCCACCCCGATCGTGCCCCACGGCGTGATCAGGCGGTCGAACACGAGCGCCCACTCCGGGAAGCGGGTCGGGTGGCTCGGGAAGTACAGCGCCGCGGCGATCCACACGGCGGTGAACAGGAAGGTCAGCACGGCGCCGGTGACCGCGTATGGCAGCACCCGGGTGTCCACCCCGCGGGCCCGGGCGGCCCGCCGGTAGCAGAACGCGATCGCCGCGTACGCCACCAGCAGCGCCACGGGCCAGTAGTACAGGACGCCCCGTCGCGCGAACGTGCAGGTGTCGTCGGGCCCGCAGTCCACCTTCATGCCGAACCAGTCGAACGGGATCCCCGCGAAGGTCACCGCGGCCAGCACCGCCAGCGCGACCCAGGTCACCCGCTGGTCGAGCCGCACCCGGCGGGCGAGGGTGTGCACGTCTGACAGCAGCCGGCGGGGGTCGTCGCCGGCGGATATCGATTCAGTGGTCATGCCAATAGGTTTGCATGACAAACCAATTTGCGCCAGCCCCAAGTTTGTTCCGCGGCCGTGCGGGCGAAATCACACCTATTGTCGGATCATGAGGCAGCTGTTCGACGACCCGCTGTGGCAGATGTTCGCCGAGCGCGCGCTGACGACGATGACCCGCGGCGGCGCCGAGTACGGCGAAGTCGCCGCGATCGCGGAACAGGCCGGCGCCGGTGACGCGGGCGCCTGGCACGAGGCCTGGAGCGGATATGCGGACCGGGTGCGCGGCTGGGCCGAGGACAGCCACGACCGTGGTCACCGGGTGAGCGCCCGCGAGGCGTACCTGCGGGCCGCCACGTACCTGCGCGCGTCGTACCAGCCGCTGTTCGGCGAGCCGACCGACCCGCGGCTGGTGGCGGCGTTCGAGCGGGAGTCGGACTGCTTCGGCCGGTTCGCCGAGCTCGCGCCGCACCCGGTGCGGCCGGTGCGGGTGCCGTTCGAGGGCACCGGCCTGCCCGGCTACCTGTGCCTCGCCGGTGACGGGGTGCGGCCGCTGCTGGTGTGCGTCAACGGCTACGACAGCAACGTCCACGAGATGTACTTCTCGTTCGCGGTGCCGGCGCTGCGCCGGGGCTACCACTGCCTGCTGGTGGACGGCCCCGGCCAGGGCGGCGCGCTGATCCTGCGACGGCTGCGGATGCGGCCCGACTGGGAGCACGTGCTGCGGGCGGTCGTCGACGCCGCGCTGGCCCGGCCCGAGGTCGACGGCGACCGGATCGCCGTCATGGGCTGGAGCTTCGGCGGCTACCTCGCGCCGCGCGGCGCCGCCGGCGAGCCGAGGATCGCGGCGCTTGTCGCCGACCCGGGCCAATGGGACCAGGCCGCCGCGATCCGGGCCGTGCTGCCGCCGCCGGTCCGCGACCGGTTTCCCGACGTCGACCCGGCGGAGCTGGAGCCGCTGCTGGCCGCGGCGGCCGGCGATCCGGTCGGCCGGTGGAAGCTGGTGCAGCGCGGACTGTGGGTGCACGGCGCGGCGACCCTCGCCGACATGATGATCGACCTGGGCCGCCGTTACACGTTGTCGGACGTGGCCGGGTCGATCGCCTGCCCGACGCTGGTCGCCGCGGCTGACGGCGACCCGGCCTCCGGCGGCGCCCCGGCACTGTACGAGGCGCTGAGCTGTCCGAAGAGGATGGTGCGGTTCACCGCCGCCGAGGGCGCGACCGGGCACTGCGAGTCCTGGAACCGGTCCCGCTTCGACCAGGTCGTCTTCGACTGGCTGGACGAGACCCTGTTCGGAATTGATTGATCGACGCCGGCAGGCCTGCCGAACACACCTGCGCCTCCGCTAGAACCGTCGTAGAAACGGCCTACGGAGGATTTCTGGTGAGACGCATATTCGGTCCGGCCCTCGCGGTGATCGTCACGGTCTGGGCGGTCGGGTTCGTGAGCGCGCCCGCGAGCGCGTCGGCGGCGGACGCCGCGAACCTCGCGGCGGCCAACATCGGCAAGACCGCCGGCACCTGCGCCGTGAACCCCACGCACAACTCGCTCGGCGGCAGCCAGTTCGACACCAGCTGCTCCGGCGGCTACTCGGGCGGACCCGAGTACTGGTGCGCGGACTTCGCCAAGTGGGTGTGGCGCAACTCGGGGTTCAACACCTCCGGGCTCACCCCGGCGGCGCAGAGCTTCTACACGTACGGGCAGTCGCACGGCACGTTCCACGCCACCGCCCAGCCGGGTGACGCCATCGTGTTCTCCGACAACCGCGGCGGCTACGCCAACCACGTCGCCGTCGTCACCGCGGTGAACTCCGACGGCTCCGTGGTCATCGCCAACGGCAACTGGGGTGGCCAGAGCGGCACGATGGCGCACTTCGCGACCACGTCGAGCGTCAAGCAGGCCACGATCCCGGCGTCGGCGGCGTCCACCGGGTCGTGGGTCGCCGTCGAGGGCTACTACATCACCGGCATCGTCGGCGCGTCCGGCACCGGCGGTGGCACGCCGCCCGACCCCGGCGGCAACCCGCACTCGGCGACGGCGCTCTGCGGCGACGGCTACGGCGTCATCGACACGCACCAGCTCGCCGGCGCGACGGTCTACCTGACCTACAACAACGACCTCGGAAAGAACTGCGTCGTCACGCTCGCCGACGCCGACGGCGGCGCGGTCGCGATGAACGCGACCCTCGCGGTGCAGGGCGGCGCCTCCGCCGACGATCCGGGCACCTTCACCTGGTACGCGGGGCCGGCCTCGGCCTACGCGCCGAACGCCTGCGTGAAGTGGGGCGGCACGTACAAGAGCAGCACCTGGACCAGCGGCTGGACGCACTGCGGCAGCGGCGGCGGCTCGCCCGCGCCGTCGACGTCCAACCCGTACTCGGCCGGCGGGGTGTGCGGCGCCGGGTACGGCGTCGTCGACCGCCACGCGCTGGCCGGCGCGACGGTCTACCTGACCTACAACAACGACCTCGGAAAGAACTGCGTCGTCACGCTCGCCGACGACGTCGACGGCCAGGTGGCCATGAAGGCGACCCTCGCGGTGCAGGGCGGCGCCTCCGACAGCAACTCCGGCTCGTTCACCTACTACGCCGGTCCGGTGTACGCCGACGCACCCGACGCCTGCGTGACGTGGGGCGGCGGCTACAAGGGCAGCACCTGGACCAGCGACTGGACGCACTGCGGCTCGGGAACCGGCGGCTCGGCGGCCAACCCGTACACGGCGGCCGGCCTGTGCGGGGCGGGATACAGCGTCATCGACTCGCACGACCTCGGCTCCGCCACGATCTACCTGCTGTACGGCGCCGGCCGCAACTGCGTCGCGACGCTGGTGGACCGCGGCGACGGCGCCGTCGGGCTCAACGCAACCCTCTCCGTGCAGGACGGCTCCAGGGTGAGCGATCCGGGCCTGTACCAGTGGTACGCGGGCCCGGTCCGGCTCGCCGCGGCGGGTAGCTGCGTCCGATGGGGCGGCTCCTACCAGAGCAGCTCGTGGGTCAGCGACTGGGAACACTGCGGCTGATCGAACCGACCGCACGGGAAGGGCGCCGGAGCATCGTGGCCGGCGCCCTTCGCCGTTCAGCCGGACCCTGTCGACCGCTTGATACTGTGGCCCGCGTCCGAACGGCCCTGTCGCTGTTCTCGACGACGTGATCCGCGCGCGATCCTCGGTGACGAGACGATCGCGCGCCGCCATTTCGAGGGGGAGCAGGTTGGCTCGTCAGGAGAAGGCGGTGGATCCGGCCGCCGGCCCGCTCCAGGCGTTCGCCTTCGCGCTGCGCAAGGTGCGCATCGAGGCGGGTAGCCCGACCTACCGGACGCTGGCCCGCAGCGCCGGCTACAGCGCCGCGACCCTGTCCGAGGCGGCCGGCGGAACCCGCAAGCCGACCCTGGACGTGGTGCTCGCGTACGTCGGCGCCTGCCGGGGGGACACCGACGAGTGGCGCGCCCGCTGGCACGACCTGACCGCCGAGCTGGCTCAGGCCCCGCCCGCCGCCGACCCGGTGCCGCCGCCGGCCGAGAAGGTCACTGTGGACCGGGCCCGCCGCCGCCCGCGGCGCCGGTATCTCGTCGCCGCCGGCATCGCGGCGGCGCTGCCGCTGGCGGGGCTCGCCGTCGCCGTCGTCCGGGACCGGGGCGGCGACCCGGGCTGCCCGTCGCGGCCGGACGGCACGGCGTTCACGGCGGTCAGCTACGGCGCGGGCGCCCGGGTCCGCGACGGCGCGGCCCGCGACGCGCCGATCGCCCGGACGATCCCGAGCGGGTGCACTATCGGCTTCGTCGGCTACTGCCTCGGCGAGAAGATCCACGACAACACCGGCGGCACGCCCGACATCCGCTGGTTCAAGCTGCCCGACGGCGACGTCGTCGCCTCCGGGATCGTCCACGGCAACCCGCCGCCGGACCTCGCGCCCGTCCGGTGCGCCGACGACCGGCCGGGCCCCGCCGCGATCGCGCTGACCGCGGCGGCGGATCCGGCCCGGCCCGACACGGTACGGCTCACCGCGGCGGGATCCCGCCTGGACATCGTGGGCTTCGCCGCCCTCTACCACCCGGAGGAGCCGCCGACGGCGCGGCGCTGGCGGCAGGTCGGCTTCACCGAGGAGACCGCCGACAAGCCCGGCTTCGGCGTCTCCTGGCCGCTCGACGGCGTCGCCGCCGGCCCGGAGCCGGTGCTGATCGCCGCGGTCGCCTGCCTCGGCGGCGACGGGCCGACGACGTTGCTGGACGCCCGGTCCGCCGGTACCGACCCGCGCCGCAAGAGGTTCGCGCCGGTCTCGCTCAGTGCGCAGGAGCAGGCCGAGGCGGCGCGGGCGGCCTGCACGTACCCGCCGTAGACCGCCCGCGCTACCCGACCAGCTCGCGCCGGTCGGCGCCGCGGTACGGCGGCTCCGGCCCGGTCCAGTAGAGCGCGGCGAGCTCGCCGGCGAGCCGGGACAGCCGGTTGCGGGTCTCGGCCGGCCAGAGCACCTCGACGCGGGCGCCGAAGCCGGCGAGCTGCGCCGCCAGCACGTCGGCCGAGGGGCCGGCCACCTCGATCTCGACCCAGCCGTCGGCGAGTTCGCGGACCACCCGCAGGCGCTCGCCCAGCACGCCCCGCAGGACCGGCAGCGCGTCGCGCCGCGCGCGCACGCCCGCCGTCGCGGCGAGCATCCGGTCCTCCACCCGGGCGGCGAGCGAACGCCAGGCCGCGGCCAGGTCGAAACCGTCCGGACGCCGCACGGGATCCGAGGTGGCCTCGACGGAGCGGACCCGGCTGAGGCGGAACGCCCGCAGGCCCCGGGGCGTCCCCGCGACCAGGTACCAGGCACCGGCCTTCGACACCAGGCCGAGGGGGTCCACCAGGCGTACGCCCGCGGGCCTGTCGCGGCCGGCGTAGCCCAGCCGGACCCGCTCGCCGTCCAGCACGGCCCGCCGCAGGGGGTCCAGGTGCGGCCCGGCCGGCGCGGCCGAGCGGGACCAGTCGGTGCCGTCGACGACCACGGCCCGCGCCGCGGCCTCGGCGCCGGACCGCAGCGTCGACGGCAGCGCCCGGACCAGCTTGCGCAGCGCCAGGCGCAGCTCGGGTGTCTCGGCCGCGGGCGGCCCGGCGACCAGGAAGAGCGCCCGGATCTCGCCCGCGGTCAGCCCGGTCAGCTCGGTCCGGGCCCCGCCGACCAGCGACCAGCCGCCGCCGCGGCCGCGCCGGGAGTAGACCGGGACGCCGGCGGCCGCGAGCGCCTCGAGGTCGCGCCGCGCCGTACGGTGCGAGACCTCCAGCTCCGCGGCCAGCTCGCCGACGGTCGTCCGGCCGCGGGCCTGTAGGTACAACAGCGTCGCCACCAGACGGTCAGCCTTCATCGCGCACCGTCCTCCCGCACATCGGCCGCGCGAAACTGGCCAGGAGATGGCCTATTCGGCTGGTGACAATGGCGGCATGACGCAGACCGCCGACAACGCACCGAATCCGAATGCCGCTCCGGGCGGAGATCCGCGCCCGGCCCTGGAGGGCGCCATCGAGCTCGCCGGCGACGTCCTCGCCGGCGTGCGGCCCGAGCAGTACGAGAACGTCACGCCGTGCCCGGACTACGACGTCCGGCAGATGTGCAACCACCTGATCTCCGTCCTGCGCCGGATCGCGGTGCTCGGTGCCGGCGGCGACTTCTTCGCCGTGCAGCACTTCGCCACCGACGTCACCGACGGCGAGTGGCCGACCGCGTGGGCGAACGCCGGCCGCGACGTGGAGAGCGTCTGGTCCGACCCCGCCGTGCTCGGCCGGCCGGTGAAGCTGCCGTGGGGCCCGATGCCCGGCGCGGCCGCCGCGGTGATGTACACCAACGAGATCACGCTGCACACCTGGGACCTGGCGAAGGCCACCGGGCAGAGCCCGAAGTGGGATCCGGCGGTGCTGGCCGTGCCGCTGGCCGCGATGAGGCGCGCCATGCCGGCCGAGCCGCGCGGCGGTCAGGTGCCGTTCGGCCCGGTGGTGCCCGTCGCCGACGACGCACCGGACATCGACCGGCTGGTCGGCTGGTACGGCCGCCGTCCCTGATCCGCGGACGCGGGCCGGGGCCGCCGGATCCGATCCGGCGGCCCCGCACCACGCGCGCCCGGTCAGGGTCAGACCCCCTGACGGAAGCGGAAGAAGCGGTACGGGTCGTACGCGCTCTTGAGCCGGGCCAGCCGCGGGTAGTTCTCGGCGTAGTAGGACTGCCGCCAGTCCTTGAGCGCCGGGTCCATCCAGTTCTGGTAGGTCTCGCCGTTTGACAGCGGGTCGATGGTGGCGAAGCCCCGGTCCACCCACCGCCGCGCGACGCTCCTCGCCTCGGCGGTGTCCGCCGCCGGGTCGGCGATGTGCACCCGATAGTTGACCGAGAACAGCGAGTCGCGGTGCACGTAGGCGGTGTCGGTGCGCGCGGGGTCGTTCGCGGCACCGCCGAACAGGTGCAGGTCGAGGTAGCGCGACTGACCGGCCCGGCGGTCCGCGTCGAACGCCGACAGCACGGCGTCCCATCCGCCGCGCGTGAACGGCGCGCCGCTCAGGCGGGTGCGTTCGAGCCCGAACGCGGGCCGGGTCAGCACCCCGGTTGCGGTCTTCTCCGAGCGCCGGCACTGCTCCTGGCTCAGGTCCGCGCAGCCGAAGACGGTCATCATGAGCGCCTGGTACGTCAGGGCGAACTCCTGCCGCCCGGCCGGCGCGCCGGTCATGGCCACCAGCCGGTCGGCCTGCGCGGTCAGCTCCGCCGCCGTGCCCCGCGAGGCGAGCATGACCGAGACGACCGGCACCGAACCCGGCGCGGCGTCCGGCTGAACCAGGTAGGCGCCGCCGCCGATGGTGCGCGGTGCGTCCGGCAACCAGGCCGAGACGCCGTCGAGGACGTCGACGGCCTGGTCGTAGCCGAAGGAGAGGGTGGCGACCGCCATCCGGTCACCGGCGTGCGGGGTGACCGTGAAGGACGTGACCACCCCGAAGTTGCCCCCGCCCCCGCCGCGGATGCCCCAGTACAGGTCGCCGTGCTCCCGCGGCGACGCGGTGACCACGCTGCCGTCGGCGAGCACCACCTCGGCGGAGACCACGGCGTCGCAGGCCATGCCGAGCGGGCGGGTCAGCAGGCCGAACCCGCCGCCCTGGAGGAAGCCACCGGCGGCCACCGTCGGGCAGCCGCCCTCGCTGACCACCAGGCCGTGCGGCGCGAGGGTGTTCAGGATGTCGACGTTCTGCGCGCCGGGGCCGATGGTCACCGTCTCCGGCCCGACGGTGACGGCGTTCAGCCGGGACACGTCGATGATCAGGCCGGGCGTCGTGGACCAGCCGCCGTAGCTGTGCCCGCCGCTGCGGACGGCGACCGGCAGCCCGTGCTGCTGGGCGAAGCGCACGGCCAACGACACGTCGGCGGTGCCGGCGCAGTACGCGACGGCCCGCGGACCCACCGCGTCGAACTGCGCCAGCTCGAGCTGCCGTGCGGTGCCGTAACCCGGGTCGGACGGCAGGACCAGCTCGCCCCGCAGGCGTCTCTCGAGCTCGTCCCACACCGAGGAGCGCGGGCCGTCGGGCAGCAGGCCGAGGGCGAGCGCGGCGGCGCTGCCGGTACGCAGAAAGTCTCTCCGGTTGATCACGTGACGTCTTCCTCCATGTGGGTGGGTGCCGCGGTGGCGTCGCGGGGGTGCACCCGCCGGCCGGGCTGGGGCCGGCGGGTGCCGGCGGCGTCAGGTCGCCTTGCGGCCGCGCACGCCCGACTTCACGACCCCGCTGACCATGGCTCGCCCGAGGTCACGGATCTCCGCGGGCGCCTGGGTGTTCGCCCACCACATGAACTTCATCATCGTGGCGGCGGTGGGGTAGAAGTAGCGGTGGTCCTCGTCGTCCTTCCAGCCGAACGGCGTGTTGACCACGTCGCACCCGCGGATCGCCTCGAACACGATGTCGGCGGCCTTGTCGCCGTCGATCTCACCGGCCTCGTAGCGCAGGCAGGTGTCGTGGGTCAGCTCGAACAGGTCCTTGAAGCCCTCGCTGTCCGGCCACCAGAGGCCCGGGTACGGCGCGTCCTCCAGCTCCTTGAAGTGGCGGTCGTCGCCGTCGATGGCGAAGTTCTGCCGGGCGCGCAGCAGCCGCATGGTGGCCGGGGTGGTGAAGCAGCCCCAGACCCGGAAGACGGCGTTCCAGAGCCGGAAGTGCGAGAACGAGATGTACGAGCTGTTGACGATCTTGTCGTTGTAGTCGAGCAGGCCCTGTTCGAGCCGCTCGACGTACTCGAAGCGCTGCACGGAGAAGTCGTCCTCGCGGACGGCCTCGATGAGCCGCCCGGCGAGCGCATCGACCACCTCGAACGTGTTGGACAGCCCGCGCGAGTACAGCGGGTCGATGAAGCCGGCCGCGTGCGACATCAGGCACCAGCGCGGGCCGATGGTCTGCCTCGAGGAGTACTGGAGCCGGTCGGTGGACACCCACTCCCGGATCCGCTTGGCGCCGTCGAACTGGCGCTTCACCGCCGGGTACCGGTCCAGGTAGGAGTTGAACTCCTCGTCCGGGGTCAGGTCGGCCGGCTTGGGGTACAGCCGCTCGTCGAAGGTGAGCCCGACGCTGCACACCGGGTTCTTCGAGGCCTTGTGGTTGTCGAACGGGATGATCCAGAACCAGCCGCGCTCGATCAGGTGGTGCAGCGTCCCGCCGTGGAACGGCGCGCCCTGCGGCGGCATCAGGTTGGCCGGATAGTTGCAGACGTCGTCGTACGGCTTGATGCCGACGTAGTGGGTGAACAGCGACCGGGCGTGGTGCCGGTGCCGGGGCGGGTCCTCGCGCAGGCCGAACTTGGCGGCCAGCGGTGAGCGGAAGCCGCTGGCGTCGATCAGGTACTTGGCCCGGAACGTCTCGCCGTTCTGCCCGGTGACCGTGACCCCGTCGGCGTCGAAGTCCAGGTCCGTGGCCCGCCAGTTCTGCCGCAGGGTGCAGCCGTAGCGGGCGGCGACGTTGAGGTAGTAGGAGTCGGTGTCCTGGCGGTACAGGTGGCTGGCCTCGGTCAGCATCTTCGGGATGATGAACATCGTGGCCTGGCGCGGGTCGGGCTCGCGGTTCTCGCGGTGGTTGACGAAGCCGAAGCTCTGCTTGCGGCCGTGCACCGGGCCGAGGTTCTCGGTGACCGCCTTGATGTCGAGCAGGTGCTTGATCTCGGGCACGTCGTAGCGCACGGCCAGGATGTGCAGCCACTCGACGAGCTGCGGATTCATCGACTCGCCGACCGCGAACCGGGGGTGTTGCCCGGCGTCGATCAGGGCGACGCTGACGCCCTGCCGGGAGAGGATGGCGCCGGTGATCGAGCCGGCCAGGCCCGAACCCAGGATGACGACGTCGCACTCGTGCACCTTGCCGGCCGGGCGGGCCGGCTTCATTGCCTCAGTCTCGGAGGTCAAGACCGCACTCCTTCGGTTTCGTGGGAGGTCGTGTGGGAGGTTCAGCCCTGAGCGGGGCCGAACCAGCGGGTGAGTGCGCCGGCGAGGCCGGCCGCCGGGTCGTCCCCGGCGGCGGCCCAGGCGACGTAGCCGTCGGGGCGCACCAGCAGGCTCGTGGCCGGTGCCGCGGGGTCGTGGCGCGTCGCGGTGACGGTGTCCACCCGGTCCGACCAGCCCGCCGCGATCGTCCGCAGCGCCGGGTCGGCGTGCAGGTCGAGCAGCACCGGGCGGCCGGAGTGCAGCAGCTCGTAGGTGCTGGACTTCACGTCGCCGATCAGCAGCTCCTGGTCGGGCAGGCGGCGTCCGAGCAGCGGGTGGGTGCCGGCTCCGGCGTCGTACCGGATGTCCAGGCCGGTGACCATCCCGACGAGGTGCCGCCGCACCTCCTCGATGCCGACCAGCTCGGCGAAGAGGTCGCGCAGCGGCTGCATCTCGGGGCCGCCGAGGTAGAGGGAGCGCTGGACCAGCGTGTTCGCCACGATCCGCGCGCCGACCGGGTGCCGTTCGGCGTGGTAGGTGTCGAGCAGCCCGTCGGGTGCCCAGCCCTTGACGGTGGCGGCCAGCTTCCACCCGAGGTTCACGGCGTCGCCGACGCCGGCGCTGATGCCCTGCGCGCCGATCGGCAGGTGGATGTGCGCGGCGTCGCCGGCGAGGAACACCCGGCCGCGGCGGTACTCGCTCGCCTGCCGGCTGGCGTCGGTGAAGTAGCTGGTCCACACGGGGGTGCCGGTGTGGATGTCCTCGCCGGTGACCCGCTGGAACGCGTCGGCCACCTCCGTGAAGGTCGGCGCCTCCTGGGTCTTGCGCACGCCGGCGTCGCGTTCGAAGACGACGACCCGGGTGGCGGCGGGGCCGAGCGGGAGCACCACGACCATGCCCGCCTCGCCGACCTCGCCGGTGGGCCGGATCCGCAGTCCCAGCCCGGCGACGTCGGCCATCTTCATCTCGATTGTCGCGTCGTTGCCGGGGAAGTCGATGCCGGTGAGCCGGCGTACCGTGCTGCGCGCGCCGTCGCAGCCGACGAGATAGGCGGCGCGCAGCTTGGTGCCGCCCGCCGGCGAGGTCAGCTCGGCCGTGACGCCCCGCTCGTCGGCGGCCAGGCCGACCAGGTCGTGGCCGCGCCGGATGTCGGCGCCCAGCCCGCCGGCCCAGCCGGCGAGGATGCGCTCGGTGAGCGACTGCGGCACGCCGCGCACCCCGAAGTTGCCGCCGTCGATGATCCGGTAGTCGATGGGCAGCCCGCCGAAGTGGCCGACCGGGATCGTCTCGAATTCACCGAACTGCGGCAGCAGGCCACGCTGGCCGAATTCCTCGATGGTCCGGGCGGAGAAACCCAGCGCCCGGGACTGCGTGATCGGTTCGGCGAGCCGGTCGACGACTATCGCGGAAAGCCCGGCGAGCTGTAGTTCGCCGGCGAGCATGAGGCCGGAAGGCCCCGCTCCGACGACGATTACATCGGCATCGAATTCGTCCATCATCCCTCTTTCGGCTGGTGTTTTCCCCAGTATTCCGAGGGGCCGTGAGCAATTGAATGCCTGCGACGACAAGACTCTGACAACTACGTCAAATCTGCTACAGATGAATGGATGTGGCGGTGCCGGCAAGCCGGCGCCGCCACATTCCACTGGTGTCAATAGAGGCCCATGACGCGATCGATGGCGATCTCGATCACGACCAGCCCGGGCACGTCCGGTGGCCCGGCCCAGTACCGCTTGGCGTAGCGGCGGACGCCCTCGGAGACCCACCGCGGGTCCTCGAACACCCGGGCGGCGCCCTCCATGGTGATCCACCGTGGACCCACCACCTGGCAGATGGAGGCCCGGCCGCCCGGGTTGGCGCGGACGTTGCGCGCCTTGCGGCGGTCGGCGGCCGTCATGACCCGGACCAGCCCGGCCTCGCCGTCCCAGGTGAAGCGCACGGGCGCCACGTGCGGCGAACCGTCGGGCCGCAGGGTGGTCAGGGTGCCTAGCTCGTTCTCGGCGAGGAATGACTCCACCGCCGCGGTCATCCTCAGCGGCACGGCTGCCTCCCGATCAGGCCGCGACGGGCGGCTGTTCCGGCTTGATCCTCGGTAGCAGCAGGGCCATCAGCACGCCGGCCACCGCGAAGCAGGCGCCGACCAGGAAGGCCCGGTGGAAGACGCTGACCCGGGCGATCTCCATGAGCGCCGGGTCGCCGCCGGCCCACCGCTCCAGCTCGTGCACCTGGCTGAAGGCGATGGTCGCCGCGACGGCGACGCCGAGGGCGCCGCCCGCCTCCTGGCTCGTGTTGATGAGCCCGGCGGCCAGGCCCGACTCCGACTTGCTCACCCCGGCGAACGCGATGACCTGCACCGGCACGAAGGACAGGCCGAGACCGAGGCCGACCACGAGGAACGGCGGCAGCACCCGGGTCACGTAGCCGGCATCGGCCGGCAGCTGCCACAGCATCAGCATGCCGATGGCGGCCAGGGTCAGCCCGACGATGAGGACGGGCTTCGCCGCGACCTTGGTGACCAGGTTGGACGCCACCCCCGCGCCGACCGACACGATGATCGCCAACGGGACGTAGGCGAGCCCGGCCTCGACGGGGGAGTAGTCCAGCACCTGCTGCATGAAGAGGCTGGCGAAGAAGAAGAGCGTGACGAGCGTGCCGAACAGCAGCACCGCGGTGATGTTCGCGGTACGCAGCACCGGCTTGCGGAAGATGCCCAGCGGGATCAGCGGCTCCGCGGCGCGCCGCTCGATCAGGATGAACGTGCCCAGCAGCAGCACCGTGACGGCGAGGCTGATCAGCGTGCGGGCCGACGTCCAGCCGTGGTCGAACGTCTCACCCAGGGTGAAGATCATCAGTACCAGGCCGGCGGTGAGGAAGACCGCGCCCGCCGTGTCGAACGACCTGCGCCTCTCCTGCGCCTTGCTCTCCGCCACGACGAGCGGGGCGAGGGCCGCGAGCACGATGCCGATCGGCACGTTGACGAAGAAGATCCACCGCCAGCCGGGCCCCTCGGTGAAGAGGCCGCCCAGGATGACGCCGGCCACCGACGCGATGCCGCTCACCGCGCCCCAGGCGCCGAGCGCCTTGTTGCGCGGCGCGCCCTCGGCGAACGTGTTCGTCAGCAGGCTGAGCGCGGCCGGCGCGATGAACGCCGAGCCGAGCCCCTGGAGGGCGCGGGCGCTGACCAGCATGGCCGCACCCTGCGAGAGACCGGCCATCAGCGAGGCGCCGGCGAACACGAGCAGGCCGGTCTGGAGCATGCGCCGGCGGCCGAAGGTGTCCGCGAGGCGCCCGCTGAGCAGCAGGAACCCGCCGAGCACCGTCGCGTACGCGGTGACGACGTACTGGAGGTAGTTCTGCGAGATGTTGAGTTCGTCCTCGATGGTCGGCAGCGCGACGTTCACGATCGAGACGTCGAGGAACGTCATGAAGCCGGCCGCGCAGAGGAACAGAAGGATCAGCCCGGGCGGGCGGGTGTGCGCTCGCGGTGCTGCCGGGGCAGCCTCGGTGCGATTGCGCAGGGAGTCTGATGTCGACATCGCACTTCCTCTGGATGAGTCGAGATGGAACCCGGCGAAGCTAACATCCTGGATATAGTAGGTACCTAGAGGAAAGTGACTACCCAGGAAGGGCCATCAAATGCCGGACAATTCGACGACCGCTGCCCCGCCGGTGGCCGGCACGCAGCAGGCCTGCCCGATCGGGCCGGTCGTTGACCTGGTCTTCAGCCGGTGGACCACGCCGATCCTGTGGACGCTGCACCAGTACGGCCGGCAGCGGTTCGTGGAGTTGCAGCGCCGGATCGCCACGATCACGCCGAAGGTGCTCACCCAGCGGCTGCGCCAGATGGAGCGCGACGGGCTGGTCCGGCGCACCTACCACCCGGAGGTGCCGCCCCGGGTGGAGTACGAGATCACCGACCTGGGCCGCAGCCTGGCCCCGCTGTTCGCCACGCTCGCGGAGTGGTCGGCCGAGTTCCTCCCCGCGGTCGAGCAGGCGCGCGAGGCGTTCGACGCCGAGCAGCGGCCGCTGGCCGTCCGCCGGGCCTGAGCCCGCTCACCGGGGCGTGGCCTGCTCCAGCGGCCGCATCGCGCCGCGGTAGAAGACCAGCGGGTCCTCGCCCCGGTCGTGCGCGCCGAGCTCGACGACCTCGCCGACCACGATGGTGTGGTCGCCGCCGTCGTGCTCGGTGACCAGCCGGCAGGCCAGGAACGCCAGCGCCTCGCTGAGCACGGGCAGGCCGGTGCCCGAGCGGTGGTGCGGCACGTCCTGCAGGCGCGCCGACTCGCGGCCCGCGAACGCCCAGGCGAGCGGCTGCTGCTCGTAGGTCAGGAAGTTGACGACGAACCCGCCGGCCCGGTCCAGGGCCGGCCGCAGCCGCGACCGCTCGTGCAGGCAGAACAGCACGAGCGGCGGCGCGAGCGACACCGAGGTGAACGAGTTGACCGTGGCGCCGGACGACTCGCCCGGCAGGCCGGTGGTGATGACCGTGACGCCGGTGGCGAAGTGCGCGCACACCTCGCGCAGCGTTCCCGGCTCGATCGCGGTGGTTCGCTGGATCATGGTGCGCCTTTCGCTCAGCTGCGCGGGCCCACCGGGTCCGCGACGGGTTGCGGTGGCAGCGCCGCCTGCAATTGCTCGCGGCGGGAGAGCAGCGGACCGGCCATCGCCGTGGTGACCAGCGCCATGATCACCATGATGGTGAACATCCGGTCGTCCAGGACGCCGAGGCCGACGGCCGCGTTGAGGATGATCAGCTCGGTCAGGCCCCGGGTGTTCATCAGCAGGCCGAGGTCCTTGGTCTCGCGCCAGGACAGTCCGGCGAGGCGGGCCGGGACGGCGGCGCCGAGCAGCTTGCCCGTGCAGGCCACGACGATCACCAGCACCAGGGCGAGGTAGTCGCCGCCGCCCAGCGCGCCGAGGTCGACGCCGAGGCCGGTGACCACGAAGAACACCGGGAGCAGCACCAGGCCGATGGTGTCCAGCGGCTTGCGCACGTGCCGCGCGAGCAGCAGCGCGGGCTCGCGCGGCAGCACGAATCCGAACAGGAACGCGCCGAAGATGGCGTGGATGCCGATCATCGAGGTCGCCCAGGCGGACAGGAACGCGCCGGCGCAGAGCACGACGAGCAGCGACGACCAGCGCTCGGCGCCGGCCCAGCGCCACACCAGGCGGGTCAGCAGCGGCCGGACGACCAGGAACATCACGGCCACGTAGCCGACGCTGAGCACCCCGATCCCGGCCAGCTCGGAGAAGTCGCCGTCGGCGCTGACCAGCGCCGAGACGTACGCCAGCAGGCACCAGGCGAGCACGTCGTCGATCGCGGCGCTGGCCAGGGCCAGGCCGCCGACGCGTAGGTCCAGCAGGCGGTTGTCGCTCAGGATGCGGGCCAGCACCGGGAAGGCGGTCACCGACATGGCCGTACCCATGAAGACCGCGAAGGCCGTGAACGGGATGTGCTTCCCGGCCACCGTCGAGTGGTACGGGTACAGCAGGCCCGCGACGGCGACGCCGAGCCCGAAGGCGAGGGCGATGGAGCCGAGCGAGACACCGGCGGCCAGGCCGGCGTGCGGCCGGATCAGGCGCTTCTCGAACTCCCAGCCGACCACGAACATGAACAGCACGAGGCCGACCTGGGAGACGGCCGACAGCAGCGGCCGCACGTCCGCCGGGAAGACCCGGTGCGGCAGGTCGCCCGGCAGCAGGCCGAGCACGCTGGGGCCCAGCACGATTCCCGCGGTGATCTCCCCGATGACCGCCGGCTGGCGCAGGTGCCGCGCGTACCGGCCGAGAACGATGCCGGTGAGCAGCACGACCGCGATCCCGGCCAGCAGGAACGCCATCCGCGTCTCCTGTGCCGCCGGGGCCGCGGTGATCATCGCGCGGCCTCGGCGGCGGGCGGTGTGCCGGTCGTCCAGATCACCCGGAACGACAGCGCGGACAGGCGCCAGCCCTCGCCCGTACGCCGCGCCGCGCCGGTCACCAGCGTCCCGGCCGTGAAGAGCGCGCCGTCGTCGAGGCGCACATGGGTCGAGATGACGTTCGCCCGCAGCCGGACCTCGTCCGCGCCGCGCGGCTCGACCACGGCCGGCGAGTTCAGGTGCTGCGTGCGCTCGAACGCGGCCAACGCGCCGCGGTGGTACTCGGCGAGCCCGTCGACGCCCTCGTGCCGGCTCATCGGAAAGGCGACCCGGGCGTCGTCGGTGAACAGGCCGCGCGCCCATTCGTCGTCGAGCTTGTCGTCGTCGAGACTGATCAGATAGCGGTCGAGCAGGTTACCCACCTGCGACGCTGATTCGGCCGATTGCATATCGGGCAGCATGGCCGCTGCGCCGGGGCCGCCCAAGGCCACTTGTCGAAGGTCTGACGAAGCGGGGGAAGTTCTGACGCCGCGCCCAAAGAATTGACCGATCCCGGTGATTGTCTGAAGTGGGCCACCCTTGTCGGCACCGTCCGGGCCCGCCGATGCTGGAAAGGCGATTACGTCGTATCCATCGACCCGGAAGAGAAGAGAGAATGCCGAAAATCACGGCCGACGGTGCCCATCTCACAGTTCTCAACCTGTTCTCGACCGACGCACCGGAGAAGCAGGAGGGCCTGCTCACGGCGATGCGCGAGATCGTCGACTCCGCCGCCTTCCCTGGCTGGATCTCCAGCACGGTGCACGCCGGACAGGACCGGCCGGGCACCGCCAACTTCATCCAGTGGCGCAGCTCCGAGGATCTCGAGGCGCGCTACGCCGGCGAGGAGTTCAAGCACCGGACGCTGCCGCTGTTCGGCGAGCTGACGACGTCCATCCGGCTGCTCCAGAACGACGTGGCATACACCCAGCGGCACCCGGACCTCGGCCCGGACACCGAGATCTCCCCGGACCGCGACGACTACACGGTCATCGAGGTCTTCGGGGTGGCGGACGGCGACCAGGCCGACCTGGTCGACGCCCTGGGCGCGTCGCAGGACTGGCTGGTCGAGGTGCCCGGCTACCGCTCGCACACCGTGCTGCGCGGCCTGGCCGCCCGCGGGCTCGACGGGTCGTTCGTGATGGTGTACTCGCAGTGGGAGGGCAAGGAGTCCTACGACGCCTTCCGCGACGCCGCCGAGGGCGAGCGCGGCGCGGCCCGGCAGAAGGTCGACGCCCGGGTCGACTCGCTGGCCACCTCGCGCGACTGGAACACCTACCGCGTCGTGCACACCCGCTCGGCCGGGTAGCCGCGGCCCGCTGCCCGGCCGGCCCGGCCGGGCGGCGGGATCAGCCGCCGGTCAGCCGCTCCAGCCGGCCCTCGCTGACGTCGAGGGTGACCAGGACGGCCGGCAGCGTGATGCTCGGCAGCACGTGGCGCAGCAGCACCACGATGCGGTGCGTCAGGTCCTCGCGGTCGGTCAAGACGTGGGAGAGCTCCTGGATGCCGGAGAAGGCGCCCGCGAGCATCTCGGCGGTCTGCCTCGGATCGACGTGGCTCAGCAGCTCGCCGCGATCCTTCGCGGTGTTCAGCAGGTCCTCGATGAGCCCGATCCAGGCCTGGAACGGGCCGCTGCGGTCCAGCCCCTCGCTCCACGGGTCCATGGCCAGCTGGACGCTGGCCCGTACCAGCGGCTCGCGCTGCAACCGGCGGGCGAAGACCAGGCCCAGGTCGACCAGCTCCTGCATCCGGGTCGGCTGGCTCGGCAGAGGATCGGAGTCGAGCTGTGCCGCCATGATGCTCAGCGCCAGTTCCTCTTTGGACGCGAAGTGGAAATACAGGGCGCCCTTGGTCACCCCGGCACGGGTGAGGATCTCCTGAATCGTGGCGGCGCCGTAACCGTGCTCGTCGAAGACCGCCGCCGCGGCCAGCAGAATCGTCTGGCGCGTCTGGACGGCGCGGTTCTGTCGTGCCATCTCGCGGCCTGCCTCCGTCGGGATTCGGTCGGTACGGCTTCATCGGGCGGAAACACCTTACTGTGGGCCCGGGGTGAAATCTCCGCCAGACGTTGATCATGACAGGGGAGCGCACCACCATGAGCGATCTGTCTACTCTTCCCGTGCCACGTGCCGGGTATCCCTTCCTGACCGGTCCCCGGCCGCTGTGGCGTACCGACGTCAGGCCCGAGTTCGTCCATCGGCACGGACCGGCCGACATCTTCCCGGTCCGCTGGCGCCGTTCGTCGGAGAACCGGTTCGAGGTCGTGGCGCGCTGGCCCGCCACGCACCGGTTCTTCGCCGTCGCGGCCGGGCAGGACCCGCTGCTCGTCATGGAGACCATGCGCCAGACCGCCATGCTGCTCGCGCACGCCGAGTTCTCGGTGCCGCTCGGCGACCGGTTCGTGATGCGCGACCTGACCTGGTCGTGCGCGCGTGAGTTCGCGACCGGCGCGTCGCACGGCGACATCCTCATGGACGTCCGCTGCACCGACGTCCGGCGCGGCCGCGGTGCGCTGCGGGGCATGCGGGTCGCGGTGCGCTACCGCCGGGGCGACACCCTCCTTGCCACCAGCGAGGGGACCGTCAACTGCATCTCCACCGCGGCATACCACCGGGTACGCGGCGACCGGGCCGCCGTGGCGACGCCGGTGCCGCCGCCGGGCGTGCCGCCGGTGTGGGTGGGCCGGACGGTGCGGGACGACGTCGTGCTCGCCGCCGGGCCGGGCCCCGGGCGCTGGCTGTTGCGGGTCGACACCCGCCATCCGACGCTGTTCGGCCGGCCCAACGACCACGCGCCGGGCATCCTGCTGCTGGAGGCGGCGCGCCAGGCGGCCAACGCCGCCGACCCGCTGCACGCGTTCGTGCCGGCGGCGGCGCGGGTCGAGTTCCACCGCTACGCGGAGCTCGACCGGCCGTGCGTGGTCGAGATCGCGGGCGCGGAGCCGGGCGACGGCCCGGCGACGGTCCGGGTCGAGGGGCATCAGGACGGCCACCCGATCTTCTCGGCGGTCCTGACCCGGCGCGGACGGTGACGACGCGGATCCTGGTCACCGGCGCCGGCGGGTTCATCGGCAGCCACGCGGTTGCCGCCGCGCGGGCCACGCCCGGCCTGCGGCTGCGCCTGATGGCCCACCGTTCGGCCCCGCCCGGCGGCGGGGCCGAACTGGTGCGGGCGGACCTCGCCGTGGCGGACTCGCTGCGCGGCAGCTGCGCGGGCGTCGACGTGGTGCTGCACTGCGCCTCGCGGATCGGCGGCGACGAGGCCGGCAGCGCAGCGGTCAACGATCTCGGCACCCGGAACCTGGTCGACGAGGCCACCCGCGGCGGGGTGCGCCGGTTCGTCTACGTGAGCACCGCTGCCGTGTACGGCCGGGGACCCTTCACCGCGCTGCGGCCGGACGGCGCGCCGCTGGCACCCGCGTCGGCGACGAGCCGGAGCCGGGCGGCCGCCGAGCGGCACGTGCTCGCGGCCGGCGGCGTGGTGCTGCGCCCGCACCTGGTGTACGGCCGCGGCGACAAGTGGGTGATCCCCGGCCTCGTGATGCTGCTCAGGCGCCTGTCGGCCGGCCTGTCCCGCTGCCGGGCCCGGCATTCGCTCATCGACGCCCGCAGCCTGGGCCGGCTCGCGGTCGCGGCGGCGCTGGCGCCGAGGGCCGCCGGCGTCTACCACGTGAACCACCCCGATCCGGTCGGGGTGGCCGAGCTGCTGTCCACGGTGGACGCCGGGCTGCGGCTGGGCCTTGACCGGCGTGCCTCCGTGCCCGCCGCGCGGGCGATGCTGGCGGCCTCCGAGCCGGCCCGGCGACACCTGGAGATGCTGGCGGTGGACCACTGGTTCGCCGACGACCGGGTCTGGGCGGACCTGGGCTGCGGCCCGGGCGCCGGCTTCGCGACGACGTTCCGGCGGCACGCCGCCTGGTACCGGCGACAGCTCGCGGCGGCGCCGCGCTCGGGGTGAACCCGCGGCACTACCCTGCCGACGGCGACAGCGCGAGGGCCGCGCGGCCGGCGGTCTCCGGCCGGCCCGAGGCCCGCACGGCCCGGTCGACGACCCGGGTGATGCCGGCCGGGTCGAGCCGCGCGAGCAGGCCGGCCGCCGCGATCTCCGGGTGTACCGCGCGCCAGAATCCGGCGAGCGCGGTCTGCGCGCGGGACTCGTCGGCGCCGTCGATCAGCATGGCGATGCCCGTGGTGGCGGCCACGATGGTGCAGGTCGCGCTCTCCAGGTCGGCCCCGGCGGCGAGCTCGCGACCGGCGTGCGCCTCGGCGAGCAGCCGCTCGACGCACCGGCGCCATTCGGTGCCGATGCTGCGTTCGGCGTCGAACGTGCTGTCGGATTCCAGTCGGAAGCCGGCCCTCGAGACGACGTCGCGGCGCAGCAGCCGGGCGTGCGCCTGGGTGATGTCGGTGAGCGCCTGCAGCGTGTTGGCGCGTTCGCGGTAGGCCAGCCGCGCGGCCCGGCCCAGCGTCCGCGCCGCCGCCGTGTGCACGGCCTCGGCCACGGCGGCCTTGTTCTCGAAGTGGAAGTGCAGCGCTCCCGGGCTCACGCCGGCACCGGCGCTGATGTCGGCGAGCCTCGCCCGGGCGTAGCCCCCTCGGTCGAAGACGTCGGCGGCCGAGGCGATCAACGCACCGCGGGTTCGCACGGCTCGGTCCTGTCGCAACACTCGCACGCTCTCCTCTTCGAGATGGCGGATCGTCCAAAGGCGACGAACCCGGGCATAATGGCGGGCCGAAATTCGCAGAGGCAGCATAGCAACACAATCCGTATTCGTCACCATAGGTAGTTGTCGCCAATGAGCACGTGGTGGGCGAGATCTGTTAACAGACCGTGTATCTCGATTTGCCAATGCAGCATGCGTTCATGGGCGGCGCCCGTGTGATCGACCGTAACCCCCTTGCGGCGCTGGATATCCTGTATACCCGTTATGTAGGCGCACTATGGCGCGGTTCGATCTTCAATACAGCGAACAGTCAGTTTTGCGCAACAGTGACGAAGGTCTGTATCCATTGACAAACCGATTGGTCTGTTTATAGCGTTACTCTCCGTCACGGATGCGCTGCCTTCGGTGCTAGGCGGCGGATCGGCTGGTCTCTTATGGGGGGAAAGATGAGTCAGCGGCTGATGGGCGTGCCCGAGTTATCGAATCCTGGCCAGCGAACCCCGGCCCGCTCCGGGGGCTGGCGGGTCATGGTCGTCGAGAGCAACGCCAAGGACATGGAGGACCTCGCCGGTGGGCTGCGCCGGCGCGGTCACGAGGTCGACGGGGTCGAGACCGGCGAGGCCGCACTGCGGGAGTGCGGCGCCGTCGACATCGTCCTGCTGGACCTGGAGCTGCCCGATCTGGACGGTCTCGAGGTGTGCCGCAGCATCCGGGCGGCGTGCGACGTCCCGATGATCGCCGTCACCGGCTGGGGAACCGAGCTGGACCGGGTGCTGGGCCTGCAGGCCGGCGCGGACGACTACGTCGTGAAGCCGTACGGGTTCCGGGAGCTGATGGCCCGCATGGACGCGGTCATGCGCCGGGTGCGCCCGCAACGGCCGGCCGCGCGGAGCGTCACGCACGGTGCGCTGCGGATCGACGTCAACTCCCGGCAGGTCAGCGTCGACGGCCGGAGGGTCGAGGTGACCCGCAAGGAGTTCGACCTGCTGCACCTGCTCGCCTCGCGCCCGGACACCGTCGTCTCGCGCAAGCAGATCATGCAGCTGGTCTGGGGCGATTCGTGGAGCCGGCGAACCGTCGACACGCACGTCAGCAGCCTGCGCAACAAGCTCGGCGGAAGCGAGTGGATCATTACCGTGCGCGGGGTGGGTTTCCGCCTCGGAAACGGCTGACAGCGCATTCGGGTACCGCTGGGGGGATGGCCACCGATATCGGTGGCCGTCCCCTTTTTCGTGGCCCTGACCCGGTGATCTGACGGTGTTCTGACATTCGCCTTGCCGGGCGCCGACAAATCCGCAACGGGCGTGTCAGAACCTGACCGAAGGCTGCCCCGGAGTGGCTTGAACCGTAACGACGCCGCTGACAATCATGGACGCAATCCTCCGCCGACCATTCGCCACGACGGCGGAATACGGCTGCGAGGAATGCGACTCGCGAGGAGTCAGGAGAAGACCAGCGTGCGCAAGGTTCTCATCGCCAACCGTGGCGAAATCGCCGTCCGCGTGGCCCGCGCCTGCCGGGACGCCGGAATCGCCGCCGTGGCCGTCTACGCACACCCCGACCGCGACGCGCCGCACGTCCGCATGGCGGACGAGGCGTTCGCGCTGGACGGCGACACCCCGGCCACCAGCTATCTCGACGCCGCGAAGGTGCTGCGCGCCGCGGCGGACTCCGGCGCCGACGCCGTGCACCCCGGCTACGGATTCCTGTCGGAGAACGCCGACTTCGCCCAGGCGGTGCTGGATGCCGGCCTCGTCTGGATCGGCCCCGGCCCGCAGGCGATCCGGGATCTCGGCGACAAGGTGGCGGCCCGGCGCATCGCCCGGCGGGCCGGCGCGCCGCTTGTCGCCGGCACCGCCGAGCCGGTCGCCGGCCCCGACGAGGTGCTCGCCTTCGCCCGCGAACACGGCCTGCCGATCGCCATCAAGGCCGCGTTCGGCGGCGGCGGCCGCGGGCTCAAGGTGGCCCGGTCGCTCGAGGAGATCCCCGAACTCCATGAATCCGCGGTCCGCGAGGCGCTCGCGGCCTTCGGGCGCGGCGAGTGCTTCGTCGAGCGCTATCTCGACCGGCCCCGGCACGTGGAGACGCAGTGCCTCGCCGACCGGCACGGCAACGTCGTGGTGGTCTCCACCCGGGACTGCTCGTTGCAGCGCCGGCACCAGAAGCTTGTCGAGGAGGCGCCCGCGCCGTTCCTCTTGCCGGAGCAGAACGCCGAGCTCTACCGGGCCTCCAAGGCGATCCTGCGCGAGGCCGGCTACGTCGGCGCCGGCACCGTGGAATTCCTGGTCGGCGCCGACGGCACCATCTCCTTCCTCGAGGTCAACACGCGGCTACAGGTGGAGCACCCGGTGAGCGAGGAGGTCACCGGCATCGACCTGGTCCGCGAGATGTTCCGCATCGCCGACGGCGAGGAACTCGGCTACGACGACCCCCGGCCGCGCGGCCACAGCCTGGAGTTCCGGATCAACGGCGAGGACCCCGGCCGCGGCTTCCTGCCCGCGCCCGGCACGGTCACCACGTTCGCGCCGCCGTCCGGCCCCGGCGTCCGCCTCGACTCCGGCGTCGAGGCGGGCACCGTGGTCGGGCCGGCCTGGGACTCCCTGCTCGCCAAGCTGGTGATCACCGGCGCCGACCGGGAGCAGGCGCTGCGCCGGGCCGCCCGGGCGCTCGCGGAGTTCCGGGTCGACGGCATGGCCACCGCCCTGCCGTTCCACCGGGCGGTGGTCGCCGATCCCGCGTTCGCGCCGGAGCTGACCGGCTCTGCCGCGCCGTTCACCGTGCACACGCGATGGATCGAGACCGGGTTCGACAACCGGATCACGCCGTTCGCCACCCCGGAGACGGACGACCGGCAGGCGCCCGCGGCGCCACGGGAACACCTCGTGGTGGAGGTCGGCGGCCGCCGGATCGAAGTCTCGCTGCCGGCCGGCATGAGCACCGCCGCGGGCCGCCCCGCCGCGGGCGGCGGGGTCGCCCGGCCGCGCCGGCCGCAGGTACGCGGCGCGGCCGGCTCCGGCGCGGCGCTCGCCTCGCCGATGCAGGGCACCGTCGTCAAGGTGGCCGTCGAGGAGGGCCAGGTCGTCGACGAGGGCGACCTGATCGTGGTCCTCGAGGCCATGAAGATGGAGCAGCCCCTCAACGCGCACCGGGCCGGCGCGGTCGTCGGCCTCGCGGCCGAGGTGGGACAGAGCGTCGGCGCCGGCGCCGTCCTCTGCGAGATCAAAGGCTGACCTCCCGCCCAGCCGTACCGAACGCAACGAAGGGAATCACCATGCACAGCACCCTGATCGTGGCCCGGATGAGCCCCGAGTCCGGTGCCGACGTCGCCGGACTGTTCGCCGACTTCGACCGTACGGAGATGCCGCACCGGATGGGCACCCGGCGCCGCCAGCTCTTCGCCTATCGCGGCCTCTACTTCCACCTACAGGACTTCGAGGCCGACAACGGCGGCGCCCTGATCGAACGGGCCAAGGACGACACCCGGTTCGTGCGCATCAGCGACGACCTCAAGCCCTACATCGAGGCGTACGACCCGGCGACGTGGCGTTCGCCCGCCGACGCGATGGCGACCCGCTTCTACTCGTGGGAGGCGTGATCGTGACCGGCCGGCGAGTCGTCATCACGGGCATCGACGTGCTCGCGCCCGGGGGCGTCGGCGTCAAGCAGTTCTGGGACCAGCTCAACGCGGGCCGCACGGCCACGCGCGGCATCACGTTCTTCGACCCCACCCCGTTCCGCTCCCGGGTGGCGGCCGAGATCGACTTCGACCCGGAGAGCCACGGCCTGAGCCCGCAGGAGAGCCGCCGGATGGACCGGGCGGCCCAGTTCGCCGTGGTCGCGGCGCGGGGCGCGGTCGCCGACAGCGGACTCGACGTGGCGGGCCTCGACCCGTACCGGGTCGGGGTGACCGTCGGCAGCGCGGTCGGCGCCACCACCGGGCTGGACGAGGAGTACCGGATCGTCAGCGACGGCGGGCGGCTGCGGCTCGTCGATCACGGGTACGCCGTACCGCACCTCTACGACTACCTGGTGCCGAGCTCGTTCGCGGCCGAGGTGGCGTGGGCGGTCGGCGCCGAGGGCCCCAGCACGGTGGTCTCCACCGGCTGCACCTCCGGCATCGACTCCGTCGGGTACGCCGTCGAGCTGATCCGCGAGGGCGCCGTCGACGTCATGATCGCGGGCTCCTCCGACGCGCCGATCTCACCGATCACCATGGCCTGCTTCGACGCGATCAAGGCGACCACCCCGCGGCACGACGACCCCGCGACAGCGTCGCGGCCCTTCGACGGCACCCGCAACGGCTTCGTGCTCGGCGAGGGCGCCGCGGTGTTCGTCCTCGAGGAGCTGGGCGCGGCCCGGGCACGCGGCGCGCACATCTACGCGGAGATCGCCGGCTACGCCACCCGCAGCAACGCGTACCACATGACCGGCCTGCGCCCGGACGGCGCCGAGATGGCCGAGGCGATCCGGGCCGCGCTCGACGAGGCCCGGATGAACCCCTCCGAGATCGACTACATCAACGCGCACGGTTCCGGCACGAAACAGAACGACCGGCACGAGACCGCCGCCTTCAAGCGCAGCCTCGGAGAGCACGCGTACCGCACGCCGGTGAGCTCGATCAAGTCGATGATCGGCCACTCCCTGGGCGCGATCGGCTCCCTGGAGATCGCGGCCTCGGCCCTGGCGATGGAGCACAACGTGGTGCCACCGACGGCGAACCTGCACACCCCGGATCCCGAGTGCGACCTCGACTACGTGCCGCTCACGGCGCGCGATCAGCTCACCGACGCGGTGCTGACGGTCGGCAGTGGATTCGGCGGATTCCAGAGCGCCATGGTGCTCGCCCGCGCGCAGCGGGGCGACGCGTGAGCGCCCCGGTGGTGGTGACCGGGCTCGGCGTGACCGCGCCGAACGGCCTCGGCACGCGGGACTTCTGGAGCGCGACGCGCGAGGGCCGCGGCGCCATCGGCCGGATCACCCGCTTCGATCCCGGGCAGTACCCCGCCCGGCTGGCCGGCGAGGTACCGGGCTTCGAGGCGAAGCAGCACCTGCCGAGCCGGCTGCTGCCGCAGACCGATCGGATGACGCGGCTGGCCCTGGTCGCCGCCGACTGGGCGCTCGGCGACGCTCGCGTCGACCCGCGGGAGCTGCCCGAGTTCGACATGGGCGTGGTCACCGCCAGCGCCTCCGGCGGCTTCGAATTCGGCCAGGGCGAACTGGAGAACCTGTGGAGCCGCGGCAGCCAGTACGTGAGTGCGTACCAGTCCTTCGCCTGGTTCTACGCGGTCAACAGTGGACAGATCTCCATCCGCAACGGAATGAAGGGCCCCAGCGGTGTCGTCGTCAGCGACCAGGCCGGCGGCCTCGACGCCGTGGCACAGGCCCGGCGGCTGATCCGGAAGGGGACGCCGCTGATCATCTCCGGCGCGGTGGACGCGTCGATCTGCCCGTGGGGCTGGGTCGCCCAGCTCGCCGGCGGCCGGCTGAGCACCGTCGACGACCCGGCCCGGGCGTACCTGCCGTTCGACGCCGGCGCCGCCGGATACGTGCCGGGGGAGGGCGGCGCCCTGCTGGTGCTGGAGTCCGCCGAGCGCGCCCGCGCGCGGGGCGCGCGCGTCTACGGCGAGGTCGCCGGCTACGGGGCGACCATCGACCCGAGGCCGGGCAGCGGCCGGGAGCCGGGGCTGCGCAAGGCGATCGAGCTGGCGCTGGCGGACGCCGGGTGCGCGCCGGGTGACGTCGACGTCGTCTTCGCCGACGCGGCGGCCGACCCCGAGCTCGACCGGATCGAGGCCGCGGCGATCGGCGACGTGTTCGGCCGCCGCGGCGTGCCCGTCACGGCGCCCAAGAGCATGACCGGCCGGCTCTACTCCGGCGCCGCACCGCTGGACCTGGCGGCCGCGCTGCTGGCCATGGCCGAGGGCGTGATCCCGCCGACGATCAACATCGAGCCCGCACCCGGGTACGGCCTGGACCTGGTCGTCGGTGCCGCCCGCGAGACCGAACTGCGCACCGCGCTCGTGCTGGCCCGCGGCTACGGCGGCTTCAACTCCGCCGTGCTGCTGCGCCGCTGAACCAACACCGAACCGCCATCGCGACGAAGGGAACACCATGACCATCGCCACCTTCGCCCTTGAGGATCTCAAGCGGATCCTGCTCGAGGGCGCCGGCGCCGACGAGGGCGTCGACCTGGACGCCGACATCCTCGACACCCGCCTCGACGACCTCGGCTACGAGTCGCTCGCGCTGCTGGAGACGGGCAGCCGGATCGAGCGCGAGTACGGCATCTCGCTCGACGAGTCCGCCCTCATCGAGGCGCCGACGCCGCGCGTACTCATCGACCTCGTCAACGCCCAGCTCGCCGCCGGCGTCTGAGAAGGGGTACACCATGCCGCAGGAACCGCGACGCGTCGCCGTCGTCACCGGTGCCACCAGCGGGATCGGCCTCGCCGCCGCCCGGCTGCTGGCCACGCAGGATCACCGGGTGTTCATCGGCGCGCGCAGCGCCGACAACGTCGCCGCCACCGTCAAGCAGCTGCAGGAGGAGGGCCTCGAGGTCGACGGCACCGTCGTCGACGTCCGGTCGCAGGACGCGGTACAGGCGTTCGTCCAGGCCGCGGTCGACCGCTTCGGCGCCGTCGACGTCCTGGTCAACAACGCGGGCCGCAGCGGGGGCGGCGTCACCGCCGACATCGCCGACGAACTGTGGGACGACGTCATCGAGACCAACCTCAACAGCGTGTTCCGGATGACCCGCGCGGTGCTCAACACCGGCGGCATGCGGTACCGCGGCTACGGCCGGATCATCAACATCGCCTCGACGGCCGGCAAGCAGGGCGTGGTGCTCGGCGCGCCGTACTCGGCCTCCAAGCACGGCGTCGTCGGCTTCACCAAGGCACTGGGCAACGAGCTCGCGCCGGCCGGCATCACGGTCAACGCCGTCTGCCCCGGCTACGTCGAGACGCCCATGGCGCAGCGGGTCCGGCAGGGCTACGCCGCCGCGTACGACAGCAGCGAGGAGGCCATCCTGGAGAAGTTCCAGAGCAAGATCCCGCTCGGGCGCTACTCCACCCCGGAGGAGGTCGCCGGCATGGTCGGCTACCTCGCCTCCGACGCCGCCGCCTCCGTCACGTCGCAGGCCATCAACGTCTGCGGTGGCCTCGGCAACTTCTGACCGACCCAGCCGACCAGAGGAGTAGAGCAATGCGTGAGGTGGAGCACGAGATCACCGTCTCGGCGCCGGCGGAGGCCGTGTACCGGCTCATCGCCGAGGTGGAGAACTGGCCGCGGATATTTCCGCCGACCGTCTACGTCGACCATGTGGAGCGCGGCGAGCGCGAGGAGCGGATCCGGATCTGGGCCACCGCCAACGGCGAACCCAAGAACTGGACCTCGCGCCGGACGCTGACGCCGGAGCGGCTGCGCATCGACTTCCGCCAGGAGGTGTCGACACCGCCGGTGGCCGCGATGGGCGGCGCCTGGATCATCACCGCGCTGACCGAGGGTGAGTCGCGGGTCCGGCTGCTGCACGACTACCGCGCCGTCGGCGACGACCCCGCGGGCCTGGCCTGGATCGACGAGGCCGTGGACCGCAACTCGCGGGCGGAGCTGGCCGCGCTCAAGACCAACGTCGAGCTGGCGCACCTGGCCGCGGAGCTGACCTTCTCCTTCGAGGACACGGTCCACGTCGACGGCTCCGCCAAGGACGTCTACGACTTCGTCAACGACGCCGGGCTCTGGCCGGAGCGGCTGCCGCACGTCGCCTCGGTGCGCTTCGCCGAGGAGACGCCGGGCCTCCAGAGCCTGGAGATGGACACCCGCGCCAAGGACGGCTCGACGCACACCACGAAGTCGTACCGGGTGGTCTTCCCGCACCGGCGGATCGCCTACAAGCAGACCACCCTGCCGGCGCTGATGAGCCTGCACACCGGCTACTGGACGTTCACCGAGGTCGAGGGCGGCGTGTCCGCGTCCTCGCAGCACACCGTCGTGCTGAACAGCGCGAACATCGAGCGGGTCCTCGGCGCGGACGCGACGGTCGCCGACGCCCGGGACTACGTCCGCGACGCGCTGAGCACCAACAGCCGCGCCACCCTCGGCCACGCCAAGGCCTACGCCGAGACCGCCCGTTGACCATGGCCGAGGACACCCAGGTGATCATCGTCGGCGCGGGGCCCGTCGGGCTGCTGCTCGCGGGCGAGCTGCGGCTCGGCGGCGCCCGGGTCGTCGTGGTCGAGAGCCGGGTCACGCCGACGACGGAGTCGAGGGCCTCCACCCTGCACGCCCGCACCATGGAGCTGTTCGACAGCCGGGGCCTGCTGGCGGCGCTCGGCGATCCGCCGCGCGACCACCGCGGACACTTCGGCGGGATACCGCTCGACCTGGGCCAGCCCAGCCGCCACAGCGGGCAGTGGAAGGTGCCGCAGGCCCGCACCGAGCAGGTGCTGCAGGAGTGGGCGGTGTCGCTGGGCGCGCAGGTGCGCCGCGGCGCGACGCTGACCGGGGTGCACGACGACGGCGCGGCCGTGCACGCCACCATCCGTACGGCGCGGGGCCGGAGCGTGCTGCGGGCGCCGTACCTGGTCGCCTGCGACGGCGAGGACAGCACGGTCCGGCGGCTGACCGGGGCCGAGTTCCCCGGCCGGCCGGCGCACCGCGAGCTGCTGCGCGCGGACGTCGCCGGCGTGGAGATCCCGGACCGCCGGTTCGAGCGGCTGGCGCCGGGGCTGGCCATCGCGGCCCGCCGCCCGGACGGCGTCACCCGGGTGATGGTCCACGAGTTCGGCCGGCCCGCCGGTCAGCGCACCGGGCCGCCCGGGTTCGGCGAGGTCGTCGACGCCTGGAAGCGGGTCACCGGCGAGGACCTCAGCGGCGGCACCCCGCTCTGGGTCAACGCGTTCGGCGACGCCAACCGCCAGCTGCGGCACTACCGGCACGGCCGGATCCTGTTCGCCGGCGACGCCGCGCACCAGCAGATGCCCGCCGGCGGCCAGGCGCTCAACCTCGGGCTCCAGGACGCGGCGAACCTCGGCTGGAAGCTGGCGCTGGAGGTGGGTGCCCGGCCGCCGGCCGGCCTGCTGGACAGCTACCACCGGGAACGCCACCAGGTCGGTGCGCGGGTGCTGGCCAACATCCGCGCACAGGCGCTGCTGCTGCTCGGCGACGAGGAGGTCGACTCCGTACGGGTGCTGCTGGGTGAGCTGCTCGCCGAGGAGGGCAACCGGGACCGGCTGGCGGCGATGATCAGCGGCCTGGACGTGCGGTACCCGCAGGAGGACGGCGACGATCCGCGGCTCGGCCGCCGGATGCCGGAGCTGACCTGGCAGACCCCGGACGGCCCGGTCGGCACGGCGGCCCTGCTCCGTGCCGGCCGGGGAGTGCTGCTCGACCGCTGCGGGCGGCCGGGCGGCCCGATGTCCCGGATCGGCCGGCCGTGGGCGGACCGGGTCGACACGGTGACGGCGCGGCCGGCCGGCGACGCCGAGTTCGAGGACCACACCGCCGTCCTGATCCGGCCGGACGGCTACGTCGCCTGGATCGGTGCCGACGTGCACGGCGCCGAGGAGGCGCTGCGGCGCTGGTTCGGCGCGGCCACACCCGAGGGGTGAGGCGACCAGTTGCGTACACCCGAAGCCCTGGAGGGACGAGATGGAGAAGAACAACGCGGACCCGCACGTGATCGTCGTCGGCGCGGGCCCGACCGGCCTGATGCTCGCCGGCGAGCTGCGGCTCGGCGGCGCCCGGGTCACCGTGGTGGAGCGGCTCGCCGAGCCGACCGGGCAGTCCCGGGGCCTTGGCTTCACCGCCCGCGCCATGGAGGTCTTCGACCAGCGTGATCTGCTGCCCCGCTTCGGCACGCTGGAGAAGAGCCCGATGGGGCACTTCGGCGGCGTGCAGTTCGACTACACCGTGCTGCCCGACGGCCACTTCGGCGCCCGCGGCGTGCCGCAGTCGCTGACCGAGTCGGTGCTGGAGGAGTGGGCCGTCGAGCTCGGCGCCGACCTGCGGCGCGGCTGGGAGCTGCTGGAGCTGGCGCAGGACGACGACGGCGTCGGGATCGTCGCGGCGACGCCGCACGGCGTCCAGCGGCTGCGGGCGGATTACCTGGTCGGCTGCGACGGCGGGCAGAGCGGGGTACGCAAGGCCGGCGGCTTCGACTTCCCGGGAATGCCCGCCACCCGGGGCATGTACCTCGCCGACGTGGTGGGCTGCGACCTGCGGCCCCGCTTCCTCGGCGAGCGGCTGCCCGGCGGCATGGTGATGGCGGCGCCGCTCGGCGACGGGGTGGACCGGATCATCGTCTGCGAGCACGGCACGCCCGCCGACGACCGCTCCTCGACGCCCAGCTTCGCCGAGGTCGCCGACGCCTGGGAACGCATCACCGGCGAGTCGATCCACGCGGGCAGCGCGAAGTGGGTGAGCTCCTTCACCGACGCCACCCGGCAGGTCGGCGAGTACCGGCGCGGGCGGGTGCTGCTCGCCGGCGACGCGGCGCACATCCACCTGCCGGCCGGCGGGCAGGGGCTGAGCACCGGCGTGCAGGATGCGGCCAACCTCGGCTGGAAACTCGCCGCCACCGTCGCGGGCTGGGCGCCGCCGGGGCTGCTCGACACCTACCACGACGAGCGGCACGCCACCGGCGCCCGGCTGCTGATGAACACCCGGGCGCAGGGCATGGTCTTCCTCGGCGGCGCCGAGGCCGATCCGGTACGCGCGGTGCTCACCGAGCTGATCGGGATTCCCGAGGTCAAGCGGCACCTCGCCGGGATCGTCAGCGGTCTCGACGTCCGGTACGACCTCGGCGGCGATCACCCGCTGCTGGGCCGCCGGATCCCGCCCCGGCCGCTGGCCGGTTCCGCGGGCGGGACCAGCACGACGCGGCTGCTGCACCCGGCTCAGGGCGTACTGCTGGATTTCGCCGACGATCCGGCGCTGCGCGCGGTCGCGGCCGGCTGGAAGGACCGGGTGAACGTCGCGACCGTGACCGCCGAACCGGACGCGGGCCTCGGCGCGGCCGCCGCCGTCCTGGTGCGGCCCGACGGGTACGTCGCCTGGGTGGCCGGCGGCGCCGAGGACCTGCCGGCCGCGCTGGGCCGCTGGTTCGGGGCGCCGACCGGCAGCGCCGCGCCGTGAGCACGGCGACCCGTGCGCCGTCGCGGGGCGCCCGCCGCGTCACGCTGGACGGCGCGGGCATCACCCTGTCGGCCCTGCTGAGCGAGCCGCTGCGCACGCCGCCGCGGGCGACGGTGGTGGCCCTGCACGGCGCCGGGATGAGCGCCGGCTACTTCGACGGCGCGGCCCATCCGGACCAGTCGCTGCTCACCCTCGGCGCCGAGCTCGGCTGCACGGTGCTCGCGGTCGACCGGCCCGGTTACGGCGACTCCACCGCCGTGCTGCCCGAGGGCCAGACGCTGCGGCAGCAGGCCCGCACGCTGCGGGCGGCGCTGGCGGACTTCACCGCGCGCCACGCCGTCGGCGCGGGCATCTTCCTGCTCGCGCACTCGTTCGGCGGCAAGCTGGCGCTGACGTGCGCGGCGTACGAGCCGCCGGACGGGCTGCTCGGCATCGACGTCTCCGGCTGCGGCCACCGGTACGCCATCGCGCCGGAGCACGTCGCCGACGCGCTGGAACGCCGGCTCTTCACCCTGCACTGGGGACGGCTCGGCCTTTATCCGCCGAACACGTTCCGCTCCAGCGCCACGGTGGTCGCGCCGATGCCGTCCCGGGAGCGGGGCGCGGCGGGCCGGTGGCCGGACGACTTCACCGACCTGGCGCCGCGGATCCGGGTGCCGGTGCGGTTCACCTTCGCCGAGCACGAGTCGTGGTGGCGCCACGACCGGCAGACCCTGGCCGACCTGGCCGGCCGGCTGACGTCGGCGCCGATCGTACGGGTGGACCGGCAGCCGGACGCGGGCCACAACATCAGCCTCGGCTGGGCGGCCCGCTCCTACCACCTGCGCGCGTTCGCGTTCCTGGAGGAGTGCCTCGGCCGCCGCGCGCCCGCCACCGACGAGAACGGAGGAACGCCATGCTGAGCACGCAGTCCGCCGCCGGGACGGGCGACCGGCTCGAGGAACTGAGCCGGGTCAAGGAGTCCGCCCGCGGCGGCGACCCCGGCGCGACACAGCGCCAGCACGCGAAGGGCAAGCTGACCGCACGGGAACGCGTCGAGCTGCTGCTGGACCCGGGCAGCTTCACCGAGGTCGAGACGCTGCGCCGGCACCGGGCCACCGGCTTCGGGCTGGAGGCGAAACGGCCGTACACCGACGGTGTGATCACCGGCTGGGGCACCGTCGACGGCCGGACCGTCTTCGTGTACGCCCATGACTTCCGCATCTTCGGCGGCGCACTGGGCGAGGCGCACGCACAGAAGATCCACAAGATCATGAACATGGCGATCTCGGCCGGCGCCCCGCTGGTGTCGCTCAACGACGGCGCCGGCGCCCGGATTCAGGAGGGCGTCTCGGCGCTGGCCGGGTACGGCGGCATCTTCCAGCGCAACACCCGCGCGTCCGGCGTCATCCCGCAGATCAGCGTGATGCTCGGCCCCTGCGCGGGCGGGGCGGCGTACTCGCCCGCGCTCACCGACTTCGTGTTCGCCGTCCGCGACATCTCGCAGATGTTCATCACCGGCCCGGACGTGGTCCGCGCGGTGACCGGCGAGGAGATCAGCCAGAACGGCCTCGGCGGCGCGGACGTGCACGCCGGGGTCTCCGGCGTCGCCCATTTCGTGTACGACGACGAGGCGACCTGCCTCGCCGAGGTGCGCTACCTGCTGTCGCTGCTGCCGGCGAACAACCGCGAGCTGCCGCCCGCCACGGCCGGCACCGATCCGCCGGACCGGCGGCTGGACGCCGTGACCGGCATCGTCCCGTCCGACGGCAACCGGTCATACGACATCCGCCGGGTGATCGAGGAGATCGTCGACGACGGCGAACTGATGGAGGTGCACGCGGCCTGGGCGACGAACCTCGTCTGCGCGCTGGCCCGCCTCGACGGCCGGGTGGTCGGCATCGTGGCCAACCAGCCCGCCTCCCTGGCCGGGGTCCTCGACATCAAGGCGAGCGAGAAGGGCGCCCGGTTCGTGCAGTTCTGCGACTCGTTCAACATTCCGCTGATCACCCTCGTCGACGTGCCGGGCTTCCTGCCGGGCGTCGAGCAGGAGCACGAGGGCATCATCCGGCGCGGCGCGAAGCTGCTGTACGCCTACTGCAACGCCACGGTGCCGCGGGTCTCGGTCGTGCTGCGCAAGGCGTACGGCGGCGCGTACATCGTCATGGACTCGCGGTCGATCGGCGCCGACATCGCCCTGGCCTGGCCCGGCAACGAGATCGCGGTAATGGGCGCCGAGGGCGCGGCGAACGTCATCTTCCGCCGGGAGATCGCCGCCGCGGACGACCCGGAGTCGATGCGCCAGGAGAAGATCCGGCAGTACCGCAGCGAACTTGTCCACCCGTACTACTCGGCCGAGCGCGGACTGGTCGACGACGTCATCGACCCGCGCGACACCCGCGACGCGCTGTGCCGGGCGATGTCAATGCTCGCCGCGAAGGCGGCCGACCTACCCAGCCGCAAGCACGGCAACCCACCACAGTAGGAGGACACCATGTTGGATTCATTGCGACTGCACCGGGGACGGCCCGACGACGAGCAGTTGGCGGCGCTGGTGGCGGTGCTGCGGGCGCGCGAGACCGCGCCGTCCGCGACCGCCGCGCCGGCCGCGCCGGCCAGGTGGCGGCCCGATGGCTTCGCCGATCCTCGGGCGTGGCGCGCGGCTGGCCCGACGATGCCATGATGGCGCGATGGTTGATCATCGGGATCTCGAGTGGGACGGCTGCCTGAACGTACGCGATCTCGGTGACCTGCCGGCGGCCGACGGCGGGCGGACCCGGCCGGGCGCGGTGGTGCGCGGCGATCACCCGCGATACCTGACGCCCTCGGGATGGGCGGCGCTCTGGGACTATGGCATCCGTACCGTCGTGACGCTGGAGACCGACAACGCGCCGCCGGACGCCAACGTCGGCATCCGGGACCATTTCGACGTGCGGGATCACCGCCCCGGGCTGACCCAGGTCCGCGTCGGGATCGAGGACGGCGGCGACGCCGAGTTCATGGCGCGGTGGGCCGAGACCGGCCTGTGGGGCACGCCGCTGTACTACGCGGACGCGCTGGAACGCTGGCCGCAACGGCACGCCCGGCTGGTGGCGGCGGTCGCGCACGCCGCGCCCGGCGGGGTGCTCCTGCACTGCGCGCGCGGCTGCGACCGTACCGGAATAGCCGCTCTCGTCCTGCTCGCCCTCGCCGGGGTGGCACCGGCCGACATCGCGGCCGACTACGCCCGCAGCGCGCCGCGGCTCGCGCCGCGCGAGCCGGAGTACCGGAAGTGGCTCGACGCGACCCTCGCCGAGCGCGGCACGTCGGTGACCCGGGTCGTGACCGAGGTCGCCGCCGCGCTCGACGTGGCCGCCTACCTCCGCCGCGGTGGCCTGACCGACGCCGACATCGGCCTGGCCCGCGGCCGCCTCGCCGGCTGACCGTCCCACTCGGTTTCCCGGATCCCGAGTGCGGGCCGGGAAACCGAGTGGATCCGGGTCAGCGCAGGCGCCCGCTCACCGCGGCGTAGGCGTCGACGATGCCGCGGCCGTAGAAGCCGTTGAACCGCTCGCCGCCCTCGCACAGGGCGTCGTAGGTGGCGTCGCGACCCTCCTGCGCGTAACTCCGCAGCCGCGGTTCCGGGCAGGCCTTCCTGGCGGCGGTGCGGTAGAGCTGCCGCTCGACCCGGTCGGGCGACATCGTCAGCCCGCCGCGCCAGCGGTCGCGCGTGCCGAACCTGCTGGCGATCAGCGCCGCCACCCCGGCGGCGTGCGGCGAGGCCATCGAGGTGCCCTGCAGGTACGTGTAGTAGCCGCAGGCGCCGGCGGCGGTGCATTCCTTGAGGACGGTCGCCTCGTTGCCGGCGGTGATGTTGCCGGCCGCGTCGACCTTGCCCTGCTCCTTGAGCACCTTGACCGGGTACGACGAGAGGATCATGTTGCCGTTCGTGCGGTAGGCCGGCGTGCCGAAGCCGTCGCGGAACCAGCCGCCCGGCGCGGCGACCGAGATCTGCTCGCGGCCGTAGTTGGAGTAGTCGGCCTTCTGGCCCGTGGGCCCGACCGACGAGACGCCGATGACGTGGGGTCCCTCGACGGGCAGGTCCCAGCAGGTGTCGTTGTCGATCGGCCGCGGCTTGGCGGCGTCGGCCGGGTAGTCCGGGCTGGACGTGTCGGTACGCGGCTTGCCGAGGTCCTCGTTGTTGTTACCGAGGGCGCCGACCAGGGTGACGCCGCGGCGGTGCGCGTACGACAGCGCGCGCTTCATGCCCTGGATGATGGCCCGCTGCTCGGCCTGCTGCTCCGCGGTGTCGGCCGGGTTGCCGACGCAGTTGTACAGCCACGGGTCGATGTAGAACGACATGTTGACCACGTCGAGGCCGGCGTCGCCGGCGTAGGTGAGCGCGTTGACGACCGGCTCGAGGAAGAAGTAGCCGGAGTCCTGGCCGCCCTTGAGCTCGACCAGCGTGATGCCGGGTGCGACGCCGGAGATGCCGAAGCCGTCGGCGGCCGCGCCGATCGTGCCGGCGACGTGCGTGCCGTGGCCCTGGTCGTCGGTGCCGACCGGGTCGAGACACCCGTCGACCTCACAGGGGCCGTCGACGTCGACCAGGTCCGGTGCGAAGTTGCGCGAGAGCCGCCGGCTGAAGTTGGGCGCCAGGTCCGGGTTGCCGGCGTCCAGGCCGGTGTCGAGGACGCCGACTGTGATGCGCCGGTCGCCGGCCTCCTTCTTGCGCGCCCGGTCAGCCTTAATCATCTTCAGGCCCCAGAGCTTGTCGTCGAGCGGGTCGCTCTTCGAGGAGTGCTTGCCCTGCGTTGAGTGCTTTTCCGAGACGGTGGCGGTCGGGCTCTCCCGCTCGATCAGCTTGTCGGCCTTCGGTGCGTGCCCGATGGCCTTGCGCTCGCTCGCCCCGATCAGCGCGGGCGCGGCGGCGGCCTGGGCGCCGAAGTCGGCGCGCGGCGAGGTCACCCGGTACACGCCGACGGCGTCGTTGCGGCCGACCACGGTGCCGCCGGCGGCGGTGATCGCCCGCACGGCCGCATCGGCCGACGTCCCGTCCTCGGCGACCACTGTGTATTCCGTCGTGGCCGCCGACGCCGCCGGGGTGGCGACCGCCGACCCGCCGGGCGCGGTGACCAGGAATGCCAGACCCGTCGCGGTGGCGACGGCTCCGGCGATGAGGCGTCTTCTCATGGAACGCTTCCCTCCGATGCGATTGACGGTGTCATCACATCCGATCCGGATCACGTTTCAGCATCTATACCGTTAAACATGTAAATGTATGCGCGTATTGCACGCGAGGGCCGCCCCGGCGCCGCGGTCGGGGCGGCCGCCCGCGGTTCAGGAGCGGCGCTGCCGCGAGCGGGACCGCGCCGCGGGCCCGGTCCTGCTGTCACCCCGCCGTCGGCGGGAGGTGCCGGGCGACGCCACGTAGACGGCGGCCAGCAGCAACGCGATGACCAGGACGGCGCCGCCCATGGTGATCACATAACGCACCGTACCGCCGTCCAGCGCCCACGCCCCGGAGATCACCAGGATCGGCGCCGAAGAACTCAGGAAACCACCGGCCGTCAGCAGGCAGGCGATCACCACCCGCGCGCGGTCTCCGTCGGTGTGCTTGTCTGGCCCGTGGCCATTGGTTAGGTTACTCATGTCCCGCTCCTCATTGGGCTTCCCGCACAGGGTGTCTGGGGATCCGGACGTGACGGCCCGCCTGCCAGCGGGCCGTCGTCACGCCGGCATGACTGACTCGCCGTCCTCCTCTCCACTCGGCGGCAGTGCCGCTCCGCTCGGCAGGGCCGCTCCGCTGGGCGGCAGGGCCGTTCCGCTCGGCAGGGCCGCTCCGCTAGGCGGCAGGGCCGCTCCGCTCGGCAGGGCCGCTCCGCTCGGCAGGGCCGCTCCGGTCGGCGGCAGGGCCGCGAGGACCGACGCCACGATCCGCGCCGGGGTCTGTGTGGCGTCCAGGGCGACGCCGGCCTCGCGGTCGAGCGGCTCCAGCGCCGTGAACTGCGAGGCGACAAGCGACGCCGGCATGAAATGGCCGGGCCGGGCGGCCACCCGCCGCGTGGCGGTCGCCTCGTCGAGCACGAGATGAACGAACCAGGCGCGTGGCGCGGCGGCCCGCAGCAGGTCGCGGTAGCTCCGCTTGAGCGCCGAGCAGGAGACCACGACGCCGGTGCCGGCCCGGGCCTGAAGATGGTCGCCGATCGCGGCGAGCCACGGCAGCCGGTCCTCGTCGTCGAGCGGCCGGCCGTCGGCCATCTTCGCCACGTTGGCCGGCGGATGGAACACGTCGGCCTCCGCGTACTCCAGCCCGAGACGCTCCGCCAGGAGCACGCCGATCGTGCTCTTGCCGCACCCGGCGACGCCCATGACGACGACCGGCACGGTCGCGCTCATCGCTCGTCCCGGCGCAGCAGCACGCCCGCCACCGCGCGGTGGAACGGCTCGCGGTCCGCCTCCCGCATGCCGCCGAGATCGAGCTCGTGCAGCGCCCGCCCGAGCGCGTCGAGCAGGTCGGGATTGCTCAGATAACCATTGTGGAACTCCGCGAGCACGGCCCGGGCGAATGTCTCCGCCGCGTGCGGGAGGCCCTGCTCGATCGCGTACGCCAGTCCGAAGTGGAACCAGAGCGCGAGCGGCTCCGGCCGCCGGGGGAAGCGCTTGCGGCTGCCGGGCACCGGATCGAAGGACCGCTCGTCGCCGGGTGTGTCGCCGTACGGCCGCGGCGCGCCGGCCCACTCCTTCTCGATCCGGAAGTTCACGGCCCGGGTCACCTGGTCGACGAGGCCGCTGAACATCTCGTTCTGCGAGCCCTGCAACAGCATCCGGTGGAACTGCTCGTCGACCCGGCGGTACCGCTCGCGGCAGGCGAGGCCGACGTCGGTGAGATCCTCGAACTCGGGCGCCTCGCCGATCGACTTGAACTCCAGCGCGAGGCTCACCAGGTCGCGGCACACGTCGGCGGAGGCCCGCTGCGCGGCCAGGAGCGCCGCGCGCGGCTCGACGGCCTCGCGCAGCTCGGTGAGCGAACGCATCTGGAACCGGGGCGCGATGTCGAGCCGCCACTCGATCACGTCCCGGTCGAAGACGTTCCACCGGTCGATCGGCTCGACGGTCGCCCCGGTGCGGGCCTTGAGCGTGATCAGGCCCTTGTGGTGGAGGACCTGGAGGATCTCGCGAGTGAGCGGGCGACTGCACCCCAGCAGGTCGATCACGTGCTCGATGCGCAACACATCACCGGGCCGAAACCCCCGATCCCCCGAGACGATGTGCTTCCCGATCTTCACGATCCCGGCGCGCCGCGGACCGACGCCCGACTCCTCGAAGTCCTCTTCAGAGAGCGTCATGGGTGCAATGTAGTCAGAGAGCCTCCTTAAAGCCAGGCTTAAGACGCCGGTTTCAGCGGTTCATTCATGACGAGATGCGTCCTAGAGCCTGCCGCTTAGATCATCAGGGTTGCGAAATATCGTCCTGGCTGGGCAAACGCTGGATGCACCCGCGCGGACCCCGCAAACCCGAAAGGGGTTACTGCTTCGGCGGGTTCCTCCGCGATCGCCCAACCCGGCCGGGACGATGATGTCCGAAACTCGACGGATCCCGTCGCCGGCATCCTCCTGGCTCGCGCCCGAGGGCAATGCGACCGCCGTCGCGCTGGGTTGATCGAGCCACATCGTCGGCCGGGCGGCGATCGTGCGTTTCTCGCCGGCGAATTCCACCGCCTGTCTGTGCGCGACGTGGACATCGAATTCCGCGGCATTCATGCCGACGGCGGCCGGGTGATCGTGGAAGAGACCATGACGGCGACGCTGGCCAACGGAAATCATTACGCCAACGACTACTGCTTCGTCTTTGAGCTCAGGGATGGACTGATACACCGGGTCCGCGAGTACATGGACACGGCACGCGGCCATCGCACGATCTTCGGCACGGGGCCGGTCGGGCGGGGTGAGCTGACCGCCTTCGGCCTGTTGTGCTGCGCCTCCCGGCAGCTGAACTCCAAGCTCGCCGACGTCGCCGGCGAGGCGAGATGCCGACCTTGGTCCTGGTTCGGACAGGCGGCCGGGCTGCGGCGGACCCCTGTCCGAAACGGGACCTAGAACGGTGGCCGGTTGTCGATCTCCATCCAGCGCTCGGGGTGTCCGATCGGCGCGAACCCGGCCTTCGTGTACACCCCGTGGGCGTCGAGGGTCGCCAGCATCACGCGCTTGATGCCGTGGCGCTCGGCCCACTCGACGGACCAGTTGGCGAGCATGGTGCCGAGCCCGCGGCCCCGGTGGCTGGGATCGACATAGACGTCACAGAACCAGACGAAGGTCGCGTAATCGGACACGACGCGCGCCACCGCGGCCTGCCGCCCGTCGGGGGTGTAGACGCCCACCGGGACCGAGTTGGCGAACGAGCGCTCGACGACCTCGCGCGTGCGACCCTTGGCCCAGTAGGCGTCGGTGGTAATCCACCGTGCGACGTGGTCCATGTCGAGGTCGGCCGGGTCTTCGCTCAGTCGGTAGTCGCTCACCCGACCATCCTCACGGCCCAAGTTCGATCAAGAAAGTTCCAATCGTGAACGGGTGGCCTCGGCCGCTACCGCTCATTCCGAGATCTGTGCACTGCCGTGGGCCGCGCTGGGCCGATTACTGTGCGCCGCTCTTCGGCGGTGGCGTGACAGAAGGCGGCGATGACGTGGGGGACCACGGTGATCTCCTGGCCCGGACTGCACGAGCCCTCACGCACGAGACCGTTCGCGATCTCTGCCGCCTCCTCGGCCGTCACCGTGAACCCGCTCGACGCCGGTGGCGGTCTCCGCGACGTGCGGATCGCAGCCCCGCACTGCCGACGCACGCACCACCGTGCGGGCGACGATCACGCCCGCCGAAACCCCGACCGGCACCCGGCTACGCCCTCGCCGCCGGACGGGAAGCGCGGCTCTCATGCCGGAGCGTGCACGATGGGCCGGTCGCCTCCCCACATCTCCACGACCGTTCCGCCGACTCCGTCGTGGATGAGGTCCAGGACAACGGCGACGACCTCGGCGGGGGAATCAGCGGGCGGGATACGGCACGTTCATCGGCGCTCATGGAATGCCGCTGAGCGTGAGCTCGGCCGAGCCCGATCCAGTCCGGCGCCACGCACATCACCCGGATCCCGTGGGTGCCCGCCAACCGCCCCGGCTCGCGGTGAAGCGGATCCCCGAACTCCCGCGCAACCGCCACGCCGCGATCAATGTCCCGACGGTCCCTCACATCGGCACACAACGCCCGGGCCGGCACCCGAGCGCCGGCCGGGTCGGGCCGCTCATCGCGATCACGGCGGCCTCAATCGACTTCGCGCCCGCCGCCCAGCCGGCCCATCGACATCCGCCGCGACAACGCCGCAGCCGGCACGGCCCAGCCCAAGCGCGATCTCGAGCCCCACCCCCACCGGTGACGATCGCCGTGTCGGTCATGATCAGGCACCCCCGCAAAGCCGTCCGTCGTGGTCGGCATTACCCACCGACCCACCGCCTATGACGCCGACGACCTGACAAACCGGCACCCCATCGAACCGACCACGGAGCGCGTCCGGTAGCCGCGTTTCGATTAACTGGACTGACCAGAGATCTTGCAAGGAGCGGTTAGGTGTCCTTGCCGCCGTACCGTCGTTCATACTGCGACCATGATCAACCGGCACCTCGGCAACGTCGGCGGGCTCACGGTGGTCGCCACGCTGGCTGCTTGCCTACTTGCAGGCTGCGCCTACGACCAGCCGGGACACGTGAGCTGTTCCAACAGCGAAGAACAGCGGGTGACAGTTCTGGCGCAGCTTCCGATCCTGGACGTGCGGCCCCCGTCCACCGAAGCCGCCGGCGCGTACTCAGGGTGTGGAGTGGATGACTCCGGCGACGCGGTCGCTTCCCGCGCCGGTCAGCGCTACCGCAGCAAGTTGGCGGAGCCCGAGATTCGATCCTTCTACTGGGATGAGCTGATGAGGGAGGGCTGGCGCAATGCCTCCACGGCCATACCTCAGGAGGTGGCTCCGTCGCTCGCTTTCCAACGCGGCATATCGTGCCTGGTCAAAAACATCTCCGGCACACGGGCTGCGTTCACCATCTCGTTCGACCCGCCGCCGAGTACGTCGCCGTCTCCCGCGCCCGTGACATACGCCATTCAGGCGACTGACCAAGACGCCGAGTATCTCGAGTCCCCCTGTTGGCCATCGGCCTAACCGCCAGCCCGTCCGCCGTCGACACACATTCCGTGGAGCGGGCCTCCCCTGCGCGACAAGGTGGAGCGCCCAACAGGATGAGCCCCACCGGTTGCGCCCTCATGCCCGTCCAACGAGACCAATCTTCGCATCATCGTGCTGATCAACATCGATTCAGCAGATCGTGTTAGGAGCAGTTGGACTCGCTGCCGTCAACAACAGGGCTGCGAAGATCGCCGGAATCCGCCGCGCTATGACGGCCTCGCCGCAGACCGGTCTCTGCCGGATTCGAGTAACTGTGCGTGAGGGATGGATCTGCTCCACCCTGCCTTGCCTGGCGGCGCGCGCTCATGCCGTCGAGAATGCATCCGCCGGGCCGCCGCAAATGCTCCATGTGCATGAGTGGCTCGGCGGATTTTCGCCATAGCTCTGGGCGAGGTGTGGATTCGGAATCGCCGGAGTGGTGGAGATCTGGTATTCCGATGATTGCCGACTCGGGTGGGAGTCGCGATGGTTCGATGTCGCCCGCTGACGTGTTTCAGCCGGTGTCGCCCGCCCCCGCGGGTCGGGCTGCTGGCGCCGGCCCGGGGTGGCCTGTCCGGCGGGTGCGGGAATCGCGGCCGGTGCCGGTCCGCGAGTTTCGCCCGGCGGCTGTGCTCGCCCGCCGGGCATCTGTGCGCGGATCTGGCTGGGCTGTCGTGTTCGCCCGCCGGGCATCTGTGCGCGGATCTGGCGGGGCTGCCGTGTTCGTTCGACGGGCATCTGTGCGCGGATCTGGCGGGGCTGCCGTGTTCGTTCGACGGATGCTTCTGGGCAGGTGCCGTCTGGACAGAGGGCCGGTGGGCCGGGGTGTGTCTGGGCGGGTTGCATCTGGCCGGTGGTTTGGTTCGGCGGGTGGTGTGCGGTGGGTTTCGCCTGGCCAGTGGCTTTGCTGTGCTGGTGTGCCTCGGCGGGTTCCGTCCGGGCTGAGGCGGTGTGGTTGCTGTTCTGCTGGCTGGGGAGCTGTGACCGATTGTGGTGGGTCGCGGTGGTGCGGTCCGGTGCCGGGCGTCGGGTCGGCTCGGCATGGACGAGTCTGGCTGGGTGGGTCGGCTGCGGGTTCTTCGGGTGCTGCTCGTCCGGGCCTGTCGCGGCGTGTTTCTCGGGTTGGTCGCGTAGCTGGTGCAGGCGCCGGGCGTGGCGTTGAGTGAGGCCCCATGCGCGGTGTCGCTCGTGGGTGCGGCGGAACTCGTCGCGCTCGGGGGAGTAGTTGCGGGATGCGGTGCGGTCACGCATAGCGGCCAACTCGCTGGTGGTGAAGAATTGGAGTTGCCGCATGGACTTATTATCCCGGAGCGCCCGACGTTTGTCCTTTCCGATCCACTTTCGATCATGCCAACTTATCGGCAGAGAGCGCAGAGTGATGAATGGCTTCGTGATTAGACGAACGCCATAATAATGCGAGGACAAGACCAGCTTTCGTCCGCCTCGAGCGCGCTGGCGTTCGGCGATGTCAGTGACTCATCGTGAGCAATTTTGAGCTCGGGAGCCTCGCTGACTTTTACTGATGCTGCGGGCGGTGATGGCGGCCCGCTGGTTCCACAGTGAGCACACGGGCGAGAACACTGAGCCGGTGACCGGCGGGTTGGCCCGGCCGTGCGCCGAGTCGAACCGGCGAATCGGGCGATCTCGTGGGCCGGTCTTTCCGCCCGGGGCGGGATCCAGCAGGATTTGCGCATGATCTCCGACGTTCACCGGCTGCGGCGTGCCTTCGACGAGGCCGAGTTGCGGGCCGACACCGGCGCGTTGAACGCTCTGCTTGCCGAAGACTTCAGGTCGATCGGGGAGCAGGGGCACGTGCTCGACAAAGCACAATGGATCGGCAAGTTTGCCGAGTTCTCCTATGCGGGCCTGGAGAGCAGCGACGTCGAGGTGTGCTGCTACCCCCACGCGGCGATCGTCCGGTGTGTTCAGCGCAGCCACTCGACCTGGCGCGGGCACGAGATGGCGCTGGTCGTCCGGGCCAGCCAGACCTGGGTCGAGCTGCCGGAGGGCTGGCGGCTGGCCGGCATCCAGTTCAGCACCCTCAGCGGTGCCTGAGGGACGACATTCGGCCAGGCGTGCGCCTGCCGGGATGGCCGCGGATCGTGGTGAGCGAAAGCCGCGGTGAGTGGGTGGCCGCGGTGAGTGGGTGGCCGCGGTGAGTGGGTGGCCGCGGTGAGTGGGTGGCCATGGTGAGTGGGTAGCCGCAGTGAGCGGGAGGCCATGGCGGGCGAAGCCATGGTGAGCGGGAGGTTGTGGTGAGTGAAAGTCGTGGTGGCGGCGGGTTAGGGCTTCAGGCCGGTTAGGCGGGTGAGTGCGGCGAAGCCGTCGTCGGTGCCGGGCCAGTGGCGGCGGAGTGCGTTCAGGCCGGCGTGGCGGACGGTGGAGCGGAGCACGGCGATGGCGATTATGGCGTCGTCGGCGTAGCCGAGGATTGGGATGAAGTCGGGGATCAGGTCGAACGGCATGGCCAGGTAGGCCGGGAGCAGGCCCAGTCGGATCCGGACGCCGCGTGGGAGGGTCGGGTCGGCGGAGAGTCGGCGCAGCAGGCGTAGGAGGTCGGGTAGGAGCCGTAGCGCCTCTTTGAGCTGGGCTTTGGCGGGTTTCGCGGCGAGCAGGGCGATCAGCAGTGCGATCCAGGCGATCAGCAGCGCCACTGCGATGCTGATCAGGATCTGCCACCACCAGGCCATAGCCGCTGATGGTTCCAGATCGGGACGCGGAGCGGTGGAGCGTCGGAGAAAACACCGGACGCCCCGAAACGAGACGTCCGGTGGCGCCGCGAAGTGCGGCACCACCGGACGGGTGTTCTCAGCGGGTCGTCGCGGTCACCGATCGGCCGGGGCCGGCGCCGGCCGTGTTGACCGCCTGGATGGTGCAGCGGTAGCGGGTGCCCGAGCGGGCGCCGCGGGTGGCGGTGATCGTTCGGGCGCGGGCCGTGCCCGGCGTGGTGGTCACGGTGGGTGTGCCGGTCGCGGTGCCGTTGGGGTTCAGCCGCTGGCAGGTGATCCGGTACGCGGTGACCGGTGCCCCGCCCGTCGACGACGGTGCCTTCCATCGCAGGGTGGCGGTGATCGGGCCGCCGGCCGCGCCGCGGGTCGCGGTCGGTGTGCCGGGGGTGCCGGGTACGGTCCGCGGCTGGATCTTCGCCGAGGTGGCCGACAGTGCGCCGGCGCCGATGGTGTTCACGGCCCGGACCTGGAAGCGGTACGCGGTCCCGTTGGTCAGGCCGGTGACCGTCAGCGCGGAGGCGGTGGCCGCCGCGGTCCGGATCTTGCCCACCCGGGCGCCGGCCGAGTTGAGCACCTGGATCTCGAAGCGGGTGATCGGTGCGCCGCCGTGGTCGGCCGGCGCGGTCCACCGCACGATCGCCAGCCCGTTACCCGCCGACACCGTTCCGATCTCGGGCGTGCCCGGGGTGGTCTGTTCGGCCGGCGGTCCGTCCGGGTTCTCGGTGACGGGGGTGTCCGGGGTGCCGGGATCGGCCGGATCGGTGGCGGCGACGGCCGTGACGGCGTTGGAGATCGTCGAGAACTCGCTGGCGCCGGCGGCGTTCACCGCGCGGATCCAGAACCGGTACGACTGTCCCGGCACCAGGTAGGCGAACGTGAGCTCGGTGGCGCCCGGCCCGGCGACGTCCACGTCGAGCGGGATGCCGGTCTCGGCGTCGAGCGCCTGCACCTCGTACCCGTAGATCGCGGTGCCGCCGTCGCTGGCCGGCGCCGTCCATCGGACGGTGACGGTCCCGTTGCCGGCAGTCGCCGTGCCGATCACCGGCGCACCCGGCGCGACCGGCGTCACCGGCCTGGTGGGCGTGACCGGCGGGGTGGTCGGGGTGACCGGCGGGGTGGTCGGCGTGACCGGCGGGGTGGTCGGCGTGACGGGAGGGGTCACCGGAGGGGTGACCGGCGGGGTGGTTGGGGTGACCGGCGGGGTGACGTCGGCCGCCTTGGGGGTGACGGGTTCGGACGGGCCGACGAACTCGCCCGGGCCGTCCGCGGTCACGGCGCGGACCCGGAAGGTGACCGGCACGCCGTTGGTGAGGCCGTTGACGACCAGGCTCGTGGCGTCGGCGGGCGCGTCGATCAGCCGCACCGCGGTGCCGTCGTTGACCTCGACCTGGTGGCCGGTGACGATCGCGCCCGAGGTGTTCTCCGGCAGCGTCCAGACGACGGTTGCCTTGGCGTCGCCGGCGAGGGCGGAGACGCCCGAGTACGCGGTCGGCGCGGTGACCTCGACGGTCTGGTCGGCGAACGCCAGCCGCTCGATGTTGCGCAGGGTGTCGGTGCCGTCGGGGCCGGACACGATCAGCGCGTCGCCGACCGGGGTCACGGCGTACTCGTCGCGCAGGCCGGAGAAGACCGCGGTGTCCTGGCCGGCGGCCGGGGCGGTCAGGATCTCCCGGACCGTGACGATGTCGCGGGGGTTGATCCGGCCGGCGAACACGTCCGCCTGGAGCTGCCTCATGCTGCCGACCGTGCGCAGCTCCTTGCCGTCGGCGTCGCGGACGCTGAGCCGGACGTTGAGGTAGCGGTCGCCGTCGATGACGTCGTCGCCGCCGCGGCCCTCGATGGTGTCGTCGCCGGCGCCGCCGAGCAGGATGTTGCCCTCGCCCCAGACGTTGCCGCTCAGTGCGCAGGGGCGGCCGGTCTGGTTGCCGACGGCGGAGGCCGCGGTCGGCAGGCTCGTGATGATCCGGTCAAGGCCGGCGATCCGGGCGATGCCGGCGGCGTCGAGGGCGTCGCAGCCCAGGAAGCCGGCGCCGCCGACGGTGGACGGGATCACGTCGTCGCCGCGCAGGATGTCGTTGTGCGCGCCGCCGGAGAGCGCCTCGACCTCGTTGTACCGGTCGCGGACGCCGGCGGCGAGGATGTCCAGCGGGATCAGCGGGAGGTCCAGGTCGGCGTCGACGCTCTGGTCGTCGCCACCCTGGTCCGGGCGGGACGCGATGGACCAGTCGTAGCCCGAGCCGCCGGCGTTCTTCTCGATGCCGGGGCCCTGGACGCCGATGTCGTCGCCGCCCTCCATGTCGTAGTCGTCGTCGCCGCCCTGGCCGATCAGCACGTCGTGGCCGGGCTTGTTGGAGTCGTCGAGGAAGAACAGGTTGCCGCTGTCGCCCTGGAGCAGGTCGGGGGAGTCGCCGCCCTCGGCCCAGTCGTCGCCGGCGTCGCCCCAGAGGGCGTCCTCGCCCTCGCCGGCGAAGAGCAGGTCGTCGCCCTCGCCACCGAAGGTCAGGTTGGCGTTGGCGCCGCCGTTGGTGAAGTCCCGGCCGTCGCCGCCCAGGATGAGGTCCAGGCCGGGGCCGCCGTCGATCGCGTCCTCGCCGGGTCCGCCCTTGGAGATGTCGTCGCCGCCGAGGTCGGTGAGTACGTCGTCGCCCTCGCCGCCGAGCGCGATGTCGTTGCCGGCGCCGCCCTCGATGACGTCGTCGCCCTCGCCGCCCCAGACGGTGTCGTTGTCGTTGCCCGCGGCGACCCGGTCGCGGTAGTCGGTGCCGGCGAAGACGGACTGCGCGTTGATGCCCGGCTTGTCGACGCCGTTGCGGGCCCGGTACTTGATCGTCCCGTCCGGCATCCGGATCAGCAGCGCCTTCTCGTCGCAGGCCGAGGCGGGGTCGTCGGCGACCAGGTTGCCGTAGCGCTCGTACCCGGCCACGGTGCCGGCCAGGTGCGCCAGGTCGAACGCGCAGTCGGCGGTGGCGAACGAGTCGGCACGCAGGCTGTGCGCGCTGGTGGTGCGCCCGATCAGCTCGGCGAACGAGTTGCCCTCGAGCTGGCTGCGCAGGTTCATGCCCGGCGTACGGGCCAGGTAGTAGAGCCGGTCGCCGTTCTGCAGCCGGGTGAGCTGGTTCTCGAAGACGTAGTTGAACGTGCTGCCGAGCAGGCCGCCGAACGGGTTGGTGGTCTCGGCGAGCCCGCCGATCCAGAGGTCGACGGAGTCCAGCCCGGTGTTCGCGGCGGTCCACGCACCGGTGGCGTTCATGAACGCGGCCGCGTCGGCCGGGGGCGTGTCGCCGTCCTGCGGGTCGACGAGCGCGCGGGCCGCGGCCCTCTTGGCGGCGAGGTCGCCGGCCGCGACGATCGTCGGGTGCTTGCCGTACGCGGCGACGAAGTTGACGAGCGACTCGGGGTGCTTGAGGTTCTCGCCGAGGTCGACCCAGCTGACGTACGGGGCGAGCTGGCCGTCGTTGGTCCGCTCGTGCAGGGTGCGCCGGAAGACGTTCAGCGACGGCACGCCCTCGGAGCGGCCCCGGGCGATGTTGATCGCGGCCAGGTCCATCGGCAGGCCGAGCAGGTTGCTGCGCAGCGTGTCGGTCATGAACTCGTCCAGCTCGTTGCCGACCTGGCCGGACATGCCGCGGACGATCTGGCCGGCCGCCTGCTCCGGCGTCAGCGTCCCGCCGTCGGTGTACGCGGGCGGGTTGAGGAAGCCGTCGAGCAGCGACATCGAGGCGTCCGAGCCGTCCTCGCGGGTACGGGCGATGCGCTCGTTGAGCATCGAGTGGCCGAAGCGGTAGACGGCGTGCGCGAACTCGGCGTAGATGGCCGGGTTCAGCTCGGTCTGGGTGAACGCGAACGGCTGGAAGGGGTTGATGCCCGGCTGGATCTTGCGGGCGAACTCCTCGAAGACCAGGTGCTGGTACTCCATCTCGTTGACGAACCGGGCGGCCTGGAAGATCCGCTCGCCGTTCCAGGCGTCGCCGATCTGCCACTCGGCCAGCGCGGTGCCGTCGTCGGTGAGCACCCGCTCGATGTCGCCGACGAGCCGGTTGTGCTCGGCGTGGAAGATGTCGTGCACCGCGGTGAGGCCGATGTTCTCGTTGACCCGGCCGTCGCCGGCGATGTAGTGCGCGTCGAGCATCTCGTCGTCGTACGTGCCGGCGGGCTGCTTGGTGAAGTCGGCGCTCGCGGTGTCGTCGTCGTCCGGCTTGGGCGCGACCGGCGCGGTGGCCGGGTTGTGGTCGGTGTCCTGCGGTGTCGGGTCGGCGTGGTGCGCGATGTCGGTCAGGAACGGCGTGTCGAAGTGCAGCACGTCGGCGGGCACCCGGACCGGGTTCGCGGTGTCGCCCTCGACCAGGCCGGAGCGGGTCACGTACTGCGGCAGGCCGCGGGCCGGGCCGGGCACGAACCGGCCGTACGGGTCGGCGAGGATCATCGGCACGTTGAGGGCGTCCGCGTCGCTGAGCTTCAGGCCGAGCAGGGTGCGGGACTGGATCTTGGTGTCCGCCCAGGTGGGCAGGCCGCCGAGCGGGCCGGACAGCAGGTTGCCGGTGGAGACCGGGCGGCCCTGCGCGTCGTTGACGTACTCGCGCAGGAAGACCTGGTGCGCCGCGTGCGAGGTGTACGCCTGCGAGTTGTCGACGTACGGGGTGTCGGTGTTGACCGCGTCCTGCACGTCGTCGGCGGTGCCGAGCTTGCCGTCGGCGCCGGGCTGGTTCGCGGCCCGGGTGAGCACCATGAACCGCATCGACGGCGCGACGTACCGGGCGTCGCCGGGCTTCGGGTCGTCGGCGTTACCGGGTACCCGGTCCGGGCCGGCGATCAGCGGGTCGTCGGCCTTGAGCGGCACGATCACGGTGCCGCCGCCCTTGACGGTCTGGTCGATGCCGTGGTCGAAGAACTGCCCGAAGAGCGTGAACCACGAGTTGTACGGCGCGGACAGCCCGACGTCGGTGGTGACGTTCGGGATGAACAGCGTGCCGCCGTCGTTCGCCGGCGTGGTGGCGCCGCCCTGCGAGCGTACGGGCCGGTTGGCCGCCGCGACGGCCGCCGGGTTGGCCGCGGTCTGGTCGGCGATCAGGTTGCTGATCATCCGGGGCTGGGCGTCGACGACGGTGTTGTTCGCGCTCTTGTCCGCGTACGTGGTCGGGAAGGACGGGCTGCCGGGGCCGAACAGGCCGGCCGGGGCGGTCTCGGCCGCCCGGAAGTCCTTGCCGGCCATCCGCGGGAAGGTCTGGTCGGCCGCGCCGAACCGCTGCTGCCCGGCCGTGAGGTTGGTGCAGGTCCCGTCGACCGTGCGCAGGCCCTGCGACACCAGCGGGCTGGACAGCTGGTTCGGGCCGGTGCCGACCAGGGCGCCGCAGGGGCCGGTCGCGCTCGTGGTGTTCGCGACGTGCGCCTCAGCGATCTTGATCTGCTTGAGGATGTAGGCCAGGTCGGCGGGGGTGACGGTGAATCCCTGGCCGATCGGCCCGGCGCTGGCCGGGGTGGCCACCACGACGGTGGCGAGCAGGGTGGTGAGCAGGGCGCTCACTGCGGTGCGAAGCGGGAGCCTCATTACGCGCATCTCCGGGGGAGTCAGGGGAAAAGCGTTGAATTCGCACATCTTGGGCACCGCCGGTGTTGTCCACCTCCCGTCCGGCTGAGGGCATGCTGAAGGGCCGTCCCGGTCGCCGGGGACGGCCCTTCAGGTGGAGCTCAGAGGTCAGCCGTGGTGGCCGCTCGCCTTGGTGGTCAGGTCGGGGATGCCGTGCGACAGATCCACGCCCGGACCGGGCAGGTTCGCCGCGACCGCCACCCGGTCGGCCGGCACGTGGGCGGCGCGCCCCAGCGCCTGGCGTACGGCCTCGACCTGGCCGTCGCTGATGATCGCGCCGAAGTACCGGACGGTCAGCCCGGAGCGCTGCACCGTGGTGCGGTAGCGGTTGAGCGAGTCGGACAGCACGCCCTCCCGGTCGATCACCGTCGCGACGTCGGCCGGCAGGACGCCGGCCGCGGGGACGACGGCGAACGTCAGGTCGTGCACCAGCACCGGCTGCACCAGGTAGAACGCCACGCTCGCCGGCTGGTTGTCGCGCATGAACGCCTCGGCGTCCGGCACGGAGACGCCCTCGTCCAGCACCAGCGTCTGCTCCGGCACCAGGTACTCGAGCATCTCCGGGCTGAACACCGCGAACGTCGCGTCGGTCAGCGTGCCGAGCTTGGCGCGCTGCGCCGCCGCGCGCAGCTCACGGGCGATCTGCCCGCGATCGGCGCCCTTGGCCGGGTGAATCGCGACGGCCGCGCGCTTGCGCACCATCGGCCCGTCGAAGGTCGTCGTGGCCAGCTCGTCCCCGGCGTCGTCGGTGACCGGGCCGGTGGCGGCCTGCGCCGGTTCGGCGAGCCAGCCGCCCCAGCGGGCCATCGCCGCACCGCCGCCCGCCAGCAGGGCGAGCACCAGGCACCACCGCAGGGCGTTGCCCCAGGTAAGGCGCCTCATCAGGTACCCAGCGGGTAGCTCGGCGCGTACACCACCGGCTGCTCCGACTCGCCGTCCGGGTACGCCGCGTCGGAGCGGACCGGGTCGTTGACGTTGATGTCACCCACCGCGAACTGGATCATCATGTCGTTGTCCTCGTGGATGAGGTTGTGGCAGTGCACCATGTAGCGGCCGCCGGCGTTGCCGCCGCCGGTGGTGAACTGCATCAGCACGCTGACCGTCTCGTTCTCGCCGAGGTAGAAGACGTCCTTGCCGCCGCCCTCCCAGGCGTACGCCTTCTGGTCGGGGGTGTTGTTACGGCCGATGATCTTGCCGTCGATCAGGTGGATGTGCAGCGGGTGGAACCAGCCGCCCGACTCGTTGACCAGGTCCCAGATCTCGACGTCGTACGGCTTCGGGTTGCCGAAGACCCGCTGGAAGCCGCTCTTCTCGACGTCGTCCCAGGTCTCGCCGTTGACGGTCCAGATGCCGTGCTTGCGCTCCAGCCGCAGGCGGCGGCGGGCCGTCGCCATGTCGGGCGTCAGCTTGTGCACGTCGACGGCGCCCAGGTTCGCCCACGGCTGCGGCCCGAGGTCGAGCGTCTTGGGGATCTCGTACGTGTCGGGCCCGGCCGGGTCCGCGACCACCTCGAACTGCATGACCTTGCCGGTCTTGTCGAAGTCCTCGTTGTTCTTGTTGCTGAGGTTCTTCAGCTCGATCCTGGTGCCCGGCTTGTACTTGCGGAAGTCGATCAGGATCTCGTAGCGCTCGGCGGGCGCGTGCCGCCAGGACGACACCGCATTGACCGTCGGGGTCATGCCGCCGTCGGTGCCCACGACGTAGACCTGGTCGTCGGTGCTCAGCTTGAAACGGTACGAACGGGAGATGCTGGACACCAGCACCCGGAACCGGTAGACCCGGGGCTTGACCCGCATCTTCGGCCACGGCACGCCGTTGACCATGATCACGTCGCCCATGAAGCCGGCGTTGTCCTCGCCGTCGAAGGCCACCGAGCCGTTGGCCTTGAACGCCATGTCGCTGACGACCAGCGGGACGTCGTACTCGCCCTGCGGCAGCTGCCTGCGCTCGTACTGGTCGCTCAGGTGGTACATCGCGGCCAGCCCGACGAACGCGTTCTTGGCCGTGGTGCGGTGGTTGTGGTCGTGGTACCACATCGTGCGGGCCTGCTGCCAGTTCGGGTAGCGGTAGGTCTTGGCCTGCCCGGGGCTGGTGTGGTCGTTCGCGTACCCGTCGTACTGCGGCAGCGAGGCCGAGCCGTGCAGGTGGGTGACCGTGTTGAACTCGCCGCTGTACAGCGGGTGGTCGCCCAGCGCGTTCGCGATCCGGACCTCGGACCGGGTGCCCTGCGGCACCTTGATGGTCGGGCCCGGGAAGATCCCGTTGTAGCCCGCGATGGTGGTCAGCAGGCCGGGGACGATGCTGGCCTGGCCGATCTTCTGGGTGAGCCGGTAACGGTGGAACGGGCCCTTGTCGTCGACACCCTGTTCGCACGGCATGAGCACCGGAGGCCGCCGGAACATGTTCGTGTACGGCGTCGGGGTGTTCTTCGCCGCGAGCTTGCTCTCGGCGGCGATCACCTCACCGCCGGCGCCGGCCGCGATCAGCCCGCCGCCACCGATCGCGAGCGCGCCCTTGAGCATGCCGCGCCGGGTCACCATTCCATCAGTCATCCGTACTCTCCGTGTTCATCTCACCAGTCGTGCGCAGAAGCTAGCGGTGGGCACTGAGGTAAACCGGTGGAAATCCTGAGGCCGGCTTGAGCCGGCCCGGATCGCGCTCGGCCAGGGCGGCCGAAATCCTTAGGTGCCGGCCGGAGCCGCCGATCTCGCAGCGGACAGAGGGGGAATCACACAGATGCGCGTGACGGTGTTGGGGCCACTCACAGTGACCGACTGTGGCGGAACGATCCTGCCCGCCGGGGACCTGCCGCGCCGGGCCCGCCAGGTGCTCGCGGTGCTGGCCGCCCGGCACGACCGCATCCAGACCAAGGACGCCCTCGCGGACGCGGTCTGGGGTGCCGAGCTGCCCGGCAACCACGTCGCCACGCTCGAGCACTACGTGTCGATGATCCGGCGGCGCCTCCAGCCGGACGGCAGCGTCTCGAACTGGTTCATCGTCACCCGGGGCGGCGGATACCTCTTCGACACCGGCCGCGCCGAACTCGACCTGGCCGAGCTGCGCGGGCACATCCGCAGCCTGGACGCGCTCCCGCCGGACGGCCCCGACCGCCTCGCCGTGCACTCCTCGATACTCACCCTGGCCGGCCAGCTGCCGTTCCCGGAGGACCCGTACGCCGAATGGGCCGAGCAGGCCCGCACCGAGGTGCAGCTCGCCGCGGTGGACGCCCTGCTGGCGCTGGCCGGGGCCGCCCTGCCCGACGATCCCGCGCGGTCGCTGCGGCTGGCGCAGGAGGCGATCGGGCTCAGCCCGTTCCTCGAATCGGGTTACCAGGCGGCGATGACGGCGGCGGTCGCCATGGACCGGCCGGACCAGGCGCTGCGCATCTTCGACCGCTGCCGGCGGGTGCTCGAGGAGGAGCTCGGCCTGCCGCCCTCGGCCGAACTGATCCGCCTGCAGAGCGCCGCCCTGGCGCACCGGCTCCCCAAGCCCGCCGCGGCCGTACCCGCGCCGGCCGCCCCCGCGCCGGCCACCGGAGCCGAGCCGGTCTTCCTCGGCCGCCAGCACCAGATGGAGGTGCTGTTCGAGCCGACGGCGCCGCCGGTCGTGCACGTCGTCGGCCCGGTCGGCGCCGGCAAGTCGGCGTTCGTGGCCGAGCTGGCCCGGCGCGCGCCCAACCGCGTCGGCATCGGGCACGCCGGCTCGGCCGTGTTCCGGCTCGCCTGGCTGCGTGCCGTACTTGTCGACCTGGGCGCCGGGCCGGAGATCCTCGCCGCCGTCGACGGCGCCAAGAGCGACCAGCCGCTGGGCCCCGCCGAGCTGGAGCTGATCGGTTCGCTGTTCTACGGCCCCGAGCGGGTGTTCCTGGCCGTCGACGACGCCGCCGACCTGGACAGCGCCAGCGTCGCGGAGCTGGCCTGGCTGAGCAACAACTGCCCGCGGCTGCGGATCGTGCTGACCTACCGCTACCCGTCCCAGGTCATCGACCGGCCGCTGGCGGCGCTGAACACCACCGTCGTGCTGCGGCTGGGCCCCTTGAGCGCGGAGGACCTGGCGTCGCTTGACGACGACCGGGTGGCCGAGCGCAGCGGCGGAATCCCCGCCCTGGTGGCGGTCGCGACCCGGCCGCACGAGATCGCCTGCGCGGTCGCCATGCAGATCGCCCGGCAGCGGACCCGGTGGATGAGCGAGCCGGCCTGGGACGTGCTGCGCCTGTGCGCGGTGCTCGGCCCGCTGAGCGCGGCCGAGCTGGCCCCGCTCACCGGCCGGTCGGTGCAGGAGGTGCTGACCTCGATCGACGATCTGGTCCACGCCCACCTGCTCAGCGACGAGCCCGACGGGACCGTGCGGCACCGCGGCACGCTGATCCGCGACGCCATCCGGGCGCAGGTGTCCGAGGCGTCCTGCACCCATCTGCGGGAACGGCTGACGGCGGCCTCCTAACGGAGACCGCCGCCGCTGATGTGCCCTGCTCAGACCGTCAGTTGGTCACGTTGACATTGAAGGCGAGCTGCTGGGCGCCCGTCGTCGTGACGAAGCTGACCGTACGCACCGTGCCCGGGTTGGGTCCGGTGACCCGCAGGTCGAACGCCCCGGTGGCGTCCACGGACACCGGCGCACCGATCGTGCGGCCGGTGAGCGTGCCGCCCAGCACCACGGTGACCCGCTGGCCCGCGAGCAGGCTGCTGGTACCCGAGATGCGCCACTCGTTGTTGCCGGTGCGGTAGCGCACCGCCAGGCCGGACAGCGTCTCCGCCTGCGGCCGGACGACGACCCTCGCGGTGTCGGTGCCGGCCGGGTTGGTGACCGTCAGCTCGAGCACCACCGGGTCGTTGTTGAAGACGTACGCGGCGTTCGGGCCGGGCACCGCGGGCAGCGCCTGAACCGGGTAGGTGAACGTCGGCTTCGAGCTCGCCGGGTCGGACAGCTTGACCGCCGGACCGGACACCTGCCGCCACGAGTACGACTCGGCGGAGTTCGAGTTCGAGCCGTCCAGCGCGACCGCGCGGCCCCGGACCACGATCTGGTCCGCGCCCGGCTTGGCCTTCGGCAGGGCCGCCGCGATCACGTTGACGGTCACCTGCACCGGCACGCTCGTGCCGCCGGGCCCGTTCACGGTGAGCGTGAACTTGTACTTGTCCACCTCGGTCGGCACGAACGTCGCCACGGAGCCGGTCGGGTTCGTCAGCGTGACCGGCGTGCCGCCGGTCTGCTTCCAGGTGTACCCGGCGATCTCACCGGCCGAGCCGGTGCCGTCCAGCCGGACGGTCTGCCCGACGATGGCGGGGGAGTCGACCGTCGCGCCGGCCACCGGCGCCGTCGGCAGGAAGACCTGACCGGTGCCGGTGAGCGGAGCGGTCGCGGACCCGCCCGCGGCCGAGGTGACCGTGATGGCGGCCGGCGGAGCGGCGACGTTCACGAACGGCGACCCGGTGATCGGGCCGAACCCGGTGACCGACAGGGCCGGGTTCGAGCTGTGGTCGCTGGAGACGGCGGAGACCGACAGGGTCTGCGCGTCGGCGTCGTACGCGAGACCGGTGATCGTCACGACGTCGGCCAGGGCCCGCGTCTTGCGGGTCACCGGCCGGTCGCTGGCGTTGACGACCTCGATCTTGGAGTCCTTCGGCACGGCGGTGGCCGGGAACCGGCCGTAGTAGCGGCCGCCGCTGCCGCGCAGCGAGGTGGTGTGGAAGCCCAACGCGTCGTTGGTGGCGACCTGGATGACCTGGCCGGGCTCGCTGCTGGCGAACACCTCGACCACACCGGAGCCGTCCGGGTTGGTGGTGTACGTTGCCTGGTCGATGTCGACGCCGGCGTTCGTCGCGTAGCGGCCCTGGACGCTGAACACGTCGGTGAAGCCGACCTCGCCGATGACCGCGCCGGTGGCGGGGTTCAGCTGCTCGACGCGCACGAAGTTCGTCTTGTACGGGCTGCCGATGACCTTGTGGTTGACGCCCGGGTCACCGGTGTAGCCGACCGGCGCGGCGGGCGCCACGGCCGGGTCCCACTTCAGGAACGGGCCGATCCGGCTGCTCATGACGCCACCGAACGCGCCCGGGGCGACGCCGATGTCCTCGGTCATGTTCACGCCCTTGTCACCCGCGACGATGTCGTCGATCCCGTACGGGTGGGTGATGCGGAAGCGCTGGCCCTGCGGCGCGTCGAAGCGGATCCGGACCCGGCCGAAGACGACCTGGTCGCCGGGGATCGGGTCCTCGCGGGCGAACGCCGCCTCGACGTTCATCCCGAGGGTCACCCGGGAGCCGCCGGTCAGCGTGAAGTCGGCGCCGGCGAGCTGGTAGAAGGACTCACCGGGGAAGTTGTCGGGGAAGGACACCGGCTCGTCAGGATTGGGCATCTCGTCGGCGGGTCCCGGGCAGAGCTGATCGCCGGGGTCGACGCACAACTCCAACCGGTTGTTGTCGCTGTCCCGGTACCAGGCCGGGAAACCGTGTTCGGCGATCGGACCGACCTGCACGAGACTGCCGGACCGCTCGGTGGTCGGCTGCACGGCCACCGCGACGGCGGTGCCGGCGAGCGGCGCCACCACCGCCACGATCACGCCGAGCGTGACCGGGAGGCGAGCCAGTGTCTTCTTCATGGCACTCCTAAGCTGTTACTGGAGCCGCCAAGATAGGAACGCGTGCTGTGGCACTGCTGTGGTCCGGCTGAGGCGGACGGCCTCAGTCGTCGTCCCGCTCGTCCAGGACCGGCCGGTCGCCGGCGCAGCCGACCCGGACCTTGACCCGGTCGTGGTCGTCGACGGTGCCCCGGAACTCACCCTCCGCCTGCACGCGCGGACCCTGGTCGCGCTCGTGCACGGCGAATCCGCCCAGCGGGGACATCGCGACGATCTCGGCGCGCCCGGCCGCGCACCGCGCGACCACCGTGCCGCCCGCGGTCCGGAACGAGCGGAGCCCGGCGGACGGCGCCGACCCGCTGCCCGCCGACGCGGAGGCGGACGTGGACGCGGCCGCGGACGGCGTGGCCTCGACGCTGGGCGGGGCGGAGGCCGGCATGGTCGTCGCGTGGGCGGCCAGGTCGCGGTCCACCTCCGCCTGGGAGCGGGGTCGCCCCGCCTCCGAGCTGAGGCCGTCACCGATCACCCGCACGGCGGCCAGCCCGATGAGTACGGCCAGCACGGCCGCGCCGATCCAGCCGGCGGTGCCCAGCAGCGTTCGTGGCTTCATCCGGTCGACTATGCCCTCCCGGATGCTAAAGCCGGGCCGTGACCGCGCTAAGGGAGGGTTAAGCCGCTGGTGACGGGGATCCGGGTTACCGTGCGGTGATGGCGCACCTGCTGCTGATCGAGGACGACTCGGCGATCCGTACCAACCTGCTGCGGGCGCTGCGCGAGCGAGGTCACGCGGTGGCGGCGTCACACACCGCGATGGCCGGGTTGCAGACCGCCCTGGCCGAGCGCCCCGATCTGGTCGTGCTCGACCTCGGCCTGCCCGACCTCGACGGCCGCGAGCTGCTGCGGATGCTGCGGGCGGTGAGCGCGGTGCCGGTGATCGTGGCGACCGCGCGGGACGACGAGGAGGAGATCGTCCGGGTGCTGGACGCGGGCGCCGACGACTACGTGGTCAAGCCGTTCACGGCCGCGCAGCTGGACGCCCGGATCCGGGCGGTGCTGCGCCGAGGCGGCGAGGTCGGGCAGGAACCGGCCGCGATCACCGTCGGCGGGCTGCGGGTCGACGCCGGTGCCCGGACGGCCTCGCTGGACGGCGCGCAGCTGGACCTCACGCCGCGCGAGTTCGACCTGCTGCACCACCTCGCGACCCGCGCGGGGCAGGTGGTCACGAAGCGGGAGCTGCTCTCCGAGGTTTGGCAGGTGCCGTACGGCGGCGCGGACAAGACGGTCGACGTGCACCTGTCCTGGCTGCGCCGCAAGCTCGGCGAGACCGCGCAGACGCCACGCTATCTGCACACCGTGCGGGGGGTGGGCGTGCGGCTGAGTGAGCCGGCATGAGGCGCCGCCTCACCCTGCTGGTCGCCGCCACCACCGGCCTCGTGCTGCTGGCCTTCCTGGTGCCGCTGGCGGTGCTCGTGCGCCAGGTCGCCGCGGACCGCGCGGTGGGCCGCGCCGACAACGTGGTCCGGGCCATCGTGCCGCTGGTGGGCACGAGCGACTCGAGCGAGCTGGAGCTGTCGCTGAGCGGGGCGTCGGCGCCGGTGACGGTCTACCTGCCGGACGGGCGCGTGCTCGGCGCCCCGGCGGCGCCGACGGCGGCGGTGCGGCTGGCGAGCGCGGCCGGGCAGTCGTTCACGGTCGACGGCGCGGCCGGCCGGGAGATCGTCGTGCCGGTGGTCACCGCGCAGGGCACGGCGGTGGTGCGCACGGTGGTGCCGCGCGCGGAGCTGACCCGCGGCGTCGTCAAGGCGTGGCTCGTCCTCGCCGGGCTCGGCGTCGTGCTGGTGCTGCTCGGACTGCTGATCGCGGACCGGTTCGCCCGGACCCTTGTCGCGCCGATCGCGGACCTGTCCGCGGTCTCGCACCGCCTGGCCCGGGCCGAGCTGACGGCGCGCGCCTCACCCGGGGGTCCGCCGGAGATCCGGGAGGTGGCCGGTGCGCTCAACCACATGGCCGCCCGCATCCAGGACCTGCTGCGCCACGAGCGCGAGCAGGTCGCGGACCTCTCCCACCGGCTGCGCACCCCGCTCACCGCGCTGCGCCTGGAGGCGGAGACGCTGCGCGACCCCGGCGACGCGGCCCGGCTCGCGGCCGCGGCCGACGCGATCGAGCGGGCCGTCACGGCCGTCATCCGCGAGGCCCGCCGCCGCGGCGCGGCGCGCCCCCGCACCGGCTGCGACGCCACGGCGGTGGTCACCGAGCGGGTCGCCTTCTGGTCCGTGCTGGCCGAGGACACCGATCGAGGGGTACGCCGTGAGCTCCCCGCCGCGCCGCTCCCCGTCGCCGTACCCGCCGACGACCTGGCGGCGGCGCTCGACGCCCTCCTGGGCAACGTCTTCGCGCACACCCCGGACGGCACCGACTTCGCGGTGTCGCTTGTCGCGCGCCCGGCCGGCGCCGTACTGACCGTCTCGGACGCGGGACCCGGCTTCCCGGAGTCCGCGACGCGCCGCGGGGTGTCCGGTTCGGGCTCGACCGGCCTGGGCATGGACATCGCCCGCCAGGCCGCCGAGACCGCCGGCGGCACGATGCGGGTCGAGTCCGGCCGCGACGGCGGCGCCCGGGTGGTGCTGGAACTGGCCGGTCCCTTAACCAGCCCTTAGAGGTCGCACAGCGTGCCGCTAAGCCCCGGTACGCGAATGTGCTGGACATCAGCCAGTCAGCACACCGGAAGGTTCAACCGATGATCAAGCTCCGCACCGTCTCCACCCTCGCCGCCGGGGTGGCCGCCGCGCTCGCCCTCGGCGGCACCGCCCTCGCCGCCTCCGGCGCCGACGACCCCGCCGGCTCCGACGACCGCGGCGGCGCCGTGGAGATGCTGCCGAACGGCGACCCGGTCCCGACCGACGCGGCCACGGACCCGGCACCCACCGCCACCGCCACCACACCGGCGGCCACCTCGCCGGCCGCGGTCGACATCGCCACCGCCCGCGCGATCGCCCTGCGCGCCACCGGCGGCGGCCGCGTCACCAGCATCGAGGCCGAGACCGAGCACGGCCGCGCCGTCTGGGACATCGACGTCGTGACCAACGGCGTCCGCCACGACCTCGACGTCGACCAGGCGACGGGCACCGTCCTGCGCCACCGCGTCAAGTCCTCGAACGGAAAGGCGACCCGCACCTCCACCGACGACCACGGCCGCGGCGGCCACGGCACCGACGACACCGCCGCCGACGACCACGGCCGCGGTTCCGACGACACCGCCGCCGACGACCACGGCCGCGGCTCGGACGACACCGCCGCCGACGACCACGGCCGCGGCGACGACGACTCCGCCTCGGACGACCACGGCCGCGGCCGCGGCGGCGACGACTCCGGCGCCGACGACCACGGCAGCGGTGGCCACGGCTCCGACGACTGACCCACCGGTCGGCGGCCGCCGGCCTCGGCCTGGATGCCGCCGACCGAGACCGGACTGGTCGTTCCCCGAATCGGCCCGGACGGTCGCACGCAGCAGCAGGGCTCCGCGGGTTCCGCGGTGCTCTGCTGCCGCGGCGCCGGCTGCGTGACTGTGGAGTAGGCGACCAGCTTCAGGGTGCTTTGTCGGGCTGCTGCCTGGCCGCCGCGCAGGCGCAACCCCGCTGCCGAGCCAGGACGAGACACCCGTTGAACCAGCGGTCGAGGTTGCCGCCAAGTGCAGCGAGCAGCAGCGGCCGATCAGCAGACCGTCTCACCAAGCATGTAACTGAGAGTTGCCAAACCCCCTTCCGCATGGTCCGCGTGTGCCTTCGGCCCGGACCCGCCGCGAATTCGGGAAACGCGTGTGCGGAGAGTCCTTGTATCAATGAGAATGCATCCATCGGGCCGCCGGAAATGTTTTGTGTGTCTGTATGGGTGACGGACCGCCGAGGCCCCGGTGTGGTTTGAAATGGCATAGCCGGGCAGGTGGAGATCTTGCATTCCGTCGGTTCCTGTGCCGATCGATTTCGTCATGGGGTCCGCTGGCTACCTTAATTCCATAGCGGCTGCCGACCGGATCGAGTTGACCTTGATGCCGTTCGGGCGGGTGGGCAGGTTCCACCTGCCCAGTGGTCCCGTCCAGCGAGCGCGCCTTGGTGGGTTTCGCGTGGCGGGCGGTTTCCCTCAGCGGATGCGCCTGGGCAGGTTCCACCCGGCCGGCGGACTCGTCCGCCGAAGGTGTCGGGGTGGGCATCGCCGGGTCGATGGCCCTGTTGAGCCGGTGCGCCTCAGTGGATCCCGTCTCGCCCGGCGGCTCGGTCTGGTTGCTGTCCCACGGATCGTGGTGGGTCGAAGTGGTGCGGCGTGGCGCCGGGTGCCGGGCCGGCTCGACGTGGGCGAGCCCGGGCGAATGGGACGGCTGTGGCCTTGGTGGGCGTCGCTCGATCAGATCTGCCGTGTGGCGCTCATCGTCTCGGCTGCGCAGCCGGCGCAGGCGCCGGGCGTGACGTTGAGTGAGGCCCCACGCGCGGTGTCGCTCGTGGTTGCGGCGGAACTCGTCCCGCTCGGGGGAGTAATTGCGGGATGCGGTGCGGTCACGCATGGCGGCCAACTCGCTGCTGGTGAAGAATTGAAGCTGCCGCACGGATTCATTATCCCGGAGCGGCCAATGTTTGTCCTTTCCGATCCGTTTTAGATCATGCCAACTTCTCGCAGAGAACACTTGGTACTTTCAACCTTGCTGCGCTGTCGGACGCCGGCTCGAATACCTCCGTCGGAGGTCAGCTTGAAATTGCCTGGTCCGGCGAAATCGCAATGAAGCGAGGGAGGGCCAGCTCTTACGGTGCGGGAGTCCGCGGTGGGTCGACGGAACGGTCCGTGCGCAGGGGTCTGTCGGGGCTCACCGCGCTGCTGATGACGGGCCCGGTGGGTCGGCGGTCAGTCGAGCCAGCAGATGACCGCGTCGCCCTCCTTGGCCGCCGCGGCGAAGAATTCCCGGACGTCCGGCAGGTAGTGGGCCACCCACTCCAGCTCGCCGGGCCTCTCCCAGGTGCCGGGGTAGATCTCGGCCCGGTAGAGCTCGGTCGGGTCGACGCCGCGGATGAGGTCGTCCTCGGTGAGCGTGGCCAGTTGCGCGGCCGCGGCCGCCACCTGGTCCGGCGTCAGGTAGGAGGGTGGCCCGTAGCCCCAGTCGTCCTCGAGGTTGGCCAGGAAGTCGAACATCTCCTCGCTGTCGGGCTCGACGTCCGGCAGCTCGACGAAGCTCTCCGCGCCCAGGACCAGCGGAATCTCGAAGCCGAGCCGATCGAGCAGGAAGTCGAGCCCGTTCCACGCCTTGTCGATGCCGGTCCAGCGTTCGGAGCCGCTGTCGCGCGCCGTCCTGGCGAGCCGGTGTGCCCAGTCGAGGTCGGTCGCGGCGCGTGCCAACTCGTCGGGGGACACGCGTAGCCAGTTGCCGTTCATGCTCACGGCGGCAGCCTAGACGCGGGCTACGACAGTTCCGTACCGACCGGCGGCCGGTCACATCCAGAGCACGCCGGCGTCCTCGTGTTCGCGGACGCGGTACTCGATCATGCGGCGCAGCAGGTCCGCCGGCACCGGGCCGCCGTACGGGAGCTTGACCGTGCCCTTGCCGGTTTCGAGGTCGCCGAGTTCGGCGTCGAAGGCCTCGCGGGTGCTGGGGGTGAACGTGAAGTTCGCGTGCTTCGCGTGGCCGCTGATCACGAACAGGATCGTCCCCGACGGATGCACCCAGGCGGGGTGGCCCCACTTGATGGCCTCGCTCGCATCCGGCACGGTCGCACGGGCCAGCGCGTGCAGCTGCTCGAGCAGCTCCCGGGCCGGCCCGGCGACCCCTTCGATGTACTCGTCGATCGTCCGGGGCTTGGTCATGGCATCAGTCTGGCAAACCGTCAGGACTCGTAGTACCGGCTTCGTTGCCGCCGGTAGGGCCGACGGGAATCCATCATGAAGTGCCGGCAGGCGAAGACCGTCAAGGCGATGCTCACGAGCGCGACCACCACGATGGGCAGCACCGGCGCGCCGCCCACCGACAGGGGCGTCGCGGAGCTCACCGACTTCTGTGCCTGCGCGGCCGGTCCGGTCGTGGCGGCGGCCGGCGGAGGCGCCGTCGGCAGCCCGGCGAAATCGACGATGCCGCTGCTCTCCAGCAGGGTCATGTGCGTCATGACGAACTGGTTGGTGCGCTGGGCGAGCTTGCGTACCGTGTCGTTGCGGGTGCTGGCCCGGATGGTGGCGATGGCCGGGAAGATCTTGCCGTGTGCCGCCCGCAGCCGGTCGATGTAGATCTGGTCGAACTCCTCGCCCTCCGCCTCGCGCATCTCGGAGAGCCACTTCTGCTGGTCCGCGTTGGGCTTGTTCGGCAGGTCGACGTCGAGCTTCTTCGCCGCGTCGCGGACGAGCTTGTCCAGCACGCCGTGCTGGGCGGCGATGTCGCGCCCGATGGCCTTGATCCGGGGGTCGTTCGACTTCTCCTGAGCCATCTCGCCGGCCGGAATCTCCCACAGCCCGGCGAGGCGGACCTTCACCGTGAAGTCCTGGTCCGCCTCGGAGATGGAGCCCTTGCCGCGGTCGGTCAACAGCTCGTTCGGCGGCAGCGGAATGCCCGGCTCGGCGCGCGCCGAGTTCGGGTCGAGCAGGATCAGGGCGACGGCGACGAGCGCCGCACCCGACAGGCGGTGACGCCACCCCAACACTTGATCGACGGCGAACACGTCAACCTCCACCCCGGTTACCTCGGATGCTGCCAGCGACGGGAACTACGTACCGCGGCCCGTTATGGATCAACTCGCAGGGACGAATTTCTACAGGCCGTAGATCGCGGCTCAGGAGCGAGGGCGCGGTGAGGCGGCGCGGAGGCCGTCGGCAGCCGGGCCGTCGAGGTCGGTGCAGAGGGCGAGGGCCCGATGCCAGTGCCGGGCGGCGCGGTCAGGGCGAGCACGTGGTGTACAGGTCTTCGGTGAAAGAGGAAGGAGCCCGTTGGCTGATCTAGCGGAAGTCCAGGAGGGCGTGCCGGGAGGTGGTCGACGGCGGTATCGGCGGGGGAGACCACTGAATCGAAGGAATGAACTCTGATGAGAATGGACTACGATGTCCTGACCTGGGATATTGGGAGCGGTCCAGGGGTCGACGACCTTCCGACGGCATTTATCGACGGCGGATACGACGGAATCTACATTCGCATCGAGCGAGGCGTGAGGCTCAAGAATCTCGATTTCCTCGGTCAGCTGCCAGGTCTCAAATATGTAGAAGTAAAGGGTGCCGTACGTGACGACTCTCATGCCTTTTCTCTGTCAGGTGTCGTCGAGCTGGTTCTCCTGACGAGAAGCAAAGTCCCTTTACCCGTGACCGTGAGCGATACTCTCGAATCGCTCGGCATCGATGATCGTCCAGGTGTCCTTGAATTTTCTGGACTTGCCCGGCTCCAACACTTGACCCTGTGGTTGTGTGCGCGGCGCGACCTCCAGTTCTTGTCCGGAGCCCCAGGTCTGCTGTGGTTGAAGGTGGAAGGACTTGGGCAGGTGGTGAACCTTTCGGGAATAGAGAACTGCCGGTTGCTCCTCGAGGTCGAGTTGTTGGAGATTCAGGCTGAGAGCCTTTCGCCCCTCGGTGCCGTGCAAAACTTGCTGAGGCTGCGGCTGATCGGGTCACGGAAGTCCACCATCTCATCAGGTTTGAACCTGGACGAGCTCTGCGGCCTAAGCCGCCTCAGAGAGCTTCGGATCACCAACTCCAGGTCCGTCCAGTCCGTTGAACCATTGCTTGGATTGCCGGAGATCCAGGACGTTCGCATGAGGAATACCAGGATTTTGGATCCGGACGCTGAAGTGCAACAACGTCTTTCGCGCAGAGGAACGTTTCTCGGACCCGACGATTGAGTCCAGGGGTCAGTGGGTGCCCGGTCATTGTCGTGGAGCGTCGAGTGCGGTGAGGCGGGCGCGGATGTCGGCGGCGGCCGGGAGGTCGAGGTCGGTGTAGAGGGCCAGGGCGCGGTGCCAGTGGTGGCGGGCCTGCTCCGGGTCGCCGGTGGTGTGGTGGATGTTCGCGATTCCGGCGTGTGCGCGGGCCCGTTCGGCGACGGCGTCGGTGTCGGCGGTCAGGGTGAGTACGGCGGCGTGCAGGTCGCGGGCGCGGTCGTGCTGCCCGGTGGCGTGCAGGGTCTCGGCGAGGCCGTTGAGTGCCGATCCCTCGCCGGTGCGGTTGCCGATGTCGCGGAACAGGTCGATGGCCTGCTGGTGGTGGTCGATCGCGGCGTCGAAGCGGCCCTGCTGCCGGCGTACCAGGGCGAGTTCGTTCAGGGTGTCGGCCTCGCCGGGGCGGTTGCCGATCTCGCGGTCCAGGGCCAGGGCGCGCCGGAGGTGGTCGACGGCCTGTTCGTGGCGGCCCTGGCGGGCGTGGATGGCGCCGAGCCGCTCGAGCTGCATCGCCTCCCCGAGCGGGTCGCCGAGCTCGCGGTAGAGGGCGAGCGCCTCGTTCGAGTGCTCCGCCGCCTCGTCGTAGCGGCCCTGCTGGCGGTGGACGATGCCGAGGGTGTCCAGGGCGTCCGCCTGGCCGAGGCGGTTTCCGGTCTCCAGGAAGATGGAGAGCCCCGCCCGGGTGCACCGCACGGCCTGCCGGTGGCGGCCCCACCGGCAGTACGCGTAGCCGAGGTTGTTCAGCGCGCGGGCCTCGCCGGCCCGGTGGCCGATCTCGCGGAAGTTCAGCAGGGCGTGCCGGAGCTGCTCGACGGCCTCCGCGTGCCGGCCCAGCCCGTCGAGGCTGGTGCCGAGGTTGGCCAGGGCGTTGCCCTCGGCGGCCAGGTCGCCGCAGCGGCCGGCGGCCTCGCCGGCGTGCGTGTGGATGGTCAGGGCGTCGGCGAAGTGGCCGCCGAAGTCGAGGTAGAGGCCGAGGGTCGCGGACAGGCGGCTGGTGTAGCCGGGCCGGCCGTCGACGGCGGTGTGCGCGCAGACGGCGACCAGGTTGGGGCGTTCGGCGTCCAGCCAGGTCCGGGCGGCGACCGGGTCGGTGACGTCGGGGGTCGGTGAGCCGGCGGGTGGCACCCGCGGCCGCTGGAACGTGCCGGCCGGGAACAGGGCGTCCATCGCGGCGGCGGCGGTGGCCAGGTAGTGGTCGAACAGGCCGTTCAGGGCCGTACGCCGCGCGTCGTCGGTGTCCCGCGAGCGGGCCAGGTCGGCGGCGTATGCCCGCATCAGGTCGTGGAACCGGTACCGACCCGGTACGGCCTGGATGAGCAGGTGGGCGTCGAGGAGCTCCTCGAGGATCCGGCCCGCGGCGTCGACGGGACGGCCGGTGAGCGCGGCGACGGCGTACGGGTCGGTGTCGGCGCCGGGGTGCAGGCCCAGGTAGCGGAAGGTGCGCCGCTGCTCGTCGGTGAGGTCGTCGTAGGACAGGGTGAACGCGGCGGCCACGCCGCGTTCGCCGTCGTGGAGCTGGCCGAGCCGGTGGTGCCGGTCGGCGAGCCGGTCGGCCAGGTGTGTCGCGGTCCAGGCGGGGCGGGCGCGCAGCCGGGCGGCGGCGATGCGGACGGCGAGGGGTAGCCGCCCGCAGAGCCGGACGACCTGCTCGACGGCGGTGGGATCGCCGGCGGCGTGTCCGGGCCCGGCGATCCTGGTGAACAGGGTGACCGCGTCGGCGAGGGGCAGGATGTCCAGCGACAGGGGCCGCGCGTCGTCCAGGGCGGTCAGCCGGCGCCGGCTGGTGACCAGGACCAGGCAGCCGGGCTCGGCGGGGAGCAGCGGGCGTACCTGGTCGGCGGTACGGGCGTTGTCCAGCACGATCAACATCCGGCGGCCGGTCAGCCGGCCCCGGTAGAGCGCGGCCCGGTCGTCGACCTCGGCCGGTATCTGCTCACCGGGTACGCCCAGGGCGCGCAGCAGCCGCTCGAGCGCCTGCCCGGGTTCGATCGCCGCGACGGCGCGGGTGTAGCCGTGCAGGTCGAGGAAGAGGCTGCCGTCGGGAAAGCGTGCGGAGAGCCGGTGCGCGGCGTGCACCGCCAGGGCCGTCTTGCCGATGCCGCCCATGCCGTCCACGGCGCAGATCACCACGACTCCGGACGTCGTGCCGGGTGCGAGGTTGAGCAGTTGGGCGAGTTCGGCGTGGCGGCCGGTGAAGTTGCCCGTGTCGGCCGGCAGCTGCGCCGGTGCGGGTGTCGGTGCCCGGCCGTCGAGCACCGTCCGGTAGGCCTCTTCGAGGGCGTCGGTGGGGTCGACCCCGAGCCGGCCGGTCAGGTGCGTACGGGTGCGCTGGTAGACGGCGATCGCCTCGTCGCGCCGTCCGGCGGCGTGCAGGGCCCGGATGAGCAGCGTCGCCAGGCGTTCCCGGCCGGGATGCCCGGCCGCCGCCGGCGTGAGCAGGTCGACCGCCTCGCCCGTGCCGCCGCGGGCGAGCAGCACCGCGGCGAGGTCCTCGGTCGCGGCCAGCCGCAGGTCGCTCATCCGGTCCCGGAGGGGGTCCAGCGAGGGCCCGGCGAGATCGGCGAGCGCCGGCCCCCGCCACAGTGCCAGCGCGAGGCGCAGCGACTCGGCCGCGTCCGCGTCGTCGTCGGCCTGCCTCGCCGCCCGGGCCCGGGCGACCAGGTCGCGGAACCGGTGCCAGTCGACGACGGCCGGTTCCGCCTCGAGGAGGTAGCCCGGTGCGCGGGAGACCAGCCGGACCTGAGCACCGAAGCCCGCCTGACGGAACGCCGTCCGTAGCCGCGAGACGTAGTCGGTGACCAGCCGGTCGATCGTCACCGGCGGGTCGCCGGCGCCGCCGCCCCAGGCCAGCCTGACGATGTCCGCCCGGCTGACCACGGTGTTCGCGTGGAACGCCAGCACCGCGAGCACCGCGCGCTGCTTGGAACCCAGCGCCACCGCACGCCCGTCGTGCCGGACGTCGACGTCGCCGAGCAGCCGCAACTCGACCATCACAAGCCCCCGAATCCGACCCTACGGGATCGCTACGGCGCGGATCGGACCTCGTGTCCCGACTCTGTGGACCCGGTCGCTGCGACGAGAACGGCGGAACGATGACCACTTTCTACGATCACGACGGCATCCGCATCACCGAACGGTGGCTGTCCATCGGCGGCCGCCGGTGCCGGGTCGGCCACCTGCGCAACCTTCGGGTGGCGCGGGGGCGGTGCGACCGCACCGCGCGGCGCGCGGCGTACACGGCGGTGGTCTCGCTGCTCGTGGTCGGTGTGACCGCGCGGCACGTCCCGGTGGCGGTGTCGGTCGCCCTGGTGGTGCTGCCGGCCCTGGTCACGCTCGCCCGCGCGCGGCTGGTCCGGCCGGCGTACCTGCTGCTCGCCGACTACGGGGGTGCCACGGTGGCGCTCTACGCGACGAGGGACGAGACCGAGTTCGGCAAGGTCAGCCGCGCGCTGGCGCGCGCGGCGGCGGGGTCTAGGTGCCGAGCGCGGTCAGCGATGCCCACAGTGCCACCACCGCGAGTACCAGAGTCGCGGGCACCGCGAGCAGGCCGAGCCGGGTGAACTCGTGCAGGTCCACCCGCGCGTCGTGCTGGTGCACGATGCGCCGCCACAGCAGCGTGGCCAGCGACCCGGCGTAGGTGAGGTTGGGGCCGATGTTCACACCCAGCAGCACCGCGAGTACCGCGCCGGATCCGGCCGTCGCGGTCAGCGGCAGCAGCACCAGCACGGCGGGCAGGTTGTTGATGACGTTCGCCAGTACGGCGGCCAGCGCCGTGATCGCGAGCAGGGCCGCCAGGCCGGTGCCGTCCGGGATCAGTCGCCCCAGCGCCGCGGCGAGGCCGTTGTCGACCACCGCGCCGACCACGATCCCCAGCGCCAGTACGAAGAACAGGAACGGCACCCCGGCCGCCCGCAGGATGCTCGCGGGGGTGGTGCGGCGCCGGACGAGGGCCCGGGCGGCGAGCACCAGCGCGCCGGCGAACGCCGCCCAGGCGGGGTTGATCCCGGCCGCGGAGGTCAGGACGAAACCCGCGAGCGTGCAGCCGACGGTGGCCAGCGCGAACACCGGCACCGGCGGCGGCTCGGCGGCCGGCTCGGCGGCGGCGCCGGCGTCCAGGTCGGCGGCGAAGAAGCGCCGGAAGACCAGGTACTCGGTGCCGATCGCGACCAGCCAGGGCAGCGTCATCAGCGCGGCGAAGCGGGTGAAGGTCAGCGCGCTGGCGGCGAACGCCAGCAGGTTCGTCAGGTTGGAGACCGGCAGCAGCAGCGAGGCCGTGTTCGACAGGTGGGTGCAGGCGTAGACGTGCGGCCTCGGCCGGGCGTTCAGCCGCGCGGCGGTGGCGAACACCACCGGGGTGAGCAGCACGATCGTGGCGTCCAGGCTGAGCACCGCGGTGATCAGCGAGGCCACCGCGAACACGTACGCCAGGAGGTTGCGGGGCCGCCGCCGTGCGGCGCGCGCCATCCAGGCTCCGCAGGCCTGGAACAGCCCCTCGTCGTCGCACAGCCGGGCCAGCACGAGCACCGCGGCCAGGAATCCGATCACGGGCCCCAGCAGGGCGACCTCGGCCCGGACGCGGTCGAGCGTGATCGCACCGGTGGCGATGACCACGCCGGCCGCGGGGACGGCGACGACCGCCTCCGGCAGGCCACGGGGACGAATGACGGCGAAGGCGAGCACGGCCAGGAGCAGAACGGAGGAGAGGGCCTCCGCGAGCAAGGTGTTCAAGGCCAGGCCCTTCCCCGGAATCGGTGGCGGGGAAACGCCGAAGTGATCTTGGTCCCGGTCTGGTTGCCGCGATGAAATGAACCGTGGTTCAATCCTTGGCAAGCTTTGAACGCGGATTCAGAATTTTGGGGGCCTCCGGATGCCGTACCGGCAGACCGCACTGACCAGGCAGAACGCGAGGGACAAGCGGGACGCGATGCTCCGCGGCGCGCGTTCGCTTGTCGCCGCCGAGGGGTTCAAGGGCGCCACCGTCGCCGCGATCGCCACCCGCTGCCAGGCCAGCGTCGGCTCCGTCTACTCATACTTCGACAGCCGCGACCGCCTGCTCGCCGAGGTGTTCCGCAGCGCCGCGAACCACGAGATCGACCTGGCCCGCACGGCCGTCGCCGACGCCGGTCAGCAGGCTGCCGAGCGCCTCAACGGCCTGATCCGCACGTTCAGCGGGCGGGCACTGCACGGGCGGCGGATGGCCTGGGCGCTGCTGTTCGAGCCGGTCAGCCCGGTGGTCGAGGAGGAGCGGCTGGTCTACCGCGGTTCATACACCGACATCAGCGAGCGGATCATCCGCGACGGCCTGACCAGCGGCGACTTCGTGCCGCAGGACCCGCGGCTGGCGGCCTCCGCCGTGATGGGCGCCATCTCCGAGGCGCTGGTCGGGTGGATCCGCCCGGACAGCCCCGAACCGTCACCCGATGAACAGGCCGGCGTGATCGAGGCGATCCGGCTGTTCTGCTTCCGCGGACTGGGAGTCGCCCGATGACCGTCACAACCCCGCTGGCCCGCGCGCAGCGGGTCCTCGCCGACCAGTCCGTGACCCGGATGTTCGGCACCCGGCTGGTCTCGTTCGGCGAGGGCAGCGCCACCGTCGAGCTCGACATCCGGCCCGAGATCACCAACCACCACGGCGCCGTGCACGGCGGGATCGTCGCGTACGCCGCCGACAACGCCCTCGCCTTCGCCGGCGGCGCCGCGCTGGGACCCGACGTCGTCACGTCCGGGCTCACCATCGACTACATCGCGCCGGCCCGGGGCCGTACGCTGCGGGCACACGGCATGGTCATGCGCGCCGAAGGCCGGCGCGCCGCCTGCCGTTGCGAGCTGCACGCGATCGCCGAGGACGGCACCGAGACCCTGGTCGCCGTCGCGCAGGGCACCATCGTCGCGCCGGCGGAGCCGGCGGCCACGCCCGCCGCCCAGCCGGCGCGGGTGCGGGTGGGCCGGCTCGCCACGCCCAGCGTCCAGGACGTGCTCCTCGAGCGCCGCCGCACCGGTAACACCGACGACGGCGCCACGGTCGCCCTGGTCATCGAGGGTGGCGGCATGCGGGGCATCGTCTCCGCCGCGATGGCCGCCGTCATCGAGCGGGAGGGCCTGCTGCCGTCGATCGACATGATCGTGGGCACCTCGGCCGGCGCGGTCAACGCCGCCACCCTCGCCGTCGGCGCCGCCGGGGCGATGGCCGAGTCGTACGCGGAGGTCTTCACCTCGCCCGAGTTCATCGACCTGCGGCGGTTCGCCCTCGGCCGCCCGGTGATCGACGGCACGCGCATCGTCAGCCGCGTCGACGAGCTGTTCGACCTCGGCTCCGCGGCCGGCACCGACTGGGCCGGCCGGCTCGCGATGGTCGCCACCGACGTGGACACCGGCCGGGCCGAGGCGCTGTCCGACTTCACCGACCGCGCCGACCTGATCGGCAGCCTGCACGCCTCCGGCCTGCTGCCGATGCTCGCCGGCGACCCGGTCACGCTGCGCGGCCGGCGCTGGCTGGACGGCGGCATCGTGGAGGCAGTACCGGTCGTCGCCGCCGCCGCGCGCGGCGCCACCCACGCCGTCGTGCTCGCCACCCGGCCGCCCGGCACCCAGCCGTCGTTCGGCGCCGTCGACGTGGTGGTCGAGCGCTACCTGCGCCGCCTCAACCCGGAGCTCGCCGCCGCCTACCGCGGCCGGCCGCACCGCTACCGGGAGACCCTCCAGCAGGTACGCGACGGCTGGAGCCACGGCCTGAGCACGCTCGCGCTCGCGCCCCGCCTCGGCGACCCGCTGCCGTCCCGGCTCGAACGCGACCAGGCGGCGCTGCGTGCCGCCCGCGACGCGGCAACCGACGCCGCACGGGAGGCCCTGTCCTTCCTCCTGCGGTGAGGAGAGCTACCCGTCGGTGACGCCCGGGCGGACCAGGCCGCTCTCGTAGGCGAACGCGGCCGCCTGCACCCGGTCGCGCAGGCCCAGCTTCGCCAGCATCCGGGAGATGTACGTCTTGACCGTGGCCTCGCCCAGGAACAGCCGTACCGCGATCTCCGCGTTGGACAGCCCCCGGGCGACCAGGCGCAGCACGTCGACCTCCCGGTCGGTGAGGGCGGCCAGCCGCTCGGCGGCCGCGGGGTCGGCGCCGGGCGCCTGTGCGAACGACGCGATGACCCGCAGCGTGATCGCCGGGTCCAGCAGCGCCTGGCCGGCGGCGACCGTGCGCACCGCCTGCACCAGCTGCTCGGGCGGTGCCACCTTGAGCAGGAACCCGCTCACCCCCGAGCGCAGCGCCCGGGCCACGGCGGCGTCCTCGTCGAACGTGGTGAGGATGATGACCTTCGCGGCGCTCTCGGCGACGATGTGCCCGGCCGCCTGAAGCCCGTCGCAGCGCGGCATCCGGACGTCCATGAGCACGACGTCCGGCCGGGTGCGCCGGACCACCTCCCGGGCGTCGAACCCGTCGACGGCCTCACCGACGACGCTGATGTCGGGCTGGTGGTCGAGCAGCATCCGCAGCCCGGCGCGGATCATCGCCTCGTCGTCGGCGACCACGACCCGGATGCCGCTCACCGCCGCGCCCCGATCGGGAACACGGCGTCGACGCCGTACCCGCCGTCGGGCCGCGGACCGGCCGCCAGCCGCCCGCCGTACACGGAGACCCGCTCCCGCATGCCGACCAGGCCGTGACCGCCCGGGCCGGCCGTCGGGTCCCGGTCCGGACGCGCGCCCGGCGGCGGGTCGTTGTCGATGGTGAGGCCGAGCCGGTCCCCGGCGCGGTGCACGACGACCCGCGTCGGCACGGTGCCGGCGTGGCGCAGCACGTTGGCGAGCGCCTCCTGGAGGATCCGGTACGCCGAGACGTCCAGCGCCGCCGGCAGCTCCGCGATGTCGCCGTCGACGGTCAGGTCGACCGGCAGACCGGCGGCGCGCACCTCGGCGACGAGTTCGTCCGCGCGGGCCAGCGACGGGTTGCGCACCGGCTCGTTCGAGGCCGCGTCGCGCAGCATGCCCACCAGGGCGCGAAGCTCCCGTACCGACTCGCGGCCGAGCCGCTCCACGTTGCGCATCATCTCGGCCTGCGCGGTGTCCGGCGGCAGGGTGCTGCGGATGGCGCCGAGCTGGAGCACCATGACGCTTATCGAGTGGGCCACGACGTCGTGCATGTCGCGGGCGATGCGCTGGCGCTCCTCGACGAGGATCGCGTGTTCCCGCGCGTCGCGCTCGGCCTCCATCGCCTCGGCGAGGCGGGCCAGGAGCGTCGCGCGATGCCGCAGCCGGCGGGCGAGCAGGCCGACGCCCCAGGCGCCCCAGCACAGCAGCCCGAAGAACAGGTTCTCCCACGCGATCGCGCCGAGGCCGCCGACGGTGGAGCCGGTCGCGCGGCCGGCCACCCAGGTGCCGAGGCTCGCCATGAGCTGGGCCGACAGCGGCGCGAGCCAGGACCGCCGCGGATTCCCGCGGTACCCGGCCCAGCCCGGCGCGAGGAAGAAGCTGAGCACGCCCGCCCCGGTCGGCCCGTTCAGCCCACCGGCAACGACGATGGGGAACGCCGCGGCCACCACGGCGCCGGGTCCTGCCGGTGATCGCCGGCGGGGCGCTCATCGCCGGCGCGGCGCTGTTCTTCGCCGGGCTCGCCACCTCGCCGCCGGCGGCCGGCGACGAGAAGGCGCAGTACCTGGCGTCCCTGGCGCGGGACCCGTTGCTCACCCAGCTCTCCGCGCTGCTGCTGCACTACGGCAACCTGCTCATGGGCGCGGGCCTGCTCGCCGTGCCGCTGCTGGTGCGGGGCCGCAGGGGCGGCCTGCTGACGCTCGTCGGCGCGCTGTTCGGCGCGCTCGGGCTGCTCCAGATCTCCGGTTCGCTGCTGTCCGACTGGTTCCACATGGAGCTGGGCCGCAACCTGCCGCTGGAGCAGGCCGCGGCGATCTCGGACCGGGTGCTGGCCCACCCGGCCGAGCAGCTGGCGTTCAACCCGGGCCCGCTGGTCTCGCTGGCGCTGCTGATGACGTTCATCGGGCTGGCCCGGGCCGGCGTGGTCGGCTGGTGGACCGTGCCGGCCATCGTCGCCGGGTACGCCGGGATGCTGCTCCTGCCGTACAGCACGCCGATCCTGCCCGCGGTCGGCGCCGTACCGATGCTCGCCGTGCTGGGAGTCGCCGGCTGGCGGACGATCGCCCGGGCCCGGGTGCGGACGGCCTGATCGCATGGAGGTGGCGCGGCGGCCGGGGCCGCCGCGCCACAGGAGCGGGTGCTGCGAGCCGGCCGGGGTCAGCCCGTCCGGCAGGTGACGGTCGGCCAGGTCCAGTTGCCGTTGGCCATGATCGTCACACCGAAGTTGTTGCCGTTGCCGTTCGGCCGGGCGGTGACGGTTCCGGTCGTGCCGCTGACCGAGGCGTTCCAGCTGTTCTGCAGGCTCTGGCCGCCGTTGAGGCCGAGGCTGACGACCCAGCTGTTCGTGCCGCTGACCGCGACGTTGAGGTTGAACCGGTCGCCGAACTGCTGGCCGGCCGAGAGCGTCGCGGTGCAGTTGCCGCCGCCGGGGTTGGGGCTGGTGGTGGTCGGCCCCGGGTTGGGGGTGCCGCCCTCGCTCACCGTGATGTCGGAGCTGCCGCTGCTCTGGTAGCCCTCGGTGGCGATGATCTGGTACGCGTGGTTGCCGAGGTTCAGCCCGGCGCGTGCCCAGGCGTCGAAGTGGTTGGCGGTGGTGATGGTGCCGCCGCTGCGCTTCGACTGGCGGACGCTCCAGTACTGGTAGAACGTCGCGGTGCCGTCGATCGACGGCTGGTTGACCCGCTGGGTGCGGTAGATGTCGTAGGTGCTGCCGTCGGTGGTGACGGAGCCCAACCGCTGTGCGCCGGTGCTCGGGTTGTACGTGCCGAAGTTCTCCACGACGTAGTACTCGATGAGCGGGTTGCGCGTCCATCCGTACAGGGCGAGGTAGCTGTTGCCGTTCGGGCTGTAGCTGCCCGAGTAGCTGATCGTCCTGCGGCTGCCGGTGGCCCAGCCCTTGCCGCCGACCCAGTTGTTGGTGCCGCTGCCCCAGTTGCTGGAGTAACGGCCGTCGGCGCGCAGCGTCATGCTGGCGTTGCCGCTGTCTTTCCAGAACGAGTAGTAGAACCCGTTGTGCGTGCCGGTGGAGTTCGAGCTGACGGTCCGGTCGGCCTCGGCGTAGGCGCTCGGTGCGGCTATCACCGTGCCGGCCACGGCCATCACCGCGGCGCACGCGGCGCCGAGGAGCAGCCGCGTCCGGCCGCGTCTCCTCGGTGGGGTGGGGATGTCGTTCATGTGTCTGCTTCCTCCTCGTGACGGCTGGCGGGAGGCCAGCGGCGCGGGCGGCCGCCGGATATCGGCGTCGGACCACGCGGTGGGGGCGGTCGCGTTGGGACGTGCCATCGACGGTCATTGAGTCCCGTCGATGGCGACGCTATTTCCGTACCCACCAGGGTGTCAACAAGTTTCGGTAACCTTCCGGAAATCAGTCTGTGACGATAGATCGACGTTCAGCCTGACCGGTACCGGATTGGTGTGACACGCCTCCGAGGTGATCGCCGCAGCCCGCCCGCACCTTGAGGGAGGTGGGGTTCCGGAAGTTTCGGAAACGCTACGGGGTCGGCGGGCGGACTGCGGACTTCTCGGCGGTCGCGGTTTCGGGCGCGCGCCCGGCGAGGTGTGCCTCGATGAAGGCGACCAGCGCCGTCCGGGTCTCCGGCGTGAACTCGCCCACCGGGATCGGGATGAACTGGCCCCGGCCCATCCAGACCAGCAGCACGTCCGGCCGCTGTTCGAGCCGGTCGAGCAGCGGCCACCGGATGATGCCGTCGGTGTGCCGGGTGCTCGACCTGACCCCTTCGGCGTCGATCCGGTAGCCGACCGGCCCGTCGAGCAGTCGCTGCGCGCGTCCCACCGAGACGCGCACCAGCAGGGCCGGCATGCCGACGGCGAGGGCCAGGCCCAGCACGACGAGGGTCGTACCCGACACGTAGATGCCGATGCTGACCGCCCACGCGCCGAAGAAGGCCGCGAGCAGTCCGAAGATCCGGAGGAACCAGATCACCTTCCGCGCGGCGAGCCGCACGCTCGCCGCGAACTGGGCCTTGCTGAGCTGAGCCGTGAAGGCGAACTGCGTGTCGGTTTCCATGGACGCGAGAGCATACGGTGCGGCTCAGGCGGCGTGGTGATCGAGCAGGCGCAGCGCCCGGTGCACGTGTCCGTCCGTTTCGGCCAGTGCCCGGCCGGCCGCCTCGGCGCTGGCGCCGGCGATCAGCGTCACCACCGCCACCTTCGCGTCGCCGGCGGCCGCGCGCAGCGCCTGCCGGCACCGGTCCAGGTCGGCGCCGGTCGCCTCGGCCAGGATGCGCAGCTGCCGGTCGCGCAGCTTGGCGTTGCTGGCCAGCATGTCGGTCATCAGGTTCGAGTACGTGTGCCCCAGCCGCACCAGCGTCGCGGTGGAGAACGCGTTGAGCATCAGCTTCTGCGCGGTGCCGGCCTTCATCCGGGTGGATCCGGTGAGCACCTCCGGCCCGGTGTCGGGCGCGACGTGCACGTCGACGCCAGTGGCGATCGGCGAGGCCGGGTTCGCCGACAGCAGCACGGTGTGCGCGCCGCGGGCGCGGGCCACGGCGAGCGCCGCCCGGACGTACGGGGTGCGCCCGCTCGCCGTGACGCCGACGACGAGGTCTCCCTCGCCGGCCTCGGCGGCGGCCGCCGCACCGGCGTCCTCGTCGTCCTCGGCCGCCTCGGACGGATTGGTCAGCGCGTGCGATCCGCCCGCGATGTGCGCCACCACCCGGCCGGGCGCCAGCCCGAACGTGGGGATCAGCTCGGCCGCGTCCAGCACCGCGATCCGCCCGGAGGTGCCGGCGCCGACGTAGTGCACGCGGTGCCCGCCGGCGAGCGCGGCCACGGCCAGCTCGACGGCGGCGGCGAGGGCGGGCAGCACGTCGGCGACCGCGACCGGTACCTGGCGGTCCTCGGCGTTGATCAGGCGGAGCAGGTCCAGGGTGGACATCCGGTCGATCGAGGCGCTGCGCGGGTTGCGCTGCTCGGTCCGCGACAGCGGCGCCTCGTCCAGGGGCCTCACCCGCGGCTCCGATCGGTGCCGATCCGCCGCCCGCGTACCGCCGCGTAGGTGACGTCGAGCGCGGCCCGGGTCTGGTGGTAGGTGCGCTGGGCGACGCCGACGAAGACGCAGTCGATGACGGTGAGCTGGGCCAGCCGGCTGGCCATCGCGCCGGAGCGGAACGTGGTCTCGCGGGCCGCGGTGGTCAGCACCAGGTCGGCGACCTGGGTGATCGGCGCCTTGGGGAAGTTGGTGAGCGCGACGGTACGCGCGCCGCGCCGCCCGGCCTCGGCGAACGCCTCGATGGTGTCGCTTGTCGTGCCGGTGTGCGAGATGCCGAACGCCACGTCCCGCTCGTCCAGCAGCGCGGCGCTGGTCAGGGCCAGGTGGGTGTCGCTCCAGGCGAACGCGACGCGGCCGATGCGGTGCAGCTTCTGCTGGAAGTCGCTGGCCACGAACGCGCTCGCGCCGACGCCGTAGATGTCCACCCGCCGGGCGCCGGCGACCAGGTCGACCACCTGCTCCAGCACCGCGATGTCGATCTGCGAGGCGGTCTCCTCGACCGCCCGGGCGTCCGCGAAGGCGATCTTCTTGACCACCTGGGCGAGGTCGTCGCTCTCGCTGATGTCGCTGCCGACCGGCTCCTCGGCGGCTCCGGCGGCCTCGTACGCGCGGCCGGCCTCGCCCGCGAGGGTCAGCCGCAGCTCGGAGTAGCCGGCGAAGCCCATCGCCCGGCAGAACCGGATCACCGTGGTCTCGCTGGAGCCGGCCCGCCGGGCGAGGTCGGTGATGGTGAGCCGGGCGGCGGTGGCCGCCTCGTCGATGATCACCCGCGCCACCCGCTGCTCGGCCGGGGACAGCGACGGCAGCAGGCCGCGGGCCCGGACCGTGATGGGCGAGCGGTCGATCGCCGTATCTGCCATGGAGAAAAGTTTCCTATGCTCGTCGTGCGTGGTCAATTGTCTCCACCGAAGGGTACGGTCACCGGACGATGGGTGCGACGTTGGTGATCGGTGTCGACGCGGGTGCCACCACCACGCGTTGCGTGGTCGCGACCCTCGACGGCGAGGTGGTGGGCCGGGGCACGGCCGGCGGCGCGAACCGCAACAGCAGCGGCGGCGAGGTGGGCGCGAGCCTGTGCGCGGCGCTGACCGCGTCGCTGGCGGCGGTCGACCGTTCGACGGTGCGCCTCGGCGTCCTCGGCGCGGCCGGATCGGCCGGCGCCGGCCGTGGCGCGTTCCGCGCGGCAGCGGCGCGCGCCTGGCGCGACGCCGGGCTGACCGGCGAGCCGGTCACGGTGACCGACCTCGAGGTCGCGTACGCGGCCGGCACCGCCGAGCCCGACGGCGTGTTGCTGCTCTCCGGCACCGGCGCGCTGGCCGCCCGGTTCTCCGGCGGCGTGCTGCGGCGCCGCTGCGACGGGTACGGCTGGCTGCTGGGCGACGAGGGTTCCGCGGTGTGGATCGGGGTGCGCGCGCTGCGCGCGGTCCTCGCCGCGCTCGACGGCCGTGGCGAGCCGACCACCCTGGTGGACGCCGCGTGCGCGCACTTCGGTGTGGCGGGACCGTCCGGAGAGGACGTCGCGCAGGCGCTGCTCGCCGCCGGGTTCGCCGCGCCGCCCGCCGCGCTCGGCCGGCTGGCGCCCGCGGTCGGCGCCGCCTGCGAGTCCGGCGACCCGGTGGCGGTGCGGATTTGCGCCGCGGCCGCCGGCCGCCTGCTGCACACCTTCGACAGCGTCGGGCCGCCACCCGGCGCCGTCGTGGTGCTGGCCGGGTCGGTGCTGCTCAACCCGGGGCCGGTCGGCCGCGCGGTGCGCGCCGGCCTGCTGGCCCGCACCGGCGCTGAGCCCCGCGCGGCCCGCGACGGCGCCGGCGGGGCGGCGGCGCTCGCCGTCGGCCTGCTCACCGGCGCCCCCGTGGCGCCGGTGGTGCACGCGCGGCTGACCGGCGCCCGTCACGAGCCGAGCCGGGAGTAGCGCAGGTACGGCCGCCGCCGCGCCTCGAACTCGGCCAGTTCGCCGGCCCACGCACCGACCACGTCGTCGGTGCCCGCGCCCGCGTCGATCATCGTGCGCAGCCGCGACGAGCCGGTGAGCAGGTCGATCCAGTGCCGGGTGCCGCCGTCCACCCGCCACGCGAACGCCGCCTGGCGGCGGGCCTCCACCAGCATGCCGACCGCCGTACGGATCGGGTCGTACGCGGCCTGGTCGGTCACCTTGACCTCGATGCCCGCGCAGAGCCGGTTGGCGAACTTGTTGAACGTCGGGGTGAAGTACGCCTCGCGGAACTCCACGCCGGGCAGGTTCAGCGCCGTCACCCGGTCGCACCAGTGGTGGTCGAAGTCCGGCCCGCCGATCAGCTCGAACGGCCGGGTGGTGCCGCGCCCCTCGGACAGCGAGGACACCCCCTCGAACATGCCGGTTCCGGGGTAGACCACCGCGGTGTCCGGTGTGGGCATGTTCGGGCTGGGCAGCACCCACGGCAGATCGGTGTCGCCGGCCCGCAGCCGGGCGTGCCAGCCCCGGCAGTCGATCACGTCGAGGTCCACCGGCCGCCCCGCCTCGACGGGAAGGAACTCGCCGTTGTAGAAGCGGGCCAGCTCGCCGACGGTCATGCCGTGCTGCTGCACGATCTTCAGCCGGCCAACGCCGGAGGTGAAGCCGTCGGTCATCATCGGCCCGTACGCGCGGCCGCCGATCGGGTTGGGCCGGTCCAGCACCAGGTAGCGCAGGCCCAGCCGGGCGGCCGCGACCATCGAGTCGTACAGCGTGTAGATGTAGGTGTAGAAGCGGGCGCCGACGTCCTGGATGTCGAAGACGACGGTGCGTACCCCGGCGGCGGTGAACATCTCGGCCCACCTGGCCTGCGAGGCGAGGTAGGCGTCGTACACGGTCAGCCCGGTGCGGGCGTCGGTGCCGGTGCCCTCGCTGCCGCCGGCCTGCGCCGAGCCGCGGAAGCCGTGCTCGGGGCCGAAGACGCCGCCGATGGTCACGCCGTCGGCGTGCATCCGGTCCACCAGGTGCCGGTACCCGCCGTCCACGCCGGTCGGGTTGGAGACGACCCCGATCCGCTCGCCCCGGACCGCGTCCCAGCCGGCCGCGGCGAGCCGGTCCAGGCCGGTCCGCACGGGGACCCGGGGGAGCAGGCCGGGCTTCGCGGCGGCCGGTCCGCCGAGGGTCAGCCCGGCGGCGGCACCGGCCGCGCCCGCGGCCAGCAGGCCACGACGGTTCACGGGACGCTCCAGCTCAGCCCGTGCCCGTACGGATAGGTCCCGGGTATCTCGACCGGCAGCCTGCCGCGCGGCGGCGCGGTGCCGAGCAGCACCTTTGCGAGGGACTCCATGGCGACACCGGTGAAGCTGTAGGTGGCCAGGTAGGTGGTGACCTCCGGCAGCGCCGCGATGTCGTACGGGTCGCGGACCGCCACCACGACGACCGGCTTGCCGGCCGCCACCAGGGCTTTCACGAGGGCCTGCTGCCGACCGCCCGGATCGGCGACCGTGGTGTCCCACGCCCTGCTGGTGAGCACCACGGTGAGGTCGTGGGTGCCCGCCGCGGCGACCGCCTCGGCGATCTTGGCGTCGTTCGGCAGGTTGGTGACCAGCGGTGTGGCGCCGAGCGCGCCGGCCAGCACCGCGACGTTGTTGTATGCGCTGGAGTTCCACCCCGTGACCAGCACGGACTTCCCGGCGTGAGACCAGGGGAGCAGGCCCGCGTCGTTGCGGATCGCGGTGACGGTGCGGTCGGTGACGGACCGGGCGACGCGGACGTGCTCGGGCGAGCCGACGGCGCGTTCGGCCGCGGCCGGGTCGAGCGGCGTCCAGGCGAGCAGGCCGCGCTTCTGCTTGAGGGTGAGGATGCGGCGCACCGAGGCGTCGATGCGGGCCTCGGTGAGCTCGCCGGAGGCGACCGCGCCGAGCACGGCGTCGTACGCCACCTGCATGTTCGGGGGCATCAGCAGCATGTCGACGCCGGCCTTGAGCGCCAGCACCGGCACCCGGTCGTCGCCGTACTTCTGGCGTACGCCGGCCATCTCCAGGGAGTCGCTGACGATCACGCCGCGGTAGCCGAGCTCGCCGCGGAGCAGCCCGGTGATGATCGGCTGCGACAGGGTGGCCGGGTCGCCGGCCGGGTCGAGCGCCGGCACCACGATGTGCGCGCTCATGATGGCGTCGACGCCGGCCGCGATGGCGGCCTTGAACGGCGGCGCGTCGACGCGCTGCCACTCCTCGCGGGTGTGCGTGATCACCGGCAGGCCGGTGTGGCTGTCGGTGGCGGTGTCGCCGTGCCCGGGGAAGTGCTTGGCGGAGGCGGAGGCGTTCGCGCCGCGCTGGAGCCCGAGCACCTGGCTCGCGGTGAGCGCGGCGGCGAGCTTCGGGTCGCTGCCGAACGAGCGCACCCCGATGACCGGGTTGGCGGGGTTCACGTTGACGTCGGCCACCGGGGCCCAGGCCTGGTTGATGCCGACCGCGCGCAGCTCGGCGCCGGTGACCTGCCCGGTGCGGTACGCGTCGAGCACGCTGCGTCCGGCGCCGAGCGCCATCCCGCCGGGGAACTGGGTGGCCGGCGCGGGCATCCGGGAGACGACGCCGTGCTCCTGGTCGGTGGAGATGGTCAGCGGGACGCCGGCGGAGGCGGCCTGTAGCCCGTTGCTGAGCGTGGTGATCTGGCGCGGGCTCTGGAGGCTGTTGGTCCAGGCGAAGTAGATGACGCCGCCGAGGTGGTACTTCGCGACGACCTCCGCCGGGGTGTCCACGCCGTACAGGCGGCGGTTGGCGGCGGCGTCGGCGGCCGACGGCGTGTTCGCGTCGTTGCCGTAGACGTAGGTGGTGAAGAGCTGACCGATCTTCTGCGGCAACGTCATCCGGGCCAGGGCCGAGTCGACCGGTGACGGTGCGGGGTTCGCGGCGGCCGGAACGGCGGGAACCGTGAGACCCAGGGTGGCGAGAGCGAGAAGAGCCACGGGACGCGTTCGCATGGTGCCAGAAGGTAGCCGGGTCGCCGTGGTATGGCAATAACATTCGCCCCTCTTGCCAGTTACGAAGGAAACATTCATCCTCGACAGATCGACGTATGGAGAGGCGTTGATGATCAGACTTCGGTTCCTGCCCCCGCTCTGCGTGCTCGCCTGCCTGGTCGCCGGCGCGCCCGCGGCCGCCGAGCCCGCCCCGGCGGCGGCGCCGGCCGTCACGCCCGCCGACATCCGGTTCCGGCACGACGTACTGCGCACCGGCACCGCGTACGAGGCCGGCCTGCTGCCGGACCGGGTCGCCGCGCTGCCCGGCATCGCCGCGTCCTACCTCGAGGCGACGCCGGACCATCCCGGGCGCCCCGCGTACGCGGGCGCCGCCGTGCTCGCCGCGCACCACGGCGTCGTGGTGTCGCGGTTCGCGGTCGGTGACGCGGTCCGCTACACCGCCGACCCCGGCGGCGGGATCGCCGAGCTGCCGCCGCGGCAGCGGATACCGGCCCGCACCGACACCCTGTGGGACCTCGCCTCGATCTCCAAGCTGTTCACCACGATCGTCGTGCTCCAGCAGGTCGAGGCCGGACGGGTGGACCTGGACGCGCCGGTCGCGGACTCGGTCCCGGAGTTCGCGGCCGGCGGCAAGGAATCGGTGACGGTACGGAACCTGCTCACCCACACCTCCGGACTGCCGGCGTTCCTGCCGTTCTACTCCCGGTACGGCACGCCCGAGGAGCGGACCGCCGCGGCGCTCGTCACTCCGGTGACGGCCGGGTCGGCGCCCGGCGCTCAGTACGTCTACTCCGACATCGGCCTGATCGCGCTCGGCGTGCTGGTCCAGCGGGTCACCGGCGAGTCCCTCGCCGACGCGGTCCGTGCCGGGGTCACCGGCCCGCTCGGCATGCACGACACCGGCTACAACCCCGGCGCCGGGCAGCGGGACCGGACCGCCGCCACCGAGTACCAGCCGTACGTGAACCGCGGCGTGGTCTGGGGCCAGGTGCACGACGAGAACGCCTGGTCCCTCGGTGGCGTGGCCGGGCACGCCGGCGTCTTCTCCACCGTGGACGACCTGGCGGTCCTGTGCCAGATGCTGCTCGACGGCGGCACCTACCGGGGCCGGCGGATCCTGTCCCGGCCGATGGTCCGCCAGGCGCTCGTCGACTACAACGCGGACCTGCGGCCCCGGTACCCCGAGAGCGCCCGCGGGCTCGGCTTCGAGCTCGCCAAGCACTGGTACATGGACGGGATGACCTCGCCGGTGACCTTCGGGCATACCGGGTTCACCGGCACGTCGATCGTCATCGACCCGCTCGACCAGTCCTTCCTCATCCTGCTCAGCAACCGGGTGCACCCCGACCGGGCCTGGGGGAGCAACAACGTCGCGCGGCGCGCGCTGGCGCGTACGTTCGCGGCCGCGCACCCGGTCCACGCGCTCGCCGGCGGCGAGCCCTGGCGGACCGAGCTGCGCGACGGCGCGGTCATGACGCTGACCGCGCCGCTGCGGCGCGCGGCGGGTGAGCGGGCACGGGCCTCGTTCCTGCTCTGGTACGACACCGAGCCGGGCTACGACACGGCGACGCTGGAGTGGTCGGCCGACGGGGTGAGCTGGGCGCCGCTGCCGACGACCCTGCGCTCCGGCCGGGAGACGGTGACGGGCGACGGCACGTTCACCGGCTTCGGGGGCCGCCACTGGTGGCTGGCCGCCGCCGACGTGCCCGCCGGGACCACCCGGCTGCGGCTGAGCTACCGCACCGACGCCGCCTCGCAGGGCCGCGGCGTCCTGCTCGACCGTCTCCGGGTCTTCGAGCCCGGAGCGCTTCTCGTCGACGGCGCGACCACCTTCGCCGCCGACGGCTGGAACCCATCAGTGAACTCTTAGGCGGGAGCCGAACATGGGATACCGGATCAGCCGGCGCGGGCTGCTCAACGGCGCGGCGGGCGTCGCCGCCGCGGGCACACTCGCCGGGTGCGCGATGGGCGGCGACGACGACACCGAGTCCGACGCCAAGGGCGAGGTCAGCGCGGCCAACCCGCTGGGTGTGAAAGAGGACGCACCGCTGGAGGTGGTCATCTTCAACGGCGGCTTCGGCGAGGAGTACGCCAAGGCGCACGAGGCGATGTACCAGGAGCGCTACCCCAAGGCGGAGATCAAGCACTCGTCCACCCAGAAGATCGCCGAGACGCTGCAGCCGCGGTTCGTCGCGGGCGACCCGCCGGACGTGGTGAACAACTCGGGAGGCAGCCAGATCGACTTCAACGGCCTGGTCTCGCAGGGCGCGCTCACCGATCTCGGCGAGCTGCTCGACGCGCCGAGCCTCGACGACCCGGCCAAGAAGGTACGCGACACGCTGCTGCCCGGCATCGTCGACGTCGGCTCGTACGACGGTAAATTCCTGTCGCTGAACTACGCCTACTCGGCGTACGGCGTCTGGTACTCGCGGAAGCTCTTCGAGTCGAAGGGCTGGCAGTACCCGAAGACCTGGGACGAGATGATCGCCCTCTGCAAGAAGATCAAGGCGGCCGGCATCGCGCCCTGGACCTACCCGGGCAAGCACTCCCGCTACATGAGCTGGCCGATCCTCGCCGCGGCCGGCAAGCTGGGCGGCATCGAGGTGATCAAGGCGATCGACAACCTGGAGCCGAACGCCTGGAAGCACGAGGCGGTCCGGGCCGCCGCCGAGGCCTACTACCAGCTCGCCGTCGACGGCTTCCTCCAGCCGGGCGCCGAGGGCATGGACCACGTGCAGTCGCAGACCGAGTGGTGCCGGGGCCACGCCGCGTTCGTCTCCTGTGGATCGTGGCTGGAGAACGAGCAGAAGTCGGTCACCCCGCCGGACTTCCGGATGGCCGTCGCGCCGACGCCCAGCCTCACCACGAGCGACAAGATGCCGTTCGAGGCGTTCCGCGGCACCGGCAGCGAGCCGTTCATCGTCCCTACCAAGGGCAAGAACGTCCGCGGCGGCCTGGAGTACCTGCGGGTCATGCTCTCGCAGCAGGGCGCCTCCGACTTCACCCGCAAGGTCAGCAGCCTCACCTGCGTGAAAGGCGCCGGCGCCGGCATCGAGCTCGGCCCGGGCCTCGCGTCGGTGACCGGCCTGATCGAGGCGTCCAAGGGCACCGCGTTCACCTGGCTGTACTCGTCGTACTACCGCAAGCTGGAGCGCGAGCGGGTGGACGCGGCCTGCGCCGAGCTGTACACCAAGCGGATCAACGCGGCGCAGTGGTGCGAGCAGGTGCAGAAGTCCGCCGACGAGTTCGCCCAGGACCCCGCGGTCAAGAAGTACAAGCGGGCCTGAGGTGCGCGGCAAGCGGCTGTTCATCGCCACCTTCCTGATCCCACCCCTGCTCCTGTACGGAATCTTCGTCGTCTCGCCGTACGCGCAGGCGTTCCAGATAGCCGGCACGAACTGGAGCGGGCTGTCGCCGGACTACGAGTTCGTCGGCCTGGACAACTTCCGGCGGCTGGCCGGCGACGGCTACTTCTGGAACGCGCTGCGGCACAACGCTCTGATGCTCGTGCTGCTGCCGGTGGCGACGATTCTGCTCGGGCTCTTCTTCGCCTCGATGATCAGCGTCGGCGGCCGCTCGGACCGGGTCGGCGTCCACGGCGTACGCGGTGCCGGCTTCTACCGCGTCGTCTACTTCTTCCCGCAGGTGCTCTCGGTGGCGATCGTCGGCGTGCTCTGGAAGGAGATGTACGCACCGCACACCGGCATGGTCAACGGCATCCTCCGCGCGATCGGGCTGGACGGGCTCGCCGTGGCCTGGCTGGGCGATCCGCGGTTCTCGTTCTGGTGCGTGATGGCCGTGCTCGTCTGGATGAACGTCGGCTTCTACGTGGTCCTCTTCAGCGCGGCCATGCAGTCGATACCCCGCGACCTCTACGAGGCGGCCCTGCTCGACGGCGCGAGCCGGCTCACCACGCTGGTCCGGATCACGGTGCCGCTGGTGTGGGACACCATCCAGGTGGCCTGGGTGTACCTGGCGATCCTCGCGATCGACGGCTTCGCCGTGGTGCAGATCATCACCGACGGCGGCCCGAGCTCGTCGTCGGACGTGGTCGGCCTGCGGCTGTACAAGACCGCGTTCGCCGACGGGCAGTTCGGCTACGCCTCGGCCATCGGCGTGGCGATGTTCTTCCTGACCCTCACCGTGGCGGCCATGTTCCTGCGGGTCACCCGCCGCGACCGGGTGGAGCTGTGATGGCGGTGCTCACGCGGACCCACCGCGAGTCGCCGCCCGAGCAGCGGTCGCCGGCACCCCCGCGCCGGGTACCGGTGCTCTCGCACGCGTTCCTGATCGGCTGGGCGCTGCTGACCACCCTGCCGCTGCTCTGGGCGGTGCTCAGCTCGTTCAAGAGCGACGAGGAGATCCTGACCGACCCGTGGAGCCTGCCGTCGCGGCTGCGGTGGGAGAACTGGGGCCGGGCCTGGAACGAGGCGCACATCGGCCGTTACTTCCTGAACAGCGTGATCGTGGTGACCGGCGCGCTCGCACTCACCATGCTGCTCGGCGCCATGGCCGCGTACGTCCTGGCCCGCTACCGCTTCCGCGGCCGCCGGATCGTCTACCTCGCCTTCGTCGGCGGCATGATGTTCCCGGTCTTCCTGGCGCTGGTCCCGCTCTTCTTCGTGGTACGCAACCTGGGCCTGCTCGGCACCCTGCCCGGCCTGACGCTGGTGTACGCGGCCTACTCGCTGCCGTTCACGGTGTTCTTCCTGACCGCGTTCTTCCGCACCCTGCCCACCTCGGTCGCCGAGGCCGCGATGGTCGACGGGTGCGGGCACTATCGGCTGTTCTTCGCGGTGATGCTGCCGATGGCCCGCCCCGGGCTGGTCAGCGTCGGCATCTTCAACTTCCTGTTCCAGTGGAACCAGTACGTCCTGCCGCTCGTGCTCATGCAGGGCGAGGGCGCGGAGCGCAAGTGGGTGCTGGCGCAGGGGCTGACGGCGCTCGCGGTCAACGAGGGATACCGCGGCGACTTCAGCGGCCTGTTCGCCGGGATGACCATCGCGATGCTGCCGGTGATCGCCGCCTATCTGCTGTTCCACCGGCAGGTGCAGAGCGGCCTCGCCGCGGGCCAGCTCCGATAAACCCTACCGTGCCCCGGGTCAATGTACTGTGGACTTCCGCGCTGCAAAGGGGAGTGACAATGGCCTGGGAACTCAATGGAAATGGCGGCACGGACGCGACCAATATGTTCTTGGGCACCACCGACAATCAACCGTTGGTCTTCAAGACCAGAGGCTTCGAGCAGATGCGGATCGACCGCCTCGGGCGGGTAGGAGTCGGCACGTCGGATCCCAGCAAGACGCTCACGGTGTCCGGGCACGTCGAGGTGGCCGGAAGAATCTCCGGGTTCGGCACCTCCGAGGACGACTCCGTTTTCCGGGTCCGGCACACCGGCAAGGGCTTCGCGGGATTCTTCCACGGCAAGGTCGGCGTCGACGGCGACTTCAACGTCAATTCGAATATCGGCGTCCTGGGCGACATCAAGTTGGTCGGCGGCGCCGACCTGGCCGAGGAGTTCGACGTCGTCGGCGACGTCCCCGCCGACCCGGGAACCGTCGTGGTGCTGGTCGGCGGCGACAACGTGCAGGTCAGCGACAGGCCGTACGACCGGCGGGTGGCCGGCGTGGTCTCCGGCGCCGGCGACCTGCGACCGGGCCTGATTCTCGACCGACGGTCCGGGCCCGGCCGGCGCCCGCTCGCGCTGAGCGGCAAGGTCTGGTGCAAGGTCGACGCCGATCAGGGCGCCGTCGAGGTCGGCGACCTGCTCACCACGTCGCCGACGCCCGGACACGCGATGCGGGCCACGGACCGCGAGCGCTCCTTCGGCGCGGTGATCGGCAAGGCGCTCGGCCCGCTCGACTCGGGCCTCGGCCTGATCCGCGTCCTCGTCGCCCTTCAGTGACTAGGCCTAGGCGGAGAAACCCGCGGCGTTCGAGGTGAGGCCGGTCCGGACCCCGTGCGCCCGCACGACGTGGGCGGTCGGCTGAGCGCCGTGAACGAACCCGATGACGACGCTGTAGCCGCCGAGGGCGTCCGCGTTCACGACGGCGTGAAGGTGGATTCCCTCGATGATCTGCACCGGCTCCCCGGCGGCGAAGCCGCCACCGAAGATCCTCATCTCGGTCACGGTTCCGCCGGCCGGCCCGCTCGACGCCAGTTCGACCGAGCAGGTCGGCAGGAACGGGGGAGGAGGCGGCGGAGGCGGGGTCGGCCCCGGGCCGGTCACCGTGAACGCGAGACTGCGCACCACGATGGTGAATCCGTCGCTGGTGACGCCACTGCGGGCAATAACCGCCTGATAGTGGCCGGGCTCGTTGAACGTGGCCGGAATGATGGATCCCGAACCGATGTCATTGCCATTCGCCAGGGTCAGGGGTATCGCCGGCGGCAGCGGCACACCGTCCTTGAAGTAATTCAGTACGGTTTCGAGCGCATTGCCGGGCTGTGCGCTCACCTGAATGTTCGGCACGAACGGCGGCCGCCCGGACGCCGGCCCGACGAGCCGGGCGGACAATTCGAGCGACGACGGAAGACGCCCCAGCGCGCTGATCAAAGACCGCAGGGAGTGTCGCGCATCGGCCGGAATGCCGGGAACAAATGCCGCCACCGTTCTCGCGGTCGGCTCCCGCAGGGCCTGGCCGGCCCGGACGCCGGCACTCGTCAGCACGCCGGTGAATTGCACGACGTCCCTCAATGAATGAAGCTCGCGCATCAGGCTGCACCTTTCGGCGACGCACTCGGTGGCCTTCTCGATACTAGGTCCTCGCGGGGGTACCGACTTCGGCCGAGTGGGCGGCGATGAGGTCGAACGCCGCCGGCAGGCAGGTGCTCCAGTAGCCGAAGTTGTGGCCGCCGGCCGAGTACGTCCCGGCCGCCTTCGGCCGCGGCAGCGCCTTCTCGAGGGCGCGTACCTCGGGGAGCAGGCCGTCGTCGGTGCCGCACCAGAGCCCGACGGGCACGTCGCGAAGGCCGGCGGCCCGGGCGAACACGTCGTCGCCCGGGTGCACCGCGGGAGAGAACGCCGCCACGGCCCGGACGAAGCCCGGGAACGTTCCGGCCAGCAGCAGGGCGCCGTAGCCGCCCATCGACCAGCCGCAGACGGCGACGCGGGTGGTGTCGAAGCCCCGCTCGGCGCACCAGGCCGGGATCTCCTCGTGCACCATGCGCTGTGGATCGTCGGTGCCGGACGGGCGCCACGACAGGCGGTCGCCCGTCGCGCCGGCGAGGACGAACGGCGCGTTTCCCCGGCGTACCGAATCGCTCGCGAAGCGGCCGAGTCCCAGGCGGGGGAAGTCGGCCGCCGTGGTCGAGGCGCCGTGCAGGACCAGCAGCACCGGCAGGCCGCGCCCGTCGCCGTGCCCGGCGGGTACGGCGGTGTAGAAGTCGACGGTCCGGCCCCGGGCGGCGGAGCGGCGCCGGTCGAGTCGCTCGTCGCCGATCGGCGCGCCGGGGATCGTGGGCGGCGGCGCGGCGCGGCCGCGGTAGACGCCGCCCAGCGTCGCGATCGCGGCGGTGGCGCCGAGCGCGGTCAGCACCGTTCGTCGCCTCACTGGTCCTCCATCGCCGTGTTCAACGACGAAGGGCTCAGGCGGTGCCGCGCCGGGGCGCCTCGGCGCGCACGGCGTCCCGGTGCTCCCGCAGCGATGTGCTCATCGCCGCGATGAACCGGTGCACGGTCTCCAGTTCGTCGTCGGTGAAGTCCGCCATCACCGCGTCCGTGCGCCGCCCGAGCGGCTGGAAGAACTCCATGGCGAGGGCGGCGCCCTGCTCGGCGTAGTGCAGCAGGACCTTGCGCCGGTCGGCGGTGTCGCGGTCGCGGCGGATGTGGCCGGCGCGTTCGAGGCGGTCGATCAGGGCGGTCACGGATCCCGAGGAGAGGTTGAGCTGCTCGCCGAGGCGGCCGGGGGTGACCGGATCACCGACCAGTTCCGCGTCCATGACGGCGATCAGGGCGTGCAGGTCCGTCGGCCCCAGCCCGTGCAGGTTGGCGAAGGCGTGGCCGACGTGCTGGGCATCCGCCGCGTACTTCCGCAGGTCGTTGGTGACCTCGGCGACCAACTGGCCGCGCCGCGTGTCGCGCGGCCGGTACATGCCGTGCTCCGTGATCCTTTTCTCCTCCCGCCGGTTTGCAGCATAACTCAACCGTCGATAATCTCGATAAACGAGATACATGGCAGTCGAGATTTCTGCTCGCTCCAACCGTGAGGAAGTCATGTCCCTGTTCACCCACGTCGCCCGTGGCCGCCTGGCCGCCTGGCTCACCGTGGTCGCCGCGATCGTCGTCGGGGCCGCCGTCTTCGGGCTGCCGAGGCCCGCCAACCCCGACCCGGTGTCCGCCACCGGGCTGTCGGCGCAGTGGCAGTCGACCGTGGCCGAGCGGCTACAGGAGCAACTGCCCGACAGCGACGTCCAGCCCGCGCTCGTCGTCGCCGGCCGCTCCGACGGCGGGCCGCTCACCCCCGCCGACACCGAGGCGCTCGCCGCCCGGTCGCGGGACCTGAGCCGGTTCGCGGTCGGCGGAAAGGTCGCACCCCCGCAGGTCTCCCCGGACGGTAAGGTCGCGCTGATCGCGGTGCCGGTGTCCACCGCCGGCGGCCAGGAGCAGGTCGCCGACACGATCGAAGGAGTGCGCGCGGCGCTGGACGGCACCGGCGCGGGCCTGACCGTCGAGGTGACCGGCGGGCCGGCCTTCACCGCGGACCTGACAAAGGTCTTCGAGGGCGCGGACGCCACGCTGCTGATGGTGACCGCCGGCGTGGTGGCGCTCCTGCTGCTCATCACCTACCGCAGCCCGTTCCTGTGGATCATCCCGCTGGCCGTCGTCGCGGCCGCCGAGCAGCTGACCCTGCGCGCGATCGACACGATCGTGCCCGCCCTCGGCATCAACCTCCAGGCGGGCGCCGTCACCGGCATCGCCAGCGTGCTCGTCTTCGGCGCCGCCACCGACTACGCGCTGCTGCTCATCGCCCGCTACCGCGAGGAGCTGCGCCGGGAACCGGACCGCTTCGTCGCGATGCGCGCCACGCTGCGCCGCACCGCCGAGCCCATCCTGGCCAGTGGGTCGACGGTGGTGCTCGGCGTACTCACGCTGCTGCTGTCGGAGCAGGAGAACAACCGGGCCCTCGCCGTGGCGTGCGCGATCGGTGTCGTGTTCGCCATGCTGTCGGCCCTGCTCGTGCTCCCGGCCGCGCTGGTGATCTTCGGCCGGGGCCTGTTCTGGCCGTTCGTGCCCCACGCCGGCAGCGCGGCCCGGGAGGGCCGGCTCTGGGGCCGGCTCGGCACCGCCGTCGTGCGCCGGCCGGCGGCCGTCGCCGTCCTGTCGACGCTGCTGCTGGCCGGCCTCGCCCTCGGCGGCCTGGGCATCCGCACCGGCCTGTCGGAGACCGAGCAGTTCCGGGTAAAGCCGGAGGCGGTGGCCGGTGCGCAGACCCTCGCCAAGGCGTTCCCCGCCGGGACCACCCAGCCGGTCGCCGTGCTGACCAACCCGGCGGCGGTGGACGCGGTCAACCGGGCCGCCGCCGCGGTACCGGGCGTCGCGTCCGCACGCCAGGGCCGCGCCGGCGCCGCCGTCGCCCAGGTCGACGTGGTGCTGGAGGCCGAACCGGGAACCGGCGCGTCCGACCGGGCGGTCGAGGCGCTGCGGGCCGCGGTCGCCGCCGTTCCGGCCTCCGCGCCGCCGGCCGTCGAGGGCGCGGATCCGAGCACCGGCGCGGTGGTGGGCGGCAGCGTCGCCGCCACCTACGACACCGCCGAGGCCAACGGGCGGGACCTGCGGCTGATCCTGCCGGTCATCCTGCTGCTTGTCGCCGCCGTGCTGGTGCTGCTGCTGCGCGGCCTGCTCGCGCCGGCGCTGCTCGTGCTCACCGTCATCGCCTCGTTCTTCGCCAGCCTCGGCGCGGCGTGGCTGCTCTTCGATCACGTGCTCGGCTTCCCGGCGCTGGACAGCGGGGTCATCCTGCTCGCGTTCGTGTTCCTCGTGGCCCTCGGCGTCGACTACAACATCTTCCTGGTCACCCGGGCCCGCGAGGACGCGCGCCGGGCGGGCACCCGCGACGGGATGCTCTCCGCCCTGCGCGTCACCGGCGGCGTCATCACCAGCGCGGGGGTGCTGCTCGCCGCGGTCTTCGCCGTACTGGGCGTGCTGCCGCTGATCCTGCTGACCCAGATCGGCGTCATCGTCTGCATCGGCGTCCTGCTCGACACGCTGCTCGTGCGGACCGTCCTCGTGCCGGCGCTGGCGTTTCTGCTCGGCGAGCGCTTCTGGTGGCCGAATCGGGTTCGGGGCGCCGCCGGCGAGGCGGTCACCGCGGACGACCGGCCGCGCACCCTGCTCCTCAGCAGGCGGTGACCCTCAGCAGGTCACGGTGATCCGGTCGAACCGGGCGCGGAACGGGGTGGGCTTCGCCCCGAACTGCGCCCGGTTGAGCGCGGCCACGCCGACCCGGACGGTCTGCGGCAGGGTCATCTTCACGGTGGCCAGGTCGGCGAACGTCGGCTTGTCGGCCGGGCGCCACGAGCCGTGGACCGCGTCGCCCGACCGGGCCATCCGGAAGACGATCCGGGTGGCCGCGGTCTCGATCGGCCGCTGGCTGGGCAGCGGCCCGTGCGGCCGCAGATGCGTGCCGGCGTCGCTGTACTCGAAGCTCACCGTCCCGGTCGTCCTGCCGAAGCCGCGCTCCATCCGCACCCAGCTGGCCGGGCCGTTCCACAACAGCAGCCCGGCGCCCTGGTAGAACACGGCCGGGGACGCCTCCATCTCGGTCTCGAGGACGAAGTCTCCGGTGATCGGCCGCAGCAGCATCGGCGCGGTCGTGTTGGTCTTGTAGATGTCCGTACCCTCCGGGGCGTCCATCTCGGCCACCCCGCCGCCCACGGTGAGCGTCAGATCCTTCCGGGGCCGCTCCCAGGCGGGATCCACCGCGGTGCCGGCGAAGTCCTCGGTGAAGCCGCAGGTGGGTGCGCCGGAGGCGGGCGGCGGCGCGGCGGCCTGGCCGCGGTCGGCGCGCATCAGCCGCACGACGAGCGGGACGCTCACGGCGATCGCCAGGACGGCCGCGGCCGCGACCAGGATGAGGACGCGCCGCCGGCCCGAACCGGAACCGTCGGGCGAGGGCTCGGCCGGCGCGGCCCGGCCCACCGCGATGGGCCGGGTCGGCGGCGACTCCGGCGACTCCGGCGATGGAGCGGGCGGTTCCGGCGCCGGCGGGGCGGCCGATGGCGCCGGCGAGGAAGGCGGGGGCGCTTCCACCCGGGCGGCGGCGGGCGGGACGGTGCCGGTCAGGCGGGCCGCGCCGAGCGCGATGCTGTGCTCGGGGTTGGGGTCGACCACGACCGGCCGCTCGAACGCGGCGCCCACCAGCGCGCCGGCCAGCGGGATCCGCGCCGACCCGCCGGCAAGCAGCACCGCCCGCAGCTGCTCCGGGCCGACCCCGGCCGAGCGCAGCGCGCGCCCCAGCGCCCGCACCGTCTCCTCCATCGCCGGCGCGATCATCGCCTCGAACTCGTGCCGGGTCAGCCGCACCCGGGTGTGCAGGCCGGGCAGCGCCACCGGGATCATCACCTCGGTGTCGTAGGAGAGCGTCTCCTTGGCGTCCACACAGTCCCGCCGCAGCCGGGCGAGCGCCGCCACCAGCTCGGGGCCGTCCCCGGCCAGCCGTTCGGCCGGCAGGAGCCGGGTCACGTGGTCGAAGACCGCCTCGTCGAAGTCGGCCCCGCCGAGCTGCTCGATGCCCTCCGGCGTGCCGAGCAGCTCGAACCCGTCGGCGGTGCGGCGCAGCACGGCCGCGTCGAAGGTGCCGCCGCCCAGGTCGTAGACGGCCACTATGTCGCCGTCGTCCATGTGCTCGCCCGCCGCGTACGAGGCCGCGGCCGCCTCGGGCTCGCTGCGCAGCACCACCCGTGGCGCGTCGGCCATGCGCGCGGCCTGTTCCAGCAGGTCGCGCTTGTAGGGACCCCAGTTGGCCGGGCAGGTGAGCACGACCGAGCCGGGCGGGCCCTGCTCGTTCTTCGTGGCGACCGCCAGTACGTGCTCCAACTGGCGGGCGAGCAGCGCGTGCGCCGGATAGGGCGAGCCGCCGATCAGCAGCGGCACCGGGTCGCCGACCCGCCGCTTGAACTCGCGGGCCAGCCGCCCCGGCTGTTCCTCGCCGCGCCGCGTGGCCGGCTCGCCGACCAGCACCGGCCCGTCGGCCGGTAGGAAGATCACCGACGGGATCTCGGGACGCCGCCCGCCGAGCCGGAGCACCTCGATGGCGTCGCCGCGCCGCACGGCCGCCGCGGTCCAGGTGGTACCGAGGTCAACGCCCAGCCCGTAGGTCATCTCGCTCCGATCCGTGCCCCGGCGGGCCCCGGCCGGCGCCGAGCACTCAGCATCGGCCGGGGTGCCGGCACCGGCAAGGCCGCGACACACGGCTGCACCAAAGGCTGCCCGGGCAGACCCTAGGTGACCTCGCCGGCGAGCCGATCCAGGAGCTCCCGGTCGTCCGGGGCCAGCCACGTCTCGTCGAGCAGGCGGCCGCCGGCGCGCCGGACCGCGTGGACGAAGGGCTGCGCCCACAGGTGCTCGATGAGGGCGACCGCGGCGGCGCCGCCCGCGGGCACCGCGTCCTCAAGCGACCATGTGGCCGGGTCGGTCCCGCCCTGCCCGATCCGATGCCCGTCGCTCCCGGCCTCGTCCCCGGCTTCGCTGAGGAACGCGGTGGCCAGGCGGCCGAGGTCCGGCGCGGCGCCCGGCGGTGGCGGCAGCGTGTCGAGGTGGCCGTCCTCGGTGCGCGACACCAGCAGCACGTCGAGCAGCCGCACGACGCCCGCGTCCGCGAGCCTGGTCAGCTCGGCCAGGATCTCGCCGGACAACGACGCCTCGGGGAACCCGAGCACGAGTACCTGCACCGGACCGCTCACGGCGTCACCCGGGCCGCGAACTGCTGGTACTCCTCGGCCGTGAGCACGCCGGCGGCGAAGAGGTTCTGCAACGCGGCAAGTTGCTGGTCCGCGCGGGAGGTGGGCGCCGGGGGAGGCGGGGCCGGGCGCGGCTGGGGATGCGCCGCGGCGTACGCCTGAGCCGGGCTGAATCTGCCGCCGTAGTAGGGCACGTCGCCGGTCATGCCGGCGCGCAGCAGCTGCCTGGGCACCAACAGCATGGCCTACGAGTCCTTCGCCCCGAGCGCCGCCGAGATCTGCTCGATGGCGGCGGCCTCGTCGGGGCTCACGCTCTGCCCGTGCTCGCGGTGCGCCTCGGCCACCTTGTCGGCAAGTGCGAGCACGAAACGCCGGTACGCGTCCACCTCCTCGGGCGTGGCCTTGCCCTCCAGCAGCGCGACCGCGTCGCGCAGGTGCTGGAGTCCGTGCTCCTTCATCTCCTCGAAGGAGCGGTATCTCGTGTGGTCCGCCTGGGGTTTGGCCGCCGCGATCTCGTCGAGCAGCTCGCTCTCGCCGTGCAGCGCGCGTGCGTCCAGGTACGCCTTCGACATCGCGATCGTCTCGCGGAACGTTCCGCCGCGCGACGCCGTGATGACGATCAGGCCCGCGGTCGGCGGGCCCTCGAGCACTGACTTCCATTCCTCGGGCGTGAAGGCGCTCTTGGTGGTCATCGCAGCTCCCAATGGTCAGGCCATTGGCTCGAGGCTAGACGATCAGGGCCGGGTTCGGGGCAGAGTTGGGCGCGCCGCCCGTCGCGATGACGGGCGGCGCGCGGATCGATCGGCTAGAACCTGATCTCGCCCTGGTTGTACACCCGAGGCAGGAAGTACGCGTTCTGGATCTCCGCGTTGCTGTTGCTGCCGCGCAGCTGCTCGGACCAGATCATGAAGTAGGTCCACTTCGGCTGGCTGTCGAGCAGTGCCGCGGTGGGCACCTTGCCCATCTCGGCGAGCGCGATGGGCTTACCCGCGGCGATCGCCTGGATCTGCTGGTAGTCGCCGCTCGACGGGTGGTTCTTGTACCAGGCGTCGAGCGAGACGACGTCGACGTAGCCGGCGCCCGGGTAGTAGCCGGCCCAGCCGCCGGCCGGGTTGTCCTGCACGTTCCAGACCCAGATCAGGTTGGTCAGGCCCTGACTGTCGAAGTAGTCCTTCATCTGCTGGTAGATCTTCGCGCCGCCGTTGGCGCCGGGCCGGGCGCCCCACCAGTTCCAGCTCTCGTTCATCTCGTGGAACGGCCGCCAGAGCACCGGGACGCCGGCGTCCCTGAGCTGCCGCAGGTACGGGACGACGGCGGCCATCCGGCTGCGCCAGGTGGCGTTGAGGGCGGTGCCGCCGGTGACGATCTGCTGGAACTGTGCGTTGCTGATGCTGGTCTTGACGCCGCCGTCGAAGTTGCAGGTGGCGCCGACGGTGGGGGAGCAGGCGTGCCAGGTCAGCGCCACCAGTGAGCCGTTGGCCCACTCGGTCTTGGCCTGGTCGACGACCCGCTGTCGGTTGGCGACGTCGGCGGAGTTGAACATCATGTCGCCGCCCCAGAGGCCGGGCCACTGACCGGTGATGTCGTGTGCCTGCTGGGTGTACTGGCCGGGCGCGGAGGCGGGTTCCTTGTTGTGCTGGCCGCTGACGGTGTGGTTTCCGGTGATCGACCTCAGATAGTTGATCACGGTCTGTTTGGACGTGGCGGGGAACGCCAGCGCCGGGGTGGCGACCGAGGCGGCGGCGGTGGCCACCAGAGCGGCGACGGCCACCGTCGCCGTCAGCGCGCGGACGGGGATTCTCATGGGGAGGTTGTCCTCCTTCGGGGGAACGGCTCTCGTGCCGACAGCTTCGGGTAGCCGTTACGAACATGTCAATAGGTGAATTAATAATTTAAGTTTCAGCGGGTATCGATCAAGCCCGATGCGCGCGGGATGAGTGGTCAGACCTGGCCCGGGGTGTGGCCAGGCGCGACGGACGCCTGAACCACCAGCGCGGCGGCTCCGATGCCGGCCGCGTCACGGGGCTGCGCCGAGAGCTCCACGGTCACGCTGTGCCGCTGCCGGGAGTGTGCGGTCCGGTCGAGGTGCGCGCGCAGCCGGCGGGCGAAGATCGATCCCGCCCGTGCGACGCCGGGCCCGGTGAGCACGAGCCGGCCGAGATCCAGCAGGTTCACCATGGACGTCGCGGCCGCGCTCAGCCGCTCGGCCGCCTGGTCCAGCACCTGGTACGCGTCCGGGTCGCCGTAGACCGCGGCCCGGGCGATGGCGTCGTACGCGCTCGACTCGCTGCCGTCCAGGGCCAGCCGCGCGCGCAGGTCCGCACGCTCGCGGGCCGCCACCACGATCGCCCGCATCGACGCGTACCGCTCCACACAGCCCAGGTTGCCGCAGGGGCAGGAGCGTCCGGCGTAGTCGATGGACAGGTGGCCGAACTCGCCGGCGCCGAAGCTCGCCCCGCGGTACAGCGCGCCGCCGAACACGAAGCCGGCGCCGATCCCGGTCGACAGGTAGATGCAGCCGAAGGCCTGCTCGCGCGACACCCGGCGGCTCCAGAACTCGCCGAGCGCCGCGGCCGCCGCGTCGTTCTCCACCAGGATCGGCACGCCGAGGCGGCGTTCCAGCTCGGCACGCACGTCGCCGGGGTCGTCGCCGAGACCGGTCGCGGCCTGCGGCAGGCCGGGCCCGGGCGCCGGCCTGACGATGGCGAGGCCCTCGACGCGGTCGCGGGGCAGGCCCAGGCCGTCGGTGAAGTCCGCGAACCGCTCGGCCAGCCGGTCCGCCGCCCAGACCTCGTCGGGCAGGCGCGGTACCACCTCGCGGCCGACCACGCCGCCGGTGAGGTCGATCGCGACGCAGGTGACCGTGTCCGGCCCGAGGTTGAAGCCGACGCCGAACCGGTTGGCCGGGCTGATCGCGATGAGCTTGCGCCGCCGGCCCAGCACCGAGTCGGTCGAGCCGATCTCGTGGATGATGCCGTCGGCGATGAGATCGCGGACGATGTTGGAGATCGACGGCTGGGTGAGCCCGGTCAGCTCGGCGAGCTCGACCCGGCTGATGGCCACCGAGGACCGGACGACGTCGACGATCAGGGCGCGACTTCCCGGCCCGGCTGCGGGCGCTTCTCGACGAGCCATAGGGGTGCGTCTCCGGTTCGTTGCTGTCCGCTCCGCGCTAACTTACCGTCCCGGCGCGCGGCTCCGGCGGCGATGTGGTCGCTGGAGGATAAATTACTAATCTAATCTTGACAGCCTCGCGGCGACCGTCCCATGCTGGGCGCCCAAGCGGGCGGTGACGCATCCGCCCAGGCTGACATCGGCGGACGGATCCCAGCATGATCAATAGAAGGCACTTCATCGGTATCGGCGCGGCGGCCGCGCTCGCCCTGGCCTCCGGCTGCACCGGCGGCGCCGGCGACGAAAGCGAGACCGGCGACTTCTCCGGCGAGGTCAAGGGCGCCATCACGGTGCTGACCAACCGGACCGACCTGGTCGACACGACGTTCAAGGAGTACGCCAGGACCTTCGAGGCCCGGTTCCCCGGTACGAAGGTCACGTTCGAGGGCGTCACGAACTACGACAACGACGTCACCACCCAGCTCAGCGGCGGTGACTACGGCGACGTGCTGATGATCCCCGGCACCGTCGCCATCGACCAGTACCGCCAGTTCTTCGAGCCGCTCGGCACCGACACCGACCTCAAGGCGAAGTACCGGTTCACCGGCCCCGCGACGTACGAGGGCAAGGTGTACGGGCTGTCGCTTGGCGGCATCGCCAAGGGCTTCGTCATCAACAAGCGGATCTGGGCGCAGGCCGGGATCACCGCGCCGCCGAAGACGCCGGAGGAGTTCCTCGCGGGTCTCAAGGCCGTCGCCGGCAGGACCGGCGCCGTCCCGTACTACACCAACTACAAGGACGCCTGGCCGCTGAGCGAGTGGAACAACCACCGGGCCGTCCTGGCCGACCCGGCGATCAACGACAAGTTCCCGGCCGATGCCGCACCCTGGCAGCCGGGCAAGATCCAGTACCTCACCGACGGGCTGCTCTACGACGTCGTGAACAGCAAGCTCAGCGAGAAGGACCCGCTGACGACCAACTGGGAAGGCTCCAAGCCGATGATCGCCACCGGCAAGGTCGCGACCATGCTGCTCGGCTCCTGGGCGGTTCCGCAGATGCGGGCCGCCGCCGAGGCCGCCGGCGCGAACCCGGACGACATCGGCTTCTGGCCGTTCCCGTACCAGACCGGCGGCACCTTCCACGCCGCCATCGACGGCGACAAGCTGGCCGCGGTCAGCCGGAACTCCGAGAACAAGGCGACCGCCCGGGCGTTCCTCGACTGGTTCGTCAACGACTCCGGCTTCGCCGCGGACCAGCAGGCGATCCCGCCGGCGATCAGCCAGCCGCTGCCCGCCGGCCTGAAGGCCTTCCAGGACACCGGGGTCGAGCTGATGGAGGTGCCGGCGGCGACCACCAACGCCGGCAAGGAGGACGAGATCATCAAGGAGTCGGAGATCGACCTGAAGGGTGAGATCTACCGGCAGAAGCTCGTCGACATCGCCCGCGGCGCGGCCAGGGGCGACAAGGACTCGTACTTCGCCGAGCTGAACAAGCGGTGGAGCGCCGCGCAATCGCGGGTCATGCAGTGAGACGCGGTCCCTGGCTGTACCTGGCGCCCGCGCTGATCCTGCTGATCACCTTCACCTACGTGCCGGTCGCCAACATGCTGTGGTACAGCTTCCACAAGTGGGACGGCCTGGACGTCCACATGACCCCGGCGGGGTTCGGCAACTACGTCCGGGTCCTCACCGACGAGCAGTACTGGCGGGTCTTCCTGGTCAGCCTCTACTACCTCGCCGCGTCGTTCGCGCAGATCGCGATCGCCCTGTACTTCGCGGTCGTGCTCTCGTACAACGTCCGGTTCAAGAACCTGTTCAAGGGCATCCTGTTCTTCCCGTACCTGCTCAACGGCGTCGCGGTCGGCTTCGTCTTCCTCTACCTGTTCCAGCCCGGCGGCACCCTGGACACGATGCTGCGTGCGCTCGGGCTCGGCGAGCACACCCGGTACTGGCTGGGCGACCCGGACATCGCGAACCTCTCCCTGGCCGGCACGTCGGTGTGGCGGTTCACCGGGCTCAACTTCGTGCTGTTCCTCGGCGCGATCCAGTCGATACCCGGCGAGATCTACGAGGCGGCGGAGATCGACGGCGCGAACCGGTGGCACCAGTTCCGGCACATCATCGTTCCGGGCATCCGGCGCATCATCAGCCTGTCCTTCATCCTGGCGATCTCCGGCAGCCTCGCGGTCTTCGAGATCCCGTTCATCATGACCGGCGGCGCGAACGGCACCCGCACCTTCGTCGTCCAGGCGTACCAGACCGCCTTCCAGTTCCGGCAGATCGGCCTCGCCTCGGCCATGGCGGTCGTGCTGCTGCTGATCGTCCTGCTGGTCACCTGGGTACAGCGGCGCATCCTGCCCGACGACGAGGTGAGCCTGTCATGAGCGGGTTGGCTCGCACCGCGAAGTACCTCTCCCTCGTGCTGGCGTCGCTGGTCGTCCTCATCCCGCTCGTGGTCGTGCTGTTCGCCGCGCTCAAGACGCACGCGGAGTACAACTCGACGGGCCCGCTCACCCCGCCGCGGAACTGGCTCAACCTCGACAACTTCGTCACCGCCTGGACCGCCGGGAACATGCTGCGCGGCTTCTGGAACACCACGATCATCCTGGTGGTCTCGCTGACCGGCACGGTCCTGATCGGCACCCTCGCGGCATACGCGGTCAGCCGGTTCACGTTCGGTTTCAAGCGCCTGGTCCTCGGCCTCTTCCTGGTCGCCGCGCTGGTGCCCGGCGTCACCACGCAGGTGGCCACGTACCAGATCGTCAAGTCGATGGGCCTGGTCAACACCCAGTGGTCGGCCATCGTGCTGTTCCTGGGCACCGACATCGTGTCCATCTACATCTTCATGCAGTTCATGCAGTCGATCCCGCGGAGCCTGGACCAGGCCGCGATGATCGACGGCGCCGGCCGGTTCACCGTCTACCGCCGGATCATCCTGCCGCTGATGAAGCCGGCCATCGCCACCGTGGTGATCATCAAGGGCATCGCCATCTACAACGAGTTCTACATCCCGTTCCTCTACATGCGATCGCCCGGCCTCAGCGTCATCTCGACCGCGCTGTTCCGCTTCAAGGGCCCGTACGGCGCGCAGTGGGAGGCGATCGCCGCCTGCACGATGATCGTCCTCCTGCCGACTGTCGTGATCTTCCTGCTGCTCCAGCGCTTCATCTACAACGGCATCACCGCCGGAGCCACCAAATGACGAAGGACGTGCATATGCCGCAGACGCGAGACCTCGGCGGATCCTGGGAGCTGCGGGCCGACGGCGCGCTTCCCGAGCAGGCCCGGTCGCTGGCCGGGGTCGCCGTGCCGGCGGTCGTACCGGGCTGCGTCCACGTCGACCTGCTGAACGACGGCCGGCTGCCGGACCCGTTCCGGGACGACAACGAGAAGGCGGTCGCCTGGGTCGGGCGCACCGACTGGCGGTACACCCGCGAGGTGGCCTGGACCGGTGACCCGCACGAGCGCATCGACCTGGTGTTCGACGGCCTCGACACGGTGGCGGCCGTCGAGCTGGGCGGCGACGCGCTGGGCGCCACCCGCAACATGCACCGCGGCTACCGGTACGACGTCACCGCCCTGAACGACGGCGTCGCGCGGCCGCTGACCGTGCGGTTCACCTCCGCGTACACCGAGGCCGAGCAGGTCCGCGACCTGCTCGGTGCCCGCGCGAACGCCTACCCCGAGCCGTTCAACTTCATCCGCAAGATGGCCTGCGGCTTCGGCTGGGACTGGGGCCCGACCCTGGTCACCGCCGGCATCTGGCGCCCGGCCCGCCTGGAGGCCTGGAGCGTCGCCCGGCTGGCCTCCGTCCGTCCCCTGGGGACCTGGTCCGGCGGCGAGGGCCGCCTGGACCTGACGGTCGAGGCCGAGCGCCTGCACGACACGCACCTGACCGTGCGGGTTCTCCTGGACGGACGCGAGGTGGCGCGCGGCGAACTGCCGCCCGGCGACTCCCGGTGGGTGATCGGCACGACCGTCGCCGGCGTACGGCCGTGGGCCCCGATCGGCTACGGCGAGCCCACCCTGTACGACCTCACCGTCGAACTGTCCGCCGGTGACGTGCTCCTGGACCGCTGGCGGCGGCGCACCGGCTTCCGCGGCGTGACCATCGACCGCGGCCCGGACGCGGCCGGCTCCCGGTTCGTGATCGGGATCAACGGCGAGCCCGTGCTGGTCAAGGGCGTCAACTGGATCCCGGACGACATCTTCCCGTCCCGGATGACCCGGGAGCGCTACCGGCGCCGGCTGCGGGAGGCCGCCGACGCCGGCGTCAACCTGATCCGGGTGTGGGGCGGCGGGATCTACGAGGACCGCGCCTTCTACGAGGCGGCCGACGAGCTGGGCCTGATGGTGTGGCAGGACTTTCTGTTCGCCTGCGCCTGCTATCCGGAGGAGGAGCCGCTCTACTCCGAGGTGCTCGCCGAGGCCCGGGAGAACGTGGCCCGCCTCGCGCCGCACCCCAGCCTGATCACGTGGTGCGGCAACAACGAGAACCTGTGGCTGCGCGGGGCGATGCGCTGGAACCAGGCGGAGGGCGGAGACCTGACCTGGGGCGAGCGGTACTACCTGGAGACGCTGCCGCGGGTGGTCGCCGAGCTCGACCCGTCGCGCCCGTACCAGGCCGGCAGCCCGTGGTCCGGCTCGTGGGAGCACCCGCCCAACGACACCGGCCACGGGACGTTCCACTCGTGGGAGGTGTGGAACCGCGAGGACTACGCCGACTATCGCGACTCGGCGCCCCGGTTCGTCGCCGAGTTCGGCTGGCAGGCGCCGCCGGCCTGGACCACGCTGCGCGACGCGGTCTCCGACGACCCGATGCTGCCGGACTCGCCGGGCGTGCTGCACCACCAGAAGGCCGAGGACGGCAACGGCAAACTGGCCCGCGGCCTGGCACCGCACTTCGGGGCGCCGGTGGGCACCGAGGCCTGGCACTACCTGACCCAGCTCAACCAGGTGCGGGCGATCCGGACCGGGGTCGAGCACTGGCGCTCGCACTGGCCGCACACCGGCGGCACGATCCTCTGGCAGCTCAACGACCTGTGGCCGGTCACCTCGTGGGCGGCGATCGACGGCGCCGGGCGGTACAAGCCGCTCTACTTCGAGCTCAAGTCCCTGTACGCGCCGCGCGGGCTGACCGTGCAGCCGCGCGCGGGCGGCCTTGTCGTCGCGGTGCTCAACGACAGCCCGGAGCCCTGGTCCGGGCGGCTGGCCGTGCGGCGGCGCACCGCTGCCGGTGAACCGCGGGCGGCGTGGGCCGCGCGGGTCGACGTGCCCGCCCGGCGGGTGTCGACCGTGGAGATCCCGGCGCACGTGACCGCGCTCGGGGACGGGGAACTGCTGGTGGCGGAGCTCGACGCGGCACGGGCGCTGTGGTTCGGCGTACGGGACAAGGATTTCGCGTATCCCGCCGCGGGCCTGACCGTGACCGCTGACCCGGCACCCGGTGGTCTTGACGTGCGGATTCAGGCTGCGGGCCTGGCGCGGGACGTGCTGCTACAAGCCGACCGGATCCATCCGGAGGCGGTCGCCGACCGCGGTTTCCTCACGCTGCTGCCCGGCGAGTCGGCGACCGTGCGGGTGCGCGGCCCGTTCGAGCCGGACCCGGCGCTGCTCAAGGCGCCCTGGGTGATCACCGACCTGGCCTCGGTCCTGCGCCTCGGCCTGGCGGTACGGTAGCGCGGTGACACAGGCGCAACGACGGGTCGGGCTGGTGCTGGCCCGCGCCTCGCGGGTGCTGGGCGAGGAGCCGTATTACCACGAGTTCCTCGAGGGGCTCGAGCGCGTGCTCACCCCGGCCGGGGTCTCGGTGCTGGTCAAGGTCGTCACCGACCGGGACGCCGAGAAGCAGGCCTACGAACGCTGGGCCGCCGACGAGCGGGTCGACGGCGTCGTGCTCGTCGACCTGACGCCCGAGGACGACCGGGTGGCCCTGGTGCACCGGCTGGGGCTGCCCGCGGTGGTGATCGGCGCGCCGTCGACCGCGTCGGGCCTGCCGACGGTCTGGACCGACGACGCCGGGTTCGCCCGGGAGGTGGTCGGGTTCCTGGCCGAGCGGGGGCACGAGGTGATCGGGCACATCAGCGGCCCGATGTCGTTCGTGCACACCCAGCTGCGCCGCGAGGGCACCGAGGCCGAGGCCGCCGCGCGCGGCGTGCGGCTGCTGCACGGCGAGGGCGACTACTCGTACGAGTCGGGCCGCGCCGTGACCTCCGGCCTGCTCGGCGGCGGCCCGACCGCGATCGTCTGCGACAACGACCTGATGGCCCTCGCCGTGCTGGACGAGCTGCGCGAGCGCGACCTGGCGGTGCCGCACGACATCTCGGTGGTCGCCTGGGACGACTCCGCCCTGTGCCAGCTCGCCGTGCCGCCGCTGTCGGCGATGAGCCACGACGTGGGCCGCATCGGCGAGCTGGCGGCCCGGGCCCTGCTCGACGCGCTGGCCGGCGCGGCACCCGAGGTCTACCGGGCGCCGACCGCGCACCTGGTGGCCCGCGAGAGCACCCGCTAACGGTCCAGCAGCTGGGCCAGGTGCACGGCCGGGCGACCCCGCAGATCGGCGACTTGGGTGCGGCAGGAGAAGCCGTCGGCGAGGACCACCGCGTCGGGTGCGGCGTCCAGGGCGGGCAGCAGGTTCTGCTCGGCGACGGCGACGGAGACCTCGTAGTGGCCCAGCTCGACGCCGAAGTTGCCGGCCAGGCCGCAGCAGCCGGCCAGCCGCCGCACCCGGGCGCCGGCGGCGGCGAGCAGGTCGGCGTCGGCCTTCCAGCCCAGGACGGCGTGGTGGTGGCAGTGCGGCTGGGCGACGAGGTCGACGCCGGACAGGTCCGGCGGCGTCCAGTCCGGCGTCTTGGCGAGCAGCTCGGCGAGGGTGTGCACGGAGCCGGCGACCAGCGCGGCGTCGGCGTCGCCGGGCAGCAGCTCGTGGACGTCGGAGCGCAGCACCGCCGTGCAGGACGGCTCGATGCCCACGATCGGGACGCCGTCGCGGGCGTCGGCGGCGAGCGTGGCGACCGTGCGCGAGAGGATCTTCCGCGCCGAGTCGAGCTGGCCGGTGGTGATCCAGGTCAGGCCGCAGCACACCGAGCCGGACGGCAGCCGCGGCTCGTAGCCGGCCGCGCGCAGTACCCGTACCGTCGCCTCGGCGACCTCGGGTGAGAAGGCGTCGGAGAAGGAGTCGGCGAAGAGCACCACCGGCTTGCGGCCCTGCGCCGCGGCCGGGGTGAAGCCGCGCCGGAACGGCCGGCGGGCGAAGGCCGGCACGGAGCGCCGCCGGTCGACGCCGGCCAGCCAGAGGGCGAGGCGGCCGAGGCCGGGCAGCCGGACCGCCGCGTTCGCCAGCCGCGGCGTCCACCCGGCCAGGCGGGCCCAGAACGGCAGCCGGCCGAGCGTGTAGTGCGAGCGCGGCCGCAGCCGTCCCCGGTAGCTCTGGTGCAGCACCTCGGACTTGTAGGTGGCCATGTCGACGCCGGTCGGGCAGTCGGAGGCGCAGCCCTTGCAGGACAGGCAGAGGTCCATCGCGTCGTGCACCGACGGGTGCGACCAGGGCAGCTCGCCGCGCACGACCTCCTGGAGGATCCGGGCGCGTCCCCGGGTGGAGTCCTTCTCCTCGCGGGTGGCCAGGTAGGACGGGCACATGACGCCGCCGGCGGCGGAGTTGTCGGCGCGGCACTTGCCGACGCCGGTGCAGCGGTGCACGGCCTGGCCGAGGTCGCCGTCGTCGTGCGGGTACGCCATCGCGAGCCGCTGGAGCGGGAAGCGCCCGGCGGGCCTGATGTCGGCGTCGACCGGGTCCGGCTCGACAAGGACGCCCGGGTTGAGCAGGTTGCCGGGGTCGAACGCGTGCTTGATCCCCGCGAACAGGGCGATGGCGTCCGCGGAGTACATGTGTGGCAGCAGCTCCGAGCGGGCCCGGCCGTCGCCGTGCTCGCCGGAGAGCGAGCCGCCGAACTCGCCGACGAGCTTGGCCGCGTCGGTGAGGAACTCGCGCAGCACCGCCGTCCCGCCGGGCCGGTCGAGCGGGTAGTCGAGCCGCACGTGCATGCACCCGTCGCCGAAGTGGCCGAACGGCGCGGACGTCATGCCGTAGGAGGAGACGAGGTCGTCGAAGCGCGCGAGGTAGGCGCCGAGCCGCTCCGGCGGCACGGCGGCGTCCTCCCAGCCGGGCCAGGCGGGCTTGTCCGACGGCGCCCGGCCGGCCAGGCCCGCGCCGTCCTCGCGGATGCGCCACAGCCGGGCCTGGGTGGCGGGGTCCTCGACGACGAGGGCCTCGCCGATGCCGTCGGCCGCCAGCTTCCGGGCCCGCGCGGCCACCTCGCCGTGCTCCTCGCCGGCCAGCTCGACGAAGAGCCAGGCCGCGCCGCGGGGCAGCGGCGGGACGGCGTCCGGGCCGCGGCGGGCGCGCAGCACGTCGACCAGGCGCGAGTCGAGCCCCTCGCAGGAGGTGGGCCCGTGCGCGACCACGGCCGGTGCCGCCTCGCCGGCCGCGATGATGTCCGGGAAGCCGAGCACGACGACGACCCGGACCGGGGCGTCGACGACCAGCTTCACGGTCGCCTGGGTGATGACCGCAAGGGTGCCCTCGGAGCCGACGAGCGCCCGGCCGAGGTCGAAGCGCTCGGGCAGCAGATGCTGCACCGCGTAGCCGGACACCTGGCGGCCGAACCGGTCGAACTCGGTCCGGGCGGTGGCCAGGCGCGCGCCGACGACGTCCCGCAGGCCGGCGACGAGGGAGTCGGCACCCCGGGCGAAGGCGGCGCCCCGGTCGTCGTAGCCGGTGACGAGGCGGTCACCGGCCGCGGTCAGCAGCTCGAGCCCGGCCACGTTGTCGGAGGTCCGGCCGTAGGCGAGCGACCGCGAGCCGCAGGCGTTGTTGCCGATCATCCCGCCGATGGTGCAGCGCGGATGGGTGGACGGGTCCGGCCCGAAGCGGACGCCGTGCGGCATTACCGCCTTTTGCAGCACGGCGTGCACGGTGCCGGGCTCGACCACCGCGGTGCGCGCGGCGGGGTCGACGTCGAGCACCCGGTTGAGGTGGCGGGAGAAGTCCAGCACGATGCCCCGGCCGACGGCGTTGCCGGCCACCGACGTGCCGGCGCCGCGGGAGGTGAGCGGCACCCCGGTCTCGCGGGCGACGGCGAGCGCCGCGGCGACCTCGTCGACGTGCCGGGGCCGCACCACTGCGAGGGGGGGAATCCGGTACAGCGAGGCGTCGGAGGAGTACATCCCCAGCGTGCCGGCGTCGGCACGCACCTCGAGCCCGGCCTTCCGCAGGGCTTCCACCACTCCGCTCATGAGTAACATGTTACTCATGCCTGAGCTCGCCCTGCCGCCGGACGCGCACAGCCTCGCCGACGCCGTCGCCCGGGCCGTCCGGGACGGCGTCGCCGCCGGCGAGCTCGTGCCCGGCACGACCTACTCCGTCTACCAGCTCGCTGACCTGCTCGGCGTGTCCCGCAGCCCCGCCCGCGAGGGCCTGCTCCGCCTCGCCGAGGCAGGGCTCATCGAGATCCACCGCAACCGCGGCTTCCGCGTCCTGCTGCCGGGCCCGCACGACATCGAGGAGATCGTCGAGATCCGCCTCGCCCTCGAACCGCCCGCCGCCCGCCACGCCGCCGAGCGGGGCACCGACGAGCAGCACCGCACCATCCGATCCGCCCTGGAGACGATGGCGGCCGCGGCCGGGCGCGGCGACGACGCGTCCTTCTGGCCGGCCGACCGCGCCCTGCACGACCTGCTGCTGCGCGCCTCGGGCCGGCACCGCACCGCCGCCATCGTCGAGCGGCTGCGCACCACCACCGCCCTGCTCGGCCCGCCGACCACCGCCAGCGGCCGCACCCTGCCGGAGATCCACGCCGAGCACGAGCCGGTGGTCACCGCCGTCCTGGCCCGCGACGGCGCCGCCGCCGAGGCCGCCATGCGCACCCACCTCGAAGCCACCCGGGACCTGCTTGTGGGAAACCTGCTCCGCGGCTCACTCGCCGTCGCACCCGGAGGTGTCGATCGACCGCGAGCCGGGTAGCGCCTTCTCCATCCAGGCCAGCTCCGAGTCGATGTCGGCCCCGGTGAAGAGATCGACATCGCCCTTGGCCGCGTCGTGCACCACCACCAGGACCCGATCGCCGCGGGCCGGGCCGGCGCCCGTTCCGCTGACCGAGAGCACCGCCGGCCCGTTCTCCGGCTTCAGGTACCGCGCCGCGTCGACCTTCACCGCGAATTGATCGCCCAGCCGGCTCGCCGACGTCACGTTTCCCACCGCGATGATCTCGGCGCAGGCCACCAGGCCCGGCAGGCTCCGGCTTTCCGAACTGTCGGCCGGTCCGCTCCCGCTCACCGCGTAGCCGCCGGCCAGGGCGATCCCCACCCCGGCGGCCGCCGCCAAGATCCAAGGTCCAAACCTTATTCCCCTACGCGTCAACGAGGCGGGAGCCTGCTCGTCGGTACTGCCGCGTGCGTCCTCGACCCTGGTCATCTGACACCCGTCCAATCGCGTGCCGGGCGGCACTCGGTGCTTCGACGCAGAGCACCCCGAACACGTTCACGAAGATCAGGCCATCGCCGGGAGGCGACTCGCGACAAACCACGATCGGCAGCGCCGACGAGGAGGCTCCTGCCTCGTTGACGCGTAAGGGAAAAGGGGTTTGGTCTTTGATCCGCGGCGAATATCAGACGGCCTCCCAGACGAAGCCGTCCGGGTCGGTGAAGGGGCCGGCGGTAGCGCCGACGACGATGCGGTGCGAGCCGGTGCCCTCCGGTGCGACGCCGACGTTCTTGGCGGCGGCGCGGCGGCCGTAGAGTGCCAGGCTGATGGGGGAGCCGGCGGTGTCGAACTCGACGTACTTGCTGCCGAAGCTCTTCGTCACGGCAAGTCCCCGGTCGACGTAGAACTGCTTGCTCGCCTTCACGTCCGCGACTCCTAGCAGGAGCACGACGTCGTCGATCTCCCGGGTCTGCGGGCCGGTGTCCTTCTTCGAGGAGGTCGCGACGCTCCAGATCGTGCCGTCCGGTGCCTGCACGGCCGCGCCGTAGCCCCAGAGGCTCTTCTTCGGCGGCTTGAGCGTCGTGGCGCCGGCCTTGAGGGCGGTGCCGACGAGGCTGTCGACGGTGCTCGGCTGGGACACCACCAGGGAGAGGGTGAAGCCGCGGAAGCCGGTCGTCGGCGCCTGCGAGGCGCGGAAGTCCACCATCTTGCCTAGGCCGAAGGCCTCGCCGTAGAAGGCCTTGGCGGCCGCGGGGTCGGTGACCTCGAGGGACACGTACTCGATGGCGGTCACTTGGACACCTCCTGGATCCGCACCATGTTGCCGGCGGGGTCGCGGAAGGCGCAGTCGCGCACGCCGTACGGCTGCTCGGTCGGCTCCTGGATGACCTCGGCGTCGCCGGCCTGTAGCCGCTCGAACGTGCCGTCGAGGTCCTCGGTGGCCAGCAGCACGCTGCCGAAGGTGCCCTTGGCCATCATCTCCTGGATGGCGCGACGCTCGTCGTCGGTGAGGCCGGGGGTCGCCGCCGGCGGGTACAGGACGATGGAGGTGCCCGGCTGCCCCACGGGGCCGACCGTGATCCAGTGCATCCCGTTGTAGCCGACGTCGTTGCGTACCTCGAAGCCGAGCTTGTCGCGGTAGAAGGCCAGGGCGGCCTCGGGGTCGTCCTGTGGAAGGAAGCTCGAGAAGATCGTGATGTCCATGTCGACAACGCTAGGCGCGCCGCCCGGCACGCGCTTCTCGATTCCTGATCGGTCTCAGACCAGCGGCGTCCGGGTGCGCAGCAGTTCCGGGGTCAGCGTCGCCGCGGTGAGATCCAAGGTCCGCACAGCCATGGCGCCCGCCCGGGAGGCCTGGCGCAGGCACTCGGTGAGCGGCTCGCCGCCGAGGTACGCGGCGAGGAAGCCGGCGAAGAAGGCGTCGCCGGCGCCGTTGGTGTCGGCGACCTCGCCGGCCGGCGTGGCCGGCACCCGGATGATCCGCCCGTCGGAGTCGCAGGCGATCGCGCCCCGCGCGCCCAGCGTGCAGACGGCCAGCCGGCTGCCGGCGGCGACCCGTTCGCGCAGGAAGGCCTCGGGGTCGGCCAGGCGGTCCCCGCTGAGGAACAGGTAGTCGGCGGCGTCGCGGAACTCGCGGTGGAACTCGCTGGCACCGTCGTAGTCGTGCAGGTCGCACCAGACGGGCTTGCCGGCCTCCCGCGCCGCGCGCAGGAACGGGCGGGAGTGGTCGGCGAGGTCGGCGACGACCAGGTCGGCGGCGTCGATCAGGCCGGGCTCGACCGCGACGTCGTGCGCGGCCGCGGGCAGGGTCAGGTACACCGAGAGCCGCTGCCCCCGCGCGTCCATCAGGTTGACGTGCCGCTCGGAGCCGTTGGCGCTCGGGATGACCACCAGGTCGATACCGGGTGCGCGCAGCTCGGCGGTGATCCGCGCGCCGGTCTCGTCGTCGCCGACCAGGGTGATCAGGGTGACGGGCACGCCGAGCCGGGCCAGGTTGAGCGCCTTGCCGGCGGAGGTGCCGCCCAGGCTGTCGTAGTGCGACCGGGCGAACAGGGCGTGTGGCTCCGGGAGCGGCAGGTCCGCCACGTGGACGATGAGGTTCCAGGATGCTGGACCGGCGACGAGGACGCGAGGCATGGGCGCCATCATGCCCCAGGACGCACTCTGCAAGAAGTTTCAGTTACGACTTCGAGGCGTGTCGGTTTCCTGCGCTGCGGCCGGGCCGGCGCGCGCCGACAGCCGACCCGTGATCCCGCTCACTATGGCTGGTAGAAGCCCATCCACGTGACCTGCGCCGGAAGGTGTTCCGCCCGTCCACGGGCATTGACGGCAGTTGACGTGTCTTGCAAGAACTTGCAAGGGTTGGATGGCACCCCACGCCGCCGGTTCGGGCGTTTCCGAGCCGAACCACCTCTGATGCGGAGAGAACAGCATGCGCCCTACCACCATCCCGAGCCTGCTGGGCGTGATCGCCCTGGCGCTGATGCCCGCCGCGCCCGCGTCCGCCGCCACCACGCCCGTGATCCACTTCTCGTCGGACTGGAACACCACGGTCGAGGGCGTCGTCGCCGCGAACGCACCGGTGCTTGTGGAATACGACCCGGCGCGCCTGCCGAACTGCCGCGCGCAGTACGCCGGCGGCGACGCGTGGAGCATCGGCGTCGAGTTCCGGATCGACGGCGGCGCGGTGCAGCGCCGGCCGGTCACCCAGCTCGACGCCAACCGCAGGCAGGTCCCGGTGCCGGCGTCCCTGCCGCTCGGCGCGGACGCGCGCGAGCTGGAGCTGTGGTTCGTCTCCGGCGACCGGGCCGGCTGCCGGGAGTACGACTCGCGGTACGGGGCGAACTACCGGTTCGCGGTCGCGCAGTGACCATCCGCGCCCTGCTCACCGTGCTCCTCGGCGTCGCCGCAGGCCTCGGCGCGGTTGCCGCACCGGCGGTCGCCTCACCGCCGCCGCCGCGCCAGCTCGGCGCGCCCGACCTGGGCGGGTACTGCCGCTCGCTCGGCTACGCCGACGCCATCGCGCTGGGCCGCTCCGCGTACGACTGGCACTGCCGCGCCGGGGACCGGTACGGCGACCTGACCCTCGACGCCGCCTGCCGCTGGACGTACGGCACCCCGCAGGCCGTCGACCGCATCGCCGACTTCTGGCGCTCGGGCAGCGTCCAGTGCTGGCGGGTGCGCGACGACGTCATCGCGCCCGACCTCGACCGGTACTGCCGCACCACCGGTGCCGACGGCGCCGTGCTCGTCGGCGCCGACGCGTACAGCTGGCGCTGTGTCACCGGCGGGGACGAACCGGCGTACGTGAGCGTCGACATGCCCGCCGCGTGCCGGGAGAGCACCTACGGGTACGCCACCATCGACCGCTTCGTCGACTTCCTGGACCCGTACTCCTGGCAGTGCCGGGTCTGAGCGGGCCCGTCACGCGGGCGCCCGGAAGTGCGAGAACGTCGGGCGCCGGCGCAGGCGGAAGCCCAGCGACTCGTACAGGCGGATGGCCGCGGCGTTGTCGGCGGCGGTGTGCAGCATCGGGGTCTCGCCGCGCTCGCGGATGCCGGCGGCCACCGCCCTGACCAGGCGGGTCGCCAGGCCCCGCCCGCGGTGGGCGGGATCGGTGCAGACCGCGCTGATCTCGGTCCACCCGGGCGGGTGCAGCCGCTCGCCCGCCATCGCGATCAGCGCGCCGCCGCGCCGGATGCCGAGGTAGGTGCCGAGCTCGACGGTTCGCGGCAGGAACGGGCCCGGCTTGGTGCGCCCCACCAGGTCGAGCATCTCCGGCACGTCCGCCGCGGTCAGGGTCACCGCCTCCGGGTCGGGCTCGGCCCGCAACGCCACGTCGACCAGCTGGACGCCGCCGATCCGGCCCAGCGGCGTCCAGCCCGGCGGGGCGACGAGGTCGTCGCCGGTCAGCGTCAGCTCGGCGCCGGGACCGACAAGCTCGCGCAGGTCCGCCCAGGCGCCGGCGTCGGCCGGGTCGGACACGGCGTGGAACGGCGCCACCTCCGGGTCGTAGCGGGCGGCCCGCCCGACGACCTGCGCGAAGCGGGCGTGCGCGCCGCGCAGCGACGCCCACGCCGGGTTGTCGAGCACGGCCGTGCCGACGAGGGTCACCGTGCCGCCCCCGAGACGGCGGGCACCGACAGCCCGAGGTGTTCGCGCAGGGTCTCACCGGTGTACTCGGTGCGGAACACGCCCCGCTCCTGGAGCAGCGGCACGACGGTGTCGGCGAACTCGTCGAGCCCGTCCGGCGTGACGTGCGGTACGAGGATGAAGCCGTCGGCGGCGTCGCGCTGGACGAGGTCGTCGATGCGGTCGGCGACCGTGGCCGCCGTACCGATGAAGGTCTGTCGTCCGGACACCTCGATGATCAGATCGCGGATGGAGAGGTTGCCCGCCGTGGCGCGCTCGCGCCACTCGCGCGCGGTGGCAAGCGGATCGCGGTGCATCCGCACGCTGGCCCGGCCGCGCGCGATGTGTGCGTCGCCGAGGTCGGGGTCGACCTCGGGCAGCGGGCCGTCCGGGTCGTAGCCGCTGAGATCGCGGTTCCAGAGCTGTTCCAGCAGGCGCAGTGCGGTCTGGCCGCTGATCTGCTGCCGGCGGATGACCGCGGCCTTCTCCTGTGCGTCGGCGTCGGTGTCGCCGAGGGCGAACGTCGCGGCGGGCAGCACGAGCAACTGCTCAGGGGTACGCCCGTAGGCGGGAAGCCGCCGCTTGACGTCGGAGTAGAACGCCTGCCCCGCCTCAAGGGTGCCGTGCCGGCTGAAGATCGCGTCCGCGGTGCGGGCGGCGAACTCGCGGCCGCCGTCGGAGTCGCCGGCCTGGAGGATCACCGGCCGGCCCTGCGGGCCGCGGGGGACCGTGAACCGCCCGGCGATGTCGAAGTGCGCGTCGCGGTGGCTGAAGGAGCCGATGCGGGGGTCCTCGACGAACAGCCCCCGGTCGGGGTCGGCGGGGATCCGCGACTCGGGCCACGAGTCGAACAGCTCCGTCGCGGCCTGGAGGAACTGCGTGGCCCGGCTGTAGCGGTCCTGCTCGGCGAGGAACCCGCCGCGCCGGAAGTTCTCCCCGGTGAACGCGTCCCACGAGGTGACCACGTTCCAGGCGGCCCGGCCGCCGGAGAGGTGGTCGAGGCTGGCGAACTGCCGCGCCACCTCGTACGGCTCGTTGAACGTCGAGTTGATCGTGCCGGCCAGCCCGAGCCGGTCGGTGACCGCGGCGAGGGCGGCCAGCACGGTGAAGGTGTCCGGGCGCCCCACCACGTCGAGGTCGTAGATCCGCCCGGCCTGCTCGCGCAGCCGCAGGCCCTCGGCGAGGAAGAAGAAGTCGAACTTGGCCCGCTCGGCCGTCTGCGCGAGCCGCACGAAGGAGCCGAACTCGATGTGGCTGCCGGAGCGGGGGTCGCTCCACACGGTGGTGTTGTTGACGCCGGGGAAGTGCGCGGCGAGGTGGATCTGCTTACGGGGCTTGCTCATCGTCGCTCCCGGTGGCGTATCGGTTGGCGGGGCGGGGCAGGCCGAGCAGGCCCCGCAGCGTCGTCGCCTCGTACCCGCGGCGGAACGCGCCCCGCTCTTGCAGCTCGGGCACCAGGGCGCGGGTGATGGCCTCGAGGTCGTCCGGCAGGGTGCCCGGGCGCAGCCGGAAGCCGGTCAGCCCGGCGCCCCGCCACTCGACAAGCAGGTCGGCGAGCCCTTGCGGCGTACCGGTGAACACGGTGGCGTCGGACGCGAACGCGGCACCGGCGAGGTCGTCGAGCCGCGCCTTGCGGTCCCGGGCCGCGGCGGGGGTGTCGCCGAGGAAGACGACCAGGTCGGCGAAGACGTGCACGGTCTCGCCGGCGCGGCCGGCGACGGCCTGTTCCGCCCGGATCTCCCGCACGATCTCGGCGCCGTGCGCGGCGTCGGACGGCGTCACGTACACGATGTCGGCGCCGCGGGCACCCAGCCGGTACGCGATGCCGCCGTGCGCCAGCGCGCTCACCGGCGGCTGCCCCTGCGGCGGCCGCGGCGTGATCGACGGGCCCTTGACGCTGAACTTCGGGCCCTTGAAGTCGATGTAGTGCAGCTTGTCGCGGTCGATGAACCGGCCGGTTGCCGCGTCCCGGATCTCCGCGTCGTCCTCCCAGCTGTCCCAGAGGCGGCGGACCACCTCGATATGGTCCGCCGCCTCATCGAAGAGCTCGCCGAGCAGGTCCTGAACCTCGGGGGTGTCGAGGTCGTCGATCCGGAACGGCGGGATCGTCCGCCGTCCGAAGTGGGCCGCCTCGTCGGGCCGGCCGGACACCTGTGCCCGCCAGCCGGCCCGCCCGTTGCTGACGTAGTCCAGGGTGGCGATCGCCTTCGAGATGTGGAACGGCTCGGTGTGGGTGACCGTCGCCGTCGGTACCAGGCCGATGTGCCGGGTGAGCGGCGCGACCCGCGCGGCGACCAGCACCGCGTCGAGCCGGCCGCGTACCTGGTCGGTGCGGTCGTCGTGGCCGTCGCGCCGCGACGACTGCGGCCCGAGGGAGTCCTCGATGGTGACGAGGTCGAGCAGGCCGCGCTCCGCCTCCCGGACGAGGTCCACCCAGTAGCCGGGCCGGAACAGCTCGGCGGGGCGGGCGTGCGGCGCGCGCCAGGCGGCCGGGTGCCAGCCGGCGCCGTCGAGCGCGACGGCGAGGTGCAGCGGTACGGCTGCGGACATCGATCACTCCTTGTTCTGGCCGTCCCGGATGCCTACTTGTTGTCGATCGGCAGGCCGGGCGGGTTGACCTCGGCCTTCGTGACCGCCTCGTTGCGCAGGTTCCAGCGGTCGAGGATCTTTGCGTAGTCGCCGGACGAGATCAGCTGGTCCAGGGCGGCCGCGAGCGCCTTGATGAGGCCGTTGTCCTTCTTGGTGGTCAGCGCGATCTTGCCCTGGAGGTTGGCGCCGGCGCCGGAGTAGGTGCCGACGATCTTGGTCTGCCCGGCGACGGACACGTGGTACGCGGCGCTGGGGTTGGGGGTGAAGTAGGCGTCGATCTGGCCGGAGCCGAGCGCCAGGTAGACGGCCTGGTTGTTCTGGTAGTACTTGATGTCGATCGGCTTGAGGCCCTGCTTCTCGGCCTCCTTGCTCCACTCGACGAGGATCTTCTCCTGGTTGGTCCCGGAGCTGACGGCGACCTTCTTGCCGGCGACGTCCTTCGGCGCGGTGATCGTGAGGTCGGCGTCCTCGCGGACCTCCCAGGCGAGGTTGTCCAGCCGGTACGTCACGAAGTCGTACTTCTGCTTGCGCAGCTCGGTGACGGTGATGTTCGAGGCGCCGACGTTGTACTTGCCGCTGTCCAGGCCGACGAACAGGTTCTCCCAGGAGGTGTTCTGCAGGTCGGGCGCGAGGCCGAGCACGCCGGCGATCGCCACGCCGAGGTCGGGCTCGTTGCCGATCAGCGTCGTGTTGTCGGTGGCGGTGAACGCCAGCGGCGGGAAGCCGGACGCCGCGGCGCCGACGCCGATGGTGAGCTTTCCGGTGTCCCGGACGGCCTGCGGCACGAGGCTCGCGATCGCGTCCACCTTCGCCGGCACGATCCGCTTCTGGTCCGGGCTGGTGTTGAGGGCGGCGGATGAGGCGGCGACCGTCGTCGGCTTCTCCTCGGGGGCGGCGCAGGCCGCCAGGCCCGCGAGGAGGGCGGCGGCGGTCAGCGCGGCTCTGATGCGCATGGGGTCTTCTCCAGGGGTGTCAGCTGAGGACTTTGGACAGGAAGGCGCGGGTGCGGTCGTTTTCCGGGCTGTCGAGGAGCCGGCCGGGCGGGCCCTGCTCGACCACGAGGCCCTCGTCGAGGAAGACGATCGTGTCGGCGACCTCGCGGGCGAAGCCGATCTCGTGGGTGACGACGATCATCGTGGTGCCGGCGGTGGCCAGGTCGCGCATGACGTCGAGGACCTCGCCGACCAGCTCGGGGTCGAGAGCCGAGGTGGGCTCGTCGAAGAGCACCAGCTTCGGGCGCAGGGCCAGAGCCCGGGCGATGGCGACCCGCTGCTGCTGGCCGCCGGAGAGCTGCCGGGGGTACGCGTCGGCCTTGTCGCCCAGGCCGACCCGGTGCAGCAGGGCGAGCGCCTCGGTGTGCACCTGCGCCCTGGGGCGGCGCTGCGCGGAGATCGGCGCCTCGGCGACGTTGTCCAGCGCGGTCAGGTGCGGGAACAGGTTGAAGCTCTGGAAGACGAAGCCGATACCGGCCCGCTGGCGCAGCACGTGCCGCTCGCTCAGCTCGTGCAGCCGGTCGCCCGAGCGCCGGTATCCGATGATCTCCCCGTCGACGCTGACGTGGCCGCGCTCGGTCTTCTCCAGCCGGTTGATGCTGCGCAGCAGGGTCGACTTGCCGGAGCCGGACGGGCCGATGACGACGGTGACGCTGCCCGCCTCGACGGTCAGGTCGACACCGCGGAGCACCTCGTGCGTGCCGAAGCTCTTGTGCAGGCCCCGGACCTCCACCATGGGCCGGCTCATCGCGCGCCGCCCGCGCGGCGCAGGGCGAACAGCCGTTGCAGCGGAGTCGGCGGCAGGGTGCGCAGCGCGCCGCGGGCGTAGTGCCGCTCGACGTAGTACTGGAGCACCGACAGGGCGGCGGTGAGGATGACGTACCAGACTGTGGCGACCATGAGCAGCGGTACGACCCGGCCGTTGCGCCCGTAGACGACCTGCACCTGGTAGAAGAGCTCGCCGATGGCCAGGACGTAGACGACCGACGTGCTCTTGAGCAGGTTCACGAGTTCGTTCGCCGCGCTGGGCAGGATGGCGCGCATCGCCTGGGGCAGCAGGATGCGGCGGAACTGCCGGCCGCGGGGGATGCCCAGCGCGGCGGCGGCCTCGAGCTGCCCCTGGTCGACGGAGATGATGCCGGCGCGCACGATCTCGGCGGCGTACGCGGCCTCGTGCAGCGCGAGGCCGAGCAGCGCGGCACCCAGCGAGCTGACCAGGTGCAGCGTCTCGAAGCGGAAGAAGCCCGGCCCGAACGGCACGCCGACCTGGAGCGTCTCGTACAGGTAGCCGATGTTGGCCCAGAAGAGCAGCTGCACGATCAGCGGCACCGACCTGAAGACCCAGGTGTAGGTCCAGCTCACGGCCGCAAGGACCGGGTTCTTGGACAGCCGCATCGCGGCGAGCACGATGCCGCCGAGAAAGCCGAGGACCGCGCCGGCGAGCGTGAGTTCCAGCGTGACCAGCAGCGCCCGGACGATGGACTTCTCGAAGAAGTATCCGCCGAACGTGTACCAGTCCCAGCCGGGGTTGGTGGCCAGCCCGTGTGCGAACTGTGCGCAGAGGACGAGCACGATCAGCGCGAAGACCCACCGCCACGGATGACGTGCCGGCACCACCCGTAGCTCGGCGGGCGGCGCGGCCGGATCGTCCGGCGGGTCGGCGTTCTTGCGGTTGATCGATGACAGCAGGCTCACGGTTGCCTCCGCAATCACGGTTGGCGATGACCGTAGATCGCATCCATTCAGCCCACAAGTCCTATGGGCGTAATATGCTTTACACCGCACAACCCCTTGCCGTATCCCCATAGGCAAGGTAGGAAATACCCCGTGAGCACCTCTGTAGTCGAAAGGCCGGCCGCGCCCGCGACCGGCCCGGGCGCGACGCGTTCCGCGCGCTCGTCGGGCGGGCGCCGTCGCCGGATCGGGCTGCGGGTGCTGGCCCTCGTCGTGCTCTACCTGCTGTGGGAGCTGGCCGCCCGGGTCACCGAGAACCCGACGTTCATCCCCTCGCCGGGCGCGGTCTGGCACCAGCTGGTGCTGACCTCCACCACCCACGACGGCATCCGCGGCTACAGCGGCCACCTGCTCGCCGAGCACCTCGGCGTCAGCCTGCGCCGCATCGTCATCGGTTCCCTGATCGGGGTCGGCGGCGGCCTGCTCCTCGGAATCCTGATGGGCACCGTGCCCTGGATCCGGGTGGTCGTCGAGCCGGTGGTCACGTTCGTGCGCGCGCTTCCGCCGCTGGCGTACTTCAGCCTGTTCATCATCTGGTTCGGCATCGACGAGACCCCCAAGCTGTGGCTGCTGTCCATCGCGGCCCTCCCGCCCGTCGCCGTCGCCACCGCGTCGGCGGTCTACTCCGCGCCGACCGGGCTGGTCGAGGCCGCCCGCGCGCTCGGCGCCGGGCGGTGGCAGGTCGTGCGGGACGTGGTGCTGCCCAGCGCGCAGCCGGAGATCTTCACCGGCGTCCGGCTCGCGGTCGGCATCGCGTACTCCTCGGTGGTCGCGGCCGAGACCATCAACGGCGTACCCGGCATCGGCGGCATGGTCCGCGACGCACAGCGCTACTCACAGACCGACGTCGTCGTGCTCGGCCTCTTCGCCATCGGCCTCTCCGGCCTGCTCATCGACGCCCTGCTGCGGACCGCCGAGAACCGGCTGATCCCGTGGCGGGGCCGCGCCTAGATAAAGGAACCCCCCATGAAGATCACCCGCCTCCTCGCCGCCGCCCTGCTCGTCGCCGCGACCGCCGCCTGCGGCGACGGCGCCGCCAGTGGCAATGCCGATCCCCAGCAGAAGACCATCCGGCTCGCGTACCAGGCGTTCCCGAGCGGCGACCTCATCGTCAAGAACCAGGGGCTGCTCGAGAAGGCCCTGCCCGGCTACAAGATCACCTGGACCAAGTTCGACTCCGGCGCCAGCATCAACACCGCGTTCGTCGCCAAGAGCATCGACATCGCCGCGATCGGCTCCAGCCCGGTCGCCCGGGGCCTTTCCGCCCCGCTGAACATTCCGTACCAGGTGGCGTTCGTGCTCGACGTCGCCGGGGACAACGAGGCGCTGGTCGCCCGCAACGGCAGCGGGGTCACCTCGATCGAGGCGCTGCGCGGGAAGAAGGTCGCCACGCCGTTCGCCTCGACGGCGCACTACAGCCTGCTCGCCGCGCTCGACCGGGCCGGCATCAAGGAGTCCGAGCTGACCATCGTCGACCTGGAGCCGCAGGACATCCAGGCGGCCTGGACCCGCGGCGACGTCGACGCCGCCTACTCGTGGCTGCCGTCGCTTGACGAGCTCAAGAAGACCGGCAAGGTCCTGATCACCAGCCGCGAACTGGCCACGGCGGGCAAGCCGACGCTGGACCTCGGCGTGGTCTCCACCGCGTTCGCCACCGCGCACCCCGACGCCGTCGACGCGTGGCGCAAGGCCGAGGCGCAGGCCCTTGACCTGATCGCGAGCGACCCGGCGGCCGCCTCCGCGGCGGTCGGCGCGGAGCTCAACATCAGCGCCGACGACGCGAAGGCGCAGCTCGCGCAGGGCGTCTTCCTCAAGCCGGGCGACCTGTCGTCGGACGAGTGGCTCGGCACCGAGGCGAAGGTCGGCAAGCTCGCCCAGAATCTGCTCAACGCCGCCGAGTTCCTGAAGGCGCAGCAGAAGATCGACTCCGTGCCGGACCTGGCGAGCGTCGAGAAGGCCATCTACGTGAAGGGCCTGCCGGGTGTCCTCTCCTGACACCCGCGCCGCGGCGGAGGCCGCCATCGAGATCAGCCAGGTCGAGCACGTGTACGGCGCCGGCGCCGCGGCGGTCACCGCCGTGGGGCCCGTCGATCTCACCGTGGCCGCGGGGGAGTTCCTCGTCCTGGTCGGCGCGTCCGGCTGCGGCAAGAGCACCCTGCTCCGCCTCATCGCCGGGTTCGAGGAACCGACGTCCGGCAGCGTGCGCACCGCCGGGGCGGTGCCCCGCCCCGGCCACGGCGCCGGCCTGGTGTTCCAGCAGCCGCGGCTGTTCCCGTGGCTGACCGTCGGCGGCAACGTCGAGCTCGCGCTGCGCTACGCCGGGGTGCCCCGCCAGGAGCGGGTCGCCCGGGTGCCGGCTCTGCTGGCGAAGGTCGGGCTGGACGGCATCGCGCACCGGCGCACCTGGCAGATCTCCGGCGGCCAGCAGCAGCGGGTGGCCATCGCCCGCGCGCTGGCCGTCGACAACCCGCTGCTGCTGCTCGACGAGCCGTTCGCCGCGCTCGACGCGCTCACCCGCGAACGCCTTCAGGAGGATCTGCGCCGGGTCAGCGCCGCGACCGGCCGCACGTCGGTCTTCGTGACGCACAGCGTCGACGAGGCCGTCTTCCTCGGTAGCCGGGTCGTCGTTCTCAGCGCCCGCCCCGGCCGGGTCGTCCTCGACGTCGCCGTCGACCTGCCGCGGGCCGGGCTGCCCCCCGACGAGCTGCGCGGGCTGCCCGCGTACGCCGCGCTGCGCGCCACCATCGGCCACGCGGTCCGGGACGCGGCCGCCGTCGCGTGACGCTGGTGTTCGGGTACGCGGTCGAGCAGGATGGTAGCCGTGGCCGACGTTACCGCCTCCGCCTTCGTTGATCGCCTGCGCGCGGCCCCGCGCCGCGCCGATGGGTCCGAGCCCGGCCCGGACCACCTCGGTCTGGCCATGGGTACCGTCTTCAACCTGGCCAAGGAGTACCTCGACCTGCCCCTCGGCGAGGTCGAGGTCCTGCTGGACGAGTCCGTCTACGAGGCTCGCGTCGGCGCACTGTCGATCATGGACAAGAAGGCGCGCCGGAAGCGGACCGGCGAGGACGAGCGCCGCGGCCTCTACGAGCTGTACCTGCGCCGGATGGACCGCATCGACGACTGGGGGCTCGTCGACCTCGGCGCGCAGTACGTCATCGGCGGATACCTGCTGGACAAGCCGCGCGACGAGCTGTACCGGCTGGCCCGCTCGGAGAACGTGTGGGAGCGGCGCACCGCCATCTGGGCCACCATGTTGTTCGTGCGCCGAGGCGACCTCGACGACATGTACGCCATCTCCGAGCTGCTCGTCGACGACCCGGAGCACTTCGTGCAGACGGTCGTCGGCGGCATGCTGCGCACGGCCGGTGACCACGACGCCGGCCGGCTGCGCGCCTTCCTGGACCGGCACGCGGCGACGATGCCGCGCACGGCGCTGCGGTACTCGATCGAGCATCTCGGCAAACCGGAGCGCGATCACTACCTGTCGCTGGCCAGGGCCGGTACCCCGGGCCGGTGACGACCGGCCGGTCGCGCGCGGGGCGGGCTCCCGCGGGGCATGCTGGGTGGATGGCAGCGATGACCCGGCAGGAAGCACTCGATTTCATCTCCGTCGGCAGCCGCACGGGCAAGCTGGCCACGGCCTCGCCGACCGGTGAGCCGCACGTGGCGCCGATCTGGTTCGTGCTTGACGGCGACGACCTGGTGTTCAACACCGGCGCGCAGACCGTCAAGGGGCGCAACCTGCGGGCCGATCCGCGGGCGGCGCTCACCGTGGACGTGTCCGAGTTCCCCTACGACTTCGTCGTGGTCCGGGGCGTGGTCAGCCTCGAAACCCAGGCACCGGACCTGCTCGAATGGGCGACCAGGATCGCCGAGCGGTACGTGCCGGCCCGGCTCGCGACCGACTACGGCAAGCGGAACGCCGTCGACGGCGAGATGCTGTGCCGGCTGCGCATCGACCGCATCAGCGGCGCCAGCGACATCGCCCTGTGACGGGGTGTGACCAGCACTTACAGGTACAGGTCGATCCCGGTGCCGTCGGACAACCGGGCGGCCGCGATCGCGGGCATGCGCAGGCCCATCAGCGCCTGCAACAGGTCCGCCTGGGCGTTGACCTCACCCTGCCGCGCCTCCGGCGACGGCGTGCCCGCCCCGGTCGCCGCCCGGAACGCGAACATCGCGCCCGCACCTACGGAACTGACCGACATGGTCCGCCTCCTCGCGATCGAATCTGACCGCAACCATCGGCCGCCGTGCCGCCGACGTGAGACGAATGCGGCCCGGATCTAAGCCGTGAGGGTGTGCGCGATGTCGTTCGCGTGATCCGTCACGGACGCCGCGGTCACCGTCGCCCGCACCGGCAGGACCTCCAGGCAGCGGCGCAGCGCCGTGGCGAGCAGCGGGTTGGGCACCCGCATCGAGACCGTGCAGTGCGGCACCCACCGGCCCGGCCGGTAGTGGTCCCAGACCTCGATCCCGGCCGCCGCCAGGCGTTCGTGCACCGCCCGGTGCACCTCGAGCAGCGCGGCCGTCGGGGTGACACCCAGCCACAGCACGCGGCCCACGAACTGGCCGACGAAATCGAGGTCCAGGGTCAGCCCGACGCCGAGGTCGAGGTCCGCGAGCGCGGCCGCGACCGGCTCCGGCTCCAGCCGGGCCGCCGCGACCAGTGACAGGTGCGGGCGGTGCCGCTCGGCCAGCAGCGAGGCCAGGGTCGGGATGCCCTCGGCCTCCAGCGCGTGCCACAGCGTTCGGAGCCGCCGCGTCGCGTGGACGTCGAGATAGAGTTCGAGAGCCGCGACCACGAGGACACCGTAGCGTCAGGGTGACCCGGGCACGGCGAGCGCGTGCCCGGGTCACGATCTATTTCCGGTACGGGTTAACGGGTGCCGTTGAGCGTGGACGCCGGAATCTGGTCCGCGACCGGCGGGAGCTGCTTCGACTCGTCGGCCCGCATTGTCGACCTCTTCTCGTCCTCGTCCGGCTCGAGCGGCTCGGTGAACGGCTGGACGTCACCCTGGCAGACCTTGCCCTTGGCCGGGAGCGTGCCGCGGAGCAGGTAGTCGTCGATCGCCTTGGTGGCGCACGCCCCGGTGCCGTACGCGGTGTGCCCGAAGTTCGTGCTGGACAGCAGCCGGCTGTTCGGCAGCAGCTTGGCCGAGGAGACCGCCTCCACGTAGTTGGTCGCCGGGTCCCAGTAGCTGCCCACCACGAGCACCGGCGCCGCGGTGCGACGGGTGAACGGGCCCGTGTAGGCGTCCTCGTCGCGCACGGTCCAGGAGTTGCGGGCGCACTGCACGCTGCCCCAGGCCCAGGCGCGGCCGAAGTACTTCGCCCGCTTGTCCGCCTTGACGGTCGCCGCCGGCCAGGAGTTCGCGTCCTTCGGGTGCAGCCCGTCGGTGCACATGACGCCGCTGAACGCCTCGAAGCCGTTGTCGTACGGGAAGTCGCGGGCGGGCCGGGTGGCCCGGGCGTCCTTGATCCGCTTGATCATCGCGGCCTTCGCGGTCGCCTTGGCGGTGCCGCTCGCGAACAGCAGCTGCCACAGCTCGGCCGAGATCTGGGTGACCGAATCGCCCGCGTACATGCCGTAGAGCGCGCCGAGGACGCCGCCGACGAAGTCCGCGTAGGTGACCGTGTAGGTGCCCCACTCGTCGGTGATCACGAGCGGCTTCTTGCGCAGCTTCGCGGCGATGGCCTCGAAGTTCTTGACCGGGTCGCCGTCGGAGAAGGCGCAGTACACCGGGCCGGCCTTGTCGCAGCGCGTGAGGATCTCCTTGAGCGCCTTGTACGCGCCGTCCGCGGAGCGCATCCGCTCGTCCTGGATCTGGTTCTGGGTCTTCTTCGTGCCGGTCCACGACACCGGGTCGATGACGCCGTCGACGACGACCGCGCGTACCCGGTCCGGGAACATGTTGGCGTAGTACTGGCCGATCGCGGTGCCGTAGCTGAAGCCCAGGTAGCTGAGCTTCTTGTCACCGACGGCGCGGCGCAGCACGTCCATGTCCCGGACGACCTCGGCGGTCGACATCGCGCCGGCGATCTTCTTGCCGGTGGTCGAGCAGCCCTTGGCCACGGCCTTCGCGGACTTGATGTAGGCCTTCTCCTCGCCCTTGCCGTACGGGAAGGCGACGTTGAGGCCCTTGTACGCCAGGGTCTGGTCCCGGGTGGACTTGAAGCACTTGATGTTGTCGCTGTTGGCGATGCCGCGCGGGTCGACGCCGACGATGTCGAAGCGGTCGAGCAGCGTGTCGCTCAGGAACGAGGGTGCGGCCAGCGCGATGTCGACGCCGGAGCCGCCGGGGCCGCCCGGGTTCAGGAACAGGCTGCCGATCTTGCGCTTCTGGTCGCGGGCCTTGATCCGCAGGACGGCGATCTCGGTGGTCGCGCCCTTCGGCTTGTCGTAGTCGAGCGGCAGGCGGACGGTCGCGCATTCCGCGGTTCCGTAGCACTTGTACCAGCCGAGCTTGGGCGTCTTGACGCTGTCGACGCGCTTGCGTTCCTTGGCGCTGGTCTTGTCGGGTTTGGCCCGCACGACGAACGATGCGGTGGCTTCTTGGGGCGGCGTGGCCGCCACGGGCGCGACGGCACCGGCGGCGAGAATCACGCCGGCGATTCCCGCGCTCGCCAGACGGCTGGGGGTGAATGGCATGCAAGCTGCCTTTCGAAAGGGGTGTGCTTCAGTCGGGTGGATCGTAGGAAGTCGATGCCACTCCCGATCGTTGTGATATCAGTGGGTGAGTCGGACTTCGGCACTCCAGTTAGGACGCACGGCCAGTGATGAATGCAGGTCCGGCCCCGATTCGGCGCACGACGGTCAGCTGCAACTACCGCATGTTCGGGATGCACGATCCGTCCTGTGAGGAATCCGACAACTTCGCGACGGCGGTGTCGGCGGCGAGCCGCGAGGTGGTCGGCTGGGCGCCCAATGCGGTCATGGTCGAGGTGGTCTGCGACCTGGTCCGCATCGGCGTGCAGGTCGAGGTGCTCGCCGGGGAGCCGGCCGCGGACGAGTCCGCCGACCTGCTGCGCGACGGCCGGCTCGAGGTGCCCGGCGGCCTGCTCAGCGTCCCGCAGTCGGCGGACGAGGCGTTCCAGCGCGGCGTCGACCTGCCGGACGGCCCCGGCACGTACGGGGTACGGGTGCTCGGTTACGGCCGGGCCCGGGCCCGGCGGCTACGGGACGAGGGCGTCGGCCCCGCCATCGTGGGTGCACTGGCCGGGATCGAGCATTATCGAATCTGTCTTTGGCGGGTGTTGTCCGAGCCCCGCTGGGAGGACGACGAGGATTGACGGCGACGCGCCGGCACGGTGTCCGGCGCGTCGCATTTTCGCCCGGGCTACCGCAGAACGGTGACGTAGAACTTGTCGCCGTCCAGCACGCGCAGCGCCCGATAGAAATTCACCTCGAGGAGCGTGTTGCCGACATACTGGTTGTCGGTCTTGTCGATGAGGCGCACGGAGTACCGCTCGCCCCAGTTGTAGGTCTCGGGGCCCGTCCTGGAACCCTCGTAGGTCGACGCGAACGGAAACTCGTCGCAGTTGTCGAGATCGCTGTTCCAGCTGCCGAAGACCGCGGCACACATGGCCTCGGACTTGCGCCGGTTGCCCTCCTTGGCGGTGTCGTTGTACATGCGGGTCAGCGGCTCGGTCTTACCCGGCACGGACTTGCCGAGCCAACTGGGGAACGTCAGCTGCGGCCGGTCGTATGCGTGCAGGATGTGCAGGGCGCTCTCGTCCTGATTGGACTGCTTGAGGTCGACCTCCAGCACGAGCCGGTACAGCGGGAAGACCGCGCCGCGGGCACGCCCGACGTAGCTCGCGGAGTCGTAGCGGATCGGCGACTTCGCGACATCGACCCCGCCCGGCGCGCCCCACACCCATTCCGGCTGGGTGGGCGTCGCGAAGTCCAGGCTGAGCGTCATCGTCGAGTCGACGAGCTGGACGCCGGCACCGGACACCTCCGGCGAGGTGAACGTGAACGCGGCGGTGTTCACCGCCTGCCATCCCGGAACCGTTGAGATCCGGCTGGTGCTGGGGCAGCTCATGGCGGTGTTACAGCCGGCGAAGGCTACGCCGAGGGTTGCCGCCGCCCAGTTCACACCGGCGCCGGAGTAGTCGACGTCGTCGATGTAGACCAGGTAGTCGAACTGGCGGGCGCCGTTGTTGCCGTACCCGATGACGGTGAAGTCCACGGAGAAGTTCGCGACGATCTGCCCGGTGGTGACGTCGCGGCCGGGCGCGCTGAACTCGCCCCAGGCACACCAGCTGTACCGGTTCTTGTACCAGCCGCTGAGGTCACCCGGCTGGGTCTGCGCGTCCGGCTCGTCGCGGCACTCCTCCTTGGTCGGCGGTGGCGGCGGATCCTCGGGTGCCAGTTGCGGCAGGACGGGCAGCGTCGCGGCGGTGCCGGGACCCGGTAACGGCGCGATCGGGAGCCGGCCCGGCTCGGCCGGCTTCGCGAAACGCCGGCCCTGCTCGACGAAGGCGTGGTCCGAGGCGCCCGGCGGCGAGGCCTTCACCGAGGCCGCCGGGATCGCGGCGACGGCGAGCGCGGCCGCCAGCGAAAGCACCTTGATGAACATCCGTGTTCTCCTCTGCGTGGTCACGATGCCTCCCGGCAGCCGGCGCCGAGACAGGCGGAGATCAGGCGACCGGACGCCGCGTCGAACACCGCCACGTAGCCGTCGTAGAACTTGTCGTGTGATGCCGCCATGGACCGCACCCGCGCCGCCGACGTCACCACGTGCCGGGCACTCCTGGTGGTCACGGTGGCGGGTTCCGTGCCGACGACGTCGATCGCCCGGGCGACGGCCGCGCGGGCCTGCCCGGCGGTCATCGGCTTCGCCATCCCGGCCGTCTGTAGGACGGTGGCGGTGGCCGGCTTTCCGACCGTGAAGGCGTCCAACTGCACGGGATCGGTGGCGGTGGTGCTGTAGGAGGCGCTGAAGCAGTTCGGCGGCATGTTCACCGTGTCGTAGATCCAGTCCTCGTAGCGCGGCGGCGTCTCACAGGTCTTCGGCTCGCCCGTGCCGGTCTCACCCAGGTACGGCCGCCGCCACACCCCGTTGCCGTCCATCAGCTGCATCCGCAGCTCGAACGGCGTCGCGGTCGTCGTCACCTGCGGGTACCGCACGGCCATCCCGCTGCGCGAGACGCGGGTGCTGCCGCCGGCCTGCAACGCCGTGGTCGCCACCGTGTTGTAGTCGTAGAGCAGATCCCACTGCCCGGCGTCGCCCTTGCCGAGCAGCATGTATGTGTGGCTCCGCCCGTCGGCGACGTTCGAGCGGGGCGCCTGGCTGGTCGTCAGGGCGTGATACTGCTCGGTGGTCGAGTTCCACTCGAGCCAGTACGCCCCGTACGAGACGGTGCCGGTCTTCTCGATGCTGCGCTCGGCCCGGCTGCCGAACTCGACGCCCGTCGCGCCCTGGCCGTAGTCCGGCTTGAGTGGCCGCACCTGCGTGTACGTGTTCGTGGTGTTGGTGAGGATGAACAGCTCGGGGTCGAGCCAGTTCATGTTCACCGGATACTGCCGCCAGTTCGCGGTCACGCCGATCATCCGCTCGGCGCCTTGCGTGGCGCACACCTCGGTTATCGTCCAGTCCCGGCTGCGGACCGTGCAGTCCGAAGGCGCCGTGCGCAGCCGCCACCGCTGCGAGGCGATGCCCGAGCAGGCCGCGGTCTGTAGCAGCGCGCCGCTGGCCGTGCTGGACCCGACCACCTGAAGGCACTGGGAGTTGGCCCCGTTCACCAGCGTCCATCCGCCGTAGGGGTCGCTCAACGGCGCCCGCCACCGCTGGCTCGTCGCGGTTCCGCACGCGGAGATCACCACGGCGTTCGCGGAGTTCTTGTCGAGGCACAGCCCGCTGGCGACGTTCTTGATCCGCCAGGTGATGCCCGCCGTCGTGCTGGAGGCCACCCGTTCCCACTGCCACCGCTGGTTGTTCACCGTCGCACCGGCCACACCGACCCGGTACGGCGTCATCCGCACCCGCGACGCCGCCGCCGTCCCGACGATCTCCCAGACCCGGGCGTCGGTGGTGGCCCCACCGCCCGTCGCCCTCGGCGCCGACGTCGCGGCCAGCGCCGGCTGCCCGACGGCGAGGATCCCGCCCGCCGCCAGCACGGCGACCGCGAGTCGCGCCACCGCCCGCCTGCCGCGGCTACGTGTTCGAAGACGTGTTTGCACGATGCCCGTACCTCCCCCGTAGGAATGCGCCGGCATGCCACGGGACCGGGCCGGCCCGCAGCGAATCACATCGATCGGCGCCCATTCGTCTCCCGGATTCAAACCCCGCGAAGTCGCCGGCGCAAACGAAATTTCATCCGTCCAGTTTGGAGCCTCACGGCTTCGCCTGACCTGGGCCGCCGCCGTCGGTACGGTGAGGATGCGGACGGGAACACCCACGTCGAGGAAGGGATCCGTCATGACGGTCAACCCGGCACAGGACGCACGGCTGATGGAAACCCTCCAGGAGGCGATGGACTCCGCCACGGTCGCCCGGGTGTTCGGCGCCCCGATCGTGCACGAAGGGGTACTGCTCCTGCCGGTGGCCAAGGTCGGCGGCGGCGCCGGCGGCGGAAGCGGCAGCGGTCAGGAGGGCACGGGCCGGGAAGGGCGCGGCATGGGCGGCGGTTTCGGCACGGCCGCCAAGCCCCTCGGCGTATTCGTCCTCAAGAACGGCGAGATCACCTGGCGCCCGGTCGTCGACGTCAACCGCATCCTCCTAGCCGGCCAGGTCGTCGCCGTGGCAGCCCTACTCGCAGGCCGCGCCCTCCTCAGGACGCGCCGACGCCGCGCCACCCGAGTGCCAACCACCGGGTAACGCCGGGACCTTCGGCCTTGCCCGCGCCGGCGGTCGGTGTGATGCCGGGGCTTTGGGCTTTGGGCTTTGGGCTTTGGGCCTTGGGCCTTGCCCGCGCTGGCGGTCGGTGTGATTCCGGGGCCTTCGGCTTTGCGCGCGCTGGCGGTCGGTGTGATTCCGGGGCCTTCGGTCTTGCGCGCGCTGGCGGTCGGTGTGATGCCGGGGCCTTCGGTCTTGCGCACGTCGGCGGCTGGCGTGATTCCGGGGCCTTCGGTCTTGCGCGCGCTGGCGGTCGGCGTGATGCCGGGACCTTCGGCCCTGCACATGCCGGCGGCCGGCGGGCAGGGTGAGGGGAGGCGGGTCAGCCCGGGAAGCCGGCGCCGCCTTCGCCGGTTCCGCGTGATCAGCGGGAGGGAGACCACAATGACGTCATATTCCGAGGCCGACCTGCTGCGCGCGGCCGGGGCCGGTATCCGTGCGCCGTCCCTGCTCAACACCCAGCCGTGGCTGTTCCGCCTGCGCGCCGGCGCGATCGAGGTGCTCGCGGACCCGGCCCGCCGGCTCCCGGTCGCCGACCGGGCCGGCTGGGCGGTACGGCTCGCCTGCGGCGCGGCGCTCTACAACGCCCGGCTGGCCCTGGCCGCCGCGGGCACACCGGCGGCGGTCGAGCTGCGCCCGGACCGATCCGAGCCGGACCTCATCGCCCGCCTCACCCCCGGCCGGGCCCGAGAGGCGACCTACGCGGAGGTGGACCTGTTCGCGGCCATACCGCGCCGCTTCAGCAACCGCGCGCCGTTCTGGCCGGATCCGGTACCCGCCGAGACCCGGCTGCGACTGATCGACGCGGCCCGCTCCGAGGGCGCCTGGCTCGACCTGCTGGTCGGGATGACGGCGCTCAGCGGCTTCGCGGAGATCGCCAGCAGCGCGGACCGGGTACTGCGCCGCGACGTCCGCTACCAGTCGGAGATGGCCGGCTGGACCCACGCCGACGCGGCGCCGGACGGCGTCCCGGTCACCGCGGGCGCCCCCGCCGCCGAGCCGCAGGACCTGCTGCCGCAGCGCGCGTTCTCCGACCACCGGCGCGGCCCCGGCCGCGACTACGAGCCCGAGCCCCTCATCGGCATCCTCGGCGTCATCGGCGACCTCCCGGTCGACCAGATCGTCGCGGGCCAGGCGCTGCAAAAGGTGCTGCTGACCGCGACCGACGCGGGCCTTGCGACGTCGATGCTGTCCCAGCCGATCGAGGTCCCGGCGGCCCGGGACCAGCTACGGCGCGCCCTCGGCCGCTCGGGCGTACCGCAACTCGCCCTGCGCTTCGGCTACGGCCACCCGGGCCGCCCGACCCCCCGCCGCGACGTCTCCGAGGTCCTGCTCACCGCCGAGCCCTGACCGGACTGTCACTGGCGTGAAGAAAGCCCGCCGGCGTGGCGCTTCTGGCAACCCGTGGCGACACACCGTTCGGCGGGCCGTACCGACTCGCCGCGCCGTGTCCACCACCCGAGGCTTTCACCCCGGTACCGGTGGGCTTCTGCTTCCATCATCACGCGCCGCCTCCAGCCCGGACAGAGCCATTGGTCCCGACCCGCCACCAGAACACGAGCCGATGCGACACGCAGCCACCACCGGCGCCTGACCTGCTCCAGGAACCGGCCACGGAGTTCGGCACTCCGACCAGGGCCGGCGCCGTCGCGTCCGAGGAGCCCTCGCCCGCGGATCGTCGTCCACAGGTAGCAGCGGACAACCGATCTCGATCACGGTGACCGCGCGCCTCCGAACACCTCGCTCCCACCCGCTCCCGCGCCAGTGGGCCGCAGATCGACGACCATCCAAATAGGGGTGCACCATGAGCCAAATCGCCGACTATTCTCGCGCCTCGTTCCCCTCGGCCTCGCGGCATCCTGCATTCTCAAGCTTCAAGGTGGCCCACGACGGATACTCGCCGACTTTCACGTGATGTTGCGCTCCGACGCGGCAGTGGTTTGCCGAGTCGGCAACAAAGATTGCAAAACTCGAAATGATCTCGATCGGTTGCGGAATGCCGAAGCGTGCGATTCTCGCTCGCGGCGAGTGTGATCGTCTGGGCCGTATGTCAACAGCTCAGGCCGCCTGCTCTGATGGAAGTGGCCACCGGATGGTCTGGCCGCATCGTGCGAAACGGCGACCATGTGAGGGGTCTGTTTCGAGCTCTATTGTGGTGTTAGTTTGGTCACGCGATCAATTTCTTGCCAGGGTGTTCATCGTCGATAAGTTGGCATGATCTAAAACGGATCGGAAAGGACAAGCGTCAGCCGGTCCGGGATAATAATTCCATGCGGCAGCTTCAATTCTTCACCACCAGCGAATTGGCCGCCATGCGCGACCGCACCGCATCCCGCAACTACTCTCCCGAGCGCGACGAGTTCCGCCGCCACCACGAGCGACACCGCGCATGGGGCCTCACTCAACGCCACGCCCGGCGCCTGCGCCAGCTGCGCAACCGAGACGACGGGCGCCCCACCGCATTCCCGGCCGAACGACGCCCAGCAGTCCCGCAACCGCGCCGCCCAGCCAAACCAGTCCACATCAAACCGACCCGACACCCGGCACCGGGCCGCACCACCTCGACCCCCCACGATCCGCCTCGCCACCTCGAAAGGCAGGACAGCAACCAGACCGAGCCCCCAGGCAAGACCGAATCCCGTCAGCCGCACCGGCTCAGTCAAACCACCCACCGGGCGAACCGACCCGGCGAACCGACCACGGCGCATCCGCGGAACGAGTCCGCTAGCCCGGCGGAGCCGACGAGGGCGCGCTCGCCGAAGGGGATCGCCTGCGAGTCGGAACCTACCCGGGCCCGTTTGCCGAGCAAGGCTTCTTGTCGGCTGAGACCGGCCCGGACATGCTCGCCTGGCGGGATCCCTGGCGAGGTGGAACCTACCCAGACGCATTCGTCGGACGAGGCTGCCTGCCAGGCGAAACCAGCCCAGACATGCTTGCCGGACGTGGCTGCCTGCCAGGCGAAACCAGCCCTGACATGCTTGCCGGGCGTGGCTGCCTGCCAGGCGAAACCAGCCCTGACATGCTTGCCGGGCGTGGCTGCCTGCCAGGCGAAACCAGCCCTGACATGCTTGCCGGGCGTGGCTGCCTGCCAGGCGAAACCAGCCCTGACATGCTTGCCGGGCGTGGCTGCCTGCCAGGCGAAACCAGCCCTGACATGCTTGCCGGGCGTGGCTGCCTGCCAGGCGAAACCAGCCCTGACATGCTTGCCGGACGTGGCCGGCGGCCCGGCGAAACCGGCCAAGGCGCATCTGCGGAACGGACCCGCGGACCAGGCGAAGCCCACCCAGAGGCGTCCGGCGGAATGGACTGCTGGTCAGGTGGGATCTACCCGCACGCATCCGCCGAGCGAGTCCGCCCGCCGCGCGAAATCGACCAGCGTGTGCTCGTCGGAAGGGGCCACGGACGGGGTGGAATCTGCACCGGCGCATCCGCCGGGCGAGACTGCACGCCACCCGAAGCCCGCTCAGATGCGCTACCCGGAAGGGACTCCGGGCCGGGCGGAACCTGCGCTGGCGCATCCGTCGACCGAAGCCGCCTGCCAGGCGAAACCGGCCGACGCGCGCGCCGGGCGGGGCCGCTGGGCGGGTGGGGTCCGCCCGGACGTGCCCGTCAGAGGAAGTCGATCGCCAGGTGAGACTCGCTGACAGACGCTGAGCGCGACTTCTGCGCCTGCTGGATCGGCCACGTCGGGCCGGTAATCGCAGCCGAACCTGTGAGTGGCATGTCTTCGCGGTGGAGGTCCTGGGAGCGAAGCCTGACGGGCCGGAGGCCGCGCGAATCCCGAGGGAATGCGCAGACGGGCGATATCGCGCCACCGCAAGGCGCACCGAACCGAATCGGCGACCGGCACCGGTCACACCCACTCCCGCTCCGCGAGGTGGCCGATCCGTTCCTACTCGCAGAACCGGTGGACGTCAGTCTGCCGCGTCGATCACACGCGGACGCAGGACCACGTGCGGGTCTTCGAGGGTCACCACCATGGCGAAGGGGAACCGGTCGACCTCCAGGCAGAGCGCTACGTCATCGGCATGCAGGCCTGGAACGCCACGCCGCACTCCGGCCGTCAGCTCGGCGGCGGCACTGGAGCCGGCAGCACGATCGAGGAACCCGGCCGCATCGACTTTCGCCCCGGCGGCTCGGCGCGCGATGTATTGAGCGCACGACAGGTCCTCGTCGGCCCGGCCGTGGTCGCCGGTGACGACGAACGTGACATCGTCACCTTCGTGCTCCCGCAGGAGCTGGGCCGTTGCCTCCGCCACCACGAAGCTGGCGCATACCAGCAACGACGCACCCTTGGCCGCGTGGACGCCGACCGTTCCGTTGGTCGTCTTCTGCACCACCGTCCGCCCTGAAAGATCCATGGATCTCAGCAGACCTGGCGAGTTGACCAGGTCGAACCCGGGTGCCGGTGGACCGTCCTTGAGCGTGACCCACTCCGGATGGCGCGCCTTGAGCGTCAGCGCCTCCTCCAGCGACCCGGCAAGAACGACCTTCTCCGCACCCTGAGCAAAGGCCCAGGCGGTCACCGTGAAGGCGCGCATGACGTCGATCACGACAGCGACCGACGGAACCTCAGCCATCTCGGCGATACCAACAAAACGAGTGCCCACCCGAAGATCATCTCGCGCACCCGGCCCTCGAACAACGGACGTCCGAATCGCCGCGGGCTGGTTACGTCGGTTGGTGGGATTGGACGGCGGTGCGGACCGCGGTGAGGAGTTGGGTTGCGGTGAAGGGCTTGGCCAGCAGGGTGGTGCCGGGTGGGAGCATTCCGTGGTGGTCGATGAGGCCTTCGGCGTAGCCGGACATCAGCAGGACCCGGCTGGCGGGGCGGTCGGTGGCGAAGCGGCGGGCCAGGTCTGGGCCCGTCGTGCCGGGCATGACGACGTCGGTGAGCAGGAGGTCGATGGTGTCGTGGTCGGCGGCGACGGTCAGTGCCTCGTCGGCGTCGGCGGCGGTGATGACGGTGTAGCCGGCGTGGGTCAGGTTGCGGGCTACCGTTTCGCGGATGCCGGGCTCGTCGTCGACGACCAGGATTGTCTCGTGGCCGCCCGAGGCCGGGGTGCCGGGTGCCGGTGGCGGGGTCTCGACCGCGTGTTCGGTGGTGGGCAGGTGGATGGTGACCGTGGTGCCGTGCTCCGGGTCCGATTCGATGCGCAGTGAGCCGCCGAGCTGGTTGACCAGGCCGTAGGTGGTGGCGAGGCCGAGGCCGGCGCCGGTGCCCTTGGGCTTGGTGGTGAAGAAGGGTTCTAGGGCGCGGTCGAGGATCTCGGGTGTCATCCCGCTGCCCGTGTCGCGCAGGGTGAGCCGGGCATACCGGCCGGGTGGGAGGCCGGCGTCGGGGCTGTCGTCGCCGCGGACGTCCATGGTGGACGTGGTGATGGTGAGGGTGCCGCCGGCGGGCATCGCGTCGCGGGCGTTCATGGTGAGGTTGAGCAGGATCTGGCCGACGTTTACGGGTTCGGCGAGGATCGGGCGCAGGTCCGGTGCCAGGTGGGTGATGACCCCGACCTGCCGGCCGATGCTGGGTGCCAGCAGGTCGTTGGATTCGCGGATCGCCTCGTTGAGGTCCATGGGGGTCACGGACAGCTGCTTGCGGCTGCCGAACGTGAGCAGCTGCTGGGTGAGGTCGGTGGCCCGGCGCCCGCCCTTGCGGATCTGCCCGAGGTCGTTGAGCAGCATGCGGCCGGTGTCGGCCGGCAGCGTGCCGGTCTGGGTGAGTTCGGTGACGGTGTCGGTGATCAGGCCCTCGAAGCCGAGCATCGCGCCGAGGATGTTGTTGAAGTCGTGTGCGACCCCGCCGGCCAGGCGGCTGAGGCCCTCCAGGCGCTGGGCGGCCTGGATGCGGGCGTCGACGTAGCGCTTGCGCTCGCACTCCTGTTGCTGCTGCTCGGTCTCGACGGCGGCGGTGATGTCGTCGACGGTGGCGATGAAGCCGTGCGCGGCGCTGTCCGGGATCGACTGGACGTTGACGTGCAGCCAGCGCTGGCGGTTGTCGGGCAGGGTGACCTGGCCGCGGAACTGGTGCTGCCCGCCTGCCTGCCCGCGGCCGCCGACCACTGCGAGGATGGCCTCGCGCCGGTCGGGGGCGACGCAGCGCAGCCAGCGCAGGCCGAGCAGTTCGTCGGTGGGCATGCCCATGATGGCGACGAACCTGCCGTTGACGTAGTTGGCGTGGCCGTGCCGGTCGCCGAAGACGGTGCCGACGGGGGAGTGGTCGGCCATCAGCTGGAAGCGGGCCGCGGTCTCGGCGAGCACGTTGGTGCGTTCGAGCAGTTTCGCGTCGACGGCCCGCCGGCGTGCCCGGGCGGCGTGGTCGGCGTCGAAGCTGGTGTGCGTCCCGGCGGCGGTGGCGATCGCCCGGTCGACGGTGCGCAGCAGGGTCTGCGGGTCGGTGGACTTCAGCAGGACGTCGGCGACGCCGCAGGCCTCGGCGACGGGTTGCGCCTCGGCGGGCAGGTAGTTGGCGGTGAGGAAGACGATGGGGGTGTCGGCGGTGTCGGGGGCCGCGCGGAGCTCCTGCGCGAGCTGGTAGCCGTCCATGCCGGGCATGAGCACGTCGGTGAGCACCAGGTCGGGGTGCCGGGCGTGCGCCAGGCCGAGCGCCTCGCCGCCCTCGTGCGCCTCGATGACCGTGTGCCCGCGGTAGGTCAGGATGTCGCGGACCAGCTCACGGTTGGCTCTCTGGTCATCGACGACGAGGACGGTGCTCATCGCAAGTTCCCATCTCGAGACGCGTAACGATGAATGGTAGCTGACTTTTATAGTGCTTTAGGCGGATTTGAGCCTTCCTCGGACATCGGCGAACTCGATGTGCAGGCGGCCGAGCGTGTCGCGTGCGCCGGTCAGATCGTGGTGGAGTGCCGAGGCCTCGAGGATCTCGCAGACCGACGCCATCGCGCCGGCGCCGAGGTTGGACGCGGCGCCCTTGAGGCTGTGCGCGGCGAACCGGACGGCGTCGGCGTCGCCCGCGGCGACGGCGAGGTCCAGCTCGGCGAGCTGGCCCGGTGCCTCGTCGAGGAACGTGGTGATCAGGTTCGTGACGGTGTCGGGCTGCGCGTAGCGGCGCAGGTCGGCGAGGCGATGGGCGATCGTGTCCGCGGGCAGGTCCGGCCCGGGCGTCTCCGCCGGTTCCGGCTCCGCCTGATCCAGCCAGCGGCCGAGGGCGTCGGCGAGATCGTCGGGCTCGAAGGGCTTGCTGAGGTAGTCGTCCATCCCGGCGGCGAGGCACCGCTCGCGGTCCTCCTTCAGCGCGGCCGCCGTCATCGCGATGATCGGGGTGCGGGCCGGTGGCTCGCCGGGCGCGGCGGCCTGCTCCTCGCGCTCGCGCCATCGGCGCGTCGCCTCGTATCCGTCCATGCGCGGCATCTGGCAGTCCATCAGGACGGCGAGGTAGGTGCGGTCCGCGCCGCGGTCGAGCGCCTGCACACCGTCGGCGGCGATGTCCACCTCGAACCCCAGGTGGGCGAGGACCCCGGCCGCGACGATCTGGTTGGTGGCGTTGTCCTCGACCAGCAGCACCCGTCCCCGCACCGGCGGGGGCTCGGCGGGCCCGGTGTCGGCCGGCTCGGGCTCCGTGGCGGGCGACTCCTCGCAGGCGATGTCGATCAGGGTGTTGAACAGCGCGGACTGCTGCACCGGCTTGCGGACCTCGGCGGCGATGCCCACCTCCCGCAGCCGCTCGGGCGGCACGGTCTCGCTGCTCAGCAGCACGACCGGGAGCGGCGGGATGCCGGGGTGCTCCCGGATCCGGGCGGCCAGCTCCGCGCCGTCGCCGTCGGGCATGACCTGGTCGATGAGGGCGACGTCGTACGGCCGCCCGGCGATCGACGCCTGCCACAGGTGCTCGACCGTCTGCTCACCGGAGTCCACGGCCGTGGTCACCATCGCCCAGCTGCTGAGCTGCTCCTCGAGGACCTCCCGGGTGGTGGCGTTGTCGTCGGCCACGAGCACCCGTAGCCCCGCGAGGCTCGCCAGGTGCGCCTGCGGCGCCCGCGCGGACGCGTCCCGCTTCAGCGGGATGTCGCACCAGAAGGTGCTGCCCCGGCCGGGCTCGCTGTCCACGCCGATCTCGCCGCCCATCGCCGTGGCCAGCTCCCGGCAGATCGCCAGGCCGAGACCGCTGCCGCCGTACCGGCGGGTGGTGGAGACGTCCGCCTGGGTGAACGCGTCGAAGAGCCGGTCGTGCAGTTCCCGGCTGATGCCGATCCCGGTGTCGCTGACCTGGAGCCGGACGACTACCGGCCCGGCGGCCGGTGCCGGCGATCCCGGCGCCATACGGATGACGACGGAGACCTCGCCGCGGTCGGTGAACTTGATGGCGTTGGTGGTGAAGTTCAGCAGGATCTGGCGTACCCGCACGGGGTCGCCGCGAAGCCACTGCGGCACGTCGTGGTGGCACTGGCCGATCAGCTCCAGCTTCTTGACGCGCGCGGTCTCGGCGACCATGTCGAGGACGTCCTCGACGATGCTGCCGAGGTTGAGGTCGGTCTCGTCGAGCACCAGCGCGCCGGCGTCGATCTTGGAGAAGTCGAGGATGTCGCTGATCACCGCGACCAGGGCCCGGCCGGCGGCGCGGATGCTCTCGGCGTACCGGCGCTGGGTCTCGTCGAGATCGGTGCGCAGCAGCAGCGCGACCAGGCCGATGACGCCGTTCATCGGCGTCCGGATCTCGTGGCTCATCGTGGCCAGGAAGGCGGATTTCGCCGTGGTGGCCGCCACGGCCTCGTCCCGGGCCGACGCCATGACCTCCATCGAGGTGTTGACCAGGGTGGCCATCTCCGCGAGGTCGGACGGACCCGTCGCGTCGACCCGCTCCGCCAGGTCGCCGCGGATGATCCGCCTGGCCGCCGTCGTCACCCGGCCGACCGGCACGCTCACCGCGCGGGTCACCGTGTACCCGACGGCCGCGACGACCAGCAGGCTCAGCAGGGACGTCCACATGATCAACCGCTGGGTGGCCTCCGCGCGCGCGGTGCTGATCCGTTGCAGCTGTTGCAGTTGGTGGTCCTGATAGGCGTGCATCTGTAGCAGCAGCGCCTCGATCTGGCTCATCGCCCGCGTGCCGCGCTGGGTGAGTACCAACTGCTGGGCGGCCTCGAAACCCTGCTCGCGCCGGAGCGTGATCGTCTGATTCATCTCGGCCAGCTTGTCGCCGAGGGCCTCGTCCAGGTCGGACAGGAGCCGCTGCTGTTCCGGGTCGCCGGCCGTGAGCTGCCGCAGGCGTACCACGCTCTCGTCGATCCTGCCGAGCGCCCGATGGTAGGGCGCCAGGTACTCCTCCTGGCCGGTGATGATGAAGCCGCGCTGGCCACGTTCGGCGTCCTGTACGTCGGACCGGACGATGTCGACGCGGTGCATCACCTCGTTGGCGCGCGCCACGGGCACCTGATTCGTGACCAGCGAGTCGATCCGCCCGTACGAGCTGAACGCGACCAGGATCAACCCCGCCGCGGCGATACCGAAGCCGCCCGCCAGCAGCCACCGCACCGGCCAGCGCCAGATCCGGCGCAGTGCCCTTCCGGGCACGGGGTCCTCCGGCGCGGAATCATCCGCAGTCACAAGAGCGACGTTATGTCCCCGGCCGTTGCCGCGAGTGGCCTTTGGGGAACGCCGCGGAGCCATAATGATGGGCGATGCGTCATCCAGGACCGCCTTTGGGAGGGAACGAGATGAGCCAGCACACCTATCGCGTGACCGAGATCGTCGGCAGCTCGCACGACGGCGTGGATCAGGCGATCCGTAACGCCGTGAAGCGGGCCGCGCAGACCCTGCATCACCTCGAATGGTTCGAGGTGACCGAGATCCGCGGTCACCTGGAGAACGGCGAGATCGGCCACGTCCAGGTCACGATGAAGGTCGGCTTCCGGCTCGACGAGGTCTAGCCGGGCTGTTGTACCCTCGCGTAATGGTGATTACATGATTACGCCATCGATTCGGATCACCGAGGACGGGCCGTACCGGGTCGAGGGTGAGGTGTCGATCCGGGACACCGACGGCACCGAGCTACGCACCGAGGGGATCTGGCATCTGTGCCGGTGCGGCGGGTCACGCAACAAGCCGTTCTGCGACTCGACACACGGGCTGAAGGGCTGGACCGGGCCGGAGACCGCCGACCGCGGCGGCGACGAGCCCGCCGAGGGCCCGCCGTCGATCACCCCGACGGTGGACGGCCCCTATGAGGTGTGCGGCGCGATCCGGCTCCTCGGCGCGGACGGCGAGCCCTACGCCGCGCGGGGGCGGCAGTGGTTGTGCCGGTGCGGGCACTCCCGCAACAAGCCCTACTGCGACGGCTCGCACCGCTACGCCGGCTTCCGCGATCCGCTGCCGCCCGAGCTGGAGAACACCCCTACCGTGTACGCCTGGCTGGGCGGCCGCGAGGCCCTCGAACGGCTGACCACCGCGTTCTACGACGGCATCCTGAACGAGCCCGACGACCTGCTCGAGCCGGTCTTCCGCGGGATGGACCCCGAACACCCCAAGCACGTCGCCGCCTGGCTGGGCGAGACCTTCGGCGGGCCGGCCGACTACACCGCCCACCACGGCGGCTACGAGCACATGGTGGCGGCGCACCGCGGCCGCGCACTGACCGAGGAGCAACGGCAGCGCTGGGTGAGCCGGCTGGCCCGCACGGCCGACGAGGTGCTGCTGCCGGACGACCCGGACGTACGCCAGGCGTTCCTGTCCTATCTCGAGTGGGGCTCGCGGATCGCCCTGTTCAACAGCCAACCCGGCGTCGAGGTGATCGCGCACGCGCCCGTACCGAAATGGGGTTGGGGTAACGCGGCGCCCTATGTGCCGCAGCCCTGGGACGACCCCGAGGCTGCGGCCAAGGGCCGCGCCGGTCAGGACGGTTCGTAGGCCAGGTTCGGCCGCAGCCACCGCTCGACGTCGGCGACGGGCATGCCGCGGCGGGCCGCGTAGTCCTCGACCTGGTCCCGGCCGATGCGGCCCACCGTGAAGTACTTCGCCGCCGGGTTGGCGAAGATCAGGCCGCTGACGCTGGCGGCCGGCGTCATCGCGAAGGACTCGGTGAGCGCCAGGCCGAGCGCGTCCGCGTCCAGCAGGTCGAAGAGCTCCCGCTTCTCGCTGTGGTCCGGGCAGGCCGGGTAGCCGAGCGCCGGCCGGATGCCGCGGAAGCGCTCCGCGTGCAGGTCGGCCAGCGCCGGCTCGGCGTCCGGCTCGAACCAGTCGCGGCGGGCACGCAGGTGGATGTACTCGGCGAACGCCTCGGCGAGGCGGTCGGCCAGCGCCTTGACCATGATCGCGCGGTAGTCGTCCTGCTGGGCCTCGTACTGCGCGGCCAGGGTCTCCGCGCCGTGGATGGTCACCGCGAAGCCGCCCAGGTGGTCGCCGCGCGGCGCGACGTAGTCGGCAAGGCAGCGGTTGGCGCGGCCGTCCGGCTTGACCGTCTGCTGGCGCAGCATCGGCAGGCGCACCCCGTTCTCCAGGACGATGTCGTCGCCCTCGGTGCCCGCGGGCCAGTAGCCGTACACGCCCCGCGCCTGGAACGACCCGTTCTCGATGATCTCGTCGAGCAGGGTGTTCGCGTCGTCGTACAGCTCGCGGGCGACCGGCTGCTCCAGGATCGCCGGGAACTTGCCCTTGAGCTCCCAGGCCAGGAACAGGAACTGCCAGTCGATCAGCTCGCGCAGCGCGGGCAGGCCCGGCTCGACCGTGCGCAGGCCGGTGAACACCGGCGTCGGCAGCTCGCCGAAGCCGACCTCCTCGCGGTTGGCCCGGGCCTGGTCCAGGGCCAGCATCGGCTGGGAGTGCCGGTTGGCGTGCGCCTCGCGCAGCCGCTGCTGCTCCAGGCGGTTGGCGGTGTCCAGCCGCTCGGCGCGCTCGTCGTCGAGCAGGTCGGAGACCACGCCGACGACCCGCGACGCGTCGAGCACGTGCACGGTCGGTCCGTCGTACGCGGGGGCGATCCGCACGGCGGTGTGCTGGCGCGAGGTCGTGGCCCCGCCGATCAGCAGCGGCAGCTTCAGGCCGCGACGCTGCATCTCGGCGGCCACCGCGACCATCTCGTCCAGCGACGGGGTGATCAGCCCGGAGAGCCCGATCGCGTCGGCGCTCTCGGCGACGGCCACGTCAAGGATCTTCGCGGCCGGCACCATCACGCCCAGGTCGATGACCTCGTAGTTGTTGCAGCCCAGCACCACGCCGACGATGTTCTTGCCGATGTCGTGCACGTCGCCCTTGACGGTCGCGAGCACGACCCGGCCCTGGCCGCGGCCCGGGTCGACCCGGCCCTCGAGGCGGGCCTGCTCCTTCTCCGCCTCCATGAACGGCTCGAGGTAGGCGACCGAGCGCTTCATCACCCGGGCGCTCTTGACCACCTGCGGCAGGAACATCTTGCCGGCGCCGAACAGGTCGCCGACGATCTTCATGCCGTCCATCAGCGGGCCCTCGATCACCTCGAGGGGCCGGGCCAGCCCGCGGCGTGCCTCCTCGGTGTCCTCCTCGATGAAGTCGACGATGCCGTGCACCAGCGCGTGCGACAGCCGCTGCGCCACCGGCGCCTCGCGCCAGGACAGGTCGATCTCGCGCTTGGTGCCGGAACCGGTCACGGTCGAGGCGAAGGTGACGAGGCGGTCGGTGGCGTCGGCGCGCCGGTCGAAGATCACGTCCTCGACCAGTTCGAGCAGGTCCGCGGGGATGTCGGCGTACACCGCGAGCTGGCCGGCGTTGACGATGCCCATGTCGAGCCCGGCGCGGACCGCGTGCAGCAGGAACGCCGAGTGCATGGCCTCGCGGACCACGTCGTTGCCGCGGAAGGAGAAGGACAGGTTCGAGATACCGCCACTGGTACGGGCGCCCGGGCAGCGCGCCTTGATCAGGGGCAGGGCGTCGATGAACGCCTTCGCGTACCCGTTGTGCTCGGCGATGCCGGTGGCGACCGCGAGCACGTTCGGGTCGAAGATGATGTCCTCCGGCGCGAAGCCGGCCCGCTCCACGAGCAGGTCGTACGCCCGGCCGCAGATCGACACCTTGCGTTCGGTCGTGTCCGCCTGGCCCTGCTCGTCGAAGGCCATCACCACCACGCCGGCGCCGTAGTCGCGGATCCGGCGTGCCTGCGCCAGGAACGGCTCCTCGCCCTCCTTGAGGCTGATCGAGTTGACCACGCCCTTGCCCTGCACGCACTTGAGGCCGGCCTCGAGGACCGTCCACCGCGAGCTGTCGATCATCACCGGGATCCGGGCCACCTCCGGCTCGGTGGCGATCAGGTTGAGGAACGTCGTCATCGCCTGCTCGCTGTCGAGCAGGTCGGCGTCCATGTTCACGTCGAGCAGGTTGGCGCCGCCGCGGACCTGCTCCAGGGCGACGTCGACCGCGCCCTGGTAGTCGTCCGCCTCGACGAGCCGGCGGAACCGGGCCGAGCCGGTGACGTTCGTGCGCTCGCCGATCATCACGAATCCGGTGTCCGGCCCGATCGCGAACGGCTCCAGCCCGCTGAACCGGGTGGCCCCGGTCGGGGCGGCGATCGCTCGCGGCGCCGTCGCTCGCACCGCGTCGGCGATCCGGGCGATGTGCTCCGGCGAGGTGCCGCAGCAGCCGCCGACGATGTTGACCAGGCCGGACGCGGCGAACTCGGCGACCAGGGCGGCGGTCTCGTCCGGCGTCTGGTCGTAGCCGCCGAACGCGTTCGGCAGGCCGGCGTTGGGGTGGCACGCCACGTACGCGCCGGCGACCTTGGCGAGCTCGGCGACGTGCGGGCGCATCTCGGCCGCGCCGAGCGAGCAGTTCACGCCGACGACGAGCGGCTCGGCCCGCTCGATCGAGCGCCAGAACGCCTCGACGGTCTGCCCGGACAGGGTCCGGCCGCTGAGGTCGACGATCGTGACGGAGATCCAGAGCGGCAGGTGCGGCGCGACCTCCCGGGCCGCGGCGATCGCCGCCTTCGCATTCAGCGTATCGAAGATCGTCTCGATCAGCAGCAGGTCGACGCCGCCCTCGGCAAGGGCGGAGATCTGCTCCGCGTACGCCGCGCGCACCTGATCGAAGTCGACGGCGCGGTAGGCCGGGTCCTCGACCCGGGGCGACAGCGACAGCGTCACGTTCAGCGGCCCGATCGAGCCGGCGACGAACCGCCCGCCGAACTCGTCCGCCGCCTGCCGGGCCAGCCGCGCACCCTGCACGTTCATGTCGCGGACCAGGGACTCCAGGCCGTAGTCGGCCTGCCCGATGCTCGTCGCGGTGAAGGTATTTGTGGTGGTGATGTCGGCGCCGGCGGCGAGATACTGCCGGTGCACGTCCAGGATCAGGTCGGGGCGGGTCAGGTTCAGCAGGTCCGGGTCGCCGGTGACGTCCCGCGGGTGGTCGACGATCAGGTCGCCCCGGTAGTCCGCGGGGGTGAGTCGTGCGCCCTGGAGCATCGTGCCCCAGGCGCCGTCCAGCACCAGGACGCGCTCGTCCAGCAGCCGCCGCAGCGACGCTTCAGTGTCCCGACTTGACGTGTTCAACCAGCCACCTCCGGAATCGGAGGCGCCCTTGTCGAAGAATTCAGGCCGAGCGTGGCGGGTCCAGCCCGTCGCAGCGCCCCTCGACCTGACAACCGAGGATACCCGAAGCCGGGCGGCGGGCCGGTCAGCCGGTCGCCGCGGGTCCGCGTCGCCCGGGCACGATCAGGCCCGACTCGTACGCGACGACGACGGCCTGCGTGCGGTCCCGGAGCCCGAGCTTGCCCAGCACCCGGCTCACGTGCGTCTTCACCGTCTCCTCGCCGACCACCAGGCGGGCCGCGATCTCCGGGTTCGAGAGCCCCTCGGCGATCAGGCACAGCACCTCGGTCTCCCGGGGCGTCAGCGCGCCGAGTCCCGCACCGTCCGGCGCGCGACGCTGCCGGCGCAGCCGGGCGAACTCCTCCACCAGCCGGCGGGTGATGGCCGGCGCGAGCAGCGCCTCGCCCGCCGCCACCACCCGCACCGCGTCGAACAGCCGCTCGGCGGTGACGTCCTTGAGCAGGAAGCCGCTCGCGCCGGCGGCCAGCGCGTCGTAGACGTGTTCGTCCAGGTCGAACGTGGTGAGGATGAGGATGCGCGGCCCGTGCTCGCCGGACTCCGCCAGGATGCGGCGGGTCGCCTCGATCCCGTCGAGCACCGGCATCCGGACGTCCATGAGCACCAGGTCCGGGCGGTGTTCCCGGCACACCGCCACCGCGTCCTCGCCGTCGAGCGCGGTGGCGACCACGCTGAAGTCGGCCTGCGTGGCGAGCAGGGCCGCGAATGCCGTGCGCACCACGTCGTGATCATCGACGACGACGATCCGGATGGGGCTCATTCCTCGCCCCCGGTTGTCGGCAGGACGGCCTCGATGAGGAAGCCGCCGATCGGCGCCGGCCCCGCGGTGAGGCTGCCGCCGACCATGGCGGCGCGCTCGCGCATGCCGGTCAGGCCGTGCCCGCCCGGGCCGGGCGTCCGGCCGGCGGGCGGCGGCCCGGGACCATTGTCGCGTACCCGCAGCAGCAGGGTGCCGGGCCGGTAGTGCAGCTCGACGTCGACGGCGGCGCCGGCCGCGTGCCGGCGCGCGTTGGTCAGCGCCTCCTGCACGATCCGGTACGCGACGAGCTCGATGCCCGGGTCCAGCGGGACGACGCCGCCGTGCACGATCAGCCGGGTGCTGCCGGCCGACAGGTCGCGCGCCTCGTCCAGCAGGCCGTTGAGCTGGTGCAGGCCGGGCTGCGGCCGGCGGGTGACCTCGGTGCCGGCGTCCTCGCGCAGGACACCCAGCAGGCGGCGCATCTCGGTCAGCGCCGCCCGGGCGGTCTCGCCGATCGCGACGAGCCGCCGGGCGCCCTCGGCCGGCATGCCCGGGGTGGTCAGCCGGGCGGCGTCGGACTGCACCGCGATCATCGAGATGTGGTGGGCCACGACGTCGTGCAGCTCCCGGGCGATGCGGGCCCGCTCGCCCCGGGCCACGTGCTCCATCAGGGTGTCGGCGATGGCCCGGTCGGTGGCCTCGTGCCGGGCGGTGGCCGCGCCGGCCCGCCGGGCGGTGCCGGCGACCGCCGCGACGGCGGTCACCGCCAGCATGGCGATCGACGGCGTGCGCCCGCCGGCCGCCATGGCGACGCCGGGCGCGGCGGCGTAGGCCACGAACGGCACGATCAGCACGCCGGCCGTACGGACGTGGCCCTGCCGGCCGAGGACGTAGCAGGCGACCCCGAGCGCGACCAGCACGGCGACCGTGGGCGGGTAGCCGATCAGCGGGCTGATCAGGCACACCGCCGCGATCAGCACGGCCGACACCACGGGCATCGCCCGCACGAGCGCGATCGGCGCCGTCGCGGCAAGGGCCAGCAGGGCGCCCAGCGGCCGGGTCAGCGGCTGCCCGGCCTCGCGGACCGCCACCTCGACCAGCGCGGCGCAGCCGAGCACGGCGGCGAGCAGGTACGGCCAGTAGGCCGGCTCGAGCATCCGGCGGTAGCCCGGGACGGGGTTCTCCTGGGTGGGCCGCACGTCAACCATTGTGACCGCACCCCCGGCGCGCCGTCGTCCCCCGGCGCAGGGGGCCGCGGCTCCCTCGCGCGGGGGAGCCAGAACCGCTCCGCGGCGTGACGACCGCGGGCCCGTCCGGCTCCTAGCCTGCTAACCATGCCACCAACCATCGAGGTAAGCGGCGTGCGCAAGCATTTCCGCAGCACCGTCGCCGTCGACGGCCTGACCTTCACCGTCCGCCCGGGGGAGGTGACCGGGTTCGTCGGGCCCAACGGCGCCGGCAAGTCCACCACCATGCGGATCATCCTCGGCCTCGACGCGCCGGACGAGGGCGAGGCGCTGATCGACGGGCAGCCGTACCGCAGCTTGCGCACCCCGCTGCTCCAGGTCGGCGCGCTGCTGGACGCCGCAGCCGTGCACCCCGGCCGCAAGGCCCGCGACCACCTGCTGTGGCTCGCGCACAGCAACGGGATTCCGCGGCGGCGCGTCGGCGAGGTCCTCGACCAGGTCGGGCTCGCCTCGGCCGCCGGCCGCCGGGCCGGCGGCTACTCCCTGGGCATGCAGCAGCGGCTGGGCATCGCCGCGGCGCTGCTGGGCGACCCGCCCGTACTGATGTTCGACGAGCCGGTGAACGGCCTCGACCCGGACGGCATCGTCTGGATCCGCGGCCTCATGCGCTCGCTCGCCGCCGAGGGGCGGGTGGTCTTCGTCTCGAGCCACCTGATGAGCGAGCTCCAGGACACCGCCGACCACCTGATCGTCATCGGCCGCGGCCGGCTCATCGCCGACACCAGCGTGTCCAAGCTGATCGCCGCGGCCTCGAAGGACCGCGTCGACGTGCGCACCTCCCGGCGCGCCGACGCGATGGCGCTGCTCGCCAACGCGGGCGGCACCGTCGCCGCGATCGACGCCGAGGTACTTACCGTCGAGGGCGTCACCGGCGAGCGGACCGCCGCCCTGCTCACCGAGGCCGGCCTGCCGTTCTCCGAGCTGCGGTCGCACCGCGCCTCGCTGGAGGAGGCGTACATGGAGCTCACCCGCGACGCGGTCGAGTTCAGCGTCACCGAGGAGGAGGGGCGATGACCGCGCCGGGGGAGGCCTTCGGGCGGCTGCTGCTCGCCGAGTGGACCAAGCTGCGCTCGGTGCGCCGATGGGTGATCACCCTGTTCGGCGTCGCCGCGCTGACCGTCGGGGTCAGCGTGCTCGCCGCGAACGGCGGGTCCACCGACGTTAACGAGAGGCCCAACTTCGTGGTCGGGCCGGACGGCACCGCGGTCACCGACGGCATGGAGTTCGTACACCAGCCGATCACCGGCGACGGCTCGATCACCGTGCGGGTGGCCTCGCTGGGCAAGCCGCCGGCCGAGCGTCAGGCCTCCGGCGGACTGGCCGGCTCCACCCTGCTGCCGGTCGGGCCGTGGGGCGGTGCGGGCGTCATCATCAAGGACGGCACGCGCACCGGCTCGGCGTACGCCTCGGTGCTGCTCACCCCGGCACACGGCGTACGCATGCAGTCCAACTACAAGACCGACCTGGCCGGCGAGGCGGGCGGCGGGCCGCGCTGGCTGCGGCTGACCCGCAGCGGTGAGCTGATCACCGGGCACGAGTCGGCCGACGGGACGAACTGGCGCAGGATCGGTGAGCTGACCGTGCCCGGGCTGCCCCGCGAAGCCCAGATCGGCATGTTCGTGTCGGCCGAGCCCGAGATGAGGCTGCTGCGCCAGGCCGGCGGCACCTCGGTCGGCGGGCACGCCGGCAAGGCCGTCGCCACCTTCGACAACGTCCAGCTCTCCACCTCGGCCGGGCCGTGGCGCGCCGACGTGGTGGCCATGCCCGCGCCGCCGGAGCCCCCGGGCGAGCCGCACAAGGGCGACGAGGGGCCGCAGGGTGACATGACGGAGGCGAACGGCACCTACACCCTCACGGGTACCGGAAAGATCGGTCCCGAGATCCCGCCGGACGACATGGTGCAGATCTCGCTGTTCGGTGTGCTGGCGGGCCTCATGGCGCTGATCGCGGTCAGCGTGCTGTTCGCGACGTCGGAGTACCGGCGCGGGATGATCCGCACCACGTTCCTGGCCAGCCCGCGCCGCGGCCGGGTGCTCGCCGCGAAGGCCCTGGTGCTGGGCGCCGTCACCTACGTGGTCGGGCTGGCCGCGGCGGCGGCGGCGTTCCTGATCACCCAGCCGATCCTGCGGGAGCACGGCTTCGCCCCGCCCGCCTTCGCCAAGGAATCCCTGACCGACCCGGCCGTCGTCCGGGCGCTGCTGCTCACGGCGGCGTTCATGACCGCCGTCGCGGTGTTCAGCCTCGCCCTGGGCACGATCATGCGCCGCAGCGCCGCCGCCATCACGACCGTCATCGTGCTGGTGATCCTGCCGGTCATCGTCGGCTCGCTGTTGCAGGCGGCGCCCGCGCGCTGGCTGATGCACGTCACGCTCGCCGGCGGCTTCGCCACCCAGCGCGCCAAGCCGCCGAGCGACACCCTGGTCGAGCCGTGGTCGATGATCGGCCCGTGGACCGGCCTCACGGTCGCCGGCGCGTACGCGGGCGGCGCACTCCTGCTCGCGTGGTGGCTCCTGCGCCGGCGTGACGCATGAGCGGTTCCCTGTGCAGGGCGCTGCGTGCCGAGTGGACCAAGCTGCGGACCCTGCCGAGCACCGGCTGGCTGCTGCTGGCCGCGGTCGGGCTCACGGTCCTCGTCGGCTACGCGGCCGCGGCGACCCTCCAGGTGCGGGAGTGCCAGGCGCCGCTCTGCTACGAGGACCTCACGAAGATCAGCCTGGTCGGGGTCCGCCTCGGCCAGGCGGCCATCGTCATCCTCGCGGTGCTGACCGTCACCACCGAGTACGGCACCAAAATGATCAAGGTGACGCTCGCGGCGGTCCCCGGCCGGATGACCGTGCTCGCGGGCAAGCTGGGCGTCGTCACGGCGGCCGCGGCGCTGGCCGGCGCGGCGGGCGTGCTCGGCACGATGCTCGCCGCCCGGGCGGTGCTGCCCGGCAACGGCTTCACGGCCGCGAACGGCTATCGGCCGCTGTCCCTCGGCGACCACCTGACGCTGCGGGCCGCCACCGGCAGCGTGCTCTACCTGTGCCTGGTCGGCGTGCTCGGTGTCGGGGTGGGCCTGCTGATCCGGGACACGGCCGGCGCGGTCACCACCGTGCTCATGCTGCTGTACGGCTCGCCGATGCTGGCCCTGCTGATCTCCGATCCGCGCTGGCAGCACCGCATCCACCGGTACTCGCCGATGGACGCGGGGCTCAGCATCCAGACGACGCGGGACTTCGCGACCGCGCACATCGGCCCCTGGGCCGGCATCGGCGTGCTCGCCGCGTACGCGGGCGCGGCGATCGTGGCCGGGGCGATCGCGCTCCGGCTGCGGGATGCCTGAGCCCGCTAGCCTCGGGTCGATGATCGTATGGATCAACGGCACCCACGGCGCGGGCAAGACGACGACCGGCGCGCTCGTGCAGCGGCTGCTCCCGGAGTCGCGGGTGTTCGACGCCGAGAAGGTCGGCGGGATGCTCATGGACATCACGCCGGGGCTGCCCGACACGGACAACTTCCAGCACTGGCCGCCGTGGCGGCAGCTCGTCGTCGAGACCGCCCGCCGGGTGCTCGACTACACCGGCGGCACGCTGGTGATGCCCATGACCGTCCTGGTCGAGCAGTACTGGCGCGAGATCAGCCAGGGCCTGGCCCGGCACGACATCCCGGTCCGGCACTTCGTCCTGCACGCCGACCAGGACACCCTCCGCGGCCGCATCGAGGGAGCGTCCATCGTGCCGTCGCCGTTCCGCCTCAAATACCTGGAGCCGTACGCCGAGGCGGCCCGCACCTGGCTGCACGGCGAGGCCGAGGTCGTCGACACCACGCACCTCACGCCCGTACAGGCCGCGCAGTGGATCGTCTCGGCGCTCACCACCAATAGTTGTCCTGCGGCCGATAGGGGTTCTCCAGCTCGGTGATCTCGTCGTCGGTGAGGCGGAGCGCGAGCGCGGCGACCGCGTCCCGCAGGTGGTTCGGCTTGGTGGCGCCGACGATCGGGCTGGAGACGACCGGCTTGGACAGCACCCAGGCCAGCGCCACCTGGGCCATCGCGACGCCGCGGCCCTCGGCGACCCGCTGGATCGCGTCCACCACCGGTTCGTCGACGTCGCGGTCGAACGCTGTGGCGACGGTGTCCGACGACGACCGGGCGGTGGCCCGGCCCCACGGCCGGGCGGCCCGGCCCTTCGCCAGCGGCGAGTACGGGGTCAGCCCGACGCCCTGGTCGAGGCACATCGGGATCATGTCCCGCTCCTCCTCGCGCTTGAGCACGTTGTACTGATCCTGCATCGCGGTGAAGGTGGTCCACCCGTTCACCACGGCGGCCTGTTGCAGCTTGGCGAACTGCCAGGCCCACATCGACGACGCGCCGAGATAGCGCACCTTGCCGGCCCGGACCACGTCGTCGAGCGCCCGCATGGTCTCCTCGACCGGCGTCCCGGCGTCGAAGCGGTGGACGTAGTAGACGTCGACGTAGTCGGTGCCGAGCCGTCGCAGCGAGGCGTCGATCTGTTCGAGGACGGCCTTGCGGGACAGGCCGCTGCCGCCCGGGCCGTCGTGCATCCTCCCGCTGACCTTGGTGGCCAGCACGATCTCCTCCCGGCGGGAGAACCGGGTGATCGCCCGCCCGACGAACTCCTCCGAGGTGCCGCCCTGGTAGACGTTCGCGGTGTCCCAGAACGTCACGCCCAGCTCGACGGCCTGCCGGAAGAACGGCGCCGCGGCATCCTCGTCGAGGGTCCACCGATGCAGGCCGGCCGCGGCATCGCCGAAGCTCATGCAGCCCAGCCCGATGCGACTCACCGTCAGCCCGCTGCCGCCCAGCCGCGTGAACTCCACCTCAGTACCCTCCCGGAATCGGCGGCCCGGACCGCCCGCGTGGCCGCACCCGCCCAGCCTCGCACGTGGGTCAGACCGCGCGGAGGGCGTTGCGGTGCGGACGTAGGAGCAGCCGGTCGACGGCCGCGGCGGTCGCCTCGTCGGCGGGAAGGAGAACGACCAGTTGCTGGGCGTCCGCGGTGGGTAGTTCGAGGGTCTCGGTGTTCCACAGCAGTTGGTGTACCTGGGGGTGGTTGACTCGCAGCGGCACCCGGGCCGGTGGGATGTGGTGGTGCAGCCGCCGGGTGAACTCGGCGCCGGCGACGGTCGCGAAGTCGGCCGTGAACCATTCGAAGGATTCGGTCGACGGACCCAGCCACAGGTTGAACACCTGCTCGTCGGCGATCTGGTCCCAGTCGGCGAAGGTGGTTCTGGCCTGCGGGTGCGTGAAGACGTACCGGGTGAGGTTGGGCTCCTCGACGTCCAGCAACCCGGTGTCGCGCATTATCGTGGCGAACCCGCCGGTGTTGGCGAGCACGTCGCCCAGCCGGTTGGTGACGAAGGCGATGCCGGGTTCGAGAAGGTCGAGTATCCGGCGTACGGCTGGTCGCACGGTTCGGTCGGGCGGCGCCGGCCGGGCATGCCGGGCGCACGCGCCGCCGGTGATCTTGGCAAGGTAGACCAGGTGCGTGCGTTCCGCGGCATCGAGGCGGAGCGCGTCGGCGAGGGCGTTGACGATGGAGGGCGACGGGTTGCGGTCGCGGCCCTGCTCGATCCGGGTGAGGTATTCGACGCTGATGCCGGCCTGCTCGGCCAGTTCCGTTCGGCGTAGCCCCGGAGCACGTCGTCGCTGGTGGACCGGCAGGCCCACATCCTGTGGGCGGATGCTGTCGCGCTTGGCCCGGATGAAGTTACCCAGCGGCGTACCCATGTCGCGAGCCTACGGCCCGCCGCGCTGCTCAGGGTGGCCCTGTGGGGGCCAGCCTGCGCCCGGCCTGGTTGACGGGCCCGGAACGGCAGATCGTCTACGGCATGACTGACAAGAGCAGACTCGTGGTAATCATCGGCAGCGTCCGCGAGGGCCGGTTCGGGCCGGTCGTCGCCGCCTGGGTGGCGGACCGGGCCCGGGCGCACGGCGGTTTCGATGTCGACGTCATCGATCTGGCCGGTGTGGACATTCCGTTGGCGCTGCCGGCCGCGCCGCCGAAGTTCGCCGGTGACGACTATCCCCGTCCCGAGGGCATGAAGGACGTCACGCGGAGGCTGGCGGAGGCCGACGCGTTCCTCATCGTCACGCCGGAGTACAACCACAGCTATCCGGCATCGCTGAAGGCGCTCATCGACTGGCATTTCACCCAGTGGACCGCCAAGCCGGCGGCGTTCGTCAGCTACGGCGGCGCGGCCGGCGGCCGGCACGCGGTCCTGCACCTGGAGAACGTGCTCACCGAACTGCACGCGGTGACCATTCGGGACGGGCTGGCCTTTCCCAACTACTTCAACGCCTGGCAGGACGGCGCACCGCTCGACGCCGCGGCGGACGGCTACGCGAAGACGCTGCTGGAACAGCTCTCGTGGTGGGCGCAGGCGCTGCGTGTTGCCCGCAACGCCGCGCCTTACCCGGGCGGGGCGTGAGTGGAACTCAACGGTGGATGGCATGGTCGAGGCCTCGCCCGGAGTCGAACCGGAACTGGGTCACCCGCTTTGCAGGCGGGGCGCTCCGCCGGGAACGCCACGAGGCCGTCGTGCCCCCGGCCGGACTCGAACCGGCGACCTCGACGTTCGGAACGTCGCGCTCTGTCCTGCTGAGCTACGGAGGCATTTCCGATGCGTGCGGGCGGAGGGATTCGAACCCCCTCAGCGTGAGCACCTGGTTTACAGCCAGATCCGACTCTCCGACGTCGGCGCGCCCGCATGTAGGCCTTAAGCAGCGCGGACGGGACTCGAACCCGCACATTCCCGGGTGAAAGCCGGGCGACTCTACCTGTTCGTCCACCGCGCCAAGCTGCTGCCGCGTGTTCCGGCCTGGACTCGAACCAGGGCCCTCCGTCGTGTCGAGGCGGCGCTCTACCAACTGAGCTACCGGAACGGGTGCGGGGGAGACCCCGCAGTGCGCCGTCACAGATTCGAACTGTGGACCCGAGGCTTAAGAGGCCCCTGCTCTGACCGGGCTGAGCTAACGGCGCGTGGCGGAGGAGGGCGGGGTCGAACCGCCACGGGCGGCGAAGCCCCAACCGTTTTCGAGACGGTGGCCGGCGCCAACTGTCGGCTGGCTCCTCCAAGGTGCGTCGGGCCAGTCGGATTCGAACCGACGTCCTCTCGCTTCCAAAGCGAGCGCGCTGACCAAGCTGCGCCATGACCCGTGGTGTCGACGGTCGTGCGTGCCTCCACGAGGATTCGAACCTCGGACACCCGGATCCGTAATCCGGTGCTCTATCCGCTGAGCTATGGAGGCCTGGTCTCGCCGGCAGGATTCGAACCTGCGCCCTCCTCGTTATCAGCGAGGCGCCCCTACCAGCTGGGCCACGGCGAGACGAAGCGGAGGGCGGTGCCCTCCTTGCGCGCCGACGACGGGAATCGAACCCGCGGCCCTCCGCTCGACAGGCGGATGCTCTACCACTGAGCTACGTCGACAAGTGGACCCGGTCGGATTCGAACCGACAAACCTTCGCTGTGCAAAAGCGCTGCTCTACCAGTTGGAGCTACGAGCCCTCGAATGTGCTGTCGCGTACCCGGAGCAGGATTCGAACCTGCACTGCCCGCGTTCTGGGCGCGGTGCCTCCTACCGTTGGGCTACCCGGGCATGGGTTGTTTCGCCTGTTGCGTGCCCTCGGCGCGATTCGAACGCGCACCGTACGGTCCCTCAGACCGTTGCCTCTGCCGTTGGGCTACGAGGGCGGGAGCTGCGAGCGGAGGATTCGAACCTCCATCGCCCGGGTCAGAGCCGGGTGTGCTGCCGTTGCACCAGCTCGCATCGTCCGGGCGGCGGGGGTAGCGATGCCCGCGGCCCGGACTCACTCAGCGCGCGGTGAGCTGTCGGGGTCACCCTTGCGCTGGTGCACCTTTCTGTCTCGTCGTCGGTGGTGCTGGACATGAGTGGCTACGGGGAGTCGAACCCCGGTCTCCGCCATGGCAAGGCGGCGCACTGACCGTTGTGCTACAGCCACAGGGTGTTGCGTCGCCCGTCCGGGGGTTGAACCCGGTCTTCCGGATCGAGAGTCCGGTGGTCTACCTACCTCAGCCTCACGGGCGGTGCGCCGGGGGAGCGGACGGTCAGCCGTCCGCCCCGGTCCGGCACCGGCGACCCATCCAAAGAATGGGTGCCGGATATACATGCCATCCACTGTTGAGTTGACAAAAATCAATTCCACTGAACGAATTCAGGGCACGCACGGGTGGCAGGATTCGAACCTGCAACCTTCGGATTTGGAGGCCGGTGCTCTAAGCCGTTGAGCTACACCCGTAAGACAATTCAAGAACGAAAAAACCGCCCGTTCCCCGGTACGGAGGAGGGCGGCGTGTGCGCACACAAAGCTGCGCTAACCGCTCCAACGCTCCAGGTCACGAAGGGTTTCGTAACCTCGCAGGGTAAGTCTCACCGTCGCGACGGGCGCGGCTAGGCCACACCACGTCGCCCTTGATTGGGCGATCGCGCAGTTCGGCTGCCACGCCATGACGGTTCAACTCCTCTCGGGACTCTCGGTGCGGTATCGCCATCCAGGATGGCCGATGACGCTTCATTCGTCAACGGTTTTGTGGGCCGGATTCCCGGCCCGCCGTCGGCGTTGGGATCACTGTGCCGTAAACCCCGGAATGCCCGCCAGTTATTTATCGGCGCGAGATTCCGCGGTTCGCCGGGCAACCGGACCGGTGCGCGGCCGGTCTAGTAGGGGTGAGAGCTCAAGCCGGCAGAGGGAGCGTCCGTGGCTACGGACTTGGAGACCGAACTGCAGTCGTTCGTCGAGGCGAGATACCTGCACCTGCGGCGCACCGCGTACCTGCTCTGCGGTGACTGGCACCGGGCCGAGGACCTGGTGCAGACCGCGCTGGCCCGGGTGGTGGTCGCGGCGCGGCGGCGCACGATCGACAACCTCGACGCGTACGCACGGACCGTGCTGACCCGGGTCTACCTCGACCACCGGCGTCGTCATCCCTGGCGGCGCGAGGGGCCGCTGGCGGAGGCGCACGAGCAACCGGCCGCCGACGGCGACCGGGCGCTCTCCCTGACGGTCCTCGCGGCCCTGCGCGCGCTGCCGCCCCGGCAGCGCGCGGCGGTGGTGCTGCGCTACTGGGAGGACCGGAGCACCGAGGAGACCGCGGAGGCGCTGGGCGTCGCCGCCGGCACGGTCAAGAGCCAGTGCGCCAAGGCCCTGGCGACGCTGCGTGGCTCACTCGCCGGCATTCGGCCGGAGATGTCAGTGAATGGAGGCGGAAAGTGACCGGAGTGCACGATCTCAAGGGCCTGCTGGAGCAGGCGACCAGCCACGAGCCGCCCCCGGGGGCGGGACCGGCGGAGGTGTTCGGCCGGGCCCGGTCGATGCAGCGGCGGCGCCGGGTGGGTGCCGGGGTCGCCGGTGCCGCCACGCTCGGCGTGCTGCTTGTCGTCGCGGTGGCGGCACGGCCCGGCCCGGCCGCGGGCCCGGACCCGGAAGGCGGCGTGGCACCCGCGGCGCCGGCGCCGTCCACCGGTGCGCCGTCGCCCGGTACGCCGGCGACGGTGCTGGAGACCCTGCGTACGCTGCTGCCGCCGGGCGCGAAGACCAGGGACCACGAGTCGGATGACGGCTTCGCGGGCCTGGTGATCACCGACCCGGCCGGCCGCACCACCGTGGAGGTCAACGTCCAGCCGCACTTCACCGAGTTGGGCAAGGCCTCCGCGGCGCAGCTGCTCGACCGCTACGACTGTGCGAAGAGGACGGATCCTGACGGCACCGAGTGCACCGCGACCTCGACCGGCGGGGTCCGGATCGTGTCGATCGACGGTCCGGCCGAGGAGCCGAGTCCGGCGGGGGTCGTCCGGCGGCAGGTCGACGTCCTCGGCCCCGACGGGCTGCGGGTGGTCGTCACCGCCTGGAACGCCGTTGAGGTCAAGGACGGCCCCGCGACCAGGTCGGCGCCGGCACTCACCGGCGCCGAGCTGCGGGAGATCGCCACCAGCGAACGGTGGAGCCCGGCGCCGACCGGGCAGGGGAACCCGCAGGGCGCCCCGAAGTAGACCCCGGGTCGAAGACCGCTCAGTGGTAGGTGTCCTCGTCGGACTTGCGGTAGTCGTGGATCTCGTCGAGCCGTCCGGCCGCCGCGAGGGTCACCCACGCCGGGTTACGCAGCAGGATGCGTCCGAGTGCGACCAGGTCGAACTCGCCGGCGTCGAGCCGCTCGATCAGGCCGCGCAGCGCGCCGGAGCCGAGGAAGTCGCGGGTCAGCCCGATCGAGCCGACGGTGATGGAGGGCAGGCCGGTGAGGTGCTTCGCCCAGCCGGCCAGGTTGCGCGGCGAGCCGGTGAACGCCGGTGCGGCGAAGTCGCGCTGCGAGGCGTGCAGCACGTCGGCGCCGGCCGCGGTGAAGGCGTCGAGCAGCACCGCCAGCTCGGCGGGGGATCCGGCGATCCGGGCGGCGTAGTCCCGCTCCTTGAACTGGGAGAACCGTACGATGATCGGCATCTCGGCCGGAACGGCCGCGCGGACCGCCCGGATGACCTCCGCCGGGAACGCGGCCCGCGCGGCGGGTGAACCGCCGAAGCGGTCGGTGCGGCGGTTGGTGTGCGACCAGAGGAATTCGTCGAGCAGGTAGCCGTGCGCGGCGTGGATCTCCACGGCGTCGAACCCGGCCCGGGCCGCCACCCGGGCGGCGTCGGCATACGCGGCGAGCAGCGTGTCGATGTCCGCGAGGGTCATCGCGTGGCTGTCGCCGGGCACGCCCGAAGGGGTCCAGGCCGCGATCCCGTCCACCGGTTCGCGCGCGCTGCCGAGGTGCCAGAGCTGCGCGGCGATCCGGCCGCCGGCGGCGTGCACCTCGCCGGTCACCCGCAGCCAGCCGTGCTCGGCCGCGCCGGCGGTCATCCGCGGCACGGTGGTCTCGTGGCCGGCGCTGGGGTGGCCGACGAGCACGCCCTCGCTGATGATCAGGCCGATGCCGTGCTCGGCCCGGCGCCGGTAGTAGGCGGCGACCTCGGGCGTCGGCACGCCGCCGGGTGAGCGGAACCGGGTCATCGGCGCCATCGCGAAACGGCTGCTCAGCGGCAGGCCGGCGAGGTTGGTCGGGGTGAGGAGGGAGCCCAGCGCGGTGGTGAGTGTCGTGGTCATGGCGCTACGCTAAAACCTGACATTGACGTCAAGGGCAAGTTTTGTGGCGAGGGAGACACCCGTGCGCATCGGAGACCTGACGGCGGCGACCGGCGCCAGCGCGCGATCGTTGCGCTACTACGAGGAGCAGGGCCTGCTCGCGAGCGAGCGCAGCGCCGGCGGGCAGCGGCACTATCCGGAGTCGGCGGTCGCGCGCGTGACGCTGATACAGACCCTGCTCGCCGCCGGCCTGTCCAGCAGCACCATCCACGACGTGCTGCCGTGCATCTCCGAGGAGGCGATCCGCACGCCCTGGCTGGCCGAGCGGCTGCGCACGGAGCTGGCCCGGGTCGAGGACCAGATCAGCTCCCTGCACCGGACCCGCGACATCCTGGCCGGCCTGGTCGAGCAGTACGTCGTCTGACAAAGAACCGCGGCGCACCTCCGAGTGGTCGGAGATGCGCCGCGGGCCGGAAGCGACTTGCTCAGTGCACCATCACCGGGGTCTCGACGTGGCCGGCGTCGCCGCTGCCGGCCTCGCCCGCGGGCACCCGCTTGCGGGGCAGGAACGCGATCGGGATGAACGTCGCCAGCACCAGCAGGAACGCGACGGTGAACGTGGTGGCGAACGAGTCGGCCACGAACGCCAGGCCCCGCTCGATGATCGACGGCGGCACCGCAACCGGCAGCGCGCCGTGCTGGCTGGCGATCGCGAGGCCGGCCTCGGTGACCGGCTTGCCGGTCTCCGGGTTGGTCATGCCCGGGACCGGGGTCGACTCGTTGAGCTGGCTGGTCAGGATCACCGACATGATCGCGGAACCGATCGAGCCGCCGATCTGCTGGAGGATGTTCACCAGCGTGGAGCCGCGGGCCACGTCGTGGCTGCCCAGGGTCCGCAGCGCCGAGGTCATGATCGGCATCATCGTGCCGCCCATGCCGAGGCCCATCACGAACAGCGAGCCGCACAGCAGCCAGTACGAGGTGTCCACGCCCACCTGGGTGAACGTGAAGAAGCCGGCGGCGATGAGCGCCATCGCGAAGGGCACGGTCCGGCCCACCGGGATCTTGTCGGCCAGCGCGCCGGCGATCGGCATCGTCAGCATCGCGCCGAGGCCCTGCGGCGCCATCAGCAGGCCGGCGTGCAGCGTCGACTCGCCCCGGACCTGGAGGAAGTAGCTCGGGAACAGCAGGCCGGCGCCCATGAACGCGATGATGAACACGAACAGCGAGATCGACGCGATCGCCAGGTTGCGGTTCTTGAACAGCCGCAGGTCCAGCAGCGGGTGCTTCGGCTTGAACGAGTAGAAGACGAACCCGATCACCAGCAGGGCGCCGACGAGCATAGGGATCCAGACCTTGTTGGCCGTGATCGTGCTGGTCTCCGGCAGCGACGAGACGCCGTACAGGAAGAGCGCGAGGCCGGGGGACAGCATCAGCATGCCGACGAAGTCGAACGACTCCGACGGCTGCGGGTCGTCCTTCGGCAGCGCGAACTGCGCGTACACCAGGCCGATGATGCCGATCGGCAGGTTGATCAGGAACACCCAGTGCCAGCTCGCCGCCTCGATCAGCCAGCCGCCGAGGATGGGGCCGGCGATCGGGCCGAGCAGCATCGGAACGCCCAGGACCGCCATCAGGCGGCCGATCCGCTCCGGGCCGGCCGCGCGGGTCATGATCGTCATGCCGATCGGCATGAGCATGCCGCCGCCGAGGCCCTGGAGCACCCGGAACGCGACGAGCTGCTCGATCGTGTCGGCGGTGGCGCAGAGCACCGAGCCGAGCGTGAACAGCAGCAGCGCGAGCATGTAGAGCCGCTTGGTGCCGAACCGGTCGGCGGCCCAGCCGCTGAGCGGAATCACCGTCGCGAGCGCCAGGGTGTAGCCGGTCATGGTCCAGGCGACCTCGGCGTACGTCGCGTTGAAGACGTCCTGGAAGGTCGGGATCGCGACGCTGACGACGGTGATGTCGAGGATCGACATGATCGCGCCGAGGACCACCACGCCGGCGATCTTGAATACGGCGCCGTCCAGTTTCGTGGGCGGCGCGACGGCCTGATTGGTCACAAGAGCTCCATGTTCGTCGTTCGGACTGCCGCCCGTGGCACACCGGATCCCAAGGCCGCGCGCGACGCAGACGGCCATGGTGTCACTGCGGCGGGGCCGCGATCATCCAATATTTCCAGCATCCCAGGGGTGGCCCCGCCACGGGCCGGACGGTGACCGACGGCACAGTCACCCCTGGACAACCCCGATATTTAAGGCGCCGTCCTTTCGGCGGCCTCGCCCGCCGACATCACCGTTTGTGATCCGGGCCACGTCGGCCGGGCAGTCGGATCTTGGACATCGGCGTGGCACCGCCGATCCGGCCGGTGCGATTCTGATGCCGGTCCTACCTGCGCACGAGGGCGGCCGATGACCTTCAGATCACGGGTACGCGCGCTGGTGGCCGGGCAGGCTGCGGCGCTTCGCCGCTCGGAGCAGGCCGGCGACCTCGACCGGCGGATCACGCGGCTGCGGGCCGGGGTCGACGACGCCGAGCCGGGCTCCCTGAGCCAGGCCGAGCTACTCAACAGCCTCGGCAACCGCCTCGTCGACCGCCACCGGTTGTCGGGGGACGTGGCCGATCTCGCGACGGCCATGGACTGCTACCGGCGCTGCGGGGACCTGGCGCCGGGCACCGAGCTCGCCACGACGGCGCTGGGAAACCTGGCGGTCGCGTGTGTGAACCGCTACACGCAGCTCGGTGCGCTCGAGGACCTCGAGGCCGCGATCACGAACGGCCGCGCCGCCCTCGCCGTGGTACAGGACCCGGCGGACCGGGCCCGCGACCTGAGCAACCTGTCGCACGCGCTGCACGAGCGGTACTACCGCACGCGCCACCGCGAGGACCTCGAGGAATCGGTCACCGTCGCGGAGGCCGCCGTCGAGCTCGCCGCGGAGGGCGCGCCCGAGCGGGCGGCGGCGAGCGTGAACCTCGCCGTCGCGCTCCTCGAACGCGCCGCCGCCACCGAATCGTTCGCCGACCTGGACCGTGCCGCCGGGCTCTACGAGAGCGCGGCGGCCATCACGCCCCGGGACTCCTGGCTCCGGGCACCCGTCGCCGCGGGCCTGGGCACGGTGCGGCTGCTCCAGCTCCGCCGGTCGGGGCAGTCCCGGGCCGAGGGGGAGGAGGCCCGAACCATCGCCGGCCTGCGGGCGATCGCCGAGCGGGCGCCGGCAGGCTCGACGATGCGTCATGCCGCCTACTACGCGATAGGCGGCACGTTGTGGCAGCGGTACCTGCGGGACCGGGACCCCGCACGGCTGGAGGCGGCGATCGAGGCGCTCGGGGCCGCCGTCGCCGCCGCGCCCGACGGCGCCGGCGAGCTGCCGAGGTATCTCAACGCGCTCGGCATCGCGCTCAGCGAACGGACCTTCGTGTCGGGCAGCTACGCGGGACTTGCCGCGGCGCTCGCGGAGTGGGTGCGCGCCCTCAACCTGCTGGACCGGGGCTTCGGCTCGGTGCCGATGGCGTACAAGCTCGGTCAGCAGGACATCTCCGCCGGCCTCGGCATCGCCGAACGGGTGGTCTCGGCGTACCTCGTCCTCGCCGAGGCGGTCACGACCAGGGCGGGCGTCGACCGCATGCTGCGCAACGCGATGTTGATCGCCGAGGCGGCCAAGTCCCGGCTCCTGACGGAGCTGATCGGGCGGGCGGACCTGCCGGCGCCGCCGGGCGTACCCGCGGACGACGCCGGCCGGGAACGGGAGATCTTCGCCGAGCTGCGGATGCTGGACACGGTCGAACTCGTCGGTCACGGCCAGGATGCCGGGGTGACCGACGCCGGCTCGGGCGGCCGCCTCGCCCGGCGCACGGCGCTGCGCGGTGAGCTCGAGGCGGTGTGGGCGTCGATGACGGCCGCCGATCCGCGCGCGGAGGCCCACGTGGCGCTGCGGCGCGGGCGCCCGCTCGACTGGGAGACCCTGACCGGTCTCGCGCGGCGGCTCGGGCCGGGTACGGCGCTGCTGTCGCTCTTCCTCACGAACTCCCGGACGGTGATCTTCGTGCTTCGTTCCGGCGAGGACGCGCCGGACGTCTGCACGGTCGACCTCGAACCGTCACAGTGGGACGACATCCTGAACCGCTTCGACCGCGAGGTGCTCGCCGGCTCCGGCCGCCGGGCCGAGACCTGGGACCGGCCGCTGCGCCCGCTGCTGGAGGCGGTCTCCGCCCATCTCGGCGGCGTCGAGCGGGTGGTCCTCGCGCCGTACGACGCCGGGCTGCGGCTTCCGTGGTCGCTGATGGCGGCGCGGGCCGGCTGGCGTGCCGCGGACGGCGGCGCGCTGCCGCTGGTCACCATGGAATCGCTGGGCCTGCTGCCGTTCCTGCTCGATCGCCGCCCGGCCGCGCGGGGACCGGCCGCCGTGGTCGGCGACCCCACCGGGAACCTGGCGCACGCCAACGCCGAGGCCGTCGAGATCGCGGCGATGCTTGGCGTCGACCCGCTGCTCGGGCCCGCCGCGACGAAGGCACGTGTGCTGGACCTTCTGCGCCGCTCGCCGGTCGCGCACGTCGCGGCACACGCGCTCTTCCTTCCCGGCTCGCCGCTGGACTCGGGGATCGTCCTCGCGGACGGGGTCCTGACCGCGCGGGAGATCCTGGCCGAGTCCGTCACGCTCGACCTGCTCGTCCTCTCCGGCTGCGAGACCGGCGTCGCCGAGTCACTCGGCGGGTACGAGTTCGCCGGGCTCTCGCAGGCATTCCTCCAGGCCGGCGTCCGTTGCCTCGTCGCGAGCCTGTGGCGGGTCGACGACCCGGCGACCGCCGCGCTGATGGCCTCGTTCTACGGCGACTGGCGTGACGGCCTGAGCCTGGACCGGTGCCTCGCCCGCGCGGTGTCCGCCGCGAGACCCGCCGGGCCGGGCCGGGCGCACTCGTCGGACGCGTTCGTGCTCTCCGGCGACTGGTCGATCGGGTGGCCGGTGACCGCATCGAGATGAGGAGTCGCACCATGTTGCTTCGGGTACCGGACGCGATCCAGCGGCCGCTCTGGGAGGGCGAGCTGGAGCCGGACGACACCGTGCCGCCGGCGGAGACGCTGCGCGGCACCGAGTCCGCGAGAGTGGGCGCGGCGCCGCGGAACCTGCCGGTCGTCAGCATCGGGCGCCCCGAGGTCTGGAACGTCGTCGACTTCTTCGACGCCGGCGCGCTGCCGACGCCGATGCGCGCGAAGCTGTCGGAGGCCAGCTTCTACCTGGTGCGGCTGGCCTGCTCGTTCCGGCCGGCGCACGACAGCACCGAGATCGACTGGGCGCGGTTCTCGGTGTCGTTGCAGCGCGACGAGGCCGGCCTGATTCCGAGCGCGTTCGACCTGCACCCCCTGTTCGTCACGCAGGAGGTGAAGCGCAACGTGACGGTCAGCCTGGCGCCGACGCTGAAGTTCCTCGAGGTGGAGGCGGGCATCGGCGCGGTGGGCTTCGGCTTCGAGTACCAGGAGATCCAGCCGGTCATCAGCGCGTCCGGCGCGGGCGAGTCGGAACCGGCGTGGGACTTCCAGGCCGTCAAGGGCACGCACGTGTACGGCAGCAAGTGGATGCACCTGCTGGTGCGGGCCAGCCCGGCGATGACCACCTGCCACGCCCGGCTCGAACTCAGCGCCGACGTGGTCCGCAGCGGCCTGCGGATCGCCGCGTTCAGCCGGCCCCGGCAGACGTCGGCGGACCCGCTGACCGTACGCCTCTGGGGTTGATCAGTCCTTGATCGAGTCTCGGCCGCGCTGCACGAGCAAAGGATCCGCGGGGAACACCACCGCGGTGTCCTTGCCCTCGTAGTCGAACTGGTCCAGGAAGAACCGCATCGCGTTGATCCGCGCCCGCTTCTTGTCATTGCTCTTGATCGACGTCCACGGCGCATGATCGGTGTCCGTATGCTCGATCATCGCCTCCTTCGCCACCGTGTACGCATCCCAGCGATCCAAAGACTCGATGTCCATCGGCGACAACTTCCACCGCCGCACCGGATCGATCTGCCGGATCGCGAACCGGGTCCGCTGCTCGGCATGCGTCACCGAGAACCACAACTTCGTCAACGAGAAACCACTCTCGGTCAACATCCGCTCGAACACCGGCGCCTGCCGCAGAAACAACTCATACTCACCGTCGCTGCAAAACCCCATCACCCGCTCGACCCCGGCCCGGTTGTACCAGGACCGATCGAACAACACGATCTCCCCCGCCGTCGGCAACTGCGACACATACCGGTGGAAATACCACTGACCCAACTCGGTCTCCGTCGGCTTCGTCAACGCCACCACCCGGGCAGCACGCGGATTCAGATGCTCCATGAACCGCTTGATCGTCCCGCCCTTACCAGCCGCGTCACGACCCTCACACACGATGACATGCTTCGTCGCCGTGTCCAGCGCCCAGTACTGGAACTTCAACAACTCGATCTGCAACTGATACTTCTGCTCCTCATACACATCACGATCGAGGCGCTCGCCGTACGGATAATCCTGCCGCCAGGTCTCCACCGGACTACCACCCGGATCGATCAGATCCGGATCCGACAGGTGCGCGTCATGCCGCACGCTGTAACCCTCACGCAGCAACTGGTCCAGGTACTCGCGGAAGTTCTCACGTATCACACCCTCAGTATCGGCCTAAATGCGCGCGGTCACCTGGGTCCGGCGAAGGATTCCGCCGCGCACCAAGCCCCGAGGGTTGTCCCGATGAAATGGTTGATGTCACCGACCTCGTGGATGCCGACGGTGAGCGCGGCGATGGTCGGGGCCCACTCCGGGCCGTCCGCCGGCAACCTGTCCGCCGGCACGCGGAAGGCGTCCGACCGCCATTCGCCGAACTGCCGCGCGTCCGTGTCGGGCGGCCGGATGTTCTCCAGGGCCTCCGCCTCCGCCCACGGCGCGCCGATCTCAAGGGCGCGCGTGCGCAGCACGTTCAGGCGCGCGATCTCTCGTGCCGCCTGCCGCAGCAGCACGCCGTACTCCGGCGGGTTCGGCAGAAACAGCTCGCACTGGTTGCCCAGCCCCAGGACGGCCATCCGCGTCGCCTCGTCGGGGGGCCTGCTATAGCGTTCCGCGGTGAGCAGGCCGGCGGACGCCTTCCGCAGCTTCTTTTCGATCTCGCGGAGGCGGTCCTGGTTATCGCTCCCCAACGCCATGGCGACCGCGATGGCGTGCAGGTCGGCGGCCGACTTCGTCACCTGGGCCGCGAGCGCGTGACTCTCCGCGTGATTCGCCTGCCGGCTGGCGACGCGCTGGATGACGACGAGCGCCACCGGTATGCCGAACATGGCACCCGTGAGCGACGACACGAGGTTCGTCATGAAGGGCTTGTCCGCCCAGAACCCGTGGTCGTCGCCGGTCCATCCGGCCGCGGTGAGCGTGAGACCCATGGCCCACATCGGCGCGAAGGTGTGCCGGACGACGGGTGCGGTCGAGCGCCAGAAGCGGCGTACCGAGCGGAACAATTGGCCGTTTCCCTTCCCTGGAACGGACCGGAGTCTCCCAGTGACCAGCGGGGCGTAGACGGCCTTTCTGTCCGACGCCGCGGCTTGCGAAGTTATCCACAATGGATGATGGGAAGCCCCTGAGCCGGTGAGATGACTCACTCGGCTCGATGGCCGATCGCATCGACACATGCGCATCGTCCTATCAAAAGCGTCGCGCCACCCGCGCGTTTTCGCGCCACCGGGCTCGGCGAGCAGTGCTCGCGCACGCCGTCCGGGCCGGCGGCGGGTTGCTGCCCGTTGATCGACATTGCTAGCTTCGGCGACCTCGGGACGAGCTGAAGAATCCTCGGAAACGCCGGTCTAATTCAAGAAATTCTTAGGTAGATGGCGGCCAAACCCACGGAATCTTCGGCTCACGAACAAGGGGGAAGTTCAGTGACCACCATGAATCGCCGTGAGCTGCTGAAGCTGACGGCTGCCGGGGCGGTGGCGGTCGGCACCGGCGCGCTCGGCGTCCAGGTATTGACCGTCAGCGGCTCGCAGGCCGCCGTCGACACGTCCGTCACCACCGGCGAACGCTTCGACGAGACCTACCGGGGCCGCCGCATCCAGGGCGCCGGCGTACCCGCCGGGCGGGCCCGCGCACTTGCCGAGGGCGGCGCCGGCGCGGCCATGCCCGACGTCGTCATCGACGGCACCGCGCTGCACGTGATGGTGAACGCCGACGGCACCTACACCAGCGTCGCGAACCACTACCAGACCTTCCGGACGCTGCGTGAGGTGGCCCGGGCCGCGGTCGACGAGCTCGACGGAGCCCGGCTGGTGCCCGTACGGCACCACTGACCCGCGCTTACGGCAACCCCTCTCTCGGAAAGGCGACCCGATCCACCATGGGCGTACGCAAGAACCAGCGCGACCTCACCGCCACGGAGAAGCGCGACTTCGTCGCCGCCGTGCTCGAGCTCAAGCGCAGCGGCCGGTACGACGAGTTCGTCCGTACCCATAACAGCTTCATCCTCGGCGACAGTGACAACGGCAACCGGGTCGGCCACCGCTCGCCGTCGTTCCTGCCCTGGCACCGGCAGTTCCTGCTCGACTTCGAGCGCGCGCTACAGGCCGTCAACCCCGCTGTCGACCTGCCCTACTGGGACTGGACCGTCGACCGCAGCGCCACCTCGTCGATCTGGGCCGCCGACTTCATGGGCGGCGACGGCCGCAGTTCCGACGGCCGCGTCACCACCGGGCCGTTCGCGTTCGGCGCCGGCAACTGGACGCTGAACGTGCGCACCGACGACCGCGGCTATCTGCGGCGGGCACTGGGCGCCGGTACCCGGTCGCTGCCGACCGCGGCCGAGACCCGCGACGTGCTGGCCATCAGCACCTACGACTCCGCGCCGTGGAACAGCTCCTCGGCCACCGGCTTCCGCAACCAGGTCGAGGGCTGGCGCGGGCCGAACCTGCACAACCGGGTCCACGTCTGGGTCGGCGGCGACATGCTCGCCGGCACCTCACCCAACGACCCGGTGTTCTGGCTGCACCACTGCCACATCGACAAGCTGTGGTCGGACTGGCAGCGGGCGCATCCGGCCTCGGGCTACCTGCCCACCGCCGGCACGACGAACGTGGTCGACCTCAACGACACGATGACGCCGTGGAACACCGTGCGCCCGGCGGACGTGCTGGACCACAAGCGCTGGTACACGTACGCCTGAGCGGTTGAACGAGCCCGGCCGGCGGCGGCCCGGCCGGGCCGGAGACCGGTGCGGCGGACGCGGATGCGTGTCCGTCGATGGTGATTAGGATCATGGTGCGGAAGATCGGGGCCGTGCCGGTTGCTGACGCCGGCATGACGACTACCCCACTCAGCACCGCCAGCGCGCTGCTGCGGCCGGTGACGGCCGGCGCGCTCCAGGCACCCAACCGGATCTGGATGGCGCCGCTGACCCGCAACCGCGCGAACCCGGACGGCACCCCGAACGCGTTGCAGGCCGAGTACTACGGCCAGCGCGCCGGCGCCGGCGTCATCATCGCCGAAGGAAGCCAGCCGTCGGCGGTAGGACAGGGCTATCCGAACACCCCGGGTCTGCACACCGACGAGCAGCAGGAGGGCTGGCGGCGGATCGCCGAGGCCGTGCACGCCGGCGGCGGCCGGATCGTGGTCCAGCTCATGCACGCCGGACGGATCTCGCACAGCAGCACCATCGGCGGGCAGGTGCCGGTCGCGCCCTCCGCCGTCCGCGCCGCGGGCGAGGCGGTCACCGTCACCGGCCTCCAGCCCTTCTCCGAGCCGCGCGAGCTGCGCACCGACGAGCTGGCCGGCGTGGTCGCCGAGTACGCGGACGCCGCCCGCCGGGCGGTGGCCGCCGGACTGGACGGTGTGGAACTGCACGCCGCGAACGGCTACCTGCTGCACCAGTTCCTCGCCGACGGCGTGAACGCGCGCACCGACGGCTACGGCGGCTCGGCGGCCAACCGGGCCCGCTTCGTCGTCGAGGTCGCGGCCGCCGTCAGCGCCGCGATCGGCGCAGACCGCGTCGGGATCAGGATCTCCCCGCTGAACCCGTTCAACGACATCGCCGAGGACGACGTGTCGGTGTACGAGGTGCTCACCGCCCAGCTCGCCGAGCTGGGCCTCGCGTACCTGCACCTGCTGGCCGCACCGGGCGACCCGATCATCGAGAAGCTGCGCGCGGTCTGGCCCTCGACGCTCGTGCTCAACACCGGCTTCGGGGTGGAGTCGGATCGCGACCAGCTCGACCGGCTCGTCGCCGACGGCGTTGCCGACGCGGTGACGGTGGGACGCCCGTTCATCGCCAACCCGGACCTGGTGCTGCGCTGGACGCGGGGCGCCGAGCTCAACGAGCCGGACCCGGCAACCTTCTACGCCGGCGGCGCGAAGGGCTACACGGACTACCCCGCCCTGTCCTGACCGGGAGCGCCTACCGCCCGTCGCCCGTCGGCGGGCGGTAGGCCGCGTCCGACCAGCCGGATCTCGGCGACACCGGCGCCGTCCGCCTCGTCCAGGCGGGTGCCTCCGTCGGGCTCGAACCCGGCTCGCCGGTAGAAGTCCCGGGCACGCCGGTTGGGCGCGTAGACATAGACGCACAGCGGCCGGTGTCCGCGCCGCCGCAGATCGAGCACCGCGTGGTGGAACAGCTCTCCGCCTCCCGGCCGGGGTCCAGCGCGTCGAGGACGTCCCCGCTCATGAACTCCCCGTACGCCGCCCGCCAGGCCCGGACCTTGAGGGCGCCGATGCCGCGCGCGTCCCGGGGCTCTGCCGACCGGATCACCCCCGCATCGTAATCCCCGGATTCCCGCGCTTGTCCCTCACGCGGCGTCATGCCGCATAGTCCGTGGCGTGGAAGAGCAACTGACCGTGGGGCATGTGGCCGAGCTGGCCGGCGTGACCGTACGCACGCTGCATCACTATGACGAGATCGGCCTGGTGCGGCCGTCCTCGCGGACCGCGGCCGGGTACCGGGCCTACTCGGCGGGCGATGTGGAGCGGCTGCGCGAGGTGCTCGCGTACCGGCGGCTGGGCTTCGGGCTGCGCGAGGTCGCGGTCCTGGTCGACGACCCGGCCACCGACGCCGTCGCGCACCTGCGGCGGCTGCGCGGCCTGCTGCTGGACCAGCGCGACCGCGCCGCCGCCATGGTCACCGCCATCGACAGGGAACTGGAGGCACGGGCGATGGGTATCAGGACGACGCCGGAGGAACAGCTGAAGATGTTCGGCGCGCGGCTGTACGACGCCATCGGGTCCGCCTATCCGGCGACGCGGCGCACCGAGCCGCGGATCGCCGCGCAGATCTGGGCGGCGCTCGGGGACGCCCGGACGGTGTTGAACGTCGGTGCCGGCACCGGCTCCTACGAGCCGCCGGACCGCGACGTCACCGCGGTGGAACCGTCGGCGGTCATGCGGGCGCAGCGTCCCGCGGGCGCGGCGCCGTGCGTGGCGGCCGCCGCGGAGAGCCTGCCGTTCGAGGACCGGTCCTTCGACGCCGCGATGGCGGTCAGCACCGTTCATCACTGGCCGGACGCGGTCGCCGGGCTGCGCGAGATGCGGCGGGTTGCCCGCCGCGTGGTGGTGTTCACCTACGACGCCGACGACCCCGGCTGGCTTCAGCGGTTCTGGCTCACCCGCGACTACCTGCCCGAGTTCGCCGGCCTGGTGACCGGCCGGCCCTCGCTGGCCGACCTGGCCGGCGCGATCGGGGCCCGCACGGAGCCGGTGCCGATACCGTGGGACTGCGCCGACGGCTTCTTCGAGGCACACTGGCGCCGGCCCGAGGCGTACCTGGACGAACAGGTGCGCCGCGCGGTGTCGGTGTGGACCCGGGTCGGCCCGCAGGCCGAGCGGCGGGCGGTGAGCAGGCTCCGCGACGACCTCGCCTCGGGCCGGTGGGCCGAGCGGAACTGCGAGCTCGTCACCCTCGACGCGGCGGAGCTCGGCCTACGCCTGCTCGTGGCCTGAACCCCGCGCCGTCTCACCGGGCCTGTTCCTCGTACACGCGTTCCGCGACGCGGCGGGTCTGCTCGTCGAAGAGGACCAGGCGGACCGACTCGACCTGGTCCGGCACGCCACGCAGCGCCGCCAGCGCCTGTGCGACGGCGTCCTCCTTCGGCCACCGGTACACCCCCGAGGAGATCAGCGGAAACGCGACCGACCGCGCGCCCAGCTCGGCCGCGACGGACAGCGAGTTGGTGTAGCAGCCGCGCAGCAGGGCGGAACGGTCCTCGTCCGCGCTGTACACCGGCCCGACGGTGTGGATCACCCAGCGGGCCGGCAGCCGGCCGCCCGTCGTGGCCACCGCCTGCCCGACCGGCAGCCCGCGCCCGTAGCGGCTCGCCCGCAGCGCCCGGCACTCCTCGAGGATCGCCGGCCCGCCCTTGCGGTGGATCGCGCCGTCGACGCCACCGCCGCCCAGCAGCGACGAGTTCGCCGCGTTGACGACCGCGTCGACCTGCTCGGTGGTGATATCGCCGGTGACGAGCTCGACCTGCACTGTCTCTCTCCTCCGCGTGACGGCTGCCGCTGTCAACATATTCCAGCCGATGTCTAGCATTTCATCCGTGATCGACGACTTCGCGGACCGGCTTCTTCGTGAGATGGCCGGCCTCGACCCCTGCACGGCGATCGTCGAGGCCGGCGAGCAGGATGTCGACGGCCTGACCGACTACGGCCCGGAGGGCCATCAGGCCCGCGCCGATCTCGCCGTCCGCGCCCTGCGCGAGCTCGAGATCCTGGTTGACACCCCGCCGGCCCGCCCGCTGCGCGCACACCTGGCCGAACGGCTGCGTACCCGGATCGCCCTGCACGAGGCCGGTGAGGACCTGCGCGAACTGCACGCGGCGGCCACCGGCCCGCTCCAGCTCGTCCGCCAGGCCGTCGAGGCCGCGGTACCCGCCCGCGGTGCCGAGGGCGCGGCCTTCGAGGAGGGCTGGGCCCGCGTCGGCGCGCGCCTGGCCGCGATCCCCGCGACCCTCGACGGGTACGCCCGCAGCCTCCTGCTCGCCGCGGAGCGCGGCAACCTGCCGGCGCGGCGGCAGGTGGAGCTCGTCACGCGGCGCTGCCGCGACTGGATCGACGACGACGTCGCCCTGGTGGATCGCTACGGACAGGGGCGGCAGCGGGCGTCGTTGGAGGCCGCGGCGACGGGCGCGCGGGCGGCGTACCGGAAACTGGCCGGGACGCTGACCGCGGAGCTGGCACCGCGGGCCGCCGACGAGGAGGCGTTCGGACCGCGCCGGTACGCGCTCTGGGTGCGCACCTTCCTCGCGACCGAGCCCGACCTGCGCGAGCTGTACGACTGGGGCCGGGACGAGTTCGGCGCGACGGAGGCGGAGCTGATCGCGGAGGCGAAGGCCCTCGGCGGCGGCGTGCCGGAGGTCCTCGACCGGCTCGACCGCCCCGACGCGCCCGGCACGCTGCACGGCAGGGAGGCGTTCGCCGCCTGGCTGCAGGAGCTGTTGGAGGCCACCACCGAGCGGCTGGACGGCGTGCACTTCGACATACCCGCCCCGCTGCGGCGCATCGAGTCGCGGTTGACCCGCTCGGCCGGCATCGCCTACAACGGGCCGTCGCGGGACCTGACCCGGCCGGGCCGGGTCTGGTGGTCCCTCCCGGAGGGCACCGAGAACTTCCCGACCTGGTACGCCTACAGCACCGCCTACCACGAGGGCGTTCCCGGCCACCACCTGCACATCGGCGCCGAGGTCCTCCGGGGCGGACTCGGGCAGCGGCTGAACCTGCTCGGCGGCCTCTCCGGCAGCCAGGAGGGCTGGGCGCTGTACGCCGAGCGGTTCATGGACGAGCTCGGACTCTACGAGCAGCCGGGCGCCCGGCTGGGGTACCTGTTCATGCGGCTCCTGCGGGCGGCGCGGGTCGTCGTCGACATCGGCCTGCACCTGCGGCTGCCGATGCGCCCCGGCGGCGCTGTCTGGACGCCGGACGCCGCGCTGGAGTTGCTGCGGGACCGCTGCCACCAAGGGCAGCACGCGCACGCCGAGCTCGCGCGTTACCTGGGCCGGCCGGGGCAGGCGCTGGCCTACAAGGCCGGTGAGCGCGTGTGGCTGGCGGGCCGCGCGTCGTTCCCCGGCGACCGGCGCGCGTTCCACCGGCGGGCACTGGAGCTGGGCTCGCTGGGCCTGGATCAGCTCACGGCCGCCCTCACCGGTCGCGGTGCGGCGGAACGTCCGGGTAGCCGAGGAGCCTGACGAGGTCGCCCGCGGCGGCGGAGAAGGCCTCCTGGACCTCGTCGTCGAAGTGGTTGCGCCAGTCGCCGGGCTCGCCTCTGCGGTAGTGGGAGACCGTGCCGGAGCCTGCCGGCGCGCCGCGCATTCTCGAGAAGCTGTACCGGTCCCGCAGCGCGGCCAGGTCCGTCGGCGGTAGGGCGATCCCGCAGTGCCGTAGAAGCCGATCGAGGTCCTCCAGCTGCCGCTCCCCGGTCAGGTCCTCGTACCGGACGATGCGGACGGCCTCCGTGCTCGGCGCGGTCGCCCACGCCCGCAGGGACTTGAAGGTGCCCCTGCGGGAGTGATGGTCGATCACGTAGAGCAGGCCCTCCTTCGGCGATCTGCCGCGCAGGGCGCTGCGGACCTGCGGAACGTCGCCCATCGGCGTGTGCGAGCTCCGGTAGGAGAAGTAGCTGGACACGACGATGTCGCGCGGATCCCGGCAGACGAAGAACGCCCGGTAGCGGTCGGGCTTCGGGATGCTCAGGAAGCCCTTGTGGGAGATGAACAGGGACGAGACCACCCGGCCGGGCGGGAAGGCCATCGGGGGATGCCAGTTGTACGGGCGCGGATCGTAGGGCAGCAGTCCGGAGTGCCGGTACACGGCGGGATCGTTGAGGATTGCCTTGATCCATTGGCTGGCCGTCTTGCGCATCGTGCAGTGGTACACGTTCTCGAACTCGCACCGCGACTCCACTGGGACCGTGAGCCGCAGCCTGGCATTGTGGGCCTCACACATCACCCGCCGGGCCGCGACGCGAACGGAATTCGGGGTGTGGTGTTTGGTGAACGTGACGGCACGGTTCAGCATCGCCGTGAACCTCTTCTTACCTGCGCGGCCGGGGGAGCACCGCAGGACAGTCGAGTCATCTGTTCAGGGGTTCCGGAGCGGACCGACCCTGCGCGGTACACCTTCACCGCTCCGGACACGAATCTGGGGTGCGGAACTCTACATTGAATTCGGCGGGTTCGCCGGGCGTCGCATCGAGGGATCTACCCGCCGCGAATACCACATATGGGCGATAGCCCGGCAAGGCGGCACGGGGCTAGGCTCAGAACCGCTGTCATTGCCGAGATCCTTGCTGCTCAAGAAGCGGGCAGCGCACCTGTTCCTGGGGTGCCCGCCGCTCTGGAGTAGACATGCCCGTGGAACTGAAGCCGCCGTACCTGATCAATCACGCCCCGGAACGCGGAGACGGCCGGGTCGCGGTCACCGCGGACGTGGCCGGCGCGGTGATCGAGGTAGCGGTGCACGGCCGCTGGAATCCGTCGTTGCGGATGGACGCGTGGGCCGCCGTGAGCAAGTGTTTCGCGCAGCATCCCCCGATGGTCATCGTCGACCTCCACGACCTGGGCGACCCGCTGGCCGCCAGCGCGCCGGCCTGGTGGACCATGGGCGCGACGGGCGCGGCGATGCACCCGCCGGTGTCGGTGGCGGTGTGCCTGCCCACGGCGACGGCCCTGGCGGCCCGGCTCAACCGGATCGGCGTCAAGCGGCAGCTGTCGATGTTCGCGACAATGCCCGAGGCCCATGTCGCGGTGACCGGCCGGGCGCCGATGGTCAGCCGCGTCCAGCTGGAGGTGCCGCCCCGGCCCGACGCGGTGGCCCGGGCCCGGGACCTGGTCGGCGAGGCCTGCGAGACCTGGAGCCTGCCCCGGCTGCTGGGCCCCGGCCGCCTGGTCGTCGCCGAGCTGGTCGCCAACGCCGTCGAGCACGCCGGCACCGACGCCACGGTCACCGTCCGCCGCCGCGGCGGCGGGCTTCACCTGGCCGTCAGCGACGGCGACCCGCGGCTGCCGAGCCTGCTCGACCCGCCACCGCCGGGCCGGTCGGCGCCGGACGGGCGGGGCCGCGGCCGTGGCCTGCGCGCCGTGCACGCCGCCACGATCGCCTGGGGCGCCCTGCCGACGGCCACCGGCAAGGTCGTCTGGGCCGTGCCGCGCCCCGACCCGGCCTGAGCCGGGTCAGGCCGTCCGGGAAGCGCGGCGCCTGCGCCGGACGAGGACGAAGGCTACGAACGCGGCGGCGAGCACAGTCACGGCCGCGACCGCGACCGCGGCGACGATGATCGCGGCGCTCCTGGCGCCGGAGCCGGACGACGACGGTGGTCCCGGGTCGCCGAGCGGGTTGACCGGCACGTCGGGCATCTCGGCGGTGACCGCGGCGTTCGCGTCGACGATGCCGTGCCCGTAGGCGTCGTCGGGGCCGGGGGCGCCGCCGTCGGTGGCGGTCCGCAGGATCCTGTTGACCACGTTCGCGGCCGTCAGGTCCGGTGAGCGCGACCGTTGCAGCGCCACGACGCCGGTGACGAGGGCGGCGGCCACCTGGTCGCCGTCGGGTATCAGCAGCGGGCCGTGGCCGCTGCCGTCCTTCGCGCCCGGATCGAGGCCGATGATCCGATCGCCCTGGCCGGCGGTGACGGGGTCGGGGCCGGGAGCGCGCAGCGTCACCCGGTTGTCGGGCCGGACGCCCGCGGGCAGCGCACCGTCGCGGCCCACACCGCCGACGAGGAGCACCCCCGCGCGCTGCCGTGGCGGCAGCCGCGCGCCGTCGTGCAGCGCCATGACGACCACGACGTCGTGTGCCAGGGCGTACCGGATGCCGTCGAAGTTCTGGCCGAGGCGGTCGAACGGGGCCTCGGCGACGTTGATGACGTCCACACCCGAGTCCACCAGCCAGCGCATGCACAACTCGGTGTCGTCGGCCGGCCCGGGGCAGATGATCGGCCTGACCTTCGCGCCGGGCGCGACGCCCAACTGCCCGGTTCCGCCCTGCGCCGTCATGAGGCCGATCCGCGCGGTGGCGGTGTCGTCGGCCAGCGGGTAGTCGGCGGGCGCCTCCTCGACGTCGTCCAGCAGCCCGCCGTCGACGCGCATCGCCGGCAGCACGCTGTCGCCGAGATCGGGGTGGCCGGCCGGGAGGCCGTTGGTGAGCAGGCCGATGGTGACGCCGTCACCCCGGGCCGCCCGCTGCGCCTCGGGGACGTGGATCTGGTCGAGGTACCACTGCTCGCTCCGCGGGCTCGCCGCGGCCGGCGTCGCCGGCAGCGCCACGGCCGCGACGACAAGCGCGATCGCGGCGGCGGCGCGCACCGGCCCGCGCGGCGCCCGCCGCATCACATCGTGACCATCTGCGGCCAGGAGTCGCCCAGCTCGCCGGTGACCTTCTTGGCGTCGACCATCTTGTTGACCACCTCGGTGACGTGGTTGACGCCGTTCTCCAGCCCCTCATACATGGCGTTGACCGCGATCTGGACCAGCTCGCCGCTCTTGCCGATCGCCTCGAGCGCGCCGACGACCGTCGCCGCGTCGACGATCGCCGCGCCGAGGGCGCCGGCGATGTCGAACAGGGGCTTGAACAGCGAGACGATGTAGGCGGCGTTGGCGGCGGCGAGCTCGGCGAGCCAGCTCGCCATGTCGCCTCCGGCGGCGGCGAGCCCGTCGATCGCCTTGACCTGGATCGGCACCCGCTGGTCGTACGCGCGCTTCGCCGGGCCGTCCCAGTTGTTGACGTTGATGGTGTATTGCGCCGCGGTGTCCGACATCGCCGTGACCGGCGCGTGCACCCGGTCGAGCCAGTCGAACGCGCGGGTGATCAGCGAGAAGACCGGGATGCCCTCGTCGAGGATCTTCTTCACCAGCGCGAGGACCTCGACGACGGCCTTCTTCAGCCGCTCCATGGCGTCGTGCACCTTGTCGCCGTAGAAGTGCGCGGCGGCGATGCCGCCCAGGCCGCCCAGCCAGCTGACCTTGCCGAGGTCGGAGAGCGTCCCGTTGACCGTGCTGATCAGCTTGTCGAGGGCGTCGCCGGTCTTGCGGTGCTGGTCCGCCACCTTCTCCGTCGAGTCCTTCAGGGCGGTGCCGGCATCGTTGATGTTCTTACCGTCGCCGGGCGGCGGGGCCATCGGGAATCACTCCGTTCGCGGTAGGGCTGCTATTTGCCGTAGATGCGGCTCAGGTCGTAGGCCTTCTTGCCGTCCGTGGCCTCGTATTCGTCGTGCGCGCGGTGCAGGGCCTCGTCGATCTGCTTGAACTCGGTCGCGGCCTCGCCCGCCAGCTTCGACACGAGGTGCCAGACGCCGTCGTAGGCGTTCTTCGCCGCCTGCGCGGTGATCGGGTTGTTGGTGAAGAAGGCCGTCACCTGGAGGGCGAGGTCGTCCACCTGCCGCTGGACCGCCGTCATGTCGGTCGAGAGCGCCGACCATTTGGCCGCCTCGTCCAGCAGGGCCTGCTTGACCACGCGAGTCTCATCGGGGCTTCCCGCCATCAGGACCTCCGTTCTGTTCGGATCGGGTCAGCCGCGGGCCCGCGCGGCGGCGTGGAAGGCGCCGAGCGCCTCCCGCGCGAGGTCGCCGTTCGCGGCCATGGCCGGCAGGCGGCTCAGCAGCACGCGGATGTCGTGGATCTGGCCACTCTGCACGGTGATCTCGATGAACCCCGACGGGCCGGTCACCGTCGCGTCGTGGTGCTCCGGGGCACGGACGTCCGGGTTGTCGCCGTAGAGCTGGAGCATCTCGATCTGCCGCAGCTGGTCCTGCACGTCGCCGAGCAGCTCGTCCGGCGCGAGGTATCGGCGGCGGTGCGAGCGCAGGTCGTCCTCGGCCCGCCGCTCCAGGTCGGCCCGGTCGACGTCGCGCTCGGCGTCCTCGAACGCCCGCGCGCCGGCGGTCAGCAGGTCGCACACCGCCTCGCCGTATGCCTGCATGAGGGCGCCGCCGAGGCGCTCGCGGGCCAGCCGCTGGTCCCACCGCGGGTCGAAGTGGACCCGCTCGACGCGCTGGCGACCGTCGACTGTGACCGCAACGGTCCCGGAGCCGTCCCGGCCCTCGAATCGCGCACCCGGCCGGACCGTGGCGCTCGTGGCCTGGCTCAACGTGCGCAGCTCGACGCTGACGCGCCGCAGCCGCGAGAAGACGTCATCGTGGGGATGCGCCATGATCCGTCGTTCCGCCTTCCGCGCTCGCCGGAGCGGCCCTCGCGCCGCACCGCCAGGACGCTACTAGTAAACGGCCGGTCGACGCTGCCCCGCCCGTACCGTCTGGGGATGGCGCCGGGGACTCAGTCCCGGCGGCGCAGACAGATCAGCTTGCCGCCGGCGTCGACGGCCACCGTCTCCCAGCCGCTGCTCTCCAGCAGCTCGGCGGCGGACAGCAGGACGTCCACCCGGCCGAGGTCGCTCGGATGGATCTTGGTGTCGGCGTAGTACGACGACAGCGCGATGACCAGGTAGATCAGCCGGAAGGGGTATCCCTCGAGCGAGACCCGACCATAGAGGACATCCTCGGCCTCGAAGATGCGAGGAGGGCGCGGCAACATCGCACCAATATCTCATCAGCCGTCAACCGCTCGGGCGCTCAGGCGAGGCCGGCCTCCTTGGCGAGGATCGCGGCCTGCACCCGGGAGGAGCAGCCGAGCTTGGCGAGCACCCGGGAGACGTGCGTCTTCGCGGTCGCCTCGCTGATGGACAGCGCCGCGGCGAGCCCGGCGTTGGACAGTCCGCGGCCCAGCGCGGCGAGCACGTCGCGTTCGCGTTCGGTGAGGATCTCGAACGCCGGTGGCGCCGGCGGCGGCGACGGCGCGGGCCCGGCGGAGACGAACGCGGTGAGCAGCCTGCGGGTCACCTCGGGCGCCAGGAAGCCGTCGCCGGCCGCGACCCGGCGTACGGCGTCGATCAGGGCCGCCGGCTCGACCGACTTGAGCAGGAAGCCGGCCGCGCCGGCGCGCAGCGCGCCGAACAGGTAGTCGTCGAAGTCGAAGGTGGTGAGGATCAGGACGTCGGCGAGCCCGGCCGAGGTGATCGCGCGGGTGGCGCTGATGCCGTCGGTGCCGGGCATCCGGATGTCCATCAGCACGACGTCCGGGCGCAGCGCCGTCGCCTGGCGCACCGCGACGGCACCGTCCGCCGCCTCGGCGACCACGGTGATGTCGGGCGCCTGCTCCAGCATCAGCCGCATGCCCGCCCGGATGGCGGCGTGATCGTCGGCGACCACGACCCGGATCGGCCGGTCGTTCACGGCGTCTCGGCCGGGCGCAGCGGCAGCGACGCGCGTACCAGGAAACGGTCGTCGTCGCGGCCGGCGGTGAGCTCGCCGCCCAGCAGGGCGGCCCGCTCGCGCAGCGACACCAGGCCGGTGCCCGAGCTGAGCGCGTGATGGTCGACGCCGCCGGCCCGGGTCAGGGTGTTGGTGACGGTCGCGGTCACCCGGTCACCGGCCCGGCGGACCTCGAGGCGAACGTCCGAACCCGGTGCGTGCTTGCCCGCGTTGGTGAGCGCCTCCCGCACGATGCGGTACACCGCGTGTGACACCACCGCCGCGATCCCGGGCACCTCCGCGGCGTGGGCCTCGATCCGCAACCCGCCGGCGGCGGCCTCCGCGACCAGGTCGGGCAGGCGGTCCAGGCCGCCCGGGAGGGTGGGGTCCGCCGCCGCCGGGTCGTCGGCGCGCAGCAGCATGATCATGGAACGCATCTCCTCGAGGGCGGCGAGGCTGCTCGCGCGCACGGCCTGGATGGTGGCCCGGTCCCGCTCGGTGTCCGGCGGCCGGGCCAGGGCCGCGCCGGAGTGGATCGCGGTGGTGGACAGGTGCGCGGCGATGACGTCGTGCAGGTCCCGGGCCATCGCGGCGCGCTCGGCGAGGACGGCCTCGCGGGCGGTCCGCTCGGCGTCGAGGGCGCCCAGTTGCCGCTGTTGGCGGATGTTGGCCGCCCACCACAGCGGCACGAACAGCAGGGTGGTCAGCTGCAGGCCGATGAAGACGGCGATGCGCAGTTCGCCCGCGGCGAGCCCGCCGACGACGCTCGCCGTGCCGATGACCACGAACACCGCCGTGGTCAGCGCCGCGCGGGCCCGCGCGGAGGCGAACTGCCCGGCCGAGAAGAGCAGGTCGAACAGGACCAGCACGAGCGCGACGCTGCCACCGAGCGCGATGTCGGCGGCGGCCGCGACGACGCCGGCACCGAGCGCGAGCATGGGATGGCGGCGCTTGCCGAGCATGGCGAGGCAGCCGGCGGCCAGCAGGACCGTGTGCCACCAGGCCGGTGCGCCGGCGAGCCGGCCGGCCTCGGCGAAGGACCAGACATCGGTCAGGCCGACCAGGTTGAACGCGTACCCGGCGGCGAAGGTTCCCGCCGCGGTCACGACGTCCTGGAACCGGGTGCTGCTCCGCCAGCGCGCTCTCACCCCCACCCGCCCATCTCACCACGCACCGCCCGGGCGGGCGTCCGGCGAAGGATGTACGCCCGGCGTACCCGGCCATCCTTCGGGCGACGCGGCCGGTGCCGCGCGCACGGCAGGGTGCCGGCATGGACCTCGCGCTCCTCGGCTCGCTTGCCGCACTCGCCCTGATCGACTCCACCAGCTTCGGGACCCTGCTGATCCCGATCTGGCTGCTGCTGCGACCCGGCCCGGCGCGTGCCGGCCGTATTTCGATCTTCCTGGGTACGGTCGCCGCGTTCTACTTCGCGGTCGGGCTCGCCGTCGCGCTGGGTGCCGGCGCCTTCCTGCCGCGGATCGGCGGCCTCCTCGGCACCCGCCCGGTGGCGTGGGCCCAGCTCGTCCTCGGCGTCGCGCTGTTCTTCGTGAGCTTCCGGCTGGACCGCGGCAGGCGGAAGTCCTCCGGCGGCGGCCGCCTGATCCGCTGGCGGGAACGCGCCCTCGCCGACCGCGGCGGCGTCGCGGGCCTCGCCGGCCTGGCGCTGGCGGCGGCCGCCGCCGAGGTGACGACAATGCTGCCGTACCTCGCCGCGATCGGGCTGCTGACCACCTCCGGGCTGGATCCGGCGGGGGTCGCGCTGGTCATGGCCGGCTACTGCCTGTTGATGATCGTCCCCGCGCTGCTGCTGCTCGCGGCGCGGCTGGCCGCGGGGGACCGGGTCACGCCGCTGCTGACCCGGATCAGCGACTGGATGGTCAACAGCAACGCGCTGGCGTGGATCGTGGGCATCGTCGGCTTCCTGCTCGCCCGCGACGCCGCGTTCCGGCTCGGCCTGATCGGCGCCTAGGCCCTAAGCGGACGAACCGCCCGGAATCCCTGGCGCCGGCGGCGGCGGATGGGCAGCATGAAGGGGACGCGGACACCGTCCGCGCAGACCGAGTCCCGCGGAGGTTCGCCATGGCGGACGGCACGGCTGTACCGCAGCCGGATGGTGACGACTACGAGTACGACGAGGCGCACGACGCCGACGTCCGCGCCCAGCAGCCCACGGATCCGCCGCCGGTGCGCATGCCGGAGGGCATCCACGTCACCGATACCGACGGTGACTACGGCTATGACAGCGCACACGACCTGAGCTGAGCTGAGCTGAGCTGAGCCGCCCCCAGATACTTGCCGCCTCCTTGAAGCCCGGTTGAGGCTGCGTTGACCTGCGCAGCCGACTTCTTCCCTCGACAGCACCGGATGGCACGCAGGGCTCCGGTCTAGGGAAGGACGTTCTGATGCAGGGTGCAGTGGGCATTGTCGCGGCGGCCGCGACGGTTGTCGGCGGGATCGCCGTCAGCTCCGGCGTGATGTGGCAGGCGTCGAGCGCAGCCTTCACCGCGTCGACGAGCAACGCGGCCGACGCGTGGAACGCCGGCACGGTCGGCCTCGCCGACGACGACACCAGCACGGCGATGTTCACCGCGAACAACCTGCGGCCCGGCTCGACCGGCTCCAAGTGCATCAAGCTGACCTACAACGGCAGCCTGTCGGGCTCCGTCAAGCTGTACAGCAGCGCGGTGTCCGGTGCGCTGGCCCCGTACGTCGACCTCGTGATCGAGGAGGGCACCGGCGGCGACTTCGGCACCTGCACCGGCTTCACGCCGACGGGTACGGACTTCACCGGCACCCTTGCCGCGTTCGGCACCGGCAAGACCGACTTCACCACGGGCGTCGGCACGTTCGCGCCGTCCGGCCCGGCCCAGACCAGGACCTACCGCTTCAACTACACCGTGAACGCCGCCACGCCGGACGCCGCGCAGGGCACCGGCGCGAACGCGACCTTCAACTGGCAGGCGGCGAGCTGACCATGAACACCGTACTTCTCGAACCCCCGCCGGCGACCATCACGGTCCCCGCCGACACCGCGAACCGGGACCACTCGGGGCCCGAGGCGCCGGGACGCAGGTACAAGGGGCGCCACCGGGCGCGCAAGGGCGCGCCGTGGTGACGATGCGCTGGTCGCTCCCGCTGGCGCGGCTGGTCGCGATCGGCCTGCTGGCGGCGGGCGCCGCGGTCGTCGCCTGGTCCGTCCTCCCGCTCTCCTGGGGCTGGAGCTCCGCGGTGATCGTCAGCGGCTCGATGGGCCCGCGGGTGCACCGCGGCGACGTGGTGATCTCGTCCCCGCCGGCGCCGGACTGGCGGCCCGCGGTGGGCCAGGTGGTCACCGTGCCGGACGCGCTGCACCCCGGCCAGACGGTGACCCACCGCGTCGTCGGGTTCGACGAGCGGGGCCGGCTGATGACGCGCGGCGACGCCAACGGCAGCGACGACTCCTTCCACACGGCGCCGGAGCAGGTGCGCGGGATCGCGCGGCTGCTCGTGCCCCGGGTCGGCCTGGCGACGCTGCTGATGCGCGAGGGGAGCCCGGCGATGTTCGTGGCGCAGAGCGCGGCGGTGCTCGCCCTGCTGGCGCTGGCGCTGCGGCTGCCGGTCGTGCCGCGCCGCTGGGCGGGAAGGTTCAAGTCCGGCGCCCTCCTGCCGACGTAGTCCCGGTGGGAGGACTCTGATGGCTGGCGACACACCGCGGGCGCGGCGCGGCCTGCGCGCCGGGCTGGCGCTGCTTGCGGTCCTCGGCCTGGTCGGCCTCGGCCTGCTGCCCACCAGCATGGCCGCCTTCTCGGCCAGCACCTCGAACCCCGCCTCCTCGTTCACGGCGCGCGCCACCTTCGGCCTGACCCAGACGGCGCCGTGCTTCAGCTACGACGGCTCGGGCGGCTGCACCGCGGCCACCGCCATCGCGGCGGGCCGCAGCGCGGTGGTCAGCCCGGACGGCAAGCACGTCTACGTCGCCACCAGCTACAGCCCGGACAGCATCCGAAGCGGCGTGGCGGAGTTCTCCCGCGACGCCGTGACCGGGGCGCTCACCCAGATCGGGTGCCTCAGCAACGGCACCCTCGCCGGCTGCACCGCGGTGCCCGGCGCCCTCAACGGCGTGCAGGACGTCGCCATCAGCCCGGACGGCCGGCACGTATACGCCGCCGGCGCCACCAGCTCGACGATCACGGCGCTCAGCCGCGACCCGGGCACCGGCGTGCTGAGCGCGCTGGCCGCACCCAACAGGTGCCTCTACCACAGCGCCGCGACCGCCGTCACCGGCTGCGCCTCGGGCCGCGTCCTCGACGGCGCCGGCGGCGTCGCCGTCAGCCCCGACGGCGCGTTCGTCTACGTCGCCTCCAGCGTGTCCGACTCGGTGACGGTCTTCGCCCGCGACTCCGGCACCGGCGCGCTGACCCAGCTCGCCGGCACCGCCGGCTGCGTCACCAACTCCGCGGTCGGCGGCTGCGCGACCGGCAAGGGCCTCAACGGGGCCGCCTATCTGCACCTGTCGCCCGACGGCGGCAGCCTCTACGTGGCGTCGTCGGGCAGCAACGCCGTCGCGGTGTTCCAGCGCGACGCCGGCACCGGTGTGCTCACCCAGCCGGCGGCGCCGAACGCCTGCGTGTACAACAGCGGCTCCACCGCCATCACCGGCTGCACGGCCGTCAAGGGCCTCACGGGCGTGAAGAACGTGGCGATCGCGCCCGACGGCCGCACCGCGTACGCGATGGCGGTCTCCGGTGACAACCTCGCCGCGTTCACCCGCAACACCGGCACCGGCGTGCTCACCCAGGTCGCCGCTCCGAACGCGTGCCTCTACCGGGTCACCGTGATCACCGGCTGCACCGCCGCCAACGGGCTCGACGGGCCGTCGGCCATGGCATTCAGCCCGGACGGGCTGTTCGCGTTCGTCGCCGCCTCCGCGTACAACGCGGTGCTGGCGTTCCGGCACGACAACACCACCGGAGTGCTCACCCAGCTGACCGGGAACGCCGGATGCCTCAGGGTGAGCGGCACCGGCAGCTGCGCCGCCGGTCTGGGATTGTCCCGGTCCAACTCCGTCGCGACGAGCCCGGACGGCCGCGACGTGTACGCGGTCGGCGGCAACGTCAACTCCACCGGCTTCGTGGTCCCGCTGAACCTCGCACACTGAGCAGGCGTGACATCGCGTGCCAAGATGGCGCGCGATGATCGAATTGATCGAACTGACCAAGTCCTACGGGCGGGTCCGCGCCGTCGACGACGTGACGTTCTCCGCCGTCCCCGGGCGCGTGACCGGATTTCTCGGGCTCAACGGCTCGGGCAAGACCACCACGCTGCGGATGCTGCTCGGCCTGACCCGGCCGACGTCCGGCACGGCGCTGATCAACAAGGTGCGGTACCGGGAGCTGAACCACCCGGCCCGGCAGGTCGGCGCCGTGCTGGAGCAGGGCATCAGCCATCCGGGGCAGAGCGGGCGGGCGCACCTGATGACCCAGGCGCTGCTCACCGGCGCCGAGGTGTCCCGGGTCGACCCGCTGCTGGAGCAGGTGGGGCTCGAGGCCGCCGCCGAGCAGCGCTGCGGCGACTACTCGCTCGGCATGCGGCAGCGGCTGGCGGTGGCGACCGCGCTGCTGGGTGACCCGCCGGTGCTGGTCCTCGACGAGCCGGCGAACGGGCTGGACCCCGAGGGCATCGCCTGGCTCCGGGAGCTGCTGCGCGATCATGCCCGCAGCGGCGGCACGGTGCTGATCTCCAGCCATCTCCTGGCGGAGCTCGCCCAGCTCATCGACGATGTCGTCATCATCTCGCACGGAACCGTGCGGTACGCGGCGCCGCTGGACGAGCTGTACGGCTCGGCGTCGTCGCGGCTGCGGATCCGCGGCCGCGATCCGCAGCTCCTGTCGCGCGCGTTCGAGCAGGCCGGGGCCCAGGTCGGCACGGACGGGGATGTCCTCGCGGTGACCGGCCTGACGCCGGAGGACGCTGGCGAGATCGCCTTCGAGGCCCAGGTGCCGATCTACGAGCTGGCCACGGACTCCCCGAACCTCGAACAGATCTTCCTCGACCTGGTGAGCGCCGCGGCGCCCGCGGCAGCCGAGGAGGAGGTCCGATGATCGCCGTGGTGCGCAGCGAGCTGTACCGCCTGTCGACCGTCCGGTCCAGCGCGTTGTCGTTGGCGGTCTTCGGCGCCTTCGGCATCGTCCTGAGCATGATCGGCACCGACATGTGGGCGCTGCTGGCCGGGGTCGGCGCGTTCGGGTTCGGGGTGACCGGCGTCTCCCAGCACTATCAGCACCGGACGGCCGTGCTGCAATACCTGGCCCGGCCGCGGCGGATCCTGGTGCTGCTCGGGCAGCTCGTCACCGCGGTGATCGTGAGCCTCGGCTTCGCCGCCGTGAGCGGCGTCATCGTGCTCGTGCAGGGCGACCGGGAGCGGTACCTGATCACCCTGCTGGTCGCCCCGCTGATGGCGGTGCTCGGCGCCGCCGCCGCGGCGATCGTGCGCAGCGCCACGTTCCTGTTCATCGGCTTCGCGGCCTGGGTCCTCTTCGTGGAGGCCATGTACGGCAAGATGCAGGAGCCGCTGCCGTTCTCGGCGTACCTGGACGCGGCGACGGGCGACGTCCGCAAGCTGCTGATCCTGCTGTGCTGGACCCTGGCGACGATCGTCGGCGCGATCTTCGCGATCCGCCGCGACCTGAGCGGCGACTGACCGCACGTCACCGGCCGGCGTGGGCCGCTCTTTGATCGTGGCAAACACAGAGCGCCGGTTGAGGTGTGCTTGACCTTGGCCGGGCATTGTTGGCCACGTCAAGGAAGTCGGGGACGTGAAAGGGAACCAAACATTATGAAGTCATCCCGCCTGATCGCCATCCTGGGTGCGGCCATCGCCGGCACCCTGCTGGTCGCTCCGCAGGCGGCGTCGGCCGCCGCGGCACAGGCGCCCGTCGACGAGGTGCCCAACGCCCCGATGGGCCTCCAGCAGCTGCGCTCGGCCACCGACGCCACCCAGACCGACGTGTACTGGAAGCCGGCGACCTACGCCACCAAGTACCGGGTCAAGGTCACCGACGGCGTCACCACGGTCTCCAACCAGGTGGTGCCGGCGACCCAGGCGCTCACCAACGGCCTGTACCACGTGAGCGTCTCGACGCCGAACAAGTGCTCCACCTACAAGATCACCGTTCGGGCGGAGGACGCCATCGGCCAGGGCGCCGCGGCCGGCGTCACCGAGAAGTCGCTGGTTCCGACGATCGTCACCAAGGCCCGCGGATACCGCAGCGCGGACCGGACCAAGGCGACGTTCGAGATGGCCTCCCCGCAGTGGAAGGGCTACCTCGTCGCTCCCGGCGGCGGCGCCAAGGGCGACAACCTGAAGAAGCCGACGATCGCCGTCAGCACCACGCTCCAGCTGGTCCGGCTCATCGACAACAAGGTGATCAACACCGTCACCACGACGCAGACGGGGTGGACCACCGCCAAGGTCTCCAAGACCTACACCTCGCTGGACACCAAGCGCGCCTACGTGCTGCGGGTGACCACGTCCAACGCGTGGGGCGGCTGCTCCCGCGCCGACGGCAAGATCCTGATCAACCCCGTACCCGCCTGAGATACCCCCCAGAGAAACGGCCCGGCATCCGCCGGGCCGTTTCTCGTTGTGCCGGGATCTTGAAGGAAGCCCAGAGCCGCGCTTGAGCGCGGGTTGAGAGACCGGCCCGATTGGCTATGTGTCAGCAGGAAGAAACAAAGGAGAAGTTCATGAAGATGTCGCGCCTCGTGGCCGTGCTCGGTGTGGCCGTGGCCGGCACCGTCGTGGTCGCCCCGCAGTCCGCTTCCGCCGCTCCCTCCTACCCGCCGGGTCACCTGATGGGTATCGAGGCCAGCCGCGGCGGCTCGCAGGGCCAGACGACCACGGTGAAGTGGACTGCTCAGGTGGACGCCACCCAGTACCGCGTCGTCGTGCTCGAGGGGTCGAAGAAGAGCGGCGAGTACGTCGTGCCGGGCGGGGCCGGCACCGGGAAGCTGAGCCTCACGGTCCCCACCGTCGACAAGTGCTCGTCCTTCCGCATCAACGTGTACCCGGAGAACGCGAACGGCGTCGGCGCGCACCAGAGCTACTGGATCGGCACCCTGATGCCCACGGTGATCGTCAAGGCGAGGGCGAAGCGCCTCCCCGACGGCAAGACCGCGGTCTTCTCGTACGACTACCCGCAGTGGCCGGGCTACGTGGGCGACGCCAAGACCGGACCGCGCCGGCCGGACCCCGCGCACTGGCCCGTGAGCGTGCAGTTCAAGCCCACCCTCGTCAAGATGGTCGGCAACCAGGTGATCAACCAGAGCCTGCTCCCGACGTACAACCCCGCCACCAAGCTGCGCGACATCACCGTCAAGGACCTCGACCCGAAGCGCGCGTACGTGCTGAAGATGAGCACCTCGAACGGCTGGGGCACCTGCGCCCGCGCCGACGGCAAGATCCTGCTCAAGGCCGGTAAGTAAGTAGCATCCGGCAACCGGCCCGCTACCCAGGCGGGCCGGTGCTGCACCCGCCGGTCGCGAGACTCGGCTGGACGACCTGGGGCTCTACGGTCCGCCCGGTACGGCTTCCGCCGCCGGGCGGACCGCTTCGGCATGTGACCGTCCGGTGATGTGCCGCCGCCCCGCGCCGACGTCCAGGCCGAGGAGCGCACAGCGATGACGACCCGACCGCAAGCCCGATCACGGCGGTATTCCGCCGTGGCCATCATCGCGGCGCTGGCCGTCGCCCTGACGGTCGCCGGACCGCCCAGCCCGGCATCGGCCAAGGTGCCGACGGCAGCCAAGCGGTGGTCGTCGCTGATGTACCACAGCCTCACCCCGACCAAGGAATACGTGGCGCTCCGCAAGAAGCTCGCCTCCCAGCGGATCACCATGGCGAAGCGGGCCGAACGGGTACCCGTGCGCGAGGCCGAGCACGAGGCCGCGCAGACGGCCGTGACGAAGGCCGTCACCGCCGACGCGGGCCCCCGTACCCGGTACGCGCTCGCCCGGGAGGAACTGGCCAGCGCGAGGAACCGGCTGACCGTGGCGACGCAGCTACGGCCGAAGAACGCCGCAGCGGTCACCGCGGCCAGGAACGCCGTCACCGCCGCGGCCGAGACGGCGTCCGCCCGCCGCAAGGAGGCGGCCACCGCCGCCGCGGCGTTGAAGACGGCGCAGGCCACCGCCCGGACCGCCACCGTCGAGCTGGACAAGTCGATCACCGCGTTGGAGACCTCCAAGAAGGCGGTCCAGACGAACCAGCGCAGACTCAAGGCGCTCGACAAGTCGGCCGAACTGCGCGCCGACGCCGCCGCGACCAGCCGGGACGTGGTCACCGCCGTCCGGGGCAAGTTCGCCGTCGCCGACACCACCACCGTCAACGGCATCCGGGTGCACAGGAGCGTCGCGTTCGCGTTCCGCCGGATGCTCAGCGACGCGAAGGCCGACGGCGTCGTGCTGTCCGGCGGCGGGTTCCGGACCAAGAAGCGGCAGATCGAACTGCGGAAGATCAACGGCTGCCCGGACATCTGGACCGCGCCGGCCTCGTCGTGCCGGGTGCCGACGGCGATTCCCGGCCGGTCGCTGCACGAGCTGGGCCTGGCCATCGACATCACGTCCGGCGGCCGCACGCTCACCCGCGACAGCGCCGGGTTCGCCTGGCTGGACGAGCACGCACACAAGTACGGCTTCGTGAACCTGCCGTCCGAGGCCTGGCACTGGTCGATCACCGGCGGATGACCGGCAGGCCGCCGCCCGTCTCCTGACCGGCCGGGGTCCGGAAGAATGGCCGGATGACCATGCGCATCACGCCGTTGACCGACCCCAACCGCGGCCCGTCGAGCTACCGGCTGGCCTGGCTCGCGGCCGGCGGGGACGGGCGGCCGCTCGGCACGGCCTTCCTGCGGGTACCCGCGGTCGGCGACTCGGGCGAGGTGGAGCTCCACGTGCACCCGGCCGAGCGGCGCGCGGGCGTCGGCACGCGGCTGCTCGAGACCGTCGCCGGTGCGGCCGGCGAGCTGGGGCTGCACGGCGTGCTCACCGAGGCGGTGCCGGAGGACTCGGCGGGGGACCGGTTCTGCGCGGCGCGCGGGCTGCGGCGGGTGCTGGCGCTCACCTACACCCGGCTGGAGCTGGCCGGCGCCGATCCGGTCGCGGATCCGGTGCCCGGCTACCGGCTGGTCCAGTGGGAGGGGACGGTGCCGGACGATCTCGCGGAGACGTTCGCCCGGTCACGCCGGGCGATGGACGACATGCCGATGGACGACGCGGGCCAGGTACCGCAGCCCTGGAACGTCGAGCGCCTGCACGCGATCGCCGACGCGGTCGCCAGGCGCGGCGAGACGCTGTTCACCGTCGCGGCGGTGGCCGCGGACGGGGAGATCGCCGGCTTCACCGAGCTGGTGGTGCCGGGCGACGGCACGGGCGACGGTCAGCACTACGGCACCGGGGTGCTGCCCGAGCACCGCGGCCACGGCCTGGCCCGGTGGATGAAGGCGGACGCGATCAGCCGGGCCCGGTCCCGCTTCCCCGGGCTCGCCGGGCTGCTCGCGGACACCGCGGACAGCAACGTGGCGATGCGCCGGACGAACGACGCGCTCGGCTACCGGCCGACCCACCGCAGCGTGCTCTACCGCCTGGATCTGGCCGCCTCCATTCCCGACGAATCGTGACGGGGATGCCGGCCCGGGCGCCGGGCCGGCATCCCCACGGTCGCCGTCTACGCGGGTCCGCAGATCACGTCGTCCATGAGCCGGAAGGTGCGCCGGGACACCGCGGCGGCCGGCTCCTCGTCGGCGAGCTGGGTGGACAGGGACAGCACCGCGACGCGGTCACCGTCCGCGTCGACCGCGTTCGCCGTGCTCATGCCGGGCACGTCGCCGCCGTGCGACCAGTAGCCGCCGCACCGGTTCGGGATGAACATGATGCCGAGGCCGTAGCGCGCGCCGGGGATGTAGTCCTGGAACGTCTCGGCGAGCACCGTCTGGTGCAGCTGCGCCATCTGCCGCGGCTTGAGCAGCCGGCCGCGCTGGAGCGCCTGCCAGAAGCGCGCCAGGTCGGTCGGCGTCGTGATCAGACTGCCGGCCGCGTCGGCGACGGTCGGGTTGAACCGGGTGGTGTCGTGCAGGGCGCCGCCGGGTGCCCACTGCTGGTAGCCCTTGGCGTGCGGCGCCGGCAGGTACGGGCGGTCGCCCGGCTCCGACGTGTGGCTCAGCCCGAGCGGCCGCAGGATGCGGGCGCGTACCTCGGTGGCCCAGGCCCGGCCGGTCGCCCGCTCGATGATCATTCCGGCGAGGATGTAGTTGGTGTTGGAGTAGTCCCAGCTGGTGCCGGGCGCGAAGCCGGGCTCGTGCTTCGTCGCCAGGGCGACGAGGTCCTCCGCCTCGTAGTGGTCGTAGCGGTGCGCCAGGTAGTCCTCCTGCGAGCCGAGCGCGGTGATGTCGCCGGTGTAGTTGTAGAGCCCGCTGGTGTGCTGGAGCAGGTTGCGGACCGTGATCCGGCGGCCGTCGTTGCCGTTGCCCGTGACGAGCCCGGGCAGCCACCGCTCGACGGTGTCGTCAAGCGACAGTCGGCCCTCGCCGACGAGTTGCAGGACGACGACGGACACGAACGTCTTGGTGTTGCTGCCCATCCGGAAGTGGCCGTCGAGCGGCACCGGCGACCCCCGCTCTTGGTCGCCGACGCCGGCCCGCGCGCGGACGGTGTCGCCGTCGACGCGGGTGAGCCCCTGCACCCCGGTGATGCCGAGGTCGTGCAGGTCGTCGAGCGCGGCCTGAAGCCGCCGGCCGTCGTGTGCCGTCGCGGCGGTGGCCGGCACCGTGGTGCCGGCCACCAGGGCCGCCGTCAGTGCGGCGGCCAGGCCGAGTCGGCCGAGGTGTTTTCGCATGTCAGGCCCCCTCCAAGGGATCCAGGCGAACCAGGAGCCTTGACCGTACGAAGCCCGTCGATGCGTCTCCAGCCGGTGATCCCCCCAACCGGGGTGGGGCTAACCCCCGTAAACGCCTCAGGCCGGCGGTATCCGCCGGCGGACGTCCTCCGCCGTGGTCGGCCCCGGCTCCCACGTGGACACCCAGGCCCCGTCGCCCGGCGGCAGGATGATGCCCTCCTCCAGGAAGGCGTAGCGGCCGTCGAGCACGCGCCGGGCCACCTCGACGTCCGGTGCGTCGGTGTTGTCCCAGAGCGCGGTGAAGAGCGCCTCGATCCGCAGCCGCGCCTGCCGGCAGAAGACGTGTGCCAGCTCGACGCCCTCGGGATGCGTCTGCCGCTCGCCCTGTGCGCGCACGCAGACCGCCGACATCGCGAACAGCTCGGCGCCGATGTCGACGACGCGGCCGAGGAAGCCCTGCTTGCGCTCCAGCTTGCCCTGCCAGCGCGACATCGCGTAGAAGACCGACCGGGCGAGCTTGCGCGAGGCCCGCTCGACGTACCTCAGGTGCGCGGCGAGGACGCCGAACTCGCCGTAGCCCTTCGGCAGCTGGCCGCGGCCGACGGCCAGGGTCGGCAGCCACCGCGCGTAGAACGCGCCGGCCCGCGCCCCGGTCTTGACCTTCTGACCGGCCCCGGCGTCGGGGTCGATGATGTCGCCGGCGACGGAGAGGTGCGCGTCGACCGCCTCGCGGGCGATGAGCAGGTGCATGATCTCCGTCGAGCCCTCGAAGATGCGGTTGATCCGCAGGTCGCGCAGGATCTGCTCGGCCTCGACCGCGCGCTCGCCGCGGGCGGCCTGCGACTCGGCCGTCTCGTAGCCCCGGCCGCCGCGTACCTGGATCAGCTCGTCGGCGACCAGCCAGGACATCTCGCTGGCGAAGAGCTTGACCAGGGCGGCCTCGATGCGGATGTCGTTGCGGTCGTCGTCGGCGATGGTGCAGCAGAGATCCAACATGGATTCCATCGCGTACGTCGTGGCGGCGATGAATGCGATCTTCTTGGCCACGGCCTCGTGCTGCCCGACCTGGCGGCCCCACTGGACCCGCTCCGCCGACCACTCCCGGGCGATGTTGACCGACCACTTGGCCGCGCCGAGGCAGAGCGCGGGCAGCGACAACCGGCCGGTGTTGAGCGTGGTCAGCGCGATCTTGAGGCCCTTGCCCAGGCCGCCGATGAGGTTCTCCGCCGGCACGAACACGTCGTGGAACCGGGTCACGCTGTTCTCCAGCCCGCGCAGGCCGAGGAACTCGTTGCGCCGCTCCACCGTGATGCCGGGCGCCTCGCCCTCCACCACGAACGCGGTGATGCCGCGGTCGGGCACCCGGGCCATCACCACCAGCAGGGTCGCCAGCGTGCCGTTGGTGGCCCACAGCTTCACCCCGTTGAGCCGGTAGCCGCCCTCGACGGGCTCGGCGACGGTGCCGAGGCGCGCCGGGTCGGAACCGACGTCCGGCTCGGTGAGCAGGAACGCGGACACCTCGCCCGCCGCCAGCCGGGGCAGGAACGCCTTCTTCTGCTCGGCGGTGCCGAAGAGCTTGAGCGGCTGCGGCACCCCGATCGACTGGTGCGCCGACAGGAGCGCGCCGAGGGCGGGGTTCACCGAGCCGATGAGCGTGAGCGCCTTGCAGTAGTGCAGGTTGGACAGCCCGAGGCCGCCGTATTCCTTGTCGATCTTCATGCCGAAGGCGCCGAGCCGGGCCAGGCCGTGGAAGACCTCGTCGGGGATCCGGCCCTCCCGCTCGATGCGCACACCGTCCACCTCGGCGCGGAGGTACGCCTCCAGCTTGGCGAGGAAGTCGTCGGCGTCGGTGGAGGATTCCGCGGCCTGCCAGGGATCGATCAGATCGAGCCGGAACCGTCCAAGGAACAGTTCCTTCCCGAAGCTCGGTTTGCGCCACTCGGACTGGCGAGCGGCCTCGGCTACCTGTCGCGCCTGCTTCTCGGAGACGTCGGCCGGCTTGGTCACGGTTACCCCCTTGACCTGGGTACGGCTGGCACGCCCCGTGAAGATGCTCATCCCCGCCGGGGCCTGGCAAGCGCCACGTTACCCACGGGTGTTACCGGAAGGTAGTCGTCTGCGCTATTCGTCTGTTCGCGCGTCTTGCGCTTTCCCGCCGTCTGTCCAGGCATTTCCCGGCCGCACGCCGGCCGGGGCGGCCCGCCGGCGTAGCCGCAGGCCCTGCGAGACCGCGACGCCGGCCAGCACGATCGCGGCGCCGGCCGGCTGGTTCCAGTGCAGGTGCTCGCGCAGGACCAGGACGCCGACCAGGACGGCGACCACCGGCATCAGATAGGTCACCGACGTCGAGGTGCTGGCGCCGGCCACCCGGATCACCTGGAAGTTGAGCACGAACGCGATGCCGGTGCCGAGGGCGCCGAGCGCCAGCACGCAGAGCAGCACGTCGGTGGAGAGGCCGGTCGGGTCCGGCGGCGGGCCGGCCAGCAGCGGCGCCGCCACGGCGAGCATGGCGAGGGCGGCAAGCAACTGCGCCGCGGCCATGGAGACGCCGCTGCCGGCGCGCCCGGCGATGAACTTCTTCTGGTAGGGGATCGCGACCGCGTAGCACATCGCCGCGCCGAAGCACATGAGCTGCCCCGTGAGCTGGGCGCCGCCGACGCCGCGCCAGACGCCGAGCACCACCAGCACGCCGGTGAAGCCGATGCCGAGGCCGGCGGCCCGGCGCACGGTCATCCGCTCGGTGCGGAACAGCAGCACCGCCAGCGGCAGCGCGACAAGCGGCGTCGCCGCGTTCCAGATGCCGGCCAGCACCGAGGACACCCGCTGCTCGCCGAAGCCGAACAGGGTGAAGGGCAGCACCACGCCGAGCAGCGCGACCACCGCAAGGTGTCCCCACAGCCGGGCGTCCCGCGGCAGCCGGTCGCGGGTGACCGCGAGCACCGCCAGCAGGATCAGCGCGCCCGCGGCGACCCGGCCGAACGTGAGCCACAACGGGTGCAGCTCGCGGACGCCGACCTTGATGAACAGGAAGCTGGTGCCCCAGATCGCGGCGAGCACCAGGAAGTGGGGCAGCCACCGGCGCAGCGCGGCGGGAGCGGCGGCGGGAGCGGCCACGGGTGCGCCGGCGAGGGGTGCCTGAACGTCAGGACCGGTTTGCGTTGTCACCCCTGACACTCTGCCGAATGGGTACGACAAACTCGCGCGGTTTTCCGACCTGGATGCCCTGGGAACGGTGTGTTCTGCGTTACGCACCGGCCCGGGTGTGCCGGCGCAGGAACGGCAGCGCGACGGCGAGGAACTCCCCGGGCGCCTCGGCGTACGGCGCGTGCCCGGTCGGCAGCGGCGACCAGGTCGCGTGGGGGAGCAGGCGGCGGGCACGGCGGCCGTCGCGGCCGAGCAGCGGGTCGCGGGTTCCCCAGGCGAGCAGGGTCGCGACGGTGAGGCCGCCGGCGGCCGCCCGCAGGTCGTGCGCGGGATCGTTGAAGCTGCGCCAGATCGCGGCCTCGACGGCGATCGCCGCCGGGTCGTCGCGGCGCGCGTCGTCGCGGGCCAGCATCTCGGCGACGGTCCGGTTCCGGCGGCGCAGGTAGCGGCGGCTGAGCCGGCCCGCGAGCAGCCGGGTGGCCGCCTCGGTGCCCTTGACGCGGACGAAGGCCCTGCCGGGCGGCGTCGGCCGGGTGAACCCGCCGCTGTTGACGAGCACCAGGGCCCGGACCCGCCCGGGGTGCTCCAGCGCGAACCGGACGGCGCAGTAACCGCCGACGCTGTTGCCGATGAAGGCGGCGTGCTCGATGCCGAGCGCGTTGAGCACCTGCGGGACGAGGAGGGCGTAACCCATGGCGGTCGCCGAGGACGGCGGTTGCGGCGGTGGCGATTGGCCGTAGCCGGGCCAGTCGACCGCGTACACGGTGAAGTGCTCGGAAAGGGCGGGCAGGACGGCCGAGAAGTCCCGGCTGTCGCCGGGGTTGGCGTGCAGGAGCACGACGGCCGGTCCGGAGCCGGAGCGGTGCACGACGACGGGCCCGGCGGACGTGGGCACGGTCGCGGGGTCACGGTGCATGCGATCCCCGCCCTCCGGGCAGGAAGCCGGCGAGCGCGTCGCGCAGCGGCGCGATGACGGCGTCGCGGGCCGACTCGGCGACGGCGACCTCCGCCGCCATGACCACCCACAGCTGGGCGGCGGCCTCGGCGCCGGGCCGGCCGAGCGCGGCGAAGTCGGCGGCGGCGAGCGCGGTGAACTGCGCGTTGCGCCGGGTGATCTCGGCGCGGACGGCCGGTTCGGCCCGCGCCTCGACGAGCAGCGCGCGCGTGCCCTGGTCGCGCCGGCAGCCGTCGAGGTACGCCGTGGTGGCCAGCAGGAGCCGGTCGCGACCCGGGCTCAGGTCGCCGATGGCCGCGGAGATGTCTTCGGCCAGCCGGTCGTGGAAGCGGCGGTGCAGCTCGACCAGGAACCCGGCGCGGTCGCCGAAGTGGTGGAAGAACGTGCCCTTCGCGACGCCGGCCGCCGCGACGACGCGGTTGACGCTGACCTGGCCGAGTCCGTCCTCGTGTGCCAGCGAGACGCCGGCGGACAGGAGCGCGTCGCGCTTGGCGTCGGGATCGCGGGTGCGCATCCCCGGACCCTAGCTATTGACCGACCGGTCGGTCAATAGCCTGCCTGTGCGACGATCTCGGCGTGCGTACGTTCGATGATCTGGTCCGCGAGGCCGCAGCGGCCGATGTGTCCGGTTGGGACTTCGGCTGGCTCGACGGCCGGGCGACCGAGGAGCGGCCGCCGTGGGGATACGCGCGGCTGCTCGCGTCGCGGCTGGCCGAGGCCGGCTCGGCCCTGGACATCGACACCGGCGGCGGCGAGATCGTCGCCGAGGCCCCGCGCCTGCCGCCGGGGATGGTCGTCACCGAGGGGTGGCCGCCGAACGCCGAACGCGCCCGCCGCCTTCTGTCGCCCCGCGGCGTGCGGGTCGTGCAGGTCGAGCAGGGCGCGCATCTGCCGCTGCCGGACGCCGCGTTCGAGCTGGTGAGCAGCCGCCACCCGGTCAGCCCCGACTGGCCGGAGATCGCCCGCGTGCTTGTCGACGACGGCACATACCTCGCACAGCACGTCGGGCCCGCGTCGGCGTTCGAGCTGATCGAGTGGTTCACCGGCCCGCTGCCGCGGAACGGCCTGGCCCGCGATCCCGGTGACGAGGCCGCGGCGGCCCGATCGGCGGGCCTGCGCGTCGTCGACCTGCGCACCGCACGGTGCCGGATGGAGCTCTTCGACATCGGCGCGGTCGTCTACCTGCTCCGCAAGTGCGTCTGGTGGGTGCCCGACTTCTCCGTCGACCGCTGTCGGGACGCCCTCGTCCGGCTCGACGCGCATATCCGCGAGCACGGCTCCTTCCGTGCGCACTCGGCCCGCACCCTCATCGAGGCCAGGCGCGAGCCGCGTCGTGGGTGACTCGTGGCGGGTACGGCTGGTGGCGGTCCTCGCCGCCGGCGGCTTCCTGGCGCTGGCGCTCGGCATCCGGGTGGCGGCGGGCGGCGGCGTCCTGGACAGCTCCGGCGCCCTGGCGCAGTACTCGGGCACCGTGCTGTACGCCTCCATGATCTATGCGGGGGTGTTCCTCGTGGTGCCGGCCGCCGGCCCCTGGGCGGCGGTCGCGGCGGCGGTCGCGTTCTGCTGGCTCGTCGAGCTCTCGCAGCTGACCGGCGTGCCCGCGGCGCTGTCCGAGCACAGCGTGCTCGCCCGGCTGGCCCTCGGCGTGCGGTTCGACGCCGCCGACCTGGCCTGGTACCCGGTGGGCGTGCTGCCGCTGGCGGCGCTGTACTTCGCCGCCGCGAGCAGGTACCGGTGAACGCGCGGCGGCGCGAGGTGCTCGGCCACGTCGCGCGCCGGATTCCCGTGCTCGGCGGCCGGGCGTGTCCCCGGGTCGCCGTCGACGGGCCGGACGGTTCCGGCAAGACCGTCTTCGCCGACGAACTCGCGGCGGCGGCGCGCTCGCTCGGGCGTACCGTCGTGCGGGTCTCGCTCGACGACTTCCACAATCCGCGGGCGGTGCGCTACCGGCTGGGGCGCGAGTCACCGGAGGGCTTCTGGCGGGACTCGTACGACTACCGGCGTTTCCGCGACGACGTCCTGGAGCCGTTCGCGCCGGGCGGTTCCCGGCGCTACCGGCCGACCGCGCACGACCTGGCCACCGACGCCGTGCTCGACCCGCCGCCGCGCACCGCGCCGCCGGGTGCCGTGCTCGTCGTCGACGGGCTCTTCCTCCACAGGGAGGAGGTCGTGAACGACTGGGACCTGACGGTCTTCCTCGACGTCCCGTTCGCCGTGACGGCGCGGCGGATGGCGGTCCGCGACGGCACGGACCCCGACCCCGAACACCCGGGCATGCGGCGCTACGTCCAGGCGCAACGCATCTACTTCGCCGCCTGCTCGCCGCAGCGCCGCGCCGGCATCCTGATCGACAACCAGAACTTCGACGCCCCTCGCATCGTTGACCGGTGACTCCACAATCGCCGTATGTGGTGGTGGGGGAGCGCCCGGTGCCCGGTACGCGACGTCGAGCGGGACTGGATCGACACGTCGCTGGACTGGCTGCTCGCCGAGTTCGGCCCGGACCGGCTGCGCGGCACCGTGCTCCTGCCGACCGACGACTTCTTCCCCGGCGCCTACCGCGGCACCCGCGAGGACACCAGGACGGTGCTCGGTCTCCTCTGCGCGCACATGGAGATCGACCCGGCGCGGATCGACCTCGAGCACTACTCCGACGACGCCGACCCGGAGCTTTCCGCACACGTGCCGCTGAACTCCAGGTCACGGGGCGCCGCCGGGCATCACCGGATGCGCGACGGCCGGTCGGTCATCGGCATAGCCGACGAGCAGGCGGACGCCCCGATGGCGCTGGTGGCGACCATCGCGCACGAGCTCGGCCACGTGCTGCTGCTCGCCGAGGGCCGGATCTCCCCGCGGCGCGAGGACCACGAGCCGCTGACCGACCTGCTCACTGTCTTCTTCGGCCTGGGCGTCTTCGCGGCGAACTCCGCGTTCGAGTACGCCGGTGACGCCGGCGGCTACCGCACCTCGCGGCTGGGCTACCTGACCGAGCCGATGTTCGGGTACGCGCTGGCCCGCTACGCCTGGCTCCGGGGCGAGACGGACCCGCCGTGGGCCCGGCATCTCGACACGAACCCGCGGACGTTCCTCAGGCAGGGCCTGCGCTTTCTCGCCCGGACCCCGGGCTGAACCGCCCGGTGCCCTCGTCCGGTGCGCGCATCCGCCACGCGTCGGTCACCAGTTCGGCGAGCCGGTCGGCGTCCACCCGCGCCAGCCAGAGCATGACCAGGGGCAGGCCGTCGTAGGCGGGCGTGGTGAAGAACAGGTCCGGCTCGCCGAGCAGCAGCGCCTGCTTCTCCGCCTCGTCGCCGACGTACAGCACCGCGATGTCGGTCCGGATCACGCGCGGCCGGCCCGGCGTGCGCTCCGGGTACGACCAGACGAAACCCTTGCCGGCCACCCGGAAGTCGAAGCCGTCGCTGTCGATCTCGGCCACGTGGGGGAGCGCCAGCGCCAGGCGCCGTACGTCGTCGGCGTCAGCCATCGAGGTCTCGCACCTGACGGATGTTATCCGGCTGCGGTACCTCCCGGAGCTGCCCTACGCTCACCTGCGCCCGAGGCGACGACGACAGGACGTGCCCGCGATGACCTCCCGACTGTCCGCGCTCAGCGTCGACGCGGTCGAACCGCTGCGCCTGGCCCGCTTCTGGGCCGGCGTCCTGGGCCGGGAGATGGCCGACGACCCGCACGACGTCGCGCTGTCGCCCGGCGACGGCACCGGGTTCCGAATCCGGTTCGTGCCAACCCGGGACAGAAAGACCGGCCGGAACTGGACGCACTTCGAACTGACGAGTGAGACCCCGGAGGCTCAGCGGCGGACCGTGGCCCGGGCGCTGGAGCTCGGCGGGGAGCACTACGACGTCGGGCAGCTGCCGGACGAGAAGCACGTCGTGCTCGCCGACCCCGAGGGCAACGAGTTCTGCGTCATCGAGCCGGGCAACAGGTTCCTGGCGGGCTGCGGGTTCCTCGGTGCGCTGTCCTGCGACGGCACCCGCGAGGTCGGCCACTTCTGGAGCGCGGCGCTGGGCTGGCCGCTGGTCTGGGACCAGAACGAGGAGACCGCGATCCAGTCACCGGACGGCGGCCCGAAGATCGCCTGGGGCGGCCCGCCGCTGATGCCGAAGCCGGCCCGGAACCGCCTGCGCTTCGACCTCGCGCCACCTCCCGGCGGCGATCGGGATGAGGAGGTCGAGCGCCTGCTCTCCCTCGGTGCCACCCGGATCGACAGCGAACGAGCCGAGCCCGGCCCGGTGGCGATGGCCGACCCCGACGGCAACGAGTTCTGCGTCCTGACCCCCCGATAACCGGCCGGCCCGATCACGACTGTCGTCGTCGCCGGGCCGCGACGATACCGAGGACCGCGATGCCGGCGGCCAGGATCACGGCGACCGCCCACGCCCCGGCCGGGATGCGGCCACCTCCAGGGGCGGAGGCAACTGCCGCCCCGGAAGGGGCCGACGATCCCGTCGAGGCTGCGGTGGCGGACGGCGCGGCGGCGGAAACGGTGACCGCCGGACGGTCCGGCAGCGGGTAGCCCCACACGTCTGCCTTGGTGCCGGGCGGCTGGTTCGCCACCTCGGAGACGGTCAGCAGCGCGGTACCGTCCCCGCGGTAGGCGACGGACTCGCCCTGCGGCTCGTCCGGCAACGCGACGATCCGCGGCGTCCCCGTCGTGATGGCCCGGACCACGTCACCGTGGGCTACGTCGAACTCGAACGCGTCGGCGTAGGTCCGCAGCACCGCCCGCCGCCCATCCGGGCTGACCGCCCCACCGGTGACCACCAGCCGGCCGGGCAACGAGTACGGATTCCCGGTGGTGGTCAGCGGCAGGGTGACCGAGCCGGCCCGGCGCAGCGGCGTGGTCCGCCCGGCCCGCAACGCGGCATCCGGGACGTACACGGCCGCGGTTGCCGCGCTCTTCGTCACCACGATCGGTGCGCCGGTCGGCGAGAGTAGCAGCGCCTCCGCGTCGTGCGGCCCGTCCGGGTAGGACAGCCGGTACAGCTGGGGTCTGCGCGCATCCGGGGCCAACCGCCACACGGCGATCGTGGTGCGGGTCAGCCCGTTGTCGCCGATGTCGGCGACCCAGACGGTGCCGTCCGCGGCGAGCGCCAGATCCTCGGTGTCGCGGGGCCGCGACGGGTAGCGCACCGCGCGGACCACGGAACAGCGCCGGTCCAGAAAGAAGATCCGCCGGTTGGCGGCCTCGTCGGACCCGTCGTTCACCACGACGTATCCGGTACCGGTTTCCGCCAGGCCGGAGATCTCGGTCAGCCGGCCGTCGCCGATCCGGCACACCCGGGTCCGGTCGGCGGCCGCGGCCGCCACACGACCGGGCAGGACCACCGGTACGCCGATCCCGATCAGCGCGGCGATCAGCACGGTCGTGGCGCGCAGGGCGACGGGAGCACGGGACACCGGGGCCACACTCTCGCTCCTCAGCAGCACACCCGGCCCCTGCTCCTCGCCAGGTGCCGCAGTCGGCTACCTGCTCCCCAAACAGAACCTAGTCCCCCGCCGCTCGCGGATCACTCTGCCGCTGCCGACCGCTTCCAGCTCTGGCCGCAGATGCCGCCGCCGAAACGGCCTGCGTCGAGACCTTGTCGTCGGCTGTCGCGGGCCCTCCGCCTCCTGGCTGTCTGCCGGCCAGAATATCGACTCGCCGTGCGGTGCCAGCTACCGGCAGCACCGGAAGCCGGGCGCACGCAGATTCGGATTTCGCCGCAAACGCACAGCTCAGAACGCAGTCGGACGCCAGGTCGGTGCGCCGGATCGGCCGTCAGGCCGGAGTTCCCGGACCGCCGCGACTCGCCGACAGTCGGGTGCAGGGGAAGGCACTTCAACCGGGGGGATTCCGAGCGGATGCCTCCGGATCTGTTCGATCGGTTCCTGGGATGGATCCGGCGCGAGCCGGGATGACATGCTGACCGGGTTCGAATCCCGGTACCGGTGTGGAGGTTTCGGCGTGGCGGTGTTGCGGGTGCGCGGCTACGCCCTTCCCGACGGGGAACCGATCGATCTGTACGCCGACGGGGACGAGTGGACGACGGATCCGGTCGGCGGCGCGGAGCTGGTGGGCGAGGGGTGGGTGCTGCCCGGGCTGGTGGACGCGCACACGCACCCGGGCGCGGAGGAGCCGGGCCGGCCGCTCGACGACGGCGTCCTGCGCGAGGATCTGCGGGCGCACCTTGAGGCCGGGGTGGCACTGATCCGCGCGCCCGGCCTCGCGGGAGAGCCGCCGGACTGGTTCGGCCGCGACGACGACAGCCCGCGGGCCTTCCACGCCGGACCGTGGATCGCACAGTACGGACACTTCTTCGACGGCTGGGGGCGTCGCGCCGAGCCGGTCGATCTGCCCGCGGTCGCGGCCGAGCAGGCCGCCCGTACCGGATGGGCGAAGGTCGTGATCGACTGGCTGGTCGGCGACGACGTTCTTCCGCTGGAGGTGCTGCGTGAGGCCGTCCGGCGCGTGCACGCGGCCGGCGGTCGCCTCGCGGTGCATTCGATGCATCCCGCGGGCGCCGCGATCGCCGTCGAGGCCGGGGTCGACTCCCTGGAGCACGGCATGTGGCTGGACCCGGAGCTGCTGCCGCGCATGGCGGAGCAGGGCACGGCGCTGACGCCCACGCTCGCGCTGATCACCGCATCGCTGGAGCGGGCCCGCGCGAAGCCCGACGGGCCGGACCGGGAGTGGCACGTGGGTGGTGCCTCCGCGCACGGCCGGCTGACCGCCGCCGCGGTCGAGGCCGGGGTCACCGTGCTCGCCGGCACGGATTCCCGGCCGCACGGTGGCGTCGCCGGCGAGGTCCGCGCGTTCGTCGACGCCGGTGTCCCGCCGCACGAGGCGATCGCCGCGGCGTCCTGGGCGGCGCGGTCCTATCTCGGCCTGCCCGGCCTGGCCGAGGGCGCCCCGGCCGACGCGGTCGTGTACGACGCCGATCCCCGCACCGACCTCGGCCTGCTCGACAAGCCTCGTGCCGTCATCGTGCGCGGCAGGCTGGTCCGGCGGCGCCGCGGTCCACAGTGAACGATCATGACTGTGGGGCGATTCAAGCTGGGCGGGTACCTGAGCGTCTCCCGGATCGGGTACGGCGCGAGCGGGCCGGCATCGCCTTCGTGCCGTTCTTCCCGATCGGCGGGTTCCAGCCGCTCGCCGCGGCGTGGCTGGACTGGTTCGCCGCCCGCCACCGTGCGACCGCGCCGCAGGTGGCCCTGGCCTGGCTGCTGGCCCGGGCGCCGAACATTCTGCCGATCCCCGGCACCGGCTCGCTGGACCACCTGGCCGGGAACCTGGCCGCCGGCGACCTCGAGCTGAGCCCGGAGGACATCGCGGAGCTCACCGGGTGGTGAAGGTGTAGCTGCCCGACGGGACGTGGTAGACGGCGTGGTCGCCGTCGGTGCGCAGGAACCGGGCCCGGTGCGGGGTGCGGGTCACGGGGCCGTCCACGGTGGGTACCCGGACCTCGGCGGTGGTGTTGGGCGGGACCGTCACCGCCAGCCGCAGCCGGCCGTCCTCGCGGGTCCACTCGGCGCGGGCCACGCCCTGCGGGGTCGCGTAGCTGCCCCGCACGAACGTCAGGTCGCCCACGATCTTCGGCTGGATGACCAGTTCCCGGTAGGCCGTGGTGCCGTCGGCCGCGCGGATGCCGGCCAGTCCGGTGTGGAACCACTCCTCGATCTGGGCGAGGATCATGTGGTTCTTCGAGTCGCCCCGGTTCCACCGTTCGCCGATCGTCGTCATGCCGCCGGGGTTGGCGGCGGTCGGCTCCATGAAGAAGCCGTAGCTGGGCTCGGTGTTCTCCTGCAACAGGTCCCACAGCACGTCGTCGCGGCCGCCCGCGGACAGCGCCCGCACGATCGGGGCCATGCCGATCGTGCCGCCGCTGAGGTGCGGGCCCTCGCCGGCCGGGTGGAAACCCCGCACGAGCTCGACGAGCGCGGCCAGCACCGCGGCGCGTTCGCCCGCCGGAACCAGGCCGGCGTCGAGGGCGAGCGCCTGCGCCGTCTGGGTGGCGCCGGCGGTTCCCGCGTCGCCGTCGGTGGTGTACCGCCGCAGCGTCGTGTTGTAGAAGTGCCGGTGGAACGCGGTCCCGATGTCCGCGGCGAGTGCCTGGTACCGCTGCGCGTCGGCCGCGTGACCGGTCAGCCGGGCCAGCTCCGCGAGGTCGCGGATCATGACGTAGTAGCCCCAGGTGCCGGTGATCCGGCCGGAGGTCTGGTCGGCCGCGACCCAGTCGGCGAGGGCGGCGTCGACGATGTGCGCGTCGGCGCCGGTGCCGGCCTTCTGCCGCTGGATGTAGTCGGCGAACCGCACCATCCGCGGGTAGTAGCGGGCCGCCGTCCCGGTGTCGCCGTACAGCCGGTGCAGGAAGGCCGGCACCAGGATGATGGCGTCACCCCAGTTGATCTCGTCACCGAATCGGCCCTCGTAGCCCCAGTCGTAGACCGGGGTCTTGAGCGCCACGTTGCCGAACATCGGGGTGTCGGCGACCGACTGGCCCTCGACCAGGTGCCGCATTGTGGTGCGCAGGTAGGCCGACAGGTCGAAGTCGCGGTGGATCGAGCCCATCGGCATCGTGTAGTCGGCCGGGTAGGACAGCTTCTCGCGGCCCGGGCAGTCGGTGAAGACCGACATGATGTTGCCCGCGAAGGAGTACCGGGCCATCTCGTGAATGCGGTTGATCCGGGCGTTCGAGGTGACGACCTCGCCCGCGACGGGTGTCGCCGCCTGCACCCGTACGCCGATCACGGTGTCCGGTGTTGGCACGTAGCCGTCGGGCAGGCCGGTGACCTGGACCCACTGCATGCCGAAGTAGTTGAAGTCCGGCCACCACGACTCGCCGCCCGGCAGCCCGGCCGTGGTGTAGGTGTTGAACAGGTCGGTGCCGCGGCGCCCGCCGCCGCCCATCAGCGACGCCTGGTCGACAGTCCCGTCGGCGGCCAGGGACTCCGCCGGCGACAGGCGGATCGTCGTGCCGGCCGGCACGCCCAGGCGCAGCCGCAGCCGGGGCCGGCCGACGATGTTTTGCCCGAGGTCGAACACCCAGGTGCCGGGCCGCGGGTTGGTGACCGAGACCGGGGTGAACGTCTCGGCGACCGTGATCGGCGGCGCGGTGCGCCCGACCAGGCGGGTGGCCAGGTTCGGCGGCGGCGCGATCCCGGCGGGGATCCAGCCGGCCGGGCCGCCGTCGCGCCGCTTCGCGGCGGCCGACAGGTCCGATCCGGGCAGGTCCCAGCCGGGCTGCTCGCGGCGGGCGTCATGGTCGGCGCCGGAATACCAGGCGTCGGTGACCAGGGGGCCCAGCGCGGTGCGCCACTCGCGGTCAGAGACGATCACGGTCGCCGGACCGCGGGCGTACGCGATCTCGAGGCGCGCGATCAGCCGGGGCGTGACGGCCGCGCCGGCGCTGGCGTCGCTGGCGGCGATGTTGTTGCCGGAGCCGGTGACCGTGGCGCCGGCCGGGTGCGGCTTCGACAGGGCCGGGGTGAACGTGATGCCGTCGGCGCCGATCGCGGTGATGGTGCGCGACTCCAGGTTGTCGCCGCCGTCGCCGGTGTCGACGTTGACGGTGCCGCCGACGTGGTAGCCGGTGACGGTGTCGAGCGGCACCGCGGTGGCGCCGGCCGGCACGCCGGCGGTCAGGACGCCGCGGCCCTTGAGCTGGCTCTGCCACCACGAGTAGGGCGCCGTGCGCCCGACGGCCGGGTTGGTGACGCCGCGCCGCACGTACGCGGGGCCGTTGCCGAGGCGCACCCCGACGGAGTTGGCGCCGCCGCGCAGCTCGCCGGTGATGTCGTAGGCCCGGTACTCGCTGGAGAGCTGGTAGTTGGAGTAGCCGGGCGCGAGCACCTCATCGGAGATCCGGCGCCCGTTGACGGTCGGCAGGTGCAGGCCGACGCCGGACAGGTAGAGCCGCGCGTGGCTGATCCTGCGGTGTTTCTCGACGGTGAACTGCCGGGCGAAGATCGGCATCGGCTGGGTCTCGGCGCGGCCGGGGTACTCGATCCACTTCGCGGCGCCCCAGTCGGACTGTTCGAGCAGTCCCGTCTCCCAGGTGGACGGCCGGCTCCAGCCGGAGGCGCGGCGGTGGGCGTCCCAGGCGCGGACCTGCCAGCTGAGGCGCTGCCGGGAGCCGAGCGCCGCGCCGCCGTAGCGGACACCGGACTGGATCGCGGAGCCGACCCTGCCGGAGTCCCAGAGCATGCGGTCGCCGTCGAGGTCGCGTACCCGTACCTGATAGGCGGTCTGCCGGTCGGCGGCGGCCGACCGGGTCTCGGCGAAGCGCCAGCTGAGCAGGGGAGCGGGGTCGTCCAGGCCGAGCGGCCGGTCGGCCCGGCCGTCGACGCGCAGGCCGACGACCCGCACGGCGGGGGCGGCGGCGGCCGGCGCGGCGGTGAGCGCGGTCGTGGTGAGGATCAGGGAGACTCCGAGCGCGGTGAGTGCCTTCATCTTGAATCGTTTCACTCGATGGGTCGAGGATAGGTAACGTTTTCCAGGATGTTCCGCCGACCTTAGGAGAGGGTGCCGATGGCCGTCAAGCATTGATAGGTAACGTTCCCTAGGCTTGAACGCCAGTCGGGGCGGCTGCGAAGATGCGGATTCGTGACGCGAAGATCCGAACAAAGGTGCCGAGGGTCGCATCGAACTCAGTGACGGACCAGAGAACATGTGATTGAAAGGCACCACCCATGCGCACAACCCCCCTCGCCGGAGCCGCCCTCTGCCTGGCCCTGGCGGCCGGATGCAACAGCTCCGTGCCGGAGCTCGACGGCGAGGCCGCACCGATCGGCGCCGCGAGTCCGAGCGCCGCCGGAGCCTCGTCGGCTCCGAGGTCCGCGGCGCCCTCGTCGCCGGCGCCGGCCACCACGACGACGGCGCCCGCGGCGCCCTCGGTGATCGGGCCGTTCGGCGTCGGCGCGCTCAAGCTCGGCATGAACCGCAAGCAGGCGGAGGCGACCGGCCTGATCACCAAGTGGGTGGCCTCGGCCCCGGCCGGCTGCTCGGTCACGGCCCACCTGCGCGACCGCGACCGCAACCCCGGTGACGCCGACGTCGACGGCGACGAGGGCAACATCTTCTACTCCAAGGAACGGGGCATCCAGGCCATCGACGCGCACGTGGGCCTGCACACGCCCGAGGGCATCAAGCTCGGCAGCTCGCTGGACCAGGTGAAGACGGCGTACCCGGACTGGTGGGACGCCGACGCCGACGCCGACGCGGAGGGCAACGGACAGGACCTGGTGGACGTGCCCGGCAATCCCAGGGCGGTGTACCAGATCGCCATCAATGAGTTCACGGTCGTGCACCTGGCGCTGCACGTTCGCCAACAGGACTGCTTCGAGTAGGCGGGCCTCAGAAGCCGACCAGGAACAACACGCCGGCGGCGACCAGGCCGATCTCCACGAGCAGGACGAAGACGCGATCGCTGACCCGGGCGACGATCCACCGGCCGGCGCCGGCGCCGAGCAGCGTCGCCGGGGTCAGCGCGAGACCGTAGAGCAGGACCTGGCGGGTGAGCAGCGCTCCGGTCCCGTACACGCCGATCTTGGTCAGGTGCACGACCAGGGCGCTCGCCGCCTCGGTGCCGACGTACGCCGCCCGCGTCAGCCCCGCCGCCAGGAAGAACGGCGCGGTCAGCGGGCCGACCGAGCCCAGCAGCGCCGAGCCCAGCCCGGAGACGGCGCCGACGGCGGCGAAGGCCGGATCCGGCGGCCGGCGGGTCCGGCGCCGCGGGCGGCGCCGCCAGAGCACGACACCGATCAGGAACGCACCGAGCAGGCGCTGCAACGGCGCGAGCGGGGCGTGCGCCAGCAGCAGCCCGCCGGCGACAGCGCACGGCACCGCGCCGAGCGCGAACCAGCCGATCAGCGGCAGGCGCAGCTCGCCGCGGTTGAGCCAGGCCCGCGCGCCGTTGCTGGAGAGCTGGGTCAGCGTCAGCATCGGCACCGCGGCGCGAAGCCCGAACATGGCCGTGAACACCGGCAGCAGCAGCACCCCGCCGCCGAAACCGGCGACCGCCGAGAGCATCGCGAGACCGAACGCCGCCAGCGAGGCGAACAGCAGCTCTGTCATTCCGGCGGTCTACCGGGCCCGGCGACCGGCTTGTAGGGTGGGCAGTGGCTCGGGTGGCTGTTCACATGGATAACCAACCACCCCGGCGTCATCCGTCAACCATGTCCCCACTGGGGAAACGCTGTAGGTTGAGACGGTTGACGGGAGCTGATATGAGCGCTGCCGGAATCACGGTTAACGGGCGTGAAATCGCGTTCGGGGACATCGCGCCACACACCACCGCGTTGGAGTGGCTGCGGACGCAGGGCTTCACCGGCTGCAAGGAAGGCTGCGGCGAGGGCGAGTGCGGCGCCTGTTCCGTGCTTGTCGCGCGGCCCGGCCTCGATTGCCCCACGGAGTGGGTGGCGGTCAACGCCTGCCTGCTTCCCGCGCTCGGGCTGGACGGCCAGGAGGTCGTCACGGCCGAGGGGCTGGGCGGCCCGGACAGCCTGCACCCGGTTCAGTACGAGATGGCGGTCCGGGGCGGCTCCCAGTGCGGTTACTGCACGCCGGGCTTCGTGTGCAGCATGGCCGCCGAGTTCTACCGCGACGGCCGGCAGGCCGGTCCGGACGGCGCACCGGCGGACCACGAGCACGGCCCGAACGGGTTCGACCTGCACGCGCTCAGCGGCAACCTGTGCCGCTGCACCGGGTACCGGCCGATCCGCGACGCGGCATACGCCCTCGGCGCGCCGGAGCGGGACGATCCGCTCGCCGAACGCCGGCAGGCGCCGCCGACGCCGGCCCGGCCGACCAGCGTGCGCGGCGACGACGGCGAGTTCCTCCGCCCGGCGGCGCTGGCCGACGCGCTGCGGCTGCTGCGGGACCGGCCCACCGCGACCGTCGTCGCCGGCTCGACCGACTGGGGCGTCGAGGTCAATCTGCGCGGCGCCCGCGCGGAGTGCGTCATCGCCATCGACCGGGTGCCCGAGCTGCGGGAACTGACGGTCGGCGCCGATCACATCGAGATCGGCGCGGGGCTGACCCTGACCGAGATCGAGCGCCGGCTCGCGGGCCGGATACCGCTGCTCGACCAGGTCTTCCCCCAGTTCGCGTCCCGGCTTATCCGTAACGGCGCCACCATCGGCGGCAACCTCGGCACCGGATCCCCGATCGGCGACGCCGCGCCGGCGCTGCTGGCGCTGGACGCCGAGCTGGTGCTGGCCGACGCCGACGGCGAGCGGCTGGTGCCGCTGGCTGACTACTTCACCGGGTACCGGACCAGCGTGCGGCGGGCGGACGAGCTGATCCGGGCGGTCCGGATCCCGCTGCCGCAGGCCGGGCTCGTGGCGTTCCACAAGATCGCCAAGCGGCGCTTCGACGACATCTCCAGCGTCGCCGTCGGCTTCGCCCTCGACATCGCGGACGGGACGGTCGTGCGGGCGCGCGTCGGCCTCGGCGGCGTCGCCGCCACGCCGATCCGGGCCCGGGGGACCGAGGCGGAGCTGGAGGGGCGGGCCTGGTCCGAACAGACCGCCGCGGCGGCCGCGCGGGTGCTGCGCGGCGAGGGCTCGCCGCTGGACGACCACCGGGCCAGCGCCGCCTACCGGGCGGCGATGCTCGAACAGAGCCTGCTGAAGCTGTACGCGGAGGCGGGATCATGAGCGAGCTCTCGCAGCGGCCGGAGAACGGCGCCGTCGGGGTCGCGGTACCGCACGAGAGCGCGGCGCTGCACGTCACCGGCGCGGCGTTGTACACCGACGACCTGATCTACCGGACCAAGGACGTGCTGCACGCGCACCCCGTGCAGGTGCCGCGGGCACACGCCCGGGTCACCGCGCTGCGGGTCGAACCGGCGCTGCGCGTGCCCGGCGTGGTCCGCGTGCTCACCGCCGCCGACGTGCCCGGTGTCAACGACGCCGGCGTCAAGCACGACGAGCCGCTCTTCCCGGACGAGGTGATGTTCTTCGGCCACGCCGTCTGCTGGGTGCTCGCCGAGACGTTCGAGGCGGCGCGGCTGGGCGCGGCCGCCGTCGAGGTCGACGTGGAGCCGCTGCCGTCGCACGTGACCGTCCGGGAGGCGATCGCCGCGGGCAGCTTCCAGGGCGCCACGCCGCAGATCCTGCGCGGCGACGTCGAGGCCGGCCTGGCCGGCGCCGCGCGGGTCTTCAGCGGCGACTTCGAGTTCGCCGGCCAGGAGCACTTCTACCTGGAGACGCACTGCGCGCTGGCGCTCGTCGACGAGGCCGGGCAGATCTTCGTGCAGTGCAGCACGCAGCACCCGTCCGAGACGCAGGAGATCGTCGCGCACGTGCTGGGCCGGCACAGCCACGAGGTCACCGTGCAGTGCCTGCGCATGGGCGGCGGCTTCGGCGGCAAGGAGATGCAGCCGCACGGCTTCGCCGCCGTCGCGGCGCTGGGCGCGACGCTCACCGGCCGCCCGGTGCGGGTGCGCCTGACCCGTACCCAGGACCTGACGATGTCGGGCAAGCGCCACGGGTTCCATGTGGACTGGCGGGTGGGCTTCGACGAGGACGGCCACCTGAGCGCGCTCGACGCGACGCTGACCGCGGACGGCGGCTGGAGCCTCGACCTCTCCGAGCCGGTGCTGGCGCGGGCGCTGTGCCACACCGACAACGCCTACTGGCTTCCGCACGTGCGGCTCACCGGCCGCATCGCGCGCACCAACAAGACCTCCAACACGGCGTTCCGCGGCTTCGGCGGGCCACAGGGGATGCTCGTCATCGAGGACATCCTGGGCCGCTGCGCACCGCTGCTCGGCATCGACCCGATGGAGCTGCGCCGGCGCAACCTCTACCGGGCCGGGCAGACCACGCCGTACGGCCAGCCGGTGCGGCACCCGGAGCGGCTGCACCGGCTCTGGGCGCAGGTCCTCGACGACGGCGCGGTCCTCGCCCGGCAGGAGGAGATCGCCGCGCACAACGCGCGCCATCCGCACGCCAAGCGCGGCCTGGCCGTCACGCCGGTGAAGTTCGGCATCTCGTTCAACTTCACCGCGTTCAACCAGGCGGGCGCGCTCGTGCACGTCTACAAGGACGGCTCGGTGCTGATCAACCACGGCGGCACCGAGATGGGCCAGGGCCTGCACACCAAGATGTTGCAGGTCGCCGCGACCTCGCTGGGTCTGCCCCTCGAGCGGATCCGGCTGGCGCCGACGCGCACCGACAAGGTGCCAAACACCTCGGCCACCGCGGCGAGCTCGGGCGCGGACCTCAACGGCGGGGCGGTCCGGCACGCCTGCGAGCAGATCCGCGGGCGGCTAGCACGAGTGGCGGGCGTGACGCTCGGTGTCAACCCCGCCGACGTCCGCTTCGCCGACGGCGTCGCCCGTGGCCTCGGCGCCGCCGACGGCATCGCCTGGAACGAGCTCGTCCGCGCCGCGTACTTCCAGCGGGTGCAGCTCTTCGCGGCGGGCTACTACCGCACCGAGGGACTGCACTGGGACTCCTCGGTGATGCGGGGATCGCCGTTCAAGTACTTCGCGTACGGGGTGGCGGCCGCCGAGGTCGAGGTGGACGGCTTCACCGGCGCGTACCGGACCCGGCGGGTGGACATCGTGCACGACGTGGGCGACAGCCTGTCGCCGCTGATCGACATCGGACAGATCGAGGGAGGCTTCGTCCAGGGCGCCGGCTGGCTGACGCTGGAGGACCCGCGCTGGGACGACGGCGAAGGGCCCACGCGCGGGCGGCTGAGCACCCAGGCGGCCAGCACGTACAAGCTGCCCAGCTTCTCGGAGATGCCCGAGGTCTTCAACGTGACCCTGCTCGCCGAGGCCGAGGAGGACGGGGTCGTCTACGGCTCCAAGGCGGTGGGCGAGCCGCCGCTCATGCTGGCCTTCTCGGTCAGGGAGGCGCTGCGGCAGGCGGCGGCCGCGTTCGGCCCGGCCGGCGTGGCCGTCAACCTCGCCTCGCCGGCCACGCCGGAGGCCGTCTTCTGGGCGGTCGAGCAGGCGCGCGCCGCCGCCCGCGACGGACACCTGGTGGAGGCGGACATCGCTCCGCCGCAGCCCGGCGCGGGCGCGCACGCCCTGCATCCCGACTCGGAGCAGGCGGGGCAGGCGGTGAGTCGTGTCTGACCGGACCTGGCTCGGCGCGGTGACACACCTGCGGGCCGCACGCGAGGCCGGCGTCCTGGTCACCCTCGCCGCCGTGCGCGGACACGCGCCCCGCGACGCCGGCGCCAAGCTCGTCGTCGGCGCGGACCGGACCTGGGGCTCCATCGGCGGCGGCAACGTCGAGGCCGTCGCGATCGACCGGGCCCGCGCGCTGCTGGGCGCGGCCGGCGCGGCGCCCGAGCTGTTCACCGTCGAGCTGTCCGACAGGGCCGCGAACCGGCACGGCGTCCAGTGCTGCGGCGGAAGCGTCACGGTGCTGCTCGAACCGCTGCCCGTGGTGCCCGCGGTGGCGGTCTTCGGCGTCGGCCACGTCGGCCTGGAGCTCACGCGCATCCTCGCCCGGCACGACATCGAGCTGCACCTGATCGACACCCGCCCGGAGCAGCTCGCCGCCGACCGGCTGGCGGTGCTCTCCGACGCGGTGGCCGGCGTGCACGTGCACCAGGTCGCGGTGATGCCGGAGATCGTGCTGGGCGAGCTGGCACCGGGCACCCATGTGCTGATCATGACCCACGACCACGCGGAGGACTTCGCGCTCTGCGATGCCGTCCTGCGCGGCGGCGAGTTCGGCTCCATCGGCCTCATCGGCTCGGCGGGCAAGTGGGCCCGGTTCCGCACCCAGCTCGCCGCGCAGGGCCACGACGACGCGGCGATCGCCCGCATCACCACGCCGATCGGGCTCGCCGGCCTCGGCGGCAAGGAGCCCGCGGCGATCGCCGTCAGCGTGGCGGCCGAGCTGCTGCGCACGTTTCAGGCGGACGCCGCCGTCACCCTGGACGCCGGGACATGACGCTCTTCCGGGCACAGACCATCGACACACCCGACGACCCGTTCTCCGGCGGCGTGCTGCGCGCCGACGCCGACGCCGGGCTGCTGGTGGAGGACGGCGTCATCGTCGAGCGGGGCGCCTTCGCCGACCTGCGGTCGCGGCACCCCGATGCCGACCTGGTCGAGCTGCCCGACGGCGTCCTGCTGCCCGGACTCGTCGACAGCCACGTGCACTTTCCGCAGGTACGGGTGATCGGCGCGCTCGGCATGCCGCTGCTGGAGTGGCTGGAGCGCTGCGCGCTGCCCGAGGAGGCGCGGCTCGCCGAGGCGGGCTACGCCCGCGCCGTCGCCGGCGAGTTCGTCGACGGCCTCGTCGGCGCGGGCACCACCACGGCGCTGGTCTTCGGCTCGCACTTCGCGCCGGCCGTCGACGCGCTGTTCACCGTGGCCGCCGCGCGGGGGCTGCGGATCACCAGCGGCCTGGTGGTCAGCGACCGGATGCTCCGCGCGGACCTGCACACGTCCGCGCGGCGCGGCTACGACGAGGGGCGCGCGCTCGCGGAGCGCTGGCACGGCACCGGGCGCAGCCGGTACGCGGTGACCCCGCGCTTCGCGCTGTCGTGCAGCGACGACCTGCTCGCCTCGTGCGCGCAGCTGCACGGTGAGCTGGCCGACGGCTGGTTCACCTCGCACCTCAACGAGAACCTCGACGAGATCGCCACGGTCGGGCGGCTGTTCGGCGGCGGCAGCTACCTCGACTGCTACGACCGGCACGACCTGGTCGGCCGGCGCAGCGTCCTGGCGCACGACGTACACCCGACCGACGTGGAGCTGAAGCGGTTGGCCGAGGCCGGCGCGAGCGTGGCGCACTGCCCGACCAGCAACTCGGCGCTGGGCAGCGGCCTGTTCCCGCTCAACCGCCACCTGGCGTACGGGGTGCACGTCGCGCTCGGCACCGACGTCGGCGCCGGCACCGGGTTCTCGCTGTTCAAGGAGGGCCTCCAGGCCTACCTGCTGCAACGGCTGCGCGGCGCGGACGGCGTGGCGCTGACCGCCGCGCACCTGCTGCACCTGGCCACCGCGGCCGGCGCGCGGGCGCTCGGGCTCCGCGATCAGGTGGGCGACCTGAGCGTCGGCCGGCGGTTCGACGCGATCTGGGTACGGCCGCGGCCGGGCACGCCGCTCGACATCGGCATGCGGCACGCGGGCGGGCCGGAGGAGGCTCTCGCGCGGGTGTTCGCGCTCGGCACGCCGCACGACGTCGCCCAGGTCTGGATCGACGGCGTGCCGGTGGGGTCGTCAGGCTAGTTTGTTCCGGTGAGTCTCCTTGATGACGTGGCGAAGCGTGACGGCTGGCGATGCTGGGTGTGCGACGAGCCGGTCGACGCCGACATGTCGGTGAACGACCCGCGCGGCCCCAGCGTGGACAGCCGCACCGCCGACCGGAAGGCCAAGGTCGCCGAGCGGCTCGCGCACCGCGCCTGCAACACCCGCAAGGGCGCGGTCAAGGTGGTCATCGCCTGGCCGGACCGCCTGCACGTGGTGGAGCCCGCGCCGCTGATCACCGTCGCGGAGCGCCTCGAACGCAAGGGCGGCCGCGAGCTGGTCGCCCGCTGCCCGAGCCGCAAGGACGCACAGGAGGCGGCCGACTGGCTGGTCGACCGGTTCTCCCGGCTGGTGCCCGGACTGCCGGTCACCGCGAGCGTCGACGCGGGCGGCGGCCAGTTCCTCGTCGCGCTGGCCACCGGCCGCCGCTGATCCGGTGGCCGCCCGCGTCAGTCGCCGCGGGTCGCCGCGAACATGAAGCATCCGTAGGCGATGTTGCGGCTGTGCACCACGGCCACCGTGTGGTCGGCGAGGACCGCGGCGATGGCCGCCTCCGGGTCGCCGCCGTCGTGCGTCCGGGTCGCCGGGTGTATCCAGCCACGCTCGTCGTAGGCGCGCAGCACCTGAGGGCGCCCGAACCAGTCGGCCGGGTACCGGGACTCCGTCGCCGGCCCGGCGCAGGGTGCGGCGTGTGCGAACACCGCGCCGACCTCCCGGTACGGGCCGGCGGGGAGGGGCGGCTCGTACCCGAAGAGCATGAGGTCGTCCCCGGCGGCCGCGTCGCGCAGGCAGCAGCGAAGCGGCTCGCCCCCGGCGGCGACGAGCCGCTCGACGGGGTTGCCGGAGGCGTCGAGCCCGCTGCGGCGGGTGTCGTCGAGCGACGGGGCCGGCAGCGCGTGGATCCGGTATCCGGTGGTCGATGGGGTCATGACGCCATCGTCCGGCGCGGGCGGGCGATCGTCTGGCGGTATTCGGTCGTCACGCTCCCACTCGCTGGGCGTTCCCCCGGCGGAGCGCGGTGACCACCAGGGACACCACCGCCGTTGCCGAGGCCAGGCCGACCAGCAGCATGACCGTGCCGACGCCGTACATGCCGGTGCTGTCCTCGGCGGCCGCCGTCGTGGTCCAGGCCGCGGTGAACGCGAGCGTCAGCGCCGCCGACGCCCAGAGCGGCCGGGCGCCGAGCAGCAGCGCGCCGACGAACACCACGAGCAGCGACACCCCACACCCGACGACCTGCCAGGCCTCGTACGGGCCGGAGGTGACCTGCGTGACGGGATCGGTCTGATACTCGGTGTCCCAGGCCATCCAGACGTACCACTGCACGGCCGACAACAGGGCGACGACGAACGCGCCGGCGATCTGACGGATCGATGAGGTCATGCACCGAACCTATGGCGGCGGCCCCACCCCGGGCATGAGCTTCGATACTCAGAAAGCGGGTCCCCGCGACACCAGAAGATCATCTAGTATGCCCGCCATGTCCGCCGCCCCCACCCTGCCGCAACCCACCTTCGACCCCGTCGCCGCGTACCCGGAGATGGGCCGGGTGCGGTCCGCGCTGGCCGCCATGGACTGGGCCGGCGTGCGCGCGCTCATCGACGGCGCGCCGGATCCGGTCGCCCGGACCATGCTGATCCGCTTCGCCGCGACCGTCCCGGGCGCCGAGCAGTTCCTCCAGGACGTCCTGGCTCGCGACCCGGACGATTCCGTCGCCGGCGCCGTGCTCGGCGGCCACCTCGTCGATGTGGGCTGGAAGATCCGGAGCGGGCTCCGGGCGCAGTACGTCAGCGCCGAGCAGTTCAGCACGTTCCACGGCTACCTGCGCCGCGCCGAGCAGATCCTCATCGACGCGGCGGCCCGCAACCCGGCCGACGTGTCGGTCTGGTGCCAGCGGCTGGTCAGCGCGCGGGGCCTCGAGCTCGGGCTGTCCGAGGTGCGCCGGCGCTACGACCGGCTGGCCGAGCACGAGCCGCACCACCTGCCGGCGCAGTCTCAGCTGCTCCAGTCGCTGTGCCCGAAGTGGAGCGGAAGCTGGGAGCAGATGCACGCGTTCGCCGGCGAGTGCATGCTGGCCGCGCCGAAGGGCGCGCACAACGCCGTCCTGGTCGTCACCGGGCACCTGGAGCGGTGGCTCGACGACGACGGCCAGGGCGTGGCCTACCTGGCGACATCCCGGGCCCGCAACGAGATCTACGAGGCCGCCACCCGCTCGGTGTGGGACCCGGGCTTCCGGCACGACTACGGCTGGGTCGCGGTGCGCAACACGTTCGCTATGGCCTTCAGCCTGATCGGCGACAGCCGCGCGGCGGCGGCACAGTTCGCCGCGCTGGACCGCTTCGGGAGCGAGGATCCCTGGCACTACCTCGGTGATCCCGCCGAGGAGTTCGTGCGGCGGCGGGCGCTGGCGTACGGCAAGGGGGGCGCGCGATGATCCGCCGCACCGAGGTCGACGGCGTGCCCACGCTGATCGCGCCCACCTCCGGGCCGTTGCACGCCGGGCTGATGTTCCGGGTCGGCCGCGCCGACGAGACCCTGCCCCGCGCGGGCATCACCCACCTGCTCGAACACCTCGTGCTGCACCCGCTGGGCCTGGCGGACTACCACTACAACGGCGCGACCGCCCCGGTCATGACCTACTTCCACATGCAGGGCCCGGAGAAGGACGTCGCCGGCTTCCTGTCGGGCGTCTGCGACAGCCTCAGCGACCTGCCGATGGACCGGCTGGAGACCGAGAAGACGATCCTGCGTACGGAGCACAGCAGCCGGACGCCGCAGGTCACCGAGCCGATGTCGCTGTGGCGCTACGGTGCACGCGGCCACGGCCTGGTCAGCTACCCGGAGTGGGGGCTGGACATGATCACCCCGGACGACCTGCGCGCGTGGGCCGCCCGGTACTTCACCCGGGACAACGCGGTGCTCTGGATCGCCGGGCGCGACGTGCCCGCGGGCCTGACCCTGCGCCTGCCCGCCGGCGAGCGCCGCGCGGTGCCGGCCGTCTCGTCGGCGCTGCCGGTCACGCCCGCGTACTTCTCCGGCGACGCGCGGGCCGTCGCACTGGAGGCGGTGGTCCGGCGGCGCACCGCCGCGGGCGTGTTCTCCGGGGTCCTGGAGCGCGAACTGTTCCGCGGGCTGCGCCAGGAGGGCGGCCTGTCCTACACGGCCGGCACCGACTACAGCCCGCGCGGCGACGGGTACGCCGTGGTCACCGCGCTCGCCGACGCGCTGCCGGAGAAGCAGGACGCGGTGCTCGGCGGCTTCGTCGACATCCTGGCCAAGCTGCGGGTCGGCCGGATCGAGCAGGCCGACGTCGACTCGGTCGTGGCCAAGCGGGCCGACGCCCTGGACAACGCCGAGGTGTGGGCCTCCCGGCTGCCCTCGTCCGCGTTCGCGGAGCTCACCGGCGAGCCGCAGCCGTCGAACGAGGAGCTGATCGGCGAGCTGCGCAACGTGACCGTCGGCGACGTTCACGAGGTCGCGGTCGAGGCGCTGGGCTCGGCGCTGCTGATGGTCCCGCCGCACCGGAGCGCCGACTGGGCCGGGTTCACGGCGGCACCGACGTCCTCCGAGTCCGCGGTGGAGGGCAGGGCGTACCGGTCGCTGGAGGGCGACGGCGCGCGGCTGGTCATCGGCGACCAGGGTGTGAGCCTGGTCGGCGAGCGGGAGACGGTCACCGTCCGGTTCGACGGGTGCGCGGCCGTGCTGGGCTGGGCGGACGGGCGCCGCACGATGATCGGCGACGACGCGATCACGCTGACCGTCGAGCCGACCCTGTTCGCCGCCGGCTCGGCGGTGCCGCCCGTCATCGACGCGGCCGTTCCGGCGCACCTGCGGGTCACGATGCCCGCCCGTGAGCCGTCCGCGATCCCGCGGCCGGACCCGAAGCGGAACCGCCCGCCCCGGCCCTCGTTCGGCAGCCGCTACAAGCTGTGGAAGGACTCGGGCGTTCCCGCGCTCGGGGTGCTGCTGTTCGTCGTCGCCGGAATCAGCCTGCTGATGATCGTCGGCATCGCGGTCGACGGGGACGGCAATCCCCGCCACTGGGTGCTGGCAGCGGCGGGGACGGTCGGCTCGGGCATCATCGCCCGGGCCCTGATCAACCGCGTCAAGGAGGTACGGCGCGCCCTGCGGTGATCCGCCCGGTCAGGACGCGCTGACCGCGAGCCGGCGGTTGCCGGCCGGTGCCGGCGCGGTGGGCAGGACCAGCGCCGGCGCGGCGGGCAGCTCGGCGGCGGGCAGGGTGAAGACGAAGCGGGAGCCGCCGCCCGGGTTGTCCTCGGCGGTGATGGTGCCGCCGTGGCGTGCCACGATGCGGTGGCAGATGGCCAGGCCGATCCCGGTGCCCGCGTACCCGGTGCCGGGGTGTGCGCGGTGGAAGTTGTCGAAGATGGCCTCGTGCTGCCCGGCCGGGATGCCGATGCCGTTGTCGGCGATGGTGATCCGCACCGTGCCGTCCTCGCGGGTGCTGGTGACGGACAGGCGCGGCGTGACGCCCGGCGCGGTGTACTTGACGGCGTTGCCGATCAGGTTCTCCAGCAGCTGCCGGACGGCGCCGGCGTCGGCGTGCACCGGCTCGAGCGGGTCGAGGACGACCTGGGGCACCGGCTGGCCGGCGGTGACGGCGGCGTCGGTGCGGCCGGCGGCGATGTCGCGGACCAGCTCGGTCAGGTCGACCGGCGCGGGCGCGAGGTCGGCGTCGCGGGCGGAGGTGTATGCGAGCAGGTCGTTGATGAGTCCGCGCATGCGGGTGGCGGCCTGCGTGACCCGGGTGAGGCCGTCGCGGGACCGGTCGATGGCGGGGTGCCCCGGTGCGGCGTCGAGGGACTCGGCGGCGACCTCGGTCCAGCCCTCGACGACGGTCAGCGGGGTCTGCAGGTCGTGCGCGACGACGCCGGCGAAGTCGGCGAGCTGGGCGTGGTGGCGGCGTTCGGCGGTGACGTCGTGGTAGAGCACGACGGCGCTGCGCCGGCCGTGCTCGTCGGTCAGCGGCGTGGCGGTGACCCGGTAGACGTGCGTGTCGCGGCCGTCCTGGTCGGTTACCCGGACGTCGACCGGGTCGACCGTCTCACCCCGAGCGGCGCGGGTGGACGGCAGGTCGGCGGTGTCGATCGGGGTGCCGTCGAGGTGGCTGAGCCGGAACTGCACGTCGCCGACGGCGTCGGCGGGCCCGAGCATGCGTACGCCGGCGGGGTTGCGCAGCGTGATGCGGCCCTCGGCGTCGATGACCGACAGCCCGTCGGCCATCGAGTCGATGACGGCGTTCATCAGCGCGGCGTGCCGCGCCGCCTGTTCCTCGTGCGCGGCCAGCTCGGCGAGCAGGGCCACGCGCTCGTCGCGACCCAGGGCCAGCAGCAGGCCGACCGTGGTGATCAGGACGACGAACAGCTGGGCGACAACCGTGCGCACCAGGGGGCTGTCGATCGTGGCGAACGGACCCTCACCCTGGAGGGTGAACACCATCGCCGCAGTGCCGAGGATCAGGTTCTGGAGGACGACGGAGGTCGTGCTCAGCCGCAGCCCCGCCCACACCGTGACCACGATCAGCGGGAACGCCAGGGGCAGCCCGCCGTCGTAGACGAACCCGATCAGGTAGGCGCCGGCCGAGCACAGCACCACGGCCAGGGACTCGGCGACCCGCAGGGCCGGCACCGCGCGCAGCGCCCGGTCGATCGCGTTCCAGCAGCCGCGCGCCGAGCCGGTGCGGGCCGCGCAGGTGGAGATCCGGTGGCCGAGCCACAGGCCGGCGGTGGCGATCACGAACATGCCGGTGACCTGCCGGGCCATCCAGTCCGCGAACGTCACGGCCGTCACGTTGCCCGTCATCAGCCACAGGCCGGTCAGGCCGTACACCGCGCCGGCGGCGGCGGCGACGGCCGAGATGGCCAGCAGGCTGGCCAGCTCCCGCGGGTGGGACAGGCGCCGGGTGCCGCCCGCGCCCCACAGGGACGGGCGGAACCGGCACAGCAGGCTCACGAACACCACGGCCATCACCAGGTTCGCCACGGCCAGCATTCCGCCGAGGAGCAGGCCGGTGCCGGTGGCGGCGTTGCCCACCCACGCGATCGTGATCAGCGCGGCCACGTCGACCCACCGCTTCGGGGCGCCACGCTGGGCACAGAACCACACCACGGCCACACCCGCCGCGGGCCACACCAGCGCCATCCGGGTGTCGGCCATCACGGTCATCCGGCCCACGATGATCGCGGCTGCGTACAGGGTGGCGAATGCCGCCGTACGGGCTAGCGATGCACGTGTGCTCAACCGGTGCCCCCAAGGGTCCAAGATCGCGAACGGGGCCGAGTCGGCCGGGTTCACCACTCAGTTCGGACCGGACGCGAAGACTCTGGTAGCAAAACGGGTGCCACCCGGTGGCAGGCCGGTCAGCCGCACCACATCTGCTGGATCTCGCCGGGCCCCAGCGCCTCGAGCAGCGCTTCGAGGGCCTCCGGGCGCATGCCGTCGCCGAGTATCTCGACGCCGGTCGCGGTCACCGAGATGCGCAGCCGGATCAGGCCGCCGTCGGGGTGCTCGTCGTACTCGGCGGCGTCGATGAGGTCCGGCAGCTCCGGCACGCCCTCGTACCTGGTCATCTCAGTTCCACCGCCCGTCGATCGGGTGATCACAGCGGGCGCAGCGCCCGCCCGTCAGCTCGGATGCCTCCAGCCGCCAGACGCCGCGGCGGACCACCGTCTCGTCGCAGCCCGGGCAGCGCGTCGCCCGCCCTGGCGCGCCCAGCGCCCGCTCGACGTAGACGTGCCGCAGGCCCGCCGCGTGTCCGATCCGGACGGCCTCGGCCAGGTCGGCCGGCGTCGTCGGGTCGTGGCCGGTCATCCGGTACGTCGGGGTGAACCGCACCAGGTGCCACGGCACCTGCGCGCCCACCGCCGCGACGGCACGTGCGATCGTGGCCAGCTGGTCCGGCGCGGCGCTGGTGCCGGGTATCAGCGGGGTGGTGATCTCCAGCCACACGCCGCGGCGGGCGAACTCGCGGATCGTGTCCAGCACCGGCTCCAGCGGCGCGCCGGTGAGCCGCAGGTGCTCGGCCGTGCCGGCCGCCTTGACGTCGATGTTCACGGCGTCGACAAGGCCCGCGGCCCGGTCGACGGCCTCGGGCGTCAGGAACCCGTTCGACTTCCACATCACCCGTACGCCGGCCGGCCGCGCGAGCGCCACGACGGCCTCGGTCAGCTCCAGCGCCAGCGACGGCTCAGTGTACGAGAAGCAGATGTCGGCGCCCTCGGCCACCGCCCGGGCGACCACGTCGGCGGGGCGCACCGGCTCCGCGTCCCAATCGACCGAGGACTCCCGGCCGTACTGGGAGATGCGGTGGTTGATGCAGTAACCACAGGCGAAGGTGCAGCCGGGCGCCGCGAGCGTGAGGCTCCGGCCGCCCGGCCGGAAGTGGTAGAAGGGTTTGCGCTCGTTCGCGTCGACGTGCTGCATCACGGTCGCGAAGGTGGCGGTCTCCAGGACGTCCCCGGTGCGCCGGCGGACGCCGCACGTGCCGACCTGCCCGTCGCGCAGCATGCAGCGCAGTGGACAGAGGTCGCACCGGATCCGGTCACCGCGCGTGCTGAATAGTGTCGCCGGGCTCCACTGCACCCGCCCATCCTCCCGGCGCGCCCCGGCGCGGGCAATCCCCCCGTTCGGACGCCCCTTCCGGCGGGGGAGCCCGGCGCGTATAACTAACTAACCGGTACGAACATTATTTTGGTTCTGATGGTCCGCCTGGCGGAGCAGGAAGGCGGCGCACCATGCTCATCGCCGATCACGCCGCTGTGAGCGGCCCGGCCGGCGGCCACCGGCTCTCCATCGCCACCGCGTGCCTGTCGGGAACCCTCGAGGACAAGCTGGCGGCGGCCGCCGCGGCGGGCTTCCACGGTGTCGAGATCTTCGAGAGCGACCTCGTCGCGTCGCCGTGGTCGCCGTCGCGAATCGGCCGGGAGTGCGCGCGCCGCGGCCTGACGATCGACGTCTATCAGCCGTTCCGCGACTTCGAGGCGGTCCCGCCGGAGCGGTTCCGGGCCGGCCTGCGCCGGGCCGAGCGCAAGTTCGACCTCCTGGAGCAGCTCGGCGCCGGGACCATGCTGGTCTGCTCCTCCGAGTCGGCGGAGTCGGTGGACGACGACGACCTCGCCGCCGAGCAGCTGCGCGAGCTGGCGGAGCGGGCCGGGCGGCGGGGCCTGCGGATCGCGTACGAGGCGCTGGCGTGGGGCCGGCACGTGAAGAGCTACGCGCACGCGTGGCGGATCGTCCGGCGTGCTGACCACGCCGCCCTCGGCCTCTGCCTGGACAGCTTCCACGTCCTGTCCCGGCGCGAGGACCCGGCCGGCATCCGGGTGATACCCGGCGCCAAGGTGTTCCACCTCCAGCTGGCCGACGCGCCGCGCCTCAAGATGGACGTGGTCCAGCGCAGCCGGCACCATCGGCTCTTCCCCGGGCTGGGCTCCTTCGACCTGGCGGCGTTCGTCGGGCACGTCCGCACCACCGGGTACGGCGGTCCGCTCTCGCTGGAGGTGTTCAACGACATCTACCGGCAGGCCGACCCGCGGCACGCCGCCATCGACGGGATGCGGTCGCTGCTGGCGCTCCAGGAGTCCGTCACCGCCCGGCGCGGACCGGTGCCGTCGCCCGGCCTGCCGCCGGCGCCGCGGCTCGGCGGGCACGTCTTCACCGAGCTGGCCGTCGACGAGGTGTCCGGTCCGGTGGTCGCGCGCACGCTGACCGCGCTCGGCTTCGCCCGGACCGGGCAGCACCGGTCCAAGCCGGTGCAGCTCTGGCAGCAGGGCGACGCCCGGATCCTGCTGAACTTCGCGCCGCAGCGCACGATCGTGCCCGGCACGGCGGTGATCTGCGCGCTCGGGGTGGAGAGCGAGGACCCGGCCGGGTCGGCCGAGCGCGCGGACCGGCTGCTGGCGCCGGTGCTGCCGCGGGTCCGGCTGCCCGAGGAGGCGGATCTGAGCTCGGTTGCCGCGCCCGACGGCACCGCGGTCTTCTTCTGCCGGGGCGGTGCCGACGGCTGGCTGGCGGACTTCGCACCCACCGGGGAGCCGGCGCGCGAGGAAGGCCTGGTCACCGGCACCGACCACGTCTCACTCACCGAGTCCGTCGACGACTTCGACCAGGTGGGCCTCTTCTACACCTCGGTGCTCGGCCTGCGGTCCGGACCGACGACGGAGGTCGCCGCGCCGTTCGGCCTGATCCGCAGCCGGTCGGCGACCAACGCGGCGCAGACGTTCCGGATCACGCTCAACACGGCGCCGCTGCGCCGCGGCAGCTGGTCGCCCGGCATCCCGAGCCCCCAGCACGTGGCGTTCGCCGGCGACGACGTGATCGCCGGCGCGCGGGCCATGCGCGAGCTCGGCGCGCCGGTGCTGCGCATCCCGGACAACTACTACGACGACCTGGACGCCCGGCTCGCGCCGCCGCCGGACCTGCTCGCCGCGCTGCGGGAGAACTCCATCCTGTACGACAGCGACGGCGACGGTGAGTACCTGCACTTCTTCACCGAGATGCTCGGGTCCCGGCTGTTCTTCGAGGTGGTGCAGCGGGTCGGCGGATACGGCGGGTACGGCGCCGCGGGCAGCGCGCCGGTGCGGATGGCCGCGCACCGGCACCGGCGCCTACAGGGGCTGCGCGACGGCGCCGGGCGGCCGGACGGCCGGGTGCACGACTACTCGCTGGCACACCTGACCGCGCTGAGCCTGTCCCCGCCGGAGCTCGTCGAGGCCGCCGCCGACGCGGGTTACCGGTACGTCGGCGTGCGGCTGACCCGGGTCACGCCGCAGGAGCCGCACTATCCGCTGGCCACCGATCCCGCCCTGATGCGCACCACCAAGGTCCGGCTGGCCGCGACCGGCGTCGAGGTGCTGGACATCGAGCTGGCGCGGATCGGCCCGCACGAGGATCCCCGGGACTTCCAGCGTTTCCTGGAGGCGGGCGCGGAGCTCGGCGCCCGGCACGTCATCACCCAGCTGCCCGATCCGGACCGCAACCGCAAAGTGGACCGCTTCGCACAGCTCTGCGAGATGGCCCGGCCGCTCGGGCTCACCGTCGACCTCGAGTTCCCGTCCTGGACCGAGACGCCGGACCTGGGCGAGGCCACCCGGGTGCTGCGGGCCGCCGATCAGCCGAACGCCGGCATGCTCATCGACCTGCTGCACTTCGCCCGCTCCGGGTCCAGCGTGGCGGACCTGCGGGAGCTGCCGGCCGAATGGTTCCACTTCGCGCACGTCTGCGACGCGCCGGCCGGCGTGCCGCCGACCAACGAGGGGCTCATACACACCGCGCGGTTCGAGCGGCTCTATCCGGGCGAGGGCGGCATCGACCTCGACGGGATCCTGGCCGCCCTGCCGCCGGGCCTGCCGTACGCGCTGGAGATCCCGCGGGCGCAGCTGGTGGCCCAGATCGGGGCCAAGGAACACGCCCGCATGGCGATCGCCGCCACCCGCCGCCGGCTGGAGGGGGTACCGGCGCCTGCCTGACCCGCGCCGGTACCGGTCCGGTTGTGGGGACGCAGAGGCGTGTCTCGTTCGAGAGCCGCGACTATCTCGCGGACGGCCGCGCCTAACGGCGGGCCCCGGGCGGCCGGGGCCCGCCGCACCTCAGGTGTTGTTCGCCAGGGCGATCAGCCGACTGCGGTCGCCGTTGAAGTAGTTGCGGTCGACGGCGCCGCTGACGCCGGCGACCGAGCCGCTGGCGGTGTACTGCCAGAAGCTGTAATACGGCGCGCCCGCCGGCAGCGTGCCCGGTGCGCCGGCCCAGCGCGCGATCCACAACGGATGGTTCGCCCAGGGGCCGCTCCAGTTGCCGGTGCAACTGGTCCACCAGCTGGTGGTGGTGTAGATGACGGCGTACCGGCCGGTGCGGCTGCGGTAGGTGTTGAGGAAGTCCTGGATCCAGGTGCGCATCGAGGCCTGGCTCAGGCCGTAGCACGTCGCGCCGTACGGGTTGAACTCGATGTCCAGTGCCGCGGGCAGCGTGCGGCCGTCCGCCGACCACGCGCCGCCGCTGCTGGCCAGGTAGTTGGCCTGCACGGCGCCGCCGGACCGGTCCGGCAGCGCGAAGTGGTACGCGCCCCGGATCACGCCGGCGTTGTACGCGCCGACGTAGTTGGCGCCGAAGTTCGGGTCCTTGTAGCTGACGCCCTCGGTGCTCTTGATGTAGGCGAACTGGATGCCGGCGTTGCGCACGCTGGTCCAGTTGATCCTGCCCTGGTAGCGGGACACGTCGATGCCGGGGGTGGTCGCGGCCAAAGCGGGGGAAGCCGTGACCGTGAGGGTGGCGGTCATCGTCGCGGCCAGCGTGATGACACCGGCCACGAGCCGGCGTAGGGGGCGCCGGGTAGTGCGGGAAATGCTCATCGTTCCCCTTCGGGGCAGAGAGGATAGTGCCGAGCAATCTATACGTGTCGATCTCCAAAAGCGACGGTGCCGGCGACCCGCAAGGGTCGCCGGCACCGAACGTCAGGCGTGCGAGCGGTGGGCTACCCCTCGACGGTCCGCTCCTGGCGCTTGCGCGCGGGCAGCGCGATCGCGGCGACGACGGCCAGGACCGCGACGCCCGCGCAGACCCAGAAGCCGTTGGTGAAGGCGGCGTCGGTCGGCAGGCCCCGCGGTGTGGTGTTGGAGGTGATGACGGCGGCGACCACGGCGGTGCCGATGCAGCTGCCGATGGTCCGGGCGATGGTGTTGACGCTGGTGGCCTCGCCGGTCTGTGTCGCCGGGACGCTCTCGATGATGGCGTTGGACATGGCGGCGAAGGCGAAGCCGATGCCGGCGCCGGTGAGGATGCCGGAGGCCAGGACCTGCCAGATCCGGTCGTGGGACACGGCGGGCAGGGTGAACGCGGCGACCACGAAGACGGTGCCGAGGAACAGCGGCAGCTTCGGGCCGAACCTGCGGTTCAGGATGCCCGCGAGGGGGCCGAAGACGACCATCATGACGACGGTCGGCAGCAGGAACAGGCCGGCCTGCGACACGGACTTCCCGAAGCCGTACCCGGTGGCCTCGGGCAGCAGGAGCAGGGTCGGGACCAGCAGGAACGTGCCGAACATGGCGAAGCCGAGTATCAGGGCGACCAGGTCGGTTGCCCACACGCCGCGGATCTTCATCAGCTTCATGTCGATGAGCGGTTCCTTGACCCGCAGCTCGACGAGTACGAACGCGATCAGGCCGACGACGCCGAGGGCGAGCAGGCCGATGGTCTTGATCTCGCCCCAGCCCCAGGCCTGGCCCTTGCTGATGGCCAGCAGCAGCGCGACGAGCGACACCGACAGGACGGCGGCGCCGAGCATGTCGAGCCGGCCGGGGGAGCGGACCGGGGACTCCTTCATGCCGAAGATCGCGCCGAGCAGCGCGACGGCGACGAGGACCAACGGCAGCCAGAACAGCCAGTGCCACGAGAGGTGCTCGACGATCGGGCCGGCGGCCACGATGCCGACGCCGGCGCCGATGCCGAAGATCGCCGAGATCAGGCCGATGATGGGCGCGACCTTCTCGCGGGGCAGCTCGTCGCGGATCATGCCGATCGACAGCGGCAGGATCGCGCCCGCCGCGCCCTGGAGCACGCGGCCGGCGATCAGCACGGCCAGGTTCGTGGCCAGCGCGGCGACGAGCGTCCCGGCGGCGAGGGCGGCCAGCACGCCGATGAGGACCTTGCGCTTGCCGGCGATGTCGCCGAGCCGGCCGAGGATGGGCGTCAGGACCGACGCCGACAGCAGGTACGCGGTGACGATCCAGCTCACGTCGCTTGTCGAGGCGTTCAGCTCGCGCCCGATTGTCGAGAGCGCCGGCGAGACCAGCGACTGGAGCACCGCGAACGCCAGGCCGCCGAGTGCCAGATACAGCACCAACAGCCCGCCGCCCGTGCTCCCGCCCTCGGCCGGAGCGGATCCGGCGGAGGTGGTCTCTTCGATGGTGTAGGTCATGGCGTTCCCTTGGCGCTCGAAGTAAACGTTTGCTGACTTAAGTATCGGCAGTCGGCCGGATAAGTCAACAGTTGTTTACGTCAGGCGAGCGCCTCGCGCCGGCTGCTCCGGTTCAGCCGCAGGTACGCGGCCAGCCCAGCCGGCAGTACGAACCAGAACGAGACGAGCCGGTAGGCGAGCACGACCGCCGCCGCGCCCGCCTGGGGCGCACCGGCCGCGACCAGCCCCGCGAGCAGGCTCGCCTCGATCAGCCCGACGCCGCCGGGCGTGAGCGGGATCTGCCGCACCACCTGCACGGCCAGGTATGCCGAGGCGAGGTGGAAGGCGGTCAGCGGCAGGTCGCAGGCGTGCGCGACCGCGACGAGGCAGCCGAGGTCGAGCAGCCAGTTCAGCACTGCATAGGCGATGGTCGCGGCCCAGTGGCGCAGGCGAACGGCGCGCGCCTCGCGGAGCAGCCGGCGCGCCTGGAAGAGCCCGCGCTCGATTCGTCCCGGCGCGGGGCCGAGCACCCGGGCCGGCGCGGCGGCCGGGTGTGGTGCGCGGCGCCGGTGCGCGACCAGCGCCCACCCGCCGAGCGCGGCAACGGTCAGGGCCGCGCCCGCCGCCGCGGCGGCACGCCATCCGCCGTGCGGCGCGAACGCCGACGTGCCGACCGCGCCCGCGTACAGCAGGGCCAGGCCGACGACGGAGGCCGCGCCGGACAGCACGATGCCGGTGGTGGCCGCGGCCTTGGTCGCGCCGTGGCGGCGGTACTCCCGCATGGCGAAGGCCGCGGACATCGCCGAACCGGCGGGCAGCACCATGCTCATCGCCGTGCGGCTGTAGGTGATGGCCAGGGCGTCGCGCCGCGAGACCCGGACGGCGAGGGCGGCGAGCAGGGTGCGCTGCTGCCGGGCGAAGGCCACCTGCGACAGGAACTGGGCGAGCACCGCGGCGGCGAGCCAGCGCGGGTCGGCGGCGCCGACGATGGCGAGGATCCGGGCGGGATCGGGCACGCGATCCCGCAGCACGAACACCGCGGCGACGCCCGCGGCGGCCAGCAGCAGCAGGCGCGCCGGGCGTCCGCGCAGCCACGCCATACCGCCCGTCGCCGTGACGGCCCCCGCTGTGGTCATCGAGCTCTCTCCGCCGTGCCGGTAGTAAACATTCGCTGACTTACAACCTACCGGCGCGGCGGCCAATATCAACAGCCGTTTACCGGCGACTGAGCGGCGGATCACAGGGGCCGTGAGCTGCAATGTCATCGTTTGTTTACTTGTCGCGTAGATCGGGCTACGCTGTCCCGGTGACGGATCCCGGCCAGCCGCGACGCCGCGACGCGGGCCGGACCCGGCAGATCCTGCTCGAGGCGGCGCGGACCAGATTCGCGCGTGACGGCTACGCGGCGACCACCGTGCGCGACATCGCCGACGAGGCCGGCGTCAACGTCGCTCTCATCAACCGCTACTTCACGTCCAAGGAAGGCCTGTTCGAGGCCTGTCTGACCACCGCCGTCACCGACGTGCGCCGGGACGAGAGCGGCGTGCCGGTGGACGGGATCGCCGAGGGCATCGCCCGGCGGATCGGCGGCACGGCCGACGACGACCGGCTGCGCGTCGCGCTGCTCCTGCTGCTGCGCTCCTCCGGCGACGACCGCATCGACGAGCTGCGCCGCTCGGTGCTGCACGCGGTCAGCGAGAAGATGGCGAGCGCCGCGGGCGGCGCCGAACCGGACGACGCGGCGCTGCTGCGCGCACAGATCGTGCTGGCCACGACCCTGGGCATCGTCACGCTGCGCTCCTCGCTCGGGCTTCAGCCGCTCGCCTCGGCCACCGAGGAGCAGCTGCTGGACCCGCTGCGCGACCTGGTGGAGTCCGTCCTCCCCGGCGGGCGCCCCCCACGTAGTTGATCTGTGCGCTATCGTCCGTCCACCTTCAACAAGGGAGCGGACATGGCGGCGTGGATTCGACGTGGTGCTGCGGTGGTCGGCGTCGCGGTGCTCGGCGCCCTCCTGCTCACCGGCCCGGCGGTCGCGGCACCTCCGGCCGCCGGCGACGAGACCCTCAAGCTCTACAGCGACGACCCCTCGGCGTCGAGGCCGCCCGGCGGGACGATCAGCTACGAGATGACGGCGACCCGCCACCCGACGGCGGCGGCACAGCACCGCACCGTCGTGCTGGAGCTGCCCGAGGGCGTCACCTTCCGCTCCGCCGACTACCCGCAGGCCGCCGGCCCCTGCGTGGCTGACGCCGCCAAGCGCACGGTGACCTGCACGACCAAGGCGCGGGAGACCAGCGCCCGCTGGCGGGTCGACACCGACGTAGCCAAGGACGCGCCGCAGGGCGTGTACGTCACCGCCAAGGCCACGCTCACCACCGAGCAGCCCGACCCCGAGCCGGCGAACAACGTCTCCACCACCGACGTCTTCATCACCGCCGGCGGTGAGCTGTCGGTCGCCGTCAGCGCGCCCAAGGGCCCCTGGCAGGTCGGCGCGAAGTTCGACGCCGAGATCAGCGTTCACAACGCCGGCCCCTACCGCACCCCGCTGCGGGTGAACGTGTTCCTGCTCCCGGTGAAGGGCCTGCGCCCCACCGCGTTGCCGGCGGGCTGCGAGCCCGACACCGGCATTCTCTTCTGCGACATCGAGATGATCGAGGCCGGTGCGACGCTCGTGCTCCCGGTGAGCTTCGAGGTCACCAGGTACGACAAGGACGGCCTGTCGGTCAAGCCGGTCCTCATCCCGGTCGGGCCGGACGCGGACCGCACCAACAACGAGGCGACCTACGCGGCGGAGATCGTCGCGCCTCCGGCGTCGCCGAGTCCCACGCCGACACAGACCGCCGGTGGCGGCGGCGCGGGCGAGCCCAGCCTGCCGATCACCGGATCACCCGTCGCGCCGCTGGCCCTCACCGGCCTGGTCCTGCTCGTGGCCGGTGCCGGCGCCGTCCTGCTGGCGCGCCGCCGCGCCTGACGCCGGGGCGAAGGCCCGCGGGCTGACGCCGAGAATGCGCCGGAAATGGCGTACCAGATGGGGTTGGTCGTAGAAACCGCTGTCGACGGCGGCGGACCCCAACGGCTCGCCGGCGACGATCAGCCGGCGGGCCAGGTCCACCCGCCGCGAGACCAGGTACCGGTGCGGTGACATGCCGAACTCGCGCGTGAAGGACCGCACCAGGTACGCCGGATGGAAGTGCAGGGCCCGTGCCGCCTCGTCCAGCGACAGCCCCGGCACGACGTGCTCCTCCAGCAGGTCGCGCAGCCGGTACGCGGGTGCGCGGTCGAGCCGGCCGGGCAGCGCCGGGCGGCCGTGCCAGGCGCGCAGCCGTTCGATGACGTCCGCGAGCCGGACCTGCGCCTCGAACTCCTCGCCGGGCTGCCGGATGACGCGGTGCAGGGCGGCGACCCGCCCGCGCAGCGACGGGTCGCCGACGGTGGGGTTGTCGACCGCGGCGCCGATCAGCGCGTCCGGCAGCCGGTCCGGCGCGAGGTAGAACACCCGCTTGTGGAAGCCGCCCGGTGTCGCCGAGGCGCCGTTGTGCGGCACGTGCGGCGGAAGCAGCGTGACCAGGTCGCCGAACGCCCCGCGTTCGTGCCGGTCGAGGTCGTAGCGCACGGCGCCGTCGTCGATGATGAGCAGCGTCCAGGTGTCGTGCGCGTGCATGGGATAGGCGTGGCCGTCCAGGTGCGCGTGCAGCACCTCCACCACGCCGTCCAGGCGCGGCCGCCACGCCGAGATCCTCGCCGGCACGTCAAAATCGTACAAGACCCGCGGGTACCCGGCCCCGCACGATCGATCCATGCGCTTCGACACCAAGATTGCCGTGCTGCTCCGCGACGACCTGCTCACCTGGCAGCGCCTGAACATCACGGCGTTCCTGGCCGGCGGCGTCGCGGCGGCGGTGCCCGAAGTGATCGGCGAGCCCTACGAGGACGCCGGCGGCGTGCGCTACCTGCCGATGTTCCGTCAGCCGGTCCTGGTCTTCGAGGGGGACAAGGAGCTGCTGCGCTCGGCGCACGGCCGGGCGATCGGCCGCGGCCTGGCGGTCTCGGTGTTCACCTCGGACCTCTTCGCCACCGGCAACGACCGGGACAACCGGGCGGCCGTGCGCGCGGTCGCCACCGGGAACCTGGACCTGGCCGGCATGGCCGTGCACGGCCCGCGCAACGCGGTGGACAAGATCCTGAAGGGCGCGACCATGCACCCCTGAGGTTGCTAAAGATGTCTTTATAAAGCATTCTCTAGGGTATGCCTTCCGAGGAACGCACGACGATCCGGCTGGACGACCCGCGTGCCCTGCGCGCCTACGCGCACCCGCTGCGGCTCAGCCTGATCGGGATGCTGCGGCGCAACGGGCCGATGACCGCCACCCAGTGCGCCGCCGCGCTGGATGAGAACGTGCCGAACTGCTCGTTCCACCTGCGCCAGCTCGCGAAGTACGGGCTGGCCGAGCGGGCACCCGCGGCCGACGGGCGGGAGCGGCCCTGGCAGGCGACCGCGAACAGCACGTCGTGGACCGACGACTCCGACGACCCGGAGACGCGGATGGCGGCCGACCAGCTCAACGCGGCGATCCTGCGGCAGTACGTGCGGCGGGCCGAGGCCTATCTCGCGGTCCGCGGCGAGGAGTCCGCAGAGTGGCGCGCGGCGGCCGGCTTCGGCGACGACATGATCTATGTGACGGCCGAGCAGCTTGTCGACCTCGCCGGGCGGGTCGAGGCGCTGCTGGCGCCGTACCGGGACAGGGCCGGGCGGGCCGCGGGGTCCCGGCCGGTCACCATCGTGCAGCTGGCGATACCGACGCCCGAGGAGGGCGCGCCGTGACCGCGGCCGCCCCGCCGAGGCCCGCGCCGGCGCCGGCGCTGCTGCGCGAGCGGGTGTTTCGGCACTACTGGAGCGCGCACGTCGTCTCGATGGTCGGCGACCAGATCTCGCTGATCGCGATCCCGCTGCTCGCCGTGCTGACGATCGGCGCCGGCCCGGTCGAGATGGGCTACCTGACCGCCGCGGCGCTGCTGCCGAACCTCTTCCTCTCGCTGCTCGCCGGCGCGTGGGTGGACCGGCGTGCGTACAAGCGGAAGGTCATGATCGTCGCCGACCTCGGCCGGGCCGCGCTGCTCGCGGTGGTGCCGGTGCTGGCGTTCGCCGGTGTGCTGGAGCTGTGGCACCTCTGCGCGCTGTCCTTCGCCATCGGCACGCTCACCGTCTTCTACGAGGTCGCCGACGGCAGCCTGTTCGCGTCGGTGGTCCGGCGGCCGGACTACATCGCCGCCAACTCGCTGACCAACGGCGCCCGGGCCATGTCGTTCGTGGCCGGTCCGAGCGTGGGCGGCGTCCTGGTCCAGGTGCTGACCGCGCCGTTCGCCCTGGTGGTGGACGTGCTGTCGTACGTCGGGTCGGCGCTGCTGCTGACCCGGATCGCCCCGCCCGAGAACGCCGGCTCCGAGTCCGAGGGCGGCGGCCTTGGCATCGGCTCCGGGCTGACGTTCATCTTCCGCTCGGCGGTGCTCCGGCAACTGCTGCTCGGTGCCACGACGATCAACCTGTTCAACTACGTCTTCCACGCGCTGCTGATCCTCTACGTGACCACCGTGCTCGGCCTCTCGCCCGGGCTGCTCGGCATGCTGATCGGCATCGCCTCGATCGGCGGGCTGGTCGGCGCCGCGGTCACCGGCCCGCTCACCCGCCGCATCGGCATCGGCCCGGTCGTGGTGCTCGGCTACCTGGCGTTCCCGCTCCCGCTGGTGCTGATCCCGCTCGCCGGCGGCCCGCAGCCGGCGGTACTGACCATGCTGCTCGCCGCCGAGTTCCTCTCCTGCGTCGGCGTGATGATCCTCGACATCGGGGTCGGCTCGCTACAGACGGCGGCCACCCCGGTGTCCCGGCTCTCCCTGGTCAAGGGCGCGCAACGCACGGTCAACTACGGGGTACGGCCGATCGGTGCGCTGCTCGGCGGCGTGCTCGGCGAGCTGATCGGGGTGCACGGTGCGCTGTGGATCGGCGCGGTCGGCGCGGTGGCCGGCGTGCTCTTCATCCTGTTCTCCCCGGTGCCGCGCATGCGGGAACTGCCCGACGCCTGACGGAGGCCCGGCCCCGGGACCGGGCCGGGCCTCCACAGGACTACCGGCGGAACTGGACCCAGTTCACGTTCACGAAGTCGGCCGGCTGGCCGCTGGTGAAGGTGAGGAAGACCGTGTGCCGGCCGGACACGTTGGAGACGTTGCCGGGCACCGAGCGCCAGGTCTGCCAGCCGCCGGTGTTGGCGAGCGCGAAGCTGCCGATCGGCGCGTTGGCGCGGCTGTCGACGCGGACCTCGACCAGGCCGCTGACGTTCGCCGCCGCGCCCGAGGCGACCCGGGCGACGAAGTCGCGGACGCCGCCGGTGCCGAAGTCCACGTTGTTGTACTGCAACCAGTCGCCGTTGCCGATGTAGGCGACGTTCTGTCCGCCCTCGGACGCGGTCTCCTTGGTGACCGCGGAGGCCGCGTCGTAGGACTCGGCCTCGATCTGCGCGTAGGCGTCGCGGACCGAGCCGGTCGGCGGGGTCGTGGTCGGCGGGGTGGTCGGCGAGGTGGTGGGCGGCGTGGTGGTGCCGCCCGACTGGTACACGGCGACGTAGTCGACGAGCATGGGAACGCCGGACTGGGTGGCCGCGGTGGGCCCGCCGCCGAACGCCGCCGGGAAGCCGCCGCCCATCGCCACGTTGAGGATCACGAACATGCCGTGCTGGGTGGCGTTGTTCCAGGTGGTGGCGTCCAGCTGGCCGGCGTTGACCTGGAAGTACTGTGCGCCGTCCAGGTAGAACCGCAGCTGCTCGGGCGAGACGCCGCGGTCGTACTCCACCGCGTACGTGTGGAAGCTGGTCTGGCAGGTGCCGCACGCGTGCTCGCCGCTGCTCAGGCCGGTGGTCTCGTTGCAGGGGCCGCCGGAGGCGACGCCGCAGTGCAGGGCCGAGAAGACCGAGTTCCGGCCGTTGATCGACTCCATGATGTCCCACTCGCCGATGCTCGGCCAGTTGGTCGCGCCGACCGGGCGCGCGGCCGCGCCCAGCGTCCAGAACGCCGGCCAGTAGCCCGCGGCCGCGGCGCCGGTGACGTTCGGCTGCTGAAGCCGGCCCTCGATGCGCAGCTTGCCGCCGGCGGGCGCGGCGAAGTCGGTGCGCTGCGTCTCCACCCGGCCGGAGGTCCAGCGTCCGGCCGAGTCGCGGATCGGCTTGATCACCAGGTTGCCGTTGCCGTCCTGGTAGACGTTCTGCGTCGAGTCGGTCATCGTCTCGATCTCGCCGGTGCCCCAGTTGGCGGCGCCGCCCGGATACGACGTGCCGATGTCGTAGAGCCAGTTGGACCGGTTGAGGCCGGTGCCGGCGGCCCCGGTGAAGTCGTCGCTGAAGACCAGGGACATGCCGGACGGTGCCGACGGCACGGCAGCGTCGGCGTGCATGGCGAAGACGGCGGAGGTGCCGCCGGCTATCAGGACTGCGGCGGCGGCGAGCCACCGGCGACGCCATCTGTACGCGGAACTCGGCATGGAAACGGCCTTTCGGGGGAGGGTATGGTGTCCGTGAGAGCGCTCTCACGGAGTTTCCAGTTCGTTACGGACCTTGTCAATATTTATTAACGTCTATATCAAGCCGGACCGGAAAGGACTGGACGCCGCTCCGCGGTGCTTGTAGCTTGCTGCTGACCGCGACACCGCCCGAGGAGGTGAGACCCCATGAACGCTGTATCGATGTGGGTGCTCCCCGATCCCGTCACGGTCGGGCGATCGACGTAGCCGTCGCCGGGAGCGCCAGACACTCCCGAAGGGCAACATCATGTTCAACACCGATGTGATCATCGCCGGGTGCGGCCCGGCCGGCGCGATGCTGGCCGCCGAGCTACGGCTGCACGACGTGCGGGTGCTCGTCCTGGAGCGGGACACCGAGCCCGCGTCGTTCGTCCGCATCGTCGGCCTGCACATCCGCACCATCGAGCTGATGGCGATGCGCGGGCTCCTGGAGCGCGTCCTCGAACGCGGCCGGCGGCGTCCGGCCGGCGCCTACTTCGCCGCCATCGACAAGCCCGCGCCCGCGGACCTGGACTCCGCGCACGCCTACCTGCTGGGCATACCGCACCCGGTCATCGTGGGGCTGCTGGAGCGGCACGCGGTCGAGCGGGGCGCGGAGGTCCGGCGCGGTGCCACGATGACCGGTTTCGACCAGGACGCCGAGGGCGTGACCGTCGAGCTGGCCGACGGGGAACGGCTGCGTTCCCGCTACCTCGTCGGCTGCGACGGCGCGCGCAGCACGGTGCGCAAGCTGCTCGGCGTCGGCTTCCCCGGCGAGCCCGCGCGCAACGAGACGCTGATGGGGGAGATGTCCCTGGGCGCGCCGCCGGAGGAGGAGATTCGCGACAGGCGATTCAGCCTCAGCCCGGCCGGCCCGGGGGTCTATCGCGTCGTGGTACCCGCCGAAGGGGTCAGTGATCGCGCGGAACCGCCGACCCTCGACGACTTCAAGCGACAGCTGCGCGCCGTCGCCGGCACCGACTTCGGCGTGCACTCACCGCGCTGGCTGTCCCGCTTCGGGGACGCCACCCGGCTGGCCGACCGCTATCGGGTCGGGCGGGTGCTGCTCGCCGGCGACGCCGCGCACATCCATCCGCCGATCGGCGGGCAGGGCCTCAACCTGGGCGTTCAGGACGCCTTCAACCTCGGCTGGAAACTGGCCGCGCAGGTACGCGGCTGGGCGCCGGAGACGCTGCTCGACACCTACCAGGCCGAACGTCATCCGGTCGCCGAGCAGGTGCTCGACAACACCCGCGCACAGACGGAACTGCTGTCCGCCGGGCCGGGCCCGGAGGCCGTGCGCAGGCTGCTCACCGAGCTGATGGACCTCGACGAGGTGAACCGCCTCCTGCTGGAGAAGATCACCGCGATCGGCATCCGCTACGACTTCGGCCCGGGCACCGACCTGCTCGGCCGCCGCCTGCGCGACATCGACGTGAAGCAGGGCCGCCTCTACGGTCAGCTGCACCGCGGCCGTGGCCTGCTGCTGGACCGCACCGAGCGCCTGACCGCCGGCGGCTGGTCGGACCGGGTCGATCACCTCGGCGATCACACCGCGGCGCTGGATGTTCCGGCCGTCCTGCTCCGCCCCGACGGCCACGTCGCCTGGATCGGCGACGATCAGCGGGACCTGGACGACCACCTCCGGCGCTGGTTCGGATCAGCCCGCGGCGGCGGTGAGCCGGCGTAGCTCCGCCTCGGTGCCGATGGCCGGGCGGTGCCCGGGGTGGTTCAGGTACTCGTTGATCGCCCGGGCCAGGAACACCGCGTCGACGCTGCCCGCCTGGACGCTGCCGCCGCCGGGATGGATGCCCCGGCGGCGGACCAGCTCCGGCCGCTGGAGGTGGAAGGCGATCCGGCGCCCGCTCGGCAGGGCCGGGTACGCGGGGACGAGGGCGTCCCAGGGAATGAACAGGGAGCCGAGCACCTGCCGGTCGTGCACGCCGTCCGGCCCCAGGTGCACACCCCACCAGCCCCAGGTCAGCCGCCATTGGACCAGCACGACGGCGGTCCAGAGGACGATGTTCGGCACGCCGAGGACCACCGAAAGCTCCTCGCCGTCCACGATGTCGTGGATGTTGTCGGCCAGCAGGATGCTGCCCTCGATCAGGACGACCGCGGCGACGAAGACCGGTGCCGGGTTCGGCCGGGCCGCGAACGACGGCTCCTTCGGCCGCGCGACAAGGGTCGCGGAGCGGTAGCGCACCGCGGCGACCAGGGACAGCGTCAGCAGCACCACGATCAGGGCCGCCCAGACGCCGAAGGACGGCAGCCAGGTGGCCCGGTCGTCCGACTCGGTGAGCACGCCCAGCGCCACGGCGAGCGGCAGCACGGCGAGCAGGAACGGACGCCGCCAGCGGCCGACGGCGGTGAAAGCGGTGATCACGAGGGCATCGTAGGCGTCGACGGCCGCCGGCCGCCGTCCCACATCGCACGGGTCATCTCGTACTCGACCTCGCCCGCCTCCGCGCCCGGCAGCGGGTCGTCCCAGGTGGGGAACCAGGTCCGCACGTGCCGCATGCCGATCGCCTCCATGACGCCGCGCGACCCCCGGTTCACCGCCATGGTCTGCGCGATCACCCGGCTCTGCCCGACGGTGTCGAAGGCGTGTCGCAGCAAGGCCCGGGACGCATCGGTGGCCAGGCCCCGCCGCCAGTGGCGGCGCAGGAGCCGGTAGCCGAGGTCGCAGACGGCCGGGTCGGCGGGCTGATCGGGGCCGTGCGCCGGCGGCAGCATCATGAGCCCGACGAACTCGCCGTCGTCCTCGCCCTCCGGCCCGAACGCTATCCAGTAGCCCAGGCCGTCGACCTGCTCGGCCGACGCCATCCGCTGCTCATGCGAGGCGAGCACCTCGTCCGGAGTCCGGGCCCGTCCCCAGATGTAGCGCAGCACCTCCGGATCGGAGTCGAGCTCCACCTCCAGGTCGAGATGCCGGTCCGCCAGCGGGATCAGCAGCAGCCGGTCGGTGCGCAGAATCGGTTGGGGCATCCCGTCATCTTCACCTTCCCACCGTAAGTCGAGTTATGTAGAGTTTCGGAATGCCGAGGACACCTCACGCCTCGCCGCAGACGTTGCGGCTCTTCGAGGCGCTGCTCACCGACCCGACCCGCCACCGATACGGCTACGACCTGAGCCGCGAGACCGGCCTGGCGTCCGGCACCCTCTACCCGATCCTCATGCGGCTCGCCGCCCAGCACCTGCTCGACGCCGGCTGGGAGCCCTCCGACGAGCCCGGCCGGCCGCCCCGGCACACCTACCGGCTCACCGCCGACGGCATCGCCCTGGCCAAGGAGCGGCTGGCGAGCGCGGCGCGCAAGGCCCGGCCCGCCACGTTCACGCCGAGGGAGGCCTGATGCGGCGGGTCACCCGGGCGGTCCTTGCCGCCGCGGTGCGGGGGCGCGGCGACCGGGGCGGTCCCTGGAGCGAGGCGGTCCTGGCCGAATTCGACCAGACCACCGGCCGGTGGGAGGGCCTGCGCTGGGCGGTGGGCGGCCTCCGCGCCGTCTGGTACGAGCGCAGGGCGAGGACGGCGGTACGCATACCGCGACTCGTCCTGGCGGCGGCGGTCGTCGGGCTGGCCGCGGCGTTCGTGCTCAACCAGTTCGCGCTCTCCGCGCGGTACATGGCCAGCGGCTCGATGGAGCCGACCGTGCCGGTCGCGGGCCGCTTCCTGCTGGACAAGGCGAGCTTCCGGGTGACCGGGATCGAGCGCGGTGACATCGTCGAGTTCGCGCTGCCGGAGGAACCCGGCCGGCACGGGGTCAAGCGCGTCATCGGCCTGCCGGGCGACACCGTCGCCTGCCGGGACGGCGTGGTCGAGCTCGACGGCACGCCGCTCGACGAGCCCTACCTGGACGGCGGAGCCGGCACGTACGACTGCGGCGCGCCGGTCGTGGTGCCGCCCGGCGAGCTGTTCGTGCTCGGCGACCACCGCGAGGTCTCCCGGGACTCCCGCCACTGGGGCCCGATCCCGCGGTCCGCCGTGGAGGGCCGCCTGCTGACGACCTTCAGCCTGCACCTCTGATCCGGCGCGTGGTTGGATGCGGATCATGACTCGCACGACGCCGCCGCGTCCGCTGGATGTGGTCTCGCTCTTCCCCGAGCTGGCGGGCCGTGCCAGGACCGCCACCCGCCTGCATCCGCGCCCCGGTGCGCCGACCGTGCACGACAGCTCGGTCGGCGGGCCGCTGCTGTGGCCGGCCGGCGAGGACTGGCCGGTCTGCACCGGGACGCACCGGCCGTACGAGCTGACGACGCTGCGGGACGTCCGCACCCGCCGGCGCGTCCTCGCGCAGGCCTGGCAGCGGCCCCGGCCGCCGCGGACGAACCTGCTCACCCCGGATGAGCAGGCGGTGATCGACCGGATTTCCGCCGGCTACGACCTCGCGCTGCTGCCGGCGGAGCCGCAGCCGCTCATCCCGCTGGCGCAGCTCTACGCCCGCGACGTCCCCGGCCTGCCCTGTCCCGACGGCATGGACCTGCTCCAGGTGCTGTGGTGCCCGTTCGACGAGATCATGGATTCCGGAGCGGAGGTGCGGCTGAGGTGGCGCCGGTCGGGCACCGTGACCGACGTGCCGGCGGACCCGCCGGAGCCCGCCTACATCGGCAACGGCGACTACGTGCCGGAACCCTGCGTCCTGCATCCGGAGCGGGTCGTCGAGTATCCCGCCTACCACGATCTGCCCGAGGAGCTGGCGGAACGCGTCATCGCCCGCGAGCGGGAGCTGCTCGCGTCCCCGGCGCCGGACCAGCCGCGCTACCAGGGCAACCTGTCGGTCGCACCGGGCTGGAAGGTCGGTGGCTGGGCCGCCTTCTTCACGTTCCGGGACCCCGCGGACCCCGACGAGCTGCGGTGCTGCGGTGCCCCGCTCGAGCCGCTGCTCACCATCGCCGACGAATGGGACCCCGACAGCATCACCTGGCGCCCCGCCGACGAGGAGGGGTCGACCGAGAACAACCCGACCCGGGTGGTCATCGGACGCGGATACACACTCCAGGTCTACCGGTGCACCGCCTCGTCCGCGCACGCGCCGGTCACGGTGATGCAGTAGCCGATCGGGTAGGCGACAGCGCCGCACGCGCGCCGGGGCGATGATGTCCTCCAGGCACGTCCCGCGCGCGTCCGGGAGGCAAGTGGTGATCACCGTAGGTACCTGGAACCTGGAGAACCTGTTCTGGCCCGATGCCGAGTTCGGGCCCGACGACAAGGCCGTCTACGACGGCAAGCTGGCCGCGCTGGCCGCGACCATCAACGCGGCCGCGCCGGACGTGCTCGGCCTCCAGGAGGTCGGGCAGCCGGAGGCCCTCGCCGACCTCGTCGCCCTGCTGGACGGCGACTGGCACGCGGAGCTGTCCACCCACTTCGAGCCGCATCGCCCGATCCGCGTCGCGGTGATCTCCCGGCACCCGCTGCGGGTGGTCACGGACACCGCGACGTTCGCGCCGCTGCTGCGCCCGGTGCAGGGCGGTGACGACCCGCAGAAGACGGTCGGCGGCATGGGCCGCGGCGTCCTGGGCGTCGACGTGGACCTGCCCGGCGGGCGGAGCGTGACAATGCTGGTCTGCCACCTGAAGTCGAAGCTGCTGTCGTTCCCCGGACCCAACGGCACCAGCCGGTTCTGGCCGCGCAACGAGGCCGAGCGGGCCCGCTACGCCGCGTACGCCCTCTACCGGCGTGCCGCGGAGGCGGTGACCGTCCGCGTCGCCGTCGACGACCTGCTGCACGGCGCCGGCGAGCGGAGCGTGATCCTGGTCGGCGACCTCAACGACGAGCCGCCGGCCGCCACGACCCAGATCCTGTACGGCCCGCCCGGCTCGCAGATCGGCACGGCCGGCTTCCGGCGGCCCGACCGGGGCGACACCTCCCGGCTGTGGAACCTGGCACCGCTGATCCCCGAGGAGACCCGCTTCACCCGCGTGTACGAGGGAAAGCCGGAGCTGATCGACCACATCATGGTCAGCCACGCCCTGATCGACAAGGTGCGCGAGGTCCGCACCGTCACCGACCGCAGGCTGCCCTCGGTCGGCGACGACCCGGCGGAACGACGCAGCGCACCCGACTCCGACCATGCCCCGATCTTCGCCGGCCTCGACATCTAGGGCCGCCCCCGCAATTCGATGGACACGCGGACCGGCCGCGGACATGGTGGGTCCCATGTGGCAGGAGCACCTCTGGGACGCCGACGCGGCCGAACGCTATGACACGACGGACTCCGGCATGTTCGCGCCAGAGGTGCTGGAGCCGGTCGTCGACCGCCTCGCCGAACTCGCCGCCGGGGGAGCGGCGTTGGAGTTCGCCGTCGGGACCGGCCGCGTCGCGGTGCCGCTGGCCGGCCGCGGCGTGCCCGTCACCGGCATCGAGCTGTCCCGGCCGATGCTCGCCCGGCTCCGCGAGAAGGCCGACGAGGCGACCATCCCCGTCCTGGCCGGCGACATGGCCACCACGGTGGCACCGGGGGAGTACACGCTCGTCTACCTCGTCTACAACACGATCTCGAACCTGCTGACGCAGTCCGAACAGGTGGCGTGCTTCCGTAATGCCGCCCGCCACCTCACGCCCGGCGGCCGCTTCGTGATCGAGCTGTGGGTGCCGGAGCTGCGCCGGCTCCCGCCCGGGCAGCCGGCGACCGTCTTCGCCTCCGAGCCCGGCTACATCGGCCTGGACACCTACGATCCGTTGCGGCAGCACGTGGTGTCACACCACTTCAGGTTCGACGACAGCAGGCAGGCCCGGCTCTACCGCAGCCCGCACCGCTACATCTGGCCGGCCGAGCTGGACCTCATGGCCCAGCTCGCCGGCCTCGAACTCGAGAACAGGCACGCCGACTGGCGGGGCACGGAGTTCACCGCCGAATCGCCGTCGCACGTCTCCGTCTACCGCAAACCCTGACTACCGCGCGGTCCGGGCCGGACGCTAGGGTTCCGGCGCATGATCTCCGTGAAGCCCTGGGAACTGACCGCCCTCGCTATCTGCATGCTCGCTGTCGCCGGCATCGTGTTCGCGCTCGTCCGCGGGTCCCGGCGCCGGTAGGTCACCACAGGTAGCTGTAATAGAACATGACCGCCCGGATGCCCCAGCCGCCGTTGGCGTTCCCGACCGTGACGCGGTTGCCCTCCAGTCCGCACTGCCACCCCTGCCAGCCGTACTCCTCCATATAGGCCTGCATGCAGAATTTCCCTGGTCCGGGCAGGGAGATGGTCAGGGCCTCCATGGCCCGGTCCTCCTGGCCGAACAGCACGGGGCCGACACCGCACTGCCATTGCTGCCAGCCGCGGTCCATGACGTAGGCCTGCCCGCAGACCTCGCGGCTCTCGGGGTCGAAGCTCACGACGTCCAGCCAGTCATCCGAGGTGCCGGCAACGGGCATCTCGCCGGCCTGGAAGCACTGCTGCGTCCATTCCCGTCCGTTGTCGAACCCCAAGCACCCGATGGTCGGACTCGATGCGGATGCCGGAGCGGCCGCCAGAACGGTGAACGTGATCGCTGCGGCGATAAGCGCCATCAATTTCTTCATGCGGGCTTGGATGTGGGAGCGCTCCCGTGAGATGCCTTGTGTCGCATAGGCGTCCACATTGATATCGGTCTATAGTTTGGCCATGGGCACCCGTTACCGGCGGCTCGTCGCCGCCGTCCTGCTCGCCCTCGCCGCCGTGATGATGCCCGCACACCCCGCCGCCGCCGGTACCCCCGCGGACTATCCCGAGTTCCCCTACCCGGCGACCTCGTACGACGAGGCGTTCCGCGGGCAGTTCCACTTCAGCTCGCGCGCCGGCTGGATGAACGATCCCAACGGCTCGTTCTGGTACCGCGGGCAGTACCACCTCTTCTACCAGCACAACCCGCACGGGCTGGCCTGGGACACGATGCACTGGGGGCACGCCACCAGCCCGGACCTGGTGCACTGGACGCAGAAGCCGATCGCCCTCGAGCCGGGCGTGCACGCCGGCGACCTCTGGTCCGGCAACGGGGTGGTGGACACCGCCAACGTGACCGGCCTCAAGAACGGCGCGGACGACCCGATCCTGGTCTTCTCCGGCACCAACGGCGCCACGATCCACTACAGCCTCGACGGCGCCAGGACCTTCCAGACGTACGGCGGCGGCCGCAAGGTTGCCGTCCCGGCCGGCACCAGCCGGGACCCGAAGGTGTTCTGGCACGAGCCGTCGCGGCGCTGGGTGATGGTGATGTGGTCGGACGGCGGCGGCAACGGCGCCGACTTCTACACCTCGGCCGACCTGCTGAACTGGACCTGGCGCAGCCGGTACGCGGCGGGCTGGTTCTTCGAGTGCCCGGACATGTTCCAGCTGCCCGTCGACGGCAACGCCGCCGACCGGCGGTGGGTACTGACCGACGCGAGCGGCGAGTACGTGACCGGCGACTTCGACGGCACCACGTTCCTGCCGCGGACCGCGGTGCGGCGGATGGACCACGGCGCCAACGACGCGGGCGGCACGTTCTACGCGGGACAGACCTTCCTCGGCGACCCCCGCGGCCGGGTGGTGCAGACGGTGTGGCAGCCGGCCGCGCGCGGCAGCGTCTGGAGCGGCAACCTGACCTTCCCGGCGGAGCTGGCGCTCAGGACCGGCACCGACGGGGTGAGCCTCACCCGCACCCCGGTCGACGAGCTGGCGTCGCTGCGCTCCGGCACGGTGACCCTGTCCGACCGGACGGTGACACCGACGACGCCGGTGTCGCCGGCCGCCGCGGACACCTACGAGGTGACCGCCGTGTTCGACGCGGCCTCGGCCACCGCCACCCGGTTCGGCCTGCGGCTGCACGCCCGCGCGGACGGCACCTACGACCGCGCCGTTACCTACGACCGGGCGGCCCGCACGCTGTACGGCGCGCCCCTCGCCCCGGAGAACGGCCGGGTGACCATGCGGGTCCTCGTCGACCGCGGGCAGCTGGAGGTGTTCGGCAACGGCGGCGCGGTCTCGATCAGCGACGTCGTCCGCTTCGACTCCGCCGCCGGCAGCCAGGGCCTGCAGGCGTACGCCGAGGGCGGCTCGGTGCGACTGGTCTCGCTGCGGTTCGACCGGCTCGGCTCGGCGTGGGGCACCGGGGAGCCGACCCTGGCCGGCAACCTCGCGGGCCCGTGGGCGGCCGCCGGCGGGACCTGGACCGACGTGGCCGGCGGCAAGCAGGGCACCGCGACCGGCGACGGCTTCTACCTGAACTCGACGGTCGCGGGCGACGGCACCTACGAGGCCGACGTCCGGCTCCGCGACGCCGTCGCGGCGGGGCTGACGTTCCGGGACCGCTACACCGCCAACGTGGACGCGGCCGGGCTGGTCAAGCTGTGGCGCCCGGGCCGCGACATCGCCACGTACGCGACGCCGATCGCCCGCGACCGCACCTACCACCTGCGGGTGGTCGCCGCCGGTCCGCGCCTGCGGGTCTACCTGGACCACGGCACCACCCCGGTGATCGACGCCGAGGACGGCACCTACGCCACCGGCCGCGCGGGCGCGAACGTCTTCGCCGGCACCGCGGTGATCGGCAACATCACCCTCGGCGCGCCCGGCTTCGCCACCAACGTCGCCGGTCCGTGGCGTCCGGTCGGCGGCACCTGGACCGCACCCGGCGACGGCGTGCGCGCGCAGGCCGCCGGCGACGCGTTCTACCTGAGCGGCACGACCGGCACCGACTTCACCTACGAGGCCGACGTACGCCCGGTGATCGGCGTCGCCGCCGCGCTGACCTTCCGCGCCACCGCCGACGCGTCCCAGCACTACACGGCGAACGTCGACACGTCGGGCGTGGTCAAGCTGTGGCGTCCCGGCCGGGACATCGCGGTATACCCGACGCCGATCGTGCCGGGCCGCACCCGCCACCTGACGGTCATCGCCACCGGCTCCCGCCTGCGCGTCCTGCTCGACGGCACCCAGGTGATCGACGCCGTCGACGCGACATACCCCACCGGCCTGTTCGGCCTGAACGCCTACGCCGGCACCGCCTCCTTCCAGAACGTCCGCCTCGGCCCCGCCTGACTCCGGCGACCCGGCGCGGGCAGCTCGATGGTCACGGCGCATAGCCTTGCCCCGTGAGTTTCGGAACGGCTGGAGCAGCTCCGCGAGGCATCAGGCCGGCCGAACTTCGACGCGCCGAACTGGCAAAGGGCCAACCAGTCTCTATGGGTCCTGCACCAGATCTCCAACGCGACGGCATAGGCAGGCGACCGGCCGCGACGGCAATGCGTCACCGGGCAGGACGACGGTGTGGCCGGCTCAGTGGCTGGGGCGGAACTCTCGGGCGAGGACGTACCGCGCGACCTGTGTGCCGAGCCGGGTGCCCTGTTCGTCGGCGGTGCGGAAGTGCACGCCGCCCCAGATTCTCGCCTCGACGACCTCGTCGAGGGCCTGCGAGAAGCTGTCGAAGTGGCGGGTGGTTCCGGAGTCGGTGCTGTAGGCGCTGAACGGCACGTCGTCGCGGCCGAAGAACTGCCGCAGCGCATACATGATCGTCGCGGTGGAGCAGGAGTGGCCGGACGTGTGGTCCGGGAACGGCGGGGTGATCAGCAGCGGCGTCCAGGCCGGGTCGGCGGTGGTCGCCGGGTTGCCGTCGGTGTCGGCGAGCCGCACCGCGGTCACCGGGCGCCAGAAGTTCCAGGTGCGCTTCTGGTGGAAGCAGGCGATCGTCGAGTCGGCGCGGGTGACGTCGGTCATCGCGAACATCCGGGCGGTCTGCAGCGGGCTGAGCCGCCGGGTCTGCGCGAGCTGCCGCTTGATCTCCCACTCGGTCTGCCGCCGGTCGTGCCACCAGATCGCCGCCTCGGTCTGGTCCTGGGTGCGGGCCGAGCCGGTGGCCGGGCCGAGCGCCTTCACCTCGTTGAGGTCCCGCGCGTACGCGGCGCTGCCCAGTGCCGGCGGTCCGGCCGTACCGAAGAGGTCGGCGCGCGGGATGACGAACGGCCTGATGTCGGCGACCTGCGCGCCGTCCTGTGCGAACGCCGGCGGGGTCGGCCGCCACTGGCCCGGTTCGGTGCCGACCGTCCAGGTCGCGGCGCGGTCCGCACCGTCGTTCTCGCGGGCGGCGATCATCGCGGTGGCGGCGGCCCCGCCGACGGCGATGCCGCCGCGCTCGGCGCGCCCGTCGCGGACCGTGGCCAGGGACCTGTCGTATTCGACGGACAGCCACTCCGCCTGCCCGGGGAAGAGCGAGAGCAGCACGCGATAGGCGGCGGTGGCGACGGCCGCGTCGAGCGAGTCGCCGCGGCGGGCCGGCGGTGAGATCAGGTACGGCCGGTACGGGGTGCCGGAGACGGCGTTCGCCGCGTCGTAGACGGCGCCCTGCACCATCGCGAACGTGCGGCCGTTGATGTACGGCGGCTGGCGCGCCACCTCGTATGCCGCGGTCTGCGAGTGGACGGCCCAGGTGATGACCATGTTGGTGCCGGTGGTCCGCGCCCGGGCGGCGGTCGGCGTGAACAGCAGAGGAACGGTCAGGACCAGGGCGGCCACGACGGCGGCGCGGCGCCGCGTCCGGATCTTCTCGAGCATGTCGGTGCACCCCCATGTGCGGACTCTCGGCCGGGATCCAGCCTGGCGGCGCGGTTCGGCGTGGGCAAGACATAGACATGCGGCTATGTCAGTAGTATCGGTTTGTACCCGCTTTTGGCACTTTGCCAATTTGATGAGCATTGATCGCCGAGGCTCCGATGCGGGATGATCTTCCGCGTGGAGATCATGGCGGCTTCGGTCCTCGCGGTGTCGTTGCCCGCCGAGTTGTACGGCCCGCTGCTGCCCGGTCCGGCCGAACGCCGGCTGGTCACCGTCCGTACCGACGACGCGCTGGCGGTGTACGACCTGGACCGTCTCGCGGCGGGTGACGGTGCGCCGGCCGTCACCTTCCCGGCGCCGTGGCCGCGCCTCGCGAGTGGCGTGGACGTGGTGGCGCCGGGGCTGGACCTGGCCGTGTTCACCGGTCTTCACGCGGTGCGGGCGGTGGCACCGGACGGCGCGACGCGCTGGGAGATCGGCCACGCCTGCTGGGCGTGCGAGGACTTCCACGAATCGGCCGAGGAATACGCCGGCGACGGGGAGCACCGGCATCCGGACAGCGGCTCGGCCGGGTTCGACGCCGACGGCCGGGCGGTGTGGGTGCATGTGCGGGCGCCGCTGGCCTGCGACGAGGACGAGGATGCCGGGGATGACCCGCGCGGCGAGTCCGGAGTCGAGGCGTGGCTGGTGATCGACGCGGCGGACGGCGAGGTGCTGGCGCGGGCCGATCCCGGGACGTACGCCGCCGGCTCCGAGCACATCCCGCATCCCGGCCCGGGCGTCATGGGCCTGTCCGTCGGTGAGGGCCAGGACGGCGCGCCGGCGCTGTGGGGTCACCGGCAGGGCGACCACCTGCGTATCGACCGGCTCGACGGCGACGACCGGATTCTTCTGGCCGCCGGGCCGGGCGGTCACACCTTCCTGACCATCGGCCATGAGCGGCGGGAGGAACTCGCCGTGCACCGGTCGTCGGACCATGCCGTGCTCGGCACCGTCTCGGCCGGTGATCTGGCACCGGCGGCGCCCTCCGCCGGTTGGGACTACGGCTGCGGCGTCGTCGACGACCGAACGCTCATCGCCGGCACCAGTGACGACGCGGACGGCGTCGTCGCCCGGCACTGGCTCATCGACGTGGAGACGCTGGAGGTGCGGGCGCTGCGGTATCCGATCGGAGCCGGATCGAATCCGTTCGGGCTGGGCGACGGCACCTGGGTGACCAGCGGCCCGGGGCCGGGCGACGTGCACGTCTGGCGGCTACCCGAGGTGCTTGAGTAGCAGCGGGTGCAGCTCGTCGGGTACCCGCAGCGGCAGCAGGTGGTCGGCGGGCGACAGCGTGACCAGGTGGGCGCCGGGGATGCCGCGCTCGTACCGGCGGCCGATGTCGGCGACCGGTTCGACGTCGCGGTCGCCCAGCACGATGAGCGTCGGCACGGCGATCTCGCCCAGCCGGTGCTCGGCCGCGGGCTCCTCGACCTCCTCCTCGTCCTGCATGAACCAGTCCGCCTGGTCGAGCACGGTCGCGGCGGCCGCGTCGTCCTCGCGCAGCCGCCCGGCCGCGTCGAACGACATCGGTCCCCACAGCCGCAGGATCTCCAGCGCCAGGCCGGCGCCGTCGCCGCGCTCCCAGGCGGCCACGCGGTCGTCCCGGCCGGCCAGGTCCGGCCAGTCGTAGCCGGACATTCCGGGTGCGACCAGCGCCAGCGACCGGATACGCCCGGGATGGGCCAGCGCGACGTCGACGCCGATCGCGCCGCCCTGTGACAGCCCGACCCAGTGCGCCGACTCGACGCCGGTCGCGTCGAGCACCTCCAGCGCGTCGGCGACCATCGAGTGCGGGCCGGTGGGGCGCGGTGACCGGCCGAACCCGGGCTGGTCGTAGCGGATCACCCGGTAGCCCGCCGCGACCAGGACGGGAACGGCGGCGTCCCAGACCCGGCGGTCGGTGACTCCGGCGTGTGCCAGCACGACCGGCTCGCCCTGTCCCTGGTCCTCAATGTGAATAGTCATCAAGGCGCACGCTAGTCGAGCCGGGGCCGCGATCCGCGGCCACCACCCTGGAACCTTGCAGGATCCGCTCGCGGCCACCGGACCCCAGAATCAAGCCACCGCCTCAGCGAGGCCGACCCGGACAGTGTCCATCATGGATATCCGGACGGGTGGCTCCAGCCGTGGATCGGCACAGGCCTTGCCGCCTGGCGGCCAAGAAATGGGGGAACCATGTTCAGGAAAATGGCCGGAGTGCTGGTCGCCGCTACCGCGCTGCTCGCACTCACGACGGGTGCCGCATCCGCCGCGCCGGCGGGCGACGCCGCCCTCCAGCAGCGGGTCGACAAGGTGCTGGCCTCGATCCCGGGTGGCACTCAGGTCTCGGCCAACGAGGTCCGGTACGACGGGCTCACCGTGAGGTTCGCGTCGAAGAGCGTCTCGGCCCTGGCCGCGATCCCGTGCGGCTACGGCCACCTCTGCTTCCGGGTCAACGGCAACACCGACTTCGACTTCTACACCTGCAAGACCTGGTCGCTGTCGAACTGGCTGGGCAGCGCCCCGTACAACAACAACCAGACGGTCACCAACGGCGTCGGCACGACCGCCAAGGCCTGGGACAACAACAGCGTCCAGCGGTGGAGCTCGACCTCCAAGGAGTCCGGAACGGCGAACGTGAACCCGTGGTACTGGCTCAAGCCCTGCTGATCTGATCGGCGAAACCGGGGCGCACCCACCTTGTGGGTGCGCCTCGCGGCGTCCAATGACCGGATTCGCGGCGTTCGTCCCGGGTGACTTGTTGTGTTGGTCGCCACGAAAGCGTAGCGATTCCGTCATTCTGCGTTAGTCCAACGTAGCGTTGAGCGTTGCCCCGGGCGGGCGCGCCATGCCGCACGCCCGGTTGACGCCGACCCGTGAGGTGAAGATGGTGCACGCCCGGTGACCGTGACGACTGATCTGCGCCTGGTTGAGCTCCCACCCATCGCCATCCCGTCGGCGGGTCCGGCGGTGTTCCGTTCCTCCTGCACCCCGGTGCGCCGCACGCTCATCGACATCCTCGACGAGACCGTGCGCGCGCACCCCGGCGCCGCCGCACTCGACGACGGCGTGACCGTGCTGACGTACCGGGAGCTGGCCGACCGGGTCGAGGCCGTCGCGGCCTCCCTGGCCGGGCACGGCATCGGCGCCGGCGACCGGGTCGGCGTCCGGATCTCCTCCGGTACGGCCGAGCTGTACCTCGCGATCCTCGGCGTGCTCGCGGCCGGCGCGGCGTACGTGCCGGTCGACGCGGACGATCCCGAGGAGCGCGCCGAGCTCGTCTTCGCCGAGGCGGGCGTCTGCGCGGTGCTCGGCGACGGCCTGGCCGTCTCGCCGCGCCGCGCGCCCGGTGGCCGCACCGGCCGGCCGGGCCCGGCCGACGACGCTTGGATCATCTTCACCTCCGGCTCGACCGGCACCCCGAAGGGCGTCGCCGTCAGCCACGGCTCGGCGGCCGCGTTCGTCGACGCCGAGGCGCGGCTGTTCCTGGCCGACGGCGCCGTCGACCCGATCGGCCCGCGGGACCGGGCCCTGGCCGGCCTGTCGGTGGCGTTCGACGCCTCCTGCGAGGAGATGTGGCTGGCCTGGCGGCACGGCGCCTGCCTGGTGCCCGCCGAGCGGTCGCTCGTGCGCAGCGGCGTCGACCTGGGCCCGTGGCTGGCCGGGCAGCGGATCTCCGTGGTGTCCACGGTGCCGACGCTCGCCGCGCTCTGGCCGGTCGAGGCGCTGGACGACGTCCGGCTGCTGATCTTCGGCGGGGAGGCCTGCCCGCCGGAGCTCGCGGAGCGGCTGGCGGTGCCGGGGCGCGAGGTCTGGAACACCTACGGGCCGACCGAGGCGACCGTTGTCGCCTGCGCCGCGCGGATGACCGGCGACGGCCCGGTGCGCATCGGGCTGCCGCTCGCCGGCTGGCAGCTCGCGGTGGTCGACGCGGCGGGCGAACCCGTCTCGATGGGTGAGACCGGCGAGCTGGTGATCGGCGGGGTGGGGCTCGCGCGCTACCTCGACGCGGACAAGGACGCCGAGAAGTTCGCGGCGCTGCCCGCGCTCGGCTGGCGGCGTGCGTACCGCAGCGGCGACATCGTCCGGGCTGAACCCGACGGGCTGCTGTTCGTCGGCCGCGGCGACGAGCAGGTCAAGCTCGGCGGGCGCCGGATCGAGCTGGGCGAGGTCGACGCCGCGTTACAGGCCCTGCCGGGTGTCGCCGGTGCGGCCGCCGCGGTGCGGCGCACGGCCGCGGGCAACCAGCTCCTGGTCGGGTACGTGGTGCCGGGCGAGGGCGCCGAATTCGACGCCGCGGCGGCGGCGCTGCGGATCCGCGAGCAGCTACCTGCCGCGCTCGTGCCGCTGCTGGCGGTGGTGGACGCGCTGCCGACCCGGACGTCCGGCAAGGTGGACCGGGCCGCGCTGCCCTGGCCGCTGGCCACCGGGCAGGACGTGGCGGTCGAGCTGACCGCCACCGAGGACTGGCTCGCCGGTGGCTGGGAGGAGATCCTCGGCGTGCGCCCCGCCGAGGCGGACGCCGACTTCTTCAGCAGCGGCGGCGGCAGCCTGACGGCGGCGCAGCTGGTGGCGTGGATCCGGAGCCGGCATCCGCGGGTCTCGGTCGCCGACATCTACCTGCACCCGAGCCTGTCGCGGCTCGCGGCCGTGCTCGACGGGCTCGACACCACGGCGGCGGTCCGCCGCGAGGTCCGGCCGACGCCGCGCCGGGCCGGGCTGGCGCAGGGCGTGCTCCTGCTGCCGATGCTCGCGCTTGTCGGCCTCCGCTGGCTGACCGTCCTCGCCGCGCTGGGCAACGTGCTGGCCCTCGTCGTCCCGGCGCCGTGGGCGCCGGCCGTGTCCTGGTGGTGGGTGGCGCTGGGCTGGGCTCTGCTGTTCAGCCCGCTCGGCCGGATCGGCCTGTCGGCCGGCGGTGCGCGGCTGCTGCTGCGCGGCGTGCGCCCGGGCAGCTACCCGCGCGGCGGCGGCGTGCACCTGCGGCTGTGGGCCGCGGAGCGGCTCGCCGAGGTGACCGGGGCGACCGGGGTCGCCGGCGCCTCCTGGATGACCGTCTACGCCCGGGCGCTCGGCGCCGAGGTCGGCCCGGACGTCGACCTGCACTCCGCGCCGCCGGTCACGGGCCTGCTCAAGCTCGGCCGCGGCGCTGCGATCGAGCCGGAGGTCGACCTGTCCGGCCACTGGGTCGACGGCGACGTCGTGCGCGTCGGCCGGGTACACGTCGGCCCGGGCGCCCGGGTCGGTTCCCGCAGCACCCTCCTGCCCGGCGCCCGGGTCGGCAAGGGCGCGCGGATCGCCGCCGGCTCGACCCTGGCCGGCGCCGTGCCGGCGAACCAGCGCTGGTCCGGCTCGCCCGCGGCGCCCGGCGCCGAGGCCGCGGCCGGGTGGCCCGCGCAGCGTCCGCCGCGGACGCGGCTGCGTTCCCGGTTCTGGACCGCCGCGTACGGGGCGACCGCGCAGCTCATCGGGCTGCTGCCGATGGTGGCCGCCCTGCCGGCGATCGCCCTGGTCGGCTGGACGTTGGCCGTCCGGCCGACGGCCGGCGCGGTGGTGGCCGCCGTCGCCGCGGCGACCGTCGCCTACCTCGTCGGCTACGCGCTGCTGGTGCTCGTCGCCGTCCGGGCGCTCAGCATCGGCCTGCGCGCCGGATTCCACCCGGTTCGGGGCCGGGTGGCGTGGCAGGTCTGGGCGACCGAGCGGCTCATGGGCATGGCCCGGGTCGGGCTGTTCCCGCTCTACGCCAGCCTGTTCACGCCGGTGTGGCTGCGGCTGCTGGGCGCCAAGGTGGGTCGCGGCGTCGAGGCGTCGACGGTGCTCGCGCTCCCGGCGATGACCACCGTCGACGACGGGGCGTTCCTGGCCGACGACACCATGGTCGCCACGTACGAGCTGAGCCACGGGTGGCTGCGGGTCGCGCCGGCCAGGATCGGCAAGCAGGCGTTCCTCGGCAACTCCGGGATGACGGCGCCCGGCCGGTCGGTGCCCAAGCGCGGCCTCGTCGGCGTGCTGTCGTCGACGCCGCGCAAGGCGAAGAAGGGCTCGTCGTGGCTCGGCGCGCCGCCGATGCCGCTGCGCCGCACCGTGGAGTCGGCCGACACCAGCCGCACCTTCGACCCGCCGCTGCGGCTGAAGCTGGCCCGCGCGGCGATCGAACTTTGCCGTATCGTGCCGGTGATGTTGACCGCCGCCCTCGCCGTCGGTGTCCTCGCCGCGCTGGCGTTCGCGTGGCAGGTCGCCGGAGCGCTCGTGGCCGCGCTGGCCGCCGGCCCGGTGATGCTCGGCGCGGCGATCGTCGCCGCCGCCGTCGCGACGGCCGCGAAGTGGCTGCTGGTCGGGCGGTTCAAGGTCGCCGATCGCGCGCTGTGGACCTCCTTCGTGTGGCGCAACGAGCTCGCCGACACGTTCGTCGAGGTGCTCGCCGCGCCGTGGCTGGTCCGCTTCGCCAGCGGCACGCCGCTGCTCACCGCGTGGCTGCGGACGCTCGGCGCGAAGATCGGCCGGGGCGTGTGGCTGGAGACCTACTGGCTGCCCGAGTACGACCTGGTCCGGCTCGGCGACGGCGCGACCGTCAACCGCGGTTGTGTGGTGCAGACCCACCTGTTCCATGATCGTGTGATGAGCATGGACGAGGTGACCCTCGGCGCGGGAGCCGCGCTCGGCCCGCACGGCATCGTGCTGCCCGGCGCGAGCATCGGCGCCCGGACCACGGTCGGGCCCGGCTCGCTGGTGACCCGCGGCGACGCCGTGCCCGAGGACAGCCGGTGGCTCGGCAACCCCATCGCGACCTGGCCGGCCCCGGCCGCCCGTCAGGCATGATCCGGAAGGTACCGGGTGCCCGCGGCGCCTGGCCCGGTGCCGACCGCTCGACCGACCCGTACCTTCCCGAGCACGGCAACGGCGGTTACCACGTCGCGCACTACGACCTCGACCTGGACTACCGGGTCGTGTCCAACCGGCTCGCCGGCCGGGCGACCGTCACCGCGGTGGCCGTGCAGCCGTTGTCGCGGTTCACCCTCGACCTGGGCCACTTCCGGATCCAGGACATCCGGGTCGACGGGCGGCCGGCGAAATACACGCACCGGCCGGACAAGCTGCACATCCGGCCCGAGCGCCCCATCTTCGCCGGTGACACGTTCCGGGTCGACATCCGGTACGCGGGCAAGCCGGTGCCCATCTCCGGCCGGTGGGGCGACGTCGGGTGGGACGAGCTCACCGACGGCGCGCTCGTCGCCAGCCAGCCGAACGGGTCGCCGTCGTGGTTCCCCTGCAACGACCGGCCCGGCGACAAGGCCGCCTTCCGGGTGGCGCTCACGACCGCTTCACCGTACGCGGTGATGGTGACCGGTGATCTCGTGTCCCAGCGCCGCGGCGCGGGCAGCACCACCTGGGTCTACGAGCGCCTCGAGCCGACACCGCCCTACCTGATGAGCGTCCAGATCGGACGGTATGAGCTTGTCGAGATCGCCGCGGGCGGGGTGACGCAGCGCGCCGCGATACCGCGCGCCCTGCGCGCCGCGTTCGCGCACGACTTCGGCCGGCACGGCGAGATCATGGAGGCGTTGCAGCGGCTCTTCGGGCCGTACCCGTTCAGCGAGTACGTCGTCGTGGTCGCCGACGACGAGCTCGACGATCCGGTCGAGGCGCAGGGCATGGCGGTCTTCGGCAGGAACCACGTCGACGGGCGGCGCACCCACGAGCGGCTCGTCGTGCACGAGCTGGCACACCAGTGGTTCGGCAACAGCCTCACGGTCGCGGACTGGCGGCACATCTGGCTCAACGAGGGCTTCGCCACCTACGCCGAGTGGCTGTGGTCCGGCGTCTGCGGCGACCTGCCGACCGACGCGTGCGCGGCGCAGTGGCACGCCCGCCTCGCCGCCCGCCCGCGGGACGTCATCGTCGCGAACCCCGGCGCGGACCGGATGTTCGACCCGCTGGTCTACAAGCGCGGCGCGCTCACCCTGCACGCCCTGCGCAAGCGGGTCGGCGACGAGGCGTTCTTCACGCTGCTGCGGGCCTGGGTCGCGGACCACCGGCACGCGACCGTGACGACCGAGCAGTTCCGGGCGCACGCGCAGCGCTTCGCCCGGGAGTCGCTGGACGGCCTGTTCGCCGAGTGGCTGGACCGGCCGGCGCTACCCCCGCTGCCGCGGTAGCCGCCGCGGGTAGGGCCGCTCGTCGACGACGTTCTTCATCACGATCGTCGAGGTGAGCCGCCGCACGCCGGGCAGGGTGGCCAGCTTCTCGTCCCGGACGCGCCGGTAGGCCTCGGGGTCGGCGGTCGCCACGCGCACGACGTAGTCGGGGTCGCCGAAGAGCCGCTCCGCGTGCCGGACCTCGGCGACGCCGGCGAGGCCGCGCTCGAACTCCTCGATCGTCGCGGCGTCCTCGCGGTCCATGGTGACCGAGACCAGCACCTCGAACCCGAGGCCGAGCGCGGCCGGATCGACGATCGCCCGGTAGCCCCGGATGGTGCCGGCGCGCTCCAGCTCGCGCAGCCGCCGATGGACCGGCGCCGCGCTGAGCCCGACCCGCTGGGCCAGCTCGGTGACGGTGAGCCGGCCGTCCGCCTCCAGGAGCGCAATAATATTGCGGTCAATGGCGTCCATGCGCCGGATTCTAGCCCTGGCCATTGAATTCGAGCATTATTTAGCAAAGTACCTGCGTCGATATCGGCATATCGTTCCGGCGTATGGAGTATCTGTTCGACTCCCTCCCGTTCGTGGCGACGGCGTTCGGCATTCCGCAGTATCTGCCGCAGATCAGGAAACTGCGCCGCACCCGCGACCCCGCCGGCGTCTCCTGGTCCTGGGCCGCGCTCGCCGGCGTCAACAACGCGGCGTGGTTCGCCTACTTCGCGGCGTCCGGGTACTGGACGGCGCTGGTCCCGTCGACGGCGGCGACACTGCTGGCGACCACGGTCGCCGTCCTGCTGACCGGCCTGGGGTGCGGGAGTGCCCGGGCCGCGGCGGCGGTGTGCGCCTGGGCCGCCCTGCTGGCCGGTGCCGCGGCGGTCGCCGGCACCCGGGGCCTCGGTACGTTGCTGGTCGCCGCCGCCGCGGTCCAGGTCCTGCCGTCGGTCGTGACCGCGTACCGGACCCGCCGGCCGACGGGCGTCTCGGCCGGCACCTGGCTGCTCACCCTCGGCGAGGTCTGTTGCTGGGCCACGTACGGCCTGTACCGCGGTGATCCGCGCCTGATCGCCCTCGGCGCCACCGGCATCACCGCGAGCCTGCTGATGCTCGCGCGGATCCGGTACACGGGCGGCCCGGCGGTACCATCCGCAGCCAGCCGGGTAGCGGCGGGTTAACCTACCTGCGGTGCCTCGAACCGCGTGACCGGAGGAGTCGGTGCTGGGATGACGCTGCGGCGACCGATGCCCACGCAGGACGACGTGCTCGGATACTTCGACTCGCTGTCGAACTGGGGACGGTGGGGCGACGAGGACGAGCGCGGAACCCTGAACCACATCACCGACGAGGTCCGGCTGGCGGCGGCGCGGGCCGTGCGCCACGGCAGGAGCGTGTCCTGCGCGTGGGAGGTCGCCGCGCCGGAGGACATGGAGCGGTCGACGACGACGCACCCGTGCGCCGCCGACATGCCGGGTGCCGAGAACATGCCGGTGGTCGCCTTCCACGCCGACCGGCGCTGGGGTTTCTCGTCCGAGCGGCTCGGCCTCACGTTCCACGGCAACACGCTCACCCACCTCGACTCGCCGTGCCACATCTTCTGGGACGGCACCATGTACAACGGGCGCTCACACTCGTTGGTGGACCCCGCGACGGGCTCGGCGTGGGCGGCCGTCACGGCGGCGGCGAACGGGATCATCACGCGTGGCGTCCTGCTGGACGTCGCGAGGGCCCGCGAGGTGCCGTGGCTGGAACCGGGGCAGGGCGTGTCTCCCGACGATCTCGAGGAGGCCGAGCGTCGCCAGGGTGTGCGGGTGCGCTCCGGCGACGCGCTGCTCCTACGGACCGGTTATGGCCGGGCCCGGCACGAGGCCGGTGCGACCGGCGGTTTCACGCAGGCCGGCTGGCACGCGTCCTGCCTGCCGTGGCTGCGCGAACGCGGCGTCGCGCTGATCGGCGCCGACACACCCCAGGACGTTCAGCCCTCGGGGTACCCGGACGTGTTGATGCCGGTCCACGCGGTGGGCCTGGTCGCGATGGGCCTGTGGCTGCTCGACAACTGCGACCTGGAGGCGTGCGCGGCGACGGCCGCCGAGCTCGGGCAGTGGGACTTCCACCTCGCCGTCGCGCCGGTACGCCTCGCCGGTACCTCCGGCAGCCCGGTCAACCCGATCGCCACGTTCTGACCCGCAGGATGGCGTCGAGCCGGGCCAGGGCCGGCATCGTCAACAGCTGCCGCCACGGCTGGAACAGCGGCTCCGGCAGCGAGTCCAGGTCGTACCAGCCCAGGTCGGTGAACTTGTCCGGCTCGCGGACGACGGGTTCGCCGCCGACCTCGTCGCCGACCATCCACAGCGTCACGCTGTGCCGGCCCTCGCGGGCGAACACGTCGTTGGTGACCGCGAGCAGCTCCGGGTTCCCGATCGTCAGGCCGGTCTCCTCACACAGCTCGCGGCGGGCCGCGTCGGCGAACGACTCGCCGAACTCCACGTTGCCGCCGGGCAGCGACCACGTGCCCGCGCCGTGCGCGCCGTGCCGGCGGCCCATCAGGAACGCGCCGTCGCGCACGGCGAACACGCCGACGCCGACCCGGACCTCGCCCATCGGAGCGGTCAGAGGCGCAGCTCGGCCCAGTCCAGCAGGCCGGCGCCGAGGTCGCGGACGGTCGCCAGCAGGCCGAGCCGCGCCTTGCGGATCGTCGGGTCGTCGGCCATGACGAAGACGTCGTCGAAGAAGTCCCCGATCGGCGCGACGATGCGGCCCGTCGCGGCCGTGAAGCGGACCAGGTCCGGCTCCGGCGCCGAGCGCAGGTCGGCCACCGTGGCCGCGACCGCCTCGTGCAGCGCGACCTCGGCCGGCTCCTTCAACACCTCCGGGTCGTACTGCGCGGGGGTGTCCTGCGGAACGATCCGCCGCGCCCGCTGGATGGCCGCGACGACGGCGACGAAGTCCGAGTCGGCGGCGACGAGCGAGTCGAGCTGGTCGAGCAGGCCGACGGCGAGCGACGGGCGGGCGTACCGCGGCAGCACCGCGCGGATCCGGTCGAGCGGGCGGTCCTCCTCGATCAGGGCCTGCTCGAACCGCTTGGCCAGGAACACGCCGCACGCCGACAGCACGTCCGCGGCCACCGGGACCGGCTGGAGCGAGGCCGCGGCGGCGAGCGCGTCGTCGAGGCTGAGCGCGGCCAGGTCCGGGTGTGCCCGGTGCACCGCGACGAGGCCGAGCACGGCGCGCCGGACGGCGAACGGGTCGCTGCTGCTGGTCGGCAGCCCGACGGTGGCGGCGAGCCCGACGAACAGGTCGAGCCGGTCGGCCAGCGACAGCAGCGCGCCCTCGGTGGTGGCGGGCAGATCGTCGCCGGTGTTGCGGGGCAGCTCGGACTCGTAGACGGCCCGGGCGACGGCCTCGCTCTCGCCGGCGTTGAGCGCGTAGTCGCGGGCCATGATGCCGGCCAGGCTGGTCATCTCGGTCACCAGCTGGGATCCGAGGTCGAACTTGACGAGCTCGGCGGCCCGCCGCAGCGTGGGCGAGTCCAGGCCGAGCGGCCCGGCCAGCGCCGTGGCCAGCGCGGCGATGCGGCCGGCGCGGTCGGCCATCGACCCGAGCTTGTCGGTGAAGGTGAGCCGGGTCAGCCGCTCCAGCATCGCCGCGAGGGGCGTCTGCCGGTCGGCGCGGTAGAAGAACGCCGCGTCCTCGTACCGGGCCCGCAGCACCGCCTCGTTGCCGGCACGGACCAGGTCGACGTCGACCGGCCCGTTCGCCACCGTGACGAACATCGGCAGCAGCGCGCCGGCGGCGTCGCGGACCGGCAGGTAACGCTGGTGCTTGCGCATCACGGAGGTGAGCACGGGCTCGGGCAGCGACAGGTAGCCCGGGTCGAACGTGCCGAGCAGCGGCGTCGGCGCCTCGACCAGGTAGGCGATCTGGTTCAGCAGCGCGGCCTCGCCGGCCAGGTCGATGACGCCCGCGGAGCGGACCAGGTCGGTGGCGCCGCCGGCGATCGCGGTGAGGCGGTCCTCGGGGTCGGTGAGGATGCCGTTGGCCGCGAGGGTCTCGAGGAAGGTCTCCGCCGAGGCCACCGGCACCACCGGCGACGCCGCGGTGCGCAGCAGCCGGGTGGTGCGGCCGGCGGCGAGGGTGGACACCGCGACCGGCACGACGTCGTCGCCCCAGAGGGCGGTCAGCCAGCGCACCGGCCGGCTGAACGACAGCTGCGGATCGTTCCACCGCATGTTCTTCGACGACCGCAGGCCGGAGACGATCTTCGCGAGCACGCCGGCGAGCACCTCGGGCGCCGCGCCGCCGGCCTCCTGCCGGACCACGACCACGTGCCGCGCGCCCTTGACGTCCTGCTCCTCGACCTCGGCGAGCGTCGCGCCCTGGCCCTGGAGGAAGCCCTGGAGCGCCTTGGTGGGTACGCCGTCGGCGTCGTAGGCGGCCGCGACCTTCGGGCCCTTGACCACGCGCACGTGGTCCTCCTCCCGGGCGGCGACTCCCGCGACCACCGCGATCAGGCGCCGCGGCGTCGCGAGGACCTGGATGTCGCCGTGGTGCAGCCGGGTCGTGCCGAGGCCGTCGGTGATCGTCCGGCGCAGTTCCTCGCGGGCGGCGCGGGCCTCGCTCGGCGGCAGCTCCTCGGTGCCGATCTCGAAGACCAGCGTGCGCGGCTCGTCGCCGGTCCGTGCGGCCGCGGCGGGCTCGGCCGGCGGGGCCTGCCCGATCAGGCCGAGCGGGTGTCCGAGCTCCTCGCGGCGGGCCTGCCACAGCTTGGCGACGTCGCCGGCGAGGCGGCGCATGCGGGCGAATTCGGCGGCGCGGTCGGCGGTGGAGACGGCGCCGCGGGAGTCCAGGACGTTGAAGGCCTGCGAGCACTTGAGGACGTAGGTGTGCGCGGGCACCGGCAGGCCGGCGTCGAGGAGTCGTTGTGCCTCGGCGGCGTAGATCTCCAGGAGCCGCCGATTGGCGTCGACGTCGGCGTCGTCGAGGTAGTACCGCGACATCTCGTATTCGCTCTGGCCGAAGACCTCGCCGTAGCTGATGCCGGGCGAATACTCGATTTCCTTGAAATGCTGTTTGTTCTGCAACGCCATGACGATGCGTTCGATGCCGTAGGTGATCTCGACGGAGGGTGGGTCGAGGTTGAGGCCGCCGGCTTGCTGGAAGTAGGTGAACTGGGTGATCTCGAGGCCGTCGAGCCAGACTTCCCAGCCCAGGCCCCAGGCGCCGAGTGCGGGGGATGCCCAGTTGTCCTCGACGAAGCGGACGTCGTGTGCGGTGACGTCGATGCCGAGTGCGGTGAGGCTGCCGAGGTAGAGCTCTTGGGGGTTGCCGGGGTCGGGTTTGAGGATGACCTGGAGTTGGGTGTGTGTCTGTAGGCGGTTGGGGTTTTCGCCGTATCGGGAGTCGTCGGGTCGTACGGAGGGTTCGACGTAGACGACGCGCCAGGGTTCGGGTCCGAGTACGCGCAGGAAGGTGGCCGGGTTGAGGGTCCCGGCGCCGACCTCGGTGTTCATCGGCTGGACGGTCAGGCAGCCCTGAGCCGTCCAGTACGCCGTCAACCGGGCCAGCGCTTCCTGCATCGTGAGCATGGAGCCGGAGTCTATACGAGTGGTCCGGTTCCGATGCGCCGCGCCGAGCCGTTTGCATCGGAACGGTTTCCTTTTCAATTCATATATTGACGCGCCCAATTGATTTGCCGTCCCCGTCGACGCGTTGCCATTACGTTCTCGCCGCCGTGTTCCCACTTGGTGAGATAACTCGACGGAGTAGGCGCGATCACTCGCGACGGACTCAACCCTCGACCGGTCCTGCCGATATGTCAGACGTGCGGACGAGGACTGTGGGGGGCCTGGTGAAGCGCCCTCAGTTCGTCCATGTGGCGTACGTGCTGACGGCGCTCACCGCCTGCGTCGTGCACCTGGCGGGCCCGACCTCGGTGCGCCTGGCGGTCGTGACCGCCTCCAGCGCCCTCGCGGTCGTCGGCATCACCGTCGGCATGCGGATCAACAAGATCGAGCGGCGTGGCACCTGGCACATCCTGCTGCTCGGCACCGTGCTCTTCACGATCTTCAACCACCTGTGGTTCATGGATCTCGGCCTGGGTATCCCGGTCGGCGCCGACGGGCCGGCCAATCTGATCCTCCAGGTCGTCGCGTACATGTGCATTCTCAGCGCGGCCCTGATGGTGGTGTTCCGGCACGGCGCCGGCGACCGCGGAGGCATCCTCGACGCCGCCCTGATCGGCGTCGGCCTGATCGCACCCGGGTGGGAGATCCTGCTCCGGCCCCACCTGGAGGGCGTCGGGGCGGCCATGCCCACCCAGGCGGTCTACCTGGCCAAGCTGCTGATGCTGACGGCCAGCATGGGCGCGCTGATGCGGATCGCCAAGACGGCGGGCACCGCGCGGGTCTCGCTGACCTACTTCGTGATCAGCCTTACCTCCACCATCGTCAGCGTGGTCGCCTCGCTGATGACCACGCGCCCGGACAGCGACTACTACTCGCCGATCGTCGACCTGTGCGCGATCGTCGGCTATCTCGGCCTGGCCGCGGCGGCGCTGCATCCGAGCGCGACGGAGTTCACTCAGCCCAACGGCTGGCGGCGCGGCGAGCTGACGCCGGTGAAGCTGCACCATCTCGGCTTCGTGCTGGCGCTCGTGCCGGTCGTCGGCAGCATCCCGACGCTGTTCGGCCGGACCTCCGACACGCTGCTGTTGTCCCTCGGCACCCTGGTCGTGACCCCCTTGGTGATCATGCGAATCGGCCTGCTGCTCGCGGAACGGACGGCGGACCAGGAGGCACTCCGCTACCAGGCGCACCACGACGAGCTGACCGGCCTGATCAACCGGCGCCGGTTCTTCGCCGTGCTCGATCAGGAGGTCGAACGCTGCCGGCGCGGGGAATCCCCGGGCCTGGCGGTGCTCTACTGCGACCTCAACAAATTCAAGATCGTCAACGACGAGTACGGCCATGAGGCGGGCGACCATGTCCTGCGTACGTTCGCGGAAAGGCTGACGCGCGCGCTGCGGGCCGACGACCTCGCGGCCCGGATCGGCGGCGACGAGTTCCTGGTGCTCTGTCGCGACGCCGAGGCCGCCGATGCCGAAGGCCTGCGCCGCCGGGTGGAGGAGCTGGCGTGGCAACCGGTGTGGTGGGCCGGCCACGAGCTACCCCTCGGGGTCTCGGTCGGCATGGCCGTCGGCGCCGGGACCGACCTGTCGGGAGATGCCCTGGTCAAGGCCGCCGACGCCGAGATGTACGTGCGCAAGTCGTCCACGCCGGAGCTGGTACACGCCCAGCGCGGGCCGGCGACGCCGTCGCTGGCGCTGCCGGCGCCGGTGCTGCCCTCGTGGCCGGCGCCGCCGCCGCGGATGGCGAGGCCGTCGCGGAGCGGGGGGCGGCACCGTGCCTTCGGTGATCGGCGGGCAGGCGCGCCGGGACCGGGTCAGTCCCGATAGACACATAGTTGATCTTGCGCCCTGGCTGCTCAGCAGGGGCGCCCGGCGGCCGATAGGTGTGGCCGACCGCGCCGTCCGCTGGAAGGATCCCGGTGAACCGTCGTTCGGCAATGCTCTGCACCGCCGCGGCCCTGCTGCCGCTCGTGACGGGCGGGTGCGCCCCGTCCCCGACGGCCGCCGCCGGCCCGGACGCGGCGGCCACCGCGACGCCGTCCGCGCAGAGCTGGATCGTGGTGGCGGCGGGATCGGCGCAGCCGAAACGGTCCGCCTCGCCCGCCGCGCGCACCTCGCCCTCTTCGCGCACCTCGCCCTCTTCGCGCACCTCGCCCGCGGAGCCCGGCGGTGCGGCGCTGTCGTCCCCCGTCTCCGTGCCCGCCGCGCGGCCGGGGGAGCCGCAGTGCGTCAAGACGCAGCCACAGGGGCGGATCGACGTCGCGCTGGTGCGGCCCGGCCGCACGACCGCGACCGTGACCTGGTACCACCCCGGCGACCCCGCCGTCGTCGCCTACCGGGTCGCGGCCGTCTCGCAGGCGCTGGTGGTCGGCCGGCAGCCGGAGCTCTCGTGGACCGTTGTCGAGCCGGGCAAGGGCTGCCACGAGCTGACGGCCACCATCAGCGGCCTGCGGGCGGCAACCCCCTACGTCTTCACCGTCAACGCGACCAGGATCCGGCACTCGCAGGGGAACACCTACAACGTGACCGTCGCCCGGTCGCGGGCCGTGGTCACCGCACCCTGAGCCCGTAAGACAATCACGTCCTTGAATGGATCGTAGCAATCCCGTAACATCCCCAGCGCGAGATTGTTACCGTTAACATTCCCCGACGCGGAGGTTCCCATGTCGTCCCTGCCTGTCAGCCGACGCCGGCTGCTGCAAGCCGCCGGCGCGGGCGCGCTGGCCTCCGCGGCCGGCCTCGGGCCGCTCGGCGGCGGACCCGCCGCGGCGGCCGTCGTGCCACCCGTGCGGCCCGACCTCGGCGTCTCGGCCTATCCGTTCACGCTCGGCCAGGTGCGGCTCACCGCCGGCCGATGGCTGGACAACCAGAACCGGACCCTGAGCTACCTGCGGTTCGTCGACGTCGACCGGCTGCTCTACAACTTCCGGGCCAATCACCGGCTGTCCACCGGCTCCGCCGCCGCGACCGGGGGATGGGACGCGCCGACGTTCCCGTTCCGCACACACATGCAGGGCCACCTGCTGACCGCGTGGGCGCAGGCGTACGCGGTGCTCGGCGACACCACCTGCCGCGCCAAGGCCGACTACATGGTGGCCGAGCTTGCCAAGTGCCAGGCGAACAACGGCGCCGCCGGATTCGGCGCCGGATACCTCTCCGGGTTCCCCGAGTCCGACTTCACCGCGCTGGAGGCCCGGACCCTCTCGAACGGGAACGTGCCGTACTACTGCGTGCACAAGACCCTCGCGGGCCTGCTCGACGTGTGGCGCCACACCGGCAACACCCAGGCCCGCGACGTGCTCCTCGCGCTGGCCGGCTGGGTCGACACCCGCACCGCGCGGCTGAGCTCCAGCCAGATGCAGGCCATGCTCGGCACCGAGTTCGGCGGTATGAACGAGGTGCTCGCCGACATCTACCAGCAGACCGGCGACGGGCGCTGGCTCACCGCGGCACAGCGGTTCGACCACGCCGCGGTGTTCAACCCGCTCGCCTCCAATCAGGACCAGCTCAACGGCCTGCACGCCAACACGCAGGTGCCGAAGTGGGTCGGCGCGGCCCGGGAGTACAAGGCCACCGGCACCACCCGCTACCGGGACATCGCCGCCAACGCCTGGCGGATCGCCACCGGCGCGCACACGTACGTGATCGGCGGCAACAGCCAGGCCGAGCACTTCCGCGCGCCGAACGCGATCGCCGGCTATCTCACCAACGACACCTGCGAGCACTGCAACTCCTACAACATGCTGAAGCTGACCCGGGAGCTGTGGCAGCTCGACCCGAGCCGGGCCGACTACTTCGACTTCTACGAGCGGACCCTGCTCAACCACGTCATCGGCGCGCAGAACCCGGCCGACAGCCACGGCCACGTCACCTACTTCACGCCGCTGAACCCCGGCGGCCGCCGCGGCGTCGGCCCCGCGTGGGGCGGCGGCACCTGGTCCACCGACTACAACAGCTTCTGGTGCTGCCAGGGCACCGGGGTCGAGATCAACACGAAGCTGATGGACTCCATCTACTTCTACAACGGCACCACGCTGACGGTGAACCTCTTCGTGCCGTCGGTGCTGACCTGGACCCAGCGCGGCATCACCGTCACCCAGAACACCACGTTCCCGGTCAGCGACACCACCACGCTGACGCTGTCCGGCACCATGAGCGGGTCGTGGAGCATCCGGCTGCGGATACCGTCCTGGACCACCGGCGCGACAATCAGCGTCAACGGGACCGTGCAGAGCGTCACGGCGACGCCCGGCAGCTACGCGACCGTCACCCGGACCTGGGCGGCCGGCGACACGATCGCGGTGAAGCTGCCGATGCGGGTGATCATGCGGGCCGCGAACGACAACGCCGACGTGCAGGCGATCACCTACGGCCCGGCGGTGCTGTGCGGCAACTACGGCAGCACCACGCCGGCCGGCCTGCCCGCGCTGACCGTCTCGACGATCACCCGGACCAGCACGAGCAGCCTGGCGTTCACCGCCACCGCGAACGGCGCGACGGTAAACATCGGGCCGTTCCACGACGCGCAGGGCTTCAACTACACCGTCTACTGGAACACCGGCGCCGCCGCCGTCACCTACAAGCTGGTGAACGTCGGCAGTGGACTGGTGCTCGGCATCCAGGACATGTCCACCGTCGACGGTGGCCTCGCCCTGCAATGGGACGACAGCGGCACCGCCGACCACAACTGGGTGATGGTCACCGACGGCAGCGCGGTCAGATTCCGCAACGTCAACAGCGGCAAGGTCCTCGGCGTGGAGAACATGTCCACCGCCGACAACGCCCGCGTCCTGCAATGGTCCGACAACGGCACCGCCGACCACCGCTGGACCCTGATCGACAACGGCGACGGCACACACCGGATCCGCAACGTCAACAGCGGCAAGCTGCTCGCCATCCTCAACGGCTCCGTCGCCCGGGGCGCGCAGGCCGTCCAGGACCCCGACAACGGCAGCGCGGACAACCGCTGGCGCCTCGTCCGTCTCACCTGAACGCCGTGACGGACAACGTGTGCGAGTCCCGGTGGCGAGAAGGGCTCACCATGTTCGGTGTTCATCGAAAGGGACCTACGGGAAGTATTCCACCGTGATTGGAGACCGATGGCGACCGTGTTGGTTGTCGATGACGATCCGATCAGCCGGGACTTTCTGCGCACGTTGCTGGGCTACCGGGGGCATCAGGCCTGCGAGGCCGCCGACGGCGACACCGCACTGATGCTGGCCCGCCGGCAGCTGCCGGACGCGGTGATCACCGACGTCATGATGCCGAACCTGGACGGCTACGAGCTGGCCCGGATGCTGCGCAGCCAGCCGACCACCAGTCATATACCGATCGCGTTCAGCACCGCGCACTACCGCCACGAGGAGATCGAGCCCATGGCCCGCGCCTGCGGCGTCCGGGACGTGATCTTCAAACCGGCGCAGCCCGGCATGGTGCTGGCGACGATCGACGCGCTGCTCGAGGCCGGGAACCTGCCCGGGCAGGTGCTGACGGGCGACCTCGTCGGGCACACCGACGACGTCGCCGTCGCCGCGCCGGGCCGGCAGGCCGCGCTGCCGGCCGACGAGCTCACGGAGCAGTGGCGGATGCTCGCCGCGGACTTCGCCGACCGGCTGGCCGAGACCCACCAGCTCACCCAGTCCGGCACCTGGGATCTCGACCCGGAGGCCGGCCTGATAGTGCTGTCGATGGGCCTGCGCGACCTGCTCCGGCTGCCCTCGGCCCGGGTGCGCCTCGAGCAGCTCCGGCAGCGCGTGCACCCCGAGGACCTCGCCAAACTCCTCACCACCGCCGGGAACACCCTGCGCACCGGCGTGCCCAGCCTCGCCGAGGTACGCGTCGCGGACATGGACGGCGGCGTACACGAGCTGATCGTGTCCTGCCGGACGGCCCTGCCGGGGCGGCAGCGCGCGGACACGCCCCGGGTCGTGTGGGGAGTCGCGCAGGACGTCACCGAGGTACGCCACGCGCAGCGCGCCCACCTGCGGGCGCAGGCGGAGTGGCACGCGGAGCGGCGCACCGTCGACTCGTTCCACCGCGCCGTGCTGCCGCAGGCGCTGCCCCTGGTCGCCGGCGCCAGCCTCGGCGCGATCTACCTGGCCGCCCCCGAGCGGCTCGACGTCGGCACCGGCTGGTACGACGCGCAGGAGATCTCCGGCGGACGGATCCTGCTGTCGGTCGGCGAGGTGGCCGGGCACGACCAGCCGGCCACCGCCGCCATGGCGCCGATCCTCGCCGCGCTGCGCGCGTACGCCTTCGAGGACCCCGACCCGGCCCGCCTGCTGACCCGGCTGAACCGGCTCCTGGTCGGCGTCGTGCAGGACGACACGTTCGTCACCGCCGTCGTCGCGATCTATGACCCCGACACGAGCTGCCTGTGCGTGGCGAACGCCGGTCACCCCGTACCCATGATGGTCATGCCCCGCAGCGGCGGCGTGCCGGCGGTCGCCCTGCTGCGGCAGCGCGGCCCGGCGCTGGGGGTCTTCCCCGACGCCGAGTTCACCGGGCAGTACCTGACCATGACGCCGGGCGCGGTGCTGTGCGCGTACACCGACGGCCTGACCGACCGCCACAGCGGCCCGGAGGCCGGCGACGCGCAGCGGCTCCCGTATGCCGTCGTGCGGGCGCTCGGCGAACTCGCGGACGGTGCGGCGGATCAGCAGCCGGACGCGCAGGACCTGGCTGAGGAGATCGTCCGGGAGGTACTCGGCGGCGACTCGCCCGACGACGACGCCTGCGTCGCCGTCCTGTGGGTCGCCGGGGACGGCGACTAACCCGCACCCAGCGAGTCGTCCACCAGGCGCAGCAGATCCTCGATCTCGTACGGCTTGGTCAGCCACTGCGCGCCCTGCGCCAGCAGCCGCAGATGGACCGAGGGATCGGTCTCGCCGCTGACCACGATCACGGGAATGGAGCGGGTGGCCGGGTCGGCGCGGAGCTGGGCCAGCACCTGCTCGCCGCTGATGTCGGGCAGGGTGAGGTCGAGCAGCACCAGATCCGGGCGCAGCCGCGTGGCGCTGTCCAGGCCGGAGCGGCCGTCCGCGGCGGAGCCGAACACCACACCGGGGCGGCAGGCGAGGATCCGCTCGACCAGGATGGTGTTGATCGCGCTGTCGTCGATGTAGAGCACGGTCTTCCCGGTCAGTTCGGATGGCACCGCATACCTCAGTTCGTCGCCGTGGCAGAGCTGGTTCGGGCGTCCAGGACGGCGCGGACCGTCCGGGTGATTCCCGTGGCCGTGTAGGGCTTCTCCAGGAAGGCGACGCCCGGGTCGTCCCGGGTGGTGGGTGTCAGCACCCCGCGGGTGTGCGCGGAGGTGAAGAGGACGGGCAGGCCCGGCAGCATGGCGGTGATCCGGTCGGCCAGCTGCTGGCCGTTCATGCCCGGCATGATCACGTCGGTGACCAGCATGCTGATCTCCGGGTTCCCCTCCATGATCCTGAGCGCGTGGTGCCCGTCGACGCCGGTCAGGACCCGGTAGCCGGCGGTGCGCAGGATCCGTTCGGTGAGCGTACGGACCGCGGGATCGTCCTCGATGAACAGGATCGTCTCGGTGCCCGCCACCAGCCGCTGCGGCACCGGGTCCGGCACGGGACCGACCGGCAGCTCCGCCGCCGCGGCCATCGGCAGGTACACCTCGACCGCGGTGCCCTGACCCGGCCGCGAGTTCACCTGGATGCACCCGCCCGCCTGCGTCACTATGCCGTACACGGTGGACATGCCGAGGCCCGTGCCCTTGCCCTGCTCCTTGGTGGTGAAGAACGGCTCGAAGATGCGGGCGGCCACCTCGGCCGACATGCCGCAACCGGCGTCGGAGACGGTGATCCGGACGTTCTCCCCGGGCTGCGCGCCCAGCTGGGCGGCGGCCTCGCCGTCGACCTCGACCCGGTCGGTGCCGATGATCAGGGTCCCGCCCTCGGGCATCGCGTCGCGGGCGTTGACGACCAGGTTGACGAGCACCTGCTCCAGCTGACCCGGATCGATCCGCACGTGCAGCGGCGCCGTCGCGGCCGTCACCACCATCTCGATGTCCTCGCGGATGAGCCGGTGCAGCATCCCCTCGAGCCCCGTGACGAGACCCACGACGTCGACGACGCGCTCCTCGGCGGTCTGAGTCCGGGAGAACGCCAGCAGCTGCCGCGTCAGCGTCGCCGCCCGGGTGGCCGCCTCGCGGATCATGGTGAGGTCGCGGGCGGATGCCTCGTCGGCCCGGGCGATCAGCAGCGCCGCGTACCCGTCGATGACGGTCAGCAGGTTGTTGAAGTCGTGCGCGACCCCGCCGGCGAGCTGACCGACCGCGTCGAGCTTCTGCGCCTGGCGCAGCTGCGCCTCGATGTTCTTCTGCGCGGTCACGTCGGCGACCATCGCGAGGACGTCGCCGTCGTCGTCGACGCGCGCCGTCAACGCGACCTGCGCGCACATCACCTGGCCGCCGCTGCGGTGCAGCCCCAGCTCGAGCCGGCGGGTCCCGCCCTCGGCGACGCCGGCGAGCTCCCGTTCGGCGAGCTGCCGGTCGGCCTCGGTCACCAGGTTCATGAACGCCGCGCCCGACAGCTCGTCCTGCGGCCGGCCGAGCATCGCGGCGAACCGGCTGTTCGCGTACGTGATCCGGCCCTCGCCGTCGAGGAGCAGCACGCCCTCGCTGGTGGTCTCCACGATGCCGCGGTAGCGCTCCTCGCTGGCGCGCAGCGTGGCCTCCGCCGCCTGCCGCAGCCGGAGGTCCTCGAACACCGCCGCGCCGCGCACCAGCGCCGGGAAGCGCCCGCGCAGTGTCCAGTACCAGACCGCGAGCGCGGCGGTCACGACGTCCCAGCTCGCGATGGAGGGGCTGCTGAACGCGTGCCGCATGGCCAGCCCCATGTGCATCGTGGGGTCCAGGTAGGGCAGCATCAGGTGCACGGTGTGCGCGCCGTGGTGCACCGCGCAGCTGAAGAAGATCGCCGCGGTCGCTAGCCCGAGCGGATTGTTCCGCCATTGGCGCGTACGCCACAAACCTCGCGCGATGGCGAATGAGATAGCCAGATAAGCCACGAGAATCACCGCATTGGCCAATGCGGTCAGCTGCCACCACTCCACGGTTCGCACACCACCCGACCACGCAGACAGGACAGCCACTCCCGGCCGGCCAAGGCCACACCATATCCACTTGCGAGCGACACCGACCATCACCTGATCGGGGTACCCGGATACCCGTCAGCCGTCCACCGGGCGCGATTTCTCATTGATCAGTTCCAGTAGCTGCCGTGCGCTCTCCTGCACGAGCTCGAGCTGGCGCACCTGCTCGTCGTTGAGCGGGCCCGGTAGCCGCAGCAGCAGGGTGCCGGTGAAGCCGATCACGGCCTGCAGCGGGGTCCGCAGCTCGTGGCTGGTGCGGGTGGACAGGACCTGCTGCTCCGCCGGCTCCGCCTGCTGTTGGGCGTCCCGGCCGCCGTCGGGGGCGGCGCGGACGCGGCGGGCGGCGGCGGCGACACCGACGATGTCACCCGCGTCGCCGGCGATGGGCGAGACGCTCAGCCGCACCGTGACCATGTTCCCGTCGCGGCGGACCCGCTCGGCGATGTACTGGTCGAGCCGTTCGCCGCGGGCGAGCCGGCGCAGGATGACCGCCTCGCCGGCCCGGGCCGCGGGCGGGTAGAGCTGCTCGGCGCGCCGGCCGACGATCTCCGCGGCGCGATAGCCGTAGAGCTGCTCGGCGGCCGGGTTCCACGTCGTCACCACGCCCTCGAGCGTCATGCCGACGATCGCATCGTGCGACGAGCGCACGATGTCGGCGAGCCCGGCATCCGGGGCGGATGCCTCGGCGAGCCGGGACTCACCCGCGGACCATCCGAGGCTGTCGCCGGGCGCGTTCATATTCGGATCCGCAAGAGTCGTCCTCGCTCCAGGATGGGCCTAATGACCATGTGAAAGGCCTTCCGCCGAGCCACCAACATTTCGCAGCAAATAGGCTAGCCCGACGACTTTCGGCCACACAAGCGACCACCGGCCCTAGACAAACGCCCGCGCGCAGGCCATCCTGCGCGCGGGATCTCCGAATTGGACCTTGTGAAATGCGCCCGCCGGTCGCCGCACTAGCCGAAGATCGACGTGACCCACTCGGGGTGGTCGATGAACGGGTTCCGGTTGTGCTGGTAGCTGCTGTAGATCAGCTCGTTCCGGCGCATCTCGAACGCGTCCGGCGGGTCCTGGAGGTTCCACTGCCGCAGCGCGGACAGCCGGCCCAGCCGCGGCGCGGTGCCGCTGCCGGTGGCGTCGTCGACCTCGAGGTTCGGCCAGGAGTCCCCGCCCTCGTAGCGCACCGCCATGTAGAAGATCATTCGCGCGACATCGCCCTTGACCGCGGCCCGCGGTTCCCAGGAGTCGGCGTCGGTGCGGTTGCCCGGTGCGTCGGCGACGGCGGTGCCGCCGGTGTCGAAGTCCTTGTTGTCCCGCTCCGAGTTGACGTGCACGTCCTCGGGGCGAAGATGGTGCAGGTCGGTGCCGGGCCCGTTGGCGGTGCCGAAGTCGCCGTGCGACTTCGCCCAGACGTGCTCACGGTTCCAGTCGCCGAGATCACCGCCGTTGAGCGACTTCGACCGGCTGACCCCGGAGTAGAGCAGGATCACGTTCGCCGAGTTGGCGGGGTCCTGGTCGGTGACCTTGAGCGCGTTCCAGACCGCGTCGTACGACAGGGTGGAGACCCCGCTGGAGATGATGCCGTGCAGCGCGCTCTTCAGCGCGGCGCCGGACTTGCCGGCCGCGGCCGCGTAGTACCCGGTCGGCGCCGGCGAGGTGGTGCCGGTCGGCGTCGGCGTCGGGGTGCTCCCGCCGAGCGTCATCGCGGACGGTGACTTGAGGCCCGCGTGCGTGAAGTAGGCGGTCAGGGTGCCGGTCACGGTGAGCGGGTCGCCGATCAGGCCCGGGTTGCTCTGCAACCCGAAGCTCGACCGGTAGGCGCTGGTGATCTGGACGTACAGCATGTCGCCGGTGTCGGTCTCGCCGCTGCTGTCGGCGATCGCCAGCGCCGTGTCGCCGGTGAAGTTGGCGAAGAGCACCGTGTTGGTGGCGGTGGGCTGCCCGACGATGTAGCCGCGGACCGTCCCGGTGCCGCCGCTCTGGCTGCTGATCGCCTGCGCGACCGTCATCGTGGCGGCGGCCACCGGCCGCATGCCGGGCGAGGTTCCCGCCGGCGCCCTGAACATCGGGATGGTGAGGGCGAGCAGGCCCAGAAGGGCCGGCATCAGGAGCGCGAGAGCGCGCCGATGCGACGTCAGTCCGGACATCATCTCAGCTCCGTTCGCCAGGCCATCGACTACCAGCAGTATGGAAGTCAGGATCGTTAATAGATCCATATCAACTTCGTCATATGTTTTGCTGTCGTGGTGGCGCGCAGGCCCTCAGCTCTGCTGGTAGTTCACCGCGGCGAAGCCGCACGGCGCGTGCAGGTGCAGGTAGTAGGCGCCCTCACCGAACTCCAGGTCGGCACCGCCGACCAGGCCGATGTAGTCCATCGCCTGCCCGCAGCCGGGACAGTCGGCGTGCTCGGCGTCCTGGATCCAGTCGGGGCTGCCACCCAGCGTCGAGCCGCCCTCCTCCCACGCACCGGCCTGGAACGGCGACGCCCGGCGTTCCCCGACGGCGGGCAGCACGGCCGGCGGATCCTCCGGCAGGGCGCCGACCCGCAGGTGTTCCGGCCGGCTGTTGCCCGCCCACCATGCGGCGCCGCCGTCGGGGGTGACCCGGCAGTACAGGGTCGTGTGACAGGTGCAGAGGTGGCAGGTGGTGATCCTCAGCCGGCCGCCCCACCCGGTATGCGCCAGGGCGACGCCCACCTCGGCGACGCCGACATCGAGATCAACGACGGTCCAGAGCTCTGACCTGCACCAAGGGCACGCCGGGCCTCCGCCGGCCCTCGGCACCCCGTTCATGATCATCTGGTACGCCGTTGGCGCGCAGAGCTCGCGCCGGCTGCCGTCGGGAGCAACCGTCCAACCAGCCTCGCGCGCGTAGTCCAGCGCCCTGACATGCAGCTGATCCGCGCCGGGCGGCGGCGACTCCTGCCACCGCCGCAGCGCCTGCTCGGCACCGGGATCCGAGGCGAACGCGAGAATGGCCAGCAGATTGTTGAGCCGCCCCGGCGCCCGCCCGGCGTCGACGTCCTCGACGATGCGGCGGACCACGTCACCGCCCGCGCCGCGGTAGAGAACCGGTGGCCACAGCACGCCCGCGTCGAGAAGCGGACCCAGATGCCCGGCCAGCCGCGCCGGCTCGGCGGCGGCGATCGCGACCAGTTCCTCGAGCGCGTCGTCGTCGTCGGCCGCGGCCGCCCGGACCAATTCCTCGATCATGGCGGCATGCTAGCGGCGGGGGTCTGTCATGTCCGGAGAATTCGGTGGCGGGGCCGCGTGCGGCCCCGATAGCCTCCGGGCTCCGGCTTGGCGAGGAGGTCCTGATGGCGTGCATGGTTCCCGGCGAGGTGGCCGTTACCGCTTCGACCCCTGAGTTCGCCGCGATCTGAACGATCACCGCCCTCGTGGGCGGGACACGCGAACCCTCGGCTCGCAGCGGTCCAGCCGGCCGCGGTCTTCTCCGCGCCGCCGGCTCCTGGCGCCGTCATTCGGCGCCGTATCACCGCTTACCGCGCTGACACGAGGAGAATTCGTGGTTTCCGCATCGTCCTTCGAGCCGCTCGCCGCGGCCGAAGGCGGACCCAGTCATGTCATCCGTTCCGGCGAGACGATCCGGCGTCCCGCCCAACCCTGGACCGGCACCGTCCATGCGCTCCTGCGCCACCTCGAGGACGCCGGATTCGCCGGCTCACCGCGGGTGGTCGGCGACGGCTTCGACGCCGCCGGCAACGAGGTGCTCACCTACATCGAGGGCGATCTCGTTCACCCGTACGCGTGGTCGGACGAGGCCGTCGGGCAGGTCGGCGGGATGCTCCGCGACCTGCACACCGCGACGGCCGGCTTCCGGCCGGCGCCGGACGCGGTGTGGCAGCGCTGGTGGATGCATCATCGGGGCGCAGACCCGGTGATCGGCCACTGCGACGCCGGACCGTGGCACACCGTCGCCCGGGACGGACTACCCGTGGCGTTCATCGACTGGACGCTGGCCGGCCCGGTCGACCGCCTCGACGAGGTGGTGGCCACCGCCTGGTGGCACGCGCAGCTGCACGACGACGACGTCGCCGAGCGCAACAACCTTCCCGACGCGGCCACCCGCGCCGGGCAGTTGCGGCTGTTCCTCGACGGCTACGAGCTGCCGCGCGCCGACCGGCAGGGCCTGGTCACCAGAATGATCGAGTTCGCGATCCGGGACTGTTCCGCCGAGGCGGTCCGTGCCGGCATCACCCCGGACTCGACCGACCCGGCGCCGCTGTGGGCGCTGGCCTGGCGGGCCCGCTCCGCCGGGTGGATGATCCGCCACCGCACCCTGCTCGAACGGGCCATCGCCTAGCTGGCAGGCCCGGGCCGGGGCCGCCGAAGCATCGGTGGCCCCGGCCGCCGGCAGAGTCTCAACGCAGCCAGAACGTCTCCGGAAGGGCCTGCACGTCGGTCGCGGACCGTTCGAGAAGGCCCGCGATGGGTAGCAGCGCCACCGACGCCGGGTCACCCTCGCCGGCCATGCGGCGGATCACGCCGGCCTGCCGGCGGGCCCGCTGTGGCACTACGGCTCCGAAGCCACGCCGGTCGCCGTCGTAGCCGTAGGCGTCAAGCAGAAGATGAAGGCGGCGCGACCGCTCCCGCGGGTCGTGGCCGCCCGAGGCCGTGCCGTCGGGCGGTGAGGCGAGCGGCACCCAGGACAGCGCGGAGAACGCCAGGTCCCAGTCCCGTGTGGACGGACCGGCGATGTCCCAGTCGCAGAAGCCGACCAGCCGGTCGCCGTCCACCACCGCGTTGTAGGGCGCCGCGTCCTGGTGCCCGACGATCATGCCGGGCCCCATCGCGCCACCGATGAACCAGCGCTCGCCCGCCGGCGGCGTGAAGTCGGCCGTCAGGTCGTGTAGCCGTCGCAGCCACCGCCCGACCTGGATCAGCATCGAGTCGGCCGACGTCCAGGCCGGCCAGGGATTCCGGTCGCCGATCGTCTCGCCCGGCAGATAGGTGAGCATCTCCCGGCCCTGGTCGTCGAAGCCGAGCGCGCGGGGAGCGGACTCGAACCCGGCATCCTCGAGATGGCGCAACAGCGCGTGCACCGTCGCCGTCCACGGCGAGGCCCGCTTGTGAACGACACCGTCGATCAGCGAGGCGCCGGTGGTGTTGCCGCCGGGCAGGGTCGTTTCGGACATCCACCGTTTGTATCGGGTGTCGAACGGCGGCGACACCGATTTTCGCGGTCCACGCGGGCCGGGTGGCCGCAGACTGGGCTGATGACCACGAGCGCGGGTTCGGTGCGCGTCTTCGACGCGGATGAAGGCTGGGGCGTCATCGACGGCCCGGATGTTCCGGGTGGGTGCTGGGTGCATTTCTCGGCGATCGCCGCCGAGGGGTACCGCGAATTGACGCGGGGGCAGGATGTCAGCTTCCGTGCCGAGGCGGCGGAACAGGACGGGTTCGCCTATCGCGCGGTGAAGGTCTGGACGGGAGACACGGAGCCGCCCGATCAGCCAGGAACCCACGGCGGCTCAGTCGCCTACCGCAGCTCGCTGACCCTGAGTTTCGATCCGCCCCCGAGCGACGTGGCCGGGCCGCGGTCGCCGGGGATTCTGGCGATCTCGTGGGGGCGCATCGAGGTGGAGGGGCTCGGGGTGGTCAAGGAGGCCAAGCTCTATCCCGGCGGCGGCCGGGAGTGGGACTGGTCCGAGACCGGCACCCGGCACAGCCCGGGCATCCAGCCCGCCGACGTCGAGGAGATTCTCCTGCACGGCGCCACCGCCGTCGTCCTCTCCCGCGGCATGGACCTGCGGCTTCAGGTGGGCCGGCCCGTGCTCGAGTTTCTCGAGCGGCAGGGCGTCGCGGTGCATGTCGCCGAGACGAGGGAAGCGGTGCGGATCTACACGGAGCTGGCGGCGGAACGGCCGGTCGGAGGGCTGTTCCATTCGACCTGTTGAGGTCATGAGGACGGGACGCTTCTTGTCGTACCCGCCGCCTAGTCTCGCCTGATGACCGTGCACAACCTGTCGCGCACCGACGCGCGCCGGCTCGCCGTGCGTGCCCAGTTGCTGGACGCCCGGCGGCCGGACGGGATGTTCGACGCGGTGCGCCGGCTGACGCTGCTCCAGAATGATCCGGCCGCGCCCGTCGCGCCCAGCGCCGACCTGGTCCTGTGGAGCAGGCTCGGCTCCTCCTACTCGCCGGCGCAGCTGCGTGACGCCGTCGACGAGCAGGCCCTGCTGGAGCTGCGCGGCATGATCCGCCCGGCGGAGGACCTCGCGCTCTACCTGGCGGAGATGGCCGAGTGGCCGGGGCGCCCGCCGCTGCGCGACTGGCAGGAGGGCCTGCGGGAGTGGGTCGACGTCAACAACGGTTGCCGGATCGACGTCCTCTCCCGGTTGCGCGCCGACGGGCCACTGACCACACGCGAGCTGCCGGACACCTGCGTGATCCCGTGGCGCTCCTCCGGCTGGAACGACAACCGGAACATCACCAAGATGATCGACTTCCTGGTCCAGCGGGGCGAGGTCGCGGCCGCCGGCCGGCGCGGCGCCGACCGGCTGTGGGACCTGGCCGAGCGGGTCTACCCGGACGAGATGGTGCCCTACGAGCAGGCGCTGAACATCCGCGAGCAGCGGCGGCTGCGCGCGCTGGGCATTGCCCGCCCCCAGGCGCGCCCGGCCCGCGGCGGGCCGGACGACGCGGGCGAGCCCGCGGTGGTCGAGGGCGTGAGGGGCCGATGGCGCGTCGACCCGGAGCTGCTGGACGCGGCCTTCACCGGCCGCACCGCGCTGCTGTCCCCGCTCGACCGGCTGGTCTACGACCGCAAGCGGATGGCCGAGCTGTTCGAGTTCGACTACCAGCTGGAGATGTTCAAGCCGGTCGCCGAACGCCGCTGGGGCTACTGGGCGCTGCCGATCCTGCACGGCGACCGCCTGATCGGCAAGCTCGACGCCACCGCCGACCGCAAGGCCGGCGTGCTGCGGGTGGACGCGATCCACGAGGACGCCCCGTTCACCAAGGCGATGACCGCCGCGGTCCGCCACGAGATCGAGGACCTGGCGGACTGGCTCCGCCTGGACCTCGCCCTGGCCACCTGACCGGGTGGCAGCCCGACCTGCGGGGAGGGGAGTTCGTGCTCACCGAACGCGAGCCTGCGGTCCGGGTGGAGGCGCGCCGACAGGCCTGGCGGGTCGTCAGCTTGACGGCTAACGGGGGTCGCCCGTTTGCCAGGGGTGGAGGAATCGTTCCGGCCGTAGGTTCCAGGTCTCGAGGGCGACCATGAGGTGGGCCTCATCGGTGACGGTCATGGACCGGACGAGGACCGCGCCGATGTCGTAGTCGAAACCGTCGACCCGGTCGGCGTCGTATTCCCAGTGCGTCAGCTCGAACGCGCGCCCCCGATCGGAGCGGGCCCACCCCTGCCCGCGGGCGTCGGCGTCGGCTCCGGTGGCGACAGGTCTGACATCGATGAAGGCACGCCTGCCCGGTCCGGACGAGGCAACCTCGGTGACCAGCCGCCGGCCGAGGCGTAGGGCGTTCAGCTTGTCGAGCGGCCAGGTCGGGGAGTCTTCGGCCGCTGTCATGGTGCGGGACGGCCGGCCAAGGGGCGCCGGTCGGTGGGTTTCTCCGGGTCCGTGCTGTGCATGGCGGGAATTCAACCAGGTCGAACGGCCGGTGGGGGTGCTCCCCGTTGTTTGAGTACCGCGACTCAGGACTGGCGGCGGGCGGGTCGCGCAGGCTGTGCATCACGCCGGGCACCGTGCCGGGCGGCGCCTAACGCCTCTGGAGAATGTCGTGACCAACCAGCCGTCGTCCTCGGCCCAGCCCACCGCCGCCTTCGTGGGGGCCTCCTGGGCAGTACTGCTGCTCGGTGTCGTGTCCTTCGCCGTCGGGCTGTGGAACGCCACGATGGCCAGGAGCGAGAAGGGCTTCTACGCCGCCGTTCTGGTGCTGGGCGTGTTCGCCGCCATCTCGTTGCAGAAGTCGGTGCGGGACCGGGCCGAGGGGCTGCCGGTGTCGGCGTTGTATCTGGGGCTGTCGTGGTCCGTGCTCGCCCTGGGAGTGGTGATGCTGGCGGTCGGGCTGTGGAACAGCGGACTGGCGCTCAGCGAGAAGGGCTTCTACGGCCTGGCGTTCGCGATGACGCTGTTCGCCGCGGTCGCGGTGCAGAAGAACGTGCGCGACACCCTGCAATTCCGGGCGCCGTCGCGATCCGCCGCCGCGCCGTCGGTGCCGGCCACGGACCACATGAACGGCATCATCACCGGCGTTCCTCGGTGACGGGCGGCTGTTGACCTCGACCGAGGTTGAGGTTTTACCGTCCTCTTCCAGCCAATCCCGACCGAGAGGACGGTACATGACGGCGGAGTTGTTGTCCGACGCCGAGCTTGCGGGGCAGCCCGCCGCCTACTGGACCGGGGTCGCCTATGAGGCCCTCATCGCGTTCACGCGCGCGGCAGGCCGAGTTCGGCTTCACCCAGCCCCAGTTCTGGTTGCTGCGCAACCTTTCCGGCAACGATCTCTCGCCGGACGGTCACGGGATGACCGTCCCCGAGCTTCGGCGGGCGATGAGGACCTATCTGCGGGCCGAGGACGATCTCGACGCCGAGGCGGAGGTGCTCGTGGGGCGCGGCTGGCTGAGCCGGGCGGGGGAGCGGCTGCGGATCACCGAAGCGGGTGAGCGGGCACGGGTCGGCCTCAAGCGGCACGCCCCGGAGATCCGCGCCCGAATTCACCAGGACATCGACGACGCGGACTACGTCACGACCCTCAAGGTGCTCCGGCAGATGATCCGGAACACCGGCGGCTCGGTGGCCTGATCTCCGTCAGCCCTCCGCGCGCAGTCGTTCGATCTCGGCGTGGACGGCGTCGTAGGTCACGCCCAGGTCCGACAGCCTGCCGACCGTGGGGTCGCCGGTTGCCTGGAGCAGTCCCAGCAGCAGGTGTTCGGTGCCGATCCGGTCGTCACCCAGTCGCCGCGCCTGCCGCGCAGCCCGGACCATCGCCTGCTCGCACGCCTCGGTGAACGGGATGTGCGTGGGGGAGGGATGAGGGCCGGGCACGAGGGCGCCGGCGATCGCGTTCTCGGCGGGCGCGCACGAGCCGGACAGGCTTGCCACGGCGCGTGCGGCCATGCCCTTCCGCACGGCGAACAGGGCGAGCAGGACGTGCTCTGGTCCGATGACGCGGCTGTGCAGGCCGCCGGCCCTGCGCCGGGCGAGTTCGACGGTGCGCTTGGCCCGGTCGTCCAGGTGGGCGAGGGGTGACTGGTCGTTGATCACGGGTCCTCCGGCGTTCACGTCGTATGCATGGCTCCAGTGTGCCCGGAGGCCTTTTCGGCGGTCGCCGCGTTCATCGGGGCGGTGGTCCTGCTGATCCTCGGTCTCCTCGGCCTGCGCCACGCCCGGCGCATGAAACAGGCGGCCCCCACCCAGCCGGCCGCGACCGGCGACGCCCCGACGGGCCTGACGGGCGAGACACCGGCCGCCGAGACACCGCCCGCCTGACCGGCGAGACGCCGGCCGCCGAGACGCCGGCAGGCTGACGGGCGGGGCGCCGGCGGTCTGGGCCGGGTCGCCCCGGCTGCCTGGCCGGAGGCACCTGGCGGAGGCGATCTAAGATCGTCGATCATGGGGATGAAGTCGGGCAAGGTGCGTGTCGCGGTTCAGATCACGCCGGCGCGGGCGGACTACGCCCAGATCCGGCGGGCGGCCGGCGAGGCGGACGCGCTCGGCGTCGACGTGATCTTCAACTGGGATCATTTCTTTCCGCTCGGCAAGGACCGGACCGGCAAGCACTTCGAGTGCTGGACCATGCTCGGTGCGTGGGCCGAGTCGACCCGGCGCGCGGAGATCGGCGCGCTGGTCAGCTGCGTCGGCTACCGCAATCCCGACCTGCTCGCCGACATGGCCCGCACCGTCGACCACGTCAGCGGCGGCCGGCTGGTTCTCGGCCTCGGTGCGGGCTTCCGCGAGGTGGAGGCCGCCGAGTACGGGTACCCGTTCGGATCGCCGGCCGAGCGGGTCCGGGACCTGGGCGACGCGCTGCGGCGCATCGAGGGGCGCCTCGCCGCGCTGAACCCGCCGCCGACCCGGAAGGTGCCGGTCCTGGTCGCCGCCGACGGCCCGGTCGCCCTGCGGCTGGTGGCCCGGCACGCCGACATCTGGCACACCTTCGCCTCGGGCGAGGCGCTCGGCGAGAAGTCCGGGCGGCTCGACCGCTACTGCCGCGAACTGGGCCGGGACCCGGCCGAGATCGAACGCTCGACGTTCGTCAAGGGCGACCCGTGGCAGGTGGGGCCCGAACTGCGCGAGCACGGCATCGGCCTGTTCACCGTGATGACGGACGGGCCCGACTACGACCTGACGGAGCTGCGCCGCTGGCTGGCCTGGCGCGACGAGAGCTCCCGCTAAGCGGGCGGTGCCAGCGGGTCCTGATATTCCACGACGTGTTTGCGGGACGCCCGATTCCAGATGCGCTGATTAGCCCGCGTCGTCGGATCCACGTCGCGATTCTGCCAGGTCCGGTGTGGACGGCGGCCGGCGTCGTTCGGCCCGCCAGGCGGGCAGGTAGAGCGGGGCGGCGACGGCGAGCACGGCGCCGCCGACCAGCATCGCGGTGCTGAGGCTGGTGGCGGCGGCCAGCGCGGTGAGCGCGACCGCGCCGAGCGCGCTGGCGGGCTGGGACACCATGGAGTTCAGCGAGATGACGCTGGTCCGGTAGGGGCCGTCGACCTGGCGGTGCAGCAGGCCGTAGTGCAGCGGGTTGGACGCGCCGTGCACGGTGTAGCAGGCCAGGTAGGCGATCAGCACCCCCACCGGGCCGGCGAACAGTCCCATCCCGGCCACCGTGACGCCCTGGACGATCCGCAGCAGCGCGGCGCCGGGCGCGGCGCCCGGCCAGCGCAGCAGCAGCGGGGTCAGCGCGGCGCCGGCCGCCGAGGCGAGCCAGGCCACCGAGCCGGCCGGGCCGAGCAGCGCCGCGGCCCGGTCGGCGTCGCCGACCACCTCGGCGAGGCGCACCGGCAGCAGGCCCTCGAAGGTGACCATGCCGAAGCCCCAGAACAGCTCCACCGCCACCAGGGCGGCCAGCACCCGGGAGCGGCGCAGCAGCCCGAACGCCTGCCGCACCATCCGGGGTGCCTCGGCGGCCGAGGCCCGCAGCGCGCCGAGGCCCTTCGCCGGGCGTACCTCGCCCATCAGCAGGAGCAGGGTGACCAGGCTGACCAGCTGAAGCGCGATGGCGGCCAGCACCGGCACGGTGAGCGCGCCGACCGGGCCGATCGGGCCGAGCGCGACGAGGCCGCCGCCGAGCAGCGCGCCGGCGGACATCGCCACCCCGAGCACGGTGCCCGCGAGGCCGAGGCCGGGCTCGTACCTCGCCTCGGGGTCGGCGGCGAGGGTGGCGTCGACGTACCAGGACTCCAGCGGCCCGCTGTCCAGCGCGCGGTAGACGCCCTGGAGCGCCCAGCACAGGAAGATCAGCGCGAAGGAGTCGGCGACCGCGAACAGCGCCAGCGAGACGAGGTTCACCGTCCACGCGGTCGCCAGCACCGGCCTGCGGCCGAGCGCGTCGGCGAGCCCGCCGGTCGGCAGCTCCAGCGCGAGGACGACAAGGCCCTGCGCGGTGACCGCCAGCCCGATCTGCGGCAGCGACAGGCCGCGGTCCTGCATCAGCAGGATGATCACCGGGACCATCAGGCCGGTGGAGAGCCAGCGCAGGCCGTGCAGCACCAGGAAGCGGTGGCGCACCTGACGGACGGACAGACCGGTCATGGACATGCACAATACTTGTGCACGTTAGTCATGCACAAGTCCTGTGCATGTCGGGAGAGCGGCTACATCCCCTGCGTCAGGTACTCGCGGACCTGGCCCCGCGCCTGGTGGATGCGGGACTTCACGGTGCCCTCCGGGATGCTCAGCTGCACCGCGATCTCCCGGTACTCCAGCTGGCAGATGTCGCGCAGCACCATCGGCGCGACCAGCTCCGGCTTGCGGGCCTCGATCCGCTCCAGCGCGTCCAGCAGATCGAGCCGCGATCCGGCGATGACGCTCGTGGTGCGGGGATCCGGAACCTCCACCGGCGGATGCTCGTGCGCCTCCTCGGCGGCGCGCCGCTTGAGCGACCGGTACGTCTGCCGCGCGCTGTTGGCGATGACCACGTGCAGCCAGGTGCTGAACGCCGACCGGCCCTCGAACCGGTCGATGTTGCGGGCCACCTGCAACAGCACGTCCTGACAGGCCTCCTCCGCGTCCTGCCAGCACGGCAGGAAGCGGGCGCAGCGGCGCAACACGTTCGGCCGGATCAGCCCGAGCAGCTCGTTGAGGGCCGCCGAATCACCCGCCGCCGCGCGGCGCGCGAGCTCCTCCTGGTCATCGTTGCTCATCCTGGGCCCCCGGTCAGATGTCTTGGCGCGCGGCTCATACTACGTACGTGTCCATGCCCGCCAAGATCGGTCGCTTTCGCGTCGTCCGGCGGCTTGGCTCCGGCGCCTTCGCCACGGTCTGGCTCGCCGAGGACGACTCCCTCGACTCCTCGGTCGCGATCAAGGTGCTGGCCGACAACTGGGCACACGACCCCGATGTCCGCGCCCGCTTCGAGCAGGAGGCGCAGGTGCTGCGGCGCGCGGATTCCGAGCGCCTGGTGCGGATACACGACGTCGACGAGCTGCCCGACGGGCGGCCGTACCAGATCATGACCTACGCCGCCGGCGGCACGCTCGCCGAGCGCCTCGAGGCCGGGCCGATGCCGGTCCGTGTGGCGCTGCGGACGACCGCGGACATCGCCCGGGCCGTCGCCGACCTGCACGACGCCGGCGTGCTGCACCGCGATCTCAAACCGTCCAACGTGCTGTTCGCGACGGTCCGCGGCACCGAGCGGCTGCTGGTGGCCGACCTCGGCCTCGCCAAGTCCCTCGCCCACGCGTCCGGCTTCACCGTGGTGGCCGGCACGCCGGGCTACATGGCGCCGGAGCAGTCCCGCCCCGGTGGCGGCCTCGACGTGCGTGCCGACGTGCACGCGATCGGCGCTATGGCGTACCAGATGCTCACCGGCCGGAAACCGGCCGCCGGAGCCTGCGCACCGTCGAAGCTGCGGTCGGGGGTCTCCCGGCAGGTCGATCAGATCGTGTTGCGGGCCCTGGACGCCGACCGGACCCGCCGCTGGCCGTCGGCCGCGGCCTTCGCCGACGCGATCGAGGACGTGCTCGGCGCCAGCCCGTTCCGCCGGCGTTCCCTTGTCCTGCAAGGCTTCGGGCTCCTGGTCGCGGTGGGTGCGGCCGCCGCGCTCGGCGGTTCGGCGTCCGCGAGCGAGGAGGGCTGGACGCGGGTCGCGGACGCCTCCGGGAGGCTCTCGGTCGCGGTGCCCGACGACTGGGCCGGGCAGGCGAGGACCGGCGGCTGGAACCCGGCCTCGCTGGGCCTCGCGGACGAGCGTGCGCCGGGCCTGCTCGTCGGATCCGACCTCCCCCGATGGTCGGATACGGCGAGCAGGGCCCCCGGCGTCTTCGCCGGCGTGGGCACCGCCATCGGCGGCGCCACGCTGCCGGTCCATGCCGGCTGCACCCGGCAGCCCGACCGCCGGGTCACCGCCGCCGGGCTCGACGGCATCGTGAGACGGTGGACGAACTGCGTGGGTACGCCGGTCACCTACAGCGAGGTCGCACTCTCGTCGGGGCGCGGCGACGGCGTCTACGTCCAGATCAGGCAGGCCGACGCGATCGATCGCACCGACGAGGTCCTCGCCGGGCTCCGCTACTCCTAGGGCATGTGTGTGCGCCTCTCCCTCGGTCCGTCATAAAGTTCGATGCCACCGGCGGCGGGTTTGTTCGGGCTTTCATGTCACGGAAAGATAACGGGGGAGAGCGTGGATCTGGATCCGGATCGGCGATGGCTGCGGGAGGCGATTCGGGCCTCCCGGTCGTGTCTGCCGAGCCCGACCGCCTACTCCGTCGGCGCGGTCATCGTCGACGAGCACGGCCGGGAGCGGTCCCGCGGGTTCTCCCGCGACCGGGATCCCGTCGTGCACGCCGAGCAGTCCGCCCTCCTGCGACTCGGTGGGAGCGGCGCGGACCTGTCCCGGTCCACCATCTACACGTCGATGGAGCCCTGCACCGTCCGCCGGTCCGCGCCGCGCACCTGCGCGGACCTGATCATCGCGGCCCGGCTCCGGCGGGTCGTGCTCGCGCTGCCCGAGCCGCCGCTCTTCGCCCGCTGCCTCGGCATCGAGACGCTGCGCAACGCCGGCATCGAGGTCGTGACGATCCCCGACCTCGGCGCGGAGGTGGAGGCGATCAACGCGGCCCTGCTCGCCGGCTGACTGAGTACGCGGGCTCTGTCGGGTCTTGCCGCCGTGGTGCAGCCTGTTGGTGATCAGCACCGGCTCAGGGAGGCCCCCAGGTGGAACAGAGCACAGACGACCGATCCGCGCCCGTGCCCGCCGACCCGGACACCGACCGGCTGCGCGCCGCGCTCGGCCGCCTGGTCGGGCGGGGTGTGCTGGACGACTCGCAGGCCGCCGCGGTCGTCGCGGAGTTCGCCGGTCTGCCCCAGCCGTCGCGCGCGGGCGGCCTGCGGCGGATCTTCGGCGAGATCGCCGGCTACGTCGGCGCCTCGTTCGTCGTCGGCGCGTGCCTGTTGTTCCTCGGCGACGAGTGGGAATCGCTCGGCCGGCTCGGGCGGTTCGCGATCCTCGCCGGCATGGCCGTCGCGCTGTTCGCCGCCGGCATGGCCGTGTGGTGGAACGCGATGCAGGCCGATCGCGACGGGCGGAGCGCCTCGCCGGGCGACGACCTGCACCGCCGGCTGGCGAGCACGCTGTTCACCGGCGCCGCTGCCGCCGCCGCCTTCGCGGCGTACGCCAGCCTCGAGTCGAGCACAAAGGACTATGAGGCCTACGCGGCCGAGGCGCCGTTCGCCGCCTCGGTCGCGGGCCTCGCGGTGGTCGCCGTCGGTTACCTGCTCGCCCGTACGGCACTGGGCCAGCTCGGCATGGCCGTCGCGGCGTTCGCCGTGTACGCGACCCTGCTGGAACTGCTGGACGTCCCGGACTACTCCGCTCTGCTGGGCCTCGGCACGATCGCGCTGGGCGCGCTCTGGGCCGTGCTGGCCTGGCGGGGACTGGTGGCCGAACGTCGTCTCGGGCTCGCGATCGCGGTGGCCCTCGCGCTGATCGGCGCGCAGTTCGTGGTCGGCGAGTCCGGCCATGCCTGGACCGTCCTCGGCTACGTCCTGACGGCGCTGGTGGCCGGTGCCTGCTTCACCGCGTACGCGAAGATCCGTGACTGGGTCCTCCTGGCCGGCGGCGTCGTCGGGGCCACCCTGGTGGTGCCGGAGGTGCTCTACGACGTGACCGACGGTTCCCTCGGCCCCAGCGGCGTCATGCTGGCCGCGGGCGTCACCCTGCTGATCGGCAGCCTGGCCGGGCTCCGCATCCGCGCCACCCCGTCGACGGGCACCTAGTGTTCGCCGGCCGGTCAGCGGGCGGCCATCGAAGGGCATCAGTCTGATCGTCGGGGACCGCGAGGGGAGCGTTGACGATGACGGGGATCGAGCGGCGCCACTTCCTGATCGGCGCGGCCGCGGCCGGCGCGGCCGCCGTCGTGCTCGGCCCGGTCGAATTCGCGTACGCCGCCGGCGGCGACCAGGTCGGCACCGTGACCGGGCACATCGACTACGGGGCACCGGACTGGGTGTACATCCCGGTACGGGTGCCGCCCGGTGTCAACCGGATCACCGTCTCCTACGGCTACGACCGGCCCGTCCCGCCGCCCGGCTACGACGGGAACGCGCTGGACATCGGCGTCTTCGACGAGGGCGGCATCGGGCTCGGCGACGCCGCCGGCTTCCGCGGCTGGTCCGGCGGCTTCCGCACCGAGTTCACCATCAGCGCCTCCGACGCGACGCCCGGCTATCTGCCCGGCCCGGTCCGGCCCGGCACCTGGCACGTCATCGTCGGGCCCTACAAGGTCGCGCCGGCGGGACTGAACTGGACCGTCACCGTGACGCTGTCCTCCGCCGCGACCGGCGCGCCGTTCCGGCCGCGTCCCGCACCGCATACCGCGACCGGTCGCGGCAGGGCCTGGTACCGGGGCGACATGCATCTGCACACCGTCCACTCCGACGGCCGCCGGACACCCGCCGAGGCGGCGGCCGGCGCCCGCGCCGCGGGGCTGGACTACATCGTCTCCACCGAGCACAACACGTCCAGCGCCGCCGGCGTGTGGGGCGAGTTCGCCGGTCCGGATCTGCTCGTCATCGACGGCGAGGAGATCACCACCCGCAACGGCCACTACACCGCGCTCGGCCTGCCCGCCGGCACCTGGATCGACTGGCGTTACCGGGCCGTCGACGGCGCCCTGGCGCGCTTCGTACGTGAGATCCACGCCGTCGGCGGCCTCGCCGTCGCCGCGCATCCCCTGGCACCCTGCGTCGGCTGCGGCTGGAAGTTCGGCTTCGCCGGTCTCGACGCCGTCGAGGTCTGGAACGGCCCGTGGACCCTCGACGACGAGGCGGTCGTCGCCAACTGGGACAACCTGCTCGTCGCGGGCGCCCGCGCCGGCGGCTGGATCCCGGCCGTCGGCAACAGCGACGCGCACAGCGAGCCGCAGGTCATCGGCCTGCCGCACACCGTCGTGTACGCCGATGGGCTGAACCGCCGCGCGATCCTCTCCGCGGTGCGGGCCGGCCGCGCGTGGATCGCCGAGTCCTCCGCTGTCGATGTCGAGTTCGGCGCCGCCGGCGGCACCCGCCGGGCCGGCATCGGCGAGCGGCTCGCGGTGAGCGACGACACCCCGGTCACCGTCACGCTGGCGGTCACCGGCGCGCCCGGCGGCATCGTGCGGCTGATCACCGACCAGGGCCTGAGGTCGTCCCGCGCGCTGCCGGCCGACGGACCCGGAACGGTCACCTGGACCACCACGCCCCGGAACTCCCGGTACGTCCGGGCCGAGGTGCGCCGTCCACAGCCGACCGCGAGCACGCCCGACACGATGGTCGCGCTCACCAACCCGATCTTCCTGGGGCGGCCCGGTAATCACCCGGAGGACTGACCCGCCTTACCGGCCGATCTGGCAGTACCGGCGGGGCGCGGGGTCGACCGGTGCGGCGGACCGCGTTCCGGCCTGGCGCCGGTGCAGCCGGCGCAGGACCCGCTCCACATGCTGATCGATGTCCGTCGAGGCCAGCGCCGGCAGGCGCAGGCGCAGCGTCCGGGCGATCCTGGCGCGTGTCTGACGGGTGTCGTCATCACCCGCCGGCGCAGGCGGGAGGTCGGTGCTCATGGGTCAACGGAAGCGGGCCGGGCGCGGTCCCGTCAATTACGCGGACAGGGACTTGACGGTCAGGCGGCGCTCGCGCGCGACCGGTATCGGTGATCGGCCGCCTCGCCGGTCAACAGGTGATTCAGCTCCTCCGCACACCGTCGTGCGGAACTGGCCGCCGCGGCGGTGATCCGCAGCCGCTCGCCGGCGTCGATGGGTCGCGCGGCCACCAGGGCGCGCCGCAGGGCCTGTAGTTCGCTCAGGTGGGCGTCCACGACGCCGAGAACCTCGCTGTGCATCCGAATCACCTCGCCGGCAGCGTACGCGCGAATTGATTCAGGAGAATTGCCGGCCGCACCGGGTATCAAAGACATTCACGTTCCGGACATCGAAGCGTGGCGTTCTGCTAGCCGTCCGGGTGCAGCGTGAGGGGGCCCCTTCCCTTCATCGAAGCGACGGTCATGATCGCTCTCCCGGTCGTACTCCTGGCAGCTCTCGTCGGCGTCCTCCTCGCGGCGGCCGACAGTCCTCACGTGCAGGACAAGGCGCGGATCGAGCGGCTCAGCACGCTGCTGCTCGTGGCCGGCGCGGTGACGATGGCGGGAGGCGGTGCGTTCGTCGTGCACGGCTGGCTGGCCGGGTGACGGCCCGGGTCACCGCAGCCGCAGCGACCGCCAGTCGACGAACTTGAAGTTGGTGCTGACCCGGCCCTGGTCCGGGGTGTTCTCGCCGTCGTGCAGCACCAGCAGCCCCTGCGGGTAGCCGGGCAGCGGCGTCGACGTCGCCGCCGCGCCGTCGGAGTGCTGCACGCCGTCGGCGAACCGGCCGTCGGCCACGGTGAAGCCGCTCACCGGCCGGTTGGTGCGCAGGTCGTACACGAAGAACCGGCTGTCGCCCTGGCTGGAGATGAGCAGGTAGCCGTCGCCGCGTCCGGTGCGGTAGATGGTGGCGCCCTCCACGTCGGCGCGGATCCGGCCGCCGTAACCGGGGCCGGAGACCGTGCACTCCTCGGTCTCCGGGTCGTAGGTGGCCGGCGCACCGTATTCGGTGACCTTCTCGACGAGGCGGGCCCCGCCGGCGAAGCGGCCGCCGCGCAGGTCGATCCGCCACAGGCCGACGTCCTCCTGGCTGGCGTAGAGCACGCCCGCCTTGTCGTCGACGACCATGCCCTCGACCTGGGGGAGTTCGCCCGGCTCGGCGCAGGGCGTCCAGGTCCGGCCGTTCGGGAGCCGGAACCGCGAGGGCAGGTCGAGCGTGTCGGTGCCGCGGTAGGTGACCCGGCCGGCCTCGCCGCGCAGCTCGAAGACGCCCAGCCGGGTGGCGTGCCGGCGGCTGACCACCGCGTGACGTCCGTAGGTCGCCAGGCCGTAGCCGGTCGACTGACCCTCCACCTCGGCCTCGTCGCGGGAGAAGAGCAGCGGCACGTCGGCGGCCGTGACGTCCACCAGCGGCGCGTCGCCGCGCGCCACGGCGGCCGGGTCGATCCGGTAGAAGCGCAGGCGGTCGCGTCCGCGGTCGGTGACCACGGCGACGTCGGCCCGGGCGCCGCCCAGCGGCAGACCGGAGACGATGTCCACGTTGTTGAACCGGCCGCCCTCGCCGGCCGCGACGGACTGGACCTGCCGGCCGCTCAGGTCGTAGACGCGCAGCCCGCCGTTCTTCGCCGTGCCGATGACCAGGCTGCGCGACCGCAGCCGCGGGTGGATCCAGATGGCGGGGTCGTCGGCGTCCGCGTCGCCGCCGGCCTCGTCGTCGTAGAGCGCGGGCGTCTCGGTGGTCGCGGTGACCGGGCGCGGCGCCGGTTCGGGTGCGGCCGCGGCCGGGCCGGGCGCGGCGACGGCGGACAGGACGACGGCGGTGGTGAAGGCAACGGTACGCATTCGCGGGACGTTGCTACATCAACGTTGCGTGCCGGTGGGCCGTCGCCCAACGCCAGGCGAACAGCAGTCATGTCGTCGGACGTTCGGCTCGCGGCCATGCCCGGGTGGCCCGGCGGATCGCTCCTGCCGATCATCGTGTGGGCATGCGAATCGCGCTGGTCACGGAGTCGTTCCTGCCGGACGTCAACGGTGTCGCGAACTCGGTGGTGCGCTCGGCCGAGCATCTGCTGCGCCGCGGCCACGAGCCGATGGTGATCGCGCCGAGGGCCGCCGGCGGACAGGACCCGGTCGACGCGCCGTACCCGGTGGTGCGGATGCCGTCGCTGCGGATGCCGGGCTACCCGCAGCTCCGGCTGGGGCTGCCCACGCCGGCGCTGAGCGCGGCGCTGCGCGCACACCGGGCCGAGGTCGTCCATCTGGCCAGCCCGTTCGTGCTGGGCGCCTGGGGCGCGGCGGCCGCGAAGTCGCTGGGGCTGCCCACGGTGGCGGTCTACCAGACCGACGTCGCCGCCTACGCCCGCGCGTACGGGGTCGGCATGACCGAGGGCGCGGCGTGGCGGTGGATCCGGACGGTGCACAACTCGGCGCAGCGGACCCTGGTGCCCTCCACCGGCTCGGCCGAGGCGCTGGTGGCGCACGGCGTCCGGCGCGTGCACATGTGGCGGCGCGGCGTGGACGACGTCCGGTTCCACCCGCGGCACCGCAGCGCGGGCCTGCGCCGCGCCCTCGCACCGGGCGGCGAGGTCCTCGTCGGATTCGTGGGTCGCCTGGCCGTGGAGAAGCAGGTGGAGCTGCTGGACGAGGCGAGCCGGCTGCCGGGCGTGCGGCTGGTCGTCGTGGGTGACGGGCCCGCGGCCGCGTCGCTGCGCCGGGCGCTGCCCCGCGCGGTCTTCGCCGGGGTGCGGCACGGCGCGCAGCTCGCCCGGCTGTATGCCAGCCTGGACGTGTTCGCGCACACCGGACCGTACGAGACGTTCGGGCAGGCGGTGCAGGAGGCGATGGCCAGCGGCGTGCCGGTGGTGGCGCCCGCACTCGGCGGGCCGCTCGACCAGGTCACCCACGAACGGACCGGCCTGCTGGTGCCGCCCTTCGAGGCGGCCGGGTTCACGGCGGCGGTCGCGGCGCTGGCCGCCGATCCGGAGATGCGGGCCGCGTTCGGCGCCGCGGGCCGGGTGGCGATCGAGGGCCGCAGCTGGTCCGCGGTCGGCGACGAGCTGATCGGGCACTACCGGGCCGTGACGGCCGGGGTGCCCGACGGGAGGATGGCGGTGGGCCGGTGAGGATCGTGCGGATCGCGAACTTCGTGACCGAAAGCTCCGGCGGCCTGCGTACCGCGCTGCACGAGCTGGGCGCCGGGTACGAGGCCGCGGGCCACGAGGCCACGCTGATCGTGCCTGGCGCCCGCCGCTCGGACGTGCGTACCGCGCAGGGCCGGGTGATCACGCTGCCGGCGCCCGGTGTGCCCGGCATGGGTGGCTACCGGGTGCTGATGGACCGGCGCCGGACCGCCGCGGTGCTGCGCGGGCTCGCCCCGGACCGGATCGAGGTGTCGGACCGCACCACGCTGCGCTGGGTCGGCCGCTGGGCTCGGCGGGCCGGCGTGCCGTCGGTGATGGTGTCGCACGAGAGCCTGGACGGGCTGTCGCGGCTGTTCGGCCCGGCGGCGTCGCGGCGGGTGGTGGACCGGGCCAACGCGAGGACCGCGGCCGACCACACCACGGTGGTCTGCACGACCGGCTGGGCGGCCGCGGAGTTCACCCGGATCGGCGCCCGCAACGTGGTCCGCGTACCGCTGGGTGTTGATCTGGATCGGTTCTCGCCGTCCCGCTTCGATGCCGGGATGCGTCGTCGCTGGGCGGCCCCGGGGGACCTGCTGTTGCTGCACTGCGGGCGGCTGTCGGCCGAGAAGCGGCCGCGCCGGTCGCTGAACGCCCTCGCGGCCCTGCACGCGGCCGGCGTGCCGGCGGTCCTGGTGGTGGCCGGCGGCGGCCCGCTGCGCCCCGCCCTGCAGGGCGAGGCCGCCGACCGGGGCCTGCCCGTCCGGTTCCTGGGGCACGTCCGCGACCGGGACGAACTCGCCGGCCTGCTGGCCACCGCGGACGTCGTGCTGGCGCCCGGCCCGGTGGAGACGTTCGGCCTCGCCGCCCTGGAGGCGCTGGCCGGCGGCACGCCGGTGGTGGCGAGCGCGGACAGCGCCCTGCCCGAGGTGATCGGCGCGGCCGGGATCGCCGCGCCCGGCGAGGGACCGGCCTACGCGCAGGCCGTCCTGGACCTGATGGGCCGCCCGGAGCGCCGGCGGACGGCCCGCGAGCAGGCTTGCCGGTACCCGTGGGCGGCGTCGGTCGACGGCTTCCTCGCCGCGCACGGCATCGTGGCGGCACGGTGCTAAACGCAGGCCGCCGCGACGCGGCTCTCCACCCGGTGCGCGACGGCCAGCAGGTACGGCCCCCGCAGCCGGTGTGCGGCGGCGTTCGGCGACCGGGGGCCGTGCCGGCGCAGCATGTCGGAGATCCGCTGTTGGACGAGCATGCGACGGCCGCCCGGGCCGACGGTCTGATCGGCGTAGGTCAGGGCGTCGGCGAGCGGTGACTCCTCCCGGTCGAACGCCCGCAGCGCCTCCTGGAGGTTGCGCGCCTCTGCCACGAAGCACGCACCCGAGTGGTGCGCCACCAGCGCGCTGATGCGCGGCGGCCAGCCGTGGTCGTCGAGGTACCGCGCGCCGTCGAGCGGGTGGAAGCCGGTCTCGCGGATCGAGTCGGCGTAGCCGATGTCGTGCAGCCAGGCCGCCGCGACGAGCACGTCCGGGTCCTCGCCGAGCGTCCCGGCGAGTTCCTCGGCGCGTTCGGCGACGCCGGCGGAGTGCTGCCACCGTTCGGGCAGGTCGGCGAGGACGAGCTGGGCCACCCGTCGTGCCTGATCCACCCGGGTCGTGGAGACGGTCCCATACATGGTTTAGAGGTTACGAATCGAGCGGGATCGACACCACGACTGACCGGCAAGACATGCAGTGTTCACCCGCAGGACACCGCGACTTCAGAGTGGCCCGCCGTCGTTGATGACGAGCTCCGGATGGTCGATGAGGAACTCGCCCAGCCGGTCGTCGGACGCGGCCCGGAACAGCGCCCGGGTGGCCTCCGTGACGCCCTCCCCGCCGCCGGACGCGGCGGCGAAGGTGCCGCCGTTGGTCCTGATCGGGATCAGGTCGGCGGCGGCAAGGCCCTTCAACCCGAAGATGAAGTCGTTGACGGGTACGCCGTTGGTGTCCATCCGCAGCGAGGATCCCGCGGCCGACATGACCGCCGACACCTTCGCCGGATTCGACAGGATGCCCGCGCTCGTCGCCTTCTTGGCCATCGCGCGCAGCAGCTGCTGCTGGTGGCGCTGCCGGTCGTAGTCGCCGTTGGTCGAGTGCCGGAGCCGGGAGAACTCCAGCGCCTCCCACGCCGCCATGTTGCGGCACCCCTTGCGGAACCACAGCGCGTTCCGCGGGGGAGAGGTCGGGTCGGCGCCGACGGCGTAGCTCACCTTGCCCTTGGAGTCGACGGTGTAATGGCTGGACCAGCTGTCCTTGTCCACGCACATGCGCACACCGCCCATCGCCTCGAGGATGCCGCGGAACCCCTCGAAGTCGATCACGACCACGCCGTCGAAGTCGATGCCGGTCAGGTTCTGCACGGCCTTGGTGGCGAGCCGGGCACCGCCGGTCCAGCCGCGGCCGTTCATGGACCCGTACGCGTACGCGGAATTGATCTTCTCGGTGCTGCCGTTGAAGCCGATCGACCGGTCCGCGGGGATCTCGGCGATCAGGTCCCGCGGAATCGAGATCATGTAGGCCTGATCGTGCGACGCCGTGATGTGCAGGACGAGGATCGTGTCGGACCGGGAGACCTCGCCCTTGGCCTCCCAGCCCTGCCGGGTGTCCAGGCCCAGCATCAGCAGGCTCATCGCGCCCTCGGGCAGCTCGCCGGCGGGCGCGCCCGCCGCCGCCGGGTCGCCGAGCACGCTGGAGGTGGTCTGGATGTTGCCGGTCAGCTGGTCGAGCAGGTACCGGGACGCGACGATCCCGCCGACGCTGACCAGCATCAGCGCCGCGCCGGCCGCGGTGACCAGCTTCGCCCACAGCGGCGCCCGGTGCGGCCTGCGCCGCACCCGTGTGCCGGTAGGGTCGTCCCGCTTGGTGACCATTACCGGCATGCGTTGACTCCTCAGGGGGACGGATCGTTGTGCGGGAGCCAATCCCACCGCCCTGGCGATCATCTTTACCCGCGGTTAACGGCGAGGGAAGGCGCAGTGTCCGGATCGGACTCGCGGCACGCCACGGAGCTTCGGGCCAGCAGCGGTATCAGCACGGCGCCGGCCGCCAGGTGCATCGCCACCAGCGCGGCGGTCGCGCCGGCGCCGACGGCCGAGCCGATCGGGCCGAGCAGCGAGACCAGCAGGACGGCGCCGGCGGTGCCGGACCAGAGCGCCGCGGCGCGCCGGGTGCGGCGTTCGAGCAGGGCCAGCAGCGCCCAGGCCGCCAGCCCGGCGACCACGGTCGCGAGCACGACGGCGGCCGGCGTCACGGTGGTGCGGCCGGACCCGCGGTCCACGACCAGCTCGACGCCGGCGACCTGGTGCGCGATCGTCCAGACGGTGTACGCCGCCCCGGTCGCGGCCACGACGGCGAGGGCGCGGGTCACGCGCCGCATGCGTACGCATCGGATGTTCATCGGATCCTCCTGGAGTGGTGCCGGCATCGGACTGCCCACCACGATCCGGCGCGCGGGCCTCGTCCCGGATCGCCCCAGGGACGGAGACCGGGTCGTTCCCGCGACGGATGAGCCGCGGCGCCCGGCGGCCTACCGTGAGGGGCATGAGGACCTTCCGGATGAGGCCGGCCGTTTCCGACGCGGCCTGGGCCGGCGTGCTCGCGGTCCTGCTGACCGCGCTGATCCTCGCCGTGCCGGAGGGGCCCGGCACCGTCGCCGCGACCGTTGCCGCCGTGTGCTGCGGGCTCGCCCAGGCGGCCACGCTCCTGCTGATGCGCCGGTGGCCGGAGGCGGCGATGGGCCTCGCGATCGCCGCCGGCATCGGCATCGAGGCGCTCGCGCCGCAGGTCGGCTGGCTGGGGCTGGCCGCCGCGCCGCTGATCTCCTACGCCCGGATCAGGCCGCCGCGGGTCTCGCTGCGGGCGCTGGCCGTGATGCTCGCCCTGACGCCCTGGTCGTACCTGCACGGCGGCTGGGCCGAGCTGGTCACCGCCGTCTTCGGGTCCCTGCTCGGCTGGGCCTGGGGCGAGCTGGCCCGGACCCGGTGCATCCGGCGCGAGCAGGAGCGCCGCCGGATCGTCTCGGACGAGCGCGCGCGGCTGGCCCGCGAACTGCACGACGTGATCGCGCACAACGTGTCGCTGATGGTGGTGCAGGCCGGCGCGGCCGCGGACGTCTTCGACCGGCGGCCGGAGCGGGCCCGGGCCGCGCTCGACACGATCCAGGACGCCGGCCGATCGGCCCTTGGCGAGCTGCGGGTCATGCTCCAGGCGCTGCGCCCGGACGGCACCGAGCCGCGATCGCCCCAGCCCGGCCTCGACCAGCTCGACGCGCTCGCGGCCTCGCTCGGCGCGGCCGGGCTCGCGGTGGCCGTCAACCGGGCCGGGCCCGCCCGGATCGTGCCGGCCGACGTCAGCCTGTCCGCGTACCGGATCGTCCAGGAGTCGCTGACCAACACGCTGCGGCACGCGCGGGCGACCCGGGCCGAGGTCGACCTGCGCTGGACCGACGCCGCGCTGCACCTGGAGATCACCGACGACGGCGCGCCGGCCGCTCGGGTGCCCGCCCCGCACGGCGCCGGCGCGGGCCTGGTCGGCATGCGCGAACGCGCCCGGCTGGTCGGCGGTAGCCTCGACGCCGGACCGCTGCCCGCCGGCGGGTTCCGCGTCTCGGCCCGCCTGCCCCTTGGAGCGCCCGCGTGAGCGTCACCGTCGTGCTCGCCGACGACCAGGAGCTGGTCCGCGCCGGGTTCGCGATGATCCTGGAGGCCCGCGACGACATCGAGGTGGTCGGCGAGGCAGGCGACGGGCTGGCGGCGGTGGCGCTGACCGCCGAGCTCCGGCCCGACGTGGTGCTGATGGACGTCCGGATGCCCAGGATGGACGGCATCGAGGCGACCCGGCGGATCGTCGCGTCCGGCAGCGCCGCCCGGGTCGTCATGCTGACCACGTTCGACCTCGACGAGCCGGTCTTCGCCGCGCTGCGGGCCGGTGCGAGCGGCTTCCTGCTCAAGGACATCCGCCCGGCCGAGCTGGCCGACGCCGTCCGGGTGGTGGCCCGCGGCGAGGCGCTGCTGGCGCCGACGGTGACCCGGCGCCTGCTCGACCGGTTCGCGGCGGGCCTGCCGGCCGGCCCGGGCCCGGACCGGCGGCTCGACCTGCTCACCGCCCGGGAGGCCGAGGTGCTGACGCTGGTCGCCCGCGCGCTGACCAACACCGAGATAGCCGAGCGGCTCTTCCTCACCCAGGCGACGGTCAAGACGCACGTCTCGGCGATCCTGACCAAGCTCGGGCTGCGCGACCGCGTACAGGCTGCGGTCCTGGCCTACGAGACCGGCCTGGTCCGGCCGGGCGCGATATCCGATCCCGCGTAGCCGGCGCCCGAATCGTGGATAGTGTCGGGAGGGGCGTGCCCATTCCTCACCCGGGAGGTCACAGGTGCTGTCGGACAAGGCCCGGCCGATCGTCGAGGCCACGCTGCCGGTCGTCGGCGACAACATCGCCGAGATCGCGACACGGTTCTACGCGCACATGTTCGCCGGGCACCCGGAACTCCTCGACGGGGTGTTCAACCGCGGTAACCAGGCCGACGGCAGCCAGCCGAAGGCCCTGGCCGGCTCGGTTGCGGTGTTCGCGACCGCGCTGGTCAAGCACCCGCGGCAGCTGCCGGAGCGGCTGCTGACCCGGATCGCGCACAAGCACGCGACGCTGGGCATCGGCCCGGACCAGTACCAGATCGTGCGGGACAACCTGATGTGGGCCATCGGCGACGTGCTCGGCGACGCGGTCACCGCCGACGTCGCGGCCGCGTGGGACGAGGTCTACTGGCTGATGGCCTACGCGCTGATCAACCAGGAACGCGGCCTGTACAGCGCGCGCGGGGTGACCGCGGAGCGGGTGTGGCGGCGGTGGCGCGTCGCGGAGAAGGTGCCCGAGGCCGACGACGTCGTGCAGTTCGTCATGCGGCGCGTCGACGACCGGCCGGTGCGTACCTCGCTGCCCGGCCAGTACATCACCGTGCAGGCGCCGATGCCGGACGGGGTGCGCCAGCCGCGCCAGTTCAGCCTGACCCGGGCCGACGACGGCGAGCACCGCTACTTCGCCGTCAAGCGGGTGCACGGCGGCGGCAAGCCCGACGGCGAGGTGTCGACGCTGCTGCACGACCGGATCCAGGTCGGCGACGAGCTCAGCCTGAGCGTGCCGTACGGCGACGTCGTGCTCGACGACGGCGGCCGGCCGGCGGTGTTCGTCAGCGCCGGGATCGGGGTCGCCCCGATGGCCGGGATGATCTCGCACCTGGTCGCGGCGGGTTCGAGCCTTCAGGTCACGCTGCTGCACGCCGACGCGAACGAGCGCGCGTTCCCGCTGCGCCGCCAGTTGGCCGGCGACCTCGCCCGGCTGCCCGGATCCTCGCTGCGGGTCTGGTACGAGGACGGCTCGGGCAGCGAGCTGCCCGTCGCCGGCGTGCACGGCGGCATGATGAGTCTGTCCGGAGTGGACCTGCCGGAGGACGCGCTCTACTACCTGTGCGGGCCGATCGCGTTCATGCAGGCGATCCGGGGCTCGCTGATCGAGCGCGGCGTTCCGGTGCGCGACATCCAGTACGAGGTCTTCGGCCCGGACCTGTGGCAGGCGGACCTGGACTGACTCAGCCCGCCGGCCGGGTACGCCGCCACACGACCTGCTGGAACAGCAGGGTGAGCACGCCGGCGACAACGATCGCCGCCACGTTGATGACCAGCTGGAGCGCGGAGCCGACCGCCTCCTCGTGTGCGCCGTAGGCCAGCGCGACCGCGGCGTTGGCCGCCGCGGGGATGGTGGTCACCGAGATCAGCACGCCGACCAGCGTGCCGGTCTTGGCCGAGGTGAGCGAGAGCATGCCGGCCACGCCGCCGAGGAAGCCGATCACCCAGGACAGCGCGTCCGGGCGCCAGATGAAGTCGGTGAGCGGCCGCTCCTGGAGCAGCATCGACCGGTCCACCAGATCGAGGGCGGTGAGCAGCCACACCGCCAGCACCGTGACGACCATGGCGAACGGGAAGCCGGCCGCGAGGGCCAGCCCCGAGCGGCGGACCAGCCGCCATCGGCGCCGCACGATGCCGACGCAGAGGGCGGAGAGCGGGCCGAACTCCGGGCCGACGACCATCGATCCGACGATCAGGATCGGCTGGTCGAGCAGGACACCGATCGCGGCGATGATCATGGCGATGGTCATGAACGCCAGGAACGAGCCGGACAGCTCGGCCTCCTCGCCGGTCTGCTGCTCGAGCTCCTGCCAGACCACGGCGTCGACGCCCAGCCCGGGTACCCGCCGTGCGGCCCGGTCGGCCGACGCCGACAACGCGGCGTCGACCCGCTCGACGACGATCGCGCCGTCGGTGTCCAGCCCGCGGGCGCGCAGCCGGTCCAGCACGACGCTGGCACCCTCGCGGACCACGTCGAACTCCAGCACGTCGCCGCGCGGCGAGCGGGCGGCGCCGGGCAGCACGATCAGGTGGGTGACCGCCACGTCGCCCGCCAGCTCTTCCAGTACCGCCTCGGTGCGTTCCTCGGGTGTGATCACCCGTACATGCAGCATCCGGGCCCCTAGTAGCCGAGGTCTCGGCGGCGTAGTCCGGCGTAGCCGGCCGCCACGAGCGACGCGGCGACCAGGCCGATGACGAGCAGCGGCGCGACGCCCAGGTTGTCGAGCGGGACCTGCGGGGTGTGCGCGAACGGCGACGCGCGTCGCGACCAGCCGGGCAGGTCGAACGAGTCGGCGAAGAGCGCGATGACCGCGCAGTAGCCGACGGCCACCCACGCCAGGGCCGCGGACGCGCGCGGCAACCAGCCGAGCACCAGCACCACCACGGCGACGATCAGCCACACCGCGGGCAGGTAGGCGAGCGCGACCGCCGCCAGGCGCGGTATCTGGCCGGCGTCCGAGACGGTCAGGCCGTACGCCAAACCCTCGCCGAGGCCGAACGTGAGCAGCACCAGGGCGCTGCCGGCCAGGGAGACGCTGAGGTGGCTCGCCAGCCAGGTGCCGCGGCCGGTCGCCGTCGCCAGCACCGGCTCGGCCCGGCCGGAGGTCTCCTCGCCGCGCAGCCGCAGCGTGGCCGCCACCCCGTAGGCCGCCGCGAGCAGGGCGGAGAGCCCGACGGTCAGTGCCAGGTAGGCGTCGACGAGGTCCGCGGTGCCGCCCGGCAGGAACTTGGCGACCTCCGGGTTGTCCAGGAAGTACTGCTCGATGGTGTCGCCGATCGAGCCGTACGCGGCGCCGAGCAGGAAGAGCCCGGCCGCCCAGCCGATCAGGGAACCGCGTTGCAGGCGCCAGGCCAGCGCGTACGCGTTGCGCAGCGCGGGGGAGGCGGTGGGCCGGCCGGGCCGGGGCGGCACCAGGCCGGCGCCGAAGTCGCGGTGCCCGAGCAGCGCCACCGCGCCCGCCACCAGCAGCGCGGAGGTGCAGAGCGCGAGCAACAGCGGCCACCACCGGTCGCCGGTGTACGGAAACGTGCGCTGGCTCCAGCCGATCGGCGAGGCCCAGGACAGAGCGCCGTTGCCGACGTCGCCGGCGGCCCGCAGCACGTAGGCCGCCCCGAGGACGAGCGCGACGGCGCCGTACACCGCGCGGGCGTTCTCGAAGACCTGCGCCGCGAGGGCGGTGAGCGCGGCGAACGTGATGCCGACGGCGGCGGTCGCGAGGCCGAACAGCAGCGAGCCGCCGACCGGCAGGCCGGTGCCGGCGGTCGCGGCGAACACCAGCACCGCGACGGCCAGGTTCGCCAGCGCGGCAAGCGACAGCGCCGCCGCCAGCGGGGCCCGCTTGCCGACCCGCGCCGAGCGGAGCAGCTCGGCGCGGCCGGTCTCCTCCTCGGCGCGGGTGTGCCGGCCGACCAGGAACATGCTCATCAGCGCGACCACGATGGACACGAAGCCGAGGATCTCGAACACGACCTCGCCGCCGATGGCGTCCAGCAGCCGGGTCGGGCCACTCATCGCGATCACGGCGGTGTTGCCGCCGATCGAGTGGCGCAGCTTCTCCAGGGCCTCGGGCGTGCCGTACAGGGTCTGGCTCTGGGTGGACTGGATCAGCACGAGCAACGTCGCGCCGAGCAACCACCACGGCAGGCCGAAACGCTCACGGCGGAGCATGAAGCGCAGCAGGCCGAGGGTCCCGGTCAAGACGGCACCTCCTGGTCGCCGTAGTGGCGCAGGAACAGCTCCTCCAGCGTCGGCGGCGTGCTGGTCAGGCTGCGCACGCCGAGCGGCGCGAGCCGGCGCACCACGGCGTCCAGCTGGGCGGTGTCGACGTCGAAGCGGGCGTGATGGTCCTCGACCACCGCGTCGTACACGCCGGGCAGCGCCTCGATGCCGGCCGGCGACTCCGCCGTCTCGACCGTGACCGACGTGCGGGTCAGGTGCCGCAGCTCGCTCAGCGTGCCGGACTCGACGGTGCGGCCGAGCCGGATGATGCTCACCCGGTCGCACAGCGCCTCGGCCTCGGCCAGGATGTGGCTGGACAGCAGCACCGTCCGGCCCTGCCGCTTCACCTCCTGGATGCACTGCTGGAACACCGACTCCATCAGCGGGTCCAGGCCCGACGTCGGCTCGTCGAGCAGCAGCAGCTCGACGTCCGCGGCCAGCGCCGCGATCAGGGCGACCTTCTGCCGGTTGCCCTTGGAGTAGGTGCGCGCCTTCTTGCGGGGGTCCAGGTCGAACCGCTCCAGCAGCTCGTCGCGCCGGCGCCGGTCGATGCCGCCGCGCATCCGGCCGAGCAGGTCGATGACCTCGCCGCCGGTGATGCCCGGCCAGAGCGTGACGTCGCCGGGCACGTAGGCCAGCCGGCCGTGCAGGGCGACCGCGTCGCGGCCCGGGTCGCCGCCCAGCAGCCGCACCTCGCCGGCGTCGGGACGCAGCAGGCCGAGCAGCACCCGGATGGTGGTGGTCTTTCCCGCGCCGTTCGGGCCGAGGAAGCCATGCACCTCGCCGGTGGCAACGGTCAGGTCGAGCCCGTCGAGGGCCTTGGCGGCCCCGAACGACTTGCTCAGCCCGGTGATCGAGATCGCGGGCCCGTCGGAGGTGGTCATGTCAGCTCCCTTTGCGCAGGGGCGAGTGGTGCCGGGTCAGGTTATCGGCATGTCGCGGCGGGCCGAGGAACCCCTGCACCTCACCCTGCGCGACGGTCAGGTCGAGACCGTCGAGCGCGGTGACCCGGCCGAACCGCTTGGTCAGGCCGGCTACCGAGATCGCATTTTCCACGTTTCAGAAGCTACACTCGTTTCACACATGTGTGAAAGTTCGTACACGAAAAATTGACGCGAGGGGGTCCGCATGCGGGACGAGACCGCGCTGCGCAGCTTTGTGGAGGACATGTCCCGGCTGCTGGGCGACTGGGGCTTCCCGCGGATGGCCGGCCGGGTGGTGTTCACCCTGATGGCGGCCGACGAGCGGTCGCTGAGCGCGGGGGAGCTGGCCGAGCGCCTTGACGTCAGCCCGGCGGCCATCTCGGGCGCGGTGCGCTACCTGACCCAGCTCAGCATGGTGACCCGGGAGCACGTGCCCGGCTCGCGCCGCGACCGCTACCGCCTCGTGGACGACTCCTGGTACGAGGTGACCGTCGCCAAGATGACCCTCCTGAAGACCCTTGCCGACGCCGCGGCGCAGGGCGCCGCCGCCGCGGGCGGGCGCGACACGATCGCGGGGGAGCGACTGGCGGGCATGAGCGACTTCTACAACTGGGTGCAGGACAACCTGCCGGCCATGCTGGAGCGCTGGGCCGAGCTCAAGGCCGCCGCCGCGCGGGGCGATCAGGGCGCGAACCGGTAGCCCATGCCCGGCTCGGTGAGCAGGTGCCTCGGGTGCGCCGGATCCTCCTCGAGCTTGCGGCGCAGCCGGGCCATGTACTGCCGCAGATAGTTCGTCTCGGTCGAGTACTGCGGCCCCCACACGTCGCGCAGCAGCAGGCGCTGGCTGACCAGCATGCCGGGGTTGCGCAGCAGGTGGTCGAGGATCTGCCACTCGGTCGGCGTCAGCTTCACGTCGTGCGAGACGGTGCGCGCGGCCAGGTCGACGGCGTACCGGCCGACGGTGACCACGGCGGGATGCTCGGCGGCGGGCTGCGCCCGGCGCAGGGCGGCCCGGATGCGGGCCAGCAGCTCGTCCACCCCGAACGGCTTGGTGACGTAGTCGTCGGCGCCGGCGTCGAGGGCGTCGACCTTGTCGCGGCTCTCGGCCCGGCCGGAGAGGACCACGATCGGGACGGCGGTCCAGCCGCGCAGCCCGCCGATGACCTCGACGCCGTCCAGGTCGGGCAGGCCGAGGTCGAGCACCACCAGGTCGGGCGGGTTGTCGGCGGCTGCCTTCAGTGCGGCGCCGCCGTCGCCGGCGGTGACGACCTCGTAGCCGCGGGCGCGCAGGTTGACCCGCAGGGCGCGCAGGATCTGCGGTTCGTCGTCGACGACCAGGATGCGGGTCATTCGGGTACCTCCGTCGCGTGCGCGCCGGCGGGCAGCGCGAGAATCATGGTGAGGCCGCCGCCGGGTGTCTCCTCCGGGGTCAGCGTGCCGCCCATGACCTCGGTGAGCCCGCGGGAGAGTGCGAGGCCGAGCCCGACGCCGGTGTGGTTGTCGCGGTCGCCGAGCCGCTGGAACGGCAGGAACACGTCCTCCCACCGGTCCTCCGGGATGCCCGGGCCGTGGTCGATGACCCGGATCTCGATGGTGCCGGCCAGCGCGCTGGCGGTGACGACCGGCGGCCGGCCGGCCGGGCTGTGCCGCAGTGCGTTGGCGACGAGGTTGACCAGGATGCGTTCGAGCAGGCCGGGGTCGGCGTGCACGGCGGGCAGGTCGGCCGGCAGGTGCAGGGGGATGGTCACGCCGAGGTCGTCGAGGGCGCGGGGCACGACGTCCTCGGCGCCCAGGTCGACGGCGTGCACGCCGAGCGCGCCCGCTTGCAGGCGGCTCATGTCGAGCAGGTTCGCGACGAGCCGGTCGAGCTTGTCGAGTGACTCGTCGGCGGTGGCGAGCAGCTCGGCCCGGTCCTCGTCGTCCAGGTGCACGTCCTGCGCGGCGAGCCCGGCCACCGCCGCCTTCGCGGCCGCGAGCGGGGTACGCAGGTCGTGGCTGACGGCCGCGAGCAGCGCGGTGTGCATCTTGTCCGCCTCGGCGAGCGGCTTCGCGGCGGCGGCCTCGGCCGCGAGGCGCTCCTGCCGCACGGCGAGGGCGGCCTGCGCGGCGAAGGCCTCCACGATCCGCCGGTCGCTGGCCCGCAGCGCCGGGCCGCGCATGACGATGGTGAGCCGGTCGTCCGCGTTCACCTCGGCGTCGGCCTCCGACGGCGCCGGGCAGGGTGCGCCGCCGACCGAGGCGACGACCGTCCACCCGGGACCGTCGCGTTCGAGCAGGGTGACCGTCTCCTGGCGGAACGTCTCCCGGAGCCGTTCGAGCAGGGCGGTCAGCGGCCGGGCGCCGCGCAGCACGCTGCCGGCGACGGTGGCTAGGGTCTGCGCGTCGGCGCCGGCCTGGGCGGCGCGACGGGTGGTGCGGGCGGCGGTGTCCACGACCCAGCTCACCGCGACGGCCACCACGACGAAGATGATCAGGGCGAGCAGGTTGGCGCCCTCGGCGATGGTGAAACGGCCGGTCGGCGGGGTGAAGAACCAGTTGAGCAGCAGCGATCCGCCGACCGCCGCGAGCAGCGCGGGCCACAGTCCGCCGATGAGCGCGACGCCGACGACGGCCGCGAGGAACAGCAGGATGTCGTTGGTCAGCGTCGTGGGGGACGCGGCGTGCAGCAGCCAGGTTAGCGCCGGAAACCCGGCGAGCACGGTCAGGAACCCGGCGATCCGCCGCCTGCGCGACAACGCCGCCGGCAGCCGACGGGCGACGTGACCACGCCGGACGCGTTCGTGGGTCACCAGGTGCACGTCGATGCTGCCCGAGCGGGCGGCGGTGGTGACGCCGACGCCGGCGGAGAAGAGCTGGGCGAGCCGCCCGCGGCTGGACGCGCCGAGCACGATCTGGGTGGCGTTGGCGCCGCGCGCGAACTCCAGCAGCGCCGCCGGGACGTCCCCGCCCATGACCTGGTGGTAGGTGCCGCCGAGGCCCTCGACCAGGACCCGCTGTCGGGCCAGCGCCGCCGGGTCGGCACCGGCCAGGCCGTCGTTGCGCGCTACATGCACGGCCAGCAGGTCGGCACCCTTGGTGCGGTCGGCGATCCGGGTGGCCCGGCGGATCAGGGTGTCGCCCTCCGGGCCGCCGGTGAGCGCGACGACGACGCGTTCCCGGGTCTCCCAGGTGGCGTCGATCCGGTGGGCGGCGCGGTAGGCGTCGAGCTGGTCGTCGACCTTGTCGGCGAGCCAGAGCAGGGCCAGCTCGCGCAGGGCGGTGAGGTTGCCGGTGCGGAAGTAGTTGCCGAGCGCGGCGTCGATCTTCTCCGGCCGGTAGATGTTGCCGTGCGCCATCCGCCGGCGCAGCGCCTCCGGGGTCATGTCGACCAGCTCGACCTGCTCGGCGGCGCGGACCACCGCGTCGGGCACGGTCTCGCGCTGCTCGACGCCGGTGATCTGCGCGACCACGTCGTTGAGCGACTCCAAGTGCTGCACGTTGACCGTCGTCAGAACGGTGGTACCGGCGTTGAGCAGTTCTTGCACGTCCTGCCAGCGCTTGGCGTTGCGGCAGCCCGGCACGTTGGTGTGGGCCAGTTCGTCCACCACGGCCACCGCGGGGGACCGGTCCAGGAGCGCGTCCAGGTCCATCTCGGTGAAATCGGCCCCACGGTAGGACATCCGACGGCGGGCGATCACCTCCAGGTCGCCGATCATCGCGGCGGTGTGCGCGCGGCCGTGCGTCTCGACCAGCCCGACGACGATGTCGGTGCCGCGCTCGGCGCGGCGGTGCGCCTCCTCCAGCATGGTGTACGTCTTGCCGACGCCCGGTGCGGCACCAAGGTAGATGCGTAGCTGCCCGCGGGCCACCCCGGTCTCCTTACCGTCGCTCGTCGAGGGCGACATTGAGTTGCAGGACGTCGACGCCCGGCTCGCCGAGGAAGCCGAGCGCCCGGCCGTCGGTGTGTTCGCGTACCAGTGTGCGCACGGTGTCCTCGCTCAGGCCGCGGATCCGGGCGACCCGCGGCACCTGGAGCTCGGCGTACGCGGGGCTGATGTGCGGGTCGAGGCCGCTGCCGGAGGCCGTGACGGCGTCGGCGGGCACGGCCGGGTGCGCCGCCGCGTCGCCGCGGATCGGGGTGATCACCCCGCCGAGGGCGCGGTAGTTGTCAGCGGTATTGACGCGATGACTACGCCGCCACGCCATTCTTGACCCGCCGTTGACGCCGGCCCGGCTAGCCGACGTGGATGGCGGGGCGGCGGGCGGGGTCCGGCTCGTGCTTGCGGACGATCTCGCGGACCACGGGCGCGGTGTCGCCGCGGCCGAGCAGGAAGTACCGGACCATGTGCACCAGCGGGCTGCCCTCGGCCCAGGCGAAGTAGCAGTGCGGGCGTACCCCGGTGGTGTCGCGCAGGGCGAGCAGGACGGCGGCGATCGCGTTGGGGCCGGCGGGTGCCTGCGCGCGCAGGACCCGGTGCGGGCCGACCCGCACGCCCCGGACGGTGAGCGTCTCGCTGAACTCCGACGGGTCGATGACGTCGATCTCCAGGAACAGCACGTCGGCGGTGCCGGGCACGGGGTTGTCGCCGCGCTGCTCGCGCTCCTTGAGCCGGTACTCGGCGGCGTCGCCGGCCTGGCGGCGGTTGGCGATGATGTTGATCTGGCCGTCGTGGTCGAGGGTGTCGGTGATGAACCCGCGGGCCGTGTCGTCGAACTCGATGCGGTCGGCGCGCAGCTCCGTCGTGCGGGAGACCCGGGAGATCAGGGAGACGGTGATGATGCCGGCGACGAACATGGCGGAGATGGCGATGCCGTCGGGCTTGTCGACGATGTTCGCGGTCAGCGCGTAGGCCAGGATGCAGGTGAGCAGCGCGAGGCCGGCCGTGGCCCAGCGCTGGCGGTGGCGGAAGGCGGAGACAGTGACGGCGAAGGCGCCGGAGACCATCATCGCCAGGATGCCGGTGGCGTAGGCGCCGGCCTGCGCGTCGACGTCGGCCTTGAACGCGATGGTGAGCACGACGCTGATCGCGGTGTACACCAGGACGACCGGGCGCACTGCGCGGCCCCACTCGGGCGCCATGCCGTAGCCGGGCAGGTAGCGGGGCACGATGTTGACGAGTCCGGCCATCGCCGAGGCTCCGGCGAACCACAGGATCAGCACGGTGCTGATGTCGTAGACGGTGCCGAACGTCTCGCCGAACTGCTCGTGCGCCAGCCAGGCCAGGGCCCGCCCGTTGGCGGCGCCGCCCTCGGCGAACTCACCGGCCGGGATCAGGATGGTGGTGACGAGGCTGCTGCTGAGCAGGTAGACGCTCATGATGACCGCGGCGGTGGTGAGCAGCTTGCGGCTGTTGCGGATCCGCGACCGCAGCCGCTGCTCGGCGTCGGCGCCGTCGGAGGCGACGAGCGGCATCATGCTCACCCCGGTCTCGAAGCCGGAGAGGCCGAGCACCAGCAACGGGAACGCGAACAACGCCGGCCCGACCAGGTCGGCGAAGCTGCCGCCCTGGCTGGTGAGCGCGGTCGTCCACGCCGACCACGCGGTCGGCGAGGTGACCACCTCGACCAGGCCCGCGCCGATGATTATCGCGTTGAGGCCGAGGAAGATCGCGACCAGCGGGATGGCGACGCTTACGGCCTCGCTGAAGCCGAGCAGGAACACCCCGCCGAGGACCAGCAGCAGGATGACGGTCAGCGCTACCGCGTGCCCGTGCAGGAAGCCGGGCGCGTGCGGGTTCTCCAGCACGTGCAGGCTGGCGTCCGAGGCCGACAGGGTGATCGTGATGATCCACGAGGTGGCGACGAAGCCGAGCAGGACGAGCACGAAGATCTTGCCGCGCCAGAACGGCAGCAGCTCCTCCAGCATCGCCACCGACCCGGCGCCGTGCGGGCTCTCCTTGGCCACCCGCCGGTACATCGGCAGCATGCCGAACAGCGTCAGCGCCACGATGATCAAGGTCGCCAGCGGGGACACGGCGCCGGCCGCCGCGATGGCGATGGCCGGCACGTAGGCGAGGCTGGAGAAGTAGTCCACGCCGGTCAGGCACATGACCTTCCACCAGGCGTGCTGCTCGGAGTGCGCCTCGGCGGCGGCCGGGCCGACCGGCGGCACCTTGTGCTCGAGCAGCCAGCGGGCCAGCCCGCCGGAGGGTTGTGCGCGTGTCGCGACGACGTCCACCACCGCCGGTATGACCGGCTCCTTGGCGGCCCGCGCCCGTTCTCTCTTAGCCACGAGGCATCACGGTACGACACCCCGGCACGGGCCGCTCCGGTGCGGGCCCTATCCGGTCGTGCGGTCGGCGAGGGTCCAGTCGCGGACCTCGGGCATGTCCTCGAGATGCTCGACGATGTACGCGTCGTGCCGGGCGAGCTGCGCCACACACCAGGCCTTGAGCTCGGTGGCGCCGCGCGGCAGCCGCTTGGCGTTGTTGATGGCGTCCATGACCAGGTGGTAACGGGAGACCTGGTTGCGCACGGTCATGTCGAACGGGGTCGTGGTGGTGCCCTCCTCGATGAACCCGCGCACGTGGAACCGGTCGGCGTCGGGCCGGCCGTGCACGAGCTGATGGATCCCGCCGAGGTAGCCGTGGAACGAGGAGATCACGTCGACGGTGTCGGTGAACAGCTCGGTGAACTGGGTCTCGCTCATGCCGTGCGGGTGGTCCTTGGGCCGGGGCAGCGTCATGAGGTCGACGATGTTGACGACCCGGGTCTTGAAGCCGGGCAGCCGCTCCTTGAGGATCTGCGCGGCGGCGACGGTCTCCATGGTGACGACGTCGCCGGCGCAGGCCAGCACGATGTCCGGGTCGCTGGTGCCGTCGTCGGTGCCGGCCCATTCCCAGACGCCGGCGCCGCGGGTGCAGTGCTCGATCGCCTCGTCCATCGTCAGGTACTGGAGCTGCGGCTGCTTGTCGATGACGATCAGGTTGACGTACGAGCGGGACCGGAAGCAGTGGTCGGCCACCGACAGCAGGCAGTTCGCGTCCGGCGGCAGGTAGACCCGGGCCACGTCGCCGTGCTGGGTCAGCACCACCTGGATCAGGCCGGGTCCCTGGTGCGAGAAGCCGTTGTGGTCGTTGCGCCAGCACGTCGAGGTGAGCAGGACGTTGAGGCTGGGCACCTTGGCGCGCCAGGGCAGGTTCCTGGCCTCCTGCAGCCATTTGCCGTGCTGCACCGTCTGCGAGGCGCTGACCATGGCGAACGCCTCGTAGGTGGCGAACATGCCGTGCCGTCCGGTGAGGTTGTAGCCCTCCAGCCAGCCGTGGCAGCTGTGCTCGGAGAGCACCTCGACCACCCGGCCGTCCCGGCCGAGCTTGACGTCGTCCGGGGTGACCCGCTCCATGAATGTCCGGTCGGAGACCTCGAAGACCGCGCCGAGGCGGTTGCTGTTCGTCTCGTCCGGGCAGAAGAGCCGGAAGTTGTCCGGGTTGCGGCGGTAGATGTCGCGCATCAGCTCGCCCAGCTTGCGGGTCGACTCCGCACGCGTGGTGGCCGGCGCGGCCACGTCCAGGGCGTAGCCGCGGAAGTCGGGCAGGTCCAGGTCGCGGGTGAGCAGGCCGCCGTTGGCGTGCGGGGTGGCGCTCATCCGCAGGTCGCCCTTCGGCGACTGCTCCCGGATCAGGGCGTTGGGCGCGCCGGTGCGGTCGAAGAGCTCCTCCGGACGGTACGACCTGAGCCAGCGCTCGAGCATCGCCAGGTGCTCCGGGTTGTCGCGTACGCCGGAGAGCGGTACCTGGTGCGAGCGCCAGGTACCGGTGACCTTGACGCCGTCGACCTCGTCCGGCCCGGTCCAGCCCTTCGGCGACCGCAGGACGATCATCGGCCAGGTCGGCCGGCTGCCGTCCCAGTCGCCCTCGCGGGCCGCGGTCTGGATCTCGCGGATCCGCCGCCAGGCGGTGCCCAGCGCGGCGGCGAAGCGGAAGTGCATGCCGGGCACGTCGTCGCCCTCGACCTCGACCACGTCGTAGCCGTGGCCGCGGAGCAGGGCGCGTACCTCGTTCGGGTCCTTGCGGGCCAGCACGGTCGGGCCGGCGATCTTGGCGCCGTTGAGGTGCAGGATCGGCAGGACGGCGCCGTCGTGCTTGGGGTTGAGGAAGGAGACGCCCTTCCAGGAGCCCTCCAGGGGTCCGGTCTCGGCCTCGCCGTCGCCGACCACCGCGATCGCGAGCAGGTCCGGGTTGTCCATGACCGCGCCGAACGCGTGGACCAGCACGTAGCCGAGTTCGCCGCCCTCGTGGATCGAGCCAGGCGTGGTGACCGAGACGTGGCTGGGTATTCCGCCGGGGCTGGAGAACTGCCGGAACAGGCGCAGCATGCCGGCCTCGTCCTGGCTGATCTTGGGGTAGATCTCGGTGTAGGCGCCCTCGAGGTAGCCGGCGGCGACCAGGGCGGGGCCGCCGTGTCCGGGTCCGGCGAGGTAGATGGCCTGTTGGCCGGTGTAGCGGATCAGCCGGGACACGTGTGCGTAGATCAGCGAGAGGCCGGGGCTGGTGCCCCAGTGGCCGAGCAGCCGCGGCTTGATGTGCGCGGGGGTCAGCGGCTCGTGCAGCAGCGCGTTGTCCTGCAGATAGATCTGACCGATGGTCAGGTAGTTGTTGGCCCGCCACCAGGCGTCCAGCCGGGCAAGGTCGGTCTCGTCGAGTTCGGGGAGCGTACGAGGTTCGGTCACGACCGCGGTCACAGCGATATCCCCTTCGCAGTTCTCGGCTTGTCTCGAGCGTAGGTCCGGGCGAGACCCGTTCCGAGGCACGGAAGGCATACCCCGAGGGACTTTCGGCCCTCAAGCACGTTAACCCTGAGGTCCGCCCCGCCGCCGTGGAACGGCGATCGAGCCCTCAGTAGTCCCGGGTGTCAGGGCCGTTCGGCCCTAACGGCGCACGCGATCTTCGGCGAGGTTGAGTCGAGACGAGGACGGGGGTACGTCGATGCGCGCAGCCATGGTGACCGGCTTCGACCGGCCGCTGGAGGTCAGGAGGGTGCCGCTGCCCGAGCCCGGTCCCGGGCAGGTCCGGGTGCGGATCGAGGCGAGCGGCCTGTGCCACACCGACATCCACGCGGCCCGCGGCGACTGGCCGGTCCGGCCGCAGCCGCCGTTCATACCCGGCCACGAGGGCGTCGGCATCGTCGAGAAGGCGGGCGCCGGCGTCACCCGGCCCGCCGTCGGTGACCGGGTGGCGATCCCCTGGCTGGAGCGCGCCTGCGGCGCCTGCGAGTACTGCGTCACCGGCTGGGAGACGATCTGCGCCCGGCAGCTCGACACCGGCTACGCGGTCGACGGCGGCCACGCCGAGTTCGCCGTGGCCGGCGCCGGGTACGTCGTCGGCGTGCCGGAGGGCCTCGACCCCGCCGAGGCGGCCCCGCTGACCTGCGCCGGCGTCACCGGCTACCGGGCCGTCAAGGCCGGCGGCGTCGGCCCGGGCGCCCGGGTGGCGGTCTTCGGCATCGACGGCCCCGGCCACCTGGCCCTGCAGTACGCCGGGATCCTCGGCGGCGAGTGCGTCGCGGTCGACGTCACCGAGGAGAGACTGGTCATGGCCAAGCGGCTCGGCGCGGCCCACGTCGTCAACGCCGCCGAGATCGATCCGATCTCGGCGATCGGGGCACTCGGCGGCGCCGACGTCGCCGTCGTCCTCGCCCCCGGCCCGCGGGTCGTCGAGCAGGCGCACGCCTCGCTGCGCCGCGGCGGCCGGCTGGTCCTGGCGTCGCCGCTGCGCGACGACGGGATGCCGGTCTTCCAGGAGGTGCTCAAGGACGTCCGGGTGATCGGCTCGATCGTCGGCACCCGCGCCGACCTGACCGAGGTCTTCCGGCTGCACGCCGCCGGGCGCACCCGGGTGCGCTACGAGACCCGCCGGCTCGACGACATCAACGGATCCATCGAGGACATGCTGGCCGGCCGGGTGCCGGCGAGCCTGGTGCTGCTGCCCTGAACCCGGCCGCCGTGATCAATGTGGATGCTCGCCGAGCAGCCGGGTGGCCAGCACCGCTGCCTGGGTGCGCCGCTCGAGGCCGAGCTTGGCGAGCAGGCTGGAGACGTAGTTCTTGACGGTCTTCTCCGCCAGGAACATCCGGCCGGCGATCTCGCGGTTGGTGAGCCCTTCGGCGACGTACTCGAGGATCTTGCGTTCCTGGTCGGTGAGCGAGGCCAGCTCGCGGGGCTGTTCGACGCCGTTGCGGATGCGTTCCAGCACCCGCTGGGTGACGGCCGGGTCGAGCAGCGACTGCCCGGCGGCGACCCGGCGGACGGCGTCGACCAGGTCGGTGCCGCGGATCTGCTTCAGCACGTACCCCGAGGCGCCGGCCATGATCGCCGCGAAGAGCGCCTCGTCGTCCTCGTACGAGGTCAGGATCAGGCCCTTGATGGTCGAGTCGACGGCCCGGATGTCGCGGCAGACGTCGATGCCGTTGCCGTCGGGCAGCCGGGCGTCGAGCACGGCAACGTCGGGACGCAGCGCGGGGATGCGGCGGGTCGCCTCCTGAGCCGAGCCGGATTCGCCGACCACCTCGATGTCGCCGTCGGCCTGGAGCAGATCGAGCAGGCCGCGGCGGACCACCTCGTGGTCGTCGAGGAGAAAGACCCGGATCATGCGTCCTTTCTACTGCCGGGCGCCGGGGCCGTCCAAGGGCCGAAGGTCCCGGAGTACTCCGCCGGGTCGATGTACCGCGACCGGCGGTATCGCCGAGCCGGGAGCGCGGGCTAGCCTGACCATCATGGTCGAGCGATCCGTTGGAGGGAGCACCGACAACCAGCCGTCCCTCGGACTCACCCCGTTGTCCCGGGTGCGCCTTGACGAGCTGTTGCAGGAGATGCTCGACCGGGTCGGCGAGGTCGTGACCAGCCGGGAACGGCTGCGCGCCCTGCTCGACGCCGTCGTCGGCATCGGCACCGACCTCGACCTGCGCAGCACCCTGCAGCGCATCGTCGCCTCCGCGTGCGCGCTCGCCGGCGCCCGCTACGGCGCGCTCGGCGTGATCGGCGCCAACCGCACCGAGCTGTCCGATTTCATCACCTACGGCATGGACCCGGAGATCCACGCGAAGATCGGCGACCTGCCGCACGGCCGCGGCGTGCTCGGCCTGCTGATTACCGACCCCCATCCGGTACGCCTGCCCGACATCAACAAGCACCCCGACTCGTACGGCTTCCCGCCGCACCACCCGCCGATGCACAGCTTCCTCGGCGTACCCGTCCGCACCCGCGACCAGATCTACGGCAACCTCTACCTCTCCGAGAAGCAGGGCGCCGACGAGTTCAGCGACGACGACGAGGAGATCGTCGTCGCCCTGGCCGCCGCGGCGGGCGTGGCCATCGACAACGCCCGCCTGTTCACCCTCGCCCGGCGCCGGGAACGCTGGCTGGCCGCTGCGGCGGAGATCACCGGGGTGCTGCTGGGCACCGTGCGCCGCACCGAGGCGCTGCGGCTGATCGCCCGCCGTGCCCGCGAGGTCGCCGACGCCGAACTGGTCATGGTGCTGCTCTACGACGAGCAGAACTCGCGCTACACGATCGAGGTCGTCGACGGCAACGACCCGGAGTACGGCTCGCTGGAGGGCAAGCTGATCCCGGTCGACAGCGCCGCCGCGGCCGAGTTCGGCCGGGAACGGTACCGGGCGGTGGAGGACCTCCGCGCCACCGTCGAGTGGCCCGGCCCGGTGCCGGACAGCCCGGCCCTTGCCGCACCGCTGTCCGCCTCCAACACCCTGCACGGCGTCCTGATCGTCACGCCGCGGGCGGGGCAGAACCCCACCGACGAGGACGCCATGCTGCTGTCCGCCTTCGCCGGCCAGGCCGCGCTCGCCCTGGAGCGGGCGCGCGCGCAGGACGAACGCGAACAGCTCGTCGTCCTCGAGGACCGCGAACGGATCGCCCGGGACCTGCACGACGTCGTCATCCAGCGGCTGTTCGCCACCGGCATGCAGCTACAGGGCGCGATCGCGCACGCCGGGCGGCCCGAGGCGGTCAGACGGGTGAACGCCGCCGTCGACGACCTCGACGCGACCATCCGCGACATCCGCCGCTCGATCTTCGAGCTCCGCGCGCCGGTCGGCCCCTCGCTGCGCCTCGAGCTGCGCGAGGCGGCGGCGGCCGCCGCCGGGCCGCTCGGCTTCCGGCCGGTCCTGGACACCTCCGGGCCCGTCGACAGCGCGATTCCCGACGACATCGTCCCGGAACTGCTCGCCGTCCTGCGCGAGGCGCTGGCCAACGTCGCCCGGCACGCCGGCGCCGAGAGCGTCCGGGTGTCGGTGCGCGCCGCGGACGACGAGGTCATCCTCCAGGTCGAGGACGACGGCGCGGGCATGGACCCGGCGCTGGCCCGCGGCGGCGTCGTCAACATGGGCGAACGCGCTCACGACCTGGGTGGCTCCTTCGAGGCCGGCCCCGGCCCCGGCGGCAAGGGCACGACGGTCACCTGGCGGGTGCCGCTCGCCGGCTGACGCCCGCGCACCTCAGGGGAGCAGCACCGCGGCGCCGTCCACCCGGTCGGCCGCGAGGTCGGTGAGCGCCGCGGCGGCCCGTGCCATCGGGTACGGCGTGACCGAGACCCGCAGCCGGTGCTCGGCGGCGAACGCCAGCAGCTCGCGTCCGTCGGTGCGCGTGTTCGAGGTGACGCTGCGCAGCGTGCGCTCCTGGAACAGATCGCGGTCGTAGTCGAGCGGCGGTATCTCGGTGAGGTGGATGCCGGCCACCGCGAGGGTGCCGCCGCGCTCCAGCGCCCGCAGCGCGACCGGCACGAGCCCACCGGCCGGCGCGAACAGCACGGCGGCGTCGAGCGGCTCCGGCGGGGCGTCGCGGGCATCGCCGGCGGACGCCGCGCCGAGATCCAGCGCCAGCTCACGGGCGCGCGGCGAGCGGGTGAAGACGTGGACCGTCGCGCCACGGGCCAGCGCCACCTGGGCGGTCAGGTGCGCGGACGCGCCGAATCCGTAGACGCCGAGCCGGCCGCCGGCCGGCAGCTCCGCCCGCCGCAGGGCCCGGTAGCCGATGATGCCGGCGCAGAGCAGCGGCGCGAGCTCCGCGGGGGAGTAGCCGTCCGGCAGGGTGTACGCGAAGTCGGCCCGCACGGTGGTGCAGTCGGCGTACCCGCCGTCGGCGTCCCAGCCGGTGTACCGGGAACCCGGGCACAGATTCTCCGCACCGGACAGGCAGAAGCGGCAGTGCCCGCAGGTCTCCCTCAGCCAGGCGACACCGACGCGGTCGCCCGGCCGGAAGCGGGTCACGCCGTCGCCCAGCTCGAGCACGTGCCCGACCACCTCGTGCCCCGGCACCACCGACGGCCGGTGCACCGGGAGGTCGCCGGCGGAGACGTGCAGATCGGTGCGGCAGACACCGCAGGCGTCGACCGCGACGAGCAGCTCGCCCGGTGCCGGCCTGGGCACCCGCATGGTGGCGCGGCTCATCGCCCTGCCGATGTCGGCCCCCGGAGATCGAACCTGCCAGCCGCGCACGGCACACCCCCTGTCTCCGCCCTCATCCTTACTCCCCGATTCGTCTGCGGCACGCGTCCGAATCCGGATATGATCGGATATTGGCCGCTTGGACGCGATGGATCGTCGGCGCGACGCCGCCGCCCGCCCGCGATGACGCGGATGCGCCCGGCCCGTCGGGTGCCGCGGCCGCCGGCAGACAGACCTCAGAGGCGCAGACACATCGACCGAGGAGGACGTAATGACAACCACCAGCCGGCATGCGGCCCACCTCGAACAGGTTGAGGCGCCCGGCCACATGCTCACCAGGGCCGCCGCCCGGGCACTCGCCGTCCTGCGGATCTCGGTCGGCTTCGTGTTCCTGTGGGCCTTCCTGGACAAGATGTTCGGCTTCGGCTACGCCACACCGACCGAACGGGCCTGGATCAACGGCGGCTCGCCGACCAAGGGCTTCCTGTCCAGCGTCGACGTCGGACCGTTACAGGGCTTCTACCACAACATCGCCGGACAGACCTGGGCCGACTGGGGCTTCATGCTCGGCATGCTCGCCATGGGACTGGCCCTGGTCCTCGGCATCGGCCTGCGGATCGCGGCCTGCGCCGTCACCGTGATGATGGCCATGATGTGGGCCGCCGAATGGCCGCTCGCCCAGCAGAACGCCGCCGGGGAGCCGAGCGGATCGTCGAACCCGATCGTCGACTACCACGTCGTCTACGCGCTCAGCGCCATCGTCGTCGCGCTCACCTACGCGGGGCACACCTGGGGCCTTGGCCGGCAGTGGGTGAAGCTGCCCTTCGTGCAGAAGCACCGCTGGCTCATCTGAACCACGCCCTCGCCTTCCCTGAACCACGCCCGAGCAGCCGCCCGGCCGATCGCCCGGCCGGGCGGCTCATCGTCGCTCGGCGGAATCTCATCGTCGCTCGACGGAATCGAGGACGCGCCGCCGCAGCGCCGGGTCGACCCCGCGGTCTCGCAGGGACCTGCGCAGCAGGTCGAGGTCGCCGCCGTGCCGCCGCAGGTGCGCGATCAGCGGCCGGTAGCGGTCGGGGCGGTCCCGGACCAGCTCGGAGACCAGCCGCAGCTCGAGGCGGACCGCGGGGACGAGAAGTCCCGCCGCCGCGACGTCGACGTAGTGCCTCCAGGGGCCGCTACCCATGCACTCGATCGTGTCGGTCTCCACCGGCCGCTCGACGGTGCTGAAGCCGACGTCGATGCCCCCGACCGCGAAACGGGCGTAGTACTGGCCCGCCTCGCTGAGCCAGACCGGCTCGGTGAGACAGGGGAACCCGGCCAGCGCGACGGCGAACAGGTCCACATCGGATCGGCGCGCGACCAGGATGTCGATGTCGCCGGCCGGCAGCCGGACGCCCTGCGCCAGCGCGGCGCCGGTGCCGACGAGCCGGTAGCGCGACACCGGCCCGTCCGGGCCGGCGCGCCGCAGGACCAGCGCGAGCGTCCGGAACAGCTCGCCCCGGTCGCGCAGCGGCCTCAGCGTGCTCCCCGGATCCATCGCCCGATCCTGTCACCGGGGTATGACAGGTCCCGGCGAGCCGGTCAGGGCGCGGAGACGCGGTAGACGGCGCCCGCGAGGTCGTCGCTCACGTACAGGTCGCCGTCGGGGCCCTGCACGGCCATGACCGGCCGGCCCCAGCGCGAGCCGTCCTTGTCCTGGAACCCGGTGAGCAGCGTCTGCTGCGCGCCGAGGGTGCCGTCGCGCCAGGCGAAGAACGACACCTCCGGCGCCCGGGGCGGGTTGCGGTTCCACGAGCCGTGCACGCCGGCCAAGGCGCCCTGCCCGTACCCGCCGGCCAGCCCGGGTGCCGTGGCGAAGCTCAGCCCCAGCGGCGCCGAGTGCGCGCCCATGCCCTGCTCGACCGGGGGCAGCGCGGAGCAGTCGAGCTTGCTGCCGTCGGCGTTGGTCTGCACGTCCCGCACGAACGGCCGCCGGGTGTAGCTCAGCGGCGACTCCTTCTCGCCCGGCTTCAGGTCGGGGTCCGGGTTGCAGTACGGCCAGCCGAGGTCGCGCCCCTGCTCCAGCCGGGCCAGCGGCTCGAACGGGTGGTCGTTCACGTAACCCTGCATCACCTTGCCCCGGTCCGAGCCGCCGTCGCCGTCGTAGTCGCCGTCGAGCGGGTACCCGATATTGTCCCGGTTGTTGACCGCGGTCCACACGCCGCCGTTGGGATCGACCGCCAGCCCGGTACCGTTGCGCACGCCGCGCGCGAAGACCGTCGGCTTCCCGCTGCCGCCGGCCGCCGCCCGCAGGATGGCGGCCCGCTCCGGGTCCGCGTCCCGGTCCTGCGCCGAGATGTTGCCGGTCGAGCCGATCGAGACGTAGAGCTCGCCCTCCTCGCCGACCGCCACGCTCTTGAGCGCGTGCGAGTAGGCGCCGCGCAGCTCGGGGCTCCGCGCGTCGGGCAGCCCGTCGACCACGACCCGCTTGCCGGACACCGCGCCGGCCCGGTACGTGAAGGCGTCCACCTGGTCGCTCTCGGCCACGTAGAGCGTGTCGCCGGCGAAGGCCAGCCCGTGCGGCTGGTGCAGCCCGCCGACCAGGGTGCGCTGGGCCGGCGCGGCGCCGTCCGGGCCCGGCACCAGCTCGACGATGTCGCCGAACCTGGGCCGCGACACCAGCAGCCGCCGGTCCGGCGTCCAGGCCAGCAGCCGGGCCTTGGGCACCCGGGCCCAGACGGTGACCGTCCAGCCGGGCGGGGCCTGTAGGCGGCGGGCCCGGTCGAACGGCTCCGCGCCGGTGCCGGCGAGCGGGCGTACCTCCGTGGCGGCCAGCGCCGGCACCCCGGACGCGGCCGGGGACGGCACGGACCCGCCCGGCGGGGTGCCGGTCGGCGGGTGCGCGGCCGGCTGGTCGGAGGAGCACGCGGCCAATGTGAGCGCCAGCCCGCCGGCCACCGCCGCACGCGCGATCATCTTCATCGCTGCATCTGTACGCACTAATCCGCCGCTTGGCAACCCGCGTTCTCTCTTACGGTGTGGTGATGCCGGGCATGCGGGTGACGATGACGAGCGAGCCGGCCCGGCCCGGCCGCGTCAACGAGGACTTCGCCGGCGCCGTGCCGACGGCGGCGGTGCTGATCGACGGCGCCGGCATCCCCGGCGCCGAGTCGGTCTGCCGGCACGGCGTCGCCTGGTACGCCGGCCGGCTCGGCGGCAGCCTGCTCGGCCTCCTGGCCACCGGGCCGGACCGCGGCCTCCCGGCGCTGCTCGCCGACGCCATCGTGCGGGTGACGGACGAACACCGGGACACCTGCGACGTCGCCGACCCGATCAGCCCGTCGGCGGCCGTCGCCGTGCTGCGCCTGCGCGGCGACCGCGTCGATCACCTGGTGCTCGGCGACGCGGTCCTCGTGCTCGACCGCGACCACGCCGCGCCGCTTGTCGTCACCGACCGCCGGGAGGTGGACATCGCCCGGTCGTACCTGCCCGCGCTCGCTGCCGCCGCCGGTGACGACGACGGGTACCGCCGGATACTGGGTGAGTTGCGCGCCAACCGGAACCGGCCGGGCGGCTTCTGGGTGGCCAAGGACGACCCGCGGGCCGCGGACGAGGCGGTCACCGCGAGCACCCCGGTCGCCGGACTGACCGGCGCCGTCCTGCTCAGCAACGGCGCGAGCCGCATCGTGGACCGGTTCGGGACGGCCGACTGGCCGGAGGTCCTCGCCCTGCTGGCCTCCCGCGGACCCGCCGAGATCATCCGCCGGGTCCGGCGGGCGGAGGCGCGCGACGCGGTGGCGCCGGACGACGCGACGGTCGCGCACTGCACCGACCTCGGCGCGGCCTGACCGCAGGGGAGGGCCCGCGTGGCCACCGCCGGCGGGCCGTGTCGAGTGCCCGGTCCGCGACGGACCGGGACTCACACCGGCGTCGCGTCGGCGCCCGCGGTGCGGGGCGGCCGGGCCAGCGTGCGCCGCCGGAGCCAGCCGAAGTAGGCGGCGAGCACGACGTAGAGGGACGCGAACGCCGCGCCCGAGGTCTTCTCGTGCCGCAGGGCGTGCCCGAAGATCATCGCCGCGACGAGCAGGGCCGCGTAGCCGATCAGCACTGCGACGATCGCGGTGTCGGTGCCGGTCCATCGGCCGGCCGCCCCTCGCCGCGCCTGCGTGGTCAGCTCCCACACCAGTACGGCGATGGCCGCCGTGGTGAGGACCAGATACGGAACCGCAGACCAGGTGTCGGACCCGGTCCCGAAGAGATCGGTGAACCAGCCGCCCGCGAACCAGCCGGAGACCACCACGCGCAGGACCCGGCCCCCGACCGGCGGAGCGCCTGGGTCAGGCAACGGTGGTCTGGCGCATCGCCTGCGCGAGCGACTCGGCGTTCTTCTTGTCCACCCGCGGGAACGTGAGGGACACGCCGTCGCCCTGCGCGAACGCGAGGCGCAGCACGCTCACCATGCCCAGCTTCGCCTCGGCCAGCGCCACCTGTGCGCGGGGCAGCGCGCCTACGACCTGCTTACCGGGGCCGCCCATGAACGTCTGCGACAGGAAGATGATCCGCTGGTCGGTGAGCACCACGAACTGCTTCCCGGACGTGGCGATCATCGCGGCCGCCACGGTTCCGCCGCCACCCAGGACGATGCCGTGTGCGGCGACCGTGCCGAGCCGGCTCGCCGAGAAGGCCCCGACGACGGCCCGCGTCGCCACCAGGGGCTGCTCGCCGGGCTCGAGGATGGGTGCCACCCGCTCGAACGCACGGGTCTGAAGCTTGAGCTGCACGATGTCTCCGTTTCCTGATCAGGATCGCGGAGAGAGTAGCGGGTCGCGGGGTTTGCGGGCATGCCCGATACTCCGCTTGTGGATCTCCATTGGGCGTGGGTGTGGCAGTACGGGCTGCCGCTGCTGCTGGTGATCGGGTCCCTGGCCGGGCTGGTATCGGCCATCCGTTCAAAGCCCGCCGAGACGGCCGGCTCTCGCTCGGATTGGCTTGCTCTTCCGATACTGCTCATATTGACCGGCGATGCCGCGCTGGGTGAGGCGCGGCCGCCGTTCGAACGGGCGTGGAAGGGCGCGGTGGCGGTCCTGCTGTGGGTGACCATCGCCGTCACCGTCTGGCGCCGGCGACGCCGCCGGATCGAGTCCCGGGCCGCCGGCGGTGCCGAGCGGCGGTGAGCGTCAGGGGCCGGCGTTTGGCGGTCGCCGGGCCCGGGAAATCCGGGTGCCATGCCGGAGGAGAAGGACAGGATCCCGAACGAGGACGAGAAGCAGCGCTGGGATCGGAACTTCGCCGACCTGCTCCAGGAGCTCCGGGTGGCGCAGACCGGCGTCCAGATCTTCTTCGCGTTCCTGCTGACCATGCCGTTCAGCAGCGGCTTCCCGCAGACCAATGCCGTACAGAAGGATGTCTACATCGTGGCGCTGCTGTCCGCGGCCATCTCCACCGCGATGATCATCTCCCCGGTGGCGTTCCACCGGGCGCTGTTCCGGCAGGGCCGCAAGCCCGAGCTCGTCCGGTACGCGCACCGGATGGCGACCGGCGGGCTCGCGTTCCTGCTGATCTCGATGGTCAGCAGCATCTTCCTGATCGTCGACTTCCTGCTGAGCCGCCCGATGGCGATCGTGCTGAGCGTGTTCTCGGCGCTCGTCTTCCTCGTCTTCTGGGCCGGCATCCCCTGGTACCGGCACAACTGGATCGACGAGGACGCCGAGGACTGATCGCGATCCGGCGCGGGGCGGGAGACGCCGGCCGGCATCTCCCGCCACAGCCGTGGTCCGTTACAGGGCCAGGATGGCCAGGACCTGGTTCAGCAGACTGGCGAGCTGGGCCAGCGGGAACGGCAGGCCGCCGTCGAGCAGGCCGACGATCGCGCAGAGCAGGTTGCCGAGCAGATTGCCGGGACCCGGGTACGCCGTGATGTCGAGCACGACGGTGTTGAGGTGGACCACCAGGCCGAGCAGGTTCAGGTCCAGCGGGCCGAGCACCAGGTGCAGGATGTTGCACGCCAGCTGGGCGCTGACGTCACCGGAGCCGGGCAGCTGCACCGGCAGGGTGACCGGCTCGTCCGCGGTGCCGACGACATCGCCGGCCGAGTCCGTCAGCACGGCGTGCAGGGTGCCGACGGCGACCAGCTTGTCCTCCTGCACGGCGAACTCGGATGGGCTGAACGTCCCGGTGACCTGTCCGATGCCTCCCACAGCATCGGTGAAGGTGCCCTCGACGCCGGACGTCATGGTTCCCTCGGCGGCGGCGTTCGGCGCGGCGGCGGCAGGTGCCGCCGCTAGGGCGCCGGCGGTGGTCAGCGCCAGCGCGGCGGCGAGCAACACCTTCGGGATGGTGGTGAGGCGCATGTTCGTGTTCCCTTCCATCGATGAACGTCGTAGCGCCACCGGTGCCCGAGCGCAGATTCGTAAAACAGGCGATCGGCTTGAGGGAATACATATAGTGCAAAGTTGATCAATATGGGTCGGATGGTGCCGTTCCGACCTGCACTTTTCGTGGGCCACTCGGGCCGTCCCACATGGTGACATTCCTTCAGGGCCCATCGTGGGGTGCCGAAATGTGACGTACCTCGCTGGTCCCGGCAGGGTGTGACTACCGGAAGGCACGGATCATGTCTGCTCGCCGACGCCGAGAACTGCGGCAATCCACAATCAACAAGGCCGCCATCGGAACGCTCGTCCTCATCACCGGCCTGCTGGTCCTCGCCGTCACGCTGGTCACCTCCGCGGTCAGCGCCGAGAAGCAGGCATTCGAGCGGCAGGCGAGGCTCAAGGCGCTGGGCATTCAGCTGCAGGCCGCCTCGGACTACCTCACCGACGAGGCCCGCCTGTACTCGGTGTCGGGCGACCGCACCCACCTCGCCAAATACTGGGACGAGATCACGGTGACCAAGACCCGGGACACCGTGCTCGCGCAGCTCAAGGAGCTCGGCGCCACCGCGGGCGAGTTCGCGCTCATCGACCAGGCCAAGGCCAACTCCGACGCGCTGGTCAAGACCGAGTCGCGCTCACAGCGGCTCATGCTGGAGGCCGCCGGCGCGGCCGAGTCCGACATGCCGCCGGCGATCGCGCAGACCGGGCTCTCCGCCGCCGACGCGGCGCGGGGACCGGCCGCCAAGCGCGAGGTCGCGCGAACGATCATGTTCGACGCCGACTACGCCGCCGACAAGGCGGTCATCACCGGGCCGATCGAGCAGTTCCAGCGCATGCTGAACGAGCGGTCGGCGCGGGCGGTCGCCGACGCCACCGCCAAGACGGGCGCCTCGGTCGCGCTGCTGGTCGTGCTCGCCGTCGTGCTGCCGCTGGCGATGGGCGGGGTGCTGTACCTGCTCCAGTCGAAGGTCGGCCGCGTCATCGTCGCGTACACCGACGCGCTGCGCGTGCGTGACCCCGACGACCTGGCCTTCCGGCTCACGCCGGCCGGTACCCGGGAGCTGTCCGGCCTTGCCGAGATCCTCAACCAGGAGCTGGCGAGCAAGCTCGTGCTCGTGCGCGGCGTCGCCGACAGCGTCAACGCGCTGGCCTCGGCCTCGCACGAGCTGTCCATCACCGGCGAGCTGGTGGCCGCCAACGCCGAGCAGGCAAGCGTGCGGGTCGGCGTCGTGAACACCGCCGCCGACGACGTCGCCGGCCATGTGCAGAGCGTCTCGGCCGCGTCCGAGGAGATGGGCATGTCGATCCGCGAGATCGCCGAGAACGCCAATGAGGTCGCACAGGTCGGTACCAACGCGGTGGCGCTCGCCGAGTCGACGAACCGGACCATCACCAAGCTCGGCGAGTCGTCGCGGGAGATCGGCGACGTGATCAAGGTGATCACCGCGATCGCGGCGCAGACCAACCTGCTGGCCCTCAACGCCACCATCGAGGCCGCCCGCGCCGGCGACGCGGGCAAGGGCTTCGCGGTGGTCGCCAGCGAGGTCAAGGATCTGGCGCAGGAGACCGCCAAGGCGACCGAGGACATCTCGCTGCGGATCACGACGATCCAGGACGACACCCAGGGCGCGGTCGCGGCGATCGCGGAGATCACCCACGTCATCGACAAGATCAACGAGTATCAGACGATCATCGCCAGCGCGGTCGAGGAGCAGACCGCGACCACCAACGAGATCAACCGCAGCGTCTCGGAGGCCGCGTCCGGATCGGGGGAGATCGCCGCCAACCTCGCCGGGGTCTCCCAGGCCGCGCAGGGCGTCGCGGACGGCATCGCCGAGGCCAAGCGCGCGACGGCCGAGCTGGCCCTGATGGGCTCCGGCCTCCAGTCGATGATCGAGCGCTACCGCTACTGAACACCGGGTCCCGGGCACCGCCGCGAACCGCGACGGTGCCCGGCTCGGTGCCGCTGCCGGATGCCGGGTGTCCGGCTCAGTGCCGGATGCCGGCGAGGGCGAAGAACTCGGCCCTGGTCGCGGCGTGTTCGCGGTGCAGGCCGCGCAGCGCCGAGGTGACGGTTCTCGTGCCGGCGGCCCGGATGCCGCGCAGGGACATGCACATGTGCTCGGCCTCCAGCACGACCGCGACGCCCCGGGCGTGCAGGTTGCTCTGGAGGCAGTCGGCGATCTGCTGGGTCAGCCGCTCCTGCACCTGCAACCCGCGCGAGAAGTGCTCCACGACGCGGGCGAGCTTCGACAGCCCGACGATGCGCTCGGCGGGCAGGTAGCCCACGTGCGCCACGCCGTGGAACGGCAGCAGGTGGTGTTCGCACAGCGAGCGGAACGGCACCTCGCGTACCAGGACGAGCTCGTCGTACCGGTCGTCGTTGGGGAAGGTGGTCAGGGTGAACGGCCCGCTGGTGAGCAGTTCGGCGTAGGCGGCGGCGACCCGCCTCGGTGTGTCCGCCAGGTGCTCGGAGCCGATGTCCTGGCCGAGGGCCCGCAACAGGGCCCGCACGGCGTCGGCGGCCGCCTCGACGTCCACCGGCACCGCGTCGTGGACGAGCCGTAGCTGCGGTGCCCGGGTGGCGCCGCCGTCGTGGTGGTCCTCAAGGGACCAGGCGGTGCTTGTCATGGTGTTCTCCTTGCCGGCCGGGTCGGCGCCGCCGTCGATGGGCCGGGGCGGCGCCGGGATGGCCGTGTCGGTGGTCAGCGGCGGTCGGTCGCGAGGCCCGTCGCCAGGCGGGCCAGGGCGAGCGCACCGAGCAGCAGCCCGAAGTCCCGCAGCGCCACGTCGTAGTAGTCGCCCAGGACCAGCAGGTTGACGATGATGCCGCCGAGCCAGGCGGCGACGAGGTAGCCGCCGAACCGCGGCATGACGGCGACCACGATGCCCGCGACGATCTCGATCACGCCGACCGCGAGCATCGCCTGGTGCGCCGAGCCGGGCACGAGCCGGTCGAACGCGGGTGCGAGGTAGCCCTCCCAGTCGGTGAGCAGGCCGGCGAACTTGTCCAGGCCGAACAGGATCGGCGCGACGGCGAACCCGATGCGGAGTATCCAGAACGCCTGGAGCACCGGATCCTGCCGGATCCGCGCGGTGACGCCGGCATCGATGCGGGTCATGGCCAGCTCCCTTCTAACGGAAAGTTTCAATGACGTTAGAACTCGCGGAGCGATTTCGTCAAGGATGGTGTCCGTTAGAATGGGCGTCCTCGAGTGCACTGGGAGGTGCCGTGACCGACGACTTCGTGGCCGACGTGACAAGCGTCGCGGCGCTGAGCGAGCCGGTGCGCCGCCGGCTGTACCGCTACGTGGTCTCCAAGGACGCGCCGGTCAGCCGGGAGGACGCCGCCGCGGGAACCGGCGTCGCGCACCACGTTGCCAAGTTCAACCTCGACCGCCTCGTCGCCGACGGGCTGCTGGAGGTCCAGTACAGCCGCCCGCCCGGGCGCGGCGGCCCCGGCGCGGGCCGGCCCGCCAAGCTGTACCGCCGCGCGGGCCGGGACATCGCGGTGACCCTGCCCGCGCGCAGCTACTACCTCGCCGGCCAGGTGATGGCCGAGGCGATCACCGCCGCCGGCCGCGCCGGTGTCCCACTCGCCGAGGCCCTGACCGGGGCAGCGAGAACGACCGGCCGCCGCATCGGCGAGGCGGCTGGCGGCGCGCGACGGCCGGCGGCGGAGCGGGTCACCGAGATCCTGGAACGCCACGGCTACGAGCCACGCCCGGCGGCGCACGGGATCATCCTCGCCAACTGCCCCTTCCACAGCCTCGCCGCCGAATACCCGCAACTCGTCTGCGGCATCAACCTCGACCTCGTCGGCGGCGTCCTCGACGCGATCGGCGCCGGTGACCTGTGCGCCCGGCTCGACCCGGCGCCCGGCCGCTGCTGCGTCACCATCGCGGACCGGGGTGGACCCGCCTGACCTTCAGGGTCAGCGCGTGCCGGTCTCCTCGCCCTTGTCGGGCGGGCGCACGTTGTTGAGCACGGTCTGGCCCTGTTGATCGACGAAGCGGGTGAACAGGTGCTGCGCGAACCCGAACACCAGGGCCCAGGAGAGGATCTGCGCGGGCGTGTCGAGGGCGCTGAGTCCGGGGATGAACTGGCCCCGGATGAGCAGCACGCCGAGGAACGCCGTGAGCGCGCCCGTCGGCAGCTTCAGCAGGGTGAGCAGAACGGGCAGGTTGAGCGACTCCGAGGAGCCACGGAAGCCGCCGATCGCGGCGGCGCCCGCGATCGCGGCGGCGGTCAGGCCGATCAGCTCGACGGTGAGGTGGTCCCAGGGCTTGGCGGCCTGCGTGATGCGTTCGTTGAGCTCGGGACCGAGCTGCTGATCGGCGGGCAGCCGGTCCGAGTAGGCGGTGGGACAGACCACCACGCTCTCGCCGGATTCGAGAGAGGGCTGGAAGCACAGCGGCACCCGGGTCGGGTAGAGCCACCCCAGGACGGCGATGGCGATGGCCAGCAACATCAGGCCGACGACGGCGGCAACCAGCACGTTGCGGAAGCTGCGCAGCCGCAGTTGCTCACGGAGCGCCTCCGAGCTCGCGCCGCGCACGATGGTGACGATCTTGCGGCGCTCGCTCTCGATGATCTGGTCGGCCTGCTCCAGCTCGATCGGTCGTACCGCCCTGTCGACCAGGGCATGATCGGGGTCCTTCGCGCCGAGCCGCTGCGCGATGCGCTCGAACTCCTGCCGGCGCGGGTCGCTCGGCCGCAGATGCCGCTGCACGTGGTTGAGCAGGCCCGGCATCTGCCCGAGAAGGTATGCCGGTTGGGCGAATCCCAGCAGATTGGCCTCGGCGGCGTCGAGATTGCTCATCGCGCGCTGGATCGACGGCGCGATGTGGAACGGCCTCCCCGACGGCTTGATCCTCAAGGCCGCCTCCCTGGCGGCGCGAAGGTGCACCGGGACGGCGTCCATGAGCGCCTCGTACTGGGAGCCCGAGCAGTGCTTGCACATCCACGCGCTCAGCGTCTCCAGCTCGGCGGCCCGCGTCAGCGTTCCCTCGCGCCACACGCCGGCCGTCGGCCCGCCGATCTCACCGACGGCGGGGATGGCGGGGATGTCGAGAGGGCGGAGCCTCGAAGCCACGTCAGTCATGTCACTGCCTCCTGGACACGGCTCCGGGAGCCGCTACAAGAAATGACGGGCTTGGCGCGGCCTTGATGTGTACCGACCGAGTCGGAATCCGGACAGCTCCGCCGATCAGCGGGTGGCCGCGTCGCCGAGGATGTTCTCGAGCCTCGCCCGGCATTCGGCGACGAAGGCGGGATAGGTGTTCCAGTAGTAGGAGATTCCGCTGACGCCCACCCCGACCGCCCAGGCCCGGGCGCGGGCCCAGGTGTGATCGTCGAGGTCCGCGGCGTCCCAGTACGCCCGCCGCGCCGCCGGCGGCAGGTCCCAGACGGTGGCGTGCTCGGCGTCCGGTGCGCCGACCGACAGCGCCCCGAAGTCGATGACGGCCCGCAGCCGCCCCCGCTCCACCAGGAGGTTTGTCGGCTTGAGGTCGCCGTGCAGCCAGACGTGCGGCCCCGCGGGCTCGGGCAGCGCGACGGCGTCGCGCCAGATCCGCTCCAGGATGTCGACGTCGAGGCCCGCGGAAACGGTGGTCCGGCAGTCACCGAACGCGGCGCTGATCCACTCGTCACAGGCCTTCAGGTCGCCGCCGCGATACCAGCTGAGCTCGCCGGCGCGGCTCGCGCCCATGAGGTCGAGGCCGTGCAGCTCCCGCACGAACGCGGCCAGATCGGTGCCGAGGGCGGCCCAGTCCCGTACGGTGTCCGGCCCGGGCTCGGCGCCGTCGATCCAGCGGAATATCGACCAGGGCACGGGAAACGCGGCGCCGGGCGCGCCGGCGTGCACCGGTTCCGGAATCCGGTACGTCAGCAGCGGCGCCAGCCGGGGCAACCAGGCCTGCTCCTTGCGCAGGGCCGCCGCCTTGGCCGCGGTGCGCGGCACCCGCACGAGCAGCTCGTCCCCGAGCCGGTACATGACGTTCTCGGTGCCCGCGCCCGCCGGCGACAGCGGCAGCGAGGCCAGGTCGGGTCGCTGCTCGCGGAGCAGCGACCGGACCACGTCCTCGTCGATCGGGATCTCGTTCTCGTGCAGCGTCACACCCGGCATCCTGCCGCCCGGCGGCGCCGGGTACGAGCCGATTTCCGCCGCCGTCACGGGATCGACCGGGCCGGATGTGAACCTGCGCCATGTTTTAAGGCTCTCTTATGAATGGCCGGGCTACGGTCCTGCCGTCAGTGGTCCGACGAGCCGATCGAGGTACTCATGCTGCCAGTCATGGTCGCCGCAATGGACGCCGGACGGCGTCCGCGGCGGGAGCGCCCGATCGACCGGCTGGCCGGGCGGAAGCTGGAGTACGTGCGGCTCGGTCACGTCGTCGTCCTGAATTTCTCGGGCGGGTTGCAGGTGTTGATCGAAACCCCCGCCCGGCTGACCGGGCCGGGCGGCCGATTCGACGTCGAGCCGGGCGAGAAGCCCTCGGACGTCCTCGCGATGCTGCTCGGCGACGTCGTCACGGCGGCGCGCGCGACGGACGCCGGCGAGCTGCGGATCGCCTTCGGTAGCGGGTCGGAGCTGTCGGTCGGCGTCGACGTCGACTTCGAGTCCTGGGCGGTCGCCGGTCCGGGCGGCCTCCTGATCGTGTGCCTGGCCGGCGGCGAGCTGGCCGTCTGGGGCGAGGCCGGCCGGGCGCGCGACTGAACCGCCTCGCCCGCTACTCACCCGGGCGCCGTCGCCGCGAGCACGTGGTCGAGCAGTTCCGCTATGGCGTGCTCGTCGACCACGGTCGCCGGGTCCCGCTCGTACTGCTCGATCGCCTGCCGGACGGCCGTCAGCCGGTGGCGGCGGCCGAGTGCCCACCGCGCGGCCTGAGCCTTGGAGCAGTGCGCGTTCTCGACCGCGAAGTGCCAGATGCGGCAGGCGGTGAGAACCATGAAGGCGGCGTGCGCGTCGTCGTCGGTGCGCGATCGCCAGGTCCGTAACCAGTGGCGGCCGCGGTCGACGACCCAGTCGGCCCGCCTCGGACGTCACGACGTGCAGATCGATGCCCGCCGCGTCGCTGGCATCCGCCTGACGCAGCAGGCGCTCGACGGCCGCCGCCCGCGCATCGGTGAGGCCGCCGTCGACGACGGCGAGCAGGTCGATGTCGCTGCGGCCGGGGCGGAATCCGCCGGCGGACAGGGAACCGTGCAGGATCACCGACCGGGCCGTGGCGCCGGCGATGTCGGCGATGGAGCGGGCGAGCGACCCGGCGGCGGCCATGGCGGCCGATTCGTCGGCTCGGGGCACCCGCGACAGGTTACCGGGCCCGGCTTGGAAAAGTGATATCACTTTGCTAGTCTCGGGACATCAATCATCGCGAAGGAGCCCCACGTTGACTGAACACCTCGATCTGCCGGCACCGCAGGTACGCGAGCGCATCGCCCGGGGAGCCTCGGGCTGGCCGGTCCTCGCCGTGAGTGTCCTGGCGATCGTCCTCGGCGGCGTCGCCTGCGTCGTTGGCGCGCAGCAGGAGAACGCCGCGGCCGTCTGGGGCCTCATCGGCCTCGGCGCCGTGCTCGGACTGGCCGCTCTGATCGCCCTCGCCGGCCTCACCCCGGTCTCGCCCGGCGAGGCCCGCGTGATTCAGCTCCTCGGCCGCTACACCGGGACCGTCCGCACGGACGGACTCCGCTGGGTCAACCCGCTCACCGCCCGGCGCCGGGTCTCCACCCGCATCCGCAACCACGAGACCGACGTGCTCAAGGTCAACGACGCCGACGGCAACCCCATCGAGATCGCCGCCGTCGTCGTCTGGCAGGTCGAGGATACCGCCCGCGCCGTCTTCGAGGTCGACGACTTCATCGAGTTCGTCGCCATACAGACCGAGACCGCGGTCCGGCACATCGCCAACAGCTACTCCTACGACTCGCACGACACCGCCGCGATGTCCCTGCGCGACAACGCCGACGAGATAACCGCCCGGCTGTCGGAGGAGATCGGCGTGCGGGTCGCCGCCGCGGGAGTGAAGATCATCGAATCCCGGCTGACCCGCCTGGCCTACTCGCCCGAGATCGCACACGCCATGCTCCGCCGGCAGCAGGCGAACGCCATCGTCGCCGCCCGTACCCGCATCGTCGAGGGTGCGGTGGGCATGGTGGAGATGGCGCTGACCCGCCTCGCCGAGAACGACGTCGTCGACCTCGACGAGGAGCGCAAGGCCGCGATGGTCAGCAACCTGCTGGTCGTCCTCTGTGGCGACCGGGACGCCCAGCCCGTGGTCAACACGGGAACCCTCTACTCCTAGGCACATGGCCACCGAGCGGAAGAAGCTTCTCCTGCGGCTCGATCCCGCCGTGCACGACGCGCTCGCGCGCTGGGCCGGTGACGAGCTTCGCAGCACGAACGCGCAGATCGAGTACCTGCTGCGCAAGGCACTCGCCGACGCCGCCCGCCTGCCCGGCGGGGTCGGCCGGATGCGCGGACCCGGCAGACCACCCACCACGCCCGAGCCGGAAGAGGAATGACATGGCGGTACCCGACAGCCTTCCGCAGCGGATCTACCTGCTGGCCTTCAACCCGGACAAGGGCCGGGTGGGCATGGGCACCAACCTCGGCGCCATGCTCCGCGCCGCGGCGCTCGCCGACCTCCACCTCGACGGCCGCCTCATCGACGAGGGTGGCCGCGCCGCCGCCGTCGTCCGGCGGGCCGGCCACGATCCCGTGCTGGAGGCGCTCCTCGCGGAGATCGCCGCCTCCCGGCCGCGCAAGTGGCAGCACTGGGTCGGCCGCCGTCACCGCGCCGCCATCAGCGCGGTACGCCGCCAGCTCGCCGACAACGGCTGGGTCCGGCTCCAGCCACACCGGATCCTCGGGCTGTTCCCCACGACCAGGGTGACCATCCGCGACCCCCGCGTACGCAAGGAGCTCCTCGGCCGGGTCCGCGGCGCCCTGAAGGACCCCATCGGCCGGGTCGACGCCGCCGACGCCGCGCTGGTCGCCATCGTCACCGCGGGCGAGCTCAACCTGGTCCTCGACCGCCGGGCCAGGCGCGCCGGCAAGCGGCGCATCCAGGAACTCACGGACCTCAGCGCGCCGATCGGCACCGCGCTGCGCAGATCGATCCAGGCCGCCGCCGCGAGCAGCGCGGGCTGATCCGGTGGCATCCTGAAGTCATGTCAAGCGTGTACGAGGCCGCCGGCGGCGCCGAGGGCCTGCTCCACCTGGCCGGCGCCTGGCACCGGCGGGTGATGGACGACGAGGTCGTCGGCCACGCGTTCAGCCACGGCTTCCACCCGCGGCACACCGAGCGCCTCGCCGCGTACTGGGGAGAGGCCCTCGGCGGGCCGGCCACCTATTCGGAACGCTACGGCGACGAGACCTCGGTCGTGCGGATGCACAGCGGCAACGGCGCGCACGAGGAGATGGACCGCCGCGCGATCGCCTGTTTCGACCAGGCCCTGGCCGACGCCGGCCTCTCGGCGGAGCCGCTGCGCGGCGTGCTGCACGACTACTTCGCCTGGGCCACCACCACGACGATGGCGCGCTATCCCGAGTCCGCCGACGACGTCCCCGCGGGCCTGAGCATCCCGCGCTGGAACTGGGACGGCCCGCAGGCCTGAATCAGATCGCGACCGGGTGCCGCGGCTCGTAGAGGCCGAGCTCGCTGCCGCCGGGCAGCCGCAGCGCCGTGCGCACACCCCAGCGCTCCTCGGTGACCGCGGTGCACTCGACGCCCTTGGCGGACAGCTCCGCCATTGTCGCCTCGAGGTCGTCGCACATGAGGTAGAGCTCGTGTGCCGGCTCGCCGTCGGCCGGATGCATCGCCACCTCGGCCGGCGGGAGCCGGAAGATGAGCCAGCCGTGGCCGGCGTCGACGTGCGGGTAGCCGAGCGTGTCCCGGAAGAAGTCGCGGTCGGCCTCCGCGTCACGGCTGTAGATGATCACGTGAGCGCCATTGATCATTCACCGACCATAACGCGGGGCAAGGGCGCCTGAACTCCCCTTTGCGGCATCCATTTATGATCATGTCTCGATCAAGTCATCGACCCGTACCACCAACGTCGGCTGGTGGTACGGGCGACACCTCATGTGAAGGGACACCATGAAGAGAGCTCCATTGAGCCGACGGGCCGGCATCGCGCTGTGCTGCTGTTGCGCGGCCGTCGCCGCGCTGGCGACAGGGCTACCGGCGCACGCCGACGGCGTGCCGGCCACCACGACCGCGATCAGCGTGACCTCCGACGGCCGGAACCCGGCGGACGACTACAGCCGGGAGCCCGCGCTCTCGGCCGACGGCCGGTACGTCGCCTTCTCGTCGGAGTCCAGGACGCTCGTGCCCGGCGACACCAACCGCACCTCCGACATCTTCGTCCGCGACCGGCAGACCGGCAGCACGGAGCGGGTCAGCCTCGCCTCCGCCGGTACGCAGGGCAACAAGGCGAGCGACAGCCCGTCGATCTCCGCCGACGGGAGGTTCGTCGCGTTCATCTCCCGCGCCACGAACCTGGTGGCCGGCGACACCAACGGCCTGCGGGACGTCTTCCTCCACGACCGGCAGACCGGCACCACGCAGCGGATCGGCCCGGAGGGTGGCGCGGATCCGGACTCGGAGAGCTTCAACCCCGCGATGTCGGCCGACGGCCGCTTCGTGGCCTTCGAGTCGGTGGCCGGCAACCTGGTGACCGGCGACACAAACGACATGCACGACGCGTTCGTCTTCGACCGCGAGACCGGCCGCATCGAGCGGGTCAGCGTCGACGACTACGGGCGGCAGGCGAACGACCTCAGCATCAACACGTCGATCTCCGCCGACGGCCGCTACGTGGCGTTCGTCTCCTGGGCGTCCAACCTGGACGTCCGCCCGGACACCAACCGCGCCATGGACGTGTTCGTTCACGACCGCCGCACCGGCAGCACCCAGCGGGTCAGCGTCGCCGCGAACGGCACGCAGTCCCCGGGGCCCAGCCACGTCGCGCAGATCTCCGCCGACGGCCGGCACATCGCGTTCGAGTCCGACGGCAACCTGGTCGCCGGTGACACCAACAACGAGGCCGACATGTACGCCCTCGACCTGGCCGCCGGCGAGCTGACCTGGGTCAGCCGGGAGGACTTCCGGCACCAGGGCGAGGCGCCGGGCCGCACACCGACACTGACGCCGGCGATCTCGGCCGACGGCCGATACGTCACGTTCATCTCCGGCCAGCACGGCCTCGTTCCGAACGACTGGAACGCCCGATGGGACGTCTTCGTGCGGGACGTGCAGACCGGCGGCATCGAACGCGCCACCATGGCACACGACGGCACGGAGTCCGCCGGATCAAGCCACGACGTGGCCATCTCCGCGGACGGCCGCTACGTCGCGTTCGACTCGACCGCGAAGAACCTCGTGCCCGGCCCGGACGACAGCTGGGAGACCAGCCCCCGCGTCTTCCTGCGCGACCGCGGCAACTGACACCACGATGACGCCCGCCGCCCGTCCGGCGGCGGGCGTCACCACCGCTGTCCGATCCTCGTTCGGCGCGGGGGCTCGATAGGCTCGCCTTCGGACTTCAGTACGCGTGCGCATCTCCGACCGCGAGGAAGGAACACAGGTGCCAGAGGACGCCGAGGCGATCGCAGCATTCGGGTACGAGCTCGGGCTGTTGAAGCGGATCCGCCGCACCGGATGGTGGCACGCCGGAGTCCGCGACCCGGAATCGGTCGCCGAGCACACGATGCGCACCGCGCAACTGGCCGCCCTCATCGCTGCTGAGGAAGGCGCCGATCCCGCTCGCGCAGCGTTCCTCGCCCTGTGGCACGACACCCAGGAGACCCGCACCGGCGACCTGCCGCACACCGCTGCCGCCTATCTGGCCAAGCCGGAGCCGCGCCGGATCACGGCAGACCAGACCGAACGCCTTCCCGACCGCTCCCGGAACATGGTCCGCGCTGCCGTCGACGAGTACGAGTCACGCCAGACGCTCGAAGCGCTGTGCGCCAAGGACGCCGACAAGCTGGAGATGCTCCTCCAGGCCATCGAATACCGCGACATCGGCGTGAGCCGAGTCGACGGCTGGATCGACTCGGCCCGCAAAGATCTCAGAACCGAGACGAGCCGGCGGATCGCCGAGGCCGCGGTGACCTTGTCTCCTCTCGTGTGGCGCGATCGATGACGCCTGACCTCGATGCGTGGGAGGCGTGGAGTCCGCGGGTGATCGCCGACCGCCTGGCCGGGATCGAGCCGGCCTGGTGTGTGGCGGCCGGTTGGGCGCTCGACCTGTTCCGGGGTGTGCAGACCCGTCCGCACCACGACCTTGAGATCGCGGTCCCGGCCGCCGGGTTCGCGCAGGTCGCGCCCCGCTTCGGCGACTGTGACTTCTACACGACGCACGACGGCACGGTCCGGCCCGCCACCGCGGACACGCTGCGGGTCAGCCACCAGACGTGGGCGCTCGAACGCGCGACCGGCAAATGGCGCCTCGACGTGTTCCGGGAGCCGCACGACGGCGACGTCTGGATCTTCCGGCGTGACGATCGCATCCGCCGGCCCTATGCGGACGTCATCCGGCGGACGCCGGACGGCATTCCGTATCTGGCGCCCGAGATCGTGTTGCTGTTCAAGGCGAAATCCCCACGGGACAAGGACGAGGCCGACTTCCGGGGCGTGCTCGCCTCGCTGGACCCGGGCGCGCGGCGGTGGCTCGACGAAGCCCTGGCGGTGATCAGCCCGGCCCACCCGTGGCGGGCGGCGATCGACGTGTCCGGGTGATTTCCGCGCCGGGACGTGATCCGATGGCGGGGCGGTCCGCGCCCGGTACCGCCCGACACGAAGGGATCACCGCGATGGCAAAGGTCATCTCCTCGCTGTTCGTCTCCGCGGACGGCGTGGCCGAGGTCGACCCCGACTGGCATTTCCCGTACTTCGACGAGAACATGGGCCGCGCCGTCACGGAGGACTACGACGTCGCCGACGTGCTGCTCATCGGCCGCGAGACCTACGACAGTTTCGCCGGGGCGTGGCCCGGCCGGGAGGCGGCGGGCGGGGACGACGCGCCGTTCGCCAAGCGGATCGGCGACCTGCGCAAGGTGGTCGTGTCCCGCCAGGCGCTGGAGTTCTCCTGGCGCAACTCCGAACTGATCAAGGGTGAGCTCGTCGAGGCCGTCACCGCGCTCAAGGCCGACGCCGGCATCAAGGGCATCCTTGTCTGCGGCTCGATCTCCGTGGTGCGGCAGCTGTTCGCCGCCGGGCTGATCGACGAGCTGCGCCTGCTGGTCCACCCCGTGATCGCGCGCAAGGGCCGCCGGCTCTTCGACGACGGCGACGTGCCGTATCACCTGAGGGTGACCGCGACCGAGGTCTTCCCGACGGGCGTGATCCGCGTGATCTACGCGCTGGCCGAGACGCCCGCCAAGGTCGGCTACGAGGAAATCACGGAGCTGGTGCCCGACGCCTAGTAGTAGGCTGGCCGACTTTGAACTTTTAGGAGGTTCGAGTTGGCCGAGTACCCGCGCGAGATCACACAGCGCTTCCACGGCACCCCGGAGCAGATGGCCATCGCCCTGGTGGGTGACCCGCCGACGAGGTGGCAGGCCGTCGTCATCGAGGACTACGACCCCGGCTGGGCGGATCGGTTCGCGGCCGCCCGCCGGTCGATTCGGGAGGTCCTCGGCGAGCTGGTCGTCGGCGTCGAGCACGTCGGCTCCACCTCGGTGCCGGGCCTCGCCGCCAAGCCCATCGTCGACATCGACCTGCTCGTCACCGACGTCGCGGACGAGTCCGGCTATCTGCCCGCGCTGGCGACGCTCGGGTACCGGCTCCTGCTCCGCGAGCCGTGGTGGCACGGGCACCGGATGCTGGTCAGCGCGGCGGAGGACGTACACCTGCATGTCTGGCCGCCGGAGGCGCCCGAGCCGGTGCGGCACCGGCTCTTCCGCGACTGGCTGCGCGCACACCCCGACGATCTCGACCTGTACGCCGCGACGAAGCGGCGCCTGGCGCGGGAGACCGCGGAACGGCCCGGCGACTACAGCCTCGCGAAGAACGCCGTCATCGATGACATCTACGCGCGCGTCTTCGCGGCGGGGAAGCCGGCCTGAGCCGGCGGCGGCAGGGGCACGCGGGATCGTACGCGATCGCCGGCCCCGTCCGCGCGACTTCCGGTCACCTTCCGCTGGCCCGGTGTGCCTGCCGGATTCGGGACCTTCGGCCCCTGTGGATCCGGCACGATCGGAGTGGAGTGATCCCCGGATCGCGTGATCCCACGGGTCCGTGGACTGGGGGACTGAGGCACATGGCGGGCGCGGCCGAGGGTGCGGGACGGGCACTACTGGCGGTGGGCGGGCTGGTGCGGCGGGCCGAGGTCTCCGCCGACGGCCGGACGCTGCACCAGATCGGCGGCCGGGAGGCGGACGCGTTCTACCGGGACCGTTGGTCCTACGACAAGGTTGTCCGCTCCACGCACGGCGTGAACTGCACCGGGTCCTGCTCGTGGAAGGTGTACGTCAAGGACGGCATCATCACCTGGGAGCAGCAGCAGACCGACTATCCCAGCGTCGGCGCGGACCGGCCGGAGTACGAGCCGCGGGGCTGCCCCCGCGGCGCGGCGTTCTCCTGGTACACGTACTCGCCGACGCGGGTGCGCTACCCGTACGCGCGGGGTGTGCTCGTCGAGATGTTCCGCGAGGCCAAGGCGCGCCTGGGCGGCGACCCCGTCGCCGCCTGGGCCGACATCCAGGCCGACCCGGAGCGCCGGCGGCGCTACCAGCGGGCCCGCGGCAAGGGCGGGCTGGTGCGGGTGAGCTGGGACGAGGCGCAGGAGATCGTCGCCGCCGCGCACGTGCACACGATCGCGCGGCACGGACCGGACCGGGTGGCGGGGTTCTCGCCGATCCCGGCGATGTCGATGGTGTCGCACGCGATCGGCGCCCGGTTCCTGTCGCTGATCGGCGGCTCGATGCTGTCGTTCTACGACTGGTACGCGGACCTGCCGGTGGCGTCGCCGCAGATGTTCGGCGACCAGACCGACGTGCCCGAGTCGGGCGACTGGTGGGACGCCTCGTACCTGGTGATGTGGGGCTCGAACGTGCCCGTCACGCGTACGCCGGACGCGCACTGGATGGCCGAGGCCCGCTACCGCGGGCAGAAGGTCGTCGTGGTGTCGCCGGACTACGCCGACAACGTGAAGTTCGCCGACGAGTGGCTGCCCGCGCAGCCCGGCACCGACGGCGCCCTCGCGATGGCGATGGGCCACGTGATCCTCAAGGAGTTCTTCGTCGACCGGAGCACGCCGCGGTTCGCCGACTACGTCTCGCGCTTCACCGACCTGCCGTACCTGATCACGCTGGAGCCGGTCGAGGGCGGCGGCCACCGGCCCGGCAAGTTCGTCACCGCCGCCGACCTGGGCGAGGCCGGCGCCGAGGCGGCGTTCCGGCCGGTCGTGTGGGACACCGTCACGGACGCGCCGGCGGTGCCGAACGGGTCGCTGGGTGACCGGTTCGGCGAGGCCGGCGCCGGCCGGTGGAACCTCGACCTCGGCGCGATCGTGCCCCGGCTGGGCTGCGCGGGTGGCGCCGCCGTGCAGGTGGCGCTGCCCCGCTTCGACAACGACACGCCGGAGCTCATGACGCGCGGGGTGCCGACCGTGCGGGTGGCGGGGAGGCTGGTCACCACCGTCTACGACCTGATGCTCGCGCAGTACGGCGTGTCGCGTCCCGGCCTGCCGGGTGTCTGGCCGAGCGGCTACGACGACCCGGCGGTGCCGTACACCCCGGCGTGGCAGGAGCCGATCACCGGCGTGCCGGCGGCCGCGGTGGCGCGGATCGCCCGGGAGTTCGCCGACAACGCCGAGCGCTCGGGCGGCCGGTCGATGATCCTGATGGGCGCGGGCACCAACCACTGGTTCCACTCCGACACCACCTACCGGGCGATGCTGGCGCTGACCACGCTGACCGGCTGCCAGGGCGTCAACGGCGGCGGCTGGGCGCACTACGTCGGGCAGGAGAAGTGCCGGCCGGTGACCGGCTGGTCGCATCTGGCCTTCGCACTCGACTGGGTACGCCCACCGCGACAGATGATCGGCACCGCCTTCTGGTACCTGCACACCGACCAGTGGCGCTACGACCGCTACAGCGCCGACGTCCTCGCCTCGCCGCACGCCAAGGGCGAGTTCACCGGCCGGCACACCGCCGACCTGCTCGCCAAGTCGGCGCGGCTGGGCTGGATGCCGTCAATGCCCACCTTCGACCGCAACCCCCTGGACCTGGCCGAGGAGGCCCGGGCCGCCGACCCGGACGACCCGGCCGGCTACGTGGCGCGGGAGCTGGCCGACGGCCGGCTCGGGTTCGCCTGCGCCGACCCGGACGCGGAGCGCAACTGGCCGCGGGTGCTGACCGTGTGGCGGGCGAACCTGCTCGGCTCCTCGGCCAAGGGCAACGAGTACTTCCTGCGCCACCTGCTGGGCACCGACGCGTCCCTGCGGGCGCGGGAGACGGAGCCGGACAAGCGGCCGCGGGACGTGGTCTGGCACGACGAGGCGCCCGAGGGCAAGCTCGACCTGCTGCTGTCGCTGGACTTCCGGATGACCTCGACCACGCTCTTCTCCGACGTGGTGCTGCCCGCCGCCACCTGGTACGAGAAGCACGACCTGAACACCACCGACATGCACCCGTTCATCCACGCGTTCACCCCGGCGATCAGCCCGCCGTGGCAGACCCGCACCGACTTCGACGCCTTCCACGGCATCGCCAAGGTCTTCTCCGAGCTCGCCGGGCCGCGCCTTGGCGTGCGGGAGGACCTGGTCGCGGCGCCGCTGCTGCACGACACCCCCGACGCCATGGCGACACCCGGCGGGGTCGTGCGGGACTGGAAGACCGGCGAGGCGCCCGCGGTACCGGGAAGGACGATGCCGAAGTTCGTCGTCGTGGAACGCGACTACGGCGCGGTCGCCGCGAAGCTGGGCGCGCTCGGGCCGCTGCTCGACAAGCTCGGCACCACCACCAAGGCGGTCACCGTCGACGTCAAGCCGGAGATCGAGTTCCTGAAGAAGGTCAACGGGACCGTGCGCGGCGGCGTCGCCGACGGCCGGCCCCGCCTGGACACCGACATCCGCGCCTGCGAGGCGATCCTCGCGCTGGCCGGCACCACCAACGGCCGGGTCGCCACCGAGGGCTTCGAGTTCCTCGAACGGCGTACCGGTCGTAAGCTGGCCGACCTGTCCGCCGAGCACGAGGGCAAACAGATCCGTTTCGCCGACTGCCAGTCCCGGCCGGTGCCGGTGATCACGAGCCCGGAGTGGTCCGGCAGCGAACACGGCGGGCGCCGGTACTCGCCGTTCACCATCAACGTCGAGCGGCTCAAGCCGTGGCACACCCTGACCGGACGCCAGCACTTCTACCTCGACCACGACTGGATGCAGGAGCTCGGCGAGGAGCTGCCGGTGTTCCGGCCGCCGCTGGACATGCACAAGCTCTTCGGCGAGCCGCGCCTGGGCGGCAACGGCGAGCTGGAGCTGACCGTCCGCTACCTGACCCCGCACTCGAAGTGGTCCATCCACTCCGAGTACCAGGACAACCTCATCATGCTCACGCTGTCGCGGGGCGGGCCGACGATGTGGATGAGCGAGGCCGACGCCGCGAAGATCGGCGTCACTGACAACGAGTGGATCGAGGCCGTCAACCGCAACGGCGTCGTGGTCTGCCGCGCCGTGGTGACGCACAAGATGCCCGAGGGCACCGTCTACATGTACCACGCGCAGGAGCGGGTCATCGACGTGCCGAAGGCCGAGACCAACGGACGCCGCGGCGGCATTCACAACTCGCTGACCCGGCTGCTGATCAAGCCGAGTCACCTCATCGGCGGGTACGCGCAGCTGTCGTTCGCGTTCAACTACCTCGGCCCGACCGGCAACCAGCGCGACGAGGTCACCGTCATCCGCCGCCGATCGCAGGAGGTCGAGTACTGATGCGTGTCATGGCGCAGATGTCCATGGTGATGAACCTCGACAAGTGCATCGGGTGCCACACCTGCTCGGTCACCTGCAAGCAGGCGTGGACCAACCGCTCCGGCGTCGAGTACGTGTGGTTCAACAACGTCGAGTCCCGCCCCGGGCAGGGCTATCCGCGTACGTATGAGGACCAGGACCGGTGGCAGGGTGGCTGGACCCGGACCCGCAGCGGGCGGCTCAAGCCCCGCGCGGGCGGCCGGATCAAGAAGCTGCTCAGCATCTTCGCCAACCCGAAACTGCCGGCCATGCAGGACTACTACGAGCCCTGGACCTACGACTACGAGCACCTGCTCACCGCGCCGGCCGGGGGCACCGACACGCCCGTGGCCCGGCCGAAGTCGCTGCTCACCGGCGAGGACACCAAGGTCACCTGGTCGGCCAACTGGGACGACTCGCTCGCCGGCGGCAACGAGATCGCCGCCGGCGACCCGGTGCTCCGGCAGCTCTCCGATCAGGTACGCCAGGAGTACGAGAAGGCGTTCCTGTTCTTCCTGCCCCGCATCTGCGAGCACTGCCTCAACCCGTCCTGCGCCGCGTCGTGCCCGTCGGGGGCGATCTACAAGCGCGCCGAGGACGGCATCGTGCTGGTCGACCAGGACCGGTGCCGGGGCTGGCGGATGTGCGTCACCGGCTGCCCGTACAAGAAGATCTATTTCAACCACCGCACCGGCAAGGCCGAGAAGTGCACGTTCTGCTTCCCCCGCATCGAGATCGGGCAGCCGACCATCTGCTCCGAGACGTGCGTCGGCCGGCTGCGCTACCTCGGCCTGATGCTCTACGACGCCGACCGGGTCGGCGCGGCCGCGGCCGTGAAGGACGAACACGACCTGTACGACGCCCAGCGCTCGGTGTTCCTCGACCCCCACGACCCCGAGGTGGTCGCCGCGGCCCGCGCGGCGGACATCCCGGACGACTGGATCACCGCGGCGCAGCGGTCACCCATCTGGGATCTGATCATGAAGTACGAGGTGGCGCTGCCGCTGCACCCGGAGTACCGGACCATGCCGATGGTCTGGTACATCCCGCCGCTGTCACCGGTCGTGGACATCCTGCGCGACACCGGTCACGACGGCGAGGACCTGAACAACCTGTTCGGCGCCGTCGATGCGCTGCGCATACCCGTCGACTACCTCGCCGGGCTGTTCACCGCCGGCGACCCCGGCCCGGTGACCGGGGTACTGCAACGCCTCGCCGCGATGCGCGCCTACCAGCGGCGGATCAACCTCGGCGAGGAGCGCGACGAGTCGCTCGCCTCCACCGTGGGGATGACGGGGCAGCAGATGGACGACATGTACCGCCTGCTGGCGATCGCCAAGTACGAGGAGCGTTACGTCATTCCGGCCGCGCACGCCGAGGACGCCCACCACCTGGAGGCGCTGGGCACCGAGTGCAGTCTCGACTTCGAGGGCGGCCCGGGGATGGGTGGGTCGGGGCCGTTCGGTGAGGCTTCCGGCACCCCGGCGCCGATATCGGTGGAGAACTTCCACATGCTGCGCGACCGGCAGACCGCCGACTCGGTCGCCGCGCCGGAGGACAAACAGGCCCGGGTCAACCTGCTCAACTGGGACGGCAAGGGCCACCCCGAGGGGCTGTTCCCGCCGAGGAAAGACGAGGGCGCGCCGTGACCGCCGAGCCGGCGTGGCGGGCCGTCGCCGCCCGCGCCGCTTCGCTGCTGCTGCGCTACCCGGACTGGGACGTGCTGGCGGCACTGCCGACGCTGGAGGCCGCGCTCGGCGGCCTGCCGGCCGCGGTGGCACACCCGCTGCGGCTGGTCGCCGAGCATCGCGGGCACACCGATCCGGGCAGGCTCGTCACCGCGTACGTCGAGCTGTTCGACTTCCGCCGCCGGTGCTGCCTGCACCTGACCTACTACACCGCGGGCGACACCCGCCGGCGGGGCGAGGCCCTGGTGCTGTTCGCCGGTGCGTACAAGGCGGCCGGCCTGCGCGTGGTCGACGGCGAGCTGCCGGACTACCTGCCGGCCGTGCTCGACCTCGCCGCCGCCGCCGACGACGGCGGGTGGCGGCTGCTGCGGGAGAACCGGGTCGGGCTCGACCTGCTTGCCAAGGCGCTCGACGCCGAGGACTCGGTGTACCGCCACGTCATCGCGGCCGTCCGGGCGATGCTGCCGCCCGCGCAGCCGGGTGACATCGCCGCCGCGATCCGGCTGGCCCGGACCGGGCCGCCGGTCGAACAGGTCGGCCTGGAGCCGTTCGGCCCCGTCGACACCACCGGAGGCCGCAGATGAGCACCCTGCTCTGGGTCGTCTACCCGTACCTGGCCGTCGCCGTGCTCGTCGGCGGTCTCATCTGGCGCTACCGCTACGACAAGTTCGGCTGGACCACCCGCTCCTCGCAGCTCTACGAGTCGGCGGTGCTGCGCTGGGGCAGCCCGATGTTCCACTTCGGCGTCCTCATGGTCCTCGTCGGCCACATCGGCGGCCTGCTCATCCCGAAGTCGTGGACCGAGGCCGTCGGCGTCACCGAGCACGCCTACCACCTGATGGCCGTGTTCGTCGGCACCGTCGCCGGATTCTGCACCCTGATCGGCATGGCCATCCTCATCGCCCGCCGCCGGTTGACCGGGCCGGTCTTCGCCGCGACGACCAGGAACGACAAGGCCATGTACGTGGTGCTCGCCGCGGTGATCGTCCTGGGCCTGTTCGCGACGCTCCGGGCGAACGTCGCCGGTGACGGCTACGACTACCGCGAAACCATCTCGCCGTGGTTCCGCTCGCTGTTCTACCTCAGCCCGGACCCGGAGATCATGGCCGGCGTCCCGTTCGCCTTCCAGATCCACATCATCGCCGCGTTCGCGCTGTTCGCGTTCTGGCCGTTCACCCGCCTCGTGCACGCCTTCAGCGCGCCCGTCGGCTACCTGACCCGCCCGTACGTCGTCTACCGCAGCCGCGACGCCCGCGCCGGCCTGCGCCCCGCCCGCCCCGGATGGGAGGGCCCGCCGCGATGACCACAGCCACCACGGCGAAGCGCGGTGCCACGCTGAACCTGGCGCTGGCCACCGTCGGATTCACGATCAACTTCTGGGCCTGGGCGCTGCTCGGCCCGCTCGGCCCCGGCGTCAAGGAACGCCTCGGCCTCAGCTTCGCGGCGCAGTCGCTGCTGGTCGCGGTGCCCGTCGTGGTGGGCTCGCTGGGCCGCATCCCGGTCGGCGCGCTCACCGACCGGTACGGCGCCCGGATCATGTTCCCGATCGTCAGCCTCGCCACCATCGTGCCGGTGCTCACCCTGACCGTCGTGTCCTCGTACCCGGCGCTGATCGTCACCGGGTTCTTCCTCGGCATCGGCGGCACCACCTTCGCCGTCGGCGTGCCGCTGGTCTCCGGCTGGTACCCGCCGGCCCGCAAGGGCTTCGCCATCGGCGTCTTCGGCATCGGCACGGGCGGCACCGCCATCGCCAACTTCACCACCGTCAAGCTCGCCGAGACCTACGGAAAGAACACCCCGTTCGTGCTCGTCGCCGCCATCCTCGCCGGCTACGCCGTCATCGCGGCCCTGTTCATCCGCGACGCACCCGGCCGGCAGCGGCCCGCCGGCTCCGCGTGGGCGCGCACCGCCGAGGTGGGCCGGCTCGCCGTGACCTGGCAGCTCTGCTTCCTGTACGCGGTGAGCTTCGGCGGCTTCGTCGCGTTCAGCGTCTACCTGCCCGCGTACCTGCGTACCGTCTACGAGCTGAGCGCCAACGACGCCGCGCTGCGCACGGCCGGCTTCGTGGTGCTCGCCGTCATCGCCCGGCCAACCGGCGGATGGCTCTCCGACCGGTTCCACCCGGTGCCGGTGCTCGTCTGGTGCTTCTCCGGCACCGCACTGTTCGCCGTCGTCCAGGCGTTCCAGCCGGCGCTGATGCCCGTCGCCACCATCGCCTTCCTCGGCCTGGCCGCCCTGCTCGGCGCGGCGAGCGGCGCCGTGTTCGCCCTCGTCGGCAAGGTCGCACCCACCGACAAGGTCGGCACCGTCACCGGCGTCGTCGGCGCCGCCGGCGGGCTCGGCGGCTTCGTGCCGCCCCTGGTCATGGGCTGGGTGTACGGCGTCGAGGGCTCCTACGCCATCGGGCTCATGCTGCTGTCCGATGTGGCCCTGGCGGCCGCCGTCTACACCGCCGTCAAGATGAGCGGCCTCGCCCGCGCGGGTCAACCTGGGCGGTAGGCCACCTACCGCGCGGGTATGACGACCGGCCCGGCCCGGTCGGCTAGGGTGCGGCGATGCACCCCCAGGAAGCCCAGGTACGGCGGGGTACTGGGACGTTGTCGCGGTTCACCGGGCTGGGCGAGCGGCGGCCGGTCCTCGTCGACGTGATCGCGGCGGCGGCGGTCGCCATGGTCAGCCTGATCCTGGTCATCGGGCAGCAGCCGCAGGAGTACCGGCGATTCGACGCGCTCGATCCTCGCCGCGGCCGACGGCCACCCGCCGCGGATCCTGATCCTGACCACCTTCGACCTCGACGACTACGTCTACGCGGCGCTGCGCGCCGGCGCGAGCGGCTTCCTGCTCAAGGACACCCCGCCGGAGCGGCTCATCGCCGCGATACACCTGATCGCGGCCGGCGACATGCTCTTCGCGCCGACCGTCACCCGGCGGCTGATCGAGGCGTACGCCCGCCGCTCCCGGCCGGAGCCGGAGCCGGTCGACCTGGGCGGGCTCACGGCCCGGGAGTCCGAGGTGCTGCGCCTTGTCGCCCGCGGCATGAGCAACACCGACATCGCCGGGCGGCTGGTGGTCAGCGAGGCGACGGTGAAGACGCACCTCAACCGGACGATGTCCAAGCTGGGCCTGTCAAGCCGGGCGCAGGCGGTGGTGGTCGCGTACGAGAGCGGCCTGGTCACCCCAGGGCATGCTCCAGCCAGACGCGGTAGGCCGGGGGCAGGATGAGTGCGGACAGGAACACGATGGCCACGACGAGCAGACCCAGCGCGACGCCCGCGGGTATGCCGATTCGGGCCGGCGCCGCGTTCGCCGATTCACCGTCGGCGCCGGTGGGAGGCCGAGCCCGGTACCGGCGGTGCAGTGCGCCGAGCGCGCTGGCGGCGACCAGGGCGGGAACCGCGACGAGCAGGGCCTGCATCATGATCCAGTGGGCCCGGATGCCGAGCAGTCGCAGGGTCATGCCGTCGAGGCACTGCCCCGTCGGCGGCGAGGTTCCCGCGAAGTCGGCGTAGCAGGCGAACGGACCGGCGATGTAGGTGTCCACGGCCGCGGCGAGGACCGTCGTCAGGCAGGCGGTCAGCACGACCAGTACGGGCCGGTATGGCCCGCGGCGGGTCACCACCACGGTCATCGCGACGGCGACGGCGACGGCGACGGAGGCCAGGACCAGGGTGGCGTTGTCGTAGACCGTGACGAAGGGGACTCCGCCGTCGTCGGCCGCTCGCACCCGGCCGGGCAGGACCTGCCTGGCCAGATAGGGTAGTGCCGCTACGGCGACGGCCAGGCCCGCCGCGCAGGTGATTGCGGCGACGATTGCCGGCCCCAGAGGGATCGGCCGGGACCGTGGGCGGCCGAGACCGGCCAGCACGGGTATCAGCCACATCAGCATCAGGCCGGGCAACGTGAACGGGTTGTACACCAGCAGCGCCATGGGCCAGAAGTCGGCCCCGGCCACCGCCGTCACCCATGCGTACCATCCGATCTGCCCGCCTGCCGCGGGTGAGCCACCCGATTCGGCGGCGAAGCCGTCCTCGAGCAGGGCGGTGCGGAGCCACACGGCGAACCAGACCGCGCCCACGAGAACCGTGACCGCGACGATGGCCGGCATCGCCCAGTGCGGAGGATCGGGCCGTCGGAGCACGCCCCGGGCTGCCGATGTGGCCCAGGCGGCAAGGAACACCGCGCCGATCGCCAGCACAGACGTCGAGATGAGCGATGACGACAGGCTCGTCGAGAGTCCGGAGACAGACGCCTCCCGCAGGTTCAGGAAGGTTCCGGCCAGGTAGCCGCCGACCATGGCGACGGGGTACAGCAGCCACGTCCGCCACGTCGGCGTCGCCGCCGGATCCCGCGCCGTGGTCCGCCAGATCGCGGCGGCGAGCAGCCCGGCCGCCGGCCCACCCACGACCAGCCCCACCGCCGACACGGCCAAACTGGCATCGGCAAGGATGGTCGTGCCCACCAGGAAGCCGACGTTGGCGCAGACCAGGCCGGCGGCGATGCCGATGCCGGCCAGTTCCCAGAAGCCGGCCGGGTACCACCGGCCGGGGTCGCGGACCGCGTCCAGGCGGTGCCGCGGGTGGGGATGGGTGCCCCATCGGCGCCACGCCGGCGGTGCGGGTAGGCGGCCGAGCACCGAGGGCAGTGCGCTGCCGGCGCCGTCGACCGCCGCGGACGTCGCGTCCGCATGGGTCTCCCGCTCCCGCAGGATGGCGTTGCGGGTCAGGTAGACGAGCGCGGTCAGCGCGGCGAGGGAACCGAGCCGGTAGGCGGCACCAGCAGGGTTGTGCGCGAACGGGAAATCCTCCCAGCGCCATTCCAGCGGCGCGATGAGCAGGCCCGGATGCAGCATGAGGACGAGGTACGGAAGCACAACGACGACGACGAACGCCCTCCAGGTGCCGACCGCGAAGTAGGTCTTGTCCACGTCGGAGTTGCGCAGGTGAGCCAGCTCGTGCAGCACCACGGCGCGGAACTCCGCCGGACTCGTCGCCCGCAGTATCACCAGCCCGGCGTCGATCTGGACGTACCGATGCCACGGCAGGCCGAAGGCCTGGCCGCCGGCGGTCCCGGCGTACGGAGCGAGTCGCCAGTCCGGTGGGCGGGGCAGCCCGATCTGGCGACTGAGCCGGTCGAGGTCGCCGACCAGCGCGGCCTGACCATCGGCCGTGAGGCTTCTGAGCCGCCGTCGGCGAACGATCCACCATGGATGGGTGAGATAGGCGACGGTGGCCGCCCCGAGCAGCACCACCACGCCCGCGCCGACGAACGCCACCCGATCGAGCGTGACCGGATTCATGCATGACTGCAGGCGCCGGCTGGCCTCTCGGATCTTGCGTGGGTCGGCCGTGGCCAGCGCCGCCGGTAAATCGGCGTCGGCCTGGCACACCTGCAAGGCATCGTTGAGGTGCGCCGCCTTGGCCGGGAGGAGGAGATAGATGCTGATGAAGGCCAGCCCGCTGGTGGCCACTACGGCGGCGATGAGCAGTAGGAAGCGCAACAGCGATGCGGTCGGCACGTTGCCTTGACCGCGGACAGGCGCCGGCGGGGCATCCTCCGCGCGGTCAGGCGCGGGCGGCATCACGTTCCGTCTTGGGTCAGGCCCTGCCCGGCGACGGCGTCGGCGATGAGCTCGGCCTGGTCGGCCGGCACGCCGCCCTTCAGCGCGACCCGCTCGACGATCTGCCGTACGTGTGACCACTGCTCGGCGGTGAGCACCAGTTCCGGGCCCGGCGTCACCTCCGCGGCCGCGCCCCGCTTGAACAGCCGCCGCAGGGCCGCGGCCGTGACTTTCGTGCCCCGCTCGGCCGCGCTCTCCACCAGGTAGCGGACGGTCTCGTTCGTGGCCGCGAGCAGCACCGGCGTGAGCAGCACCGTCAGCTCCGGCAGACCGAACGCCAGCGGGCCGAGGGCCTTGTCCCGGTCCCGGCGGCTGAACCCGCTCGGATCCGCGAAGTACGCGTCGCTGAGGAGCAGGAACAGGTCGCCCTGTTCGGCGGGGGAGAACTCCGCGACCAGCGGTTCCGCGAGCTCGCGTAACAGCGCCTCATCCAGGTCGGCACTCAACGGGCACCTCCGGTGCAGGGATCCCAGGCGCATCAGCATAGTCAGTGCTCGATGGCTGGGAGTGCCGCTCGGCGGTGTCTCGATTGGAGTGTCGGGACGAAACGGAACGCCCTCCTCCGGTTGCGCTTTTCATCTGCGGGGAGTGAGGCGGTGTCCGTTTTGTCGGGCCATCGTCATCGGGGGACAGGAAGTCGGCCTGAGAAGGGGACGAGCATGGCTATCGACACGTTCATGGTCTTCGTCGCGGTGTATCCCGATGCCGCGGCCGCGGAGGCGGACTACGAGCTGGTGAAGGACCTGCATACCGAGGCGAGGCTGATCGACGCCTACGACGCCGCCGTGGTGGAGCGGCGCGCCGACGGCAAGGTGAAGATCGTCAAGAAGCACGAGACGCCGACCAGGGTCGGCGGGGTGCTGGGCGGCGGCGTCGGGCTCGCCACCGGCCTGGTCGTCGCGCTGTTCCCGTTCGCGGCGATCGGCGGCGGCCTGCTGGCGGCCACCGCGGCCGGCGGGGCCGTGCTCGGGTCCGTGGCGGGCCACGCGGCGGCGGGGATGAGCCGTAAGGACCTCAAGGAGCTCGGCGAGCACCTCGACGAGGGCCAGGCGGGGCTGGTCGTGGTGGCGGTCTCCGACATGGGCGCCAAGGTCGAGCGGGCGATGAAGCGCGCGGCGAAGGTGGAGTCCCGGCGGCTGGAGGCCGACACCGCCGCGATCGAGCAGGACGCCAAGAACGCCTCCGCCGAGTAGACGGAGCACCATCGGCGGGACCCGCGCCCGGCCTCTCCGGCGCCGGGTCCGCCGATGATGCCCGGCCTGGCCCGGAAACCATCCCCGTCGGATGAGGAGTACCCGTCACCATCGGGTGACTCTTGGCGGGCATGTCGGCGGGACCCACCATGCCGACAGTGCGAGGGGGACCTCAGTGACGAACGGCACCAGCACCATCGAGCAGAATCCACCCAGCACGGCCGGCGGGCAGCAGACCTGGTATGCACAGGACCCCGCCGCGGTGCTGACCGCGCTGGGCAGCGACGCCGAGCACGGGCTGAGCCGCGCCGAGGCGGCCACCCGGCTGTCGCGGTACGGCCCGAACCAGATCGCCCGCGAGAAGCCGCCGTCGGTGTGGGCCATCACGCTTCAGCTGGTGCGCGACCCGATGAACCTCATGCTGATCGGCGTCGTGGTGGTGAGCCTGCTCATCGGCGAGGTCTCGACGGCCGTCATCGTCGGCCTGCTCATCGCGCTGAACCTGGTCCTCGGCGTCCGTCAGGAGCTGACGGCCCGGGCCAGCGTCGACGCCCTGTCGAGGATGCAGGTGCCCGAGGCCCGGGTGCTCCGCGAGGACGAGACGGTGATCGTGCCGGCCGCCGACCTGGTGCCGGGCGACGTCGTGCACCTGGAGGCCGGCGACCTGGTGCCGGCGGACGGGCGCCTGCTGCGCGCGGCCACGCTGGAGACCCAGGAGGCCGCGCTGACGGGGGAGAGCGCACCCATCGCGAAGAACGCCGCCACCCTGCCGCCCGGCGACGTCGCGCTCGGCGACCGCGCCAACATGGCGTTCCAGAACACCTCGGTCACCCGCGGCACGGCCGCGATCGTAGTCACCGAGACCGGTATGCGCACCCAGATGGGCCAGATCGCGACCCTGCTGACCGGGGTGACCCGGACGCGGTCGCCGTTGCAGCGCGAACTCGACTCGCTGACCAAGGTGCTGGGCGTGGTGGCCTGGACGGCGGTCGCCTTCATCGTCGCGGTGGGCTGGATTCGCGGCATGGAGCTGGACGAGCTCCTGCTGCTGGGCACCGCCATGGCCATCTCGGCCATCCCGACCGGCATGCCGGCGTTCGTCTCCGGCCTGCTGTCCGCCGGCGCCAAGGACCTGGCGCAGGCCAAGGCCGTGGTCAAGAACCTCACCGACGTGGAGACCCTGGGCGCCACCAGCGTCATCAACACGGACAAGACCGGCACGCTGACCATGAACGAGATGATGGTGTCCGTCATCTACGCCGACGACACCTGGTACTCCGTGGAGGGCGAGGGCTACCGCAAGTCCGGGCGGATCACCTCGGTCGCCGGTGCCCCGGTGCCGGACTTCACCAACCTGGCCATGGGCGTCGCCCTGGACAGCGACGCCACGGTGCGCGACGACGGCGGGGTGGTCGGCGACCCGACCGAGGCGGCCCTGGTGGTGCTCGCGGCCAAGCTCGGCGTCGACGCGGAGGAGACCCGGCGCGCCTATCCCCGCCTGGCCGAGGTGCCGTTCGACTCCGACTACAAGTTCATGGCCACGTTCCACCGGATCCCGCTGGGCGGAACGGAACGGGTGATCGAGCTGGTGAAGGGCGCACCGGACGTCGTGCTGGCCCGCTGCGCCTGGGCCGGCGGCCCGCTGCGGGAGCAACGGACGCCGATGGCGGAAGCGCGCGCGGGCATAGAGGCGGCCAACCAGCGCATGGGCGGCCAGGGCCTGCGGGTCCTCGCGTTCGCGGCGCGGTTCGTCGAACCGGACGAGCTGCCGGCGGTGGAGGCGGACCCGATGTCGCTCACCCGGGAGCTGGGCTTCGTCGGCATGGTCGGGATCGTGGATCCGCTGCGCGCCGAGGCCAAGCAGGCCGTCGGTGTCGCGCTGCGCGCCGGGATCGACGTCCGGATGATCACCGGGGACCACGCGGTCACGGCCCGGGCCATCGGTGAGACGCTCGGCCTCGGCCCGGGCGCGATCAGCGGCGCCGAGCTACAGGAGATCTCCGACGAGGAGCTGGTCCGGCGGCTGCCGCAGCTGCACGTCTTCGGCCGGGTCACGCCGCAGGACAAGCTGCGGCTCGCCCGGGCGATGCAGGAGCAGGGCTCGATCGTCGCGATGACCGGCGACGCGGTAAACGACGCCGCGGCGCTCAAGCAGGCCGACATCGGCGTGGCGATGGGCAGCGGCAGCGAGGTCACGAAGCAGGCCGCCCGGATGATCCTCACCGACGACAACTTCGGCACGCTGGTGCACGCCGTCGAGATCGGCCGGCGGGTCTACGACAAGATCGTGGCGTACGTCCGGTTCCAGATGACGCAGCTGCTGGGGCTCGTCATGCTGTTCGTCGCGGCCACCGCGTTCAACATCAACGAGGGCGTCGCGCTGACCCCGTCGATGGTGCTCTACCTGCTGTTCACCGCGACCGCGGTCGGCGTGATCGTGATCGCCGTCGACCCGGGCGATCCCGAGGTCATGCGGCGGCCGCCGCGCGATCCGCGGATCACCATCACCAACCGCGGCGCCGTCCTGCTCTGGCTGCTCTACGCCGCCGCGCTGTTCGTGGCCGCCCTGGTGCCGCTGGTCGCCGGCCCGGACGCGCCGAGCACGACCGCGCCCAGCGCGTCGCTGACCATGACGTTCGTGGTGATGGGGCTCGGCACGGCGTGCAACGCGCTGACCAACCGCCGCGACCCGGCCACCGGGCTGGGCCCGCCGATCCTCAAGGCCGCGGCGATCGCCCTGATCACCGTCGCCTTCGTCGTCCTGGCCACCCAGGTCGAATTCCTGCGGCAGAGCCTGCTCACCCAGCCGCTGACCGGTCCGCAGTGGCTGGCCGGCATCGGGCTCGCGCTGGTCCTGCCGGCGGTCATCGAGACGGTCAAGTGGATCCGCCGCTCGCGGACGCCCCGGGCGCCGCTCGACGTACACCTGGCGGTCGAACCGCGGCGCGCGCGGGCGGACGACGTGCCGGCAGCCGGCTGATCAACGGAGGAACCGACATGGCCAAGCACCAGCCGACCGCCGACCGCGGGGCGGACGAGACCGCCCTGATGGCCGAGCTCGAGTCCGGGGGCGGCAAGCCGCAGCCCCGGATGAAGCGCAAGGAGTACCTCCGCGAGCTGCGCCGCCTGCACGGCGAGCTCGTCGCCATGCAGGAGTGGGTGAAGAGCACCGGCGCGAAGATCTGCGTCCTGTTCGAGGGGCGCGACACGGCCGGCAAGGGCGGCACCATCAAGGCGATCACGGAACGGGTGAGCCCCCGGACCTTCCGGGTCGTCGCCCTGCCCGCGCCGAGCGAGCGCGAGCGCTCGCAGATGTACCTGCAACGGTACGTGCCGCACCTGCCCGGCGCCGGCGACGTGGTCATCTTCGACCGGAGCTGGTACAACCGTGCCGGCGTCGAGCGGGTGATGGGATTCTGCACCGAGGAGCAGGCGAAGGGTTTCCTGCGGGTCACCCCGGACGTCGAGCGTGCCATCGTGGACTCCGGGGTCATCCTGCTCAAGTACTGGCTCGAGGTCGGACCGGACGAGCAGACCAGCCGCCTGGAGAGCCGCATCAACGACCCGCGCAAGGTCTGGAAGCTGTCCGACCTGGACCTGCTGTCGTACAGCCGGTGGTACGACTACGCCCGCGCCCGGGACGAGATGTTCCGCGCCACGGACTCGGCCTGGGCGCCCTGGTACGTGGTGCACAGCGACGACAAGAAGCGGGCCCGGCTCAACATCATCAGCCATCTGTTGAGCAGCGTTCCCTACACCCCGCTGGAGCACCGGGACGTGACCCTGCCGAAACGGCAGAAGGCACACGGCTACGACTCCGGCCATCTGATGGTCCGGCACATCCCGACGCCGTTCTGAGCCGATGACCGACATCAATTCGAGGCCCGCCGCGGGTCGCGCGGCCGGCCTGGGCGTCCTTGTCGCGGCGTGCGTGTCGGCGCTTGTCGTCAACGCGAACACCTCCGCGGTCACGATCCTGCTCCCGGCGATCAGCGCGGACACCGGCGCGCCGCTCGACCAGCTGCAATGGGCGGTGACCGGCTACATGCTGGTCGGCGCCGCGGTGATCGTGACCTCGGGCGCCCTTGGCGACGTGCTGGGCCGCCGGCGGGTGTTCCTGGCCGGGCTCGTGCTGTTCGTCGCCTCCTGCGTGCTGATCGCCCTCGCCGGCAGCGGCGGTGGGGTGATCGCCGGCCGCATGATCCAGGGTGCCGCGGGCTCGACGATCCTGGCCTGCGGCATGAGCCTGCTCTCGGCGGCCTCGTCGGGCGCGGCCCAGATGCGGGCGATCACGCTGTGGGGCGCCGCGTCCGCGGCGGGCGCCGCCGCCGGCCCGCTGGTCGGTGGCCTGCTCGTCGACGCGACCGGCTGGCAGGGCCTGTTCTGGATCGACGCGGCGATCGCCGCCGCGCTCATCCCGGTGACAATGTCCCGGGTCTCGGAGTCCCGCGACCCGAACCGGTCCCGCTCCATCGACATGGCCGGCACGGTGCTGATCGCGGTCGTCCTCGTCCCGCTGGTCCTCGCGCTCAGCGAGGGCAACACCTGGGGCTGGGCCTCCCCGGCGACGCTGGGCTGCCTGCTCGTCTCGGTGCTCGCCGCCGTCGCGTTCGTCGCCGTCGAGCAGCGGGTCGCGGCGCCGATCGTCGACCTGCGGCTGCTGCGCAACGTGGTGCTGGTCGGCGCGACGCTCGCGATCCTGCTCGTCGCCGGCGCCATCAACGCACTCATGTACCTGCTGAGCCTGTACTTCCAGGACCCCGCGGCGTTCGGGATGAGCGCGCTGGAGGCGGGCCTGGCCACGCTGCCCGCCGCGGCCGCCATGATCGCGGTCACCCCGCTGATCACGCCCTTCGCTGTGAAGATCGGGCCGGGCCTCGCGGTCGCGATCGGATTCGCCCTGGCCGCGGTGGGCTTCGCCGCGCTGGGGTTCGTCACCGCCTCCTGGTCCTACGCCGCGTTCGTCCTGCCGCTGGTCGCCGTCGCCATCGGGCTGGGGCTGGCGAACGGCCCCGCGTCCGCCGCCTCGACCGCGGTGGTGTCCACGGACGAGGTCGGGCAGGCGTCCGGCATCTCGAACATGGCCCGCTACATCGGCGGTTCGCTGGCCGTCGCCGCCGCGGCGACGGTATCCACCGCGGTCACCGACGCACACCGCGCGGCCGGCGACCCGGCCGGCGTCGCGCTCGCCGCCGGCCTCTCCCGCGCCGCGCTCCTGATGACCGTCATGTCCGCCGCCGGCATCGTGCTCGCGCTGATGGTGCGGCACCACCGCGCCACGCAGGCGCGCGCGGTCGACCGCGCCGCGGCCGCGGCGGCGACCACGCACACCATCCCCACCGAGCCGCGCTAGGGCCGGAACTGGAGGATCCGGGCGATGCCCGGCTGGTCCGGGTCGTCGGTGATCTCCCGGCCGTCGAGCCAGCAGCCGATCAGGTGGGCCAGCTCGCCGGGGTGGCTGAAGTTCATCGCGTGCGCCGCGCCCTCGATCGCCGCGATCGTCAGGTGCGGCGGCGCCAGGCGGCCGACCTCCTGCACCCGCCGGGGCGGCGGCATCAGCGGGTCCCGGGTGCCGACGACGGCGAGCGTGGGCACCGGCGTGCGCAGCATGCGCTCGAGCGAGGGGAACCGGACCAGCTCGCCGAACAGGTGCAGGGCGTTCAACGGTCCGAAGTGCAGGTAGTCGGGGAGCACCACGCGGATCATGCGCGGGTTCTCGCGCCAGGCGTCGCGCGCGAGTTGCAGCAGGGCCCGGGCGAGCGGCTGGTTGTGCACCCCGCCCGCGGGCGAGGCGAGCACGACGCCGGCGACGCGCTCGGGCGCGCTGTGCGCGACCTCCAGGCACACCGGCCCGCCCATCGAGTTGCCGACCAGCACCGCCCGCTCGACGCCGAGCGCGTCGAGGAGTTCCAGGAGCGCCCACGCCAGCGAGGAGATGCCGAGGGTGTGACCCCAGCCGGCGCTGCGACCGTAGCCCGGCAGGTCGGGGACGAACGTCGTCGCGCGGTGCGCCAGGGCACCGGCGGTCGGCAGCAGATAGCCGCCGGAGACCGCGAAGCCGTGCACGTGCACGATCGGGGTCGAGCCGGGTATCTCCGGGCCCCGGCGCACGAAGACCGGGCGCCCCTGAACCTCGACCCGCAGCTCCTGCCAACCCGCCTCGGCCATGCCGCCAGTGTCACAGACGACGACGGGCGGCCAGCCCATCCGGAACGGATGAGCGTACGGCCGATCTCATGGCCATGGATCGATCATCCGTTCCGGATGATCCCCGTGCGTGACGCGGATGTGATCGTGTGCCAAAGCTGGCGGCGCACGCCGAAGGGTGATCGACATGGATGTGATCTTCATACTCGAGGCGCTCGTCGTACTGGGCGCGATCGTGATGGGTACCCGGGTCAGCGGCATCGGCGTCGGCCTGTGGGGCGGGGTGGGCACCGCCGTCCTGGTCTTCGTCTTCGGCGAGGCGCCCGGCGATCCGCCGGCCACCGCGGTGGCGATCATCCTGGCCGTCGTGACCGCGGCGGCAATGATGCAGGCCGCCGGCGGCATCGACTGGATGGTGATGGTCGCCGCGCACATCATCGAGCGCCACCCGCGGCAGATCACGTTGATCGCGCCGCTGACCGCGTTCGCGTTCACCATCGGTGCGGGTACCAGCAACATCCTCTACCCGCTGATGCCGGTGATCTACGACGTGTCCTACCGCAACGGGATCCGGCCGTCGCGGCCGATGTCGGTCGCGGTCGTCCAGTCGGGCATCGCGCTCGCCGCGTCTCCGGTCTCGGCGGCGATGGCGGCCATGCTGACCCTGACCGAGGTCTCGCCCTACAACTTCGGCCTCGCGCAGATCCTCGCGGTGACGATCCCCGCGTGCCTGATCGGCATCGTGGTCACCTCCCTGGTGACCAACCGGCTGGGCGCCGACCTCGACAAGGACCCCGAGGTGCAGCGCAAGATCCAGGAGGGACTGCTCGCCCCGCCGCAGCCGGTCCTCGCCACGGCACAGCGGGCCACGGTGGCCGCGTCCGGCTCCACCGGCGACACGGTGTCCGGCTCGGCCGGTGACCCGGTCGACGGCCCGCCCCCGGTCCCGGCCTCGGCCGCCCTGACGGCGACCAAGCAGGGGCGCAACTCGGCGCTGGCGTTCCTGACCGGTGTCGTGCTGATCGTCGTGCTGGGGCTCTTCTCCAGCCTGCGGCCGTCCTGGGAGGTCGACGGCGAGTCGGTGACGCTCGACATGACAAGCACCATCGTGATGGTGATGTTCGCCGTCGGCGTCGCGATCCTCTTCCTCGGCCGCCCCGACGTGAAGGAGGTCCCGAACATGTCGGTGTTCAGGGCCGGCATGGTGGCGGCGATCGCGCTGTTCGGTATCGCCTGGATGACGGCGACCTTCATCAACGCCCACGAGGCGGTCATCGTCGACACGGTCGGCGGCTGGGTGAACAACTACGTCTTCCTCTTCGCCGTCTCCGTCTTCATCGTCGCGGCGCTCACGACCAGCCAGTCGGTCGCGACGCGGACGATGGTCCCGATCGGCCTGGCCGTCGGCCTTCCGCCCGGCGTGCTCACGGGCATGTGGGCCGGCGGCCTGGCCGGCGTCTACGCGCTGCCCACCGGCGGCCCGCAGATCGCGGGCGCGAACTTCGACCTCTCCGGAACCACCAAGCTGGGAACGAAGCTGATCGACCACAGCTACTTCGTGCCGAACCTGGTTCTCTCGGTCACCACGGTGGCCGCCGGCGCCACGATCGGCGCGATCTTCTTCTGATCCCGGTCAACGACGTGCGAGGGAAGACGCGATGAGGATTCTGGTAACCGGGTTCGATCCGTTCGAGCACGAGCCGATCAACCCGTCCTGGGAGGCGGTGCGGCGCCTGCCGGACAAGGTCTCGGACGCCGAGATCATCAAGGTGCAGATCCCGACGTCGTTCGCCCGCTCGCCCGAATTCGTCCGGGACGCGATCCTGCGGCACGACCCGGACGTGGTGGTCAGCGTCGGCCAGGCGGGCGGGCGCTTCGGTATCAACCCGGAGCGCGTCGCCATCAACCTCGACGACGGGCGCATCGCGGACAACGACGGCTACCAGCCGATCGACACCCCGATCCGGGCCGACGGCCCGACGGCCTACTTCAGCTCCCTGCCGGTCAAGGCGATGGTCACCGCCATCCGCGCGGCGGGCATCCCGGCCGCCGTCTCGAACACCGCCGGCACGTACGTCTGCAACCACATCATGTACCAGATCCTCTACATGATCGATCGCGAGTTCCCCGGCAAACGGGGCGGCTTCGTCCACGTGCCGTACATCGCCCAGCAGGTCACCGACAAGCCGAACCAGCCGGCGCTCAGCGTCGACGACCTGGTGACCGCGCTGACCTCCGCGATGGCCGCGATCGTGGAGTACCGCGACAAACCGGACGAGCACAGCGTCGGCGGCGCCACCCACTGAGCCCGGTGTTCCCCGCGCGGGACGCGGTCGACTCTGCGACCATGGGCGATATACACCTTGGGCCCGGTAAGTCGTGGCCCGGAGGGCGGCGATGGCTCCTGCGACGCTGCTGGCACAGCGCTGGCTTCCCGGCATCGACACGATGCTGGGGCAGGTACGCACGCTGTTCGTCGGCATCGTCCTCGCCTGGCCCGTGTTCGGCCTGTGGGGCCTGGCCCAGGCCAGCGGCCGCACGGCCGCGGTAGGCGCGGCGGCGGCCCTGCTGTTTCCGGCCTGGATCGTTGTCGGCTACCGGCGGCAGGATTTCCCGGCGTGGAGCTGGATCGGTGAGGGCGCCTGCGTCTGCCTGATCGCCGCCGCCTGCAACCGCGGGGCGACCATCGGTCTGATCTTCGCCTGGATCAGCTTCCGGTCGCTCTACGGCGGCTTGCACGAGAAGTACCTCGCCGGATCCGTCCTGTGCGGGCTCGCGGTGGTCTCCGTCCTGGTCTTCGGCAGCGAACTCGGCGACGCCGTTCCGCTGCTGTTCACCGCGCTGCTGCTGCTCGGCGTGAACCACGCGCTGGCGCGGGGCTGCATCGCCCGGGACCGCAGCGCGTACCGCCGGCGCGCGATGGCGTCGGTCGGCAGCGGCCTGGTCGCCGCCACGACCCGGGCGGAGGCGATGAGCGTGACGATGCGGGCCGCGCTCCGGATGGATCGCGCGGTGAGCGCCGCGCTCATCTTCAAGATCGCCGGTCCCGCCCTGCGCGTGGCGGCGGTGACCGGCCAGGTGGGCGCCGGCGTTCCCGACTGGGTCACCGAGCTGGCCCGGCTGCCCGATGCCGTCCGCGCCGAGCTGCGGCCGGACGGGTACGCGATCATCGAGGGTGCCGCCGCCGCCGAGGCGGCCGAGGTCCTGCGGCTGCCCCGGCGCGACGTCATGGCGGTCGCGCCGCTGACCGCGCACGGCGCCGTCTTCGGCATGCTGGTGCTGACGCTCGACCGGCGGCCGGCCGGCGACCTGTCCGACGCGATGGTCACCCTGGCGGACGGCGCGGCCCTCTCCCTCGATCAACTGCTCAGCCGGACCCGCCTGAGCATCGTGGTCGACAACTCTCCCGACGCGCTCATCCTCGCCGCCGAGGCGGGCTCCATCCGCGTCGTCAACCCGGCGGCGTGCACGCTCCTGGGCTGTCAGGACGCGGAGCTGATCGGTCGCAACCTCTGGTCGCTGGTGCACCGCGACGATGTGGCCACCCTGCTCGGCGCCGATTCGCCGCGGACGGCGGTGCCGTGCCGGATCCGCGGCCGCGACGACGCGGGATGGCTCGAGGTCGAGGCGCAGCTGAAGCACGTGACCGAGCACGACGGTTCCCGGAGCATCGTCTTCACCGCGCGGGACGTCTCCGAGCGGCACCGCCTCGAGCTGGAGCTGCGGCACGCGCAGAAGCTGGAGTCGGTCGGGCGGCTGGCCGCCGGTATCGCCCATGAGATCAACACTCCGATCCAGTTCATCGGCGACAACCTGCGCTTCCTGGAGTCCGCGTTCGCGGATCTGGATCGGCTGTGTGCCGCATACCGGGAGCTGGTCGCGGCGGGGCCGGACGCCGCCGGTTTCGAGGCCACGCGGCGCAAGATCGATGACGTGGCGACCGAGATCGACATGGAGTTCGTGATGGAGGAGGTGCCGGCCGCCATCTCGCAGACCCTCGAGGGCGTCGGCCGGGTGGCGAACATCGTGCGCGCGATGAAGGCGTTCGGCCACCCCGGAACGGAGGAGAAGGTCCCCTCGGATCTGAACGGGGCGATCCGGAACACGCTCATCGTCGCGGCCAACGAGATCAAGTACGTCGCCGACGTCGAGGCGGACCTCGGCGATCTGCCGCCTGTCTGCTGTCACGTGGGCGACATCAACCAGGTGGTGCTGAACCTGGTGGTCAACGCGGCCCACGCGATCGGCTCGGCGGACCGTGGCCGCGGCACGATCTCGGTGCGCACCCGCCTGGACGACGACGGGTACGCCGTCATCGAGGTGGCCGACACGGGCACGGGCGTGCCTCCGGAGATCGCCGACCGGCTCTTCGACCCGTTCTTCACCACCAAGGAGGTGGGTTCGGGCACCGGCCAAGGGCTGCCCTTGGTGCGCAACCTGGTGACCGACCGCCACGGCGGGACGATCGACTTCACCAGTACGGTGGGTGAGGGCACGGTCTTCACGGTGCGGTTGCCCGTGGGCGGCACCGGCGATCCGCGGCACGGTGACATGGCGGAGGCGGTGGTGTGACCGGCCGGCCGCGCGTTCTCTTCGTCGACGACGAGCCCCGGATCCTCGCCGGACTGCGGCGCATGCTCCGGAGTCACCGCGACCGCTGGGACATGTGCTTCGCCGAGGGCGGCGAGGAGGCGCTCGCGGCCCTGCGGGAGAACCCGTGCGACGTGATCGTCTCGGACTACCGGATGCCCGGCATGAACGGCGCGGAGCTGCTGGAACGGGTCCGCGAGCAGTATCCGACGACGGCGCGGGTGATCCTGTCGGGCCAGACGAACGAGGACCACCTGGCGAGCGTCATGGCGCTGGCACACGAGTTCCTCTCCAAGCCGAGCACGCCGGAGCAGCTGGTCGCCTCGATCGAACGACTCATCGGCGGCCGGGACCGGGCGCCCATCCAGTCGCTGCCCAGCCCGCCCGGCACGCTCGTGGAACTGATCGACGCGTTACAGGGCGACGACACGGCGGCACGCTCCGTCGGCACCATCATCGAGGGCGATCCCGCCCTCACGGCCAAGGTCCTGCACCTGGTGAACTCGTCGGCCTACACCGTCGGCCGCGAGGTCAGCGACGTCGGCCAGGCGGTGGCGCTGCTGGGCCTGCACACGATCCGCAGCCTCGTGATGATGCACGACCTGATCCGCACCTTCGACGTCGCCGGCGGGCTACCGGTCGAATGGATCGAGGGTGTGAAGCTGCACTCCGTGGAGACGTCCCGGCTGTGCCGGATGTTCGCCGCGGGCACCGGCTGGGAGAGCACCGCCGCCACCGCGGGCCTGCTGCACGAGGTGGGGCAGCTGGTCATCGCGGCGACACGGCCGGAGGAGTTCGCCCGGACCCTCGCGCTGTGGCACCGCAGCGGGGAGACCGCCGAGGCGACCACGCTGTGCGCCGCCGAGGCGGTGACCCTCGACGCGTGTCACATCGACGCCGGCGCCGATCTGCTGCGCTTCTGGGGCCTGCCCGGTTCGGTGGTCGAGGCGGTGGTCGGCCACGCGGCTCCAGAGCCGCCGGAGGCGGTCGTCGACCCCGGCACCGCCGTCGCCCTGGCGCACCTGGTGGTGGAGGCCGACCTCGGCGCGGTCTGCGGCCCGTTCGACGGGCCGGCACTCGACGAGGACCGGCTCGGCGAGGCCCCGCGCGAGGCGGTCAGCCGGTGGCGCCGGGAGCGTTCCCGGCAGCGGCGCTGACGCCGGCCTCGTCCATGACCATCAGCGGCTCGGCGATCCCATCGTCGAGCGCGGCGAAGTTCTCCAGCCGGCGGTAGAGGGCGACGGTGATCTCGTGCCCGGCGTCGACAAGCAGCCGGCCGGAGCGGCCGCGGGCGGCGGCGGCCAGGACCATGCCGGTCTCCAGGTCGGCCAGCTTGACGGCGCGGACGGGCGCGGCGGACGCGCCGGTCTGCGCGAGGGCGTCCAGCAGCACCGGATCGTAGAGGCCGGCGTGCGAGCGCATCGTCGCGTACGCGGCGGTCGGCGACGGTTCCCGGGTCAGCAGCGCGTCGTGGTCCAGGACCAGCCGCAGCAGGCGACCGCCGAGGGGTATCCGCGCGCCCGCGACGCCGTCGTTCGGGGTTCCGGAGCCGTCGAATCCCTTGCGCGAGTAGCGGATCGCGTCGGCCACCGGTTCCAGCCGGGGGATGGGTGCGATCAGTTGTTCGGCCACCGCGGGCAGCCGGTCCACCATGGTCTGCTCCGCCGTGCTCAGCTCCTCACCCGTCTCGAGCTTGGCGGCCACGCTGGGCGGCAGCGAAACGGCGCCCAGCTGTGACATCTCGACGGCCAGTTCCAGGGCCCAGCGGTCCTCCACCTCCAGCCGGTCGAGGACCACGGCCGCGATCCGGCGCATCCGGCTCGCGCGACCGAACGCGGCCGGGCTGGCCAGGGAGAGCACGTCGGTGAGCGCCTTGACGCTGCCCCGCAGCGTGCGTTCCAGCAGTTCGGCCTCCGCCACCACCAGCCGGTGCTGTGTCACGCATTCGCGCAGCGTGGCGATCATGGCGTCGGTTTCGATCGGCTTGAGGAGCATGCGGAACACGCGCCCCTCGTTCACCGTCGTGGCGGCGTCGGTGAGGCTGGCGTGGCCGGTGAGGAGCACCCGGGTGCTGGTCGGCGCGACCTTGGCGGCCGCAGCCAGGAACTCGGCGCCGTTGATGCCGGGCATGGCGTAGTCGGACACGATCACCTCGAACGGCCGGTCCGGCTTGAGGGCGAACAGTCCGTTCGCCGCGCCGACCGCCGTCTCCACAGCGAACTCGCGCCGCAGCTGCCGCCGGAGCCCGTCGAGCAGGTTCGGCTCGTCGTCGACCAGCAGGATCCGGGGCCGGTCGACGGTGTTGGTCATGCCGCCGAATATATCCCTTGATGAGGTTAAATCAGGCGGATTAGGCAGGCTTGCCGTCGATGGGTAGGCGCAGGGTGAAGACGGTGCCCTCGCCCGGCGTCGAGCTCATCTCGATCGACCCGCCGTGCTTCTCCAGCACGGCACGGGCCAGCGGCAGACCCTGCCCGGTGCCCTTGCCGACGTCCTTGGTCGTGAAGAACTGGTCGAAGATCGACGGCTGTACGTGCTCGGCGATTCCCGTGCCGTTGTCGGCGAAGGCGATCACCGCGGTGGAACCCTCGAGCGCGGAGCTGATCCGGATCTCGCCCCGCCCGCCCTTCTCCTTCACGGCGTCCGCGGCGTTGACGAGCAGGTTGAGGAACACCTGGTTCATGTCGCCGAGATGGCACAGCACCGGGGGCAGTTCGCCCAGCTCCAGTACCACGTCGGCGACGTACTTGACCTCGTTGCGGGCGATAGTGAGTGTGGTACGGACGGCCTCGTTCAGGTCGGCGGCGGCCGGCGCCGCGGAGCCCTTGTGGCTGAACGACTTCATCGCGCGTACCAGTGAGGCGACCCGTTCGATGCCCTCCAGGCTCTGGCTGACCGCCGCCGGGATCTCGTCGACGAGGTAGTCGATGTCCGCCTTGACCTCGGCCGCCTGCGCACGCCGGATCCGCTCGGCCCACTCCAGCTCGCCCAGGTCCGGTGCCAGGCATTCGCGGTAGGTCCGCAGCAGGTCGAGCATGTCCTGGTACGAGTCCGCCAGGAACCTGGTGTTGTCGCCGACGAACTGGATCGGAGTGTTGATCTCGTGGGCCAGCCCCGCCGAGAGCTGCCCGAGGGACTCGAGCTTCTGTGCGTGGCGATGCTCGAGCTCGGCGCGCCGCACCTCGGTCATGTCCCGGAAGGTGATCACCGCGCCGGGCCTGCCGTCGCCCACGTCCAGCGGCGCTATCGAGCAGGTGACCACGAACGTCGAACCGTCCTTGCGGGTGAACGCCTCGTCGAGCCCCTGCGCGGACCGGCCGGACATCCTGGCCCGCCGCACCGCGCAGTCGTCCTCAGGTCGCGGCGTGCCGTTGGCGTGGGCGGCGTGCATTGTCGCGTGTGCCGGCCGGCCGAGCAGCTCCTCCTCGCGCCAGCCGAGCATCTCCGACGCGGCACGGTTCATCGAGGTCAGCCTGCCGTCGCCGTCGACGGTGAACAGGCCGTCGGCCATCTCGTTCATGATCACGGACCGGAACGCCTGCGCCTGTTCCGCCCCGGCGACCTCGTCCCGCAGGGCCGCGTGCTCCTCGACGTCCGTTCCCGTCGCGATCCACCGCCGGACGAGACCGTCGGCGCCGCGGTCGGGCGCGAACCGGACGCGGTGCCGGCGAAACGATCCGTCCGCGCGGCCGATGCGGCAGTCGACCTCGTACGGCCGCGGATCCGCCCCGGCGATCGCCGCTCGCAGTTCCACCGCGGCGACGTCGTCCGGGTGCAGGACCGAGAGCCACCGCGGGCCGGCGTCGGCCCCGGTGTACCGCGCGGCGTGCGGGTTGGCGTACTGGATCGTCCCCGGTGCGGAGATCACCCAGATGCTGTGCGGCACGGCGTCGGCGAGCCAGCGCACGTCGATGTCAGACCCGTGCTGACCTGGGTGAACGGACACGGTCGGCCCTTCTGTGACCGAGGCGCGGTCGGGCCTCTCGATGACTCTTCGGCCGGCCCGGCAACGGCCTGAGTCCGTGGCGGGTGCGAGACGGTGGTCAGCCGTCGCCGACCTGGCTGAGGAAACGCCGCTCGAGCCGCCCCGAGGCCGGATCCCGCTTCACCTCCGCGGTGCCGGCCCAGCCCGACCGCTCGTAGACAGCGATGGCCCGCTCGTTGTCGGCGATCACCCACAGCTCGAGCCGCTCGCGGCCGATCGCCCGCGCGTGCTCCGCCACGCCGCGCAGCAGCCGGGTGCCCACGCCGGTGCCCCAGTCACCGGGGTCGACGGCGAGATAGAACAGCTCAAGGGTCCGCGCGCGGGGCGCGAACAGGGCGAAGCCCACCGGGCGGCCGTCGCGCCGGGCCAGCAGCAGCCTGGCACCGGCCAGGTCGAGGCGCCGCCGGATGCCCGGCGCGGTCTCCTCGACGGTGGCCGGCTCCGGGTCGCCGTCGCGGCGCGCCTTCGCGCGGGCCCAGATCGCCGCGGACTCGCTCACCGCGTCCGCCCCGCTGGCCTCGGCCACCTGCACCACACCGTCCGGGCTGTTCACCCGGGCATTCTCTCAGGGCCGGGCACCCCGGCGGCGGCCACCCGTGCGGCCGCCGCCCCGGTCCACACAGGACTACGTGAGCCGGCGCCGGATCCACCACAGGCAGAACCACGACATCGCCAGGGTCAGGCCGACCAGGATCCCGAACTCCCGCCATTGCAGGGCCCAGAACCGTGCCTCCGGTACGTAGACCTGCTCCTGCCGGAGGTTCTGCGTCGCCAGCCACTCCTTGCAGGCGCCCATGCCCTTGTTCGCCTCCGGGCCGCACTCGGCGGGGTCCACCGGGCCCTTGAACGTGTCGCCGGCGGTGTTGATCACCCGGTTCGAGAGTATCCAGGCGCCGGTCACCGACGGTTCCAGCTCGACGTGGGCGTCGTTGCCGCCGATTCCCAGCCCCGCCAGCCGCTCGAAGTCGGCCGCGGTGGTCGACGTCTCCGGCTGCGCCAGCGCCGGCCGCACCAGCAACGGGGCGGCCACCTGCAGGAGCCCCACCACGAGCAGCGTCAGCGCCATCGCGACGACGGTGCGCCGCAGCAGCATGCCGAGCGTCACGCCGAGGACGAAGGCGAACACGGCGTAGCCCACCGGGACGACACCGCGCGCGGCGAAGACGATAGGGCCGATCCGATTCCCGTACGCCCGATCGATCGGTGCCGACCAGAGCGTCATCGCCAGGCTGATCAGGCCGGCGAGCAGCGCGACCGCCACGGCGCCCGCGGCGAGCTTGACCAGCAGCCAGCGGCGCCGGGAGACGGTCTGGCTCCACACCATCCGGTACGTGCCGGTCTCCAGCTCGCGGGCCACCATCGGCGCGCCCCAGAAGAGCCCGACGAGGGCGGGCAACAGGTACATCGCGGCTATCCCGGCGTAGTAGACCGCGGCCGCCGCGGTCTGGCCCGCCTGCGCGAGGAAGCTGTCGGCGAGGTCCTCGCAGTTGGCCTGGCACGCGGTGAAGCCGCTGGTGCGCGCCAGTTCGGTGAGCCCGGGCCAGGTGAGCGCGACGCCGGCCAGGATCAGGAGCAGGATCGCGGCGCCGGAGAGCGCCTGGATCCGGGACTGCCGCCAGGTCAGCCAGATCATCGCTGCCCCTCCAGCACCCGCACGCGGCCGGCGGCCGCCTCGCTCATGTACGCCAGCACGATGTCCTCCAGATCCAGGCGGTCCACCTGCCACGACGGGTCGTCGATCGGCGCCGTGCTGCGCACGATCAGGGTGGACTGAACGTCGGTGTGGCTCGCCTCGACCACGGCCCGGCCGCCGCCGAGGTCGGCCGGATCACGGCGCGGTCCGACGAGCCGGTGGTGCGTGGCGATCAGCTCCTCGACGTCCCCGGCCACCCGGACCCGGGACTCGCAGAGCACGATCAGGTAGTCGCAGACCCGCTCCAGGTCGGCGACCAGGTGCGACGACATGACGACGCTGACGCCCTGCTCCGCGGTGAACTCCATCAGCCCTTGCAGGAAGCCGCGCCGGGCGAGCGGGTCGAGCGCCGCCACCGGCTCGTCGAGGAGCAGCAGGTCGGGGCGCTTGGCCGCGGCGACGGTGAGCGCGAGCTGGGCACGCTGGCCGCCGGAGAGCTTGCCCGCCTTCTGAGTGCGGTCGAGGCCGACCTGGGCGACCCGCCGCTCGGCGAGCGGCGCATCCCAGGACGGGTTCAGGTGCGCGCCCATGCGCAGGTGCTCGGCGACGGTCAGCCCGGCGTAGACCGGGGTGTCCTGCGCGACGAAACCCACGCGGGGCGAGCCGCTCGCCGGCCGCTCGCCGAGCACCCGGATCTCGCCGGTGGTCGGCGCGAGCAGCCCGCAGGCCAGTTGCAGCAGGGTCGACTTGCCGGCGCCGTTCGGCCCGACCAGGCCGACGACCCGGCCGGCTGGCACGTCGATGGTGCAGTCGGAGAGTGCGGTGCGGCGCCCGTACCTGTGGGTCAGGCCGACCGTCTCCAGTGCGCTAGTCATGCTCTCGCCTCCGAAAAGCTGCGAAAGGTGCTGAGGAACAGCGCCTCGATGCTCTCGTCGTCGAGACCCGCGGCGCGGGCCTCGGTCAGCCAGCGCTCCAGCTCTTTGCGCAGCGGCTGGTGGGCGACGGAATCGTTGCCGAGCGTCCGGGTCACGAACGTGCCGAGCCCCGGCCGGGCGGAGACCAGGCCCGAGTACTCCAGCTCGCGGTACGCCTTGAGCACCGTGTTGGGGTTGATGGCGACCTTGGCCACCACCTCCTTGACGGTGGGCAGCTTGTCGCCCTCGTTCAGCACGCCCAGCCGCAACGCGTGCCGCACCTGCTGGACGAGCTGCAGGTACGGCGCGACGCCCGAGCGGGCGTCCAGATGGAACTCGATCACCATGAACCTCTATTCATCTAGGCAACTAGCACAATAGCTATGGGTGGCCCCCAGGGGAAGACCGAAAACGGGTCGGGGAGGGTGTCCGGCGGGTGCTACGGTTCCGCACGCCGAAAGGGGACATCCGTGCCGAAGCTGAACCAGATCATCGCCGTGGAGAAGGGCGTCAAGAGCAAGTCGTTCGCCGACCTGAGCGAGGCTCACCACGCCGTGCAGAAGACCGGCCCGCTCGCCGGCATCTCCCGGACGTACCAGCCGAAGGACGAGGAGGGCGAGCAGCTGCCCGCCGAGTCGACGCGGGTGCAGATCAAGGCCGAGGACATCCTGCGCGGTGTCTCGGGCACGCTGACCCGGCTGTTCGACGTCACCGCGACAAAGGACTGGTCCAACTGTGTGGCGCGCGCCGACGTGGTGGTCGACGGCCGCACCATCGCCGCCCAGGTGCCGGTGACGTACCTGCTGTTCCTGGAGAAGCAGCTCGTCGACCTCCACACGTTCGTGAAGAAGCTGCCGGTGCTCGACGCGGCCGAGACCTGGCTGCGCGACGATTCCACGGACAGCTGGCGCACCGAGCCGGTGCGCACCAACCGCACCAAGAAGGTGCCGCGCAACCACGTCAAGGCCGAGGCGACCGAGAAGCACCCCGCGCAGGTCGAGGTGTACTACGAGGACGTCACCGTCGGTTACTGGACGACCGTGAAGTTCTCCGGCGCGCTGCCGGCGAAGCGGGTCAACGAGATCCTCGAGCGGGTGCTGGCGTTGCAGACCGCGGTCAAGTTCGCGCGCGAGGAGGCCAACAACACGGAGGTCGCGGACCAGCGGGTCGGCGCGGCCGTCTTCGGGTACCTCTTCGGGTAGCCGTCATCGATTCCCCCGTGGGAGCGCGGGGGTGCGCCGGAAACGGCGCGAAGCTGACAGCTGAGGCTGAAGCTGAATCCACCGGTCACAGTGCGGGTTCGAGTCCCGCCCCCCGCACCACCGCGCGGGGGTAGCCCAACTGGCAGAGGCAGCCGGTATGAGACTCAGATTCTCGCTCCAATGTCAGCATTCACCACTGATCACCAGGTCGACCGGGCACGGACGATGACAGCGGATGCCGGTTCAAGTCCGGTCCGCCGCGCTTCGAGCGGCGGTAGTTTAATGGCAAAACCCGATGTCGTGACGAATGATCCGGGCCCTTAAACGTGCTGGTGTGTGCAATTCGGTGGTCTCCAGAGGCCCGGGGATTGGCCATATCCCCGGGCCTCGCCATCGCCTGTTGACCCTCGAGAAGGTCGAGGGCCCAGCATCTTGCTCATGGACACCGAACTGCTGAGAACGACGCTGCTGACCGCCTGGGGACCCGACACCTGCGACCCGCACGACCTCGCGGACTGGCGGCCGGAGAACCCGTCGCGGGGTCAGTGCGGGGTGACGGCCCTGCTCGTGCAGGACCTGTTCGGCGGGGAGCTGGTCCTCGGCGAGGTCCTCGTCGACGGGGTCAAGGTCGGCCACCACTACTGGAACCGGCTGCCCGGCGGCCGCGACGTCGATCTCACCGCCGACCAGTTCCACCCGCCCGAGGTGGTGACCGGCGGCGTGGTGCGGCGGCGCCCGCCGGGTGCACCGGCGCGCTGCCGCGAACAGTACGAGCTGCTGCGCCGGCGGGTGCTCGCCGCCCTGGCTCAGCCCCGGTGGCCCGCCAGTTCCAGCGCGTAGCGCTGATACCACCTGCCGGCCGGCGGGGCGCCGGCGGTGCAGGCGCCGTCGGACTCGCCGGGGCGTTTGATCCACAGGTAGGCGTCGACGAGCGGGTGTCCGGTCTCGACGGTGGGCGCCGCGCCGAGGGCGCGCCCGGGCGGGTTGCACCAGTGGCGGTCGCCGGCGCCCTTGAGCGCGGGCCCGTTGCCGTTGCGGCTGGTGTCGACGACGAAGTGCGCGCCGCCCAGCAGGCCCGACAACGTCGTGCCGTACGCGATGTTGTCGGCGGTGTGCTCGAAGTTGGCGACGTTGAGGGCGAAGCCGTGCGCCCGGTCGATGCCCGAGGCCCGCAGGGCCGGGGCGATCCGGTTCGGCTCCACCCAGGTCGGGTTGCCGGCATCGAGGTACACCCGCACGCCGGGCACCGCCCGGAACGCGTCGACGGCGGCGCCGAGCAGCCGGTAGCGGTCGGCCGCCGCGGCGGCGTCGAGGCAGCCCTCGGCGGCCTGTGCGACGGCGTCCGGCTCGAGCACCACGATCGCCCGGTGGCCGGCAAGCGCACCCGCGACGGCGCCGACCCAGCGCCGGTACGCGGCGGCGTCCCGGGCGCCGCCCCCGGAGTGTCCCGAGCAGTCGCGTCCCGGCACGAAATACACGGAGAGCACCGGGACCCGGCCGGCCGCCGCGGCCGCGCGCACCAGCCGGCCGGCGCGGTCGGCGTACCCGGGTGCGTCGTCGGCGAACCAGGCGGCGGTCGGCTGGTCGGCGATCCGGCGGATCGCCGCGGCCTCGCCGGTGCGCCCCGCGGCCTCGAGCCCGCGCAGCTCATCGGTGGCCAGGCCGGAACGCTCGGCGAACAGCGGCCAGCCCGCGAGCCGCCCGGCCGGGGCGGCCCCGGCCCCCGTCGGATCCGGGGCCGCCCCTCCGGTGCCGGCCTGGTTCGTCCCGACCCCTCCCGGGACGAACCAGGCGACCGTGCCGAGCAGCAGCGCGGCGCACAGGGCGACCACCGCCGGCGATGGCCGGCGGCCGCGTGGCACTCGGGCGTGGTGGTGCATGGCTCAGCGCACCCGCACCCAGCGGCCGGTCGACGGCACGCCCTTGTCGTCGACGAGGTAGAGCAGGTACCAGCCGGAGGGGACCAGGCCCCTGGCCTTCGGGATGGACAGGGCCAGCCCGCCCGGCGCGGGGGTGACGTCGAGGGCGACGGAGCGCTGGTCCACGTCGGTGACGTGGGTGACGGCGCTGGGGCGCATCAGCCGTGCGGCGCGGATGCGCCCGGCGTCGGCCGTGGCGAACGTGACCGTCGTGCCTCGCTGGACGGCGTCGGGCCCGGCGCCGACCGTGGGACGCTCGCCCTTGTACAGGTACGGCGGCGAGTAGACCTCGACGCGCTGCTCGAACGTGCCGGGGTTCTTCCCGGTGGGGTCGTAGAGCGGGTCGCTGCCCAGCGTGATGACCCGGCCGTCGGGGAGCAGGATCGCCTCGGAGTGGTAGTTGCGTCCGATCGTGGAGTCGGCGGCGTCGGCGAAACGGTTGCCGGCCGGGTCGTAGATCTGGGTGTTGAACAGGTCGCTGCGGGTCTGGCCGCGGTATTCGCCGCCGCGGTAGCCGGAGGAGCCGCCGGTGGTCAGCACGGTGTCGTCGGGCAGCAGCACGGTGCTCAGGTAGCGGGCGGGCTGCGGCAGGTCGGGGCCGGGCCGGTAGGCCGGCTTCGGTTCGTCCAGGTCGGCGATCGCGGTGCGCCGGGTGGAGACCGGTGATTCGCCGACCTCGCCGCCGCCGAAGATCATCACCTTCTGGTCCTGTGCGGGCGGCAGCAGTACCGAGGAGCTGGTCTCGGTCATCCGTGGGTCGGGCAGGCCGGGTACGACCTGGAACTTGTTGTTCGTCAGGTCCCACAGGCCGGGGGTGCGGCCCTCGGTGTCCGAGCCGTAGCCGGAGTTCGAGCCGGAGAAGAAGAGCCGGCCGTCCGCCACGAGGTGCAGGGCGGGGTAGGTGGGGAAGACGCGCTTGAGCTTCGGCGCGTCGACCCAGCGTCGCTGCCCGGTGAGGTAGCGCTCGTTGTCGCCGGGCAGCATCCGGCCGAACCCGTCCAGGCCGGAGACGGCGAGGACGTCACCGTTCGGGGTCTCGGCCAGGGTGGGGTACCAGCGGGGCTTCACCATGTCGCCGACGCGCTGGTAGCGCTCGGTGACCGGGTCGAACTCGTAGGACGTGTTGTCGCCGCCGTACTCCTGCTTCTCCCGGGTGATCTTGTCCGCGAGGCCGTAGAGGTTGCGGCGATCGGCGCCGGCGAGCCCGGTGAGGGCGTACTGGGCCGGGCCCCGGACGGTGGCGGCGTCGCCGGCCCGCTCGGCGTCGACCCAGACCTCGGCCTCGCCGGCGTGGGTCATCACAGCGTCGCCGTGCTTCATGGTGGTCGCGGCGGGCACGGTGACGTCGGCACGGGTCAGGTACACCAGGCCGGTCCGGCCGGTCAGGCGGGTGCCCTTGGGGAAGAACCGGGGCCCGCCGGCGGCCGACTCGTTCTTGATCTTCATGACGCCGGCCGGGTGGTCGATGTCCTTCTCGAGGACCTCGTAGGACTTGGTGCCCCCGGCGACCAGCAGGTTGCCGCTGGCGAGGAACGTGTGCCCGGCGCAGAACACGTCGGTCGGCGTCGGCACCTCGGTGAACTCGTCGTGGGCGGGGTCGAAGAGCACGGTACGGAACGTGCCGGCCTCGAAGTTGTCGCGGTTGTTGCCGCTGCCGGCGATGATCAGAACCTTGCCGGTACGCAGCAGCGCGGCGTGGATGGCGTTGACCCGGAAGTTCTCCGGCACCGGCAGGCGCGACCAGTGTCCGTACCGCTGCGTGTAGGACAGCCGGTTGATCTGGAACTCGTGCAGGGCCTCGGCGCCGAAGGCCACCATGGGCCGGTTGACGACGACCAGGACGGTCAGGACCAGCAGGGCGACGAATCCGCTGAGCAGGCGGCGGGTCGCGGTCGGACGGGGACGAGGGCTCATGCGTACGACTCCACGGGATTGAGGGCGGTCGTCCGGCCCCGTGCCAGCCAGATGGCCGGTGGGAGGAGACAGATGACGAGGTTGAGCGCGGGCCAGGCCCACATCGCGCCGTGCACATGCCCGGCGATCGGTGCGACGGCAAGCAGCGCGACGTAGAACGCGGCCCAGCGCAGGCCCGGGGCGAAGGTCAGCAGCCGGTCCGGGCTGGCCGAGTCGCCCTTGGGCGTCACCACGAAGTTGCTGCGCCGGCGCAGCACGGCGCCGAGGAACGACGACACGTAGATCGGCGTGGACAGCGTGGACACCAGCATGCCGGCGAGCCCGGACGAGCCGGCGTCCTCGTGCGGGCTGATGTTGTGCCGCCGGTTCCAGACGTAGAGGCCGACCTGGAACAGGGCCGCGTCGACGTAGAGCATCAGCCACACCTCCTGCGGCACCTGCACGCCCTTGGCGCCCAGCACCAGGTAACAGGCGGCGTTGGCGGCGCCGAGCAGCCAGGCCAGCGCGGTCAGCGGGTAGTAGGACAGCAGCAGCGCGTAGTGCAACGACCGGCGTACGCCGAGCCGGCGCACCACCTTGCCGAAGGACGTGACGGCCACCTCGTCGGTGCCGCGCGACCAGCGGTACTGCTGGCTGAAGTAGTCGGTCCACGACGACGGTCCCTCGCCGACGGCGAGCACGTCGGGCGTGTAGACCGAGCGCCAGCGCCGGCCGGTCCGCGGGTTGCGTCCACCGTGCACCGCGAGGCTGGTGGCCATGTCCTCGGTGATGGAGTCCTGTAGGCCGCCGATGCCGCGCAGTGCGGAGATGCGTACGGCGTTGTTGGTGCCGACGAGCATGGAGACGCCGAGGCGGTTGCCGGCGCGCTGGAGCAGGGAGTGGAAGAGGTATTGCTGTGATTCGGCCCAGCGGGTCACGACGTTGTCGTAGTTGCCGTAGATCTGTGGGCCGACGACGAAGGCGACGTCGGGGTCGCGGAAGTAGCCGAGGAGTCGTTCGCAGAAGTTGGGTAGTGGTACGTGGTCGGGGTCGACGGAGACGAAGACGTCGTACTGGTCGCCGTTGGCGTCGACCCAGGAGTTGTAGTTGCCGTGTTTGGTCTTGGCTTTGAAGGCGCCGGTGGGGGTGTTGTACTCGGGCCGGCCTTTGCGGCTGAAGTGCTGGACGCCGATGTTTCGGCACATCTGGCGTACCTGGTCGTCGTCGCCTTCGTCGAGCAGCCAGACGTCGTAGCGGCCGGCGTGGCGGATGGCCCGGGCGGCGCGCAGGGTGCGTTCGACCATGTCGACGGGTTCCTTGCCGGGCACGATCGTGGTCAGGAACGCGACCCGCAGGTCGGCCTGCGGCACCACCGGAACCGGGTCGCGGGCCCAGAGGGTGGCCAGGCACAGCGTCACGACGTTGACCAGCCGGAACAGCTCGATGAGCGCGGTCGCCACGATCATGAAGATGGTGGCGGCGTACAGCCCGGGGTGCAGGGTGCGCTCGGGGACCTCGATGGACGAGAGCAGCCAGGCGAAGAACGTGCTCTCGAACGCGAACGCGAAGAGCGTGATCAGCACGGTGGCGATCGGCCGGCGCCGGGCCAGCGGTCGCATGCGGACCCGGTACCCGTCAGCGGGCGCGGGCTCGGCCTGGCCCGCGAGGACGCTGAAGCCGGCGTAGTTGTAGCCGTCCGTTCTGCCGGAGGGTGTTTCTGTGACGCTCATCGACGGTTCTCTCACCTCACGGGCGGTCGCCCGGTTGAAACGGAGTGTCACCGAAAGTGACTGGAACGGAATGGCCGGTGACCGTCCTTTACGGACCGCCGTAAATGCCAGACGTATTCACGCGTTTATTGGCGTGATAGTGGTCCGGCTCCTGAATGCGCCCCGACAGTTCCATACGAGGACGGCGGAACCATAAATGTGAACCTTAAACGTGAGGGGCGACACGTGACCAGCGAGTAGAGATATACGCGGTGTAGTCGATCGATGTCCGCGGCACCATTTTGATATGTCGCGGTTGCCCGAATCATAGTGCGCAGTGGCTTTCGAGAGGTCTGTAACTGCGCAGGTCACGCTGACCGCTTCGCCATAATCGACTGTGGACCGCCATGCGTGGCTTGCGTCGGGCGTCACGTTCTGTGATGGTCGTTACAGGGAATTGCGGGCCGATCGCGCGATTAGAAAAAGGTTCATAATCGGGCTCCACCCAGCGTCCACGCGGGAGGGAAATGGTCGTCAGCGCATTTCGCCGCCACGGCGCCAAACGGCTCGGGCGGCTCGGCGCCGGATTCTGCTCAGGATCGCGTCATCGCCCTGGTCCGCCCGCCGTCGCAGGGACTCGGCGTGCCCCAGCATGCCGACGATGGTGTCGATCGCGGCCCGGAGCACCTGGCCGTCGTCGAGCTCGTCCGGGGTGGTCGCCTGCCGCACGCCGGCCGGCCGGAGCTCCGCCAGGGCGCCGACCACGTGGCACGGATATTCCCGCAGCTCGGCGATCTGGCGCTCGGCCAGCTCGCCCACCCAGCCGGCCCGGTCGAGCCCGACACCGATCCGCATCTCGTTCCCGGCCTGCTTCAGCACGGCGTCGACCAGGTGGTGCTGCACGACCCGCTGGTACGGGGTCCGGTGCGGATACCTGTCGCCCAGCGCCTGGTTGACCCGGCGGAGCACCTCGATCTCGGCGGCGCCCAGGGACGGGTTCGACGTGGGCGCGGCGAGCTCGCAGAGTCCGTCCGGGATGCCCATGACGCCGGCGAACCGGTGCCAGAGCAGGTCACGCGGTGCCGCCGGCCCCGGAACGGTCAGCAGGTGCCGCCGGGCGGGCGGTACCAGGTCGCCCCAGCGGCGCAGCATCCGGTTCGCCGTGTGCAGCTCCCAGAACGCCTCGAACCTGCCGTGCTCGACGTCGTGCAGGAACGTCCCGAACCGCCAGACCCGCCGTTCCCGGATGCTCTGCTGCCACATCGACGGGAACGTGCGCCAGAGATCCCTGCCCGCCACCAGGATGTGCACCTCGGCGGGCTCGAGGCTGGACACCGCGCGTTCCGCCTGCGCGGCGGTGGCGCCGCCCAGCGCCTCGTTGCTGATGATGACGTCGCCCGGCCACCCGGCGGCCTCCCCGGCCATCCGGTCCCAGGTCCAGGTGGCGCCGGGGTCGCGCCAGGACACCTCGCGCAGGTCGGTCATGGCGTCGTCGTGCGCGGACCGGGTGCCGGGGAGCAGGATGCCGGCGCGTCTCAGCCTCGGGTGGTTCTTCCAGAGCACGTCCTGCACGAAGGTGCTGCCCGTCTTCGGCGCGCCGACGTGCAGGAACACGCGTCTGGCCATGCCGCCCCCGTGATCACCCGCGAATGTTGACCGCCAGGGTGGCATATCGAACGGACGCGGGGAACCAAAGGAGCCAACGTTAACCGGACGGCCTACTGTGCGACTTTCGCCATTTCCCTGATGGCGACGGCGGCCCGGACGAACGCGTTGTCGGCGAGGTCGCCGATGGTCTCGATGCCGAACGCCTGCCGCAGACCCTCCGCCTCGGCCTCGGAGATGCCGGACAGCGCCGAAACGGGTGCGTCGACGAGGTCGACAAGCTGACTCGATCGATACTCCTCGTCGAGAATCGCGTCGAGGTTCACGGAGACTGCCATCGGTGTTTCCTCCCTCGTGCGTCGGGCGCCGGCCGGACGCGGCCGGGCCGCAAGCCGATGTTCCCACACCGGGGTGGTCCTTTGTAGATCCGACAACGGGGTGGTGGGCCGGCGGTAGGGTCCGTGCACATGACCAGAAGGATCTTGATAACCGGCGCGTCGGGGCACCTCGGCTCGCGGCTCGCGGAGCGCGCCGCGGCCGGATGGTCGGTGACCGGCACGTACTTCAGCAGCACCGACACCAAGGGCTACGACCGGCTCGACGTCCGGGATCCGGCCGCGGTCCGCGACCTGATCGATCGGGTACGGCCGGACGCGGTCATCCACACCGCGACGGGGCGCGACGACTGGCGGGTCATGGCGGACGGCGCCGCGCACGTGGCCGTCGCGGCGGCGGCGGCGGACGTCCGGCTGGTACACGTGTCCAGCGACGCGATCTTCTCCGGCGAGGCGGTCGAGTACGACGAGTCCGCCCTGCCCGACCCGGTGTACCGCTACGGCGCCGCGAAGGCCGCCGCCGAGACCGCGGTCCGGGCGATCCGCCCCGAGGCGGCCGTGGTGCGCACCTCGCTGATTCTCGGCGACGGCCGCGGGCAGCACGAGACCCTCACCCACGACCTGATCCGCGGCGTACGCCGCGGCGCGCTGTTCACCGACATGATCCGTAAGCCGGTGCACGTCGACGACCTGGCCGACGCCCTGCTGGAGCTGGCCGCCGGCGACTACCGGGGCGTACTCAACGTCACCGGCCCGGAGGCGATCGACCGCTACGAGCTGGGCGTCCTGACCGCCCGCCGCGCCGGCCTCGACCCCGCCCGGATACCCGCCGGGACGATCGTGGGCTCCGGCCTGCGGCTACCCACCGACGTGCGGCTGCGCACCGACCGGGCGGTTGCGCTGCTGCGTACCCGGCTGCGCGGGGTGCGGGAGTTCATGGCCGGCTGAGGGTCATCCCCAGTCGTGGCGGGCGGCATACCAGCCGAGCTGCATCCGGCTCTGCACCCCGGCCAGGTCCATCAGGTGGCGCAGGCGGCGCTGGAGCGTACGCAAGGAGAGGTCGAGCTGGGTGGCGACCGCCTGGTCGGTGAGCCCGGCCAGCAGCAACGCCAGGATCTTGCGGTCCAGGGCGGTGGGTGCGTCCGCCTCAACGTCCTGTGCCCGCTGCCCGCCCTCGCCGTCGAGCGCGGACACGTCGAGCGGATGCGCGTGCCGCCACACGATCTCGAACAGCGCGTCCATCGCCGTCAGCAGGCCGGCGCGGTGCAGCAGGACCGCGCCGGGCTCCTCGCCGGGCGTGACCGTCAGCGGCACCAGGGCGAGTTCGGCGTCGGCGAGCATCAGCTTGATCGGCAGCGACTCGACCACCCGCACCTCGACGCCGTCGCGCAGCGATTCGATGGTCTCGGCGACCACGCCGGGTTCGGCGAGCGCCGGCCGGTCGATCACCACCCGGTAGCGCACGCCCTGCGCCACCATCTGCGACTCCACCGGGTTGGCGCCCGGCGGCACGGCGACGAACGGCGTGGTGACGAAGCTGCGCACCTGGCTGCGGGCGGCGTGCTGCACCTGGGCGAACCGGTGCCGGATCGCCTCGACGCCGGTGACCACCTCGATCAGCTCGCTGATGCTGCGGCCGGCCATCGCCTTGCGGTGCTCCTCGGCGAGGGTGACGAGCGCCAGCTCGGCGCTGCGCAGCTCCGCACGCCGCTCGCTGATCATGGCGCCCAGCGCGATCGCGGGCGGCGCCGCGGCGAACGCACCGTCCGGTGTGGACTTCACCAGGCCGCACGCCATCAGGTTCGACAGCGCCGCCTCGACCTCGGGCGCGGGCACGTGCAGGGCATCGCCCAGCTCGGCGGGGCCGGCCTGCGCGCGTGCGGCGAGCGCACTGTAGACCGCCTCGTCCTCGGGGTTCAGGCCCAGCGCACCCAGCATCGGTGCCCGTCTCCTCTCCACCCGTAGACGCGGAGAGAGTATGCGCCACGCGGGCGCGTCCTGCACAGACCCGGGCCCCGGGACGTCGCCGCCCCAGGGCCCGTCGAGCGGTCTCACCGGAGGCCGTACGCCCGGATGATCTCCTGCTTGATGGCGAAGCCGGCGTCGGTCGTGCCGGCGGCACGCACCGACACGTAGCCACCCGGCTGCCTCGGCAGCCGGAGCGCGCCGTTCCACCAGCCGCCGCCCTTGCGCAGGGTCACCGGCTGCCAGGTGGTGCCGTCGTCGTACGACACCTCCAGCGTCACCGCGGTGACGTTGCCCGTTGCGGGTCCGCCGCCGGCCTGGGGGATCGGCTTGACGCGGATCTCCTCGGTGCGGCCGGCCCGGGCGTCGCCGTGCAGGTCGGTGTCGAGGCGGTACTCCATCTGGAGCAGCGCCATCGGCTCGAACCGGTCCGAGTCGTTGGAGCTGGAGACGAAGTCCCACTCGGTGTGCGTACGGGTCGACAGCCGCCACTCCTCGGCCGGGCGGGAGGCGTCCAGCACCAGGTGGTAGGGGAGCGTCCCGGGCGGGACGGCCTTCCACTGCAGCGACGACGACAGCTTGTTCTCGTGCAGCAGCTTGTCGCCCTGGTACAGCTTCAGGTTGGTCGGCACCGAACCCCATTCGAGGTTGCCGCCGTGCTCCAGGTGGTCGGCGGACGGGCTCCAGGCCTGCACGTTGATGGTCATGAAGTCGCGGTAGCGGCTGTTCTGCACCGCGAACGTCCGGTTGAACGCGGGCCGGACGGCCGGCGCGAACCAGTCCAGCCGGGTGGCTCCCTTGGCGTACGTGTTGCGGTTGGAGCTGTCCGTCCAGGTGCCCTGTGCGTGCGTCTCGTGCCAGAGCTGCCCCGGGGTGACCCATTCGGTCCGGGTGGAGGGGTGCCACTCCCGCTCGGGGAACCCGAGACCCGGGATGAAGGTCACGTCGTACCGGCCGCCGCTGCCCTCCATCGCCTGCGTGGGGTTGTAGTAGTGCGCGTCGATCCGGGCGAGGTCGTCGGTGCGCGGATGGTAGGTGAGCGCCTTGTCCGGCACCTTTCCGGAGTACGTGCGGGTCAGGTCGTAGAGGTAGGTGGCGTACGGCACCTGGTTGGTGACGAGGTGCCGCCTGCCGGTCCTGGCCAGGGCGACCAGTTGCGCGCCGGCGTCGCGGTGCACGGTGGCGACCGTGATCGGCGACGCGCCGACCGACTCGTTGAGCACGCCGGCGCCGTCGTTGACGACAAGCAGCAGCTTCGCGCCGGCGGCCACGGCGGCGGCGGTACGGTCCGGTGCGCTGACCGCGGCGCTGCGGGTCACCACCACGGCCTTGCCCTTCGCGTCGAGCGCGGCGTAGTCCGAGGCCGCGCCGTTGCCCGCGTACACGGTGGTCAGGAGGTCCCGGCCGGCGGTGAGGGTGCTGCCCGGCTGGACGGTGGCCTCGACGGGCCGCAGCCCGAGGGCGTCCAGGCTCAGCAGCGGCTCACCCCTGCGCCACCGGTTGACCATCGTGAACGAGCTCTCGGTGACCTGCTCGGTCGGCGAGAGGTACAGGTCGTCGTACTTGACCGGAATCTGGAACGCGTCACGGAAGCTGTCGCCGCCGGCGTACCCGACGGTGTAGTCGATCCGGCGCTGCCGGTCCTGACTGCGCCGGGGCGTGGTCGTGTCCAGCAGGCGCGCCTTGCCGGCGTCCAGGACGACGGTGGCTCCCGAGTCCTTGAGCACGGTCTCCGGATCCACCAGCACGGCGAAGCCCAGCGAGTCGGCCCGCTCGCCCGGAACATCCAGGAACGACTCCACGGTGTACGTGCCGGGCGGCATCCGCAGCGTCTGCTCACCCGTGACGGTGTAGTAGTACGGGTCGGGATCGCCCGCCTTCTTCACCACCACGGTCGAGGTGGCGGGCCTGCCGTCGCGGCCGAGGAGCTTGACCTTCAGGTCGTACCGCTCGTCCTCCTTGATCAGGCCGAGTGAGGTCCGGGTGACCGCGGCGCCGGTGGCGGCGTCGGTGCCGACGAGGTAGCCGGTGAACTGGCCGCCGCCGCCCTTTGTCGGATCGCCGGTGACGGGGACGCTCGCCTGGCCGCCGGCGGGGACCGTCACCGATGCGGCGCCCGCCGAGAACGGGCCCGTTCCGGTGGTGGCGAGGTTCAGGGTCACGTCGGTGGCGCCCGGGTTGGTGAACGTCACCTGCCTGGTCACCGGTGCGTCGGTCGGCTCGTGCGGCCAGTCGAAGTTGCCGAAGAAGACCGGGCCGGATGCCCGGACGCCGCCGCGGACGGCGGCGGCGACGTCGACACGGCCGGTGCCGACCTGGTACGGCGTGTAGCCGGCGGCCAGGCCCTTCGCGCTGCTCATCAGCGCTTCCTTGAGCTGTCGGCCGGACCAGTCGGGGTGGCGCTGCGCCAGGATCGCCGCCGCGCCCGACACGTGCGGCGTCGCCATCGAGGTGCCGCTGATCGACCGGTACGCGCCGGTGCCGGTGGTCATCTGCTGCGAGCGGGCGGCCGTGATGTTCACGCCGGGCGCGGTGATGTCCGGCTTGAGCGCGCCGCTGCGCACCAGCGGACCGGTGCTGGAGAAGGCCGCCAGGCGGTCCTGTTTGTCGACGGCGCCGACGGTGAGTGCGCTCGCGGCCGCGCTGGGCGAGCCGATGGTCTGTGGCCCGCTGTTGCCGGCCGCGATGACGAACAGCGTGCCGTACTGCGCGGACAGGGTGTCCACCGCGACCGACATCGGGTCGGTCCCGTCGGAGAGCGTCGAGTCGCTCAGGCTCATGCTGACGATGTCGGCCCCGGACGTGGCCGCCCACTGCATGCCGTCGAGCACCCACGAGTCCTGGCCGGAGCCGTTGTTGTTGAGGACCTTGCCGACGATGAGGTCCGCGCCGGGCGCGACACCCTTGTACGAGCCGCCGGAGGCCGCCCCGGTGCCCACGATCGTCGAGGCGACGTGCGTGCCGTGGCCGTTGACGTCGGCGGTGTCCTCGCCCGGCACGAAGCTGACCTTCTCGTCGATCTGAGCGGCGAGGTCGGGGTGGCCGGCGTCGATCCCGGTGTCCAGCACCGCGACCTTGACCCCGCGCCCGTCGTAACCGGCGGCCCAGGCCTCGGGCGCGCCGATCTGCGGCACGCTCTCCTTGAGGTTGGTGGTGACCCGCCCGTCCAGCCAGAGCTTGGACACCCCGCCGCCGAGCGCGGCGGGGGCCTTGCCCGCGCCCGGCGCGATGGTGGTCCAGAACGAGCGGGTCTGCTTCTTGTCCACCGCGAGCGCCGCGGCACCGACCCGCCGCAGGTCGCGCACCAGCCTCGCGCCCTGCGGCGTGACCGGCTCGGCGGCGCGTGTCTTACCCGGCGGATAGGTGCTGATCACCGGCACGGTCGCGGCCTTCGCGTCGTCGTAGCCCATCTCGATGAGATCGGTGACGTTGAACAGCCGCCGGTCCAGCCGGTCGCCGCTGAGCAGGGGCAGGATCTCTTCGGGCAGGACGAACAGGTCGCCGCCGCTCTGCTGCATGCGGACGCCGCCGACGGCGTTGTCGGGCCGGTCGACGTCGACCGTCTCGGTGCCGCCGGCGGACGCCGTCACCGTGACCACGTCGCCGGTGATCAGCGTGACCGTGTGCCGGGACTGGGGCGCGGCGGTGGGGGACGGGCCGGGGGAGGTGGCGTTCGCGGGTGCCGGGATCGCGGCTGTCGCGGCGGCGATCAGGCCGGCCGCTGCCGCCGCGGCGATAAATCGGCGCCGCGCCGGTCCAGGTGCGGGTGGCTGCGTGGGGGTTGGCATGCGAGAAGTTCTATCTCTTTGCCGGAAGCCCGTGAACACCGACGGCTGGCGGAGTCGCGCCAGGGCGCAACTCCGCCATCTATCGAGTTTTGTCCGGCGGCGACCAGCGCGCGGCCCACCATCCACCCAGGACGCTCCCGACGGCCGTCGGGAGTTCCGCTACGGCGCGGCGGGCAGCTGACCGTCGACGTCGGTCAGCATGGAGGAAAGGGTGCGGGCGTACCGCTCGGCGGCGGAGGCGGTCGCGGCGGCCACCCTCCGGCGCTCGCCGGGCAGGGCCGCGTGTCGTCCGGAGAGTTCGCGGCGCAGCGCTTGCAGCTCGGACAGGTGGCAGTCCAGCAGGTTCAGGATCTCGCCGTGCATCACGACACCTCACTCGACGATGCGTTGCTCCTAGCGGGCCGCGCGGCCCTGTTGGCAGGAAGGGAGTGGCGCGATCCGCTGGACCGGCCCCACTCCGCCGATCCTGCACGACGGGGACCGGCCCAGCGGTGCAGCTACTTCTTCTTGTCCTTCTTCTTGTCCTTCTTGGACTTCTTGGACTTTTTCGCCATGACCATGCTCCCTTCTCCTCGTCCGGGCGGGCGGCATGGTCCGGCCACGGCCGCCCCTGACGCAGGTGAACCTGCGATCAACGTCAGGTGACCGAAGGATCTACGATCAGCAACGTCTCCGTCACGGTAGCGACTGAGATCCAAAGTTGCCAAGAGGCCGTCGCCACCCCTTTTTGGGGACTTCCGCCCGGTCCCATCCCGGCGTCGTTTCCGGCCTTCCACATGCCGGGAATCGTTGCCACGGCACGGATTCGGCCCGCTTCCGCGCGCCGGCAAGCCACGAATTCCCGGCCGACCTGGAAGGATGTACAAGATCCCGAAGGAGGCCGGGCATGGAGATCCGAGACCCGTGGCATCGCCGATGACCGACCTGCGGCAGGCGCATCACCTCGCGCGGGTGATTGTGGAGGCGGCCCTGGGGCGGGACCCCGGCGTCATGACGCCCGCGGAAAGTCTCTCGCATCACGTCTACGTCGGCGCGGACATCGTCGTGAAAATCATTCCCGTGGCGGGCCACTCCCGGCTGGACCGGGAGATCGCGCTGGCGCCCGCCCTGCCGGCCGGCATCACCGCCCCGCTGCTCGACAGCGGCCTGCACCGGCTGGACGGGCGCGAGGTCCGCTACGCGTGCTACGCCCGCGCGCCGGGTGTCGCTCCCGGCGCCGGCCTGCCCGGCGCCGACGCCGCGACCGCGCGCTCCCTGGCCGGGCAGGCGGTTCAGCGGCTCGGCGCGCTGCACCGCTGGCGTCCGGCCGGCCACGCCGGGCGGACGCTGGGCGAGCCGCTCGACCACGGCGGTTTCGTCAGCCGGGCGGCGCTGCTCGCCGGGGTCGAGAGCCTCGCCGCCGCGGACCGGGACGGGGTCGTGCGGCGCCCGCTGCTCGACGGCCTCACGGCGATCGCCGAGGGCGCGCCGCCACACGCCCGGTCGGTCGTCCCGGTGCACGCCGACTGCCACTGGGGCAACTGGCTCGCCTCCGGCGGCGACGTGACGGCGCTGCTGGACTTCGAGTGGGCCCGGCTCGGCGAGCCGGTGGACGACTGGTTCTTCCTGATCGCGGACGCCGGCCCGCACCTGGAGACGGTCCTCGACGTCATCGCCCGGGAGACGGTGACCTCCCCGGAGGTCCTCCGCGCGGAGTGCGAGGTCCGGGAGGCCGCCTACCTCACCTCCGACCTCGTCATCGCGCTCGCCGACCCGGTTACCCATGCCCGGATGGGCGCCGCGCGCCTGAGCCGCCTTGAGGAGGTGGTCACCGGCGGCGCCTGGCGGCGCCCGGCCCGCTGACGCCCTGGTAAATGGCTCGTCGGCCGACCGCCCGCTGCCTACCATCGACAACCGTGAACAGCAACTACTTCGATGGAGTGGAACGGGTGGCGGTGCTCACCGGCGCCGGCATCTCGACGGACTCCGGTATCCCGGACTACCGGGGGCCGGCCGGCGTCTGGACCCGGGATCCGGGACTGGTCAAGGCGTTCACCTATCAGTCCTTCATGGCCGACCCGGCGGTCCGGGCGGCGTTCTGGGACACCTATCTCGACAGCCCGGCCTGGAGTGCCCGGCCGAACCCGGCGCACCGCGCGCTCGCCGGGCTGGAGCACTCGGGGGTGGCGGTGCGCGTGCTGACGCAGAACGTCGACGGGTTGCATCAGGGCGCCGGCTCCAGCGCGCGCAAGGTGCTCGAGCTGCACGGCTCGATGCACGAGGTGGTCTGCACCGGTTGCGGCCGGCGTACGCCGAGCGGGCCGACGATGGCCCGGGTCCGGGCGGGCGACCGCGATCCCCGCTGCGCCGACTGCGCGGCGATCCTGAAGCTGGCCGTGGTGCTGTTCGGTGAGCACCTCGATCCCGCCGTCACCGGCCTGGCCGGGCGGATCGCGGCCAACGCCCAGCTCATGCTCGCGGTCGGCAGCTCGCTCGGCGTCGAACCGGTCGCCTCGCTGTGCGCCGTGGCGGTCAACGCCGGCAACCGGCTGGTGATCGTCAACCGTGACCCGACCCCGTACGACGACCTCGCCGCCGAGGTGATCCGGGAGCCGATCGGCGTGGCCCTGCCGCGGATCTGTGCCGCGGTCGCGGGCGCCACCCCGGTCTCCGGATAGCTGTCGGGCGGTCGCGCTACCCTGCCTGGCGTGTTCGTCTTCGGCGACAGTGATCAGCCCGAGGACTCCCGCCCGCGGCGCCGGGGTCTGTGGCTCGCCGCCGCCGTCGTGACCCTCGCGGCGGCGGCGCTCGCCGTGGCCGGTGCCACCTGGTATGCGGGCCGGGGCGAGGCGACCGGCGGATACTCGTGCGCGTTCCTGGTCGGCCCGGACGAGGCCGAGGTGAAGGCGGCCGAGGAGCTCTGTCACCGCAAGGCGCGCGACCGGGTCCGGCGGGCCGACATCGTCAACCCGGGGCCGATCGGCCACGAGGGCACCGCCTGGTTGATGCGCGACGCGCTCCATCGCGCCTTTCTCTGCCCGCCGCCCGGGCCGGTCGGCTGCGATGACCGGGGCGCGCTCCGGGCGGCGACCGACGCCGACGTGGCGACCGCCCGGAACGCTCTCGGCGCGGCGGGCCTGCCCGACAGCGTCGTCCGCCTCGCCACCGGCGAGGATCCCGCGCCCGCCGGCGCCCTGGTCTACTCGTTGCTGATGGGCGACGGCTGCGTGGTGGGCTACCTGGACCTGGCCTCCGGCGACCAGTGGTACGAGGTGGCCGGCCTGCTGCCCAACGGCCGCTGCCTGGCGTGACGCCTCAGCCGATCAGCCCGAGGGCGCGCTCGGCGATGCCGGCCGGCGCGGTCGCCGGCGAGCCGGCGTCGAACGGCGGCCGCGGGTCGTACTCCATCGCCAGCTGGACGGTCTGTGCCGTCGCGACGTCGGTCATCCGGGCCAGCATGGTCAGGGCCATGTCGATGCCGGCCGATACGCCGGCGGCCGTGATGATCCGGTCGTCGATGACGACGCGTTCGCTCACGGGTTGCGCGCCGAACCCCGAGAGGTGTTCGAGCCAGCCCCAGTGAGTCGTCGCCCTCCTGCCGTTCAGCAGCCCGGCGGCGCCCAGCAGGAACGATCCGCTGCACACCGACGTCGTCCAGCGGGTGCGCTCATGGGCGACCGTGATCCAGTCGATCAGGTCCTTGTCCTGGAGCGCCTCGACGGTGCCCGGCCCGCCCGGTACGACGATCACGTCCGGGTACGGCAGGTCCGCATAGGACTTCGTGGCGGTGAGGGCGAGGCTGCCCTGGTCGTCGAGGACCGCACCGGGCCGGGCGGCCACGAAGGTGACCGTGAAGCCCTCGGTGAAGGCCAGGACCGTGTAGGGCCCGACGGCGTCGAGCGCGGTGTAACGGGGGTACAGCGGGATGGCGATGTGCATGTTCACAACTCCTCGGCGTGGAAGCGGCGGCGGTAGTCGCCGGGTGAGATCCGCCAGTGCCGGCGGAAGATCCGGTAGAGGGTCTCCGGGCCGCCGAGCCCGGACTCCCGGGCGATGCGGTCCAGCGGGTCCGCGGTGACCTCCAGCCGCCGGCGGGCGGCCTCCGCCCGGCTGCGCTCGACGTACCGGCCCGGTGACATGCCGGTCTGCGCGGTGAAGAGGCGGGAGAAGTGGCGTTCGCTCATCGCGCTGCGCCGCGCGAGGGCGGGCACGCTCAGGTCACCCGTGGGGTTGTCGTCGATGAACGCCTGAAGCTCGCGGAACCGTTCGCTCGGCGGCGTGCTGGCCCGCATCGGCGTGCTGAACTGGCTCTGCCCGCCGGGTCGTTGCAGGTAGACGACCAGGCCCCGGGCCACCTGGCGGGCGAGTTCGTGCCCGTGGTCCTCGGCAACGAGGGCGAGCGCCAGGTCGATGCCCGCGGTGACACCGGCGGAGGTCCAGACGTTCGCGTCCTTGACGTAGATGGCGTCCGCGTCCACCCGCACCTGCGGGTAGCCGGCGGCCAGCCGGTCGGCCGCGAGCCAGTGCGTGGTGGCGCGCCGGCCGGTGAGCAACCCGGCGGCGGCGAGCAGGAAGGCGCCGTTGCACACCGAGGTGATCCGGCGGCAGTGCGGAGCCAGCCGGGCGATCTCCGCGACCAGCTCCCGGTCGGCCGGGCAGGCCGACAGGGTCAGCCCGCCGACGACCAGCAGGGTGTCGATCGGGCCGGTGAGCCCGGCGAGGGGTGTCCGCGCGAGCGCGACGATCCCGTTCTGCGCGCTGACCTGCCCCGCGCGGACGGCGGCGACCTCCAGGTCGTAGCCGTCCGCGCGGGTGAGCAGGTTCGCGGTCGCGAAGACGTCGGCCGGTCCGGCCAGGTCGAGCAGCTGAAAGCCCTCGAAGATCACGACGACGGTACGGCGGTCCATGCCGTCGATCGTCGCGGGCCGCCGATCGTGGCGTCAACGACACGAATATTGCAAATCAGGCCACGCCGTCGCTGTGCTTGTCGAACCCGATGTACAGCCGCGCCGCGGCGTTGGTGCCCAGCGCGCCGAGAGTCTCGAGCTCGCGCAGCCGCAGCAGGGCCGGGTGCTGCGCGTAGGCCTCGGCGGCCTCGGCGAGCCGGCGCAGGGCGTCGACCTCGGCCTCGGTCCGGATCCGCTGCGCCGCGGCGTCACCCTCGGCGGCCAGCCGCGTCGACTCGACCCGGGCCTGCGCGGCGACCCGCTCGGAGTCCGCCTTCGAGTTCGCCTCGAGCGCCTCCCGGTCGGCGCGGGTACGCGCCTCGACCATCTGCGCCTCGGCCATCCGCTGCGCCGTCAGCACCCGGTTCATGATGTCCTGGAGGTTGCCCGGGAACACCAGGTCCTTGACGTCGGCGCGAATGATCTCGATGCCGTAGCCGGCGGAGACGCCCTCCACGTCGCGGAGGATGTCCTCGCTGAGCTGGTTGCGGTTGGTCAGGATGGCCTCCAGCGTCATCGACGCCAGGGAGCGCCGCGCCGCAAGCTGCACGTCGCTGTACACCCGGTCGCCGTAGTCGGCGACCTTCTCGATCGCCGCGACCGGGTCGACCACCCGGAAGTGGGTGATGATGTTGACCCGGACCGCGACCTTGTCGGCGGTCAGGATCTCCTGGCCCTTGATGTTGAGCTCGCGCTCGCGCAGGTCGACCGGGACGACGTCGACCCGCGGCAGCCGCTGCCCGGGGTACCGGCGGGCGGGCAGGCGGTAGCGGCCCGGCTCGAGAACCTGGTCGAAACGGCCGTCGACGTAACGGAGACCACGGAAACCGCTGCGAACGATCACCTCATGGCGATTGGACATGACTCACCTCTGTTTCGGGGAAATCCCCGAAGCGAATGGGAACGAAGGGTGGCCCCGTAGCGGATCCGATGTGAAGGATCGGTCGCCAGGAGGGCAGCGGACCAGCTTGGTGTGATCGCCAGTGCGTCCGTTGTGGTAGGCGCTTGCTTCTGAAGCCGCCGGGGCCGCAATGAGAATGACAAATGCGCCGGGCGGCCACAACGCAATTTCCGGGAATGGCCGGACGGCGTCGACCGAAAGGACACCCAAAGGCGTACGCCGATCCTTGCGGGACGCACGCGTGCGAGTTCCGCACGCTCGATGAAGGAGGAAGCTCATGCAGCGACGGATGGCCGTCCTGGGCCGCGCACTGTTCGTACCGGTCGCGATCGCGGTGGGTGCCCTGGCCGTGGCGGTGTCCGCGCACCTCGGTGGCGTGGCGTCGCCGTCCGACGGCGGGACGAGCGCGGCGCTGATGCCGCTGATCGGCTCGGGCACCCACCCGGTCGAGGCGACGGTGGACTCCTGGGGCGTCGGCAACGGCTGACGCGCGGGGGGCCCGGCTCCGCCGCCGGAGCCGGGCCTCATCTCGCCATGCAAGTCCTCTCATTCGGTGAGAGAAGTTACGTTCTCTTTGCAAGCTCTTGCAGAACGCGGAATCCGGCCTAGGCTGTCGCTGCCGATCCTCCAATGAGGACGACGGCTCGGACGTCATCACCGCGAACTCTCCAGGAGATCCATGCGCTCGATCAGCAAGACCCTGTTCGCCCTGCTCACCGGCGTCGCGAGCGTGCTGGCCGCCGCGAGCCCGGCCGCCGCGGGTGCCTCGCCGCCCCGGGAGCTAGGCGGGCTCGACCTCGGCGCGTACTGCCGTTCGCTCGGGAACGCCGGCGCCGTCCTGGCCGGCTCGACCGCGTACGACTGGCACTGCGCCGCCGCCGACGGCGGCCGGAGCGATCTCACGTTCGACGCGGCCTGCCGCTGGACCTACGCGACCGGCGACGCCGTCGACCGCATCGGCGACTTCCGCGATCCCACCTCGGTCAAGTGCTGGCAGGTCGCGCCCGGCGCCGTCGCGCCGGACTTCGAGAACTACTGCACCTCCACCGGTCACAGCGCCGCGGCACTCCTCGGTACCACCGTCTACGACTGGCGGTGCGTCAACCACAGCCGCGGCGGGCCGACCTACTTCTCGGTCGACGTCCTCGCGGTCTGCCGGAAGACGACCTCGGTGACCGCCACCGTCGAACGGTTCGTCAACTACTACGACGCGCGCACCTGGCAGTGCCGGGTCTGAGCACCGGAGGGTGACGACGGCTCGTCCGGTGGGGCCAGGGGCAGCAGGATCTCGAAGGTGGTGCCCACCGCCGGCTCGGAGGTGACGGTGATGGTCCCGCCGGCGTCGGTGACGATGCCGTACACGGTGGCCAGCCCGAGGCCGGTGCCGTGCTGTTTGGCCTTTGTGGTGAAGAAGGGTTCGAAGATGTGCGCGGCGACCTCCGGGGGCATGCCGGTGCCGGTGTCGGCGACCCGGAGCCGGGCGTAGCGGCCGGCCGGCAGCGACGGCTGCCGGGCCGGCTCGTCGGCGACGTCGACCGGCGCGGCCTCCATGGCGATCACACCGCCGTCCGGCATCGCGTCGCGTGCGTTGATCACGAGGTTGAGCAGGATCTGCTCGCTCCGGCTGCGGTCGGCCCGGATGATCACGGGTTCCTCGGCCAGGTGCGCGACCAGTTCGATGTGGGCGCCGATGCTGCGTTGCAGCAGGGCGCGGGTCTCGTCGATCACGGAGTTGAGGTCGATGAGCTCCGCGTTGGCGGGCTCCTTGCGGGCGAAGAGCAGCAGCTGCCGGGTCAGGTCGCGGGCCCGGTCGGTGGCCGCCCGGGCCCGGCCGAGATCGTTTATCGTCTCCGGGTCGGTGGTCCGCTCCAGGGCGAACTCCAGGTAGCTGAGGTTGATCGCGAGCAGGTTGTTGAAGTCGTGCGCGATGCCGCCGGCGAGCTGGCCGAGGCTCTCCAGCCGTTCCGCGCGCGCGGAACGTTCGAGGATCTGCCGGCGCTCGCGCTCGGCGCGCTTGCGGCCGGTGATGTCACGCTCGATCCCGGCGCCGCCCACCACGGTGCCGTCGCTGTCGTGCACCGGCGACACGCTCGTCGTCACGTCGATGACCGTGCCGTCCTTGTGGATCCGCTGGGTCTCCAGCAGGCCGACGGCCCGGCCCTCCTCGAGCTGGGCCAGGGCCGCCGCCAGGCCCGCCGCCCGCTCGGGCGGCAGCACCAGCGTGATGTTGGCGCCGATCGCCTCCTGCGCCGTCCAGCCGTACAGGCGCGTCGCGCCGTCGTTCCAGGTGGTGATCCTGCCCTTGAGATCGGTGGTGATGATCGCATCCTCCGACGACTCCACGATGGCCGCGAGCATCGACCGATTCTCGGCGGCACCGCTGCCGCGACCCTCCAGGACCTGCTGCCGGCGGGCGACGGCCATGCTGAGCAGAGTCGTCCCGGCGACCACCGAGAGCACCGTCACCTGGGCGACGCTGCCGGACAACCCCTGCCACGACGACGTGGCCCAGGCCACCAGCGCGGCGAACACCCCGACGGCGGCCACCGCCAAGGGCCGCGCCGAGGCCGCGGCCAGCACCAGCCCGAGCACGACGACCCCGGACATCACCGCCCGGGGCGGTGTCGCGAGCTCCACGACGCCACCCGCGACGATCAGCAGCATCGCGGCCGCCAGAACCCCGGCGTGCCGCCAATGCGCTTCCCTCATCGCGGCCCCCTGGAACAGCTGCGGCACCCACGGGCCTGAGCTGGACACGAACGAGCGGCCGGGCGACGGCCAGACGTCCCGCTGGTCTGTGCTGAAACACCGGCCCCGGCGGTAGTCGGCCCGGCCCTTGCGCCCAGCGCGGGGCGGGCCGTGCACCCCAGGATCCCACGCACCCGGCCGGCGAGCCGCCGAACCGGCCGAATCTGCCCCGCGGCCACCATTACGGCGCCGTCGCTTCATCGGTTGATGACGGGAACCCGATTCTCTGCCGAAGGAGCACGTCAGCGTGGGCTCAGCCCGGTCGCCTCTTCTGTTCGTGGCGCAGGACGACACGGTCGTCATCGTCTCGACGCTGCCCCTGAGGGTCTCGGGCGGGCCGGCCGAGATTCGTCGCTGGGGTCCGGTGGTGGCGATGTCTCCGGCGGCTCCGGCCCGGGGAGGGTGGACGGGACGAGAGGTGCGTGGCTTCGGCGTGCTCTGCGTGATGGCGGCGTCCCTCGTCAGCTGCTTCGGAGCCCGGTGGTGGCCGGCGCTCGCGTTGCCAGGCCTGGCTCTGATCGGCCTTTCCCCCTTCGCCGGCACCGAGCGCAGGCGCGGATCGGTTGTCCGGCCCGACGACACCCGGCCTGCGGCGGCGCACCGGGTCCTCGTGACCGCGGACGGCAGGGCGGCGCTGGCGGGCGTCGTCGCGGTGGCTGAACGCAGCTGCGCGGCCTGGCCGGCGCTCGGGACGATGCTCGACCTGCCGTCAGCTGAGCATGCGCTGGCTCAGTCGATCTTCAACCTCGCCGGCCTGATCGAACGCCGGGAGCGGCTGCGGAAGGCGCAGGACGATCTCCGGGCCCAGACGTGCGCGGGGCTCCCGGAGAGCAATCCGGCGGTGCGCTCGTTGGGAATCCAACAGGACAGGATCGACCGCGCGTTGTCGGAGCTCGACGCGGAGATCGCCCGGCGGACGACGGCGCTGGAGAACGTGGCGAGCGTGAGCGAGGACTTCGTCTGCGAGGAGGCGCTGCGCCGGGCCACCCGGGACGCGGAGCGGGTGCTGGCCGAGTTCGCCGACGAAGATCCGCCTTCACGGCCCGGGCCGAGCGAACGGCTGGCCGAGGAGATCGAGGTCGTCCTCGCCGCGTATCGCGAACTGATGGATCTCTCGGACGGCCCGGCGTAGCCGCGCGGCTACGCCGACGGATATTGGGCGCCGTTGATCGTCACGCGGAGCGAGTACACGCTGGTGCCCGCGGTGATGAAGAGGTGGTTGCGTTTCGGGCCGCCGAAGGTGAGGTTGGCGACCGGCTCGGGCAGCAGCAGTTTGCCGATGAGGGTGCCGTCGGTGTCGAAGCAGTGCACGCCGTCCCAGGCGGCGGCCCAGACCCGGCCGGCGTCGTCCAGGCGCAGGCCGTCGAAGCGCCCGTTGTCGCACTCGGCGAAGATCTTCCCGCCGGTCAGGTCGCCCTCGGCGGTGACGTCGAAGACGCGGATGTGGCTGGGTTCCTGCCGGGTGTCGGCGATGAAGAGCCGCCGCTCGTCGGGGGAGAAGGCCAGGCCGTTGGGACGGCAGAAGTCGTCGGCGACCACCCGCAGGTCGCCGGTGGACGGGTCGAGCCGGAACACGTAGCAGGCGCCGCCGAGTTCGCTCTCGGCCCGGCCGCCCTCGTAGTCGCCGGCGATGCCGTAGGTCGGGTCGGTGAACCAGATCGTTCCGTCGGCGCGGACGACCACGTCGTTGGGGCTGTTGAGTCGCCTGCCCTGGTAGCGGTCGGCCAGCACGGCGACCGTTCCGTCGTGCTCGGTGCGGGTGACGCGCCGGTTGCCCTGCTCGCAGGTGACGAGCCGGCCCTGCCGGTCGACGGTGTTGCCGTTGGCGTAGCCGGACGGACCGCGCAGGACGCCGACGGCGCCGGTGGTCTCGTCCCAGCGCAGGAGCCGGTCGTTGGGGATGTCGCTCCACACCAGATAGCGCCCCGCCGGGAAGTACGCCGGACCCTCGCTCTTGCGCGCGCCGGCATGCAGCCGTTCGAGGACGAAGTCGCCGTCGATGTAGCGGAAGCGCTCGTCGAGCATCCGGAACTCGGCGGGGATGGTCTCGGCCATCGGGCCCTCCTCGTCGTGAACTGATGATGTTCGGGTAAGAGCTAACACCTCCGAATCTGGTACGGTCAACCGTCAAGTCGGCTAGTTCACGTTCTGCGAGAGAGGGTTCGATGGACGATACGGACCGGGCGCTGCTGGCGGCGTTGCAGGCCGACGCCACGCAGGCGTACGCGGCACTCGGCAAGGCCGTCGGGCTCTCGGCGGGGTCGGCGCACGAGCGGGTGCGCAAGTTGCGCGAGCGCGGCGTCATCACGCGCACCACCGTCGACGTCGACCCGGCCGCCGTCGGCGGCGGCGTCCTGGCGTTCGTGATGCTCCAGGCCAACGCGTGGATGGGGGACCAGCCCACCCGTGACGCGCTCGCCGCCATCCCCGAGATCCAGGAGGCGCACATCGTCGCGGGGTCGGCGTCGCTGCTGGTGAAGGTCCGCACCTCGACCCCCGAGCAGTTGCAGGCCGTGCTGCGCCGCGCGTTCGGCGTTCCCGGGGTCACCGGCACCGAGACCATCGTCGTGCTGGAGACGTTCTTCGAGCGGCCGTTGAACGTCGCGGGTCCGAACCTGGCTGGACGGCGCGAGCCGGGCGCCCCGCCCGTCGATGACGGAGGGACGCCCGGCTCGGGGCGAAATGCGGGTCCGGCCTAGAACTGGCCGGGCACGTCGAGCTTGCGGTAGAAGGTGATCTCCGGCGGGCCCTGCGCGCCGGCCTCCTGCATGACCCGCGGGATCTCGGTCTGGCTGTCGAAGAACTTCTGGAACGTGGCCTCGTCCGGCCACTCGTCGATCACGAGGACCTCGTCGCCCGCGGCGGCGAAGGTGTGCCGGGTGGCGCCGACCGCCTGTCCGGCGGCGGAGATGCCTTCCATCAGGCCGGGATTGGCGTCGGTGAAACGTTCGAGGGCGGTCGCATCGGCCTTGAGACGCAGGATCATGATTACGGGCACGTGACCTCCAGAATCTCCTGAGAAGTCCACTCTATGCAGTCGTGGTGACTTATCTGATGCGATTCACTACCACGAGTGACGGGGTGGCAGACTCGCCCGAGGAAGGTGGACAGTCGTGTCGGTGCCCAGGCCGGGAAGGCCGGTTCGAGGATCCAGCACCGGCCGGCCGCTGATGGCCGCGCTCGACCTGTTCGGGCGCCGGTGGAACCTGCGCATCGTCTGGGAGCTGCGCCACGGCGCCGTCGGCTTCCGCGCGCTACAGCAGCGCTGCGACGACATGTCCTCCAGCGTCCTGCGGCAACGGCTCACCGAACTGCTCGACGCCGGGCTCGTGGAGCAGCGGCCGGACGCCGCGTACGCCCTGACCGAGCTCGGGCACGGCGCCTACCGCGCGCTGCGGCCGCTCGCCCGGTGGTCCGGCGAGTGGGCCTCGGCCCAGGTCGTGGACGACCCGCCTGGTGCTTCTGATTGAGAAGCGTTACGGTGCTTCTGAATCCGAAGCATCGGAGGTGGCGCCGTGGCTCGTGTCCCACCGCTCGACGCCCCATACGCGGCGGACGTCGCGGCACAGCTCGCAGCGATGATGCCCGCCGGCACGCCGCCGATCGGGCTGTTCCGGACCCTCGCCCGCAACCTGCCCATGACGGTCGCGATGAGCGACTGGGGCAGATATGAGCTCGGCCCCCGGATGTCGCTGACGATGCGGGAGCGGGAGATCGTCATCGTCCGGACCTGCGCGAGGTGCCGCTGTGAGTACGAGTGGGGCACGCACCTGATGTTCTTCGCGGACCGCGTACGGCTCACCCGCGATCAGATCGCCTCGCTCACCGACGGGTCGCCCGAGGATCCCTGTTGGACCGTCGGTCGCGAACGGGTGCTGATCCGCGTGGCGGACGCGCTGCACGACACCTCGGACGTCGGCGACGAGCTGTGGCGCGCCGCGCGGGACGTCCTGGACGAGCCACAACTGCTCGACCTGCTCCTGCTCTGCGGGTGGTACCACGCGATCAGCTTCGCCGCGCGGGCCGCCCGGGTCGCACCGGAGCCGGGCGCCCCGCGCTTCGCCGAGTTCCTCAGGAGCCCTTGACCCGTACGCCCTCGGCGAAGCGGACGACGTCGTCGCGGGAGAGCGGTATCCGCTCGGCGTCCCAGTCGAGTTCCAGCACGCGGCCCGCGCCGAGGTCGACCCGGAGCAGGCCGGCGCCGGCGTAGTAGGCCGCCCGGTGGCCGCCGATCGCCAGGATCTCGTCCGCCTCCGCGGAGTCGAACGGCTCCCTGGTCGTGACGAGACAGAGCCCGCGGGGTGAGCGCTGGAAGAGCTCGGGGTCGTCGGTGTCCGGTACCTTCTCGTCCGGCGGCGCGAGGCAGGCCATCCCGCTGCTCTGGTGCTGCAACGTCAGGCCGGGCGGCACGGCCGCGAACGTGTACGGCGCGGCGTCGCCCGCGACCCGGCCCGGGCGCAGCCCGGCGGCGAACCGCAGCACCTGCGCCTCGGTGCGGGGCCCGAAGCTGACCACCTGTACCCACCGCCCGTCGGCGAGGCGCCACCGGACCCCGACGTACGGCTGACTGCCGGGCGTCCCCGCGTCGGAGTCCCCGGCGGTGCGTACGGTGGCGCGCCGCCCACCGACGGAGCCCGAGTGGTCCTCCTCGCCCTCCGATTCCCAGGTACCCGGCACCGGGCCGACCTCGGCGGAGAGCACCGAACCCGGCCACTCGTACTGGAGCACCGTGTTGGTGCCCATCAGGATGACCTCGGGCCGGCCCGCTCCGTCCGGCAACCAGCCCGGGGACAGGGGAAAGGCGGGCTGCTCCCAGCGGGGGACGTCCCACCCGACGGCGGAGGGTGAGCCGGCGGGTGGCCGCGGCGGCCGCTCGGACCCGCCGGCCAGCAGCGCCGGCACGGCCACCACCGCGGCAAGGGCCAGCGCGGCCGCCCCGCCGGCGATCAAGGCGCGGCGCCGGCGGTCGCGGGCCACCCCGGCGGTGACGAGTCCGAGGAGGTCCGGCCGGGACGCCGGTTCCGCCGCCCGGTCCCGCAGGACGGTACGCAGGTCGTCTTCGAGGCTCACAGCGATGCTCCCGGCTTGAGGGTCGGCGGGGTCAGGTCGGCGCGCAGCCGGGCCAGGCCGCGGGCGGCGTGCACCCGGACGGTGCTCGGCGAGGACCGCAGGATCTCGGCGATCTGCCGGTCGTCGAGGTCCTCGTAGTAGCGCAGCACCAGGACGGCGCGCTGCGTCCGGGTGAGGCCGGCGAGTAGGCCCCACATGTCCTCGCGAGCGGCGTGCTGGTCGGCGAAGTCGCCGAGGACCGCGGCGCGGGCCGGCTCCGCGCTCGGTCGCTCGCCGCTGGAACGACGGCGCAGCCAGGAGATGTGCGACCGGACCAGGGCGGTGCGCAGGTAGCTGTCCGGCTGCTCCGCCTCGATGCTCGCCCAGCGCCGGTGCGCCTTGACCAGCACCTCCTGCACCAGATCCTCGCCGAGGTGCCGGTCACCGCAGAGCAGGTGGGCGAAGCGGCACAACGCCTCGCCGCGCGCCCTCACGTACTGCTCGAATCCGCTGTGCACCCGTCCCCCCGCCCACCGCGCCGAAAGCCGTCTCCATCTAAGACGCCCCGTGCACGCCCATCCGCTTACCGGGCGGGCGGCAAAGGTTGACCGCCGGGCACAGAATCGACGCCATGCAGCCCTTCGCACCCTTCACCGGTGTCCTGGTGCTTCCCGACCGGGCGGTGTTCGGCAGCACGTCGCCGGTCACGCTCGGCAACGGCGAGCAGGTCGCGACCGTCCGCTGGCACAAGTGGACGGCGCGGGCCCGTTTCGAGCTCCTCGACGCCGCCGGATCGGCCGTGCTGGCCTCGGGATCCCGGACCGGCTTCTGGGGCCGCACCTACCAGGTGCTGGACTCGCGGCAGGAACCGGTCCTGGACCTGAGGATCAGCGGGTGGGGCCTGTCCGGGCGCTCCGTGATCACGCTCCCCGGCGGCCGCGTCCTGCACGCCAAGGGCAACTGGTCGGCACGCAGGTTCGCCGTCGCCGACGAGGACGGCGCGCCGGTCGCCCGGCTGGTCACCACCGGCTCGACCTTCAGCCTGCGGCCCGACAGCCTCGCCCTGGAGCTGACCGCACCGGTGCTCTCGATCGTCCAGGGCGCCGGGCTCGCGCAGTGCCTGCGCGCCGCCGCCGAGGCGGCGCGCGACTCCTCCGCCGCCGGCTGAACCGCACCCACCGCACCGATGGTCGTCGATACACATCGGGCTATGATCCGTAGCACGGTGTGTGAGCGGAGGTGCCGCGGTGGTCGGCAGCGGCGAGGGCCGGGGATGGTTCGAACCGTCGCCGCGTGCCGACGGTGACGAGGCGACCCAGGTCCATCCCGTGGTCCCCGCGCGGCCGCCGACGGTGGCCGCCCGCGCGGTGATCGTCTACGAGGAGCGGCCGCGCCGCCCCTGGCGGCTCTGGGTGTTCACGGTGGCGCTCGTCGCGCTGACCGTGGGTGTCGTCCTCGGGCAGACGGTCGCGTTCGAGCCGGTGTACCGGCAGGCGGCCGGCGCCGGGACCGTGCCGGACGGGTCCGCGTCGCCGGCACCGCCCGCACAGCCCTTTCCGGACGCCGCGCACCGGGTGACCGCGCCGCTCGGCTCGGTGCGTACCCGGCTTCTCGAGGTTGCCGGCGCCTCGGCCGTGGTGCGGGTGCGCAGCGAGGACCTCGGCGCGACGCTGTTCGACATCGCGACGACGGACCGGGGCGCGGTGCCGGTGCTGACCGAGAGCGCGCGGGGTCACCGGCTGGAGCTGCTCCGGACCGGCGAGGCCGGCACGGCGGGCGCCGAGATCCGGCTCAACGCGAAGGTGGCCTGGACCCTGCGGTTCACCGGCGGCGCTACGGAGCGGAACATCGACATGCGGGCCGGCGGCCTGCGCGGCGTCGCGGTCGACGGCGGCACCACACACCTCGTGCTGCAACTGGGTAAGCCGAAGGGCACGGTGCCGGTCACGATGGCCGGCCCGGTCGGCGAACTTGTCGTGTACGCCGGTGCCGGAACGCCGGTCCGGTTCCGGCTGGGCGGCGGCGCGGGAACCGCCGTCGTCGACGGGAACACCCGCCGCGGTGTCAAGGCCGGCGCCGAGCTCACCCCGGCCGGGTGGTCGGCCGCCAGGAACCGCTACGACGTGGTCAGCTCCGGCGCCGTCGCCTCCGTCGTCGCCGCGACGTTCCCCGCCGCTAGCCGTTCGGCCGGATGACGACCTTCAGGCCGGTACGCGCGGCGGCGGTGGCCATGGCGGCGCTCACCTCGCCGAGCCCGAAGACGTCCGAGACGAGCGGCGTCAGGTCGACGAGCTTCCGCGCGGCCAGGTCGATGGCGCGGGGGTAGACCTCGCCCATCCGGCGCACCAGCACCAGGGTCAGGCCCTTGCGGCGGGCCAGCGCCGCGCTGAACGTGGTGCTGTCGCCGTCGGGGATGCCGACCAGCACGATCCGGGCGCCGGGCCGGGCCAGCCGCAGCGCCGTGTCCACCGCGCCGTCCGAGCCGGAGACCTCGAAGACCACGTCCGCGACGCCCTCGGCGCCGGCCGGCTCCGCGCCGAACCCCGCCGCGGCCGCCATCCGGTGCGGCAACGGCTCGGCGGCGAGCACCCGGGTGGCGCCGTGCCCGCGCGCGAGCTGGACGAGCAGCAGGCCGATCGGGCCGCAGCCGACCACCGCCACCGTCGAGGCCATCCGCAGGTGCGCGAGGTCGAGCGCGTGCAGCGCGACGCCAAGCGGCTCCAGCAGGGCGCCGTCGTCGGCGGTGAGCCCGTCGGGCAGCGGGTGCAGGCGGTCGGCCGGCCAGGTCAGGAACTCCCGCAGGCCGCCGTCGCAGGAGCCGTGCCCGGCGAAGACGATGCCCGGGCAGAGGTTGCCGTGCCCCGCCCGGCAGGGCTCGCAGGCGCCGCACGGCTGTGCCGGGTCGATCGCGACCGCGATGCCGTCGTCCGGCCCGCCGCGGATCACGCCCGCCATCTCGTGGCCGAGCACGAGCGGGCGGGCCAGCACGGCGTCGCCGATCCCGCCCTCGGTGAACCAGTGCAGGTCGGAGCCGCACACCCCGACCGAGGTCACCTCGACGAGCCGCTCGCCGGCGCCGGCCGGCCGGGGCCGTTCCTCGGTGTGCAGCCGGACGTCCCCGGCGCCGTGCAGACGGGCCACTCGCATGCTCAGCTCGGTCACCTTTGGACGCTAACACCGGCGGCCGGGATCGCGGGCCGCCGATGGATCAGTCATGATCAGCAGATGGACCGACCCGAGGCGCACCGATCATGACCGCCGCCGACCTGCGGGCGATGCTCGTCGCCGGCCGCGTCACGCACGCACCGGGCGTCTACGACCCGGCCAGCGCCGCGCTCGCCGTCCGGGCGGGGCACCGGGCCGTGCACCTGTCCGGCCCGGCGGTCTCGGCCACCATGCTCGGCGTACCGGATCTCGGCTACGCACCGGCGACCCAGATCGCCGACCGGGCCGCCGTCCTGGTCCCGGCGCTCGGCGGCGTGCCGCTGCTGGCCGACGCGGACGTCGGCTACGACGGCGCGGACCACGCGGTGTGGACCGCGCTGGCCTACCAGCGGTCCGGCATCAGCGGGCTCTGCCTCGACGACGGCGAGGACGCCGGCCTGTCGGCGGTCCGGATCGCCGCGCTCGCCGAGGGCGTGCCCGGCGTCGCGCTGATCGCGCGGGTCCGCGGGGGCACCCTCGACGAGATCTTCGAGCGGTGCCGGGCGTACGCGGTGGCCGGCGCGGACGCCGTTCTCCCCGTCGGCGTCCCCGAGGCGGACGTCGGCAAGCTGCGAGCGGTGCTGCCCGGCGTACCCATGGTCGTCTGCCGGTCCGAGGACGAGGCCGGGGGCGACCGCCTGACCGACGCCGAGCTGGCCGGGTTCGGGGTCGGCCTGGTGCTGCATCCGCTCGCCGCCGTGCTCGCCGCGCTGAGGGCGGCGTCGCTCGCCTACCGCGCGATCGCCGAGGCGGGCGACGCGGCGCGGGTCGACCGGATGCCGCCGGCGGTCCTCGCCACGCTGATCGACCGGCCGCCGGCGGAGCCGGGCGGCGAGACGGACAAGATTGACACCTGACCGGGTGAATGATCCGTTCGAGTTCGAAGATCGTCTGTTCGGCCGGTATCCGCATGCCGGGAATTCTGTTTTAGTCGGGCGTTCTCTCTGTCTTACCAATCGTTAAGCTTGCCCGAGAAAAGGTAGTCATGCGGAAACTGGCGCCGATACACCGCAATCCCATCCTTCGTGCGGTGTTCTGCGTCGCGGTCGTGCTGCTGTCGGCGACGACCCTTACCCGGGCGGACGCGACCGTCACCGCGACCGCGGCGGCGACCGTCCAGCCGGGAACCTTCTCGGGACCCGCGTTCGACGCCTGCACGGCACCGTCGAGCGCGAGCATGGCGGCGTGGAAGGCCTCGCCCTACAAGGCGGTCGGCATCTACTTCGGCGGCAACAACCGGGGCTGCACCCAGGCCAATCTCACCGCCGAGTGGGTGCGCACCCAGGTCGCGGCCGGCTGGCGCCTGATCCCGCTCTACGTGGGCCCGCAGGCGTCCTGCACCCTCGCCACCAAGAAGAAGAACCTGATCGACAACGCGAAGGCCGCCGCGCAGGGCGCCGCCGCCGCGCAGGACGCCGCGGCGCAGGCGCGGGCGCTCGGCCTGGCCGCGCAGAGCGTGCTGATCTACGACATGGAGGCGTACAAGAACGGCGACGCCGCCTGCCGCTCCGGCGTCCTGGCGTTCATGGGCGCCTGGACCGCCCGGCTGCACGACCTCGGCTACCTCTCCGGCTTCTACAGCAGCATGGGCTCCGGCGTCGCCGACCAGGTCGCCAACTACGCCGTGCCCGGCTACGTGCGCCCCGACTACATCGACTTCGCCCGCTGGGACCAGGTCGCCACCGTCACCGACGCGGGCATCCCGGCCGGACACTGGACGCCGCACCGCCGGATGAAGCAGTACCACGGCGACCACAAGGAGACCTGGGGCGGCGTCACCATCAACATCGACAGCAACCTCGTCGACTTCGCGCCGCTGCCCGCCGCGAAGCTGGCCGACTACAACCGCAACGGCTGGTCGGACGTGCTGGCGCGGACGTCGAGCACCGGCAACCTCTTCCTCTACCCGGGCAACGGCACCTACGCCGACGAGAAGGCCCGGAAGAAGGTCGGCGGCGGCTGGAAGTCCATGAACGCGCTGGTCCGGATCGGCGACCTGAACCGCGACGGGTACACCGACGTGGTCGCGCGGGTGGCCTCCAACGGCTACCTGTACTTCTATCCGGGCAAGAGCGACGGCAAGCTCGGCGCGCGCAAGCTGCTCTCGAAGAGCTTCAAGAAGATGCGCGAGATCACCGCGATCGGCGACCTGAACAAGGACGGGTACGCCGACCTGATCGCGGCGCAGACCAGCAACCACAACCTGTACCTCTACCCGGGCGCGAAGGGCACCAAGCTGGGCACCCGCAAGGTGATCGGCGCGGGCGGCTGGCACACGATGAGCGAGCTGGCCGGCGTCGGTGACTTCAACCGCGACGGCCACGTCGACCTGGTCGCCCGCCAGACCTCGACCGGCAAGCTGTTCCTGTGCCCGGGCCGTGCGGGCGCGCTCGGCACCAAGAAGCAGATCGCCACCGGCTGGAACGGCATGCGCGACCTGATCGGCGCCGGCGACTTCGACCGGGACGGCTACACCGACCTGGCCGCGGTCCTCAAGTCCAACGGCAGCCTGACGCTGTATCGCGGCACCGGCACCGGGCTCCGCCCGGGCCTGCGCCTGGCGACCGGCTACGGCGGTCGCTCGCCGCTGCTCTGAACCGGGCCGCGGTCCGGGGAACCGAGGAACCCGCCCAGCAGGCGGGCCCATTCCCCGGGCCGCTCCAGGTGTACGTCGTGGCCGGCGTCCGGGATGACGGCGTGCGCGACGCCCGGCCGCAGCTCCAGCATGCGGATCACCTCGGCCGCGGTCGTGGTGCCGTTCCCCCCGTACGCGAGAAGGGTCGGCGCCCGCACCTCCCGCCATTCCTCCCAGCGGGCCCGCTCGGCCACCCCCTCGATGGCGGCCCGCATCACCTCGGGCTCGAACCGCGGCCACAGCCCGTCGGCGCGCCGCTCCAGGTCGCACAGCCACGACCGGGCTATCGGGGTCGAGCCGAGAAAACCGGCCGCGGCCCGCTCGTCGGCGAACGGCACCGGCCAGGACGCGAACCAGTCGCCAAGCCGGGCCGGATAGTCGTCGTCGGCCGCGCGACCGCCGACCCCCGCCTCCAGCATCACCAGCCGGCTCACCAGGCCGGGATACCGGGCGGCGGTCAGCATCGCGGTGTGCCCGCCCATCGACTGGCCGACAAGGGTCACCGGCCCGCCGTCCGCGAGCCGGTCGATGACGGCGGCCACGTCGTCGACGTACGCCGAGCGGGAGAGGTCGCCGGGCCGGCGGGTGGAGTGGCCGTGGCCGCGCTGGTCGATCGCGATGACGCGGCGGGCCGGCAGCAGGCTCTCGGCCGTCTGCCACATCTCCCGCGCGCTCCCGGCAAGGCCGTGCAGCAGGACCACCACGTCGCGGGCCGATCCGACGTCCAGGCAGGACAGTATGACGCCGTCGCGACGGATCTCCACTCTGCTCATCACGGCCATTGAACCCGGCGGCGCCGGCATGATCAACGGGAAATCGGCGGCCCGGTGACCTTTCCCGCGCGGGCGGCCGGAAGGCCGCGGACCTCGGCGAGCACGGCGGCCCACGGGAACGAGCCGCCCGGATCGTGGCGGGGGCGGTCCGGCCGGGTCTGCTCGGTGAGCACCACGCAGACGCCCTCGGCCCGCAGGCAGGCGATGCTGCGGGCGTAGGCGCCGTGGCCGGCCAGGGCGCGGTTCAGCCACGGGGCGACGATGATCGGCGTGCGGTCGCCGATCGCCTCGCAGACCACGCCGGCCGCGAGGGTGTCGCAGATGCCGTTGGCCAGCTTGTTGACGGTGTTGAAGCTGGCCGGTGCGACCACGCAGGCGTCGGCGCGGGGCAGGACGTCCGGGTCGGCGGGATTCTTGTACGCCGACCGGACCGGGTGGCCGGTGAGGTCGGCCAGGTGCGCCACGTCGACGAACCGGGCGCCCATCGGGGTGGTGATCGCACACACCCGCCAGCCGTCGTCGATGGTGTCGGCGATGAAGTCGTAGCTGCCGGCGGCGTTGCTCGCGCCGCAGATGACGACGTAGAGCACAGGCGATGCCAGGGTCAAGTTGTGCCTCCTGGGTGCGGATACGGGCGCGCGTGGGCCCGGCGTCCGGCGGTGCCGCGGTCGAGCACCGCCTGCCGGGCCCACGCGCCCTTGTCGTCCCGCCGGGACCTGCCGTCCCGGCCTCGTCGAAGACGCTCAGCCGGCGATGTCGAACTCGCCGTCCTTGGCGCCGCCCACGAACGCGGCCCACTCGGCGGTCGTGAAGACCAGCGCCGGCCCGTACGGGTCCTTGCTGTGCCGGACGGCCGCGCCGTCCTCGAGCAGCGCCACCTCGACGCAGTTGTTGCCGCCGTTGCCGTTGCTGCGGCTGCTCTTCTTCCACTGTGCGGCGTTCACCTCGGGAGGATTCATGATCGGGTCTCCATTCGCTGTGCGGGATCAACGGATCGCACGCCATCCACGCCGGCGGCCCTCGCTCGGCCGGGCCGCCGGCACGACGATCGTCGATGCCGTGCTGCAAACCAGGGTGTGTCCGCGTGGCGGCCCTGGGTTGCCTGGCTGGCAACGTCGCCGTGCAGGTCAGGAGTGGCCGAGGACGCCGCACCGTTCGGCGAGGCCGCGCAGGTCGGCGCCGCCGGCCCGGCGATGGCTCTTGTCCAGCAGTTCGCTGACGCAGCGCGACACGACGGGGCTGAGCCGGACCCGCAGCGGCGCCGCGCGCTCCGCGCGGCGGAACGCCTCGATCGCCTCCGGCCGGCGGTCCAGCTGCTCGAACGCCCGGCCGACGTCCACCCAGAGGTACGACATGCGCTCCCGGTTGGGCACGGGCCGCTGGCAGAGCGGGTACGCCGCGTCGACGGCGGCCGCGGGGTCGCCGCCCTCGACCTCGATCGCCACCCGGTGCATGATCACGTTCCAGGTGGCGAACGAGGTGTGCCGCGCGATCAGCGTCGGCCCGTCGAGCCGTTCGGCGAGCCGGCCGGCCTCCGCGACCAGTTCCCGGGCGCCGTCGATGTCGCCGAGCTTGGCGCTGGTGGAGGCGGCCACCAGCAGGCACGAGCCGCGCGCGGCCAGCCCCTCCCGGTCCGTGACGGGCATCGCCTGCGCCATGGCGTACGCCGCCGCCCGGGCCCGGCGCAGCGCGCCGGCACCCACCAGCGCATGCGCCTGCGCGTACGCGGCGAAGCCGAGCGTCGCCGGATCGACGGTGTGTTCCGCGGCCGCCCGCATCCGCTCGGCGGCCATCCACGCGAGGTCGTACTCGCCGAGGTTGCGCATCATGAACACCGCGGCGTACGCGGCGACGACGACCCGCTGGTACGCCGCGGGCGTGCCCAGCATCAGGGCGCTCTGCTGGGTCCAGCGCAGCAGGTCCGGCACCACCCGCGCCTGGCCGACCGGGTCGCTGGAGTTCATCAGCAGGTCGAGGCCGTCGACCCCGGACGCGATCTCCGCCTCGGAGCGGGGCGGCCCGCTCGGGTCGAGCAGCGCGAGCCGGGTCTCCGTCACCCCGGGCCGCAGGTCCGCCGCCGCCCGGCCCCGCGGGACGTACGGCTGATCGGTCAGGTCCGGCACCGGCACCTGTAGCGCCGACGAGATCCGGTTCAGCAGGGCCCGGGAGTTGAGCGAGCGCTCACCGCGCTCCAGCCGGGAGAGGTAGGGCTTGCTGATGCCGGCCAGCCCGGCCGCCTGATCGAGGCTCAGCCCACGCGAGCGCCGGTAGCGCCGGATCCGTTGGCCGATGCGCACGTCGTCGCTCATCAGTGCCCCCTCGTGACAGCCGCTAAGCGCAGTGACCTCGGTGAGGAACCTGATCAGATTCTGCGCGCCGGCGCGCGGGGGACACGCACGCCGCTGCTGTCGCAAGGTCTCCTAGTCGACCGGCACGGCCTCCGGTGTGGCCGGTTCGTCGTGCGGCGCCGGGCCGGCAACCGGTTCGATCCGGCCGCGGGCCTGTGCGTAGGTGACCAGCGCTGCCACGGCCCACAGCAGGTCACAGCACGCCGACGTCACGGTCAAGCCGACCGCACCCCAGGTCATGTTGGCCAGCTCGGGCAGGACGACCAGCGCCAGCGTGGCCGCGGCCAGTCCGATCACCGGAATGGGGGACAGCAGCCGCCAGGCCCGGGGCAGGCTCTGGCCGGGCTCCACCAGCACGACGCAGCCGACCATGCCGGCCACGGTGAGCGCCACGGTCCAGATCAGGTCCAGCGCGACGGTCATCGCCAGGTCGGTGGCCCTGTCGAGCATGACGCCGGACAGCGAGAACAGCAGCGAGGGCGTGAGCATGACGACGTAGCAGCCGGCCAGCCACAGCCAGAGCGTCCCGAGCCGGGCGGCGATCGACCGCCACACCACGGCGGGCCGGGTTTCCGCGGACGCCCTCGCCGACACCACGCCGACAGTGCCGGCCAGGCAGATCATCAGCGGAACCGGGGAGAGCACGATGAAGGCGAGGACCCACAGCGGAAGCATCACCGGACCGAAGCCGCCGACCAGCGTCACGAGCACGTCACCGGCCCGCACGATCAGGTGGTAGGTCGCCAGCGCGGCGAGCCCCACGATGAGCGCGAGCGGCGCGGCCGCCCCCCACAGGACCGCACCGGCCCCCTGGACCCACCCATGCAGCCCCGGACCGACCGACGGCACCGGCAGATCGGCGGCCTCCGCCTCCAGCTCCGCCGGCTCCAGCTCCTCGGGCTCCAGCTCCTCGGGCTCCAGCTCCTCGGGCTCCAGCTCCGCCGGCTCCAGCTCCGCCGGCTCCAGCTCCTCCGCCTCCGGCGGCGCCTCGCCGGCTTCGGCCGGCTGCGCCGCGGCGTCGTCGGACTCGGCTTCTTCCTGCGGAGCGTCGTCGGGCTCGGCCTCTTCCTGGGCGGCGTCGTCCGGGTCGGCGTCGTCCGGGTCGGCTTCCTCCGGCGCGGCCTCGTCGGGCTCGGCCGTGCCGGGCTCGGTGGGCTGCTCGGCCTCCGACGTCGTCGTCTCCGCCTGCCCCGATTCGGGGGAGTCCGGCGCGGGCACCGATGTTCCGGGGTCGTTCGATGCGGAGGCGGCGGCGTCCTCGGTGCCATTCATAGCGACACCCTGCACTACAAGTGGATCATGCGCTACCCCGTCGTGCCGCCGTCAGGACGGGGGAGCCGGCGGCCGGGGCAGGTCGCGGGTCAGCACCTTCCCGGTCGCGTTCCGCGGCAGCCGCGGCAGAAACACCACATCCCGGGGTACGCAGAAACGAGCCCGGTGACCACGCACGTGATCGCGGACCTCGTCCGGGGTGAGCGCCCCGCCGGGGTGAAGCACCAGATACGCCGCCAGCCGGCTGCCGTACTCGGCGTCGTCGACCCCGATCACGGCCACCTCGCGGACCTGGGGCAGGTCGGCGAGCAGGTTCTCGACCTCGGACGGGAACACGTTCTCCCCGCCGGAGACGATCATGTCGTCCTCGCGGCCGTCGACGAAGACCCGCCCGGCCGCGTCCAGGTGGCCGAGGTCGCCGGTGGCCAGCAGGCCGTCGCGGACCTCCCGGGACCGGCCGTTGGTGTAGCCCTCGAAGAGCATCTCGTTGCCGACGAACAGCCGCCCGGACGCGCCGGCCGGCACCGGGGCGCCGGCCGCGTCGAGCACCGCGACCCGGGTGCCGTGCGGTGGCCGGCCCGCCGTGTTCGGCGCGGCCCGCAGGTCGGCCGGGGTGGCGATCGACGCCCAGGACACCTCGGTGGAGCCGTACAGGTTGTAGAGGACGTCGCCGTACCGGTCCATGAAGCGGGTGGCCAGGCCGCCGGGCAGGGCGGAACCGCTGACCGCGACCACCCGCAGCGGCGGCCGGGTTCCGGCCGGCGCCACCTCCATGAGCTGCTGGAGCATGACCGGGACGGCGACAAGGGCGGTGCACTCGTGACGCACCATCGCGGCCAGCGCGTCGTCGGGATCGAACTTGCGGCGCAGCACGACGGTGGCGCGCAGCGCCAGCGCGATCTGCAGCCCGGCGTAGCCCCAGGTGTGGAACAGCGGCGCGGCGATCAGCACCCGCTCGCCGGCGCGCAGCGGGATCCGGTCGATCATCGAGCACAGCGGACCGAACCCGCCGGGGGTACGCCGCAGGGCGCCCTTGGGCACGCCGGTGGTGCCGGAGGTCAGCACGATCGTCCGCCCCTCGCGCTCGGGCGGGCCGAGCGGGCCGGGCGGGGCCTTGTCGATCAGCGCCGCGCGGGAGGCCTCGCCGATGCCGTCGACGCCGTCGGGCGGCGCGAACCCGTCGTCGTGGATCAGCGTCCGGAGCTCCTGGTCGCGGGCGACGGCGACGAGCTGGTGCCCGGAGAGGCCGGTGTTGATCAGCACCGGGTCGGCGCCGAGCGAGGTGACCGCGACCAGGGTCTCGATCATGCCGACGGAGTTGCGGCAGAGCAGTCCGACCCGGTCGCCGGGCCGGACGCCGGCCGTGTCGCGCAGGGCGCGGGCCAGGCGCTCGGCCCGGTCCAGCAGCTCGCGGTAGGTCAGGGCGTCGCGTTCGTCGACGACGGCGAGCCGCCCCGGGTCGCGGGCGGCGGCCTGCCGGAGCTCGCCGGCGAGGCCGAAGCCCCACCGGCGCAGCACGGAGAGCTGCCGCACGACGTCGGCCGGCGGCGCGGGCCGGAGCAGCCCGCGTCTGGCCAGCGTCGTGAGGAGGAACGGGACGGCCACTGTGTACCCCACCTGACGGGTCAGCGGATCGCCATGCCGGAGATCGCCCGGGAGATGACCAGCCGCTGGATCTCCGACGTGCCCTCGAAGATGGTGTAGATCTTGGCGTCGCGGTACATCCGCTCGACCGGGTGTTCGCGCAGGTAGCCCGCGCCGCCGAGGATCTGCACCGCCTTCTCGGTGGTCGCGACGGCCACCTCGCCGGCCTTGAGCTTCGACATCGAGCCCTCGCCCGCGGTGAACGGGCGGTCGTTGCGGCCCATCCAGGCGGCCCGCCAGACCAGCAGCCGGGCGGCGTCGATCTCCGTGCGCATGTCGGCGAGGGCGAACGCGACCGCCTGGTTCTCGATGATCGGCCGGCCGAACTGCACCCGGGTCCTGGCGTACTCGAGCGCGTACTCGTAGGCGGCCCGGGCGATGCCGATCGCCTGTGCGCCGACCGCCGGGCGGGACAGCTCGAAGGTGCGCATGGCGGCCTGCTTGCTCGCCCGCTGCCCGGTGCGGGCCCGGGCCAGCCGCTCGTCGAGCGCCTCCTTGCCGCCGAGCAGGCAGCTGCCGGGCACGCGTACGCCGTCGAGGAAGACGTCGGCGGTGTGCGAGGCACGCAGGCCGAGCTTCTTGAGCTTGCGGGTCGCGGCCAGGCCCGGCGTGCCGGGCGGGACGACGAAGGCGGCCTGCCCGCGCGAGCCGAGTCCCGGGTCGATCGAGGCGGTGACCACGTGGACGTTGGCGATGCCGCCGTTGGTGGCGAACGCCTTCTGTCCGTCGAGGACCCATTCGTCCTTGGCCTCGTCGTAGACGGCCCGGGTGCGTATCGCGCCGACGTCCGAGCCGGCCTCCGGCTCGGTGCTGCAGAACGCGCCGAGCTTGGGATCGGCGGCGTCGCCGAAGCACTGCGGCACCCACTCGACGAGCTGGTCCGGCGTGCCGGAACCGTAGATCGCGGCGACCGCGAGCGCGGTGCCGGAGATCGCCATGGCGATGCCGCCGTCGCCCCAGAACAGCTCCTCGTTGGCCAGCGGCAGCGAGAGGCCGGTCGGATCGGACCAGGTGTTGGCCAGGAACTCGAACCCGTACAGGCCGATCTTCGCCGCTTCCTGGATCACCGGCCAGGGCGTCTCCTCGCGCTCGTCCCACTCCGCGCCGGCCGGGCGGATGACTCCCTCGGCGAAGCCGTGCACCCACTCGCGCAGGTCGCGCTGCTCCTCGTTCAGGTCGAGCCAGAACTCCATGGCGGACCTCGCCTCCCGGCAGTTCGTAGAGTTATTACCCGCCGGTAACGCTACGGTCACGTAGGTTGCCCCGCAAGATGGCCGGTCAAGTGGATCCGGTCAGTGCCGGCGGAGCGCAGGTCGAACCGCCGGCCCTCGCCGTCCGGCATCACGGCGAAGGCCACGGTCGCCGGCAGCAGGATCGGCGCCTTGAAGGCCACGTCCACGGTGTACGCCGCCGGTAGCCGGCCCTCGAGCGCCGCGAGGCAGCGCGCCTTGCTCCACATGCCGTGCGCGATCGGGCGCGGGAAGCCGAACAGCCGCGCGCCCAGCCGCGAGGTGTGTATCGGGTTGTGGTCGCCGGAGGCGGCCGCGTAGTCGCCGCCCACCCGCGCCGGTACCGTCCAGCGCGCCGACGGCGCCGGCCCGGCCGGCCGCTCACCCTGCTCGCGGCGCTCGGCCGTGCCCTCCCTGCGCAGGTACGTGGAGACGCCGCGCCAGGCCTCCTCGCCGTCGACAACGGCGGTGGTGACGATGTCGAACTGCCGCCCGCGATGGTGCGGCCGCAGGTCCGCCGCGCGCACCGAGATCTCGAGGGGCGCGCCGGCGTCGATCGGCCGGCGCACGGTGATGCGGTTGGCGACGTGCACCAGCCCGACCACCGGGAACGGGAAGTCCGGCGCCGACATCAGGCGCAGCGCGAGCGGGAAGGCGAGCACGTGCGGGTAGGTGGCCGGCAGCGTGTCGGCGAGCCGGAAGCCGCACACCCGGTCGTACCGGGCGAGGTGCTCGCGGTCCACCGTCACCGCCAGGACGGCCGGCTCCCGCGCGGGCAGCGTCGCGGGGCGCCGCCGCGGCAGCAGTCCGAGGGCGGCCCGGGCGGTGGTCAGGGCCGCCACGACCTCACGCGCCCAGCAGGCTCTGGCCGCAGACCCGGACCACGTTGCCGGTGACCGTGCCGGAGCCGGGCGAGGCGAACCAGGCGATCGTCTCCGCCACGTCGACCGGCAGGCCGCCCTGCGCCATGCTGTTCATCCGGCGGCCGGCCTCGCGCAGCAGGACCGGGACCTTGGCGGTCATCGCGGTCTCGATGAACCCCGGCGCGACCGCGTTGACGGTGATGCCGCGGCCGGCCAGCACCGGGGCGGTCGACTCCACCAGGCCGATCACGCCGGCCTTGGAAGTGGCGTAGTTGGTCTGCCCCCGGTTGCCGGCGATGCCGGCGATCGAGGACACCCCGATGATCCGGCCGCCCTCGCCGATCAGGTCGCGCTCCAGCAGCACCTCGTTGATCCGCTCCTGGCTGGACAGGTTGACGTCGAGCACCGAGTCCCACCGCGCGGCGTCCATCCGGGCGAGCGTCCGGTCGCGGGTGATGCCCGCGTTGTGCACGAGCACGTCGACGCCGCCGGCGAGATGGGCGGCCAGCCGCTCGGCGGCGTCCGGCGCGGTCAGGTCGAGCTGCAGGGCCCGGCCGCGCACGTCGTTGGCGACGCCGGCCAGCGCGTCGCCGGCGGCCGGCACGTCGAGGGCGACCACCTCGGCGCCGTCGCGGGCGAGCACCCGGGCGATGGCCGCCCCGATGCCCCGCGCCGCGCCGGTGACCAGGGCGGTCCTGCCGTCCAGCGGGCGCTCCCAGTCGGCCGGCGCGGTCACCGTGCCGGCGCCGACCCGGATCACCTGGCCCGAGACGTACGCCGAGCGGCCGCTGAGCAGGAAGCGCAGCGTCGACTCGATCGCCGCCTCGCCGCCCGGCGCCACCAGGACCTGCTGGGCGGTGACGCCGTGGCCGAACTCCTTGCCGATGCTGCGGACCAGCCCCTCGACGGCGCGCTGCGCGGTCGCCTCCCGCGGCGATCCGCAGGCCTCGGGCGGGGTGCCCAGCACCACGACCCGGCCGGAGGCGAGCAGCGAGCGGGCCCGCGGGTGGAAGAAGTCGTAGAGGGCGCGCAGGCCGGCCGACTCGGTGACCCCGGTGGCGTCGAAGACCAGCGCGCCGTAGCGGGTGCCCTCGGCGGCGGACTCGGTGACATCGAGCAGCTTGCGCACCGGATCGGCGAGCCGGCCGCCGGGCGCCGCGCCGAGCAGCACCGGCCCCTGCGTCAGCGGGTCGCCGGGTTCGTGGCGCCGCAGCCGGGGCGGGTCGGGCAGCCCGAGCCGCCGCACCACGGTCCGGCCGAGATCGGAGTTCGCGAAGCTCGCATACCTGTCGCGCACGGGCGTAGCCTACCCGTGGGTAGGTCATCCGCAATGCAACTGGAGGAAGTCGTGCAGTCCGTGCGCCGCGTCGCCGTCGTGGGCGGAAACCGCATCCCGTTCGCCCGGTCCGGCGGCCCGTACGCGCAGGCCTCCAACCAGGACATGCTCACGGCCGCCCTGGACGGACTCGTCGCCCGGTACGGGCTGGCCGGGCAGCGGCTCGGCGAGGTGGTCGCCGGCGCGGTGCTCAAGCACTCCCGCGACTTCAACCTCACGCGCGAGGTGGTGCTCGGCTCGCGGCTGGACCCGCGCACGCCCGCGTACGACATCCAGCAGGCCTGCGGCACCGGGCTCGAGGCCGCCATCCTGGTCGCCAACAAGATCGCGCTGGGTCAGATCGACGCCGGCATCGCCGGCGGGGTCGACACCACCTCCGACGCGCCGCTCCAGCTCAACGAGGACATGCGGCGGGCGCTGCTCGAGCTCAACCGGGCCCGTACGCTCGGCGCCCGGCTCCGGGCCGCCGCCCGGCTGCGCCCGCAGCAGGCGTTCCGGCCGGAGGTCCCGCGCAACGCCGAGCCGCGCACCGGGCTGTCGATGGGCGAGCACGCCGCCGTCACGGCCGTGCGGTGGAACATCGACCGCGAGGCGCAGGACGAGCTGGCGCTCGCGTCGCACCAGCGCCTCGCGGCCGCGTACGAGCGGGGCTTCTTCGACGACCTGGTCACGCCCTACCTGGGGGTGAACCGCGACCAGAACCTGCGGGCCGACACCAGCATGGAGCGGCTCGCGCGGCTCAAGCCGGTCTTCGGCACCCGCGGACCGGACGCCGGCCGCGCCACCATGACCGCGGGCAACTCGTCGCCGCTGACCGACGGCGCGTCCACCGTGCTGCTCGCGTCCGAGCAGTGGGCGCAGGAGCGCTCGCTGCCGGTGCTTGCCTACCTCGCCGACTGCGAGACCGCGGCCGTCGACTTCGTGCACGGCGACGAGGGCCTGCTGATGGCGCCCGCGTACGCGGTGCCGCGGATGCTGGCCCGCAACGGCCTCACCCTCCAGGACTTCGACTTCTACGAGATCCACGAGGCGTTCGCCTCCCAGGTGCTGGCGACCCTCGCCGCCTGGGAGTCGCCGGAGTTCGCCAAGGAGCGCCTCGGCCTGGACTCCCCGCTCGGCCCGATCGACCGGGCCCGGCTCAACGTCAACGGCTCGTCGCTGGCGGCCGGCCACCCGTTCGCCGCGACCGGCGGCCGGATCGTGGCGAACCTGGCCCGGCTGCTCGCCGAGAGGGGCTCCGGCCGCGGCCTGATCTCCATCTGCGCCGCCGGCGGCCTCGGCGTCGTCGCGATCCTGGAACGCTGAACCACCAGATGGAGGGTTCATCGCACATCTGAGGGATCCTTGGCGGATTACTACGTGATCTAAGCTGCCGCTGGGAGTTGTCGGGGCCGAGCGGGACGATCGTGCGGTCCCACGATCTCAGGAGAACGCTGTGCGTAAATGGTGGCCGCTGATCGCGATCAGTCTCGGTACCTTCATGCTGCTCATCGACGTCACCATCGTGAACGTCGCGCTGCCCCAGATGGCGATCGATCTCGACACGTCGTTCGACTCGCTGCAATGGGTCGTCGACGGGTACGCGCTGTCGCTGGGTGTCCTGCTGCTGGGCGCCGGGGCGCTCGGCGACCGCATCGGGCACCGCCGGCTCTACCTGGCCGGGCTCGGCCTCTTCGCGCTCGCCTCGCTCGCCTGCGGGCTGGCGACCGACGATATCGCGCTGATCGGGGCCCGAGTGCTTCAGGGCGTCGGCGCGGCGGCCATGTTCACCACCACGTTCGCCCTGCTCAACAGCGCCTACCAGGGCCGCGACCGGGGCGTGGCGTACGGCGTCTGGGGCGGCGTCTCCGGCGCCGCCGCGGCGATCGGGCCGATCCTCGGCGGGCTGCTCACGCAGGCGCTGAGCTGGCGCTGGATCTTCCTGGTCAACCTGCCGGTCTGCCTCGCCGCGGTCGCGCTGACCCTGCTGGTGCTCGCCGCCGACCACGCGCCGCGCCGCGGCCGATTCGATCTGGCCGGGACGCTCGCGTTCACCGCCGCCGCCGGGGCGCTGACCCTGGCGGTCATCCGGGCCAACACCGCCGGCTGGGCCGCGGTGCAGACCTGGGGGCTGCTGATCCTCACCGCGCTGGCGGCGGTGGCCTTCGTGGCGATCGAACGGCGCAGCCCGCACGCCATGCTGGACCTGGCGCTGCTGCGCAACCGCTCGTTCGTCGGCTTCCTGCTCGCCGCGCTGCTCGTCAACTTCGGCGCGTTCGCGGCCTTCACCTACACCTCGATCTGGCTCCAGTCGGTCATCGGGCTGTCCCCGCTACAGGCGGGCCTGACCGGTCTGCCGATGTCGATCGCCGCGGTGCTGGTCTCCGGCGTCGTCGGCGCCCGGCTGCACGGCCGGTCACCGCGCCTGCTCATCGGCGGCGGCATGCTGCTGATCGGCGCCGGCGGCGCCCTGTGCGCGGCGTTGCTTGGCGCCGGGTCGAGCTGGCCGGCGCTGTTGCCCGGGTACGCGGTCATCGGTGTCGGTGTCGGCCTGGTCATGCCGACGCTCGCCGAATCGGCGATGGGCGCGGTGCCGGCCCAGCGCGGCGGGATGGCGGCGGGCGTGGTCAACACGGCCCGGCAGCTCGGCTTCGCGATCGGCATCGCGGTGCTCGGCACCGTCTTCGCCTCCCGGGCCGAGGGCTACCTCGGCGACGCGGGCGCGCCGGATCCCGCGCGGTCGGCGCACGGGCTCGCGGCCGGTCAGGCGGGCCGGATCCTGGCGGCGCTGCCGGACGGGCTGCGCGAGACCGTCGACCGGGCGCTGCACGGCGCGGCGGCGGCGGGGCTCGACGCGAGCTTCCTGGTCGCCGCCGGGGTCGCGGTGCTCGGCGGGATCGCCGTGCTGGTGCTGGTGCGACCGGGCGCGCCGGCCGCGTCAGACGACCGGCCCGCGGAGCACGCCGCCGTCCACCAGTGACATCGCCTGCTTGGCGCGGGTGAAGATGGGCACCGTCTCGCAGGTGCGCACCTCGGGGATCGCGGCGACATCGGTCGTCAGGTAGCGGTACAACTCACCGGCGTCGCGGCACAGCGCCGTGGCGGTGATGTTCGTGGCGCCGGTGATCGCCGCCGCCCAGGCCAGCTGCCGGTGGTCGGCGAGCCGGGCGCCGACCGCGGCCAGGTCGGAAGGTGCGACGGTGAACCACAGGTTGGCCACCGCCCGGAACCCGATGAGCGTCACCGCCGCGTCGATGTCGAACCGGACCGCGCGGCTGCCGGTCAGCGCCGCCAGCCGCAGGGCGACCTTGCGCTGGGTCCAGCCGGTTGCGGCGGCGAGCTGCGCGTAGCCGGCCCGGCCGTCGTGCGCGATCGCGGTCAGCAGCGCGCCGTCGCCGGGCTCCACGCACGCGCCGGAGTCCGGGTCGCCGTGCTCGGCGCCGTCCAGCAGCCGTTCCCGCTGCGCGGCGTCGAGCTGGTCGTCGGCGGCGATCCAGTTCGCCTCGCCGCGCCCGGCGAACTGGTGCAGGACCTGGTGCGCGCTCAGGGACAGCACGTTCGCGGCCCGGGGCAGCTGGTGCAGCAGGCCGTCCCGCAGGCCGCGGCGGTCCTCGGTGATCCACGTGGCGCAGGTGAGCTCGGCGCCGCCGGCGTCGATCGTGACCCAGGCGGTGTCGGTGCGCCGGGCGAGGGCCTCGGCGATGGCCGTCGCGGCGCCGGGGCGGCAGGAGATCCGCAGCGCCCAGGACGTCGTGCCCGGCATCCGGGCCGGGTCGGCCTGGCCGAAGACCCGGACCAGGCCCCGGGTGCGCATGCGCTGGTAGCGGCGGGCGGCGGTCTGCTCGGAGACGCCGAGGGCGGCGGCCAGCCGCGCGAAGGGCACCCGGGGAGCGATCCGCAGGCTGTGGAGGATCTGACGGTCCAGCCGGTCGATGGCGGCGGATTCCTCGTCCTTGCCCGTGATCATGGTGGGAATCCTACGCCAGATGGCTATATATCGATGGTCATTGACATCGATTCCGGAATGATGTGTCATTCATCAATGGCCCGAACCGCGGAACCCGGACGCCGGGACTCCATCCTGGACGCCGCGCACGCCGTCTTCGCCCGCAAGGGCTACGCCGCCGCGGGCATCGCCGACCTCGCCGGCGAGCTGGGCATCGGGCACGGCACCGTCTACCGGTACTTCGAGAACAAGCGCGACGTGGCCTCGGCCGTCCTCGACCGGGCGCTGGGGCGCATCGCCGAGGTGGTCGCCGCCGACCCGCCGGACGCCACCGCCGGCCTCGACGAATACCGGGCACAGGTCTGGCGCATCGGGCGCCGGCTCTACGCGCTGTTCGCCGCCGACCCGGCCCTGGGCCGGCTGGTCTTCTTCGACCTGGCGACCGTCGACGAACGGCTGCGCGAGCAGCACCGGGAGGCGCTCGACCGCTTCGCCGACTACACCGCCGCCTACCTGCGCAACGGGCAGGAGCGCGGCTTTCTCCGCGGCGACCTCGACGCGCGCGTGACCGCCCGGGTGGTCAACGGCATGGTCTTCGAGGGCGCCGCCCAGGTGGCCCGCGACCCCACCGCGGTGGCGCTGCGCGACGCCTGGATCCGGGCCGTCGTGATGCTGATGTTCGACGGGCTCGCCCAGCCCGGCCCGCCGTCCTGAAGGGAACCAGCCATGGTCCAGGTCGACGTCTTCTGGTCGTACGCCATCGGCGCGGGCTGCGGCGCGGCCGCCGCGCGCGCCGGCATGCGGGAGCCCGCCCGCGAACCGCTTGACGACCGGCGGCTCACCGCGACCGTGCTCTTCCTCGCCTGCGTGTTCGCGCCGAGCGGGATCTGGCTGCTCTGGCGGTTCCCCGGCTGGGAGACGATGCACGCGGCGGGCGCGCACGCGGACCTGCCCGGCTGGCTGGTCGCCGCGTTCGCGGTCACCAACATCAGCCAGGGCGTGATCGGCTATCTCGTCGCGCGGGAGCTGTGGCGGCGCGGCCACCACTACCTGTCCTGGCTACAGATGCCGCTCGGCTACCTCGCGATGTTCTTCGTCCTCGCGTACGGCTGGGACGGCACCGGGTACCGCCGGTTCTTCGCGCCGACCACGGCCGACTGGCGGGCCGGCGGGTTCGACCCGGCCGCGTTCCTCGCCAGCGACGTCGCGCTCACCCTGTACGCCATGGGGCTGGTGCTGGTGCCCCTGCTGCTGTGGATGACGGCGGGCTGGTGGTCGCGGGGCCTAGAACACCCGGACGCCCCGGGTCCGGCCCGGCTCGCCGGGCTCATGCTCCTCGCGATCTTCGGCCTCGGGCTGGGCACGGCGGCCGGCGCCGCGGCGCTGCTCACCGTGCTCGGCCCGGCCGCCGGGGCCGTCGCGGTGGCGGTGCTGGTGGCGGCCGCGGTGCACCCCCGGGGCGCGGGCGGCCTGCTGGCCCGCCCGTTCCTGGCCGGGGCCTGACTATGCTCACGCTGCGCCTACCCGAAAGGAAGATCACTTGGACAGCACCGCGGACCTCTTCGACAAGTACGGCGAGCAGCTCGGGTCCTGCGACACCCAGCTGCGCCAGTTCGGTGGCGAGGCCGCGTTCCACGGCCCGGCGGTGACCGTCTCCTGCTTCCAGGACAACGCGCTGCTCAAGTCGGTGCTGGGTGAGCCCGGTGCGGGCCGGGTCCTGGTGGTCGACGGCGCGGGCTCCCTGCACACCGCCCTGATGGGCGACCTCATCGCCGGGCTGGCCGTGGCGAACGGCTGGGCCGGCGTGATCATCCACGGCGCGGTCCGCGACGTCGCCGCGCTGCGCGCGCTGCCGATCGGGATCAAGGCGCTCGGCAGCAACCCGCGCAAGAGCACCAAGACCGGTGCCGGCGAGCGGGACGTGGTCGTCGAGTTCGGCGGCTGCCGGTTCACCCCCGGCGCGCAGGTCTTCAGCGACGACGACGGGATCGTCGTGCTCGACGAACGGTGACGGACCGGAACGGCGGCGCCGGCGTCCCGGTCCCGCCCGGTCACCGGTCGGTCAGTTCCCGCTTGAGGATCTTGCCGGTCGCGGTCATCGGCAGCGACTCGACGAACTCGACGAGGCGCGGGTACTTGTAGGCGGCCATGTTCTCCCGGCACCACGCGATCAGCTCGTCCTCGGTGACGTCCCCGCCGCGGATGACGAACGCCTTGACCTCCTCGCCGAGGCTGTCGTGCGGCACGCCGACGACCGCGGCGAGGGAGACGGCCGGGTGCGTCAGCAGCACCTCCTCGATCTCGCGGGGGTACACGTTGAAGCCGCCCCGGATGACCATGTCCTTGGCCCGGTCGACGATGTAGTAGAAGCCGTCGCCGTCGCGGCGCGCGAGGTCGCCGGTGCGGAACCAGCCGTCGCGCATCACCTCGGCGGTCGCCTCCGGCCGGTTGTAGTAGCCCTTCATGATGTTGTGCCCGCGGATGGCGATCTCGCCGACCTCGTCGGTGCCCTCGATCGTCTTCCACTCGGGGTCGATCAGCTTCACCCGTACGCCCCAGATCGGTACGCCGATCGAGCCGGGCCGCGGGTCCCGCTCCGGGTCGCTGAACGTGGCCACCGGCGAGGTCTCCGACAGGCCGTACCCCTCGAGGATCTGTACCCCGAACCGCTCCTTCACCTGCTTGATGATCTCCACGGGCAGCGAGGCGCCGCCGGAGACCGCCACCCGCAGGTTGCGGGCGATCTCCTCGACGTCGACGCTCCCGTCGAGGGCGCCGAGCAGCCCCCAGTACATCGTCGGCACGCCGGCGAAGAAGGTGATCTTCTCCCGTTGCAGCAGCCGGACCGCCTCGTCCGCCTGGAACCGCGGCATCAGCACCAGCGTCGAGCCGACCGCGAAGCCGGCGTTCATCTGCACCGTCGAGCCGAACGAGTGGAACAGCGGCAGCGTGATCAGGTGCCGCTCGTGCTCGGTGGCGAGGCCGCCGAACAGCCGGTTGCAGGTGAGCGCGTTGAACACCAGGTTGGCGTGCGTCAGTTCGGCGCCCTTCGGCTGCCCCGTCGTGCCGCTGGTGTAGAGGATGACCGCGGTGTCGGTCTCGTCGGTGTCCACCGACTCGAACGTGCCGTCGACGCCGGCGAGCGCCCGCCCGAGCGTCTGCGCACCCTCGATCGGCGAGGCGGCGGCCGGGTCGGCGGTGATGAGGAAGAACTCCTCGCACCCGTCGGTCTGCCCGAAGCCGGCGAAGCCCTCGGCGCCCATCGGCAGGTCGGCGGTCCCCTCGAAGCAGAGGTACGCCCGGGCCGCGGAGTCGGCCAGGTGGTAGGCGATCTCGCGGCCCTTGAGCAGCACGTTGAGCGGCACGACGACCGCGCCGGCCTTCAGGATGCCGTAGTACGCGATCGGGAAGTACGGCAGGTTCGGGCAGGACAGGGCGACCCGGTCGCCCGGCCGGACGCCCCGGCTCGCCAGCAGCCCGGCCACCCGGCCGGCGGCCGCGTCGAGCGCGGCGTACGAGAGCCGGGTCTCGCCGAGCACGACCGCGTCGCGATCCGGGTGCCGGCGGGCGCTGTCCTCCAGCAGGGTGGCCAGGTTCAGGGTCATCGGGGTGCCTCCGGGTGGTCGAGTTCCTTGATCAGTGGTTCGGCGCCGGGCCAGTCGCCGTAGCCGGACGCGGGGTTGAGGTGGCCGACGGCGCCGAGCTCGCGGTATTCGCTGCCCCAGGCGTCGGCAAGGGACCGGACCAGGGCCGGGTCGCCGAGCGCGTCGTCGGCGCTGGCGGCGACGATGCTCGGGAACGGCAGCGGCTGTCGCGGTATCGGGAGCCAGCCGAGGCCGGCCAGGGCGGACAGGGACGGGTACTCCGCCGGCAGCGGTCGCGACAGGTCCGGCGGGGTGGCGAGCAGGGCGCCGCGTACCCGTCCGGCGGTTCGGCCGGCGGCCCAGTGGACGGTCGTGATCACGCCGGCGCTGTGCGCGACGATCACCACGGGCCCGGCGGTCGCCTCGATCGTCTCTTGCAGCGCCGCCACCCGCTCGTCGAGGCTCGGGTTCTCCCGGCCGAGCGGCGGGACGGGCCGCACGTTCGGCAGCGCGGCGGCGAGCCGGGTCTGCCAGTGGTCCGGCACCGGCCCCCGCAGCCCGGGCACAGTGATGATCACTGTGCCCGGGCCGGAGGTCACGCCGGGCCCCCGTCCGTGGCGCCGGTCGTCTCGGCGAGCTCGAGCCGCCGGATGCTGGCGGGGTAGGCGCGCCGCCCCAGGAACAGCAGGACGACGGCGGCCACGGCGGCCAGCGGGACATACCTCATGGCGGTCGCCAGGCCCAGCCGGTCGGCGAGCACGCCCGTGATGACCGGGCCGGCGGCCAGGCCGAGCACGTTGTTGAAGAGGGTGAGCGTGCCGAACGCGGTGGCCCGGATGGACTCGTGGGTCAGCCGGGCCACCATGGCGCCGGTGGGCCCGGTCGTGCCGGCGGCGAAGAAGCAGCCGATGGCGAGCAGCAGCATCTGCGCCCCGCCCGGCTCGACGGCGAAGGCGGCGCCGAGGAAGACGAACGTCACGGTGGCGAAGACGATGGCGGTGGTCCACTTGCTGATCGGCCGGCTCCGCCCGACGCGGTCCGTGATCATGCCGCAGACGATCATGCCGGCGCCCATGATCAGAATGAACAGCGCGGCGACCTTGGCGGCCTTGTCCGGCGCCATGTCGTGCGCCCGGTTGAAGTAGCTGGGCAGCCAGGCGAAGAGCGAGCCGGCGATGAACAGCTGGAGGCCGCCGCCGACGTACGCGAAGATCACCGCGGGGGTGGAGAAGAGCGTGGACAGCTTGGCCCGCCGGTGCCTGGCGGCCAGCGCCGGCCCGGTGCCGGGCGCGTCGTCGACGCGGTGCGCGGCCAGCTTGCGCTCGTTGATCAGTACCCAGTAGAGGCCGGCGAGCACGAGGCCGAAGACGCCCATCACGGCGAACGCCCAGCGCCAGCCGAACTGGACGGCGAGCAGGCCGCCGAGCGCGACGCCCAGCACGGAGCCGAACGATCCGGCCGCCATGAACGCGCCGGTGAGCGAGGCACGCCGGCGCGCCGAGAAGACCGCGAGGACGACCGCGAGGCCGACGCTGCCGTACGCGGCCTCGCCGACACCGATCATGAGGCGGGCCGCGAGCAGGTGCCCGTAGCCGGCGGCGAGCGCGCAGCCCAGCGTGGCGAGGCTCCACACGACCGCCATGACGACGATCGCCCGTACCCGGCCCCAGCGGTCGCCGACCAGCGACAGCGGCACCGCGAGTACGCCGACGGCCAGGGCGACGATGCTGGTCAGGCTGCCCAGCTGGGTGTCGGTGAGGCCCCACTCTTCCTTCAGGAACGGGAAGACCGCCGACAGGACCTGCCGGGACATGTAGTCCGACAGCAGCAAACCGAAGGTGAGCGCGAAGACGACCCACGGAAACACCCGGGATATCCGGGCGAGAGGCGCGTCGGGGGCCGCGACTGCCGGTCTGACTTGCATGGCCATGATCGCTCCAAGAATGAGCCGGAGGGGTGAGGTAATAGGTATGACCAGACGGGTATGAGCGTGGGGTGCGGCGTACCGCACCCCACGCAGGCGGGTCGAGGGCTCAGGAGTGGAACGTGAAGCCGAGCTGGCCGGGCTTGCGGTTCGGCGGGAAGCCGAGCCGTGCGAGGGCCTCGTCGGTGCTGTCCCAGTACTCGCCGATCTTGTAGATGTCGCGGGCTTCCTTGCCGTCGGCGACCTTGCGGCCCAGCTCGTCGGCGATCCGGACCAGCTTCTCGACCTGCTGGACGGTGGTCATCTTCTCGCCCTTGAGGCCCCAGAGGGTGTCCTCGTTGCCGCAGCGGGTGTGCAGGCCCATCGCGATGCCCATGGTGTTGATCGGCAGGACCGCCCGCATGATCGATTCCAGGGTCAGCGACGCGCCGTCGGGCACGCGGCGGATGAACTCCATCATGTTGTACGGGTTCGGGCCGTCGAACCCGCCGCCGATGGCCACCCAGCTGATGTTGAGCGGTCCGGTGTAGAAACCGCGCCGCACGAGGCGTTCCACGGTCTCCAGCTGCGCGACGTTGGCGAGCTGGAAGTGCGGCTGGATCCCGGCGGCCCGCAGCCGCCGCAGGTGTTCCTCGACCCAGGCCGGCTCGGCCGGGACGACCATGTTCCGGAACGCCTCCCAGAGCGCGGGCCGTTCGAACGACGTGCCGGCGATGTCGTCGGCGGTCATCAGCTCGACGATGTTCATCTGGTTGGTGTTGATGGCGATGGTGACCTGGTCCGGTGCCGGGTCGAGAGTGGTCAGCAGGTGCCGGGCCTCGTCCTCCAGCCACTTGGCCTGCTCGCCCTCGTTCTCCGGGGTGAACGAGATCGACCCGCCGATCTGGAGGATCATGTCCGGCACGGCGTCACGGACCCGGCCGAGCAGCTCGTTGAACATCGACATCCGCTTGGAGCCCTTGCCGTTCAGCTCGCGGACGTGGATGTGCAGGACGGTGGCGCCGGCGTTGTAGCAGTCGACGGCGGCCTGGACCTGCTGGTCCATGGTGACCGGGATGTCCTCGGGGAAGTCGCCGGGTTCCCACTCGGGTCCGTAGGGTGCGGCGGTGATGACCAGCTTCTCCTGGGTCTCGGGCCACAGGGAGTCGTCGAGGAAGTGCATGGGGGGTCTCCTGTCCGGGGTTCAGTAGGTGGTCTCGCCGATGACCCCGGCGCGCTCCATCTTGCGAACGGCGGGCCAGTAGTCCTGCACGGCGTAGTGCTGGGTGCTGCGGTTGTCCCAGATCGCGAAGCTGTTGGGGGTCCACCGCCAGCGGACCTGGAACTCCGGCACCGCGGCCTGGCGGATCAGGTAGTTGAGGAGTTCGCTGCCGCCCGGGGTGTAGTCGAAGCCGAACCGGATCCGTTCCGGGGTGTGGTAGTTGGTGAAGTGGGTGGTGAAGGCGTTGACGAACAACACCTTTTCGCCGGTCTCCGGGTGAGTGCGCACCACCGGGTGCTCGGCGTCCGGGAACCGGGCGTGCAGGGCGAGACGCTGCTCGGTCGGCATGTTCGCGCCGAAGCTGGCCTCGATGCTGTGCCGTGCGCGGAGCCCGGCGATGCGCTCCTTGACGTCGTCGGGCAGTCGCCGGTAGGCCTCGGCCATGTTGACCCAGATGGTGTCGCCGCCGACCGGTGGACCCTCGACCATCCGCAGCACGCAGCCCATCGGCGGCGCCTCACGCCAGGTCGCGTCGCAGTGGTATGCGTTCTCGTAGTGTTCCGCCGGGCTGTCCAGGTCCTTGTAGATACGCACCAGGCCGGGGTGGTCCGGGTCGCTGCCCGCGACCGGGTGGTCCTCCAGCCGGCCGAAGCGTTCGGCGAGGGCCACGTGCTCGGCGCGGGTGATGTCCTGGTCACGGACGAACAGCACCTTGTGCCGCAGCAGCAGCGCCTTGAGCTCGGCGAACAGGTCGTCGTCGCGGGCGACCTCGGCCAGGTTCACCCCGCGCAGCTCGGCGCCGATGTGGACCGTCAACGGGTGCGCCTCGATGGAGCGCGTCGCGTTCTCGATGATGTCGGTCATGGGTGGTCTCCCAACGGGTGTCAGAGGCTGAAGACGGAGGAGCCGATGCTGCGGCCGGCCTCGAGGTCGCGGTGCGCCTGGACGGCGTCGTCGAGCGCGTACCGCTGATTGATCTGGATCTTGATCCGGCCGGCCGAGACGTGGCCGAAGAGCTCGCCCGCCAGGGCGGCGCGCTCGGTGTCGTCGGCGATGTAGTCGGCCAGCGCCGGCCGGGTGACGAACAGCGAGCCCTTGATCGCGAGCTGCATCGCGTCGATCGGCGGGACGGCGCCGGACGCCGTGCCGAAGCAGACGAGCAGCCCGCGGCGCCTCAGCGAGTTCAGGGACTGGTGGAACGTCGTCGCGCCGATGCTGTCGTAGACCACCGGCACCCCGTGGCCGCCGGTCAGCTCGCGTACCCGGGTGGCGACGTCCTCGCGGGTGTAGACGATGGTGTGCGCGCAGCCGTGAGCGCGGGCGACCGCCGCCTTCTCGTCGCTGGAGACGGTGCCGATCACGTCGATACCCAGCAGGCTCGCCCACTGCGTGAAGATGAGGCCGACGCCGCCGGCCGCGGCGTGCAGCAGCACGGTGTCGCCCGGCGCGAGCGGCGCGATCCGCCGCAGCAGGTACGCGCAGGTCAGGCCGCGCATCGTCATCGCCGCGGCGGTCTCGAAGCCGATGTCGTCCGGCAGCTTGATCAGCGGCGCCGCCGACATCACCCGTTCGGTGCTGTAAGCGCCGAGCGGGCTGCCGGTATACGTGACCCGGTCGCCCTCCTGAAAGCCGATGACCCCGGGCCCGACCGCCTCGACGACACCCGCCGCCTCGACGCCCATCCCGGCGGGCAGCGCGGCCGGGTAGAGGCCGCTGCGGAAGTACGTGTCCGCGAAGTTCAGCCCGACGGCGTGGTGCCGCACCCGCACCTCGCCCCGGCCCGGTTCACCCACCTCGACCGTTTCCGACCGCATGACCTCGGGGCCGCCGGGCTGATCGAAGCGGATGGCCTTGGCCACGTGTTGCCTCCCAGTGTTGTGCGCCGTGATGCAGGCAACAGTAGGCGTGATGCCCGCCACATGCTTTACTCGGTGAGACATATTCCTTATCCCTAGGGGACATCTGGTGGGCGGTTCGAAGCCTTCTATCCGGTACGCCACCCTCAGCGGCTACCTCCAGCTCACCCAGTCGTTCGGGGCGGACCCGGCCGCCCTGATGCGCGCCGTCGACCTCGACCCGGCCGACCTGGCCACGCCCGACAAGTGGGTGCCGGCGGTCCGCGCCGTGCGGCTGCTGGAGCTGTCCGCCCGCGCCTGCGACCACGCCGACTTCGGGCTCAAGCTCGCCGAGTTCCGCGGGCTGTCGACGCTGGGCCCGCTCAGCCTCGCCCTGCGCGGCGAGAACACCCTGCGCGACGCGCTCGGCCTGCTGATGCGCTACGAACACACCTACAACGAGGCGATCCGGATCCGGCTCGTGGAGACCGAGGGCCTCGCGTCCATCCGGCTGTGGTTCGAGCTGGGCGAGCCGGCGCCCTCGACCCAGGCCGAGGAGCTCGCGGTCGGCGCGCTGCACGGCATCGTCCGCGCGGTCCTCGGCCCGCGCTGGCAGCCCCTGTCGGCCTGCTTCTCGCACGCCGCACCGGCGGACGTCGAGACGCACACCGCGCTGTTCGGCGGGCGCGTGCACTTCGGCCACGACTTCACCGGCCTGGTCCTTTACGCCAAGGACCTCGACGCGCCGAACCTGCTCGCCGACACCGGGCCCGGGCGGCGACTCGACGAGCTGCTCACGTCGCTGGCCGCGCCGCGGGGCCGCACCACCTCGGACCGGGTCCGTGACCTCGTGGAGGTGCTGCTGCCGACCGGCCGCTGCGCCGTCGACCAGGTCGCCCGCACCGTCGGCATGGACCGGCGGACCCTGCACCGGCACCTCGCCGCCGAGGGGGAGACGTTCACCTCGATCGTCGACGTGGTCCGGGCCGGCCTGGCCGAGCGGTACCTGTCCAACGAGCGCTACCGGCTGACCGAGATCTCCGACCTGCTGGGCTTCGCCGCACCCAGCGCCTTCTCCCGCTGGTTCCGCAACCGCTTCGGCGACAGCCCCAGCCAATGGCGCGCCCGCCGAGCGGACCTGCCCGCCGCGTGACGGCTCAGGCGCGCCTGGTCATCACCCGCAGTGTGACGGCCAGGCCGGCCGCGCACCACGCCGTCAGCACCAGGAACGGGCGCGCCGCGACGCCGTCCGGCGGTGAGGTGAGCGCGTCGCGGACCGCCTCGGCCATGTACTGGAACGGCAGCACCTGGTGGATCGCCTGTAGCCAGCCCGGTAGCCGGTCGGCCGGGAAGTTGATCGGCGAGAACATCAGCGCGATGAAGACGATCAACTGCGTGACCATGTTGGTGACGGCCGGCGTGGTGGCGTACGCGATCGCGAAGCCGATGGTGGTCGCGGTGAGCGCGACCAGCAGCATTGCCGGACCGGCCGCCCAGCTCGGGTGCAGGGTGAAGTCGAAGCGCAGGGCCGCGACCAGCAGTCCCAGGATCAGCCCCGGAGCTCCGACTACCAGCCAGACCGTGACGTCCGCGCCGAGGACCGCGGTGCGCGGCACCGGCAGGGTCTGGTTGTAGGCGAACGTCCCCTCGGTCTTCGCGGTCGCGACGAGCTGCGGCGCCATGACCATGCCGATGGTGATGAGGCCCAGGGTCGGCGCCCCGGTGGACAGGTAGCGGGCGGTGGCCGGGTCGACCTGGGGGAGCAGGAACGCGAAGCCGATGACGATCCCGACGGACAGGAAGATCTGGATGACCATGACCAGCGGAAGCAGGAAGCGGAGCCGGATCGCCGACCAGCGCAGCAACAGCAGATAGCTACGGAACCAGTGCCGCATCGCGGTCGACCTCCGGGTCGTCGGAGAGGGCGAGGTAGACGTCCTCGAGGCTGACGGGGTTGAGGGAGTAGCGGGCGGTGAGCGACCGCGCCCAGGCGACGGCGAGGTGCGCGTCCGGCCCGGCGACGCCGACGGTGAGGCGGTCGCCCGCGCGGTCGGCGCGCAACGCCCAGGACGGCAGCGGGGGATCGGCGGGCAGGGTCAGCTCCAGGCTCATCTCGTGGCCCGCGGCCAGCGTCGCCGGCGTGCCCGCGGCGGTGACCCGGCCGTGGCGCAGGACCACGACGCGGTCGATCGCGCGCTCGGCCTCGGCGATGTTGTGGGTGACCAGGACGACCGCGCGGCCGTCGGCGGCCAGCGCGCGCACCTGCTCCCAGAGCAGCCGCCGGCGCACCGGGTCGACGTCGTTGGTCGGCTCGTCGAGCATGACCAGGCCGCCGGGCTCGACGATCGCCATGCAGAACGCGGTGAGGCGCCGCACGCCGCCGGAGAGCCGCTCGCCGGGCCGGTCGGCCCACTCCTCGATGTCCAGCGCGGCCAGCAACTCGGCCGTGCGCCGTCGCACCGCCCGGTGGCCGCCGCCCCGGATCCGGCCGGCGATCTCGATCGCCTGCCGGGTGGTGACGCCCATCAGCGGTGCCTGCGCCTGCGGCTGGAACGAGCAGACCGAGCGCGCCCAGGCGGGCTCCGCGACCGGGTCGCGGCCGAGCAGGGTGATCCGGCCGGCGGTCGGTCGCACCAGGCCGACGACCTGGCCGAGCAGCGTGCTCTTGCCGGCGCCGTTGTGCCCCAGCAGGCCGATCACCTCCCCGGCGGCCGCCTCCAGGCTGATGTCGGCGTTGGCCCGGACGCCGCGGCGGTAGACCTTGGTCAGGTTGTCGATGCGCAGCATGATCGCCTCACATACCGATCGGTATTCGAATACCATTCAGTATCTGGATACCGGACCGAATGTCAACCGGGTAGATTCGGCGCCATGACGGAGCGACTCACCCGGGCGCAGCAGCAGGCGGTCACCCGCACGCGCCTGCTGGACGCCGCGGAGACCCTCTTCGGCGACAAGGGGATCCACCAGACGTCGCTGGACGGGATCGCGGCGGCCGCGGGCCTGACCAAGGGCGCGGTCTACGCGAACTTCGCCAGCAAGCGGGACCTGATCGCGGCGATCCTGGAACGCAAGCTCGGCGCCGACGAGCCCGATCCGCCGAGCCCGTCCCTGGCGGCCTGGGCCGGCCGCCTCGGCGACAGCTACGAGTCGGCCGTCGACCGCCCCGAGATCCGCCGCTTCGCGATGGCGTTCGTCGAGCTCTGGCTGCACGGCATGCGCGACGAGTCCGCGCGGGCCCCGCTCACCCGCTGGTTGCAGAGCGTGCGGGACGCGCACGCGAGGGAGGCGGCCGAGCTGGCCGACGACCTGCCGATCCCGGCGGATCAGCTCGCCGCGCTGCTGCTCGCCCTCGACATCGGAGTGGGCCTCCAGCGATGGCTGGATCCCGAGGCGGTACCGGCCGACGTGTACACCGCCGGCCTCAAGGCGATCCTGGGGCGCGCACCGCGGTGACCGCCGCCGGGAGGCTGTGCACGATCGCGGCCTCCGCCGCCGCCCAGGTCGCGACGGGCCGCACCCAGCCGGGCGGCGGCGCGGTCTGCGGCCCGAAGAGGTACCGGTGCGCGACGACGCCGCGCAGCGCCCGGTGCACGTCGAGCCGGTCGTCGACGAAGTGAGTGATCCCCAGTTCGGCGCAGTGCACGGCCTTGTCGGGCCGCGCGCGGCAGAACCGGACGTCGTCCCGGGAGATACCGGTACGGGCCCAGAAGTGGTGGTGGTCGAGCCACTGCCGGGAGCGGCGCTGCACCCGCTCGCCGCACTTGGAGACCAGCCACACCCGCTCGAAGCGGGGCACGAGACGGGACAGCGCGTCGAACGCACCGGGTACGGCCGGCGTCGCCAGCATCCGGGCGGTGTCGCCACCGAAGAACTGCGTGTCGCTGCTGCCGGGTACGACGCCCCCGCCGATGATGACCCGGCCGATGTCGACACCGAGCCGGACTGTCTGCGTGTTCATGCCGATCAGTCTGGTGACCCGGGGAGCTACAGCAGAACTATCAATGTCGGCGCGGCTATAGTCTCCGGTTATGGATGAGCGGGCGGTGTCCGCCGACGCGCTGGCGTCGTTCGCCGTCTTCGCCGATCACCTCAACTTCACCCACGCCGCCGCCGAGCTGCACATCTCCCAGCCCGCCCTGCACGTGAAGATCCGCAAGTTGGCGCAGGCCCTCGGCCGGCCCCTCTATCACCGCAGCGGCCGGCGGCTGGTGCTCACCGCGGACGGCGCGGCGGTCGCCCGGTTCGCCCGCGCGCACGACGAGCGGCTCGCGCACTTCCTTGCCGAGTTCGCCGGGGTCGCGCCCAGCCGGCCGGTGGTGCTCGCCACGGGCCAGGGCGCCTACCTCTACCTGCTCGGCGACGCGATCCGGGCCGTGCTGGCCGAGGAGCCCACCCGGCTCCGTCTGATCAACTGCGACCACCGGCAGATGCTCGCCTGCGTCCGTACCGGACAGGCGCACCTCGGTGTCGGCGTGCTCGCCGCACCGCCCGACGACCTGAGCGCCGTCGAGCTGGCGTCGTTCCCGCAGACGCTGCTCGTGCCGGACGGCCACCGGCTGGCCCGGCGCCGGTCGGTGGCGCTGCGCGACCTGGCCGGCGCGAGCCTGGTCCTGCCGCCCCGGCCACGACCGCACCGGACGCTGCTGGAGCGCTCGCTCGCCGCCGCCCGGGTGGACTGGACGGTCGCCGTCGAGGCCGAGGGCTGGCCCCTGATCACGCACTTCGTCGCACTCGGCGTCGGCGTGGCGGTCGTCAACGGTTGCGTGCCGGCGCCGCCCGGGCTGGTCGCCCGGCCGGTCACCGACCTGCCGCCGGTCACCTACCACGCGGTGCACCAGCCGGCGGCCCTGTCGGACCCCAGGGTCGCCGGCCTGCTGGACCGCCTGCGGACACCCACGCCCTGACCGCGTGTCGACAGTGGACCGTTGTGGAAAATGTCGGACCCGGCCGCTACGGTCCCCGCATTCACGCGCCGAGGGCGCGCCGTAGATCATGCCGAAGGGTGGCTCCGATGCCAGCGGAAACGACGTACCTCGAGCTCTCCGAAGACGCGGGGAGCGCGCACAAGTTCTATGAGGTGGCCGTCGACGGCACGGAACTGACCGTCCGCTTCGGGCGGATCGGCGAGCGCGGCCAGGTCAAGCAGTCGTCCTTCACCAGCGCCGACAAGGCGAAGGCCGAGGCGTCGAAGAAAATCGGCGAGAAGATCCGAAAAGGGTACGCGCCGGCCGTGCAGGGAGGGCGGGCGCGACGTGCGGTCTCCCGGCGGCAGATCGTCAGCACCCGCTCGACGGCCACCCGGGCCCCGGTCCTGTGGCGCTACGCGTCGGGCAGCCCGGCGTTCGGCATCTTCGTCGACGACGACGTGTGCATGGTCGGCAACGAGAGCGGCCTGATCACGACGCTCAGCCACGACGCCGAGGTGGTGCGGCAGTTCAGGCTGCCCGAGGGCGTCAAGTGCATCGTCGCCGACGACGGCTGGATCTACGCCGGCTGCGACGACGGCAATGTCTACGACCTGTCCGGCAAGGTGCCCCGCATGGCCTACCGGATCGCGCCCGAGATCGACATCTACTGGCTCGACATCCACGACGGCGTCCTCGGCGTCTCCGACGCCGACGGCGGGATCTCCGCGATCGACCACGAGGACGAGTTCCTGTGGCAGCGGCCCGGGCGCGGCAACTCGGCCTGGATGGTCCGCTGCGACGCCGACGCCGTGCACCACGGCCACTCCCGCGGCGTGACGAGCTACGACTGGCGCACCGGCCGCGAGCTGTGGCACACCGGCACCGGCGCGGTCCTGTTCGGCTGGCAGGAACGGGACACGCTCTACGCCGGCACGGCCACCCGGCAGATCGTCGAGCTGGGCAAGGACGGCACGCAGCGCCAGACCTACCGCTGCGACGCGCCGGTCTACTCCTGCGCCACCGCGCAGAACGGCCGCTACGTCTTCGCGGGCGACAGCGCGTCGTCCATCTACTGCTTCGACGCCGACGGCACCCGGCTGTGGAAGCTCGGCACCGGCTGCGGCTCGGCCTACTCGATGCAGTACCGCGACGAGCGCCTCTACATCGTCACCACGGACGGCTCACTGGCCTGCATCGACGCCAGCGAGAGCGCGATCCGTTCCGCGGTGGGCGGCACCGTCCCCCAGGCGCGCGACGTGAAGGCGCCGCCGCGCATGCCGGCGGTGACACCGTCCAGCACGGTCGAGATCGTCCACGACGTCGCGGACGGCGTGCTGGTCGAGTGCATCGAGGACGGCGGCCGGCTGCGCGTGCGGGTCGTGTCGTCCGGCTACCACCAGGACTGGCAGGTCCAGTTCCCGAAGGGCATCCGCGAGCGCGGCAGCCGCTACGTGGTGACCGGTGTCCGGCCCGCGACCCGCGGCGGCTTCTACCGAGCCTACGGCGAGATCCGCCGCCTGCTCTAGGCGCCAGCACATGGGAGCGTCCCGCCCCCGGACGGCGGGCGGGACGCCGGACCGACCATCAGGCTGGTGTGGTCGTTCAGTACACCTCGATGAGCTTGAAACTCACCCTGGAATTTGGGCGGCTGTCGCTGTCATCGAATTCACACTCGACCCCCTCGGGGGTATCGCAAGTGTATTTGGTGTCGCCGGAGTCCGGGTTCCTCCAGTAGAAGTTCACCGGGCCCCATTCCGTCGCATAGGTGACGGTGCCCTCGGTGCCGTCGCTGTACTCGGCCGACACGGTGCCGAACGCGGCCTTCATTCCCTTCCCGATGGACTTCGGCGGTTCCTTCGTCCAGAAGCCGCGGTCGACCGAGTGCTCATCCCGGCTGAGCCGCAGGTCGGTCTGGTTATTGACCTTGACCGAAACGCTCCTCTCGTCCCAATTGAATGCGGCGGAGGGGGCGGCGTTGGCGATGCCTGGCAGCACCGCGGCGAAGGTGGTTGCAGCCAGTACGGCGGCACTCGTGGTACGCATCATCGAGGTGCGAGAACGAGACAGGTTCATGCGGTATTTCCTCCTGGAGATTAGCTTCAGCCCTTCTGCTTGCCGTGACCAGGACCGGTCTCGGGCGGGCCGTTGCCAAGTATTGCGGATATCGCTTCACCTTCTCCTATAAAACGATAGATATTGATCGAGTAAACGATTTGCATCGTTCCCTTACGTCGGACCTTTTGGCGTCCGATGTGGATAGCTGGGTGGGTGGTGGTGGTGCTACAGGCTGCATCCATGGGTGAGCCATTTTCAATCTCGCCCGGGCGGCAGTTTCCGGGCTCGTACACCCGGACCCGAGGTGTGGTGGGTGCGCGGCGGTGCGGGGCACCCCGCACGTGCGCCGCCCGCCGTGCCGGGAAGGACGGTATGCCGGTCCTTCCTGGGGACGTCCTCGCCGCGAACGGCGGCCGGACCGGCGCCTCGCCGGCGTCACGGCCGTTCGAACACCGTCCACAGTGTTCGAGCCGCTACCGTCGGCGGCATCGCGGATCACGCCCGGAGGACCGGGCCAGATTCGCCGGGCGGCGGCGGGGTCAGCCGTTGCCGAGTAGGTCCCAGCGGTTGCCGGCGATGTCGAGGAAGACGGCGACTCGGCCGTAGGGCTCGGTGCGTGGTTCGCGGAGGAACGTGACGCCGGCATCGGTCATCCGGCGGTGTGCCGCGTCGAAGTCGTCCACGTGGAGGAAGAAGCCGACCCGGCCGGCGGCCTGGTCGCCAACGGCGGTGCGTTGCCGGTCGCCGTCCGCGCGGGCCAGCAGGAGCCCGGTCTGCGCGCCCGGCGGGCGCACGACGACCCACCGCTTGGGGCGGCCGTCGTTGGTCAGCGACGGCGAGTCCTCCACGAGGTCGAAGCCCAGGACGTCCGTGAAGAACGCGATCGCGGGGTCGTATTCGTCGACGATGAGGGCTACCAGATCCATTCGCACGGGTCAGATTATCGCGATGCCGAGCCAGGCGGTCGCGACCGCGGCCACGAGCAGGGCGATGTTGAGCCCGATCAGCCGGGCCTCGCCGCGGGACAGGTGGACCGCGATGCCGCCGACCTGGATCAGCGCGAGGCCGATCGCGGCGGCGACGGCGAGCCAGGGCGCGATCCCGGTCAGCGGCGGCAGGATCAGGCCGGCCGCGCCGAGGAGCTCCAGCGTTCCGATGGTGCGTACCAGCGGCATGGGCACGGTGTCGACCCAGCCCATCATCGGCTGGAGCTGTTCCTGGCTCCGGGCGACCTTCATGCCGCCGGCGTACAGGTAGAACGCCGCCAGCAGCGCCGCGGTGATCCAGTAGGCGATCTCCATGAGGGTCCCTCGATGCCGTAGAAACAATGGGCCGTGAGCAACCACATGATGCGCGACCGTGGGACGGCTTACAAAAGGCACACGCGTGTGCCTGAGGCACAGGGGGTTGTCATGTCGCAGTACGAGCACACCTGCCTCATCCGGGGAGACGGCGGCCGGACGATCCGGGCGATCCTCGACCGGATCTGCAACAAGTGGGCGCTGCTGATCGTGACGACCCTCGACCAGGGGACGCTGCGCTTCACCGACCTGCAACGGCAGATACCGGGGATCTCGCAGCGGATGCTGACCCTGACCCTGCGGAACCTCGAACGCGACGGCCTGGTGGCCCGGACCGTCTACGCGGAGGTACCGCCCCGCGTCGAGTACGCGCTGACACCCACCGGCAAGAGCCTGATCCCGCCCGCGCTGGCCCTCGCCGGCTGGGCCATCGAGAACATCCCGCACATCGAGGCCAGCCGGGCGGCGTACCGATCGCGGTGAGAAAAGCGGTGGGAAAAGGGGGTTCAGGCGACGGCGCCCGCGCGGGTGGCGCGGCGGCGGTGCCGGTCTGCGGGTACGACCATCGGGGTGCCGGTCTCGGGGTCGGCGATCACGCGGCACGGCATGGCGAACACGTCCTCGACGAGCTCGGCCGTCATCACGTCCGCGGGCGCGCCCTGCGCGATCACCCGGCCGGCGCGCATGACGACGAGTTCGGTGGCGTAGCGGCAGGCGTGGTTGAGGTCGTGCAGCACCGCGATGACGGTGCGGCCCCGCTCGTGCAGCTCGGCGCAGAGGTCGAGGACCTCGAACTGGTGTGACAGGTCGAGGAACGTGGTCGGCTCGTCGAGCAGCAGGATCGGCGTCTGCTGCGCCAGGGCCATGGCCAGCCACACCCGCTGGCGCTGGCCGCCGGAGAGCTCGTCGACGAAGCGGTCGGCCAGGTCGGCGACCTCGGTCATCCGCATCGCCTCGGCCACCGCCTCCTCGTCCTGCCGCGACCACTGGCGCATCAGCCGCTGGTGTGCGAACCGTCCCCGGGCGACCAGCTCCTCCACGACGATGCCGCCGGGCACGACGGGTGACTGCGGGAGCATGCCGAGCTGCTTGGCGATGTGCTTGGCCGGGTACGAGGCGATCGCGTTGCCGTCGAGGTGCACGGCCCCGGCCTGCGGCTTCAGGACCCGGGCCAGGGCGCGCAGCAGGGTCGACTTGCCGCAGGCGTTGGGGCCGACGATGACGGTGAAGGAGCCGTCGGAGATCCGCACGTCGAGGTTCTCGGCGACCACCCTGCGGTCGTAGGCGAGGGTGAGGTCGGTGGCCCTCAGGCGGGCGTCGTCGGTCATGGGTGGTGGTTCCTCATCCTCGGGTGCGTCGTTCGCGGAACAGCAGCCAGGTCAGGTAGGCGCCGCCGAGGGCGGCGGTGATCACGCCGACCGGGATGTCGTGGCCGGGCAGCGCGTGCTGCGCGGCCCAGTCGCCCGCGGTGAGCAGGGCAGCGCCCATCGCGGCGCTCGGCAGGATTCCGGCGTGCGGGGAGCGGGCCAGCCGCGCGGCGAGCGGCGGCGCGGCGAGCGCGACGAAGGCGATCGGGCCGGCCGCCGCGGTCGCGCCGGCCGACAGGCCGACGGCGGCGAACGCGAGCACGGCCCGGCTGCGCCCCACGGGTACGCCGTGCAGGACGGCGATCTCGTCGCCGAGCGCGAGCATGCTCAGGTGGCGCCCGTGGTGCAGCACCACGGGCAGCAGGACGATGACGGCGACGGCGACCAGCACGACCTCGGTCCAGCCGCGGCCGTTGACGCTGCCGAGCAGCCAGACCTGCGCGGCGAGCGCCTCGTCCAGCCGGCCGCGGTAGATCAGGTAGGAGTTCGCGGCCTCCAGCAGCGCGGACACGCCGATGCCCATGAGCACGAGCCGGAACGGCTGCATGCCCCGGCGGAACGCCAGCAGGTAGATCGCCACCGCGCAGAGCAGGCAGCCGATGATCGCGCCCGCGGCGACCTGGATGCCGCCGCCGTCGAGGATCAGCATGACCACGAGCGCGCCGGTGGCCGCGCCGACGGTGAGGCCGACGAAGTCGGGGCTGCCGAGGGGGTTGCGGGTGAGGCCCTGGAAGACGGAGCCGCTGCCGCCCAGCGCCGCGCCGACGAGCAGCGTGATCAGCACCCGGGGCAGCCGCAGCTCGTAGACGATGAAGTCGGTGCCCGCGTCGCCCCGGCCGGCGAGGCTGCGGAGCACGTCCGCGACGGGTATGTCGAAGTCGCCGCTGGTCAGGTTGACGAGCGCGACGGCGAGCGCGGCGAGCGCCAGCGCGGCACCGGCGACCAGGGCGCGTACGTGCAGGCGGACGGAGAGGCCGCCGCCGCGGAGCACGATCTTCGGGCCGTGGGCGCTCACAGGGCACTCAGCCGGCGCCGGCGGCACATCGCGATGAACAGCGGCGCGCCGAGGAAGGCGGTGACCACCCCGACCGGCAGCTCGGCCGGCGCCACCGCGACCCGGCCGAGCACGTCCGAGGCGAGCAGCAGGGCTGGCCCGATGACCAGCGAGTAGGCGAGGATCCAGCGGTGGTCGGAGCCGGCGATCATGCGCGCGGCGTACGGGACGGCGAGGCCGAGGAAGAAGATCGGCCCGCAGGCCGCGGTCGCGGCGCCGCACAGCAGGGTGACCGTGACGATGCCGAGCGCCCGGATCCGGCCCGGGTGCGCGCCCAGTGACGTCGCCGACTCGTCGCCCATGCCGAGGGCGTTGAGCTGCCGGCCGAGGGCGAGCGCCAGCACGATGCCGGCCAGCAGGAACGGCATCACCTGGAGGATGGTGGCGGTCTCGCGGTCGGAGAGCGAGCCGACGTCCCAGTGCCGGTAGCGGTCGAACGCCTCGCGGCGGGTGACCAGGACGGCCCACACGATCGCGCCGAGCACCGAACTGAGCGAGACGCCGGCCAGGATCTGGCGCTCGGGGGTGTGCCCGCCGGCGGAGCCGCCGAGCGCGAAGACCGCGGCCGCGGTGAGCGCCGCGCCGGCGAACGCGAACCAGACGTAGCCGGTGGCGTTGACCACGCCGAGGAACGCGATGGCCAGTACGACGCCGGTCGAGGCGCCGAGGCTGACCCCGAGCAGGCCGGGCTCGGCAAGGGGGTTGCGGGTGAGCGCCTGCATGACGGCGCCGGCCAGGCCGAGTGCGGCGCCGACGCCGATGCCGAGCAGGGTGCGCGGCAGGCGCAGCTGGTGGACGATCACCGACTCGGGCGAGCCGTCGGGGTGCCAGAGCACCCGCCAGACGGTGCCGAGGTCGACGTTGCGGCTGCCGATCGCGATGCTCAGCGCCACCGCGGCGACCAGGACGGCGATGCCGACGGCCAGGCCGGTCCAGCGGCGCGCGGATCGGGAGGACGGCCGTCGCGGCCCGCCCGGCGGGCCCGTCCGCTGTTCCGGGCGTACGCCGGTGGTGCCCTGTGTCAACGCGTTCCCGTCCATCCCGCTCATGAAGTTAGGTGAGGCTAACCTACACTCTCGTCCGAGGTCGCCGACCCGGGGCCTCGTTACGAAGGGATCATCAGCCGTGCGGCTATTCACGATCCGGCGGACCGCCACGGTGGCGGCGGCCGGACTCATGCTTCTTCTCGGCGCCTGCGGACCGAACTCGGAGCCTCAGGGGAGCGGCGGCGGCAGCGCGGCGGCCGCGGCGACCGGCTTCCCGGTGGCTCTGCCGCACAAGTACGGGACAACCACGGTGAGCGCGGAGCCGAAGCGGATCGTCACCGTCGGCCTGGTCGAGCAGGACGCCCTGCTCGCGCTCGGTGTCGTGCCGACCGCGACCACCGAATGGTTCGGCGGCAAGCCCGGCGCGGTGTGGCCCTGGGCGCAGGCCGCGCTCGGCGGCGCGACGGCGCCGCAGGTGCTGACGAACACCGACGGCATCCAGTTCGAGAAGGTCGCGGCCCTGCGCCCGGACCTGATCCTGGCCGTCTACTCCGGACTGACCGCGGAGGACTACGCGACGCTGTCGAAGATCGCGCCGACCGTGGCGCAGCCGAAGGACACCGTCGACTACGGCGTCAGCTGGCAGGACCTCACCCGTACGGTCGGCTCGGCGGTGGGCCGCAAGGCGCAGGCCGACAAGGTCGTCGCCGACGTCGAGGCCCGCTTCGCGGCCGTGCGCAAGGAGCACCCGGAGTTCGCGGGCGCGACCGGCCTGATGGCCACCACGTGGGAGGGCTACTACGTGTACGGCCCGCAGGACTCGCGCGGCCGGCTCCTCACCGACCTGGGCTTCAAGCTGCCCGACGGTCTCGCCGAGGTGACCGGCAAGGAGTTCGGGGCGAACCTGAGCAAGGAGCGCACGGACCTGCTCGACGTCGGGGCGCTGGTCTGGCTGGTCGACAAGTACGCGCCGGACAAGGCGAAGGTGCAGGCCGACCCGCTCTACGCCAAGCTCAAGGTCAAGACCGAGGGCCGCGACGTCTACCTGGAGAACGAGGAGCTGGTCGGCGCGGCCACGTCGTTCGTCACGGTGCTGAGCCTGCCGCCGCTGCTCGACCAGTTGGTGCCGCAGCTCGCGGCCGCGGTGGACGGAAACCCGGCGACGGCCGTGCAGCGGGCCGCCGCCGGCTGACCGGAGCGAGACGCGCGGTGGGCGACGGGCCTGGGGCCCGTCGCCCACCGCTGTTTTGTGTCCGGTATTACCCGTCTGGCGAGGTTTTCCAGCGCCGAAATCCTCAAGTTTCGCCGTTCGGGTCGGTCGCAACCGGGCGGCACCTGTTCGGGACCGGGTCGCGCACCTGCCGCACCGGAATCTCTAGTCATGCCCGGCCGAACCTGGCGCCGGAACATGCGGGGGGAAACCAAAAAGTGCGTATCAAGTTTGCGAAGTCGTTGACCGTCCTGGCCGCCATGGCCGTCGGCGCCGGTACCGCGATGGCCGGCACCACCGCCGCGACCGCGGCGCCGGCCAAGCCGTGTGTCACCGACAAGAACTTGGTGCCCTCCTGTGGCGTGTTGTGGGGTGCCGCCGCGGGTGGTTTCACCACCAAGCCGCGCGACGTCGAGCTGAAGAACTGGGAGAAGCTGTCGGGCCGCACCGCTTCGATCTTCCACACCTACCACAAGGGTGACGAAGCGTTCCCGACCAAGGCCGAGATCGCGATGACCTCCGACCCGGCCAACCCCCGCGTCCTGCTGACCAACTGGAAGATCGCCTACGGCTCGAACTGGGCCAAGGTCGCCAAGGGCGAGCAGGACAAGCGCATCGACGCGTTCGCCGCCCGGATCAAGAAGACCTACGGCGACAAGAAGTTCTTCCTCGTGCTCAACCACGAGCCGGAGAACGACGTCATCGCCAAGAAGGGCTCCGGCTGGGAAGCCAAGGACTTCGCCGCCATGTACCGCCACACCATCAAGCGCCTCGAGAGCAAGGGCGTCGACAACGCGATCAACGTGATGGCGTACATGGGTAACGAGAAGTGGATGGCCCAGTCCTGGTGGGCCGACCTGTACCCCGGCGACGACGTCGTCGACTGGATCGGCCTCGACTCCTACGTCAGCGCGGAGAAGGGCTACTACCACTACGGCAAGTTCGCCGACCTGCTCGACCGTAAGGCCACCGGTAACAAGGGCCTGGGCTGGTACGACTGGGCCACCACCAAGCACGCGTCCAAGCCCATCATGATCGCCGAGTGGGGTGTCTACCACCGCATCGGTAAGCCCACCGACAAGACCGCCGGCTACAACTCGGTGCTGCCGGAGCTGGCCAAGCGGCCCGGGATCAAGGCCATCGTCTACTTCGACACCAAGAACGACGACGAAGGCAACCGCGACATCAGCATCAACTCGACCAAGAACAACCTGGCCGCGTTCAAGAAGCTCGCCGCCAACCCGATCTTCAACGTCAAGATCGGCTAACCCGCACGATCGCACTTCCCCACGAGCCGCCCGGCATCCGCCGGGCGGCTCGACCGCGTTCAGGGCACGTGGACCGGGCGGGGGATCCGGAGCGTGCAGAGCAGCGCGGCGAACAGCGAGGCCGCGAAGACCACCATTGCGATCGAGTACGACCGCGGGCTCGGCACGCCGCCCGACCCCGCCGACCAGGTCAGCACGGTCCCGCCCAGGGTCGCGCCGAGGCTCCCGCCGACCGTGCGCATGACGGTGTTGATCGCGGCGGACACCCCGGTCTGCTCGCGCGGCACCGCCTCGACCACCAGGGCGCCGACGGCCGCGAAGGCCAGGCCGACCCCCGCGCCCATCACCAGCACGGCGACGCACACCTGCGCGAGCGTGCCGTGCAGCACGGCCAGCATCAGGTACGCCGTTCCGGCCGTCGCGGTTCCGGCGGCGAGCGCCGCGCGCGGCCCGTGCCGGCGTACCAGCAGGCTCTGCACGGGCATCACCAGCAGCGTGCCCAGGGCCGTCGGCAGCATCACCAGCCCGACGACGGTGGGGCTGGCGCCGAAGCCGATCCCGCTGCTCGCCGGCTGGGCGACAAGCAGCGGCACCAGCATCCAGGAGCCGAACATGCCGACGCCGAGCAGCAGGGTGGCGGCGTTGGTGGCGCGCACCGTCGGCAGCGCCAGGGTGCGCAGGTCGACGAGCGGATGCCGGGTCCGGCGCTGGACGACCACCCACAGCGCCGCGACCGCCGGCACGGCCAGGCCGGGCACCAGCACCCGTGGCGACGTCCATCCGTAGGTGCCGGAGAGGCTGATCGCCAGCAGGAGCAGGCCGAGCCACGTCGCGAGCAGCACCGCGCCGGGCCAGTCGACGCGGCCGCCGTCGTCTCGCCGGGTGCCGCGCGGCAGCAGCGCCGCCACCGGGATCGCGGCCAGCGCGGACAGCAGCGCGGGGATGCCGAACAGCCACCGCGACGACGCCACCGAGAGCAGCGGCCCCGCGGCGACCGTTCCGGCGGCGCCGCCGACGCTCATCACGGTGGAGACGGCGACGAACGCACGGGGGCGGCGCTGTTGTGGCAGGTGGTCGCGGATCAGGGCGAAACAGAGCGGGAAGACCGCGCCGCCGAGGCCCTGCACCGCCCGCCCGGCGACCATCGGCCCGAGCCCGTCGGCGAGCGCCGACATCGTCGAGCCGACGCTCATCGCGGTGAGCGCGCCGAGCATGACGCGGCGCTTGCCGTGCAGGTCGGCGAGCCGGCCCAGCAGCGGCGTGGAGACCGACGCGCTGAGCAGGAACGCGGTGAGGATCCACGCGGCGCCCGACGGCGTGGTGCCGAGCTCGCGGCGGAAGACGCCGAGGGCGGGTACCACGAGCGACTGGAGCACCGAGTAGGCGGAGGTGGCCAGGCAGAGCCCGGCGAGGACGGCCGGTGCGCGGGGTGCGGTCAGGTTCGGCCGCCCCGGCGGCGGTCCGGCGGCGGCCTGCGCCGCCGGACCGCCACCGAGGACCGGGACCTCGGTCAAGATCGCAGTGCGGCGGGCGCCGCGGCCTTGGTGGTGGTGTTGCGGTTGGCGGGGCGTGGCAGCCCGTAGTGCTCGCGCAGCGTGCGACCGGTGTACTCGGTGCGGAACCGGCCGCGCTCCTGGAGGATCGGCACCACCTCGTCGACGAAGCGCGTGAGCGAGGACGGGAGCACCGGCGGCATGATGTTGAAGCCGTCCGCCGCGCCGTTGTCGTACCAGTTCTCGATCGCGTCGGCGACCTGCGCGGGCGTACCGGCGAAGGTGAGATGCCCGCGCCCGCCGCCCATCCGGGCGATGATCTGGCGGACGGTGAGCCGCTCGCGGCGGCCGAGGTTGACCACCAGCGTGCGGCGGCTCTTCGCGCCCTCGATCTCCTCCTCGGCCGGCAGGTTCGCCGGCAGCTCCTCGTCCAGCCGCAGGTCGGCGATGTCCACGCCGAGCAGCTCGGCCAGGATGGGCAGCGCGGTCTCGGCCCGGATCAGCCGGCTGAGCTCGGCCTCGAGCTCCCTCGCCTCGGCCTCGGTCGCGCCGATCAGCGGCACGATGCCCGGCAGGACCTTGACGTGGTCCGGGTCCCGGCCGTGCTCGGCGGCGCGCCGCTTGATGTCGTCGTAGAACTCCTGCGCGTCGGCGAGCGTCTGGTGCGCGGTGAAGATCGCCTCGGCGTAGCGGGCGGCGAAGTTGCGCCCGTTCTCCGACGAGCCGGCCTGCACCAGCAGGGGGTGGCCCTGCGGGGTGCGCGGCACGTTGAGCGCGCCGGCCACCCGGAAGTGCTTGCCGTTGTGCTCCGGCGGATAGATCTTCTCCTGGTCACCCCACACGCCGCTGGCCTTGTCGGCGAGCACCACGTCGTCGTCCCAGGAGTCCCAGAGCTTGAGCGAGACGTCGACGAACTCGGTGGCCCGCTCGTAGCGCTCCCGGTGTGTCGGCAGGTGGTCCAGGTTGAAGTTGCGGGCGGCGTCGAGGTTCGCCGTGGTGACGATGTTCCAGCCGGCCCGGCCACCGCTGATGACGTCGAGCGAGGCGAACCGCCGCGCCAGGTTGTAGGGCTCGTTGTAGGTGGTCGACGCGGTGGCGATCAGGCCGATCCGCTCGGTCGCCCCGGCGAGCGCGGTGAGCAGCACGGTCGGCTCGAGCACCCCGGACGGGCGGCGCCCGACCTGGTCCCAGAGCACCGGCCCGTCGGCGAGGAAGAGCGAGTCGAGCTTGCCCCGCTCGGCGATGCGGGCCAGGTTCTTGTAGTGCTCGACGTCGACCTCGGCGTGCGGGTCGCTCTCCGGCAGCCGCCACGCGGCCTCGTGGTGCCCGACACCCATCAGGAACGCGTTCAGGTGAAGCTGTCCCGGCCGGCGGCTCATGCCACCGCCTCCGCTGGCGCTCCGGCGGTGCCATTCGGTGGGCGCTGAGTTGATGGTTCGCTCGCAAGCTCGCTCACGCGGCCGGCCTGCGGGGTGTAGTGGCCGGCCTCGTCGCCCTCGAGCACGTGGCTCTTCGCGCCGTCCGCGCCGACCGGCACGTCGCCGGCGACGGTCACCCGATGCAGCTTGCGGGGCAGGTCGCCGTAGTCGTCGGCGGCGTAGTGCTGGGTGGTCCGGTTGTCGAAGACCACCACGTCGCCGACCGCCCAGTGGTGCCGCAGGGTGTTCTCCGGCCGGGTCACATAGGACTGGAAGAGGCGCAGCAGGTCGCGCGACTCGGTCTGGGACAGCCCGATGATGCTGCTCGCGAACCCGCCGATGAACAGGTTGGGCGCGCCGGACTCGGGGTGGATGCGGACCACCGGGTGCGCGGTGCGGTAGCGCTGCCCGACGAAGACCTTGTGGTACTCCTCGGCCTCGCTGGTGCGGAACTGCGGGTGCTCGGCGTAGTCGTGGTCGTTGGTGTGCACCGCCCACAGCCGGTCGGCGAGCAGCCGCAGGTGCTCGGGCAGGTCGGCGTAGGCGGCGGCGGTGTTCGCGAACAGGGTGTCGCCGCCGTACGGCGGGATGACCAGGCTGCGCAGCGTGGTCGCCTTGGGCGGGGCGACCACGAAGGTCACGTCGGTGTGCCAGGCGTTGGCGCGGGCACCCTCGCCGCCCTGTACCGCGAGGATGTTGGCCTGGCCGTCGACCGACGGCACGGTGGGGTGCGCGGTGGTCAGCGGGCCGAAGGCCCCGGCGAACCGCAGATGTGCCTCGTCGTCGAGGTGCTGGTCGCGGAAGACGAGCACCTTGTGCTCGACGAGCGCGGTGTTGAGCCGGGCGCCGAGGTCCGCGGTGATGTCCCGGGACAGGTCGACCCCGACGATCTCGGCGCCGATGCGGCCGCCGATGCGGCGCACGTCCGGGGTGGTGGGAGCGATCGTCATGATGCGGTTCCTTCCTAGCTGGTGGTGCGCCACGTGGAGAAGCGGCGTTCGGCGATGACCAGGAGCTGGTTCACCACGAGGCCGATCGCGGAGATCGTGATGATCCCGGCGTACATGTCGGGCACGGCGAAGTTGTACTGGGCGTAGTTGATGAGGTAGCCGAGCCCGGCCTTGGCGCCGACCATCTCGGCGGCGATCAGGATGAGGATCGAGTACGCGCCGGCCAGCCGGATCCCGGTGAAGATGGTGGGCACGGCGGCGGGCAGCACCACCTTCTGGAACAGCCGCAGCGGGCCGAGCCCGAGCGACCGGGCCGACTTGATCAGCAGCGGGTCGACGGTGCGCACGCCGCTCACCGTGTTGAGCAGGATGGGCCACGAGCAGGCGTAGAAGATGATCGCCACCTTGGACGTCTCGCCCAGGCCGAGGATCAGCACGAAGACCGGCAGCAGGGCCAGCGCCGCGGTGTTGCGGAACACCTCGAGCAGCGGATTGAGCAGGGTCGCCGCCGGCTTGTACCAGCCGATCAGCAGGCCGAGCGGGATGGCGGCGAGTACGGCCAGGCCGAACCCGGCGAGCGAGCGGCTCAGGCTCGCCTGGGTGTGGTCGAGCAGCTCGCCCGAGAGCACCAGCTGCCACCAGGCGCTGAGCACCTCCGAGAGCGGGGGCAGGAACGTCGCGTCGACCAGCCCGAGCCGGGGGAACACCTCCCAGACGACCGCGAGGGCGGTCACCGCGACCAGGCTCGTGGCGACGGAGCCCGCGCCGCGCAGGACGCGGCGGACCCGGGGGTAGCCGGCCGGCGCCGAGGCCACGACAACGGGGGAGGAGGGTGCGGCGACCGGCGCGGGCGGCGGCGCCTGGCGGATCGCGACCGGGGAATCGGTGAGGCTAGACACTGGCCGGCTCCTTCGTCTTGTTCTCCGGGCCCAGCTCCTCGCTGCGGGCCTTGGTCACCTCGTCGCGCAGCAGGGTCCAGATCTCGCGCCGGTACCGGGCGAACTGCGGGTCGGAGCGCAGGTCCTCGGTGGCCGAACGGGCGGTGATCGGGATGTCGACGACCTGCTTGATGCGTCCGGGACGGGCGGTCATCACCGCGACCCGCTGGCCCAGGTAGACCGCCTCCTCGATGCCGTGGGTGATGAAGACGACGGTCTTGCCGGTCTTCTCCCAGATCCGCAGCAGCTCGTCCTGGAGGCCGTCGCGGGTCTGCGCGTCCAGCGCCGCGAACGGCTCGTCCATCAGCAGCACGTCCGGGTCGAAGGCGAGGCTGCGGGCGATCGCCACCCGCTGCTTCATGCCGCCGGAGAGCTCGTGCGGGTACCGGTCGTGGAAGCCCGAGAGCCCGACCAGGTCCAGGTACTCCCGCGCCCGTTCCTTGCGCTCCCTCCGGGGTACGTGCTTGGCCTCCAGGCCGAACTCGACGTTGGCCAGCGCCGTGCGCCACGGCAGCAGGGCGTACTGCTGGAAGACGACGCCCCGGTCCAGGCCGGGCCCGGTGATCGGCCGGTCGTCGACGAGCACCCGTCCGCTTGTCGGTTTCGCGAGGCCGCCGAGCAGGTCGAGCAGGGTCGATTTGCCACAGCCGCTAGGGCCGACGATGACCAGGAACTCCCCGGCGCGTACCTCGAAATTGATCTCTTGCAGCGCGGTGACCGTCGTTCCGCGGGCCTGGAATACCTTGCCGACGTTCTCGAATTTGATCTTCGGGGTGCTCACTGCGCGCCGCCCGTGGCCAGCTCGTTGTACTCGTTGGTGTAGATGTCGGCGGGCTTGAGCTTGTCGTTCTTGAGCTCGCCGATGCTGTCCAGCCACTCGATCCAGGTGCTGAACTCGGTGTCGACGATCGTGCCGCCCTTGCCGGCCACGCCGTAGCTCTTCCAGAACTTGAGCTGGCTGTCGTCCTCGTTGCGGCCGCGCTTGGCGATGATCGTGCGGAACCGCTCGATCACGGTCTCGCGCGGCTGGGTGCGTGCCCACTCGATCGCCTTGGCGGTGCCGGTGACGAACGTGCGTACCGTGTCGGGGTTCTTCTTGAGGAAGTCGTTGCGCAGCACGTAGCTGCCGCCGGTGAACGGCCCGAGCAGCTCGAAGTCGGTGTACAGCGGGCGGACGCCGCCGCGCTCGAGCGCCTTGTCCCGCAGCGGGCCGCTGAGCGAGGCGACGTCGATCTGCTTCTGCCGCAGCGACTGCTCGGTGTTGACCGGGGGCACCACGACCAGCTCGACCTGCTTGATCTCCTCGGGCGTCAGGCCGTTGCGCTTCAGGTAGGTCTTGGTGATCGCCTCGGAGTGCGCGCCGAGCGTGTTGACGCCGATCTTCTTGCCGATCAGGTCCTTGGCGGTCTTGATCGGACTGTCGTTCAGCACGAAGAAGCCGTTGTAACTGTCCTTGTCGGAGCCGTAGTAGCCGATCACCGCGGTGATCGGCGCCTTGGACGCCTTGAGCTTGACGATCGCGCCGTTGAACGCGCCGCCGAAGTCGATGTCGCCGGTGGTCGCGGCCTGGATGTCCTGCGGGCCGCTGATGGTGTTGCCGATCCATTTGAGCTTCACGTCGCCGAGGTATCCGAGGTCCTCGGCCAGCTCGGTCGGCGTCACCTGACCCACCCAGCCCTGGTAGCGCAGCTCCTTGGTCTGTGCGCCGCCGGCGTCGTCGGACGAACCGCAGGCGGTGAGCGCGGAGGCGGCAAGCAGTACGCCGGCCAACGAGGCCGCGACGGCGAATCTGGGTGTCTTCATGGAACGCTCCTTGCGCTGGGTATGTGGCGACGACCGGCCGGTGTGGATCGCCGGTCGGTGTGAGGGCAGGTTTCATCGCGCCGCGTGCGTCAGTGCAGACGGCGTGGGGAGAGTGGTGACGGCGTGGTCAGATGACTGCTGTGCGGTGCGCGGCCGCCGTCGGACTCAACAGGCGCAGGTACACACCCGGAGGTAGTCGACGAAGCGGCGCCGCGTCAGGCGCTTGCTTCGATTCATGTGAGCAACCTAAGTGCCGCGGCATGTCCACGTCAGCTACTTTGTGATCCAGCTCACATACATATCCCATAGGTTGGATGGGATATCCGGAAGGGGTGCGGGTGGGTCGTTCGCTGGGGGCCGGGGGGAGGGCGCGGCGGCTATGGGACGGCACCCACCCTCACCTCCCCGGCTCGTCAGGTGAGGAGCAGGCGTTCCTTGCTGCCGTCCGGCCCCACGATGAAGACCGACTTGCCCTCGTCCTCGGCCTTGACGATGTAGGCGTAGACCTGGATCGCCCGGTTGAACGTGTCGGTCCGGTTGTCGCCGGTCACCTGGGTGGCGACCTCCAGTGCGCGAACGGCACGCCGGACCAGGTTGATCGTGAACTTCGTCAGTGTCGTGCCGGTTTCCGCTCGCTCTGCCACATCCGCGCTCGCCATGCGTCTCTCCTGCTCTTCGAGCGGGCTGACGCCCACTGAGTAACGGCCCTGAAAAAGGGCACCTGCTCATCCTCCTTCCGGAGGTGTGGGCATTCAATGCCCGCCCGGTCGCAGCGCGGTGATCATTCGGTTTCCGTGGCCGCGACAACTGGTCGCAGGTACCCGTCATACGCACCTCTCCGGGCAACTCTAACCCGTGTTCAGGAACGGTCCAACGGAACGTACAACGTCCGACAGAACTCACACCGGGTGCCCGCTGACCTGGGGTGGAGGGCACGCGTACGTCTTTAGCGCTACTACGGGAAAGGTATAACAACCCTGGTGTTCCGTGTATCCGTTTTTCTCGTCGGCGAATGCCATTCCGAGGAGACTCCTTGTTGCCGCGCGGAGCCTGGCGTATCTACATTTAACAGTAGGTAGTGATGGGCTTCCTGGAGGTTATTCAACAGACTTTTCGGCCAGGCGGAACCGAGGGGGAAGGCCTGTGTGGCAACTGCGCAAGCTGTGGGGGATGTCGGCCGGCCGCCGGATACAGCAGGAGCCAGAGCCGACACGACGGGTACAGGTCCGGCGGCCACCGGACGACGACCGTCCGTTCCTGATCGACGACGACGTCGCGGTCGACCCCGGTCCGGAGGAGGACCTGCGGCTGATCCCCGGCGAGGAACTGCACCCGGACCGGGCCGAGGTGCGCGGATCCATCGGGGCGATCTACGACCCCGAGACGAAGAAGTGGACGGTCGGCGTCATCGGCCGCGAACCGCTCGTGGTGTTCCTCGGCGGTTCGGGGATCGGCACCGCGGTGATCTGGCGCAGCGAGAGCCTCGCCGAGACCGCCGTGACGAAGAACCATCCCGGCCAGCTCCACCTGGCCGAGGTCGGCGTGGGGGCCGGCGTCCTGATCGTCCTGGCCTCCATCGCCGCCAGCTGGCGGGTCTCCCGCCGGAAGCCGGAGTGACCGGGGCCCGGCTCAGAGCCCCGTCATGCGCTGCTGCGCCTCGTTGTAACGGGCGCCCGCCACGCCGACGCGGGTGGCCGCCTGGTCCAGCGACGCGAGGTCGGCGCCGGACAGGTCGAGCCGGGTGGCGCCGAGGTTCTCGTCGAGGCGCGACCACCGCCGCGTTCCGGGAATCGGCACGAGCGAGGGGCGGCGGGCGAGCAGCCAGGCGAGGGCGACCTGCGCGGGCGTCGCGTCGTGCGCCTTGGCGACCTGACCGACCAGCTCGACGAGCGCCTGGTTGGCGGCCCGGTTCTCCGGGGTGAACCGGGGAATCGTGGCGCGGATGTCGTCGGGGGCGAAGTCGGTCGTGCTGCTGACGGCGCCGGTGAGGAAGCCCCGGCCGAGGGGGCTGAACGGCACCAGGCCGATGCCGAGCTCGTCGAGGACCGGCAGGATCTCGGCCTCGATCTCCCGGGTCCACAGTGAGTACTCGCTCTGCAGGGCGGTGACGGGGTGTACCGCGTGTGCGCGGCGGATGGTGCCGGCCGCGCACTCGGACAACCCGAAGTGCGCGACCTTGCCCGCCGCCACCAGCTCGGCGACGGCGCCCGCGACCTCCTCGATGGGCACGGCGGGGTCGACCCGGTGCTGGTAGAAGAGGTCGATCCGGTCGGTGCGCAGCCGCCGCAGCGACGCGTCGGCGACCCGGCGGATGTGCTCGGGACGGCTGTCCACGCCGTGCGTGCGGCCGCCGCCGATGTCGAAGCCGAACTTGGTGGCGATGACGACCCGGTCGCGCAGCGGCTCGAGGGCCTCGCCGACCAGCTCCTCGTTGACGTAGGGGCCGTAGACCTCGGCGGTGTCGAAGAACGTGACGCCGGCCTCGACGGCGCCACGCAGGACGCCGATCATCTCGTCGCGGTCGCCGGGGTTCGGCCCGTATGCCTGGCTCATGCCCATGCAGCCGAGGCCGAGGGCGGAGACCCGCAGTCCCTGGCCGAGCGTTCGAGTGTCCATGACGTCCTCCCGCCGACGACGCTATCAAGATACGGAGACGGCCGAGGCCCGCAGGCGGTCACCTGCGGGCCGGCGCCGGCTGACGGACCGTTACGCCTGTGTGAGGGCTCCTGAGGTGGTGACGAGGTCGATGACCTCGGTGAGCACGTCGGGCGTGCCGGGCACGGCGTCCATCGTGACGACGGTCTTGACCGTGCCGTCGCTGTAGCGCGCGACCACCTCGTAGCGGTAGCGGTCGCAGCAGGGGTTGGCGGGCAGGTAGGCCGGCCGCAGCACGCGGAACCGCAGCTCGGCGGTCACGCTCAGCGCCTCCTGCGCGCGTTCGTCGCGGTCGGTGGAGTCCACCGCGTACCACTCGGTGTGGCCGGCGAAGCCGCCGGAGCGGGTCACCGTGACCGACTCGGTGTGCGGCGCCGCGGCCGCGGCGGCCGGGTTGGCGGTGAGCAGGGCGGTCAGCACGGCGGCGGTCATGGTCAGGTTGCGGAACAGCTGCTTCATTGCATCGTCCTCGTCTCAGGCGTGGGAATTTCCGGGGTGGGTGTTCAGAAATCGAATACTTCGCCCGTGGCGCTGAGCAGGACGCAATGGTTCGGGAAAGTCTCGGTGTAGGCGACCGGGTCGCCCTGCCAGGTACCTCTCGCAATGGCGGTCACCGGCCGGTATTCCCGCGTGCAAATTGCATCGTCGTCGGCGAGTGCGGTGAGATCGCCGTCGACCTTGTGCAGATCGGCGCAGGCCGATCCCGCGGCCGCGTGGGTGCCGCCGTCCGGGTCGCACTCCAGGATCGCCAGCCGCAGTGGCCCGGTGGCCTGTCCTGCGGGAAAGACGGCGAGCGCCAGGCGGCTACTCGGCGCCGGTGCCGCCGGTGCCGCCGCGGCGGGCGTGCCCGGTGCGAGCAGCGCGGCCGTTGTGGACAGGCTGGTCGCCAGCACGCCGATGTGATGGATGGGGACCACGAATTCCTCCTTGTGGAAGGCACGGCTCATCGGGACGCATCCTTCTTGTGGAGGGCACGTCCGCGATTCGCTCGAATGGATCGCCCACACGCTAAGCTTTTCCCGGGAAAGCGTCAACTCGGCGCACTACATATTCGTAAATGGAATGCGAATATTTAATATCACGATTGTGTTGTCGCAGTGCGCGCCGTTGATCGGTTCAAGGGAACTTCACATCGATCGATATCGCCCGCCGGGCCGGGCCCACTCGGCGCCGACGGGCGATATCGGGCAAACCGGGCCTAGCCCGCCTGCGCGAAGATGCTGCTGCCGCGCACGTCGGCGGCGGTCAGCTCGGTCAGCTCGGCGAGGCCGACCGTCCCGCCGAGGGCGGCCAGCCGGATCGCCTGGCGCAGCCGGCACCGCTCGAGCGCGTTGCGGATGCTGCGCGCGTTGGCGAACCGCGGCATCGCCATCCGCAGCTCGACGTAGGACTCGAACGCCGCGCGCGCGTCCGGGGTGAACCGGTAGCTGTCGCGCGCCAGCATCAGCTCGGCGATCTGCACCAGCTCGTCGTGGCTGTAGTCGTCGAAGCGGATGTGGTGCGCCACCCGGGAGCTGAGCCCCGGGTTCGACGACAGGAACTTCTCCATCCGGTCCGCGTACCCGGCGAAGACCACCACCAGGGAGCCGCGCCCGGACTCCATCTCCTGGAGCAGGATCTCGACCGCCTCCTGGCCGTAGTCCCGCTCGTTCTCGGGGCGGTGCAGGTAGTACGCCTCGTCGATGAACAGCACCCCGCCGGCCGCCCGGGCGATCGCCTCCTTCGTCTTCGGCGCGGTGTGCCCGATGAACTGGCCGACCAGATCATCGCGGGTCACCGCGACCACCCGCGGCGTACGCAGGTAGCCGAGCCCGTGCAGCAGCTCGGCGATGCGCAGCGCCACCGTGGTCTTCCCCGTGCCGGGCCCGCCGGTGAAGCTCATGTGCAGCGACGGGCTGCTGGCCGACAGCCCGAACCGGGCGCGGGCCCGGCTCACCAGCAGCAGCGCCGCGATCTCGGCCAGGCGCCGCTTGACCGCGGTGAGCCCGACCGTCTCGGTGTCGAACCCGGCCAGCACCGCGCGGGCCTGCGCGGCGCCCTCGTCGGCGTTGATGTCGATGACCGCGTCCCCGGCCAGGAGCTCCCGCTCCGGCGCAGCCGGGCCGGGACGCATCGAGAATCCGCCGGTCATTCGGGCGAGTAGCGCGCGCCGGCGGGCGCCTCGGTCGCGTACGGCTGGAGGGTGTAGCGCTGGACCCGGTCGGTGGCCTCGGTGCGCTCCAGCCGGAAGCCCGGCTCGTGCGGCGGGCGCTGCACCAGGAAGCTCAGCGCCGTGGTCTGCCGGCCGAGCCGCGCGTCGTACGCGAGCACCCGGACGTAGTGCCGCGGGAACGCGGCGCGGCAGTCGTGGATCTCGTGCAGCACCGCGTCGGGCTCGGTCAGGTCGAACAGGGGCAGGCCCCACATCTCCCAGTAGACGTTGCGCGGGTGCGGGTCGTCCGTGTACTCGATCGAGACCGGCCAGCCGTTGTCGAGCGCGTACCGGATCTGGGCGGCCACCTCGTCGTCGGTCAGCTCGGGCAGGTAGGAGAAGGCTCCGTGGCGCAGGTACATGGGTGTGTCTCCTATCGGCTCGCGGTCGCGATGACATCGGGCGCGTCGGTGGCGGCGTAGTCGAACGTGACGTCCCCCCAGGTGGAGAGCGCCGCGTCGAGCGGGCCGCACCGCTGCGCGGCGGCGCGCAGCACGCCGGGACCCTCCCGCAGCAGGTCCTTGCCCTCGTTGCGGGCCTTGATGATCGCCTCGAGCGCCACCCGGTTCGCCTCGGCGCCGGCCGCGATGCCCATCGGGTGGCCGATCGTGCCGCCGCCGAACTGGAGGATGACGTCCTCGCCGAGCAGCTCGACGAGCTGGTGCATCTGGCCGGCGTGGATGCCGCCCGAGGCGACCGGCATGACGCCGGGCATGCTCGCCCAGTCCTGGTCGCAGTAGATGCCGTGCTCCGGGTTCGCCGGGATGTGATCCAGGCGCAGCGTGTCGTAGAAGCCGCGGGTGGTCGCCGGGTCGCCCTCGAGCTTGCCGACGACGGTCCCCGCGTGCACGTGGTCGATGCCGATCAGCCGGCACCACTTGGCGATGACGCGGAAGCTCACGCCGTGCGTCTTCTGCCGGGTGTACGTGGAGTGCCCGGCCCGGTGCAGGTGCAGCAGCACGCCGTTGCGGCGGGCCCAGTGGGCCATGGACTGCATGGCGGAGTACCCGATGGTGAGGTCGATCATGATGACGACGCTGCCGAGCTCCTTGGCGAACTCGGCCCGCTCGTACATCTCCTCGACGGTCGCCGCGGTGACGTTCAGGTAATGGCCCTTGATCTCACCGGTCTCCGCCATCGCCCGGTTCACGCCCTCCATGCAGTAGAGGAACCGGTCCCGCCAGCGCATGAACGGCTGCGAGTTGATGTTCTCGTCGTCCTTGGTGAAGTCGAGGCCGCCGCGGCAGGCCTCGAAGACCACCCGGCCGTAGTTGCGGGCCGACAGGCCGAGCTTCGGCTTGACGGTGGCGCCGAGCAGCGGGCGGCCGTACTTGTTGAGCATCTCGCGCTCCATCACGATGCCGTGCGCCGGACCCTGGAAGGTCTTCACGTACGCCACCGGGATCCGCATGTCCTCCAGCCGCAGCGCGAGCAGCGGCTTGAAGCCGAAGACGTTGCCGATGATGGACGAGGTCAGGTTCGCGATCGAACCCTCCTCGAACAGGTCGAGGTCGTAGGCGACGTGTGCGAAGTACTCGCCCGGCCGGCCGGGTACGGGATCGACCCGGTACGCCTTCGCCTGGTAGTGGGTGTTGGCGGTCAGCCGGTCGGTCCACACGACCGTCCAGGTGGCGGTCGACGACTCGCCGGCCACCGCGGCCGCCGCCTCCACCGGATCGACGCCGGGCTGCGGCGTCACCCGGAACACCGCCAGCACGTCGGTTTCCTTGGGTACGTAGTCGGCGTCGTAGTAGCCCATGCTCGCGTAGCTGCGTACCCCGGGGTTCCACCGGTCCTCACTGGTCATGCGATCGACCCTGCCGCTCGGACACTCCATCCGTCCAGCGAGCTTTCACCGGGTTCACTTGAGCGTTCGCTTGTCTATTGTGGGCCGATGACCCCGATCCGGTTGCAGACATTCCTGGCGATCGTCGAGTGTGGGTCCGCGCGCGCCGCCGCGCAGCGGTTGTCGGTCACCGAGTCGGCCGTCTCGGCCTCGCTGGCCGCGCTGCACCGCGAGGTCGGCGTCGTGCTGTTCGAGCGCAGCGGGCGGGGGCTGCGGCTGACCGAGGGCGGCGAGGTGTTCGCCGGTTACGCGCGGCGCATCCTCGGCCTGCTCGACGAGAGCGTCGCCGCGGCCCGGCGCGGCGTGGACGCGGAGCGCGGGCGGCTGCGGATCGGCGCGGTCACCACGGCCGGCGAGGCGCTCATCCCGGGCCTGCTCGCCTCGTTCCGCGAGCGCTACCCGCAGGTCGAGGTGACGCTCGACATCGGCGTCCGCGACCGGGTCGCGGCGCTGCTCGCCGATCACCGGCTGGACCTCGTCATCGGCGGCCGGCCCGGCGCCGGCCAGGTCACCCGGGCCACCCGGGCGAACTCGATGGTGGTCGTGGCCGCGCCGGGCGCGGAGCACGACCTCGCGACGGTGAACTGGCTGCTGCGGGAGGCCGGCTCGGGCACCCGGGACGCGACGCTCGCGCTGCTGCAACGGATGCAGATCGACCCGCCGCTGCTGACGCTCGGCTCGGTCGGCGCCGTGGTGTCGTCGGCGGCCCTCGGCCTCGGCATCACCCTCGTCTCCACCGACGCCGTCGAGGCGCACCTGCGCGCCGGAACGCTGCGCCGGATACCCGCGCCCGGCACGCCGCTGAGCCGGCCGTGGCACGCCGTCACCACGGCCGCGCCGACCGCCACCACCGAGCTGTTCCTGCGCCACCTCACCCAGCCGCGACACGCGGGCGAACTGGTGTTCCGGGTGGCCCGATCTCATCCGCCCACCCGCCCGCGCGGGTGAGGCACGCGGGCCGCCGCGCCCGTACGTTCGGCGCAGCCCGTGACGCCGCCGTCGCGGCCCGACCGTTGGGAGACCACCGTGCCCAACCTGACCGAGACCGCCGCCGGCCTGGTCGCGCCCCGCGGGCGCATCACGCTCACCCGGCACACCATCGAGCAGGAGCACCGGCATCTCGACTCGACGGGCGACTTCTCCGGCCTGCTCAACGCGATCGCCACGGCCGTGAAGATCATCGCCAACCAGGTCAACCGCGGCGGGCTGGCGGCACCGGCCGATCGCCTCGCCCGCGCGAGCAACGAGGTGATGACGGCGGAGACCCTGTGGGGCGGGCACCTGGCCGCCACCGCGTCCGCGGCGAGCGGGGGCATCGTGGCGGTGCCCGCGCCGTACCGGCGGGGCAAGTACCTGCTCGCCTACTCCCCGCTCGACGGCTCGGACGGCATCGACGTGAACCAGTCGGCCGGGACGATCTTCTCGGTGCTGCGCACCCCCCGCCCGGGCGCCGATCCGCGAATCGAGGACTTCCTGCAACCCGGCACCGAACAGGTCTGCGCGGGGTTCGCCCTGTACGGGCCGGCCACCATGCTCATCCTGACGACCGGCGACGGCGTCGACGGCTTCACCCTCGACCGCGACATCGGCGCGTTCGTGCTCACCCACCCGCGGATGCGGGTGCCCGAGCAGACCCGCGAGTTCGCCATCAACAGCGCCAACGAGCGCTTCTGGGAGGCGCCGGTGCGGCGGTACATCGGCGAGTGCCTGGCCGGGCGGAGCGGGCCCCGGGAACAGGACTTCACCATGCACTGGGTGGCTTCGCTGGTGGCGGACGCGTTCCGCATCCTCACCCGCGGCGGCGTCGTGCTCTACCCGGCCGACAGCAACCCCGGCCGGCCCGGCCGGCTGCGGCTCATGCACGCGTGCAACCCGATCGCGTTCCTCGTCGAGCAGGCGGGCGGGCGGGCCGGCACCGGGCGCGGCCGGACCATGGAGCTCGCCCCGGCGCGGCTGGACCAGGCCGCGCCGCTGGTGTTCGGCTCGCGGGCCGAGGTCGAGCGCATCGAGCGCTACCACGGCGAGCCGGGCGACGAGAGCTTCGACGGCTCGCTGTTCAACGTGCGCTCGATGTTCCGGGCCGGCTGATGTCGGCCGAGCACCCCGTCGTGGCCATCACCGGCTCATCGGGCGCCGGCACCACGTCGGTGACCCGTACGTTCCAGCACATCTTCCGCCGGGAGGGCCTCACCGCCGCCATCGTCGAGGGCGACTCGTTCCACCGCTTCGACCGGGAGGAGATGAAGAAGGAGACGGCCGCCGCCGCGGCGGGCGGCAACCCGAACTTCTGCCACTTCGGGCCGGAGGCGAACCTGCTGCCGGAGCTGGCGGCGCTCTTCGAGGAGTACGGCAAGACCGGCACCGGGCGGCTGCGCCGTTACCTGCACGACGACGAGGAGGCCGCGCCGTTCGGGCAGGACGCGGGCACCTTCACGCCGTGGGAGGAGATCCCGCCCGGCACCGACCTGCTCTTCTACGAGGGGCTGCACGGCGCGATCGTGACGCCGGACGCCGACGTGGCGCGCCACGCCGACCTGCGCATCGGCGTCGTGCCCATCATCAACCTGGAGTGGATACAGAAGCTGCACCGGGACCGTACCCAGCGCGGCTACTCCGAGGAGGCGGTGATGGACACGATCCTGCGCCGGCTGCCGGACTACGTGCACCACATCTGCCCGCAGTTCTCGCAGACACACATCAACTTCCAGCGGGTGCCCACGGTGGACACCTCGAACCCGTTCATCGCACGCACCATTCCGACCGCCGACGAGAGCTTCCTGGTCATCCGCTTCGCCGACCCGAAGGGCATCGACTTCCCGTACCTGCTGTCGATGCTGCACGACTCCTTCATGTCCCGGCCGAACGTGATCGTCGCGCCGGGCGGGAAGATGGAGCTCGCGATGCAGTTGATCTTCACCCCGATGATCCTGCGGCTGATGCGCCGCCGGATCCGGGCATGACCGCGGCGCGCGCCGCCGGCGGGCCTGTCGGCGCGCGCCCGGTCATGCTGGCGGTCGGCGGCGACAGCGGCTCGGGCAAGACCACGCTGGCGCGGGGGCTCGCCGAGGCGATCGGCCCGCGCCGCTGCACCTCGATCTGCGTGGACGACTACCACCGGTACGACCGGGCGCAGCGCTCGGCGTTGCGGCTGACCGCGCTGTCGCCGCAGGCCAACCACCTCGACATCATGGAACAGCACCTCCAGCTGCTCGCCATCGGCCAGCCGATCCTCAAGCCGGTCTACGACCACCGCCGCGGCACCTTCGCCCGGCCCGAATACCTGCGGCCGCGCCCGTTCGTCATCGTCGAGGGCCTGTTCCCGCTCTTCTCGAAGCTGTCGCGGGCCTGCTTCGACGTCACCGTCTTCGTCGACCCGCCGGAGGAGCTCCGGCACCGGTGGAAGATCCGCCGCGACACCACCGGCCGGGGCTACACCGAGGCCGAGGTGCGCCGCGAGCTCGCCCGCCGCGAGCCGGACTCGGCCGCGTACATCCGCCCGCAGCGCCGCTTCGCCGACATCGTCGTGCGGTTCGCGCCGGCACAGGACGGCTCCGACCCGCCGGGCGCGCCCTCCACCGCCGAGCTGCTGCTGCGCCCGACGGTGCAGCACCCGCCGCTGGCGAGCCTGCTCGCCGACGGCGCCGGCGCGGCAATGGACCTGGGCGTCGTCCGGGACGACGACGGCAACGCCGTCGACCGCCTCCGGGTGCACGGGCGCGCCGCACCCGAGGACGCCCGGCTGCCGGCCAGGGCGCTCTGGGAGGTGGTCGGCCGGGGCCGGGAGATTCCCCGCGGGCTCGGCCGGCTCGCCGACGGCGCGCACAGCGAGCCGCTCGCGATCACCCAGGAGATGCTGCTGTTCCACCTCATGCAGGAGGTGTACCAACGGTGAAGGCTTCCATGCCGCGCCCGCTGCGCGCGGTGATCTTCGACGTCGACGGCACCCTCGCGGAGACCGAGCGCGACGGGCACCGCCAGGCGTTCAATCAGGCGTTCCGCGACCACGGGCTGCCGTTCCACTGGGACGTGGCCGAGTACGGCCGGCTGCTTGCCGTGACCGGCGGCCGGTACCGGCTGGCGTGGTACCTCGCGGAGCAGGGCCTGAGCGACCCGGCCGGTGCGGCGCGGGTCCTGCACCGGACCAAGACCGCGCACTTCGCCGCCTGGCTGCGCGCCGGCCCGCTGTTCCCGCGCCCCGGCGTGCACGAGCTGCTGGCCGGGCTCCGCGACAGCGGCGTGCCCGTCGCGATCGCCACGACCGGCCGCCGGGAGTGGGTGAGCATCCTGCTCAAGCGACTGTTCGACGACATCGGGTTCGCCGCCGTCGTCACCGGGGACGACGTGGCGGAGCTCAAGCCGGACCCGGAGGCCTATCTGCGGGCCCTGTCCCGCCTGGACGTCGAGGCCCGGGAGGCCGTCGCCGTCGAGGACTCCCCGCCCGGGCTGGCCGCCGCGACCGCCGCGGGGATCACCTGCCTGGTGGTGGCCTCGGAGTACCACCTGGACATGCCGTTCCCGGGCGCCGCGGCGGTCCTGCCGGGCTTCCTGGCGACGGACCTGCCCGACGCGGGCCTGTCCGGCGTCTTCGCCGACGGGGTCACCGCGGACGCGCTGCGGTGGCTGCACTCGGCGGCTCAGGGCCGGGGCGCGCGCTGAGCGTGACTGTCCGATTACGACACCTCGACATCGACCGATGGCACCCGTACTATTCCCTGCAAATGCCGACCAATGACCGGGCCAGCCGCCCGGGCATCGGACCGGCATCGAGGCAACGGCGTCCGGCGCTGGTGACCAACCGGCGGGACCGGACGTGGTTGCGGCCGCGGCTGGACCACGCCCCGCCGCGGCTGACCGTGCGGCTGCCGCACGCGCCGGGCCCGAGCCCGTATTCGACCTCATCACCGACCGTTCACGCGGTGCGACGCCGCCTTCCCACCGGGGACACACCGCGGTACACGGCGGGGAACGGCTTGCTGGAGGAGTCCATCATGAGCAGCCCGCACCCGCCCGACCGGACGCCGATCCGGGTGCTGCTCGTCGACGACCACGAGATGGTGTTGCAGGGGCTGCGGGCCATGCTGGCCCGGTTCCCGGGCGAGGTCGAGGTGGTCGGCTCGGCCGGCGACGAGGCCGGGGCGGTTCGGGCCGTCACCGCGCACCGGCCCGACGTGGTGCTCTGCGACATCCGGCTGCGCCGCGACAGCGGCCTGGACGTGTGCCGCGCGATGCGGGCCGCGGAGCCGGCCACCCGGGTCGTCTTCCTCACCGTCTACGACGACGAGCAGCACCTTTACCAGGCGCTGCGCGCCGGCGCCTCGGGCTACCTGCTCAAGCGGATCGACGGCCACGAGCTGCTGCGTCACCTCGAGAACGTTCAGCTCGGCGACATCGTCATCGACCCCGGACTGGCCGGGCGGGTGGCGACGGCCGCCGCGCACCTGCGCCACGGCGAGTTCTGGCCCGGCGCCCGGCTGGGCCTGACCCAGCGCGAGAGCGAGGTACTGGCGCTGCTCGTCGGCGGCCTGTCCAACAAGGCCATCGCGGCGCGCCTGGTGGTCAGCGACGACACCGTCAAGACGCACCTCCGCGGCCTGTACCGCAAGCTCGAGGTCAACGACCGCGGCTCGGCCGTCGCCGTCGCGCTGCGCGAATGCCTCTTCCGATGAGCAGCTCATGACGGATCTTCTCGACCGCGTTCGCGGCTGGGTGACCCGCGAGCCGTCGCTGCCGGCGGTGCTCGACCGGGTGGCCGGCGCGCTGACCGGGGCGCTGGCGGCCGACGGATGCCTGGTGTTCCTCGTGGACGACGACGGCGACCTGGTGCTCGGCGCCGGCCACCCCGCGCCCGGCGAGCCCGGGCTTCGGCTTCCGCGCGGCTTCGGGGTGACCGGGCGGGTGGCCGCCGACGGGATCCCGGTCGTCCTGGTCGACGACCAGCCGCGCAACCCGCGCCACCGGGAGCTGCTGGGGCTCGGCGCCGGCGACCCGGTGTCGCGACTGTGCGTGCCCGCCCGGGTGCCGGACGGCGGATGCGTGGCCGTCCTGGCGGTGTTCAGCAGGCGGCGGCGCGCGTTCGGCGCCGACGAGGTCGACACGGCGCAGGCGGTGGCGGACCTCGTCGCGCTGCGGGTACACCTGTCCGCGCTGGCCGAGGCCGTCGACGGGTACCGGAACCTGCGTGACCGAGCGGTCGCGGACACGGTGTTCCTCCAGGAGGCCGAGCGCCGCCGGATCGCCGGTGATCTCCACGACGGGGTCACGCAGGCCATCGCCAGCCTCAGCTTCCGCCTGTCGGCCGCGAGGACGGCCCTGCGCGACGGCGACATCGGCGACGTCGCGAGGCAGGTCGACGCGGCGGCGTCGCTGGCCGATCTCGCCTTCGGCGAGACCCGCAGCGCCATCACCGGGCTCAGCAGCCCGATCCTCGACGACCTCGGCCTGCCGGCGGGCCTGGCCAGCCTGGCCCGCAACGTGCCCAACCTGCCGATCCGGGTCGACGCGCAGGACCTGTCGCTGCCGGACCACGTCACCACCTCGCTGTTCCGGGTGGCGCAGGAGGCGATCCACAACATCGTCCGGCACGCGGACGCCAGCCGCGCCGTGGTCCGGCTGGGCCGGCACGGGCGCACGGCCCTGCTGACCGTCACCGACGACGGGCGCGGCTTCGAGCCGGCGGCGGGGGAGTCGTGCCGGGTGCACCCCGGCGGCGCTCCGCGCGGCCTGCGCGGCATGGCCGAGCGGGTGCGCCTGCTGGGCGGCGAGCTCCGGGTCCGCTCCCGGCGCGACGAGGGGACCACGATCGAGGTACGGATTCCCGACGTCCTCTGAGCTAGCGGTGCCTCCGCCAGGACTCCCAGGCCGAGGCGACCGCCTCGGTCAGCGAGCTGCGCGGTCCGATGCTCATCCGCCGGGCGCGGCCCAGGTCGGCGACCACCTCCGCGGCGTCGCCGGCGCGGCGGGCGCCGGAGCGGAACGGCACCTCGGCGCCGGCCACCCGGCCGGCGATCCGGACGAGGTCGAGGACGGAGGTCCGCTCGCCGCTGCCCACGTTCACGGCGCGGCGCCGCCGCGGCGACCACGGTCGCGGGTCCGACAGGAGCTCGACGCCGCGCAGGTAGGCCCGGGCGACGTCCTCGACGTGTACGTAGTCGCGGACCGCGCTGCCGTCGCGGGTCGGGTAGTCGTGGCCCCGCACCACCAGTTCCGGCCCGTCGGTCAGCGCGCGGAAGACCGCCGGGAGCAGCCCGGTCGGCCCGGTGTCCGCCGCGTACGGGTGTGAGCCGGCGCCGACGACGTTGAACTGCCGCAGCGCCAGCGACCGCAGCGCGCCGCCGTACGCCGAGATGATCCGCTCGCCCTCGACCTTGGTGACGCCGTACGGGTTCACCGGCCTGAGCCGGTGCCGCTCCCGGACCCGGCGCCGGCCGGTGTCGCCGTACACCGCCGCGGACGAGGCGAACAGCAGCCGCCCGACGCCGGCCCGGGTCATCGCCGCGACGAGGTTGCGGACGCCGTCGACGTTGTCGGGCCAGTAGTGCCGGGCGTCGCGCGGGAACTCCGGCGCCGTCTTGCACGCGGCGAGGTGGACGACGCCGGCGGCCGGGTACCGCCCGAACAGCGTGTCGAGGTCGTCCGGGCTGGTCACCGAGCCCTTGACCACGGCGACGTGGCCGGGCAGGCGGTCGAGGCGGCCGGTGGAGAGGTTGTCGAAGACCACCACCTCGTGCCGTCGGCTCAGCAGGTGGACGACGTGCGCGCCGATGAACCCGGCCCCGCCGGTCACGATCCAGGTCAACGTCGTCCCTATCCAGCTCGCGGCTCCAGGCGCTGTCGTCGAGCACATGTTCACGGAAGGCGGCGGGTGTCCGGTCCCGCCACGCCGTGCGGTCGTCAGCGGTTCAGCGCGCCGATGATCACCACCGTCGCCACGATCGCCGTCGTGACGTAACCGGCGACGGCCGTCGGCACGCGGGCCGTCTCGGTGAACGTCCGGACGATCACGTAGGTGGCGCTGATGACCAGCCAGGTGACGCTGAGGATGGCGGCCAGCGCCGTCGCCGCGACGATGACGGCGGTCAGGTCGTGCGAGTATCCGCTCTCGGCGTACGGAGGGATTGCCACGATCGCTTCGGGGATTATGGTTTTCACGGGTGGGCCTTTCTGCGTCAACTGTCAGCGGGACCGCCCAGAACCAGCGGCGCCCTGGCCGGGGCAACGGCCGGGGCGCTCTGCTGTCCTGGAGGGGCGCGCGGCAACCGTCTGCCGGGCCGCGGCGGCTGACCCATCGAGGCCTCCCCAGGATCTACCTGTAGTACCTGTATCGATACTGTAAGTTACTGGAATTCTTCATCGCAACAACGATGGAGAGTGGACCATGCCTGTTCACTGTGCTGATTGCCTGTTCAGCCGTAGTACAGTGAACTTTTCTGGAGGTGCCCAGGTGGCCACTGTGGGCGATCCCGGCCGCGCCCTGGCCGTGCGACTGCGCAAGCTGCGCAAGTCCCGGTGGCCGGACATCTCGATCACCCAGGCGGAGCTGGCCGAGGCGCTGAGCGGGCGCAAGAAGGCGAGCGTCCAATTGGTCTCGTCGTGGGAGCGCACCTCGATCGTGACGCTGCCGCCGGAGGACCGTCTCAACGCCATCCTCACGTTCTTCTGCACCCGGCGATCGATCGAGGCGCGGCCCTACCGGCTGATCGGCGAGCAGGACCTGACGGCCGACGAGATCGAGGCGAGGGCCGTGCTCCGCGACGAGCTGTTCGCGCTGCGCGAGGCCGCACTCGCCCTCCCCGAGGCGCCGCCGGACGTACCGGCGCCGTCGCCGCGGAGCATCGTCGGTCGTGGACCGTGGCACTACAAGGTGGGCCCGGTCGTGATCGTCGTGGCCGATCCGGGCAACGAGGCGCCGTCGGCCAGCCTCGACCCGGACCGCTCGAAGCTGTCCCGCCTCGCCGACCTCGACTCCCTGATGGAGCTCTACGGCCATCTCCGGGCGGTCAACCCCGACCTCGACGTCCGCTACGTCAGTGCGCGGGACATGCAGGAGGACGACTGGACGGCACACCTGGTGCTGGTCGGCGGTATCGACTGGAACGAGGCGACGCAAGACGCCATGCGGCTGACCCCCGTCCCGGTGACGCAGCACTCCGACGACGACGATCCGAGTCGCGGGTGTTTCCGGGTCGTTGACCGGGGAGAGGACCTGTCGTTCGCCCCCGAGTTCGAGGATCGTGGCGGCGGCCGGGTCCTGGTACAGGACGTGGGCCAGTTCTTCCGGGCGCTCAATCCGATGAACCGGGAGAGGACCCTGACCGTATGCAACGGAATGTATGGCAGCGGAGTTTACGGAGCGGTGCGCACGCTCACCCACGACGTCTTCCGGGAGAAGAACGCCGAGTACCTGGCGCAGAGGTTCGCCGGTGACTCCTTCAGCCTGCTCTTCCGCGTGCAGGTGTTGAACGGGGTGGCGGTGACCCCGGACTGGACGGCGCCGGACACCGTCCTGCACGCCTGGCCGGAGGCGTAGGCGTGCCGGACCGGACGACGGTCCTGGACGCCAGGGAACTCCATCACGGATCACACGCGCACCTGCTGCGGGACGAGGACCTGCCGGACCGCGCGGCGACCGCGAGACTGGACGCGATCATCGTGCCGACCGCCTGGCCGGTCGACGCCCTGCGGCATGTCATGCGGGTCGGCAAGCGGATCGACTGTCCCGTGGTCGCGCTGTGCAGCCGGGCCGCCTCGGCCGAGCAGGCGCGCAAGCTCGCCGACCACGAGGAGGCCGCCCTGCTGGCGGTGGACGTCGACGACTCGCTCGCCCGGCTGCTGCCGTCGTTCGCCACCGACCGGCTGCTGCGCGGGGAGGGCTTCGGCAGCGTCAGCGACCTGAGCCTGAAACGCAACCTCGGGCTGGTCCTGGCGCGCGGCTCGGGCTGGCGGCGGGTGCTGTTCCTCGACGACGACATCCATGTCGACGACCCGCCGCAGCTGCACCGGGCGGCCGGTCTCGTCGACCGGTACCGGGCCGTCGGGCTGGCCAATCACGGGTACGCGGACAACTCGGTCGTCTGTCACGCGTACCGCAAGATCGGCGGGCCGCAGGACACCTTCATCGGCGGCGGCGCGATGATCGTCGACGCCGTCCGGACGACGTCGTTCTACCCGAACATCTACAACGAGGACTGGCTCTTCCTGCTCGGCGACGGCGTGCCGTTCCAGGCGGCGCGGGCCGGCGTGATGCGCCAGCGCGCCTACGATCCGTTCGCCAACCCGGCGCGGGCCGCGGCCGAGGAGCTCGGCGACACCCTGGCCGAGGGGCTGTACTGGCTGCTCGACTACGAGCGGAACATCGACACGGCGCGGCACGCGTACTGGGGTGACGCGCTGTTCCGGCGCCGCGCGTTCATCGACCTGATCATCGCGCGGCTGGGTGGCTCGGCCGAGCACGACCGGGTGCGCCGCTCGCTGGAGAAGGCGCGCGGCCGCAGCGCGGACATCACCCACTGGCTCTGCCAGAACTTCATGGTGTCGTGGAAGACGGATCTCGAGCGGTGGCGCGAGTTCCTCGCGGACGCGCCGGCCGGCTCCGGCCCGGACGAGGTCCTGCTCGAGTTCGGCGTGTCCGACCGCGCGCTGGCCTCCCGGACGTACGAGGACCGGTTCGTCTGCTGACAGCAGATCGGCTTGGTGCGCGGCCCGCGGCGGTCCCATTGTGGATCGAGTGGTCGCCTTCCGAGTACGAGGAGAAAGTCATGCAACTTGCCACCGGGATGACGCAGGGCAACGCCGGCTCGATCGACGACCAGCTGGCCACCCGGCTGCTGCATCAGCGCATCATCGTGCTCGGGACGGAGGTCGACGATCCGGTCGCGAACCGGCTCTGCGGTCAGCTGCTCCTGCTGTCGGCGGAGGATCCGTACGGAATGATCAGCCTCTACATCAACTCGCCGGGCGGCTCGGTCAGCGCCGGCCTCGCCATCTACGACACGATGCGGCTGATCCCCAACGACGTGAGCACGCTGGCGATGGGGCTGGCCGGCAGCATGGGGCAGTTCCTGCTCACCGCCGGCACGCCGGGCAAGCGGTTCAGCCTGCCGCACGCGCAGATCCTGATGCACCAGGGCTCGGCCGGCTTCGGCGGCACGGCGGCGGACGTCGAGATCTACGCCGACCAGCTCGAGCGGGTCGGCGCGACGCTGCTGCGGCTGACCGCGGAGCACACCGGGCAACCGATCGAGACGGTGGAGCGCGACAGCCGCCGCGACCGCTGGTTCACCGCGGAGGAGGCGCTCGAATACGGGCTGATCGACCACATCCTCGACCGCGTGGACGACGTGCGCCCCACCATGGGCCGCCAGCGGATGGGACTGGGCGCATGAGCCAGTACACGATCCCGACGGTTGTCGAGAAGACGCCCAATGGGGAGCGGGCGTTCGACATCTACTCGCGGCTGCTCTCCGACCGGATCATCTTTCTCGGCACCGAGATCGACGACGGCGTCGCCAACGTGGTGATCGCCCAGCTGATCCACCTGGAGTCCGCGGGAGACGGCGAGATCGGGCTCTACATCAACTCACCGGGCGGCTCCTTCAGCGCGCTGACCGCGATCTACGACACCATGCATTTCGTACGGTGCGACATCGCCACCATCTGCGTCGGGCAGGCGGCGTCCGCGGCGGCGGCCCTGCTCGCGGCGGGCACACCCGGCAGGCGCTCGGTGCTGCGGCACGCCAAGGTGACGCTGCACCAGCCGTCGAGCCAGGCCCGCGGGACGCTGCCGGACCTGGCGGTCGAGGCGAAGGAGGTGGCGAAGGTCCGCGCCGAGATGGATCAGATCCTCGCCGAGCACACCGGCCAGACGGCCGCCAGGATCCGGGCTGACACCGACCGGAGCATGACGCTGTCCGCGGAGCAGGCGGTGGAATACGGCCTCGCCGACCAGGTGATCACCGCCCGCCCGGCACGCCCGTTCCGCCTGGCCGAGGCCGGCTGATCAGGCGGCCAGCAGCATGACGGCGCCGCCGCCGTGCTGCTGCGGCCCCGCCGCGCGGTGCTGGCGCGGCGCGGAGCTCCCGAGCCGGATGAACACGGGGGCGCGGTCCATGGTGAGATCGCGCCCCACCTCGGCGAGCAGGTCGGACAGCTCGATCCGCAGCGAGTCGCAGACGGCGGCCAGGATCTCGGAGCTCGGCTCCTTGAGGCCGCGCTCGACCTCGGAGAGATATTGGACCGAGACGCACGCCTCCCGGGCGACCTCGGCCAGCGTGCGGCGCTGCTCCAGCCGGTGCCGGCGCAACACCTCGCCGACGAACGTGCGCAGCAGCGGCCGGGGCCGTGGCCTCCCGCCGGGACCGATGCGCGCGATGTCCGACATGCGGTCACGGTACCCACCGCCGGCGCGCCGCCGATACCCGCCGGCCGCCGGTTCCGCCAGCAGCGTAGAAGTCATCGCTCGGGATCACGCAGCGAGGTGGGTGAGAGGAACGGCCGGAGCGGGCCGTCGGCGGCGGCCGGCGGTAGGCGGCGGGCCATGCCGGCGAGGAGGTCGGCGATCTGCACCCGCGGGTCGTCGCGGGAGTCGACCGTCACGAGGCCGGCCAGCGGCGACGGGCCGGCGCCGTCGGACAGCGCCTGCTGAAGGCGGGTCAGCCGGCCGGCGGTCAGGGCGCTCTGCTCGTCGTGGATCACCAGCACCCGGCGGTGACCGCCGCTCCAGAACAGGACGGTCTCGGCGAGCGCCGGCAGCATCGGCTCCAGCGGTGGCGGTATCGACCGGTCGTCGTCGCTCAGCCGGGTCAGCACGGCCCACACGCGGGTGCGGCTGAGCCCGTCGAGGACGCCGCCGGCCGGTGCGCCGAGCCCGCCGCGTACCAGCGCGTCGCGGGCCTGGAAGAACCGCTCGAAGATCCGGTGGTCTGGGCGGTGCCGCCGCTTGATCCGGACCAGTTCGACGAAGGCGGCGAGGAACGCCGCCCAGTCGGGTCCGGCCGCGCGCCCGGCCCGGTACAGGCTGAGGGCGGCCGGGCGGTGGTCCTGGGTCAGGCGGGTGCCGGCCGCGTAGGACGGCTCGGCCAGGAACAGGTCGACGATGCGGGTGACGAGGTAGTACTCCTTGTCGACGACGTGGACGTGCGCCCGGCCGGTCAGCTCGGCCAGGAACCACTCCAGCGCGTCGGCCGCGTCCGGGCCGCGCAGGAACCGGCCGGACTTGAACTCGCTGGGCGAGTACCGGAAACCGGAGCGCAGCGCCGCGATTAGGGCGACCGCCTCGGCCACGCTCAGGTCGACGCTCGCGTGCGTGATCACCGGGGTGGCCGGATCGAGCAGGTTGGTGCCCGAGAACCCGGACTCGTCGCAGGCTATCTCCACGACGGCGCCGGTCACCGCCCCCGCCGGCGGCAGCCCGCCCTGAAGCGGCGTCCAGGCCCGTTCCCTCATGGCGACAATGCTCGCCCGCCCGGCGCGGGCGGGGCCACCCAATTGCGCCCCGCCCGCACCGGCCGGCGCTCAGCCCGCGTTCGGTGTGGCCGCGGCGACCGCCTCCTGTACCGCTCGGGCGCCGGCGGGTGTGCCCACCGGATCGGTGAAGGCGCCGTACGGGGTGACGTAGACCGGCGTGTCCCGCTGGGTGCGCCAGTTCTCGGCGAGCGGTCCGACGTCGACGGTGTCGTAACCGATGCGGTCGAGGAACTCGGTGACGGTGCGCTTGGCGTCGGCGTCGTCGCCCGCGATCGGCAGCGCGGTGCGGTCCGCCGCGCCGGCCGGGCGGTTCAGCGTCGCGAGGTGCTTGAAGTAGATGTTGTTGAAGCCCTTGACCACGTGGGCGTCGGCGAGGTGGCGCTGGAGCAGTTCGCCGGTGGTGGCCGCGCCTTCCTCGAGCTCGGTGATGACACCGTCGCGCTCGGGGTAGTAGTTGTTGGTGTCGATGACCACCTTTCCCTTGAGGGCGTCGGCCGGTACGGCACGGTAAGCCTTCAACGGGACCGTGACGACGGCGATGTCGCCGTCCGTCGCGGCCTGCTCCGGTGTGCCGGCGCGTGCTCGCGGGCCGAGCTCGGCGACCAGGTCACGCAGGGTTTCCGGGCCGCGGGAGTTGCTGAGCACGACGTCGTAGCCCGCGGCGACCGCCAGCCGCGCCACGGTCGAGCCGATGTTTCCGCTGCCGATGAGTCCGATTGTCGTCATGTCAGCGCGAACCTGCGGCCGTCGCGCGGGATTCCGGATCCGGGCCGCCCGTGACCGGCGGCACAGGTATCCGGCCGCCCGCCGGGCCGGCGGGGTATCTTCGGTGCGCTCGGGTACACGGAGGTTGATCATGGTGAAGGTGACCCGTCGGTTCGCCCTCTGGCAGGCGGATCTCGACGGCGGCGTCTGCGCCGTGCCGGAGGAGTGCGTCGACACCCTGCGTGAGCGGGAGCACATTCGGCTCGTGATCGAGCACCGGGTGCACGGCGGCGCGCCCGCGACCCGGGTCTTCGAGACCTCGCTGCGGCAGGACGTCGAGTGGCAGTTCGTCGACATCGCCTGGCCGCCGGACCTGCGGCCCGGCGTGCTCGTCACGGTCTCCTGGCAGGCCGCCAAGGACGAGGTCATGGTGCGCACCGCCGCCCTCGAGGAGCCGATGCGGGTCGACGGCGTCGACTACTTCCACGAGTACGACCCGAGGGTGGTCACCCGCGAGTTCGCCGCGGGCGGCTCGAACCGGGGGCAGGTGCTGCACGCGGTGCGCCGGCTGGGCCGGGTCTACTCCGACGGCAGCGCCGTGTTCGCCGAGTCGGGGCTCGCCGCGAGCTGCGGGCTCGGCCGGGGTGCCCGCGGGTCGTTCCTGCTCCGCAACGCCGTCGACCAGTTGATCCGCGAGGGCTACCTGACCCGGGTGCCGGGCAGCGTCGACGGTGCGGGCTATCCCTGCTATCCCGCCGCCGCCGGCCAGAAGGCCGCCGAGCTGCTGTTCTACTCGCCGCTGGTGGAGCCGGCGCCGTACCCGGACGAGGCGGAGGGCGCCGAGGGCGCCGACCGCCGCGACCACTGGGTCAACGGCTTCGTCCGCAGGCTGCCGCCGGGCGCGCAGCCGTCGGAGAAGCAGCTCACGCTCCACGAGCGGGCCGTCGAGAACGCGCAGGTCGCCACCGAACTCGCGCCCGGCTACACGTTCGTGAAGAAGCACCACCGCGGCGGCTGACCCGGGTGCCTTCAGGCGGCCGGCGGCGTGAAGACGAACCGTGAGCCGCCGGCCGGGTTGTCAGCGCGCCCGGCACATGGCTCAGCGTTGTCCCGGTCGTCGCCCTGGTGATCACGCCGTTCTACGGCTACACCGACATCGATCTCTGGCTGATGTACTTCGGCATCGCGCTGGCCATGGCCGCGGTCGACGGGCCGGTCGACCGCGTGCCGGCCGGGGTCTCAGAACGTGCCGCCGGTGCCGTCGTCCCGCTTGCTGTACGGATCCAGGCGTAGCCGCCCGCTTCCCGCGATGAAGCCGGGCTCGCTGTCGGCGGGCATCGAACCGGATCCGTTGCGGCGGCTGACGACGATCACCGCGCAGGTCGCGACCAGGACCGCCACGGCCCCGACCACCAGAAGAAAGATCATGTTTCGAGGCTGGCAGGCAGTATCGAGCAGCACGCTCCGGAAGTTCCATAAGCGCAGCGTCAACTTTCGGTGATGCGTCAGTCCGGTTGTAGGTCTTGCGACGGCGGGTCGAGCCTCGGAAATCCACCTGGTGGTGACCGTCAGGAAGCGTCGACGAAGGGCCTGGCGATTGACATTGTTCGATGCATTGCTCAACACTGGACGCATCCATCATGGGAGCGCTTCCATGGCACATCGCCCGAAAGTTTCGGGCCGTTGGCCGGCGTTGACCGCTTCCGACAGCCACGGAAGGAGGGTCCCGGTGACCACCAGATCGGGCCGCTTCAAGATCCGTTCGACGATCGTCGCGCTGGCGGTGACGGCGCTCGCGATAACGGCGGCGGCGACGTCGATACCGAAGGCCGCACCCGCCGCCGCGGCGGCGTCCGGCGTCGAGGACGAGGGCGCCGGCTGCGCGGTGCCCGGCCTGCCCGACGCGGGCTCGCTGCCCACCAACGCCAAGCTTCCCGACCCCTTCAAGAAGCTGGACGGCGCGCGCATCACCACCACCGCCGAGTGGCAGTGCCGCCGGGCGGAGATCAAGAAGCTGGCCGAGAAGTTCGTGTACGGCGAGAAGCCCGCGAAGCCGGCGAGCGTCACGGGAACCGTCTCCAGCACCGCCATCACCGTGAACGTGACGCACCAGGGCCGCAGCGCCGCCTTCTCCGCCAAGGTCGAGCTGCCCAGCGGTTCCGGGCCCTTCCCGGCCGTCGTCGTCCTCGGCGGCTTCGGCGCCGACACCGCCGCGATCAAGGCGGCCGGTGCGGCCGTCATCAACTACGACCCCTACGCGGTCGGCAAGGAGGGCACCCCGCGCAACAACAAGCAGGGCGCGTTCTACAGCGTCTACGGCTCGTCCAGCACGACCGGGCTGCTGATGGCCTGGGCCTGGGGCGTCAGCCGCATCATCGACGTCATCGAGCAGTCGAACGGCACGATCCTGCGGGCGGACGCGACCGGCGTCACCGGCTGCTCCCGGTTCGGCAAGGGCGCCTTCGTCATCGGCGCCTTCGACCAGCGCATCGCGCTGACCATGCCGATCGAGTCGGGCAGCGCGGGCGCGCCGATCTTCCGCGGCATTCCCGGCGAGGGCGCGCAGAGCCTGAGCAGCGCGTACGGCGAGCAGCCGTGGCTCGGCGACGCGTTCGGCACCTTCACCGGCAGCCCGGCCAGGCTGCCCGTCGACACGCACGAGATGGTGGCGATGGTCGCGCCGCGGGGACTGTTCATCATGGACAACCCGCACATCGTCAACCTGGGTCCGAAGTCCGCCAGCGTGGCCGCCCTCGGCGGGGCGGAGGTCTACAAGGCGCTCGGCGCGGGCGCGAACATCACGTACTGGTCCGACATCCAGGACGGCAACCACTGCGCCAACCGGGCCGAGTGGCGTACCCCGCTCCAGCAGCACATCCAGAAGTACCTGCTGGGCACGGGCAACGCGGCCGGCGCGATCCGGATCTCGAGCAAGGCGGCCGGCAACCTGGCCGAGTGGCGGGACTGGCAGACCCCGGTCCTCGGCTCCGGCCCGCCCAGCACGCCGCCGACCACCCCGCCCACAACGCCGCCGACCATCCCGCCCACGACGCCGCCGACCACCCCGCCCACGACGCCGCCCACCTCCCCGCCGACGGGCTCCGGCTGCACCGCCGCGGTGTCGGTCAACGCCTGGACCGGCGGGTTCGTGGCGACGGTGCGGGTCAGCGCGGGTGCGGCGGCGGTCAACGGCTGGCGGGTCGGCCTGACCCTGCCCGCGGGCGCCACCATCACCAACGCCTGGAACGCCGACCGCAGCGCCACCAGCGGCGCGGTCCAGTTCACCAACGTCGCCTACAACGGGTCGATCCCGGCCGGCGGGTACACCGAGTTCGGCTTCCAGGCCACCGGGACCAGCGCGCCGATGACACCCACCTGCGGCTCGCCCTGACCGCCGCGGTCACCGTCAGGGCGCGGTCACGCTCGACATCCAGCCCGGCTGGCCGTCGCCCTGGCGGTAGGCCATGACCCGGTACGCGGTCCCGGGCCGGCCCGCGGGGTCGGCCCACTGCTGCGTGCCGGTGCCGGCGACCAGGCCGAGCCGGTCGACGAGGTGCACGTTCCCGGCCGCCACCTTGTCGACCTGCACGAACACCTTGGCGTAGGCGGCTTTCGCCGGCGCGGCGCTGGTGTAGCCGCTGGTGATCCAGTTGCCGGCGCGGTCGACCGTGGCGGGGTTGTGGCCGGCGAGCCGGTTGATCCGGACCTTGTCGGCGTCGTAGTACTCGATGCCGGCGCGGGACCACCGCCCCGGCCCCGCGAGGGCCCGGAACGAGGCGACGGCGGTGTAGGTCCGGCCCGGCTTGACCGGGATCAGCCGGCCGGCGGCGTTGACGGATCCCGCGGCGACGGCGGTCAACGACAACGAGCCGGCGCCCAGCGCGCCGGCGCCGCTGCGGCGGGCCACCCGCGTGTTGGAGAACGCGGTCCAGCCGGAGGCGGTGGTCTCCATCCCGGCGTCGGCCTTGGCGACCAGGTTGGCCGGGATCGCCGCGCTGCCGACCGGCAGCTCGGCGACCAGTGCGCCCGCCCGGTACACCCGGTAGCCGGCGATCGGCGCATTGCCGGTCGGGTACGACTCCGCCCAGGTCAGGACCCTGTCCTTGACGATGAGCGGCGCCGGGGCGGCGGCAGCGGCCGCGGCCTTGCGCAGGGGGACGCCGATCACGCCGGCGGTGGTGGCGCCGGTCTTGGCGCCCGGGCCGGCGAGCACGGTGTTCGTGACGGTGCTGTTGGCGTTGCGGGCGCCGAGCTGGATGCCGTACCAGGTGGTGTGCGGGGTGCGGTCGTCGACGACCTTGTTGCCGTAGATCCGGTCGCCGTCGCCGATGGAGACGCCGATGCCGCTGGTCTCGAACGTGCCGCCGCCGGTCGACATCTCGGTCGAGCCGCCGTGGCCGGCGTTGACGATCGAGTTGCCGGTGATCGTGTCGGGGCGGTCCTTGACCCGGTCCATCATTCCGGCGATGAGGATGCCGGACTCGGCCGGGCGGACGATGACGTTGTCGCGGACGACGTTGCCGCCGCCCGGGCGCACGATGTGGTCGCCAGGCGCGGTGCTGCGGGTGTCCCAGTCGCCGACGGTGCCGTAGGTGCGGTCGGCGTCGGCGTAGTCGTCGTAGGTCACGGTCACGCCCGCGCCGAACGAGTCGTACAGGCGGTTGCCGCTCACTGTCGAGCCGCGCGGGTTGGTGATGTCCTTGTTCGCGCCCGCGTGCGAGTACTTGCCGTTCGACTGCAGGACGATGTGGCCGCCGCGCAGGTAGTTTCCGGTGACGGTGGCCTCCGGCACGCCCTCGAGGTACATGTCGCCGTACCCCGTGATCTTGCGCGCGACGGCGACGGCCCGGTCGGCGAAGACGGCGTTGGCCCGGATGGTGGTGCGGACCGCGTTGGTGATGTCGATCGAGTTGCCGCGGATCGTCCGGTCGAACTGGTTGTACTCGATCACCGCGCCGTCGTGGCGGCCGCCGCCGCCGATGTTGTCCTCGTCGCCGGACTCGGCGCCGCCCCAGTTGTCGAACCGGTTGTCGACGAGGTGCACGTCCTCGGCGTTGTGCAGCCAGAGCTTGAAGTACTCGAGGTTGGTGAAGCGAACCTGGCGCACCGTCCACCGGTCGCCGACGCTGACGCCGCCGCCGACGTTGGTGCCGGCGCCGCCGGCGCGGAAGTCGCAGACCTTGCCCGGTCGCGCGGGTAGGTCGGCCGGTTCCGGTGCGCCGGCGCCCTCCCGGCAGTTGCCGTTCACCGTCAGGTCGGAGACGAGGTTGGTGCTGCCGGGCGACGGCGCGGCGTCGTCCTGCGGGCGCACGAGGAAGCTGTAGCTGAAGCTGGGCCAGCTCGACGTGATCATCGAGAGGGTGGTGGCGGTGAGGCCGCTGCCCCGCAGATCGACGTTCGGCGGCAGGCGCAGGCCGGCGCCGAGCGTGTAGTCACCGGGCGACAGGAAGACCGTCGCCGGCCGCGCCGCGGTCAGCACGGCGCCGTCCGCGCCGACCTCGGCCGGTACCGCCAGCGCGGCGGCGGCCGCGACCGCCTTCTTGAGCGCGGGGTGGTTGTTGCCGGCGATCGGGGCGGGCGCCGCGACGCAGAGCGGATCGGCGGCGCAGCCGGCCGCGGTCATCGCCGCCGGGCTCACCGTCGCCGTGAGGGTGTACGTGGGCTCCGGCTCCTGCTCCTCGGCGAGCGCGTACGCGGTGGAGGCCGACAGGGCCGGCATCACCAGCAGCACCACGGCGAGCGCGCGGGAGGCGCGCGGGAACGGCAGCGGCATCGGTTCTCCGTGATCGGGGGGTGCGCCGGGCGCGGTTACGGATACGGTCGGAGCCTGCCTCAAGCTGGGCTCAAGGCAGGCTCAAGACTCATGCCCCGCCGTTGATGGCGCCGGTGCGCAGGGCGCCCTCCTTGACCTTCCACTCGTTCAGCAGCCGGTCGTAGGTGCCGTCGTTGATCAGCGAGTACAGGGCCGTCTGGATGGCGGTGGTGAGCTCCCGGCGGTCCTTCGCCACGCCGATGCCGTACGGGATGGCCTCGATCTGCGGACCGGAGAGCTCGAGCGTCGGCATCTTCTCGACGTCCAGCGCGGCGATGGGGAAGTCGTTGAGCGCCGCGTCGGCCTTGCCGTCGCGCACGGCCGCGGACGGGCCGGCCGTCGGCACGATGGTCAGGGACTTCTTGCCGCAGTCCTGCTTCTGCGCCTCGGCCATCTCGACGAACACGGTGTCCGGCTGAACGGCGACCCGGCGCCCGCAGAGCCCGGCCATGCCGCCGATGTCGCCCTGGCCCTTGGGGACCACGATCGACGTGCCGGCGTTGAGGTAGTTGACGAAGTCGGCCTTCTTCTGCCGCTCCGCGCGGTCGAACATCGACGACATCGAGAAGTCGACCTTATGGCCCTCGACCTGGTCGAGCAGGTCGCCGAAGCCGACGTTCTGCCACTCCACCTTGAGCCCCAGCCGCTCGGCGATGGCATTGCCGAGGCTGGCGTCCAGGCCGGAGAAGGTGGAGCCCTTCATGAAGGTCATCGGCTCGAAGCTCGGGTCGGTGCCGCCTTTCAGTACGCCGGCCTGTTTGACCGAGTCGGGCAGGGCGGCCCGGGCCTCGGCGAGCCGGTCCACCGGCTGACCGGTCTCCGGCTCGTCCTGGCCGGAGCAACCGGCGGCGCCCGTCAGCGTCAGTGCGACGCCCAGCAGCAGGGAAACGATCTTCATGACAACCTCCTGGGTACCTAACTGATCTCTTCGGTTCCCGGCGGGCCGACCTGAGCGGAAGGTGCCCGATATGAGCGCTTTCCGGTTAATCTTCGGTCAGGGAGGTTCCCGTGACGTTCACCATCCGGCGCCAGATCGCCGGCCTCGCCGTGATCGGGTTCGTGCTGGTGATCGTCGCCGGGGCGATCGGCTATCGCGGCACCTCGGCGCTGGCCGACCAGCAGGCGCAGGCGCGCAACTCGGCGGCGGCGCTCCAGGCGGTGCAGTCCACCGACCTGGCCCGGGCCCTGTACCGGGGCAACGTGCTGGCCGCACTGGTCACTAACAACGCGACCGAACGTCAGACGGTTCTGGACAGCATGGGTGCCAACGTGGCGCAGGCCCGGGCCGGCATCGACGACGTGATCCGGTACATGCCCGACATGCGGGAGCAGGCGGACGCCGTGCTGCCGACCCTGGACGAGCTGATCGCCTCCGGTCAGCGGATCGTGACGCTGGCCAGCCGGGTCGCCTCGGACCCGACCCGCTCCGCGGCCCTCGCGGCCCGGCCCGCCTACGACGAGGTCGACAAGAAGATGGCGCAGAGCCTGGACGCGCTGCGGTCCGAGATCACCGTGCGGGTCAAGGACTCCTACGACGAGGCCAACGCGGTCGCGGACCGGGCGAAGCTGCTCACCGTGGTCGTCGGCCTGCTGGCCGCGCTGGTCCTGGGCGGCGTCGCGCTGATGCTGGGCCGCCGGATCGCCCGCCGGGTGGACAGCTGCCTGTCGGCGGCCAAGTCCATCGCCGCCTACGACCTGACGGTGGACGCCTCCCTGTCGGGCAGCGACGAACTGACCCAGCTCGGTGCGAGCCTGAACGCGATCGTCGGCTCGCTGCGCGCCGCGCTGACCGAGATCTCCGGCAACGCGGGTTCGGTGGCGGCGGCCTCCGAGGAGCTGACCGCGACGAGCCGGCAGCTCTCCGAGGGCGCCGGCACGGCCTCGTCGGAGGCGGCGGCGGCGAGCCGCGACATCGGCATGGTCACGGCGAGCGTGGATCAGACGACGAGCGCGGCGCGGGGGCTGGAGGGCTCGATCCAGGACATCACCTCGGCCGTGACCGAGGCCGACACGGTGGCGAAGGAGGCGGTGGGGCTGGCGGTCACCACCAACCGCACCATCGAGCGGCTGCGCAGCTCCAGCGAGGAGGTGTCCGCGGTGGTCAGCATCATCACGGCCATCGCCGAGCAGACCAACCTGCTGGCCCTGAACGCGACGATCGAGGCCGCCCGCGCCGGCGAGCAGGGCAAGGGCTTCGCCGTGGTCGCCGGCGAGGTGAAGGACCTGTCCCGCGAGACGGCCTCCGCCACCGGGGACATCGCGGCGAAGGTGACCGCGATGCAGACCGACACCGCGCAGGCCTTCGAGGCGATCACCCGGATCAGCGCGGTGATCGACCGGATCGACGAGCTGCAACGCTCGATCTCCGAGGCGGTGGACGCGCAGACGAACGCGACCGGGCAGATCGTCGCGAGCATCTCGTCGGCGGTGGCGTCGGCGGCGGGGGTCTCCGACTCGATCGCCCGGGTGGCGGACACGACGAACCTGACCCACGAGGCGGCGAGCCAGACCGAGTCGGCGGCGGCCGAGCTGTCCCAGCTCTCCCAGCAGCTGCGCACGGTGTCCGACAAGTTCCGGCACTGAGCCCAGCCCGGCCGCCGTCAGGCCGCTACGGCCGCATCTCGTACGCGCCGCAGAGCGCGACGGTCTGGTCCCACACCGCGGCGGTGCGCGCCGCGTCGGCCACCGGGCGGCGGACCTGGGCCAGCGCCCACGCGGCCTGCTCGGCGGTGGTGGCGGCCTTGCCGTGCAGCTCGATCGCGTACGCGGAGAAGTCCTGCACGAGGATCGCGAAGATCTCGTCGACCAGGTGCCGGTCGAGTCCGGACAGCTCGGCCTGCTCCAGGATCAGCTGGCCGTAGACGACGAGCGCGAAGAGGTGGCCGATCGCGAGCAGGAAGTCCAGGTCGCGCTGCTGCTCCTCGCTGGGCGCGTCGCCGGTCAGCAGGGCACACAGGCCGTCGGCCTGCTCCCGGAAGCGCGCGACGTTGGGCAGGTCGGCGTGCGCGTCGTAGGCGATGCGCCAGTCGTGGAAGCGGATCGCGCCGAGGCCGCGGGCCGGGCCCTGCCGGAACAGGAACTCGTCGTCGGCCGGGTCGAAGCGCGGCGGCACCGGCGCGTACACGGCCGGGTTGAGCAGGTAGTTCGGCATGAACTTGAGGATCAGCGCGAGGTTGACGTGCACGGTGCCCTCGAGCTTGGGCAGGCCGCGGATGTCCTTGGCCGCCTTGTCGAAGTAGGTGTCCGCCTCGAAGCCCTTCGCGGCGATCACGTCCCAGAGCAGGTCGATGACCTTCTCGCCCTCGGTGGTGACCTTCATCTTGGTCATCGGGTTGAACAGCAGGTACCGGCGGTCGTCGGGGCCGGCGGACCGGAAGTAGTCGACGGCGCGGTCGCTGAACAGCTTCATCGCGACCAGCCGGGCGTACGCGTCGACGAGCTCGCGGCGCACGTGCGGGAAGTCGGTGACCGGCTTGCCGTAGAGCATCCGCCGGTGCGCGTGGGTGACGGCCTCGTACATCGCGTGCTCGCTGATGCCGATGGCGGCGGTGCAGAGGTTGAACTTGCCGACGTTGACGGTGTTGAGCGCGGCGTCGAACGCGGCGCGGCCGGTGTGCAGCACGTCCTGCTCGCGTACCGGGTAGTCCTCGAGCCGGAACTCGCTGACGTACATCTGCGCGTTCACGACGTTCTGCACCAGGTGGTACGCGGGGTGCCGGCTGTCGGCGGCGAAGAAGACGTAGCCGTCCGGCCCGTCGACGTCGGCGCGGCGGCCGAAGACCGACACGAGCCCGGCGACGTTGCCGTTGCCGATGTAGTACTTGGTGCCGCTCGCCAGGAAGCCGCCCGAGGCGTCCGGGGTGAGGATCATGTCGGTGGCGTAGATGTCGGCGCCGTGGCCGCGCTCGGAGAGCCCGAACGCCATGACGTGCCCGTCGGTGAGCAGCCGCGCCGCGTGTGCCCGGGCGACCGGGTTGGCGCTCTGCCAGACCGGGCCGAGGCCGAGGACGGTGACCTGCCAGGTGTACCAGTAGCCGAGGCCGTAGAAGCCGAGGATCTCGCTCAGGGCCGCGTTGCGGGCGGTGTCCCACCGCTTGGCGGGTTCGTCGCCGTCGGCCGCCGGGGTCAGGAACGTCGCGAACAGGCCTTCCTTGGCGGCGAAGTCCAGGAAGTCGCCGTACCAGGCCCGGTCGATGTAGCTGCCCAGGAGCTCCTTCTTACCGCGGTTCTCGAAGAAGTCGATGGTGGCGCGCAGCAGCCTGCGGGTCTCGGCGTCGAGGTGCGCGGGATCGTAGGTGTGCGGGTTGAACAGCAGCGAGTTCGCCATGACGGCGTTCCCCTTCCTCCGGGCGGGTGACGGGTGGGTGTAGAGGTCAGCGGTCGAGGCCGCGGAGCGTGGCGAGGACGTCGTCGAGCCAGTCGAGCACCATCCGCTCGTACGCGATGCCGCCGCGCAGCACCACGTGCTGGAGGCGTTGCCCGGTGTCGAGGGTGCCGGCGTCGGGGAAGTCCCGGCGCTCGCCGGTCAGGTAGCGGTCGAGGGTGTCCTCGTGGGTGGCGCGGTAGCGCTCGACCTCGGTGATCAGCGCCGCGCGCCCGCCGGCGTCGTCGAACGCGGCCCCGCGGATCTTGACGGCCAGCTCGTGGCGGACCGCCTCCGGCTGCACCGGTGCCCGCAGCCACGCGGTGAGCACGTCCCGGCCCGGCGCGGCAACAGACCAGGACCGCTTGTCGGGCCGCCCACCCTGGCCGATCTCGACGGCCGTGACCCAGCCGTCGGTCTCCATCCGCTTGAGGACGTGGTAGATCTGCTGATGCGTCGCGGTCCAGAAGCGGCCGATGGACCGCTCGAAGCGCCGGGCCAGCTCGTATCCGGACCCGGGCTGCTCCAGCAGGGAGACCAGTATCGCGTGCTCCAGGGCCATGGAGGCATCTTGCTATGCAACTCGTTGCATAGCAACGCCCGGAGCGGAAATCAATCGCGGGTCACACCCGACAGGTGTGGCCCGCAATTGATTCGTCACGCTATTCGGTGGTACCCGATCGGCTAGATCTGGAGGCTGTCGCCGTAGTCCTCGCCGAGGCCGGGGCCGTAGCCGTCGCCGTAGCCGTCGCCGAAGCCGTCCGGGTACCCGCCGTCGCCGAACCCGCCGTAGCCGCCGCCGTAGCCATAGCCGCCGGGCCAGTACGGGTTGTACAGCCCGTCGTCCTCGTCCCAGCCGTCGTACTGCCCGCTCGCGACCGAGCTGTTCGGGGCCGTGTGTCCGGTCGAGGGCGAAGCCTGAGCCGGTCCCGTGCCGAGCGTCGCGGCGGCGAGCAGGCCGAGGCCCATCGCCGCCATCCGTGTTGCCTTGTTCATGTCTCCCCTTCTGAGGCAGTCCTATTGCTCGCATATCGGACCATGTCCCACCGCCGGCTGTCCGCCGTTTACACGGAATGATTCCGGGCCGCATTGTCTACGGTTATCGCATTGGAAATATGCTCGAACAGCCTTTTATCTCGGCCTGACCTGGGCAAACGTGAATTGAATGCTCCCGTGCAATCGCACGGCTGTCGTGATACGCCGACGAATACAGAATCATCCCGAGCGGATGAGTCGCGGGATCGGGGTCACGGGTGAGGCTGGAACCCTGGCCCTACCGAAGGAGCGTCATGAGGATGCGGCCGGTGCGCCTCAACGCGGCGACCGCGAGCCTGTTCATCGTGGGCTCGTCCTGCTTCGTGCTGGGCTCGGTGCCGGCCTACAGCGACGCGGTCGGGGGAGTCGGCGACGCACTCACCTACTTCGTCGGCTCGATCTTCTTCACCTCGGCGTCGTACCTGCAACTCCTGCAGGCGCAGACCCCGGCGATGACCGATGTCGACGAGAGCGGGCAGCACGTGCCGCAGCCCGTGACGCTCTGGCGCCGGCGGCCGGACGACCGGGGCTGGCTCGCGGCGATCACGCAGTTCGCCGGGACGCTGTTCTTCAACATGAGCACCCTCGCAGCCCTGGTGCAGAACGCCTCGGTGCAGGCGCAGGACCGGCGGGTGTGGCGGCCGGACGCCGTGGGATCGACGCTCTTCCTGGTGTCGAGCGTCTTCGGCATCCTCGCGGTCGGGAGCCTCTGGTCCTGGCGGCCGCGGTCACTTCCGTGGACCGTCGCGTGGCTGAACATGGTCGGATCCATCTTCTTCATGGCGTCCGCCCTGGCCAGCTACGTCCTTCCCGGCACCGGCGACACGCTCGACGAACGGCTCGCCGTCGCCGGCACGCTGCTCGGCGCGCTGTGCTTCCTGGCCGGGGCCGTACTGATGTTCCCGGCCTGGAGACGGGCCGTCCGGCAGCGCCGGGTCCGCCCGGCGCCTGAACGACAGGAGAGCGAATGACCGCCATATCCGAGGCCGACGCCGCCTTGTTCGGCAACCGGTTCATCACCACGGAGGTGCCGTCCCGGGAGTTCCCGGCGACGGGCATGTCCGCGCAGGACGCGTTCCGCCTCGTCGTCGAGGACCTGGCGCTCGAGGGGGATCCGACGCGGAACCTGGCGACCTTCGTCACGACCTGGATGGAGCCGGAGGCGCAGCGGATCATCGCCGCGAACCTGCACCGCAACTTCATCGACCACGCGGAGTATCCGCGCACCGCCGAGATCGAGCAGCGCTGCATCCGGATGCTCGCCGACCTCTACCACGCGCCGGGCGAGACGACCGGCGCGCGCACGCAGGGCTCCTCCGAGGCGATCATGCTCGGCGGCCTCTCGCTCAAGTGGAACTGGCGCAAACGGCGCGGTAGCGCGACCGCGAACCCCAACCTCGTCTTCGGCGGCGACGTGCACGTGGTCTGGGAGAAGTTCTGCCGCTACTTCGACGTCGAGCCGCGGATCGTGCCGCTGCGGCCCGGCAAGTACACGATCGGCCCCGAGGACATCGAGGGACGCATCGACGAGAACACGATCGGCGTCGCGGCCGTGCTCGGCACCACCTTCACCGGGCACAAGGACGACATCGTCGGCATCAACGACCTGCTGGTGCGGATCAAGGGCGAGCGCGGGATCGACGTGCCGCTGCACGTGGACGCCGCCAGCGGAGGGTTCGTGTGGCCCTTCCTCTATCCCGACTCGGCCTGGGACTTCCGCCTCGAGCAGGTCCGCTCGATCAACGTCTCCGGGCACAAGTTCGGCCTCGTCTACCCGGGAATCGGCTGGCTGATCTTCCGCGAGACGGCCGACCTGGCCGAGGAACTCGTCTTCAAGGAGAACTACCTGGGAAAGACCGACTCGACGTTCACCCTGAACTTCTCCACCGGCTCGTCGATGGTGCTGGCCCAGTATTACAACCTCGTGCGGTACGGCCGGGCCGGATACACCTACGTCCTGAAGAACATGCAGACCAACGCCCGGGCACTCGGCGAGCAGCTGACGGCGATGGGCCTGTTCGAGCTGATCGGTTTCCATGACGAGCAGCTACCGCTGGTGGCGTTCCGCCTCGCCGCCGACAACGGTTTCGACGAGTTCGACATCGCCTGGCAGCTCTCGGCCGAGCGCGGCTGGATGGTGCCGGCGTACACCCTCCCGCCGGACGCGCAGGAGGTGACGATAATGCGGGCGCTGGTCAAGGAGACGATGTGCCGCGAGCACGTCGATACGCTCGCCCGCGACATCGCCGCGGCGTGCGCCACGCTCGCGAAGAAGGGCGGCGCGCACGAGTCCGAGCGACGCAAGATCGTCACGGGCTCCGGTCACTGAGCCGGCCCCCGGCATGCGCGAGGGCCGGGGCTCATGTCGAGCCCCGGCCCTTGCGATTCATCGGTTCGGTCAGTTACGCAGGTCCAGAACCACGGACCAGTAGAGCAGCGTCGCGGCCTCACCGGCGCTCAGCGGCGGGTTCTTGCCGACCGAGTTGACGATGACCTTGGCGCGGTAGTTCGAGTAGTTGTTCTTGGCCAGGGCCGACTCGAAGTCCTTGAGCGCCGCATCCTGGCCGCTGCCCAGGTACTCACGCGTCAGCTTGAGCAGCCAGGCGTCGCTCGCCTGGACCGTGTAGCTGACCGACACCGGCGCGGCGGCGTTGCCCGCCTTGTCGACGCCGCCCGAGCAGACCACGGTGTGCACGCCGAGGTCGTTGTTGCTGGTGGTCGCCGTCGCCTCGGTGGCGACGCCCGAGACCTGGTCCGCGGTGCGGCAGGTGGCGGACGGCACGCCCTCGGCGCCGTACCTGGCCCCGTTGGTCACGCCGGCCACCGACACCGCCGGTGCGGTCTTGTCGACGTTGAGCGCCAGCGTGCTGGTGGTGCCGTTGCCGGCCTTGTCGGTGCCCGTGCCCGCCACGCTGATGGCGGCGCCCTCGGTGGTGACCGCCTTGGCGGCGGGGCAGGCGGCCACGGCGGAGACCGTGTCGGTGCAGGCGTAACGCACGGTCGGTGCGGTCTTGTACCAGCCGGCGGCGTTCTTCGTGCCGTCCACCGTCGCGGCGATCTCCGGTGCCACCAGGTCGACGTTGACGCTGACCGCGGCGGTGGCGGTGTTGCCCGCCTTGTCGACGGCCGTACCGCTGATCTTCTGGGCGGCGCCGTTCGTGGTCACCGTCGTGTCGGCCGGGCAGGTGGCGATGCCGGAGCCCGTGTCGGTGCAGGTGAAGTGGACGGTCGGTGCGGTCTTGTACCAGCCGCCGGCGTTCGCCGTCTCCACGACCGTCGCCTTGATCGCCGGGGCGGTCCGGTCGACGTTCAGCGTGACGGAGGCGGTCTTGACGTGGCCGACCTTGTCCACCGCGGTACCCGCGACGACCTTGCTCGTGCCCTCCAGGTCGACGGGGGCGTCCGCCGGGCAGCTGGCGATGCCGGCGGCCGCGTCGGTGCAGGTGAAGTGGACGGTCGGTGCGGTCTTGTACCAGCCGTCGGCGTTCGCGTCGCCGATCACCGTCGCGGTGATCTCGGGCGCGGTCAGATCGGCGTTCAGCGTCACCGAGGCCTCGGCGGTGTTGCCGGCCCGGTCGACGGCGATGCCGCTGAGGGTCTGCGCCTTGCCGTCCTCGGTCACCTCGGTGTCCTCGGGGCAGACCGCGATGCCGGAGCCCGTGTCGGTGCAGGTGAAGTGGACGGTCGTCGCGGCGGTGTACCAGCCGTCGGCGTTCGCGGCGCCGGCCACCGTCGCGGTGATCACCGGGGCGGTGCGGTCCACGTCGACGAGCACGGTCGTGGTGGAGGTGTTGCCGGCACGGTCGACCGAGGTGCCGGTGACGGCCTGGTCCGCGCCCTCGCCGTTCACGGTCACGTCGGCCGGGCAGGTGGCGATGCCGGAGCCGGCGTCGTCACAGGTGAAGTGGACGGTGGGGTTGGACTTGTACCAGCCGTCCTCGCTCGCCGTACCGATCACGGTGGCGGCGATCGACGGGGCGGCCTGGTCGACGCTCAGGGTCACCGAGGTGGACGCGCTGTTGCCGGCCTTGTCGACAACGGTGCCGGTGATCTCCTGGCTCACGTCGTCCTTGGTGACCTTGCGGTCCTCGGGGCAGTCCGCGACGCCGGAGCCCGTGTCGGTGCAGGTGAAGTGGACGGTCGGCGCGGTGGTGTACCAGCCGTCGGCGTTGGTGTCGCCGGTGACGGTCGCGGTGATGACCGGGGCCACCCGGTCGACGCTGATGGTCACGGTGTCGGTGGCGAAGTTGCCCGCCTTGTCCCACGCGGTGCCGGTGAACTTCTGGTTGGCGCCGTCCTTGGTGACCGTGGTGCCGGTCGGGCAGACGGAGACGGTGTTCTGGCCCGAGACGGTGTCGGTGCAGGTGAAGGTGATCGACGGCGCGGAGGTGTACCAGCCGTCGGTGCCCTTGGTGCCGGAGACGTTGGTGACGACCACGGGCGGCGTCTGGTCGATGCTCAGCGCCTGCGTGACGGTGGCGGTGTTGCCGGCGGCGTCCGCGGCGGTGCCGGAGAAGCGCTGGCTCACCCCGTCCTTGTCCGCGAGCAGGTCGGCCGGGCAGGTCGCGATCGCGCTACCGCTGTCGGTGCAGGTGAAGTGGATCGTGACGGGCGTGTGGAACCAGCCGTTCTTCGGCGCCACCGAGAGCGTGGTGGTGATCGTCGGAGGCGTCCGGTCGTTGCCGGTGTTCACGGTCGTCGTGCTCGTGGTCGAGCCGTCGGCGGGCTCGGTCGCCGGGGTGCCGGGCGTCTCCGCCGGGTCGGTCGCCGCGGGGGCGCTCGGCGTGGGGTCGCCGGGCGTGACGGGCGGGGTCGGCTGGCTCGTCGGCGGGGTCGGTGCCGGCGTGGTCGTGGGCACCCAGACGGGCACCGTGCCGGTCACCGCGTTGCTGCCGCCGATCGCGTTGTAGGCCCGGACCTCGACCATCCACGACTTGGCGATGTCGAGGGTGAGCGTGGCCGAGGTGGCCGGCGCGTCGACCCGCAGCGACTTGGTGATCTTGTCGGTGCCGTAGCTCACCAGGTAGTAGGTGGGCGCGGGGCCGGACGGGGCCGGCTGCCACACCAGTTCGACGGTGCCCGCGGCGTCCGCGCGGCGCTGGAGGACCAGGCCGGTCGGGTCGGCCGGGCGGTACCGGTCGATCGTCGACTTGGCCGTCGCGCACTCGCCGAACTCGTTCGCGGAGGTGACGGAGAGGTTGTAGACGCGGGCCGGGTCGGCGCCCTCGTAGCGGAACGTGGTGTCCTTGGTGGTCTTGTCGACAAGCACGACACCGTCGCTGATGCGGGTGAAGACGACGTGGTAGCCGGTCAGCGGGGTGTAGCCGCCCCAGGAGGGAGCGGTCCACGACTCGGTGACGGTCGTGCCGTTGTCCTCGCGCCCGTTCACCACGCCGCCGACGTAGGTCGGGGCCAGCGACTTGAGGGTCCAGTACGTGGTGCTGGAGGTGTTACCGGCGGCGTCGGCCGCGCCAACGCGGATCTTGTAGTTGCTGCACACGTCGGGCGCGTCGACCGTGTAGCTCAGGCTCGTGGACGGCACGTTGACGACAGTCTCGACGTTGCCGGCGACGCTCTCGACGACGTAGTGGTGCGCGCCGGGGACCGCCTTCCAGCCCACGTTGATCTTCTTGACGTCGTCGCCCGCGCGGGCGACCGTAAAGCTCGTCGGTGCAGCCGGCGCGGCCGCGTACACCGCGTTCGGCGTGCCGACAACGATCACCGCCGCTCCGAGCAGTCCGAAGCTCACCTTGGTGAGCAATCGCCTCGCGTCCATCTGGCCTCTTCTCGATTTGTCACTTGTCGGTGGTCTCGATCGGCGAGAAAGCTCAAGCCGACCTCAAGCGCACCTCTGTTTTTGCGCAAGCTCGCGGCCCGGGGGCCGCACGGTCAGCGGGTCATGTCCGCCGCGACCGAGACCTGACCCGCGCCGGTGTGCCCGGCGGCGGGCAGGGTGAACCAGATCCGGGCGCCACGGCGCACGTTCGGGTCGGCGCCGATGGAGCCGCCGAGCCGCTGCACGATCCGCCGGCAGATGGTCAGGCCGAGCCCCGTGCCGGGGTAGGCGTCCGCGTGCGCCCGGTGCAGCTCGCCGAAGATCGCCTCGTGCTGCCCGTCGGGCACGCCGATTCCCTCGTCGGTCACCTCGACCATGACGAAACCGTCGTCACCGGTACGCGCGGCGATGTGCACCCGGGCCGGCTCGCCGGGCCGGACGTACTTGAGCGCGTTGCCGACCAGGTTCTCCAGCAGCCGCCGCAGCATCCCGTGGTCGCCGCGGACCGCCGGCAGGAAGTCCCAGGTGATCTGCGGCGCCGGCCAGGACGCGGCGCCGGGCCGCAGCTGTTCCACGGCTCGGTCCGCCACCACGTCGTCGACGAGCGCGGCGAGGTCGATCGTCGTCAGGTGCAGAGCCGTGCCGCTGACCGTCGAGTAGGCCAGCACGTCGTCGATCAGCCGGCTCATCCGGTCGGTGCCCCGGTTGATCTCCGCGACGAAGTCGTCGTAGTCCGCCGGGCGGGGGCTGCCGACGTCGAGGTAGGTGAGCAGCTGCGCGTACCCGCAGATGCCGGCCAGCGGCGCCTTCAGGTCGTGGCTGATCTCGCGGGCGAAGGCCTCGAGGTCCTGCACCGAGCGGCTCAGCTCGCTCACCCGTCGCTCCAGCTCCGCGTTGCGCAGGCGTTCGCGCTCAAGCTCGGCGTACACCTGCGCGGCGGGCCGCGGCGTCGTCGCGACGATGTACCGGCGGGGCAGCCGGACGATGCGCCGTCGGCGCAGCGACCACCGCTGTGCACGGGAGGACGCGAGTCGCATGGTCGGACCGTTTCGGGAGTCGTCGGACAGATCGGGGCTCGGGGAGTCAGCGTCGTACTGCACCATCGGCCCTCTCGTCGGCGAGGTATCCGGACATCACCCGGATCGCGCCGGCGACGGCGCTCTCCACGTCCGCGACCAGCGCGGTCAGGTCCTGTTCGCTGGTGCCGGCGATCGCGTTGCGCTCGACCTGGGCGCACGCCTCGGCCAGCGGATCGGCGCCCAGCAGGGCGCTCGACGACTTGAGCGTGTGCGCGGTGGCGCGCAGCGCGTCGTGGTCCTGCTTGCGCAGGGCCTCGGCCAGCGCCGAGCGGCGCCCGTCGAGCTGGGAGAGGAACGTGTTGACGGTGGTGACGACCAGCGCCCGGTCCTCGAGCTGCTCCTCCAGGTCGCGGAGCTTGCTCAGGTCCGGCAGGGCCTCGTCCGGCGCCGGCACGGGTTCGTCCGGCTCGGCCGCCGGTGCGGCCGAGAGGTACGGCGCCAGCGCGGCCCGCAGCTCGGGCAGCGTGATCGGTTTACTGAGGTGCCCGTTCATGCCGGCCTCGAGGCAGCGTTCCCGGTCGCCGCGCAGCGCCGTCGCGGTCAGGGCCAGGATCGGCGTGTCGCAGTCGGCCGAGCGGACCTGCCGGGTGGCCTCCAGCCCGTCTGTGCGGGGCATCTGCACGTCCATCAGCACCACGTCGTACGGCGTACCGCCGAGCAGCGCGCTCACGGCGGCGGAGCCGTCGGCGACCGTGTCGCACTCGACGCCAAGGAGCTCGATCATGCGACGGAAGACGGTCCGGTTGACGTCGTTGTCCTCGGCGAGCAGCACCCGGCCCCCGCCCAGCGGCGGCACCGTGATCGGCGCGCCGCGCACGCCCGTCCGCTCCCAGTTCAGCGCCGCCACCAGGCGGCGCAGCACCAGCGGGGCGGTCAGCACGTCGGGCTTGCGGACGATGCCGGTGCGCGGGTCGGTGGTGCTGATCATCTGGGCCCGGCCGGTGGGGCCGAGCAGCTCGATGACCGTGTCGGCGCGGCGCACGGCCTCCGGGTCGTGCGAGTCGTCGCACCACAGGACCGTGTCGACGTCCCGGACCCGCGTGGCGAGGTCCTCGAACGGCACCGGAACCGGCTCGGCGCCCGCGCTCGTGAGCAGCCAGGACAGGGCGAGCGTCGAGCGGGGCGACGGCGCGGCGACCGCGATCCGGCGGTGGGTCAGGGGCAGCGGCCCCTGCTCGCCCGGCGGCTGCGGCGCGGCAAGCAGCGGCAGCCGGATCAGGAACTCCGAGCCCTCGCCCGGCTGCGAGCGCACCGCGATCGTGCCGCCCATGCACTCCACGAGCCGGGCGGCCAGCGCCAGGCCCAGGCCGGCGCCCTCGTGCCGGCGCGCGGCGGAGGGGTCCGCCTGCACGAACGGTGCGAAGATGCGCGCCTGGTCGGACGCGGGAATGCCGGGCCCGGTGTCGGAGACGATGATCTGGTACGCGTCGTCGCCGTCGGGCGCGGCCGTGACGATGACCTCGCCGGTCTCGGTGAACTTGATCGCGTTGCCGACCACGCAGGTCAGCACCTGGCGCAGCCGGTGCACGTCGCCGAGCACCGTCGGCGGCAGGTTCGGCGCGGGCGCCGCCAGCAGCAGGATGCCCTTGCGGCGGGCCTGCTGCTGGAGCGGTTCGACGATCGACTCGAGCACCGGGCGTACCGCGACGGGCTCGCGCTCCACCCGCAGCACGCCGGTCTCCAGGCGGGCCAGGTCGAGCAGATCGTCGGTCAGGGCCTTGAGCGCGTGCACGGACCGGTGCACGCTGTCGACGACCTCGCGGACCTCCTGCTGCAACGGCTGGGCGCGCAGCAGCTCGACCGCGGCGACGACGGTGGTGACGGGCGTCCGGATCTCGTGCCCGAGCAGGGCCAGGAACTGCGACTTGGCCTGCGCCGCCGCGTCGTCCGGCCCGGCGTCGCCGTTCGCCGCCGCGCTCTCGACCGTGACCAGCCGCCGGTGCGCGCCGCAGTCGCTCTCCAGATGCGCGACCCGTACCCCGGTGCCGGGCGCGTCGCACCGGCAGGCCAGCACGGTCGGCGGCGACTGGGGCGTCAACTGGCGCGTGGCGGACAGCAGCCGGCCGTGCGCCGGGCAGCCGGCGTCCCCGTCGGCCAGCAGGACACCCTCGCCCGGGTACGCGGCGTCGCCGTCCGGCCGCCAGCGGCCGTTGGCGACCAGGACGCGGCCGTCGGCGTCCACGATCGCTGCCGGACCGGGGATCGCCTCGACGAGCGTGCGCGCCGCATATCCCATGCGCTGACCTTTCGGGGGAGCGGGACCCGGGGGGTCAGATCCACTCGCCAAAGGCTGGGGGCAGCTGGGGGCTTTCGGGGAAGCGTTCGGGAGCGGGTCGGTATCAGGCGGCGGAGGCGCGGGTCGAGCGGCGGCGGTGCAGGGCGCCCAGCAGGAGGCCGCCGACCGCGATCGCGCCGAGCGACCAGGGCAGGAAGTCGACCGGCCCGCGGACCGCGGCCCGCGGCGGGACCGCGGAGATCAGCACGCGCGACGCGCCGGAGACCGAGCGGCCGGCCACGATGATGCTGGCGCCGGACTGGCCGGCGGTGATGAGCGTCTGCGGCACCGAGACCCGGACCTGGCCGTTCTCGTCGCTGCGGGCCTGCTGGATCGGCTCGCTGCCGAGGCGGATGTCCACCACGGCCTTCGGCCGGTACGCGGAACCGCTCACCTGGAGCTCCTTGCCGCCGTCGGCCCAGCTGAGCACCAGCTTGTCGTTGCCGGACTTGGCGGCGGCAGCGGCCGGGACCGCCGGCGACAGGAGCAGTGCGCCGCACAGCCCGAGCATCGTCAGGATGGCGACGAGGACGAGGCGACCGGTGCTTGCTGAGTTCCGCATGTCCATCAGGTTGCGGCATCGCGGGCCCCGGTGGAATGGGTGCGAGTCAACCTTGCCCGCCGCCTGAGCCAACCTTGATGTTCGCTCCCAGCGCGGGCGGCGGGAAGGCTCAACCCGCGGCGGCGCACGCCGATGGAGGGAATACCGGACCCGGCTCGTCGTACAGGTGTCCGCCGATGCCGGGGAGAACGCGCCATGCCGTCCGAAGCGCCTCCGGGCCCGGCCCGCCACTACCGCGTCCTCGACCTGCCCCGGCTCGCCGACCGGCTGTGGCGGGTGCCGCTGGCCCTGGCCAGCGTCGTCTTCGCCGCCTGCGGGCCCGCGCACGCCCTCGGCAACACCGACCTCGTGTATTACGGCGCCCTCGTGGGCCTGGCGCTGAGCGCGTTCGCCGTGCCGCTCGGCCTGCTCGGGCTGCGCGCGCGGCCGCAATCCGACCGCTCCGACAGCGACACCCGGAGGAACACCCCATGACCCAAGCCGTCCGCGCACCGCGGCGGGCCGCGGTGCCCGCGCGACCCGGCCCGCACCGCGCGCTGAACGCGCTGCGGGCGGTCGCGGCCGTCCTGGTGGTCATGTACCACCTGCGCCAGCTGCTGCTCGTCGACCCGGAACAGGCCGGCGACGGCCTGCTCACCACCATCCTGTACGCGGTGACGGGCCTCGGCCCCGCGGCGGTGCTCGTCTTCTTCGTGCTCAGCGGCTACTGGGTCGGCGGCAGCGTCTTCGCCGCGTTCCGCCGGGAGCGCTTCCGCTGGGCGACCTACGCCACCGCCCGGCTCAGCCGGCTGTGGATCGTGCTCGTGCCGGCGCTCGCGCTCACCGCGCTGCTGGACCATCTCGGCCTGTCGCTGCTCTCCGGCACGTCCATCTACCTCGGCGACCCCGCCTACCACCACACGGTGCCGGTCGGGGACCTGGCCGGGCGGCTGGGCCTCGACACGGCCCTGGGCAACGTCGCCTTCCTCCAGACGATCGTCGTGCCCACGTACGGCACCAACGCCTCGCTGTGGTCGCTGAGCTACGAGGCGGTGTTCTACGCGATCCTGCCCCTGGCGCTGTACGCCTGGCGCGGCCGGGGCGGCGTACCCGCGCGCCTGCTGAACGCCGCGCTGCTGCTCGGCCTCTGCGCGCTCGCCGGACCGTCGGTGCTGATGTACCTGCCGGTCTGGCTGATGGGTGCCGCGGTGGCCTGGTACCGCGAGCGCATCGCCGGCTGGCTCGCCGCCCGCGGCCGGGGCTTCCTGGCCGTGGCCCGCGCCGGCGCGACGGCGGCGGTCGGCGTTGCGCTGTGGCTGACCCAGGCGAGCTACAGCGGGCGCAACGTGCTGCTGCTGGCGGGCACCACCACCGTGCTCCTGGTCCTGCTGGTCCGCGACCTCGAGTGGCGCGGGCTGCCCGGCGGCCTGCTCTCCACCGTCTCCCGGTACGCCGACTCCTCGTACTCGCTGTACGCGATGCACCTGCCGGTGGCCGCGATGATCGCCGCGCTGCTGACGCCGCGGGCCGGTAACCGCTGGCTGCCGACGCCGGCGCACTGGCTCGCCTACGCCGCGCTCTGCGCGCTGCTGATCCTGGCCGGGTGGCTCTTCGCGCAGGCGACCGAGCGGCACACCGACCGGGTACGCAAGGCCGCGGACCGCCTGATCCAGGCCGCCGGGCGGCGCGGCCGCGGGTAACGCCGGTGGGAGGCCCGCCGCCAACTCTCAGGGCGGCATCGCGGCAGCCGATGCTACGGGCAGCGCGCCCGGCCGGGCCGCGCCGCGGACGTGTTCGACGAGGAGGGGTGGCCAGGTGCGACGGCTCCTCCCGCGCTCCGCGTGGCCGGCCTCGCGGCCCTACCTGATCGTCCTCGCGCTCAACGCGCTCATCGTCAGCCAGTGGTTCCGCACCGGCACGTTCATCGCCGGCGGCGACATGGGCGCGTTCATCCGGCGCGGCTGGGCACCCGAGGCGACCTGGGCCTGGAACCATCAGACCACCGGCACCGGCTCGGCCGGGTACACCATGGCGCGGGGCTTCGAGTTCGTCCTGATCTACCTGTGCCGGGCCGTCGGGCTCACCGAGTACTCCGCGCAGTGGCTGTTCTATATCTGCATCTACGGGCTCGTCGGCTTCGGCGTGGCGTACCTGGCCGGCGCGTTCGTGCGCAACCAGGCGGCGATCGTGACGGCCGGCGCGTTCGGCCTGCTCAACGGCTTCTTCCTAACCCGGCTGCCGAACCCGCTGAACATCATCTCGGTCGGCTCGGTCGCCCTGATCACCGGCATCGCGATGCGGGTCGCGCAGGGCCGGCGGGTGCCGACGCCGATCGCCGGTTTCGCGCTGATGCCCACCTCGTTCCTCGCCTTCAACCCGCCGATGCTGGTGGTGGCCTACGCGTGGGCGGTCGGCGGCACCCCGCTGCTCGCCGCGCTGGTGCTGGGCCGCAAGCCGGCGGCGCGCCTGCTGAAGTGGTTCGTGTTCGCCGCGCCGTGGGCCATCGGGCTCAACGCGTACTGGCTGGTCCCGCTCGCGCAGAGCTTCGTCGGCGGCGGCGGCGCCACCGCGAACGCCACCTTCACCGACCCGACGAACTGGTCCTGGTCGCAGGTCAACAACGTGCCGCAGAACATCATCACGATGGTGGCCAACTGGGCCTGGTTCCGCCCGCAGTACCTGCCGTTCGCCGCGGACCTGGACCGGCCGTGGTGGCTCTGGATCCGCTACCTGCTGCCCGCGCTGGTGTTCCTGGCGCCGCTGCTGGCGCCGCGGCGGCTGCGCCGGGTCGCGTTCGGCCTGATCACCCTGGTCCTGGTGTTCGTGTTCCTGGCCAAGGGCCTGCGGCCGCCGTTCTCCGAGATCAACATGTTCCTGTACCAGCACGCGCCGGGCTTCTGGCTGTTCCGGGAGCCGATGAGCAAGCTGGGTCAGCTGCTCATCCTCTTCTTCGCCACGCTGCTCGCCATCGGCGTCGAGGGCACGGTGCTGCGGCTGAGGTCCCTGCCCCGCCTGCGGCTGCCGGGGTGGCCGCGGCGGCTGGCGTACGCCGGATCGGTCGTCCCGCTGCTGCTCGTGCTCGCCTATCCGTACCCGCTCTACACCGGCGGGGTGATGCCCGACGAGCGGCCGACCCAGCCGTCCACCCACGTGCGGGTCCCGGACGTGTGGTGGGACATGGCCGCACACATCGACGCCGACGAGCGGCCGGGCAAGGTGCTCGTCCTGCCGCTTGACGACTACTACCAGATGCCCACGACCTGGGGTTTCTTCGGCGCGGACAGCATCGCCAACCTGCTCATCGAGCACCCGGTCGTGGCGCCGAAGCCCGGCGGCTACTTCGGCGACGTGCCCGGCTTCGGCGCCGACGTGCACGCCGTGGAGACCGCGCTGCTCGCCGGCGACCTGGCGCCGGTGCCCAAGCTGCTCGACGCCATCGGGGTCAGCCGGGTCATCGTGCGGCACGACCTCGTCCGCGGCCTGCCCAACCGGTACTTCGCCGACGACCGCATCCTGGGCGCGGCGATGAGCCGGGTGCCCGGCGGGGAGCTCGCCGTCGACGGCACGTTGCAGCTGTTCCAGTTCAACGGCGGCGTCAGCCCCACCATGCGCACCTACGACCGGGTCCTGGACGCGCCGGCCCGCCCCGACGCGGGCGCCGCGGTGCTCGGCACGGTCGACACCCGTACGGCGATCGCCGCGCGCAAGGACACCTCGCCGGTCGCCCTGAGCCCCCAGGTGGACGACACCGTCACGGTCACGCCGGACGTCGTGCACTGGCCGGTGCCGGCCGTGGACAGCGGCACGCCCACCACGACCGTCGACATCGCGACGGCCGGCCGCTACACGCTCGCGCAGCGGGCCCGCGCGGCCGCGGTGCTCACGCCCCGCGTGGACGCCGCGAGGTCGCTGCTGCTGCTGGAGGACCCGACCGTGGTGAAGGTCGACGGCAAGGCCGTCTCCCGCCGCCCGGTCCTGGCGGTGCCGACACCCGCCGGCCGGAAGATCAAGGCGATAAGCACGGGCGGCCGTACCGTCTCGCTGGACGGCGCGGGCACCGCGGCGACGGTGCCGGTCGGCTCCGCGACCGACATCACCCTGCTGGCGAGCGCGCCGAAGCCGGCCGACACCACCGGGTATTCCCCGGTCTTCGACTGCAACAACTACGAGCCCCGGCCGTGGAAGGAGCTGGGGTTCACCCGGACCGTCACGGACACGGCGGCGGGCCGCACCGTGCGGCTCAGCGCCGCCGACCACGCCGCCTGCACCAAGGTGGTGGTCCGCAAGGCGGTACCGGGTCAGCTGTACCGGGTCCGCCTGGAGTACCGCAGCGTCACCGGCGCCCGCCCGCAGATCTGCCTGTGGCAGGCCGGGGTCGCCGGGTGCGAGCTGAGCGCCCGCCCGGTGCTCGACGACAAGTGGTCCACCTACGAGAAGACCGTCACGATGGACAGCCTCGCGGACGAGCTCCAGATCATCCTGCACGCCGACGTCGGCGAGCGGCTCAAGCCGAAGACGGTCACCGAGTACCGCAACCTGACCGTCGACGCGCTGGAGCCGGTCGACACCAAGACGGTCTTCCCGCCGGCCGTGCCCGAGGTCAAGGTGCACCTCACCGCGGGAAGTCACGAGTTGCGCGTAGAGGGCGGCATGTCCGGTTCGGCGCTCGCGCCGTTCGAGCCGCTGAACGACTGCTACCGCTACGACGACCAGACCGCCGAGCAGGCCGGGCTGGAGGCCGAGTCGGCCGTCGGCGCGGACGGGGAGACCACCTACACCCTCAAGGCGGTGCGGCACCTGGCCTGCATCGGCGCACCCGTCGCGGACATGGGCGCGTCGTCGCTGTACGAGCTGTCCCTCGAGGCGCGCAGCGTCGCCCTGCGCAACCCCAAGTTCTGCCTGTACCTGCGCGGCCCCGACCTGTGCCGCACGCTGCCGGCGGTGGCGCTGTACCAGGGCTGGACGTCGTACGAGGCGCTGGTCCCGCCCGACCCGGCCGCCGTCGACACCCGGCTCTACCTGTACGGGCTGCGCGACCTCGAGGAGGAGCGTCAGTCGCAGGTGGAGTATCGCGGGGTGCGGCTGCGCCCGGTGGCCACCACCAGCGCGATCGTGCTGGTGCGCGACGCCACGCCGGGTGATCGCTCCACGGTGGACTTCAAGATGGAGAATCCGGCCCGGTTCACCGGCACGATCACCAGCCCCGGCACCGTCACCGCGGTCGCGCTCGCCGAGAACGCCGCGCCCGGCTGGGTGCTCAGCGGCGTCAAGGGTGCCCGGAAGGTGACCCTCCAGGGCTGGATGAGCGGCTGGGTGCTGCCCGAGGGCGGCGGCACCGTGACCATGCAGTACGCACCGGCCGTGACCAGCCGCTACGCGATGTACCTGCTGCCGGTCGCGGTCGCCGCGTCCCTGTTGTTCATGTACGCGTTCCGGCTGCCCGCCGACCGCCCCGGGCTGTGGGCGATCCGGAACCGCTGGAACCGGCGGATGGGGTTGCTGCTGGCCCGCCGGCCGCGGCTGCGCCCGATGCTGCGCCCCGTGCTGCGCAAGCTGTGGAGGCGGTCCCGATGATCGGTAGTGCGCGCAGGCGGATCGGCGGTGTGCGCCGCCGCCGGCTGGTGGCGGCCGTCGCGCTGGTCGTGGTGCTGGTCCTCGCGGCGCTGGCATCGCTCAGCCGCTGCTCCACCGTGCCGGACGTCGTCCGGGTGGTCGCGGTCGGCGACATGGCCTGCGATCCGGACGACCCGGACTTCGCCACCGGCGCGAACGACCACTGTCGACACAAGCAGGTCTCGGACCTGGCGGTCGCGCTGAACCCGGACGTGCTGCTCGGCCTCGGCGACTACCAGTACGAGATGCCGACCCTGGAGGCGTACCGCACCGTGTACGGGCCGAGCTTCGGGCGGCTGCTGAGCCGCACCGTGCCGGTCGTCGGCAACCAGGAGTACAAGGTGCAGGACGCCAACTCGTACACCACGTACTTCGGCAAGCAGGTCAAGGACCCCGTCGGCTACTGGTCGCAGGAGATCGGCAGGTGGCACCTGGTGGTGCTCAACTCCAACTGCGCGGCGGTCGCCGGCGGCTGCGGCAAGGGATCGCCGCAGCAGACCTGGCTCGACGAGGACCTGAGGAAGACCGACCGCAAGTGCGTGATCGCCGCGTGGCACCACCCCCGCTGGTCGTCCGGCATCGCCGGCACCGACTCCCGCACCGCGGAGCTCTTCCGCACCCTCTACGAGCACCGGGTCGAACTGGTCCTCTCCGGCCACGAGGCCGACTACGAGCGGTTCGCCCCGCTCAACCCCGCGGGCAAGAACGACCCGCTCGGGGTGCGGCAGTACGTGGTCGGCACGGGCGGCCAGGCGCACTACCGCCCGGGCCCCAACGACGGCGGGCGCGACGAGCACGGCAAGCCGCCGCGGGGCGCCGTCAAGGGCGAGTTCGCGGACTTCGACCACCACGGCGTCCTCGACCTGGAACTGCGCCCGGACTCGTGGAGCTGGAGCTTCCGGGCGGTCGGCGCCGACCAGCCGCTCGACCGGGGCGAGGCGAACTGCCGATGACACCGGCGAAGAGCCGGCGCACCCGGGACTGATCTCCCACACCGTGCCACCCCCGCGACCCACGTCGCGGGGGCTTTGCCCTGTTCCCGCCGCAGGTCCCGATCCGGCGGGCAATCGAATGGAGAAACCTTGATCAGGAAATCCCCTCGGGCGTTGGTGGTGCTCGGCGCGACCGCGCTGACCACCCTCGGCGCCCAGCTCGCGTTCACACCGGCGGCACCGGCGTCGGTGCCGGAGGGGCCGGGGTACTCCCTGTCCCCGACGGTCGGCGACCCGGCACTGACCGCGGAGGCCTGCGCGGCCGACCCGGGCTGCGCGGTTGCCGCCGCGCCGCGCGGTGGCGGCCTTGACGACTACGCCGCGCTCAACGCCGCGATCACCGCGGCGGCCGCCCGCGGCACCTCCGCCGCACCGGCCACCGTGTTCCTGCCGGCCGGCGTCTTCACCCTGACCAAGGCGCTGAACCTGAAGCCGAACGTCAACCTGCGCGGCCGGGGCATGACCGAGACCACGCTGGTCATCGCGCCCGGCAGCCACGTGAACTTCAAGAACTCGTTCATCGTGCGGCCCGACTTCAACGCCACACCCGTCGCGGACAGCACCAACCTGATCTCGGACCTCGCGGTGAACGGCAACTGCAAGGCCGGCGCCGGGCTGACCGACGAGGTCGTCCCGCCGTCCAAGACCTGCGACCACGGCGCCGGCACCAACGCGGGCGGCGGCGTCTCGGCCGGCGACCGGTGGACCGTTCAGCACGTCCGGTTCACCAACGTCGAGTACTTCAAGCTGTGGATCCGGGGCACCACCGGCGTGCGGGCCATCGACAACCGCTTCGACAACCGCGGCGGCGCCGGCTCCGGCGACGAGGACAACGTCGGCGGCGGCGGCAACGCCACCGACACGGTGGTGGCGGACAACCAGTTCGACGGCACCGAACTCGGCAACGCCCTGGACTTCACCAACGCCAAGGGCCTGGTGTTCCACCACAACACCGTGTACGCCGACCCGGCGATGCTCACCTCGTTCAAGCGGGACGACAACGGCTCGGTCTACCTGGAGGCGGTCACCGACTCCACGGTGAGCGAGAACCTGTTCAACGGCGGGCACCTCGTTCTCAAGACCAACGTCGGTTACACCCCGACCGGCACCAACAAGGACGTCACCAACCCGGCGCGCAACATCGTGCGCGACAACCGGATCGTGGGCTCCTACTGGGCCGGCATCACGGTGAACTACCACGACTACAAGGACCCCGACCTCACCATCGGCCGGGTCGACGCGTACGTGGACCCCGCCGACACCACGAACCACACGGTGTGGTCCGGCGGCGGCAACGTGATCACCGGGAACAGCATCGAGAACCCGGCCGAGTCCGGCATCCTCGTGTACGGCTGCTACGAGGCCGCCAAGAGCATGGCCGACACCATCGCCGGCAACGTCATCACGGGTGCCGGTCAGGACGGTACGAGCAGCTACGGCACCGGCTGCGGCACCTTCGAGACGGTCGGCATCGGGCTGGGCGCCGGGCGCGGCGACAAGATCTACGGCAACGTCGTCACCGGCGGCACGAACACCTGGTACGGCGTCCAGATCGGGTCCCGCACGGCCACCACCACACCGGTCGGCACCGTGCTCACCGACCCTACCGGCACCTACCCGGACAACTCCTTCTTCGGCCACTTCGTGGTCGGCGACTACCGGTACGGGAAGAACACCCCGGAGACGGTCGAGGCGCAGCCCGCCGTCAGCACCCCGGAGGGGGTCAAGCTGAGCTGGAAGGACGTCTACGCGCTGCCCGACGTCTTCGTCGGCGGCTACCGGGTCTACCGCAACGGCGAGCTCGTGGCCGACCTGCCCGCGGGCGGGGAGATCCCCGCCAACCTGATGTCGGGTGACGCGGTCACGCTGGAGAACGGCCTCGGCGGCTGGACCGCCGCCAGCCGCACGTCGGTCAGCCGGATCACCGGCCCGGCCGCCCCGGGTGTCGGTGCCGCCTCGCTGGCGCTGACGACCACCGGTGCCGGCCAGATCGGTGCGGCCGGCCCGCTGACCCCGGTCACCGCGGGCCAGTCGTACACCGCGGTGGCCTCCTACAAGGCGCAGGGCGCAGGCCGCAAGGCGCGTACCGGCATCGCGTGGTTCGACGCGGCCGGGGTTGCGGTCGGCACGAAGCCGTACAGCACAAACAGCTTCACGTACGACGGCATGGACCGCTGGATCAACAGCACGGTCACGGCGACGGCCCCGGCCGGTGCGGCCTACGCCAAGGTGCTGTCGGCGATCGACAACGCAGTGGTCGGTGAGGTCCACCTGATGGATCGCATCGGGCTGGTCGCCGGCAACGTCACCGAGGGCTGGACCGACACGCAGGGCTCGGGCCCGTACGACATCGTCGCCTACCAGGTCGGCGGCCCGGCGGGCAGCGAGTACTCGATTCCCACCCGGGTATCGGCGCCGTAGTCCGAACGCGGCGCCGCCCCGGTGACGGGGCGGCGCCGCCAGGTCCTAGGACCGCAGCACGGCGGCGTACGCGTCGGCGGTCGTCTCGGCGACCCGGGCCCAGCCCATCCGCTGCGTCGCCGACTCCAGCCCCGCCTTTGCGTACCGCTGCCAGCTCTGCTCGTCGCGCAGCAGGGTGACCAGCGCGCGGGCCAGGGCCGGCGGGTCGGCCGGCGGCACGGAAAGGCCGTTCACGCCGTCCTCGAGGACCGCGCGGACGCAGGCGACGTCGGTGCCGACCACGGGCAGGCCGACGGCCATCGCCTCGACCAGCGCCATCGCCGGCGGCGAGGTGGTGTAGTCGAACTTGAACGGCCAGGTACCCACCTGCGCGGCGGCCAGCTCGGCCAGCAGGTCGGGCACGGGCTCGGTGACCACCTCGATGGCGTCGCCGGCCGCGCCGGCCCGGGCCAGGATCCGCGGCAGCTCCGGCCGGGGTATCAGCAGCAGCCGCAGCCGCGCGCCGGGTACCGCCGCCCGGACCCGGGTGAACGCGGCCAGCAGGGTGTCCAGGCCGCGGACGCTCTCCGCCCGGCCGGCGAAGACGATCGTCGGCCGCTCGGCGTCGAAGCGCGCCCGGCGCGGGTCGACCGGCGCGCCGGAGCTGAACCGGACCACGTTCAGGCCACGCCGGCGGCCGAGCCGGTCGGCGACCCGGGGGTCGGGGGTGAGCACGGTGGTCACCCCGGCCCGGCGCAGCGCGGCGGCGGCGAGCGGGACCGGTAGGACCGTGGTCACCAGGACCCGGGCCCGCAGCACGTTCGAGGCGCGCATCTCCGAGACGGTGGCCCGCCGCCACGCGCCCGGTCCGGGCAGCGTCGGCCACGCGTACGCGGTGAGCAGCTTGGGGTACGGCCGCAGCACCGGCAGCAGGGCCAGGAACGGGCCGAGCGCGCCGGCGTGCAGGTGCACCAGGTCCGGCCCGATCCGCCGCAGCGCCTCGCGCAGCTCGTCGGAGCGGCCGAGCGGGAACGTCTCCAGCGCGCCGCCGATCTCGTGCACGCCGGCGAACGCGTCCTGGCCGTCGAGCGCGTGGGTGGTGACGAGGTGGTGCTCGCCGGGCACCCGGGCGGCCATCTCGGTGACCGTGCGGCCCATCGCCTCCTTGGCGGAGAACTCGGCGATCACGTGCGCCACTCTGGTCACGCCGGGCCCCCGTGCCGCACCGCGAGGCGGTGCCGCACCTGGCCGACCGCGCCGGAGCCGAACTCGCCGACCTTCATCACCCACAGGCCGCCGTAGAGCAGCGGGTGCGAGAAGGCGTACGGGAAGTTCCTCAGGTACAGGCCGAAGCGGTGGAAGATGTTCGTCTGCCACCGGAACGCCTCCGGGTGCGCGGTGGCGAAGAGGTCGGCGGTGCCGGAGTACCCCAGCTTCTTGCGCATGGTCTTCTGGAGCCGCAGGTCGCCCTCGTTGTGGTAGAGGAAGTTGCGGGTGCGGCCGACCGCGTACCCGGCCTTGCGTACCCGCAGGTCGAAGTCCTTGTCCTCGGAGAAGACCATCCGCTCGTCGTGGCCGCCGAGCCGGTCGTAGACCGCGCGCCGCACGCAGCGCAGCGACTCGATCTCCTCCACCCCGTCGTAGATCTTCTTCTCCAGCCACTTGCACCGGGCCCAGAACGTGGTGCCGAACGCCTCCTCGGGGATGACCAGGGCGTCGTACCCGCCGGCGAGCAGCTCGACGCACTCGCCGAGCAGGCCGGGGGTGACCTTCATGTCGGAGTCCAGGTGCAGCAGGATCGATCCCCGCGCCTCGGCCGCGCCGCGCTTGCGGCCCTGCGCCATCGAGTGGTTCTCCCGCAGGTAGGTCACGTCCAGGCCGTCGGCCCGGAACTGTTCGGTCAGCGCCCGGGTGCCGTCCGTCGAGCGCAGGTCGTCGTTGATGATCACCTCGAAGTCGCGGTACTCCGAGGTGAGGCACGCGCCCAGGAAGTCACGCAGCAGCGGCGCGCTGTTGTAGGCGGGAACGATCACCGACACCACGGGGTGGCTTGTCATCGGGCAGTCTCCAAGGCTCCTGCGGGGCATTGCTCGTATTATGAGCCGCTTTCACCGCTTCGAGACCGATATCGCCGGGTCAGGCGTCGGCGCTGTGCAGTCGGCTCTCCTGCGCACGCCGGCTCTCGACCACGGTCGTGGCGTGCACGCCACGCGGCACCCGGGCGTGCTCCTCCACCGCGGCCAGGAGGGTCTCGGCGACCTCGTCCCAGTCGTGCGCACCGCCGTTCGGCAGCGCGGGGAACGGCTCGTTCATCCGGGACGGCAGCAGCTCGGCCAGCCGGCGCGCCAGCGCCGCCGGCTCCGGCGGCACCACGACGCCGCGCGCGGCCCGCGTCGAGTCGCGCAGGCCCGGCACGTCGTACGCGATGGTCGGCGTGCCCAGCGCGGCGGCCTCGGTGACGACCAGGCCCCAGCCCTCGCGGACGCTCGTCGCGAGGTGGATGTGCGCCCGGGCCATCCGGTCGTGCTTGACCTCCTCGGAGACCCGGCCGAGGAACTCGACGCCCTCCGGGGCGGCCGCGCGCAGCTTGGCCAGCATGGGTCCGCCGCCGATCATCCAGAGCCGCAGGTCGGGGATCTCCCGGCGGGCCGAGCGCACCGCCTCGATCACGTCCCACGGGCGCTTGTAGCTGACCATCCGGCCGCAGAACACGGCGGTCGGCCGCGCCTCCTTGGCGACCGACGGCAGGACCGGCGGCGACTCGTAGCCCTCCGGCACGACCGTGACGTCGTGTGCGCCGAAGCGGGCCAGCGCGTCGCGCGTCGAGTCCGACACCGCCAGGATCGGCGACCCGGCCATCCGGCGCATCCACGCCGGCTCGAGCAGGTACCGGCCGAGGTGCGCGGCCAGCGGCGGCGCGTTGTGGTGCCAGATCTCCTCGCAGGTCTGGTGCACCAGCGCGACGGTGCGGGCGCCGTCGTCGACCCACTCGTGCGCGCGGAACGGCACGGTGTTCGTCTCGTCGACGACCACGTCGAAGCGGCCCCGGCCGTAGCGCCGCCACCAGCGGCGGGCCTCGCGGTACACGGTGAACCGGCTGCCGGCGCGCACCACCCGGTAGCCGTCGACGATCTCGGCGGTGGGCTGCCCGGCGACGGCCGCGGCGAACAGGGTCACCTCGTGGCCGGCCCGCACCCAGCGGCGCAGGACCTGCTCGGTGTACACCTCCGCGCCGCCCGCGGCCGGGTGCTTGAGGTCGCGCCAGTTGAGAACGAGGATGCGCACGGGGCCTCCGGGGTCAGGCCGCGGTCGCGGCGGTAGGTGAACGATCGGCGCCGCCGGCGACGACCTGAGCCTTCGGGCGCGGTCCGCGGGCCCACTGCCGGCCCTCCAGCGCGGCCATCAGCAGCAGCGTCGGCAGGAGGGCGGCGGCCGAGCAGGCGGCGATCTGCGCCGCCGAGCCGTGCCACACCTCGATGAGCGCGATCTCCAGCACGGCGCCCGCCCAGGGGACCACGATCGTGCGCGACCGGCGGGCCAGCGCGGCGTGGGTGAGCACCGACACCAGGCAGGTCAGCGCCGCGACGCTCGCCAGCGCGCGGACCAGCCCGGCCGCGTCGGCGTACCCGTCGCCGTAGAGCACGGTCAGCACCAGCGACGGCACCGCGACGATCACCGCGGCGCCCAGCACGGCCGGCGCGGCGACGGCGGCGCCGCTGGTGAGCAGCGCCCGCCCCCGCCCGGCGGTCGGCCAGGCGGCGAGCAGCCGCGGGAAGACGGCTGCCATGATCCCCGCCGGCAGCGCCAGCACGGTCTTGGCGACGGTGGCGGCGGCAACGTAGGAGCCGGAGGCGGCGTCGCCCAGGTGGTGGCGGGCGAGCAGCAGGTCGGCGGTGGAGAACAGGAACATGCCGGTGACCGCGATCCCGGCGTACGCGACGGCGCCGAGCCGCAGCCCCGGGCTGCCCGCCGGACCGGCCGGTACGCGCAGCCGCCGGGCCGCGAGGAGCAGGGCGGCGAGCTCGGAGACGATGGTGCCGGCCAGCGCGCCGGAGACGCCGAACGGCACGACGAGCACCAGCCCCAGCGTCAGCCGGACCACGGTGGCGACCAGGTAGGTCATCGCGACCGTGCCCACCCGCCGGGCGCCGAGCAGCAGCCCGCGGGCCGCCGCGGTCACGGCGGCCACGATCAGGTACGGGGCCAGCTGCGCGGCCTCGGCGAGCGAGGCCAGGTGGAAGTAGTCGCGCAGCAGCGGCGCGCCGGCGAGGACGACGAGCGCCGGCGGCACGGACCACAGGGCGACCGAGCGCAGCGTACGGCGGATCGTGTCCCGGGTCAGGCCGTGCTCCGCGACCAGGGCCGAGGCGGCGGTCTGCAACGCGCCGAGCGGCACGCCCAGCATCACCATCGCGCTGAGCACCGCGCCGAGCGCGCCGTACGAGCCGGGATCCATCAGCCGGCCGACCACCGCGTGGAAGGCGAGGTTGCCCGCGCTCTGCACGGCGACGGCGACCGCGATCGGCGCGGCGCCCAGGGCGGCGAGGCGCGCGAGGCGGCCGGCAAGCAGGGTCACACCGTCTCTATCGACGACCGGGGCGCCGACCTGTCCGATTGTTGAGCGTTGTTGAGCGAACCTGGTCACGAAACCACGGACGCGGGGCCGGGCCCGGGGTCCATAATCGGGATGAAATGACTGATTATCGGCAACGAGCGGCCCGAATCGGCCGGCCCGGCCTGCTGGCGGCCGTCGCCGCCGCCCTCGACGCCGGCGGGCGGCCCTGGGCCTGGCAGGGCGAGGCGGGCGCGGCCGAGCGCTGGGCGGCCGACACCGGGCCCAAGGACCTCGACATCTGGTACGCCGCGCCGCCGTCGGACGGCGACCCGGTCGACGTGCTCGCCCGCGGGTACGCCGGCGCCCGGGTGGCGCAGGCGCACGACCCGCGCCGGCTGCGGCACGTGAGCCTGTCGATCGAGACCGCCACCGGCCCGGCCGTCGTCGACGTGACCTACGGCCACCTGTGCGTCGGGCCCGTGCTGCTCGTGCCTGTCACGCAGGTCACCACCGATCCGGCCACCCACCGGCTCACCGGCGTCGCCGCGGTCGCGGACCTGCTGGTCCGCCCGGTCCTGCGCGGCCGGGTGCCGCACCGGCACCGCCTCGACGAGGCGCGCGCCGCCTGGGTGGCGTCCGCACCCGGTCACCGCGAGGACTTCGCCCGGCGCCTCGCCGGGCAGCTCGGCCCCCGGGTCGCCGCCGAGCTGATCGCCGTCGCCGCCGGCGCGCCGCCCGCCGCCGACCTGACCCGGCGGGCCCGGCTGCGCCTGGCCGCCCGGAGCCTGGCGCCCACCGTGGTGGCGTCCACCTGGGCGCAGCGCCGCACGGTGGTGCCGGCGCTGTGGGCCGCCGGCCCGCTGGGCCTGCGCGCCCGCGGCGTCGTCGTCGCCCTGGTCGGCACGGACGGCTCCGGCAAGTCGACCGTCGCCGACGGGCTGCGCGAACGCCTGCACCGCTACGGGCTGCACACCAGCGCGGCGTACTTCGGCATGGCCCGGGGCAACCTGCCCGGCGTCGCCCTGGCCCGCCGCGTGCTCCGGGTCGGCTCCACCGCGCCGACGCCGGACGACGCCGCGCCGTCCCGGGTGCCGGCCACCGCGGCGGCGCCGGTGCCGTCCGACCACGCCGGGCTGCGCCGCGCGGCCGCGTGGTTCTACGCCGGCGAGTACCTCTGGCGTTACCTGAGCACGGTCGCGCCGGCGGTGGCCCGCCGCCGCGTGGTGATCGCCGACCGCTGGGTGTACGACCTGCGTGAGTCGCCGTGGCCCGGCTCCCGCGCCGCACGCTTCGCCGAACGGGTGGTGCCGGCGCCGGACGTGCTGGTCCTGCCGGACGCGCCGGCCGAGCTCATCCACGCCCGCAAGCCCGAGCGCAGCCTCACTGAGCAGGCGGGCCAGCAGCAGCGGTTCCGGGGACTGCTCGCCGAGCATCCCGCCCGGCACGCCGAGGTGGTCGTCGACACCTCCGGCCTGGTCGCCGATCCGCTGGCGCAGCTGGTCGCCGAGGTGGTGCAGGCGGTACACGGACCGCCGCGCCGCCGCCACCGGTGACGGCCGGACCGAAACGGGCCGGGGGCGCGCGGCCGGACCGGCGCGGGTCCGGCGCCCCTCCGGACGGGCTGCCGGACCGGCGGCGGCCCGGCGGCGGGCGGCGCGACACCCGGCTGACCGCCGAGTCGGCGCTGCTCGGCCTGGTCGCCGGTCTGATCGTCGTCGCGCCGTGGACCCGCGACGGATACCTGCTGCTGCTCGACTGGGTGTCCGGGCCGCACCAGGCCGTCGCGGCGGGCCTGTACGGCCTCGACCCGGCCGCGCTCGACGCGCTGCCGTACCGGCTGTTCACGCACGGGCTGCGTACCGTCGTCGGCGCGGGCGCGACGGGCTGGCTGATCGTCCTGTGCTACTTCCCGATCGTCGCGTCCGGGGTGTCCGCGCTCGCCGGCGGCGGCCGGGTGCGGCGCTACTTCGCGGCCCTGTTCGCGTGCTGCAACCCGTACGTCGTCGAGCGCGTCCAGGCCGGCCACGTCGCCTTCCTGCTCTCCGTCGGCCTGCTGAGCTGGCTGCTGGCCTCCGCGGTCTGGGCGCGGCGGCGCCGCGTGTGGTTCGCCGCCCGGCCCGCGGTCTGGTACGCGCTGGCCATGGTCGTCGGCCCGCACGCCGCCTGGCTGGGCGGGGCCTGCCTGCTCGCGGTGGCGCTGCTGCCGCGGCCGGGGCGCAAGGATCTCGTCCGCACCGCCCTGATCATCGCCTTCGCCGGGTGCGTCTACGCGTACGCGGTCGCGGTCATGCTGAACGCGATCCTGACCGTGCGGGTCGGCGGCCGGGAGCTGGAGGCGTACGCACCGCACGCCGGGCCCGGCGGGATGCTGCCGACGCTGCTGTCGCTGCGCGGATTCTGGCGCGGCGCCGCCGACAGCAGCCCGCAGGTCGCCCTGGGATTCGTGCCCGTGGTCGTCATGGCGACGGCCGCCGTCTGGGGCCTGGTCCGGCTCTGCCGCCGTGACCCGGTGGCCGGCGCGCCGGTGTCCGCGATCGCCGTCTGCGGCCTGCTGCTCGGCGCCGGCATACACGGCCCGCTGGCCGCGGTGTACCGGTGGGCGTTCGACGTCGTGCCCCTCTTCGCCGCGATGCGCGAGCAGCAGAAGTGGCTCGCGCTGACCATGCTGGCCTACGCCGTCGGCATCGGCGTCACCGCGGAGGCGCTCTACTACGCCTGCCGCCGGGCCGGCCGCCCCGCCCGGGTCCGCGTGGCCGCCGGCGCCGCGCTGCTGGCGGTCGCGGGCGCCTACGCCGCCGTCGCGCCGTCGCTCGCGTGGGGCCTCGGCGGCAGCGTCCGGGTGAGCCGGTACCCGGAGTCCTGGTACACGGCCGACAAGATCATGGGTAACGGCACCGGAGGCGTGCTCTTCCTGCCCTGGCACCTGTACCAGCCGTTCGGCTTCACCGACGGGCGCACCATCGCCACGCCGGCCGGCGCCTTCTTCCGCCGGCCCGTGTTCAGCAGCGACGCCGTCGAGCTCGGTGCGGTGCGGACGAACTCGGACTCGCTGCGCACGGCGTACGTGCAGCGCCTGCTCGCCGACGGCGTCACACAGGGCTTCGGCCGCCTGATCGCCCCGCTCGGCATCAGCTACGTCGTGCTGGCGCGGGACCGGGAGGCCGACGAGTACGCCTGGCTGGAGACCCAGAACGACCTGCGCCGGGTGCTGAGCACCCCGGACCTAGAGGTCTACCGCGTCGAGGTGACCGGAACCGGCCGGGTGGTCGGCGCCCGGACGGGCGGCTACGACGAGGCGGTCGACCTGGCCGCGCGGGGCGTGCTGGGCAGCGAGGCGATGCTGCCGGGCGGCCCGGAGCGGGGACCCCTGCCCTCGGCCGCGTCCGGCGGGATACACCGGGTCACCTCCACGAGCTGGCGGGTGCACGCCGGCGCGCCGGGCTGGGTGGTGATCCCCGAGGAGTGGTCATCGGGCTGGGCGGCGGGTGGCCTGCCCGCCCGGCGGACGGCGGCCGGTACGGTCGCGGTCGATGCCCGCGCCGAGGCGGTGACGGTGCACTACACGCCGTGGCGGTGGCTGCGGCTCGGGCTGTACGTGTCCCTGGTGGCGATCGCGGCGCTGCTGCTGTCGGGGCTGGTGGAGCACCGGCGTGACCTGTTGCGCTGGTGGAACACGCCGCGCCTGGAGCGCCGCGGCCGGGCCGGGCCGGGTGAACCGGAGGTCAGGCGGCCTCGGCGACCTGACCGGTCCACGAGTTCGCGGCGGCGGGGGCGTTCGGGCGGGTCGTGACCGCGGCGGCGGTGGCGACCGGGCGGTACTGGCGGGTCAGGTGCAGGCGGCCGAAGATGACGAACGTGTCGCGGATGGTGCGCAGGATCGCCTTGGAGGAGACCGTCGAGCCGGCGACCCGCTCCTCGAGCCGGACCGGCGCGCCGACGAAGCCGCGGATGCCGGCCGCCTTGGCGGCGACGAAGAACTCGAGGTCGAAGGCGAAGCGGCGCTCGCGCAGCCGGGGCAGCAGGTCGGCCAGCACGTCGCGGCGCAGCACCTTGCAGCCGGTCTGGGTGTCGCGCATCCCGAGCAGGAACAGCAGCGCCACGAGCGTGGAGTAGAACATCGACACCAGCTTGCGGAACGGCGAGGAGGCGCTCGCGGAGCCGGCGTGCCGCTTGTCGGCGTAGACGCCCGCGTGGTCGCCCTCGCGCGCCAGGCGCAGGTACTCGGTCAGGTGGCTCGGGTCGATGTCGCCGTCGGCGTCGACGAAGCCGACCCAGGCGCCGCGCGCGGCGGCGAAGCCCAGGTGCAGCGCGCCGCCCTTGCCCTGGTTGACGCCGCTGTCGATGACCCGGACGCCGGGCAGGCCGGCGAGGGTGCGCTCGGAGCCGTCGGTCGAGCCGTCCGAGACCGCGATGACCTCGTACCCGACCTGCTCGGCGGCGAGGCTCTGCACCAGCCGGGCCACCGTCGGGCGCAGCGCGGCGCCCGGGTTGTAGAACGGCACCACGACGGTGAGCTCGACGGCCGGGTCGGCCGCTGCCCACAACCGCGAGGCGTTGAAGAGCGCCGGGCGGACGGGGGCGGTAGCGGTCGAAGCGGGGGAGGAGAGCAGCGTCGCGGTCATGCCGTGTTGTTCGGCGGGCAACCTCAACGCAACCTCTACCCGGCTTCAAGCCGGGAGCAAGGATCGGTACGGTGCCCGGCGGGAACCGGTTTGGCAACCGGGGCGTGTCACTATCGGGCCATGATCAGTCACCGTCCCCGCCGTCTTGGCCCCTTCCTGCTGGCCGCCGCGGCGCTGGGCGCGTTCACCGGACCGGGCGCCGCGCTGGCCGACGGGCCGGGCTACGGCGGCACCGCCGACGCGCTCACCGTGCAGTGGCGGCCGCACGCGGCCGCCGGCGACGGGCTGGCCGTCTACGCCCTCGGCTTCAAGGGCGGATCACCGGTGAACCTGCGGGTCGGCGCCGCCGCGGAGCGGACCGTCGTCGCGGACGCCGCCGGCGCGCTGCGCGTCCTGGTCGTCAGCGCCGCCGCGACCCCCGCGCCCGCGCCGACGCCGGACACCACCGTGCTGCCGGTCACCGACGGCTCGACGGACCGCCTCTCCTCCGGCACGAGCGTGCTCGCGGTGGGCACGACCCCGGCCGGCGCGATGCGGACGCTCGTCGGCTCGGTCCCGCCGGAACAGGCCGGCCGGGGCATTCAGGACCTGGCGTGGTGGGCCGCCGCCGCCGCGGCGCTCGGCGCCGTGGCGTTCCGGTACCGCCGCCGCGGCCTCGCCACGGTGACCGGCGTCGTCGAGCGCCTGCGGCGCCGCGGCTGAGCCGCACCCGCGGTGCCCGGTGACCGGGTCCGGATACGACGAGGCCCACGCGCACCCGGTGCGCGTGGGCCTTTCGTACGGGTACGGAAGATCAGGGCTCGAAGCGGTAGCCCACGCCACGCACCGTGCGGATGTGCCGGGGCGCCGAGGCGGACTCGCCAAGCTTCTTCCGCAGGTTGCCGACGTGCACGTCGATGATGTGGTCGTCGCCGTACCAGTTGTCGCCCCAGACGTCCTCGAGCAGCTGGCCGCGGGTGAACGTGCGGCGCGGCGCGGAGGAGAGCAGGTCCAGGAAGCCGAACTCGATCTTGGTGAGCTCCAGCACCCGGCCGTCGAGGGTCACCTCGCGGACGTCGGGGTCGATGCGCAGCAGGCCGTACTCGCGGACCGCCGTGCTCGCCGCCGCCGCCGAGCTGCGGGGCCGGCGGCGCATCGCCTGGATGCGGGCGGCCAGCTCGCGGGGCGAGAAGGGCTTGGTGACGTAGTCGTCGGCGCCGACGGACAGGCCGACGATCTTGTCGACCTCGTCGGTGCGGCCGGTGACCATGACGATGTAGGCGTCGGTGAACTGCCGGATCTGGCGGCACACCTCGATGCCGTCGACGTCGGGCAGGCCGAGGTCGAGGATGGCGATGTCCGGGCGCTCCTTCTGCGCCTGTTCCACCGCGCCCTTGCCGTCGGTCGCGACGACGACGTCGAAGCCCTCCTTCTCCAGGAGGTGCTGGCAGAGCAGCATGAATTCGGGTGAGTCCTCGACGACGAGCGCGCGCGGCCTGGCCACGTGACCTCCAGTCTTCCTGACGAGCTGAGGGGACGGCACCGCGCACGGGGGTGGCGCGGTTCCGAGTCCTATCGGTCGGTCCGGCGGGAAACGAAGATTTCGCCGGCAGGTAGGCCCGTGGCGGTGATCTCGGCCCGGTCCGGCAGCGGCCCGGGCCGCGCCATGAAGTAGCCCTGCCCGAGCGTGACACCGAGCGCCTGGAGCTTCTCGTGCTCGGCGACGGTCTCGATGCCCTCGGCGATCAGCATGGCGCCGATGTCCTTCGCGAAGCCGACGAGCGAGCGCGCGAGGGCCATGCGGACCGGGTCGGTGTCGACGCCGCGGGTGAGGGTGATGTCGAGCTTGATGATGTCCGGGCGCAGCTGGAGGATGTGGCTCAGGCTGGCGAAGCCGGCGCCGGCGTCGTCGACGGCGATCAGGATGCCGGCGGCGCGCAGCTCCTCGGTGACCTTCACCAGCGTCGGGTAGTCGTGCACCTGGGTGTGCTCGGTCAGCTCGACGGCGATGCCGCGCTCGCAATGTTCGAGCAGGGTGGTGTGCACCCGCGGATCCAGCAGGGCCTCCACCGACAGGTTCGCGCTCAGCCAGGCCTCGGCCGGCATCTCGTCGAGGTACGCGAACGCCCGCTCGAGCGCGAGCAGTTCCAGGTCGACGCCGACGCCGGCCGCCAGCGCGGCGGCGAACGCGTCCGCCGGGTTGGGGAAGTGCGCCTTGTCGAACCGCGCGAGGGCCTCGTACGCCTTGACCACGCCGTCCTCGAGGCGGACTACCGGCTGGAACGTCGGCTGGATCGCCTGCGAGTGGATGACTTCCCGGAGGTTGCGCATGGCAGGCGCGTTGAGGGTCATGGTTCATGGTTCGGCAGCGACCCTCAAGGCAGGCTCAACCCGGTTTCAAGTCCACGGCAAGTCTCGACCGGGCCCGGACATGAACTGACCCCGGCGCGCGTGGGGGGCGCGGGCCGGGGTCAGGGGTTCGGGGTGGGACGGGTGGAGCGGGTGGTGCGAGGCTCAGGCCGCCACCGCGAGGGCGGCGTTCTCGCGGGCGCGGTGCAGGCACTCGATCAGCTCGTGCGGGTCGATCTCGGTCTCCATGTCCGCGTCGACGTCGATGCAGCCGACCCACTCGCCGCCGGCGGCGGCGATGCCGGACTGGAGGGCGGCGCCCTTGTCCTGGAGGTCGGGGTCGGCGATGACCCGCAGCCAGGGCAGGCCGTCGAGGGTGCGCGCCGAGCCGTCGCGCGTGCCGCCGGGGACGGCGATCATCTCGAACGAGATGTTCTGCGCGTACAGGGTCTCGGCGACCCGCTCGATCGCGCGGCGCAGCGTGGCGCCGGGGTTGTGGAAGGGGACGACGACGGAGAACTCGACGGCCGCCTCGCCCGCAGACGAAGCCTGCTGGGCGGGACCGGCGACGACGAACGGGGGAACGGCGATGAGGCGGGCGACAGTCATGCCCCGTAGTTCGGCGCGCTACCTCAACGCCGTCTCAGGCCGTTCTCAAGCCGGGCGCAAAGCTTCGCCGGGTGGCTGAAGTCAGCGCCCGCCGCGCGTGAGACGCCTGCGCAGCGCGCGCCGCGCGAGCGGCCCGAGGTCGTCCATGACCTCGATGAGCACCGCGAGCCGGTCGAGGGCGGCGAGCGCCTGGCCGGCGCCCGCCTCGTCGACGCCTTCGTACAGCTCGAGGCCGATGAACGCGGCCGAGACGGCCCGGGCCAGGCCGGGCACGTCGGCGATCTCCGCGGCGGGGGACCCGGCCAGCAGCCGGTCCAGCACCTTCTCGATCTCCACGACCCACAGCCGCAGGGCCGCCGCCGTGGTCTCGGCGATGCGCTCGCTGTGCTGCCCGGCGGCGAGCATGTGCGCCAGCACCGACACGTTGCCCTGCCGCACCTCCTCGGCGTGCAGCATGCGACCCACCCGTAGCAGCTCGCGCAGCGAGGTCACCGCCGCGAAATGCTCGGTGTACGCCGCGACGCGGGCCAGCGTCGCCTGCCGGCACGCGGCGGCGAGGAGCTCCTCCACCGTGCCGTAGTGGTAGAACACCAGCGCCTGGTTGACCCCGGCCGCCGCCGCGATCGTGCGCGCCGAGACGCCGGCGATGCCGTGCTCGCCCAGCGCGGCCAGGGTGCCGTCGAGGAGCCGCTGCTTGGTGTCGGTCATCCCTCTCCTAAGGCGTGCGCCGCCGGCCCGGCCGGGTGCGGCGGTGCGATCAGCGCGTCGGTGACGAGTTGCGCGAGCCGGTCGACGACCGGCAGTTGCAGGAACCACCCGGCGTACGCCCAGCCGAGCGTGACATGCCCCAGTCCGCGCGCCACCGCCGCCACCCCCGACGCGGGCACGTCGCCCGGCCCGGTGTATCGGGCCCGCCACAGCGGCACCGGGCTGTCCCGGGCGGGCAGCACGCGCAGGCCCGGCCCGCGGCGGCGGAAGAACCCGGCGACCGCGGTGCACGGCCCGCAGTCGTCGTCGAGCCACAGCCGGCCCGGCGGCCCCACCTCGTACGGCCGCAGCCGCGGCGACCAGTCCCGTACCTGCCGCCGATATGCCGCCCACGCGGCGCCGTGCCGGCGGCGCATGTCCTGGCGTTCGTGCGGCGCCGCGACGGCCGCGGCGAAGACGACCGAGATGAGCGAGCCCGCCGCCAGCGTCAGGCTCTGTGTCGCGGCCGCGAGCAGTAGCAGGAGCAGGGTGGCGCTGAGCTGCATCGGGTTGGCGAGATAGGCGTACGGCCCGGTGGTGACCAGGCGCCGCGGCGGATCCCAGGGGAACGGGGTGCCGCCGCCGTGCGTCACGAACTCGCGCACCGCCGCAAGCGCCGGCACCGCCAGCGCGACGGCGGCCTGTGCCAGCACCGGCAGCCACCCGGCGGGCACCCGGTCCCAGCCGCCGTCGCCCAGGGTGAACGCCGCCGTCGGCAGCAGCCAGAAGACCAGCCCGGTGAAGACGACGAGTTGCAGCAGCGCCCGTCCCGCCAGCCGCCGCCGGTCCGCCGTCCAGCGCCCGAGCAGCTGGGCCGGCAGCGCCACCGCCGCAAGCCCGAGCAGCTCACCGGCCGGCCAGCGCGGCCCGAGGTGCACCAGGAGCGGATCCAGCGCGGGCATCGCCACCATGTCGACCCAGAACACCAGGCCCAGCAGCACCGGCAGCGGCGCGGCGCGGCGCAGCAGCACAGGCAGCGGCCCCCACAGCACCGCCCAGCCGAGCCACAGGTCGACCGGCAGGCCGCGGTAGGAGCCGTCGAGGTGTGCGAAGGCGTACCAGCCGGCGGGGCCGGCGGCCTCGTGCAGCGCGGCGATCCCGACCAGCGCGGCGAGGAAGGCGAGGAGCGCACCGGCGCGTTCGCGCGGCTCCCGCCGCGCCCGCGCGGCGATCAGGACCGCGAGCGCCGGCAGCGCCAGGCACAGGTAGCGGGCCGTCGTCACGGCAGGGCCAGCATGTCGAGCAGGTGCTCGCCGCCGGCGTGCATGAGGCGGTCCTGGATCGGCCCGAAGTACCAGGACGGATCGAGGCGCCGCTGGTACGACAGCACGACCGTCACCTCGGTCCGGCCTGCGCCGGCGTCATGCCAGCGCACCGAGGCGCCGCGCCAGCGCAGCCAGCGTGCGGTGATCGTGTCGTCCGAGACCACGTCGAAGTCGATGCGCCGCGGTTCGGCCGCGCGCACCCGCGTGACGATCGCGCCGCCCGCGCCGTGCGAGCTGCCGTGGTAGCCGAACATCCACCGGTCGCCGGGCTCGAGCCCGGCGCCCATCACGTGTTCCGGCGCCGGCGCGCCCAGCAGCCGTAGCGGGAGCGGGCCGACGGCCACCGGCCGGGGCCCGGCCGCCAGCCGTTCGCGCACCGCGGCCGGATCGAGCGCGACCACCCGGCTGACCTCGACCGACTGGTCCGGCCGGATCCGCAGGTCCGGGCTGGTGCCCTCGATCCCGCCGGCCAGCAGCAGCGGCAGCGGCAGGATGGCCAGCGCGCGGGTGCCTCCCTGGCGGGCCATCCGGATCACGGCCGCGGTGCCGTGTGCGACGGCATAGACCAGCGGTGACGCGATCAGGACGCAGATGGCGCCCTCGTGCAGGGCGACGGCCGCGAGCAGCAGCGCGATCGTGGTCAGCCGGAAGACGCGGCCGTGGGTGGTCCGCCCCGGTGTCAGGGCGAGCGCGGCGGCCAGCAGCGCCGGGAGCACCACGAAGAGCAGGGCGCTGTCGGCCCGGCCGCTGGACACCGTGTAGCAGAAGGCCGCGAGCCCGAACGCGGCGATCAGCCCCGCCAGGATCCAGTTGGCCCGGCCCGGGCGTGGTTTCCGCATTGTCATCCTCAACCCCCGACTTGAGCGGTCGCTCAAAACTCTGCGGGGATGCTACACACGACTTGAGCGATCGCTCAAGTCGCTCCTGAGCAGGCGTTATTTGCAGCGAACCGGACGGGCGATACGTTTGCGGTTGATACCTGACGGGGTGCACGAACGACGTCGTCACGCCAATGATCCGAGGGAAGCCAGCATGGAGTCGTACACCATCACGGTCCTGCCCAACGACGGCAGCGGTAACAGCACCACCCTGGTCGTGGAGACCTCCGGTGATCAGGTCTGCATCACCGACGTCCGGCTGCACGCGCCGGGCGGTCTCACCGGCGGCAAGCTTCCGACGATCGATTTCGGTCTGCTGCTCAAGGCCGTTGCCCCGGCGGCCGCCCGGGCGGTGATCGAGTCCGGGTCCGAGCCCTCGCGGGCCGCCGTCGCGGCGCCGCCGCCCGGTCCCGCCGTCGTGGCGCCGCCGCCCGGTCCCGCCGCCGCGGAACCGCCTCCCGCCGCCGCGCCCGGGCCCGCCAACGACGACGCTCAGCCGGCGCCCGTCGCCGTGCCCCGGGCCCGCCGCGCCAAGCGGACACCCGCACCGGCACCCGCCGCCATCCGTAATGCCGCCGCGACGAAGGCCGCCGCGAAGACGACCGCCGCGAAGACGACCGCCGCGAGGAAGGTCGCCGTGAAGAAGGCCCCCGCGCCCAAGATCGCGGCGCCCAAGGTGGCCGTGAAACGCGCCGCGCGCGGGTCGGCGCCCGCGCGGAAGCCGGCGACGAAGGGCGGCGCCGCCGCGGCGGCCGACAGCCGGGCGTACCGGCGCATGCCGGACGACCTCGCCGCCGTGTACCGGCAGGCCGGCACGGCGGCCGCCATCGCGGACCACTACGACGTCCCCCGGCACACCGTGCAGGGCTGGCTCCGGCGGCTGAGGTCGGCCGGCAGCTGACCCACGGGTGTTCCCTTTCGGGCACGCTTGGCCTTAGATATAGACAAAGGCCAATGCTGTGGCTTGGGGGATCTGTGATCGTCTCGCGTCCCGCCGTTCGCGTCCCGCTCCTCTGCCTGCTCCTCACCCTCTCCGCGCTGCCGGCCCTGCCCGCGGCCGGCGCCGCGGCGGCCAACGGCCCGGCCGCCGCCGGCCCGGCCGCCGCGGGCTGGACGGCACCGCTGAGCACCCGCGGCCGCTACATCGTCGACGCCGACGGAATGCGGTTCAAGCTGATCTCCGGCAACTGGCACGGCGCCAGCGGAACCTGGAACGGCTCGGGCGACGACGCCGACGACGCCAACCACCACGCCGGCGAGAACGCGGGCCGGGTACCGCTCGGCCTCGACCGGGCGCCGCTCGCCGAGATCGTCGCCGGCTTCCGGTCGATCGGCCTCAACAGCCTGCGGCTCCCGTTCTCCGGCGAGATGCTGCACGACACCCGGCCGGTGACCGACGCGGCCGTCGCGGCCAACCCCGGGTTCCGGGGCATGACCCCGCTGCGGGTGTACGACGAGGTGGTCGCGGCGGCGACCGCCGCCGGGCTCGCGGTGATCATCAACAACCACACGAACACCACGCGCTGGTGCTGCGGCGTCGACGGCAACGAGCGGTGGAACGCGAGCCAGTCCACGGCGCACTGGGAGGACGACTGGCTCTTCATGGTCCGGCGCTACCGGGACAACCCCCGGGTGGTCGGCGCCGACCTCTACAACGAGGTACGCCGCTCGGTCTGGGACGACCCGAACTGGGGCGGCGGCGACGACCACGACTGGTTCGCCGCCTCCCAGCGGCTCGGCGACCGGATCCTGCGCGAGGCCAACCCGAACCTGCTGATCATCGTCGAGGGCATCAACTGGACCGGCATCCCGGTCGACGGCTTCGCGCACGGACGCCCGACGCTGCGGCCGGCCGCCACGCTCTCGCACACCCTCGTGCGGTCCGGCAAACTGGTCTACGCGGCGCACTTCTACGACTACACCGGGCCGAACCACACCGGCGCGACCGGTGTCGGCGAGACCAGCGACCCGCGGTACCGCGACCTGAGCCGCGCCGACCTCGCCGCCGTCCTGTACCGCGACGCGTTCTACGTGGGCGCCGAGCCCGGCCGGCACTTCACCGCCCCGGTGTGGATCAGCGAGTTCGGCGTGGACGGGAACGCGGCGCCCGGCTCGAAGCAGCGCGACTGGTTCGCCGCCTTCACCGACCAGCTCGTACAGGCCGACGCCGACTTCGCCTACTGGCCGGCGGTCGGCTGGGCCGAGAAGCGCGCCACGAACGGCTGGGCGCTGCTCCACTGGGACCGCGACGGCCGCCGCACCGGCCCCTACGACGGCGGCGACTGGCGGGCCGGGGACTGGAGCAGGCTGGTCACCTCCGCCGCCCGCACCGGGTACATCGACCCGGTGCCGCACTGGTCGATGCTGAGCCCGGACCACGGCGACTTCGTCCAGTCGCTGCGCATGCGCGACCGGCCGGACTGGGACTCCGGGGCCCGCAAGGCGGTCTGCCCGGACGGGCAGCGGCTGCTCGGCCTGGCGCACACCGGCAACCGGGGCCTGTGCACCGACACGACCGCCGGGGACCTGTGGGCACCCTCTGCGGCACACCAGGTCGTCACCGACGAGCGCCACGTCACCGGCGACTGGGCCGGTGGATACACCAAGCTCCAGTGCCCGTCCGGCTCCTTCGTCATCGGGTACGCGGTCCGCGGCGCCGCGGTGTCCAGCGTGCTGTGCGCGACGGCGACGACCGCGCTGTCGGGCAGCGGCCGGACGGTGTGGTTCGACCGCGGCGACAACCGCCCGGCGGGCAACCCGGGCGGCGACTTCGCCACCGGCAACTACAAGGGCCAGTGCGGCGCCGACGAGTACGTGGCCGGCATCGCGTACACCGCCCGGCTGTTCTCCTCCCGTACCCCCGACGCCCTCTACTGCCGACGGCTCACCTAGCCCGCGTCGGATCGATGACAGACGTCCCCGCCGAATGGGGCGAGAGTCAATTCGGTGGCCGCCGAGCCGGCACCCGGCGCCCTGGTGCCGAGGCAGCGCGATCTGGCAGGTCAGCCCGGAGGGCAGCGGTCGTCAATGCGCACACTGGGCATGCGGTGGCTCGGCCCGATCCTCGCGGTCGGCGCATGGCTGGCATGCCTGATCGTCCTCGGCCTGACCACGCCCGCGCCGCGGGCTGACGACAGCGACACAGGTTCGGCCGGTGACATCACCGCCGACACCGGCCCGGCCGCCGGGGCCGACGCCGACGACGTTCCGGCGCCGGAACCCGTCCTCGAGCTCCCGATGGTCTATCCAGCCTGGTACGAGCGCGTCCCACCGGACCGGACGCTGAGTATCGCGGCGACTGTCACGGAGACCTCGACGTACACCGCTCGCTGGCGAATCGGGTACACGGTGCGTACCAGGGCTGGCCGTGCAGGCGGCCCTGCCGTGGCGCCGAATCCGGCGGATCGGCTTCCGGGCTCTGGTCGCGCCGCTGCTCGTGGTGCTGATCACGGCGGCCTCCGCGGGGGCCACGTTGCTGGTCAACGCTCTACTGACCAACTGGATCCCGGGCAAGTGACCGACGTGTCCCACCGTCGGATCGTCGACAGGCGTCCTCGTATCTAGGCGGTGCACCCGGCCGTCTACGCGGCATGAGCTTGGCTTTTCCGCGATCGACGCCGCGCACACGATGGATAAACGACGCGCAAACGGTGGCTCGTTACGTTCCCGCTCATCCGGTCCCGGCGCCGGCGAGCAGGGGAGCCACCATGACAGCGATCCGTACCCGACGCAGCGATCTTCCCGACGTGCCGGTCGGCGGCGTCACCCTTCCCGGCCTGGTCCTGGCGCAGGCCGGCCGCCTCGGCGACAAGCCGGCCCTGGTCGACGGCGCGACCGGCCGGGCGATCAGCTACCGCGAGCTCGCGGCCGGCGTCGAGCGGGTCGCGGCCGCTCTGGCCGCCCGCGGCTTCGCACCCGGCGACGTACTGGCCCTGTACAGCCCCAACGTGCCCGCCTACGCCGTGGCGGCGTACGGGGCCATGGTCGCCGGCGGGACGGTCACCGGCGCCAATCCGATGCTCACGGCCGAGGAGCTGGCCGGTCAGCTCGCCGACTCCGGCGCGCGGATCCTGGTGACGATCCCGCCGCTGATCGAGCGGGCCCGGGCCGCCGCCGAGAAGGCCGGCGGCGTCGAGGTGCTGGGCTACGCGGACCTGGACGCGGGGGAGCACCCGCCGGTCCGGGTCGCGATCGACCCCGCGACGGCGCTCGCCGCGCTGCCGTACTCCAGCGGCACGACCGGGCTGCCCAAGGGCGTCGAGCTGACCCACTCCAGCATGGTCACCAACGTGCGGCAGAGCCGGGCGGTCCTCGGGCCCGAGGAGGACGACGTCGTGCTCGCCGTCGCGCCGTTCTTCCACGCCATGGGCTTCGGCCTGGTGCTGCCGGCGGCCCTGGCGGCCGGTGCCACCCTCGTCACGATGGCCCGCTTCGACCTGGAGGAGATGCTCCGGACGATCCAGGACCACCGAGTCACCTACACCGTCGTGGTCCCGCCGATCGCGCAGGCGCTCGCCGGGCATCCGCTGGTCGACCAGTTCGACCTGTCCTCGCTGCGTACCCTCGGCGTCGGCGCGGCGCCGCTCGGCGCCGATCACGAGCTGCGCTGCGCGCAGCGGCTCGGCTGCCGTACCGGTCAGGGTCTCGGCATGACCGAGACCGCGGCCCTGATCGCCGCCGGCCCGCTTGACGCGCCGCGCCGCGGCTCGGTGGGCCGGCTGATTCCCAACACCGAGGCGCGCATCGTCGACCCGGACAGCGGTACCGATCTCGCCGCCGGCCGCACCGGCGAGCTGTGGGTCCGCGGCCCGCAGCTCATGCGCGGCTACCGCGACCGCCCGGCGGCGACCGCCGCCACCGTCGACGCCGACGGCTGGCTGCACACCGGCGACCTGTGTTTCTTCGACGAGGACGGCTATCTGTACGTGACCGACCGGCTCAAGGAACTGATCAAGTACAAGGGGTACCAGGTGGCGCCGGCGGAGCTGGAGCGCCTGCTGCTGACGCACCCGGCGGTCGCCGACGCGGCGGTGGTGCCGCGGCCCGACCCGGACGCCGGCGAGCTGCCGGTCGGGTACGTGGTGCTGCGCGGGCCGGCGACGGCCGCGGAGCTGCTGGCGTATGTCGCCGAGCGGGTCGCGCCGTACAAGCGGCTGCGCGCCGTGCGCATCACCGCCGCGGTGCCGCGATCGCCCGCCGGCAAGCTGCTGCGCCGCGTCCTGGTCGAGGCGGAGCGAGGCGCCGCGTGGTGAGGCCGGTCGTGCGGTGGGCGGTCAGCATCGCCGCCACCGCCGCGTCGACGTACGCGCTGGACGCGGTCGCGACGGTCGCCGGGTTCGGCCTCGTCGCCCTCGGGCTGCTCGACGGCGCCGGCCGGCTCTGGCTGTCGGCGCTGCTCGTGGCGAGCTACGCGGCGTGGGGCTGGGGCCTGAGCAGCGGGCTGCGGGCCAACTGGCGGCTGCTGGCCGAGACGGGTACCAGCACCAACGTGCTGTCCAAGGCCGCGTACGACCTGACCCGGCGCCGGACGGCCGGGGTACGCGCGTCCCGGGTGGCGGCCGCGGCCGGATACGCCGGCACGGAGCTGGCCAAGGAGGCGCCCTACTACGCGGGCGCCTTCGGCGCCGCGCTGGTCAGCGACTCGGTCACCGCCGACCGGGCGCTGATCTTCCTGATCGGGGCGAATCTCGGCGCCGCGTTCTACGAGTACGGCCTGGCCGGCCTCACCAACGCGGTGCTGCGCCGCCGGCGCGGCGGTTACGCCTCCTTCGAGGCCGACTGGATACCGGCGGAGTACCTGTCCGGCTACTACCGCACCGTCGACCCGGACGAGATCGCCACCATCGCGTTCCTCGTCGCGGCGCTGCGCCGGGCCGAGCGCGACCGGCCGGTCCTGTTCTTCGGCGTCGGCCCGACCCTGCACCACGTCTTCGCCGCCGCCGAGGTCGCCTCCGAGATCCACCTCGGCGACTACCTGCCGGCGAACCTGGCCGAGATCCGGCGCTGGCTGGACCGGGCGCCCGGCGCGCACGACTGGCGGCCGTTCGTGCGCTACACCCTGCGGTGCGAGGGCAACCCGGACCCGACGGACGAGGACGTGGCGGCCCGGGAGGAGCTCACCAGGACGAAGGTCACCGCGCTGCTGCGGGTCGACGGCCGGGACCCGCGCCCGGTGGACCGGGAGTACGCGACGGTGGTCAGCGCCTACTGCGCGGACTCCGCCACCGCGGACCGGGGTACCTGGGCGGCGTTCATGCGGCACATCACCGGGCTGGTCCGCCCGGGCGGCCTCTTCGTCACCGCGGCCCTGCGCCGGTGCCGTGGCTACACCGTCGGGGGGAAGGTCTTTCCCGGCGCCGACGTCGACGAGCACGACCTGCGGGCGGTGCTGGGAACCGGCTTCGATGTGCCGGGCGGATCGATCGAGGTCGTTCCGATGGTGCGGTGGGCGCCGCACGGATACGCGGGGATCGTGCTCTGCGAGGCCCGCCGGCACGCCCTGAAAGTGGCCGTGACCACATAGATCGACATCTGTTGACTACCGTCCACAGTGGCGTTAGCGTCACCTCGCGGTGACGTCCGGTACGGGGATCGGGCGCACTCACGGGGGAAGGATGCGTCGATGGCGCGTCGGAGTTTCACACAGTCGCTTCGTGCCCGCCGCCGGGTCGCCGGCCTCACCGCGGTGCTGCTGGGGGCGACGGCCGCCCTCGCCGGCGTCGTGGCGCCGCCGGCGCTGGCGCAGCCGCCGCTCGACCAGCGGGCCTGCGCGTCGCCGCGGCCCGACGAGGCCGCCGCCGTCAAGGCCGCCCGGGAATGCCGGCGGACGGTCGAGATCACGGACCTGACCACCGGGACGGACCGCGCCTGGGCCGAGCCCGACGGCACGATCACCTGGGAACACCGGTACCGGCCGGTGCGCGTGCGCCGGGGCGAGGCCTGGGTGGACGTCGACACGACGCTGCGCCGCGCACCCGGCGGCCGGGTCGGCCCGCGCGCCGCGGCCGCCGACGTGACGTTCTCCGAAGGCGGCACGGGCCCGCTTGTCGTGCTGCGGCGCGGCGCGGCGCGGTTCAGCATCGGCTCGCCGTTCGGCCGCCTGCCCCGGCCGGTGCTCTCCGGCGACACGGCGACGTACGAGAACGTGCGTCCCGGCGTCGACCTGGTGGTCCGGGCCGATGTGGACGGCGTCCGGGTGCGCGCCGACGCGGCGGGGGAGCTGCGCCTGCGTACCACCGGCACGGGCCTCACGGCCCGAGCGGGCGAGCACGGCGACATCCGGATCGTCGACGGCTCCGGCGAGCCGGTCCTGCACGGCCTCGGCGCGAGCGTGCTGGGGCGCGACCTCGTCGCCGCGCCGGGCGAACAGCTGAGCCTCACCCTGGGCAGCAGCGCCTGGAGCGAGCTGGACTCGTCCAGCCCGGACACCGCCCGGTGGAACGCGCCCGGCCCGGCCCGGGCCGGCAGCCCCGCGGCGGGCACGGGTGTGTACCGGTCGGTCTTCGGCGCCGACCTGGCGCACTCGGCGGTCGCGGGCCGCAACGTGGTCTCCGGCCGGCTGCGCGTCGCGCCGGCCGAGGGCGCCGGGTGCGCCGCGGTGCCGGTCGAGCTCTGGGCCGCCGGCCCGCTGCGGTACGGCCAGACCTGGGCCGACCAGCCCCGCTGGGCCGGACGGCAGGGCAGCGCCGCGCCGGACCCCGCAGCCGGCTGCGTGATCGAACTGGACGCCACCGGCGCGGCGAAGGCGGCCGCGGCGTCCCGGACGGCGCTGACGCTTGGCCTGCGTTCGCCGCGCGAGCAGGACCCGGCGGCGTTCGCCGAGTTCGACAACAACCCGGCGCTGGTGCTCTCCATCGCGGCCGTCGCGCCGGTGGTCGGCGCCCGCACCATGGTCCCGGACGAGGCCTGCACCACCGGGACCGGCCGCCCGGTGATCGACACCGCCGCCCCCGAGCTGCGCGCCGTGATCACCGACGCCGACGGCGGCACGCTCTCCGCGACCATCGAATGGTGGGCGGTCACCGGCACCGCCGCGCTCGGCTCGGCGACGGTCGGCGGGCTCACCACTGGCAAGATCGCCGCGACCGCGGTGCCGGACGGCGCGCTGGCCGACAACGGCAACTACAAGTGGCGGGTCCGGGCCACCGACGGCACGCTGACCTCCGCCTGGTCGAGCTTCTGCGAGTTCACCGTGCGGGTGGAGGCGCCCGGCCAGCCGTATCCCTGGCTGGCCGACTACGACGCCTGGGCGGGCCGGCCCGCCGGGGTGAACCTCTTCCCGGCGAGCTGGACTGACGACCGTTACCTGCTGGCGCACTGGCCGCTGAACGACGGCACGGGCCAGGCCGCGGCCGACACCGCCTTCCTGGGGCGCAGCCCGCTGGCCGTCAGCGGCGCGACCTGGGCCGCGGACGCGGCCGGCTCCTATCTGAACTTCAACGGCACCAGCCAGTACGCCACGACGACCGACCCGGTGCTGCCGGTCGACGAGGGCTTCACCGTGATGGCCTGGGTCAAGGTGCCGACGGGCACGACCGGCAACCGCACGGTGCTGGCGCAGGAGGGCACCCGCGGCAACGCGTTCGCCCTCCAGTACGCGGGCGCCACCAAGCGCTGGGTGTTCAGCCGCACCTCGGCCGACACCGACACCGCCACCACCACCTCGGCCACCTCCGTGGCCGAGGCGCGGACCAACGTGTGGACGCACGTCGCCGGCGCCTACGACCCGCTGAACGGGCGGATCGTGCTGTACGTCGACGGCCTGCAGGTGGCGACGGCCGCGTTCACCACGCCGTGGCCCGCCCGCGAGGCGTTCGTCGTCGGCCGGGGCAAGCGGGCCGGCGCGGCCGCCGACTGGTGGTCGGGCGCGATCGACGACGTCCGGGCGTACAACTGGTTCCTCAACTTCGACTCGGTGGCGCACTACGCCGGCGAGGCCGGTTACGAGTACCAGCTGGACGGCGCCGCCGCGCCGACGGTGGTGCCCGCCCGCGGCACGACCCGCCTCGAGCTGACGCTGCCGGAGCGCGGCGACCGCACGCTGACCGTGTGGGCGCGCAACCGCGCCGGCCTGCGCTCCGAACCGGCGGAGGCGTCGTTCCACGTGAACAACGCGTCCGCGGCCCAGCCGCCGGCGGCGTCGATGGAACCGGCCCTGCCGTGTGTCACCGGCCCCGGCCGGCCCGTGCTGCGGACCACCACCCCGACCCTGTCCGGGACGCTGGGCACGGCCGACCGCTACTACAACGCCGGCTTCGCCGTCGAGCCGCTGTCGGCGCCGGGCGGCTCCCTCTCCGGATCCGGGTACGGCCAGGGACCCAAGGTGTCGTGGCAGGTGCCGTCGGGCAAGCTCGCGAACAGGTCCTCGTACCGGTGGTGGGTCGACTTCTCCGGCGTCGGGGAGAACTGGGAGAACACGCCGCGCTCGGCGCCGTGCGAGTTCACCGTCGACGCGCCCGTGCCCAACCCGCCCGCGGTGTCCTCGCCGGACTATCCCGAGGGCGATCAGCGGCACGGCACCGCCGGCCAGCCCGGCGCCTTCACGTTCGGCCAGGCCGTCGACGAGTCGCAGGCCGCGCTGCGGGTCAGCTTCAACAAGGGCAGCGGCAGCACCGCCGACAACGAGTCCGGCAGCGTGGTCACGACCACGCTGAACGGCGGCGCGGGCTGGGCGGGCGGGCCGACCGGCTCCGCGCTGAGCCTGAACGGCACCGGCGCGTACGCGAGCACCGACTCCCGGGTCATCAGCCCGGGCGAGGACTTCACCGTCGGCGCCTGGGTGAAGCCGACCGGGCTCGGCGCGGCCGCCACCGCGCTGAGCCAGCACTCGACCGTGCAGAGCATCTTCCGGCTCGGCTACTCCAAGACCGACAACCGGTGGGCGCTGATCCAGCCGGCGACGAACACCACGAACGCGCCGGTGGCCAAGGCGCTGTCGACCTCGGTACCGCAGGCGGGCGTCTGGACGCACCTGGTCGGCGTGCACGACTCCGCCCGCAAGCAGCTCCGGCTGTACGTCAACGGCCGGCTGGAGGGCACCGCGTTCTACACCACGCCGCTGCGCGACATCGAGATGCCGTTCCAGATCGGCCGCGGGTTGATCAACGGCGCGGGAGCCGAGTACTGGCCCGGCCAGATCGACGACGTGGTGGCCTGGACCCGGCGGCTCGGCGACGCCGAGATCGGCGAGCTGGCCCGGCCGGTGAGCTACACCTATCAGCTCGACGGGCAGGCCGCCGCCGAGGCGCCGGGCGCGACCGGCGCGGCGAAGGTGACGGTCACGCCCGACCGCAACGGGACGCGGACCCTCACGGTGCGGGCCCGCTCGGCGACTGGCGAGCTGTCGGCGCCGGCCACCTACCGGTTCCGGGTCGGCACCACCGGGGTGCCGGACATGCCGGTCGACCTCGCCACCGTCCCCGCCACGAGCTGCGCCACCGGCGCGGACCGGCCCTACCTGACCACGGCGACGCCGCAGCTGCAAGCGCTCGCCGACGACCCCGACTGGGACCGGATCACCACGACGTTCGAGTGGTGGGTGGTCGGCGGGGACAAGGCCGGCGAGGCATCGGTGACCGACTGGGCGTCGTACACGGCGTCGGTCACCGTGCCGGCCGGGCAGCTCGCCGACGGCACGGCGTACTCCTGGCGCGCCCGCGGCGCCGACGAGACCGGTGCCGGCCCCTGGTCGCCGTGGTGCGAGTTCACCGTGGACACCAGCGGGCCGCAGCCGCCGGTGGTGTCCTCGGAGGACTTCCCGGCCGACGGTACGGCGCACGGCAACGAGGGCATCCCGGGCCGGTTCACGCTGACCCCGGCGGACGGCACCACCGACCTGGCCGGCTTCGACTACCGGCTCGACACCGACGCGGCGGCCGTCGAGGTCGCCGCTACCGGCGCCCGGACCGTGCTGCTGAGCCCCGCCGCGGGCGCGCGCACCCTCACCGTGCGGGCCAAGGACCGGGCCGGGCACTGGTCCGAGCCCGCGACCTACAGCTTCGTCGTCGGCCCGCCGCTGCCGTACGAGCTGGTGCACGACGCGGCCGGGCAGCTGGTCGGCGCCGTCGACCCGCGCGGCGACACGGCCGCGTACGACTACGACCGGACCGGCAACCTCACGGCCGTGCGGCGCTACCCGTCGACGCAGCTCTCCGTGCTCAGCACGATCCCGGTGCGCGGCGCGCCCGGCACGCGGCTGAGCGTGCACGGCACCGGGTTCTCGGCGTCCGACACCGTCACCGTCAACGGGGTCACCGCCTCGGTGGTCGAGGCCACGTCGGTCAAGCTCGTCGTCACCGTGCCGGACGCCGCCACGACCGGCACGGTACGGGTGAGCCGCGCCGGCGGCGCCACGGCCGACGGCCCCGCGCCGTTCACGGTGGCCGTCGACGCCGCGAAGCCGGCCGTCACCGGGTTCAGCCCGGCGTCGGGCCCGGCCGGCACCAGCGTGACGATCACCGGAACCGGCTTCGCGCCCGAGACCGCCGGCAACACGGTGGCGTTCAACCGCACCCGCGCCCGGGTCACGGCCGCCTCCCGGACCAGCCTCACCGTGCTGGTGCCGGACGCGGTCACGGCCGGGCCGGTCTCCGTGCGCACCGCCGGCGGGCTCGCCACCACGGTCGCGGACTACCTGGTACCGCCGCCCGGTGTGCCGGCCGAGACCCTTGTCGACGGCGGCCGGGTGACGGTCGGCGGCGCGGGCGTGACCACGGCCGTGCCGGGCGGCCGGACGGCGGTGCTGCGCTTCAGCGGCACGGCGGGGCAGAAGCTCAGCCTCGCGTTCAGCGGCAACACGGTGGGCACCGCAAAGGTCGCGCTGCACACGCCGTACGGGCAGACCTTCGCCGCCGGGCAGTACGACAAGCCACGGCCGCTGAACGGCAACCAGAGCTTCGCGCTGCCGCCACTGCCGACGGCGGGCACCTACTCGATCGCGGTCGACCCCGACGGCACCGCGGCCGGATCGCTGACCGTGACCCTGTCCACGCAGGTCACCGGCGAGCTGAGCACGACCGGCGCGGGCACGCCGATGCCGCTGGACCGGGTCGGCCGGCACGGCGAGTTCACCTTCACCGCCGCCGAGAACCAGCGGTTCAGCTTCGCGTTCACCGACTGGACGTTCCCCAGCTCCGCCTACGGGGTGATCCGGCTCTACACGCCGTACGGCACCGAGCACCTGAACTGGACGGTCTTCGACCCCGGCGCCACCGGCTCGTTCACCACGCCCTGGCCCGGCACCTGGCGCGTCGTGGTGGGCACCCGGGACCTCAGCGTCGGCTCCGCCACCATGTGGCTCTCCGAGCAGGTCGACGGCGGCGCCATCGCGGTCGGCGGCGCGTCCGTCGGTGTCACCCTGGCGCGTCCCGGCCAGGCCGTGCGGCTCGGCTTCGACGGCACGGCCGGGCAGCGGCTCGGCCTCGGCTTCACCGGCATCAGCGGCCTGACCTACCCCCTGATCGGCCTCGTCGATCCGAGCGGCCGGGAGCAGAGCCTGGGCGGTGGCGAGGAGAGCGACCTGCCGGCGCTGACCGCCGCCGGACGGCACGAGCTGGTGCTCTCCGCGCCGCGGGCCGGCGCGCTGACCGTGTGGCTCTCGGCGGACCTGGACGCCGGCGCGCTGGCGATCGGCGCACCGGTACCCGTCTCGCTGACCCGGCCCGGACAGAACATCCGGCTGCGCTTCGACGGCACCGCCGGTCAGCGGCTGAGCCTCGGCTTCGGCGGCAAGACCCTCGAGGCGTACCTGCGTACCGAGGTGAGCCGGCCGGGCACGGCGGGACGGCTCGGCCTCTGGACCGCCCTGGACAACGTCGACCTGCCGCCGCTGCTCGACACCGGCACCCACGAGGTGTTCCTCGATCCGGACCGCGCGGCGACCGGCGACCTCACCCTGGCGCTGTCGGCCGAGATTCCCGCCGGGGAGGCCGGCACCGACACGCCGGCCACCCACCTGGACTTCGGCGCGGTCGGCCAGAACGCCCGCCTGCGCTTCTCCGCCACCGCCGGTCAGCGGCTCAGCCTGGGCTTCACCGGCGCGGGCGCGGGCCTGGAGTTCGTGTACGCCACCGTGCTCAAGCCCGACGGCACCCAGCTCGGCTCCGCCTCCTCGGTGTACACCCTGGACGACAAGGATCTCGGCGCGTTGCCCGCGACCGGCGTCTACCAGGTCGTCCTCGACCCGTACCAGGGCCGGACCGGCCCGCTCGACGTGACCCTCTCCGAGGAGGTCGCCGCCGGGGCGCTGACCGTCGGCGGCGCGGGCGTGCCGGTGTCCTTCGCCCGGCCGGGACAGGACGCCCGGCTGACGCTGGCCGGCACCACCGGGCAGCGCGCGCGGCTGGCGCTCTCGGACGGCACGCTGAACAACACATGGGTCACGCTGCGGGTGCTGGCGCCGGACGGCAGCACGTTCCTGAGCGACCGGATCCGGACCGCGGGGCAGACCGTCGACCTGCCGGCGTTCGTCGCGAGCGGCGACTACGCGGTGGTGCTGGATCCGTACAACGCGGGCGTCGGCCAGATCACGATCGCCGCGACCACCCTCGCCGCCGCGGCGGCGCCCACCGGCACCGAGCTCGTCCGGTACGCGGCGGCGGACCTGATGTCGGCGCTCAAGCCGCGGCCCGCACCGGTGACCACCGCCGCGGCCTGCGCGCCGGCCGCGGCACAGAAATCCGGACCGCCGCCCGCGCTGGTGCCGACCGCAGGCTCGCCGGTGGTGGGCTGGGCGGCCTGCCCGCAGGTCTCGGCCGCCGCGGCGCCGAAGGACGGCGGGCGCGCCACACCGGCGCGGCCGGCCGGCGGGTGGCGCCCCGGCGCCGACAACTTCGCCGGCAAGGGCTGGACCACCGGGTACGGCCCGGCGGCGGCACCGGGCGGCCTCTCGCAGGCGCCCAAGGGTGTGACCGCGCTGGCCGGTCAGGTCCGCACGGTCGACGGCCGGGAGCTGGGCAACGTCGCGGTCGGCGTCGGCGCGGTACGCGGCCGCACCGACGCGCACGGCCGCTTCCTGCTCGCCGGCGTGACGCCCGGGCACCGGGTGCTGCGGGTCGACGGCCGGACGGCGAGCACCCGCGCGGCCGCGTACGGCGTCTTCGACATCGGGGTCGACATCGGCGAGGGCACGACGCTCGCGCTGCCGTACACGATCTGGATGCAGGCCCTCGACCCGGCGGCGACCGTCAGTCTCCGGACGCCGACGGACAAGGAGGTCGTGCTCACGACCTCGGCGATCCCTGGCCTCGAGGTGCACGTGCCGGCCGGCACGATCGTGCGCGACGGCGACGGCAAGGTCGCCCGTGAGCTCAACCTGACGGCCATCCCGGTCGACCGGCCGCCGTTCCCGCTGCCGGAGTCGAACGTACCGGTCTACTTCACGATCCAGCCCGGCGGCGGGTCCGTCTTCCCGGCCGGCGTCCAGCTCGTCTACCCGAACTACACCCACCAGGCGCCCGGCACCCGGATGAACTTCTGGTCGTACGACCCGGAGGGCGCCGGCTGGCACGTCTACGGCAAGGGCACGGTCACCGCCGACGGCCGGCAGGTCACGCCGGACGCCGACACCAAGGTCTACCGCTTCACCGGCGCGATGACCGTGGTGCCCGGCTACAACCCGCCGCCGAAGTTCCCGTCCACCGGCGGCGGCGCCCGCTCCGGTGACCCGGTCGACCTGGCCACCGGCCTGATGGTCGACCAGACCACCGACCTCGAGATCGACGACGTCGTCCCGCTGAAGCTGACCCGGACCTACCAGCAGGGCGATCCGGAGACCCGGGCCTTCGGCATCGGCATGAACTTCAACTACAACCTGTACCCGTGGTCGAGCGCGATGCTCGAGTACCGCGAGGCGGACCTGATCCTGGTCGACGGCGCGCGGGTGCACTTCCGCCGGATCAGCCCGGGCAGCGGCAACGCCAGCTACGAGAGCGCCATCTTCCTGGCCGATCCGACGCCGACCGAGTACCACGGCGCGACCCTGGCCTGGAACGGCAACGGCTGGGACGTGACCCTCGTCGACGGCACGGTGATCCAGATCGGCGACGAGGCGCCGCTTCAGGCGATCCGCGACAAGTACGGCAACACCACGACCATCACCCGCGCGCCGATGCCGCCGGACGCCAACGGCACCGTCCGGTCCAGCGGCCGGATCACCCAGATCACCTCGCCCAACGGCAAGTGGATCAAGCTGACCTACGACGCGCAGCAGCGGGTGACCCGGGCCGAGGACAACTCCGGCCGGGGCGTCGACTACACGTACACCGCCGACGGCTACCTGTGGACGGTCACCAACCCGGCGGGCGGCGTGACCACGTACACGTGGGAGGCGGGCCGGCTCAAGAGCATCCGCGACCCGCGCAACATCGTCTACAACACCAACACGTACGACAGCGCCGGGCGGGTACGGACCCAGCAGGACGGCACGCTCGCCACCTGGCAGTTCGACTACACCACCGGCACCGACGGCAAGGTCACCACGACCCGGGTCACCGACCCGCGCGGGCACGTCCGCAGGGTCACCTTCGACGGCGCCGGGCAGGTCGTGACCGACACCGCGGCCGACGGCACCGCGCTCGCGCAGACCGTCTCCGTCGAGCGTGACCCGGGCAGCCCGCTGCCGCGCGCGGTGATAGACCAGCTCGGGCGGCGCACGGAGTACGAGTACGACGTCGCCGGCAACCCCACCACGATCACGGAGCTGGCCGGCACGGCGTTGCCGCGGGTCACCCGCTACACCTACGGCGGGCCGTTCCGGCAGCTCGACTCGGTCACCAACCCGCTGGGCAAGGTGACCCGCTACACCTACGACGCGCGCGGCGCCCTGACCGCCCGGACCGACCCGAGCGGCCGGACCGTGCGGCACACGGTCAACGACGCCGGGCAGAACCTGACGACTACGGACGACCTCGGCCGGACCACGACGGTCACGTACGAGCTGGGCGAGCCGGCCACGGTCACCGACCCCGCCGGCCGCACCTCGTCGACCGGCACCGACCAGCTCGGCCGGGTCACCCGGCTGGTGGCGCCGGGCGGCGCCACCACGACGACCCGCTACGACGCGCTCGGCCGTGTGCTCGAGCAGATCGACCCGCTGGAGCGCAGCACGTCGTACGAGTACGACGGCAACGGCAACCGGCGCACGGTCCGGGACGCCCGCAACCACGCCACGACGTTCACCTTCGACAACGCCGACCGGGTCAAGACGGTCACCGACCCGCTCGGCAAGGTCGAGTCGTACGACTACGACGGCAACGGCAACGTCGTGAAGTACACCAGCCGGCGCGGCAAGGTCAGCACGTTCGAGTTCGACGACCTCGACCGCGGCACGGTGTCGCGGTACGGGGTGTCCGGCAGCACCGTCGAGAGCACGGTCACGACCGGCTACGACGCGGGCGACCGGATCCGCACGGTGACCGACGCGACCACCGGCAAGCCGGTGCTGACCACCACGTACACCCCGGACGACCACGACCGGATCCGCACGGTGAGCCAGCCGAACGGCGTCGTCACCTACGACTACGACCTGGCCGACCGGCCGCTCTCCCTCCAGGCCGGCGGCCAGCCCGCCCTGCGGTACGGCTACGACGACGCCGACCGGCTGACCAGCGTGGAGCAGGACGGTCGGGTCCTGACCGCCACCGTCTACGACGAGGTGGGCCGCCCCGCCGACGTGCGCCGCGGCGACTACCACCAGACCTACGCGTACGACCGGACCGGCGAGATCACCACGATCAGCTACCGGCACGGCGAGCGGCTGCTGGGCTACCTCAACTACGGGTACGACGAGGACGGTCAACGGGCCCGCTTCGGCGGGGACCTGGCGCAACTCAGCATCCCGGCGGCGTTCGGGCCGGCGACCTACGACGACGCCGACCAGCTCAAGACCCTGCCCGGGCGCGCACTCGCCTACGACGACGACGGCAACCTCACCGCCGACGGCACCAGCTCGTACACCTGGAACGCGCGCGGCGAGCTGAGCGCGAGCTCCCGGACCGGGCTGGCGGCGTCGTTCACCTACGACGGCGAGGGCAACCGCACCACCGCGGTCGTCGGCGGGGCCACCCGCGGCTACACCTACGACGGCGCGAACCCGGTCCGCGAGACGGTGGGCGGCACCGGCTCGAACCTGGTGGCGACCGGCACGGACCAGTACCGGGCGCGGGTCGCCGACGCGGGCACCGTCACCGGCCTCCTGACCGACGCGCTGGGCAGCGTCATCGCCCTGGGCGACGAGTCCGGCGCGCTGGTCGCGCGGTACTCCTACGACCCGTTCGGCCAGACCGCCGCCGCCGGCACCGACGGCGGCAACACGCTGCGGTACACCGGGCGGGAGGACGACGGCACCGGCCTCTACTACCACCGGGCCCGGTACTACGACCCGGCGCTGCACCGCTTCATCAGCCGCGACCCGCTGGGCTTCGAGTCGGGCCAGATCAACCAGTACGCGTACGTCGGCAACAACCCGGTCTCGCTGATCGACCCGCTCGGCACCGCCGCGAAGAACCCGGGCATCACCGCCACCCAGTACAAGAACCGCAAGCTGCCGAACCTCGACAACCCCTGGAAGAAGTACCAGAAGCACGTCACCGGCCGTAACTACGAGGAGTCGTGGAAGCTCAGCACCGGCCGCAAGGTGCAGGTGGACGGGCGCCGCGCCGGCTACATCGTCGAGGCGAAGTGGACCGGCAACGAGAAGCAGTGGGGCTCCTCGAACTACAACCCGAACCACGCCTGGTACGACGAGCCGAAGTACGTCGACCAGGCCAGCCGGCTGCTCCAGCTCAACGAGGCGATCGGCGGCAAGGGCGTGCGGTACGCGGTCTCCAACGAGGAGGGCCGGGCGATGTTCCAGGCGCTGTTCGAGAGCAAGTTTCCACAGGCCGTTCAGAACGGCACCCTGCGCGTCTATGTTGTCCCGGGCAACGGGATGTGACCCGGAGGTGGTGGAGACCGTGGACGTGACGGAGCTGCTGCGGCGGCTGGCGGAGATCGAGTGGACGTGGACACCGGACGGCGTGCGGTCCGCGCTGGCCGGCGCGGGCTGGGCACCGGCCGGGGCGGCCGGCTCCCGGTGCACGTACCGGCTCGGCGACCGCAGCCTGGACACCTACGCCGACGGCGACCGCGTCGTGCGGGCCGAGGTCACCCTCGCCGCCTCCTGGCCGGACCCGGACGACGAGTACCAGGACGACCTGATCGACGAGTACTACCGGCTGTGGGAGGAGGCGGCCGAGGCGGCCGAGCCGGTGCTGGGCAAGCCGTCGTTCAACGACGGCTTCGGCAACGACGGCTTCCCGTCCGACCAGAACGCCGGCTGGGCGACCGTGTGGCCGCGGGACACCGCCCGCATCATGATCACTCAGGTGCACGAGGGCAAGGAGCTGCCGTTCCGGCTGCTGGTGGTGTGCGCCCCGCCCTGCCCGCGGGAGTGAGCCCGGTGCGGCGGCGCGCGCTGCTCGGCGGCGGCGTGGCCCTCGGCCTGGCCGGCTGCGGCTCCCCGGCCCCGGCCCCGGCCCCGGCCCCGGCCGGCAGCGCCTCCGCGACCGGCGCCGCGCCCCCGCCACCGCCGCACCAGGCCGGCATCGTCACGCCGCCGCCGGCCGCCGCGGAGTTCCGGGCCTACGACGTCGCCGCCACCGCCCGCGACGAGCTGGCCGCGCTGCTGGGCCGGATCGGCGACGTCGCGGCCCGGCCGCCCGCCTCGGTCACCGTGTCCGTCGGCGCGAGCCTGTTCGACGGGCGCTTCGGCCTGGCGGACCGGCGGCCCGCGAGGCTCACCGCCATGCCCGGATTCCCCGGCGACGTGCTCGATCCCGGCCGCTGCCACGGCGACCTGCTGGTGCAGGCCTGCGCCGCCACCCCGGCGGCCGCCCGGGCGCTCGCCGACGCGGTGGCGCGGGCCGCGGGCCCGGCCGTCCGGCGGCGCTGGTCGGCGACCGGGTTCCGCCACGAGAACGGGACCACCGCCGACGGCCGCCCCCGGGACCGCAACCTCTTCGGCTTCTCCGACGGCGCGGGCAACCCCGACCCCGCGGACGCCGCGACCATGGACGAGCTCGTCTGGGTCGGCGCCGGCTCCGGCGAGCCGGCCTGGGCGGTCGGCGGCAGCTACCAGGTGGTACGGCTGATCCGCTTCGCGATGGAGCTGTGGAACGCCGACCCGGTCGAGCGCCAGGAGGAGGTCTTCGGCCGCCGCCGCTCCGACGGCGCGCCGCTGGGCCGCGAACGCGAGCTCGACGACCCCGACTACGCCGCCGACCCGAACGGTCAGGCCATCCGCCTGGACGCGCACATCCGGCGCGCCAACCCGCGCACCCCCGAGACGCGCAACCAGCGGATCCTGCGGCGCGGCTACTCGTACCGGGCGGGAACGGACGCGGCCGGCCACCCCGACGAGGGCCTGATCTTCGTCTGCTTCCAGCAGGACCTGGAGCGCGGCTTCGCCACGATCCAGCGCCGCCTGGCCGGCGAGGCCCTGGAGCGCTACATCCTGCCGTTCGGCGGCGGCTACTGGTTCGCGCTGCCCGGCACGCGGGGCGCGCGCCCCGGCGAGCTCGGCCGCGGGCTGACGACGCCCTGAACCCGCGACCTCGGTGTCAGCTGGACCCGCGCACCCTGAGCGTGGTCGGCAACCGGCCCGGCGCCGGCAACGCGGGATCGAGCAGGTGATGAACCGCCGCGGCCGCCTCGTCCTCGACCGGCATGTAGACCGACGACAGATCCGCCGCCTCCGCGAGGGCGCTGCCGTCGAAGCCGACGACGGCGACGTCGTCCCGCACGTGCCGCCCTGCCTCACGCAGGGCCTGGAGCACGCCCATCGCGGTGACGTCACACGAGGCGAACACCGCATCGAGCCGAGGGTCGCGTGCCAGCAACTCCTTGGTCGCCGCATAGCCCTTGGCGCGGGTGAAGTCTCCATCGGCGGACACCACGGCCTGCGCCGCACCGGCCATCACCCGCAGGAATCCGGCTTTGCGTTCCTCAGCGCACGGCGTAGGCGGGCCGAAGACGGCACCGATCCGCCGCCGGCCGGTGGTCACCAGGTGAACGGCGGCCTGATAACCGCCGCCGTCGTTGTCGGGAGCGACGAAGGCAACGCCGGGCGCCGACCTTCCCAAGGAGACCGTGCGGGCACGCCGCGCACAGGCCGCACCGGCGGCACCGTGCACGTTGATCAGTAGCCGCCCGAACGGCGGGTCGGCGTCGCTCGCCGGCGGCGCCGAGACCCGGCGGATCTCCAGCGAGATGTCGCGGTCGCCGAGCGCGCGCATCGCGCCGGTCAACACGCGCCCGTAGAACGGTTTGGCGGTCATCGCGTCAGGATCCGGGTCGACGATCAGGACCTCGATGCGCTCGCGCCGGCTCGCACTCGTCCGGCCCGTCGCCAGCGCGCGCGCCACCGCGTGGGGCTCGAATCCGAGCTCGGCGGCGACGTCGCGCACGCGCTCGCGTACGGCCTCCGAGGAGCCGTACGCGCCGTTGATCGCGCGCGATGCCGTGGCCCGTGACACGCCGGCCACGCGGGCGACATCGGCGAGTGTGGGACGGCGGCTGTTCACGGTGGTGACGATATCGCGTGATCCACGCGATCAGGTCCCCGTCACGTCCGGGTCCGCAGGCAACTCGGCGGAGCATTTCAAGATCCGTCCGTCGCTGGTGCCGATGAGCAGCGCGTCCGGGCCGACGACGGTCAACGCGGTGGGTATCGCCTGCACCGCTGCGACGGTGAGGTGCCGGCGCCGGCGCACGGTGCCGTCCTGTAGATCGAGTGCGACGATCTCACCATCGTCGTAGGCGACATACGCGGTCTGCGCGTCGGCGTCGAGGTCGGTCGCCGTCCGGTCGGTCCGGAACACCCAGCGCGGCTCCCCGGTGCGTATCTCGCGGCGTACCACGAACGAGCCGCCGGGCTGCAATCCCTGGCCGTGATGCACGGTGCCGGCGTAGACGAGGCTGCCGTCCGTGGTCTCCACGCCGGGGCGGTCGATCTCCCGGAAATAGACCCGGCTGCCACGCCGGATACGAAGCCTGCCGCGCTCCCCGAGATCTCCGGCGGGCGCGAGGGCCGGCAGACCGTCGGCGCGGCACACCAGGGACGCCGGCGCGGACAGGGTGATGTGCTCGATCTGCGCACCGTCCTGGAGTGAGAGCCGGACCAGAGCCTGTGGAGGTTCCTCACAGGTGGGCCGCACCAGACCGACCCAGACCGAACGCTCGTCGGTGGCGACGACGAGGTCGCGGCCGCCCTTGTCGTCCGCGACAGTCCACTGCCGCTGCCCCGAGGGCAGCCAGGACTCCGCCCGCACCTCGTCGAGCGTCGCCAGAATCCTGCCGTCGGACAGTTCCTCGACCGCGCGGACGTTACGCCGCGGATCCCAGTCCCGGCTCAGGCCCGACACCGCGCGGCGAGCTTCCTCCCGGTGGTCGGGACGGGGCGCCGCGACCCGCGGTCCGGCCAGTTCCTGCCAGGTGATCGATGCGGGTGGTACGAGCCGCCAGTCGGGCCGGGACACCACGGCTACGTGTCCCTCGACCCATGCCTCGGCGTCGTCGCCATCGTGGGGCGGCGCCACCAGCACGCGGAGGTCCTGGCCGGTGAGCCACTCGAGGGCCAGCACCTGAGGGCCGAGCGGGCTGTCGATGAGCGACACCGCCCTGCCCGTCTCCAGATCCGTCAGGAGCAACTCGCCCATGAAGAAATATCCACCGTCGTAGCAGCCCGTGCCGATCGCCAGCAGAGGAAGGTCGGGGTGGAACGCCATCGCGGTCACGGGGTAATGCGAACGGACCAGAGCGCGGCGACCTAGATCATCGACGTCGTAGACACCCACCGGTGCCCTGCCCAGCGGGACCAGGTGGCCCCCGTGGGCGCCCGCTACTGCCAGCAGGCCACGCCTGTCGTCGGCGACGGCGAGGACGGGCTCACCGACCTCGGCGAACGGACGATCCCCGAGGACACGGCCGATACGCAGCGGAAACGTCACGCCGGTGATCATCTCAACCGCAGCGAACGAGACACCCTCGGACACCTCAAGGAACGGTCCGAACCTATGGTCGCCACGCGGACCGAAGCCACAAGCCGCCACGCAGGCGAGTGGCCGGCTCCACTCGCCCCCGTGGCGCCGACGGCGGATCATGCGCTATAGTTGCCGTGTTGCAGTTTTGATTTCCGTAGACGTTTTCCGGCGCCTGATGGGGTATCTGAACCCATCCAGGCGCTTTTCGTTTTAGTGTCGGTTTCGGCGCAGGTTATCAACGCGGCGGCGTAAGAGTCCGCACAGTGCGGTCTCTAACAGCCTGCGAAGGAGCAGACATGACTACAGGTACCGTGAAGTGGTTCAACGCCGACAAGGGCTTCGGCTTCATCACGCCGGACGACGGCGGCGCTGACGTCTTCGCCCACTTCTCCGCCATCGCGACGAGTGGCTACCGCAGCCTCGACGAGAACCAGAAGGTGGAGTTCGACATCACCCAGGGCCAGAAGGGCCCGCAGGCGGAGAACATTCGCCCGCTCTGATCCACGCTCTGCGAACGGCGGCCCGACTGATTCAGCGGGCTGCCGTTCCGCTTTGCGGGCACAGCGTCGGAAAATAGTCCGATCGGCAGCAGACCGGCCCTCCCGGGTGTGGATGCTGCCCAGCATCGCTCCCACGTCCTCGTCGCTGGATCGCTCTCAGCTGACGACAGGAGCTGCCCCGGCCCCTCGGGATAGCCTGAACTTGTCGGTAACGGGCCGAATCTCGCGCCGGCGCCGCCCTGACGGTTGAGCATTCACGGTCGCGGCCCAGATCAAGCACATCAATGGACGGACTCGATGCATCGTCCTTCTGATGGCGGTCAGACAGCCCGAACTGTGGTCTTCGCGCGACACCCCTGAAGGACATGATTATGACGACGACCTACTCGGGTCCTGCGAGGCTGATCCTGGCCGACGGCGCCCGCATATCCGGCATGATCTCCCTCAGTACCAACCACCGCGGAGGACTCAACGGCTGGGGCGGAACGTTCCGTCCGGACCAGGTCACGACGGACCTTCGCAACGCGGCCGAGGGGCTTCAATTGGAACTGCCCTACGACCGGGTGGGAGCAGTCGCCGTCACCGGCATGCGCAAGCTACTCGCCACACAGCTGTTGATCTCGTTGGCAGGTCAGGGACCCGCACCATTCTGATGGGTCCCGTCAGCGGGATGAGGCATGGCGGCCCAGGATCGGCATGTCGTCCAGGCGTGTGCCGGGCTGCCAGGGCCAGCGCTGGTACCGGTCCGGCCACACGATTTGCAGCGCCGCTACGGCGGCGGTAGGCGTGCCGGCATAGAACTGCGCGGCGACGGGCAGGTGGCGTTCCGGCTCGGTCACCGCGACGAACAGGACCTGGTGTCCCTCGAGAACGTCGTCTGCGTGTTGTCCCGCGACGCACGTGCGCCGGCCTGCGATGACGTCGCCGGCAACGGTATGCAGGGCGGGCCGCGAAATGTCCGGCGGTAGTCCGAACAAGATCAGCTCAGGGTGACCGCGGTCGGTCAGACCGATCGTGTACCAGCACGTCTCCAAGGGATTCGGCTGTGGCACGAACTCCAGGTGCACGCCGGAACGCTCAATGGTCTCGCCGATCCGGCGAAGCCCGGCGTCGTGCTGTCCGGCCGTCATCAGGCTCACCTTCCGCCCGGTCGCTGGAGTGCCCTTCCAAACCCTAGGCCGGTCACGGTTGTTCGGGGTGCTCCCGGCGGATGTAGCCGGGCCACCGGGTCGCCGGTGTGGGTCAGATAGGGCAACTGGCGAGGCCGGTCCGAGGCCTGCGCCAGCCAACCGCCCAGCACCGCGGCGAGCACGGCCTGCGGCAGGAAACTCAGCGAGCCGTGCATGTATCCGTCGGCCACCGCGGTGTACGCGGCGAAGAGCAGCCAGCCGACGAGCGGACGCAGGCGCCACTCGAACAGGAACCGCCCGGCCTTCCGCACCGAGCGGGCCTCCAGCGGCACCGCCATGCGGTGCGAGCCACGGAGCCCGTCCGTCGGGGCGTTCACCCAGACCACGTCGTCCGAGGCGTCGTCCAGGGCCCGCGGCGGGATGTCCAGGGAACCGGCGTGCCGGGCGGGAACGACGAGCGTCGTGCGGTTCACCGGCGGTCTGCTCCCGCCTCGGCCGGGTCGGCGGCGGGCAGGGCGGCCGCGAGCTGGTTCGACCACGCGCGCACGACACCGGCCCGGCGGCGGGAGTCGTCGGTCAGGACGTCCGCCAGGGCCAGGCCGCGGGCCAGGTCGAGGGTGGCCTGGATGAGGGCGCGCACGGCCGGGTCGGTGTCGTCGACGCCGAGCAGGCGTACCGCGCGGTGGTGCACGCCGCGGGCGAAGTGACGCTCCAGCGGGACCACGGCGGAGCGCAGCTCGGGCTCGGCGGCCGCCACGGTCCACACCTGAAGCGCCGCCCGGAACAGCTCGCCGCCGATGGCGTCGACCAGGCCGGTCACCACCGCGTGCACCCGCTCCGGGCCGGAGCCGCCGGGGTCGGGCAGCGCGTCGAGCAGCGCCGCCCGCTCGGCGAACATGTGCTCGAGGGCGGCCAGGATGAGCGCCTCCCGGGTACGGAAGTGGTGCTGCACCGCGCCCCGGCTGATGCCGGCCTCGGCGGCGATGAAGCCCACCGTCGAGGTCTCCCAGCCGTGGTTGGCCAGGCACCGGATCGCGGTCTCCAGCAGGTGCCGCCGGGTCGCCCGGGACCGGTCCTGCTTGGGTACGGCGCCGTCAGCCATCCGCGGGCTCCACCACCGCGAGCGTCGTGCCCTGGCCGACCTGCCGGCCGACGTCGACCGGCAGGTCCGCGACCGTGCCGGCGGCCGGGGCGCGCACCACGTGCTCCATCTTCATCGCCTCCAGCCAGATCAGCGGCTGACCGGCCGCGACGGTCTCGCCGACCCGGACACCCACCCGCACCACGGTGCCGGGCATCGGCGCCACCAGCGCGCCGGCCGGCAGCCGCGACGACGGGTCGGTGAAGCGCGGCAGCCGGCGCAGCTCGACCGAGCCCCGCGGGCCCTCGACGACCACCCGGCCGTCGAACCGGCCGACCGTCCAGGACCGCCGCACGCCGTCGACGTCGAGCACGACGCGATCGGCGCCCGCGTCGACGAGGGCGAGCGCGGTGACGCCGGGCGGCGGCGCCGCGAGCTCGAGACCGTCACGGCCGAACCGGTACCGGACCTCGAACTCCCGCTCGCCGGCGGCGTAGCCGCGGCTGCGGTAGCCGACGGGGATGCTGCGGAAACCGGCGGCGAGGCCGGGCAGCAGCGGGCCGCGCTGGTGGGCGGCGTCCGACAGGGCCGCGACCAGGGCGCCGAGGGCCGGCTCCAGCCCGGTGCCGGCGGTCAGCGCGGCCGGCGGGTTGGCGGCGTAGAAGCCGGTGTCGGCGGTCCCGGCCAGGAAGTCCGGGTGCAGCAGGCTCGCGACAAGCAGGTCCCTGTTGGTGGTGACACCGTGTACCCGGGTGCGGCGCAGCGCGGCGGCGAGCTGCCGGGCCGCGGCCTCGCGGGTCGGCGCGTACGCGACGACCTTGGCGAGCATGGCGTCGTAGTGGGTGCCGACGACGCTGCCGTGCTCGACGCCGGAGTCGAGGCGGATGCCGTCGGGTGCCGTGCGGTCGAACCGGGCGGTCACGCCGGGCACGTCGAAGGTGACCACCGTGCCGGTCTGCGGGCGCCAGTCGTCGGCGGGGCTCTCGGCGTACAGGCGGGCCTCGATGGCGTGGCCGGTCATCACCGGCTCGGTGCCGGTCAGCGGCTCGCCCGCGGCGACGTCGAGCTGGAGGCCGACCAGGTCGGTGCCGGTGACGCACTCGGTGACGGGGTGCTCGACCTGAAGGCGGGTGTTCATCTCCAGGAACCAGAAGTCGCCGTTGCCGTCGGCGAGGAACTCCACCGTCCCGGCGCCGCGATAGCCGACCGCGGCCGCGGCGTCGCGGCCGGCGGCGAGCAGCCGCTTGCGCAGGCCGCCCCCGATCCGGTCGACGAGCGGCGCGGGCGCCTCCTCGATGACCTTCTGGTGGCGGCGTTGCAGCGAGCACTCGCGCTCGCCCAGCGCCCAGACCGTGCCGTACGCGTCGGCAAGGATCTGCACCTCGACGTGGTGGCCGGTGGGCAGGTAGGGCTCGCAGAAGACGGTGTCGTCGCCGAACGCGGCGCCGGCCTCGCGGGCGGCGGAGGCCACCGCGTCCGGTAGCTCGGCGAGGGTGCGCACGATCCGCATGCCCCGGCCGCCACCGCCGGCCGACGCCTTGACCAGCACCGGGAGCTGGTCCTCGGTGATGGTGTCCGGGTCGAGCAGGTCGAGCACGGGCAGGCCGGCGGCGGCCATCCGGCGCTTCGACTCGACCTTGGAACCCATCACCTCGATCGCCTCGGGGTCCGGACCGATCCAGATCAGGCCCGCATCCCGTACGGAACGGGCGAAGTCCGCGTTCTCGGCGAGGAAGCCGTAGCCGGGGTGGATCGCGTCGGCACCGGAACGCAGGGCCGCCTCGATGAGGAGATCGCCACGCAGGTAGGTCTCGGCCGGCGCGGCGCCGGGCAGGCGTACCGCGCTGTCGGCCTCGCGGACGTGCGGGCTGCCGGCGTCCGGGTCGGAGAAGACGGCGACGGTGGCCAGGCCGCGGCGGCGGCAGGTGGCGAAGATCCGGCGGGCGATCTCGCCGCGGTTCGCCACGAGCACACTCGTGATGGGCCTGAGGTTCGGTGTCATGATCGCCTCACATCCGGAAGACGCCGAAGGCGTCGGTGCCCCGCACCGGCGCGGTGTGTATCGCGGACAGGGCGACACCGAGGACGTCGCGGGTGTCGCGGGGATCGATGATGCCGTCGTCGTAGACCATCCCGGACAGGACCATCGGCATCGCCTCCGCGGAGATCTGCTGCTCGATCATGTGCCGGACCACCTGAGCGCCGTCCTCGTCGAACGGCCTGCCCTGCGACAGCGCCGACGCCTTGGAGACCATGTAGGTGACGTCGGCGAGCTGCTGCGCGCCCATGACCGAGGAGCGGGCGCTCGGCCAGGCGAAGAGGAACCTGGGGTCGTAGGCCCGGCCGCACATGCCGTAGTGCCCGGCGCCGTAGGAGTTGCCGACGAGCAGGGAGATGTGCGGGACCGTCGAGTTCGACACCGCGTTGATCATCATGGCGCCGTGCTTGATGATCCCGCCCTGCTCGTACTCCTTGCCGACCATGTACCCGGTCGTGTTGTGCAGGAACAGCAGGGGAGTGTTGGACTTGTTGGCGAGCTGGATGAACTGCGCCGCCTTCTGCGCCTCGGCGCTGAACAGCACGCCGCGGGCGTTGGCCAGGATGCCGACCGCGTAGCCGTGCAGCTGGGCCCAGCCGGTCACCAGCGAGTCGCCGTACAGCGGCTTGAACTCGTCGAAGTCGCTGTCGTCGACGATCCGGGCGATGAGTTCCCGGGGGTCGAACGGCGACTTCAGGTCGGGCGGCACGATCGCCAGCAGCTCCTCGGCGGGGTACCGCGGCGGCCTCGGTTCGGCCGTCGCCGGCCCGGACGCCTTGCTGTGGTTCAGTCGCGCGACGATCCGCCGGCCGATCCGGATGGCGTCCTGTTCGTCGACGGCGTAGTAGTCGGCGAGGCCGGACACCCGGGCGTGCATCTCCGCGCCGCCCAGCGACTCGTCGTCGGACTCCTCGCCGGTGGCGGCCTTGACCAGGGGCGGGCCGGCGAGGAACACCTTGGACTGTTTCTCGATCATCACCACGTGGTCGCTCATGCCGGGCAGGTAGGCGCCGCCGGCCGTCGAGTTGCCGAAGACCAGCGCGATCGTCGGGATCCCGGCGGCGGACAGGCGGGTGAGGTCGCGGAAGACGGCCCCGCCGGGGATGAAGACCTCCTTCTGCGTCGGCAGGTCCGCGCCGCCGGACTCGACGAGCGCGATGATCGGCAGCCGGTTCCGCAGCGCGATCTCGTGCATCCGCAGCGACTTCCGCAGCGACCAGGGGTTGCTCGCGCCGCCCTTGACCGTGGGATCGTTCGCCACCAGCAGGCACTCCACGCCGCTGACCACGCCGATGCCGGCGACGACGCTGCCGCCGACGGTGAACTGCGAGCCGTAGCCGGCCAGCGCGGCCAGCTCCAGGAACGGCGAGTCCAGGTCGAGCAGCAGCTCGATCCGCTCCCGGGCGGTCATCTTGCCCCGCGCCCGGTGCCGGGCGGTCGCCTTCTCGCCGCCGCCGGCCACGGCCTTGGCGGTCTCGGCGGCGATCTCGTCGAGGGCGTCGAGCATCGCCTGCCGGGCGGCGCGGGCGTCCGCGCCGTCGGCGTCGATGGTGGACCGCAGGATGGTCACGGGTGCTCCTCGGGTACGGGTAGCAGCGAGACGGGGATGTCGACGTGCCGCGAGCGCAGCCACTCGCCGAGCCCCTTGGCCTGCGGGTCGAAGCGCGCCTGGTACGCAACGCCCTGGCCGAGCAGGCCTTCGATGACGACGTTGACGGCCCGGATGCCGGGCAGCCGGGTGATCCGCACCGGCAGCGCCGCGGCCTCCGGCAGCAGCTCGCGGACGGTGTCCTCGGTGATCAGCGCGGCGAGCCACGGGTACGCCGCGTCGTCGCGCACCCAGAGCCCGACGTTGGCGTTTCCGCCCTTGTCGCCGGAGCGCGCGCCGGCGATCGTCCCGAGCGGTAGGCGCACGACCGGACCCGGATCGCCGGGCGCGGGCCCGGGCGCCGGCCCCGGCAGGGGCTCGAGGGCGAGGGTGAGCGCCGGCGGCCCGACCGGCTCGACGGTCCCGTCGTCGTGCACGACCTCGTGCGCGACGACGCCCTGCGGCACGTACCCGGCGGTGAACACGCCGTACGGGTGCGCGCGCCCCGGCGGCGTCGTGCTGAAGAAGCCCGGGTACGAGGCGAGCGCGACCTCGACGGCGGGATTGGTGAACGCGCGGCCGGCCACCTTCTCGTCCGCGTCCCGGGCGACGACGGTCAGCAGGGCGGACGCCCGCTGCTGCGTCGGCGCGTCCACGGTGTCGACCCGGGCCAGGTGCCAGGTGACCTCGGCCGGCTCGGCCTTGCCACGGGCGTCCTCGAACTGGCGGCGGAACAGGTCGGCCTTTGCCTCGATGTCGAGGCCGGTCAGCACCACGGTCATCTCGTTGCGGTAGCCGCCGATCGAGGTGCACGACACCTTGAGGTCGGGCGGCGGCGCCTCACCGCGTACCCCGGTGATCTCCACCCGGTCCGGCCCGGCCTGCCGCAGCGAGACCGTGTCGAGGCGGGTGGTGACGTCGGGGCCGGCGTACCGGGCGTCGTCCACCTCGTACACGAGCTGGGCGGTCACCGTGCCGACGGTGACCGCGCCCGCGGTGCCCGGGTGCTTGGTGATGACGCTGGAGCCGTCCGGGTGGAGCTCGGCGATCGGGAAGCCTGGCCGGACCAGGTCGGCGATCTCGGTGAAGAACGGGTAGTTGCCGCCGGTGGCCTGCGTGCCGCACTCGATGACGTGGCCGGCGACGGTGGCGCCGGCGAGCGCGTCGAGGTCGGTGCGGCCCCAGCCGAAGTGCGCGATCGCCGGGCCGACGACCAGCGAGGCGTCGGTCACCCGCCCGGTGACGACGATGTCGGCGCCGCCGGCCAGGGCCCGGGCGATCCCGAACGCGCCGAGGTAGGCGTGCGCGCCGAGCGGCGAGCCCAGCCCGAGCGCGCCGGCCCGCGCGGTCAGGTCGTCGCCGCGCACCAGGGCGACCTTGGCGGGGCCCAGCTCGCGGATCGCGGCGACCAGGCCGGCCGGATTGACGCCGCCCGCGTTGGCGACGATGCGGACACCGCGGTCCAGCGCCAGCCGCAGGCAGTCCCGCAGCTGGGCGAGGAACGTCCGGGCGTAGCCGGCGGACGGGTCGGCCATCCGGTCCCGGCCGAGGATGAGCATTGTCAGCTCGGCCAGGTAGTCGCCGGTGAGCACGTCGAGCTCGCCGCCCTCGAGCATCTCCCGCATGGCCGAGAGCCGGTCACCGTAGAACCCGGAACAGTTGCCGACCCGCAGCGTCCCAGCGTTCGCAAGCTCGCTCATGCCATCCCCTCCGCTGGCGCTCCGGCGATGACATGAGTTTCAACCTGAGCTGATGATTCGCTCGCAAGCTCGCTCATGCCATCCCCTCCGCTGGCGCTCCGGCGATGACATGAGTTTCAACCTGAGCTGATGATTCGCTCGCAAGCTCGCTCATGCCACGGACACTGGCACAGCCGGGAAAAACAAGCAAGCACGCTTGTTTCTGCGGCGGGTCGTCGCTACCGTTCGGCGTATGCGCCTCAACGAGGACCACCGCGCCTTCGCCGACAGCGTCCGCCGGTTCGTCGACACCGAGATCAACCCGCATGTCGACGAGTGGGAGGCCGCCGGGCGCGCGCCCCTGCACGACGTGTTCCCCAAGGCCGCGGCCCTCGGCCTGCTCGGCCTGGAGTACGACCCGGCCTACGGCGGCGAGGGCGCCGACCACAGCTTCCAGCTCGTCGCCGCCGAGGAGTACGGGCGGATGCACGCGACCGGCGTCGGGATGGCCCTGGGCGTGCAGGCGATGATGGCGACGCCGTCGCTGCACGAGTTCGGGTCGGCCGAGCTCAAGGAGCGCTACCTCACGCCAGCCGTCGCCGGCACCGCGGTCACCGCGATCGCCGTCACCGAGCCGGACATCGGCTCCGACGTCTCCCGGCTGAGCACCCGCGCCGTGCGCGACGGCGACGACTGGGTCATCACCGGCCGCAAGATCTACATCACCAACGGCGCGCAGGCCGACTGGATCTGCCTGCTCGCGCGCACCTCGGACGAGGGCGGGCACCGCGGGATGTCGCAGATCCTCGTGCCGACCGACCTGCCCGGCTTCAGCGTCGCGCGCACCTTCGAGAAGCTCGGCAACCGCTGCTCCGACACCGCCGAGCTGGTGCTGGACGGCGTGCGCGTGCCGGTCGCCAACACCATCGGCGAGGTCGGGCGCGGCTTCCAGCAGCAGATGCGCCAGTTCGTCACCGAGCGGATGTTCGCCGCGTACACCACCGTCGGCCAGTGCCAGTACGCCCTGGATCGCACCCGCCGGTTCATCCACGACCGCACGGTCTTCGGCCGCCCGCTCGCCGACCGGCAGTACGTCGCCTTCCGCCTCACCGAGTTGCAGGCGGAGGTGGACCTGCTGCGCAGCCACAACCTGGTCACCTGCGAGGCGCTGATGGCCGGCGAGGACATCACCCGGATGGCGACGGTGGCGAAGCTCAAGGCGGGCCGGCTGATCCGCGAGGTGGCCGACCGGTGCCTGCAGTTCCACGGCGGCATGGGCTATCTCGAGGAGACCTGGACCGCCCGCATGCTGCGCGACACCCGGCTGACCTCGATCGGCGCGGGCGCCGACGAGGTGATGCTCCAGGTGCTCGCCCGCCTCGACGGCTTGCCCGCCTGACCTGAAATCCCCCTTTCGGGGCAAACTCGGGCAAAATATGTGATCATCGGGTCTCCACGTTGTACGTGCGCCTGCACATCTCAGGAGACCGACATGCACTCCCGCCTCTTTTCCACCCTCGCCGCCGTCGCCGTCGCCCTCGCGGGCGTCCTCGTGCCCGCCACGGCGGCGTCCGCCTCGATCAGGTTCGACCCCGCCACCGGCACCGGCTTCGTCGGCGGCGGCGACGTCAGGACCGCCTACCGCTGGAGCGCCGCGACGCTGCGCGCGGTCGCGGCCGGAGTCACCTTCAGCCACAGCACGTCGATCGAGGACACCTACTCCGTCGTCTGCGGCGGCACCCGGCCCGTGACCGTCGAGGTGACCCATCTGCGGCTGAGCGCGCGGGACGATCTGAGCTCGTCCGTCGCCTACGACACGACGGCCGGCTACGGCGCCGGCCGCGGTGGCCGGGTCGTCGGCTTCCGGCTCACCGGCGCGGTCAGCGGGATCTCGGGCACGACCGTGGGGCCGACGGTCGGCGCGCCCTGCCCGGCGGGCCGGTCCGGGACCGACACCATCGAGAAGGTACGGCTGAAGTCGTCCGCCACCACCTCGGCGCTGACCGCCTCCTACAAGGGCGTGGACCGCGACCTGCTGGTGACCCGCAGCTGAGCGCGCGGGCACCATCCGCGCGGGATGAAGCGGCGCGGCGCGGGCCGTGACCGGCGGTCCGGATCTCGTCCGCCGGGGGTGACGTGGGCGGGGGCCGGTGCGGCCGAGACTGGGAGCCAGCCCGGTCGGGTCGATGATGCTGGCCGCCCACCGCAGCTCGGGCGTGGGCGAGACGAAGGCGAGGCGAGATCATGTCACGCACGGGTTCCAGGGTGCGCCGTTCCGGCCTGCTCGCGGCCCTCACGCTGGTGCTGGCGGCACCCGCGTGCGGTTCCGGCGGCGACTCCGGCAGCACCGCGACCCCGCAGGTGGCCACCAGCGCGGCGGAGGCGGCGCCCAGCCGGGACCCGTCGCAGGCGGCCGTCTGCGACGCCCGCGACGAGCTGGAGACGTCGGTGGCGGCGCTGCGCGGGGTGGACCTGGCGACGGCCGGCGCGTCCGGGCTGGTGGCCGCGGCGCAGCAGGTGCATCAGGACCTCGACGCCGTCGGCGCCGCCGCGTCGGCCGCGTACAAGCCGACGATCGCCGCGCTGCGCGCGTCGCTGACCACGCTGACGGGTACGGCGTCCGGGGTGACCGACAAGGAGAGCCTCAAGGCCGCCATGCCCGAGCTGACCGCGCAGGTGGCGGCCGTCTCGGCGAGCTGGGCCGTGCTGCGGCAGCAGATGGACAACCGCTGCGGCTGATCGGTGCGGGACGCCGGGCTACTCGCCCGGCGCCGTGTCCCGCGGCTCGGTCTCCGGCACGGGATCGGGTTCCGGCTCGGGAACGGGCGGCGGGGCCGAGCCGCCGCCGGAGAGCAGCACGTTGATCCACTGGGTCGACGGGTCGACGTCGACGAGCAGCCCCTTGGTCAGCAGGCTCAGCGGGATGGCCAGCAGCGCGCCGAGCGGGCCGAGCACCCAGGCCCAGAAGACCAGGGACAGGAAGGACACGGTCGAGGACAGCCCCACCGCGTCCCCGACGATCTTGGGCTGGATCACCGACTGGATGACGAAGTTGACGACGCAGTACAGGACGATGACCGCCATCATCTTCTCGACGCCGCCGTCCAGCAGCCCGAGCAACGCCGGCGGCACCAGGCCGATGACGAAGCCGATGTTCGGGATGTAGTTGGTGATGAACGCGAGCAGGCCCCACAGCACCGGCAGCGGGATGTCCAAGGCCCACAGCATCAGGGTGTCGATCACCGCGACGATCAGGCCGAACACCGTCGAGACGAGCAGGTAGCTGCGGGTGCCGTGCGCGAAGGAGCGCAGCGCGCTGACGACCTGCGGGCGCTGGTCGGCGGTCGAGTTCAGCCGGGCGGGGAAGCTGACGGCGTCCAGGCACATGAACAGCAGCACGGCGAGCAGGAACACCGCGTCCGACAGGACGCTCGTGATCCCGCCGAACACCCATCCCACCAGGTCCGTGACCGCGCTCGGGCTCGCGCGCTCCAGCACGCTGGTGAGCTGGGACTCGCTGATGCCGAGCCTGCTCAGCGCCGAGACGATGTCGGCCTGGAGGTCCGCGAACTGGGTCTGGTAGGTCGGCAGCAGGTCGATCAGCTGAGCCACGGAGACGACCATGGCGGCGCCGAGGCCGAACAGCACGACGTACACGACGGTCACGGTGGCCAGCATGGCCACCCAGACCGGCGATCCGTGCCGGCGGAGCCACTCGCTCAGCGGGCTCACCGTCACGGTCAGCATCAGCGCCAGGAAGACCGGGGCGATCAGGTGGGCCACGCCGCGCAGCCCCGCGACCGCGATCACGACCCCGGCGATGCCGAGCAGGACGATGACCCCGCGAGGCAGGGCGGCGGGCGGCTCGGCGGCGGGCGGCTCGGCCGGGGCGCCGGTCACGCGGCGCCCCGGGCGCGCGACCCCGGCGCCGGCCCGTACCGGCGGGACACCGCACGGCTCACGGCCCGCTCCCTCCCGCGACGAGGGCCGGCCGTACGGCCGGCCCCGACTGTGGTGCGGTCAGTTCTTGAGCTCACGGCCGTGGACCGCGAGGGCGTAGATCACCAGGATGTCGACGGCGATCACGATGGTGGACCAGACCGGGTAGGCCGCCAGGAACAGCATGTTGGCGAACGCGCTGAGCACGGCGATCACGATGCCGGTCACCCGGGCCCAGGTCTGCCCGCTCAGGATGCCGACGCCGGCCGCGATGGCGACCAGGCCGATGAGCAGGTGCGTCCAGCCCCAGGCGGTGAAGTCCATGGTGAGGACCAGGCCGCCCGAGGTAGCCAGGAAGTACTCGTCGTTGAACAGGGCGACGAGCCCCTCGATGACCTGGAATCCGCCGAGCACCGTCAGCATGATGCCGCCGAAGATGACCAGGCCGACCCAGCCGCTCGCCGGGGCCTCGCTGCGTACGTTAGAAGGTTGAGCTGCGGTCATGCTGCACTCCTCGTACGGTCCGCCTGCCGGACCTTGGTCGTATCCTGTCGCCGCGGCAGTGACCACACGCCACCCCGGGCGAATGAACAACGCCCGGCCCGCCGCCGTTCATTCGCGCGGAATGAGGCCCGGGGCCGCCGTCTGTAGCTCACTGGGTGTACGCGAACCGTGGAGGGCAACGTGACGAACCGGGAACACGCCGCCGCTCCGGCCGCCGGGGACCCGCCGCCGGACGACGAACCTCCCGGAGGCGTCTCCCGCTGGATACCCGGCGTCCAGGTCGTCGCGAACTACCGGGCCGCCTGGCTGCCGCGCGACGCCGTCGCCGGCATCGTCCTGACGACCCTGCTGGTGCCACAGGGCATGGCGTACGCCGAACTGGCCGGCCTGCCGCCGATCACCGGGCTGTACACCTCGATCTTCTGCCTGCTCGCGTACGCCGTCTTCGGCCCGTCCCGGATCCTGGTGCTCGGGCCCGACTCGTCGCTGGGCCCGATGATCGCCGCGGTGCTGCTGGCCGCCCTCGGCTCGGCCGCCGACCCGGCACAGGCCGTCGCGCTCGCCTCCATGCTCGCGCTCATGGTCGGCGTGCTGCTGGTGGTCGCCGGCGTCGCCAAGCTCGGCTTCCTCGCCGACCTGCTGTCGCGGCCCACCCAGATCGGCTACATGAACGGCCTGGCCCTGACCATCCTGGTGGGCCAGTTGCCGAAGCTGTTCGGCTTCTCCGTCGACGGCGAAGGCCTGATCGAGGAGGCCACCGGCTTCGCCAAGGGCGTCGCCGCCGGCGAGACGGTGCCCGCGGCGATCTCCATCGGGCTGCTCGGGCTGGTCCTGATCGTGGTGCTGCAACGCTGGCTGCCGAAGGTGCCCGGTGTCCTCATCGCGGTCGTCGCCTCGATCGTGGTCGCCCAGATCTTCAACGTGGCCGACCGGGGCGTCGGGCTGGTCGGCGCGCTGCCGCAGGGTTTCCCGCCGCTCACCATCCCGACCATCTCGTGGTCGGACTTCAGCGTGCTCCTCGGCGGTGCGTTCGGCATCGCCCTGGTCTCGCTGACCGACACCATCTCCACCTCCTCGGCCTTCGCCGCGCGCAGCGGCCAGGAGGTCCGCGGCGATCAGGAGATGGTGGGCATCGGCGCCGCCAACATCGCGGCCTCCTTCTTCCAGGGCTTCCCGGTCAGCACGAGCGGCTCACGGACCGCGGTCGCCGAGCAGTCCGGCTCCCGTTCGCAGGTCACCGGCGTGGTCGGCGCGGCCGCCATCGCGCTCATGCTGGTCCTGGTGCCCGGCATGCTGCGCAACCTGCCCCAGCCGATCCTGGCGGCGGTCGTGATCGCCGCCTCGATGTCGCTGGCCGACATCCCGGGCACCGCGCGGCTGTGGCGGCAGCGGCGGGTGGAGTTCAGCCTCTCGATCGCCGCGTTCCTCGGCGTGGCGCTGCTCGGTGTCCTGCCCGGCATCGGCATCGCGGTCGCCCTGTCGGTGCTCAACGTGTTCCGCCGGGCGTGGTGGCCCTATCAGGCGGTGCTGGGCCGGGCGGCCGGCGTCGCCGGCTACCACGACCTGCGGGACTACCCGGACGCGGAGCACCTTCCGGGTCTGGTGCTGTTCCGCTTCGACGCGCCGCTGATCTTCGCGAACGTCCGGGTCTTCCGCGATCAGATCCGGCGGCTGGCCCGCTCGGATCCGCGGCCGAAGTGGATTGTGATCGCCACCGAACCGATCACCGACATCGACACCACGGCCGCCGACGTGCTGACCCAGCTCGACGAGGAGCTGAACGCCGAGGGCGTCTCGCTGGTCTTCGCCGAGATGAAGACGCCGGTCCGCACCAAGATCGAACGCTACGGACTGACCCGGACGATCAACCCGGAGCACTTCTTCCACACCATCGAGGACGCGGTGGACGCCTACCGGGCGGAGGCCGGTGTGGACTGGACGCCACGACCCGGGCGGCGGTGAGCGAAGCGCCGGACCCGCGGCGCTCCGCTCGTGTCCGCCCGCCGGCGCGGTACTACTCCGCGGCGGCCCGGGTGGCGGCCTCCGGCAGCGTCACCGGCCCCGCCGCGGCACCCGCACCGGTGGCCGGGGGCGGCGGGTACCCGGTGCCGGGCTCCTCCGCCCGCCAGGCGACGACCAGCCGCCGTACCGCCAGCGCCGCCACGGCGCCGACCGCGCACCCGGCCGCGGCGGCGGCCGCCAGCGCCGCGAAACCGCGCCGCGGCGGTGGCGCGCCACGCAGCACCGCCCAGGCGTCGCCGGTGCGGTGTGCCCCCTCGATGCCGGCGGCCGCTGCCCGCCGGCCGACCCGCCCGCCCGCCGTGGTCAGGCCGTGTCCGGAGTATCTTCCGGCCTCCAGCAGTGCGTCGAGCGCCCGGCCCGCGGCGACCATCGGTTCCAGCTCCTGAATTGCTCTCGACCTCACGTCAACCACCTCAAATGGCTAGGTTGCCTCCGAGCCTGTCCCGCGCGCGCGGGACAGGCCTCACCCGCGCGGAGTGAGCCGCGACGAACGCCGGCCATCGGACGGCGCTCGGGCGCCGCGCGCCGCGACCCTCACCCGGCACGGGTGATCCCCTGAGCGCGCGTTCAGCGAAGACTCGGCGATATGGCCCAGTCTCGTGTTACCGCGATATTTCTCACGCTGTCCTCGGCCGTGCTGCTCGCCGCCTGCGGCGACTCGGACTCGCCGTCGACGAACGGTTCAGCAGGCCCGGAAACGACGTCCGACGCGACCGTCGCCTGGGCCAACGGTGTGTGCACGGCGTCGACAGAGCTGGACGCCTCGGTGCAGAGCGCGGGCGACAAGATCCGGGCCGTCGACGCGTCGACCGCACCGGACGAGGTCCGCTCGCAGGTCAAGTCCAGCGTGACGGAGGTGCAGGACGCGGCGGCGAACCTGGCCCGGATCCTCGCCGGCAAGCCCGGCGGCGTCGTTCCCGAGACGGCGCAGGCGCAGGAGGATCTGCTGGTGGCCGGCGCCGCGGCGCAGAGCTCGGTGGACAAGCTCAACTCCGCCTCCGACCAGGTCGGCGACGCGAAGACGCCCGAGGAGCTCACCTCGAGCCTGGCGGGGCTGAAGACCGCGGCCACCGAGGCGGCGACCGGCCTCGCGGCCTACCGCGAGGCGGTCCGCAACGTCGCCGTCGGCAGCGCGGAGGCGGTCAAGTACGCGTTCCAGGCCGCGCCAGCGTGCCAGAGCCTGATCGTCGCGGCCTCGGCCTCGCCGTCGTCCTGATCCGGCGGCATCGCGCCGATACATAAATGGCCGTCGATCGACGGCCGCCGGTCCCGTTCACCCGCCACGGATGACGCCTATCCGGGTCGCGGGCCTCACGCTCGGTGCTCAGTGGCAGGTCCACAAAGGGCTCGCCGGTTCTTCTCTGGGGAGGGATAGGGATGTCCGATCAAGCGCAGGCTGGTGCCAGAGCGCACGCGGAGCCGACCGGCTGGGTGGGTTGGGTCGTCTTCAGCGGCATCATGATGGTCCTGCTCGGCTTCTTCCAGGGCCTCGTCGGCCTGGTCGCCCTGTTCAACGACACCTACTACCTCGTGACCCGGAACGGCCTGGTGCTCTCCTTCGACTACACCGTCTGGGGCTGGATCCACCTGCTCCTCGGCATCGTCGCGTTGCTCGCGGGCTTCGGTGTGCTGGTGGGCCAGACGTGGGCGCGGGTGACCGGCATCGTGCTGGCCGTGCTGAGCGCGATCGTGAACATCGCGTTCCTCGCGGCGTACCCGATCTGGAGCACGATCATCATCGCCGTCGACGTCCTCGTCATCTACGCGCTTGCGGTGCACGGCCGCGAGGTCAAGCCCTACGAATAGCCGGCGCCGGACGGCCTCCCGCCGGCCCCGGGGTGCCACCGCGGTCCCGCCGCGGCGGCACCCCGGGGCCGGCGACCGTCCGACTCACGTTCGCCAGTAGGGGGAGCCCATGGATGACGCGGCCGTCGCGCTGGTCATGCTGTTCGTCTTCGGCTGGGGCCTGTTCGCGACGCGGCTCGGCCGCGCGGACCTGAGCGCGCCCATCGTCTTCGTCACCGTCGGGCTGCTGCTCTCGCAGGTGGTGCACGTCGTCGACGCGGACATCCCGCACGAGGCCATCAAGCTGCTCGCCGAGGTGACCCTCGTCTGGGTGTTGTTCGTCGACGCCTCCCGGGTCGGGCTCCGGGACCTCCGCGCCGACGCCGGGCTTTACACCCGGCTGCTGGCGGTCGGGCTTCCGCTGACCATCGCGGCGGGCGCGCTGCTGGCGACGTGGTTCTTCGGCGACCTGGGCTTCTGGCTGGCGCTGGTGGTCGGCGCCGCGCTGGCGCCGACGGACGCGGCGCTGGGCGCCGCGGTGATGGCCGACCCCGCCGTGCCGGAACGGATCCGGCGGGTCCTCAACGTCGAGAGCGGGCTCAACGACGGCATAGCGACCCCGGTCGTGATGTTCGCGATCGCGGGCGCGGCGGTCGCCGGGAGCATCCAGGGTGGCGTGGACCAGGGCGGCGGCCTCATCGACCTCGCGATCGGCCTGGCCGTCGGTGTCGGCCTCGGCGCCGCGGGCGGCCGGGCGATTCGGGTCGCGCGCCGGCGGGGCTGGATGTCGGAGGACTTCGCCGGACCCGGCGTGCTGGCACTTGCCCTGGCCGCCTATGCCGGCACACTCTGGCTCGACGGCAACGGCTTCGTCGCGGCGTTCGTCGCCGGCCTGGCGTTCGGCAACTCCGCCGGCCGCGGCGGGGTCAAGGAGGTCTTCTACGTCGAGCAGACGGCCGGATTCGTGTCGCTGCTGACCTGGTTGACCTTCGGCGCGGTCGCCGTACCGATCGTCATCGAACAGATCGACTGGCAGGTGGCCGTCTACGCCGTCCTGAGCCTCACCGTGGTCCGGATGCTGCCGGTGGCGCTGGTACTCATCGGCGCGCGGCTGTCCCGCCCGACCGTGGCGTTCGTCGGATGGTTCGGGCCGCGCGGCCTTGCCTCGATCATTTTCGCGCTGATCGCCCTCGACGAGCTGCACGGCGAGGCCGACCGGGTCGTGGCCATCATCGGCACGACCGTGCTCTTCAGCGTGTTCGCCCACGGCGTGAGCGCCAAGCCGCTCGCGAGCCGGTACGGGGCGAGGGCCGGCGTCGCCGCCGCGCCGGCCGGGGCAACTCAGCTGCCGATCCGCGGGTTGCTGCACCGGCACATTCCGGCCGCCGAACCGGGCCGCCCGGCACCGGAGCCCGGCGACGGGCGCGCCGGCTGACTCACGCCCGCGCCGCGGCCGGACAGCCGACGGAGAGGTCGCACCGCTCGGGACCACATGTCGCGTCCTCGGCGCCGTTCCGGCGAGCCTCGCACCGCTGACCCGCGGGCGGCCCGCCGGGGGAGAAGCGGATCTCGTACACCGGCCGGAAGCGGTTCTCCAGCAGGGTGATCAGGCTCAGCAGCAGCACGAAGAACAGGGCCGCGGCCTCGTTGATCTCGCCGCCGGCGCGCGCCAGCAGCCAACCGGCCGACCAGACCATCGCGATGTTCATCAGCACCCGGAGGCAGAACGCCGGCAGCGCGCGCTCGACGCCCCGCCGCGACCGGGCCACCCAGAGGCTGACGGCGGCGTTGACCACCACGAACGCGGCGGTGCCGACGAAGGTCTGCACGCTGGAGGCCTGGGTGCCCGGCAGGACCTGGGAGTAGATCACCCAGATCAGGCCGACGAGCACGACGCTCTCGAAGGTCCGGGAGGACGCGAGCCGGCCGTGCGCCGCGATCCACCGGTTGCGCGCGGCAACGGTGGCGGCCTCCACGGGCAGCGGATCCGCGGCGACGTGCCAGGACCAGTCCGGCGGCCGCTGCCGCGGCCGCACCGCGAACCAGTAGATCAGGCAGATCGCGACGACGGCGACGACGATCGCCGGGCCGAACCACGGCACCGCGGCGATCATGTCGGTGACGTCGAGCTGCGCGACGTGGATCCACCACTCCTGCGGCAGCTTGACGAACACCCAGATGGCGGCCGCCGCGGTGATCCACGCGCGCAGGGACGCCCGCGCCGGGTTCCAGAACAACCGGTACGCCTCGTACGCGATGAAGAAGTACTCGAACGTGTTCGGGAAGATCAGCAGCAGCGGCCGCCAGTCGCTCAGCTCGAACGCGACGACGCCGATCAGCCGGTAGAAGTAGAGGAACTTGGCCACCTGCACGGCCGGCCGGCTCGTCCAGTTGCGCAGCGCCGACAGGTAGGCGATCGCCAGGTAGTAGACGTCCATCGCCTTGTCGTAGCCCTGGTAGCCGGGCGGGTCGTAGCCCATCGCCTGGAAGATCGTCTGGTCGACGCCGTCCAGGACCAGCGCCGCGATGATCGCCGGCAGGGGATACCGGGGAATCAGCAGGGGTACGAGGAACCGCGCGCTCACCACCGCGACGAATACGACCATCGCCGTCGTGTCCATGAACGCCTCGATTCGCCTCGGATCGGAACTGCTGCCAGCCTGCGGCAGGCCGGTCGGCCGGGCCTCATCCGACGGGGGTGAAGCCCGGCACCGGCCGTCAGGCTCATTCCCGTCGGGTGATCCGCAGGACCGGCCGGCGGGTCAGCCTGGAGGGGCAGTCTTTTCGCGAACACCCAAAGGGGGCCAGTCATGGCGCACGCACACGATCCCGTCGCCGGGTACCACGACGACCGGGTCACCGGATGGGTCGGCTGGGTTCTCTTCGCCGGCATCATCATGTTGACCGGCGGATTCTTCAACGTGATGGGTGGCATCGTCGCGCTGGTCCGCGACGACTTCTACCTGGTCGGTTCGAGCGGGCTGGTGCTCAGCGTCGACTACACCGCCTGGGGCTGGTTCCTGCTGCTCTTCGGCGTGCTGATGCTGTTCGCCGGCTACGGCGTCATGGTGGGCCAGACCTGGGCCCGGGTGACCGGCATCGTCCTGGCCGTCCTCAACGCGGTGATGCACATGGTCTTCATGCCCGCGTACCCGATCTGGTCGATCATCGTCATCACCCTCGACGTCTTCATCATCTTCGCCCTCGCGGTGCACGGACGGGAGACGAAGGAGATCAACCCCTGAGGCGCGGCGACCGTAGCCGAGGACGGGTGACAGTCGCGTGCACAGCCGGCTCCGTGTCGCTGACAACGCGGTACAACCACTTCTGCTGATGTTCCCGCTCGGCCTGCTCGCGAACGCGGTCATCTTCGACGTGGCCACCATGCTCGGGGCGCCGCGGATGATCGCGACGCTGGCGTTCTGGAACATCATCGCGGGTCTCGCCGGCGGCGTGCTGGCCATCTCGGTCGCGGTCATCGACATCACGCCGGCCCGGCCCGGCCGGGCCGCCCGCGCCGGCACCATCGGCGTGCTGCTCGACCTCTGCGTGCTGATCGTCTTCGCGGTGATCGCGCTGATCCGGCTGCGCAGCCCCGACCGCGGCACGGACGCGGGGCTCCTGCCGGTCGAGGTGCTCGGGCTCGCCGCCGCCGGGATCGGCACCTGGTTCGCTGGCCGGCTCGGCCCGCGGCGGCCGGTCGGCCGCACCGCGACCGACGGTGGCGTACGCGTGCCGGGTCCCCGGCGCCCGGTCACGGCGCAGCGCCGGCCGTCGGCGCGCGGCGTCCGCTGATACGGGGTGCGGGTACCGGGCCGGGCTCATCCGGGTCGGATGAGTCGTCGCGCGCGCGGCCGCTGCCACCATGAACCCATGACGAATGCGGCGTCACACGCTGAGCAGAACCGACTCCGTGAAGCCGACACCGCGGCGGGCGCCTGGCGCCGCTGGGGGCCCTACCTCAGCGAACGCCAGTGGGGCACCGTGCGGGAGGACTACAGCGCCGGCGGGGACGCGTGGGACTACTTCGGACACGACCAGGCGCGCTCGCGGGCGTACCGGTGGGGCGAGGACGGCATCGCCGGGATCAGCGACGACGAGCAGCGGCTGTGCTTCGCCCTCGCGATGTGGAACGGCCGCGACCCGATCCTCAAGGAGCGCTTCTTCGGCGTGACCAACGCCGAGGGCAACCACGGCGAGGACGTCAAGGAGCACTACTTCTACCTGGACAGCACGCCGACCCACTCGTACATGCGGATGCTCTACAAGTATCCGCAGCGCGAGTATCCGTACGAGGATCTGCTCGCGACCAACCGCTCGCGCGGCCGCGGCGACTTCGAGTACGAGCTGCTCGACACCGGGATCTTCGACGAGGGCCGCTACTTCGACGTCGTCGTCGAGTACGCCAAGGCCACCGAGGAGGACCTCCTCATCCGGGTCACCGTGCACAACCGGGGCCCCGAGGCGGCGACGCTGCGCCTGCTGCCGACCCTGTGGTTCCGCAACACCTGGTCCGGCGGATCGCCGGACGGCCGTCCGGCGCTGCGCGAGGTGCCGGACGTGCCCGGCCTGTCCGTGGTGCGGGCCGATCACGAGACGCTCGGCCGCCGCTGGCTGCTCTGCCAGGGCGACCACGACCTGCTGTTCACCGAGAACGAGACGAACTCCGAGCGGCTGTTCGGCAGCCCGAACGCGACGCCGTACGTCAAGGACGGCATCGGCCGGTTCGTGGTGCACGGCGAGGCCGGCTCGGTGAACCCGGCGCGTACCGGCACGAAGGTGGCCGCCGACGTCGTGCTGGAGCTGCCGCCCGGCGGCTCCGCGGCGGTCCGGCTCCGGCTCACCGACCAGGCACCCGCCGCCGACGGGCAGTCCTCCGCGGCCGACTTCGACGAGCTCCTCGATCGGCGCCGCGCCGAGGCCGACGAGTTCTACGCCGGCCGGATCGCGCCCGGGCTGGCCGAGCCCGAGCGGCTCGTGGTCCGCCAGGCCCTCGCGGGGATGCTGTGGAGCAAGCAGTACTTCGGCTACGACGTCGAACAGTGGCTCGCCGAGCACGGCCTCGACCCACTGGACGCCCAGGGCGTCCGCAACGGCGAATGGTTCCACCTGGACAGCCACGACATCATCTCGATGCCGGACACCTGGGAGTACCCGTGGTTCGCCGCCTGGGACCTCGCGTTCCACGCGGTCACCCTCGGCGTCGTCGACCTCGCGTTCGCCAAGGGGCAACTCGACCTGCTGCTGAGCCGGCGGTTTCTGCATCCCAACGGCCAGATACCGGCGTACGAGTGGAACTTCAGCGATGTCAACCCGCCGGTGCACGCCTGGGCCATCTACCTGCTGTACGAGCTGGAGAAGTCCCGGACCGGCCGCGGTGACCGGGCCTGGCTGGAGAACGCGTTCCACAAGCTGTCCAAGAACTTCACCTGGTGGCTGAACCGCAAGGACGTCGACGGCCGCAACGTCTTCCAGGGCGGCTTCCTCGGCCTCGACAACATCGGCGTCTTCGACCGCAGCGCCCCGCTGCCCACCGGCGGCCATCTGGACCAGGCGGACGGCACCGCCTGGATGGCGCTGTACTGCCAGAACATGCTCCAGATCGCGGTGGAGCTGGCCGCGGAGGACCCGGTCTACATCGAGCAGGCGCATACCTTCGTGGAGCACTTCGCCTGGATCGCGGTTGCGGTCAACCGCTCGGCCGGCAAGGCCGAGACGATGTGGGACGACCAGGACGGATTCTTCTACGACCTGCTGCGCCTGCCCGACGGCAGCGCCACGCGGATGAAGGTGCGCTCGCTGGTGGGGCTGCTGCCGCTGGCGGCCGCCACCGTGATCGGGCCCGACGTGACCGCCCGCTATCCGCAGCTGCTCGAACAGACCCGCGACTTCATCGCCCGCCACCCCAGCGTCGGCTCGGTGCTGTCCGGCGGGCGGTACGCCGGCGAGCGGGGCAACTTCATCCTGGCCCTCTTCGACGAGGAGCGGCTGCGCCGGATCCTCACGCGGATGCTCGACGAGGACGAGTTCCTCAGCCCCTACGGCATCCGCTCGCTGTCGCGGGCACACGCCGAGCAGCCGTTCGAGCTACGGGTCAACGGCGACGTCTACCGGGTTCCATACCTGCCGGCGGAGTCCGACACCGGCATGTTCGGCGGGAACTCCAACTGGCGTGGTCCGATCTGGTTCCCGATGAACGCCCTGCTCATCCGGGCCCTGCTCAACCTGCACGTGTGCTACGGGGACGAGTTCACCGTCGAGTGCCCCACCGGATCGGGTGTCACCATGACCCTGTTCGAGGTGGCCAAAGAGATCTCGGAACGCCTGACCCGGATCTTCCTGCCGGGTGAGGGCGGGCGCCGGCCCTGCTACGGCGGGAACCACATCTTCGCCGACGACGAGCACTGGCGCGACCTGCTGACGTTCAACGAATACTTCCACGGCGACAACGGCGCCGGCCTCGGCGCCAGTCACCAGACCGGCTGGACCGGGCTGGTCGCGGTGTTCCCCAACCTGTTCGCCAACATCAACAGCCAGGACCTGATCGAGCACGGACTGGTCGGCGGCTTCCGCCTCTCACCCGGTACGGTCGAGCGATGAGTGCCTGGCCGTCCGCACCGGTCGTCTACGAGGTCGACACCTGGCCGTGGCTCAGCGACCTGCACCGCCGCCTCGGCGCCCGGGCGACGCTCGCCGACCTACCCGCCGAGGTGTGGGACGAGCTGGCGAGCCACGGCGCGGACGCGGTGTGGCTGATGGGTGTGTGGGAACGCAGCCCGGCCGGGCTCGACATCGCCCGGCGGAACGAGGCGCTGGACCGGGCGTTCCGGGCCGCGCTGCCGGACCTGGCGCCCGAGGACGTCGCCGGCTCGCCGTACTGCGTCCGCAAGTATGTGGTCGACGCGCGCCTCGGCGGGCCGGCGGGCCTGGCCGTGGCCCGCGCGGAGCTGGCCCACCGCGGGCTGCGGCTGATCCTCGACTACGTGCCCAACCACGTCGCGCCCGACCACCCGGCCGTGACCGCGCACCCGGAGTGGTTCGTGACCGGCACGGCGCGGGACCACGAGGCCGCGCCGGAGGCCTGGTTCGACGCCGGCGGCCGGGTGGTGGCCCGCGGCCGGGACCCGTTCTTCCCGCCGTGGCCGGACGTGGTGCAGCTCAACGCGTTCGACCCCGGGCTGCGCGACGCCACCGTCGACGTGCTCGACGCCATCCTGGACCAGAGCGACGGCGTCCGGTGCGACATGGCGATGCTGCTGACCAACGAGGTGTTCGCCCGGACCTGGGGCGAGTACGCCGGGCCGCCGCCCGCCGAGGAGTTCTGGCCCCAGGTCATCGCCCGGGTGCGGGAGCGGCACCCGGACGCCGTTCTCATCGCCGAGGCGTACTGGGACATGGAGTGGACGCTCCAGCGGCAGGGCTTCGACTTCTGCTACGACAAGCGCCTCTACGATCGGCTCGCGCACGAGAACGCGGACGCGGTGCGCAAGCACCTCGGCGCGGGGCTCGACTATCAGCGCCGGTTGATCCGGTTCATCGAGAACCACGACGAGCCGCGCGCCGCCGCGGTGCTGCCCGGCGGCCGGGACCGGGCCGCCGCCGTTGCCGTCGCCACGCTGCCCGGCGCGACGCTCTGGCACGACGGCCAGTTCGACGGGCGGCGCGTGCACCTGCCGGTGTTCCTGTCCCGGCGCCCGCAGGAGCCGGCCGACGAGGCGCTCGCGGCGTTCTACCGCCGGCTGCTGGGCGCGGCCGGGGCGGTCCGGCGCGGCGACTGGCGGCTGCTGGACTGCGGGGGATGGCCGGACAACCCCTCACACCAGGACCTGCTGGCGTGGGCCTGGCACGACGAGCTGCCGCACCACCTCGTGGTCGTCAACCTGTCCGCCGGCCCCGCGCAGGCCCGGGTGGCGCTGCCGTGGCCGGGCCTGCGCGGCGGGCGGTGGCGGCTGGTCGACCTGCTGGACGACGACCGGGCCTACGACCGGGACGGTGGCGACCTCGCGGACCAGGGCCTCTACGTCGACCTTCCGCCGTGGGGCCGCCACGTGTTCCGGGTGGAACCGGCCTGAGCCCCGCCTACTGGCGCGGGACTGTCGCCGGGGTGGGCGGCGTCGAGGGTAGCCGCACCGCGGCCAGCAGCCCGATGAGGCTGATCACCCCCAGGGTGATCATCGCGAGCGCGTATGCGCGCCCCGGCCTGTCCGTCACCCCGGCGACGAGGATGGTGCCGGCGATCGCGGCACCCATTGACGAGCCGAGATTGGACACGCTGCGCGACAGCCCGGAGATCTCGCCCTGGAGGTCCTCGTCGAAGCTGGACTGCACGATGTTCACCGACGGGGTCAGCATGGCGCCGACGCCCAGGCCGATCAGGAAGAGCCCGGGCCCGAACGCCCAGACGCGGCTCTCGATGTCGACCATGGCGAGGAATACGACGATGCCGACGATCGTGATCACGAAGCCCGCCAGCACGAGGGTCCGCTGCGCCCGGCGCTTCGCCATGATCTCGGCCGTCAGCGACGACAGCAGCAGGCCGACCGTCGCCGCGGTGAAGATCAGGCCGGTCTCGATGGCGTTGTACCCGCGCACCACCTGTAGATAGGCCGAGACGACGAACGAGACACCCATCAGCACCAGCCACTGGATGTTCTGCGTGATCATGCCGAGGTTGGAGGTGCTGTTGCGGAACAGGGCCGTCGACAGCAGCGCCTCCCGGCCCGCGCGTTCCTTGGCGCGTACCGACAGGAAGAACCACACCAGGAAGAGCAGGCCCGCGGCGATCAGGCCGAGCATCAGCCAGATGTTGTTGTCCGTCGCCAGGATGCCCATGACGATGAGGATGAGGCCCACGGCCGACAACACCGCGCCGCCGGTGTCGAACGGGCGCGTCGGATCCGCCGGCAGCGGGTCCTCGACCCACCGCCGGCCCAGCACGATGATCACCACGATGACCAGGGCCTGGAAGACGAAGGCGGCCCGCCAGCTGATCGCCGACGTGATGAGGCCGCCGATCAGCGGACCCGCGGCCGCGCCGACGCCACCCGCCGCGCTGATCGCGCCGAACGCGCGGGCACGCGAGGCGACGCTGGTGAACAGCAGCGTGGTGAGGATGTAGACCGGCGGGATCAGCAGGGCCGTGCCGATGCCCTCGAGTATCGAGTTGCCGATGATGAGCACCGGCAGGCCGGGCGCGACCGCGCTGATCAGGGCGCCGACGCCGTACACGGCGAGACCGACGTTAAGGCAACGCTTGCGGCCGTACCGGTCGGTCAGCTTGCCGCCGGGGATCATCAGCGCGGCCATGACCAGTAGGAAGATCGTGATGGCGAGCTGCACGCCCTGCACGGTCGTGTTCAGGTCCTCGCTCATGTCGTTGATCATCACGTTCATGTTGGAGCCGGCGAAGCTGCAGATGAACTGGGCGAGAGCGAGGGGGATGAGGACACGTCGCAGCGCCTTCGACGGCCCTTCCGTCGAGGCTTGTGAAGTCATGCGGGCCTGCTTCCAATCGGGCCTCATCCGTTGCGGATGATCCGGGACGGGTGACGGGGCGGCGGGCTACAACCGCCGGGCCGTGGCGAGCGCGCTGAGCGCCTTCTCCGCGCCCGAGAACGCCCGCGCGCTGCCCACCAGCGGCGCGAGCGCGATCAGCACGCCGCGCACGTCGTCGGCGGTGATGCCGAGCTCGTCCGCGACGGTCAGGTTCACCACGTAGGACGAGGCCGGCGCGTCGACCGCCACCAGCGCCGCGATCCGCACCAGCAGGTAGGTGCGGTCATCGAGGCCGGACCGCGCCTGCACGTCGCTGTGCATCCGCATCAGCGTCTCCGCGAGCGGAGCCTCGCCGGGCAGCACCGATTCCAGCAACGCGGCGACTGCATCGTCCACAGACATGGTCGGGTCTCCGTCCGTCGGGTTGCGAGCGTTGTGGCCGAGTCTTCGCGGATGGGCACCGGCCTGCCTCATCCGCGTCGGAGGAAAGGGCGGCGCGCCGTCCGCCACGAGGGATGCGGCGCCGGGACGTACCCGCCGAGACTCGCACCATGAGCGTGCCGCGGACCGATCTCGTCCCACGTTGGCTCGCCCGGCTCGGCTGGTCCGGCTGGCTGATCGCGGGCGTGGTGCTCGGCGTCGCCGCGTTCATCGTGGCGGTCGCCGTCGTCCTGCCGTACCTGACGCCGGTGATCTTCGCGGTGATCCTCGCCGCGGTGCTCCAGCCCTGGGTCGGCTGGATGCGCCGGCGCCGGATCCCGCCGATCGCGGCCGCCGCGATCGCCGTCACCGCCGTGCCGGTGGTGGTCGGCCTGCTGATCGTCGTGGTCGTCATCGGCCTGCGCGGCCAGGGCGAGGCGTGGACGCAGACCATGGGGTCGGCCTCGGAGCGGCTCACCTCGGCCCTCGGCACCGATCCGCTGACCACGGTGGCCGACCCGGAGCGCCGGAAGGAGATCCTGCTCGGGCTCGCCGGCTCCGCGTTCACCGGCGCGGTCGCGGTCATCGCGCTGATCTTCATCGTGCTCGTCGCCCTCTACATCCTGTTCTTCCTGCTCATCGACGGCCCTCGGTTCGGCGCGGCGATCGAGCGGCACGCCTCGCCGCCGGCCGTCACGGTCCGGGTGATGCTCGCGGACGCCGCGGACGGGCTGCGCCGCTACATGGTCGGCACGACGTTCGTCGCGACGATGAACGCCGTGGTGATCGGGCTCGGTGCGGCGGTGCTGCGGCTGCCGCTGGTGTTCGTCATCGCGCTCGTCACGTTCTCCATGGCGTACGTGCCGTACCTGGGCGCCTGGCTGTCCGGGATCTTCGCGGTGCTGGTGGCGCTCGGCGCGGGCGGGATGGGCACGGCGCTGTGGATGCTCGCGGTCGTGCTGGTGACCCAGATCGTGCTCGAGGGGCTGGCGCGCCCGCTGGCCTTCGGCGCGACGCTGGACATGCATCCGCTGGCGGTCGTCGCGGTCACGGTGGCCGGCGGGATCCTCGGCGGCGTCCTGGGCGTCTTCATCGCGGTGCCGCTCGCCGCGATCGCCGTCTCCTGGCGGCGCACGCTGAGGCCGCCGCTTCATTCGGACGGGGTGATGCCCGCGCCGTGACCCGCTGCGACGATCCGGGCGACGGCAGGCCCGACGGGGAGGGAACAGGATGGTCGCGAGCAAGAGCACGGCGTGGGCCGGCATGGTGGTCTTCGCCGCCACCATGATGTTGATCATGAGTCTGCTCAACATCATCGAGGGCCTCCTGGTGCTGTTCAACGACGACCAGCTCGTCCTGGTCAGGGAGAAGTTCGTCCTGGTCGACCTGACCGCCTGGGGCTGGACGCTGCTGCTGTTCGGCCTGGCCCTGTTCGCGGTCGGCGTCGGCCTGCTCGCGACGCAGACCTGGGCCCGGATCGCCGGGATCATCGTGGTCGGCCTGCACGCCGTGTGGCAGGTCGCCTCGCTCGGCGCGTACCCGATCTGGTCGCTGCTGATGCTCGCGATCGACACCTTCGTGATCTTCGCGCTCACCGCACGGTGGTCGAGCGTGCGCCCGGAACCGGAAACGCTCATCGACCAGACATAGCCCCAGGACGGAGTGCAGATGGGTTGCCTGTTCGCCATCTTCGCGGCGGTGTTCCCGCGGTTGGCCCTTTTCATCATCTGGCTGGTCCGGCCGGGCTTCGTCGACGCCGCGTTCGACACGTGGATCTGGCCGCTGGTCGGGCTCCTCTTCCTGCCGTTCGCCACCCTGCTGTACGTCATCTTCTACACGCCGGGCGTCGGCCTCGTCGGCTGGGAATGGTTCTGGGTGGCCATCGCCGCGCTGTTCGACCTGGCCCATCTCGCGGCCGGCCTCTTCCAGCAGCGGTCCCGCGCCCGTTAGCCGTCCCGCCCGGGCGGCGGCACCCGGCGGGCCCAGCCTCGGCGGCCGCGGGCGAACAGCGCGACCGAGACGCACCACGCGCCGGCGGCCGCGAGCAGGGCGAAACCGCCGTAGGTCAGCAGCGCCCAGCCGACCTGCCGGTAGGCCCACCGCTGGCCCTGCGGGCGGCAGCCCTGCTCGGTGGCGTCGAACAGGCCGCACGGCGGCGCCTGCCTCGTCGCCGTCGCCGTCGCCTGCTCGCGGGTGGTCCGCTGCCGGTCGGCCACCGCGTCCGCCGAGCGGTCCCGCGCGGGCGTGCCGACGGCCTCCCGCGGCGTCATGGTCGCCTTCCCGGTCGCCCACCAGGTCTGGAAGACCCGCAGCATCGCGGCGTGCCCGCGCTCGTTGGGGTGCAGGCTGCTGTGCGTCCAGTTGGCCGGGTTGAAGCGCTGCTCGGCGATGCCGCGCACGGAGCGCAGGCCGATGAAGTTGATGCCGGGCCGCCCGTCGTTGAGCGGGTCGCACAGCTGGAGGTGCGCCCCGGCCAGCGCGTCCTGCATGCCCGCCAGGTAGTGGAAGCCGAACTCCTCGGCGGTCTGCCGGATGACCTGGTTCAGGCCGCCGGTCAGGAACTCGTGCACGAACCGCTGCTCCGCGCGGGAGAGCGCCACCTGCCGGCAGCCGTCCTCGCGGATGCTGATCGGGTCCGGGTACGGCACGACCACGACCGGCACGTCCGGGAACGCCGCGTCGACCTCCAGGTAGGTCGCGCGCAGCTGCCGGCGTACCTGGTCCAGCGAGTCGCGCCAGAGCCCGGCCCGGCCGGCGCAGTCGCCCGGCGCCACGCACATCACGCCGATGGTCGAGAAGCCCGCGTCGTTGCCGCCGATGCTCAGCACCACCAGCCGGGGCCGGAACGATCCGCGGATCCTCTGGTACGCGTCGAGCTGGGTGCGCCCCTCGCCGCGCTGCGGGCCCGGCGCCGGCATTCCCACCCGGGCCTGCACCGAGCGGGCGACGGGGTGCTCGGTGAGTACGTTCGCGGTGCGGGCGCCGGAGCAGGCCAGGAACGCCAGCCCGTCGAAGTTCGTCGCGTCCTGCGCGGCCATCGCCGCCCAGGCGGTCGGCGAACGCCGGCACTGGTTGCCGCCGCCGTCGTCGGTGCCCTCGAAGTAGATCGAGGCACCCTCGCCGGACATGTACGAGTCGCCGAGCGCCACCAGCACCCCGGCGCCGCCGCGCGGATCGAGCTGCCCGTGCTCGGACGCCTGCAGCGGGGTCACGCCCATCAGCGCGACGACGGCCATCACGGCGACGATGTCGGCCTGGGTGGTCGACACGCACGCGACGACGAGCAGCCCGAGCACCAGCATGACGCCGATCAGCCACCTCGAGTTCCACAGGCCGGCCGCGGCGGCGGTGACCGCGACGAAGACCGCACCGCCGGTCACGCCGAGGCCGAGCAGCCGGGCCCGGGCCTCGTCGCGGCGGCAGAGCCGGCGGATGACCTGCTCGGACCAGATGGCCAGGCCGACCGGGAGCAGCACCAGCACGGCGAGGACCAGGAGCAGCGCGCCGGGCACGATCTGCCCGGCGGGGCCGAGCAGGGCGGCGCCGCCGAACGCGAGCACGACGCCGGCCACGGTCAGCGGCAGGCCCCAGCGCATCGGGTGTATCTCGGCGAACCTCCGGCCGCCCCGCAGGCGCAGCAGGTGCACCGACTCGCTCTGCCGGACCTGCGCGACGGCGGAGCCGGCGACGAAGTACGCCAGGAGCACACCGATGACGGCGAACGATCCCTGGTCGAGCAGGTGGAACAGGACCACCAGGGCGACCGCGGCGGCCAGCAGGAGCTCGCCGAACCAGCGCGGGATCACCCACTGGCGTCCGTCGAGGCTGTCGGCGTACTGCCCGCGCAGCCAGATCGTCGCGGCGGCGATGAACGCGGTGAAGAGCACCTGGACGGTCAGCGAGGTCGCGCCGGAGCGGGCGAAGTAGAGCAGGGCGGCCAGCGCCGCGGCGAACACCAGGGTCCGCCGGATCGATCCGGCCCGGTCGAGGACGGCTTGCATGTCGGAGACCTCGCTTCCCGATGGGCGCCATCAGGGGTCCGAACCGACGGTCCCACCGCGGTGGGCGGGCGGTGAGCGCTTTGCGCCAAGCGCTCTGTCCGGTTCGCGACCGACGGGGTTCATCCCGGCGGGGTGAGCCGGGGCCGACGGTGGCCGGAGAGCCTGAGGGGAGCCCTCGTGAACGCCCGGGGCGGCGCCGCGATCGGAGGTGCTCGATGCGGGGAGGGTTCGGCCGGGCACTGCTCGCGGCCCTGATCCTCGCCGGCTCCGTCATCCCGGTTCCGGCGCCGGCGGCGGCATTCGGGACGATCGACGGCGGGGGACAGCGGCGCGAGCACGAGCGGATAACCCGCGCCGCGGTGGCCTGCCCGGCCGGCACCGGCTCGGACGGCGACTGCTTCGAGCCCCGGTCGGTGGCGCAGCTCGCGGGGCACGGCAGCAGGTTCGGCGCCGTCGGCGCCCCCGACCGTACCGAGGTGTCCGTGCCGGCCGCGCACTGCGACGACGCCGACTTCCTCGCCGGCGGCTACCCGCGCACCCGCGATCAGGCCACGGCGGGGCTCCGCGACTGCGTCGACCACCTGCGCGGCCGCTTCCGGGAGGCGGTCGGGAACGCGGCGGGGCTGCTCGACGGCGAGGGCCGGATCGTGAGCGCCGCCGTGGATCTCGGCACCGACTGCGTGCTCGACTCGGCGGCCGAGCAGCGGGCGAAGTGCACCTCGCTGGAGAGCTTCGGCCGGGCCCTGCACGGCGCGCAGGACTTCTACTCGCACAGCAACTGGGCCGACGCGGCGGACCCGGCCCGCCCGCCGGGCCCGGACAACCCGCCGGGCCTGAACCTGCCGGCGCCGAGCCCGGTCCTCGACCTGCGCGGCGGCGCCGCCCGGGCCGTGCCCCGCGACCTGACAACCGGGTGTTACGTGCTCGCGGACCAGGTCGAGGGCACCGGCATGTGCGAACTGCGGGTCACCCACGCCGCGCTCAACAAGGACAACGGGCTTGTCGATCCCGGCAGCGGCGCCGCGACGGATCCGACGACGCCGCGCGGCCGGGTGGGTGACAACTTCGCGAAGGCCGTGACCGGCGCCGTCGTCGAGACGCGGCACCAGTGGCAGGAGCTCCAGGTCGCGCTGGCCGACGAGTACGGCGCGGACCGGGCGGCGCTGATGGCGTGCGCACTCACCCACGACGATCCCGCGGACGGCTGCCGTGATCCGGCTCCGGTGGCGCGGGTGGCCGGCCGCGACGGCACGTCGCGCACGGTCGTCGCCGTCGCCGTACCGGGCGTGCTCCTCGGCGCCGCGATCCTGCTGCTGCTCCTGCTGCGCCGCCGGCGCCGCACCCGCAGTGGATGATCTCGGACCGCATCGACAGGGCTCAGGCCCGTCCCGCTTTCATCCGTTCCGGATGACGGCCGGGGCGGGCGCTGCGTGTTCTCCTGTTCACGGGCTGAGGAAGCTTCGCACCACTGCCCTGGCCAGCCGCAGCACCGCGATGAGTGCCATCGGGCCCATGACGAGTCAAAGGGGTTTCACGTGACGTTCGGCGAATTTCTCTGGAGCCTACTGATCTTCTACTTCATCTTCTTCTACTTCCTGATCCTGTTCCGGATCCTGACGGATCTGTTCGGCGACGGCGAGACGAGCGGCTGGATCAAGACCGTGTGGATCCTCGCACTGCTCTTCCTGCCGTTCATCACGATGATCGTCTACCTGGTCGCCCGCGGTAAGAGCATGGCCGAGCGCACGATTGCCCGGCACGAGGCCAGGGCCGCGGATCAGCAGGAGTACATCCGCCGCGTGGCCGGCAGCAACGGCGGTGGCGGCGACCCGGCGGCGCAGATCGCCAAGGGTCAGGAGCTGCTCCAGTCCGGGGCGATCACCCAGCAGGAGTTCGACTCCCTCAAGGCCAAGGCGCTCGCCTGACGGGTACGCCGGGGCCTCATCCGCACGGCCTGCGCGCACCACCGACGGATCACCCCGTCGGTGGTGCGCGCCGGTCCGGGCCTCATTCGGTACGCAGCGCCGCGGCGGTGCTGGTGCGGGCCGCCCAGCCGGCCGGCAGGAGCGAGCCGAGTACGGCGATGAACAGCCCGCCGAGGCCGAACAGCACCAGCTCGGCCGGGTGGTAGACGTCGATGATCGCGGCGGGCAGGTTGAAGCCCGAGATGCGGCCCATGTCGCCGAGGACCAGCCGCTGCAACAGCACACCGAGCGGCATGCCGACGACGCCGCCGGCCAGCCCCGTGACGACCACAGACGCGATGACCATGGCGATGGTCTGCCGCGGTGACATGCCGAGCGCCTTGTGCACGCCGAGGTCGTGTACGCGTTCGCGGGTCTCCAGGACGACCATGTTCAGCACGCCGAGGGCCGCGACGATCAGGAGCAGCAGGGTGAGCAGGGTGGTGAGCGAGTTGATGATGATCAGTAGTTCGTCGGTGCCGGTCTCGACGACCGTCGCCTGCGCGCCCAGCGGCGACAGGACCGCGCCCAGCGCCTCGGCGTAGGCGACCGGGTCGGTGCCGGGCCGCAGGACGACGTTGTACTCCATCGCCTGAAGCTCCGGTTCGGCGGCGGCGAGGGTCTCCGCGGCGGTGAGCAGTTGCAGGCCGTCGTTCTCGGTGTTGAAGACCTCCCCGACGATCCGGACGGTGATCTGCTTGCCGTGGTCGGTCAGCACCACGGTGTCCCCGATGCCGGCGCCGATGGCGGTCAGGAACGGCGTCGACACGACGATCTCGCCGGGCCCACCGAACCAGGCGCCGTCGACCATCTGGTAGCCGTACGACGACTTGTCGCCGGTGAACGCGAGCGCCTCGACGCTGCCGGTGAGCCCGGCGGCGGTCACCTCGGTCTGCGCGAAGCCGCTGTAACCGGCGGTGCCGTCCGCGGCGGTGATCGCCGCGACCACCGCCGCCGGGTCGATCGCCGGCGGCGGACCGGGTTCCGCGCCCGGCCCGGGCTCCGCGCCCGGTGCGGCGCCGGGCGGCGGCGCGCTGATCTGGTGGTTGGGGTGGATCACGATGTCGCCGTGGTTCTCGGTGGCCTGTACCCGGTTCAGGGAGGCGCCCAGCCCGACGGAGAACGTCACGGCGGCGGCGCCGAACGCGATCGCCGCGACGATCGTGGCCGACCGCAGGGGCCGGGCGAAGGGGTGTGCCAGGCCGAGGGTCACCGGGCGGGGCAGCGGGATCCGCGCCGACAGCCGGGCCGCGGCCTGGCCGCGGCCGGGCGTCGGGGTGCGCCCGACGGCGAGCGCGTCGACCGTGCGCAGCCGGCCGGCCCGGGACGCGGCGGCCCAGGCGGTCGCGGCGACCAGGGCGAGCGCACCGGCGACCACCGCGAGGTCGACCCACGGCGCGACCCCCGAGTCGGAGGTGCCGTAGATCCTGTTCGTCTCGGCCAGCAGCGGGACGGTGAGCGCGTTGCCGGCGACGACGCCGAGCGCGGCGCCGGCCAGTGCCGGCACCAGCGCCTGCGCCAGGTACGCCCGCACGACCTGGTTCGGGGTGAACCCGAGCGCCTTGAGGATGCCGATCCGGCGGGTGCCGGTGCCGACCGCGCCGGCGATCACGTTGCCGACGATGAGCACGGCCATCACCACGCCCAGCACCCCGAACGCGACGAGGAACGGGACGAGCAGCGCGGTGTTGTTGGCGCTCTCCGCCCGGGTGGTGAGCCAGGAGCGCGCCGCGGTCAGCGCACCGGCGGGCAGGGCCGCCTGCACCGCGGCGCGGCCCGCCTCGACCTGCGCGGCGCTGTCGGCCGCGGCGAGGCGGTAGAGCATCTGGTAGCCGCCGGCGGCGCCGGATCCGGTCAGCGCCGCGATCTGCTCCGGCACCACCCAGCCGTCGGCGGTCACGCTGACCGACCGGGCGACGCCCACGATGGTCAGGGCCGGGCTGCCGGGCAGGTCCGGCATCCGCCATTGCCGGCCGAGCAGCCGCATACCCCCGACGGGCCGGTCGCCGCCGGCGATCACGAGCTCGCCGGGCCCGGTCGCCCACCGCCCCTCGACCAGGGTGACCGCGTCGACGGCGCCGCCGGGTTCGGCCCGCCCGACCACCGTTGCCGGCGGGAAGGGCCGGTCGTGGTTGTCGACCGGGTTGATCACCGCGGTCGGGAACGGGCCGGCCGCGGCGGCGACCCCGGCGACGTGCGCGGACGCCGCGAGCTGCGCCTCGGTGGCCGCGCCCGCGTCGAACTGCGCGGTCAGGTGCGCGCCGCGCTGCTGGGCGAAGGCCCGGTCGAACGGCTCGTTGGAGGCAACCAGCAGCGACCCGCCGAGCACGGCCGAGGCCACCGCGATCATCACGACCAGGCCGATCACCACCGTCTGCACCCGGCGGCGGCCCACCCCGGAGCGGACGACCCGGCCGAGTGCGCTCATCGCCGGGCCGCCAAGGTGGTGTCGGCGGCGATCCGGCCGTCGACGAGCTGGACGGTGCGGGTCGCGCAGGACTCGGCAAGGGCCAGGTCGTGGGTGACCAGGACGATGGTCTGGCCGTCGGCGTGCAGCTCGTTGAGCAGCTGCCGGACGTCGTCGCCGGCGGCGGTGTCCAGTGCGCCGGTCGGCTCGTCGGCCAGCAGCAGCGCCGGGCGGTTCATCAGGGCCCGGGCCACCGCGACCCGCTGCCGCTCGCCGCCGGAGAGCCGCCCGGGGTACGCGGCGGAGTGCCGGTCCACGCCGAGCGTGCCGAGCAGTTCGGCCGCACGGCGCTGGGCGTCGGCGCGCGTCATCCCGGACAGCTGCGCCGGCAGCATGACGTTGTCGGCGACGGTCAGGTCGTCGAGGAGGTTGAAGAACTGGAACACCATGCCGATCCTGGCCCGCCGGTACCGTGCCGAGCCGGCCTCGCCGAGCTTGTCGACGCGGACCCCGTCGACCGTGACGGTGCCGGCGGTCGGCCGGTCCAGGCCGGCGATCAGGTTCAGCAGGGTCGACTTGCCGCTGCCGGACGGCCCGAGGATCGCGACCGCCTCGCCGGCCGAGACGCTCAGCGACACGTCCCGCAGGGCCGGCGGCCCCTCGTCGTACTTTCGGGTCACGTCGTGCAGCTCGATCACCGGCATGATGCTCTCCTCGGGTCCGTCCGCTTCCTGGCGGCCCCGACGCTAGGTCCGTTCGCGATCCGGACGCGTCGGCCCTCCGGGGCATCTTCGGTACGGCGCGGTGATGAGCGGGACCGGCGTCATCCTCGCGATGTAGGCGAGCGAGGTATCCGGGACGATCTCGGGAGCGATTCCGCCGGCCGGGGCCGGCGGCGACAATGGGCCGGTGATGAAGATGGCGCCGGCCGAGCGGCTGCGGGCCGCCGCCCGGCGGCTGCTGCAACCGTCCGGCACGCTGCCGCGACAGTCGTGGCGCGGCTGGGCCTTCGACGTGATCCTGGCGCTCTCCCTCGCGCTGGCCGCGATCGCGGCGGGCGGCGGCGACGTGCCCGACCGTCGCCCGGAACCCGTGATCATCTACGACCCGGCATACCCGCCGCCGATGCCGCCCATACCGGGGCGTGAGCTCTTCCTGCCGATCGAGGAGCAGCAGAGCGGCTGGGGATTCGTGATGCTCCTGGTCGTGCTCCCACTGGTGTTCCGGCGCCGGTACCCGCTCGCGGTGCTCTGGGCCGTAATGATCATGGCGCCGATGGTGGCCGACTACCACGCCGCGCTGCGGCTCTCCTTCTACGCCTGCGTCATCGCCGCGTTCACGGCGGCGGTGCACAGCCCCTACCGGGTGCCGGCGCTGGCGAGCCTGCCGGTGGCGGCGCTGCTCTACAGCGGGCTGCAGGAGGAGGCGGTGCCGACCGTCTCGGCCGACGTCGTCCCGTTCCTGATCCTGCTGCCGATCCTGGTGGCGGCCGACGGGCTCCGCCGCTGGAAGCGGCACGCCGACGAGGGCCGGGAGCGTCTCTCCGCGCTGGAACGCGAACAGGGCGAGGCGCTGCGCCGCGCCACCGAGCACGAGCGCGCCCGGATCGCCCGCGAGCTGCACGACGTGGTGACGCACAACGTCAGCGTGATGGTCATCCAGGCCGGCGCCGCGCGCAAGGTCATGGACGCCACCCCCGAGCAGGCCCGCGAGGCGCTGCTCGCGGTCGAGGCCGGCGGCCGGGCGGCGATGGCCGAGCTGCGCCACGTCATGGGCCTGCTCACCATGGACAGCGACGGCCCGGACCCGGCCGGCGCGGCCGGGCTCGCGCCGCAGCCGGGCCTGGACCGGCTGGACGAACTCGTCGAACGGGTGCGCGACAGCGGGGTGCCGGTCGAGCTGACCATGTCGGGCCAGGCGCGCCCGGTGCCGTCCGGCGTCGAGCTGGCCGCCTACCGGGTGGTGCAGGAGGCGCTGACAAACACCGTCAAGCACGCGGCGGGCGCGACCGCGTCGGTGGCCGTCGAGTACGGCGCCGACCGGCTGCGGGTGCTGGTCACCGACACCGGCGGCGCGCCGCGCACGCCGGTCGCCGCCGGCGCCGGGCGCGGCCTGATCGGACTGCGGGAACGGCTGGCCGTTTACGGTGGAACCCTGCAAGCCGGGCGACGCCCCGGCGGCGGCTACCGCGTCGACGCGCAGATCCCGCTGGAGGCTCCGTGACCGTACCGCTGCGTGTCGTCCTCGCCGACGACCAGGCGCTGGTCCGCGCCGGCTTCCGGATGATCCTGACCGCCGACGGCATCGACGTCGTCGGCGAGGCGGCCAACGGCGCCGAGGCCGTCGACGCGGTCCGGCGTACCCGGCCCGACGTGGTGCTGATGGACATCCGGATGCCGGAGCTGGACGGGCTGGAGGCGACGCGGCGCATCCTCGCCGACGCCGGCGCCGGGCCGCGGGTGATCATGCTGACGACGTTCGACCTCGACGAGTACGTCTACGCGGCGCTGACCGCCGGGGCCAGCGGCTTCCTGCTCAAGGACGTCACGCCCGAGCACCTGGTCGCCGCGGTCCGGCTGGTCCGCTCCGGCGACGCGCTGCTGGCGCCGGCCATCACCCGCCGGCTCGTCGAGCGGTTCGCGCGCCGCGACAGCGCGCCGGCGGCGGCGCACCGCGACCTGGCCGCGCTGACCCCGCGCGAACTCGAGGTGCTGTGCCTGCTGGCGCAGGGCCTGAGCAACGCCGAGCTCGCCGGGCGCCTGCACCTGTCCGAGGCGACGGTCAAGACCCACGTCGCCCGCATCCTCGCCAAGCTCGGGCTCCGCGACCGGGTGCAGGCCGTCGTCGTCGCGTACCGGAGCGGACTGGTCAGCCCGACGGCGCCGGGGTGAAGGGCCGGCGACAATTCCGATTCGCCTGCCGGGATGACGGTTATGCCCGATCATGGGCATCACGGGTGGTTCGAGACGCCCGTGGTCGTGACGCCGCATGCCACCAGGAGCCGTTGATGATGGAAGTCAGCTATGCCCCGACGCCTGACGTGGATCTGTCGGTCTACGTGCTGGCCGCCGTCGACGAGCATCTGGCGACCTTCCAGCGGATCCGGGAACTGCTGCGCGCCGGCTGCACCATCGACGCGGGCGAGCGCCGGGCGCTCGCCGTCGACAGCGTCGCCGTCGCCGCCCGGTACGCGGCGACGATGGGCAAGGCGCTGGACCCGGCGGCGGACCGGTACGCCGAGCCCGCGGCCGGCCAGCTCCGACGGGTGGAGTCCGCCGGCGCGGCATGAGCCGGGCGGGTGCCCGGATGTCACCAAGATGGACTTAGGGTGCCTCCACGTTGGAATCCGCCGTTGCCGCCGCATTTCAATGGGTGGGAAATGATCTGTCCACGATGGTCGCCGCCCATCGCGTAGCCCGTTCTTGCCCATGGCGTGGCGGGGACGGTCCGACCTTTCCTGAGGCTTCGTTCGGGTGCTGTGAAAAGCCTGTACCAACGGTGGATGGGCGCATGGCCCGATCGCCCGCGAAATCATGAATTCTGGGTTGCTGATCACTCTTAGTTGATCATCTGGGCGATGAAGTTGATCTCTACGCGCTCGCTCGACCGTGATCCACTGCGCCGCGTGATGTATGCGGAGCGTGTCTGGTTTATTACGTCCTCATTAAGATCACTTAAGGATAAACCCATGTCAGGGCGCCTTAACAAGTAAGTGACTAATGTAGACAGACGTAAAAACAGTGTCGGGATATCGATGGGCCTAGCACTCCAAGATGGACTGGTCAACGGCAGAATCGGGTCAGTCTCGGGACATCGAATGTGCTCGCGATGGTTGCTACCGTCCATCGTGGCTTCACCACGGGCCACCTTCGGGGATCTCACTGTGTCCAAATTCAACATCGACACACAGTGGTGATCCTTCCCCGCTCTGGAGGTCTTGGATGGTCCCCAATCTTCCCGTACGCCGTCGTGGATCGACGCGCCTGACTCTCATCGCGGCCGGTGTCGTGATGGTTCTGCTCGGCACCGCGAACCCCACCGTCGCGCAGGCGGCCGGCCCGCTCGCCCGGCCCGGCGCCCAGCCCCCAAACGTTCCCGGGCTCGCGCAGGTCGCGCGCCCCACCGAGAAGCGCCCCGGCCCGCTGCCGAAGCGCACCGGCAGCGTCAAGGTCGTCAAACCGGCGAAGCCGGTCGGCGCCGCGCCGAAGGCCGGTGCCGCGGCGGCCGCCGTGGCCGGACTCAACGACCAGGTCGCCCTGCGCGCACTGGTCATCGGCACCGACACCAACGACTTCGGCGTCGCCACCTGGAAGGCCACCCTGGATCGGGTCGGCGTGGCGTACGACGTGCTCTACAGCGCGACCACGCCCGTCACCACGAGCACGTTCGTGCGCCCCGACGGCGTCGGCCGCTACAACGCCGTCCTGCTCACCAACAGCATGCTGGTCTACGAGTCCGGCGGCAGCTACCTCGTCGGCCTCGACCCGGCCGAGTGGAACATCGTCTGGGCGTACGAGCGTAACTTCGGCGTCCGCCAGGCCGCCCTCTACACCAGCTACGGCACCTGGCCCGAGAACTACTGCCTGACCTCCGCCGGCGAGACCGGCGTCGGCAGCACGCCGATCAACCTCTCGCTCACCCCGACCGGCGCGGGCGTGTTCGACTACCTGAAGAGCACCGCACAGATCCCGCTGGTGCAGTCGTACGTCTACCGCACCGCGATCACCCCGGGCTGTGGCGCCGAGGCGACCCTGACCGAGGGCGGCAGCGTGCTCGGCGTGCGCACGACCTCCACCGACGGCCGGGAGCGGCTCGCGCTGACGTTCACCTCGAACCAGTACCTGCTCCACTCCGACCTGCTGGTCTACGGCATGGTCCGGTGGGCGACAAAGGGCATGTTCCTCGGCGAGCAGCGGCACCACCTGAACGTCGACGTCGACGACTGGTTCAACACCTCGGACCACTACTACCCGGACGGCCACGTCGAGTACTCGCCCGGCTGGCAGGTCAGCGGCCACGACGCGGTCAACCTCGACAACCAGCAGGTCGCCCTGCGCGCGGCACACCCGCAGGCCGCCGGCTTCAAGCTCAACCTGGCGTTCAACGGCGCCGACATCGACCCGTTCGCGGGCAGCGCCTGCGCACCGAACGGCGGGCCGACCGAGCTGACCGCGACCACCAAGTGCCTCAAGTCGAACTTCCGGTGGGTCAACCACACGCTGAACCACCCCGAGCTGAACAACACCAACTACGCCACCTCCTACTCCGAGATCAACGGCAACCGGGTCGCGGGCACCTCGATCGGCCTGAGCACCCCCGACACCGTGCTGAAGACCCCGGAGTACTCCGGCCTCGGCGTCTACAACCCGAACCCGGAGGACGACACCAGTCCTCCGGTCGACCACGGCCTCGAAGGCTCCAACCCGCAGCTGCTCCAGGCCGCCAAGGACCTGGGCGTGAAGTACCTGCACGGCAACATGTCGTTCGCCAGCCACGTGCCGGCGCACCTCAACGCCGCCAAGGTGCACCCGCTGGAGTCGAGCATCTCAGTGGTGCCGGACTGGCCGACGAACATCGCCTACTTCTGCACCACGCCGCAGGAGGAGACCGCGTTCTACAACTCCTTCTACGGGCCGAGCGGCCGGTTCCCGTACTGGCCGGCGAACCTGACCTACGAGCAGATCATCGACTACGAGGCCGGTGTCGCGCTCCAGCACGTGTCCACCGGCTCGATCTACTCGCACACGTTCCACATCGCCAACACGCGTGACTACGGCTCCGGCCGGACGCTGTTGACGGACTGGATCGGCTCCGTGATGACCAAGTACGAGGGCTACTACTCCGTACCGCTGATCAACCTGGAGTGGCCGGCCCTCGCGGCGTACACGACGGTCCGTAACGCGCACTTCGCGCAGCTCGGCGCCGGCGTCGACCCCGTGTACGACCGGTCGACCGGCACCGTGACGGTCACCTCGCCGGCCGCCGGCACCGTGCAGATCAGCGGCGTGAACGGCACCGGATCCAGCACCTACGGCACCGACGTCACGACCCCGCTCGTCCTGGTGGCGAACACGGCCGCGACGGTCACCGCAGTCCCGCGCCTGTGACAAGTACAACCCGGTAAAGGGGGCCCGGTGAAGATCACGCTGGTGTCGGAGGGCACCTACCCGTACGCGATGGGTGGTGTCAGCGTCTGGTGCGAGCAGCTCATCAAGGGCATGCCCGACTACCGCTGGGACGTCGTCGCGCTCACCGTCGACGGCGCCGAGCGAGCGGTCTTCCCGGCCCCCACCAACCTCGACAAGGTCCACTCGATCCCGCTCTGGGGTGCGCGGCCGCCCGGCCGCGCACTCCGGCGCGGGCCGGGACACCGGCCCGGCGCCTCGTTCAACGAGTCGTACGAGGTCTTCGTCCGGGCCCTCGTGACACCCATGGAGGCGACCCGCTCCGAACAGAGCGCGGTCAGCCGCAGCATGTTCCTGCTCGCCCTGCGCGGCATGTTCGAGTACGCCAGCGACGGCGGCGACCTGAGCGCGGCGCTGCTGTCCAACCAGGCGCTCACGATGATGCTCGACGCCTGGCGGGACCTGCGCGTCGACGAGATGGGGCCGGCGCCGACGGTCGCCGACGCGGTCGAGGCGGCCTGGCTCATCGAGCACATGCTGCGGCCGCTGAGCGCCGCCCCGGTCAAGGCCGACATCGTGCACGCCTCGATGAACGGGCTCGCCACGCTCGTCGGCATGACCTCGAAGTGGAAGCACGGCACCCCGCTGGTCATGTCGGAGCACGGCATCTACCTGCGGGAGCGCTACATCGCCAACCTGCACGACGACGCGTCGCACCCGGTCCGGGTGCTGGTGCTCAGCTTCTTCCGGTCGCTGGCCGGCGCGGCTTACCTGATCACCGACGTGCTCGCGCCGCACTCGATGTACAACCGGCGCTGGCAACTGCACAACGGCGCCGACCCGGACCGGATGTGGACCATGTACAACGGCGTCGAGCCGAAGGAGTTCCCGGCCGCCACCTCCGAGCCGCAGCTGCCGACGATCTCCTACATGGGCCGGGTCGACCCGCTCAAGGACCTGCACACCCTGATCCGCGCGTTCGCCCTGGTCCGGGCCGAGATCCCCGAGGCGCGCCTGCGCATCTTCGGCGGCACGCCGGCGGTCAACCGGATCTACCACGAGAGCTGCGAGCGGTTGATCGAGGAGCTCGGCCTGACCGGCGCCGCCATCCTGGAGGGGCGGATCGGCAACGCCGTCGACGCGTACCACGCGGGCAGCATCGTCGCGCTCACCAGCATCTCCGAGGGCTTCCCCTACACGGTCGTCGAGGCGATGGCCTGCGGGCGCCCGACCGTCTGCACCAACGTCGGCGGGGTGGCCGAGGCCGTCGGCGACACCGGCATCGTCGTGCCGCCCCGTGACTACGTCGCGGTGGCGGAGGCGTGCGTCAAGCTGCTGCGCGACAACGAGCTGCGGCACCGCCTCGGCATCATGGCCCGGGCCCGGGTGCTCGAGCACTTCACCCTGCGGCGCTCGCTGAAGATGTACCGCAACGTCTACGAGTCGCTGGCCACGCCGATCCGGCCGGCCACCCCGCCGCGGCACCTGAACGGCCGGGCGCAGGGCCGGGTCTCGGTACCCGGCCAGCGCGTCGCCGAAGTGCCGCAGCTTCAGCTGGACGGTGAGGCGCGGTGAGCCTGGACAGCGGCCTCGAGAGCGGTGTCGACAGCGGCCTCGATCCGGACAGTGACCTGGTCGGCGCGGGCACCACGCCGACCGCGACGGCCACCGCGCCGGACGAGCACACCGTCCTGCTGCCCAGGATCTCCACCGACCCGCTCGACGACCTGGTGGCGCGGGTGCGCCCGATGCTCGGCCAGGCGGTCGACTCCCTGCACGTGGCCGCCGCCCTCGAGGCCGACGGCCTCACCGACCGGGGCGCCCGCGTCGAGTACGGCTACCACGACGTATTCGCCCTGTCCACCGAGGTGTACCGTCGCCTCGGCCCGCGCCTGCCGCGGCAGCGCGACGTGGCGACCCGCGGCGCCGGCTCGTGGCGCGAGAGCCTGCGGCTGATCAGCCACGGCCCGCTGTACGTGCTGCCCTGCACCGCGTTCCCGGCCGTGCTGGCGATCGTCGGGCGGCGCTCGCTGGTGCTCGGCCTGGTCTTCGCGGGCATCCTCGGCTGGGTGTACGCCGGCGTCGCCTCGCACGCGGCTTACCGGATGCTGGGTTTCGGCCGGCCGCGCTCCGCCGGCCGGATCCTGATCGTCGCGACCGTGACCGTCCCGGTCGTCGGCGCGGCCGCCGGCGCCGGCCTGGTCTGGCTCACCGGCGGCGGGGTCGCGCTGGTCGCGATGATCACCTGTCAGGTCGCCTACCAGCTCACCAGCACGGTCATGGTCTTCTACCGCCGCGAGCTGTGGCTGGCGCTGGTCATGACGCCGGCCTTCCTGATCGGCGTGGCCTACCTGATCCTCGGCGCGGGGCTGCGGCCCTGGTCGGCCGCGGTGGCGGCCGGTTGCGTGGTGGCCGGGTTCGTGTTCGCGGTGGTGATCGCCGTCCGCCGCGCCGGCGCCGTTGACACGGTCGAGCCCCCGCTGCGCGACTCGCTGCGGCCGGAGGTGCCGGCGCTGTGGGCCGTCGGCGCGTACGGGTTGTGCTCGGCGGTGCTGCTGCTGCACGCCGAGGCGCCCTACCTGATGGGCCGGCTCGACGTGGCGATCGCCGCCGCGCCGCTGCTGCTGACCATGGGATTCATCGAGTGGCGGGCCGAGCGGTTCCGGCCGCAGGTGGTCACGCTGCTGCGCCGGGTCGAGCGCCCCCGGGAGTTCGTCCGCGGCGTCTGGCGGCTGCTGGCCCGCGAGACGGCGGTCTGCCTGCTCGCCCCCGCGGTACCGGCGGCGGCGATGCTGGCCGGGCTGTACTACCTGGACCTGCTCTCGGCCGCCGGCGTCGTGATGACCGCCGCGCACGTCGCGCTCGGCGGCGCCTACCTGCTCGCCTTCCAGCTCGCCGGCCGCGACCGGTTCGGCTGGCTCTGCTGGACGATGCTGGCCGCGATCCTGCTGCACGTCGTCGTCGGCGGCCTGCTCGGCGTCGCGCCGCTGCTGGGCCAGTCCGGTTCCGCGCTTGTGGACACCGCGCTCTACCTGGGCAGCGTGCTGCTGCTCCAGGCGCTTTTCGTGCTCGGACTGGCCCCGATTCTCGGCCAGGCCGTGCGCTACCGGTAGTTCCGAACTTGGGGGAGGCAGGTCAGCGATGCACGCAGTGATCCTTGCCGGCGGCAAAGGCGTCCGGTTGCGGCCGTACACGACGGCGTTGCCCAAGCCGCTGATGCCGATCGGGGACAACCATTCGATCCTGCAGATCGTGCTTGATCAGCTCGCGTCGTTCGGCTTCACGTCCGTGACACTGGCGATCAACCACCTCGGGCCGCTGATACGCGCGTTCGTCGGCGACGGCGCCCGCTGGGGCCTGCGCATCGACTACGTCGAGGAGAACGTGCCGCTCTCGACGATCGGGCCGCTGTTCGGGCTCAAGAACACGCTGCCCGACGAGTTCCTGGTGATGAACGGCGACATCCTGACCGACCTCAACTACGCCGACCTGCTCGCCGCGCACACCCTCGGCGGCGCCGCGCTGACGGTGGCCACCGCCGCGCAGGAGCACCGCATCGATTTCGGCGTCCTCGACGTCGAGGAGGGCCGCATCGTCGGTTTCCGCGAGAAGCCCGTGCTGAGCTACCCGGTCAGCATGGGCGTGTACGGCATGTCCCGCAAGGCGCTCGCGCCGTACCCGCCCGGCCTGCCGTTCGGCTTCGACCAGCTGGTGCTGGACCTGCTTGACCGCGGCGACAACCCGGCGACCTACCCGTTCGACGGCTTCTGGCTCGACATCGGCCGGCCCGAGGACTACGACGAGGCCAACCGCACCTGCGCCAGCCTGCTGCCGATCCTGCTGCCCCAGCGCTCCCGGGAGCCGGTATGAGCGAAGCTCCGGGCCGGCGGGTCGTGCTGTTCGGTGCCTCCGGGTTCATCGGCGGACACGTGCGTGCCGCGCTGGAGGCGGATACCCAGATCGACGCGGTGATCTGCCCCGGCCGCCGCGACCACGACCTGATCGACGGCGACCACCGGGGTCTGGTCCAGCTCATCGGCGAGCACCGGCCCACCGCGATCGTCTGCTGCGTCGGCCGCCTCGGCGGCACCGACTCGGAGCTGATCCGGGGCAACACCCTGGTCGCGACGACGCTGCTGGAGGCGGTGGCCGCGGCCGGTCCCGGCCTGCGGCTGGTGCGGCTCGGCTCCGCGGGGGAGTACGGCATCGTCGCCGACGGGCACGCCGTCACCGAGGAGGACCCGGCCACGCCGGTCGCCGCGTACGGCGTCAGCCACCTGGCCGGCACCCGCCTGTTCCAGCTCGCCGGCGACAACGGCCTTGCCGACACCGTGTCGCTGCGGGTGTTCAACCCGATCGGCCCGGGGATGTCGCAGGAGAACATGCTGGGCCGCGCCGCCGACCGGATCCGTTCGGCGCTGGCCACCGGCGCGGACGAGATCACCATGGGCCCGCTCTCGGCGTACCGGGACTTCGTCGACGTCCGCGACCTCGCGGAGATCGTCCCGGCGGTGCTCCGGCAGCCGCGGCTGCGCCACCGGGTCTTCAACGTCGGCAGCGGCCGCGCGGTCCGCTCGCGCCAGGCGGTGCGGCTGCTCGCCGAGACCGCCGGCTATCACGGCGAGATCCGCGAGCAGGGTGCCGGGCCGCGGCGCTCGGCCGCGGTGGACTGGATCGAGGCCGACGTCGGCCGGGCCCGCGCGGAGCTGGGCTGGGCGCCGAGCCGGGACCTGGCCACCTCCATCAAGGACATCTGGGCGGCGGGTGAGGCCGGATGAGGAACCGGCGGCGCGGGATGGTCCTCGCGGGCCTGCTCGCGGTGGCGCTGCTGGCGGTCGGCGCGGTCCTGGTGATCCGCGCCGGCACCGGCCGCGCGCCGACGGCGACCGGCACCGTGGCGCCACCGGCGTCCACGCCGCCGGTGTCCGCGCCGTCCGTCTCCGCACCGCCGTCCTCGGCGCCGGTGGTCTCCGGCGGCACGCTGCCGTTGCCGTCGGGGTCCGCCGCCGCGCCGGCGCCGGGCCGGATCTCCAGCTGGGCGTACCAGCTCCAGGAGTACCCCGACGGCCGGCTCGATCAGCTGGCCTCCGGGCCCTACCAGCTCGCGGTGGTCGACCTGGCCCGCGACGCGCACGCCGACTACTTCCGCGCCGACGAGATCCGCAAGGTGCGCGGCACCGGCAAGCGGGTCCTCGCGTACTTCGAGATCGGCAGCATCGAGGAGTTCCGGCCGGAGTATCCGGTGCTGCGCCGGGACGCGGGCGACCTGATCGCCAACGAGTGGGGCGACTGGCCGGGCGAGTACTTCGTGCGCTACTGGGACGAGCGCTGGTGGGAGCGGGTGATCCGGGGCCGCGTCGACCAGGCGCTCAAGGCCGGCTTCGACGGGGTCTACCTCGACACCCCGCTCGCCTACGAACAGATCGACACGCGGTACGCACAGGGCCGCGACCGCGCGGCGCTGGGCGCCGACATGGCCGCGCTCATCGCCCGGATCAGCGCGTACGCCAAGGCGCGCCGCCCGGGTTTCCTCATCGTCCCGCAGAACTCGCCGGAGCTGCGCCGCTTCGGCGGCTACACCAAGGCGATCGACGGCATCGCGATGGAGGAGCTGTTCTTCCTCGCCACCGACGAGCCGTGCACCGAGGACTTCTGCGCGGAGAACCTCGCCGACACCCGGGCCCTGCGCGACGCGGGCAAGTTCGTGCTCAGCGTCGACTACGCCACCCGGCCCGCCGACATCCGCTCGGCCTGCGGCCGGTACCGCAGCGAGCGCTTCGCCGGCACGGTCACCGTGCTGGAGCTGGACCGTCTCACCCCGCCCTGCGCCTGAGCGGCGGGACGCGCACCATGTCAACGGAAGGGAAAGGCAACATGCCCAAGACGATCGGGGTGGTCGGGCTCGGCTACGTGGGTCTCACACTCACCGCCGCGCTGGCCACTAAGGACTTCGTCGTTCACGGCTCCGACGTGTCACCCGGCGTTCTGGAGACGCTGTCGCACGGCCGGTCGCACATCTTCGAACCGGGCGTGGAGGAGGTGTTCGCCGAGCACATCGGCACCCGCATCCACGTCGGCACCGAGCTGCCGCCGAACACCGTCGAGGTGGCCGTGATCAGCGTGTCGACGCCCGTCGACGACAACACCCGGCGGCCCAACCTGGCCAACCTCGCGGCCGCCGCCCGCAGCGTCGCGGCCCGCTGCGCGCCCGGCACGCTCGTCGTGGTCCGCAGCACCGTCCCGGTCGGCACCAGCCGGCAGGTCGTCCTGCCGGAGCTGCGCGCGGCCTGGGGCGACGACGTCAAGCTGGTGATGGCGCCCGAGCGGACCATCCAGGGCCAGGCGCTGCGCGAGCTGGTCGAGCTGCCGCAGGTGATCGGCGGCCTGGACGAGGCCAGCCTGCGCGCCGGCGTCGAGTTCTTCTCCGGCCTGGCGCGGACCATCGTGGAGGTCTCCGACCTGGAGACCGCCGAGCTGGTCAAGCTCTCCAACAACTGCCACACCGACCTGATCTACTCGTTCGGCAACGAGATCGCGCTGATCGCCGAGCGGCACGGTCTCGACCCGCTCGAGGTGATCCGGGCGGCGAACGCGGACTACCCGCGGCCCGACCTGTCCAAGCCCGGCTACGTCGGCGGCGGGTGCCTCTCCAAGGACCCGTACATCATGATCGACAGCGCGCACGGGCGGGAGCCGTTCCTGGTCGGCCGGGCCCGCGAGCTCAACGAGTTCATGCCGGTGCACGTCGCCGAGACCGTCGTGGGGATGCTGCGGGAGGCACGCGGCGAGACCCGGGGCGCGCGGCTGGCGGTGCTCGGCTGGGCGTACAAGGGGTGGCCGCCCACCGATGACATGCGCGGCACCCCGATCGCCAGCATGATGCCGGCCTTCTCCGCGGCGGGCATCACCGTCATCGGCCACGACCCGATGGTCACCGACGACGTCATCCGCCAGTACGGCGGCGACCCGGTCAGCCTCGACAAGGCCTTCTCCGAGTCCGACGCGGTGCTGGTCATCAACGACCACCCCGACTACCGGGCGATCAGCATCCCGGAGATCCTCGGCGAGTCCCGGCCCGCGTTCATCTACGACTCGTGGCGGGTGCTCGACGCCGGCGCGGTCACCGCGGCCGGCATCCGCTACGCGGGCCTCGGCTACCTGCCCCGCTTCGACGCCAAGGCGTCGGCATGAGGGCGCTGCTGCTCGGCGGCGCCGGGTTCATCGGCCTGCACCTGGCCCGCCGGCTGGTCGCCGAGGGCCACGACGTCACCATCGTTGACGACTTCTCCCGCGGCCGCGACGACCGCGACCTGTCCGAGCTGCGCGCGGCTCCCGCCGTACAGGTGGTCTCCGGTGATCTGACCGATCCGGCCACCTTCGCCGCGCTGCCGCACGGCTGGGACCAGATCTACCTGCTGGCGGCCGTCGTCGGCGTGCGCAACGTGGAGGCCGACCCGGCCCGGGTGGTGCGGGTCAACACCCTCTCGGCGATGCACCTGCTCGACTGGGTGGCGCCCGGCGAGCGGGTCTTCTTCGCCTCGACCAGCGAGGTCTACGCGGGCGGCGTCGAGGCCGGCGTCGTCGCCGTGCCCACGGGTGAGGACATCCCGGTGATGATCTCCGACATCACCGCGCCGCGCTTCGCCTACGCCGTCAGCAAGCTGCTCGGCGAGGCCGCGTTCCTGCACACCGCGCGCGCGAAGGGCTTCGACGCGGTGGTCGGCCGCTTCCACAACGTGTACGGCCCGAGGATGGGCGCCGACCACGTGATCCCGGAGATGTCCCTGCGGGCGCTGCGCGGCGACGAGGTGTTCAGCGTTCCGGGCGCGGACCAGTTCCGGGCGTTCTGCCACGTCGACGACGCGGTCGAGGCGATGCTGCGGCTGATGGCGGCGCCGGGTGCCGCCGGGCAGATCGTGCACATCGGCAACGACCGGGAGGAGACCAACATCGGCGACCTCGCCAAGCTGGTGCTGCGGCTGGCCGAGGTGAGCCCGGTCGTCGAACCGCGGCCCGCGCCGGCGGGCTCGGTGCCGCGCCGCTGCCCGGACCTGTCCCGGCTGCGCGAGCTGACCGGCTACGAGCCGGCCGTGCCGCTCGAGGAGGGCGTCGCGACCACCTACGCCTGGTACCGCGAGAACGGATGGCCGTCGTGACCCGGCCGCCGATCTGCTTCTACTACGGCGACGGCCACCTGGAGGAGCTGGCGACGTACCCGCGGGTGGTGCTCCAGCCGGACTTCTACAGCCCGCAGGAGCTTGCCCTGCTGGCTGACAAGGGCGTGCAGACCCTCGGCTACCTGACGCTCTCGGAGGACCAGGGTCCGCCCGCGCCGTGGCAGCGCAAGGAGCGCAACCCGGACTGGGGCGGCGCGTTCGTGGAGGTCGGCCACCCCCTGTGGGTGGAGCACGTGGTCGGCCAGGCCAAGGACGCGATGGCGGCCGGGTTCGCCGGGCTGTTCATGGACACCCTCAACGTCGAGCTGACCTGGCCGGAGGACATCCCGCACCTGCTGACGCTGGTCGCGGCGATCCGCACCGAGGCCAAGCCGGGCTATCTGCTGGCGAACCGGGGCTTCGGCATGCTGCCCCAGCTGGCCGAGCTGGTCGACGGCGTGGTGTTCGAGTCGTTCTCGGCCCGCTGGACCGAGGAGGGCTACGCGCCGTGGCCGGCGGACGTGCTGGAGTTCCACGCGCAGATCGCCGAGCAGCTCCTCCAACTGGAGCTGGACCTGTACGCGCTGGACTACGCGGACACGCCGGGTCTGACGGACTTCGCGATGCGCCGGGCGCGGCAGTTCGGCATGCAGTGCGTGGTGAGCGACCGGGCACTGTCCCGGGTGTGAAACGGGTGGGCCCGGCTCCGGCCGGGCCCGCTCGTTGTCCGGAATTGATTGATCGGGCTGTCGGTCAATCGCGACCGCCGATACCAAGTGAGGGCAGGTGATGGACACCGGCACGAAGGGACTTGCTGATGAAGCGCATGAGATGGATACAGGCCGGTGTGGCCCTGGCGGCGAGCGCGATCATGGTCGTCGGTGCGCAGGGTTCCGCCTCCGCGAGCGGCGACGACGTGAGCGTCGACAAGAGCTGGGGCTTCTCGATGTTCTTCACCTACGGTGACGAACTGACGGTCTACGACAGGTCCGCCGACGACCACTCGGTGCACGCCGTGCTCCAGCACCTGGCCTGCGCCAACGTCGCCTGTGACGGCAAGGTCTGGCGGGACCTGCGCGACCACTGCGTCGACACCACCACGACCGGCACCGCCGGCTCCGAGGTCACGACCTGCAACTACGACGTCACCGAGAACCTCGAAGTGCGCATTTGTGCGGCCCGCTACCACGACGGCGTCATCAACGGCGGCTGGTACTGCAGCAGCATGACCAAGTCCTGATTCCGGGCTGACTCACGGGCCGCGTCCCCCAGGGGTGCGGCCCGGTTCCGTCAGAGGTCGTGCCAGGGCGCGGGCCGCCTCCCGGCCGGCGCGGGCCCCGGTGGCGGGGCGCCGGCCGCCTCGGGCGCCGGCCGGCGCGGCATCACGAGCTCCGGCAACGGGACCTCGTCCCGGTCGGCGTCGGGCCGCCGGGGCTCGGCCCAGGGCGGCTGCGTGCTCGGCGGGCTCCAGCCGAGCTCGCGGACCGGCGGCGCCGCCAGGGCCGCGGGGGTCCGGGCCGCGGGTATCCAGATCGGCGGCGGGCCCCACCAGATGACCCGCTCGCGGCCGCGCTGCGGCGCGGGCCGGGCCGGTGCGGCGGCCGCCGGTGCCGGTGCCGGTGCCGCCGGCAGTTCGGGCGTGGCCTGCGGCTCGTGGGTCGCGCTGGTCGCCGGCGCGGTGGCCAGCAGGACGGCCGCGGCGACGGTGACCAGCCCGGCGACCAGGGCCGGGATCTGCCAGCCGGGGCGGATGGCGTCGCCGAGCAGGAGCAGCGCGACGGCCGACGGCGCGACCACCTCGGCGGTCCAGTGCACCGCCGTCACCGGGCCCACCTGGCCGATGCCCAGCGCGTGCGCGTACATCATCATGCCGGTCACGGCGAACATCAGCAGGGCCGCCAGGAGCGGGTCGGTCACGATGTCCATCGGCGCCGCGGGCAGGGCGCGGCCGGTCAGCGCCGCGCCGCCGAGGCACAGCCCGCCGACCGCCGCGCACAGCCCCGCCGAGCCGGTCCTGGTCGCGCCCCAGCCGATCAGCGCCGCGCCGACCGCGGCGGCGCAGAACGCCACCCGCAGCCCGGTGGTCGCCACCACGTCGTGCTGCTCACCGGCCGACAGGGCGAGCACCGTCAGCGCGGCGAGGGAGGCCACCACGGCGGCGACGTCCCGGCCGCGCATCCGCGACTTCAGGATGAACCGCGCGGCCACCACGGTCACCGCGAGCGAACCGGCCAGGATGGACTCGACGACGTAGACCGCCAGCTCACGCAGGGCGATGATCGAGCCGATCCAGGCCATCATGTCGAAGCCGATGCCCGCCAGGTAGAACGGGTGGCCCATGGCCTTCATCGTGCTGGTGGTGCGCCGGGCGGCGACGGCCTGAAGTATCGCCGCGGTCGCGTAGCAGAAGGCGCCGAACACGGTGATCGCCAGCGCGATCGAACCCGCGGCGGTCATCTGCGCTCACCGACCGTCGTTACGTTTCGTGGATCGACCGATCACAATCAGATGATAGGTGGGCTCGCGCCCCGCCGCGACCCCGCTCCGGGGGCGCATCAATGAGCAATTTTCCACCTGGCCTCGGGCCAGAGGTATCTGAGTCGTCGACCGCCGCCGGGAGCTGCCGCCCGGGCCACGTTGAAAAAGGCTCACTCGCCGATCCGCAGCACCGAGATGGTGTCGTCGCCGCCGTTCGTCACGTAGGCCAGGCGCCCGTCGGGCGAGACCGCGACCGTACGCGGGCTGCGGCCGACCTTGACCGTCGCCGTCACCGCGCCGGTGCGTCCGTTCAGGACGGACACCGTGTTGTCGCCCTCGTTGACCACGTACGCGTGCTTGCCGTCGCCGGCGAAGGCCACGCTCTGCGGCTGCTTGCCGACCCGGAACGGCCCCGTGCGCCGCATCGTCTTCGCGTCGATCAGGTCCGCGGTGTCCGCCTCGTAGCCCGCGACCAGCACGGTGCCGCCGTCCGGCGACACGGCGACGCTGTGCGGCGAACGGCTCACCGGTACGGACCGGAGCACCCGGTCGGTGCGCATGTCGATGATCGTGACCGCGTTCGACTCGTGGTTGGCGGTGAACGCCCGCCGCTGGCTCGCGGAGAAGGCCACCGCGTGCGGGTTGGGCGGCACGATCACCTGGCCGTCCGGGCGCTGGTCGGCGGTGGCGTAGATCTCCACCCGGCCCTTGCCGTGGATCGGCACCCAGAGCCGGTCCTCCGGGCAGACGGCCAGGGTGAACGGCTGCACGCCGGTGGCGATGTAGCGCAGCACCCGGCGGCCGGCGGCGTCGACCACGGCCACCCCGCTGCCGGACATGTCCTTCTCGTACATCGACACGAAGACGAGCTTGCCGTCGCGGGAGGTGGTGACGAACCGGGGCGTGTGGCGCAGGGTCACCGCGGTCACCCGCCGGGTGGCGGCGTCCACGACGGACAGGATCCGGGAGCTCTGGTTCGCCACGTACACCGTCCGGCCGTCCGGGGAGACCGCGACGCCCTCGGGCTCGTTGCCCACCCGGATGGTGGCGACCGCGGTCGGCCGGCTGGTGCTCGCCGCGCGCAGTGCGAGCGGCACCCGCGCGAGGGCGGTCGGCGCGGGTGCGGCCGTACCCCGGCCGTCGACCTCCGCGGACAGCGGCGCCGGCGCCGCCGTGACCGGGGTGGCGGGCGCGGCGACCGTCGGCAGCTCGCGCTGCGCGCCGTTGGTCAGCGCCATCGCGACGCCCGCGCCGCCGAGCAGGGCGAGGGTGGTCAGCCCGGCGATGACCACCGCGGCGCCGGCACGCCGGCGCACCGGCGGCGCGGGGAGCACGGTCACGCGCGCCGCGTTACCGCCGCCGACCCCGGCCTCCGCCTGAAGCTGGGCCTCGAGGGCGGCCTGGAACGCGGGCTCCGACTGCGCGACCTGGCCGGTGACGCGTACCTCGGCCCAGCCGGCCGAGCCGTGCACCGTGATCGACCCGTCCAGCCAGTCCGAGCGGGGCTGCCACAGGATGCGCAGGTGGCGGCCCGTCAGCGCGGCGCGCAGGCCGGGGCCGGCGGCGGTGACGGTCGCGGTGGCGAAGGCGAGCGGCGGGCCCTCGACGATGACGTCGGCGACCAGGTGCGGCGTGCCGGCCGCCACCTCGCCGAAGTCCACGCGGTCGGGGTTGAGGCGGACCGCCGTGCGCCCGAGCACCGTCGCGGCGGCGGCGGCGACGGCGCGGCTGTCGTCCTCGGCGAGGCGCCGCAGCGCGAGCTGGGCGGCGCCCGCCATGGCGAGGTCGGAGCTGGTCACGATCTGGGCCAGTTCCCCCACGCCCAGCAGGCGAGACTCCCGGATCGGACTGTCGATCTCGGTCCGTACATGCCTTGGCAGGAATTCTTCACTCATCGTGACCCCTCGATCAGCATGCGGTGACGAGGTGGGTCATGGAAACCCGTTGAGCGAAATTAGCGTTTGCGCATTTTTCGATAAACGGGGCATTGCCGCCGATCGATCACGGTGACTCGGTCGCCGCGGCGGTCAGGATCCGGCGACGAGGGTCGTGCCCTCGAAGACTCCCAGCTCCTCGCGGTACAGCTCGATGCCGACGCCGTTGGGGTCGCGGACGTAGAGGCTGTCGTCCACGCCCCGGTCCGGGCCGAGGTACTTGATCCCGGCGGCGTCGAAGCGCTCCTTGGCGGCCGCGAACTGCTCCGGGCTCACCGACAGCGCGATGTGCTGCACCCCGCCGATCGTCTCCTGGAAGTCCGGGTGGTCGTGGCCGGGGAAGTCGAAGAAGCCGAGCAGGGTGCGGTTGCCGACGTCGAAGAAGAAGTGGCTGGAGCCGGCGTAGTCGCGGTTCTCCACCAGCTCCACCAGCGGGAAACCGATCACGTCCTGGTAGAAGCGGATGGTGGCCTCCACGTCGCGGCAGATCAGCGCGGCGTGGTGGATGCCCCGCCCGGTGGTCGCCGGCCGGTCGGCCGGCGCACGCAGGTAGGCCTCGCGCAGTGCCGCCCGACGCTCGCGTACGGCGTCGAGCTCGGCGCCCTCCGGCTGTGGCATGGCGTGCTCCTCTCGGGTCGGTACGGACAGCCTCGTGTGCCGCCGGCCGGGCCGTCAAACCGGCGCGCGGTACGCGGGCTCACGGCGTGGTCTCCGGCGGCTCCTGGTGCGCGGCGGCCGGCGGCGGCACGGGTGCGCGGCCCCGGGCGGCCGGGGACATCCCCACGGCCCGCACCGGCTCCCCGGCGACCTGCCCGTCCTCGACGGCGGCGCTCGGCGGGCCGCCACGGCGGCGCCGGGACCGGTCCGACATGATCAGGGCGACGGCCAGCAGCGCCACGAAGCCGGCGATCGGCCACCAGCGTGCGCCGGTCGCGGTGCCGGGCGGCGGGCCCGGCGGGAGCACGGGATCCGCGGGCACGACGGCGCCGCCGGTCAGGCTGAGGCCGCCGGTGTCGATCCGGACGGACACCCGGGCCGGCCGGTCCGCAGGGGTGGCGAACCGCACCAGATGGCGGCCCCGCAGCGTGGTCTCCACCTGGTCCAGTGCCGGCACCACCACCGGCGTGCCCGCCGGCGCGAAGAATCCGCCGGTGGCCCGGGCGGCGTCGGCCCAGTACGCGCCGTCGCCGGCGGCGCCGACCACGACCAGCATCGTCTCCGCACGCACCAGCCGGGCGGCGAGGGCCGCCGCGCTCTCCCCGCCCGCGTCGGCGGAGCTCGTGTAGACCACGACCACGCGGGGACCGGTCGCGGCGCCCGGGAACTGCCGCAGCGCGAGCGTCAACGCCGACGAGGTGCTGCGCCGCCCGCCCGCCCGTACCGAGCTCAGCGCCGCGACGACGCCCGCCGGCCCGCGCCCGGGCGGGGTGAGCAGGGCCGGCGGCGACGTGTCGGCGATCGCCGAGGCGCGCGTGCCGGACGGGACCTCCAGGACGAAGCGGGCGGCGGCGCTGAGCCACGCGGGCAGGGCGGGCGCGCCCGCGTCGGAGGCGTCCACGACGAGCACCACCGCGAGGCCGTCGGAGATCACCGGCGTCAGCTCGGCCCGCAGCGGGGCGCCGTCGACGGTGACCGTCGCGGTCCTGGCGGCGCCGGGCACGGCGCTCAGGTCGACCACCAGGCAGGTCCGCTCGGCGCCGGGCAGCACGGCGATGACGGGCAGCGGGATCGCCGCGGCGGCGGGTAGCGGGCCGGCGCACAGGACGACGAGCATCGTCAGCAGGGCCGCCGGCACCCGCACGGCGCGCCGGTCAGGCCGGGGTCGCGTAGACGATGACATTGTCCCGGTAGCTCCTCTGCGACTCGTCGAAGCCGCCACCGCAGGTCACCAGCCGCAGCGTCGGCTCGAGGGTGGGCGCGTAGACCAGGTCGGTCGGGAAGCGGGACTTCGGCACCCGCGACACCTCGGTCACCCGGAAGGCGACGGTGCTCCGGTCGGCGCGGTCGACGTGCACCATCGCGCCGGGCCGTATCCCGGCGAGGCCGAAGAAGACACCCGGCCCGGTCCGGGAGTCGACGTGACCGAGGACCACCGCCGGTCCGGGCTGGCCCGGGCGGGGCCCCTGTGCGTACCAGCCGGCGCGGTCCGGGCGGCCGGGCACCGCGATGGTGCCGTCGGCGAGGCGATCGAGGCGTTGCAGGGTGCTGTCGACGCCGAGCGCGGGGATCCGGAGCCGGACCGGCTCCGCGACGGCCGGGTAGGTGCGCACCGACCGGAACGTGTCGGCCGGTCCGCCCGGCGGCTCGGCGACCGGCGCGACGGCGACCGGCGTGCCCTGGGTCGGGGGACCGGACCGGGCCAGGCCGGTTGTCAGCAGCACCGCGAGGGCGACCAGCAGGGCGGCGCGGGCGATCATCTCAGCGTCTCTCCACGACGCCGGCCATCCCGCCGTCGCCGGTCGCCGCGCCGCCGACGGGCAGCCGGGCCGCGACGGTGGCCCCGAACGCGCCGGCCAGCAGCCGGGCCAGCTCGTACATGTGGTCGTAGGTCTCGGACGCCATCTCCTGCGCGGTGCCGTACTCCTTGGCGGCGAAGGCCTCGGCGTGCCGCAGGAGCATCTGGTCGTGCGCCAGCAGCGCGTCCGTGAGGCTCGTCGAGCGCAGCCGCTTGCCCGTCGCGCCCTCCAGGAACGCGGCCAGCCGGCCCTCGACGGCGTGCAGGCTCGCCCGGGCCTGTTCGCGGCGGGCGGAGTCCCGCGCCGCGGTCGCGGCGGCGTAGGCCACGACCTGGTCGACGTGGTGCGCCCACAGCGACTGGAACTCGCGCGCCGCCGCCGCGCCGAACATGCTGTCCATCGCGGACGCGAGATCGCGGGTGTTGGCGTTGAGCGTCTGCCCCGCGGCGGAGAAGTCCGGGCCGGCGGTGACGGCCGCCCTGGTCACGTCCTCCACCAGCACGACGTGTTCGGCGAGCAGCTTGCCGAGCTGGGACCGCAGGCGCCAGATCGGCGTGCGCAGCGCGGCCGCCTGTTTCGCCGGGAGCAGCGCGGCGGCGACGGTCCCGCCCAGGTCGTAGGTGTGCCGGTAGGACTCCCGGTACAGGCGGTCCGCCGCCGGGTAGTCGCGCGCCGCGTAGGCGTCGGCCTGGTCCAGGAGATGGTCGACGTGCATCCGCATGGCGCTGTTCGCGGCCCGGGTGGTCAGGCGCCCGTGCGAGGCGCCGACGAAGAACCCCGCCAGGTCCTGCTCGTACTCGAGCAGCTCCTCGCGCGCCTCGGCGCGCACGGCGTCGTCCTGATCGGCCAGACCGCCCGCGTAGGTGAACAGCTCGACGACGTGCTCCTGCCACAGCTCCGCGAACCTCTTCGCCGTTGCGGCGCCGAGCAGCTCGCCGAGGAGCTGGGCCATCGCGTCGGTGTTGCGGCCGAGCGCGGCGTTCGCGGACTGGGCGAAGTTCTCGTCGCCGCGGATCCTGCCGCGCATGAACTCCGCGGCCAGCACGGAGTGCTGACCGAGCAGCGCCTGGAGCCGCAGCGCCCGCTCGCCCGCCGAGGGCGCGGCGGCGGCGTGGTCGTGGCCGGCGGGCGTCGGCCGGGGCGGCAGGGCGGTCGCCGGCCCTGTCGGCAGCGTGACGATCAGTCCGAGGCACAGAATCGCGAACCGCCGCCCGTGCCGGCCCTTTCCCCGTATCCGCATCTGCCTCATCGCCCGGCGTCTCGTCAACAGTGGCCGCCGGACCGTGAAGTCCGGTGCCGGCGGTGGCGTCGGGGCCTGACTCTACGCTGGCCGTCCAGGGTGGTCGAGTCCGTCGTCGCGTCCCTCGTGCCGGTCCGCGCGGCCGGATTTCCGCACCGGAACGGCGCTTCGCCACCCGCCGGACGGGCCGGAGTCGCGGTCGGATTTCCGACAACTCCGGGGTCTGCGTCAATTGCACCGGATACCTGCCCGGACGGGCGTGAATCGCGCCGCCCCGCGCAGTACGGTCAGGGTGCAGCAGGCAGCACCGACCTTTCCGGACACGTGGGGTGACGGCATGCCGGGTGTGGGACACCGCGTCGCCGGGCGCTACCTGATCGCCCGCCCGCTCGGCTCCGGCGGCCTGGGCCGGGTCTGGCTCGCCGTCGACGAGATGCTGCACCGGGACGTGGCGATCAAGCAGTGCGCGGCGCCGGACGGTCTCGCGCCGGACGAGCGGGAACTGCTGCGCAGCTGGATGCCGATCGAGGCGCGGGCGGCCGGCCGGGTGAGCCATCCCAACGTGATCCAGATCTACGACGTGCTGCCCGGCGAGGACGAGTCGTGGATCGTGATGGAGTACGTGCCGTCGCGATCGCTGCTGGAGGTGATCAAGGAGTCCGGTCCGCTGCCGGTCAGGCGGGTGGCCGGGGTCGGGCTGGCGCTGCTGGCCGGCCTGGACGCGGCGCACCGGGTGGGCGTCCTGCACCTCGACGTCAAGCCGGGCAACGTGCTGATCGCCGACGACGGGCGCGTGGTGCTCACCGACTTCGGCCCGGCCGTCACCGGCGAGGGGATCGCCGCGCTGGCCCGCCGCGGCATGATCATGGGCTCGCCGAACTACGTCTCGCCCGAGCGGCTCTTCGACGGCGTCGCCACCGCGCAGGCCGACCTCTGGTCGCTCGGCGCGACGCTCTACCACGCGGTGGAGGGCCGGCCGCCGTACGTCCGGGAGACGCCGGAGGCCACCATGCGCGCGCTGGCCGGCAGCGCGCCGGACCCGTACCACCTTGCCGGGCCCCTCGCGGGCGTCCTCGACGGACTGCTGCGGCGTGACCCCGGCGCCCGGATGACGACGGTCGAGGCCGAGGACCGGCTGAGCGTGCTGGCCGGCTTCGCGCCGACGGTGGTGCCGGTCCCCGCCACCCGGCGCCCGGGGCCGGGCCTGGTGGCGCGCGGCGTGGCCGGCGCACGGACGCGGACGCGGGCGCGGTTCCGCGGATCAACGGCGGTGGTCGCCGCGGTGTGCGCCACCCTGGTGCTGGCCGGGCTGGCCGGCGCGGCCGTCCGCCGGCCCTGGGTGGACGACGGCGCGAATGCCCGGCCGGCCCGGGCCGCGCCGGTGCGGCAGGCGGCCCCGCCGCCGTCGCCCTTCGTCCTGCCCCGCGGCTACAGGTGGTGGGACGACCCGAGCGGCTACTCGGTCGCCGTGCCGACCGGGTGGACGGAGCGCCGGGACGCGCCCGGCGGGCGGGTCTTCACGGCGCCCGGCGGGCGGGCGGGCCTGCGGATCAGCCGCTGGGAGCCCGGCACCACGAACCTCGTGGCCGCGCTTATCGACCGGGAGCGGCAGGCCCCGCCCGCGGGCTACCGGCGCGTCCGGATCGAGGCGCTGCCCCGCGGCTCCGGCGCGGTCTGGGAGTACCTGTTCCGCGACCGCGCCGCCGGCCAGGCCCGCGCGCTCAAGCAGGTCGTGACCGTCGACGGCGGCACCTACCTCGTCGAATGGCACACCCCGAGGTCGGCGTGGACCGCCAACCTCCAGAAACTCGCGGTGGTGCTGGACAGCGTCCGGCCGCTGCGCGGCGCCTGAGCGCCCGCCGCCCGGGTGGTCCGCGCCGAGGCGGCGACGTGCACCGGTGGTCGGGCGTAGCTTGTGGAGTGGCAGGCCGTCCCTCCGTCATCCAGCGAGGAGCCACCGATGAACAAGCTCATCAACGACCCGGCGAACGTGGTCTCCGACGCGCTGCGCGGCGTCGCCGACGCCCACCCGGACCTGCGCGTCGACCACGAGCAACGCATCGTCTACCGCGCCGACTCCCCGGTACGGGGCAAGGTCGGCCTGATCTCGGGCGGCGGGTCCGGGCACGAGCCCCTGCACGCCGGGTTCGTCGGCCCCGGCATGCTGGACGCCGCCTGCGCCGGCGAGATCTTCACCTCGCCGGTGCCGGACCAGATGCTCGCCGCGACCAAGGCCGTCGACGGCGGCGCCGGGGTGCTGCACATCGTCAAGAACTACACCGGCGACGTCATGAACTTCGAGATGGCGGCCGAGCTCGCCGCGGCGGAGACCAAGGTCGCCGTCGCCTCCGTGGTGACCGACGACGACGTGGCCGTGCAGGACAGCCTGTACACGGCCGGGCGCCGCGGTGTCGGGGTGACCGTGCTGGTCGAGAAGATCGCCGGTGCCGCGGCCGAGCAGGGCAGGTCGCTGGCGGAGGTCACCGACGTCGCCCGCGCGGTCAACGCGAACGGCCGCAGCATGGGCATGGCGCTCACCTCCTGCACGGTCCCGGCCGCCGGCAAGCCCACGTTCGAGCTGCCGGACGGCCAGATGGAGATCGGCATCGGGATTCACGGCGAGCCGGGCCGCCGCCGGGTGCCGACGGCGTCGGCCGCCGAGGTCGCCGAGATGCTCGTCGGCCCGATCCTGAGCGATCTCGACTTCACCGGCGGCTCCGGGGTGATCGCCTTCGTCAACGGCATGGGCGCCACCCCGATGATCGAGCTGTACGTGATGTACCACGAGATCGCGACGATCCTCGCCAAGGCCGGCGTCACCGTCGCCCGCACGCTCGTCGGCTCGTACATCACCAGCCTCGACATGGCCGGCTGCTCGGTCACCCTGGTCAAGGCCGACGACGAGATCCTGGGGCTGTGGGACGCGCCGGTGCGTACCCCGGCGCTGCGGTGGTGATCCGCCCGCGATGACCGCCACGGTGGGAACCCCGGCACTCACGGCCTGGATCAGGGAGTTCGCCCGGCTGGTCGCGGCCAACCGGGACCTGCTCACGGAGCTCGACTCCGCGATCGGGGACGCCGACCACGGCGCCAACCTGGACCGCGGCATGACCGCCGTGCGCAAAGCGCTGGACGGCGAGGAACCCGGCACCCCGGCGATGCTGCTCAAGCGCACCGGGATGACGCTGATCAGCACCGTCGGCGGCGCCAGCGGCCCGCTCTACGGCACCGCGTTCCTGCGGATGGCCGCGGCGGCGGGCGACGCCGGCACCCTGGACGCGGGGGACTGCGCCCGGATGCTGCGCGCGGCCCTCGACGGGGTGGTCGCGCGCGGCAAGGCCACCGCCGGCGACAAGACGATGTACGACGCGCTCGCCCCCGCGGTGGACGCGCTGGACGCCGCGCTCGCCGCCGGGCGGGAACTCGGTGAGGCCCTGAAGGCCGCGGTACGGGCGGCCGAGGAGGGCACGGCGGCGACCATCCCGATGATCGCCCGCAAGGGCCGCGCCAGCTACCTCGGCGAGCGCAGCGCGGGGCACCAGGATCCGGGCGCGACGTCGGTGACGCTGCTGCTGACCGCCGCCGCGACGGCGCTGGCGGACGGGGTCTGACACCGGTGGTCGGCCTCGTGGTGGTCTGCCACAGCCGCGCGCTGGCCCGCGCCGCGGTGGCCCTCGCCGCGGAGGTGGTGCACGACCGGCCGGTTCCGGTCGAGGTCGCCGCCGGCCTCGACGAGACGACGTTCGGCACCGACGCGGTCGCCATCGCGGACGCCGTCGCCGCCGCCGACCGCGGCGACGGCGTGGTCGTCCTGATGGACCTGGGCAGCGCCGTGCTCTCCGCCGAGCTCGCGCTCGAACTGGTGGCGGACGACCTGCGCGAGCGGGTGGTGCTCTGCCCGGCCCCGCTGGTCGAGGGCCTGGTCGCCGCGGTCGTCACCGCGGCCGCGGGCTTCGGCCGCCGGGAGGTCTGCGACGAGGCCGTCGCGGCGATGGCGGGCAAGCAGTCCCACCTCGGCGCACCGGCGGCTGCCGAAGAGGACCCGGCGGCTGCCGAAGAGGACCCGGCGGCTGCCGAAGAGGACCCGGCGGCCGGCGCCGCGCCCGGGCCGTCCGCCGCGTTCACCGTGACCAACGCGCACGGCCTGCACGCGCGCCCGGCCGCGCGACTGGTCGCCGAGGCCCGCCGGTTCGACGCCGCCGTGGAGATCCGCAACCGCGGCACCGGATCGCCGTGGGTGTCCGCGTCCAGCCTCTCCCGGGTCGCCGTCCTCGGCGCGCTGCGCGGGCACGAGCTCGAGGTGCGCGCGTCGGGTGCGCAGGCGCGGGAGGCGGTCGACGGGGTCGTGGCGCTCGCCGCCCGCGCGTTCGACGAGGAGCCCGCCGAACCGGACGTCGGCGGGCAGGAGGCCGCCGGGGGTCGTTTCGACTCGGCGGCGGACGGCCTCGTCCAGCTCGGACGGCCGGCGTCGCCGGGCATCGGCATCGGTCCCGCCTGGCACCCCGGCGCGGCCGCGCCCCGGGTGCCCGACGTCGCGTCGCGGGGCGAGGCGGCGGAGTGGCGCCGGATCGAGGACGCCCTCGCGGCGGTCCGGCGGGACCTGCACCGGGTCCGCGGCAGCACCGCCCGCGACGCCGGCGAGGCCCACGCGGCGATCTTCGACGCCCACCTGCTGCTGCTCGACGACGCCGACCTGCTCGCCGACGTGCGCGCCCGGGTCGGCGCCGGCGCGAGCGCACCGCGGGCCTGGTCGGCGGCGACCGGCCGGATCGCCGCCGAGTTCGGCGCGCTGCCGCAGGAATACCTCCGGGCCCGGGAGGCCGACGTCCGCGCGGTCGCGGCGCAGGTGCTGCGGGCCCTGCTCGGTGACACCGCGCCGGCGGCGGCGGGTTCCGGCGTGCTGATCGCACCCGATCTCACCCCGGCGGAGGCGGCCGGCCTCGACGCCGGGCAGGTGGCCGGCGTGCTGCTCGCGTTCGGCGGCCCGACGTCGCACGCCGCGATCCTCGCCCGCGCCCGCGGTGTACCGGCGGTCGTCGGCCTGGGCGCGGCGGTGCTGGAGGTCCCCGTCGGCGCGCCCGTCGCCCTGGACGGCGGCACCGGCGAGGTCGTCGTGGCGCCGCCCGATTCCGTGCTGGCGGCGTTCCGGGAGCGGGCCGTCGCTCAGGCCGCGCGGCGCGAACGGGCGCGGGCCCGCGCGGCGGCGCCGGCCGTCACCCGGGACGGCGTGCGCGTCGCCGTCGGCGCGAACGTGGGATCGGCGGCCGACGCGCGCGCCGCCGCCGACCACGGCGCCGACCTGGCGGGGCTGGTGCGCACCGAGTTCCTGTTCCTGCGCCGCGACGCGGCGCCGGACGCGGAGGAGCAACTGGCCGCCTACCGGGAGATCGCGGACGCGCTCGGCGGGCGGCGGATCACCGTACGCACGCTCGACGTCGGCGGCGACAAGCCGCTGCGGTACGTGCCCGCGGCCGCCGAGGACAACCCGTACCTGGGCGTGCGCGGCATCCGGCACTCGCTGGAGCACCCGGCGCTGCTCCGCGAGCAGCTGCTGGCCATCGTCCGGCTGGCGCACGAGGCGCCGGTCAGCGTCATGTTCCCGATGGTCAGCACCGTGGACGAACTGCTGCGCGCGCGCCGGATGCTCGACGACGCCGTCACCCGCGCCGGCGGCGGCGCGCCCGCCGGCCTGCGGGTCGGGATGATGATGGAGGTACCGGCGGCCGCGCTGAAGACCGCCGCGTTCGCGCCGCACGTCGACTTCGTCAGCATCGGCACCAACGACCTGGCCCAGTACGCCCTCGCGGCCGAGCGCGGCAACGCCGCGCTGGCCGGCCTCTCCGACGGCACGGACCCGGGCGTGCTCCGGTTGATCGACGCGGTGTGCCGGGGTGCCGGCGGCCGGGTCGAGGTCGCGGTCTGCGGCGAGCTGGCCGGTGACGAGGCGGCGGTGCCGCTGCTGGCCGGGCTCGGCGTGCGGGAACTGAGCGTGGCGCCGCGGTCGGTGCCGGGCGTCAAGGAGGCCGTCCGCGCCACCGGCCTCGACGTCGCCGCCGACGTCGCGGCGCGGGCGCTGGACCTGGCCGACGCCGCGGCCGTGCGCGCCCTGCTGGCGGACGCCGGCCGTTGACATAAGTGTTAACGGTCACATAGATTCATGTAACTATGATTGCCACGCTGTTCAGGGCCCTTGCCGCCGCGCTCGCGACGAGCGCGACGGTGCTCGCCCTCACCGGGGTACCGGTCCGCGCGGCCGCCGTGACGATCACCAACGCGACCCAGTTCACCGACACCACGGGCGCCGTCGTGCACGCGCACGGCGGCGGCGTGATCAAGGTCGGCGGCTATTACTACTGGTTCGGCGAGAACCGCAATGCCGACAACACCTTCCGGTACGTCTCCGCGTACCGCTCCACCGACCTGCGCACCTGGGAGTTCCGCAACCACGTGCTCACCAGCGCGTCCGCCGCCGAGCTGGCGTCGGCCAACATCGAGCGGCCCAAGGTGATCTACAACGCCGCCACCGGCCAGTTCGTCATGTGGATGCACAAGGAGACCGCGACCGACTACGGCCAGGCCCGGGCCGCGGTCGCGGTGTCGGCAACGGTGGACGGCGCGTACAGCTACCGGGGCAGCTTCCGGCCGCTCGGCACGCACATGTCGCGCGACATCACGGCGTTCGTCGACGACGACGGCACCGGCTACATGGTCTCGTCCGCCAACGAGAACCGCGACCTGAACGTCTACCGGCTGAGCGCCGACTACACCGGCGTCGCCGCACTGGTGCGCAGCTGGCCCGGCGACGTCCGGGAGGCGCCGGCGCTGTTCAAGCGCAACGGCGTGTACTTCATGCTGACCTCCGGCGCCACCGGCTGGAGCCCCAACCAGCAGAAGTACTCGTCGGCCACCTCCATCACCGGCACCTGGAGCGCCTGGCGCAACGCCGGCGACGCGACCGCGTACGGGTCGCAGACCGCGTACGTGCTGCCGGTCGCCGGCACGTCGGCCACCTCGTACCTGTACCTGGGCGACCGGTGGGGCAACTCCATCGGCGGGACGGTGAACGACTCCCGCTACGTCTGGCTGCCGCTGCGCTTCCCGAGCGCCACCACCCTGGCGCTGGACTACTACCCGTCGCTGATCGTCGACGCGGCGGCCGGCACGGTGACCGGTCCGCCGGGCTCCTACCTCAACGTGGTGGCGCGCCACTCCGGCAAGTGCGTGGACGTGGTCGGCGCGGCCACGACCGATGGGGCCGAGGTCATCCAGTACACCTGCGGCGCCGGGATCAACCAGCAGTGGCGGCGCGTCGACCTGGGCAACGGCTACGTGCGCCTGGAGGCCCGGCACAGCGGCAAGTGCCTGGACGTGGCCGGTGCGTCCACCGCGGACAACGCCCGCGTCCTCCAGTACGCCTGCGGCGCGGGCACCAACCAGCAGTGGCAGGTGCAGGACGCCGGCGGCGGCTATCAGCGGTTCATGGCCCGCCACAGCGGCCGCTGCCTCGACGTGATCAGCGGCGGCACCGCCGACGGCGTCCGGCTCATCCAGTACGCCTGCGGCACGGGCGCCAACCAGCAGTGGCTCAGCCGGACGCCGTGACGGCCGGCGGCGGATCGAGCCGGACCGTCAGGACGTAGGAGATCGCGACCGCCACGATCACCAGCGGCATGACCGGGAATCCGTCGGTGCCCAGGAAGATCGTGGTCAGCAGCACCGCGGTCAGCGGAAGCCGGAGCATTCCCACCGTCATGGCCCCGATGCCCATGGCGGCGCCGGGCACGAGATCCAGCCCGGGCAGCAGCGACAACAGGATCCCGAGGGCGGCGCCGACGAACATGGCCGGGAAGATCGGCCCGCCGCGGAGGCTGCTCATCGACACGGCGTAGGCGAGCGCCTTGGCCGCGACCAGCAGCAGCAGCGCGGCGGCCGAGTAGGTGGCGCTGTTCTCGATCAGGCCGGGCAGCGCCTCCTGGCCGGAGAACAACACGTCGGAGGCGTCCTTGCCGGTGCTCGCGGCGTACCCGATCGCCAGCGCGGCAACGACCAGGCCGGCCAGCGGCGTCAGCAGCACGGGCCGGCGCTCCGAGTGTTTCCGCAGTGCCCGGGCCAGCCACCGGATACCCACGCAGAGCGGGGGAGCGGCCAGGCCGATGACGATGGCCCACCCGAACTCGCTCACCGTCGGCGCCACCACCGTCGGCAGGTCGGGTATCGCCAGCGAGAACTGGCCGAACCCGGTCAGCTCGTCAAGCCCGGTGAAGATCAGCGCGCCGATGCCGGCGCCGAGCAGCCCCGGCACCAGCACCAGCGACGCCGTGGCACCGCCGAGGCCGGACGCCTCCATCAGCAGGAACGCACCGGACAGCGGCGAGCCGAGCAGCGTGCTGATGGCGGCGAAGCTGCCCGTGGCGGCCACCGCCGCGCCGGCCTGCGCCGGCAGGTCGCGCCGGGCCAGGTGCGCGGCGAGGTACGCGAGCCCGCCGCCGAGCGCCACGAGCGGCCCCTCGGGCCCGACCACCGCGCCGAGGCCGATGCCGGCCGTCGCCGCGATCGCGATCCCGGGCAGGGCGCGCGGCTCGGGCAGCCCGCCCGGATGGAACCCGTCGACGGGCGACTCGCCGCCCCGGCCGGGCAGGTACCGGACGGTGAGCCCGACGATCGTGCCCGCCGCCACCAGCGGCACTACCGGCCACCAGAGCGGTGTGTCGGCGAATCCGAGCCCGTGCGGCAGGTCCGTGTACGCCCAGCCCTGCACGAGGGCCAGCAGCTTGAGGAACCCGTACGCGACGACGGCGATCGGCACACCGAGGGCCGCGGCGAACACCAGCAGCACGACGTAGCGGCGGCTGCGCAGCACCGCGACGGGATCGACGCTCATCACCCCTCCTCGGCCAGGCGGTCGCGCTGGTCCAGGGTGTACACCAGGACCAGGGCGGGCCCGACCAGCAGCACCGCGACGGCGAACCACACAAGCACCCAGCGCATCGTGGCCGGGGCGCCGGCACCCTGCTCGATGGTCAGGCCGAACGGCAGCAGGTACGGGTACTGCGCCACCGCCCAGGCCAACACCAGCGCGGCAACGCCGACCACCGCGGCCGGGCGCAGGCCCCGCCGCCGGCCCGGCGTCGCCAGCCAGAACGTCGCGCCGAGCGCCAGCACACCGATCGTCAGCAGCGGCCAGCCGCGCCCGACCAGCAGGTCGAACATCCGTCGCTGGTCGAAGTAGAGGGCCGTCAGCGCGGCGACCCCCGTCAGCAGGCCGGCGGCGCCGGCGACCCGCGCCCTGGCCCGGAACCAGGCCTCGAGCTCCGGCAGGCCCCGCCGGCCGGCCTCGGCCGCCAGGTAGCCGGCGGCGACGAACGCGCCGGTGACGACCGCCAGCAGGCCGACCAGGACCGCGGTGACCGTCAGCGGGGCCGGCCCCGTCGCGGCCGGCGGCACCCCGCCGGTCATCAGGGCGCCCAGCGTCAGCCCCAGGCAGAACGGGGTGAGTACCGATCCGATCCCGAACAGCCATCCGGCCAGGTGGCGCCCGCCGGAGCGGGCCGCGTCCTTGCGCACCGCGAAGCTCGCACCCCGCAGCACGATCCCCACGGCGGCCAGCGTGAGCGGCGCGAACAGCGCCGTCATGATCGCCGCGAACGCCGGCCCGAACGCGGTCCAGCACAGGATCAGCATGAAGATCAGCCACATGTGGTTGACCTCCCACACCGGGGTGACCGCGGCGTCGATCAGCGCCCGGCGCTGCCGGCCGCCCGCCCGGCCGCCGGCCGCCAGGTCCCACAGCCCGGCACCGAAGTCGGCGAGGCCCGAGCAGGCGTACAGCGTCATCGCGAGGACGATGATGATCGCGACGGCCTCGGCGGTGCTCATCGCGCGGCCGCCCGGCCGGCGTCGGGCGGGACGGCGGGGCGCGGCCCGTACGGCACGGCGTCGTCCGGCGTCTCGTCGTCGCGGCGCCACCGCCGCGACATGGCGCGCAGCGTGGCGACGGTCGCGGCGCCGACGACCGTGTAGAGCAGCACGATGACCGTGAAGCTCACCCAGACCCCGTCGGCCCGGGTGACCGCGTCCTCGGTGCGCAGGTGGCCGTAGACCACCCACGGCTGGCGGCCGACCTCGGTGACGATCCAGCCGGCCTCGAGGGCGACGTAGGTCAGGACACCCGCGCCGGCCGCGGCGTACAGGAAGAGCCGGGAGCGTGGCACGTCGCGCCGCCGCAGGTAGGCGATCGCGAACCACACCACCAGCAGGAACAGCAGCGTGCCGATGCCGACCATCACGTCGAACGCCCAGTGCACGACGTTGACGTTGGAGGGCCGCTCGTCGAGGGGGAACTGCGACAGCCCGGGTACGACGGTGTCCGTGCTGCCGCCGGCCAGCCACGAGTCGAGCCCGGGAATGCTGATGCCGCCGTGCACCGTGTTTGTCGCGCTGTCGTAGCGGCCGAACAGGATCTCCGGCTGGTGGCCGCCCGGCTCGGTCACCACCTCCATGGCGGCGAACTTCGCCGGCTGGTCCGCCAGGACACCGGCGGCGGCCAGGTCGCCGGTCACGAGCTGGAGCGGGGTCGCGATCGCCGCGACCGTCAGCGGGATCAGGATGCCCAGCCGGTGGTACCGGTCGCGGTGGCCCCGCAGCCAGCCGACGACATAGACGGACGCGACGGTGAAACCGGCGGCCATGTACGCCGCCGGCACGAAGTGCGACAGCTCGTACGGCAGCGCGGAAGTGAAGATGGCCGCGCCCGGGTCGATGTCGGTGATGCCGCCGTCCGCGGCGACGGTGAAGCCGGACGGCGTGTTCATCCAGGCGTTCGCCGAGATGATGGAGAACGTGCCCGCCAGCGCGACGAACGGTATCGGCAGCCCGAGCAGGAAGTGCGTGCGGGGTCTCAGCCGCCGCCACCCGTAGACGTACACCGCCATCAGGATCGCTTCCAGGAAGAACGCGACGCCCTCCATCGCGAACGGTATGCCGAACACCTCGCCGAACCGGCCGGTCAGGCCGGGCCACAGCAGGCCCATCTCGAACGACAGCACAGTGCCGGACGCCGCCCCCACGGCGAACGTGAGGGCCGCGACGTGCGACCAGCGCCGGGCCAGCTTCGAGGCGACGGCGTCGGCGCGGCGCAGGCCCTTGTACTCGGCGATCAGCATCAGGGCCGGCAGCGCCACCCCGATCGGCACGAAGATGATGTGGAACATCAGCGTGAACGCCATCTGCTGGCGCGCCGGGAGCAGCTGCGCGGGCTCCGCCAGGAAAGGCTCGGCCAGCACCCTCAGGCCGCTCACGGTGTCCTCCCCTCCGACGCGGCATGGCGTCACAACAATGTCGCCTCGGCGCCGGGGCGGGTCATCGTCCGGGCCGGATGAAAGACGCACGCGCGCCGCCGGCGCGCGGGCCAGGACTCATCCACCACGGGTGACGTTCGGTAACGCGCCACGCCCGATGCTGTTCCCGGACGACACTGAGATTTTGCATGAGCCCGGATGGGAAAGGCGGCTTCATGGCACGCGATCCGCGCTCCGCGGACGTCCTGGTCATCTTCGGCATCACCGGAGACCTGGCCAAGGTGATGACGTTCCGGTCGCTCTACCGGCTGGAGGCCCGCGACCTGCTCGACTGCCCGATCGTCGGGGTCGCCGTCGACGACTGGACCCGCGACGACCTCGCCACGCACGCCCGCGCCGCGATCGAGGCGGCCGGGGAGAAGATCGACGATCAGGTGTTCGACCGGTTCCTGGCGCGGATCTCATACGTCGCCGGCGACTTCGCCGCCGCGGCAACGTACGGGCGGGTGGCCGACGCGATCGGCGGCGCCCGGACGCCGGTCTTCTACCTGGAGATCCCGCCGTTCCTGTTCGGCCGCGTCGCGCAGGGCCTCGGCGACGCCGGCCTGATCCGCGACGGCCGGGTCGTGGTCGAGAAGCCGTTCGGCCACGACCTGGACTCCGCGCGGGCGCTCGCGGCGGAGATACACCAGCACGTCGACGAGTCGCAGCTTTTCCGCATCGACCACTTCCTCGGCAAGATGGGCCTGGACGAGCTGCTGTACCTCCGGTTCGCGAACACGATGCTCGAGCCGGTGTGGAACCGCAACTACGTCGAGTCCGTGCAGATCACCATGGCCGAGAGCTTCGGCATCGCCGACCGCGGGCACTTCTACGACCCGGTCGGCGCGCTGCGCGACGTCGTCGTCAACCACCTCATGCAGGTGCTCTCCGCCGGCGCCATGGAGCCGCCGGCCGGGCCCGACATCAGCCTGATCAAGGACACCCAGGTCGCGTTCTGGCGCGCCGTGGTCGACGCCGACCCCGCCCAGTACGTCCGCGGCCAGCACGACGGCTATCGCGACGTGCCCGGCGTGGCGGCCGACTCGACCACCGAGACCTACGCGGCGCTGCGCCTGGAGGTCGACAACTGGCGCTGGTCGGGCGTCCCGTTCTTCATCCGTACCGGCAAGCTCCTGCCGGTCACGCAGACCGAGTTCCGCCTCGTGTTCAAGCGCCCGCCGCGGCTCGGGCTGCGCCCGCGCGGCGAGTGGTCCCCCGACCGCAACGACCTCGTGATCAAGCTGGACCCGTCGACCGGCATCCGGATGGGCCTCCAGGCGCACCGGACCGGCTCGCGTCGTCCCGAGCCGATCACCCTGGACATGGACTTCGCGCAGCAGGGCGGTGACGCGCCCGAGCCGTACGAGGTGCTGCTGCGGGCCGCGATGGCCGGCGACGGCACGCGTTTCACCCGGCAGGACGGCGTCGAGGAGACCTGGCGGATCCTCCAGCCGTTGCTGGACTCGCCGCCACCGGTGCACCCCTACGCGCCGGGCTCGTGGGGTCCGGCCGCCGCGGCGGCGCTGACGGCCGACGTGGGCGGCTGGCGCGGCCCGTGGACGACCGTCTGAGGCATTTGGACAGAACTGAGCCCGTACGAGGCGAGTTGCGGCAGACCAGACGGTCGGCCGTCGCGCAAGTCCGAATCGGACCGTACTGAAAACCGTGTGACCCCTTACGTACTTTGGGTGACGAATCTAGGTTGCTGGATGTCGGAGTCCATCGTTACCGGAGGGGAGAACACATCGTGGTGTCTCGCTCGTTACGCCGCCGCCTGGGCGGCATCGCCGCCGCGGCGGTCCTGCTGGGGGCGTTCGTCGTCGCCGGACCGGCGCAGGCGACGTCCAGTGGCAACGGGGTCAGGCAGCTCACCAAGGCCGTCACCCTGGGCGGCGTGCTGCGCCACCTGACGGCGTTGCAGGTGATCGCGTCGCACAACGGCGGCAACCGGGGTTCCGGGCTGCCGGGATTCGACGCGAGCGCGGACTACGTGGCCACCCTGATGCGCCTGGCGGGATACCGCGTCACCCGCCAGCCGTTCCAGTTCAACTTCTGCGAGGACACCGCCTCGTCCTTCGCCCAGAACGCGCCCGCGCCGATCACCTATGTGGACCAGCAGGACTACGACGTCATGACCTGCTCGGGCGGCGGAACGGCGACCGGCGCGGTGGTGCCCGTCGACCTCCAGCTGACCACGCCGAACGCCAGCACCTCCGGCTGTGAGGCGGCCGACTTCGCCGGCGTGGCGGGCAACATCGCGCTGCTGCAGCGCGGCACCTGCCCGTTCGGCCAGAAGGTGGCGAACGCCGAGGCCGCCGGTGCCATCGGTGCCATCGTCATGAACCAGGGCAACACGACCGGCGCCGACCGCCAGGATCTCTTCCTCGGCACGCTGGGCACCCCGGTCGGCATCCCCGCCATCTCGATCTCGTACCCGCAGGGCGTCGCGTTCGCCGGCACGCCGGGGCTGAACGTGACCGTCTCGGCCGAGACCATCGCCGAGGTGCGCAACACCGAGAACGTCATCGCCGAGTCGCGCTACGGCAACCCCGACGAGGTCGTCATGGTCGGCGCGCACCTGGACTCCGTGCCGGGCGGGGCGGGCATCAACGACAACGGCTCCGGCAGCGCCGGCATCCTCGAGGTCGCGCTCCAGATGCGCAACTTCAAGACCAAGAACAAGGTGCGCTTCGCGTGGTGGGGCGCCGAGGAAGCCAACCTCGTCGGGTCGACGTTCTACGTGAACGGCCTCAGCGCCGAGGAGCACGCGAAGATCGCCCTGTACCTGAACTTCGACATGATCGGCTCGCCCAACTACCAGTTCGGCGTGTACGACGGCGACAACTCGGCGGGCGAGGGCGCGGGTCCCGGCCCGGCCGGCTCGGCGCAGATCGAGGCGGTCTTCGAGGCCTACTTCGCCTCCCAGCACCAGGCCACCGCGGCCTCCGACTTCACCGGCCGCTCCGACTACGGGCCGTTCATCGCCACCGGCATCCCGGCCGGCGGCCTGTTCACCGGCGCGGAGGTCGACAAGACCGCGGCGGACGTCGCGCTCTGGGGCGGCATCGCGGGCCAGCCGTACGACCCGTGCTACCACGACCCCTGCGACAGCCTGACCCCCGAGCGCAACGGCGCCGACGCCGCGGTCTACGCCCAGCTCCGGCGTGTGTACCACCTGTTCGGCAACGTCAACACGTTCGCCATCGACAAGAACGCCGACGCCGTCGCCACCGCGGTAGCCACGTTCGCGCACGACACCTCGTCGATCCCGCCGCGCGCCCCGGTGGCGGCGGCGCTGGCGGCGGCGGCGGCCGCCCCGGCGCCCGCGCAGACCGCTCAGGGTGACTGGATCGGGTGACCACGCCCGGCCCGGACACGGTGCCGGGGCCGCCCGCGCGGCGACCCCGGCACCACCGGGTCAGCTCAGCAGCTCCGGCAGGGTCAGGTTCGCCACCGACTCCGCCGAGGGCAGGCCCCGGCGCTCGCCCGCACCGGCGGCGAGGTCCTCGACGCGGCGGACGGGGTCGTGCCGCCGTACCTGGTGGGGGAGCGGGCCTGGGCCGAGTCCGAGGGCCTGCTGAGCGCCGCGACAAGTTTCTGAGCCGGACGGGTGATTTCATGTCGAGAGGCGCCGGCCGGCTCCGCTCTCCAGGTGAGGGCCGCCGCGGGCGCGGCCGATGACACCAGGAGATCACCATGCCGAAATATCTGCTTCTCAAGCACTACCGCGGCGCGCCGGAGCCGCACCGCCCCGTGCCCCCGATGGACCAGTGGGAGCCCGAGGACGTGGAGGCGCACATGGCCTTCCTCCGGCACGTCGCCGAGCTGCTCGAGAAGAACGGCGAGTACGTCGACGCGCAGGCGCTCACGCCGGCGCGCACCTGGGTGCGCTACGACGGCCCGGGCAGCGCGCCGGTCACCACCGACGGCCCCCTGCCCGAGACCAGCGATCTCGTGGCGGGCTGGTACATGATCGACGTCGAGTCGTACGAGCGCGCGCTCGAGCTGGCGGCCTACGTCTCCTCCGAGCCCGGCCCGGGCGGGAAGCCGCTGTACGAGTGGATCGCCGTCCAGGAGGTCATGTCCGGGGCGGTCGCGGCGACCGACCCGGCGTGACCGACGAGCCGGCGCATCGGCTGGACGAGGGCGCGCTGCGCGCCCTCGTCCCCGGGGTCCTCGCGAGCCTGGTCCGGCGGGGCGAGGACTTCGACGCCGCCGAGGACGCGCTCCAGGAGGCGCTGCTGGACGCGCTGCGGGCCTGGCCCGAACACCCGCCGCGCGACCTGCGCGCGTGGCTGGTGACGACCGCGACCCGGCGGCTGGTCGACGCCCGCCGCAGCGAGGCGGCCCGGCACCGCCGCGAGGAGGCCGTCCGCGCCGAGCCGCGGCCCGCCGCCGCCGAGGTCGGCGACGACACCCTGTTCCTGCTCTTCTGCTGCTGCCACCCCGACCTCTCGCCCGCCTCCCAGGTGGCGCTGACCCTGCGCGCCGTCGGCGGCCTGACCACCCGGGAGATCGCCGACGCCTTCTACGTGCCGGAGGCGACGATGGCGCAGCGGATCAGCCGGGCCAAGCGCGCCCTGCACGGGCGCCGCCTGGACCAGCCCGGCGACCTCGCCGTCGTGCTGCGGGTGCTCTACCTCGTCTACACGGCCGGCCACGCGGGCCGGGTGGACCTGGCGGGCGAGGCGATCCGGCTCGCCCGCCGGCTGACGCTGGCCACCGAGGAGCCGGAGGCGCGCGGGCTGCTCGCGCTGATGCTGCTCAACCACGCCCGCCTCCCGGCGCGGCTGGACGCGCAGGGCCGCATCGTCACCCTCGACCTGCAGGACCGCGGCCTGTGGGACACCCGCGAGATCGCCGAGGGCGTGCGGGTGCTCCAGTCGGCGCTGGCCCTTCAGCGGCCCGGCCGCTACCAGGTCGAGGCGGCGATCGCCGCCCTGCACGACGACGCGCCGAGCGCCGCGGAGACCGACTGGCCGCAGATCCTCTCCTGGTACGACGACCTCGTCGCCCTCGACGACGACCCGGTGCGGCAGAACCCGGCCGCTGTGCTGGGGCGCGCGGTCGCGGTCGGCCACGTCCTCGGCGCCGCCGCCGGGCTGCGCGAGACCGACCGGCTGCGCGAGGTCCTGGGCGGGCGGCACCGGTGGCACGCCGTCCGCGGCCACCTGCACGAGCTCGGCGGCGACCTCCCGGCGGCCGCCGCGGCGTACGCGGACGCCGCCCGCCTGGCCACCGACGTCGCCGAGCACGAACACCTCATCCGCCGCGCCGCCCACGCGAACAGGCGCTAGCGTCCTCGCCCGTGTCGCGGTGTCAGGCGATCAGGTCGTCCGTGGAGTCGTCGAGCAGGTCTCGGGGGTCCTCGTCGACCTCCGCCTGGTCGCCCTGTCGTTGGCCGAACGGGTACCAGTGAGGTGGGTCGTTCTTCCTGAGATGCCGCCACAGGAGATCGATCGCGGCGTCGCGCCGGCCCTCGCTCAACTCCGTTGCCGCCGCCGCGACAACGCCGTCGGCGCCCGCGGCCATCCGTAGCAGCAGGTCGACGTGGCCCTGGCGCCGGAGCACGCTGACCAGCGACTGCCGTGCCGGATCGTTCTGTCCCCAGGTCGCCGACCGCTCGACGTAGCCGCTGAGCATGGCGACCGCCTCGTCCGGTTGTCGCTGCTCGTGTGCCAGCTCGGCGAACCGGAGGCCGGCGAACGTGTCGCCGCGCTGGGCGCGCCGGCGCAGCTCGTCGACGTCGCCCCGCTCGCGCAGCAGCGCGGCGAGCCGGCGCCGGTTCTCCGAGCCCTGGCGCAGGTCGGCGCGCGGCCGCAGGAAGGCGATCGCCCCGTCGATGTCGCCGAGATCGGTGAGCAGCCCGAGCAGGTGGGGAACCGCCCGTTCGTCCCGGACGGCCCAGCTGCGCAGGCGCGCCACGTCTGTGCGGCGGCGAAGGAATTCGAAGAGGTATGTGCCGGCCGTCCGCGTGCCGGAGTACACCTCGTTCTGCGGCTCGCGCGCGGCACAGTCCCCGAGCACCTCGATCGCTTCGCGGATCTCATCGTGCTCGGTGTGCAGCTCCGCGAGCGTGATCGCGCACCAGCTGCTGCGGCCGGCGCGCCGCCTCAGCACCGTGATCGCGCGAGCCCGATCGCCGCGCCGCAGGAGCAGCTCGGCCAGTCGCTGTGCGGAACTGTCATTGCGGCGTGCGTGCTTGCGGAGCACCGCCACCGCCTCATCGAGGTTTCCGCGGAGGGTCAGCAGCCTCGCCAGTCCGTTCGCGGCGTCGGGGCTGCGCGCCGCGATCAGGCGGAGCACCGCGATCGCCTCGTCCGGCCTGCCGCCCTCCACGTACAGCCGCTCCAGCGCGAAGATGGCCCGATGGCTGGTCTCGGCCTTGACGAGCCGAAGCAGCCACGCGATGTCCTTGCGCTTCTCGAGGACGAGGACGAGGGCGCTCGCCGCGAAGTCGTCTCCCTCGGCGGCGCGGGCGGCCAGCGCCTCGGCGTCGTCGAGGTCGGCAAGCAGGTCGGCGAGCCGCTCCGCCGCGCGCCAGCTTCCCTGGTCCGCCAGCCGGGTCAGGCCGGCGACGTCCTGCTCGCGCGCCATCCGATAGATCTCGAGCAGCTCCTCGTCGTCACCATCCGTCGGCCGGTCGAAGGTCGGCATGGGTGGGTGCTGCTGCCGATATCGCCAGGCCCAGAACCACCCGGCCCGGTGCCGGGCCAGGTCCATCGTGTCCGGATCCACGTCCTCGCCGGGAATCGCGGCGATCCGCAGGGCATCGCGTCGTGGGGCGTTGCGCACGGCGGTACGCACCAGCGCGGCCGCGCCATCGGTGTCGCCGCGCTTGAGCAGCCGTGTCCGGAGATGCCTCACGGCCTGCACGGCACCCCGGTCGGCAAGCGCGCGGAGCTCCTCGGTGTCGCCGCGCTCGTCGAGCCGGTCGGCCAGCGCGTCTTTCGCGTCCTCGTGGCCGCGCCGGACACCCTGGCGGAGCACGGACAACCCGGCGTCCGTCTCGCCGCGGCCGTACAGCAGGTCGGCGAGCACCACCGTCGCGCCACGGTCGCGCCGGGCCACCCGGCGGCGCAGCAGGGCCAGCACCGCTTCGACGTCGCCGACCTCCGACGCCGAGTCGGCCAGCTCGCGTTGCGCGGCGTAGTGGCCCGTCGCCGCGAGCTGGACGAGCGACCGCCGCTGGGCGGGCCGGGCCAGCCGTTCGTTGATCAGGGCGTGCCGGAACTGCCAGACCGACCCGCTGCGGCGCATGACCCCGCGTTCGTAGGCGTCCCGCGCGAACCGTGTCGTCCGCAGCGGAAGCCAGCCACGCGCGACAAGCAGCAGGTGGCAGGCCCGGTCCCGGGCCAGGGGCCACCCGCGCAGGCTGAGCAGCGCGGCGCCGCCGATGATCACCGCGGCCGTCGCCGACCAGGCACCGACGCGGTCCGGAGCCCGCCACGCCGCGGCCGCCGCGAAGCCTCCCACGCCCAGCAGCGACCACAGCCAGGCCCGCAGGGCGGCCGGGCGCAGCGGTCGCCACGCGGTGGCGCCCGCATAGGCCAGGCCCGCGCAGGCGCCGGCGAGGCCGCCGGTCCAGGGTGCCCCGACCGCGATGCCGGTGGCGAACCCGGTGACCGACGCCAGCGCCGGCAGCGCGAAGTACCGCCCGACCAGGTGTTCGTCGCCGTGCAACGGCGCCCAGTACAGCGCGACGGCCGCCGCCACGATGGTCGCGGCGATCGCACCGCGCGCCGACCCCGCCGCGTAGCCGAGCGCGGCGACGGCCGCCACCCCACCGCACGACAACACCCACGCGGTGAGGTCGGCCCGCGGGTTCATCAGCGCGAGCGGCAGCGAGCGCCAGGTCAGGTCGAGCGTGCCCTGCCCGTACGAGTGAAAGGCGAGCGTGCCGAGCCACCGCGCCGCCCGGTCCGGCCGGTAGCGGCGCCCCGTCCGGCGGGCGACGAGCATCGGATCCGGGTCGTAGGCGATGCCCACGTACCTGTCGATCAGCCGGTCGCGGATCTCCGTCCTGGTCCTGAGCCGGGTCAGCTCGGCCGGGTCGCCGCCGCTCTCGCGGTACGCGGTGCGGGTCATCGTCACCGTGAGCGGCGTGGTCAGCGTCGCGGCGAGCACGCCGCCCGGCTCCCGCTCGAGATGGGCGAACACCGGCTCCCACCGGGCCCGGTCCGCCCTCGGCCGGCCGAGGAAAGCGATCACCTGCTCCAGCGCCACCGGCAGGATCTCCACCACGGCCGCCTGCTCCAGCGCCCCGCGCTCCTCCCGCATGATCAGCGCGTACTCGCGGCTGCGGCACGTCACGACCAGCGGGCGCCCGGCCGCCATGAACTCGTGCAGCTTCCTGATCGCCGCCGGGATGTGCTCGGCCCGCAGCTCGTCCAGGCCGTCCAGCACCGGCAGCACGTGCTGTACCGGCGGCCGGGCCCGGTCGACCCGCAGCGGCGTCATCAGCATGCGCGCCAGGTCGGCGCCGCGCCCGCGGAACACCTTCGGGTGCTCCAGCCGCAGCCGGGACGCCACGAACTCGTCGACCGTCTGCGCGGTCGGGTCCCAGGAGGAGATCGGCAGGAACACCGGAACCGGCTCGCCCGAGGTCCGCTTCTCCAGCAGCCGCCAGGAGAGCAGCAGCGCCAGGACGCTCTTGCCCGCGCCGGGCTCGCCGAGCACGATCAGCTGCCGCCGGGCCAGCGACAGGAAGGCCTCCACGATCTGGCTGACGTCGCCGCCCAGCAGGAACCGGTCCCAGCCGCGGTCCTCGCCGGAGCTTCCCGCCTCGTCGTCGGCGAGGGGTTCCCTGGTCGGCCGGAACCGCACGTCGATCTGCGTCGGGCTCGCGCCGTGCCGCAACGTCTGATCCGCGTACGCGACGAGCAGCTCCTGCTCCAGGTCGCGTACCGCGCCCTCGATGTCCTGATCGGTCACCGCGTCGCCGCCGCGCCGGGCGGCCTCGACGACCGCGGCGGCGACGAACAGCACCGCGACCAGGCTCCACATCAGGCCGCCCCACCAGGGCGCGTCGAACTCGATCGTCTCGGTGGCGAGGTTGCCGACCAAGGCGAGTGCCGTGGCGACGAAGATCGCCGCCGGCGAGTGTGACCACCACCGTTTTCCCGATCGACCCACACCAACTCCCGACTGCGCGAGCCCGCACTCTTGCACAGTGTCGCGGGCTCCTGCACGCTTGGTGCCGCCGGTTTCGCCGGACCGATATACGCGAGTTCCGCTCTGCTTATCCGTGCCGAGATCGCCGAATTCGCGCGGGGTGCACAGGTCTTGTGAGGCGGGCCTAGCGTCTACGGTGACCGGCTTCCTGATATCCGTAACCCTGGAGGTGCGACATGCGAATGTCGGTTCGCAGGACACTCATGGTCGCGCCCCTCTGCCTCGCGCTCGCCGCCTGCGGCGGCGAGGCGGCCGGCGGCCGGGCACCGTCGGCGACCTCCGGGCAGGGCGCCGCGCCGGTGGCCGAGCAGGCCGTTCCCGCGCTGGCCGCGGCGACGACCGCCGCGCCCTCATGCGGCATCACCTGGGGCAGCGCCGAGAAGAAGGCCGGCTCGCTCAGCACGGCCCGGCTGCTCACTGTGGAGACGGGCCGGCACGAGTGCTGGGACCGGGTGGTGTTCGAGTTCAACGGCACCGCGCAGGGATATCAGGTGCGCTACGCCGCCCAAGTGCCCACCGACGGCGAGGGCGTCGACCTCGCTCCGTACACGGCGGGCCCGGAGCATCTCTGGGTGACGCTGCTGGCGCCGGCCTACGACGCGAACAACGGCTCGACGATCGACGCCCGCGACGGCGACCGGGTGGCCAACGTGCTGCGCTACGACACGCTGCGCGACGTGGTGTACGGCGGCTCCTTCGAGGGCTACACGACCTTCGCCGTCGGCGTGCGGGCCCGGCTGCCGTTCCGGGTCACGCTGCTGGCCGGGCCCGGCACGCACAGCCGGATCGTGGTGGACGTCGCGCACCGCTGGTAGTGGCGTCAGGAGCTCTCGGCGGCCGCCGGGGTGATCCGGGCGCGGCCCAGCTCGGGGCCGACCGCGTTGCGGGCGCCGGGCTTGCGCCCGCGGCCCCAGCCGAGCTCGCGGCGGTAGCTGCCGAGCAGGCCGGTCCGGGTGACGTGCTCCTCGTCGCGAAACGGCGAGCCGGGCGGTGCCGGGTGGGTGAGCGGTGCGACGAACAGCGCGTCGGCCGGGCAGTGCGCCTCGCACATGAAGCAGGTCTGGCAGTCGCCCTGCCGGGCGATGACCGGTATGCCGTCGGTGCCGGCGTCGAAGACGTCGGTCGGGCACACCGCGATGCACACGTCGCAGGTCACGCACCTGCTCGCCGAGACGACCTCGATCACGACGCCACCGCCAGCTCCGGGCGCGCCGCGGACTCGGGGCGTACCCAGATCTCGTCGAGGCCGCCGACGGTGAGCCGCCGGCGCTGCGCGGGGTCGAGGCCGGGGAAGTCCTGCCGCCGGGCCATCCCGCGGCTCTCGGTGCGGGCCAGGGCGGCGGTGTACATCCACCGGGCGTGCGCCACCATCGCGGCGGCCTGCCGCAGCCGGGGCGTCGCGGCGGGTTCGGCGGTGGCGCCGGCGCGCAGCCGGGCCCACACCTCGTCCAGCTCGTCCAGCGCCGGCCGCAGCCGGTCGCCGTGCCGCAGGTAGTTCTTGTCGTACGGGTGCACCTGACGTCGCAGCACGTCCTTCGCCTCGGCGCCCGGGTCCCCGCCGTAGCTCGCGCCGCCGGTGGGCCGCAGGGCGACCCCTCCGGCGCCGGTGAGCCGCCGCCGGAGTGCCGAGGCGCCCAGCGCCGTCGCGAAGCGGGCCGCGCCGCCGCCGGCCCAGGTGCCGGAGGACATCGCCCACGCCGAGTTGTGGCTGCCGCCGCCGGTGAAGCCGCCGCAGATCAGCTCCCGGGTGGCGGCGTCGCCGGCGGCGTACAGGCCGGGGACGCTCGTCGCGCAGTCGTCGTCGACGAGCTGGATGCCGCCGGTGCCGCGCACCGTGCCCTCCAGCAGCAGGGTCACCGGGAACTTGTCGGTGAACGGGTTGATGCCGAGCCGGTCGAAGGTGAGGAAGAAGTTGGGCTGTCCGGAGCGCATCTGTGCCTGCTGCTCCGGGGTCGCCTGGTCGATCTGGCACAGCACGGTGCCGGCGCGCAGCAGCTCCGCGGCGATGACGGAGCGGCCGCCCTGGCTGCCCGCGCCGGCCAGCGGCGTGCCGTCCTGCTGGAAGAACGTGGCGAAGCCGTAGTAGGCCGTCTTTGTCACCGAGGTGAAGGTCGGCGCGATCCCGTACGCGTTGGAGAACTCCATCCCGGACATCGCCGCGCCCGCCTCGGCGGCGTACAGCGCGCCGTCGCCGGTGGCGACGTCGCAGCCCAGCGCCTTGGACAGGAACGCACAGCCGCCGGTGGCCAGGACGACGGCGCCGGCACGCACCCGGTAGCCGGTGTGGTGCTGGCGGCGGTGGCCGTGCACCCCCGCGACCGTGCCCGCGGCGTCGACGAGCAGCTCGGTGACGGGGCTGTGGTCGAGGATCCGCACCCCGGCACGCCGGATCCAGGAGCGCATCCGCCGCATGTACTCCGGGCCCTGCAACCCGCCCTTGAACGCCCGGCCGTCGACGACGGGGAACGGGTAGCGCGCCTCGGCGCCGAGCCGGTCCATGTTCTCGTAGGTCTGGTCGAGCACCCGGGCCATCCAGCGCCGGTCCTGCAGGTAACCGCCGAGCGCCTCCCGGCTGGCCATCGCCTTCTCGCGGGCCGCCGGCTCCGGCTGGACATACCAGACGCCGGTGCCGCCGGAGGCGGTCGGGCCGGAGGTGCCGCAGTATCCCTTGTCGAGCAGCAGGACGTCGGCGCCGGCGGTGGCGGCGGTCAGCGCGGCCCAGGTGCCGGCGGGCCCACCGCCGACGATGACGACGTCGGCGGTGAGATCCAGTGCGGTCGTGGTCATGCCACCAGGTTTATTCTCCAAAACCTATATGTCAAGTAGGTGTTCGCTCAGTGGAACGGCGGCTCGCCGAACACGTCCCGGATCCGGTAGAGATCGCGCAGGCGGGGCTCGGTGGCGCCGCTCACCCAGCGGCTCACCGTCTTCGTCGACACCTCGAGCCGGCGGGCCGCCGCCTCCATGGTCAGGCCCTCGGCCCGCAGCCGGGCCGACAGCCAGGCGGCGAACGACGGCGCGCCGGACACCGGTGCCGGATCCGCGGCGTCGGGCCCGGGCCGCCCGGCCGCGATCCGGGCGCCGCGGCCGGGTGCCGCCCCGGCCTGCGCCGGCGCCACGGCCCGGGCGGCACCGGCGCGCCCGGCCGCCGGATCCGGCTCCGGGTTGAAGAGCACGTCCACCTCGGCCGCGGTCGGGAAGATCCGCAGCGAGACCTGGATGGTGCCGCCCACGCCGGCCGCGTCCAGCAGGACGTCGGCGACCCGTTCGCACAGGGTGCGGATGTCCTCGTCGGCCACCGAGGTCGTGGTCAGCTGCCGGCGTACGAAATCGCGGACGTCCGGGAGCGCGGACGGCCGCGCCGGGAAGTCCTGCGCGACGACCACGATGGGCAGGATCTCGATGTGTTCCACGCCTGCTTCGAGCGATGCCGGCATCGCACCCCCTTCGGTGGTTCCGATTGTCCCGACCGGCCCGAGCTTACGGGCGCCGGGATCACCCGTTCGGGTGACGCGGGCGGCCGGCGTCTTCTCCCGCGGCCCGTGCGCCGCATAGGCTCGTCTCGATCGAGGGTCGAGACGATGGGCCCTGCCCAGAAACCGGACCGCGGACCGATCGGATGGTGACGGCTGGTGAATGTTCCATGGGCCGACGACGATCAGGTGCTGCACATCCTCTGGCTCAACGGCGGCCTGAGCTGCGACGGCGAGTCGGTGGCGCTGACCGCCGCGACGCAGCCCAGCATCGAGGACCTGGTGCTCGGCGCGCTGCCGGGCGTTCCGCAGATCGCGCTGCACTGGCCGTACCTCGGGTTCGAGACCGGACCCGACGGCGGCGCGGACAGCTTCATCGAATGGTTCCACCGGGCCGCCCGCGGTGAGCTGGACCCGTTCATCCTGATCGTCGAGGGCTCCGTGCCCGACGAGACGAACAAGGAGCAGGGCTACTGGAGCGGGTTCGGCAACGACCCGCTGACCGGGCAGCCGATCACCACCACCGAGTGGCTCGACCGGCTGGCGCCGAAGGCGACGGCCGTGATGGCCGTCGGCACCTGCGCGGCGTACGGCGGCATCCACGCGATGGCCGGCAACCCGACCGGCGCCATGGGCGTCCCCGACTACCTCGGCTGGCAGTGGCGGTCAAGGACCGGGCTGCCGATCGTCTGCGTGCCGGGCTGCCCGACCCACCCGGACAACCTCTCCGAGACCATCCTCCAGCTGCTCTACCAGATCAGCGGGCAGGCGCCGACGATCGCGCTCGACGAGTCGCTGCGCCCGCAGTGGCTGTTCGAGTCGACGGTGCACGCCGGTTGCGACCGTGCCTCCTATTACGACCAGAGCGACTTCGCCACCGGGTACGGGTCGTCGAGCTGCCTGGTCAAGGTGGGCTGCTGGGGGCAGGTGGTGCGGTGTAACGTCGCGAAACGAGGGTGGATAAACGGGGTGGGCGGATGCCCCAACGTCGGCGGCATCTGCATCGGGTGCACGATGCCCGGGTTCCCCGACAAGTTCATGCCGTTCATGGAGGCGCCGGCGGCCGGTGCCGTCCCGTCCGGCGCGGGATTCGCGCCGGTCGTGCAGACACTTCGCGGCTTCACCGTGCGCATGGCGGCGACCTGAGCGGCACCCGCGAGCAGCTGGAGGTCACGATGACCGCACCCGACCCGGCCGAGGCGGCCGCCCAGCGGGTGGATCAGCTTCTCGCGGAGCTGCGCGCGGGCCCCGACACCCGCGCCGCCGGCCTCGCCGAGGAGCTGACCCGCTGCCTGGTGCACCTGTACGGCGCCGGGCTGACCCGGATCGCGGCGCTGCTCCCCGCCGGCCGGCTCGCCGACCTCTGCGAGGATCCGCTGGTGGAGAGCCTGCTGCTGGTGCACGACCTGCATCCGCTGGACGCCACCGCGCGGATCCGGCGTGCGCTCGCCGGGCTGCGCCTGGCCGACGAGCCGGAACTCCTCGGCCTGGACGAGGCCGGGGTGGTGCGCCTGCGCGTGCCGTCGGGCGGCGGATGCCAGTCGTCCTTGCAGGCGGTGACGGCCCGGATCGAGGCGGCCGTCCGGTGCGCGGCGCCCGAGGTGACCGACGTCGTCATGGAGCTGCCGCCGCGCCCGCCGCCGCTGCTCCAGGTGTCGCTCCGCCCCGGTCTGGCCGTGCCGTGAGGCTGTCACCCACCCGTGGCGCACGATCCGGGCCCGGGGCGGACACAAGTGTCCGAAAGGGCCTCTGGCCAGGCAATTTGTCGTCGGCGGCCGGCGACGGCGGCGCCACATGTGTGCGGACACGCTTGGGTCTGGCGGCGACGGAATCCAACGTGCAGGCTTGGTCACCGTGCGTAGAACGCATCGTGGTGACTACAAAAGGGTGGCATCGTGATCTGGCAACGAATCTCTCAGGGCCGGTCGTCGGCGATATCGCGCGGCGACGGCAGGACGGCCACGCGGCGGATCCCGCGGAGCCGGAAGGAATGCCAGGTGCAGGCGCGCACACCGATAGTCGTGCGCGAACCCGAGGCGGCGTGGTGGCGGGTGCAGGCCGACCTCGACGGATGGGTCTCCGGCGGCGCGACGACGACCGTCGCGGTGCTCGAGGACCGCGACGACGCCGACGAATCGGTGCTGGCCAGCCTGGCCCGGCTCGCCGTCGCCGACGAACTGCTCGTGGTCTTCGGCGTCGCCTTCGGTTCCTACCCGGCGCAGCACGACATGATCACGGGACTGCGTGGCCGGCTGCCCCGGCACGAGGTGGTCGCGATGCACGTCCGGCACCGCGGCGCGGCGAGCCACTGGCAGGCCGCCCTCGACCTCTTCCTCGACGCCGGTCGCCTGCCGGTTGTCGTCACCGCGGCGACGGTCCTCCAGGAGGTCACCGCCGAGATCTCGAGCTACGTCCGCGCCGACCGGGTCCTGCGGGTGTTCGGCACCGGCTCCGGCGCCGACCTCTACCAGGTGTGGCGCCGACCCGAGCCGAGCGTCAATTGACCGCGCGGGCCCCGTCGTGAGTGGAGCCGACCGCGCCGGCGCTCCGCTCGCCGCGCTGCGCCAGCTCGCGCGCAGCGGGCCCGCACCGGCCGTCGGGGAGCGCTGCGACATGTGCGCGGCCGGCCTTCCCGCGGCGCACTCCCACGTGGTCGATCTGCACAGCCGGGCACTGCTGTGCGCCTGCCGCCCCTGCTACCTGTTGTTCACCGACGAGCACGCGAAGTTGCAGTACCGGGCCGTGCCGGAGCGCTACCTGTCGCTGCCCGATACCACGTTCGACGAACAGGCCTGGCACGAGTTGCAGATCCCGGTCGGGCTCGCGTTCCTGTTCCGCGACTCCGTGCAGGACCGGATCGTGGCCTCCTATCCGGGCCCGGCCGGGGCGACCGAGGCCGACGTGCCGCAGGCGGCCTGGGACCGGATCGTGGCGGGCGCACCGCAGCTCGCGATGCTGCGGCCCGACGTCGAGGCGGTGCTGGTGCGCCGCCCGGCCCGGGCCGGGGACGCGGACGCGCCGGACCCGGGGTGCTACCTGGTGCCCGTCGACGCGTGCTACGAGCTCGTCGGGCGGCTCCGCATGCTGTGGCGCGGTATCGACGGCGGGCGGGAGGCGCACGAGGCCATGGAGCAGTTCTTCGCCCGGGTACGGGCGTTCAGCCGGCCCGCGCCGCCGGTCGGCGCCGCATGAGCGACTACCGGTTCGCCGTCCTCGACGTGTTCGCCGAGCCGCACGCGATCGCGCCGCAGCTGACCGCGCGGCTGCGCGTCGAGGAGACAACCGGCCGGCGCGTCCACGCCATCGTGCTGCGCTGCCAGGTGCGCATCGAGCCGCAGCGCCGCCGCTACGCCCCCACCGAGCAGGACGGCCTGCGCGGGCTGTTCGGCGAGCGCGAGCGCTGGGCGGACACCCTCAAGCCGTTCCAGTGGATGCACTGCAACGCCACCGTGCCGGGCTTCACCGGCAGCACCGAGACCGACCTCGCGCTGCCCTGCACCTACGACCTCGAGGTGATCGGCACCCGCTACCTGCACGCGCTCGACGCCGGCGAGGTGCCGCTGACCTTTCTCTACTCCGGAACGGTCTTCACCCGCGACGGCAACGGCTTCGGCGTCGAACAGATCCCGTGGGCGTGCGAGGCCCGGCACGCGATGCCGGTCGCGGTCTGGCGGCAGATGATCTCGTCCTACTACCCGAACACCGGCTGGGTGCGGGTCGGTTCCGACGTGCTGGGCGAGCTCGCCGACTACCGGTCCCGGCACGGCCTGGTGAGCTGGGACGAGACGATGCAGAAGCTGCTGGCCGCCGAGGAGGGCACGCCCTAGTAGCGGAAGCGGGACACGAGGCTCTGCAGCTGCGTCGACATCGCCGCCAGCTCCTCGGCGGAGTGGCGGGTCGCCTCGATCGTGTCCGTGGTCCGCCGGGTGGCGTCCGAGACCCCGGTGATGGTCGCCGCGATGTTGCCGGCACCGTCGGCCGCCTCCGAGAGCGTGCGGTTCATCTCCTGGGTGGTGGCGGTCTGCTCCTCCACCGCGGAGGCGATCGTCGTCTGGATGGCGTTGATCCGCTCGATGATCGCCGCGATCTCGCCGATCGCGGCCACCGCACCGGAGGTGTCCGACTGGATCGTCTCGACCCGGCGGGTGATGTCCTCGGTCGCCTTGGCTGTCTCCTGTGCCAGGTCCTTGACCTCGCTCGCGACGACCGCGAAGCCCTTGCCCGCGTCGCCGGCGCGGGCGGCCTCGATCGTCGCGTTGAGCGCCAGGAGGTTTGTCTGCTCGGCGATCGAGGTGATGACCTTGACCACCGTGGCGATCTCGGTCGAGGAGTCGCCGAGCCGGGCGACGGTGGCGTTGGTGGCGGCCGCGACCTGCACCGCCTGCGCGGCGACGACGGTCGCCTCCGAGGTCGAGGTGCTGATCTCCCGGATTGACGCGCCCATCTCCTGGGAGCCGGCCGAGACGATCCGCAGGTTGTTGGAGACCACATCGGCTGCCGAGGCGACCGACCCGGCCTGCGTGGACGCCTCGGCGGCCGCCGTGCCGACCGCGCCGGAGACCGAGGTCAGGTTCTCGGCGGAGGCCTGGAGGGTGGTGGCGTTCTGCGCGAGCTGCACGATGTCCGCGCGGAGGCGGACGATGCCGTGGTCGAGCGCGGTCGCCATCCGGCCGACCTCGTCCTTGACGGTCACGTCGGACGTGCGGGTGATGTCGCCCTCGGCCAGGCCGACGGCCACGTGGGAGACGCCGGCGACGGCGCGGCGGATCCGGTTGGCCACCCGGAGGCCGAGGTAGACGCTGATCGTCACGCCGACGACGAGCACGGCCACCACGAGGCGGGTGGCCGAGGTCTTCTGGTCCTCGGCGACCTGGATCTGCGCGGCGACCTCCGCGGCAACGTACTTCTCCACCTCGGCGAGGTCCGCGAGGAGCTCATTGTGCCGCTCGGTGTACTCGGCGAGACTCGTGGCCTGCTGCTGCGGCGTGAGGGTCGGCGAGATGCCGGCCAGGAACTCCTTGAAGGCGGTCCAGTCGGCCTGCATCTTCGCGACGACCTGTTCGCCGTCCGTGCCGGCGAGGCTCGAGGCCAGCGACTGGAGGCCGGCGTCGACGTTCTTCTGCCGGACGGCCCTGAGCTGGGCGACCTGCCCCGCGAGCGCGGGGTATGCCTTCATCGCCGTATTCGCGCCGACATACGCTTCCAGGTTCACACCGGTGCTGGAGGATGCATTGAGTACCTGAAGGGCCCGCTTCTGCGCGTCGATCGAGGTCGAGCTCATCTCGAACAGCGCCTGCAACGACAGGACGGCGATGATCAGCCCCATGGCGGTTGCGGTCAGAACCGCCGAGTTGATCTTCGTTCGAAGCGAGCGGTTGTCGAACGCCGCCCCGAAGCCGCCGATACGTGCCACGCGATGTCTCCTGACTCGATGTGAACCCTCCTAGCCCTCTTCGGTCGTGGCGGTGTGAACCTGAGCACACATGGACAAGTCATGCGAAGTCAGGCGAGCGCGCAGGCGCCGCCGTTGAGGGTGAAGGCCGCCGGGCGGGGATTGGCGCCGGTGTGGCTCGCGTTGAAGCCGAACGTCGCCGTCGCGCCGGCCGCCAGGGACGGGTTCCACGCCTCGCCGGTGGCCGTGACGGCGGCGCCGGACTGCGTGACCCGCGCCGACCAGGCCTGGGTGACCTGCTGGCCGGCGGCGAAGGACCACTGAAGACTCCAGGTGCTTACCGCGGCCGTGCCGGTGTTGGTCACCGAGACGATGCCGGTGAAGCCGGTGTTCCAGTCGTTCGTCGAGTAGCTCACCCGGCAGGACCCGGTGCCCGTTCCGCCGGGCGCGGTCGTGACGGCCAGCGCCGCCGAGCGCGCCGAGCGGTTGCCCGCCGCGTCGCGGGCGGCCACCGTGAACTCGTACCGGGTGGCCGGGGTCAGGCCCGTCACCGTGTACGACGCGGTGGCGGTGGTGCCGGCGGCGGCCCCGTCGCGGTAGACGTCGTACCCGGCCAGCCCGCTGCCGCCGGTGTCGGTCGAGGCCGGCCAGGTGAGCGTCAGGCCGGTGGCGGTCACCCCGGACGCGACCGGGGTGCCCGGCACGCTGGGCGCGACCGTGTCGGCAGGCGACCCCGCGTAGGTCAGCCCGAATCCGTACGCGAAGAGCGGCGCCTTGCCGTCACCGTCGTTGATGGGCTGCTGGCCGGCGGACTGCATCCAGGTCACGGGCAGCTTGCCGGTCGGCGCGTGGTCGCCGAAGAGCACGTCGGCCACCCCGCCGCCCTCGCTGCCCGGCAGCCAGGCGGCGACCAGGGCGTTCCAGCGGCCGACCTCGGCGGCGACGTCGAGCGGGCGGCCGGAGACCAGGACCACGATCACCGGTACGCCCGCCGCCGTGAGCCGGGACAGCGTGGCCAGGTCGGTGGCGTCGAGGCTCATCGAACCGGGCCGGTCGCCCTCGCCCTCGGCGTACGGCGTCTCGCCCACGACGGCGATCGCCGCCCGGTACGAGCCGTCGATGCCGGTGCCGTCGCGCTGGTAGGTGACGGTGGCGCCGCCGCCGACGGCGTCGTGGATGCCCTGGAGGATGGACGTGCCGGGGATGGTGTTGCCGCTGGCGCCCTGCCAGGTGGTCGTCCAGCCGCCGCTCTGGTTGCCCAGGTCGTCGGCGCTCTTGCCGGCCACGAAGATCTTCCCGCCGGACTTGGCCAGCGGCAGGACGCCGCCCGCGTTCTTCAGCAGCACCTGAGACTCGCGGACGGCCTGCCGGGCCAGGGCGCGGTGCGCGGCGCCGCCGATGCCGGCCGCGTAGGTCCGGTCCGCGTACGGGTGCTCGAAGAGCCCCAGCTCGAACTTCTTGGTGAGGATCCGCCGGTTGGCGTCGTCTATCCGGGACATCGGGATCTGGCCGGCCTGCACCGCGGCCCGCAGCCGGGTGATGAAGGTGCGCCAGTCGTTCGGCACCATGATCATGTCGAGGCCGGCGTTGATCGCGGTGGCCACCTCGGCCTGCGTGAAGCCCGGCTGGCCGTCGAGCTGGTCGATCGCGGCCCAGTCCGAGACGGTGAAGCCGCCGAACCCGAGCTCGCCCTTGAGCAGGTCGGTGATGAGGTACCGGGAGCCGTGCAGCTTGGCGCCGTTCCAGCTGCTGAACGAGATCATCACCGAGCCGACGCCCCGCTGCACCGCGGCGGCGAACGGCGGCAGGTGCACGGCCCGCAGCTCCGCCTCGCTGAGCTGCGTGTTGCCCTGGTCGGTGCCGCCGGTGGTGCCGCCGTCGCCGACGTAGTGCTTCGCCGTGGCCAGCACCGAGGCGGGACCGTTCAGCGTGGCACCCTGCAACCCGTCCACGACGGTGGTCATCGCGGTGGCGATCTCCGGCTGCTCGCCGAACGACTCGTAGGTGCGGCCCCAGCGGTCGTTGCGCGCGACGCAGAGGCAGGGCGCGAAAGTCCAGTCCAGCCCGGCGCCGGTGACCTCCTCGGCGGTGGCCCGGCCGATCTGGCGTACCAGCGCGGGGTCGCGGGTGGCGCCCAGGCCGATGTTGTGCGGGAAGATCGTCGATCCGTACACGTTGTTGTCGCCGTGCACGGCGTCGATCCCGTAGATCATCGGTATCTGGAGGGGCGCGGCCATCGCGCCGCGCTGGAAGGTGTCGTACATGTCCGCCCAGGCGGCCGGGGTGTTCTGCGCGGGCGCGGAGCCGCCGCCGGAGAGCACGGAGCCGACCCGGTACGAGGTGATGTCGGCGGCGGTGATGGCGGCGCGCTCGGCCTGGGTCATCTGGCCGATCTTGTCGTCCAGGCTCATCCGGGCGAGCAGGTCGCTCACCCGCTGCGCGACCGGCAGGGCCGGATCCTGGTAGGGCAGCGCGGCGGCCGTCGACGGCGCGCAGGCGGCGAGGGCGGTCGCGAGGAGTCCGGTCAGCCCGAGATGCGCGAGGGCGCGAGCGTGAGATCGCATGCTGGTCCTGTCCGATGGCGGTCGGTCGGGGTCGTCATCGTCACATGGGAGCGCTCCCATTTCCAACGTGTGTCCACACTGTGAACGGAGCCGAATTCGATTGCCGCGCCCGGCGGTCTCCGCGACGATGGTGCGCATGACGTTCTGACGGACCGCACCCGACTCCCTTGGCCCACCCGCGCGGATACCGCGCCGTGGTGCCGTCCGCCCGTACCGTTCACGGAGAAACGTCTTGTCTGAGCCACACACCCGGGCCACCGTCTCTGTTTTCGCCTCCCCGACGAGCTGGATCGAGTCCGGCGCCGTCGCGCAGTGCGAACAGGTCGCCGCCTTCGACGGCATGATCCACGTCGCCGCCATGCCGGACCTGCACCCCGGCAAGGGCGCACCCATCGGCGCCGCCATGACGTCGAGCGTGCTGTACCCGTTCCTGGTCGGCTCCGACATCGGCTGCGGCATCGCGGTGTTCCCCGTCGGCCTCAAGCGCGCCGTACCCGAGAAGCTCGCCGCCCGCTTCCCCGACCTCGACCGCGCGCCGGACCCCGACGATCCGGCCTGGACCGTCCTCGACGGCGACGTACCCGCCGGCCACCTCGACGGCCTGGGCACGGTCGGCCGCGGCAACCACTTCGTCGAACTCGCGCGGATCGAGACCGTCTTCGAGCCGGACCACGCGAGCCGCCTCGGCCTCACCGCCGGCGACCTGGTGCTCATCGTCCACAGCGGCTCACGCGGCCTGGGCGAGCGGATCCTGCGGGCGCACACCGCGCTGCACGGCGCCGGCCCGGCACCCGACCCCGCCGCCTACCTGGCCGCCCACGACGACGCCGTCCGCTGGGGATCGCTCAACCGGCGGCTGATGGCGGCCCGGGTCGCACACGCCCTCGGCGCCGACCACACCGAGCCGATCGTCGACCAGTGCCACAACCTGGTCGAACTCCGCGACGGCGCCTACCTGCACCGCAAGGGCGCGGCACCCGGCGACGGCACCGACGTGCTCGTCGCCGGCACCCGCGGCACCCGCTCCTACCTGGTCGCGGCCCACGCGGGCCCGGCGGCCAACCACTCGGTGGCACACGGCGCGGGCCGTAAGATGTCCCGCGGGGACGCCCTGCGCCGGGGCCGCGCCAAGCACACGGTCGACGAACTGCGCCGCACCCCGGTCGGTTCGCTGGTGGTGTGCGGCGACCGGCAACTGCTCTTCGAGGAGGCGCCGACCGCCTACAAGCGCATCGAACAGGTGATCGGCGACCTGGTCGCCCACGACCTGGCCACGCCCGTCGCCACCACCGTCCCCCTGGTCACCTACAAGACAGCCGACCTCGCCCCGGCGCCGGCCCGGGACCGTCGCCGCCGGCGGGGCCGGCAATAGCCGGCCTACGCGGCACCGTCGTCGAGGGCGGTGATGAGGGCGTCGACGAGATCGGGGCTCACATTGGCCCGGAGGACGCGCTGGAAGTCGTCCGGATCAGACACCTGGCGAATGCTGTTCAGGGTTGTCAGGGTGTCTTCGGGCCAGACCTCGTACAACTCCCACCACAGGGCGGCCGCCTTGGCGAACGCGGCCGCGGCCTCGTCGTACCGCTGCTGGTCCTGCGCGAGACCGCCGAGCTGGTGGTAGGCGGTGGCGGCGCCGTGCCGGTCGTTGAATTCCAGGAGGAGGTCGAGGGTCTGCCGGTAGTGGCTTTCGGCCTGTTCGAATCGCCCCTGTTCATGGGCGACCCTGCCGAGTTGGTGGTGCGCGGTGGCCGCGCGGTGCCGGTCGTCGAATTCCAGGAGGAGGTCGAGGGTCTGCCGGTAGTGGTTCTCGGCCTGTTCGAGCCTGCCCTGCCCCTGTGCGATCCGGCCGAGCTGGTGGTATGCGAGGGAGGCGCCGTGCCGGTCGCCGACCTGCAGTCGGAGCTCCAGGGACCGTCGGTAGTCGATCTCGGCCTGTTCGAAATCGCCCTGGCTCTGTGCGATCATGCCGAGCTGGTGGTAGGCGCTGGAGGCGCCGTCCCGGTCGCCGAATTCCAGAAAGACGCCGAGGGAACGGCGATGGTGGGTCTCGGCCTCTTCGAATCGGCCCTGTTCCTCCGCGATCACACCGAGCTGGTGGTAGGCGTTGGCGGTGCCGTGCCGGTCGTCGAGTTCCGTGAGGATTTCGATGGCCTGCCGGTAGTGGGCTTCGGCCTGATCGTGCCGCCGCTGTTCCTGCGCGAGAATGCCGAGCTGGTGGTAGGCGCTCGCGGTGCCGCGCCGGTCGTCGAATTCCAGCAGGAGTTCGAGCGCCTGTCCGTAGTAGGTTTCGGCCTGGTCGAACTGCCGCTGTTCCTGCGCGACGATGCCGAGCTGGCCGTAGATGTTGGCGGCGCGGTGCCGGTCGTCGAACTCCAGGAAGAGCTCGATGGCCTGCCGGTAGAGGGTCTCGGCCCGTTCGAACCGGCGTTGATCGTGCGCGACCCGGCCGGCGAGGTTGTTCAGCTGAGCGAGTTCCAGTCGGAGATCGTCGCGGTCGGTTCCGCGGTCGGCGCCGATGGCGGTATCGAGAAGCTGCCGGCGGGTCTCCTGCTGCTTCGTCTGGTCCAGGTACTCCTCCAGCGCCCCGATGATCGAGCTGATGGGCTGGATGGTGCGCAGACCGTGGTCGAGTGCCGTGGTCAGGTTCGCGTATTCGGTACGCGCCGCCGTGTGCCCGACGGCCCGCTGCTGCGGCTCGTTCGAGGTGAGCAGGTTCTGGATCTGCTGCCCGAGCGCCATGTACACCTGGTAGTGCGCCTGCCGGGCGGCGTCGTGCAGGGCGGGGTGATGGTGGATGCGGGTGCGCAGGAAGTACGGCAGCACCGGCAGGATCTGCATCCAGTCGGCAAGGTGGGGGTGGGGTGCGGCCAGCCCGACCCGGGCGGCCTCGGCCACCGCGGTGGATAGGTCGATCGCACCGAGGTCCTTGACCGCGTCGTGGTCGGTGAGAAGTTCCTGGTAGGCGCCGATGGCGATGGTCGGGATGCTGGCGGTGAACGGGGCGAGCAGCAGCAGGGAGTTCTGGGTGGTCGGGTCGAGTTTGCCGTGGCTGTACTCGATGGCCCGGCTGATCAGGCCGATCGGTTCGACGTCGTTGCCGCCCTGCCGCAGCTCGGCGACGATCTCCGCCGGGGTGTGGGTGCGCAGGGCGGGCAGGACCACCGTCAGCGGGAGCGGATACCCGCCGAGCAGCGTCGTCAGCTCGTCCAGGGCCTTGCGCTGGTCCGCGTCGGTGAGGTGGCGGGTGCCGCCGTGCCGGGTGAGGATCGCCTCGATCAACGTGGACGCTGCCTGGTCGTCCAGGCCGGGCAGCGGGTACAGGTTGTCGGCGAAGGTGCGCGGGCCGATCCACTCCTCGTCCTCCCGCGAGCCGAACAGCACCAGCGTCCGCCCGCCCCGCAGCCGGGCCAGGAACGTGGCGAGGCGTTCGCGTTCCGGTTCGGGCAGGGCGTGCGGGATCGCCGCCGGGGTCGCGGTGATCGACTCGGTGTTGTCCAGGATCAGCAGGTAGCGCCGTGCCCGCAGCAGCTGCGCCAGCCGTTCCGGCTGGGCGGCGGCGGGCAACATCTCCAGCTTCGCCTGCTCGACCCGGTCCAGCAGCTTCGCGGCGATGTCGTGGATCATCTGGTCGAGGGTCCAGGCCCGGTCCTCGTAGCTGAACCGGAACACCATCTCCACCAGGCCGGTGCGCTGCCACCACCAGCCCAGGTGGTCGAGCAGCGTCGACTTCCCGGCGCCGGCCATGCCCTTGACGAGCAGCATGTTGTGGTCCTCGCGGACCAGCAGGCGCCGTTCGATGGCCTGGATGTCCAGGTCGCGGCCGACGAACCCGTACTCGGTGCCGGGTTCGTCGCCGACCAGCGCCTCCCGTTCGAAGTAGCGGGTCTGCTGCTCCAGCGTCATCTCCGAGAGCTGGAGCCGAACCTCGCGCTGGGCGAACACCACCGGCAGGACCCAGTCCTCGAGGTTCAGGCTCTGGTCGAAGTACGCCCGGCGGGCCTTGTCGTCGAACAGGCTGCGCCGCGCGGTCTGCATCGCCGTGACCGGGTCGTCGCCGCGGGCCAGGCCGGTGTAGAGCAGCGGCATCGCCTTCTCGGCGGCCGACACCGTCACCGAGTACGCCATGCCGACCGTCACCGGCACGCCGGCGGCGACGAGCCGCTGGGCGAGGCTGGCCTCGCTGGCCGGTTCCTTCGCCGACTGGCAGGCGTTGAGCACCGCGACCGGTACCCGGTGCTCGGCCAGCAGGTCGGCCACCTGCTGCGCCGACACCGGCTCCGACTTGCCGTCGGCCGCGGTCTCGAAGAACAGGAACGCCCGCTCGCCCTCGAACGCCGCCGGGCGCCCGGAACCGAACAGGTACCGCTCGGCGGCGCGGCCGGCCTCCAGCTCGTCGAATCCGGCCACCGCGCCGTGCACGTCGAAGTGGATCACCTGGTAGTAGCCCGACCCGTGCCGCTTCGTCGCGTCCCGCAGTTGCCGCTCCACCGCCTGCCAGGTGCCCGGGCGCACGAGATCGACCACCACCGGCCGGTCCGCGGTGCGCAGCCCGTCGAGCAGCGGCCGGGAGATCGTGCGGAAGCCGACGTCGGCCCGGCCGGCGGGGCGGGCGGTGACGACCAGGATGTTCAGCGTGGAGCGCTCGGGCGGCAGCTCGAACCCGGGCGGGGCCAGGTCGACGCGGCGGGTCACCGGCAGCCGCAGCACCGCCGGCACCGGTAGCTGCGGGTCGAACAGCGCCTCCCAGTGCAGCCGGTGGAACGCCGCCGTGCCCCGCACCTCCAGGCGGCAGCCGTCGAAGCCTCGCTGGGCCAGCGTCCGGTAGCCGATCGCGGCGGCGCCGCCGAAGACCTGTTCGAACAGCCGCTGCCCGTAGGCGCGCAGCCGGCGCACCGCGTCGTCGTCCCAGTCCTGGTCCAGGAACGGGAACCGCAGGTGCTCCTCGAAGTACCAGGCCAGCCGGTCCTCGTCGCCGTCGACCGCGGGATCGGTGACGACGACGTCATGGTCGGTCGCGTCGGGAAAGGACACCCGCACGACGAACGACCCGTCCGCGCCGCACGACCGCTCGGCGACGCCGATGACGGCGGTCACCCGATGCTCCGCCGGACCCGGACGACCACCACCCGATCATCGCCGGACACCGTCTCGGTCAGCTCCAGCTCCGTCACGTCCACCGCGGGGCGCTGCTGCGCCACCAGCCGGCGGATCAGGTCGTATACCACGCTGCTGGCCAGGTTCACCGCGAGCGGAACCCAGATCAACTCCGCCAGTCCGGGCAGGAACGTGCCCGGCGCGGGAGCACCTGTCGAGGCGCCGCCCAGCGCGGCGGCCTCCTCGTCGCCGTCCCACGCCTTCGCCAATGCCGCGGGCTCGACACCCACCGCCGGGTCCACCGCCATCACCAGCCGAGTCATCCCCACCCCCAGATCATCTGAACGCAACGTGTCACCACGATGACACAGCGATCAATATGGCGACATGGGACGAACACGTGAGGGTGATCCGACGGGCGGCTACCGGGTCTGCTCCGCCCGGCCGATTATGCGTGCAACGTTTTCCGGCGCGAAGAACTCGGCGGGTGAGGTGGCGCCGGAGTTGACCCGGGCGAAGGCGTCCATCGTGTCCTGGTCGCCTCGCATGGCCGCGACCAGCTGGATCATCTGGGGGTCCGGGGGTTCCAGCGCGGCGATCTGCGCGGTCATCTCGTACATCGGCATTGCCCGGGCGTCGCGGGCCGACCGGTAGGCCTCCATCGCCTCGTCGTACGGGCGCTTGCCGCCGAGCGCCTCGTCGAGCGCGCCGGCGCACAGCTCGGCGTCCTGGAAGGCGTCGGTGATGCCCTGCGCGGTGATGAAGTCACGGTTGTAGCCGGCGTCGCCGACCAGCGCCCAGCCGGGGCCGAACGGGGTGCGGAAATAGTTCGGCACCGACGTGCCGGCGAACCGCGACTCGCGCGTGGCGCCGCGCAGCCGCTCGGCGAAGCCGGGCTCCAGCTCGAAGGTCCTGTTCAGGGCGCCCTCGATGTCGTTGCGGTGCTCGGCCAGCTCCGCGTAGGGCCAGCCGCCGATGACCATCGTGAGGCCGTCGTTGGTCGGGCAGGCCGCCCAGCCGCGCCCCGGCCGGCTGTAGATCTCGAACGTGCCGTCCAGCGGAAGGTCGCTCCAGTACGAGTAGTAACCGCAGGTCAGCGGCGGCCGCTCGTGGTACTGGTGCGGCCGGACGGCCTTGGCGACCACCGAGTTGCGCCCGTCGGCGCCGACGACGACCCGCGCCCGCTCCACCACCGGCGACCCGCCAGGGTCCCGGCCGTGCACCTCGCCCATCTCACCGCCGGCCCGGACCTCGTCGACGGTGAACGCCTCGCGGACCTCCGCGCCGGCCTCGGCGGCCGCGTCGACCAGGATCTTGTCGAGCACCGTGCGCCTGGGCGCGTACGCGAAAGGGGAGTCCGGGGTGCCGGGCGCACCGCCGAGGGTGAGCGGCCCGAAGTCGAAGGTGTAGCGCCCGATCGGCGGGCAGCCCGTCGCAGTGACCCGGTCGAGCAGGCCCCACCGGTGCAGCGCGGCGGCGCCCGGCGGGTGGATCAGGTGGGTCGACACCGTGTCGCTGGGGAACGTCGCCCGGTCCAGCAGCAGCACCCGGTGCCCCCGGCGCGCCAGCAGCATCGCCAGCGGCGACCCGGCACAGCGCGCACCGACCACGATGACGTCGTAAGCGATACCCATCCGTACGTCCTATCACGACTGTGCGACGTAGCTCAGCTCCGCAACTGTCGAGTACCGGTCGACGGCGTTGATGGTCCGTACCCCGAACCGGTGCGGGCCGGCCGGGGGAGCCGGCACGATGATCCAGGTGTCGCCGGCCTGGCCGACCGGCGAACCGTCCAGCGAGACCTCGTAGCCGGCGACCGGGGGTATGGAGATCTGCGACGACGGGGGCGGTGCGGTCCACGAGAGCCGCAGCAGGCCGGCGGCCGGCGTGTCCGCCCGCAGCCCGCTCGGCGCGGCGGGGATCTCGTCGCCACGCCAGATCTGCCCGAGCGAGCGGTACGAGTACGGCGAGTGGTTGCCCGCCGCGTCGACCGCGCGGACGGAGAAGACGTAGATCCGGGGCGGCAGGGCCGGGCCGGTCGAGTAGACGTACCGGGTGCCGGCGACCGTGGCGAGCAGCCGGCCGCTCTCGTGCACCTCGTAGGCGACCGCGCCGCTGTCGTCGGTCGACGGCGCCCAGGTGAGCGTGAGGCCGGCGCTGAGGTCGAAGCCGAGCGGCCCGGTGCGGGTCGGCGGGGTGTGGTCCGCGGGCACCGGCGGCGCGCCGGCGCAGTCGAGGCCGTTGAGCGTGCAGCCGGTCGGCGTGCCCTGCCCCTCCGCGACCCAGCCGAACGTCGCCGAGGATCCCGGCGCGATCGTGCCGTTCCAGCTCTCGTTGCGGACCGTGTAGTGATCGCCGGCGCGGGTGAACACGCCGCTGTAGGAACTGGTCACGCGGGTGCCGGCGGCGAGGTCGAACTCGACCCGCCAGCCGTCGAGCGTGGCCGCGGTGTCGTTGCGGACCGTGATGTTGCCGACGTAGCCGGAGGGCCACTGCGAGACGCGGGTGAAGACGGCGACCGGCGCGGTCGCGGCGGCGGCCGGGGCCGCGGGTACGAGGACGGCGGCGCCGAGGGCGAGCGCCACGGCGATTCGGGCCGAGGACATCATATCGACAACCGTATATCGAAACGCCGGGCGCCCGGTGCCCCTAGTAGCCCCAGCGGTTCTTCAGGTGGCGCCACCAGTCGCGCAGCATCCACTTGTCGAACTCCGTGATCTGCGTGGCGCTGCCCGCCTTCATCAGGAAGCCGCCGACGTCCGGGCTCCAGTCGTAGAAGTCGTCCAGGCCGAACGTGTGGCCGACCTCGTGCAGGAAGATGTGTATGTTGTCCTGGCCCACCGCGCCGAGGAAGTACTCGCTGCCGACCCGCTGTCCCCAGTCGCCGCCCGCGCCGCCGCCGAAGCCCGCGGTCAGCCACAGTGACTGGTCGTAGTGGCGTGCCGCGCCGCCCGGGCAGTTCGGGTAGGTGCCGGACTGGTTGAAGAAGCGGCCGCACGGCGCGGCGCACTGCGGCGCGTTCTCGTTGATGTTGTTGACGTAGATGTCGACCGAGTTGTCCGTCCACTCGAGCTGGGCGCGGTCACGGACCGCCCAGCCGACGATGTTGACCGGCACGTCCTGGTAAGGCCAGCCGTTGTGCCCGGCCATCACGTCCATCCACTTCTTCACCTGGCTTTTGAGGGCCGCGTGGATCGCGTCGCGCTGCGCGGTGGTCACCCGCGCCGACGAGTCCCACCGTACGCAGTAGTTCAGGTAACCGCGGTTGGCCATGATCTGGTCCCAGCCGTAGTTCCGGAAGCCGTACAGGTTGGTGTAGGTGCTCTCCTGGTGCTGCCACACCTGGTTGAGGCCGGTGACGAGGTTGGCCGGCGGGTTCCAGCCGCTGGTGGGCGGCGCGGTGGTGGGCGCGGTGGTCGGCGGCGTCGTCGGCGGCGCGGTGGTGGGCGCGGTGGTGGGCGCGGTCGTCGGTGCGGGCGCGCCCGTGCACGTGGTGCCGTTGAGGGCGAAGGACGCCGGCGGGGTGTGCGTGCCGGTGACGCTCGCCTGGAAGCCGAAGCTCGTCGCCGCCCCGGTCCCCAGCGACCCGTTGTACGCCGCGTTGACGGCGGTGACCTGGGTGCCCGACTGGGTGACCGTCGCGTTCCAGCCCTGTGCGACCCGTTCGTCGCGGCCGAACGCGAAGGTGAGCCGCCACGCCGTGATCGGGTCGCCGAGGTTGGTGACCGCGACGTTCGTGGTGAAGCCGCCGCCCCACTGGCTGGCGACGGTGTAGTCGACCCGGCACCCGGCCGCCGCGGCGTCCGCCACCGCGACCGTCGCGCCGACCGCCGTGCCGGTCGTCAGCAGGACCGCCAGCAGGCGCCCGCCCGCACTCCGCCTCATCGAAGGCTCCCTCCATCATGCACACTAGTGAACGTTCACAACGCCACACGGTGCGCAGACTTAGTTTGAATTGGCGTCATTATAGGCATGGATAGATGGGTATAGATAAAAGCCGGCGCCGGCCCCACGAGGGGACCGGCGCCGGAGGGGCGGAACGGGCTACCTGAGCGGCACGTCGAGGTAGGACCCGGCCGCGATGGTGACGGAGCCGCCGGAGGCGTTCTCGTCGTAGTAGAGCGGGTCGACGGTGTCGACGACCAGCGTGAGTGAGTGCCCGGCCGGCACGTCGTACGCGGTCGCCGACAGGTCGAGGTCGATGGTGCGGTTCCCGGTGCTCGTGCCGAGCCAGGTGGCGGGCGCGTGGGTGATCAGCTTGGCGGTGCCGATCAGGTTGAGGTCGTAGAGGTACGCGACGACGGTGCCCTTGGCCGCCGTGCCGGTCAGCTCCAGGTGCAGCTTCGGCATGCCCCGGATCCGCTGCGCCGAGGAGGGCCGCTCCGACGCCCACACCCCGGCGCGGGACCGGTTCACGGTGGGCAGCCAGATGGACGGCTGCTCACCGGTCAGGGCGGCGATGCCGTTGGTGAGCAGGACGATGCCGCCGTCGGCGTTGGTGTTGAGGTCCGTCGGGATGGTCTTGCTCCAGCCCGCCTCCCGCGCGCCGCCGAGCAGGCCGGTGTCGTCCCAGTCGCGGATGTGGCCGAGCTCGTACCGGGTGTTCGTCGAGGCGAGGTCCGGCCAGTCCGCGTACCGCTCGGCGCCGGCGTTGTAGGGCTTCACCATGACCGCCGGCTCCGTGGCGACGCCGTTGTCGATACCGGCCAGGTGCTGGTCGAACCAGCGGTAGACGCTGTTCCACACGTCGTTGTCGAGGCCGAGGATGCCGGTGAGCTCGGCGATCGCGTGGTCGCCCGGGCGCAGTTCGAGGCGCTTCGGTCCGGTGTAACGCTCATAGAAGTCCACCAGTTGGTTCGGCGGGAAGATGGAGTCGCCCCAGCCGTTCGCGATCATCACCGCGGGCCGGTTGGCGTTGAGGGCGTCGAGGTAGGTCTCCGCGGAGCGGACCTGCGACCAGGCGAGGATCTGGTCGGCGTTGCGGTTGGCGGCGAAGTCGTTGAGCTTGCCGCTCAGCTCCGGGCCCGGGTTGCCGAGCAGGTCGGCGGCGATCTTGAGCAGTGCGGCCGACTGCCGGTGCCGGGTCGAGTCCGCGTACAGCGAGTAGGGCAGGTCGGTCCAGCCGCTCAGCACCGCGACCGTGCGGATCCGCGGGTCGAACGCCGCGCCGAGCAGGCTGAGCCCGCCGCCGTACGAGATGCCCGCCGTGCCGATGCGTGCCGGGTCCGTCGCCGTGTTGGCGATCGCCCAGTCGAGCACCTTGGACAGGTCGCTCATGTCCTTCGGCCCGGCCGTGTCGATCTCCCCGCCGGAGCTCCACCAGCCCCGCGGCGTGTACGAGACGACGACGTATCCCCGGCCGGCGAGGATCTTCGCCTGGGCGAGGTACTCGAGGTCGTTGAGGCCCCAGCTGGCCGGGAAGACGATGGCCGGGTACCGCCCGGCGGCGGACGGGGCGACGTAGTTGGCCTTGAGGGTCACCCCGGCGCCGGGTATGTCGACGAACCGGACGGGGGTCGTCGCGACGGCTGCCGCCGCGGCCCGTGCCACCGGGCGCGGGGCGGCGATCGCGGCCCCGGGCATCGCGAGGCCGGACAGGGCGACGGCGGTGAACGCCGCCAGCAGGGCGGCGAGCGGAGTCGGGCGGCGTGACACCATGCGCACTCCTCGGGGTGACGGTGCGCTGTTTCGGCCGGGTTACGGTTTCGCAGCGCCTTTGGTGGCGGCAGCGTAGGAACCGGTACCGAGAAATTGAAGACGGTGACATTCTCGTTACCGGCCGGTAACGTATGGGGTCCGCCCGGAGGGAGCGTGGCCTTGATGTACGGAGTCCAGACGTCGCGTCGCCGGGACGCGCAGCGCAACCGGGCCGCCATCATCACGGCGGCGAGCGAGGTGCTCAGTGGTCCCGAGCCCCCCGCGCTCATGCCCGAGGTCGCCCGGCGGGCCGGCGTCGGCCAGGCGACCCTGTACCGGCACTTCCCGGACCGGCACGCGCTGACGGTCGCCGTCATCGGCCATCACCTGCAGGGACTGGAGGTGGCCGCCGCGGCGAGCGTCGAGCGGCCGGCGCTGTTCCGGCCGCTGCTGCGCGAGCTGCTGCGCTCACTGATCACGATGCGCCCGCTGGTGCTGCTGGCGCAGCGCCTCGAACCCGGTGCCCGCAACCGGTACGTCCGGCGGGCCATCGCGGCCCTCTCGCCGCCGCTGCGCAGCGCGCAGGAGAGCGGGTACGTCCGCCACGACCTGGTGCCCGACGACCTGATCCTGCTGGTCACCATGGTGCGGGGCGCGGCCGAATCCACCGGCGACGTGGTGAGCGGCCTGGTCGCGGGCGAGCGGTCGATCGACCTGGTGCTGGACGGCGTCTTCCTCTGACCAGCCGGTGCTCCGGGCCGCCGCGGTCGTCGCGTCGCGCGCCCCGGGCGTGCGGCGAGTACCGTTGGCACGACGCCCGCGCACAACCCGGCGGGCGCGGGGCTCGAGGAGGCGACAGTGGTCGAGCCGTCGCCGGTGACCGGGGCGTGACCGCGTCCGGCACCACCTCGCCCGCGATCCGCCATGGGCCCTTCGACCATCGCGGCCTGCTCTATCGCGACCCCGGCGAGTACCTGTCCGGCACGACCGGGTTCGTCCGCTCGGCCCTCGACGCCGGCGACCCCGTGCTGGTCGCCGTGCCCGGGCCGAACCTGGACCTGCTGCGCGGCGCGCTCGCCGAGGCTGCCGTCCGGGTGACCTTCGCCGACATGGCGGTGGTCGGCCGCAACCCCGGCCGGATCATCCCCGGCGTCCTGACCGCGTTCGCGGGCGCCCATCCCGGACGCCGGGCCTGGATCGTGGGCGAACCGATCTGGCCCGGCCGTACCGAGCTCGAGTACCCGGCCTGCGCCGCGCACGAGGCGCTGCTCAACGCCGTGTTCGCCGGCCGGGACGTCGCCATCCTCTGCCCGTACGACGTCGCCGGGCTTCCCGCGACGGCCGTGCGCGACGCCTGGCGCACCCACCCGGTCATCGTCGACGGCGGCGCCCGCCGCCCGAGCGGGGCGTACGCCGATCCGCTCGTGACCGCCGCCGGCTTCAACCTGCCGCTGCCGCCGGTGCCGCCCGGCGCCGCGTCCATGGCGTACGACGGCGAGCTGCAACTCGCGGCGGTGCGCCGGTTCGTGCTCGGGCACGCCACCGGCGTGCTCGCCGCCGACCGCGCGGACGACCTGGTGCTGGCCGCCAACGAGCTGGCGGCCAACACGGTCGAGCACGCCGCCGGCGGCGGCCGGATCACCGTGTGGACCGAGCCGGGCCGGCTCGTCTGCCAGATCGACGACGACGGACACCTGCTCGATCCGCTCGCCGGACGCGTCGTGCCGCCACCGCGCACGGAGGGCGGCCGGGGCCTCATCCTGGCCAACCAGCTCTGCGACCTGGTGCGGGTGCACACGACTGAGGCGGGTACCAGCATCCGCCTGCACATGGCGCGCTGAGCGCGCCTGCCGGTCAGTCCGCCGGAAGCCGGCGTACCGCCAGCACGGCGACGTCGTCGGTGGGCTGTTCCATGCCGACGCTCGCCATGATGGTGGTGCAGACCGTCTCGGCGTCGTCCGCCCGGACCGCGGCGGTCAGGCGCTCGATGCCCGTGTCGATGACCTCTCCGCGGTGCTCGACCAGCCCGTCGGTGTAGCAGACCAGGACGGCGCCGGGCGGAAAGTCGATGACCGTGGTGGAACGGCTCGCCGACGGCCGGCCGATGCCCAGCGGGGGACCGACGGCTATCTTCGGCACGAACGCCGGGCGGCCGGGCGCGGCGAGCACCGGCGGCAGGTGCCCGGCCAGCGACAGGTGGATGGTGGAGCGGTCCGGGGAGATCATGCCGTAGAGCGCCGTGGTGAGGTTTCCGGTCTCGAAGTGATGGACCTTGCGGTCCAGCAGCGTCAGCGCGGAGGCCGGGTCGTCGCAGACCAGGGCGTATGCGCGCAGCGCGCTGCGGACGCGGCCCATCACGACGGCGGAGCCGAGGCCGTGGCCGGACACGTCGCCGATGACCACGCCCAGCCAGCCCGACGGCAGGGTGAAGACGTCGTACCAGTCGCCGCCGATGCCGAAGTCGTGCCCGGGCACGTAGCGGGCCGCCATGTCGACGCCCGGCACGCCCGGCAGCTGCGCCGGCAGCAGGCTGCGCTGGAGGGCCAGCGCGGCCGCCTGGTCGAGCTTGGTCGAGCGCATCTGCCCGGCGATGCCGGCGCGGTCGGCGACCAGCCGCAGCAGATGGATGTCGTCGGCGGTGAACACCCGGTGCGTGAGGCTGCCGATGTGCAGGACGCCGACCACCTCGTCGCCGGCGAACATGGGCACGCCCAGCAGCGACCGGATGCCCTTGTCCAGCAGCACCGGGTTGACGACGTCGTCCGGGGTGACGTCGTCGATGGCCAGCGGGCGCCGGGTCTGTGCGATCCGGCCGGCGAAGCCGCGGCCGACCGAGACCCGGAAGCCCTGCCGGACCTCCTCCTCGAGGCCCTTGGCCGCGGTCGCGACGAGCTGACGGGCGTGCACGTCCATCAGCAGGATCGCCGCGGTATCGACGTCGAGCAGCTCCCGTACGCGGTCGAGGAGCTCGTCCAGCAGGTCGGCGACGGCGAGCCGGGACAGGGCCATGTCCGTGATGGCCTCGAGCTGGCGCAGCCGCTCGTCGGCCTTGATCCCCTCCGGCTCCGGCACGCCAGCAGCCTAGTACCTGCCCCGTCGGCCGGCGGGAGAGGTCAGGAACCCTCCGAGGAGTGCCCGGGGAAGAGGTGCGCCGCCGGGTCGATGGCGACCGCGGCGTTGTTGACCGCGGTGGCCGCCTCGCCGAAGCCGGTCGCGATCAGCCGCACCTTGCCGGGGTAGTCGACGATGTCGCCGGCGGCGAACACCCGGGGGAGACCGGTGGCCATCGTGCTGTCCACCACGATGTGGCGCCGGTCGAGCCGCAGGCCCCAGCCGGCGAGCGGGCCGAGGTCGGCGGTGAAGCCGAGCGCGGCGACCACGGTGTCCGCCGGGGCCCGATGCGTCGACCCCTGGTTGTCGGCGATGTCGGCGGCGGTCACCCGGCCGTCGCCGTGCAGGGCGGTGACCTGGGCGTTGACCAGGATGCGCACGGGCAGCGCCCGGACCCGGTCGATGGTCGCCTCGTGCGCCCGGAACCGGTCGCGGCGGTGGACGAGGGTGACCGTCCTGGCCACTGGGTGCAGGGCGAGCGCCCAGTCGAAGGCCGAGTCGCCGCCGCCGACGATGATCACGTGGTGGCCGGCGAGCTCGGCGAGCCGCGGCACGAAGTAGACGACGCCGGCGCCCGTGAAGCCGTCCGCGGCCGGCAGCGGCCTCGGGGTGAATCCGCCCAGCCCGCCGGTGATGATGACGGCGCCGGCGGCGACCTCGGTGCCGTCCGCCAGCCCCAGCATCGGCGCGCCGTCGCGATGGGACAGCGTCTCCGCGCGTACGCCGAGCAGGTAACGCGGCGCGAACGGCGCGGCCTGTGCGACGAGGTTGGCGACCAGGTCGCGTCCCCTGATCGTCGGGAAGCCACCGACGTCGAGGATCTCCTTCTCCGGGTACAGCGCGCTGATCTGCCCGCCCGGCTCGGGAAGCGTGTCGATGACGGCGACGCTCAGGCCCCGGAAGCCGGCGTAATAGGCGGCGAACAGCCCGGACGGCCCGGCACCGATGATGGCGACGTCCACCTCGACCATGCCGCCATCGCCGCCTTCCGTCGGTAGGCAGATGTTACCGCCGCCGGGCGGCGGCGTCAGGCGTGCCAGCCGTCCGCGGTCCGCCGCCATTCGGTCTCCGACCGGGTCTCGAAGCGGCCGCCGCGCCAGTGCCGCACCCGCAGCCGCAGCCGCTCGCCGGACAGTTCGAGAACCGTGTACGACTGGCTCTCGCCGGCACGGACCCGCCGGGAGCAGGCCGTTCCGCTCATCACGCCGATCATGTGCCGCCCGAGGCCCGGCCGGGTCAGGGACAGGTCGGCCTGCGCCGCCACGTGGTCGTGTCCGCAGATCACGACGTCGACCCCGGCCCGGGCCGCCGCCCGCAGTGCCCGGCCCGCGCCGTGCAGCAGCGTCAGGCCCGGGCGCTGCGCCGACCGGAACACCGGATGGTGCACCATCAGCACCCGCAGCCGGGCCGCCGCGGTGAACACGCTCCCGATCCGGGCCACCTGCCCGGCGTCGACCCGGCCGTTCTTCCACAGGTACGGCCGCGCGGTGCTCAGCCCGAGCACCTGGAGGCCGTCGGCGTGCAGCATCGGCTGCGGCTGCGCGTCGACGAACCGCCGGTACCCGTCGAGCGGGCGCAGCGCCCGGGTCAGCACCCGGTCCAGCGGCAGGTCGTGGTTTCCCGGCACGCTGGTCCACGGCCGGCCGATCGACTCCAGCAGCGTCCGCGCCGCGCGGAACTGCCCCGTGCGCGCCCGCATGGTCAGGTCGCCGCTCACCAGCACCCGGTCGATGTCCTGCCCGGCCAGGTCCGCGCGCAGGCCGGCCACGACGTCGGGGTCCTCGGCGCCGAAGTGCAGATCGGTGACATGGACCAGCCGCATGGATCGAGCCTAATACCATCCGGTACTGGCTATCCGATCTTTCCGGCCGGGTGCCGCCGATGCCGTAGCCTGTCCTCTGTCGCAGGGGGCGGCGACCCGGAGGGACGGCGTGATGCGGGTATTGATGGTCGCGCCGCCGGGCGCGGGCAAGGGTACTCAGGGCGCGGTGATCGCCGCGCACTTCGATGTCGCGCACATCGCCACCGGCGACCTGCTCCGCGACCACGTGGCCCGGCGCACCGAGCTCGGCCTCGCGGTGCGGCAGCACCTCGACAAGGGCGACCTGGTGCCCGACGAGATCGTCCTGGACATGGTCCGCGACGCGATGGTCACCGCCAAGCAGAGCGGCGGCGGGTACGTCCTGGACGGCATGCCCCGCAACCTCGCGCAGGCCCGTTCGCTGTACCGGACGGCGCAGACCCTCGGCATGACGGCGAGCGTCGCGCTGCACCTCAAGGCCGACGACGACGAGCTCATGCGCCGGCTGCTCGCCCGCGCCGCCCTGGAGCACCGCACCGACGACACCGAGCCGGTGATCCGCCGGCGGCTCGCGCTGTACAAGGAGGCGACCCATCCGATCGTCGCCTGGTACGCCGAACGCGGCATCCTGGTCTCCGTCGACGCCATGCAGCCCGTCGAGCTCGTCGCCCGGCAGATCCTCACCGCGCTGGAGGCGATGCGCCCGCTGATCGAGCACGTGCCGGAGCACGCCCGCCGCCCGATCGACCTCACCGGCCTCGGCGCCGCGTTCGGCGTGGACGCCTGATCCGTCCGCGTCAGTCGGCGCCCAGCGACGCGTGGAAGCGCGCCGCCGTCGGTGCCGCCGCGAACGTGGTGAGCGCGTCGATCACGCTCGTCAGGTGCGCGCGCATGACCCGCTCGGCCGCCTCGGGGTCCCGCGCGCAGACCGCCTCGACGATGGCGAGGTGCTCCGGAAGCGACACACCCGGGCGCCCGGGCACCAGCGAGAGCCGGAACTGGTGGCGCACCATCTGCCCGTTGAGCTGGTCGATGATCTTCGTGGCGGAGGCGTGCCGCGCGATGGCGCGGACCCGGGCGTGCAGCTGGCCGTTGAGCTCGGAGTAGCGCAGCATGTCCGCGCCCTCCACCGCCGCGGTCATCTGATCGCCCAGCGCCCGCAGCTCGGCGATCTCGTCGTCGGTGACCCGCTCCGCCGCGCGGGCCGCCACCAGCCCCTCGACGGCCCGCCGGATCTCGGTGATCTCGATCGCCTCGTCGAGGGTGATCTCGCGTACCCGGGCGCCGCGGTTGGGCTGGAGCTCGACCAGGCCCTCGTTCGCCAACCGGGTGAGGGCGTTGCGCAGCACGAACCTGCTGGTGGCGTACCGCTCGACCAGCTCGGTCTCGATGAGCCGCTGGCGCGGCGCGTACTCGCCGCGCAGGATGGCCGCCCGGAGCTCGTTCAGCACGTCCATCGCGTCGGTACTCCTCGGTGTCGCCGTGGTTCGGTCGGTCATCGCAGGTTACGCGGCGTCCGGCCGGTGACCCTGCTTCGCCAGTTGTATCAGCCCGTACACGTGGCTGCGCAGTTCGGCGAACCGCGGCGCTGAGCGGGTCGCGAGCTGATCGCGGTCGTCGGGCAGGTCGATGCGGACGTCCTCCAGGACCACCGTCGGCCGGTTGGACAGGACCAGGACCCGCTCGCCGAGGTAGACCGCCTCGTCGATGTCGTGGGTGACGAACAGGACGGTGACGCCGAGCCGGCGCCAGAGCCGGCGCACCAGGTCCTCGAGGTCGGCCCGGGTCTGCGCATCGACGGCGGCGAACGGCTCGTCCATCAGCAGGACGCTCGGCTCGTAGGCCACCGCGCGGGCGATGGCGACCCGCTGCTGCATCCCGCCGGAGAGCTGCCAGGGATGGGCGTCGGCGCTGTCGCGCAGGCCGACCGACTCCAGCGCGGCGTCGACCTTGGCGGCGCGGTCAGCGCGGGACAGCCCCTTCTGCTTCAGGGGCAGCTCGACGTTGCGGCGGACGGTGAGCCAGGGGAACAGGCTGCGCCCGTACTCCTGGAAGACCACCGCCATGCCGGCCGGCGGGCCGGTCACCGGGGTGCCGTCGAGGTGGATCCGGCCGCCGGTGGTCTCGAGCAGCCCCGCCACGCAGCGCAGCAGGGTGGTCTTGCCGGCGCCCGACGGGCCGACGATGCAGACCAGCTCGCCCTTGTCGAGCCGGAACGTCAGGTCGCGCACGGCTTCGACCTCGGCGCCGTGGCCCGTGTAGGTCTTGGCGAGCCCGGCCACCTCAAGCGCGGCGGTTGCGGTCACGTTGTCACACTCCTCGTTCTGCCTGGCGCAGCCCGCGGTACCAGGCCAGGTGTCGGTGTTCGACCAGGCGGAACAGCCCGGACAGGGTCACGCCCAGCAGTCCGAGCAGGACGATGCCGGTCCACATCTGCGGGATGGCGAAGCCGCGCTGGAACTGCACGATCGCCGCGCCGAGACCGCGGTTCGCCCCGAAGAGCTCGCTGATGACCATGAGGATCACGCCGATGGACAGCGCCTGGCGGGCGCCGGTGGCGATCAGCGGGCTGGATCCGCGCAGCACCACGTGCCACAGGGTCGCCGCGCGGCCGAACCGGTAGGAACGGGCCGTGTCGCGCAGCACCTCGTCGAGGGAGCGCACCCCCTCGACGGTGTTGAGCAGGATCGGCCACACGCAGCCGAGTGCGATCGCGATCACCTTGGCGGTCCAGCCGGTGTAGCCGGCGAACAGGGCGATGACCGGGATGAGGACCGGCGGGGGAACGGCACGCAGGAACTCCAGCGCCGGCTCGGTCAGGGCACGCAGCGTGCGGGACGAGCCGATCGCCGTTCCCGCGGCGACCCCGGCGACCAGGGCCGTCAGGTAGCCGGCGGCGAGCCGGGCGAGGCTGGGCAGCACGTCGTGCAGGATCGGATCGGCGGTCCAGGTCCGAGGGAACGCCTCCACGATGGACGACAGCGGCGGCCAGAAGAAGCTTGTGCTGTTCGCCGACAGGAACCACCACAGCACGATCAGCACGGCCGGCAGGCCGAGGGCGACGAGCGCCCGGCGCGGCAGCTCGGAGATGTTCACAGGTCCCTCCGTACCGAGGTGTGCCAGCGCAGGGCGCGCCGCTCGACGGCCCGGGCGGACGCGTTGACGGCGACGCCGACGAGCCCGACGACGATCACCAGCGCGTAGGTCTGCGCCACGGCGCCCGAGCTCTGCGCGACGCCGATCGCCCGGCCGAGCCCCGGGACTCCGATGATCAGCTCGGCGGTGATCTCCAGGATCAGGGCCACGGCGGCGGCCAGCCGGAAGCCCGTCACGACGTACGGCATCGCGGTGGGCCATACGACCGTGCGCACCACCGCCCAGCGGGAGAAGCGGTACGACCGGGCGGTGTCGCGGATGACCGGGTCGACGTCCGCGACGCCGTAGAGGACCTGGACCAGCACCTGCCAGAACGCCGCGTAGACGACCAGGACCAGCGCCGACTGCGGCCTGCTGCCGTAGATCAGGACCACCAGCGGGATGAGGGCGACCGACGGTATGGGGCGCAGGAACTCGATGGTGGAGGCGGTGACGGCGCGCAGCGCCGGCACGCTGCCGATCACCACGCCCGCCGCGATTCCGGCGATCATGGCGACCGCCAGCCCGAGCGCCCATCCGCGCAGCGTCTGTCCGAGCGCGGTCCAGAACTCCGCGACGGTGAGCTGCTCGGCCAGCGCCCGGGCCATCGTGCTGAACGGCGGCAGGAACCGGTCGTCCACGATGCCCAGCCGCGGCAGGGCCTCCACGACGGCGACGACCAGCGCGAGGCCGAGCACCCCGAGCGCCGGCTGCCGCCACCGCGGCGCCGGACCGGTGAGTGCCGTTGCCGTGGCCGTGGTCATCAGGGCAGCAGGGTTTCGAGGTCCGGCTGCTCGGTGATCAAACCGTCCTGCTTGGCCAGGTCGGCCAGCAGCTGCACCGAGTCCCGGTCGATGGCGGCCGGCCACCTCGGCAGGATCAGCTCCTGCTGCACCTTCCGATCGATCTTCGTGTACGTGTTCAGCGCGGCACGCGCCTCGTCGGGGTGGGATGTCGCGTACTCCATCGACCTGGCCATCGCCGCGGTGAAGCCGGCGACCGCCTCGGGGTCCTTCTTGGCGTAGTCCTGCGAGGTGAAGTACATCGCCACGGTGAGGTCGGGGTCGGTGCCCGCGTAGTTGGAGACCACCTGGCGGTCGCCCTGTCCGGTCGCGATGGTCAGGAAGGGCTCGACCAGCTGGCCGGCGTCCACGTCGCCCTTGGCGATGGCCGGGACGATGTCGGGGAACGCCAGCTCGACGTACTTGATGGTGGACGGGTCGGCGCCGGCGTCCCGGACGACCTTGTTGATCGTCGTGGTGTTGATGTTCTTGAGGGTGTTGACGGCCACCCGCTTGCCGGCGAGGTCCGCCGCGGTCTTGATCGGGCTGCCGTCCTTGACGACGACCGCGCCGAAGTCCTTGCCCGGCGCGCCGGTGGAGGCGACGCCGGAGGAGACCACCTTCAGCGGCAGGCCCTTGGACTCGGCCAGCAGCAGCGACGTGGTGTTGCTGAAGCCGAACTGGTACTGGCCGCTGACGACGCCGGGCACGATGGCCGCGCCGCCCTGCGCCGTCTCGAGGGTGACGTCCAGGCCCTCCGCGGTGAAGAAGCCCTGCTTGAGGCCGAGGTAGATGGGTGCGACGTCGACGATCGGGATGACACCGATCTTCACCTTGGTGTTGCCCGACGCCGATGTCGATCCGTTGTCGTCCGTGCCGCAGGCGCCGGCGAGCAGGACCGCGGTGACGGCTAGGGCGAGGGCTTGTATGCGGCGGGATTGGGTTCGTGACACGCGGTCCTCCAGTGCTCGAGAGGGCGAGGCCGCGAACGTTACAGATATTGTCAACAATTGTGAAGGCAATCATGGTAACGTTCGGCGCGCCGCTGAGGAGGATCGATGACTCACTACGTCGTACGGGCCGTGGACCGGGCCGACCCGGAGACCATCGCCGCCCTGCGCGGCGCGGGGGTCGCCACCGGCCACGAGGCGGCGGGCCGGATCGGCCTGCTGGGTCCCGCGATCCGGGCGCGCCAGTCCGGTGTGGTGATCGCCGGCCCGGCGATCACCGTCTCCTGCCCGCCGGGGGACAACCTCATGATCCACGCGGCCGTCGAGGTGTGCCGCCCGGGCGACGTCCTGGTCGTGACCACGACCTCGCCGTCGACCGACGGGATGTTCGGCGACCTGCTCGCGACCTCGCTCATGGCGCACGGCGTCGTCGGTCTCGTGATCGACGCCGGGGTGCGTGACCTCGCCGCCCTGCGCGAGATGGGATTCCCGGTCTGGTCACGGGCCGTGCACGCCCAGGGCACGATGAAGGCCGGTCCCGGCTCGGTGAACATCCCCGTGGTCGCGGCCGGGCAGATCGTCCGGCCCGGCGACATCGTCGTCGGCGACGACGACGGGGTCCTCGCCCTGCCGGCGGCCCGGGGCCCGGAGGTCGCCGCCGCCGCGGCGCGGCGCCTGGCGAGCGAGGACGCCAAGCGCGAGCGGCTGGCCGCCGGCACCCTCGGCCTCGACATGTACGACCTGCGCCCCCTGCTCGCCGCGCTCGGCGTGGAGTACGTGGACCGCCTGCCGGAGGCGATGGCATGAGCCACGACGTCGACGGGGTCCGCTGCATGCAGATGCGCGGCGGCAGCTCCAAGGGCGCCTACTTCCTCGCCGACGACCTGCCCGCCGATCCGGGCGAGCGCGACGACCTGCTGCTGCGCATCATGGGCTCACCGGACGAGCGGCAGGTCGACGGCATCGGCGGCGGGCACCCGCTGACCAGCAAGGTGGCGGTGGTCCGGCCGTCGCGCGACGCCGGCGCCGACGTCGACTACCTCTTCCTCCAGGTGGTGCCCGGCCGGCCGATCGTCACCGACGCGCAGACCTGCGGGAACCTGCTCGCCGGGGTCGGGCCTTTCGCGATCGAGCGGGGGCTGGTCGCGGCAAGCGGCGAGACCACCGGCGTCCGCATCCGGATCATGAATCCAACGGTCGGCTTCGCCGATGCGCGCGTGCGGACGCCCGGCGGCCGCGTGCGGTACGACGGCGACACCCTCATGGCCGGCACCCCGTTCCCCGCCGCGGGCATCCGCCTGGAGTTCCCCGGCGGCGACGCGCCGCTCTTTCCCACCGGGCGGCTCGTCGATCAGTTCGCCGGCGTCGAGGTAACCTGCGTGAACGCCGGCATGCCGGTGGTGCTGGTGCGCGCCGCCGACCTGGGTGTCGAGGGCGACGAATCGCCGGACGCGCTCGAGGGCGACAGCGGCCTGCGGTCCACGATCGAGGCCATCCGGCTCGCCGCGGGCCCCGCGATGGGCCACGGCGATGTCCGGGACACCACCGTTCCGAAGATCACCATCGTGTCCCCGCCGCGGCGGGGCGGCACGGTGACCACCCGGACCTTCATCCCGCACCGGGTGCACGCCGCGATCGGCGTGCTCGGCGGCGTCTCCGTCGCGGCCGGGGTGCTCGCGCCCGGCACCGTCGCCGGCGGGTCGCCGGCGGAGGGCGGCCTGGTCCGCATCGAGCACCCGACCGGCGTCTTCGACGTGCACCTGGACCTGGACGGCGGCGGCGCCGAGACCCGGCTCCGCCGCAGCACCGTCGTGCGCACAGCCCGCAAGTTGTCCGACGGCCTCGTCTGGCCGCGCAGTGGAAAGGCAATCGGATGAGCCTCACGCATGATCCGGACCGGCGCCGGGACATCGCACACGTCGGGCCGATCGAGCTGTACACACCCGTGCTGGAGGAGTCCCGGGACTTCTTCGTCGAGGTGATGGCGCTGCGCGAGGTGCACCGCGACGACGACTCGGTCTACCTGCACACCTGGGACGACTACCAGTCCTGGACGATCCGCCTGGTGCGGCGCGGCGCCGCCGGCATCGGGCGCACCTACCTGCGGGCCGCGGGCCCGGAGGCCCGCGACCGGCTCGCCGCGCAGATCGAGGCGACCGGTCTCGGCCGCGGCGTCGCCACCGACGTGCACCACCTCGGCGAGGTCTACCTCTTCGCCGATCCCGACGGCCACGAGTTCGGCCTCTACTGGGACGTCGAGTGGTACCGGCCGGACGCCACCGACACGCCGGCGCTGAAGAACCAGGCGGCGGCCTATCCCGGCCGGGGCGCGAATCTGCGGCGGCTCGACCACGTCAACTACCTGACCGCCGACGTCCCGGCCACCTCGGCGTTCCTGCGCGACGTGCTGGGCGCGCGGTGCACCGAGCAGATCGTCAAGGACGACGGCGGCCCGCAGGCCGTCTGGTACTCGCTCGGCAACAAGACCTACGACCTGGTCTACACCGAGGACTGGACCGGCACCCGCGGGCGCCTGCACCACATCGCCTTCGCCACCGACACCCGCGAGGAGATCCTCCGCACCGCGGACGTCTGCCTGGACGCCGGCGTCCACATCGAGACCGGCCCGCACAAACACGCCATTCAACAGACCTTCTTCCTGTACGTGTGGGAGCCCGGCGGCAACCGCATCGAGATCTGCAACGCCGGTGCCCGGCTGATCCTGGCGCCCGACTGGAAGACGATCAGCTGGACCCGCGAGGAGCGGGCGAAGGGCCAGGCGTGGGGCCTGAAGACCATCGACACGTTCCACACGCACGGCACCCCCGTCGTGCCGCCGGCGCCATGACGGTGCGCATCGCCCTGCTGGGGCTCGGTGAGGCCGGCCGGGAGATCGGCCGGGACCTCGCCGCCGCCGGCGCGGACGTGCGCGGCTTCGACCCCCGGGCCGACCCGCCGGCCGGGGTGGAGCGCCGGTCGGACGACGCCGACGCGGTCCGCGACGCGGACCTGGTGCTGAGCGTCAACAGCTCGCACGACGCCCTGCCCGCGCTGGAGAGCTCGCTGCCCGCGCTCGCCCGCGGCGCGATCTGGGCCGACCTCAACACCGCGGCGCCGGCGCTGAAGGCCGAGCTGGCGCGGCGGCTCGCCGGCCGCGACGTCGCGGTCGCGGACGTCGCGCTCATGGCGCCGGTGCCCGGCCGGGGCCTGCGCACGCCCATGCTCGTCTCCGGCGACGCCGCCGTCCGGTACGCCGGGATCCTCGCCGGCTACGGCGCCGACGTGACCGTCCAGCCGGGCCCGGCCGGCGCGGCGATCTCCCGGAAGCTGCTGCGCAGCGTGTTCTACAAGGGCGTCGCCGCCGCGGTGGTCGAGGCACTCGCCGCGGCCGAGGCGGCCGGATGCGCGCAGTGGCTGCGCGACGACATCGGCGCCGAGCTGGCCGGCTTCGACGAGCACACCATCGACCGGCTCGTCGACGGCACCCGCCGGCACGCCCGGCGCCGCGCCGACGAGATGACCGCGGCGAGCGAGCAGCTTGTCGCGCTCGGCGTGCCGCCGCGGATCGCCTCCGCCGCCCGTGACCTGCTCATCGAGCTGCGAGACCGGGAGAACCCACAGCCATGATCATCGACTGCCACGGTCACTACACGACCGCGCCGGCCGCGCACGCGTCCTGGCGGGAGGCGCAGCAGGCGGCGTTCCTGGCGGGTGAGCGGCCGCCGCCGTACCCGAGGATCTCCGACGACGAGCTCCGCGCCTCGGTCGAGGACAGCCAGCTGCGGCTCATGAACGAACGCGGCATCGACCTCACCCTCTTCTCGCCGCGCGCCTCCGCGATGGGTCACCACTTCGGCGACGAGGCGGTCAGCGGCGCCTGGGCGCGGGCCTGCAACGACCTCGTCGCCCGGGTGGCGGGGCTCTACCCGGGCCGGTTCGTCGGCGTCTGCCAGCTGCCGCAGTCGCCCGGCGTGCCCGTCTCCCGCTCGGTGGCCGAGCTGCGCCGCTGCGTACAGGAGCTGGGCTTCGTCGGCTGCAACCTCAACCCCGATCCCAGCGGCGGCCACTGGACGTCGCCGCCGCTGACCGACCCCGCCTGGTACCCGCTGTACGAGGCGATGGTGGAGCTGGACGTGCCCGCCATGGTGCACGTGTCCGCCGTGACCAACCCCAATTTCCACGCCACCGGTTCGCACTACCTCAACGCCGACACCACGGCGTTCATGCAGCTGCTCGAGTCCGACCTCTTCGAGACCTTCCCCGGCCTGCGGCTGATCATCCCGCACGGCGGGGGAGCGGTGCCGTACCACTGGGGACGCTTCCGCGGACTCGCCGACATGCTCGGCCGGCGGCCGCCCGCCGAGTCGGTGATGGGCAACGTCCTCTTCGACACCTGCGTCTACCACCAGCCCGGCATCGACCTGCTCTTCGACGTCATCGAGGCCGGCAACCTGCTCTTCGGCTCCGAGATGGTCGGCGCCGTACGCGGGATCGATCCGCGCACCGGCCACCACTACGACGACACCCGTCGCTACATCGACGCGCTGGGGCTCCCCGCCGCCGAGCGCGAGAAGGTCTACGAACGCAACGCCCGGCGGGTCTATCCGCGGCTGGACGCCGCGCTGCGATCGATTGACGAGGTGGACACATGCGACACTTCCCGGCCCTGACCGCGATCGGCGCCGTTCTGGCACTGACACTCGCCGCCGCCCCGCCCACGGCGGCCGCCGCCGCCCTTCCCGCGGCCGCCGCTCTTCCCGCGGCTGGCGCTCTTCCCGCGGCTGGCGCTCTTCCCGCGGCTGGCGCTCTTCCCGCGGCTGGCGCTCTTCCCGCGGCTGGCGCTCTTCCCGCGGCTGGCGCTCTTCCCGCGGCTGGCGCTCTTCCCGCGGCTGGCGCTCTTCCCGCGGCTGGCGCTCTTCCCGCGGCTGGCGCTCTTCCCGCGGCTGGCGCTCTTCCCGCGGCCGGCGCGCTTCCCGCTGCGGCCGTCGCTAAAGACGGCCTCGCCGATCTGCCCGCCGTCGCGCCCGTGATGGGCTGCGCCGACGTGCTCGGGCTCGACCTCGGCGGCGTCACCGACGCGCCGGTCACCCTGCGCTCGGCCACCGTCGTGACCGCGGGCGCGCCGGCGCCCTACTGCGAGGTCCGGGGCACCGTCGCGCCCGCGAACACGATCGTCGTGCGGCTGCCCGTCGACGGCTGGACCCAGCGCTACGTGCAGACCGGCTGCGGCGGCCTCTGCGGCAACGCGAACATCAACTACGGGCAGGCGGCGACCTGCCCGCCGATCGCGGACGGCACCGTCGCGAGCGCCACCACCGACATGGGCCACCAGGGCCGGCCCGACGGCTCGTGGGCCGCCGGCGACCCGCAGGCGCAGCTCGACTTCGCCTACCGGGGCGTGCACGTGACGGCCGAGACCGCCAAGGCGATCATCACGGCGTTCTACGGCCGGTCGCCGGCCTACTCCTACTTCACCGGATGCTCCGACGGCGGCCGCGAGGGCCTCATGGCGGCGCAGCGCTTCCCCGGCGACTTCGACGGCATCGCCGCCGGCGCGCCCGCGAACAACATGGCCGTGCAGAACACCTTCCACCACGCGTGGAACGTGCTGGCCAACCGCGACGCCGACGGCGAATACATCCTGCTGGCCGGCAAGCTCCCGCTGATCCACGCGGCGGTGCTCGCCGCATGCGACAAACTGGACGGCCTCCGCGACGGCCAGATCGACGACCCGCGGCTCTGCCGCTTCGACCCGGCCCGCCTGCGCTGCCACGCCGGCCAGGACCCGGCGACCTGCCTGTCGGCGGCCGAGGCCGCGGTCGTCCGTCGGCTGCACGACGGCGCCGTCGACGCGCGGGGCCGCCGGCTGGAGCCGGCCGTGTCCCACGAGTGGGGATCCGAGCTCGAGTGGACCCTGTTCGTGCCGGCGGCACAGGGCCAGACGGTCGCCAGCGAGAACTTCGCGCTCTCCTACCTGCGCTACCTGGCCGACCCGAACGAGGCGCGACCCGGCTACCAGCTGTCGGACCTGTCGTTCACCGTGGAGTCGTTCTGGCGGACGGTGCTGCCCTCCTCGACCTACCTGGCCGCCATGGACCCCGACCTGAGCGCCTTCCGGCGCGGCGGCGGCAAGCTGCTGCTCTGGCACGGCTGGAACGACCAGCACATCTCGCCCCGGTCGACGCTGGCCTACTACGACGCCCTGCGCGCCACGATGGGCGCGTCGACGGTCGACCGCTTCGCCAAGCTCTACCTGCTCCCGGGTATGGCGCACTGCGGCGGCGGCGAGGGCCCGAACACCTTCGACATCCTCACCCCGGTGATGGCCTGGGTGGAGAGCGGCCGCCCGCCCGCCCGGATCGTCGCCGCGAAGACCACCGGCCGCACCCGGCCGGTGTACCCCTACCCGACGGTCGCCCGGTACGACGGCACCGGCAGCACGGACGACGCGGCGAACTTCGTCGCCCACACGCCGCGCGTGCCGGTCCGCAACGACCTCGACTGGGTCGGCAGGCCGCTGTACTCGCACGGATACCAGACCTGGCCCCGGGTCGTGGACGGCCGGCTCGTCCTCAGGTAGATATAGTCCGGCGTCGGTGAAGAGGAATCGCTGCACCGCGGACCGGCGCTCACCGAGCGGGGCATGGGCGCGCCGCCCAGCTCGGCAACCTCCACCGCGAGACCACCGACGAGGAGTCGGCCGCGGCCGACTCCTCGTGGCGCGCCGGCGTCCGCTACTTCGACACCGCGCCGCACTACGGCGTCCGGGCGCTAACGTGCGACGGGTGGAGCTCGACTTCTCCGACCCCGACTTCCTGCGGGACCCGTACCCCGCGCTGGCCCGGCTACGGGAGCGGTCCCCGGTGAGCCGGCACGCCCCGACGGGCATGTGGCTGGCGGCAGGCTATGCCGCGGCGAACGCCGTGCTCCGCGACCGCCGGCTGGGACGCTTCTGGCACGACCGGGAACCGGCCGAGATCTACGAGCCGTTCAACCTGCTGCACCGCCACCAGATGATGGAGAACGAGCCACCCGACCACACCCGGCTACGCTCCCTGGTCGCCAAGGCCTTCGCCCGCGGCCACGTCGAACGCCTGCGCCCGGCCGTAGCCGCCGAGGCCGCCGCGTTGCTGAAAGCCGCCGCCCCGGAGTTCGACCTCCTAGCCGACTTCGCCGAGCCGCTGGCGGTCACGGTCATCGCGGAACTGCTCGGCGTCCCCGCCCCCGACCGCCACCGACTGCGCCCCTGGTCGGCCGCGCTGGTGCGAATGTACGAGGTGTCACCACCGCAGGAGGCCGAGGTCGCCGCCCTGACCGCCTGCCGCGAATTCGCCGCCTACATGTCCGACCTGGCCGCCCGCCGCCGCGCCGACCCCCGAGACGACCTCGTCTCCCACCTGGTCGCCGTCCGAGACGGCACCGACCGCCTCTCCGCCGAGGAGCTGGTAGCCTCCGCGATCCTGCTCCTCAACGCCGGCCACGAGGCCTCGGTCAACACCCTCGGCGGCGGCATGGTCGCCCTACTCCGCCACCCCGCCCAACTGGCCCGCCTCCGCGCCGACCGCACCCTGCTACCCACCGCGACCGAGGAGATGATCCGCTACGACGCACCCCTACACCTCTTCACCCGCACCGCAGCCGCCGACGTACCCCTCCCCGGCGCCACCATCCCGGCCGGCGCGGAGGTGGCAGCCCTGATCGGCGCGGCCAACCGCGACCCAGCCACCTTCCCCAACCCGGACACCTTCGACATCGCCCGCGACCCCAACCCCCACCTGGGCTTCGGCGCCGGCCTCCACTTCTGCCTCGGCGCCCCCCTTGCCCGCATCGAACTACAGGCCGCCGTCACCGCCCTCCTGAACCACACACCCACCCTGGCCTTGACCGCCGACCCGGTCCGCCGCCCAACCTTCGTCCTACGCGCCTACAACACCGTCCCACTGACAACCCGCTCATCCTGACCTCACCGCCCCTGCCCCGCCCTCCTGCCCCGCCCTCCTGCCCCGCCCTCCTGCCCCGCCCTCCTGCCCCGCCCTCCTGCCCCGCCCTCCTGCCCCGCCCTCCTGCCTCGGCCGGTTCCTGCCTGTTGGCTGGTTGCGCTGGCGGCACTGCACCCGGGCTGCTGCGTAACCGCTACCGTCCGCGCCCCACGGACCGCACAGAATTCGGCTTGTGTTGGTGATCAGCAGTTGGAGCGTCGATGACCGGCCTCAAAGCCGGCTACACGTGGTCCTGGAACTGGTCATGGTCTGGGCTGTGCATCTGCACCGGTCCTTCCGACTCATCCGAGGCGCCTGAACTCCGACCAGCGCCGCGCCGCAAGTCCGGGATGTGATGCCCGACTCGCGCCGCCGGCCCGGGCACGGAGACCTCAGAGGTCATCACTCGGCTGCCGCATCGACCTCTGCTGTCTTCGGACTCTCTTGTCGGTGGTCCCTGCTGTGTGCGGTGAATACGACAGTGACGAAACCGATGGGTTCACCATTATCATCCGCAATCCAGGTTGTGCTTTCATGATTTTGGCAGGTTTGAGCGACATCGCTAGCCTGAGAAGAAAGCCAGTCAGGATAGACGCGTTTGTAGATATCCTCGCCAAGCACCTTCTCGAAAGATTCGAATACGAGAGCCCAAGCCCGCAGGGAGAATTCGGCGACCTTCCCGACATCCGCGCCGACCAGCGCCCTAATCATGATCGACATGCGGCGAGCCTGTAACGGCCGTCAATCGGCTTTCGGCCTGCGCGCGGCGGCGCGTTCATTGCTCAGTAAGCCCTTCCAACGTGACCCGGCCCGCGCCTCCCGCAGGCGGTCGCCGGCTCGGATGCCACCGGCCGAGGCCGGCTGGAATCGCTCAGCGGGACGATCCTTGAGTGTGGGCGATGTCCAAGGCCGCGTAGCACGTAGTTCCCAACTCCAGCGCGTCGATAATTTGGGCGAGTGCGTTGCTCTCATCTCCAGCCTTCACCTGGGTTGATGACTTGGGGGCGAGCGCGTCGCTCTCACCCCCCACCTTCGCCCGCGTCGCGGAGTTCGACTTGTGGTGATGAGCTGGGTGTTTGTGTTCGTTGGCGGGCGGCACCTGTTGGTTGTCGGTCTCCTGATCTCGAACAGGCGTCCGGCCTGCCGGAAATGATCACGATGCGGACCCGGTCGGTGCGGCCGCATCCGGCTGCTGGTGCGGTTCCGACAAGCCCCTTCGGTGGTGCGAGGTTGTCGGCTGGCGCGCTTCGCAGGGGCACACCGCTCGCGGGTAGGGCTGCGGGTGCCGGTCGGGCGTGGCTCAGGTAGGTGCAGGAGCCGTGGCCGGGGTCTGTCGGCGGGTCCCGCCCGGCTTGTGGTTTCGTCTGGCGACGGCGTCTGGGCGGGCTCCTCCTGGCCGCCCGTCTCGCATTGCCGATGTGCCGTGGCGGGCTTCATCGGGTCAGCGGTCTTGTCTGGCTGGTGTGCTGTGGCGGGTTTCGGCTGGTCAGTGGACTTCTCTGGCGGGTGTGTCTCGGCCGGGTTCGGCTGGTCAGGGGTCTTGTTTGGTTGTTGTGCTGTGGCGGGTTTCGGCTGGTCAGTGGACTTCTCTGGCGGGTGTGTCTCGGCCGGGTTCGGCTGGTCAGGGGTCTTGTTTGGTTGTTGTGCTGTGGCGGGTTTCGGCTGGTCAGCGGACTTCTCTGGCGGGTGTGTCTCGGCCGGGTTCGGCTGGTCAGGGGTCTTGTTTGGTTGTTGTGCTGTGGCGGGTTTCGGCTGGTCAGCGGACTTCTCTGGCTGGTGTGTCTTGGCAGGTTTCATCTGGCCAGCGGCCGTGCCTGGCGGGTGTGTCTCGGCTTGTTCCGTGTGCTCGGTGGCTTCGTCCGGCCGGTGGGTCTCGGCCGGTTCGGTCTGGTCGGTGACGGTGTCTGGGTGGTGTGCCGTGGCGGGTTCGGCCTGGTCTGTGGGTGTGGTGCGCTGCTGGCGGCGTCGCAGCGGCGGCGGATCGTGGTGGGTCGAGGTGGTGTGGTTCGGCGTCGGGTGTGGTGTCTGTTCGGTGTGGAGGGGCCGGGCCGACGGCGGGGTTGTGGTGCGTGGCGTGGCAGGGTTTGGCGTGGGGTGTTCGCCGGGTGGGTTGTGTAGTTGGCGTAGGCGGCGGGCGTGGCGTTGTGTCAGGCCCCAGGTGCGGTGTCGTTCGTGGTCGCGGCGGAACTGGTCGCGTTCGGGGGAGTAGTTGCGGGATGCGGTGCGGTCGCGCATGGCGGCCAATTCGCCGCGACTGAAGAATTGAAGCTGCCGCTGCATGTATTCATTATCCCGAACCGACTGACAGTTTTCCCTCTCAGGCCAATGTCGATCATGCCAACTTCGCAATTAGAATTGAGTCTACATTGATGGATCGGGTGGCGGTTTCCGCCTGTGTCAATGGACTCCGATACCTCGGAATTGGGCCAAAGTTGCTCAAATTTGGGTTCGGCACTCGAGCTGGCTCAATCGTGCCTGTGATTTGTGAATGGGTATGTGTGGCGGCTCACGCGGTGGGCCTTGAAGCCTGGAGGGAGGGGTGCGGTCGTGCTCCTGTTCCTCGCAGGAGTCGCCGGTGCTCCATGCGATGCGGGGTGGGCTGCTCGCCGCTCCCTCGCTCAACGCGTTGCTCCGCGTGATCGTGAACGTCGGCCGGGGGTCAGGCGCGTTTCGCGGGTTGGTCGCTGAGGAGTGCGGCGAGGATGTCGTCGGCGTAGGCGGTGCGGGCCGGGCCGTGCTTCGGCAGCAGGTCGGGGGCGGTGCGCAGCAGTTGGAGCTGGCCCAGGTAGGTGCTGTAGGCGAGGAGTGCCCGGCGCCGGGCCCGGGCCGGGGAGAAGCCCAGTTCCCGGAAGAGCGCGGTGATGTAGCCCAGCCGCTGCTCGGTCACGTCGGCCAGGGCCGACGCCACGAGCGGGTGGTCGGCGTCCGCGAGCAGCGCCAGGTCGGCATCGGTACGCGCCGGCGGGGCGAACACCTGGGTGAAGAGCTGCCTCAGCCGCTCCGAGGCGGGCGCGTCGCCGGACTCCAGGCGTTCGATGATCGACGTGGTGCTGGCCTGCCGCCACAGCTGTAGCGCGGCCTGGACCAGCTCCTCCCGGCCGCCGAAGTGCCAGTAGAAGCTGCCCTTCGTGGTGCCGAGCCGGGTTGCCAGCGGCTCAACCGCCACCGCGGCCAGCCCTCCGCTGCTCAACGCGTCCAGGGCGGCGGACGCCCATTGTTCCCGGCTCAGTCTCGACACATTCCGTACGCTACCGTATGGTCCAACCATACGGCACCGTATGGATGGAGTGGCGATGGGACAGCGACTGGATTCTGAGGTGGCGGCATGAAACGGGGGGTCGCCGCCGGAGGCAGCGCGCTGTTCTTCGCGCTCGCGCCAGGCACCGTCGCGGGCCTGCTGCCCTGGGCTCTGACCGGGTGGCAGGCCGACGCCACGCTGCCGTGGGTCGTGCGTGGACTCGGCGTGCTGATGATCCTCGCCGGTCTCCTGGTGATCGTGCCGGCGTTCGTGCGGTTCGTCGTGGACGGCGCGGGCACCCCGGCCCCGGTGGCGCAGACCGACCGCCTGGTGGTCCGCGGCCCGTACCGTTTCGTTCGAAATCCCATGTACATCGCGGTGGTGCTGGCCATCGTCGGCCAGGCCTTGCTGCTCGGCAGCGCCGTGCTCTTCCTGTACGCCCTGGTGGCGGGCGCCACGATGTTCGGCTTCGTGAAGCTGTACGAGGAGCCGCACCTGTCGCGCGTCTACGGAGCCGAGTACGAGGCCTACCGCCGCGCGGTGCCCGGCTGGTGGCCACGGCTTCGGCGGTCGGGGGCGCAGCGGCGGACTCCACCGGGAGTTAGCACGAGGCGCCTGCTCCGCGGATCGCGACCGTGGGGCTGGTTAACAGTGGTGGAGTTGATCGCTCGACTGGCCGGTGGGCCCCGGCCGGGTTGGTGGCTCGACGGCCGGTGGGTCGAGTGAGGGTTGGTAGCTAGGCCGGCCGGTGGGTCGAGTGAGGGTTGGTAGCTAGGCCGGCCGGTGGGTCGCGGCTGGGTTGGTGGCCTGACCTGGCGGTGGGGTGCGGGTAGGGGCGGTGGTCTGGCCCGCTGGTCGGCTGCGAAGGGACGGTGGTTTGGCCTGTGCGGGAGCGTCGCCGGCGAGGTGGAGATCTGGTCGGTGGGGCTCGGGTGGGAGATCTGGTGTCGGGTCGGCTACGGTGGGATGCGTTGCAGTCGTATTGTAAAGACTGGGGTTGCGATGCATGTGATCGAGCTGTCCGAGATAACCGCCGGTATGCCGGCCCTGGTCGGTGGTAAGGCGGCCGGTCTGGCCGAGTTGATTCGGCAGGGTGAGCGGGTGCCGCCGGGCTTCTGCGTCACCACCGAGGCGTATCGGCTCGGCGTATTGCCCGAGGCCGAGATTCTTGACGCGTATGCGCGGCTCGGTGGCGGGGCGGTGGCGGTGCGGTCCAGTGCGACCGCTGAGGATCTGCCTGACGCGAGCTTTGCCGGGCAGCACGACACCGTCCTCGGCGTCACCGGCGCCGATGAGCTGCTCGCCGCCGTCGGGAAGTGCTGGGAGTCGCTGCACAGCGCCCGGGCGGTCGCTTACCGCGACGCACACGGCATCGATCATGACGCGGTCCTGATGGCGGTCGTTGTGCAGCGGATGGTCGATGCCGGGACGGCGGGGGTGCTGTTCACCGCGAACCCGCTCACCGGCAGCCGCGCCGAGATGATGGTCGACGCCGCGCCTGGTGTCGGCACGGCCGTGGTCGAGGGTGCCGCCGGGGTGGATCACTATGTTCTCGGCGCGGGGGAGCCGGCCGGCGGTGGGTGTGTGCCGCCGGGGCGGCTGGGCGAGTTGAGGGCGCTGGGGGAGCGGGTGCAGGATCGCGCGGGCGGTCCGCAGGACGTGGAGTGGGCGGTCGACCGGGACGGGACGCTCTGGCTGTTGCAGTCGCGACCGATCACCACCCTGTTCCCGCTGCCGCCCGTCAGCACCAGGCCGCAGCCCAGGGTCTACTTCGAGTTCGGGCACGTGCAGGGCATGCTCCAGCCGGTCACCCCGATGGGCATGTCGACTCTCAAGGTCCAGGTGGCGGGGATGCTCGCGGCTCTCGGCGTACGGGCGGAGATCGTCGATATCGGCGGGCGCCTCTACGGTGATCTTACCGACCTGGCGCGCCACCCTGCCGGGCGGAAGCGGCTGGTCAGGCTCATGGCGGTCGATTTCGGGCCGCGGGCGCAGGCGGCCATGGAGCATGTCCTGGCCGATCCGCGGTTCGCGCCCGGCGGGGGTGGCGGGCCGCGCGGTCAGGGCGCGGCGGCACCCTCCCCGCGTACCGTCGTGCGTGCGGTGAGCGGGATTGTCCGCAGCCTGGCCCGGCCGGACGCGGCGCGGGAGCGGGTGTTCCGGGCGATCGAGCGGTTGCGGCTCGGGTCGGCCGCGCCCGGCGACCTGCGTGGCGCCGCCGACCGGCTGGCGTTCGTCGGGGCGCGGGGCGCGGCGGACGGCGCCGACGACATCACCTGGCCGATCGTGGCCGGCATGATCGCCGCCGCGCTGCCGGAGCGGCTGCTGCGGGGCATCGCCGGGGCGGATGAGATCCACATTGTCATGGGCGGGATGCCGCACAACGTCACCATCGAAATGGATCTCGCGCTGTGGCTGCTCGCCGGGCGCGCCGGTGAGCACCGCGAGCTGCTGCTCGGCACGCCGCCGGGGGAGCTCGCCGACCGGTACCGGGCCGGGACGCTTCCGGAGATCGGCCTGGCCGCGTTCCTTGAGAGGTACGGCCATCGCGGCGTCGCCGAGGTCGACCTCGGGGTGCCGCGGTGGGAGGAGGATCCGGCGCCGGTCTTCGCCATGATCGCGAACTGTCTCCGGGTCACGGATCCCGAGCAGGCACCCGACCGGCGCTTCGAGCGGGCGGCCGTGGCCGCCGAGGCGGCCCTCGACGAGCTGGTCGCGCGGGCACGGCGGCGGCGGCCGGTGCGGGGGCGGATCGCCGGGTTCCTGCTGCGGCGGGCGCGGGCGCTGGCGGGCCTGCGGGAGGCGGGCAAGTTCGCGGGCCTCTACGCGCTGCGGGAGATGCGGCGGCAGCTCCTGCTCGTCGGCGCCGAACTGGCCGCCGCCGGGCGGCTGGAAGGGCCGGACGACATCATGTTCGTGACGCTCGACGAGGCGCACGACGCCGTGCACGCCGGCACCGACCTGCGGGAGATCGTCGCCGACCGGCGGGCGGTGCACCTGCGGGAGCTGCGTCGCCGGGCGGTGCCGGTGGCGCTGCTGTCGGACGGCACGGACGTCGAGGCCGTGCTGCCGGCACCGTCCGATTCGGGCGACGCGCTGCGCGGCGTCGGTGCGTCGGCGGGCCGGGTGACCGGGCCCGCCCGGGTGGTGCACGACCCGGCCACCGCCCGCGTCGAACCGGGCGACATCCTGGTCGCGGCGACCACGGACCCCGGCTGGACCCCGCTGTTCCTCACCGCCGGCGCGCTGGTGACGGAGACCGGGGCGGTCATGGCGCACGGGCCGACGGTCGCCCGGGAGTACGGCATCCCGGCGGTGATCTGCGTGCCCGGCGCCACCTGGAAGATCACCACCGGGCAACTCGTCACGGTGGACGGTGCGGCCGGAACCGTCACGCCGGTGGCGGGCTGAACGGACTCGGCCTCTATCCCGTTGTTCGCCATCGTCGGCGCGCTGGTGGCGGAGATTCGGCGCGTGGGCCGGCGGTCGCCCGCGAATGCGGATCCGGGCGGTGACCGGGTGGCTTGTCACGGTGGACGGTGCGGCGGACCTTCACGCCGATGGCGGGGCTGAGCGGACCGGCCTGGTCCGTCGTTCGTCATCGTCGGCGTGCTGGTGGCAGAGATTCGGCGCGCGGGCCGGTGGTCGCCCGGAGTCGTTTCGGCGGCGGCCTGAGTGGACTCGGGCTTGACCCGTTGTTCGTCACAGTCGGCGTGCTGGTGGCGGAGATTCGGCGCGTGGGCCGGCGGCTGCCCGGGAATGCCGGGAACCGGGCGGGCTTGTCACGGTGAATGGCGTGGTGCGGATCGGGGCGGTCTTGGCGCACAGGTCGATGGTTTCCCGTTGACCACTAGGTGGCTTGTCGTGGCGGGCTGAGCGGATTCGGGCGTGGGTCGCGGAGGTCGGGGCGGTATTGGCCCGTGGGCCGATGGTCGCTCTTGGACGATGCGGCCGGAACTGTCGCGCCGGTGATCCCGGTGTCCTCAATGGCCGGTTCGGGTTGCGGCGGCGTGGGCCTGATCAGTCCGACCGGGAGGCCCCCCGCCTGGGAATACTCGCTGGCGCGGACCGGGAATCGTGCGATAGCATTAGCACCCTTTTGTAATAACATCACACGTTTTGATGGCGCGGACCGACGAGGGAGGCGCCGTCATTTCAGCTCTCGAGAAGGAGACTGGAGAAGGGCTCTGTCCGCTATCGGCGCGACTGCGCCGAAAGCGGAGGCACGGTCCCGCACCGGCCGGCTTGCCCCACTCGAGGAGGCCTCGTGAACGCTCGACCGCACACCGTGTGCGCGATCGTCGGCTATGACGGATCTCCGGCGGCGAGCGCCGTCATCGACGTCGGCACGGCGCTGTTCCCGCGGGCCCGCGCCTGGATGACCCACATGTGGAGCCCGCCGTTCGCCAGCGAGACCCTGCGCCGGCGGCTGTGGGCCGGCACCGGGCACGTCGACGACTTCGTCGACGCCATCGAGCGTGAGGGCGAGCGGGAGGCCGCCCGGATCGCCGGCGTCGGGGTCACGCTCGCCAAGGCCGCCGGGTGGGACGCCGAGCCGCTCGTCCGGCGCATCTACGGCGGCGAGGGGCTGGAGTTCGCCCAGCTCGCCGAGAAGTTCGATCCGGACCTGGTGCTGCTCGGCTCCCGCGGGCTGGGCGGCACCGCCGCCGCGCTGGGCAGCGTCTCCGACGTGGCCGCGCACTACACGCCGCGGCCCGTGCTCGTCGCGCCGCACCCGATGCTGCTCGCCGAGCAGGAGGCGCTCGCCGCCGGGCCGGTGCTGGTCGGCTGGGACGGATCCGCGGGCGCCGAGGCCGCGTACGAGACGGCAGTGCGGCTCTTCCCGGGCCGGGAGGTGCTGCGCGTGCGGGTGGAGCAGGCCGGCGAGCACGATGACGGCGCCGGGGTCGTCACGGTGCGGGCCGCCCACCGGCACGGGCGCTCGGCGCACTCCGTCGCCGAGGCGCTGGCGGGCGCGGCCCGGGCGCGGGGTGCCGCGCTGCTGGTCGTCGGTTCGCAGGGCCATTCGATGGTCCGGGAGATGCTGCTCGGCAGCGTCACGATGGGCGCGCTGCACCTGGCGCACCGGCCGGTCATGGTCGTGCCGCGGCGCGACCGCGCGTCCGCATAGCCGCCGGGGCGGCCGGTCCGGGAAATGCGTATCGGCCGATCCGATTCGGACCGGGTGCGGGTGATTACTCCCGGCGATCGTGAACCGGTTCAGGGTGCCGTCCGGGCGCGGACCGGCGATCAGGTCGAATTCGGCTGATCCGGCCGCCCGGCCAATTCCGTCGATGGGACGGCCGGCGGGGAGTCCCGGCCGGGTCCCGCGCCACCTTGATCCGCAGTGCGGCCGGCGCCGGTAAAGACGCAGGTGGCCCAGGGAATGCCGTTGCGATTGCGGCCCCCGCGAAATTCGCAACGGCACCTGTGGCCGTTAACCGGTCAGCGCTTGCTGTGGAACGCTTCGACGATCGAGCTCGGGATGCGACCACGCTCGGACACGTCGTAGCCGTTCTTGGCGGCCCATTCCCGGATCGCCTGGTTCTGCTCGCGGTTCGTCCGGGCGGGTGCGGCAGCCGTGCCGCGGGACGGGATGCGACCGCCGGCGCCGCTGCGGCCGACCCGGGAAGCGACCGCGAGGTACGGGTCCAGCGCCTTACGCAGCTTCCCGGTGTTCTTCTCGGAAAGGTCGATGGTGTAACTCACGCCATCGAGACCGAATTCGATGGTGCGGTCCGCTTCGCTGCCGTCGATGTCATCGGTCAGCAGGGTGACGATCGTCTTTGCCATGGTGTGGTCGCTCCCGAAACGCTGCGCAGTGAGGCATCAGGTGAATGCCTGCATTCGTACTACCATAGCGGCTCAGTTGAACGACCCGTCAGGCGCGGTGGAATGCGACGGGGAAATCAGTCACGAAGGCATTGCATTAGGTGGCGGCCGCGCCGGCGGGGCGCTGGAGATGAGCGAATCGCCCACATGCCTCCGGAATTCCAGCCGTGTGGTTAAGCGTGTCGATCCGCCGGAGCAATTCGGCGTGGCCGTCACGGCAGCAGCAGGTTCACGTCGCCGAACTCGTGCCACAGGTACCCCGCGTCGAGCGCCGCCGCGTAGCAGCGCTCCAGCAGCGGCGTGCCGGCGACCGCCGCGAGCAGGTCCAGGTGCGAGGCACGTGGCTCGTGGAAGCCGGTCAGCAGGCCGTCGACCACCCGCAGCCCGCGCTCCGGGGTGATCACGAGATCGGTCCAGCCGTGCGCCGGGCCGGCCCCGGCGCTCTCCAGCGCGCGCACCGCGGTCGTGCCGACCGCGATGACGCGGCCACCGTCGGCCTGGGCCCGCGCGACGGCCCGCGCGGTGCCCGGCGGCACCGAGAAGCGTTCCGGGTACGGCCGCTCGTGCGCCTCCGGCGAGGCGACCCCGGTGTGCAGCAGCACGGGTACGACGCCGACGCCCGCCAGCACGAGCCGGGTCACCATGGCGTGGGTGAACGGCCGGCCGGCGCTCGGCATCTCGGCGCTGCCGGGGTGGACGCCGAACACGGTCTGGTAGTACTCGAGCGGCCAAGGGCGCCGCACGTAGCCGTACCGGATCGGCCTGCCGTGCGCGCGCAGCAGGTCGGGCACGGACGCGGCGCCGGCGGTGTCGACGTCGGCGCGCCACAGCCGCCCGGCCGAGTACCGCTCGCGCAGGGTCACCGCGCCGCCGCCCGGCAGCGGATACCGCCCGCCCTCGGCACCGTCCGGATAGGGCGCGGTGGCCTTGCCGCTGCGCCGGCGCAGCTCGACCAGCCACGATCCGTCGTCGCTCTCGGTGGAGAAGTGGACGGTCAGCGGGCCGCGGGAGACCGGTACCGCGGCCGGCAGGGTGGCCGAGGTGTTGACGACAAGCACGTCGCCGGCGCGCAGCAGCCCCGGCAGGTCGGTGAACCGGTGATGCCGCACGGTGCCGCCGGCCCGCTCGCCGACCAGCAGGCGTACCCCGTCGCGGGTCCGGCCCCGCGCCTCCGGCGGCTCGTGCGCCTCCAGCGCGGCGGGCAGCGCGAAGTCGAGCAGCGCCGTCACCGGCCGGCCCCGGCGAGCAGGTCGGCGAGGCGGATGCGCCCCGACGGCGGCGCGTCGCCGAGCAGCCGCCGGAAGGCCGGCACCACGGTCGCGGGCAGCGGCCGGTCGCTGATGTCCTGCCCGGGGAAGGCCTCCTGGTGCATCCGGGTACGCAGGTCGCCGGGGTCGACCGACCACACCCGCACGGCCGGCTCCTCCGCGGCGATGACCCGGCCGGCCTGCTCGATCGCCGCCTTCGCCGAGCCGTACCCGCCCCAGCCCGGGTAGGCCTCGACGGCCGCGTCGGAGGTGATGGTGACGATCGCGCCGCGGCGGGACCGTAGCCCCGGCAGCGCGAGCTGGATCAGCGCGAGCGGCGCGACCACGTTCACCTCGTACACCTCGCGCAGCGCGCCGAGCGGGTAGTCCGCCAGCGGCGGTTGCGGGCTTGGCCCCAGGATGCCGGCGTTGTTGACAAGCAGGTCGGTGCCGCCGAGCCGGTCGGCCGCGGCGATCAGGGCGTGCCGGTGCGCGGCGTCGGTGACGTCGCCGGGCACGGCGACGACCCGGTCCACGTCGAACTTCGCCATCGCGGCGGCAAGGTCGCCGGCGCCCCGGGCGTCGACGACGAGCCGCCAGCCGGCGTCGGCCAGCCCGGCGGTGAGCGCGAGCCCGAGCCCTCGGGACGCGCCGGTGATGATCGCGACAGGCATCGCTGATCTCCTTTCCACGCCGTCGACGCTAGGTATCCGCGGACCGGTCGCCATCGGCCCGCCGTACCCGCCGTTGGACCTAGGTCCAGCGCCCGATCCGGGTTCGGCGGCCGGTGGGTACGGTTCAGGGGTGACCGGCTGCGGCCGCGCCGAGCTGCGCGAGGTGAGTGAGGCGGTGCTTGCCGTCACCGCCCGCCTGTCCGTGCACGATGTACTGAAGACGATCGTCGCGTCCGCCCGGCGGCTGCTCGGCGCCCGGTACGCGGCCCTTGGCCTGCCCGGCCCCGACGACACGTTCGGCGAGTTCATCACCGACGGCATCAGCGACGAGCGGGCGCGGGCGATCGGCCCGATGCCCCGCCAGCACGGCCTGCTCGCCGCGATGCTGCGCGACCGGAACCCGGTCCGGCTCGCCGACGTGCGCTCCCATCCGAGCTTCGGCTGGTGGCCCGCCGCGCATCCGGAGCTCACCGACTTCATCGGCGTGCCGATCCTGCACGGCGACGAGATCCTCGGCACCCTGTTCCTGGCCAACCGGCGCGAGGCGGGCGGCTTCAGCGCGGCCGACGAGGAGCTGCTGCGGCTGCTCGCGGCGCACGCCGCGATCGCGCTGGTGAACGCCCGCCTGTACGAGCGCAGCCGCGAACTGTCCATCGTGGCCGAGCGCAACCGCATCGCCCGCGAGCTGCACGACGCGGTGACCCAGAAGCTGTTCAGTCTCCGGCTGACGGCCGACGCCGCGGCGATGCTGGTGTCCCGGGATGCCGCGCGGGCGGCGGCCGAGCTGGACACGGTGCGCCGCCTCGCCGCCGAGGCGACCGAGGAGCTGCGGGCGATCGTGGTCGGGCTGCGCCCGGTCGACCTGTCCGGCGACGGCCTGGACACGGCGCTGCGCAAGCAGACGGACCTGCTCGACCGGGTGCACCGGCCCGCGGTGCGGTTCGCCGGAGCCCCGGTGCCGCGCCTTCCGGCCGTACGCGAGGAGGCGGCGTACCGGATCGCCCAGGAGGCGATGCACAACGCGCTGCGCCACGCCGAGCCGGGCCGGGTCACTGTCGCCGTGCGTACGGATGACGGTTCGGTCGTGCTGGAGGTGACCGACGACGGGCGGGGATTCGACCCGCTGACGCCGACGCGCCAGTTCGGCCTGGCGTCGATGCGCGAGCGCGCCCGCGCCGCCGGTGGCCGGCTCGAGGTGCTGTCCCGGCCGGGCGCGGGCACGACCGTGCGGCTGGTGGTGCCGGCCGATGGCTGAGCCGATCCGGGTGCTCGTGGTGGACGACCATCCGGTCGTCCGGCAGGGGCTGCGCACGTTCCTCGACCTGCAGGACGACCTGACCGTTGTCGGCGAGGCGGCCGACGGCGCGGGCGCGGTGGCCGCCGCGACGGAGCTGCGGCCCGACGTGGTGCTGCTGGACCTGCGGATGCCCGGCGCCGACGGCGTGGTGGCGCTGCGCGGCCTGCGCTCGTCGGGCAACGCCGCGCGGGTACTGATCATCACGAGCTTCACCGAGCCGGCCGCGGTGCTGCCGGCGCTGCGGGCGGGCGCGGCCGGCTGCGTGTACAAGGACATCGATCCGCCGGCGCTCGCGGCCGCGATCCGGGCTGTGCACACCGGCCACGTGCTGCTGCACCCCGACGTCGCGCGGCTGCTCGCCGAGGGCGAGACGGGGGGCGAGACCCGGCGCGGCGGCGCGCGCCTGACCGGGCGGGAGCGCGAGGTGCTGGCCGCCATCGCGCGGGGCCGCGCGAACCGGGAGATCGCCCGGGAGCTCGGGCTGTCGGAGAAGACCGTCAAGACCCACGTCAGCGCGATCCTCGCCAAGCTCGGCGTCCAGGACCGCACCCAGGCCGCGCTGCACGCCGTCCGCGCCGGAATCGTCAGCAACTGACCCGACTGGGGCCGGAAACCGTTGACATGCGGAAAGTGAACGTTAACATCGTGAACACATAGACGGGCATCGTTACGTTGCGCCCGGCACTCCGGCGGCAGCGGACGCGAGGGACGCCACCTTCACGCCCGTCCACCGACCCATACGGAGTACCGATGAAGCACAGAGGAACGCCGCGCCGCGCCGCGTTGCTGGCCGCCGTCACGACCGCGGTGGCCGCCGCCGTCGTGGTCGGCGGCACCGAGGCCTCCGCGGCCGCCTGCGGTGCGCTGTCTTACCAGGCCGAGGCGACGCTGTCCGGCAGCACCTGGACCGCTCGCCGCGGCGGCACGACGGTGTACACCGGCACCGACATGCGCGCCGCCGTCCAGGCCGCCATCAGCAGCCTGCCCGCCCGCACCGCGAAGCAGAACGTGGTGGTCCGCGGCTCGGGCTCGATCAGCGCCAACTCGCGGATCTCGCTGCCCAGCTACACGCTGCTGGACGTCTGCGGCACGATCAACGTCACCGGCTCGGGCTCGGGCGACCAGGCGCCGGTCTACTCCCGCGGCACCCGCGACGTCGAGGTCGCGCACCTCAACGTGACCGGGGCGCCGCTGTACGGCATCTTCCTGCGCAGCGTGTCCAACGTCGTCCTCGGCCAGATCGACATGCGGCTCTCCGCCGGCCTCGGCGTCCGCATCGACAACTACGGCGACACGAGCGTGATGTCGAAGAACATCCGGCTCGACAGCGCCTACGTCTCCGGCGCGAGCTCGCACGCCGTGGAGACCTACGGCGTCGACGGCATCACCATCGGCACCGTCACGGCCCGTAGCGTCGGCGAGTCCGGCCTGCTGCTCAACCAGACGATCAACGCGACCGTCGGCACCGTCGACGCGGAGAACGCCGGCACCGGCACCGGCTACGCGGCGTTCCGCATGGCCAACCGCAACGGCCGCGTCGGCAGCGGCTATCCGACGAACATCCGGGTCGGCACGGTCAAGGCGCGCGGCGGCGGCCGCGGGGTGTTCTGCGTCTCGGAGAGCGGCGGGGCGACCATCGCCAACGTGGACATCGCCAACACCGGCAACAACTCGGTGCTGGTGGAGAACTGCTACAACGTCGTCATCGCCGGCAGCTCCGGGACGATCAGCGGCGGCGGCGAGGTGCGCATCGCCTCGCGGACCGAGTTCGCCCCGTCGTCGGACATCCACTTCCAGAACCTGCGGGTGAGCAACACCAACATCCGGTGGAGCCCGTGCACCGGCACGAACAACACCATCAGCAACGTGACCAGGACGAACTCGACACTCACCTGGTGCTGACCCGAGTGGGCCGGTGCCCGTCGGTGGCGCCGGCCCGTGCCGGAACCCGCCGGCGACGCCTCAGGACGACGGGGCCACGCTGTCGAGGTCCTGCAACTGCTGGGCGAGGTGGTTGTTCAGGGCGCCCTGGTAGCTCTCCGCGAGCTGGCCGAGGCGTTCGATCTCGTCCAGCAGGGCGGCGCGCTTGGCACCCAGGCTGTTCATCGCCTCGCTGTGGTTGCGCCGCGCGTCGGCCTCGATGGTGCCGGCCTTGAGCTGCGCGTCGCTGGTGATCTGGAGCGACTTGTCCTGTGCGTCGGCGAGCAGCGACTCCGACTCCTTGCGGGCGTCGCGCATGTGGTCGTCGGCGGTGCGCTGCGCCATCATCAGGACCCGGGCGTTGCGGTCCTCCCCGTCGGGTGACATGGCCGGCCCCGACGGTACGGAGTTGCGGGCCTGCTCGAGGCGGGCCTGCACGCTGCGGGCGTTCTGCTCGGCCCGGGCGCGGGCCTCCTGCAACCGCTCGAGCTGCGCGCTGAGCTCGGAGAACTCGGCGTTGAGCGCCGACGCCGATGCCGACGGGCCGGGGCCGCTCGGGCCGCCGCGCTGCACCTGGTTGTGCAGGGCGTTGTTCTCCTCCAGGAGACGGGTCAGCTCCTGCTCGAGCTCGTCCAGGAACGCGTCGACCTCCTCCTCGTCATACCCGCGCTTGCCTATCGGGGGCTTCTTGAAGGCCATGTTGTGGATGTCGGCCGGCGTTAACGGCATCGTGCTCCTCGAATCAGCGGGCGTGCGGGCATGCGGCCGGAATCCTACGCAACATCGCCGGGCGGTGGGCGCTGGTCCAGCCTCAGCGAGTCGTTACCGTCGTCACGCGGTCCCGATCGGGGTCCAGTCGAGGTACTTGCCGGTGCGGTCGTCGCCGGACGAGCGACCGCGCAGGCGCCGGTTCACCCACGGCAGGACGTGCTCGCGGTAGTAGCGGGCCTCGGCGAGCACCTGGCGCCCCTCGCGCGGCCCCGGCGCGACGACGTGCGCGGCGCGGGCGTGGCCCAGCGCGGTGAGCACCAGGCCCGCCACCCGCTGGTGCCCGGCGGCGTTGAGGTGCAGCCGGTCCGCCGACCAGTAGGCGGCGCCGCGGATCTCGGCGTCGCGGAAGACGTCGACCATCTCGATGTGGTAACGCTCGGTCAGCTCGACGGTCGCGGCGGTGAGCAGCTCACCCTTGCGGCGCATGGACCGCCCGAACGGCAGCCGGGCCGAGGGGTCCGCGCCGCTGAGCACCACCAGCCGTACGCCGGCCTCGGCGCACCGCCGGATCGCCCGTTCGAGGAGCTCGACGAGGCGGGACATGTCGGTGCCGGGCCGCATCATGTCGTTGCCGCCACCGTTGAGCGTGATGAGCGTCGGCGCGGGCGTCAGCGCGAGCGCCGCCTCCAGCTGGCCGGCCACGATCGGCTCGAGCAGGCGGCCGCGGATCGCCAGGTTGGCGTAGCTCACCTCCCCGGTCAGCTCGGCGGCCAGCCCCGCGGCCACCAGGTCGGCCCAGCCGCGCACCGATCCGTCGGGCAGCTCGTCGCCCATGCCCTCGGTGAAGCTGTCGCCGATCGCCACGTACCGCATCGTGACACCCTCCCTCACACCTGTCCCGGAGCCCTCAAGTTACCCGGGGGTACCCCGTTCGGGCTGCCCGGGTGCTGCTCATTCACTGGGGATGAGGCACGAATCACGCCGGACGGCGACGATCCCTTTCCATGACCGAGGGAACGAGCACCGCCGGTCCCGGGCCAGCGACCGCACATGGGCGACGGCTGGCGATCCTGCTGGCCATGGCGATGTTCGTGCTGGTCGTCGACACCTCATTGATGAACGTGTCGATCGCCTCGGTGGTGCGGGACCTGGATACGACCGTGAGCGGGGTGCAGGCGGCGATCGCGCTCGAGGCGCTGGTGTCGGCCGCGTTCATCCTGATCGGCGGCAAGGTCGGCGACCTCATCGGCCGCAAGCGGGCGTACGTGCTGGGCCTGCTCGGCTACGCCACCGGTGCCCTCGCGATGGCGCTCGCGCAGAGCCTGTCGACGATCATCATCTTCTGGGCGGTGCTCGGCGGCATCGGGGCCTCGCTCCTGCTGCCCGGCATGCAGTCGCTGATTCACGGCAACTTCGCCGGCGCGGAGCAGAAGCGGGTGTACGCCCTGGTCGGCGCCGCGGCCGCGATCGCCGCCGCGGTCGGTCCGCTGCTCGGCGGCTTCATCACCACCTATCTCTCCTGGCGCATCGCGTTCCTCGGCGAGGTCGTCATCATCGCGGTGGTGCTCTCCGGCATCGGCATCGTCCGCGACGTGCCGTACACCGGGCCCCGCGACATCGACGTCGCCGGCGCGTGCCTGTCCGTCGTGGGGATGGGCGGCATCGTGCTGGGCATCCTGGTGTGGCAGGAGGGCGGCGAGTCCGTGGTCGCGCTGCTGGCGATCGGCGCCGCCGCGATGGCCGGGCTGGTCTACTGGCTGCTGCGGCGCAAGCGCCGCGGTCAGCCGGCGCTGCTGGATCCGGACCTGTTCCGGTCCAAGATCTTCCGGCTGGGCATCACGCAGCAGATGCTCCAGCAGATCGCCCTGGGCGGGACGATGATCGCGCTGCCGATCTACCTCCAGATGGTGCTCGAGTACAACGCGATGCAGGCCGGCCTCTCCCTCGCGCCGCTCTCGCTCAGCATGTTCGCGGTGGCGTTGCTCGCCGGCAAGAAGGCGGGCGACCGCCGCCCGAGCGGCATCGTCCGGTGGGGATTCCTGCTGCTCACGGCGGGCCTCCTGCTGCTCGTCCCGATCGTGCCCCGTGCTGAGTTCGGCTGGGGCCTGGTGCCGCCCCTGCTGATCGCCGGCAGCGGCCTCGGCCTGCTGGTGTCCCAGCTCAACAACTACACGCTCGCCCCGATCTCGCAGGAGCGGGTGAGCGAGGCCGCCAGCGCGAACTCGGCGGCCGGGTCGTTCGGGCTGTCGTTCGGGCTGGCGTTCGCCGGCGCCGTCATGCTGGCGACCCTGTCGATCACCTTCACCGCGATGGCGCAGGCCAGCACCGTGCTCCCGCCCGCCGAACAGCAGCGCGTCGCGCAGGTGCTGGAGGAGGACGCCCAGGTCATGACCAACACCCAGCTCGGTGAGCTGCTCGCCGGCCAGCCGCAGCAGGTGCAGGACGAGATCATCCGCATCAACACGGAGGCGCGCCCGTTCGCCCTTCAGGTGGCCCTACTCATCCCGATCCTCGCCGGGCTCCTCGGGCTGTTCAACTCGTTCCGCATGATGCGCCTGCCCGATCCCGTGGCGTCGGGCCCCGCCGAGGAAACGCTCATCGGCTGACGATCCGCCCACCGGAAGGGTCAGGAGAAGGGGTGGCGATGCCGGCGGTGCACGTGCTACTCCTCGGCCGTGGGCTTCGCCGCGGCGAAGGTGGTGGTGACCACCTGGCCGGCGACGCGCTCCTGCTGGCGGCCCAGCAGCGCGAGCGCCCGGCGGTCCGCCGCGTTGGGGACGCTGCCGGTGAGGCTGCGCGGCGACAGCCGGCCCTCGAGGACGGCCGAGACCTCGATGCTCAGCACCAGCGTCTGGCTGATGAGGTACAGCAGGGTGAAGACACCCACCACGGTCGCGAAGCTGCCGTACACGGGCCCGGCCCGGGCCACCAGGGCGGGCAGGACCGACGTCGCGGTCCTGAGCAGGGCGGTGACGACGAGGGCGCCGAGCACGCCGCCCGCCCAGATGTCGGCGACGCGCAGCGGCCGGCAGACCAGCACCTTGTGCGTCAGGGTGAGGACGGCGAAGAGCGCGGCGACGGTGGCGACGGCAGAGGCGCTGCGCTGGACGGTGGGCAGTCGCAGGAGGGAGTCGGTGATCAGGGCCGACGCGGCGGCCAGCAGGGCGCAGACGAACGTCAGGATCATCACGGAGACCGCCCGCACGTACTGACGGGTCAGGCCGAACCGGTCCCGCCACGGGACACCCCAGATCCGGTTCAGGGCGAAGTAGACGGCGAGCACCCCGCCGGTGCCGGCGAACAGCAGGCCGATCAGACCGACGGCGAGCGGAACCCCGCTCGGCGGGAGGCGGGCCAGGGCCTGCTCGACCTCGGGCTGGAGCTCGGGCCGGACGAGGTGATCGAGCACCCGCTGCTGCAGGTCGGGGCGCGACTGGAGCGTCGCGGTGACCGCGGCGGTGGCGAGCAGCATGAGGGGGAACAGGCTGAGGAATCCGTAGTAGGTGATCAGGGCCGCCATGCGGGGGCCGCCGTCGTCGAAGTACTTGCGCACTACCGCGACGGGCAGGCCGAGGAACCGGTGCCGGCGCTGCAGGGCGTCCAGCCGCCGGACGCAACCGGATCCGAACTCGCTGAGGCGGGATCCGGTTCCACCGCTCATGAGATCTGCGCCCCTGCCTTCCTTGCGCAACGATGTCGTAGTCGGATACGGCCACGCTGCCCATCGACCGGGGCCGCCGCCTCATCCCGGCGGGATATAAGCCATCCGGGGTATAGGAGACGTCGATGAACGGCGAGCGACCGCAACCGCCCGGGCCGGGTCTCAAGGAGCGTCTGCTCCGGTCCGCCCTGGACCGCGGGGCGGGCCTGCTGTCGCGGGCCGAGTCCTCGCTGCCGCTGCGCTGCCTGAGACGCTTCGCGGCCATCAACGGCCGCGACAGGTCACTCGTGCTGGGCGGCCAGGCGTTCACCGCCCTCATCCCGCTGCTGATCGTGGTGGCCGCGGCGGCCTCCGGCCGGGGCCCGACGGCGCTGGCCGACCGGCTGGCCGCGCGGTTCCACGTCACCGGCTCCTCGGCACAGGCCATCCGCACGCTCTTCGAGCGTCCGCCCGGCGCCACCGGGGCGTTCACCGTCCTCGGCATTGTCGTGCTGCTGTTCTCCCTGCTGAACCTGACCCGGTCGCTTCAGCGCACGTACGAGTCCGCGTGGCGGCTGCCGGCGATCGGCGTGCGGGGGACGCTCAACGGGGTGACCGCCGTCGGGCTGCTGATCAGCTCGCTGCTGGTGCTGTCGCTGCTTGTCGGCCTGCTGCGTCAGGTGCCGGCCGGCACCGCGTTCGCGGTCGTCCTGCGGGTGGTCATGTCCACGGCGATCTGGCTGCTGTTGCAGTACCTGCTGCTGTCCCGGCGGGTCCAGCTCCGGCGGCTGCTGCCGGGCTCGGTGGTGGCCGGGGTCGGCGGCGCGCTGCTGAACCTGTACTCGGCGGTGTGGATGCCCCGGGTGATCGAGAGCAACGCCGACCGCTACGGGATCATCGGAATCACGTTCGCGCTGCTGACCTGGCTGATTCTGGTCTGCGTCTGCGTGGTCGTCGCCGCCGTCATCGGCGCCGAGATGGGCGGCGCACCCGAGCACCCCGGCCGGCGCTGGCCGGCGGCGCTGTTCGTCCGGGCCGCCGAGGTACCCGGCCAGCCGGACGACGACGCGCTGTGATAGGCGCACGGCGGCCGGCTGGCGCGGCGATCGCACCAGCCGGCAGGTTTCACGGCGCACCGGAACCCTCGGCCCCGGCCGCCGTCAGCCCAGGATGCGCCGCTTCTGGACCTCGAACTCCGCCTCGGTCAGCAGCCCCTGCGCCTTCAGCTCTCCGAGCTGCTTGAGCTGGGCGAGCTTGTCGTCCATCGAGTCGGCCGGCGGCGCGGCGTAGGCCTGCTGGGGCGGCGGCGCGGCGTAGGCCTGCTGGGGTGGCGGCGCGGCGTAGGCCTGCTGTTGCTGCTCCTTGGCCGCCCAGCGCCCGGCCTGCCGGCGCGAGACGCGGTTGGAGACGCTGGTGGCCGTCCCGGCGATGACGGCGGTGCGGGCGACACCGCGAAGTAGACCTGGCATGGCGTTGTTCCTCTCGTACGGGGGTCAGGCGGAGACTTCGGAGGCTTCCAGCGCGGCGAGTGCTTCCTGGATGGGTATCCGTCCGCTCGCGACAAGCCTTCCCCCGCCGTGGCGGATCGCCGACGCGAACGGCCCGGCCCACCTGTTCTCGTACACGAGGATCCCGGCCGAACTGCCCGGTTCGAGCACGGAACCGGCGTGGTGCATGTCCTCGGAGCCGAGCAGGCCCGAGCTCGCCCCCTCGAAGACGGCGAGGTCGAGCTCGCCGTCGTGGTCCAGGTCCGCGATCGCCAGGCCGGCCACCGAGCCGTCGAGTTCCTTGCGGATGAACAGCAGGTCGAGGATCCGGATGATGCCGCGATCGTGCAGATCGACAAGTAGCGGCAGACCCTTGCCGGTCATGCGGTTCCCGGGAAACTCCACCACGATGTAGTCGATCGGGCCCATCTCATCGAGATCGTCTGTCATTTCAGCCCTTCCGGTCAGCTTGGACAACCAGACCTCACGCTGCCCGACAGCGGCTCCCGGTCCTTCACCCCCAGCGGGTGAAAAGGCGGTCGGCCGGATGCGGCCGGCATTGCGCTCATCCGGGCCGGATGACGACGGGAACCTTCGGCGCGGGCGACGGTGGGACTGACTGTCGCGCAGCATCCCGGCTGCGGACGAAAGGCCGCGAACCGAGCCCAGGAGGCAGAACATGGCTGCTTTTACCAACACCGCCGGCACCAGGATGTCGGGAGCGTACGTCGACCGGCGACTGGTGGGAGGCAGCGCGGCCCTCATGACGGTCGGGTTCGTGACCTACGCGATCGGCGCCGCCGTCGGCGCGTACGCGATGTTCGGTGCGGCTCGGCGGTACATCGCGCAGCTCGAGGAGCCGCCGCAGGTCACGGTCCGCCGCCGCTGGGGTCAGGTCCGGACGGCCACCGGCGCCGGCGTCGGCGCCTGGCGCGACTACGACCGTGCGCTGTCCGACTCGGTCCGGTGAGGCCGGGCCGCCCGTGACCCGCAGCGGAAGCGGGGGCTGAGAAGGTCGTCCCGATCGGGGCGCCGAGGAACGAGGCGGTGCACTACCGCCCGTCACCCTCGGCGCCCCGTTCGTCGGCATGCCGCCATGATGGTGCCGCGGGCGCGGAGGCGCGTCATCCGAGCGGGATGAGCGCGCCCGCGGCGGATCACCCGGATGACGGTCCCGGTGGGGTCGCGGGATCCCGCGTGCGCCGTTCGCGCTCGTCGGCGACGCGGTCGAGGCGGATGAGCTGCACGCCGACCCGTTCCACCCGCAGCAGCAGCGCACGGAATTCCTCAGTGGAGAACCAGCCCTCGATGATCGTCTGTCGCGGCACCACCTCCGACCGCATGCCGGCCAGGGCGCCGAGCAGCACCGGTCCGAGCCGATCCGATACGCGGATCTCGTATCTCTCTGTCATCCGATCACCTCCGGGGCGTTCCTCCCTGAACCATCGGCCCCGCGAGCCGATTACGGATCGTCCGCAGGGGATGGCGGCGCGTTAAATCCGGCGGTTGGTGATCAATGCGACAGCACCGCGGCTCGCGCACCGGATCCAGGTCAGTCGATCTTGGGTTACGCTCAGGTCGACGAAGCGCCGCCATGCCTGTTGACCAGGAAGCGCGGGATATCGCATGGGTGATCGGGGTAGGAACACGCGGATCGCGGGTGCGCCGTCCCGCATCGCCGGCCCGGCAGGGCTGCTCACGGCCAAGCTCGCCGTGCCGCCGCTGCCGCGTGCGTTCGTACCGCGGCCGCGCCTCACCGACCGGCTCACCGAGGGCGCCGAGGGCGAGGCGACGCTGGTGAGCGGGGGACCGGGCGCGGGCAAGACCCTGCTCGTCGCCGGCTGGGCCGAGGCCGGCCGGGCTCCCGGACCCGTGGCCTGGCTCGCCCTCGACGCCTGCGACAACGATCCCGCCTCCTTCTGGTCCTACGTGCTCGGCGCGATCCGCGGCACCGGTGCGGTGCCCGAGCGCAGTCCGCTGGCGCGGATGATTCCCGGCCCGCGCCTCGACGAGGCCTTCGTGCGCCGGCTCGCCGCCGGGATCGCCGCGCTCACGTGCCCCGTGGTGCTGGTCCTCGACGATCTGCACGAGATCGGCAATCCGCGGATCCTGCGGTCGCTTGCCTTTCTCCTGCGCCACCCCCTCGGCCGGCTGCGGCTGGTGATCACCACCCGGGCGGACCGGGTGCCGGCGCTGCACCGCCCGCGGATCCGGGCAGGGCTGACCGAGCTGCGCGCCGCGGAGCTGGACTTCACCCCGGAGGAGGCGAACAGGCTCCTGGCCGCGCACGATCTGCGGCTACCGCCCACCGAGCTCGAGGCGCTGCACGAACGCACCGAGGGCTGGGCCACCGGCCTGCGCCTCGCCGCCGGATTCCTCGGCGTACGGGACCCGGCGCGGCGGGCCGGTGAGTTCGCCGGGACCGAGCCGGCGGTCGCCGACTACCTGATGTCCGAGGTCCTGGTCGGCGAGCCGCCCGAGGTGCAGCAGTTCCTGAGGCAGACCTCCGTCGCGGAGCGGGTCTCCGGCGAGCTGGCCGAGGCGCTCACCGGGCAGCCGCGCGGGCAGCAGGTCCTCGAACGCCTGGCGCGCGCGAACGCGCTGGTGACCAGGGTGGCGGGCCGGCCGGAGTGGTTCCGGTACCACCCCCTGCTGCGGGACCTGCTGCGGTACCGGCTGCGGCTCGAGACACCCGAACTCGCCACGGACCTGAATCGCACGGCGGCGTACTGGTTCGCCGGCGTCGACGACGGGCCGGCCGCGGTCGGGCACGCGGTCGCGGCGGGGGACTGGCCGCTCGTCGGCCGCCTTGTGGTGACCGTCGTCGGCGCCCGGATCGACTCGGCGCACCGCCGGCCCCTCGCCGACCAGCTGGCGCTGGTGCCGGCGAGCCGGCTCTCGGCCACCGCGGGCCTCGCACTCTGCGGCGCGCTGCTCGCACACGACCGCGGGGAGTACGACGTCGTGCCGGCACAGGTCGCCCGGGCCCGGGCGACCCTCGCCGACGAGGACGCGGACCTGCGGCTGCCGGCCGAGATCCTGGCCCGCGCGCTCGACGCGGCGCTGGCCCGCGCGCGCGGCGACATGACGGCGCTCGCCGACACGACCGCCGAGGCCCTGAACGTGCTCGCGGACGTGTCGACGGCGCAGCTGCCCGGCGCGCGTCACTACCGGGCGACCGCCTTCACCAACACCGGCGTCGGGCTGTTCTGGACGGGGCGCCTCGGCGCGGCACACACCCGGCTGCGATCGGGGATGGCGGTGGCGCAGCACGCCGGCGCGGAGCTCACCCAGCTCGACGCGATGGCACACCTGGCCCTGGTGGAGGCGGAGCGCGGCCTGCTGCGGGACGGGTCCGGGCACGCGCGCGGCGGCCTCGCGCTGGCGGAGGGCGCCTGGCGCTCGGCGCCGCAGGCGGTACCCGCCCACCTGGCGCTGGCCCTGATCAACCTCGAACGGCACCACCTGGGCGAGGCCGTCGCGGCCCTCGAGAACGCCGCCGTGGCGCAGCGCCCGGAGCCCGAACCGGTGCCGTACCTCGCCCTGCGGGCGGTGGAGATCCGGGTCCTGCTCGCGCACGGCGAGCTGGACGCGGCGCGGCTGGCGGCCCGGCGCCTCGAGGAGGAGGCCGACGCCGGCCGGACGCCCACCACCCTGGCCCGGTGGCTCGCGCTCGCGGAGGCCGACCTCGACCTCGCGGCGGGCGAGCCCGAGAAGCTGATCCGGCGGGTCCGCCGGCCCGGCGCGGCCGCGCGGATGTTCCCGCGGCTGTGGACCCGCGTCGCGCGGGCACACCTCACGCTCGGGGCGTTCGACGCCGCGGAGGCGGCGCTCGCCCCGATACACGTCTCGGCGCCCGACATCGGCTCGGCCGTCGAGGCCTGGCTGCTCACCGCGCTGGTGGCGGACGAGCTGCGGCAGAACAGCCGCTCGGTCGACGCGTTCTCCCGCGCCGTCGCCCTGGCGGAGGCGCAGGAGATGCGCGGGCCGTTCGTCGGCGTCGGCCTGCCCCGGCTCGCGGCCTTTCTCGAGCGCTATCAGTGGCTTACTCCGCACAGTTCGCACTTTGTCGGTGAGCTTCTCGGCGACGCGATGGCCGAGCCGGCCCGGGCCGAATCGGCCTGGGGGCAGGACAGCGAAGAGCTCACGGAGCGCGAATTGGACGTGTTACGTTATCTACCAACAATGCTGAGAAATCAGGACATAGCAGGACAGATGTATGTCTCGGTGAATACAGTGAAAGCGCACCTCAGGTCGCTCTACCGTAAGCTTGGAGTTACGCAGCGTCGTGAAGCGGTTGATCGGGCAAGGGAATTGGGTCTCATATAGGTCTTTGTCGTGACTTCGTGCCGACAAGGGCCTGATTACTCCTGGCGTTCCGTCAATCACCCCATGTGGACGATGCAAGGTCACCTCGACTGCCGAACGCTGAGGGCTGAAACTGATCGACTTTGTAAACCGACGCGACAACGGAGCCTGCTGACAGCCACCGCGAACACAAGCGAGGCAAAGCCGTGACGAGCGACGTGACGATTCGTGCCGATACCGCCCTGGTTCCTACGGCTGCCGCAGCCCCGACCGCCGAGAGCGACCCACTGCTCGCCTCCAAGTTCGCCGTACCCAAGACCCCGCCGTTCACGGTGGAGCGGGAACGACTGCACAGCCGCCTGTCCAGGGCGGTCGCCAACCCCATGACGGTGGTGACCGGCCCGCCGGGCAGCGGAAAGACGCAGCTGGTCGCCTCCTGGGTGTCCGCCGGGGGAGCGCCGGGACCGGTCATCTGGATCGCCCTCGAGGAGGGCGACGACGAGCCGGGTGTCTTCTGGTCCTACCTGGTCGAGGGTTTCCACCGCAGCGGCATCAAGCTGTCGCCGGCGATCGAGGAGGCGGCGCACCGCGGGACGATCGGCAGATCGCTGCTCGCCCGCCTGGCGGCCGACCTCGCCGCACAGCACAGCGCCGTCGTGCTGGTTCTCGACAGCGTCTCCGTGCTCGCCGGCCGGCGCCTCGGCGACGACCTCGACGCGCTGCTCCGGCACGCCGATCAGCACCTGCGGGTGGTCCTGGTCGGCCGCTGGGATCCACCGCTGCCCCTGTACCGCTACCGCCTCGCCGGGACGCTGAGCGAGATCCGCGGCGACGACCTCGCGTTCACCGCCGTCGAGACCGCTGCGCTGCTGGCCGGCCACGGCGTGCACCTGCCGGACTGGGCGCTGCGCTCGCTCGTCGAACGCACCGAGGGGTGGGCCGCTGGCATCCGGTTGTTCGCCATGGCCATGGAGCGGTGCGGCGACGCCGAGGACCTCGTCATCACCATCGCCGGCGACGACGCGAACATCGCCGAGTACTTCCTCGGCGAGGTGCTGTCCGCCCAGCCGCCCGAGATCCGGGACTTCGTCCTGCGTACCAGCATCGTCGACGACTTCACGCCGGACCTGGCCGACGTGCTGACCGGACGGAACGACGCACGGCAGATCCTGGCGGTGATGGAGCGGGCCAACGCGTTCGTGCAGCCGGTCGCCGAGCGATCGACGGTGCACCGCTACCACCGCCTCTTCGCGGAACTGCTGCGGGCGCAGCTGACCTACGAGGAGCCCGAGCGGGTGCCGCACCTGCACCGCCGCGCCGCGGCCTGGTTCGTCGCGCACGGGCGCTCCGCCGACGCGATCCGGCACACGGTCGCCGCCGGCGACTGGGAGCACGCCTGCGCCCTTGTGGTGCGGGACCTGGGCATCGGCCGGCTGGTCGCCTGCGGCGACGCCGACCGCCTCGGCAAGCTGTTCCGTGACATGCCGGCCGGGCTGGACGGGCCGGAGCCGGCCCTGGTGGCGGCCGCACAGCGGCTCGCCGCCGCCGACCCGGACGAGGCGGAACAACACCTGGCGCAGGTCGCGGACCTGGTCGGCGACGACGGGCCGGAACAGAACCTGCCGCTGCGGCTCGCCGCCGCGATCCTCGAGGCCGGCGCGGCCGCCATGCGGCACGACGTGCCGCGGGCCCTGCGTGCCGCGGACGCGGCCGAGGCGCTCATGGCGCAGGCGCCGCCGGAACGCGTCGACGCCCACCCGGAGCTGCGCACGATCCTGCGGTACTGGCGGGGCCTGTCCCAGATCTGGGCGGGCGACCTCGGCGACGCCGTCGTGACGCTCACCGACGCCGTCAAGACCGCGCCGCCGTCGGGCTGCGAGGGCGTGCGGCTCGCCTGCCTGCAACAGCTCGCGCTGGCCGACGTCTACCTCGGACGCCTGCGGGACGCCTCCGACACGGCCGGCCAGGCGGCCCAGCTTGCCGGCCGGTGCCACACGCCGTCGCCGCAGTCGCGCGCCACCTCGGTGGTGCTCGCCTGGGTGGCCGGCGAGCGCTGGGCGGTGCCGGTCGCGTGGCGCCACCTGCGGGACGCCGAGGCGGTTCCCGACGCGGGCCAGGACGCCATGGCAACGGTCGCGGTCGCCCTCGTGCGGTCGCGCCTGCTCAGCGGCCGGGGCGAGCTGCGGGCCGCGGCCCGCGTCCTCGGCGAGCTGCCCACCGGCGACGGCGGGGCCCTGCCGGCGTGGCTCGAGCGGGAGGTCGCCCTGAGCCGGGCGCATCTCGCCGTGGTCATGGACCGGCCGGACGAGGCGCTGGCCGCCGCCGGTGCCGTGGACGATCCGTCGTCACCGCGTGCCGCCGTGGTGAGCGCCGCCGCGCTCGTGGCGCGTGGCGAGACCCGGGCGGGCGCCGAGCTGCTCACGCCCATCGTCGAGGCGGCCGCGGCGCCGGGGCCGACCCTGATCGAGGCCTGGCTGGTCAAGGCGATCGCGGCGAGCGAGCAGGGCGAGACGAACGTCGTCCGCGACTGCCTGCGGCAGGCGCTGGCGCTCGCCGCACCCGACGGCCATCGGCGCGTCTTCCACGAGGCCGGTCCGCGGCTGCGCCAGCTGTTGCGCAGCGACCCCGAGCTGGCGGCGGCCTACCAGTCGATCGGCTCGACCGCGCCGCCGCAGCCCCGCGCGCGGCCCAGCGCCGCGCCGGCCGAGCAGAGCACGCCGATCGTGGTCGACCCGCTCAGCGAGCGGGAGCTGGAGGTGCTCCGGCACCTCGCGGCGCTGCTGGGCACGGAGGAGATCGCCGAGGCGATGTACCTCTCCGTGAACACGGTGAAGACGCACGTCCGCAGCATCCTCCGCAAGCTGGCCGCTTCGCGGCGCAACGAGGCCGTTCGCCGGGCCCGCGAGCTCGGGCTGGTCTGACGGTCGCACGCGCCGGCCGCGCGGTACCGGTTATCCGGGCCCGCGCGGCCGGTCTCATCGCTCAGGTACCCGGCAGGACGGCCTCGCGCGGCATCGCCGGCGTCGCGCCCGGTTCGGTGTCCGGCGCGGGCGGCAGGTCGGTGCCCCGGCGCAGCAGCTCGATGACGGCGAGCAGGCCCAGCAGCGCCAGCGTGAGCCAGACGACGACGGAACCGGTCGGCCGGGTCCAGAGCGCGTACACGATGACGATCAGCGCGAGGGCGGCGGCGCGCAGCACGGCGACGTGGTCGGCGACCCAGCGGTCGACGACGGTGGGCCGCCAGCCGAGCCGGCGCGCGCCCACCCGGGCACCGAGGATCAGCCGGTTCGCGCCGGAGCGCAGTCCGCGGGCGAGCTCGCCGGGTCCGACCACCCAGGCGCCGAGCGCGATCACGACGCCGACCAGCACGACGGTCTGCAACCGGACCTTGAACTGCGCCGTCAGGGTGTCCCAGACGACGGCGGCCGCGTCGGTCGGCAGGGTGTTCTGCGGCAGGTGGGTGAGGTAGTACTCGCGGCCCGCGGCGAGCCCGCCGAGGAGCAGGAGCAGCGACAGGGCGATGCCGAGGCCGGCGATGGACAGCATGCGACGGCGGCCGGGTGCCAGCCAGACCGCGAGGGCGAGCAGCAGGAACGCGAACAGCACCAGCGGTATCGCGAGCCGGTCGAGCAGCGAGGCGGCGCGCTGGATCTTGGGAATCTCGTCGGAGTGCAGCAGCGGGAAGGACAGGTTCACCGCGGGTATCCGGTCGGCGAACGGGACCCCGGCCTCGATCAGCCGCGGCTTGATGGTCTGGATGAACAGGCCGAGGTTGACCGACACGTTGCCGTTCTCCACCTCGATCGCCCCGCCCTTGTTCCCCCGCAGCGCGGCGACCAGGCCGGCGTGCGCCGCCCGGTTGGCCTGCTCCCAGGCCTGCGCGAACAGGTCCGAGCTGACCGCGTTGTGCACCTGCGTACGGGCGAACGAGCGCACGCCGTTGACCATCGGCTGCTGGAGCATGGTGAGCTCGGCCGGCGCGCCCTGCTTCACCACGGCGTCGATCGCCCGGCGGGTGAATCCGTCGATGTCGAGCGCGGCGAACACCTCGGCGGTGATCCGGTCGGCCACCGCGTTGCGCACGGCGGGGTCGTGCGCCAGCGGCGCGACGGTCTCGACGTACCGGTCGGTGTCGAAGACGACCGTCCGCGCGAACACCGCCACCGCGCCGACCGGCAGCAGCAGGCAGCCGATCAGCAGGCAGACGGTCGCCGCGGTCCATCGCCCGACGCGGCGGCGGGGCCGGTGCGGGACGTCCGGCGGAACCCGGCTCTCCACCAGCGCCCGCAGCCGCTCGTTCTCGGCGCGCAGCTGCGCGAGTTCCTGCTCGGTATCCGGTACTTCGGGCTCGGTCATGTGGGTGGGCTCCACTTCTGCGCAGGAGCTGTGCGGAGCCCAAACCGTACGTCTGGCCGGTGGTGCCGCAGGTCCCCCTACGCGGATGGGACGCGGGTCGGACGCTGGCGGGGAAGGCGTGGCGCCTCATCCGCGGAAGACGATGCCGGCGGCCGCCGCGGCGCAGAAAATCGTGGTACGAACCCGGCCGGGCATGGCCGGGTACGCGGCGCGATCCCTGTGTCACCTGACCGGCGCGGCGCCGCGGTCACAAGATCAGGAAGTAGGAGCGACATGGCGACGTACGACAAATCCGCCTCGACCCGGACCGCCTGGCTCGGCTGGGTCTACTTCGCCGGCATCATGATGATCACGCTCGGCTTCTTCCAGGCCATATCCGGCCTCGTCGCGCTCTTCGACGACGGGTATTACCTCGTGGGCCGGTCCGGGCTGGTGGTGTCCGTCGACTACTCCGCATGGGGATTCGTGCACCTGCTCATCGGCCTGACCGCGTTCGCCGCCGGGTTCGCGGTGATGACGGGCAAGACCTGGGGGCGCACGGTCGGCATCGTCCTCGCCGTCGTGAGCGCGATCGTGAACATGGCGTTCATCGCGGCGTATCCCCTGTGGTCGATCCTGATCATCGCGATGGACGTGATCATCATCTACGCGCTCGCGGTGCACGGCCGCGAAGCCGCCGAGTAACGCCAAGCGTGCGCCGCGGCGGCACCCCGTGCCAGGAGCGCCGCCGCGGAACTCCTGGCCGCGGCCCGCCGTGGGCCGCGACGGCCGCCAGGTTCCCCGCGAGCCGGGGCGCGGCCGGGATTCGCGACGCGGAAGGACGGCGACGATGTCCGTAGCGCACGGCCGGCGGCCCGGCCCGGGGGAGCGGCCGGACCGCTACGGGATGATGTTCGTGCTGCTGCTGGCGAGCTTCGTCGTCGCCGGGATGCTGGACGGCCGCCTGGCGCGCCTGATCACCCTGGTGTTCTACGTCGTCGTGCTGGTCCTCGCCCTGCGGTTCGCGCGGCTGTCCGCCGGGACGGCGCGGTGGCTGCGCCGGATGCTGCTGGCCGGATCGGTGGTCGTCGCCGCCCTGGTGGTCGCGGTGCAGGGCCCGGTGATCGAGGGCATCGCCGCCCTGTGGACGGCGGGATTCCTGTTGCTGACCGTCTTCGTGGTGGTCGGCCGGGTCCTGCGCCACCGGGTGGTCACGATGCAGACCATCTTCGGCGCGCTCTCCGCCTACCTGCTGGTGGGCTTCTTCTTCGTCGCACTGTTCACCGCGGCCGCCATGCTGGGACCCGGGCCGTTCTTCGCCGGGGGCGAGGCGGTCGACGTCGACTCGATCCAGTACTTCGCCTTCATCACCCTGACCACCACCGGGTACGGCGACCTGACCCCGGCCACCGCGCCGGGGCGCAGCCTTGCGGTGCTGGACGCGCTGTGCGGCCAGATCTTCCTCGTGACGCTGGTGGCCCGGCTCGTCTCGGTGTTCGGCACCGAGCGGCGCCGGCCGGGCGACGACGTCGCGCCGGCGGACGGGTGAGCGGCGCCGCCGGGGAGTTCATCCGCTCGTGGTGAGTCGCCCGGAGCTGTTCGGTGCCACTGTGATCTCACCGTCGACTCCCAGGAGGGGCGCATGTCTGCCTCGGTCCCTTACCAGTCCGAACCGTTCACGTCGGAGGGCGTATCGGCCGTACCGGCCGACGCCACGAAGTCCTTCGCCAAAGCCGTCTGGTGGCTGGCACTGGGCGCGTCCGTCTTCAGCGTCGTACTCGGCGTCATCATGCTGGTCTGGCCGGAGGCGACGCTGAAGGTCGTGGCCGCGCTCTTCGGCATCTGGCTGTTGCTGCACGGCATCGTCCGGATCGTGCAGGCGATCACCGCCACCGCGCGCGACGGCGCCGAGCGCGCCATCCTCGGCGTCATCGGGGTGTTCTTCGTGGTCGCCGGCGTCATCGCGCTGCGCAACCTGCTCGTGACGCTGACCCTGCTGGTCACGCTGGTCGGGCTCATGTGGCTGATCGGCGGCATCCTGGAACTGATCTCCGCCCTCGGCAACCGCGACCGCACGTACCGGGGGTGGGGGATCGCCCTCGGCGTGCTCAGCATCATCGCCGCTCTGGTCGTGCTCCTCTGGCCCGACATCTCGGTGGTGGCGTTCGTCTACCTCACCGGCGCATGGCTGATCTTCATGGGCCTGATCCAGGTCGGCATGGTGTTCTGGGCCCGCCGCGCGATCACCGCCGCCTGACGGCCCGGCCCGGCCGGCCCGCCCGGGCCGGCCGGGGTTCAGTGCTGCAGCGCGGCCTTGAGCGAGATGATCACCAAGCCGAGCGCGAGGTTGACGACCGCGGTCAGCAGGATCAGCGAACGGCTCGCACCCGCCTGGCGGGCGGCGACCATGCCCCAGCCGACCTGACCGGCGATCGCCACCAGCAGCGCCGCCCAGCCGGCCGCCCTGTCGCCGCCGCCGAGAACGCCCACCACGACGGCCGCGGCCGCCGGCGGGAACGTCGCCTGCAGCAGCGGCCACTCGAGCCGCGCGACCCGGACGATCTCCGCCCCGCTGATGGTGGTCCGATGAATGCGGTCGCCGACCAGCCGGGCGTACGCGTGCGCCAGCCAGAAGACCACCCCGGTGGCGACGAGCAGCAGCGCCAGCCGTACCGGCGGGGGACCGTGGCTGTCCGCGCCGAGGCCGCCGCCGACCACCACCGACGCCGCCAGCATGGATCCGTAGATCGCGCCGGCGAAGTCCGCCTCGTTCGCCTCCGGCCTCACCCTTACGCGCGCGGCGGCGTCGTCACCCTGGGTCATGTCCGGTCCAGGTCAAGCATCAGGCACCTCCGGGATACGGGAGTTCCATCGTGTCGCGCCGCGGCCGGTGGATCGTCACCCCGCGTGGGTGAGCGGGATTCCGCAGCGGCGTCGCGCTCGCGTGCCCGTCGAGGACGCTCATCCGGACGGGATGAGCCGCCGCCGCGGGGGCGTGCGATTCCCTCTGGTGGGGGTCCTGCGACTCGCGAGGCAGGAACCGCTCGGGCGGCGTTCGCCGGCCGGGCAACGAACTACGGAAGGATCCGCATGTCCACTCTGGTCGCCATCGGGTACCCGGACGAGACGACCGCCGCGGAGGCGGCGGCAGAGGCGCGCCGACTTGCCCGGGATCTCATCATCGAGCCCGAGGCCATCGCGGCGATCAGCCGCGACACGGAGGGCAGATTCCACGTCAGCACGAGCCACCACCCCGTGACCGGCGGCGCGTCGTGGGGCATGTTCTGGGGCCTGCTGTTCGGAATGCTGTTCTTCATCCCGTTCTTCGGCATGGCCGTCGGCGCCGGCCTCGGCGCCCTGATGGGAAAGGTCGCCAAGAGCGGCATCCACAAGGACTTCCAGGACCGGGTACGCGACCAGCTCCAGCCGGGCACGTCGGCCCTGTTCCTGGTGGTCAGCCACGCCACTCCTGACAAGGCGGTCGAGGCGCTGAGCCGCTACGGCGGCACCGTGCTCAAGTCGTCGCTGTCCAAGGAGACCGAGGAGGAACTGCAGGAGGCGCTGCACGGCTCTCCGGACGCCGCCAGCACCCCGCCGACCGCCTGACGGTAGCCGGCACGACGGTGCTTCGGGCCGCGGCGAGGGGCCGGTCAGCTCCCGCCGTGGCCCTGCGGCGTGTCCAGCGCCGGGCCGTCGGCGCGCAGCTCCCGGCGCTGCCCGGCCTGCTCCAGCCAGTCCACCAGCTGCCGGTGCACCGCGTCCGCGCCGATGAGCGGCGGGGACCCGACCACCCAGTCCCGCGGGTGCACGAGCACCGCCTCGGTCTGCCATCCGCCGAGCCCGCCGTGGCACCCGACCAGCTCCTCGTACGCCGCGACCTCGTCGGTGTCCGGATCGATGGGGCTGTTGATGACGAGGTCGCCGACGTGCGCGAGGGCGTCGTGCCGCAGCACGTCGGCCGCCGCGTGCGGGCCGAAGCCGGCGAGCGGGTCGGCGCCCTCGACGCGGTCCTCGTGCAGGTAGCGGATTCCGTCGCGGCCGAGCACCACCGTGCCCTGGCCGCCGGTGCGCACGGAGATGAAGCCGATGCCCGGGTGCTGGGTCAGGGCGCCGACCAGGCCCGGATAGAGCCGCTCGATGTCCTCCAGGACCAGCCGGCCGGGCAGCCGGGTGAAGTAGATCATCGAGAGGTTGCCCGACGCGATCAGCACGAGGTCCGACTCGTGCGCGGCCTCGTCGGCCTCCGGCGCCGGGCTGAGCTCGACCTGGCCGTCGTGGGTCCTGGTCTGCAACGCGCGCCGGGTGAGCCGGCCCGTCGGGCCGCCCTGCTGCGCGACCTGGGTCAGGAACGTGTTCACCGGGCCGACGGTCTCGTCGAGCCCGGTCGAGGCCGCCACGGTTCCGGTGCCCATCAGGCTGCGGACGAGGTCCTCAAGCGGCATGCCGTGGCGCTGCAGGAAGGTCGCGCCCTGGCTCTGCCCGTGGTCGGAGAGCACCACGAAACGGTAGGGGCGGGGCGCCCGCTCGGCGACGTGCTCGAGGACGCCGATGAGGTGGTCGATGCCGGCCAGCGACGCCAGCGATTCCGGGCGGGTCGGCCCGGCGTGGTGCGCGATCTCGTCGTAGTCGGTGAAGTCGCAGTAGATCGACGGCGTCCCGGCCATCATCTGGTCCGCGATCAGGCCCGTGTTCAGGTCCCTCAGCAGGACGTTGGTGACCGCGCGCAGCAGGATGTACGAACCGTGGCGGCGGATCCGCGGCTCCACCCGCCGTACCAGTTGCAGCCGGGACTGATGGATCTCCTTGACCATCTCGGCGACGGTGAGCACCACCGAGCGGGTCAGCCCGTACGGGTTGATGAAGAACGTGGCGAACGTGCGCGACGGGCCGCGGCGCCCGTTGCGGCCCGTCAGGCCGCTCATGGTCAGCAGGCTGGTCGGCGCGTCGCCGGAGAAGATGTTGGAGATGCTCACGCCGCCGTCGGCGAGCAGGCCGCGGCCGTCGCTGAGGCGGGCCTGAATCACCGCGGCGTCCCGGGGCCGGTTGGCCACCAGGAGCCGGCCGGTCTCCTTCTCGTACCAGCGGAACGCCGGCACCTGGTCGCTGCCGCCGTGCAGCAGCCCCGCCTGGCTGGCCGGCGTGGTCGCCGGCAGCTGCGCGTGCCAGTCCGTCAGGCTGTGGCTGCCGGACCGGATCCACCGGCTTAGCGTCGGCAGGTCACCCGAGCGGACGGACCAGCGCAGCAGCGGCGCGGCGAGGCCGTCGATCTGTATGAAGACCACGCCCGGCACGGACGCGGCGATACCGGGTTGCGGATCGCCGGCCTGCTGCACGAGGTGGGTGAGGAAGGCGGCGCTGTCGCCGGCGGTCGCCATCCAGGTGACGACGGTCATCAGGAACGCGAAGATCCAGGAGGCCCAGAACGCGTGCCAGAACCCGTCGACGTGTATACCGGGGGTCAGGCTCAGCGCCAGGTAGAACAGCAGCGCCTGGGCGACGACGCCGGCCAGCAGGACGCCGGCCCAGCCCAGCAACAGGGCGAACGACGTCAGGAGCGGCCGCAGCAGCGCCGCGAGGATGCCCAGCAGCACCGTCGCCAGCAGGACGTCCGCGGCGAGGCCGGCCGACATGCCGGGCACGATCCAGATCGTCACGGCCATCGACAGACAGCCGAGGACCAGGGTGAACAGCAGCCTGCGGGTCCCGCCGAAGCTGAACCGGAGCCGCCGCAGCAGCGCGATGCCCCACCGCGCCCGGGATCGCGCGCCGGATCCGGAGTCGTCCCCTGGCTCGTTCACGACGCAATTCGACGCGATCGACGACCCGCGCGGAACCATCCCACCGGGATGAACGGCGGCTCATGCGCCAGGGATGATGGCAACCGGCCGCGACCGGCGCAGCGTGGTCGGATGCCGACCAACGCGGAAACGACACCATCCGACGGCGTGGAACACCTGAGCCTCGCGGAGCGGACCCGGTTGGGCAAGGCCGCCCGCAAGGTCACTCCGCTGGACTCGCAGGCCGAGCTCGGCTCCTGTGACGGCCGTGATCCGGTGGCCGTGCTCGCGGGCGAGGACGTGACGCGGGTTCCGGAGCTCGTCCCGATCCGGTACGGCCGCATGCTCGCCACCCCACTGACGTTCTTCCGCGGCGCCGCGGTCCTGATGGCCGGCGACCTCGCCGGCACCCCGGCGTCCGGCTTCCGGGCGCAGACCTGCGGCGACGCGCACCTGTCGAACTTCGGCATGTTCGCCTCCGCCGAGCGCACCCTGGTGTTCGACATCAACGACTTCGACGAGACCCTCCCGGGCCCCTGGGAGTGGGACGTCAAGCGCCTCGTGGCGAGCTTCGCGGTGGCCGGCCGGCAGAACGGGTTCACCCGCAAACAGCGTGACAAGATCGCGATCGCGGCCGCCGGTGCCTACCGCACGGCGATGCGCGAGTTCGCCGCCCGCACCAACCTGGAGGTCTGGTACGCCCAGCTCGACGTGCAGACCGTGCTGGAGAAGTGGCGCTCGATCCTGCCGCCGACCCAGGTGCGGCGCACCGAGGAGGCGCTGCGCAAGGCCAGGACCCGCGACAGCCTGCACGCCCTGGGGAAGCTCTCGACCGTGGTCGACGGCCGTCGCCGCATCATCGCGTCGCCGCCGACCGTGGTCCCGATCGAGGACCTGCTGCCCAGCGCCACGGCGGACGAGCTCTTCGGGTGGATGCGCGAGGTGGTCCGCGGGTACCGCGAGTCGCTGGCGCCCGAGCGCCGGCACCTGCTCTCGCAGTTCCGGCTGGTGGACATGGCCCGCAAGGTCGTCGGCGTGGGCAGCGTCGGCACCCGCGCCTGGGTGTTGCTGATGCTCGGCCGCGACGACGCGGATCCGCTGTTCCTACAGGCGAAGGAGGCCGGGGCCTCGGTGCTGGAGGAGTACGCGGGCGCGAGCGAGTACCCCCACCACGGCCAGCGGGTGGTCGCCGGTCAGCGCCTGATGCAGGCCAGCGGCGACATCTTCCTCGGCACCCACCGGGTCCGCGGCGTCGACGGCCAGGACCGCGACTTCTACCTGCGCCAGCTGCGCGACTGGAAGGGATCGGCGGTGGTCGAGGAGATGACGCCGCGCGGAATGGGTACCTACGCGGGCATCTGCGGCTGGACGCTGGCGCGGGCGCACGCGCGGTCGGGCGACCGGATCGCGATCGCGGAGTACCTCGGCTCGAGCGATCGCTTCGAGAACGCCCTCGCCGCCTTCGGCGAGGCGTACGCCGACGTCAACGAGAGGGACTTCGACCTGCTGCAGGCCGCCGTGCGCGACGGCCGGGTGCAGGTGCAGACCGGCGTCTGAGGCGCGCGGGCCCGGAGCGCCGGATCACCCCCGTGGGGTGAGGGCAGTCGGCCGTGTCCCGGCGATGCTGCTTGCCAACCGGATCCACGCGCCCCGAGGGGATCATGCCATGACGTTGCCGACCCGAACCCCCCGTCCGCTCGATGCCGGAGTTCTCTGGGCCGGCGGCGTTGCCGCCGCCTTCGTGGCGGCGCTCATCGTGATCGTCGGCATTCTCTTCTGCCGGGGAGTCCTGGACATTCCCATCCTCGCGCCCAAGGGCGAGGGGGTCTGGGGCGACGCGGACACGGTCACCTACGCCGGCGGCGCGGCCGTCGCGGCCCTGCTGGCCACCGGCGTGATGCACCTGCTGCTGCTGTCGACTCCCAAGTCGGGCATGTTCTTCGCCTGGATCGTCAGCCTCGCGACGCTCGCCGCCATGCTGGCGCCGTTCGCCGTCAAGGCATCCCAGGCGAGCCAGTTCGCCACGGCCGCGCTCAACCTCGTGCTCGGCATAGCCATCGGCAGCCTGGTCTCCGGGTCCGCCCGCAGCGCCGTGCGCAAGGCCACGTTCGTGGCGCGGCCGCCCTTCGCCGGCCCCCCGTACCCGACCCGATGAGCGAGCAGCGGGTGCGGGCCGCCGCGGAGCCGGGCGCGACCGGCGCCCAGGTCTGGCTGGCCCGCGCCGCCTTCGCGCTGGCGCTCGCCGCGGCCGTCGTCCTGGTGGCGTTCGCCGGACGGAAGAGCCTGGTGATGGTGGCGCTCGCCGCCGCCGGCGTGGTCCTCTTCGTCGCCGCCGCGTTCTGGGTCCTGGCCGGGCGCGGCGTGCTCCGGGTGGTGGCCGCCGCGGTGGCGGTCCTCGCGCCCGTCACCGTCCTCGGGCTGCTCATCCGGGCGGGGCTGCTGTGGGTGGCCCTGCTGTCGCTCGCGCTGTTCGCGCTCGCGATCGTCGCCGCGCGCACCGCGCTGATGGCCGGCGGCGAGCGGATGGCCACGTACGCCGCCGAGCCGGCGAAGCGGCCGTTCCTGATCATGAATCCCCGGTCCGGCGGCGGGAAGGTGACGAGGTTCGGGCTCAAGGAGAAGGCGGAGGCCATGGGTGCCGAGGTGGCGCTCCTGGACGGGCCGGGGACCGTCGACGTCGCCGTGCTCGCCCGCGACGCGGTCGCGCGGGGCGCCGACCTGCTCGGCGTCGCGGGCGGCGACGGCACCCAGGCGCTGGTCGCCGGGATCGCGGCGGAACACGATCTGCCGTTCCTGGTGGTGAGCGCGGGCACCCGCAACCACTTCGCGCTGGACCTCGGCCTGGACCGGGAGGACCCCGCCACCTGCCTGAAGGGCCTGACCGACGGCGTGGAGATGCGCGTCGACCTGGGCCGGATCGGTGACCGCACGTTCGTCAACAACGCGTCCTTCGGTGCGTACGCGGAGATCGTGCAGAGCCCGGAGTACCGCGACGACAAGACCCGCACCACGCTGCGGCTGCTCCCCGACGAACTGGCCGGTCATCGTGGTGCCCGGCTCACGGCGCGCATCGCCGACGTCACGATCGAGGGCCCACAGGCGGTGCTCGTCAGCAACGACCCGTACGGCTCGACGGATCTGGCCGGGCTGGGCCGCCGGGCGCGGCTGGACCTCGGCGTGCTGGGCCTGGTGGCGATCTCGGTGGCGAGCGCCCGGCAGGCGGTCGGCCTGCTGCGGCGCAGTTCTCAACGGGGGCTGGTGCGGCTCACCGGTGCCGAGGTGGTCGTGGAGGCCGACGTCGCCGAGATCCCCGTCGGCATCGACGGCGAGGCGATCCTGATGCCCACGCCGGTGCGGTGCACCACGGAGCCGGGGGCGCTGCGGGTGCGGGTTCCCCGCGACCGGCCCGGCGTACCGCCGGCCAAGCCGGCGGTCGACTGGGTCCGGCTGCGCCGGCTGGCCTTCGCCCGGCACCCGGCGGGCTGATCCTTACGAGGTTTCCTGGTGTCGCCGGCCGTCATCCCGCGCGGGTGACGGCCGGCGACGTCAGACGTCTCAGGTCGTGTCGGCGATGTCCTCGTCGGTGATCCGGCGAACCTCCAGCAGTTGCAGCCCGAGATCGTGAATGCGGACCAGGAGCCCGAACAGGGCGGACTGGTCCGGGAGCGTGCCGTAGAGGACGGTCTGTGCCGGCTCGACGGTCATGTTGACGCCTTCGAGGTCGCGAACCAGGTCCGCCGGGATGGACCCGGAGACCCTGAGCTGATACAGCGCTCGCGCCGTCGGAACGGCGGGTCGCTCGGCTGGCGGGTTCATCTCATCACTCTCTGCTCTGGCAGGTGGCGGGGGATCGTCCTGGGCGGATGGTGTGAGGGATTTCGGGGTGGAAACGCGCTAAACGTTCAGGTACTCGTGCTGGAACTCGACGACGATGATGCGCGCCGCGGCCTCGATCAACGCCAGGTGGGAGAACGCCTGGGGGAAGTTGCCCAGGTGCCGGCCGGTGGCCACGTCGAACTCCTCCGCGTACAGCCCGAGGGGCGAGGCGACCCGCAGCAGGCGCTCCATCAGATCGCGTGCCCGCTGCTCCTCGCCGACGATCGCCAGCGCGGAGACCAGCCAGAAGGAGCAGATCAGGAACGAGCCCTCCCGGCCCGACAGGCCGTCGTCGGTCTCCTCTGTGCGGTACCGCAGCACGAAGCCGTTCTCGGTCAGCCTGTCGGCGATCGCATCGACCGTGGCGTGCAGGCGCGGATCGTCGCCCGGGAGGAACCCGAATATCGCCGCGAGGAGATTGGACGCGTCCAGCGAGTCCGTGCCGTAGTGCTGGCGGAGTACGCCGGTGTCGGTGACGCCGTTGGTGAGGATGTCCTTCCTGATCTCATCGGCCGTCGCGTGCCACGCGGCAGCCAGGCTGGAGTCCGACCGCATCTCGGCGAGCGTTGCGGCCCGGTCGAGGGCCACCCAGCACATGAGCTTGGAGGACACGTAGTGCTGCGGCGCGCCACGCGCCTCCCAGATGCCCTGGTCCGGCTCCCGCCAGATCGCCTCCGCGCAGCGCGCCTGTGTCTCGACGAGGGCCCACAGCCGGCGAGGAAGGCTCTGGCTGCGGCGGGTGTGCAGCAGGATCGAGTCCAGCACCGCGCCGAAGACGTCGTTCTGCCGCTGGTCGAACGCGCCGTTGCCGATCCGCACCGGGCGGGCGCCGGCATAGCCGGACAGCTCGTCACGGGTGGACTCGGCCAGGTCCCGGCGGCCGTCGATGCCGTACATGATCTGTAGGGAGCCGTCCTCGTTGGGTTCGAGATCGGCGACGAACTGCATGAACTCGTCGGCTTCCCAGTCGAGGTTCAGGTAGTGCAGGGCCTGGAGGGTGAACGTCGAGTCGCGCATCCAGGTGTACCGGTAGTCCCAGTTGCGCTCGCCGCCGGGCGTCTCGGGCAGCGAGGTGGTGAGCGCCGCGACCGTCGCGCCGGTCGGCATATAGGTAAGACCCTTGATGACCAGCGCCGACCGCTGGACCGCGTCGCGCCAGCGGTGGTCGGGTATGCGGGCCCGGTCCAGCCAGGCGCGCCAGCAGCGGGTGGTGGCGGCGATCCTGCGCCGGGCGTCGTCGACGTCGGGCACGATGTCGCGCTCCGCCGACCACGACAGCGCGCAGTAGATCTCCTCGCCCGCCGTCAGCGTGTGCCGGGCCCGGACCCGGTCGCCCTCCAGCCCGAGCGCGAGGTCGGTCTGCACCCCGATGCTCTGACCGGCACCGGCCGCCTCGGCGGTGTGCCGGCGGGGGCCCTCGCCCATGGTCCAGTCGGCCGGCGTCCGCCCGTAGTCGAACACCGGCTCGCAGATCAGCTCGACCTCGACTCGGCCCTCCAGGCAGCGGACGGTGCGCACGAGCAGGTGGTCGGCGTCCTCGTCGGCCGGCGGGCGGGTGTGGGGCGTGACCGCGTCCTCGTCGTCGTGCGGCCCCATCGTCAGCGCGTCGCGCACCTCGATCCAGCCGGTGGGGGTCTTCCACGTGGTGACCAGGACGTTCGTGCCGGGATCGTAGGCGCGGGCGGTCGGGTGATGGATGCCGAAGGGCCCGATCCTGAAGTAGCCGGCCTGCCGGTCGAGCAGGGTGCCGAACACGCTGGGCGAGTCGAAGCTCGGGACGCAGAGCCACCCGACCGAACCGTCCGGCGCGATCAGGGCGCCGGTGTGGCAGTCGGAGAGGAACGCGTAGTCGGCGATGGGCGGGAACGGTGAGGGCGCGGCCGCGCTCTGCTCACGGGGTTCGGAGGCGGTCACGGCGACTCCAACTGTCAGTCCTGGCCTAGGATCGGAGATGACAGCCTCGCGGATCGCCGGGCTGCCCTACCTCATCCCGTATGGGTGGTCACCCGCGCCGATTCGCCGGGGAACGCGCCGGTCGGCGGGTGCTTGCCCGAAAGGCTGCCCATCGGGATCACCCGGGCGGGGTGAGGGGGCGTACGGTGCGTCGGGGGATGCTCACGGGGGTCCGTGCGCGCGGGTCACCGCCGCCGGGCGATCCTGGGGAGGAGTGACCATGACGGGAGCTGGACTTCCACGGCTCGCCACGGACAGCCCGAACGGGCGCCTGTGGGCGCAACCGGCCGCGCTGTCCGGGTCCGACGCTCTCGTCCTGCTCGACGACCGCCTGACGCCGGTCTCGGAGGTGGTCGACGCCTATCACGCCGCCGTCGAGGAGTTGCAGGCACTCAAGCGCGACCGCAGGCGGGTCTCCCGCAAGCTGCGCGCCGAGACCGAGCTCCGCCCGTGGCAGGTCGAGCTCCTGAAGCTTCAGCGGCACCTCGAGAAACACCGGATGCGCATGATCGTGCTGTTCGAGGGCCGGGACGCGGCGGGCAAGGGCGGCACCATCCGCCGGGTCACCCGCTACATGAACGAGAAGCACTACCGCGTGGTCGCGCTGGGCCGGCCGAGCGAGGACCAGCGGTCCCAGTGGTACTTCCAGCGCTACGCGGCGCAGTTCCCGGCCGGCGGCGAGATCGTCCTGTTCGACCGGAGCTGGTACAACCGCGCCATGGTGGAGCCGGTCTGCGGCTTCTGCACGCCGGAGGAGTACCAGCACTTCATGTGGGGCGTGACCGGCTTCGAGAAGGACCTGGTACGGCAGGGCACGATCCTGGTGAAGCTCTACTTCAGCGTCACCAAGGAGGAGCAGCTGCGGCGGTTCGCGCGCCGCCACACCGACCCGCTGCGGCAGTGGAAGTTCAGCGAGATCGACTCACAGGCGCAGGACCGCTGGGACGAGTACACCAACCGCAAGTACGCGATGATCAAGCGTACCGGCACCGCGAGCGCGCCCTGGGTGATCATCAGGTCCGGCGACAAGCAGCGCGCCCGGCTGAACGCGATGAAGGTCATGCTCAACGCGGTCGACTACGAGAACCGCAGCACCGAGCTGGACTTCGAGCCCGACGGCCGGGTCGTCCTCTCCGGTGAGCAGGAGATCGCCCTGATGGAGGCCGAGCGCGACCGCAGCGGCAGCTTCACCAGCTGAGCCACTGGCTAAGGTGATCGTCTCACCGTCGGCCAGGGAGACTCATGCAGCTTCAGATGTTCGTGGACGGCGCCTGGATTCCGGCGCGCTCCGCCGCAACCACCGTCGCGATCAGCCCCGCGACCGGCGAGGAACTGGGCAAGGTCCCGGACGGCGACCGCGCGGACGCGGTCGCGGCGATCGCGGCGGCGCGGCGGGCCGCCGACGGCTGGGCGCGACTGTCCGCTTTCGACCGGGCGGCGATGCTGCACCGGGTCGCCGACGTGATCGAGACCCGCCGGGACGCCCTGGCCCGGACGCTCACCCTCGACCAGGGCAAGCCGCTGCGGGCGGAGGCCTACGACGAGGTGGACGAGCTGGTCACGTACTGGCGGATGGCCGCGGAGGACGGCAAGCGGCTGGGTGGCATGCTGCCGAACTCGTCGAGCGCCGGGAAGCGGGCGCTGCTGATCCGCCGCCCGCGTGGGGTCGTCGGCGTCATCACGCCGTGGAACTGGCCGTACACGATGCCCGCCGAGCTGATCGCGCCGGCGCTGGCCGGCGGCAACACGGTGGTCTGGACCCCGGCCCCGTCGACGGCGGTGTCCGCGATCGCCCTGGCCGAGTGCCTGGCGGAGGCCGACCTGCCGCCCGGCGTGGTCAACCTGGTGACCGGGCCCGGTCCGGTGGTGGGCGACGAGATCGCCCGTAACCCGGGCACGGACGCGGTCGCCTTCATCGGCTCGACGACCACCGGCCGGCTGGTGGCGGCCGCGGCGGCCGGCAAGGCGACGCTGCTGGAGATGGGCGGCAACGGCCCGATCGTGGTGCTGGCCGACGCCGACCTCGACCGGGCGGTCGAGGGCGCCCTGCTGGCCTGCTTCCTGTGCGCCGGGCAGAGCTGCACCGCCGGCGAGCGGCTGCTGGTGCACGCGGCGGTCCGCGAGGACTTCGCCGGCCGGCTCGCCCGGGCCGTGCGGGACCGGGTCCGGCTGGGCGACCCCCTCGACGCGGCCACCACCATGGGCCCGCTGAACAACGCCGCGGTCGCGGCCAAGATGGACGATCACGTCGCCGACGCGGTACGCCGCGGCGCGACCGTCCTGACCGGAGGCGCCCGCGCCACCGGCTTCGCCACCGACCTCTACTGGCCGGCCACCGTCCTGGACGGCGTGCCGGCGGACGCCGCGGCCGCCACCGAGGAGACGTTCGGGCCGATCGCGCCGATCGTGGAGATCGGCTCGATGGACGAGGCGATCCGGCTGACCAACGCCTCGCCCTACGGCCTGCTCGCCGCCGTCTACACCGCCGACCTGGCCGCCGGGCTCGCCTTCGCGGACGCGGTCCGCACCGGCTGGGTCAACATCAACGAGTCCACCAACTACTGGGAGAGCCACCTGCCGTTCGGCGGCCGGTCGGGCTCCGGCAGCGGGATCGGCCGGGTCGGCGGCGCACACCCGATGGAGGCCTTCACCGAGCTGCAGACTGTCATCATCGGCTGATCACTGTTCCCAGATGGCGGCGGCGGAGATCGGGTCGGCCTCCTCGAAGACCAGCAGCGTCCGGGTGTTCACCACGCCCGGCATGCCCTGGATCACGTTGAGCACCAGGCGGCCCAGGTCGGCGTTGTCCCGGGCGCGGACCAGCAGGATCGCGTCGAACTCGCCGCCGACCCAGGCGATGTGCACGACGCCGGGTAGCGCGCGCAGCTGTTCGCCGACCACCCGCCACTCCGCCTGGTGCAGGTTCACCGTGACGTAGGCCGAGGTGCCCAGGCCCGCCGCGACGGGATCGATGTCGGCGCGGAAGCCCCGGATCACGTTCGCGGCGCGCAGGCGCTCGACCCGGGCGTAGGCGTTGGCCCGGGAGATGTGCAGGCGCTCGGCCAGGGTGCGCATCGACATCCGCCCGTCGCGGGTGAGCTCCGCGAGGATCTGCCGGTCGATCTCGTCGAGAGGGCTGGCCACTTGTCTCGTCCTCCTGGCTCGCGAGCCGCTGTCGCTGGACATCTGGTCGGCGATCATGCCATCCCGGAATACATCTTCTCGGTTTTCTCCCACTTGTGGCGGCCGATTGGTCGGACAATCACCATGGCTCCATGACAGGTGACCTGCACCACCTCCTGCCGTCGGAGCCCGTCATGCTCATCGACGCGCACGGGCGACCGGCCGACGCCGCCGGGTACTCCCTACCGGCCGACGCGGACCTGCTCCGGGCCTTCGACGCCCTGGTCACCGCCCGGCGGTTCAACGACCAGGCGTACGCGCTGGTCCGGCAGGGCCGGCTGGCCGTCTATCCGTCGTCGCACGGGCAGGAGGCCTGTCAGGTCGCCGCCGCGCAGGTGCTCGCCGACGGTGACTGGCTCTTCCCGACCTACCGCGACACCGTGGCCGCGATGGGCCGCGGTGTCGACCCGGTCGAGGCGCTGACCCTGCTCAAGGGCGACTGGCACTGCGGCTACGACCCGAACGAGCACCGGGTCGCCCCGCACGCCACGCCCCTGGCGACCCAGCTGCCGCACGCCGTCGGCGTCGCGCACGCCGCGCGGCTGCGCGGCGAGCCGACCGTCGCCATGGCGATGTGCGGCGACGGCGGCACCAGCGAGGGTGACTTCCACGAGGCGCTCAACTTCGCCGCCGTCTTCCGCGCCCCGGTCGTGTTCTTCGTGCAGAACAATGAGTACGCCATCAGCGTCCCGCTCGCCCGCCAGTCCGCCGCGCCGTCCCTGGCGCACAAGGGCATCGGCTACGGCATGCCGGGGCGGCGCGTCGACGGCAACGACATGGCCGCGCTGCTCGCCGTCCTCGGCGACGCCGTTGCCCGGGCCCGGGCCGGCGAGGGCCCGCAGCTGGTCGAGGCGCACACCTACCGGATGCAGGCGCACACCAACGCCGACGACGCCACCCGCTACCGCCAGGACTCCGACGTCGCCGCCTGGGTCGAGCGCGACCCCATCACCCGCCTCGAGGCGCACCTGCGCGAGCGCGGCCTGCTCAGCGACGCGCGGCGCGAGGAGTTCGCGGCGCGGGCCGAGCGGGTCGCCGAGCACGTCCGCGACGGCCTCAACCGCGACGTCGAACCGGACCACCGGCAGCTGTTCGCCCACGTGTACGCGACACCCACCCCGCAGCTGGCGGAGCAGGCGGCGCTGGTCGCCGACGAGCTGGACCGCGAAGGAGCGCAGCGATGACCGCGCACGAGAAGCTGACGATGGCGCAGGCGCTCAACCGCGCGCTGCGCGACGCGATGGCCGAGGACCCGACGGTCGTGGTCTTCGGCGAGGACGTCGGCCCGCTCGGCGGCGTCTTCCGGATCACCGACGGCCTCACCGCCGAATTCGGCGAGGACCGCTGCTTCGACACGCCGCTCGCCGAGTCCGGCATCGTCGGCGTCGCCGTCGGCATGGCGATGAACGGCATGCGCCCGGTCGTGGAGATGCAGTTCGACGCGTTCGCCTACCCGGCGTTCGAGCAGATCGTCAGCCACGTCGCGAAGATGCGCAACCGCACCCGCGGGCGGGTCACGCTGCCCATGGTGATCCGGGTGCCGTACGCCGGCGGCATCGGCGGCGTCGAACACCACTGCGACTCCTCCGAGTCGTACTACGCGCACACGCCCGGCCTGCACGTTGTCGCGCCGGCGACGCCCGCCGACGCGTACGGGCTGCTGCGCGACGCCATCGCCTCGCCCGACCCCGTGGTCTTCCTCGAGCCCAAGAAGCTCTACTGGAGCAAGGAGGAGGTCGAGCTCGCGGAGAAGGTGCCCGGGATCGGCACGGCCGTCGTGCGCCGCGAGGGCACCGACGCCACGCTCATCGCGTACGGGCCGTCCGTCCCGGTCGCGCTCGAGGCCGCCGCGCTGGCCGCGCAGGAGGGCCGCAGCCTGCAGGTCGTCGACCTGCGCTCGATCGTGCCGTTCGACGACGAGACCGTCTGCGCCGCCGTCCGCTCCACCGGGCGCGCCGTGGTCGTCGCGGAGGCGTCCGGCTTCGCCAGCGTGTCGTCGGAGATCGTCGCGCGCGTCACCGAGCGGTGCTTCCACTCCCTCGCCGCGCCGATCCGGCGGGTCACCGGCTTCGACATCCCGTACCCGCCGCCGAAGCTGGAGCACTTCCAGCTGCCCGGCGTCGACCGCGTGCTGGACGCCGTCGACGACCTGCAGTGGGAGGACTCATGAGCGAGCAGATCTTCCTGCTGCCGGACCTCGGCGAGGGTCTCACCGAGGCGGAGGTGGTGCGCTGGCTCGTCGCCGAGGGCGACACCGTCGCCGTCGACCAGGCCGTTGTCGAGGTCGAGACCGCGAAGTCGCTCGTCGAGGTGCCGACGCCGTACGCCGGCCGGGTCGCGACCCGGCACGCCGGCGAGGGCGTCACGCTGGAGGTCGGCCGGCCCCTGCTCACGGTGACCGCACTCGTGCCCGCGGCCGAGACCTACCGCGAGGAGGAGCAGGCCGGCTCCGGCAACGTGCTGATCGGGTACGGCACCTCGGGCGCCGCGGCGACGACGCGGCGCCGCCGCCCCCGGGCGGGCTCCGCGCCGGCACGCCCGGCCCCCGCGCCTTCCAGCGCCCAGCCGGCACGCCCGGCCCCCGCGCCTTCCAGCGCCCAGCCGGCACGCCCGGCCCCCGCGCCTTCCAGCGCCCAGCCGGCACACCCGGCCCCCGCGCCTTCCAGCGCCCAGCCGGCACACCCGGCCCCCGCGCCTTCCGACGCCCAGCCGGCGTGCCCGGCGCCCGCGTCGAACCGCGCCCCGCTGGTGATCTCGCCGCTGGTGCGCCGGCTCGCCCGCGAGGGCGGGCTCGACCTGCGGACCATCGAGGCGACCGGGCCCGGCGGCCTGATCGTCCGGGCCGACGTCGAGCGGGCGCTGCGGAGTCCCGTCGCCGCGACCGCCGCCACCCCGGCGGCACCGGGTGAGCGGCGGGTGCCGCTCAGCGGCTTCCGCAGGGCGGTCTCGGCGGCGCTGACCCGCAGCCGCGCCGAGATCCCCGAGGCGACCGTCTGGGTCGACGTCGACGCCACCCGGCTCTGGCAGCTTCGCGAGAGCACCCCCGGCCCCGGCCTGCTGGCGTACATCGCCCGTTTCGTGGTCGCGGGACTGCGGCAGTACCCGATGCTCAACGCCCGGGTGGACACCGAGCGCCAGGAGATCGTCGAGTTCGAGCAGATCAACCTCGGCATCGCGGTGCAGGGCGACCGCGGCCTGGTCGTGCCCGCGGTCATCGGCGCCGAGGCGATGACGACCGCCGGCCTCGACCAGGAGATCCGGCGGGTCACCGCCGCCGCCCGCGAGGGCCGCGCCACGGCGCGGGAGCTGGCGGCGGGGACGTTCACGCTCAACAACTACGGCGGCTTCCGGGTCGACGGCAGCGCCGCGATCATCAACCACCCGCAGGTGGCGATCCTGGGCTTCGGCCGGATCATGGACCGCCCCTGGGTCGTCGACGGCGAGCTGTGCGTCCGGAAGATCACCCAGATGAGCTTCGTCTTCGACCACCGCGTCTGCGACGGCGGCGCGGCGGCCGGCTTCATGCGCAGCGTCGCGGACGCGATCGAGGACCCGGCGTCGGCCATCGCCCGCCTCTGACGACGTGCCGTACCGTGGGCGGTGAACAGAATCTCGTGAGCTGTTGGGGGTGACGTCGTCGATGAGCGTGGGGGTGGTTGACCACGTCTCCTGGTCGAGCACGAGGCGCCGGATTCGCTGACGCTGCGGCTCAACCGCCTCGATGACCAGCAATACGTCGAGGAAACCGTCGTGAAGGCCGGCGCGAGCCTGACTTCCGAGCGTCCGTTCCGGTTTGAGCTCGACACCCGGTCTCTCGTCCGTCGCTGACAGCCCTGACCGCCGAGTGCCTCGCCGAGGGCTGCTCGGCGTCCACGCTCGGGCTCAGCGCAGCGGGACCACATAGGAATCGACGCGGGCGATGAGCCCGTCGCGGAACGTGAACAGGTCGTTGAAGGCGAAGCGGAACGGGCCGTGGTCGACGCTGACGCCACGGCCCTCGCCGGTGGTGACGACGACGGGTCCGTCCTCGTGGACGCGCTGGACGTCGAGTCGGGGGCTGCCGGTGAAGGCCGGGTTCTCGATCTCACCGTCGAACTCGGCCTTGCCGCGGGTGGTCCGGTGGCCGTGGATGACCCATTCGACGTCGCCGGTGAGGGTGGCGAGGATCCGCGGGTGGTCACCGGTCCGGAATCCGTCGAAGTACTGTGCGACGAGGCGCCGCTGTTCCGTGTCCGTCATGGATTCTCCAGGTATGTGGCGAGGGCGTCGAGGATCGAGGCGAGCCCGTCGGCCGCCTGTCGCGTGCGCAACTCGGGCGGAAGCCGCCGCTGATGCACCGTGAGGTCCGTTCCGTCGCCGGTGGGCCTGATGGTGACGGTCGTGCGGAGCCCGGTGACGGGCTCGTCGAACACGAGCTCGTGCGGTGCCGTGATGCGCACGTAGAGAAAGCGGAGCCGTCGGGTCGCGCCGCTCGGCGCGCGGGTGTCGAGGGCGAACTCCCCGCCGACGCGCAGGTCGACGGTGACCGACTCGGGAGCGACGGTGGCGTGTGAACCGCCCCAGAACGCGGCTATGCCCGCCGCCGAGGTGAACGCGGTCCACACCCGTTCGGCGTCCGCCGGGAGGTGTCGTGCGGCGATGAGCTCGTCGCCGCGCAGGTCCGCCGTGGTCAACGCGCCGCCCCGTCGCCGGTGAGGTGCCGTTCGAGCGCGTCGAGCCGGTCGTCCCAGGTGCGGCGCTGGTCGTCGATCCACGTGCTCAGCAGCGCCAGCCGGTCGGCCTTCAGCCGGCAGGGCCGCCGGGTGCCTTCCCGTCGCTGCTCGACAAGGCCGCATCGGCGCAGGACGCCGACGTGGTGGGAGATCGCCTGCTGGGTCAGGTCGAAGGGTTCCGCGAGCTCTCCCACGGTGGCATCGCCGTGTGCGAGGCGGGACAGCAGCGCGCGGCGAACCGGGTCCCCGAGGGCGGCGAAGGCGAGGTCGAGGTCTGCGGCGGGCACCTCAGCACCCTATCGCAAGTCAACGTTTGCACAAGCGGATGTTTGTGAAGAGGCGGATCAGTGTGCGATGACCGGTGCGGCGTCCGGGTCGACGGTGAGTGGGCCGGTGCGGAAGAGCAGGGCGGAGACGACGGCGCAGGCGGCGTAGAGGCCGGCCGCCCACCAGAAGACGGTGTGGAAGCCGCTCATCGAGGCGAGTGCCGCCGTCTGCCGGCCGGGGGTGTGGCTGCTCAGGTAGTCGGCGGCCGCGGTGGCGGCGAACGAGCTGAGCAGCGCGGTGCCGATGGAGCCGCCGATCTGGGACGCGGTATTGATCATCGCCGAGGCCACGCCGGAGTCCTGGTGGCGGATGCCGGAGGTGGCCGTGTTCTGGGTGGGCGAGAAGATCAGGCCCATGCCCAGGCCCATGAGGATCAGGCCGGGCAGCACGCCGGTGACGTAGCTGGAGTTCAGGTCGAGGCGGGTCAGGTAGAGCATGGCGGCGGACGCGGCGAGCGCGCCGACCGGCACCAGCGGGCGCGGGCCGATGCGCGGGGTGAACCGCGAGCCGATGGTGGTGGCGGTGAGCATGACGCCGCCGAGCATGGGCAGGAAGGCGAGGCCGGTCTGCACCGGGCTGAAGCCGAGGGCGTTCGTCAGGTAGTAGGTGAGGAACAGCATCACGCCGAACATGGCCGCGCCGGCGATGGCGATGGCCGCGTACGAGCCGCCGCGGTTGCGGTCGAGCACGACCCGCAGGGGCAGCAGCGGGTTGGCGACGCGGCGTTCGATCGCGACGAACGCGATGAGCACGACGACGCCCCCGCAGACGAAGCCGTACGTCTTCGGGTCGCTCCAGCCGGCGGTCTCGGCGTTGCCGAGGCCGTAGACCAGGGCGACCAGGCCGCCGACCGCGGTGACGACGCCGGGCAGGTCGAGGCGGCCGCGTGCGCGGGCGGCGGCCGGCTCGTCGTGCAGCTTGAACATCGCGCCGAGCACCGCCGCCGCGGCGATGATCAGGTTGACGTAGAGGCACCAGCGCCAGGAGGCGTACTCGGTGAGCACGCCGCCGAGCAGCAGGCCGACGGCGCCGCCGGCGCCGGAGATGGCGCCGAAGATGCCGAACGCCTTGCCGCGTTCGGCCGGGTTCGTGAACGTCGTCGACAGCAGGGACAGGGCCGCCGGCGCGAGCGCGGCGCCGAACGCGCCCTGGAGGACGCGGGCGGCGATCAGCATCTCGATGCCCTGCGCGGCGCCGCCGAGCGCCGAGGCGACGGCGAAGCCGACGAGGCCGATGAGGAACATCTTCTTGCGGCCGAGCGAGTCCGACAGGCGTCCGCCCAGCAGCAGCAGGCTGCCGAAGGCCAGCGCGTAGCCGGTGACGACCCACTGCCGGCCGGAGTCGGAGAAGGCGAGCTCGTGCTGGGCGGTGGGCAGCGCGATGTTCACGATCGTGGCGTCGAGGACCACCATCAGCTGCGCCATGGCGAGCACCACGAGTGCCCACCAGCGACCCGCGTGCCGGTCCGGCGCGACGGGCGCGGCCGCAGGCTCGGCGGCGGGCATGGGTGGGTCGGTCCTGGTGGCCGCGCTTGGCTCGGGCCGTTCGGCCTTGATGATTACGCTGGGGATGCCGGGCTTGTGTCGTTCGGTCTTTACGCCCGGCTTGGGTCGCTTGGCCTTGGTACGGGGCTTGGCCTGTTTGGCCTTGGTGCCGTTCTTGGGGCGTTTGGCCTTGGCGCCGGACCTGGAACGGCCGGTGGTCGTCGTCATCGGGGTCCTTCGCGGCGGCAGGGGAAGTTGAGGTGCTCGCTCCGTATCGGGCCGAGGTCAACAAAGCTGAGAACTCTTCTCCATTTGTTACCCTGAGTCACATGGCCACCACCGAGGGGCGCGCTGCGGGGGGTTCGCCCCGGCCGCTGCGCCGCGACGCGGAGCTCAACCGCCGGCGCATCATCGAGGCGGCCCGGGAGGTGTTCGCGACGCGGGGCCTCACCGCGACGCTCGACGACGTGGCGCACCACGCCGGCGTCGGCATCGGCACGGTGTACAGGCGCTTCCCGACCAAGGAGGCCCTGGTCGAGGTGGCGCTCGAGGACCGGCTCGAGGAGCTGGCCGGCCTCGCCGAGGCGGCCCTGCTGGCGCCGACCGCGTGGGAGGGCCTGACCAGGCTCATCTGCCGCATCACCGACATGCACGCCGCCGACCGCGGGCTGCGGGACGCCGCGCTCGGCAGCCGGCGCCGGGCCCGCGTCGGCGAGCGCATGGCGCCGCCGGTGCAGCGGCTCGTCGAGCGCGCGCAGGCCGAGGGCACGCTGCGCGGCGACTTCGACGTGCACGACATTCCGCTGCTCATGATGATGGTCAGCGAGATCGCGCACCACAGCGAGCAGTTCCGGCCGGACACCTATGTCCGCTACCGGCAACTGCTGCTCGACGGCCTTCGAGCCGCGCCCTCGACCGGGGACCTCGGCGCGCCGCTGACCCTGGAGGACGTGGACGCCATCGTCGGCCGGTGGCTGCCGGCCCCCGAGCCGCGGCAGGCCGGCCCGGGCCGCTGAGGCCCGGCGCTCAGAACACCGCGGCGATCCCGTCGGCCCGCGGGTCGCTGCCCGCGTCGGGCACGCCGTCGCGCAGCCGGGCCAGCTGGACGTGCCCGGCCCGGTCGTGCGGCGCCGCGGTGGTGGTGACCGCCAGCCCGAGCGAGGCGGCCTCGGCGGCGAGGCCGTCGGCGCCCGGTACGCCGGGCTCCAGCACCAGGCGGGGCCGGTCGCCGCCGTCGATGATCCAGCGCGGCCGGCGCACGAGCTCGGCGGGGTCGGCCGCGGTCAGCGCGTCCGCGGCGACCTGGGCCAGGATCCACGGCTGGGACAGGCCGCCCTGGCAGCCCAGCGCCACCACGGTGTCCCCGGCGACGGCCACCGTGGGGCACAGGGTGTGCGGTGGCCGGGACCCGGGCGCGAGGCGGCCCGGGTGCGCCGGGTCGAGGCTGAACATCGAGCCGCGGCTGTGCAGCACGATGCCGGTGTCCGGCTCGAGCAGGCCGGCGCCGAAGCTGTCGAACACGCTCTGTATCAGGGACACCGCGGTGCCGTCCGCGCCGACGGCGGTGACCGCCACCGTGTCGCCGGTCGGGCGCCGGCCGGGCGCGACCGGGTGCGCCGGCCGGGCGTCGCGCAGCAGCAGCCCGGGCAGGTCAACCGGGCCGGTGCGCGGGTCGCCGAGCAGCGCGTCGCGGGCCGACCGGGCGCGCCACGCGGCGGCGAGCCTCCGATCGGATCCGAGTACGGCCAGGAACGTCGCACCCTGGCTGGGCGGGGGAGCCGCGGCCCACTCGGCGCCGTGCGCGTACGCGGTCAACGGGTCGGTGGTCTCGGCGCGGTGCGCGGCGAGGTCCGCGGCCGTCAGCGGGCTGCCGAGCCGCCGCAGCCCGGCCGCGAGGCGAAGCCCCAGCGGCCCGGTGTAGAGGTCGTTCCAGTCGCCGGCCAGCTCCCGCAGCGACCCGGCCAGCGCCGGCTGCGTCAGCAGGGTGCCCTCCCGCGCGTCGCCGAACACGGCCGACAGGCCCGGATCGGCGTCGATCACGGCGCGGCCGCCCCGGATCGCCCGGGCCAGCCCGGCGCTGACCGGCGCGCCGTCGCGGGCGAGCGCGATGGCCGGGCGCAGCCGCTCGGCCCAGCCGAGGCGGGCACCGAGCGCGGCCACCGCGGCCCAGCCCGCCACCACGCCGGGCACGGTCACGGTCGACGGGCCTCTCTCCGGCATCGCGGTGGCGCCGCCCGCGCGCAGGGCGTCCACGTCGATCGCGGCGGCCGCGGCGCCGAGCGACAGCACCGCGCGGGCGCCGCCGCCGGCGGGCCGGACCACGGCGGTGAGGTCGCCGCCGATCGAGCACTGGTGCGGGTAGACGACGGTCAGGGCGGCGGCCGCGGCCAGCGCCGCGTCGAGCGCGTTGCCGCCCGCGGCGACGGCCGCCCGGCCGGCCTCGACGGCCGCCGGATGGGGCGCGGCCAGCGCGACGTCACCGCTCATCGGTAAACCGTACCCGGGCAGGAGCTGAACGGTCATCTATGCGCCACCGCGCCGGGCTGGGAAGATGACCATCATCGGTCGAAGGGGGACGGATGACACTCGAACGCCGGGCGCTGGTCGTGCGTGGAGGCTGGGACGGCCACGAGCCGGTCGGCGCCACCGACCTGTTCATTCCCTACCTGCGCGGGCGGGGCTTCGCCGTGCAGGTGGCGGACTCACCCGCGCCGTACGCGGACCCCGAGCTGATGAGCGGCATCGACCTGGTGGTGCAGTGCGTGACCATGTCGACGATCGCGCCGCCGGAGATCGCCGGCCTGGTGGCCGCGGTCGAGTCCGGCACCGGCCTGGCCGGCTGGCACGGCGGGATCGTCGACTCCTACCGCGCCAGCGCGGACTACCTGCAACTCGTCGGCGGGCAGTTCGTCGCGCACGCCGCACGCTGCGCGCCCGGGGAGAGGACGGACGAGCAGTCCGACAACTACGTCGCACACAGGATCACTATGACGCCGGCGGCCGCGGAGCATCCGATCACCGAGGGGATCGCCGACTTCGATCTCGAGACCGAGCAGTACTGGGTCCTGACCGACGACTACGTCGACGTCCTGGCCACCACGACCACCGCCGTGCGGCCGTGGGCGGCCTGGACTCGGCCGGTCACCGCGCCGGCCGTCTGGACCCGCAGGTGGGGCCGGGGCCGCGTCTTCGTCGCGACCCCCGGCCACAAGGTCGAGGTGCTGCGCGACCCGAACGTGCGGACGATCGTCGAGAGGGGCCTGCTGTGGGCGGCACGTTGAGGGTCGGCATCGTGGGCGCCGGCAAGATCAGCGGTCAGTACGGCGCGACGCTCTCCCGGCTGCCGGGCCTGGCGGTGACCGCGGTCGCCGACCTGGACCCGGAGCGCGCACGCGCGCTGGCCGATCAGCATCCCGGCGCCCGGGTGGCCACCCTGCCGGAGCTGCTCGCGGCCGACGACGTCGACGTCGTCCTGAACCTGACGACGCCGGCCGGGCACGCGGCCGTCGCGCTCGCGGCGATCGCCGCCGGCAAGCACGTGTACGGGGAGAAGCCCCTCGCGGCGGAGAGCGCCGACGGCCTGGCGATCGCCGAGGCCGCGGCCGCCGCCGGGGTGCGCGCCGCGTGCGCGCCCGACACCGTGCTGGGCACCGGGGTGCAGACGGCGCGGGCGGCCCTGGAGTCCGGCGCGATCGGCACGGCGCTCGCCGCGACGGCCTTCATGACCGTGCCGGGCCACGAGCGGTGGCACCCGGACCCGGAGTTCTACTACCAGCGGGGCGGCGGGCCGCTGCTGGACATGGGCCCCTACTACCTGACCACGCTGGTGCACCTGCTCGGGCCCGTGCGCCGCGTCGCGGGCATGTCGTCGCGGCCGCGCAACGAGCGGACCATCGCCGACGGCCCGCGCGCCGGCACGTCGTTCCCGGTCGACGTCGACAGCCACGTGACCGGCCTGCTGGAGCACGAGGGCGGCGCGCTCACCACGATGATCATGAGTTTCGACATCTGGGCCACCCGCCTGCCGTACATCGAGGTGTACGGGTCGTCGGGTTCGCTGTCCGTGCCGGATCCCAACCGGTTCGCCGGAGACGTACGGCTGCACCCCGCCGCGGCGGAGCACTGGACCACGCTGGAGCCCAGCGCGGGCTATGCCGGCGCGGGCCGCGGCGTGGGGCTGCTCGACCTGAGCCAGGCCCTGTCCGAGGACCGTCCGCACCGCACCGGCGTCGACGTCGCGCTGCACGTCCTGGACGTCATGGAGTCGATGCAGGCGAGCGCGTACAGCGGCAGCTCGGTCACGGTGACCACGACCTGCCGGCGGCCGGAACGCGTCGACGGCGTCATCGAGCTGACCTGAGGTCCCGGTTCATCGGCGTCATGGCGGCCAGGAGGGCATCGACGTCGGTGGTGGCGAAGCCGACCCGCGCGTCGCCGGCGCCGTACGGCAGCCAGAGCCGGCCGGCGTGGATCAGCCCGCCGCAGGAGTAGATGACGTTGGGCACGTAGCCCTCGCGTTCGTTGCCGCCGGGCGCCAGCAGCGGGTAGGGGAGCTCGGCGACGACCCGCTCGGGGTGGCGCAGGTCGAGCAGGATCGCGCCGATCGCGTACCGGCGCATCGCGCCGACGCCGTGGGTGAGCACCAGCCAGCCCGCATCGGTCTCGATGGGCGAGCCGCAGTTGCCGGTCTGGGTCAGCTCCCAGCCGCGGCGGGGGCCGTGCAGCGGCACGGGTTCCCGCCAGCGGGCGTCGGGCCCGAGGACGGTCAGGCCGATGGTCTCGCCGTCGGTGCGGCACAGGGCGAGCCGGCGGCCGGCGACCGGCCGGGGGAACAGCGCGACGCCCTTGTTGCGCGCGCCGGGGCCGCGCATGGGCTCGATCTCGAAGCGCCGCAGATCCGTGGTGCACAGCGCCCGGGTGGCGATGGCCCGGCCGTCGTACGCGGTGTAGGTGGCCTGGTAGACCGGCACGCCGTCGTCGCCGACGTACCGCACGAAGCGGGCGTCCTCCATGCCGTGGCTCTCGATCGCGTTGGCCGGCCAGAGCACCCGCTGATGCAGCAGGGTGTCGGCGGGGAACTCCGTCGCGTAGCTGCCCGCGTTCATGCGGCGCAGCTGTTCGAGGGTCTCCAGGGCGTTCTCGCGGCTGAGCAGGTCGCTCGGCAGGTCGCTGATGACCTCCTCGAAGGTGGCGTCGTCGAAGTGCTCTGGCAGCGCGCCGAGCAGCGTCGCCGACACCTCGTTGTCGCAGCCCTCGTCGGCCATGCCCGCCGCGAGCAGGTCGCGCCGGTGGCGTGCCTCGGCCCGGTCACCGGCGACCAGTGGCCCGGTCCGCTCGGTGACCGCCAGCTCGGCACCCGGTCCGAGGACGGCCGTGACGAAGCCGATGCTGGACAGATGTCCCTCGCCGATCTGGCGGACGCTGACGGCGGCGCGCAACTGCCCGGCGCCGAGGCCGGACTGGTCGGGGTGCGCGACGAGCGACGGGTTGCACAGGGCGGCGGCCTCGACGGCGTACTCGTGGGTGAAGAACGCGCCGACCAGCAGCCGGTGGTGCGGCGACAGCTCGTCGACGCGGTCCGCGCGGTGCCGGACGAGGTCGAAGTGGTGCCGGAAGGTGTCCTCCAGGTCGCGATGGCGCCCCGCGAACTCCGCGACGGTCTCGTCGAGCAGTTGTTCGACCTCGTCGCCGGGCAGCTCGGCGATGCGGTCGATGAGCGCGTGCGCCCGGGTGCGTACCACGGCGGAGTCCTCGCCGGGCACGAACAGCTTGACGATCACGCGCCCCGGATCGGGGGTCAGCATCAGGTCCTGCCGCTCCGCGAGCGGGACAGCCGGACGCTGGGAAACGGGACTGGACACCATGCCGGGCCTTCCGATGGTCGATCGCGGTACATGGCACCGGCCCGGTGTTGCTGCGGCAGGCGTGTCCACCGTACCCAGCGGCCCCGCCGTCCGCCGGGGCTTTCAGGCCTCCGCGCGCGGAGACATCCGCGCCGCGGCGCGGCACCGGGCGCCGAGGTCGCTCAGCCGTGCGCTGTCGCGCGCGGACTCCTCCAGCGCCGCCCGCGCGACCGCGGCGGCCTCGCGGGCCGCGGCCCGGGAGGCCTCCCGCGCCGCCTCGTACGCGCCGTGCGCCTGGTCGGCCCGCGCGACGAGCCGGAGGTCGCCGGGGGCGGCGCGGCGCGCCTCGCTCAGCGCCGACCAGCGGTCACAGGCCCGGCGCTCGGCGTCGTGCGCGGCGCGCTGGCGGGCGATGGCGGCCTCGGTCGACGCCGCCCGCGCGGCGTCGAAGACCTCGATCGCGGCACTCAGCGCCCGGTGGCCGGCGCGCAGTGCCTCCACTCCGGTGGGCTCGGTCATGATCGTTCGCCTCCGTAGCCGTCTGTGACGGGCTACCGGAATCCTACCGGCGGGACACCGTCGAGGGCCCCGGCGCATGCGCCGGGGCCCGGGGTTGATCGGGTCTGAAACACCATTTACCGACAGTCGCGTCGGGTTGTATCCGCACCGGCCGTGTGTGACGGTTTCGGATGCGGAGATCGCTCAAGCGTGACCGGAGACCACCTCCTAGGACGGAGCCGACGGCGGGCGATCCAGGAACGGTGTACGGACCTCCCTTTCCTCGGTTAATCCGGACGTTCCCCTTGCGCCGGTGACGGAGCCCTCCACCGCTTTCCTGGCCCCATCACGTGCGGCGGGTCTGCGGAGCCGGGCGGCACCCTCCGGGGGCGTGGGTCCCTCTTCGACTCCTGGTGGTGCCCGTCGTGACAACACGGCCGGGCACCGCGTCCGCGTCGCGATGTTCCCTGTTCGATACGAAAAACGCTAACTTCCCCGGATAAGGAAATCCAGGAACCGCCACATAGATTCTCCGGCCGCGGCGGCTCATTCCCGCGTACGGGTGACAGGCCGAATTCGATAGGGTCTGCGGCAATGCGAACCAAGCGGCAGCTCGGCGAGGACATCCGGAGCGCGCGGCGTGCGGTGCTCGTCGTGAACGCGCACGCCCGCCGCGGCCGCAAGCTGTACGGGACGGCCCGGGCCGGGCTCCTCGCGGCCGGCTTCACGCTGCTGGGCGACCACCCGGTCGACCGGCCCGCCGAGCTGGAGCGGACCCTGGAGGCCGCGGCCGGCTCCGGCGCGGATCTGGTCGTCGTCGGCGGGGGAGACGGCACGATCAGCGCGGCCGCGCGCGTGCTCGCGCACCGCGACATCGCGATGGGGCTGCTGCCGCTGGGCACCACCAACAACTTCGCCCGCACCGTCGGCGTCCCGCTCGACCTCGGCGCCGCCGTCGCCACGCTGGCGAGCGGCGAGGTGGTCGACGTCGACCTGGGGGTCGCCGGCGACCTGTTCTTCACCAACCACGTCGGCGTCGGCCTGTCCGCCGAGGTGATGCGCAAGGCGCCGCCGCCGCTGAAGCGGATCGCCGGCCGGCTCGCGTACCCGATCACCGCGCTGGCGCTGCTGGCCCGGCACCGCCCGCTGCGCGCCGTCGTGCGGGCCGCCGGGCGCGAGCACGAGTTCCTGACCCATCAGCTCTACGTCGCCAACGGCGGCTTCCACGCCGGCCGGCCGATCACGGCGGACGCGCACGCGGACGACCGGCTGCTCGTCGCGTACCCGGTCGGGGGCCCGGCCCGGCGGGCGCTGCTGCTGGAGACGGCCCGCAACGCGTCGAGCGGCGAGCGCCGCACCCTGGGCGACGAGCCGTTCCTCGCGGTCGGCGAGCTGTGGCTGGAGACCGACCGGCCGGCCCGGGTCGAGGTCGACGGCGAGCCGCGCGGCCGCACCCCGTTGCGGATCGGGCTGGCCGCCAACGCGCTGCGGGTGATGGCGCCGGCGGGCACACTGGATCATTGAGTGCGCCCCGGCGTGGACGTAACGCAAGATATCGACTATTGTCCCTGCAACGCCGTTGCGAGTTCTTCCCCCGTGGAATTCGCAGCGGCGTCCTACTTTTCCGGCCGTCCCATAACTGGTAACACGGTTGACAAAAGGCCGAAACGGATAGACCGTCATCTATAGCTCCCGCGCCGGGGGCGGTGGACGGAGGTGTCCGATGCGTACGGGCCGGATCATCGTCTCCCTGCTGCTCGCGGCGGCGGCCGCGGTCGTCGGGCCCGCGGTGCGGGCGCCCGCGGCGGCGCTCGACAACGGGCTCGCGCGGACGCCGCCGATGGGCTTCAACAACTGGAACTCGACGCAGTGCCGTGCCGAGTTCAACGAGGCGATGATCAAGGGAATCGCCGACATCTTCGTCGACCGGGGCCTGAAGGCGGCCGGCTATCAGTACGTCAACCTCGACGACTGCTGGGCGCAGCGGCAGCGGGACGCACAGGGCAACCTCGTGCCGGACTTCAACCGCTTCCCCAACGGCATCAAGGCCCTCGCCGACTACGTGCACGGCAAGGGGCTCAAGTTCGGCATCTACACCAGCGCCGGCACCACGACGTGCTCCTCCGTCGGATTCCCCGGCGGGCTCGACCACGAGGAGCAGGACGCGCGGCTGTTCGCCTCGTGGGGCGTCGACTACCTCAAGTACGACAACTGCAACAACCAGGGCCGCGACGCGGTGCAGCGATACACCCGGATGCGGGACGCGCTCGCCGCCACCGGGCGGCCCATCGTGTTCGCCATCTGCGAGTGGGGCGAGAACCGGCCGTGGCGCTGGGCCGGCGGCGTCGGCAACCTGTGGCGCACCACCGGCGACATCGAGGACAACTGGGGCTCGGTGCTGAACATCATCCGGCAGAACAGCGTGCTGGCCGCGTACCCGCGGCCGGGCGCCTGGAACGACCCCGACATGCTCGAGGTCGGCAACGGCGGGATGACCGATACCGAGTACCGCACGCACTTCTCGCTCTGGTCGATGATGTCGGCGCCGCTGCTGATCGGCGCCGACCTGCGCGGCGCCACGCCGGCGACGCTGAGCATCCTGACCAACAGCGCCGTCATCGCCGTCGACCAGGACCCGCTGGGCCGGCAGGCGTACGTGGTGCGCAACGGCGGCGGCCAGTGGGTGTTCAGCAAGGTGCTGGCCGGCGGGGACCGCGCGGTGGCGCTCTTCAACGAGAACGGCACCGCGGCGACCATCACCACCAGCGCCGCGCAGGTCGGCATGAACGCCGCCGGCACGTACGCCCTGCGGGACCTCTGGAGCGGCGCCGCGACCACCACGACGGGCGCGATCGGCGCCACCGTCCCACCGCACGGCACGGTCGTCTACCGGGTCTCGGGCGGCGCGGCGTACGCCGGTAACACGCTCGTCGGCCAGGGCTCCGGCCGGTGCCTCGACGTGCACGACAACGTCGTGGTCAACGACGCGGCCGTGGAGATCTTCGACTGCAACGGCGGCGCCAACCAGCGCTGGAACCTCACCGCGGCGGGCGAGCTGCGGGTCTACGACGGCACCCGCTGCCTGGACGTCTCGGGCGGCGGCACGACGGCGGGCAGCCGGGTGATCGAGTGGGAGTGCCACGGCGGCGCCAACCAGCAGTTCCGGATGAACGCCGACGGCACCGTCGCCGCCGTGCAGTCTGGACTGTGCCTGGACGTCTCGGGCGCGTCGACCGAGCCCGGCGCGGCGGTCATCGTCTGGACCTGCCACCACGCCGCCAACCAGGTCTGGTCCAGGGGCTGACGCGGGGCGTCCATCAGGGTTATCTCGGGGTATGGCCCGATACCCCGGTCCGGGTCGGACGACGATGCTGAACGGGTGATCGCAGACCTGATGGACGCCGCGGCGTCGCTCGTCGACCGGCTTGCCACGCTGGACGAGTGGTCGGTCCTGCTTGTCACGTTCCTGACCGCCGCCGTCGAGATGACGTTCCTGCTCGGACTGCTGGTGCCCGGCGAGTCGGTGGTCATGCTGGCCGGCTCGCTGCCGGCCGGCCCGGTCGGCTTCGCCGGCGCGGTGGCGGCGGGCACGGCCGGCGCGCTGCTCGGCCAGGTTCTGGGGTACGCCGTCGGCCGCGTCTTCGGCGCCCGGCTGCGCACCACCGCGCTGGGCCGCCGGATCGGCGCCGAGCGCTTCGACCGGGCCGAGGCGTACCTGAGCGAGCACGGCGCACCGGCGCTGGTGGCCGTCCGGTTCGTCGCGGTGATCCACGCCGTGGTGCCGATCGTCGCGGGGATCGCCCGGATGCCGTTCGGGCGCTTCCTGGGCTGGTCGGCGCTGGGCACGGTGCTCTGGGTCGGCGCGTTCTGCGGCGCCGGCGCGGCGACCGCCGGCGCGGACCCGACCGGCGGCGCCGCCGTGCTGCTCACCGCGCTCGGCGCGACCTGCCTCGGCGTGGTGCCGCTGTCCGTGCGCCTGGTCCGCCACCGCCTCGGCCGGATGTCGGCGGCGCCCGGCTGGGCCCGGTAATCTCATCGATCCGTGGCGACGGCGGCACGGACCGAGGAGGCAGCGGTGCGGTCACCCGATTCCCCCGTCGAGCTCGGCCTCGGCGAACTCGTCGAGGCGGCCCGGGCGCTGGCCGCCGACGGGCGGCGGCGGATCCTCGGCATCGCCGGCGCGCCCGGCGCCGGCAAGTCGACGCTGGCCCGGCAGGTCGCCGACGCGCTCGGCGACCGGGCCGCGCTGGTCGGCCTCGACGGCTTCCATCTGTCCAACGCCGAACTGCACCGCCTCGGCCGGCACGCCCGCAAGGGCGCGGCCGACACCTTCGACGCCGCGGGATACCGCAGCCTGCTGCGCCGGCTGCGGCCCCAGCACGACGAGATCGTGTACGCGGCCGAGTTCGATCGCGGCCTCGAGGAGTCCATCGCCTGCGCGGTGCCGGTGCACCGCACCGTCCCGTTGATCATCACCGAGGGCAACTACCTGCTCGTCGACGACGACCGGTGGGGCGGCATCGCCGAACTGCTCGATCAGTCCTGGTACGTCGAGCCCGGCGAGGACCTGCGGCTGGCGCGGCTGATCGAGCGCCACGTCCGGTTCGGCCGCAGCCCCGAGGAGGCGGCCGAGCGCTCGCACGGCTCCGACCAGCGCAACGCGGAACTGATCGAGGGCACCCGGCACCGGGCCGGCCTGGTCGTGCGCGTCACCGGGCCCGCCGCGTAGCGGCCGGCTCCCGCCATGTCGCACACAAGCCATCAGTCAGGAGCAACAACCACTCGGGATAGTTAACCTATTCGAGGTGATTCGTCGCCTTTCGGGTGGTTGATTATGGCGCGCCCGGTGTGATGCTGGTGTCGTTGATGGATGGACACCCCGGCGGTGTCAAGACCCGGCCACGATCTGGCCGGGTCCACCGCGGAGTGGCCAGGCCGTCGACGAGAGCAGCCCCGTCCCCGGCCCCGCCCGCCCGGTTCGTGAACCCGCGCACCCCAGGTCCACAAGGGATCGGCGTGCCCGGATGAGGCCCATCATCGTGCACCGCCAGTACCTGCGGAGGACGCATGCACGCTGCCCTGACGATCGCGCTCGTGCTGGCCGGCTCGCCGGTACCGGCTCCCGCATCGGCCCTGTACCTGCCGACGTTCGCCGTCGGCGCCACCACCTCCGAGAACGATGTCATCGACGACGCCAACACCTGCGCCGGCTTCCTCGAGGAGCGTGCCAACCTCGGCGAGCAGCTGGGCATCCGCCGGGTGTTCGCCGCGCGGGGCCTGCCCCCGCCGCCGGACGCGATCGACTGCCAGCGTGAGTACGGCGCGAGGCTCTGGTACTCGTTCAAGACCACCTGCACGCCCACCGCCGTGGCCGCGGGATTCTGCGACGGGGAGATCCTGTCCGTCGCCGCGGCGATGCCGGAGGACGGCATCCTGACGTACTTCCACGAGCCGGAGGACGACATGACCGGCGTGCGGTTCGTACGGGCCTTCAAACGGGTGTATCACCTGGCCAAGACGATAAATCCGGCCATCGACGTGGTGCCGGTGTACATGGGCTACCAGTGGCGGCCGGAGTCGGCGCTGGTCACCAGGAACGGCACCGGCGGCGACCGCGAGGTCCGGGACTGGGTCGTGCCGGCCGCCTTCGCCGACGGGTACGGGCTCGGCCTCTACTGGCAGGCGAGCGCCCGGGGCGCCGAGCCCGACGACCCGGTCAGCATCGGCCTGGACCCGCGGATGCGGCGGTGGTTCGCGGCGTTCGGCGCGCTCGGCCGGCCGCTGGCGCTCGCCGAGTGGGGAATCGACGACGACCTGGGCGTCCGGGCGTCGCGGGGACCCGCCATCCGCGCCTCCTTCGACTGGCTGAGGTCGCACGGCTTCCAGATCGTCTGCTACTGGCAGCACGGCAACTGGTACCTCGGCACGTCGGTCATGCCGCCGGGCGGGTACCCGGATCCGGACGGCGTCGCCGCGTACCGGGAGATGGTCGCGGCGGCGACGCCGTGAGCGCCGAGTGCTCGGGCGTGCGCGCTCAGCCGCCGGGGGAGCCGGGCCGGGGCACCCGGCACCGGACCGGCGGGAGGGAGAACCAGAAGCGGCTGCCGCCGCCCGGGTTCGCGGCGACGCCGACCTCGCCACCGTGGCGCTCGACGACGCGGTGCACGATCGCCAGGCCCAGGCCGGTGCCCTGATATCGCTCGCTGCCGCGGGCCCGGGTGAACGCCTCGAAGATGGTGTCGACCTGGTCCCGGGGCACGCCGATGCCGCGGTCGGCCACCTCGATGTGCCATCCGCCGCCGTCCACCGGGCGGCCGGTGATCTCGATCCTCGGGTCCTCGCCGGCCGGCGCGTACTTGAGGGCGTTGCCGATCAGGTTGTCGAGGACCTGCCGCAGCATTGTGGCGTCGGCCTCGACGCTCGGCAGCGGCCATACGACGATCTTGGGCTGGAGGACGCCCTGGCCGTTCACCCGCTCGCGGACCACCTCGGCCACCACCCGGTTGAGGTCGACCTCGGTGGTGACCAGGTCCTGGTTCTCGGCCATCGCGTAGTTCAGCAGGTCGTCGATGAGCGACCGCATGTCCTGCGCGCCGGCGTAGAGGCGCTCGAGGTAGTCGCGGTGCTCCGGGTCGAGCCGGGGCCCGGCCTCGTCCCGGAGCAGGTCGCAGTACCCGGCGATCCGGGCGAGCGGGCTGCGCAGGTCGTGTGCGACGACGCCGGCGAAGCCGACCAGCTCCGTCTCGCGCTGGCGCAGTTGCAGCTCGACCGCCTCGCGGCGCTCGATGTCGTCGCGCAGCGCGGCGGTCGCGGCGTCCACCCTGCGCAGCGCGCGGTTGCGCGACGTGATGACCGTGCCGGTGAGGGTCGCGAGCAGCAGGGTGATCACCCCGCCGACCCCCCAGGCGACGAGGTCGAGGTGCAGGTCGGCGTCGGGCAGCAGCCGCTCGGTGGCCTCGACGGCGACCACCCATTTACCCTGCGGCACCGCGATCGCGACGGTGCGGGCCGCCCGGTCCCGGTCGATCGGGGCCGCCGGCCGCCACCAGCCGAACGGCTTCAGGACCCCGGCGGTCTGGTCGATCAGGGTGACGGCGACCGTGTTCCCCGCGGTCCGGCCGATCGCCTCGCTCAGGAAGCTCCCGCCGCGTACGCCCATCATCATCCACCCGCGGAACCGCCCGGTGTCCGGCGCGCCGGGCGAGGTGGCGAACACCGGCGCGACAAGCACGAACGACAGCTGCTGCCGGGCCGCGGGCAGGTTCGCGTCGCGCAGCAGCCGGTAGGCGGAGCTGATCGCGACCTGACCGGTGTCCCGCGCCTTGCGCAGGGCCGCCGTGGCCTGGGGCGACGCCGCCATGTCCTGGCCCACCGCGTCGCCGACGCCGTCGATGGGGTGTGCCATGACCACGAACAGGTGCTCGGCGGCGCCCGGCGTGGGCCGCAGCCGCAGGCCGGGATTCCCGGACTCGCGCCAGAAGCGCTGCACCGCGGTGATCGGCGCGTCGCCGGCCGGCACGACGAACGCGACGCCGGTCGCACCGGGCAGCCGCTGCCGGTTGGTGGTGGCGGTGATCGCGTTGAACTCGGCCGCCTCGAGCCGGCTCTGCGCGCCGACGGCGCCGGCGATGTCCTGCAGGGAGGTGCTGTAGCGGCGCATCTCGGCCGACAACGTCCGCTCGACGGCGACGGTCTGCTGGTCCAGCGCCCGGTCGAGGCGGTCCTCCTCGGTGCGGCGCAGGGCGAGGGCGGCCAGGGCCGTGCCGACCAGCCCCAGAGCGATGATCGGAACGAGAATCCGCAGCGCCCGTCGGCGGAGTCGTCGAGGCTCGCCACCGGGTGAGAAGTCCACCGCCGGAGCCGGTCTCACCCGTTGAGGCTACGCCGCGGCAACTGCGCGGAGCGCCCATTCGGCGATCCCTGCCCGACTCCGGGCAGTGACGGTTCGGTGCGGAATGTCGCTGCGTATCCGGATACGTCCGGTCGCGTTTGGTGGGGCATGGCACCAGTAGCGATCGCGCGCCGCCCAGGGTTGCGCAGGTGGGCCGTCAGCCTGGCCGCCACCGCGATGTCGGCGTACGCCCTGGACGCCGGCGCCACCGCGACCGGCGTCTGCCTGGTCGCCTCCGGGCTGCTGAGCGGCCTCGGCCACCGGTGGACGGTGGTGTTCCTGGTGATCAGCTACGCGGCCTGGGCGCTCGGGCTGCGCGCCGGCGCGCGGGCCAACGGCGCGCTGCTGGCGGCGACCGGTACCAGCACCAACGCGCTCTCCAAGGCGGCGTACGACCTGACCCGGCGCCGCACGACCGGCCTGCGGGCGGCCCGGCTGGCCGCGGCCGCCGGGTACGTGGGCATGGAGCTCGTCAAGGAGGTGCCCTACTACGGCGGCGCCTTCGGCGCGGCGCTGATCAGCGACTCGATCACCTCGACCAACGCCCTGGTCTTCCTGGGCGGCGCCAACCTCGGCGCCGCGGCCTACGAGTACGGCCTCGCCCGGCTCACCGGGCTCGTGCTCCGCCGGCGCCGCGCGCTGCCGCCCGGCCCCCGCCAGGTCAGGACGGTGCGCGCCCGTGGCGGGTGACCGTCGGATCGCGTCGCAGCACCACCGGGTAGACGCTCGAGTACGTCTGCCAGGACGGCTGGTCGCGCTTGTCCGGCACCGCCAGCAGCCGGTCGAGGGCGCGCAGTGTGTCGGTCAGCGCCAGCCGCAGCCGCGGGTCGTCCACGAGGCCCTGCGCGTCGACGGCGTCCGGGCTGACCGGGGTGCGGATGCAGGCGGCGCGCAGGATCCGGGCGCTGCCGTGGGTGAGCACGGTCTCCAGCGTCGAGCGGGCGCCGTCGTCCTCGCCGGGCGGCGCCACGGAGAGCCAGGCCGCGGCCTTGCCGACCAGGTCGCCGCCGGCCACCAGCCAGTCGAGCAGGTTCTTCAGCGTGCCCGGCAGCGAACCCGCGTACGCCGGGGTGCTGAACAGCACGGCGTCCGCCTGCTCGACGGCGAGCCGCAGGTCGGCGACGGCGCCGGGCACGGCCGGGTCGCCGGGAACGAACGCGGGCAGCCCGCGCAGGCCCTCGTACAGGATGGTGGTCATCTCGGCCGGCGCGAGCCGCGCCGCCGTGCGCAGGGCGGAGGTGTGCAGGGATCCCTCGCGGGTGCTGCCGGAGATCAGCAGGATGCGCGTCATGGCGCCGACCATACGGCGTGCGCTACTCGAAGAACTTGAGGCTGAACCCCGTGTCGGTGTTCGCGCCCGGCACGTTGGCGCGCCGGTAGGTGCTGTTTCCCCACCACAGGAACGTTCCGGTGTACCAGTAGCGGTTCGCCCACGAGTACGGCGTGCCCTTGGCGACGGCGTGGTACATCAGCGGGAACCGGGAGCCGGCCGGCGGGCTGGTGCCGATGTCGCCGTTGAGCAGGACGAAGCTGTGATGCCCGGGCCCGTTCACGTAAAGGGTCGGGTCCCAGCCGGCCATCATGGTGGCGCGGTTGGAGCCGAAGAGGCATCCGTTGGACTTGTACCAGTCCCAGACGTAGGTCGGGTCGCCGCCGGCCCTCAGCCGCAGGTCGGCGAGGCAGTACTGCTCGCTCCAGCTGCCGTTGGCGGAGTAGAACCCGTTCATCAACGAGGGTCCCGGATCGGCTCGGGGCCCTCGTTGATGAACGGGTTGCCGACCACGCGCTCCCAGGACTCGCGGGGCTGGGAGATGACGTACCGGCCGCCGGTGGTCGCGCTGGGGCTGGTCATCCGGGCGATGTAGAGGTTCTGCTCGACGTTGGTGTCGCCGGCCCAGCCGGACCAGACGAACCAGCGCTGCCCGTTGTAGGTGAACATGCTGCCGTCGATCGCCCACTTGTCGTCCGGCAGGACGAGGCGGGTCTCGGCGGTGTACCCCGAGTCGGCGGTCGGCGAGCTGATCACGTACATGCGGTGTGCGGAGCCGCGTCCCGCGGAGAAGTGGATGTGGTAGCGGCCGCCGTCGAAGGTAATCTCCGGCGCCCACACCTCACCCAGGTTGCGGGTGTCGCTCCACACCTGGCGGGCCGGCGCGGCGGCGAGGGTGTCCGGCGACGAGGCCTGCCGCACGGCGATGCCGCCGTTGAGCGACTGCACGGAGACGTACCGGGTGCCGATGCGGATCACGCTGGGGTCCGCCGCGCGGATGCCGGTCTGCGCCAGGGTCGACGGGGGAGCGGGCGGCGGCGCGGCGGCGCGGGCGGCGGCCGGTCCGGGCGCGAACGCGCCGGTCAGTGCCAGGACGGTGAGGGCGGCGAGACGGCGGGAGTTCATCATCGGCACATCCCACGATCGACGTTGAGAGCGCTCTCCCGAGCATCGATCCAGGAAACAAGATTGTCAATATGTTGACAAGTATCAATCGCTAGTGGTCGAGGGCCTCGTCGAACGGGATCACGCAGTTCGCGCCGGACAGGGTCGTGGACTCCACGACCACCCGGTCGTCGACCCAGATGGTGCAGGTGATCGCGCCGCCGGCGGGTGACAGGGCGCGCAGCCACAGGTCGCCGTCGGTGTCGGAGATGTCGGCCGACTTCGACCAGGGTGTCGCGGCGGCGGTGCCGACGTCCTTGCCCAGCTGCTTGTCGCCCGAGCCGTAGATGATCGAGGAGACCTTCTCGCCGCTGGAGGCCACCTCGAACGTGACCTTGTGCGTGCCGCCGCCCGTCGTCAGAACGAAGACGATCGCCGCGACCGCGAGGACGGCGACCACGATCAGGACGGTCCACAGCGCCGAGCGGGGCCGGCGGGCTGACTCGATCTCGTTCACGGGCGGAGCGTAGCGGCGGTGCCGACCGTTCCGGATCATCCTCTCGGTCGACTTCAGGCAGGTTCACGACGTCATACGGCCGCTTTGTGAAGTTTGCCGTGGCTGGGTATAACCAGCGCATGGACACTGACGAACTCGCGCGGGTGATCGCCGAGGTGCCCGGCCCCGAGGTGTCGGTCGAGGGCGGTCTCGTGGTCGCGCGGGTGCCGGCGATCGGTGACGCCGTACGGATCTCGGCCGCCGACGTGCTCGACTACGAGTACCTCATCGCGCCGACCGGGGTGCCGGGCGTCGAGCTCGAGGTCCGGCGCGGGCACGAGAAGCTGCCGCTGATCATCATCGCCGACGACGTCGTGTTCATGCCGTCCTACGCGGCGGACATGGTCACCGGGGACGGGCCCCTGAAGGTGCCGTCCGCGCCCGGCCTGGTCGCGTACTCGGAGATGCACCGCGACGTGCGGGCGCTCGGCCGGGCGATCGACGATCCGAGCCTCGAGCTGGATCCGGAGACCCTCGCGGCGACCCTGCTGACGCACCGCTGCTTCCTCGCCGGCGCGGTGCGCGTCGGGCTGTGGCCGGTGCGGGTGGCGGCGTGGTGGGAGTACATGTGGGCCCGGGTCGGCAAGGGCCTGCCGGCCGGGCCGTTCCGCGAGGACCCGGCCTGGGACCGGCTGATGGCCGACGTGGCCCTCGCCCGCAGGCGGACGGCCTGACCCCGGGCTATCGTTCGCGGGTGCTCGACACCGCCCCCGCCGTACACGCCCGGCCCGCGCCGGCGCCCGGTGCCGGGGCCGAACGGATGGCCTGGCTGGACGGCCTGCGGGCGGTCGCCGTCCTCCTTGTCGTCTACGCGCACCTCAGCCGCTACCTGTTCCGCGGCGTGCGGGGCTTCACCGGCGAGTGGCTGCACGCCGGCACCGCCGGGGTCATGCTGTTCTTCCTGGTCAGCGGATACATCATCCCGGCGTCGCTGGAGCGGCACGGCAGTATCCGGTCGTTCTGGGTGAGCCGGATCGCCCGGCTGCTGCCGCTCTATCTCGTGGTCACCGTCCTGGCGCTGTGCCTCGCCGCGTTCGGGCTGGTGCCGATGGACCGGGACCTGGTCGCGCACCCCGCGACCGCGGCGCTGGCGCACCTCACGATGCTGCCGCACCTGCTCGGCGTTCCCCTTGTCACCCCGGTTTTCTGGACGCTGACCTACGAGATGGCGTTCTACCTGCTGGTCAGCGCGCTGTTCGCGCTGCGGCTGCACCGCGGCGGCGGCGCGGTGGCCGTCCTGCTCGCGGCGGTCTCGGTGGCGGCCGTCCCGCTGGCGCCGGCGCTGCTCCCCGCGACGCCCGTCACCGTCGCGGTGGCGCTCGGCCTGGCGGCCGGCCTGCCCGCGGTGGCCAGCGGCCGGCGCTGGGCCGTCGCCGTCGGCGCGCTGCTGCTCGCCGCGATCGCCGTCACCCTGCTGGCGGCCAACCAGGACCCCGCGCACGTCTGGGACGGGCTGCTCATCGTCGCGGTCATGTTCGTCGGCACCACCATCCACCGCGCCCAGCACGGGCAGACCGGCTGGTGGCGGGCGGGCGCGGTCGCGGCGGCCGTCGGCGCCGCGCTGATCATTACCTGGTACGCCCAACTGGACGCGCTCGGCGCACCGACGGCGACGTACCGGACCCGCGCGATCGTCACGCTGCTGGTCTTCGGCGGCTTGTTCGCGCTCGGCCTGCTCGCCCGTGACGGGCGCACGCCGCGCCCGCTCGCCTGGCTGGGCCGGATCAGCTACTCCGTCTACCTCGTGCACTTCGTGCTGCTCCAGCTGCTGAGCCCGGTCCTGACCCCGCTCGGCGACCGGCTGCCGGTCCTCGCGGAGGTACCGGTCGCGCTCGGCTACCTCGGCCTGCTGCTGGGGATCTCCTGGCTGACGCACCGGTTCGTCGAGGTGCCCGGGCAGCGGCTGGGGCGCCGCGGCGCCCGCTGGATGACCGCCCGCTGGGGGTCCGACTCCGCCGCGACCGCGCGCTGAACCGCGGCGGGCGACGCCCGCCGCGGTCCTCGGTGCGCTAGACGGTGCCCGAGATGGACCACTGCCCCGTGTTCGGGGTCAGCGGGATGTCCGGGCCGGTCGGGCCCTGCCCCCAGAAGAAGTCGCCGATGTTCGTGGTGCCGTCCGGCCGGACCAGCCCGGTCGAGCGGTACTTCACGCCGGACGGCTCACGGTCGATCGCCATCGCGGCCCAGGCGTTCTGCACCCGGTACGCCGGCCGCAGCTCCCACCACAGGAACTTCTTCGGGAACAGGTAGCTGGCGAACGTCGCGCCGGTGCCACCCCCGACGCAGTACGCGTTGGTGTCGAAGCCGTTCATGATGTGCAGCCCGGCGAACGCCTGGCGCCAGCGGCCGAAGTAGTCGTGGTGGCCGTTGGTGTCCCGCAGCACCTGGCAGGACTCGAGCTGGAGCCACTCCAGGTCCCGGTTGCCCCAGCGGGCGTCCGACGGCGTGATCTGGGTGTCGGAGTTGTTGCCCTTGAAGGTGAAGCCGCCCGGCCAGCCGTGGCCGGTGTACCAGGTCGCGTCCACGTCGTCGACGTACGAGCTGTCGATCCCGCCCAGCGACGGGTCCTTGAAGTCCTTCTCCCAGGCGCTGGCGCCGCGCCAGTCGAACTGGGTGCCGACGCCGTGCGAGGCCATCACGCTGCGGAAGCCGTTGCCGCTGTCCTGCGCACACTGCCACTCGTCGATGGTCTGCTCGATGCCGACGTCGTTCGGCCCGATGGCGAGCGCGCCGAATCCGCCGCCGCCCGGCTGGAACTCCGCGGTAGCGTCCCCGTCGCCCGGCAGGTCGACGTGCGCGGTGGCGGCGATGCCGTCGGCGTCGGTGACCTCGACGCTGAGCCGCTCGGCGCCGTCGTCCTCGCGGCCGCGCGGGCTGCGCTTGTAGCTGATGGACTCCCCGTCGCTGCCGTCGGTGGGCAGCACGGTGGTCGAGGACGACCAGCGGTAGGTGTACGGCGCGGTGCCGCCCTCGACGGAGACGGAGGCGGTCACGGTGTCGCCGGCGCGGGTGGCGCCGAGCTTGCCGCCGGGCGCGGCACCCTCGACGGCCGGGACCAGCCGGTGCGCCTGTGCGCCCGCGCCGCCGACCGGGTTGCAGGTGTACTGCGGCGCGATGGTGGAGACCTTGCCCTTGCCGTCGGCGTCGGTGGCGCTCAGCTCCGGGAACTGGTAGCCCAGCGTCGGCGCCTCCTGCTTGACGTCCTGGCCGTACAGCTTGGCGCACGCGTCGAGCGCGGCCTGCTCGCCGATCACCTTGACCTCGCCGCGGCGCTCCACCGCGCGCAGCGCGTGCGCGAGCTGGGTGACGGTGCCGTCGGGGCCGACCGTCAGGCGCAGCTTGGCGCCCTGCCCGCTGACCGGGAGCCCGGCCAGGTCCAGCTGGTAGCTGACCACGGTGTCGAGGGGGTGCACCTGCGGCCTGCCGTTCTCCGCGTCGGTGAGGGTCAGCTCGGTGTGTGTCACCTGCGGCCGGGCCTTCAGGTCGGGGCTCAGCCCGGCCAGCTCGATCAGCTGCCCGCCCCGGCGCAGGGCCTCCTCGTCGGCGACCGGGCTGATCTTCTCCAGCGCGGCGCGGTCGATCGCCTGCGCCTGTACCGCGCGGCCCGACTCGTCCTTTGTGGCCCGGCCGGCGGCGGTCAGCGGGACCCGCCCGTACGCGGCCGCGTCGACGTAGGCGAAGTATCCGTTGCCCTGCAACGCGTTCGGTACGCCGAAGGCCTTCGCCAGTTCGGCGCCCTGCCCGGCGGTGAGGCCCTCCTGCACCACGGCGTACACGGGTACGGTCTGCGGCTCCTCCGCGGCGGCTGCCGCGCCCCCGAGGGCCGGCGCGGCGAGCAGGCCGGCGGCCCCCACCGCGATGATCCGGCGTCGGGCCGGTTTGTCGACGAACATCTGGTTCCCCCTGTCGTATCCGGGACACGTCAGCTGCGTGTCCCGCACCAACCCCAGAGGGGCACCGCCGGGTTCGAATACAGTTTTTTTTCGCTCAGCCCGCGCCGATGCAGTGGAACGCCGCCGCGGTGGCGTGATCGAGGGCGTCGCCACCGGCGGTGAGCTCCCGCTGGGCGGCGGCGAGCGCCGCGGCGGGCCGAGCGCCGCCGCGCAGCCGCGCGTGCAGGTCGAGCATGAGATCCGCGGTGCGGTCCGCGGGCACCGGCAGCACGCTGGCGATCAGCGTGCGGGTGCCCGCGCCGAGCAGCACGGCGCCGAGGCCGAGCAGCTCGTCGCCGGGCTGCACCGCCGAGCGCCCGGAGTCGCAGGCCGACAGCACCACGACCCCCGGCGGCCGGCGCAGCCGCTCGAGCTCGTACGCGGTCAGCGGCCCGTCGGCCAGCTCCAGGGTGGACAGCAGCGGCGCGTCGGCCCGGAAGACGCCGTGCGCGGCGATGTGCGCGAGGCGCGCCGAGTCCATCGCCGCCGTGACCGCGCCGGCGCCCGCCGCCTCGCCGGTCAGCACCACCGCGCCGGGATCGGCGGCGGCCAGCGCGGCCACCTCCTTCTCGCCCGCCGGCAGCCGCGGGCCGGCGACGAGCACGGCCGGACCCGGCACCGGCTGTCGGCGGGTGGTGGCGCGCAGCCAGGCGGCGGCCGACGGCACCACCGTGACGGCCCGGCCCGCGCAGGACGGCAGCGCCGCCCAGGCGAGCGCGTGCAGCTCCCCGATCGGCGCGATCACCAGAGGCCGGTCGCCGATCCGGGTACGCAGCGGCGCGAGCAGCTGCGCGTCCAGCGCGCCGGCGGCGTGCCGTGCCGCGGTCCACGCGGCGGCGGGATCGTCCAGAGTGATCAGTCTGCGCAGCGCGAACCGGTGCTGCCGCGAGCACCGCCGGGCCGCGTCCAGGTCGCCGAGCCGGTGCAGGCTCGCCCGGCCGTCGCGGACCACGACCGCGAGGATCCCGCCCCGGTGCGCGACGAGCTCCACCAGGACGGCGTCGCCGAGCGCGGCGGCCAGCGCCGCGACGCCCGGCGGCCGGGCCGGCGCGCCGGCGCCGTCCGCGCACCGGGTCAGCTCCCGCACGCGGTGCTCCAGCCGCACCTGGCGGCGCTGCTCCGCGGCGGCCGGGTGCCCGGCGAGGGCGGCCGCGTCCACGGCGGCGCAGACCCCGCGCAGCTCGGTCAGCACGCGGGAGAGCTCCGGGTCGGCGGGCGGCGTCACCGGTGTCATCCGCAGGGCGGTGGCACGCCACAGCTCGGCCCAGGCCAGCACCTGCGCGGGGCGGCCCGCGCCGACCGCGATGTCGAGCCCCTCGGCGGCGAGCTCCCGGCCGTGCTCGCCGCTGCTGGCGCGCAGCTCGGTCGCGCCGTACCAGCTGCGGTGCGTCTCCTGCACGGCCAGGCCGTCGCGCAGCGCGCTCAGCGCCCGCCGGTCCGCGCCGCCGAGACGGTGCCGCAGGGCCGCGGCGAACCAGCCCTGCGTACGCCGGTCCGCGGTGCCGCCGCGGCGGGCCCGGGCGGCGACGGTGAGCAGTTCGCGGGCCTGTTCGGTGCGCCCGAGGGCCGTCGCGACCCGGGCGGCGTCGATCCGGGTGGCCAGCGCCGTGCCGGGCCAGCCGGTCGCGTCGAGCTGGGCGGCGTTGCGGACCATCGCCGTCAGCGACCGGGCCGTGCGCGTGCCGGAGCGGAAACCCGCCCGGAGCGCGACGCTGCGGGCCAGCGCCGCCCAGGCCGGCCGGCCCTGGCGGCGGAACGCCTCGCCGGCCCGCCCGGCGGCGGCGATCGCCGCGCCCGTCTCGCCGGCGAGCAGCGCGGCCCGCGCCGATCCGAGCAGCGCCTCGGCCTGGTCCGACGCCATGCCGCGCGCGCCGAGTTCCCGTACCGCGGCGGCGGCCACCTCGGTGGCCTCGGCCGGCAGCGGCACGGACAGCAGCAGCTCCAGCCGGTCGAGCTGGAGGGCCGGCCGGGGCACGCCGAGCTCGCGGTAGCGCCGGTCCGTCTCGGCGAAGACGCGCAGGGCCACCGCCACCTCGCCCCGGCGCGCCGCGGCGGTGCCGAGGTTCCACCGGGTGTCGGCGGCCGCGAGGTCCAGGCCGAGCTCGGTGAAGATCTCCTCCGCGCGGCGCAGGTCGTCGCCGCCCCGCGCCATGCCGCGCCGGGTCTGCACGAGCCCGCGGTTGTTGCGGGCCCGCGCCTCCAGCAGCGGGTCACCCTCCTGCCGGGCGATCTCCACGGCCGCGGTGTAGTCGCGGGCGGCCTCCTCGTAGCGGCCGGCGAAGTGGAGCACCACGCCCCGCTGCATCCGCGCGCGCCCCGCGTCGCACCCGGTGAGGTGTTCCAACGCGGCCGTGACCTCCCGCAGGGCGGCGACGTTGCGGCCGCTGTTGGCCAGCGCGTAGCCCAGGCTCATCCGGGCCAGGGCGGTCAGCCCGGCCGAGCCGCCGCGCCGCGCCAGCCGCACCGCCCGGCGCAGGTGCGTCACCGCGGCGCCCAGATCGTTCATTTCCCGGTACGCCAGCCCCACCGCGCGCGCGGCGACCGCGCGGGCCCGCGGGTTGTCGGACCTTTCCAGGACCGACTGTCCGATCTGGATCGCCTGATGGGGGTTGCGCTGTACCGCACTCAGGGCGTCCTCCGCCCGGATTTCCCAGGACTGTCCGCTACCTGCCACTCCCGCATCCTGTCCGCTTTTTGCTAGTGCGACCGCGCCGCGCACCGCTAGATTTCTCCCGATTCGCCCGGCAGCCCGCCAACGGTGGGACCAGCCTCGCACCCAGTGGTCGTCGCGGAGGGCATTGTGTCAACTGACCGATTCAAATCGGGATCGTCGCGCCTTGGCAGGGGCCCGGACGGGGTCCCGCTGACCCGCCGGGGACTGCTGCGCTGGTCCGCCGCGGCCGCCGCGGCGGCGGCGTTGCCCGCCTGGGCCGCACCCGCGGCGGCCGGCGAGGACGGCGACGACGGCGGCTACGGCGCCGCCTTCCTGGCCGCGGTCGCACAGGACCGCAGGATCCGCGCGTACACCGAGCCGGGCCGGGAATTCTGGTACCGGCCGGGCGAACTGCTCACCGCCCGGGCCGACGCCCGCCGGGTCGCGGCCTGGCTGCGCGAGGCCGGAGTGCCGTTCCGGGGCGGCAAACCGTTCGGCTCCGTCGAACGCTTCCTGCTCGGCGCCGACGCCGACATCCCCGGGCTGGTGGCCCGGCTGCGCGAACCCGGGCAATGGGCGGGCGGCGTCCCACCGGCGGTGCAGCCGCATCACGTGCTCGTCGGCTTCGACAACATCATGGGCAACCCCGGCACCGGCCCGGTCGCCGTCGCGGCGCCGAAGCCGCCCGGCACCGGCTCGGGGGCCGGCAAGGGCGTGACCGTCGGGATCTGCGACACCGGCATCTGGCGCGACGCGGCGAGCTTCCACCCCGACTGGCTCGGCAACGCCTACCTGCCGGAGGCCGACGACGAGGACGCCCTCTACCAGTACGCCGACGTGCTGGCGCTCCAGGCCGGGCACGGCACGTTCGTCGCAGGCGTGCTGCGCACCTCCGCGCCGGACGTCCGGTTCGACCCGGAGGTCGCGCTGTCCGGCATGGGCATCGGCGACGAGGAGATGCTCGTCGGCGCCGTCGACCGGCTCGAACGTCGCGTGTCGATCATCAACCTGTCGCTGGGCTGCCGGACGCAGGACGACGTGGCGCCGCTGCCGCTCGCCGACCGTGTCGCCGCGCTCGGCCGCGAGGTCCTGGTGGTGGCCGCGGCGGGCAACGCCGGCGGCTCCCGCCCGGCCTGGCCGGCCGCGCTGCCGGACGTTCTCGCGGTGGCGGCCGTGCACGCCACCGAGGAGGGCCCGGCGCCCGCCGCGTACAGCAACTTCGGTCAGTGGGTGGACGCCTGCGCCGACGGCACCCGCGTCAGCACGTACGTCACCGGGGTGCTCGACGTGAAGGGCGCGAAACCGGAGCGGTTCGAGGGCTTCGCGCGGTGGTCGGGCACGTCGTTCGCGGCGCCGCACGTCGCCGGGCGGATCGCGGCGCTGATGAGCGAGAAGAGCCTGACCGCGGCGGACGCGGCCGACGTCCTGCTGAACCAGCGGCGCTGGCACCCGGACTACGGGGTGTTGGTGTCATGAGCGTTACCGTCGGCGAGTCCACGTTGTGCCTGGTCCGTGCCGCCGCGGGCGGCGACGAGCGGGCCTGGGCCGCGCTGATCGACCGCTACGGCCCGCTGGTCATGGCGGTGATCCGGCGCTTCACGATCAGCCGGGCCGACGCCGCCGACGTCAACCAGACCGTCTGGCTGCGGCTGGTCGAGCACCTGGACCGGATCCGCGAACCGGAGGCGCTGCCCGGCTGGATCGTGCAGACCACGCGGAACGAGTGCCTGCGGGTGCTGCGCGCAGGCCACCGCACCTGGCTGTTCGACCCGCTGGACGGCGCCGCGGAGACCCTGGTCAGCACGGCCGCACCGGAGCCCGGCGAACTCGACGAGCGGCTGCTCGCCGAGGAACGCCGCCAGGCGCTGCGGGACGCCTACGCCGAGCTGCCACCGCGCTGCCGGGAGCTGGTCGGGCTGCTGCTTGTCGACCCGCCGCTGAGCTACGAGCAGATCGGCGAGCGCCTCGGCGTGCCGATCGGCAGCATCGGCCCGACCCGCGGCCGCTGCGTGCACAGACTGCGCACCTGCCCGGCCCTGGTGGCGTTCATCGGCGCCGCCGGTCAATCCGACAGCCACGTACGCAAGGAGGCCCGCCGTGACGCAGCCGCCGTGGGATGACGATCCCGCCCTGGTCGCCGACCTGCGCGAGGCGCTGGCCCCGCGCGAGGCCCTGCCGCCGGACTTCGCCGCGGCGGCCCGGGCCGCGTTCGCCTGGCGGACGGTCGACGAGGAGCTGTTCCTCGCCGAGTTGTCGTTCGACAGCTCCGCGCCGCACGGCGCCCTGGCGATCCGCGCCGGCACCGCGGCGGGCGCCCGGCTGCTGGTGTTCGACGGCGGCGGCTACCGCATCGACGCCGAGATCGACGACGACGGCGACGCGGTCGGGCAGGTCAGCCCGGCGAGCGGCGGCACGGTGTCCTGCCAGACTCCGGACGGGACGTTCGCCGAGGCGCCGATCGACGAGGCGGGCTGCTTCAGCGTGCGCACCCCGGCGGCGGGCGCGGTCCGGCTGCGGCTGCGCGCCGGCGGCCGTCCGGTGTCGACGGACTGGATCAACCTCGGCCGGCGGCGCTGAGCGCCGGCGCGCCGAGGGTCGAAACCGCCGCGCCGTCCGGTTGGTCTATGGTAAATCGGTATATCTACGGCGGACGATGGGCGTGAACCCGGGCTGCCTGTGGGCTCCGGGCCGCGACATCGGAGGCGATGATGACCGACACCGAGCCGCTCGACGATGTGTCCCTGCTGGTCAGCAAGGCGGCCGGCGGGGACCAGGCGGCGTGGAACGAGATCGTCGGGCGGTTCGGCCGGCGGGTCTGGGCCACCTGCCGCGCGTACCGGCTCAGCCAGGCCGACGCCGCCGACGTCTTCCAGCAGACCTGGCTGCGGGTGCTGGAGAACCTCGACTCGCTGCGCGACCCGGCCCGGCTGGGCGCGTGGATCGGCACCACCTGCCGTAACGAGGCGCTCGTCGCGCTGCGCCGGGCCAAGCGGGCGATGCCGGTCGGCCAGCCGTGGCTGCTGGACCGGCCCACCGACCCGGAGGACGACCCGGACCGGCCGTTCCTCGTCGCCGATCGCGACGCCGAGCTGTGGCACGCGTTCCGCCGGTTGAGCCCGCGCTGCCAGCAGGTGCTGCGGGTGCTGGTGGTGGAGGCCGAGGACCGGCCGTCGTACGAGCACGCGGCGGCCGCGCTCGACATGCCGATCGGCAGCCTGGGCCCGACGCGGGGCCGGTGCCTGACGCACCTGCGCCAATTCCTGACAGAAGGTATCAGCGGCGGCGAAGCGGAATCGTGAGTGTGATGAATGCGCCACGCAACGCATTTCCCATTCGGCGTGAGGAGACACGGTGAACGATCCGACGACACCGGACGACGGTCCCCTGCTCGCCCGGCTGGGCGCGCTGCTCAACGAGGCCGAGGAGCCGCCGGCGGACGCGATGGAGCTGGCGCGGCAGAGCTTCACGCTGCGCCGGCTGGACGCCGAGCTGGCCGCCCTGGTCGAGGACTCGCACGGCCCGGCCGCCTCCGTGCGCTCCGTCGCCGTGCGCGGGTCCGCGCGGGAGCCGCGGCAGCTGACCTTCCAGATCGTCGACGAGCACGGCCGGGACGAGTTGATCATCGCGGTGCAGGTCGAGTCCGTCGGCCGGCGGCGCCGGCTCACCGGGCACCTCGCGCCGCAGGGCCCCGCCTACATCGAGGTCCGGCAGCCGACGGTCCCGAAAGCACGCGGCGTCGACGCTGACCGTCGCGGCCTGTTCGTCATCGACGACGTGCTTCCGGGACCGATGAGCCTCACCTGCCGGCGGGCCGGCGGGATCGCCGTGGCGACCCAGTGGACGCTGCTCTGACCGGGCCGTCCTGATCAGACGGGCGTGCCCGGCAGCAGGTGCACCACCGTGCCGTAATCGGCGAGCGTCGGGCGTCCCGCGACGAGCTGGTCGAACGCGGCCGCCGGCGGCAGCGCGCCGTCGTCGCCGCAGAGCGCGGCCACCGCGCCGGAGATCTGCGGCGCGCTGAACGAGGTGCCGCTCCACGTCGCCCAGGAGTCCGCCGGGAAGTCGACGTCCGCGCCGATGCCGGTCTCGGGCGGCAGCTTGCCCTCGACGAACGTGGACACGACACCCACGCCGACCGCCGAGCAGTGCACCCAGCTACCGTGGTTGGAGAAGGCCGCCGCGCTCAGGTCGCTGTTCAGCGCGCCGACCGCCTTCACGCCGGGGAACGCGGCCGGATACAGCGGACGGTCGCTGCCGTCGTTGCCGGCGCTCGCGACGATCAGCGCCTTCGGGTACGTCTCGGTGATGTAGCGCACCGCCTCGCGCATCGCCAGCGGCGGGACGCCGTCGACGGCCGGCGCGCCGAACGAGGCGTTGATGATCACTCGGCCGCCCGCGGCGTCGTCGGCCGCCTGGATCAGCATGTCCGCGGCCGCCTCGTCGGTGCCGAGGCCGTCGGTGCTGGTGTAGCGGTAGACCACCACCTCGCAGTCGGGGGCGATCTGCCGGACGATGCCGGCCGCGAACGTGCCGTGGCCGGCGAACCAGTCGATCCGGTCCATCGGCGCCAGCACGTTCACCGGATCCGTTCCGTTGCGCACCACGCCGGTGTCCCAGGCGTCGGTGCGGGGCGCGGCGGTCAGTCCGGTGTCGACGATCGCCACCCGCACCGGCTCCCCGCCGCCGCCGCCCGCGAAGGCGGCCGGGGCGACGGTGGGTCCCGGGTACGAGTCGCACTTGACGATGTAGCCGAGCGGCACGACCGCGTTGACGCCCGCCATGATCTGGTGCTCGTCCCGGAGCCGCTTGGCGTCGCGGCGCAGCGCCTCGAACGACCCCTTGGCCGGGCCGCGGAACACCCGGGTGCGGCGGCGCGGGTTGCGGCCGGCGCGGTCGGCCGCCGCGTAGCCGGAGAGCAGCCCGCCGAGGCGGGCGGCCTGCGCGGCGTCGGCGTCGACCACCAGCCGGTTGTCGGCGCAGAGCACCGGGCCGGAGCCGTCGGCGGGGTGGTAGAGGATGAACGGGGTCGCCTGATCACCCGACGCGGCGAGCTGGCGCCGGCGGATCCGCTCCACGACGGCGTCGGAGTCCCGCCGGGCGGCGGCGTCGCCGTTCGGCGAGACGAGCTTGGAGACCTGAGCCCGTACGGCCGCGGCGTCCCGCTCGAGCTGTTCGGCGCTGCGATGGTCCGATATCGGCCAGTTCTGGGTCATGGCTTACTGTCCCTCTCGATCGGTAGGCTGACTTCGATTTCCACCCGGGAATCGGGGCGGTGCGAATTGGACGAACAGGTGAATTTCCTGGACGAGGCAGAGGCCGCGTACAGAAGAGTCGTGCTAGATCCAGCCAGATACGCCCCGCAGGCAGAAGAAGTCGTTCGGGCGGCGCGGGCCGCCGGGGAGACCGAGGCGCTCGTCGTGGGTCTGCGCGCCCAGGCGTGGGCGCGGCACGTCGCGCTCGACAACGACGGCGCCAGAAAAATACTCGATCAGGCCGTCCGGCTCGCCGACGGCCTCGGCCGGCCGGGCCGTCTCGGCGACCTGCTGGTCACCCGGTCCGTCGCCCTGCACGAGCTCGGCCGTTACGGCGCCGCCGCCCGCGACCTGCGCCGGGCCGAGCCGCTGATCGCCGCCGAGGAGCGCCCGGACCTGCGCCTGCAACTGGCCATCCTGGACCACAACCGGGGCCGGGTGCGCGCCGCCGAGCTGGCCTACCGCGAGCTGCTCGACGACCCGGACTGCCCGCCGATCGTCTGGGTCAAGGCGGCGAACAACCTGGCCAACGCGCAGACCCAGCTGGGCCGCCCGCACGAGGCGCTCGACCACCTGGACCACGCCGCGGAGCTCTGCCGGGACCTGAGCCCGCGGCTGCTCGCGGTGATCGCCAACAGCCGCGCCTGGTCGACCTTCCACGCCGGACAGCTCGCGGAGAGCGTCCGCCGCTTCGAGGAGGCCGGCCGCCTGCACGCCGCGGCGAACCTGCCGCTGGGGGAGCACCAACTCGAGTACGCCGACGTCCTGCGCGACTTGCGGCTGCTCGACGAGGCCATGGCCGCGGCCCGGTCGGCCGCGGTGGAGTTCGAACGCCACGGCGCCCGGCTGATGGCCCCCGAGGCCCGGCTGCGCTGCGCCCGGCTGGCCCTCGAGCTGGGCGACGCGGCCACCGCCCTGGCCGACGCCGCCGCCGCGGCCGACGACTTCCGCCGGCAGCGCCGCCCCGCCTGGGCGGCGCGCGCGGCGGTCACCGAGGCGCAGGCGCAGGCCGCCTGCCACGGCTACTCGCCCGAGGTGCTGCGCCGGCTCGGCGCGGCCGCGGCCACCCTGCAGCGCATCGGCCTGCGCACCGAGGCGGTGTACGGGCACCTGGCGGCGGGCCGGGCCGCGCTCGCGCTGCGCAAGGCGCCCGCCGCGCGCCGGGCGCTGACCCTGGCCGGCGACCTCGCCCGCGACCAGTCGCTGCTCGTCCGGCTGCGGGGCAACCTCGCCCGGGCGCTGCTCGCCGAGTCCGAACAGGCCGGCGGTGTCGTCGCCGAGTGCTCCCGCGGCCTGCGTGACCTCGCGCGCCACCGTGCCGCGCTGCCCTCCCTCGAGCTGCGGGTGCTCGCCGCCGGGCACGGCGCCGAGCTGGGCGCGCTGGGCCTGCGCCGCCTGCTGCCGACCGCGTCGGCGGGCCGGATCCTCGAATGGCTGGAGCGCACCCGGACCGCGGCGCTGCTGCGCGTGCAGCCGCCGGCGGCGGGCGTCGACCAGGACGTCATCGCCCTGCGCGGCGTCGAGCAGGAGCTCCGCACGGCCCGCCTCGAGCGCGGCAAGGAGCCGTCGTCCCTGCTGACCCGGCAGAGCGCGCTCGAGGCGCGTATCCGGCGCCGCTCCTGGGCCGGAGAGGACGTCGGCGGCGAGGCGGCCGCGCTCGCGACCGCGGCGGACCTGCGGCGCGCCATGGACGGCCGGTGGATGGTCGAGTACGCCGTGGTCGACGGGCAGATCCTTGCCGTCGTGGTGGAGCCCCGGCGCACCCGGATGGTCGACCTGGGACCCGTCGCCCCGATCCTCCAGGAGGCGGACGCCGCGGCGTTCGGCCTGCGCCGGCTGCTGCACGGCACCCGGTTCGCGGTCGCCGCGAGGACCGCGGCGCAGGACGCGTTCGACGCGCTGTCCCGGCAGCTGATCGTGCCGCTCGGCGTGCCGGCCGACGTCCCGCTCGTGGTGGTGCCGTCGGCCCTGCTCCTCGGCGTGCTGTGGTCGCCGCTGCACCCGGCGCCGGTGTCGGTGACCCCGTCCGGCGGCCTGTGGGCGCGCGCGAAACGGACGTTCGACGCCGAGGGCCCGGTCCGTGCCGCCGTGGTGGCCGGGCCCGGGCTGCCCGGCGCCGTCGAGGAGGCGCGCGTGGTGGCCGCCGAGCACGACGAGATCGTCACGCTGCTGCCGCCGGAGAGCACCGTCGACGCGACCCTCGACCTGATCGCCAAGGCGGACCTGGCCCACCTCGCCTGCCACGGCCTGTTCCGCTCGGACAGCCCGCTCTTCTCGGCGCTCGAACTCAGCGACGGCTCGCTGACCCTCTACGAGATGCTGGCCCGCGGCGTCGCACCACGCCGGGTGGTGCTGGCCTCCTGCGACTCCGGCACGCACCAGCCGTACGGCGGCAACGAGATGCTCGGCTTCGTCAGCGCGCTGATGTCCAACGGCAGCGCCGGCATCGTGGCCGCCGAGGTGCCGATCCCGGACGGCGTCTGCGCGGCACCGATGACGGCCCTGCACCGCCGCATCGGCCGCGGCGACACGCTGGCGTCGGCGGTGTGGCACGCCCGCGCGGCCCTCGCGGACGGCGGCCCGGAGGAGTACGTGGCGTGGAGCGGCCTGACGGCTTACGGGCCGGGCTAGGGTAGCGCCGTGACCGAGGCGCGGGAGTCCGACCTGGAGTCGATCGCGGAGATCTACGGCCACTACGTGCGGCACTCACTCGCCACGTTCGACGAGGTCGCGCCGCCGGTCGACGCGTGGCGGCACAAGCTCGAGGACGTCCGCGCCCGGGGCCTGCCGTTCCTCGTCGTGCGGGACGCGGGCGCCGTGCTGGGCTTCGCGTACGCGGCGCCGTTCCGCCCGAAGCCCGCCTACCGCTACACGGTCGAGGACACCGTCTACGTCGCGCCTGGCCAGGGCGGGCGCGGCATCGGCCGGCTGCTGCTCACCGACGTGATCCGGCGCAGCGCCGAGGCCGGGATGAACCGCATGATCGCGGTGATCACCGACGTGGGCGACCCGGCCTCGGCGCGGCTGCACCGCGGGCTCGGCTTCACCGAGGCCGGCCGGCTCACCGCCGTCGGCTACAAGCAGGACCGCTGGATCGACACGGTCTTGCTACAGCGCGACCTCGCCCGCGACGCCCGCTGAGCCCTGCCGCGGATTCGGTGCCTCTCTGCCTGCGACGATGTGCGCCATGAACGCAGACGACCTGGAGGGCGCCATCCGGTTGATGCGCGACGTCCTTGCACCGCCGGCGAGCACCGGCGACTGGTCAGCCCAAGCGGGCAGCCTCGATTGGACGTGCCGGGAAACGCTCGTCCATATTGCCCACGACCTGCTCGCCTACGCGACTCAGCTCGCCGGGCGGGAACAGGAGAAGTACCTGCCGTTGGACCTGACGGTCCGCGACGACGCCACACCGTCAGATGTGCTGGCGGTCGTCGAGGCATGCGGCGGGTTGCTCCTCCTGGCGCTGCGTGCCGCAGGTCCGGACAAGCGAGGCTGGCACTTCGGACCGTGTGATGCCGGCGGATTCGCAGCGCTCGGAACCGCCGAAGTGTTGATCCACACCTACGACATCACCCAGGGCCTACAGGTCACATGGTGGCCACCCGCGGAACTCAGCGCGGCAGTATTGGCGCGACTGATGCCCGATGCATCGACAGAACGGCGGCATCCCACGGGCGTTCTGCTACGGCACACAGGCAGGTTCGGCGATGTCGGCCCGTGGCGGTGGAACGCCGCGCTGCGCCCGAACGGCGGCAGATCCGAGTGACTCGCTCCGGCCGGTCATTCGGAGGTCACGCGCCCGGATCGGTGTCGCGGCGGCGCAGCACCAGCAGCTGCGCCGGCCGCGTGGGAAAGCCCTTCGCCAGGGAGATCTCTGCCTCCAGCATCAGGTTGTCGCCCGCCCGCTCGCCGAGCTCGGCGCGCAGCGCCGCCGCGTTCCCGGGGAACGAGGCGAACAGCCGTCGCCAGAAGCCGTCGTGTTCGGTGTTGTCCAGGATCTGCTCCACGTCGAAGCCGGCGGCCGTCGCCATCGTCGGCCAGCTGTCGGCATCGGCGGGCTGCTCCCGTGCGGTCAGCACGAAGCGTCCGCCGGGCGCCAGGATCCGGGCGGCCTCCCGCAGCGCCGCCTGACGGTCCGGGCTGAACGGCAACGCGTCGACGCTGAGCAGTCCATCGGCGTACCTGTCGGGAAGGCCGGTTCGCTCGAAGCTGCCTTGGCGGAACTCCGCCCTGCCGGGGGCGACGTAGTCGCCGGCGCGCCGGGCCGCGATCTCGACCGCGGCGGCGCTGAAGTCGATGCCGGTGAGCCGCACCGACAATGCTCGGGCCAGCCAGAGGCCCGGCCCGCCGCGGCCACAGCCGAGGTCGACAAGTCGCGCGCCGGGACGCAGGCGCAATGCCGACACTGCGTGCCCGAGCAGCCACCACGAGCAGGAGCTGGTGGGCTCCACGCCGGGTGGATACTCGTCGCCCATTGCCCGCGCCCACAGCTGGTGGAGGAGTGGGCTCTTCTGCGCCGCGTGATGCATCGCGTCGTAGTCGCCCGGCGCCGTACCAACCGTCCTGGTCTCCGTCATGGAGCCATTCTGATGGGTACGCCATCGCGATCGACGGATGGAAGTGCATTGCGGTATCCGGCTGTGCGCGTAACGTCACCCGCCATGAAGACGTTCATAGGCAGTCGTCTGTCTGTACTCCTCGCCGGCAGCGCGGCGGTGCTCGTCGCGACCGCCGGGCTGTCCGCTCCCGCGTACGCGGGCGGAGGCGCACCGGCACCGGGCTCGGCCGGCCTCGGGGACCGGCTGTATCCCCTGCTCGGCAACGGCGGGTACGACGTGCAGGACTACAACCTCCGGGTGCTCTACCCCGAGAAGGATCCGAAGCAGACGGTGACCGGCACCGTGACGATCACGGCCGTCGCCACCCAGAACCTCTCCCGCTTCAACCTCGACTTCGGTGGTGACTCCGTCGGCAAGGTCAAGGTGAACGGGTCCGCCGCCGGATTCACCCGCGACGGCGACGAACTGGTCATCACGCCGCGGCACTACCTGAAGCGGGGCAAGCGCTTCTGGGTCACCGTCAGCGACTACAAGTCGACGCCGATCGAGGCCAACGCCGACTCCCCGGCCGGCTTCGTGACCACGGCCGACGGCACGTTCATGGCCGGCCAGCCGGACCAGTCGCACAACTACTTCCCGAGCAACGACCACCCGCGTGACATGGCCACCTACACGATCACGCTCACCGCCCCGGCGGGCTGGACCGCGGTCGCCAACGGCCGGCACCTCGGCGACCGGAGCCACGGCGGCTACGTCTCCTCCGTCTACCGCGAGTCCAAGCCGATGGCCAGCGAGCTGATCCAGGCGGCCGTCGGCGACTTCGTCGTGCACACCCGGCCGCCGGTGAACGGCGTGCCGATCCGCGACGTCGTCCCGCGCCGCCTCGCCGGCGACCTGCTGCCCAAGGCCGAGGTCGAGCGTCCGCAGCTGTCCTGGATGATCGGCAAGGTCGGGCGTTACCCGTTCGAGAACTACGGCTCCCTGGTGGTCGACACCGACCTGGGCTTCGCACTGGAGACCCAGACCATCTCCCTCTACGACACCAGCCTGTTCGGCGCGCCGAAGTTCGTGCTCGACCCGATCATGGCGCACGAGCTGGCGCACATGTGGTTCGGCGACAGCGTGGCGCCGTCGTCGTGGAGCGACGTGTGGCAGAGCGAGGGCCACGCGACGTGGTACGAGCTGCTCTACGCCGAGGAGACCGGCGTCTTCCAGCAGTACACCGGCACCCCGAACCGGGAGGCGTACTTCAAGGCCGCCTACGCGCGCGGCGACATCTACCGCGCACGCTACGGCCCGGTGGCCCACCCGCTGCGGTCGGACTCGATCTGGGACGTGTTCAACCCCAACGTGTACGACGGCGGGGCGCTCGTCCTGTACGCACTCCAGCAGCGGATCGGCGTCCGGAACTTCGAGACGCTCGAGCGGACCTGGGTGGCCCGCAACCGCGGCAAGTCGGTCTCGACCCAGGACTTCATCGCGCTGGCGTCCCGGATCTCCGGGCAGAACCTGCGCGGCTTCCTGAACGACTGGCTCTACGGCTCGAAGACCCCGCCGATGCCCGGCCACCCGGACTGGACGGTGAAGCCGCCACCGGCGCCGTCCTCCGCCGCGGCAACCACGTCGGCGCCGGCCGCCAGGCCACTGGTCAGCCGCCGCTGACCGGCAGCACTCTCTCCCTTTCGTGTTCCCCGCCGGCCATTTCGGTCACGCGCAGAAGCCCGGCCGGCGGGGAACACGATCACCGTGAACGACGAGGCCCCGTCGGCGCGGTGCCCGGCCCCTGCCGAGTGAGCCGCCTGCGCCGGGCGGCGACGTAGCGCTCTGTTGTGGCCGCGGTGAGCAGTCCGGCCGCCGCGTGCACCACCGGCCGCAGCGGCCGGGCAAGCGCGTGGTCGTCCTCCCAGGTCCAGGCGAACCCGCGTTCGGCCGGCAACCGGCGGTGGCCATCGGCGCGCCTTGGTACTGGCCTGCGGTCACCGGGTTGGCCCACGACAGGAGCAGCTGGCCCTGTCCACCCGGTGCTCGGCGTACTCGGCGTCTGGCTGACGGGTTGACCGCCGGGCAGGCCAGGTGAGTGCGGTGGGGAAGCGCGTGAATCACTCCCTGTTGTCGCGGGCTTCGGCGAGGTGCTTGATGTGGATCGCGCGTCGGGTCAGCAGCCGCCGCAGGTACGGAGCGAGCAGTACCCGGGTCATGACCGCTCCCAGCGGGCCGAGAGGTGCGCTGATGGTCATCCGATCAGTCATCCTGGTGCGCCGGTCTCCAATGTCCTCGAAGCAGTGCTCGTGACGCAATGCGCGGAAGGGACCACGAGTCTGTTCATCGATGAAGCGGTGCGGAGGTTCGTAGGCAGTGATTCGGCTGGTCATCCGCCAGCGAAGGCCGAAATGCCGTGCACTGAGCGTCACCTCGTCCCCGAGGCACAGCCGGGAGCGGCCGGTGCTTGTCGTTGCGGTTTCACGACTATCGGACAAGGACTCGGCGTGCACCTCAACGTCGAGTTCCAGGTCGAACACCCTGATCGGGACAGCGTCGATGACGGAAACGACCTCGATCATCACTGGCACATCGGGAGCCTAATCAGGGCCGGCTTACACAGCGCCTGCGGCAGCTGGACGCGGGTCGCCGCGTGCCGGTCCCTCCGCGCCCGTGGACATTGCGCAGGATCGGCCCGTGGTCACGACCTTCGACGGCCCAGTCGATCGCCGTAGCGGGACCAAGACCATCGTCACCCTTGCCATGTCACTCGCGCGTCGTGCGCCTCACCCCAGGAAGCCCGCGCTGTACGCTGCGGCCAAGCTGGCAGCCACGGCAACGGCGCCGGCGAGCAGCACCCACAGCCCATGCTGAACCGCCCGTCGCCGACCAGCTCCGCTGCGGTCTAGGTCGGCTCCCGGCGGCAGAAGAGCGCTCTTGATCTTATTCGATGAGTACCAGCCGAGGCTTGCTCAGATTGCATGGGCGGCCCGTATCCTTGCCGCCGTGGTGAAGCTCATGACCTATGCCGGTCCGGCCGTCGCGGATGCGCCCGGAACCCGCACGGGCGGTGTCCCGCAAACGCCCTCGGCATTCGAGTGGCCACGTTGCCGCGAATGCGCCGGGCCCATGCAATTCCTGGCCCAGGTCAGCCTCGCCGACGTCGAGCGCGGCAGCTCTGGTCTGCTGTCCATTTTCATGTGCCAGAACGATCCAGGCTTGTGCGACGAATGGGACGCCGGCGCCGGAGGCAATCGCGCGTTCGCGTTCGGAGCTGACGCCTTGCACGTCCCCACCCCGCCCGGTGATGGCGTCACGCTGCTGGACGAGGCGTGTGCGGTGCGGTTCGAACAGGTCGGCGCCGAGGACTACCTGGAGGCGCCGGGGCAGTGGCACCAGCAATCGGGCCGACCTGTGCGGGAAGTGCTGGGCCAGGTCGGCGGCCGGGCCGCATGGCTGCAGAACGACGAGACGCCCCGATGCGATGGCTGCGCCCAGCCGATGGCGTTCGTCGTCCAGCTCGAGGAGGGGCACGACCACCGAACCTCGGCGAACTTCGGCGGTGGTGGTTACGGCTACGGTTTCCAGTGTCGGGCGTGCGGGACCGCCGCGTTCCTGTGGCAGCGTTGAGCCGTATCCGTCCACCACAGCCCCGATCATCCGGCTGGCTGCACTGAGGCGGCCCGCTCAGCGGCAGCTGTCCGCAGCGTGCGGGAACGGAGGGCTGCTCTCATTCAGCCAACGGCTGCGGACCATAAAATCCTGGTCGTGCCGAGCCTCCTTGAAGTGATCACCAATCTCCATGAAATCCCCCTCGGCGATGGGCACTCGGCAGGCCCGACCATCTACGCCAAGCGTCCGTGGACACCGTCGACCGACGCGGTGGTACTCGAAGGGGACGACGTGCCAGACGGCGTGACAACCGAGTCCGGTCACCATTACCTACTCGAAGTTGACCTAGCCATCGAAGCCGTCGAGGTCTGGAGCGAGTGGCGAGCGGGGACCATCCCCACTCCCGAGGAGGCTACGTTTGCCGTCATCCACTACGGCGAACACGACGCTTACCAACCGCTGCAAGATCATGAAGCACGCCTTTAGGGGCGCTGCCAGGATTGGTTGCTGCCGCCGTTGCAGGTCCACAGGATCACCGCGGCGCCGTTCGTGGTGCCGCCGCCCGAGACGTCCAGGCATTTGCCGGACTGGTCGCCGGTGATGATGCCGTTCGCGTTGAGCTGCCACTTCTGGTTCGCGCCGCCGTTGCAGGTGTAGATGACGGCCTTGGTGCCGTCCGCGGTGCCCTGCTGGTAGGCCTCCAGGCACCGGTCGCCGTACACCCGCAGCTCGCCCGCGGCCGTGTGGGTCCAGGCCTGGTTGGTGGCGCCGTTGCAGGTCCAGACGTCCACCGCGGTGCCGTTGGCGGTGCCCGCGCCGACCACGTCCAGGCACCTGCCCGACGCCGTGCCGATCAGCGTGGTGCTCAGCGAGGTGCCGGCGCTGCCGGACTGGTTCAGCACGTACGTGGTGATGCTCCTCGCCGGCAGCGAGGTGCTCAGCGTGCCCGCCGAGACGGACGGCGCGGCGATCGAGGCGAGGCTCTCCGTCGCGCTGGTGCGCCGGGCTTCCGCGAAGGACACGTTGTTCTTCGCGTTGAGGTGCAGCGACAGCGCCGTCGCGCTCGTGTTCTGGTTGGTGACCACCAGGGTCCACTGCCCGCCGCGGTCGAACGCCGTCACCTGCACGCCGGCCGGCGCGCCGGTCACGTTGTGGCGCACCGCGCCCGGCCGGACGAAGCGGCTGAACTGCGCCAGGGCGTAGTACCGCTTGGTCAGGTACAGCGACTGGTTGCCGTTGCCGGCGTACGCCGGGTCGTAGTAGATGAGCCCGTCGTTCCAGCCGGCGGAGTTCGCGGTCGTCGCGCAGTTGCCGGTGGCCGGCGCGCAGCCGAACTCGGACGACAGCGCCGTCCACCAGTGGAACGCGGTGTCGTAGGTGACCGAGAGGTCGCGGTGGACGATGCCGGCGAGGCCCAGCGCGCCGCCGATCGTCGGGTCGTAGCCCTGGCTCCAGCCGCCGGTGGCGCCGAAGCAGCAGATCTCACTCGCCCAGGTCCGCTTGCCCGCCGCGCGGCCGACGTTGCGCGCGGCGGTGCGGGCGGTGTCGGTGGGGAAGTCGTACGTGTGGTGTGCGAGGTTCGCGACGTACTGCGCGGTGCCGGACTGGTTGATCCACTGTGGGACCTCGGAGTTGAAGGCGCTGACCGAGGTGGACTCGTCGGCGCTGATCCGGGTGGACAGGCCGCGGGCGGAGAGCGTCGCGCCGAGGGTGCGGACGACGTCGTCGCGCTGTGCCGTCGGCACGAGCATGCCCTCCTGGCCGCAGGAGTCGAAGCTGTTCGTCGGCTCGTTCATCGGGCTCAGGTAGTCCAGGTGCACGCCCTGGCCGTCGAAGTGCTGCGCGATGTCCGCGAGATAGGTCGCGAAGGCCTGGTTGTCGGCGCTGTCGAGGGTGCCGCCGCAGCTCTTGGCGTTGCTGGTCCACACGGCCGGCGCGCTGTTGACGAAGCCGATCAGGTCGGGCACGCCGTACTGGCCGGCGTACCGGAGGAAGGCCTGCCCGCCGGGGTCGCGGTTCCAGTCGTAGCCGCCGGAGGCGGTGCGGAAGGTCTGCGCGGCCCGGGCGGGGGTGGTGACGCCGGTGCCGCCACCGCCGATGTTGTAGCGGTACGCCGACAGCGCGAGCCCGTCGGCGCCGAACAGCAGGCCGGCGACGCGCTGCTGTACGGCCGGCGCGAAGTTGGCGAGGTCGTTGACCCACCAGGCGCCGGAGGCGCCGAAGGCCTCGATGGTCTGTGCGGGTGCGGGGGAGACCTCGGCCCGGGCGGCGGCGGCCGCGGCGGGGGAGGCGGCGGGGACGGTGAGGGCGGTGCCGAGCAGCAGCCCGGCGGCCAGCGACTTGAGCATTATCTTCCTCCAGTGAGAAAGCCTTCCAGCGCGAGCGTGGCCGCGCCGAGACTGACCGGATTGCCCGGCACGGTGGAGAGGACGATCTCCGCGTCGGTGAGCGGGCGGCGCAGCGCGTGCTGCGTCACCACGGCGCGGACCTCGTCGAGCAGCGGCACGCCGAGCCGGTCGGCGACCCAGCTGCTGAGCACGACGAGCTCCGGGTTGATCAGGTTGATCAGGTCGGCGACGGCGACGCCGAGGTAGCGGCCGGTCTCCGCGTTGACCTTCGCGGCGATGGGGTCGCCGGCGGCGAGCCCGGCGGCAAGCGCGCCGAGGGTGGCGGTCTGGTCCTCGGGGTGCAGCAGCGCGCTTGTCGGCGCCAGGTCGCGCAGCGTCTGCATGATGCCGGGTGCGCCGACGTACGCCTCGACGCAGCCGCGGCTGCCGCACCGGCAGAGCCGGCCGTCGAGCACCAGCGTGGTGTGTCCCCACTCGCCGGCGGTGTTGCTGCTGCCGCGGTACAGCGCGCCGCCGAACGCGAGCCCGGCGCCGACGCCGGTGCCCAGGTTGATGACGGCGACGTCGTCGCGGCCGCGGGCGGCGCCGGACCAGAGCTCGGCGACCACGGCGGCGCGCAGCGGGTTGTCCAGGTGCAGCGGCAGCGCCAGCGAGCGGGCGAGCAGGTCGCGCAGCGGCACGTCGTGCCAGTCCCAGTTCGGGGCGAAGACCGAGACGCCGCCCTCGCGGTCGACCTGGCCCGGCACGCTCACTCCGGCGCCGAGGATCCGGCCGCCGGCGCCGGCCATGACGGTACGCACGCCGCTGACGATGTGCGCCACCACCTGCTCGGGCCGCCGCTCGTTCGGCCGCAGCGCCTCCTCGGTCCCGGTCAGCCGGGTGAGGGTGGCGTCGAAGAGGTCGACGTGCACGTAGGTCTCGGCCACGTCGACGCCGATCAGCAGCCCGCCCCGCGGGTTCGGCGTGACCAGCCCGCGCGGGCGGCCGCCGCCGGAGTCCTCCCGGCCCGCCTCGGTCAGCAGGCCGAGCGCGGTCAGCTCGCCGACCAGCGTCGCCACGGTGCCGAGGCTGAGGCCGGTGGCCGCGGCGATCCGCTGCCGCGAGGTGGTGCCGGCGGAGATCACCTGCTGGATGACGCCCAGCCGGTTGGCGGATCTGATGTCGCGGGAGGTCCGTGCCATGCCTTATCGCAACACTTGCGAAAAGGTTTAGCAATAGACGTACTCGGATGTCTCTATATCATGTCGGGAATCCGGCCCGCCGCGGTGGCCATACCACGGCGGGCCGGGTGCGCCGCTTAGCCGCCGATCGGGCCGCCGTCGAGGCGCCAGGTGACCACGACCGCCGGCTTGGCGAAATCGCCGTCGGGCCAGGTCGAGGCCGGCTTCTCCACGCTGGCGCCGGTGATCTCGCCGGGGTGCTGCACCGCGACGAAGACCGAGCGGTCGTCGCCGGTGATGAACGGCCCGCAGGTCTCCGCGCCGTACGGGACGGTGAGGAACTGCTTGAGGTGGCCGCGCTCGGAGCCCTCGATCGCGGTGGCGAACAGGCCGTCGTTGCTGTCCAGCTGGTTGCCGTCGGTGGAGATCCACAGGTTGCCCGCGCTGTCGAACGCCACGTTGTCCGGGCACGAGATCGGCGAGACCGCCGACTTGTCGTAGCCGGCGAAGTACGTGGACGGGTCAGCCGGGTCGCCGCAGACGATCGGCAGCGACCAGGTGAACGACTCGGCGGTGTTGTCGCCGCGGTCCTCGACCAGCTCGAAGATGTGCCCGTGCTTGTTGGCGTTGCGCGGGTTCGCCTCGTCCGGGCCCGGGTTGGTGCCGACGCCGCGGTTGGTGTTGTTGGTCATCGCGGCGTAGACCTTGCCGGTGAGCGGGCTGGGCTGCACGTCCTCCGGGCGGTCCATCTTGGTCGCCTTCACCGCGTCGCCGGCCAGCCGGGTGAACGTCAGCACCTCGGCGGCGGTCATGCCCGGCACGTAGGAGGTGTTGCCGGATACCAGCTTGATCCAGGTGCCGGTGCCGTCGAAGGTGCCGTCGGCGGGCAGCTTGCCGGTGCCGTCGATCTCCGCCGCCGGGCTGTCGCCGGTGACCTTGGCGACGTAGAGCGTGCCGGACTCCAGCAGCGTGAGGTTGTGCCGCCAGGCGTACGCGGAGTCGCCGGCCAGGAACTTCCGGTCCGAGACGAACTTGTACAGGTAGTCGAAGCGCTCGTCGTCGCCCATGTACGCGACGACGCGCCCGTTGCGGGCCACGATGACGTTGGCGCCCTCGTGCTTGAGCCGGCCGAGGGCGGTGTGCTTACGCGGCCTGGAGTCCGGGTCGAACGGGTCGACCTCGACGACCCAGCCGAAGCGGTGCGCCTCGTTGGGGTGCAGCGTGAGGTCGAAGCGCTCCTGCGCCCGTTCCCAGCGCCGCGACCCGGCCGGCACCCGGGCCGTCGTGGAGATCCCGTACCGGGCCAGTTTGGGCTTGAGCTCGGCCGGGGCGCCGTCGCCGCCGACGAAGTACTGGTTGAAGTTCTCCTCGCCGGACAGCACCGTGCCCCAGGGCGTGACCCCGCCCGAGCAGTTGTTCAGCGTACCGATGGGGGTGGTGCCCTTCGGGTCCGCCGCGGTCCGCAGCCAGGGCGAGCCGGCGGCCGGCCCGGTGAAGGCGAACGGCGTCTCCAGCGCGGTGATCCGCCGGTTGTACGGCAGCCGGTGCCCGCGCACCGGCTCCCACCGCCCGGTGCCGTCGACCCGCTCCAGCTCCACCACGGACAGGCCGTGCGCGGCCATCGCGACCTTGAGCTGCTCGACCGAGAGCGCCTCCAGCCCGGTGAAGCCCGGGAACATCAGCTCCTCGTTGGTGTACTCGTGATTGACCACCAGCAGCGCCCGGCGCCCGCCGCGGCCCAGCGGCAGCACGCCGACGAAGTCGTTGTTGTAGCCGAACTGCGCCGACTGCCGCCGGGCGCTCTGGTTCGCCAGGTCCAGCGCGGGCGCGCCGGGCAGCACGGGGTCGCCCCAGCGCATGACGACGGCCGAGTCGTAGCCGTTGGGCACGATCAGGCTGTCGAGCCGGTTCGGCGGGATCGCCTTGAACGTCAGCGGGCCGGCCTTGCCCTTGCGGACGCCGGCGGACCGGGCGGGCGCGGCCGCAGCGGGCGCGGCCGACGCGGCGGGTGCCGCCCGGGCCGGGCTCGCCGCGGCGGCGCCGAGCCCGAGCACCAGCGAGCCGACGGCGCCGGCGCGGACCACGCCGCGGCGCGAGATCCCGGCGTTGACGACGTCGCCGAGGTAGGGATTGTCCGACTCGTTCGGCACGGGATGGTCGCAGGCGTTGCCGCAGCGGTAGAGGCAGGTCGTCGAATCGCGTCCGCTGTGGCCGGCCTGGCCGAGCAGCGGGAGCAGTCGCGGTCGTTCAGTCATCAGGAAGGGCTCCTTGCAGGGAAGATCGCTGACCCGACGCTAGGTAGCCGCCATGAGTCAATGCCGGACAACAGGTGAACGAGGGGTGTCGCCCGGGTATGCATGTCGGCGGGATGCCGCAGACCGCACGAGCGCTGCAGATGTAGCGTCGAACTATGGCCGCCAGCCGGCACGAAGAAACGGAGTTCCCGCTCCTGGAGCGGATCCGCCGCGGGCTGATCGGCGCCGGTGAGGTGCTCGACGGGCCGTTCGGGCGCCGGCGCATCACCTACGCCGACTACACCGCGTCCGGCCAGGCGCTCGACTTCATCGAGGACTTCATCCGGCACCAGGTGCTCACCCGGTACGCCAACACGCATACCGAGGCGTCCACCACCGGACTGCAGACCGGCGCTCTGCGCGAGGAGGCCCGGGAGATCATCCACCGTAGCGTCGGCGGCGGGCCCGGCGACGTCGTGATCTTCTGCGGTACGGGCACCACCGCGGCGATCAACAAGCTGATCGCCCTGCTCGGGCTGCGGCTGCCGGAGAACCTCGACGACCGGTACGGCCTCGCCGGCCACATCCCCCCGCGGGACCGGCCGGTGGTCTTCGTCGGGCCCTACGAGCACCACTCCAACGAGCTGCCCTGGCGGGAGACCATCGCCGACGTCGTCGTCATCGGCGCCGACCCCGACGGCCACATCGACGTCGACGACCTGCGGCGCGGGCTGATCCGGTACGCGGACCGGCCGCTGCGCATCGGCGCGTTCTCGGCCGCGTCGAACGTCACCGGCCTGCTCACCGACACCGGGGCCGTGGCGCGGCTGCTGCACGAGCACGGCGCGCTCTCGCTGTGGGACTACGCGGCGGCCGGCCCGTACCTGGAGATCCGGATGCGGGAGTCCGCGCCGGGCCGCGGCGACCACAAGGACGCGGTGTTCCTGTCGCCGCACAAGTTCGTCGGCGGCCCGCAGACGCCGGGCGTGCTGGTGGTGAACCGCGCGCTGCTGACCAACCGGGTGCCGACCGCTCCCGGCGGCGGTACGGTCGCCTTCGTCGCGCCGGCCACCCACCGCTACCTCGACGACCCGGTCGCCCGGGAGGAGGGCGGCACGCCCGGAATCGTGGAGTCGATCCGGGCGGGCCTGGTCTTCGCGCTCAAGGATGCGGTCGGCACCCGGGCGATCAGCGCCCGCGAGCGGCGACTGTGGCTGCGGACCCTGGACCGCTGGGCCGGGGAGGACCGGATCGAGGTGCTCGGCGACCTGCGCGCCGAGCGGCTGTCGATCGTCTCCTTCCAGATCCGGGCCGGCGCACGCTACCTGCACCACAACTTCGTGGTCGCGCTGCTCAACGACCTCTTCGGGATCCAGGCGCGCGGCGGCTGCTCCTGCGCCGGCCCGTACGGCCACCGGCTGCTCGGCATCGACGAGGCGCACTCCGAGCAGTTCCGGGCCGAGATCGTCCAGGGCTGGGAGGGCATCAAGCCGGGCTGGACCCGGGTCAACCTCAACTACTTCATCTCCGACGCCGTCGCCGGCTACCTCGCCGACGCGGTCGCCCTGATCGCGCGCGACGGTCACCGCCTGCTGTGCGACTACCGCTTCGATCCGCGTACGGGGCTGTGGCGGCACACGGCCGGCACCCGGCTGCCGGTGCGCCTGTCCGACCTGCGGCTCGGCGCCGACGGCGTCGTCGACATGCCGGAGCCGGGCCCCACGCTCGGCGAGGACGTGTTCGCCGGCTACCTCGACGAGGCCCGCCGGATCATGGCGTCCCGGCCGGAGGCGGCCGACGGCGTGGGGCTAGACCTCCCGCCGAGCTTCGAGAAGCTCCGCTGGTTCCTGCTCCCGCCCGCGTGCCTCCCCGCCGCCCGCGAGGCACAATCGGCCCCGTGACCTACATCAAGAGTGTGACGTTCGACTGCCGCGACGCGCTCGTGGTGGCCCGCTTCTGGGCGGCGGCGCTCGGCGGGGAGCTGGACGAGGACTCCACCTCGGACAAGGCCTATGTGGAGGCGCCGGGCTGGGGCGGGCCCAACCTGTGGTTCCAGCGGGTGCCCGAGGACCGGTCCGCCAAGCTGCGGATGCACTTCGACCTGCGCGCTCCCGGGGGAGTGCGGGCCGAAGTGAAACGCCTGGAGGAGCTCGGCGCGACCGTCGCCCATGATCAGGGCGACCTGATCATGATGCAGGACCCGGAGGGCAACGAGTTCTGCGTGGAGACCTGAGCGTCGCGGCCCGGTCAGTCCCGCGCGGGGCGGGGCTCGAGGACCACCACGGCCGTCTCGGTCGGGCGCCGCGTCGCGAAGCCGTCCAGGCCCTTGTTGATCTCGCGCCAGCGCGACCACAGGCGGGTGCGTTCGTCGCCCGCCGCGGCCCGGCCGCGCACCGGCCGCGAGCCGCCGGGTAGGGCGACCGTGACGTCCGGGTGTGCCTGGAGGTTCAGCCACCAGGCGGGCTCGGGCGCGCCCCAGCCGTTCATGGCCAGGGTCACCAGGTTGGGGCCGTCCTCGAAGTAGCCGAGCATCACGCTGCGCTCCTGGCCGCTGCGCCGCCCCACCGTGGTGAGGCGCATCGTGCCCCAGCTGTCGGGCTTGGGCCGCGACAGCCCGACCCGGCCGCCGGTGCCGCGGTAGATCGCGCGATGCACCACCCAGGCGAGTCGGATGAACCAGCGCGGCGGCAGCCACGGGGACTTCGGTGTGCGGTCGTCCGGCATGATGCACCCCTCGCCAACGGTAGGCGCGCAGCGCAAGCGCTTGCTCACCCGTCCCGGATGGCGAAACCCTGATCAGCCCGTGGTGTAGTCCGTCAGGATGCCGCGGTACTGCCGGGCGGTGTCGTCCAGGGCGCGCTGTACGCCGACCTTGCCCTGGAGGATGCGGCCCAGGTTGGTCTCGAACGGGGTGTACAGCTCGCCGCCCTTGGCGACCGCGGGCCGGGCGCGGGCGATCGCCAGCACCGGCTGGAAGCCGGCGATGGTGGCGTTCTGCTTGACCTCGTCGGTGTACGCCGAGGCGCGGGTCGGCAGGGTGCCGTTCTTGGCGGCGGCCTTGGCCTGGCTCTCGGCGGAGTTCAGGAAGCGGATGAACTCGTACGCCGCGGCCGAGTTCGGTGACTTGGCGTAGACCACGAGGTTCTGGCCGCCGGTCGGCGCGCCGGCGGTGCCGGAGGCTCCGGCCGGAACCGGGGCGATGCCGAGGTTGGCCTTGTCGGCGAACGCCGGGCCGGACTGTGCGTCGGAGACGGACCACGGCCCGTTGATCACCATGGCGACCTTGCCCTCCTTGAAGGCGGTCTGCATGCCGCCGTACAGGTCGGCGAAGTTCGGCTTCACGGCCGCGCCGGAGGCGATCAGGTCCTGCGCGGTGTGGATCGCGGCGACGACCTTCGGCGAGGTCACGGTGATCTTCTTGTTGTCGGCGTCGACCCAGTCGGTGCCCTCGCCGTACAGGAAGGGCAGGAAGAAGTAGGCGCCGGTGTTGACGTAGAGGCCGTTGGCGCCGGTCTTGGCCTTGACGGCCCGCCCGGTGGCCTTCAGCTCGGCCCAGGTCCTCGGCGGGTGGGCGACGCCGGCCTTCTTGAGCAGCGCCTTGTTGTACAGCAGGGCGAGGGTGTCGGTGACCTGGGGCGCGCCGTAGACGTGGTCGCGGTAGACGGTGGTGTCCAGCGGGCCGGGCAGGAAGTCGGGCTCGTCGTCGAGGGCGGCGGTGCCGTCCAGCGGCGCGATGGCCTCGGCGGTGGCCAGCGCCGGGATGGCGCCGCCGTCGATGCGCAGCACGTCCGGGGCGTCCTTGCCGGCGGCGGCGGCCGCGGTGAACTTCGCCTGGGCGTCACCGAAGGCGGTGTAGACGTGATTGACCTTCACGTCGGGGTGCTCGGCCTGGAAGGCCTCGATCAGCTCCTCGTAGACCGGGCCCTCGGCCTTGGGGTCGGAGGTGTCCCAGTAGGTGACGGTGCCCGCCACCTCGGTGGCCCGCCCCGAGGCGGCCTCCGGGCCGCCGTCGGCCGCGCTGCACGCGCTGAGGGCGAGTACGCCGACGACGGCGATCGCCGACAATCCTGCACCACGCATGGTGTCCACCAGTCCTTCGAGCCGACCCTGCTGGACCGGTTCCGGCCCTCGTTATGACCGTTCCATCGGGTGGCGGTGGCGGAATATGACCGTCCTGACGCCGATGTGAGCCTCAACATAAAGTCACAGATAACTCACTCTCTGTCAGACAGCTGCCGATGGGCGTGCGGAGGGTCCGCCCGGGTGCGGACGCCGCCTGCCCGGCTGACCGGGATCACGCACTCGCCGGGGAGCCCGCCGGCGAGCTGGAACACGAGGGACACGCACCTATGAAGGCCAACGACGCCAACAGCCCCCGGCTGCCGCGCCGCAATCCCACCCGGTTCGTCGGGACCTGGTTCGCCAACCGCCGGTTGGCCACCAAGATCATGCTCGCGGTGGGCTCGGTCGCCCTGGGCACCGTGGTGGTCAGCGTCTTCGCGATGACCCGGATGGCGAGCCTGAGCACCAGCCTGGACCAGATGCGCTCGGTCAACGTGGCGGGCCAGGAACGCCTCGACACCGTCCGCAAGGGTGTCCAGCTCGCCAACGGCGACCTCGCGGCGTACCTGGCGGCGCACGGCATCGACGCCAAGGCGCAGGTCGTCGAGCAGGCCAAGAAGAACGGTGCCGACCTGGACAAGGCGCTGGAGCAGTACCGGGCCGGCATCGGCGCGGACGACCCGCGCCAGGCGGAGATCGAGAAGTTCAGCCAGGCCTGGGCCGACTACCAGAAGGTGCGCGACAGCTGGGTGTTCAACGCCGCCACCGCGCCCGGAGCGTCGGTGATCCTCCAGTTCCGGCAGAACGCCGACCGGATGAGCGACGCCCTGAGCGCCCTGATCGCCAGCGAGCGGGCCACCGCCGACGCCGCCGCCGACGAGGGGCGCAGCGAGTACCGCACCGCGCTGGCGGTCACCATCGTGCTGACCCTCGGCGCGCTCCTGCTGGGCCTGGCGCTGTCCATGATGATCGCCCGCCCGATGGTCCGGCAGCTGCGCGAGGTGGCCTCGGCCCTGGAGGCGACCGCCGTCGGCGACTACACCCACTCGCCGGAGGTACGCGGCAACGACGAGCTCGGCCAGATGTCGTCGGCGATGCAGCGCGCCTCCGAGGCCCTCCGCGCCGTCATGGGCACCATCTCCGCCAGCGTCCGCAGCGTGGCGAACCACGCCAGCACGCTGACCGAGAGCAGCATGTCGATCCGTTCGCTGTCCCGTGAGGGGTCCGCGCAGGCCGCCAGCGTGGCGGAGACCGCGGACGAGGTCTCCCGAAACCTCCAGATCGTCGCGGCCGGCAGCGAGGAGATGGGCGCCTCGATCGCCGAGATCGCGAGCAGCGCCAACGAGGGCGCCCACGTCGCCGCACAGGCGGTGGAGGTGGCCGACTCGGCCGGCCGCACGATCGCCAGCCTGGGTTCCTCGTCCGCCGAGATCGGCAGCGTGATCGCCACGATCACCTCGATCGCCGCGCAGACCAACCTGCTCGCGCTGAACGCGACGATCGAGGCCGCCCGGGCCGGCGAGTCCGGCAAGGGCTTCGCCGTGGTCGCGGGCGAGGTCAAGGACCTCGCGCAGGAGACCGCCAAGGCCACCGAGGACATCTCGCGCCGGGTGCAGGCCATCCAGACCGACACGGAACGCGCGGTCGCCGCCATCGCCGAGATCGGCGAGATCATCAGCCGGGTCAACGGGCTGCAGGCCACCATCGCCTCGGCGGTGGAGGAGCAGAGCGCCACCACCAGCGAGATGAACCGCAGCGTCGGGTACGCCGCGGCCGGCGGCGCCCGGATCGCCGGCAACGTCGACGGCCTCGCCGGTGCCACCGAGGCCACCGCCCGCGGCGTCGAGGACAGCCAGCAGGCCGCGGCCCAGCTCGCCGAGCTGACCAAGGAGCTCGACGCCATGATCGGCCAGTTCCGATTCTGAGCTCAGGGGTGATCCGGGCCGACACGAACGGGACTCGTACCTTCGGTCCGTTGGGGATCATCCGGTTGGTCTAGCGTTAGTTGGATGATCACGAAGTCCGCACGGCGTGCGTCGCAGGACCCGCTGACCGGCCTGCGTACCGACGCCGACGCCCTCGGCCTGCTCGTCGCCGTGGCGGACCTGCCGGCCGGCCACCCGTCGCGCCCGGGCCTGCGGGCCCGGGCGATCGAGGCGTGGCTGCCCCTGGCCGGTCACCTGGCGAGCCGCTACGCCGGACGCGGTGAGCCCCACGACGACCTGCTACAGACCGCCGTGGTCGGGCTGATCAAGGCGGTCGACAAGTTCGACCCCGCCCTCGGCACGGACTTCCCCGGTTACGCCATCCCGACCGTGCTCGGCGAGATCAAGCGGCACTTCCGGGACCGGACCTGGGCCATCCGGGTGCCGCGGCGCCTACAGGAGCTGCGCCGGCTCATCACCGCCGCGAACGGCACCCTGACGCCGGCGCTGCGCCGCTCGCCGACGGTCGCGGAGATCGCCGCACACCTCGGGATCACCGAGGAGGAGGTCCTGGAGGGGCTGGAGGGCGCGCGTGCCTACGAGGCCGCGTCGCTGTCCGCGCATGCCGAGACCCTCGGCGGCGAGGATCACGGCCTCGAGCTCGCCGAGGCGCGCATCGCGCTCGGTCCGGCGCTGGCCTCGCTCGACGAGCGCGGGCAGCGCATCCTGACCATGCGGTACTACGGCAACCTGAGCCAGGCCGAGATCGCCCAGCAGGTCGGCATCTCGCAGATGCACGTCTCGCGGTTGATCGGCCGCGCGCTGCACCAGCTGCGCGGACAGCTCAGTGGGCCGGAGCGCGAGGCTCCGGCCCACCGAAAGGGTGCCGCGGGTTACGGTGCGGCCGGGTAGTCCGGCACGTACACCGGTACGCCGATCTTCGTGGTGTCCGCCGCGTCGCCCACGCCGTTGACGACGTGGTCGATGATGCCGGCGCTGAGGTTGACCGTCATGATGTGGTGCAGCTTGACGCCCGGGCGCTTCGGCGCCTCGAAGCCGTTCTCGGTGTGGATCGCCGGGTTGTTCTGGTTGAACACGTAGACGCCCGCGCCGTACAGCTTGTGGTTGCGGACCTTGTTGCCGACCTTGTAGCCGGCCCAGCCCTCGGTGCCGTTGTCGTTCATCCAGTCCGCCTGCGTCGGCGGGTCGTACGGCAGCTCGTTCTGGTAGAGCACCGTCGTGCCGTTGTCGCCGTTCCAGATGGTGTTGTACTCCTGGAAGTGCTCGACGAACAGGCCGGTCGCGGTCACGTTGTCGCCGTTGATGACGGCGCCGTTGCGGCCGATGTTGGTGCGCCAGCGCTGGGTGTCACCGTTCACGCCACCGGTGAAGCCCTCGACGCCGTGGTCCGCGCGCCACACCCAGGTGTGGTCGATGAGCACGTTGTCGCTGTTGACCTCGAGCGCCACGTCGGCCTTGCCGATGTGCGGCCCGCCGACGCGGAAGTACACGTCGGACAGCGTGGTCGGGTTGGCCGCGGAGCTGAGCCCGATGCCGTTCTTGTTGCCGACCTGCAGCAGCGTGCGCGACTCCTTGCTGCCCGCGTCGATGGTCACGCCGGCGACGACGACGCCGGGCACGTCCGCGATCCTGAGCGGGGTCGCGCCGTTGACGGCGGTCAGGGTCGCGTGGCCGATGCCGAGCACCACCTGGTTGGGGCGCCAGACGTTGATGCTGTGCGCGATGTCGTACACGCCCGGGGTGAGCAGCAGGTGCTTGCCGAGGGCGAGGTTGGCGTTGATCAGCCACACCGGGTCGGACGGCTTGGCGACGAAGAAGTCGCGCAGCGGGATCGTGCGGCCCGGGGTGAGCCCGGCGGCGAAGGTGGTGCCGCTGGAGTTCTTCTGCGCGGCCGGCACTCGGACGCTGTAGCCGCCCTTGGCGTCGGCGAACAGGTACGGCTTCTCCCGGCTGACCGGGGTCTGCGCCAGCGTGGTGTAGGGCGGGTTCGGGAACGCGGCGTCGTCCGGCGCGCCCTGCACACCGGCGAAGACCTGGTTCCACACACCGTTGGACCAGCTGTTGACCTTGCTGTTGCGGGTCAGCCACTGCTGCTGCGAGCCGCTGATCACGTCCGGCAGGTTCGAGTCGGCGATGAAGCCGCCGCTCGCGTACTGCGGGCCGGCGGTGCAGTAGTCCATCAGCGACAGGTTGCCGCCGCTGATGTCCAGCCGCCGCAGCGACACCGCCTGGGACACCGCCCAGAAGTTCGCCGAGGCCCGGCAGCCGTCCTGGCCCGCGCCGTTGACCTTGATCGACAGGTTGGAGAGTGTGCGCCAGAAGTTGACGAGCGCGAGGCAGTTCGAGGTGCCGCCGTCGGCCAGGCAGCGGTTGTAGACCTCGACCTTGCCGTTGATGACCACGTCCGCCGGTGACGCACCGAGCCCGGAGATCTCGGTGTAGTAGCCGACCTTGATCTGCAACGGCTTCTCGGCCGTGCCGTAGGTGCCGGGCTTGAAGAGGAACGCGTAGCGCGCGGTGCCCATCTCGTTGTCGACCTGCCGCGCGTGCGTGGCGTCCAGGGTCGCCTGGATCTCGCTGACCGGCATGCTCGGGTCGAAGACGGTGACGTTGGCACCGAGGTCCGGCCCGGTCGCCGCCGCCGGCGGAGCGGCCTCGGCGGCCGCACCCCCGAGCGTGCCGGCGGCCGTCAGCGCGAGAGCGAGCGGGAGTATGCGGGCGAGGTGCCGGCGAAGCGGCCGGGTCGTCATGCGGTGATGTCCTTTCTGTAACCGTGCTGCAATGAATCAGGTCACAGAAAGCGATAGACGAAGCCGCATGTCAAGCGGCGTCCCAGCAGCCCCGCACGGCATTAGCGGCCCGATCAGGACAACTCGCCTGAGTTCCGGAACCGGTTACGTACGAACGGGTAATCCGGCGAGGCCCCGCGTACCCGGGCCGCATCCGATGGCGCGGAACCCGGCGATCGCCAGCCGTCGATGCTCGGCGCCGTCGAGGCCGAGCGGTGAGCGCTGCCCCGCGGACAGGTCGTGGCCGAGCTCCTCGTGCGCGCGGGCCAGCTCGTAGGGCATTCGCAGCCGCTCGGCCTCGCGGGCGGCCCGGGCCAGCGCGCGCCGGGCGCCGGCGGCGCGGCCGTCCAGCCGGGCCTGCCGGCCGCGGCAGAGCAGCGCCCGCGGCCTGGCCATCGGGTACCGGCGTGCGTACCGGCGCAGCCTGCGCGTGGCGCCGGCGGCGGTCGACCGCAACTCGGCGGGGTGCTCGCCGCCGAGTTCCAGCAGCGCGAGGCAGATCTCGGGCACGCCGGCGTGCGCCTCGAGGGCGTACTGCTCGTAGGAGGGTCCCGGGCCCAGCAGGTCGTCGGCGGCGCGGACGGCCTGCCACGCCTGCGCCGCCCGCCCGGCGGCGAGGTGCAGCCGGGCACCGGCGACGTGCACCCGGGCGGCGTCGACGCGGTTCGCCGCCGGCAGCAGACGGACGGCCTCCTCGTGCCGGCGCGGCAGGGCCGGGTCGCGCGGGTCGGTGCGCAGGGTCGTCTCCATCAGAACCAGCAGGCCCCACAGGTGCACGACCGGATCGCGGCGGCCCGCGCCCGCGGCAATGCCCTCGGCCGCCGCGGCGGCCGCCTGTTCGTGCCGGGCGGCCAGATGCCAGGCGACGGCGGAGGCCAGCAGCAGCTCGTCCGTCCAGCGGTACATCGGCGTCCGCTCGCGCAGGGCCAGGGCCCGGGCCGTACCCGCGTCGACCGCGGCCCAGTCGCCGGCGCCGATCCCGTGCAGCGCGCTCATGATTCCGACCCAGCAGATGGTGACGGGGTTGCCGGTCCGCTCCGCCGCCGCGCACGCGGCGCGGATGTGCCCCCGCGCGAGGCGGCGGAATCCGGCCGCGCCGAGGACCATGCCCAGGCCCGCCTGTGCCCGCGCGGTCAGGTCGATGTCCCCGGTCCGCTCGGCCTCGTTGAGCGCCCGGATCGAACTCGGCAGGACGGCGAGCTGCTCGTCCCGCACCCAGTAGACCTCGCTGATCGCGAAGTTCGTCGCCGAGCGTTCCCGGGCGGCGGCGCGATGCCGCGGCCGCGCGGCCCGGCCTCCCGGTCGCAGCCCGCGCAGGGCCCGGGTCGCCATCTCCGCGATGAACACGGCCAGTCGTCCGGGCGCCGACGCCGGCACCGGGGAGTCCAGCAGGTCCAGGGCCTGTTCCAGGTGGTCCCGCGCCGGGACCGCCGCGCCGAGCTGCTGGTGTGCCTCGCCGAGCATGCGGTGCCAGCGACCCCGCTCCAGCCGGGTGCCGTCCGGCCGGTCCAGCGCCGCGCCGAGGGCGGCCTGCGCCTCCCGGAACCACCCCAGGTGCCGGTAGAGCGACCAGATCCGGAGCAGGTGCGCGTCGAGCGTCGCCGGGTCGGCCTCGCGCACGAGCAGCTCGGTGGCCGCGCGCAGGTTGCCCGCCTCGGCGTCGAGGAACCCCGGATCCTCGGCGAGGAACTCGGCCGGCGCCGGCAGCAGCGCGGCGTAGTGCTCCGCGTGGCGCAGCCGGGCCCGCGACTGCCGCCCGGCGTCCGCGGCCAGGCGCTCGGCGGCGTACTGCCGGAGCAGCTCGTGCATGTCGTAGCGGCCGTCCTCGCCGACGGTGACCAGCGACTGGTCGACCAGGCCGGCCAGCAGCGGCAGGCCCGCGCCGGCCACCGCGGCGGCGGCGTCGAGGTCGAAGCCGCCGCGGAACACGGAGAGGCGCTGGAGGGCACGCTCCTCCTCGTCGGTGAGCAGGTGCCACGACCAGTCGATGACGGCGCGCACGCTGCGGTGCCGCCGCTCGACGTCCGGCGCCGTGGTCTCGAGCAGTTCGAGCCCGCGCCCGAGCCGGTCGGCGATGGCGGCTGGGCGGGCGGAGCGCACCCAGCGGGCGGCCAGCTCGATGGCGAGCGGCACGCCGGACACCAGGCGGCACACCCGGGCGGTCCCCTCGAGGTCGGCGCCGGTGACGAATCCGGGCCGCAGCAGCCGGGCCCGCTCCTCGAAGAGCTGGACCGCGGCGTAGCCGTCGGCGCCGGCACCCGGCGGCGGGCAGGGCAGGCCGGGAACCTCGACGAGCCATTCCGCGCCGAGCCCGAGCCGCCGCCGCGAGGTCACCAGCACCTGGGTGCCCGGCGCCCGGCGCAGCAGGTGGTCGATCACGCCCGCGGCGTCGCGGAGATGCTCCAGGTTGTCCAGCACCAGCAGCAGCTCCCGGCCGGACAGGTGGTCGGCGAGCAGATCGAGCGGATCGCGGGGCACCGCCATCGACAGGCCGAGCACCCGGGCCAGGTTCGCCACCACCAGGTCGGCGGCCTCGTCCGGCCCGGCCGGGCCGGTGCCCGCGAACGACACGAAGACCGCGCCGTCGCGGTGCCGGTGCCGGCGGGTGGCGGCGACCTCCACCGCCAGCCGGGTCTTGCCGATGCCGCCGGGCCCGACCAGGGTCACCAGCCGGCACGCGGGGTCGTCCAGGAGCCCGTCGAGGCGCGCCAGCTCCTCGCCGCGTCCGATCAGGCCGGTGAGCGGGCGGGGCAGGCCCGGCGCGGCCCGGTCGGGTTCCGCGCGCGGCGGCGCCGCGGCGCCGAGCCGGGTGAACCCGCCGGCACCGGCGGCGATCTCGTCGCGCAGGGCGACCGTGTCCGCCGACGGCCGGCCGCCGAGCTCCTCGTCGAGCAGGTATCGGCAGGTCTCGTACTGTGCGAGCGCGGCGCTGCGCCGGCCGTCCTCGGCAAGGAAGCACATGAGGGCCCGGTGCGCCTCCTCGTGCAGCGGTTCGAGCGCCAGCATGCGCCGGGCGACCTCGATGCCGGCCACCGCGTCGGCCCGGGCGGCGGCGCACCGGACGGCACGGTCCATGAGCGAGAGCATGTCGGCCCGGGTCGCGGCCCGCTGCGCGGCCTGCCAGTCGTCGAACAGCGGGGCGCCGGCGACGTCGAAGCCCGCGAGCAGGTCGCCGCGGCAGAGCCGGACGGCGGCAAGCAGCCCCGCGTCGTCCGGGCCGGCGGCCGCCCGGGCCACCTCGGCGGCGTCGACCCAGACGCCCGGCCGGTCGTCGAGCGCCACGCTCTGCCTCGTCACCGCGAGGTGCTCCGGCAGCACCCGGCGCAGCTTGGTCAGCACCAGGCGCAGGTTGGCCCGCGCGGCCGGCTCGGGCAGGTCGCTCCAGAGCAGCCCGGCCAGCGCGGAGCGCGAGTGCCCGGTGCCGGTCACGGCCAGATAGAACAGCAGGGCTGCCGCCTTGGCCGAGGCCAGCTCCACGAGGGGGCGGCCGCCGACGGCCAGCTCGGCGCCGCCGAGCACCCGGATGCTTAGCTCCCGTTGGTTCATGGCCACCGCCGAAGTCGGGAAAATCCTATCGCGAGCCACGCCGCGGACGGCCGTGCTGCGACCGGTACCCGACAGCCCGGCGGGTCAGGCGCGGCTGGCCGCCAGCACCACCCAGGTCAGCTCGGGGTGCACGATGTCGCTGTGCGCACCGGTCGGCGCCCCGCCGTGGTGCACCACCTCGGCGGCGTCGATGTTGAGGATCCGGTCGGCCGAGAACCGGTACGCGGACCCGGCCGGCGCGATGGCGTCCAGCGCGACGTCCTGGTTCTGCGCCCCGTCGGCGCCCATGCCGCCCCAGCGGTACATGGCGTCGTTCGCGCCGGCGCTGTCCTCGCGGGCGGCGAACGAGGCCAGCGGGTAGAAGCGGCCCACCGCGCCGTCGTGCCGGGAGAAGCACACCGTGATCGGCCCGTCGACCCGGCGCTGCAGGCCGGCGAGGGCGCCCCGCCGCCCGGCGTCGAACGGCAGCGGATCCGCGAACGCGAAGTGGGAGAACGCGCCCTGAAGCAGCGTGAGGGACTTGACCGGGGAGGTGGGCCGGCCGGCCGGCAGGCCCGCGAGCGCGTACGAGACGAGCCGCGCGCCGAAGCTGTGGCCGATCAGGTGCACCCGCAGCCCGGGAGCCGCGCCGTGCAGGGCGGCGAGCGCCGGACCGAGCCCGTCGCGGCCCACCACACCGGAGCGGTTCTTCATCTCCCAGTAGGTGGCCTGCCGCAGCGCCTCCTTCGCGCCGTTCCACGCGCCCTTCAACCGGTCGCCGAGCCCGGCGGCGCCGCCGGAGCCGCCCGGGATCTCGACGCCGGCGTCGCGCAGCGCGTCGCGGTACCGCTCGAACAGCCGCTCGGGGGCGTCCACCAGCATCCGCGGCCCGGCCGCCGCGCCGTCGCCCTCGCCGTCGTCCTGTGCGGCGCCGGACGCCGCGGTGAACTCCGCGAGCAGGGAGTGGAACTCCGCCAGCGCCGCGTCGGTCGGCTCGGTCTCCAGCAGCGCGGCCATCCGGTCCAGGGCGCGCGTGGCCGCGGGGAAGGTGTCGCGCAGGTCGTCGAGGGTCTGCTTGTCCAGCGTCGGCGAGGAGGCGTCGGCGGGTGCCGGCGCCACCTCGGTCGCGGCCGCGGCGCCGGGCAGCGCCGCCGCCGTCGCCGGGCCGAAGTCCGGGATGGGCTCGTCGGACCAGCGCTTGGACGGCCACACCACGCCGGCCAGGCCCGCGACGACCGGCGGATCGGCGGGCGTGGCGCGCAGCTGGCCCGCCAGCAGGCCGAAGAAGCCGTTGTAGAGCCGCCGCGCCGTGCGCCGCTCGTTGTTCCAGCCGTGCGAGAAGACGAACAGGTCCGTGATGCCCCGGGCGGGTACCTCGGCGAGGAGGGCGTCGCGGCCCGGACCGTCCGGGTCGCCGTCGGCGTCGAAGGTGATCTCCCAGAACGGTAGTCCTGCGATCGAGTCGGTCATGACCTGCTCCGTTTCTCCAGCGGCGATCAGATCTTCTGTTGCAGTGCGCGCATCAGGTCCACCAGGCCGGCGCCCTGGAACTCCCGGCCGCGGCCGAGGTCGGTCGCCGACTCCACGAAGATCGTCTTGACCCGCTCGGGCTGTCCGATGAATTCGCGCCGGACCGACAGCAGCGCCGCGACGGCGCCCGAGACGTGCGGCGCGGCCATGCTGGTGCCGGTGTCCTCGACGTAGACGGCCGTCTGGTCCGGCGGGTTCGCGCCGACCGCGGCGGCCAGGTTGGCGCCCGCCGCACACGAGGTGATCCGTTCGCCCGGCGCCACCAGGTCGGGCTTGTTGCGCCCGTCGCCGGTCGGGCCCTTCGACGAGAAGTACGAGACCCCGTAGGTGTGCGGCGCGGTGCGGTGCGTCGAGCCGACGGTGATCGCCAGGTCGGAGTTGCCGGGGTCGTTGATGGTCATGCCGAGGCCGAACTTCGTCGGCGCCTCCATCGTCGCGTTCACCGAGCCGTAGCCGGAGTTGCCCGCCGCGACCACCACGACCACGCCGGACCGCACCAGCCGGTCCACCTCCTGGCAGAGCGGGCTGCGGCCGCACGCGAACCACTGCGGGTCGAACTCGTATCCGACGCTGAGGTTCACGCCGTGAACGCGCATGCCCTCGACGCTGTCCCCGTTGATCTCCCGCACGTAGGCGAGCGCCTGGATGATCCGGTGCACGCGGTTCTCCGGCGTGCCGGCCGAGTCGAGCGCCTTGAGGCTGACCAGCCGGGCCCGCGGCGCCATCCCGGACACCGCCGCCGGGTCGATCGCCGTGCGCGGCACCCGCATCGGCCGCGCCGGATTCTCCACGTTGAAGCGGCTCTCGGTGGCGAAGACCTGCCGGCCCGCCTTCTCCTTCGCCCACTCGCCGATGCTGCCCGCGATGATGCCCGCGACGTGGGTGCCGTGGCCGCTGCTGTCCTCGAGCGCACCCTGCGCGGTCGGCGCACCGGCCGGCGGGAAGTAGCGGTGCAGGTCCTTCACGGAGTCGTCGTCGAGGGTGCCGCCGGCCGCGAAGTGCGGATGCGTCGCGTCGATCCCCGAGTCGACCACCGCCCAGACGATGCCGCGGCCGAAGGCGCCGAACGAGTTGCGCGCCGCGTCCACCTTGATGGTCACGCAGGAGGCGTCCACGTGCGCCCGCACCGGGAAGTCCGGCCAGACGTGGTGGATGCTGCGGCGCGGCCAGGCGATCGGCACCGCGTCCGCGGCGACGAGCCGCTCGATCTCGGGCATGGTGAGCTCGCCCGCCGCGTACCGGCCGGCGATACGCACGAGCGCCTCGCCGCGCGGGTTGACCCGGGCCCACAGCCGTTCCAGCCGCGCGTAGGCGTCGCCGACGCCCGACCCGAACTGGAGGTTCAGCTCGATCATGACGGCGATCGGGCCGCCCGGGTGCCGGCTGAGCCCGAGCCGGTCGCGCGCCTCGGGATCGCGCAGCGGCGTGGAGATCACGCCGGCCACGACGAAGTGCTCCTGCGCCGGTGCGGGCGCCGCGGTGGTGGTGGCGGCGACATCGGCGGCGGCCTTCAGGCGCCGCCGCGCGGCCGGGACGGCGCGCCGGCCGGCCGACGTGAGCGCCGGGGGCTCCACCGTGATCCACTCGGACGACTGGAGCCGGGCGATCGCGTCCCGCACCCGGGTGTGCCACAGCGGCCGCGCGGAGGTGCCGGGATAGTCGCGGTCGTCCGGGCCGAACCGGTCCGCGAACAGGACGCCGACCTCCTCCGTCACGTCCTCGACGGTGACGTCGGCGCCGGCCGGGCGGGCGGCAAGGGCCACGAGCGCACGGTCGGTCCACACCGGATCTTCGGGATTCATGGTTCGCCTCCGCGGCACACCGTAAACCCGGGGGAGAGCGGATGAAGGACCCGCGATCGAGTTTCCACCAATCGGGCAGAACCTGCGGCCCGACGTATCAGGGCGGGCTGTCCGACTCTCTTGAGGGCTTGCGCGACGTGGCCTGCTGGGTGATCGGGTCGAACTCCGGGTCGGGCTCGACCACGACCTCCAGCAGCAGCGGCTCGCGGCGCTCGCGCAGGCCCGGTATCACCTCGTCCAGCGCGGCGGTCAGCTCGGCCGCGGTGGCCGCCCGAGCGTGCGGGCACCCCATCGAGGCGGCCATGCCGGAGATGTTCAGCTCGGTGAAGGCCGGCCAGGCGGGCTTGCCGCCGGCGCGCTCCGCGAGCCGGTCCATGATCGCGTAGCGGCCGTTGGCGAGCACGATCAGCAGGGCGCCGATCCGGTAGTGCGCCGCGCTCCACAGCGCCTGGATGCTGTACATCGAGGAGCCGTCGCCGAGGACCGCCACCACCGGGCGCCCGGGGTCGCCCAGGCGCAGGCCGAGCGCCGCGGGCAGGCCGAAGCCGAGGCCGCCCATCGCCGCGCTCACGAAACCCAGCGGGGTGCGTGCCGGGATGAGCGCGTGCAGGTCGGGACGGCTCGACGGGGTCTCCTCGACGAGCACCACGTCCGCGGGCAGCCGCCGGCCGAGCTCGGCGAGCACCCACGGCGGCCGCAGCGGCGCGCCCGGCGCCGGCGCGGGCACGGCCGGCGGGACCGGCCGGACGCCACCGGTGGACGGGCGGGCCGGCAGCAGGGCGGTCAGCTCGCGCACCACGGCCGCGGGCTTGGCCAGTACGGCGATCTCGACGGGTCCGCGATGCGCCTCGTCCGGGTCGTCGGTGATCAGGGCGGCCCGGGTGCCGGGCGGGATCAGCGGCCCGGTCTCGTACGGGTACTGCCGGAACACCGGCGCACCCACCACGACTACCACGTCGTACGCGCCGAGCGCCGCACGCAGCCGGCCCCGGCTCGCCGGCAGGTGCCCGGCGAAGAGCGGATGATCCTGCGGGAACCCGGCCCGGGCGCCGAACGACTCCTGCCACACCGGCGCGCCGAGCCGTTCGGCGAGCGCGACGAGCGCACGCCAGCACTCCGGGTCGCTCGCTCCGGCGCCGGTCACCAGCGCCGGCGCGGCGGCGTCGCGCAGCATGGCGGCGAGCGCGGGCGGGACGGCGTGCCGCGCGCCGGCCGGCCGGTGCACCAGCGCGGGCGCGGCGACCTCGGCGCCGGCGGGCAGTTCCTCGGCCCAGTCGCCGGACGGGACGACGACCAGGGCCGGCCCGCGCGCGGTGCTCGCCTCGTGCACGGCGCGGGCGACCGCCGACGGCACGTCCTGCGGGCGGGCCGGCTCGCAGTGCCAGACCGGGTACTCGCCGGCGAGGCCGCGCAGCCGTCCGGTGAGGAACGGTTCCAGCAGCAGGTGCCGGCGGTCCTGCTGGCCGACGATGACGACGAGCGGGCTGCGGTTGACCCGCGCGGTGGCCAGCGCGCCGACGGCGTTGCCCAGCCCGGCGGTGGTGTGCAGGTTGACCAGGGCGGGCCGGTCGCGCGCCAGCGCGAAGCCGGTGGCCATGCCGACCACCGAGGCCTCGTGCAGGGCGAGCACGAAGCGGAAGTCGTCCGGCAGCCCGGCCAGGAAGGCGATCTCCGTCGACCCCGGATTCGCGAAGAGCGTGGTGAGGCCGTGGCGGCGCAGCACCTCGTAGACGGCGTCCCGGACGGTCGGCATGTGTCCAACATGACCTAGATGAACGTGAATATCAACAGGCGGTGAGGGGTGTGGTTGCCCCTTGACATGGACTGTCATTGATCGCAACTCTTGTACGTATGGCAACCGGACGTTCGCATCGCGAACATATCCCATGACACGGCCGCTGACCGTCGACTCTCAGGGCACCGCGCCGGTACCGCCTCGCGGGCCGCGCCGGTGGAGCCGTCTCATCCGCGATGAGACGGGCGTGGTCGTCGTTCTCGTCGTGCTCGTCCTCGGGGTCGGCGTGTTCCGGCCCGGCTTCCTCGACGCCGACAACCTGCTCTCCACCGGGCGTAACGCCGCCTACGTCGGGCTGATGGCGGCCGGCATGGTCTTCCCGCTCGCCATGCGGGAGGTCGATCTCTCGGTGGGCGGCAACTTCGCGCTCAGCATGGTGGTCGGCGCCGTGCTCATGCGCGACGGCATGCCGCCGTGGCTGGCCGTACCGGTGATCCTGCTGATGGCCACCGCGCTCGGCGCGCTCAACGGCGTGATCACCACGTACGCCCGGATACCGTCGTTCATCGTCACCCTGGCGACGGCGCTGCTCTTCCGGGGCATCGCGCTCGCGTTCGCCGCCGGGAAGCAGATCTTCGAGGTGCCCCGGGACAACTCCTTCTTCGTCGACCTCGGCGGGCGCTACCTCGGCGTACCCGTCACGCTGCCGCTGCTCGTCGTGCTGGGTGCGGTGCTGACGCTCGTCTTCACCCGTACCCGGTTCGGCGCGCAGGTCCGCGCGATCGGGTCCAACCCGGACGCGGCGGCCTACACCGGCCTGCCCGTCGACCGGATCCGGATCCAGGCGCTGGCCGTGTCGGGGCTGATGGCCGGCGTGGCCGGCACGCTCGCGCTGGCCTTCTTCATGTCCGGCGACCCCACCCTCGGCGAGGGCTTCGAACTGACCGCGATCGCCGCCGCCATCATCGGCGGCACGGCGCTGGGCGGCGGCCGGGGCTCGGTGCCGGGCGCGATCATCGGCGCCCTGATCCTGGCCCTGGTCACCTCCGCGCTCGTCTTCTTCCGCATCCCGATCAACTGGACGAGCTTCGCCACCGGAGCCGTCATCCTCGTGGCCGTCGCGGCCGATGCCGCCCTGCGCCGTTACCGCACCCGGACGATCTGAGGAAGGTCACGCCATGTCTGCATACGGGAGGCGCCTGCTCGCCGGCGCCGGTGTGTTGTGTCTCGGGCTCGCACTCGTCGCCTGCGGCGGCGACGACAGCGGCGGCGGTGGTGACGAGGAGGGCCGCCTCGAGATGGGCATCGCCGTCGCCAACGTCAGCCTCAACTTCGCCATCGAGATGTCGGACGGCGCCACGCAGGCCGCGACCGACGACGGCAACGTCGACTTCCAGGTCGTCGGGCCGCCCGACACCGACGGCCCCGCGGAGGTGCAGCTCTTCCAGAACCTCGTCACCACCGCCCGCGACGGGGTGATCCTGGAGAACCTCGACCCGCCGCTCTTCACCCGGCCCGCCGCGGAGGCGATCGACAGCGGGGTACCCGTCATCGCCCTCGACACCTCGCCGACCGACGGCAGCAAGATCGAGTTCTACGTCGGCAACGACAACTACGACCTCGGCGCGCAGATGGCCGGCGAGCTGCTCAAGCACCTGAGCCCCACCGCGACCGGCACGGTGGTCGTCGGCGTGCCCAACCCGGGCACCCCGGTGCTGGACAACCGGGCCGCCGGGATCAAGGAGACCCTGAACGCGAAGGCGCCCGGCATCACCGTGCTCGGGCCGTTCCAGACCTACAGCGAGCCGACCAAGAACTACAGCGCCTGGTCCTCGCTGGTCAGCGCGCACGGCGACGCGCTGGCGTTCCTCGGCGTCGGTGACGCCGACAGCTACGACCTGGCCCGGCTCAAGCAGGAGAAGAACGGCAAGTGGCTCACCGCGGGCTTCGACGTCGACGACAAGACCCTGCAGGCGGTGAAGGACGGTACCAACTTCACCACCATCGACCCCGAGCACTACCTCAAGGGCTACCTCGCCAGCGCCATGCTGATCAAGTCGGTCCGGGGCGAGCTCGAGCTGCCGAAGGGCTGGTTCGTCAGCCCCGGCCTGATCGTGACGAAGGAGAACGTCGACGACGTGATCCAGCGCGGCAGCACACCGGCCGCGGCGAAGGCCGGCTACCAGAGCCAGATCGACAGCCTGCTCAAGGACCCGGCGGCGAACACCAAGCCGATGGACCAGGCACGCTGATGCTGCGGGCGGCCGGGCTGGTCAAGCACTACGGCGGCGTGACGGCGCTGGACGGCGGCGACATCGAGCTGCGCGACGGCGAGATACACGCGCTGGTCGGCGAGAACGGCGCGGGCAAGTCCACCCTGGTGAAGATCCTCTGCGGGGTGGTGACGCCCGACGCCGGCGCGGTCACCCTGGACGACGCGCCGGTCCGGTTCGCCGGGCCGCGCGCCGCGGCCGCCCGCGGCATCGCCATCGTCGCGCAGGAGCTCAGCCTCTTCCCGGACCTGACGGTCGCCGAGAACCTCTTCATCGCCGACCTGCCGCGCCGCTACGGCCTGCTCAGCCTGGCCACGATGGAGCGCCGGGCCGCCCCGGTCCTGGCCGACCTCGGCCTGGCCGAGGTGCCCACCCGGGCGACGGCCGGCGAGCTGAGCCTGGCCGACCGGCAGCTGCTCGAGGTGAGCCGCGCGCTGCTGACCGGCCCCCGGGTGCTGATCCTGGACGAGCCGACCTCGGCGCTGCCGGCCGCCGCCGTCGACCGTCTGCACGCGGTGCTGCGGCGGGTGGCCGCCCGCGGCATCGCGGTCCTCTACATCTCCCACTTCCTCCAGGAGGTGCGCCGGGTCGCCGACCGGATCAGCGTGCTGCGCGACGGCCGCCCGGCGCTGCGCGGCGTGCCGACGGCGGAGCTCGGCCTCGACGACCTGGTCCGGGCCATGCTCGGCGACGCAGCGCCCGCGCACCGTCCGGCGGCCCGGCGGCACCGGCCGCGGTCCGGCCCCGGCGTCACGCTGACCGACGTGGACGTGCCGGGCCGGCTCGCCGGCGTGTCGCTGAGCGTCGCGCCGGGCGAGATCGTCGGCATCGCCGGGCTGGAGGGCGCGGGCCACCTGGCCGTACTGGACCTGGTCTGCGGCCTCGGCCGGCCCGCCGCCGGCCGGGTCGGCCTGCTCGGCGGCCCCGGACCCCGGTCCTTCCGCGACGCCGTACGCCGCGGCGTCGCCTTCGTGCCCGGCGACCGCAAGCGTTTCGGGCTGATGCTGGACCAGCCCGTCTGGGAGAACGCGACAGCGGTCCGCTGGCTCGGCATCGGCGCCGGACCCTGGTGGCGCCGCGGCCGCGAGCTGCGCGCCCGCGCCGAGACCAACCTGCGCCGGATGCGCTTCCGCGGCGACATGTACGGCCTGGCCGGCGAGCTCTCCGGCGGCAACCAGCAGAAGGTGGTGTTCGCGAAGTGGCTGGACGCCGGCTCGGCGGTGATCGTGCTGGACGACCCGACCCGCGGCGTCGACGTCGGCGCCCGCGGTGAGATGCACGAGATCGTGCGTGAGCTGGCGGACGACGGCCGGGTGGTGCTGCTCGCCTCGACCGACCTCGCCGAGCTGACCGAGCTCTGCCATCGGGTGGTGGTCCTGCGGCGCGGCGCGGTGGTCGGCGAGCTCAGCGCCGGCGAGCTCACCGAGCAGCGGCTCAGCACCGCCATCAACGCGGGCTTCGCATGAGTACCTACCCGCTCGCCGGACGGACGGCGCTGATCACCGGGGCGGAGAGCGGCATCGGCCTCGCCACCGCGCGCCTCTTCGTCGCGGCCGGCGCCCGGGTGCACCTGGTCGGGCTCGTCGCGGGGGCGCTGGACCGGGCCGCCGCCGACCTCGGCGCGGGCGCGACCGTCGCGGACGTCACCGATCCCGACGCGGTGCGCGCCGCCGTGAACGCGGCCGTCGACGACCTCGGCCCCCTCGACGTGCTGTTCAGCAACGCCGGCATCAGCGGCCCGATCGCGCCGCTCGTCGACTACCCGGTCGAGGACTTCGCCCGGGTCCTGGCCGTCCACGTCCTCGGCGCGTTCCACGTGCTCAGGTACGGCCTTCCGGCGATGCGCGACGGCGGCAGCGTGATCATCAATTCGAGCGTGGTCGGGCTGACCGCGGACCCGGGCATCGCCGGCTACGCGACCGCGAAGCACGCGCAGGTCGGGCTGATGCGGGTGGCGGCCAAGGAGTGCGCGGCCCGCCGCATCCGGGTCAACACCATCCACCCCGGGCCGACCGACACGGCGTTCCAGCGGGCGATCGAGCAGGAGGCCACCGGCGCGGACGCGGACACGGCGGCCGCGGCCTTCGACCGGATGATCCCGCTCGCCCGGCACGCCTCGGTCGACGAGATCGCCCGCACGGTGCTCTTCCTGGCGAGCGACGACAGCAGCTTCATCACCGGTGCCACGATCGCCGTCGACGGCGGGATGTCCGCCTGACCCGGAAAGCGGTCGAGCCGCCCGGCTGATGCCGGGCGGCTCGTGGGGAAGTGCGGGTGGTTCAGCCGATCTTGACGTTGAAGATCGGGTTGGCGGCGAGCTTCTTGAACGCGGCCAGGTTGTTCTTGGTCGAGTCGATGCTGATGTCGCGGTCGCCTTCGTCGTCGTTCTTGGTGTCGAAGTAGACGATGGCCTTGATCCCGGGCCGCTTGGCCAGCTCCGGCAGCACCGAGTTGTAGCCGGCGGTCTTGTCGACCGGCTTACCGATGCGGTGGTACACGCCCCACTCGGCGATCATCAGCGGCTTGCTCGCGTGCTTCTTGGTGGCCCAGTCGTAGAACGTCGGACCGTTGGGCGCCTTACGGTCGAGCAGGTCCGCGAACTGACCGTAGTGGTAGGCACCCTTCTCGGCCGAAACGTACGAGTCCAGGCCGATCCAGTCGACGACGTCGTCGCCGGGGTACAGGTCGGCCCACCAGGACTGGGCCATCCACTTCTCGTTACCCATGTACGCCATCACGTTGATCGCATTGTCCACACCCTTGGACTCCAGGCGCTTGATGGTGTGGCGGTACATCGCGGCGAAGTCCTTGGCCTCCCAGCCGGAGCCCTTCTTGGCGATCACATCGTTCTCCGGCTCGTGGTTGAGCACCAGGAAGAACTTCTTGTCGCCGTAGTCCTTCTTGATCCGGGCGGCGAACGCGTCGATGCGCTTGTCCTGCTCACCCTTGGCAACCTTCGCCCACGACGAGCCGTAAGCGATCTTCCAGTTCGTCAGCAGCACCCGCGGGTTCGCCGGATCCGACGTCATGTCGATCTCGGCCTGGGTCGGGAACGCCTCGTCACCCTTGTGGTAGGTGTGGAAAATACTCGCGGTCCGGCCGGAGGTCTTCTCCCACTTCTTCAGCTCGGCATCACGCGGGGCGGTGGTGAAACCACCCGCGGCGGCACCCCACAACACGCCACAGGACGGCACCAGGTTCTTGTCGGTGACACACGGCTTGGCCGGCGCGGCGGTCGCGGCGGTGGTACCCGCCATCGCGGTACCGGCGCCCAGGGCCATGGCAGTCAGAACGGTCAACGACTTCGCAAACTTGATACGCATTTCTTGGCTTCCCCCCGCATGTTCCGGCCGTTTATCGGCCGGGCATGGGGAGAACAATCCGGTCCGGCCGGTGCGCGGCCCGGTCCCGAACAGGTGCCGCACGGTTGCGACCGGCCCGGACGGCGAGACTTGAGGATTTCCGCGCTGGAAAACCTCGCCAGACGGGTAATACCGGACACAAACAGCGGCGCGCGCCGCGCCGCACGGCACCGAGAAACGTGTGGGAGATAAGTTGTGTCTGGCGAAGCTCGGACCAGGAGGGGACGCGATGACGGGGGAGCGGACCCGGGGCACGGGAAGACCGACGCTGGATCAGGTCGCGGTCCGGGCCGGAGTCGGGCGCGGAACGGTCTCCCGGGTCGTGAACGGCTCGGATCAGGTGAGCCCCGCCGCCCGCGCCGCGGTCAAGGACGCGATCGCCGAGCTGGGCTACGTGCCGAACCGGGCCGCCCGCACGCTCGTGACACAGCGGACCGACTCGATCGCCCTGGTCATCTTCGAGTCCGGTGAGCGGTTCTTCGCCGAGCCGTTCTTCGGCCGGATCGTGCAGTCGATCTCGTCGGGCCTGGTCGACCGGGGCCTCCAGATGGTCCTGATGATCTCGCAGTCGCGCCAGGAGCGTGAGCGGCTGGAGGGCTACCTGACCCGTCAGCACGTCGACGGCGCGCTCCTGCTCTCCCTGCACGGCGCCGACACGCTGCTGTCCACGCTCGAACAGCGCGGCGTCGCGACCGTGCGGGCCGGGCGCCCGACCCAGGCCGAGCCCGGCTGCTTCGTGGACGCCGACAACCGCGGCGGCGCGCGGGAGGCGGTCCAGTACCTGGCCCGGCTCGGACGCCGGCGCATCGCGACAATCACCGGCCCGCTGGACATGGCGGCCGGCATCGCGCGCCTCGACGGCTACCGCGACGTGGTGGGCGAGGGCATCGTCGTGAACGGCGACTTCAGCGAGGAGAGCGGCGCCGAGGCCATGCGCCGGCTGCTCGACCGGCACCCCGATGTCGACGCCGTCTTCGCCGCCGCCGACATGATGGCCGCCGGCGCCCTGCGGGTCATGCGGGAGCGCGGTCTTGTCGCGCCGCGCGACATCGCGGTCATCGGCTTCGACGACTCGGTCATCGCCCGGCACACCGACCCGCCGCTGAGCAGCGTCCACCAGCCCATCGAGGAGATGGGCCAGGAGATGGTCCGGCTGCTGCTCGCCAAGATCGACGGCGAGGAGGCCGAGGAGGGCGGGCTGGTGCTGAGCACCCGCCTGGTGCTGCGCGGCTCAGCCTGAGCCGCGCTCGGCCGCCCGTTCGAGGTCGGCCAGCCGCGATCGCAACAGGTCGGCCCGGTCACCGTCGACGCTGCCCTCCTCGACGCGTTCGAGCACCTTGCGCTGCAACTCCTTCGCGTGCTGGAGCACGTCAGCGGCCTTGGCCCGGCCCAGCGGCCCGAGCAGATTGATCAGGTCCTGCGCGACGTCGGGGCGGATCTCGCCCAGCTCCCGGCCGGCCACGACGGCCGACCGGACCCGGTCGATCGCGTCGTCGACGCGCAGCGGCGCGGCGGTGGTGGCGGCCGTGCGCCGCGGCGCCGAGAGGGTGCCGGGCGTCGTGGGTGCCGGGCTCGGCGGTGCGGCGGTCGGCGCGGCGGTCGCCGAGGGCTCGCCGGTGGCGTCGAGGGTCTGGCGCGACGAGCCCAGCGCCGCGAAGAGGGCGATGACCGAGACGACGAGCGCGGTCAGCCCGGAGAACAGGGCCAGGCGCCGGCGGGCCGGGCGGCGCCGGGTGGCGGGCGGCGGGGGCGTGAGGGTGGCCAGCCCGTGACCGACGTGCGCGGCGGTCGGCCGCAGGTCCGGCTCCTCCCGCAGGCACGACTCGACCAGGTCCCGGAACGCGACGGGCAGGCCGGGCGGCAGCGCGCGCGGCGGGGCCGTGCGGGCCGCGTCGAGCTCCTCCCAGGTGTCCACCGGGTACGGCGGCTCGCCCGTGACCATCTCGTAGAGCAGCACGCCCAGGCCGTACACGTCGGTGGCCGGCTCAGCGGGCTTGCCGTCGAGCCGCTCCGGCGCCACGTACGCGGGGGTGCCGAACGTCGCACCTGTCTCGTCGTCGTCGGGCTCGCCGGTCGTCGCGCTGATCCCGAAGTCGAGGATCTTGACGCCGGTCGGCGTCAGCATGACGTTGCCCGGCTTGATGTCGCGGTGCACCACGCCGTTGGCGTGCGCCGCGTTCAGCGCGTCGGCCACCGCCGCGCCGATGCTGGCCGACTCACGCCAGCCCAGCGGGGAGCGGGCCAGCCGGGCCGCGAGTGACTCGCCGGCCAGCAGCTCCATCACGACGAACGGGGCCATGTAGCCCTCGGGCCGCATCGCGGCGTTGTAGTCGTGCACGGCGGCGATGTTGGGGTGCGACAGCCGGGCCGCCATCCGCGCCTCTTTCCAGGCGAGGTGCAGGACGTCGGCGCTGGCCGGGTCGAGCCCGGCGGGCAGTTTCAGTGCGACCGGGCGGTCCAGCAACTCGTCGTCGGCGTGCCAGATCTGCGCCATCCCGCCGGTCTCCAGGCGCGACACCAGCCGGTAGCGGGAGGCCATGAGGGTGCCTGCCGAGGGCCAGTCAACGTTCATCTCGGAACACTCGCCCAGCAGGGCCGAGGTGTCAACCGGGGCCGCGGCCGGCGCGCTCAGCGGGCGGCGGGCGGCGCCCAGTTGTCCGGCACGTGTCCGATGCGGACGCGCTGCGGGTGGTCGCCGACCGCAACGGTCGCCACCCGGCGGCCGGTCGCGAAGCTGATCGCGGAGACCTGGTCCGCGCCCGACTCCGAGATTACGCAGTCGCGGCCGTCGCCGCTCACCGTCGCCCAGTACGGCTTGGCCGCCGGTACGAGCTCACCCTCTTGCAGCGTCGCGCGGTCGACCACCGTCGCGTAGTCGTCCATGGTCCCGGCCACGCAGAGCCGGCCGCCGTCGGGACTCAGCGCCAGGCCGTGGTGCCGGGAGTCGTTGACGAAGGTGGTGCGGTCGTCGCTGGTCGCCGGGTTCTTCGGCAGCGTCTTCACCCGGGTGATCCGGTCGGTGGCGATGTCGTACTCGACCAGGCCGTTGAAGAACGACACCTGGAAGTACAGCTTCGAGCCGTCGGCGCTGAACACCGTCGGGCGCATCGCGTTGGACAGGTCGCTGCGGCCGAAGGCGTCGAGCCGGGCGCGCATGTCGATCGTGCGTACCGTCTGGAAGGTCGTGGTGTCCGCGACCGTGATCCGCCGGTTGCCCTTGGTCCAGTCCCAGATCGGGTCGTCGAGGTCGGTGTTCACCTCGCCGATGGACATGTTCCAGAGGTAGCGGCCGTCGGCGGAGTAGATGTTCTCGTGCGGCTTGTCGCCGGTGGCGAACGAGCCGAGCTGCCGGCCGGTGGCGATGTCGAGGACGTGCACGGTGTTCGAGGTGGACGCCGACACCGCGACCCTGGTCCCGTCCGGGCTGACCGCCATGTGGTCGGCGCGGTAGCCGGAGACCGCGAAGCGCCACCTGACCGCCCCGGTGCGCAGGTCGATGGAGACCACGTCGGCGAAGCTCGGCCGCGAGGCGACAAGCGCGCCGCCGTCCGGCGTGGTGTACATGTCGTCGACCAGCTGGTCGTGTCCCTCGCCCGGGCCCGAGCGGATGCCGAGGAAGAACGCGAGTCTGATCGGGTTCAGGTAGATCTCCCAGAGCCGGGCGTCCTTGTCCGGGATCACGTTGATCCGGCCGAGCTTGCCGTAGCCGCCGCTGGATCCGATGACGTCGACGGTGCCTTCCCAGTTGTTGCCGACGAACATCACCTCCCGCAGCGGCGGCGGCGCGGCGGAGGCCGGCAGCGGTGCCGCGGTGAGGACGGCGACGAGGGCGACGAGCGCGGAGGACTTGAGTGCCACGGGACTCTCCTGAACGCCGGCGTTGTTACTTTGCGGTAACGCATAGGTAATACTGAATCGGCGGCTGTCGATAGGTGCCGGTCGCCAACATCCGGGCCGGCCGTTGTGCGGCACGGACAACCGGCCGGCTTCCGGGAGCGAAGATGGCGCTGACGACGCGGGGCGACGTGTTCCTCAAGGTGCTGTGGGACATGGCGGCCGACGAACGGATCGTCGACGAGCTGGTCGAGGCGGCCCGGGCGCAGGCGCCGGAGGTGGCCCGGCTGCCGCCGGCGGAGACCCGGCGCCACGTAGCGATCCTGTTCGCGGCCGGGCTTGCCTCGTTCGAGCGGTCCGGCGATCCCAGCGAGCGCGATTTCGCCGAGGCCGCCCGCCTCGGCGCCGACCGGGCCGCGCAGGGCATCTCGATCGGCGGGCTGCTCGGCGCCGTGCAGGCGGGGCGTACCCGGGCGCTGGAGATCGCCGTGCAACGGGCCCGGGCCGCGGACATCCCGGACGGCCTGCTGCTCGAGGTGCTGCTGGACATGGACCGCTACCTGGGCGCGCTCGAGCGCCACGTGATCTCCGGCCATCGCGCGGCGGAGCGGGACCTCGCCGGCGACCGGGCGGACGCCGGCGACCGGGTGCTGCGCGGGCTGCTGCTCGGCGAGGAGCCCGAGCCGTCGCCGGCGGAGCTCGCCCGGGTGGGCCTGCGCCCGGACGGCCGCTACCACTGCCTGGTCGCCGAGGTCGGCGACCCCGCGCGGCTGCGCCCGGCGGGCCGCCGGCTGGCGGCCGCGGGCGGAGTCTGCGGTACGGTCGGCGGCCGCCTGGCCGCGCTCACGCACCGGCTGCCGGCGGGCTGCGAGACGGACCTGCTCGTCGTCGCCGGCCCCGCCGCGCCGCTGAGCGAGCTCCCGTCGATGTACGGGCTCTGCCTGGCCGCCCTGCCGCTGGCGGCCCGTTCGCCGCGCCGGGGCCCGCACCTGCTCATGGACCACGCCGTCGACCTCGCACTGACGGCGCAGCCGCTGCTGGCGGGCCTGAACAGCGCGGCGTTCCTCGGCGAGCTGCGGGCTGCCGACGACTTCCACCGGGAGCTGGCGTCGACCGCGCTGGCCTATCTCGACCACGGTCAGCGCCTGGATCACACCGCCACCGCCCTGCACGTGCATCCGAACACCGTCCGATACCGGCTGCGCCGCCTGCACGAGCTCACCGGCGTGCCGATCGTCGCGGGCGAGCCGGGCGACCACCGGAGCGTGCCGGAGCTGCTGCGACTGTGGTGGGCGCTGCGAACCTGGCTGGAATCGCCGGCCGCCGATCCGAAGGCATCCGCGGACTTCAATGCTTGACGATGCATTGTGGCCGGAGTTAACGTGCCTGACATCCAGAACAAACATCTTTTCTGGATTACCCGCTGGGGGAGATCCATGCTTGCTTCCCATCAGACCGAGACCGTCGGCCGCACCCGCTGGGGCCGGTTCGGGATCCTGTTCGGACTCAGCGCCGCGGCGGTGCTGGGCCTGCTGACCCTGATGTCCAACGGCGCGCTCGCGGCCTCGTTCTCCGTGTCCGGCCAGCAGTTCAAGGTCAGCGCGGACCGGCTCGAGGCGACCGGCTTCGTGCAGTACGGCACGGTCGACGCCCGCACCGAGCCCGGCGGCGACCCGTCGTCGCAGCAGCCGGAGCCGGTCGCGGTCTCGGCCATGAAGACCGCGAAGCTGACAAACCTCTGCCAGTCGGTCGTCACCGATCTCGGCGACTTCGGCTCGGTGACCCTGAAGATCAAGGCCGGCACCGGGCGGGACCCGGTGACCGCCACGAACATGGTGGTCGACATGTCGGCCCTCGACGGCAACGCCAGCTTCCGCGGCATGGAGATCGGCCGCGACGCGGCCACTCTCGACAAGGGGCCGGTCAACGACCCGGCCGAGATCGCCCAGCGCCGCCAGGGCTTCTTCAGCCAGCAGGCCGACACGGTCGTCATCACCGACCTCAAGCAGGTGGCCTGGGCGACGACCGCCGGCGAATTCAACCTCACCGGCCTGTCACTGCGGCTGCGCTGGGGCAAGGACGAGTGCTTCTGAGCCCGTACCTCCACCACGATCCAAGGAGATCGAGATGGTCCCTCCCCGTTCCCGTACCGTGCGCCGGTCGGCGCTGGTAGCCGTCGCCGTCCTGGCGGGTGCCGGCCTGACGACCCTCCAGGCCGGCCCGGCGCAGGCCGCCGCCGCGACCACGGTCGGCCCGGCCGGGCACAGCTACAACGCCTCGCTGGTGGCCGGCAGCACCGCCGTCTTCAAGGTGAGCACCACCACCGTGACGTGCAACCAGTCGGTGAACACCGGCGCGGTGCCCGCCGAGCCCGCCAACACCAGCACCGACGGCCCGGTCGTCTCCCCGCTGACCCCGCCGACCTTCGCCAACAACGGCGGCGCCTGCCCGACGAACGTCCTGTTCACCACCGCCCGCACGGTCTCCAACTCGACGAACGGCGCCTGGACCTTCGCGTTGCAGTACGACCCGGCGGGCTCCACCGGCACCATGACCATCCCGAAGGCCGGCGTGGTCACCACCATCTCGGGCCTCGCGTCCTGCGTGGTCACCGTGGCGCCGGACGGGCCGGCGTCGATCAGCGGGCCGTGGGTGCCGGGCACCGCGACCGGCTCGCCGGTGCTCGACTTCTCGGCCGGCGTCGCGCTGCCGATCCGGGTCACCGGCGGGCTGACCTGCCCGACCGGCGCGACCACGGCGACGTTCAGCGCCCGCTACGCGGTCACCGACACCACGGACCCGACGCAGCAGATCACCGTGTCGGCGGCCGTGGTTCCCGAGCCGACCGAGACACCGACCACCGAGCCGACCCCGACCGAGGAGCCGTCCCCGACGGCCGAGCCGACACCGACCGAGGAGCCCACCCCGACCGAGGAGCCGACACCCACCGAGGAGCCGACCCCGACGGCCGAGCCCACCCCGACGGAGTAGTCCGTCACCTCGCGGTGCGGGTCCGCCCTGCCGGTCGGCGGGGCGGGCCCTACTGCCCGTCGGCCGCCCGGGCGGCGGCCGCCGGGCCCAGGAACGGGACGACGACCAAATAGGTCAGGGCCGGCAGCTGCTCGGGCAGCTCGGTCGCCCGGCCCGTCGACACGAAGTCGTAGATGACGCCGTACACCCCCGCGATGACGGCGTCGGTCACCCCCGGCGGCACCGGCGGCGTTCCGGCCCGGTGCGGCGCCTCGGTGAAGAACACCTTGTAGGCGTCCAGCAGCCGCCGGCGGCAGGCCCGGGCCCGCGGGCCGGCGGCGAGCACCTCGACCACCGCGAGGGAGGCGAACGCCGGCTCCGCGGCGAGGATGCGCACCAGGGTGTCCAGCCCGTGGTGCATCCGCTGCGGCCAGCGGGCCGGCCGGGCGTACGCCTCGGCGACGGCGCGTTGCAGCAGCGAGACCCCCAGGTCGAAGGCGGCCAGGAAGCACGCCTCCTTGTCCACGAAATGCTCGTAGAACGCGCGGGTGGACACTCCGGCGGCCGCGCAGACATCGCCCAGCGAGGCATTCGCGTATCCGAGTTCGGCGACCGTGCGGGCCATCGCGTCGATCAGCCGGTCGCGCTGGGTCCGGCTGACGAACTCGCGCGGCAGATCGTGGCGGCCCCGGGGCAGCAAACGGTCCGGATCGGTGGCGGACCGCGATCCCGGAATGCGCTGATCGAAACGAGTCGTCTCGGACACCGTTCTCCCTCCACAGTCGCCGCTGCCGATCAGCCTAGAGCAAACCCGGCCGTCGAAACGCGAATGACGATTCGCCCGATATCACCGAATACAAAGGGTTCTGCGGATAACGTGCGATGCGACCGAAGTCCTTGTCCGAAAGGTACTGTCATGTCAGTTCGCCGCCGTTTCCTGTCCACCGCGGTGACCGTTCTGCTCGCCGCCGGCCTGCTGACGCCGGGCGCCGCCGCCGAGGCCGGACCGCCGCCGGGCCCGACCGACGTCGTCAAAGGCTTCCTGCTCGTCAACATCGGCAGCCGGAACTGCCTGCGGGTGGTCGCCGGCACCGGCCGTGCCGTGCAGGGCCCGTGCCGGCCGGACGCGTCCGCGCTGTGGCGGATGCGGCTCGCCACCATGGACGGGCTCTTCCAGATCCAGAATCTGCGCAGCGGCGGCTGCCTCACCGCCTCCCGCGGCCCGGCGATCGTCCAGTTCCGCTGCGACGACGCGCCGACGCGCCGCTGGCGCCTGCTCGACGGCGCCGGGGACACGTTCCTCATGCGCAGCGTCGTCAGCGGCCGCTGCGTGACGGCCGCCGGTGCCGGCGCCGTGGTGCAGGGCACCTGCGCCGACGTCCCCTCGCGGCGCTGGCACGGGCAGGCGGAGGGCGGCAACCGGCCGTAGCGGGACCCGGTGAATGGGCGGAGGAATCCTCCGCCCATTTCCGCGCGGGCGAGCCTACCGCCGGCGCCTGCGTTATGCGGATTTTCCCTGGTATAGACGGCTAGCAGACTGAATAGTGTTATCGGCCCCGCTCGGAGCTAGTTTATGGGCGTCTTCCACTCGGAAACGTCCATCACGAGAACGGGGAGAAAGATGCTCGGGAACCGGCGCCTCCTGGCGCTATCGGCAATCGCGGCCGTAACCGTCGCGGCTCAGCTACAGAGCCTGCCGGCGGCCGCCGCGCCGCCGCCCGGCGGCGGATTCAGCGGCGTGGCGGGGGATTTCAACGGTGACGGCCGCGACGACATAGTCACCTTCACCCGCGGTGCGTCCGCCGACGTGTACGTCGCGTTGTCGAACGGTTCGTCCTTCCGCGGCACCGGCGTGAAATGGCACGACTATTTCGCCGCCGGCACCGAAACGCCATTGGTCGGAGATTTCAACGGCGACGGAAAGGACGACATCGCGACGTTCACCCGGGGCGCGGCGGCCGACGTCTATGTCGCATTGTCGACAGGCTCGTCCTTCCGGGGCACCGGCGTGAAGTGGCATGACTTCTTCGCGGTCGGCTCGGAGACGCCGGCCGTCGGCGACTTCAACGGCGACGGAAAAGACGACATCGTGACGTTCACCCGCGGCGCGGCCGCGGACGTCTACGTGGCGCTGTCCACCGGCACCCGCTTCGTCGGTACGGGCTGGAAGTGGCACGACTTCTTCGCCGTCGGCGCGGAGATCCCGGCGGTGGGCGACTTCACCGGCGACGGCAAGGACGACATCGTGACGTTCACCCGGGGCGCTGCCGCCGACGTCTACGTGGCCCGCTCCACCGGCTCGGGCTTCGTCGGTACGGGCTGGAAGTGGCACGACTTCTTCGCGGTCGGCTCGGAACTGCCGTCCGTCGGCGACTTCAACCATGACGGCCGGGACGACATCGTGACCTTCACCCGGGGCGCGGCCGCGGACGTCTACGTCGCGCGGTCGACCGGTTCCGGCTTCGTCGGCACGGGCTGGAAGTGGCACGACTTCTTCGCCGTCGGCTCCGAGATCCCGGGCACCGGCGACTTCACCGGCGACGGGCGCGACGACATCGTGACGTTCACCCGGGGCGCTGCCGCCGACGTCTACGTGGCCCGCTCCACCGGCTCGGGCTTCGCCGGTACGGGCTGGAAGTGGCACGACTTCTTCGCCGTCGGCGCGGAGATCCCGCAGCCGGGCGTCCTCTGGTGACCACGCACGGCGCCTGACGGCGACATGGCCGAGTCCCCACATGCGGGGGCTCGGCCAATCCATTGACGAACATCACTGGCAGGCCTATGGTCCGAGGTAAGCGCTTACCTCGGGAGGTTCCATGCAACGCCGCACCCTCATCCGGCTCGCCGCGACCTCCGGCACCGCGCTCGCCGCGAGCCTCGCCACTGGGGGCGCGGCCCGGGCGCGCGAGCGGACGAGGCTGGTCGTCGCCGCCGACGGCAGCGGCGACGTCACGACCGTCCAGGCGGCGGTGGACGCCGTGCCGCCCGGCACCGGGACGCGCTTCACCATCGACATCAGGCCGGGCGTCTACGCCGGGCAGGTCATCGTCCCGGCGGACAAGCCGAACATCCTGCTACGCGGCCGCGGCGCCGACCCGGGGCGGGTCGTCATCACCGACGACCGCGCCAGCGGCACACCCCGCCCGGACGGCGGCACCTGGGGCACCTCCGGCAGCGCCTCGGTCACCGTCGACGCCGCGGACTTCACCGCCACCAACCTGACGTTCGCCAACTCGTTCGACGAGGCCGCGCATCCGGAGATCACCGCGAGGCAGGCCGTGGCGCTGCTCAGCCGCGCCGACCGGCTCGTCTTCGACAACGTCCGGTTCCTCGGCAACCAGGACACCCTCTACCTCAACAGCCCCGCCGCGGCCGTACCGTCCCGGATCTACCTGCACCGCTGCTACGTCGAGGGCGACGTCGACTTCGTCTTCGGCCGCGGCACGGCCGTCTTCGACCGCTGCCGGATCCACTCGCTCACCCGCGGCTCGACGACGAACAACGGCTACGTCACCGCGCCGAGCACGAGCGTGACCAACCCGTACGGCCTGCTCTTCGCGGGCTGCGCGTTCACCTCCGACGCCCCGCCCGCCAGCGTGTATCTCGGCCGGCCCTGGCACCCCAGCCAGGACCCGAACGCCATCGGCCAGACGGTGATCCGCGACTCGGTGCTCGGCGCACACATCGGCCCGGCGCCCTGGACCGACTTCGGCACCTGGCCCTGGCGCGACGCCCGCTTCGCGGAGTACCACAACCGCGGCCCCGGCGCCCTGGTGACGCCGGACCGCCCCCAACTGACCGACGAACAGTCCGAGGACTACCGGCCGGCGGCGTACCTGGCCGGCACCGACGGCTGGTCCCCGCACTGCTGACCGTACGGGGCCACGGTAGTCCAGATCGGTCACGTGCGAGGACCCCGACGAATCGTCGGGGTCCTCGCGTCATGGTTCGTTCGGTCGTTTCGTCCTCGTGTGGTCACCGTCCCTTCACTGTTGTCCCTGATGGCCATGGCGGGGCGCGTTGCCGCCGGTCCTGGCGCCGTGTGGGTGTTCCGCCCGCGTATGGCCGTCCGATATGGATGGTGGGTGTGGCTGGGCGGGCCGACCCGGGCGGGGGACGCCGTGGCGGTGCCGGCGGAGGAGGGCCTGGCGAGGTGGACGGATCGGGGTCAGACGTCGATCGCGGTCGGTCCGCCGGTGCTGACCGCGACGTTGACCTTGCGGGGCTTGGCCTTCTCCAGCACCGGGATACGCAGGACGAGTACACCGTTGTCGTAACCGGCCTGGATGCGCTCGCTGTCGAGCACATCGGACAGGATCAGCTGTCGGGAGAACACACCCAGCGGCCGTTCCGACGTGTGCAGCTGCGCGTCGTCACCGAGATCAAGCGGCCGCCGCTCGGCCTTGACCGTCAGCACGTTGCGCTCGATGTCGACATCGATGCTGTCCGGTGTCACGCCGGGCAGGTCGAACGCCACGATGAACTCGTCACCGGTGCGGTATGCGTCCAACGGCATCGCGACCGGCCGAGACCAGGTGCCGGGCTGAGGGTCACCGAACATCTGCCGGGTGAGACGGTCGAGCTCCTGGAACGGGTCTGTGCGCACCAACATCGGTTCCACCTCCGAAATCTGTTCAACAACTGGGTGCCAATGCGCTTACCCACCGTTGTAGCATGTCATCAGAAAGACGACAAGTAGAACGTCACCCCAAGGACGACCGGAGCAGGCATGGGTATTCCTGAGCATGGCGAGGCGCAGGCCGCGCTCACGCTGATCCTGGCCGCGACCAGCGGCAGGCCGACCGCACCTACCCGTCCCGAGCCCGCCGCCACGTCCCGCCAGGTGGCACTGACCGCACTTATCGCCTTGCGCCACCTGCGTGACCGCCTCGACGTCTGTGAGCCGCAGCTGATCGCCGCCGCGCGGGCCGCCGGGGCCAGCTGGGCCGAGCTCGCCCCCGCGATGGGGGTCACCAGCCGCCAGGCCGCGGAACGCCGCTACCTGCGGATCCGCCGCAGTGAACAGGACGACGCCACCACCACCGCCGACCAGCGTGTGACCGCCGAACGCGACCGCCGCGCCGGCGCTCGAGCGGTCACCGGCTGGGCCCGCGCCAACGGCGCCGACCTACGGCAACTCGCCGGTCAGATCACCGCCTTGACCGACCTCGGCCCAGACGCTCAGGCGAGCCTCGACCGGCTGCACCACGCCCTCGGTGGCAGCGACCCCGCCACCCTGCTCCCGCTGCTCAGCGATACCCACGCATACCTGCAAGGCCGGCACGCCCCGCTCGCCGAACGGGTCACCAGTGTCACCGACGACGCCGACCAGGTCCGCCGCGTCACCCAGCGTGGGCGCGAACATCAGCGCCGAACGCCCGACTGACGAGCCGACGTCAACGGTCCCCCTCGTGGCAGAGGAGGACCGTGTACGGGCGGTGAATCAGGCGGAGTCCGCCGGCCGTCGGCGCTGGAGGTCCTGATTGTGCTGGAGGGCTTCTTCGAGCTGGTCTTCGAGGATGATGATCCGGCAGGCGGCTTCCAGGGCGGTGCCTTGCTCGACCATCTCTCGGGCCCGGGCGGCGAGGCGCAGCTGGTAGCGGGAGTAGCGGCGGTGCCCGCCGGCTGACCGGGTCGGGGTGATCAGTTTCGCCTCGTCGAGGCGGCGCAGGAAGTCCTGCGAGGCGCCGGTGATCTCCGCGGCGCGGCCCATCGTGTAGGCGGGGTAGTCGTCGTCGCCGAACATGTCGTCGGGTTGGGCCATACAGGTACCTCTCCATGGTCGAGGGCCCCGGCGCAGAAAGCGCCGGGGCCCAGGGTTACGGGTTGAAACACCATCTACCGACAGGTTCGTCGGGTTGTCGTATCCGCACCTGCCGCCATCAGCGGGATGGGGTGCGAGGACCGCATAAGCGTGACCGGAGACCACCTCTCGTTCGATGGAAACTGCGGTGTCCGCTCCAGAAGTTGAACTGCGTCCTGGAGACGGGCGATCCAACGGTGTTCGAGCCCTCCCTTTCCTCTGCTTCCGATTGCTGTGCTGCTTGTCGTGCCGTCCGCCGGTGTCGAAGCCCCACGCGACTTCATGGCCCCGTGCACGTGCGACGGACTGTCCTGCCAGGCGAGCCCCGAACCAGCATCGGCCCGCCCTGCCCTGACCTGGAATTACGTCAGGGTCTTACGTTCCACTTCCGTGTGCCTTGCCTTGCAGCGTGCGGTGGTGCTTACTCCCCACCGCTGTGCCGAGCGAGCCACGGATCGGGGTCCGGGCCCTGCGTAACGCTCGGTCTGCTTCGTCTGCGTCTTGGCTGATCTCTGCTGTCAACGGAAGAAATGTTAGCAGGCTCGGCGGGAATGTCTAGTGATTCGGACCTAGATTTTCTCGTCGGCCGCGGCTGCTTCGCGTAAGGGCCGGGGGTGGCGGTGTTCAGGCGGGAATCGAGCCTCGGGAACCCTCGTCTTCACCAGCGCCGAGTGGGCGGAGTTCATCGACGACGAATGATGCCCAGGCGCTCAGGGCGAGTCCTGTGACGCTCAGGCCGGGCCGATGATGCCGGCGACGTCCTCGTCGGTCAGCGATCCGCGGGCCGCGAGCTGGATCGCGAGCGCTCGCGCACGGTCGGGGCCCTGGTCCCGCCGGATCGCCAGCACGGCCTGAATCGTGCGGTCCCGCTCCCAGCCCTCGGGGTCGGCGTCGAACCGCTCACCGTGTTCGAGCCACCGCTCGAACAGCTCGCCCGCCCCGGTGCCGTCGCTCATGGTGAGGCTGTACAGCTGCTGAACACCCATCGTGGTGATCGGATCGTCGATGGCCTCGGACGTCTCCTCGACCCACGGCCGGACCCGTTCGTGGGTGCCCTCCCGGCCGCACCGGTCGTCGAGCAGGTCACGCCACCACGCCTCGACCTCTTCGCGGGCGGGCGGTATCACCGGTCGGTAGGCCGATCCGTCCTGCGGATCCCAGATGGTCAGCCCGTACTCGGCCGCCAGCTCCTGAATCAGCGCCAGGGCCGGGTCGCTGCGCCTCTCCGAGCAGAGCACCACGAACACATGGTCGATGCCGGTATCCAGCGGGAGGTCCATCCACGGGTCCTCGTCCGGATCAATGAGGGGCGGCTGGTCCGGGAACCGCGACCGTAACCGCTCGTAGAACCCGACGATCCGCTCGTCGAGCTCTCCGTCGACATGCCGGGTACCAGCACAACGATCGACCATCGCCGCGACTTCGGCCACGTCGGTCCACTCGTCGATGGCCAATATCCCGAGGCTGTAGCCTCCCGCCATGATCGTCTCCCCGTGCCGCGTCTCCAAGATCAACCGCGGCATGGAACCACACGGTGGTCAGGCGTGTAAACCGATCAGCCGTCAGAGGCCGATGCCGGCCTGCGGGCCGGCGTTCGTGCGGAGCAGCGCGGGTACGTCCGCCGCCGGGTCGAGGGTGTACGAGTAGAAGCTGCCCGGCGTGAACGCGGAACCGAGGGTCGTCTGGTTGCCGGTGCAATTGACCAGGATGCTGCCGGACTGCCTGAGCTGCGCCGTGGAGTCCGGGTAGTACGGGTCCTTCACGTTCTCGAAGTAGCTGTTCTCCAGCGCCATCTTGGTGTAGCCGCGTGCGTAGTTGCCGTACGACGCGACGTTCTGCAGGTAGTTGTTGTAGAGGTGCGCGTACGCGACGTTGTCGGTGCTCGGGTTGCGCTGGTTGGTGTCCCGGATCCAGTTGTGGTGGATCGTCATCCGGGCGGTCACGTTGTCGGTCCAGCCGATGCCGAAGGACTTGTTGTTCTCGGCGAGCACGTTCCACGACACGGTGAGGTACGTGGTGTCCTTGCGGCTGTCGATCAGCCCGTCGTTCATCCGCTCGATGGTGTTGTGGTCGATCCACACGTGGTCGGCGGTGTCCATCTGGATGCCGTCGTAGTCGTAGACCTTGTCGTCGGGGTCGTCGTCGGCCATCCGGGTGTCGCGGATGGTCAGGTTCCGGATGATCACGTTGGTGACGCCGGCGCCGAGGAAGAACCCGCCGCCGACGATCTGGCCGGAGGTGCCGACACCGACGATCGTCTTGTTCGAGGTCACCGGTATCTCGGTGCCCTTCGGCGAGATGCTGATCGCCGACGCGACCCGGATGACGTAGGAGCCGGACGTGGCCGCGTACCGTGCCAGGTCGGCCTGGGTGTTGACCGTGACCGTGGTGCCGCCCGACCCGCCGGTGGTACCGCCGCCGGTGGCGGCGAAACCGTCCGGCGTCGACGGCCAGGACCGCCCGGCCGCGACGAACGCCCACTGCTTGTTGGTGTTCGCGGTGCACGTCTCCTGAATGATCGCGTTGCCGGAGGTGGTCGACGCGTCCTTGTCCGAGATGCACAGCCCGCTGTTGACGTTGACGATCTGATATGTGCCCGACCCGCTCGCCACCAGTGACCACTGCTGGTTGGCCTGACTTCCGACGCATGTGTACTGCTGTAGTTGCACGCCGGAGGCGGTCGACCAGCCGGGCACGTCCACGCACTTGCCGCTGTTGACGTTGCGCAGCAGGTAGTTCGCGCCGTTCGCGACAAGTGTGAACTGCTGCCATGCCGAGTTCGCCGTGCAGCCCCACTGCTGCAACAAGGCGCCGTTGCCGGTGGACGCGCTCGGCACGTCCAGGCACATCCCCGACTTGGTCACCTTCAGCTGATAGACGACCCCGGCGGCCGGAGCCGCCTGGGCGGGGTGACCGGCCAGCACCGTTGCCGCGACGATCAGCAGCGCCGCGACCGAAAGTGACCTTCGCATGTTCGTACCGTCCTCTCAGCCGACCGGATTCCAGCCGTCGGTTCCGGCCAGATACTTCTGCGGGGTGTAGTTGACGGCCGTCGCGTCGCTCATCTGCGGCCGGTTGCTGTTTGTCGTCGCGCCCGCGCCGGTGTTCCGGTACTCGAAGAAGCGGGCGTTCCGCCACGAGTTCGACGACATGTCGGTCCACGGCTGTGCGGTGGCGATGGTGGCGCTCAGGCTCGACTCCCGGTACAGCACCTGGGCCGCCGGGCCCCACGGCCGCCCGAGCTGGGTGGTGTTGCCGGTCGCGCCGGTGATGGTGCACCTGTAGAAGAGGAAGCCGTACGCGTTCGCGGTGTCGGTCCTCGCGGCCGTGATCGGCCCGCCGGTGCTGCGCTTCTCGTAGATCGAGGTGGCGTTGAAGACCGCGGTGCCGCCGCCGAAGATGAAGTCGACAGTGCCCTCGACGTAGGAGTTCCTGACGTACGCGCGATAGTTGTTGACCAGCAGCGTGTCCTGGGCGCCGAGGAACCGGACGTTGTCGAATACCGACCGGTCGCCGTTGAGGTTGGCGGCGACCGCCTGGCTGCCCTCGCCGTAGTCGTTCGAGATGGTCAGGTTGGACGCGGCGAAGTCCGCGCCGTTGACGAAGAAGGTGGCGCTGCCGGAGGTGCCGTACCCGCCGGCGGAGCTGTGGTTGTTGACGATCACCGTCTGGCTCGCCGCGGAGCCGAGGCCCTGCAACGTGACGTACGGCTTGTTGGACGGGACCGTGACGATCTCCCGGTAGGTGCCGGCCTTGATGGTGATGACCCGCCGGGTGGTGTTGTTCGCCGGGACCGCGTCGATCGCGGCCTGCACGGTCGTGTACTGGCCGCTGCCGTCGGCCGCCACGGTGGCGGCCGCCGCCGCGCCGACGAACGCCCACTGCTTGTTGGTGTTCGCGGTGCACGTCTCCTGAATGATCGCGTTGCCGGAGGTGGTCGACGCGTCCTTGTCCGAGATGCACAGCCCGCTGTTGACGTTGACGATCTGATATGTGCCCGACCCGCTCGCCACCAGTGACCACTGCTGGTTCGCCTGACTTCCGACGCAGGTGTACTGCTGTAGTTGCACGCCGGAGGCGGTCGACCAGCCGGGCACGTCCACGCACTTGCCGCTGTTGACGTTGCGCAGCAGGTAGTTCGCGCCGTTCGCGACAAGCGTGAACTGCTGCCATGCCGAGTTCGCCGTGCAGCCCCACTGCTGCAACAAGGCGCCGTTGCCGGTGGACGCGCTCGGCACGTCCAGGCACATCCCCGACTTGGTCACCTTCAGCTGATAGACGACCCCGGCGGCCGGAGCCGCCTGGGCCGGGGACGCGGTCAGGCCGACCTGGGTGGCCGCGGCGACGAGGACGAGCGCCGCCGGCGGAAGCCACAAACGTGTCTGTCGCATGGTTCGGTTGCCTCTCTCGAAGGGGTGCGAGGGCCGTTCAGGCGCCGAACCCGACGACGCTCACGCGGGTGCCGGCGGTGTCGAAGACCAGGTAGAGGTCGTGGCGGCCCGTGGCGCCGGTCAGCGGCGCGGTCGCCTCGGCCCAGTCGTGGCGGCCGGGGACCACGGGCACCTCCAGCACCGCGGCGACCGGGCCGGAGAGCGGCTCGTCGAGCCGTACCTCGATCCGGGCGCCTTCGGCGGGGGCCGCGGCTGAGGCGGTGATCCGGGCAGCGCCCGCGGGAAGGTCGACGCCGTCGAGGGCGAGCCAGGCGCCGTCGCGGACGGCCACCACCGCGTCGCCGTGCTCGGGGCCCTCGTCGGTCAGGGCCGTGCCGTACTCGGCGTCGCGGCTGGCGGCCCGAAGGTGGTCCGCCGGGCGGTCCGGGACCGTCTCGCCCCGTACGGTCAGGGTCCCGGTCGCGGTGATGTCGGTGCAGGAGCGGCCCACCATGACGGTGTGCCGGGCGGACTCGACGAGCGGCCGGTCCTGCACCACGTCGAAGAACGCCAGGTCGGCGGTGTCCAGGGTCAGCGTGACGGTCGCCTGCGCGCCGGGTGCGAGCCGGACCCGCCGGAAGCCGCGCAACCGGCGCAGCGGCTGCTTGACCCGCGACCGGCGCTGGCGGGTGTAGAACTGCACCACCTCGGTGCCCGGCCGGTCGCCGACGTTGACGACGTCCACGCTGATCTCCACCCGGTCGCCGGCCCGCACGGAGACGGCGTCCAGCCGCAGGTTGCGGTGCTCGAAGCGGGTGTAGCCGAGGCCGTGCCCGAACGGGTACAGCGGGCTGCCGCGGAAGTAGAGGTAGGTCGCGTCGCTGCCGATGATGTCGTAGTCGAGCAGGTCCGGCAGCTCGTCGGCGCCGCGGTACCAGGTCTGCGGCAGGCGCCCGGTCGGCTCGACCGGGCCGCCGTCCTCGTCCTTGCCGAGCAGGACGTCCGCGACGGCGGCGCCGTACTCCTGCCCGCCGTGCGCCGACCACAGCACCGCCGGCAGGTGCTCCTGCGCCCACCCGATCGCGTACGGGTAGCTGCTCGTCAGGATCAGCACGGTGCTCGGGTTGGCCGCCCGGACCGCGCGCAGCAGCGCGTCCTGACCCGGCGGCAGGGCCAGGTCGTCGCGGTCCTGCGTCTCGCGCCCCGCCACCATCGGGTGGTTGCCGAGCACGACCACCGCCACGTCGGCGTCGCGGGCCAGCGCCGCGGCCGCCTCGAGCCCGTCCTCGACGAGCTCGACCTCGAACTCGGTCGCCGCCTCGGCGGCCGCCGAGGCGCGCAGGACGCCGTCCGCGCCGGCCGCGACGTAGGCGTCGCTCGCCACGTGCCGCAGCACGATCCGGCCGCCGCGCCGGGCCGCCTCGAAGGTCTCCCGCACCACCCACTCGCCGGGCTCGGCCCGGTCGTTGACCAGGACGCCGTCCTCGCCCGCGCGGACGTACCGCCGGTTGACGGCGGCGCGCAGCGTCACGGTGCCGCCGCCCCAGTCGAGCACGTCGAACAGGTCGTCACCGGCGCCGGCGATCCGCAGCGCGGCGCCGTCGGGGCCGGAGCCGGCGACCACCACGCCCCGCGCCGTGCGCAGCCGGATGCGGTCGGCGCCCTCGATGCCGCGCACGGCCTGCTCGCCGAGCCGCCCGGCGAGCCCGGCGCGCACCGTGACCGCGTACGGCAGGCTGCCGCTGTACCAGTCCGCCGCGAGGGCGTCGCCGAGCGGCCCGATCACGGCGACCGTCCGCGGCGCGCACAGCGGCAGCAGGCCGTCGCCGTTCTTCAGCAGCACGATCGCGGCCCGCGCCGCCTCCCGGGCGAGCCGCTGGTGCTCGGGGCAGTTGACGACGTCGGCGGTCGTCGCCGCGTACGGATTGAGCTCCGCCGGGTCGAACTCGCCGAGCCGCAGGCGGATCGCCAGGATGTGCCGGACCGCGGTGTCCACGTCGGACTCGGTGAGCAGCCCGCGGCCGAGCGCCTCGTGCAGCAGGGCGGTGGTGGTCTGCGGATCCTCGGTGAAGCAGTCCACCCCGGCGCGCAGCGCGGCGGCGAAGCCGGAGGCGTGATCGGGCAGGTAGCGCTGTTCGCCGGCAAGGTTGGTGCAGGCGCCCGCGTCGCCGACCACCAGCACGTCGTCGTCGGTCCAGGTGCGCAGCTCGGCGTCGAGCAGCGGGCTCAGGTGCGCGGGGCGGCCGTTGACCAGGTTGTAGGACGCCATGACCGCGACGGCGGCGCCGGCGGCGATCGGCGCGCGGAACGCGGGCAGCTCGTACTCGTGCAGTACCCGCGGCGGCAGGTCGCTGGAGGTGAGGTGCCGGTCGGTCTCGTTGTTGTAGCCGAGGAAGTGCTTGAGCGTCGGCGCGGTGCGCAGGTAGCGGGGATCGTCGCCGCGCAGGCCCGCCGCGTACGCGGTGCCGAGCACCCCGGTCAGCCACGGGTCCTCGGCGTAGCCCTCCTCGTTGCGTCCCCAGCGCGGGTCGCGAAGCGGGTTGACCACCGGCGCCCAGACGTTGAGCCCGGTGCGGACGGGGTCCTTGTGGTGCAGCCCGCGCACCTCGTCGCCGACCGCGGCGCCGACCCGGCGCACCAGGTCGGGGTCCCAGGTGCTGCCGAGGCCGACGGACTGCGGGAAGACGGTGGCCTCGCCGAGCCAGGCGACGCCGTGCAGCGCCTCGGTGCCGGTGCGGAACGGCCCGACGCCGAGGCGGGGTACCGCGGCCTGGTGCTGGTGCAACAGGTCGACCTTCTCGGCGAGGGTGAGCCGGGTGAGCAGGTCTGCCACCCGGACCGACAGCGGCGCGCCGGGGTCCTCGAAGGTGCGGCGGGCGGTCTCGTCCATGGCGGGTGCTCTCCCGAGGAGGCTGTCGAAGCGCTTCGATGAAGATGTCGAAAAGGCTCCGCCGACGTGCGATTACACACGTGTTACGGCGGAGCCCTTCGAGGTTGACACCCGGCATCGACGCCGGTCAAGAGAAACAGTTAGATTCCTCGATGCCTCACCCGGGCGGCGAGGGCAGGTTCCCGGCCTCCAGGCGGTCCAGGGCGAGCATCGCGCCGCCCGTGGCCGCCGCGTCCGCGTGCAGGGTGGACACCGTGACCCGGAAGCCGAGGTCGCCCGGTGCGGCCGTCCGGGACTTCACCTCCGCCTCCACCGCGGGCTGCAGCCAGGGCCCCAGCGTCGCGAACGTGCCGCCGAGCACGACGGCGGAGGGGTCCAGCAGCTCGGCGAGCGTGGCGACGCCGCGGCCCAGCAGCCGGCCGGTCTCGGCGAGGACCTCGGTGACCCGGGCATCGCCCGAGCGGGCCAGCGCGGTGATCCGCTCCAGCTCGGGCGCGTAGTCGGTGACCGGGCCGTCCGCCTCGGTGTCCGGCAGGGCCCGGCGCACCAGGGCGGGCAGCCCCGCGACCGCCTCCAGGCAGCCGCGCCGGCCGCACCGGCACACCGGGCCGTCGCAGTCGACCCGAAGGTGACCCACCTGGCCGGCGAAGCCGCGCCCGCCGCGCAGCAGCCGCCCGTCGGCGATGATCCCGGCGTCCACCCCCGCGCCGCCGACGAGGGTGATCAGGTCGGGCGTGTCGGCCTCGGCGCCGGTGCGGTACTCCGCCAGGGCGGCCAGGTTGGCGGCGTTGTCGACGACCACTTCGTAGTCCGGGCGGCGCAGGCCGCGGTCGAGGGCGGCGCCCAGGTCGAGATCCGGCCGGCCGAGATGGGCGGGGAAACGGACGCCGCCGTCGGCGCCGACCTGGCCCGGCACGGCGACGGTCAGCCCGAGGACCCGGCGCTGCTGGCCGGTCATCTTCGCGACCACCCGGCCGGCCAGCGCCGCGATCGCGGCCTCGGCCCTGCCGGGCGCGCCGTCCAGCCCCGGGTACGCCCGCCGCCACGTCAGCAGCCGCTCCCCGGTCAGGTCGATCGCCACCGCGGCGAGATGGTCGGCGGCGACCTCGAGGCCGATCGCCGCGTACGGGCGGCTCTGCAGGGTCAGCATCGCCGCGGGGCGGCCGATCCGGTTCTCCGCGAGCCCGGTGTCGCGCAGCAGCTGCCGCTCCAGCAGGTCGGCGACCAGGCTGGAGACGGTGGCCTTGTTGAGCCCCGTCGAGGCGGCGATGTCCGCCCGCGAACAGGGCGCGTTGGTGCGTACGTACCTGAGTACCACCGCCAGATTCGTCATTCTCACGTCGGACAAGTCCGCCGGCTGCGTCATGCCGTGCGTACCGATCACGTCAGTCCTGCCTCCCGCCGCCGGCGTCCCCGGGCTGGCCCGTCCCATCATGCCGTACCCCGTCCCGCGGGCACGGTCATCTCTTGTGGGGCCCACCACCGTCGGCTAGTTTGTTTGGCTACAAGCCAAACAAACTCTAGCGGGAAGCTGTCGGTCCCGTCGACCGTTTATGAGGAGCACGCCGTGACCGATCGCCGGACCTTTCTGAGCCTGGTCGGCCTGAGTGCCGCGGCCGTTGCCGCCGGGGGCTCGCTCGCCGGCTGCGGCGACAAGGCCACCCGGGGCGGCACGACGCAGGAGCTGGACAAGCTCGCCGGGGTGCTGCCCGAGCAGCGGGCGCTCACCGTCGCCGTGCCCAAGCCGGACATCATCGGCACCCGGCCGGTCGCGGACGGCTACACCAGGTTCCCGGCCCAGCTTGTCGACGCCATCGCCGAGAAGCCGGGCGCCGGCGGCGCGCCAATCCGGGCGATGACCCCGGTCTGGGGACCCGCGCCACCCGCCGGCGCCAGCAACGCCTACCTGACCGCGATCAACGCCGAGCTGGGCACCCCGGTCGACTTCAGCGTCCAGGACGGCATCACCTACGCCGAGAAGCTCGGCGCGATCCTGGCCGCCCGCGACGTGCCGGACCTGCTCTGCGTGCCGCACTGGGAGGTGTCCAAGCTGGCACGCTTCGGCGACGCGGTGAGCGCGAACTTCGAGGACCTCACGCCGTACCTGGCGGGCGCCGCGGTGGCGGCCTACCCGATGCTGGGCACCTTCCCCGCCGGGGCGTGGCGCAACGCCTGCTGGAACGAGCGGCTGATGTCGGTGCCGAACCCGACCGACGGCCCGTTCCCGTGGGCGCTCTTCTATCGCAAGGACCTGGCCACCAAGGCCGGGGTGGCCGCGCCGACGAACATCGAAGAGTTGTACAACGTCGGCAAGCAGGCGACCGACGCGGACAAGGGCGTCTGGGCCTTCTCCGACATCTTCGCGATGGTGCAGATGTTCCACAAGGTGCCGGGCAGCAAGGACGGCTGGCGCCTGCGGCCCGACGGCACGCCCGAGTTCAAGTACGAGACGGCGGAGTTCAAGGCCGCCGCCGAGTTCATGAGCCGGCTCTACCAGGCCAAGATGGTCCACCCGGACATCGTGGCCAGCAAGGGCGCCGACGCTCAGCAGCTCCTGAAGAGCGGCAAGATCATGTTTCATCAGGACGGCATCGGCATGTGGCAGGCGATGCAGGCCGAGCAGCAGAAGATCACGCCCGGCTTCGAGGTGCAGCCGGTCCCGCTCTTCTCCGCCACCGGCGGCAGCCCGCTCGCCTGGGGCGACGACGACCCGATCTCCTACACCTTCGTCAAGAAGGGGCTCGGCAAGGCGCGGGTCGAGGAGATCCTGCGTGTGATCAACTGGTGCTCCGCGCCGTTCGGCACCACCGAGTTCGACCTGCGCGAGTACGGCGTCGAGGGCAAGCACCAGACCCGCGGCGCCGACGGCCCGGTGAAGACCGAACTGGGCTTCAAGGAGATCCAGAACCAGTACTTCTTCATCAGCGGGCGCAGCCCGGTCGTGCAGCCGTACCCGCAGACGCCGCAGTACGTGTCGCAGCTGCTGGCGTACTCGAACGAGACCGTGAAGAACCTGGAGAAGGACCCGTGGCTTGGCCTGAAGTTCGAGATGCCGGCCAAGTACAAGGCCGGCATGCAGCCGACCGAGGACAAGATGACCGACATCGTCCGGGGCCGGCGCCCGATCTCCGACATCGACGTCGTGGTCAAGGAGTGGCGCGCGGCGGGCGGTGACGAGGCTCGGGAACTGATGGGTTCGGCGCTGGCCGCCAACGGTAAATGAGCAACGACCAAGCCAGCCGTATCGAGCCGGCGGTCGCACCGCTGCCGCCGCCGGCTCCGGCGCCCCCGGCCCGGCGGCGGTCGCCGTGGCGGGCCCGGCTGCGGCGCGACTGGCCGCTGCTGGTCATGGTCGCGCCGGCGGCCCTGCTGCTGGCGGTCTTCCACTACCTGCCGGCGCTGGGCAACGTTGTCGCGTTCCAGGACTACAACCCCTACCTCGGCGACGGCGCCCTGCAGGCGCTGGCCGCCAGCCCGTTCGTCGGCCTCGACAACTTCCGGGACCTCTTCGCCGACCCGGCGTTCTGGGACGCCTTCTGGAACACCCTGGCCATCACGGCGTTCCAGCTGGTCTTCTTCTTCCCGCTGCCGATCGCGCTGGCCATCCTGTTGCACAGCATCCTGTCCGGGCGGCTGCGCGGCTTCGTGCAGACCGTCGTCTACCTGCCGCACTTCTTCAGCTGGGTGCTGGTGGTGACGTTCTTCGTGCAGATGCTGGGCGGCGCCGGCCTGCTGGCGCAGGAGCTGCGCGACGCCGGGATCACGCCGCCGGAGATCATGTCCAACCCGGACACGTTCATCGTCCTGGTCACCGCGGAGGCGGTCTGGAAGGACCTCGGCTGGGGCACGATCGTCTTCCTCGCCGCGCTGGCCGCGATCGACACCAACCTGTACGAGGCGTCGGCCGTCGACGGCGCCTCCCGGTGGCGCCGGCTGTGGCACATCACCCTGCCCGGGCTGCGGCCGGTGATCGTCCTGCTGCTGATCCTGCGGCTCGGCGACGCGCTGTCGGTCGGCTTCGAGCAGTTCCTGCTGCAACGCGACGCGGTCGGCCGGCAGGCCGCCGAGGTGATCGACACGTTCGTCTACCACCACGCCATCGCCACCGGGGATTACGGCTTCGGCGCGGCCGCCGGGCTCTTCAAGGCGGTGGTCGGCCTGGTGCTGATCCTCGCCGCCAACAGGTTCGCCCATGCCCTGGGCGAGCGGGGGGTGTACTCGCGCTCATGACCACGACCACGCGCCGTCGTCATCCGTCGCGCCCGGCCTGGGAGGAGGAGCCCGGCGCCGCGACGCAGGCCGCCCGGGGAACGGTGCTCACCCTGGTCGTGCTCGCCGTGCTCGTGCCGCTCTGGGTGGTGCTGGTGACCAGCGTGTCGTCGCGGGAGGCCATCAACGCGGCCGGCGGCCTGGTCGTGGTGCCCCGGGACCTGGACTTCTCGGCGTACCGGATCGTCTTCTCCGGCGGCCAGATCAGCAAGGCGCTGCTGGTCAGCACGCTGGTCACGGTGGTCGGCACGACGCTGAGCCTCGCGGTGACCGTGCTGGCCGCGTACGGGCTGTCCCGGCCGGGATCGCTGCTGCACCGGGGCCTGCTCTTCTACTTCCTGCTGACGTTCCTGATCTATCCCGGGCTGGTGCCGCACTACCTGGTCGTCACCGGGGTCGGCCTCAAGGACAGCCTCTGGGCGCTGATCCTGCCGACCGCGGTGAGCGTCTTCAACCTGGTGGTGGTGCGGGCGTTCTTCCAGAACATCCCGGCCGAACTGCTGGACAGCGCCCGGGTCGACGGCGCGGGGGAGTTCCGCATCCTGTGGCGGATCGTGCTGCCGCTGTCCAAGGCGGTGATCGCGGTGGTCGGCCTCTTCTACGCGGTCGGCTACTGGAACACCTGGTTCAACGCGCTGCTCTACATCGACGACAACGAGAAGTTCCCGATCCAGCGGGTGCTGCAGAGCTACATCCTGGCGGGGCAGGCGCCGCAGCAATCGGGCGCGGTCACCGCGACGCTTCCGCCGACCCTGGCCATCAAGATGGCCGTGGTGGTGGTGACGGTGGCGCCGATCGCGCTGGTGTACCCCTTCGTCCAGCGCCACTTCACCCGCGGCGTCATCGTCGGCGCGGTCAAGGGCTGACCGCCAGCACGCGGTGCGGCCGCCCGGCCGTCAGGGCGACCGGGCACGACGGCGCACCGTCGATCAGCATCCCGGGCGGGGCGCCCACCGTCAGCCGCACGTCGTGCCGGGCCGTCAGCACCGCCTGCGCCCGGCCCGGCGCCCAGCGCAGCTCGGCGACCCGCACCGCGCCGCGGGCGGCCAGCCCCGTCACCCGGCCCGCCGGCCACCGCGCCGGCAGCGCCGGCAGCAGGTCGAGCCGGCCGTGCGCCGAGCGCAGCAGCATCGCCGCGACGACCGCCGGCAGGCCGCCCGCGATGTCCACGTTGAAGATCGCGTCGCGGTTGTGCGTCGGCACCAGGCTCGGGCGCCAGTAGCGGCCCGCCATACGCTCCACCGTCGCGTACGCCTCCTCGGCCATGCCGAGCGCGGCCGCCGCCAGCCCGAGCTGGGCCAGCCCGTACGCCATCTCGTCGGCCTCCGCGCCCAGCCACCACGCCAGCCGGCTGCGCACGGTCGCCATCGCCGCCGCGCGCAGCCGGGGGTCGCCGGTGATCAGCGGATCCGGTTCGTACCACAGCGGCCAGAGGTGTGAGGCGTGCCGGTGCGCCGGCTGGTCGTCCAGGTCCGGGTGGCACCACTCGGCGAGCAGCCCGTCCGCGACGCGGTATCCGGGCAGCGCGCCGAGCAGCCCGCGCCAGCGCGGCGCGTCCGGGTCCGCCAGGTTCAGCTCGTCCGCGATCCGCAGCAGGTTCGTCAGCAGGTCGCGGACCACCGCCACGTCCATCGTCGCGTCGACGCAGGCCTGCGAGCCGGTCGCGGCCGGCGCGTTCTCCGGCGAGTACGACGGGCTGAACGTCGCGACGCCGTCGCGGATCTGCGCGAAGTCGAGGTAGAACTCCGCGGACTCGCGCAGGAACGGCAATGCCCGCTCCCGCAGGAAGTCGCGGTCGCCGGTGTAGCGCCAGTAGTCGACGTAGAGCCGGCTCATCCAGGCCGCACCGGCGGTCCAGAACGTCTGGCACCACACCGGGCCGAAGTGGTTCTGCCGCCCGTGCGTCGACAGGTGCAGCGGGGTCAGCAGGCCCCGGGCGCCGTAGAGCCGGCGGGCGTTGTGGCGCAGGTCGTCGCGGACGGACTCGAGCAGGTCGAAGACCGGCAGCAGCAGCTCCGGCGTTCCGGTGGGCAGCAGCGCGGCGACCGCGGCCGGCAGGTTGCCGTCCAGGGTGTATCCGCTGGACCAGGGCGGCGTCCAGGTGCCGCTCCACACACCCTGGAGGGTCGGCGGCAGGTCGCCGGTGCTGCTGATTATCGCGTACCGGCCGGCGTCGAACAGCCGCTCGACGAGCGCCGGCCCGACCGGCGCGGCCAGCAGCCGCGCGGTGGGCGCCGCCCGCGCGGCGCGGCCGGCGCCCAGATCCAGGCGCACCCGGCCCATCAGCTCGCCGTGGAGGTCCCGGTGCGCGGCGAGCAGGGCCTCGAAATCCTCATCCGGTACGGCGGGATCGGCGTCGCCGGGCAGCAGGGTGCGAATGGCGAGCACCGCGTCGGAGCGCACCTCGCACCCGTCGACGTCGCCGGAGAGCACCCGGCAGCGTACGCGGTAACCCGGCGCCGCGCCGAAATCGACGTTCAGCGTCGGTCCGGTCGCGACGCGGCCGGTCACCGGGATCGGCGGCGTGCTCTCGATCAGGGACAGGTCCAGGGTGCCGCGGAAGCCGCCCGGCGCCGACAGCGCGACCAGGATCGCGTCCGACGCTCGCGAGGCGAAGACCCGCAGGTGGCCGCCCGCCCAGCGGTACTCGACCAGCCCGGAGCCGAGCTCGACGCTCCACGAGCCGGCGCCCGGCCGCTCCGGCCGCACGGTCAGCGTCGCGGCGCCGACCAGGGGATCGATCCAGACCGTCTCCGCGTACGCGGGCTCGGCCGCCGCCGCGTGCGCGCAGACCGCCTCGGCCGCCGCGGCGTAGCGGCCCGCGGCGAGCAGCCCGCGCAGGCGGGGGAGGATCGCGGCGGTGTCCGGCGCGTCCAGGCGCGGACCCACCGGCAGGAACAGGCGCTCGTGCGAGACGGTCAGCCGGATCGCCTCCCGGCCGCCCCAGCAGAGCGCGCCCTGCCGGCCGTTGCCGGTCACCAGCGCGTGTTCCCAATTGACAGCGTCCCGCACCGGCCCTAGTTTGGCTGGATTCCAAACTAACTACAAGGGAGCGGGATGCCGCGGCTGCTGTACGGCGGTGACTACAACCCGGAGCAGTGGCCCGAGGAGGTGCTGGCGGAGGACGTCGAGCTGATGCGCCTGGCCGGGGTGAACCTGGCCACCGTCGGGGTGTTCGCCTGGTCCAGGCTGGAACCCGCACCCGGGCGGTACGAGTTCGGCTGGCTCGACAAGGTGCTCGACCGCCTGGCGGGCAACGGGATCTCGGTCGCCCTGGCCACCCCGACCGCGTCGCCGCCGCCGTGGTTCGGCCTGGCGCACCCCGAGGCCCTGCCCGTCGACCAGAACGGCGTCCGGCTCAGCCACGGCAGCCGCGACACCTACTGCGCCAGCGCGCCCGCGTACCGCGAGGCCGCCGTGGCGATCGCGACCGCGCTCGCCGGGCGCTACCGGGGCCATCCCGCCCTCGCGATGTGGCACGTGCACAACGAGTACAGCTCCACCTGCCACTGCGACCTGGCCGCCGAGGCGTTCCGGTGCTGGCTGCGGGCGCGCTACGGCGACCTCGACGCGCTCAACGACGCCTGGACCACCGCGTTCTGGAGCCAGCACTACGGCGACTGGGCGCAGATCCAGCCGCCCCGCGCGACCCGCTACCTGCCGAACCCCGCGCAGGTCCTGGACTTCCGCCGGTTCACCTCCGACGAACTGCTCGCGGCGTACACCGCGCAGCGCGACATCCTGCGGGCCGCGACGCCCGGCGTGCCGGTCACCACGAACTTCGTGCTCGGCGGGTGGGTGCCGGTCGACCACGCCCGGTGGGCGCGCGAGGTGGACCTGGTCGCCATCGACCACTACCCCGGCGACCCGGGGATCGGCGCGGAGGAGGAGGCGGCGTTCGCCGCGGACCTGGCCCGCGGCTGGGCCCGGCACAGCCCCGGCCGGCCGGACTGGCTGCTGATGGAGACGGCGCCGAACCTGATCTACGCCGCCGACCGGATGCACACCAAGGAGCCGGGGCGGATGGCGCGGCAGAGCCTCGCGGCGGTCGCCCGGGGCTCCGCCGGTGCGCTGTTCTTCCAGTGGCGGGCGCCGCGCGGCGGCGCCGAGCTCTTCCACTCCGCGCTGGTGCCGCACGCCGGGCCGGACAGCCGGGTCTTCCGCGAGGCCGTCGAGCTGGGCGGGCAGCTCGAACGGATCGCCGCGTCGGCCGAGGGCGCGGTGCGGGCCAGGGCGGCGGTCGCCTACGACGAGCCGTCGGCGTGGGCGTTGCAGGCGCCCGGGCTGCCCTCCCGGCGCCTCGACCACCTCGACGAGGCCCGGCACGCGCACCGCGCCCTGTGGCGGCGGGGCATCGTCGCGGACGTGATCGGGACGCTCGGCGAGCTCTCCGCGTACGCGATGATCGTGCTGCCGGGGCACTACCTGATGTCCGACGACCAGGCCGGGGCGCTGCGGTCCTGGGTGGCCGCGGGCGGCCGCCTGGTCGCGACGTTCCTCAGCGGCGTCGCCGACGAGTACGGCCGGATCCGCACCGGCGGTTACCCCGGCGCGCTGCGGGACCTGCTCGGGGTACGGGTGGAGGAGTTCCATCCGCTCGGCCCGGACGAACGGGCCGGGCTCTGCTCGGGCTCGGGTGAGTTGTGGAGCGAGACCATGCGGCTCGCCGGGGCGACCGCCGTCGTCCGCTATGCCGGCGGCGTCCTCGACGGCCGGCCCGCGGTCACCCGGCACGCCGTCGGCGACGGGGCGGCTTGGTACGTCTCGACCCGGCTGCCGGCGGATCGCTACGGCGGCCTGCTCGGTGCCGTCGCGGCCGAGGCCGGGGTCGGCCCGGAATGCGAGGGCGCGCCGCCGGGCGTGGAGGCGGTCCGGCGTCGCGTCGGCGACCGGTCCTGGCTGTTCCTGCTGAACCACACGGGGGAGGACCACGAGGTGCGGGCCGCCGGGGTGGAGCTGCTGAGCGGGAAGGCCGTGTCCGGCGCGGTCCGGATCGCGGCCGGGGGCGCCGCGGTCATCCAGGAGTAGCTGACCGCGGCGCCGGCCTTCACCCGGTGACCGAGAACGAGTTGGTGATGAAGTCCCGGCCGCCGGACGCCGAGGTGATCTCGTAACCCAGCTGGACGTTGCCGATGGTCACGTCGCCGAACCAGCCCCTGGCCCGGATCCACTGTGCGATCGCCCTGATGTCGACGGTGCCGGCGCTGGTGTTGCCGGTCCGCACGAACGAGTAGACCTGGTTGGCGCCGTTCGAGCCGCGGTAGATCGCCCAGGTGTGCCCGCCGACCGAGGTGGTCGTCTGGAGGCTGCCGAGCGGGCCGACCGCGCCGTACTTGTTCATCCAGAGCATGATCTCGTGCGCGTTGTCGGAGGACCAGATGTCGTACGCGGTGGTGAACGCGACGCCGCTGGTGGGCACGGTGACGTTGAAGCTGCTCGTCGTGGTGCCGAGCGCGCTGACCTTCTTGCCGATGTAGCGGGTCGCGTTGGGGTACGACTTGATGCCGCCGGTGTTGGGGTGGTTCGCCCACACGCCCCAGTTCGAGGCGGAGTTGGCCCAGATGGTCTGCGGCCCGTAGCCCGAGCCCCAGACGTTGTTGTAGAGCGTGTAGCCGTTGCTGGACCAGGTGCCCCACCGGTCCGTCGACCACCAGGCCGCCGCCTGGGCGGGCGCCGCGAACAGCGCCGAGGCGACGACGGCCAGCACGGCCGCGATCACTCGTCTCATGACCCTCCTTAGTTTGAGCCCCCAACTAAGTCGAATGATACACGTCAATGCGCTGCGGCGATGCTGTGAGCGCTCCCAGTGCGTCTACCATGTCTTTACTACCGCTGCGTAGCCGTCTACTGTGAGCGCTCCCAGCCTCGATTGACAGGTGGTGGCGTATGTTCCGCAAACTTGCCGGCGTCCTCGCGGTCGTCCTGTCCGCAGCCGTCCTGGCGGCGCCGCCGCAGCAGGCCCAGGCGGCGAGCACCCTGTCCATGCGCGGCGCCGACGTCTCCACCCTCCAGCGCGCCGTAGACCTGGGCGCGAAGTACTACACGGCCGCGGGCGCCGTCGCCGACCCGCTCGACATCCTCAAGTCCGCCGGGGTCAACTACATCCGGCTCCGGGTCTGGAACAACCCGGCCAGCGGCTACAACAACGCGGCCAAGGTGCTGGCGTACGCGAAGACGGTCAAGGCCAAGGGCTTCAAGCTGCTCATCGACTTCCACTACTCCGACACCTGGGCCGACCCGGGCAAGCAGTACAAGCCGGCGGCGTGGTCGAGCCACGGCATCTCCGCGCTGACCACGGACGTCTACAACTACACGTACGGCGTCTGCAACAGCCTCAAGGCGCAGGGCACCACGCCGGACAGCGTCCAGATCGGCAACGAGATCAACGTCGGCATGCTGTGGAACGACGGCAAGGTGGTCAACAACGACTTCACCAACCTGAGCCTGCTGCTCAAGGCCGGCTACAACGCCACAAAGGCCTGCAACTCCGGGACCCAGGTCATCATCCACACGGCCAACTCCGACAGCGACGCGCACGCACGCTGGTTCTACGACGGGATCAGGGCCAAGGGCGTCGTCTGGGACGTCACCGCGCTGTCGTACTACTGCAACTGGCACGGCACGATGGCCAACATGACCTCGGTGGTCGCGGACATGATCTCCCGCTACGGCAAGCCGACGATCCTGGCCGAGACCGCCGCGCCGTTCACCCTGAACAACGCTGACGGCACCGGCAACAGCATCAACACCGCCTGCTCCGGGTACGCGGCGACCTGGGCCGGCCAGGGCGCCGCGTTCACCGCGGTGCAGAACGCCGCCAAGGCGGGCGGCGCGATCGGCGTCTTCTACTGGGAGCCGACGTGGACGGCGGTGCCCGGCAACGGCTGGGACCCGGCGAACATCGCCTCCTCCGGCGACGGCTGGGACAACATGGCCGTCTTCAACTGGACGAACGTCTTCAACGGCGCGGTGAAGTGGATCAGCTGACCACTCCGGGTTGAATCTCCTGCGGCTCGCTCTCCTGCGGCATGGCAAGGTGGATCGGGACGGTGCCGATCGGGTCCGCTGCGGGCCGGTTTGCTCGCTCACCTCGTTCGAACAGCATCCGCAACTCGGGATACCAGGGTTGCGGCGTCAGGAACAGCTCCTTGAGGATCGGCTGCCTCAGTGAATCGACAGCGCTTGCCGGCCAGCACTCACCATGGACCGCATCCGGCATCTCACGCGTGTGCTGGAGTCCGAGCTCGTGCACATTGGCCATCATGTCGGCCACTACGAGCGCCTCCACTCGATTCGGATCATCGGGCGGGCACGCCTTGCCGGAGAGGAAATAAGGCATGAGGTGCGGGCGACTGATGATCAGTTTGAACACGTCGTGATACATCTGGGTGACCCCGAGATGTGAGTTGTAATTGGCCGCGACGCCGGTGATCCGGACCTGCCGGCGCAACTGCAATGTCTGCCAGGCGAGGAAGATAAACGAGAAGGTCACACCACAGAGGCCGACTATCGCGGAAGCGCTGGACAGTGACATCGACGCCCCAAACCTAGACAACGGGTTCAATCCAGGAAACAGCTACCTGTCAAGCGCGATCCCGCTGGCGCCTGCCGGCGCTCACGTGGGTGAGCGCCGGCAGGTTTCAGTGCTGCGAACCGTTGATACGTACGCCCACACCCGTGGTGCGAACCTGGCGGCCGATCGGCTGTTATCAACTGCCAGGTGACAACAGCCGAACCAGGTGCGATGCGGGCAGCGGTCGCCGAGACGATCACGAACAATGCGGCGCGGCTGCGCGGCATCTCCGCACCGGCGCTGATCGGGCTGCTCTCGGCCTCCGCGCTGGCGCCGGTCATCGCGGCGGCGGCGGGCACGGGCGCAGTGATCACCGCCGGCGTGGCGGCGGTCGGCTCCGTCGGAGCGAACGTCCTCACCGGCGTCGTGACCGACGCCGTCGCTCGCCTGCGCCCCGACGACGGCCAGGCACCACCGTCCGCGGCGCAGGTGCAGCAGGCCGTCGCCGAGCGGATCGAGGCCGCCTTCACCTCCACCACCCCCGCGGACCGGGACCTGCGCGGCGAGGTCATGGCGCTCTTCCAGGCGGTCGACATCGCCGGGACCGCGTTGCGGACCGCGGCCGCGCTCGACGGCCCCCACCTGCTGCCCGGCATGATCGGCGCATTCTCCGAACTCACCGCCCTGTTCGGGGAGTTCGCGTTCGTGCTCGTCAACTCCCGCCTCGGCACGGAGGCCCTGCACCAGGACCTGCGCCGCGAGATCGCGCGACAGAGCGCCGATCGCGAGCGCGCGCGCCAGGCCGACGCCGACCTCGGCCTGGTCCTGGACGCGCTGCGCGATCTGCAATCGCGCCGGCCGCCCGCCGCCGGCCCTGGCGGGCAGCCGCGCTGGCCCGGCTGCCCCTATCTCGGACTGTTCCCCTTCCAGGAGCGCCACGCCGCGATCTTCTACGGTCGCCGCGCGCTGACCTCCGCGCTGCTGCGGCGCATGGCCGACCAGCTGACCGGCGGCGGCATCCTGCTGGTGCTCGGGGCGTCCGGTGCGGGCAAGTCGTCACTGCTGCGTGCCGGCCTGCTGCCCGCCCTCGCCGACGACCGTCCGGTACCCGGCTGCCGGAGCTGGCCGCGCCGGGTCATCACCCCCACCGCCGACCCGGTGGGTCAACTGGCGACGCACCTGGCCGACCTGGCCGGCGCCGACGTGATCAGCGTCCATCGATCGCTGACCGAACGCCCCGAACAGGCACACCTGCTGTCCGGCCAGGCGGTGTCCGGGCTGCCCGAGCCGCACCGGCTCGTCCTGATCGTCGACCAGTTGGAGGAGCTGTTCACCCTCGTCGACGACGCGCGGGAGCGGGACGTGTTCCTGACGGCCCTGCACGCGATGGCCACGCACCGGCCGCACACCGCACTGGTCGTCGCGATCGTCCGCAGCGACTTCCTCGACCACGCCACCGCCTGCGCGCCGCTCAAGCAGGCGCTGGAGGCCGGCCCGTTCGCCGTCGGCGCCGTCACCGAGTCCGAACTGGCCGAGGCCGTCACCGGCCCGGCGGCGGAGGCCGGCGTCGCCGTGCCGGACGACCTCACCGGGAAGATCCTCGACGACCTGCGCGACCGCACTCTGCCCGTCGGCTTCGACAGCGGCGCGCTGCCGCTGCTGTCCCAGGTCATGTACGTGATGTGGCACGCCGACCACGAACACCGCCTCACCGTCGCCGGGTACCACCGCACCGGCGGCATCGCGGGGATCGTGAACACGAGCGCCGAACGCGCGTTCGACGCGCTCACCGGCGATCAGCGGCACCTCACCGTCAAGGTCTTCGCCCACCTCGTCGCCACGACGGACGGACGGCCCACCCGCCGCCCCGCCACCCGCGCGGCCCTGCGCGCCGCGGCCGCCTGCGACGACGGCGACCTCGACGCGATCCTCGACGCGTTCACCGAACAGCGGCTGATCATCCGGGCCGGCAACGACATCGTGACGGTCGCGCACGAGGAACTGCTGCGCTCCTGGACCAGGCTGCGCGACTGGCTCCAGCCGAGCATCGCGGACCAGGCCCTGCACCGCGCCCTCGTCGACGATGTCCAGGCGTGGCACGACCACGACCAGGACCCCTCCTACCTCTACCGGGGCAGCCAGCTGCTCGCGGTGCGACACGCCACCCGGCGCTGGGCGGCCGACCCCGCCGGACGCCTGAGCGTGGACCGCACCGCGGCCGACTTCCTCGCCGCAGGCCACCGCCGTGCCCGGCGCCGCCAGCGGGCCTACCGGGCGGTCGCCGCCGTCATGGTGGTGCTCCTGCTCGCGACCGGCGGCGCGGCGATCGTGGCCGTCACCAACGCGGCCCGGGCGAACCGGCAACACGCCATGGCGCTGTCCCGCCAGCTCGCCGCGCAGAGCCGCGCCATCAGAGCGCGGGACGTGATCACCTCCGCCGACCGGGCCACCTCCGAACGCCTGGCGGCGGCCGCCCTGCACGTGGCGCACACGGACGAGGCCGCCGCGGCGGCGAGCGCCCTGCTCGGCGACGGCCGCAACACCCTGCTGCACACCAGGCCGGTGGGGGTGATGGCGTTCTCACCGGACGGGCGGATCCTCGCCACCGGCGACGGCACGACGGTCCGACTCTGGGATCCGTACACCGGCAGGCTCACCGGCATCCTGCCGACCGGCCACGCCAGGACGGTGATGGCGGTGGCGTTCGGCCCGGACGGCCGGCTGCTCGCCACCGCCGGTGACGACGGGACGGTGCGGCTGTGGGACCCGCGCACCCGCGCACCCGTCGGCGCGCCGCTCACCGGGCACAGCGGCTGGGTGGGAGCGCTGGCGTTCCGCCGGGACGGGCGGCTCCTCGCCACGGCGGGCAGCGACGGGACGGTGCGGCTCTGGGACCCGGGAACCCGCAGACCCGTCGGCGCCCCGCTCCCAGGGCACACCGGTGTGGTGCGTGATGTGGCGTTCAGCCCGGACGGGCGCCTGCTGGTCACCGCCGGCGAAGACGGGAGGGTGCTGCGGTGGGATCCGGCCGCAGGCAGGCGGGTCGGCACGGTGGGCACCCCGTACGGCCACGGGAACTCGGTGAAGTCGGTGTCGTTCAGCCCGGACGGGCGGTTCCTCGCCACGGCCGATGGCGACCGGACGGTCCGGCTGTGGGACCCGCGCACCGGCGGAGAGGTCGGCAGCCCGCTGACCGGAAACCACCGCTGGGTGGCGGCGGTGGCGTTCAGCCCCGCCGGGGGAGCCCTGGCCGCCGTCGGTGGCGACGGGACGGTACGACGGTGGAAGGTGCCGATGCCGCCACTGTGCTCCGCGAACTGCGTACCGGCCGCGGCTCCCGACAGCGTCGCGATTCACGGTGCCGGCCGGGGGACGGCGGTGCTGTTCAGCCCGGACGGTGAACTGCTGGTCACCGCCGGCGACGACGCGACGGTGCGGTTGTGGGACGCCTCCACCGGCAGACCCGCGGGCCCGCTGCTGTACAACGCCAGGCTGTGGGCGATGGCGTTCAGCCCGGACAGCCGGCGCCTGGCCACCGCGGACACGCGTGGTGGGCTCCGGCTGTGGGATCCGGCCACCGGAGAATTCGCCGGGAACCCGTTCACCGACTACGGCGGTCCGGTGTCCGACGCGGTGTTCAGCCCGGACGGCGGGCTGCTGGCGACAGCCGGCGGCGACGCGACGGTGCGGTTGTGGGACCCGTACGGCAGCCGGCCCGCGGGCCCGTCGCTGCACACCGCCGAGCCCTCGGCGATGGCGTTCAGCCCGGACCGGCGGCTACTGGCCATCGCGGACACGCGCGGGGAGATCCGGCTGTGGGATCCGGCCACCGGAGGACTCGCCGGTACCCGGCCCAGCGGGCACGCCCGTCCGGTGTCCGCAATGGCGTTCGGCCCGGGTGGCCGCCTCCTGGCGACCGCCGGCGAGGAGGGGACGGTGCGGCGCTGGGACACCCGTACCGGTGAGCCCGTCGGCGAACCGCTCACCGGGCTCACCGGCCAGGTGGAGACGATGAGGTTCGGTCCGGACGGGCGGACCCTGGCCGCGGTCCGCTACGACGGGGTGGTGCGGCTCTGGGACCTCGGCACCGGCGAGACCGTCACACTCGCCGGGTCCGCCGGCGAGGTGCGGGACATCGCGATCAGCCCGGACGGGCGGTTTCTGGCCACGGCCGGCACGCGCGGGGCCGTGCGGCTCTGGGACACCCGGACCGGCGAACCCGTCGGCGTCCCGCTCACCGGGCACGGCGCCCCCATATCGGTGGTGGTGTTCAGCCCGGACGGTCGGCTCCTGGTCACCAAGGGCGCCGACGGGACCGTGCTGCTCTGGGATCCCACGGCCTACCTCGATCCGGAGGCGAGCCTGTGCGCGCACGCCGGTGCCGTCAGTGCCGACGAATGGCGCGCGTACGCACCCGGTGAGCCGTTCGTCGATGTCTGCCCCTGAACGGCAGAATGCGGACGTGATGGAGATCCGATCGTTCCGGCCCGGCGACGCCCCGGAGATCAGCGACGTCATCGGGCGCTGCCTGCGCGAGGTCAACAGCCGCGACTACCCGGAGAGCGTCATCACGCTGATGTGCGAGCACTTCACCGCCGGACGGATCGCGGAGCTCGCCGGGGAGCGGCAGATGTTCGTCGCCGTGGAGGACGGGACCGTCGTGGGCACGGTCTCCCGTGACGGCAACAAGGTCTTCACGATGTTCGTCCGGCCGGGGACGATCGGCAGAGGGGTGGGGCGACAACTCATGCGCCACATCGAGGCGCTGGCTGCGGCCGAGGGACACGCCTACATGGAGACCGGCGCCAGCATCTCCGCACACGGCTTCTACCAGCGCCTCGGCTACCTCGACGTGCGCACCAGCGAGACGGACTTCGGCCTCAACTACATTCTCCGAAAGCCGCTGCCGTAGCTCAGCTGCCGGTGGACCCCTTCGTGAAGAAGCGGACGATGTCGTCGGCCGCGGTGGGTGACAGCATCATCGCCTGAACCCGTGCGGACATCTCGGCGATCGGGTGGATCCTGGCGAACATCGCCTCCTCGTACGCCCGGATCGCCGAGCCGGGGTCGGCGGGGTCGGCGGCGAGTGCGGCGGCGAGCTCGGCGGCGTCGAGCATCGCCTGGTTGGCGCCCTCGCCGACCGGCGGCATCAGGTGCGCGGCGTCGCCGAGGAGGGTGACGCCCGGCCGGTGGGTCCAGCGTGCGCCGGCGGGCATCGCCTCGACCCTGTGCGGGGTCGGCGGGTCGTCGCCGGCCTCGATGAGTGCGGTGAGGCGGGGTTCCCAGCCGTCGAAGACGTCCAGCAGGGCGCGCTTGCTGCGGAGGGTGTCCAGGTGGCGATCGTCGGCGGGCAGGGAGATCCCGACCCGGATGCCGCCGTCGCCGAGGCGCTGCGCCGAGAGGATCCGGCTCGCGCCGACGCACCAGAGGTTCCCGGGGCCGACCAGCTCGGCGAGCTCCGGGTGGCGGCGATCGACGTCGCCGATGCTGAGCTCGGCCCGGGTGGCGACGGGGTACAGCGCCGCGTCGGTGAGCAGCGACCGGACGACCGAGCGCGCGCCGTCCGCGCCGACGAGGACGTCGCAGCCGGCGCTGTGGCCGCCGTCGAACCTCAGCGTGAAGCCTCCGCCGGGTCGTGGCTGCGCCGCGACGAGCCGGTGCCGCCAGGCCACCGCCTCGCCGGGTAGCGAATCGAGCAGCAGGTCACGCAGGGCGCGGCGGTCGATCTCGGGGCGTCCGGAGAACGAGCCCGGTCGTGGCACGTGGTGCACGAGGGTGCGCCCGGCCGGGTCGAGGATGCGATGCTCCTCGCCCTCCGGCCGCGCCTGTGACCGGAACCGGTCGGCGAGGCCCGCCTCGGCCAGTGCCCGCTGCCCGGATTCCGGGTGCAGGTCGAGCATGCCACCCTGTGACCGCGCGGACCGGCTCGCCTCGCGTTCGTACACCACCGCGGGGATGTCGTGCCGGTGCAGGATCCGGGCCAGCGTCAGGCCGCCGAGCCCGCCTCCGGCGATCGCAATGCGCATCGTCATCTCCCTTACCGTACGCTGTACCTCATGGATACACCGTACGGTAGCGCGCCACTGCCCGTCTGGGAACGGCCCGAGCCGGCGCCCCGGGCGGCGCCGGTGCCGCTGAGCCGCGCGAAGATCGCCGCGTCGGCGATCCGGATCGCCGACGCGGACGGCCTCGACGGGCTGTCGGTCCGCAAGATCGCCAAGGAGCTCGGCGTCGGCCCGATGCGGCTCTACGACTACGTGACCAACAGATCCGAACTGCTCGATCTGATGGTCGACGCCGTGTACGCCCGGATCGCCGAGGGCGGCGAGCACGCCGAGTGGCGCGCCACGGTGCTGGCCGTCATGCACCGGACCCGCGCCGCCGCCCTGGACCATGAGTGGTTCGCCGACCTGCTCGGCGCGAGGCCGCACCTGGGACCCCACGCGCTCGCCGTCGGCGAGTCGACCGCCGCGGCGCTCGCTCAGGCGCCGGGCGTGCACGGCATCGACGATCTCCAGCGTGCCCTGGGCGCCCTCAACGCGTTCCTCGTCGGAGCGCTCCGCCGGGAGATCACCGAGCGGCGCACCGCCCGCTCGACCGGCACCGACGTGCCGGCCTGGCAGGCCACCCTCGGTCCCTACCTGACCCGCATGCTCGAAACGGGCCGATACCCCACCATCGCCCGCCTCGTTATCGACGGCGCCCACCTCGACGCCGCGGAGACGTTCCACCACAACCTGACCACGATGCTGGACGGCATCACCGGCAATCGCCCCGCGTGATGCCATCCTCGGGAGTCGTGCCGCCGCGGTAGCGGTTCCAGCGCTCGGCGGCATCGGCGAGAGGGCCGAGATGGGTGGCGGATGGTCGTTGCTGTTGACGGTCACGGCACAGGACGGCGAGCCGGCGGCGAAGGCGTCGACCGCCTCGGGCCGGGCAGCCGACCACACCGAGATCTGGCCGGCCCAGGCTTCCGCCTGTTCGGGGGGATGAGGGCGGCGGCGACCGCGGGTAGATCCGGCGAGCCGGGCTCAGGTCCGGATACCGGCCCTCGACGTACTCGAAACCCAGCAGCAGCCAGCCATCGATCTCGATCTGCCAGTGCAGTCGCGGCATCTCAGCGGGCAGGTACGGATTGATCCGGTCCTCATTGCGATGCATCCAGCCCATCGGGTTACCGGCGACCGCGCCCTTGCAGAAGAAAAGCCCATCGCGGCCGTCCAACACCGCCGCGAAGTCGGAGATCGACCCCGCTTCGACCGGAGTAACCCGCAGAATCGGGCCTGTGCGCCTCCGCACTCCGTCCCGAAGGTGAGCGGGGTACTGCCGTCGGCCGTGGCAATCTCCCCAACCGGCACCAGGAAGTGGTTGTCGGAGTCGATCAGGCTGAACACCGGCCACCATGCATGGAGCCCGAGCAGCACGAGCACGATCCCGACGCCGTCCCCGGCGCGCGTCGGTGATCGATTCGGCTGGTCGTCCACGGTGGCAACCCTCTTCCCGCCGGCGCCGGGCACTGCCGGCCAAAACCCAGGATGGCCGGGCTCGGCCGCCCGGTGCGGAGAAATCGCGATCTCGTGCGAGGCGCATCGCGGCCCGGCCACCGCCGCGGGGAACGGCGGGAACCGGGCCGAGAAGGGCGAACGGCAGGCTCAGGTGACGGAGCAGGCCGCGCCGCCGAGGGTGAAGGCGGATGGCGCGGTGTTGGCGCCGGTCCAGGAGCCGAGGAAGCCGAACGAGGTGGTGCCGCCGGGCGCGACCGCGCCGTTCCACGCGGCGTTGGTGACCGTGACGTCGGCGCCGCTCTGCCGCGGCGTGCCGTTCCAGGCCTGGGTGATCCGCTGTCCTGAGGGGAACGACCAGGACAGCGACCAGCCGGCCAGCGCGGCGGCGCCGGTGTTGGTGATCCGCACCTCGCCCTGGAAGCCGCCCGGCCAGGTGCCGGTCACCCGGTAGGAGACCGCGCAGCCCGAGGCGGCCGGCGGGGTGATCCGCGACGGGTCCACCACGCCCCAGTACGCCGGCTTGGCCTGCAACATCGTGTCGAACAGCAGCGGGGCGTCCTTGCGGGTGACCGGGAACGTGTCGAGCCAGGTGTTGTCGTCGGCGAGCCCCCACAGGGTCACCGAGGTGATCTCCCCGGCGTGGCGGCGGAACAGCGCGAGCATGTCGCGGTAGACGTACGCCTGGGCGAGCAGCCGGTCGGCCGGCGGTGCCGGGAAGGACTCCGAGTTGTCGCGGTAGATGCTGACGTCCATCTCGGTGATCTGCTGGGTGACGCCGAGCGGGACGAACTTCTGGAGCATCGCCTCGGTCTCGGCGACGGTGGGCCAGCCGATGTTGATGTGCACCTGGTGCCCGACCCCGTCGATCGGGATGCCCTCGGCCCGGAGCTTGGCGACCAGGTTGAACAGGGCGTCCCGCTTGGCCGGCACGTTGGTGTTGTAGTCGTTGATGATCAGCTTGGCGTGCGGCGCCACCTCGCGGGCCACGGTGAACGCGGTCCGGATGTAGTCCAGCCTGGTGACCGCGTACCAGGTGCTGCGCCGCATCCCGTCCGGCTGGCTCTCGTCGATCACCTCGTTGACCACGTCCCACGTCGCGATGTCGTCGCCGTAGTGCGCGGCGACGTTGCGGATGTGGTTCTCCAGGCGGGCCAGCAGCAGGGCCCGGTTCTCGGCGGTCGCGGTCATCGGCGCACCCGCCGCGTCGGTGAAGACCCAGGCCGGCGTCTGGTTGTGCCAGACCAGGGTGTGGCCGCGCACGGCCAGATCGTTTGCCTTCGCGTACGCGATGAGCGGATCGGCCTGCGCGTAGCTGAACGAGTTCTCGGCCGGCTCGGTGGCGTCCCACTTGAGCGCGTTGCCGGGGGTGACCGACGTGAAGTGCCGGGCCAGCAGTTCGCCGTGGACGCCGAGGGTCTCCGCGGCGGTGATGGCGGCGCCGACCGGGAACTCGGTGACCACGTCGCGGATGCGCGGGATGTCGGTCTGTATCGGGAGCGCGGGTACGTAGGAGACGGTGACGTCGTCGACGAAGAACGACCCGGTGGTGTCCGCGGTCTCGACGTAGACGCGCAGGAAGTCGACGTCGGTGGCGAGCGTGTACCGGCCGCTGAGGGCGACCCAGGCGCCGGCGCTGACGGCGGTGTTCCCCGCTACCTGGTCGTAGCTCGCGACGCCCGCCGTGTGGCGCTCCACGCTCAGCCGGGCGCTGTCCGCGGCGGCGCCGTCGGCGAGGCGCACCCACGCGGTGACCGTGTACTGGGTGCCCTTCTCGAACACGTCCAGCACGTCGAGCGAGGGCCCCTGCCAGCCGGCCGTGCGGCCGGTGACGGCCAGGCTGCCCGTGCCGCCGTGCGCGGCGGCGTCGCTCGCGGCGACCGTCTCGCCGCCCCGCGCCGCCCAGCCCTGCGCGGTGCCGTCCTCGAAGTCGCTGGTGACCACGGTGATGGGCGCCGGGTCCGCGGCGTGGGCGGGCGCGACGCCGGTGAAGAGCGCCGCCGCGGTCAACAGGGCGCAGGCGGCCGGAAGGGGCAGGTGCATGACTGGTCCTCACGCGAGACAGTGACGACCATCGTTACATGGGAGCGCTCCCATAACAATGGAGCCGGCCTCAGAACAGCGAGAGCTGACCCGGCGTGGGCTCGCGCGGGCCGCTCAGCCCGCGCCGGAAGACCCACGGCCGCAGCTCGGGGGTCAGGTCCTCGGCGCCGGCCGGCACCGGCTCGCCGGTCAGTGCCCACAGCGACGGGCCGAGGTGTATGCCCCGGCCGCGGAGCGCCCACCGGATCACCGAGCGGCGCAGCGGCAGCCGGGCCGCGCTCAGGTCGGGCATCGGCAGGTCGGCCCGCATCCGCATGAGCCGCCGGTTGCGCTCGACGATCTCCCGGGTCGCCGGCGCGGCGAGCTGCTCGGCGGCCTGTGCGCCGACCGCCTCGCGCACCGACGACGCGTCGCCGTTGTCGATCGCCGCCCACGCCGCCTCCACCGTGCCGAAGGCCGCCAGCAGCCGGGCCGCCCGGGCGGAGCCGAACCGCCGGACGCCGGGCAGGTTGTCCGACGGGTCGCCGCGCAGGGCCGCGTAGTCCCGGTACTGCCAGGACTGGATCCCGTAGAGCGCCACCAGGCCCGCCTGGTCGACAAGGACCGCCTCGTCGAAGCCGCCGTTGCGCACCCGCAGCACCGACGTGGTGTCGTCGATCAGGGCGAACGCGTCGCGGTCGCTGGTCATCAGGACCGAGCGCCACCCCTGGCCGCGGGCCAGCTCGGCCGAGCTGGCGAGCACGTCGTCCGCCTCGTACGACGGCGGCACGACCGTGCAGATGCCGGCGGCGCTCAGCAGCTCCGGCGCGCCGGCGATCTGCTCGGCGAGGTCCGCCGACTTGACCGGCCGCTGCGCCTTGTACGCCGGGAAGTCGGTGCGCCGCGCGGAGTCCTCGGGGCAGTCGAAGCCGACCACGACGGCGGCCGGCCGCAGGTGCGCGGCGGCCCGGGCGATGTAGCCGATCAGGCCCCGCAGCGCCCACACCGGCCGGCCGGCGCGATCGAGCAGCCCGTCCATGGCCGCGGCGTGGTAGGCGCGGTGGACCAGGCTGTTGCCGTCCAGGACGAGAAGCAGGGGTGCGGGGGGTGGCACCGGCACAGCTTAAGCCGCCACCCGCAGCTCGCCGAGCGCCGCCGCGAACACCTCGTGGTGGCGGGCGACGTCGTCGAGGGTGGTGTCCGGGCACATCAGCGCCATGTTGTGGAACGGGGTCAGCAGCACGCCCCGGTTGAGCAGGTAGGCGTGCAGGAAGTCCTCGAGCGCCGCGTCAGCGCGGGCGGCGGACTCGGTGCCGGTCCGCGGCGCGGGTGAGGCGAAGCGGTACTCGACCCGGGCGCCGAGCCGGCTGACCGACCAGGGCAGCCCGTGCGCGTCGATGATCTTCCGGACGCCGTCGGCGAACGCGGTGGCCACCTCGATCATCGTGGCGAACGCGGCGTCGGTGAGCACCTCCTCCAGGGTGGCCCGGGCGGCCGCCATCGACACCGGGTTGCCGGCGAGGGTGCCGCCGACCCCGCCCATGTCGATCAGGTCGAGGTCGGCCCGGCCGAGCAGCGCCGCGGCCAGGTCGTCCGACAGCCCGTACGCGCCGATGGGTATGCCGCCGCCGATGGCCTTGCCGATCGTGACGACGTCCGGCGCCAGGTCCCAGGCGGCGGTCGCGCCGCCGGGCCCGGCCGAGAACGTGTGCGTCTCGTCGTTGATCAGGTACGTGCCGTGCGCGAGGGTCAGCGCCCGCACCCCGGCGAGGTAACCGGGCTCGGGCAGCACGATGCCGATGTTTGTCAGCGCGGGCTCCATCAGCACGGCCGCGACGTCGCCGTGCGCCAGCTCGCGGGCCAGCCCCTCGAGGTCGTTGAACTCGGCGACCCTGCTGGTCAGGGTCACGTCGCAGGGCGCGCCGACGTTGCCCTCGCGGCTGCGCGGGTGCCCGTCGGCGCCGGCCACGATCAGCGACTCGTCGACGGAGCCGTGGTAGCAGTAGCTGTTGACCAGGATGCGGGGCCGGCCGGTGACGGCGCGCAGCAGCCGGATCGCCCAGCGGTTGGCGTCGGTCGCGGTGAGCGCGAAGCTCCACTGCGGCACGCCGAACCGCCGGCTCAGCTCTGCGCCGACCGCGGCCGCGTCCGCGGTCGGCAGCATGGTGCTGGCCCCGCCCAGCTCGCCGAGGCGCCGGGTGACCGCCGCGACTACGGGCGCGGGGGAGTGCCCGGCCATCGCCGCGGTGTCGCCGAGGCAGAAGTCGATGTACTCGTGCCCGTCGACGTCGGTCAGCCGGGCGCCGCGCGCGGTGTCGAGGTAGACCGGGTAGCCGGCGGCGTTCTTGTTCATCCAGGTCATCGGCGTGCGGCCGAAGAGGTTTCCGGCCCGCGCGTACTCGGCGGCCGACCGGGGATTGCGCTCGGCGAAGGTGGCCCGCTCGCGGTCCGTCAGGGCGCGGAGGCGGTCGCGGTCGATGACGTCGTCGGCTCCGGAATCCGTCGGCATGGCGCGACGCTACCAACGAACCGGCGGTTCGGCGCCCGTCCGGACGACCGATTCCGCCGGCCCGGCCGAAAATCCTCAGGTTCGGGCGGCGCCAGCCGATCGACAGGGGCGCTGATCACTTCAGTGCCCACGACGCAATTCGGACCTCCGGAAGGGAGCCGCGGTATGGACTTCGCCCTCGACGCGGCTTATGCCGTGGTCTCCGAGTTGTTCGGCCCCGGCGCCACCGTGCCGTGGTGGGCCTGGGCGGTGACGCTGCTGATGATATTCGGCAAGCTGCTCGCGCCGGTCTTCCAGGGCGACCCCGCGCCGAGCCACGCCGCCGTCCCGGCCGCCGCCCCGGCCAGCCTTCCGGCGATCAGCCCACCGCCGGCCCGGCCCCCGGTCATGGAGTTCCGGGCCGGCTACTTCCCGGCCAGCCACTTCCAGTCCGACCAGGGCAGGTAACCCCGGCACGACCTCCCCGCGCGGCGGGCTCCGCCGCACACGGGGGCGGCGGAGCCCTGCCGGACCGGCCTCAGGCAACAGTGGCCAGGGCGCGTCCGGCCAGGCCGAGCCCGACCAGGAGGATCAGGGCCGCGGTCGCCGAGGGCGCCACGGAGCGCCACCGGTCGAAGAGCCGCAGGCGGCCCTCGAGGCGGTCGCGCAGCCGGATCAGGAGCAGGCCCGCCGCGGTCAGGGTCGCGGCCATCCCCAGGCCGTAGGCGATGACCAGCAGGACGCCGAACACGGTACGCCCGAGCGCCGCCGCGCCGAGCAGCACGATCAGCGCGGACGGGCTCGGCACCAGCCCGCCGGCGATGCCCAGCCCGGCGATGCCCCACTTACCCGGCCCGTGATCATGCGAGTGCGAGTGTCCGTGCCCATGCGAATGACCGTGCCCATGTCCGTGTGAGTGGCCGTGCTCGTGGCCGTGGCTGTGGTCGTGGCCGTGCGCGTGGTCGCCGTGCGGTGCCGGCTTGCGGAACCGGCGGCGGACCGCCGAGGCCAGGGCGCCCGCGCCGATCGCGGTGACCAGCGCGCCGCTGGCGAAGCCGAGCCAGCCCAGCACCGCCTCACCGGCTATGCCCGCGACCGTGGTGAGCAGCAGCCCGAGCAGCAGCACCCCGCCCGTGTGCGTCAGCGTCACGGTCGCGCCGACCGCCACCGCGTCGCGCGTGCGGCCCCGGCTGCCCGCCAGGTAGGCGGCCATCACCGTCTTGCCGTGCCCGGGCAGCGCCGCGTGGCCGGCGCCCAGCACGAGCGCCAGCAGCACCGCCAGCAGGCCGACCAGCGGGGTGAGCTCTCGGCCGCCGACCGCGTCCTCCAGCCACTGCTCGGCACCGGCGAGCGGCCCGGTCAGCCCGGCCGGGCGGACGCCGGACGCCGACCGCGCCGCTGCGGGCGCCGGCGCCGAGCCCGCGCCGGGTGCGGCCGTGAACGTGGCCGAGCGCACGTCCGACGGCGACGCGAGCAGGTCCTTCGGGTACGCCCGCAGCTCGTCGCTCACGCTCGCCGTCGGCAGCGACGAGCCGGTGAGCGTGATGCCGGACCCGGCGGCGGCGAGCTCGCGCCAGCCGATCCGGTCGTCGCGGAAGGAGTTGACCACCGTCACCTCGGTGGAGCGCCCGAGCGCGGCCGGCGCGGAGAGCCGGCACTCCAGCCGGCTGGTCCGCAGCCCGCCCGCGCCGTCGGCGTACACCAGCGAGGAGTCCGCGACGGTCCACCGCAGGCCGGTGCCGCCGGCCGTCACGGCCAGCGCGGCCGCGGCCTCGTCGCAGGAGGCCGGCGCGTCCTGAAGGGTCGGCAGCTCCGCGAGGTCGGCGACGACCACGGCGTCGACCCGGTCGGGGTACAGGGTCAGCCCCGCGTAGCGGTTGACCGAGAAGTTGCCCAGCGGGTGTGCGCTCGCCGCGGCGGCCGGCCACGCGACGAACCCGAGAATCGCGAGCACGAGGATCACCAGCGGACGTCTCACGGCCGAGCCTCCAATGCGGACAGCGCCCGGGCGGCCGTCGGGCCGTCGGCGGGGGAGAAGTAGGGGTTGAGGTCGCGGACCCGCACCAGCTCCGCGCGGGCCTTCGCGCGGTCGCCGGCGCTCAGCGACACGATCGCGAGGTGGTAGGCGTACGAGGCGTTGCGGGGGCCGAGCTCGGCGGCGCGGCGGGCGTACGGCAGGGCCTCGGCGTCGCGGCCGGCGGCGTGCAGTGCCCGGCCCAGCACGTCGGCGACCTCGGCGAACGGGCGGCGCTTCCACTCGGCCCGGGCGGCCGTCACCGCGGCGTCCGCGTCGCCGGCGGCGAGCGCGAGCAGCGCCGCGGTCAGGTCGTCGCGGCCGCCGTTGGCCACGAAGATCCGGTGCGCGGCGCCGGCGAGGGTCAGCTGCCGGCCGGCCTCGGCGGTACGCCCGGCGAGGCGCAGCAGCTCGGCGTACTCCATCAGGGTGTCCGGTGTCGGCGTGCGGGCCGCGACGGCCGCGGCGTCGGCGAGGGCCGCGGCCGGGTCGCCCGCGGCGGCGGCGACGCGGGCCCGGCCGCGCAGCAGCGGCTGGTACCCGGGGTCCGCGGCGAGGCCGGCGGTGTACTCGGCAGTGGCGCCCGGCAGGTCGCCGGAGAAGAGGGCCAGGTCGCCGAGCTGGGCGCGGCAGAACGCGATGTCGGCGGGGTCGACGGCGGCGTACAGGGCCCGCCGCATCAGGTCGCGCGCCTCGGTGAGCCGGCCGCGCTGCTCCAGGTCGTACGAGGCGCGGGCGTATGCGGCCAGGCCGGGCCGCAGGTCGAGCATGCGCTGGACGGCGGCGGTCGCGGCGGCCGCGTCGCCGAGCTGGGTGTGCGCGTCGGCCAGCACGCCGTACGCGGAGGCGTCGTAGGGGTTGTCGCGCAGCGCGTCAGTGGCGAACGTGCGCGCGGCGGCGAAGTCGTGGCGGGCGTTGGCGAGGGCGCCGAGGCCGGCCAGCGCCGCCGGGTTGTCCTTGCCGCGCACCGCGAGCGAGCGGCGCAGCGCGCCCTCGGCCTTCGGGTACAGGCCGGGGTCCGCGGTGATCCGGGCCTGCTCGACGTAGGCGAGCCCGAGCGCGGCCCACGTCTCGTGGTCGCGGGGCAGCGTGCGGAGCCGGTCCTGTGCGCGGGCGATGCTGTCGGCGAGACGGTCGGTGTGCACCCGGGCGGGCGCGGCGGCCGGTGCCGGGGCGGGCTGCTCCCGCAGGCCGAAGACGGCGCCGGTGGCGAGCAGGGCGAGCGCGGAGACGGACACCACCAGGACCGTCCGAACTGGATGACGCATGGGAGCTTCCCTTCCGTGCGGGGCGCGCCCGGGTGGGCGCGCCCCGCAGTCGGTGTCGGTCAGAGGACGAGGGTGTCGTCGCCGTGTGACGGGACGACCCGCCGGCGGCGCCACATCCACGACGCGGTGAGCAGCGCCAGCACGGCGCCTCCGCCGATCACGGACGCCAGGACCAGCGCGGAGATCCCGCGGTCGTCCGAGGCCTGCGCCGAGGCGGGGCTCAGCGCCGGCGCCGGCTTCTCGATCGCCGGGCCGCTGCCGGACAGCGCCGCGGGTGCGGCGGCGGTGTTGCCGGCGCGGGCGTTGACGGCGCCCTGGTTCGGCAGCGCGACGTACGGGAAGACGCCGCCGAAGGCGTTGTCGTTGCTGTCGACCTTGTCGCCCGCGGCGAGCGCGTCGACCAGCTTGCCGGTCTGCGCGGCACCCTCGACGGCCTGCAAGGCGATGTCGAGCGCGTCGTCGCCCAGTCGCCGCCCGTTCGGGAAGCCCTGCAGGTCACCGGCGAGCACGCCGAGCCGCTTCGGCTGGGCCGTGACCGGGACGCCCAGGTTGAGCCGCAGCATCTCCGAGGGGCGGAACCGCTTCGGGTCGACGTCCTTGTTGTTGAGCTGCGAGTTCAGGTCGGCCTTGATGGGGCCGCCGGCCTTGGTGGTGATACCGGTCAGGAAGATCTCGACCAGGTCGTTGCGCGGGGTGGCCGGCGCGGGTACGCCGTAGATGCCCTCGATCAGCTTCGGCAGCTCGGGGTCGGTGACCCGCTTGACGACGGCCGGGATGCCGGCGTCCTTGTCGGGCGAGATCGAATTGAAGGCGTCCTTCAGGTTCGCCGGCACGACCACCTCGTTGACCAGCGGGTTGCCCAGGCGCGACACCTGCACGCGGTCGTCGGTGAGCTTCGGGTTGCTCTGACCCGTCACCTGTACCCGGTTGCGGTCGGTGGTGGTCCAGACGCCGATCACCGGGTTGCGCTTGGCGTCGCCGCCCAGCGCCACGTCCTTGAACGGCACCTGCAGCGCCAGGGTGTTGACGTTGTAGCCGGCGAGCGTGTCGTTGCCGGTCTCGCTCAGGTCACCGCCGTACAGCAGGTCGAAGACCTCCAGGTCGAGGAAGAACGGGTCGTCGGCCTGGCCGGCGAAGAGCTTCCAGCCGCCCTGCAGCTGGACGGTGGCCTCGTCGCGCAGCTTCTGGTAGTCCGGCATCGACGCGGCGCCGATCCGCGACGGCGCGACGGGCGCGTCCTTGATCCGGGTCTTGAACGGCGCGCCGCCGAACGACGACTCCAGCGTGTAGGTCTGCTTGAACAGCAGGTTCTTGTCGTTGAACGAGGTGACCGGGCCGTTGTTGTACAGGAAGGTGTTGCCGCCGCGCTTGTCGACGTTCTTGAACGTCCAGCGGAACACCGCGTCGGCCTTGGCGTCGCCGTCGCTGTCCACGTTGATGTTGTAGGCGGCGTCGGTGGCGAACGGGTAGAAGTTCGGGCCCCCGTCCGGTTCCTCGAACGGGATCCAGTTGGCGATGAGGTTGACGTAGCCGGGGCGTTCGGGGCTGACGAAGGCGTACAGGTCGGTGTTGTCGGCGGCCGGGTCGCTGGCGATCAGCGGGGCCTCGCGGTGGCTGGAGGCCACCGACGCCGAGGGGCCCAGGCCGGCTAGGGAGCCGACGAGGACGGTGCCGGCCGCGGCGATTGCCGCCGCGACTCTGCGCCTCTTGTGCAGCGGTTGCGTGGTCATCTCTGTCCTCCCGATGGGGTGCTTGCGGAAGGGCTTCGGACCACCGGGGGCGGCGGCTGGGTGTCGGTCGGGTTCCCGTCACCGACCCATCCGCGGCGCCGGCGGCTCCGAACGCGGAGAATGGGCCGATGAGCCCCGCGCAGCTGTTTCCGGTCCCTGCCGGGCACTGGACCGGCGACGGCACCGGGGTGACGGTGATCCTGCCGCCGGCCGGCACCGTCGGCTCCGGTGAGGTGCGCGGCGGCGCGCCGGCGACCCGTGAGTTCGCCCTGCTCGACCCGGTCCGGCTGGTCGACCGCGTCGACGCCGTCGTCCTGTCGGGCGGCTCGGCGTTCGGGCTCAGCGCGGCCGACGGCGTGATGGCCCTGCTGCGCGAGCGCGGTGCGGGCTTCCCGACCCCGGCCGGTCCCGTGCCGATCGTGGTCGGCATGTCCATCTTCGACCGTTCGGTGCGTACCGGCCCGCCGGGCGCGCAGGCCGGCCGGGCGGCGGCGCTCGCGGCCCTGGCCGGCGGGGACCTGGCCGTCGGCCGGGTGGGCGCGGGTGCCGGCGCGTCGACGGGCAAGTGGCGTGGCCGCTCGGACCCGGGTGGCGTGGGCCGGGCGCAGCGCGACGCGGGCGGCGTGCGGGTCGCGGCGGTCGTCGTGGTCAACGCCTGGGGCGACGTGCTCGGCCGCGACGGGGAGCCACTCTTCGGTGGCGGTGCCGGTTCCGCGCGCCCGGTGGCCGCGTCCGGCATGGAGAACACCACCGTCGCCGTGGTGCTGACCGACGCGCGGCTGTCCAAGTCCGACTGCTTCCTGCTCGCGCAGAGCGGGCACACCGGCTTCGCGCGGAGCCTGCACCCGGCCCACTCGCGTTACGACGGTGACGCGGTGGTCGCGCTCGCCACCGGCGAGGCCGGCGCGGAGGCGGACCTCGACTTGCTGCGGGCGGTCACCGCCGAGGTGGTCGCGGACGCCATCCGCGCGGCAGTCGCCTGAACCGGGCTCCGGAAGTTTCGGTAATTCTGCCTGCCGCTGCCGGGATAGCGATCATTCGACTCGGAACTGCGCTGGTCGTAGCGGTCCTGAGTGGGCTCGATACGTACCGGAAAACTTCCGGAAATTCACTGTTGACTGTGGCGTCATCACTTCTCAACAATGAGGGGAGTGACGGACGTCTATCGCTCCCACCTATCTCCCGAGAAGGTGACCACATGATCGGAAAACCTGCCGGACGGCGGCGGAACAGACTGCTCAGCGCGGGACTGGCCGGCGCGGTCGGTGTCCTGACCGCGGCCGGCGTGCTGGCCGTGACCTCCTCGGCCGACGCGGCGGCCGACTGCGCCAACGGCTACGTCGGGCTGACCTACGACGACGGTCCCAACCCGTCGAACACCACGAACCTGCTCAACGCGCTGCGCTCGGCGGGCGTGCGGGCCACGATGTTCAACGTGGGCCAGAACGCCGCCGCCAACCCCGGCCTGGTCTCCGCCCAGGCGAGCGCCGGCATGTGGATCGGCAACCACAGCTACACCCACCCGCACATGCTCACCCTGAGCCAGGCGCAGATGTCCTCCGAGCTGTCCCGGACACAGACCGCCATCCAGAACGGCGGCGGCGGCACCCCGAAGCTGTTCCGCCCGCCGTACGGTGAGACGAACGCGACGCTCCAGTCGGCGGCCTCCGCCCTCGGCCTGCGGACGCTGACCTGGGACGTCGACTCGCAGGACTGGAACGGCGCGAGCACCGCGCAGATCGTGCAGGCCGCGTCCACCCTCTCCAACGGACAGACCATCCTCATGCACGATCAGTACGCGACCACCGTCGCCGCGATCCCGCAGATCGCCGCCGGCCTGCGCAACCGCGGCCTCTGCGCCGGCATGATCTCGCCGTCGACCGGCCGGGCCGTCGCGCCCGACGGCACCCCGCCGACGACGGGCCCGACCACCCCGCCGCCCGGCGGCACCTGCACGACGACCTACGCCGAGGGCCAGAAGTGGAGCGACCGCTTCAACGGCCAGGTGACGGTCTCCGGCACCAACAACTGGGTCGTGACGGTCACGCTCCAGTCACCCCAGAAGATCATCGCAACCTGGAACGCGTCGGTCAGCTGGAGCAGCGCCACCGTGATGACCGCGCGACCCAACGGCAACGGCAACACGTTCGGCTTCACCGTCCAGCACGGCGGCAACTGGGCCTGGCCCTCCCTGTCCTGCCGCGTCGGGTAGCCCAGCCCGGCGGGTCACCGGTCGCGGGGCGCGGCGGACACCGCGCCCCGCGACGCCGTGCGGATCTCAGGCGGCGGTCGCCGCGTACACCCGGACGCCGTCGATGTAGGTGAGGTCGACCGTTGACTCGCCGATCTCCTCGGGCGGCGCGCCGAACGGGTCGCGGTCGAGCACCACGAGGTCGGCGCGGTAGCCGGGCCGCAGGTGCCCGGTGTCGTCGAGATGGTTCACGTGTGCCGAGCCCGCGGTGTACGCGGCCAGCGCCGCGCCAAGGGTGAGCCGCTGATGGGGCAGGAACGGGGGCAGGTCGCCGCCGACGTGCGCCCGGTTGACCGCGACGTGGATGCCGCGCATCGGGTCGGGGCTGCTGACCGGCCAGTCGCTGCCGGCCGCCAGGCTCGCGCCGGCCCGCTCGAGGTCGCCGAACGGGTACTGCCACCCGGCCGGGCCCGGCTCGAGGAACGGCAGGGTCAGCTCGTCCATCTGCGGCTCGTGCGCGGCCCAGAGCGGCTGGATGTTCGCGGTCGCGCCGAGGGCGCGGAAGCGCGGCACGTCGTCGGGGTGCACGACCTGGAGGTGTGCCAGGTGCGGCCGGGTGTCGCGGAATCCGTTGGCGGCGCGGGCGGCGGCGACGGCGTCGAGCGCGTCGCGCACGGCGCGGTCGCCGAGCGCGTGGAAGTGCGCCTGGAAGCCCAGCGCGTCCAGCGCGGCGACGTATTCGGGCAGCGCCGCCGGGTCGATGAAGGAGAGCCCGTGGTTGGTCGTCGGGTGGCCGTGCGCGTCCCGGTAGGGCACGGTCATCGCGGCGGTGAAGTTCTCCGCGACGCCGTCGAGCATGAACTTCACCGTCCCGCTGCGCAGCCGGCCGACGGTGAACCGCTCCCGCTTCTCCTCCAGCTCCGGTATCTGGTCGGCGCCGCGGTCCCGGTCCCACCACAGCGCCCCGGCGACCGCGGAGATCAGCGACCCGTCGTGCGCCGCGGCGAAGTAGGCGTCGGAGATGTCGGGGTAGCCGTTGGAGGCGCACAGCATCGCGTCCTGCCAGGCGGTGATGCCCAGCGAGTGCATCAGGCGCTGGGCGCGCAGCAGCCCGGCGAGCCGGTCCGCCCGGGTCACCTCCGGGATCAGGCCGGCGACCAGTGACATCGCGCCCTCCTGGAGCCCGCCGCTCGGCGCGCCGCCGGGCTCGCGGTCGATCCGCCCGTCCGCCGGGTCCGGGGTGTCCGCGTCGATGCCGGCCAGCTTCAGCGCGCGGCTGTTGACCCAGGCGCCGTGGTGGTCGCGGTTGGTCAGGAACACCGGCCGGTCCGCGACGATCCGGTCGAGCAGGGCCCGCGACGGCGTGCCGCCGGGGAAGCTCTCCATCGACCAGCCGCTGCCGGAGATCCAGGGCGCGTCGGGGTTCGCCGTCGCGTACGCGGCGATCCGGTCGAGGTACTCCTGCACGCCGGTGGTGCCGGTGAGATCGCACTGGCCCAGCTCGATGCCGCCGGCCACCGCGTGGCAGTGCGCGTCCTGGAAGCCGGGCAGCAGCAGCCGCCCGCGCAGGTCGACGACCTCGGTACCGGGCCCGGCGAGCTCGGACAGCTCGTCGCCGCCGACGGCCAGGATCCGGCCCTCGCGCACGGCGAGCGCGGTGGCGCGCCCGGTGGTCTCGCCGGTCAGCACGGGGCCGCCGGTGAACAGCAGGTCAGCGATGGCGTTCGGCATGGCCGTCAGCGTAGCCCCGGCACGCCGGATACGGAGTCCTAAATGGACCGCAGGTCGAGCGAGTGCCAGACGACGCCGTCGAGGTTCCCGGTCGTCCACCAGAGCACGCCGTAGCGGTACGACACCGAGCCGGCGTCCGGGCTGATCTCGACGGTCTGCCGGGTGGCCAGCTCGTAGGCGACGAGCTGGTTGTTGCCGGTGAGCTCCGAGTTCGGCCCGAGCTGGGCGAGGACCTCGAAGCGGTCGAGCGGCGCCACGTCGGTGATGACGGTGGACGCCGAGTCACCCGCGATGCGCGCGTGGCCGCTGCCGTCGGGGTGCATCAGCTCGATCCGGTTGGTGCCGTCCTCGGCGAGGGCCGCCACCCGGCACCACACCGGGCCGCAGGCCGTCGTCGCGCGCTCGCCGGCCCGCGCCACCGCGACCTCGCGCCCGGTGGTCAGGTCGCGCAGCCGGGTCGCGCCGGCCGCCTGGTTGACGCCGTCGACAAGCCACGGGAACGCCGACAGCTTCCACGTGCCCGCCTGCGGCCGGCTCTGCACCGGCCCGCCGGTCAGGGCGACCGAGCGGACCTCGGTGGTGTCCGCGGCGCCGGCGGCGGCCCAGTAGACCCGGCCGCCGTCGACGACCAGGTCGTACTGCGACTGGTAGAACGTGGCGCGGCCGACGTCGCCGCAGAGCAGCCGGGCGGGGCCGCCGCGCAGGCCGGCCGCCCACAGCGCCGGAGGGCCGCCGGCCCTGCCCTCGACCCAGACGAGGTCGTCGCCGGCGACGGCGAAGGTCTGGAACGACGGGTGCCCCTGCCGGGGCAGGCGCCGCAGCTCGCGTACGGAATCGTCGGCGCCGAGCAGGACCAGGCGCAGGAACCGGCCGTCCGGGGTCTCGGCGGTGCCGACCGAGGTGCGGGCGTCGAGGAAGATCCCCGGCCGGTACTCGGTGCCGTCGGCCAGCTTCGGCTGCACGGTGCCGCGCTGCGCCTGCGGCCAGGCGGCGGCCGCGGACACCAGGGCCGTCGGCGGCGTGCCCGATCCCGCCGCCGGCACGGCCAGCAGGAGGCCGCCCGCGGCCAGCGCCGCGAGCAGCCCCGGCGAGGGCCGGCGCGAGGTGCTCATCGCGCGATGATAGCCATGGCCGCCCGGCGGTACGATGTGCCGATGACCACCCCGGAGCGCCGTTCGACGTTCATGCAGCGACTGAGCCGCCGGTTCGGCTTCCTCGGCGGGGTGGCCGGCGCGGTCTCGCACGCCGAGATGGGCCCCTACCGCGGCGCGCCGCGCGACCCCGAGCTGCGGGTCGGCGACGAGAAGTCCTACTCGACGCTGCTGCCCACCTCGCGCCAGGAGATCGTCGTCGCCGCCGTCGACGACGAGCAGTGGCTGCGCTCGCCGATGCCGGCGATCGCCAAGGCCCGGGAGCGGGCCCGCCGGTCCGTGGTCTGAGGCCGCGCCGCGCTCAGCCGACGGCGGTGAGGTGGGCGACGACCATGTCGCCGAGCATCGTGCGGTAGTGCTCGCGCCGGCCCGGGTCGAGCAGGTCGCGACCGAAGATCGTGCCGAACGTGTACTGGTTGGCGACCCGGAAGAAGCAGAACGCGCTGATCGTCATGTGCACGTCGACGGCGTCCACGTCGGTGCGGAAGACGCCCTGCTCCTGGCCGCGCCGCAGCAGGTCGGTCAGTAGCCGTACGGCCGGGGTGTTGAGGTCGATCAGGTCCGGCAGCCGCGCGATGTGCTCGCCGCGGTGGATGTTCTCGATGCTGACCAGGCGGATGAAGTCCGGGTTGGCCTCGTGGTGGTCGAAGGTCACCTCGGCCAGCCGCCGGATCGCCGCGGCCGGCTCCAGGTGGTCGACGTTGACCTGCTGCTCCGCGGCGCGGATCCGGGCGTACGCCTGCTCGAGGGCCTCGACGTACAACTGCCGCTTGCCGCCGAAGTAGTAGTAGATCATCCGCTTGGTGGTGCGGGTGCGGTCCGCGATCTCGTCCACCCGGGCGCCGTCGTAGCCGCGATCGGCGAACTCCGCGGTGGCCACGGCCAGGATCTCCGCGCGGGTGCGTTCCGCGTCGCGGCGGCGTTCCGGGTTGTCGGACGGTGCGCGTGTCGCTTCCATCTGGCTCCTTCGCGGTGCGTTTCGAGCGCTCGGCAAGGTTCGCACACGGCCCTTGACATCGATCGGTCGAGGGCCGATAACTAACGTACCGGTTCGTACATTAGTGGTGGAGGTCACGCGGTGGACGGTGCGGACGGCCACTTCATCGTCGGGCTGATCGGCGCCGGCATCGGCACCTCGCTGAGCCCGTCGCTGCACGAGCGGGAGGCCGACGACCAGGGGCTGCGCTACATCTACCAGCTGATCGACATCGCCGCGCTCGGCCTGGCGGCCGCCGACGTCGGCGACCTCGTCCGCACCGCTCGGCAGCTCGGCTTCCGCGGCCTGAACGTCACCCACCCGTGCAAGCAGGAGGTCCTCGAGCACCTCGACGAGCTCTCGCCCGAGGCGGCGGAGCTCGGCGCGGTCAACACCGTCGTCTTCGCCGGGGGCCGTTCGATCGGGCACAACACCGACCGGCACGGATTCGCCGAGAGCTTCCGGCGCGGGCTGCCCGGCGCGGCGATCGGCCGGGTGGCCCTGATCGGCGCGGGTGGCGCGGGCGCGGCGGTGGCGCACGCGATGGCCGGGCTCGGCGCCGGCCACCTCACCGTCATCGACGCCGACCCGGACCGCGCGCGCCGGCTGGCCGGGTCGCTGCGCGCGGCCGGCACCCCCGCCGACGGCGCCGGCGTCGAGCGGGTCGCCGAGCTGCTGGCCGGCGCCGACGGCCTGATCAACGCGACCCCGGTCGGCATGGAGGACCACCTCGGCCTGCCCGTGCCGGCCGAGCTGCTCCGGCCGCGGTGCTGGGTCGCCGACGTCATCTACCGGCCGCTGGAGACCGGCCTGCTGCGCGCGGCGCGGGCGGCCGGCTGCCGCACGCTCGACGGCGGCGGCATGGTCGTCCATCAGGCCGCCGAGGCGTTCCGGCTGTTCACCGGCCGCCCGCCGGAGGTCGGCCGGATGCTGCGGCACTTCGCGGACCTGACCGCGCCCCCGGCGCTGACCGACGGGGGCGCCCGTGCCTAGCCCCCGGCGCCGTTCAGCCCGCGCCCGGCCCGAGGTGTGCGGGCAGGATCGACGGCGGGATGGGTCCCTTGATCCGGCGGCCCTGCTGGGTCTCCTCCCACGCGTGTGCCAGGATGCCGACGCTGCGGCTGAGCACGAACAGGCCGCGGGCCAGCGGCGCCGCGAAGCCGAGCTCGGCGTAGATGACCGCGGTGGCGCCGTCGATGTTCATCGGCACGTGCCGGCCGGCCCGGGCGTTGAGCAGCTCCTCGATCGCGCGGGCGGCGGCGAGGTGCCGGCCGGCGACGACGCCGTCGCGTACCGCGTCGTCCACGAGCGCCAGCAGCGGCGCCCGGCGCGGGTCGACCGGGTGGAAGCGGTGCCCGAAGCCGGGCAGGTAGGGCGAGCGGGCCCGCCACCGGGCGACCGTCGCGGCGGCGTCGCCGGTGTCGCAGATCTCGTCGAGCAGCGCGACGCACTGCTCGCCGGCGCCGCCGTGCACGTCGCCCAGCACGTTGACCCCGGTGGCGACGGCGTTGTTCAGCCCGACCCCGCAGGTGGCCGCCATCCGGGCGATCGCGATCGAGGGCGCCTGCGGTCCATGGTCCACCCCGGCGACCAGGGCGGCCTCCAGCAGGGCGGACTCGCGGGGCGCCGGGAGGTCGCCGCGCAGCATCAGCCAGATCATGTCGGTCAGCCCGGTCGTGCCGATGAGGTCCTGCACCGGGTGGCCGCGCAGCTCGATGACGCCGGGCTCGATGCGGCTGACCGCCGTCGCCCACCAGCCGGCGACCTCGTCGCGGGTGCGGTCGGCGGTCATCGCGGCGCTCCGGCCGCCGCGCGCCACCGGGTCAGCAGGCCGGGCAGGTCGGCGTTGTGCTCGCCCAGCGTTGGCGGCGGCGCGGGCGGGCCGAACTGTTCCCCGTCGAACTGCACGCCGTTGCCGGTCACCCGCAGGGCGCCGGGGGCGGCCGCGCCCTCGGGGAACGGCAGCTCGCTGATGAACCCGCGGCCCGCCGCCTGCGCGGACTCGATCGCCTGCGGCACGGTGAGTATGCGGGCGGCGGGCACGCCCGCTGCGGCGAGGATCCGTTCCCAGTCGGACGCGGGGCGCGCCGCCAGCGCGTCGTTGATCTCGCGGTTCAGCGCGTCGCGATGCTCCTTGCGCGACTCGCGGTCGGCGAACCGCGGATCGGCGCACAGCCCGGGGCGCCCGATCAGGGCGCACAGCGTCTCGAACTGCTCCTGGCGGTTCGCGGCGATGTTGAGCGGACCGTCGGCGGCGTCGAAGGTCCCCGACGGCGCGGCGGTGGCGTTTTGATCGCCCGTCGGCTCCGGCGCGATGCCGCTCACCAGGTAGTTGGAGACCGCCCAGCCCATCGCGGAGACGGAGGCCTCCAGCATGGACACGTCGAGGAAGCGGCCCTGCCCGTCGCGCCCGCGCCCGGCGAGCGCGGCGCAGATGGCCAGCGCCGCGGTCAGGCCGCCGACGGTGTCGCAGATCGGGAAGCCGACGCGCAGCGGTGCCGACTCGGGCGTACCGGTGATGCTCATCATCCCGGACAGCCCCTGGATGATCTGGTCGTAGGCGGGCGCCTGGCTCATCGGGCCCCGCTGGCCGAAGCCGGTGATCGCGCAGTAGATCAGCCCCGGGTTCAGCTCCCGCAGCCGCTCGGGGTCGTAGCCGAGCCGGGCGAGCACACCCGCGCGGAAGTTCTCCAGCAGCACGTCGGCGCCGCGGACCAGCTCGGCGAAGGCCTCCCGGCCCGCGTCGTCCTTGAGGTCCAGCTCGATCGACTTCTTCCCGGCGTTCTGCGCGAGGAAGGAGGCGCCGAGCCCGGCGGCGTTCAGCGCCGGGTCCGGGCCGAGGCGCCGGGCCAGGTCGCCCTGACCGGGCAGCTCCACCTTGACCACCTCCGCGCCGAGCAGCATCAGGTGATAGCTGCAGTACGGCCCGGCGAGCACGTTGGTCAGGTCGAGCACCCGGACACCGGACAGTGGTCGCTCGTGCATGCGCATGGTTCCTTCCGCGAGGTGCGGCGATCAGAACGACGAGCCGAGCGGGTGGTCGAAGCCGCGCTCGGCCATCCGCTGGGCCACCTCCTTCAGGTCGCGCGCGAAGGTGTCGATCCGTTCGTCGGTGAAGCGCAGGGTCGGCCCGCTCAGGCTCAGCGCCGCCACCGCCGTGCCGGAGCGGCCGAGGATCGGCACCGCGACCGCGGTCAGGCCCTCCTCGCGCTCGCCGTGGCTGACCGCGTGACCGCGCAGGGCGGCCTCGTCGATCCACTCCCGCAGGCGGCGGACGTGGCCCTCGCCGTACGGGGAGGAGCGCGCGACCCGGGCGAGCAGGCCCGGGCTCGCGTTGCGCAGCAGCACCTTGGCGGACGCGCCGGCCCAGAGCGGCAGCTCGTCGCCGATGTGCACGACGTGCCGCAGCGGCTGCGGGCTCTCCTGCTGCGCGATGCAGACCCGGACGATGTCGCGCGCGACGTAGACGTTTACCGTCTCCCGGTCGCGGGCGGCGAGGTCGCGCATCATCCGCTTGGTCTCGGGCGGCAGCTCCCAGCTGCTGCGCGCGAGGTGCGCCCAGCGCCAGAGCCCGGGCCCGGCCATGTAGCCGGTGCTCGTCGCCCAGAGCAGGCCGATCTGCTCCAGGGTCTGGATAAGACGGATCACTGTCGTCTTGGCGAGTCCGGTGGCCGCCACGGCGTCCCGGATGGTGATCAGCGGCCGTTCCTCGGTGAGCAGCGACAGGATGTCCAGCGCGCGCTGCACGCTGCGCACGCCCTGTGTCTCCGGCCCCGTCTCGGCCGGCCGGGTCTCGGTGGGCTGCACGGTTCCTCACTTCCTGGCGCCCGACGCGGCGCCGACACGATTCACGGGCAGCCCGATTCTGCCGCCCGGCTACCCCGTTCATCGGGCGGTAACTTTTCCGACCCGCCCTATTGCCAGGAAGCAGCGGTCGCCCGTACGTTACACCTAGTCCGCACAGTGGTCCAATAGACCGCCTGATGGTCCATCCAAAAGATCGGCCCGAGGAGGTGTCCGCCGATGCTCGACCCGATACTCAAGGCAGCGGTACCCGGCGCCGTCGCCCCCGCTCCCGCGCTGCTCGCAGGCGCTTGGATCACCGAGGGGAGCACCGCGGAGCGGATCGGCCCGTACACCCGGACGGTGGTCAGCAGGGCACGGACCGCGACCATCTCCGAGGTCCACGCAGCGGTTCACTACGCCCACCGCAACACCAGAACGGTCGGAAGGGCGGCCCCCGCCACGCGGGCCGCGATCCTGGAGAACGCGGCACGGCTGGCCTCGGCGCGCCGCGAGGACTTCGCCGCCCTGATCGCCCTCGAACTGGGCAAGCCGGTGCGCGACGGGCTCGGCGAGCTCGACCGGGTGGCCGACACGTTCGCGGTCTGCGCCGCCGAGGCCCGCCGGATCGGCGGCGACATGCTCCCGGTCGCCGGCTGGGCGCGCGGCGTCGGCAACACCGCCGTCACCTACCGCGCCCCGGTCGGGGTGGCGCTGGCCATCACCCCGTTCAACGCGCCGGCCAACCTGCTCGCACACAAGCTCGGCGCCGCGTTCGCCGCCGGGAACACCACGATCGTCAAGGCGCCGCCGCAGGCGCCCGCGGTCACCGCGGCGCTCGTCGCCCTGCTGCTCGAGGCGGGCGCGCCGGTCGAGGCGGTGCAGCTGCTGCACGGCGGTGGAGAGATCGGCGCGGCGCTCTGCGCGGCACCGGAGATCGGTGTCATCAGCTTCACCGGCAGCGCCGCCACCGGCGACGCCGTCGCCCGGGCGGCCGGCGCCAAGCGCCTCGTCCTCGAGTTGGGTGGAAACGCCGCCACCATCGTCTGCGAGGACGCGGACATCGCGGCGGCCGCCCGGGTCTGCGCCCGCACCGGCTACACCAACTCCGGGCAGAGCTGCATCTCGGTGCAGCGGGTCTACGTGCACCGCACGCGCTACGACGAGTTCCTGGCGGCGTTCACCGCCGAGGTGGCCGCGCTGCGGGTCGGCGACCCGCTGGACCCGGACACCGACGTCGGCACGATGGTGGACGAGCGGGCCGCCGAGCGCGTCGTCGGCTGGGCCGCCGCGGCCGCCGCCGGCGGGGCGGTCGTCACCCTCGGCGGCACCCGCGACGGCGCGACGGTCGCGCCGACAGTGGTCGCCGGCCCGCGCGAGGACGCCGACGTGGTCACCCGGGAGGTCTTCGGCGCGCTGGTCTCGGTGCTGCCGTACGACTCCTTCGACGCCGTGCTCGCGGCGTGCAACACCAGCCGGTACGGCCTGCAGGCCGGCCTGTTCACCCGCGACATCGGCCGGATTGTCACGGCCTGGCGTGAGCTCGAGGTCGGCGGCCTGATCGTCAACGGCTCGTCCAACTTCCGGCTCGACCACGTGCCGTTCGGCGGCGTCAAGGACTCCGGCTTCGGCCGCGAGTCACCGCGGCACATGATCGACGAATTCACCGTGGTCAAGACCCTGCTGCTGCGCGGGATGTCCGTCTGGGGAGAGACATGAGCGAGGGCAACGGCACCGCCGCGGACGCGCTGGTACGGCAGCTCGAGTCGTACGGCGTCGAATACGTCTTCGGCACCTGCGGGCACACCAACATCGCCCTGCTGGACGCCATCGGCCGCAGCGGCATCGAGTTCGTCATCGCCCGCCACGAGCAGACCGCCGCGCACGCCGCGGACGGGTACGCCCGCGCCACCGGCCGGCCCGGCGTGCTGCTGACGCACGTCGGCCCCGGCATGCTGAACGCGGTGACCGGCGTGGCGACGGCCGCACTGGACTCGGTGCCGCTGGTCGCCATCGCCGGTGACATCCCGTCCTATATGCACGGTCGGCACCCGCATCAGGAGATCAACCTCCACGCCGACGCGGACCAGACGGCCGTCTACCGCCCGTTCGTCAAGCGCGCCTGGCACGTGCGCCGGGCCGAGGACCTGCCCCGGTTCACCGAGCGCGCCTTCTGGACGGCCACCTCGGGCAGGCCGGGCGCGGTCCTGCTCAACGTGCCGATGGACCTCTTCTCCCGGCCGCTGCCCGCCGACAGCGCCGGGGCGTACCCGCTCGTCGGCCACGCCACCCGGCCCGGGCTGACGGAGGCCGACGCGGACCGGATCGCCGCGCTGCTGACCGGGGCCGAGCGCCCGCTGATCTACCTCGGCGGCGGCCTGGGCGGCGACGCGGGCCGGCGGGCGCTGCTTGACCTGGCCGAGCACCTCGACATCCCGGTCGCGCACTCGCTGATGGCCAAGGGCGCGCTGCCCGACGAGCACCCCCTGGTCCTGGGCATGACCGGCTTCTGGGGCCTCGAGGTCACCAACGACTACGCCCGCGACGCCGACGTGGTGCTGGCCATCGCGACCCGGTTCGCCGAGACCGACGCGAGCTCGTGGGATCCGGCGTACACGTGGAACTTCCCGCCCTCGCGCCTGATCCAGATCGACATCGACCCGGCCGAGATCGGCCGCAACTACCCGGTCGAGATCGGGGTGGTGGCCGACGCCGCGATCGCCGTACCCGCGATCGCCGGCGCCGTCCGCCGCCGGCACCCGGACCGGGTCTCCCGGCCCGACCTGCGCGAGCGGATTCACAAGGCCCGCACGGAGCTGTTCGCGGCCAGCGCGGAGCGCGGCCGCAGCGACGCGTTCCCGCTGCGCCCCGAGCGGATCCTCGCCGACCTGCGCGCCGCGCTGCCGGCCGACGCGGTGCTGGTCACCGACGTCGGCTGGAACAAGAACGGCGTCGCGCAGTGCTACCCGCTGCCCGCGCAAGGCCGGTTCATCACGCCCGGCGGCGCGTCCACAATGGGCTTCGGACCGGCCGCCGCGCTGGGCGTGCAGCTCGCCCAGCCCGACCGGGTGGTGGTCGCGCTCGTCGGCGACGGCGGGATGAGCGCGCAGCTGCCGGCCGTGCCGATGGCGGTCGAGCGGGGCCTGCCGGTGATCTTCCTGGTGATGAACAACCGGGCGCACGGCACCATCTCCGACCTCCAGTCGACCTACTTCGGCCGCAGCTACGGCTGCGACTTCGTCGACCCGGACGGGCGGCCGTACAGCCCGGACTTCGCCGCGTACGGCCGGGCCTGCGGCGCGGACGGCCATCTCATCGCGGAACCGGACGAGCTCGGCGCCGCGCTGCGCACCGCGATCCAGCGACGCCGTCCGGCGGTGCTGGACGTACCGATGGTCAATGAGCCGGTGCCGACCCCCGGGCACTGGAACATCAAGGACATCTATCGAGGGGTTTTCGAAAGATAGAGGTGAGACGCACATGTCCCGACTCCGCATAGCCGCCGTCGCCACCCTGGCCCTCGTCCTCGCCGCGGGCTGCAGCGCCCCCGGCGGCGACAACGACTCCTCGAAAGACGACTCCGGACCCATCAAGATCGCCGTCGTCGACGCGCAGAGCGGCCAGCTGAGCTCGCTCGGCGCCTGGGAACTCAAGGGCGCCCGGCTCGCCGTCGACGAATGGAACAAGGCCGGCGGCATCAACGGCCGCCAGATCGAGCTGGGCGTCTTCGACGACCAGGCCGACCCCACCGTCGGCACCAACCTGGCCCGGAAGATCGCCAGCGAGGGCTACATCGCGATGATCGGTACGGCCGAGAGCGCGGTCACGATCGCGATGGCTCCCATCCTCAAGCAGGAGGGCATCCCGAACATCACGTCCGGCCAGTCGCCGGGCCTGGTGGCGGTCAAGAGCGAGTTCCTGTTCCTGAACGGCCCGACCAGCACCACGTACGACGAGACGCTCGCCAAGTACATCGTGGACACGCAGGGCATCAAGAGCATCGCCCTGATCACCAACAACGGCTCCTTCGGCAAGGGCGAGCACGACGCCTTCACCAAGGCGCTGGCCACCCGCGGCGTCACCCCGGTCGCGGACCAGGTCGTCACGGCGGACCAGAAGGACTTCAGCGCCGCGCTGACCACCATCCGGCAGAAGAACCCGAAGGTGATCTTCCTGGGCGCCGAGGAGGTGCAGTCCGGCCTGATCGTCAAGCAGGCCCGCGACCTGGGCATCACCGCGCCGTTCGCCGGCTCCGCGCCGCAGGGCACCCCGGTCTTCCTGGACACCGCCGGCGCCGCCAACGCCGAGGGCACGATCGTCAGCTCGCCGTACCTGAGCAACGACATCAGCGACGCCTCCCGCAAGTTCGCCGCGGCGTACAAGGCGGCCTACAACGAGGACGCCGAGATGCACGGCGCGAAGGCGTACGACGGCGCCCAGATCATGCTCACCGCGCTGAAGACCAGCAACGTGGCCGCAGGCAAGGAGCTCGCCGACGCGATCCGGGCCACCCAGTACGAGGGCCTGCTCGGCAGCTTCAAGTTCGACGAGACCGGCGTCGGCATCTTCGCCACCTCGATCGGCACCATCACCGGCGGAAAGCTGGTCGCCGCCGCCGGCTGACCGGCCTCGTTCGTTCTCCCGGCGGCCGGCTCCCCGGCCGCCGGGGCTCGCGTTCCTACAGGAGAGCCATGCAGGTCTTTCTACAGACGTTCATCGGCGGGCTGAGCCTCGGCGCCATCTACGCGCTGGTGGCGCTCGGCTTCTCGCTCGTCTACCGCACCATGGGCCTGGTCAACTTCGCGCACGGCAACGTCGTCACGGTCGGTGCGTACCTCGCCTCGACGTTCTACCTGTCGACGAAGCTGCCGTTCGTGCTGGCAATGGCCGTGGCGATCCTGCTGACCGGCGCCATCGGCCTGGTGATCGAGCGGGTGCTGCGCCCGCTGGAGAACAAGGACTTCGACCTCATGCTGATCGGCACCATCGGCTTCGGCATCGTCCTCGAGGCGCTGATCATCATGATCTGGGGCGCGACCGGGCGCGCGGTACCCTCGCCGGTGCCGGGCGCGCCGCTGGACGTCTTCGGCGTCCGGATCCGCACGTACGACCTGGTGGTGCTGGCGATCGCCGCGACCGCGACGGTCCTGCTTGTCCTCTTCCTGTCCCGCACCAAGCGCGGCGCGGCGATGCAGGCCGTCGCCATGGACCACGAGGCGGCCACCGCGGTCGGCATACACGTGGGCCGCAGCAACGCGACCGCGTTCATGATCGGCGCCGGGCTGGCCGCGCTGGCCGGCGGCCTGGTCGGGCCGCTGCTCTACGTCAGCCCGGCGATGGGCGGCGCCCTGGGCATCAAGGGCTTCGCCGCCGCGATCCTCGGCGGCTTCGGCAGCATCCCGGGCGCCGTCATCGGCGGGCTGGCCATCGGCGTCCTCGACGGCTTCACCGCCGGGCACTTCCAGGGCTACTCGGAGCTGGTCACCTTCCTGGTCTTCACCGTGATCATCATGATCCGGCCGACCGGCATCTTCGGCGAGCGGACGGTGAACCGCGCATGAGGTACCGGATCGCGGGATTCGCGGCGCTGGCCGTCGCGGCCTGGCTGCTGCCGTACGGGCTGGACTCGTACGCCATCCACGTCGTCAACGTGATCATCCTCTTCGCGCTGCTCGCCGTCGGTCTCGGCCTGGCAATGGGCGTCGGCGGGCAGGTCAACCTCGCGCAGGTGGCGTTCTTCGGCGTCGGCGCGTACGCGACGGCAATACTCACCACCGAGGCCGGCCTGGGATTCTGGGTGTCCGCGGTGCTCGCGGTCGCGGCGACCGCCGCGATCGGGCTGCTCGTCGGCACACCCGCCCTGCGTATCCAGTCGCACTACCTGGGCATCGTCACGCTCGGGCTGGCCCTGGCGTTCACCAACTGGGTGACGAACGCGCAGGTGGCCGGCGGCGCCGAGGGCATCTCCAACATCCCGGTGCCGACGCTGCCCGGCGTCGACCTGTCCAACGAGTACCTCTTCTACTACCTGGAGCTGATCGTCCTGGCGGGCGGGCTGGTCTTCGGGGAGTTCGTGGTCCGCACCGGGCTGGGCCGGCGGATGCGGGCGATGCGCGACGACGCCCTGGCCGCCGGCGCGCTCGGCGCCGAGGTGCCGATGCTGCGGATGACCGCGTTCCTGCTCGCCAGCGTCTACGGCGGCGTCGCGGGCGTGCTCTACGCGGGCCTGATCCGCTACGTGGCACCGGAGTCGTTCGGCATCGCCAACATGTTCCTGCTGCTCGCGATGGTCATCATCGGCGGCCGGCAGAGCCTGATCGGCTGCGTCGTCGGCGCGGTCGGGCTCTCCGTGGTCCGCGAGCTGCTTGTCGACCATCCGACCTACGCGCAGGTCGCCTACGGCTCGGTCGTGGTGCTCACCGTGGTCTTCGCACCCACCGGCCTGGCCGGGCTGCCCCGGCGGATCCGGGCCGCCGTCGGCCGGCGCGGCGCCGTCGCGGGCCGGCTCGGACCTTTCCAGCCGTACGAGCGCGGCGACGCGCCGCCCGCTGACGCACCGGCCGTGCTGCGCGCCGACGACGTGCACATGAGCTTCCGCGGCCTCAAGGCGCTCGACGGCGTCACCCTGACCGTGCGCCAGGGCGAGATCCGCGGCATCGTCGGCCCCAACGGCTCCGGCAAGACCACGCTGTTCAACGTGATCAGCGGGCTGTACCGGCCGACCGGCGGACGCGTCGAGTTCGGCGGGCGCGACGTCACCGGGCTGCCGCCGTACCGGCTGGCCCGGGCCGGCATCTCCCGCACCTTCCAGAACCTGCGGCTCTTCGGCGACCTCACCGTCCGGGAGAACATCCTGGTCGCGCTGGACCGCAGCCGCACCGTCGACGGCTGGCGCTACCTGCTGCGCCCGCTGAGCGTGGTGCGCGGCGACCGCCGGCTGCGGGCGCGGGCCGACGAGGTGCTCGACCGGTACGGCCTGACCGCCTTCGCCGGGCAGCCGCCGCGCTCCCTGCCGTACGGCACCCAGCGGCGGGTCGAGATCGCTAGAGCCGTCGCGGCCCGGCCGCGGCTGCTGCTGCTCGACGAGCCCGCCGCCGGCCTCAACGGCGACGAGGTGCGCCAGCTCGGTGAGATGGTCCGCTCGATCCGCGACAGCGGCATCACCGTTGTCGTCATCGAGCACAACATGGGCCTGGTGATGTCGCTCTGCGAGCACATCACCGTGCTGGCCAGCGGCGCCGTCATCGCCGAGGGCAGCCCGGCGGAGGTCGCCGCGGCGCCCGCCGTCATCGAGGCCTACCTCGGCGACTCCATGTCCACCGACGACGTCGAGCTACCCACGGAGGTGAACCGGTGAGCACCGCCACCACGACCGGCACGGCGGCCCTGACCGTCAGCGGCCTGACCGTGCACTACGGCGGCGTGTGCGCGGTCCGCGACCTCAGCTTCGAGGTGCCGGCCGGGCAGGCGGTCGGCGTCATCGGGGCCAACGGCGCGGGCAAGACGTCGACGCTGAAGGCGATCATGGGGCTGGTCCCGCGTACCGTCACGGCGCTGCGGCTCGGCGACGTCGACCTGAGCCGGGTCGCGGCCCGCGACATGGTCCGGCATGGCATCGGGTACGTGCCCGAGGGGCGGCACGTCTTCCCCGGGCTGACCGTCGAGAAGAACCTGCTGCTCGGCGCGTACGCCCGGCGCTGGGACGCCGAGGTCCGTGCCGGGCTGGACGAGATCTACGAGCTGTTCGGCGTCCTGGCGCAGATGCGCGGCCGGCTCGCCGGCGCGCTCTCCGGCGGCCAGCAGCAGATGCTGTCGATCGGCCGGGCGCTGATGTCGCGGCCCCGGCTGCTGCTGCTGGACGAGCCGTCGATGGGGCTGTCACCGAAGCTGGTCGAGGACATCCTCGCGGTGTTGCAGCGCCTGGGCCGCGAGGGGCTGAGCATGCTGCTCGTCGAGCAGAACGCGAAGCTCACGTTCGAGGCCACCGCCACCTGCCTCGTCGTGGAGAACGGGGAGGTGGCGATGACCGGCACGTCGGCGAAGCTGCGGCACGACCCGCAGGTGCGGCGGATCTACCTCGGGCTGTGAATGGTTCAGCGGCAGAACGGTGCCCGGCCCATGGCGGACTCGATGCCGCCGAGGAGCATGGCGCGGAAGTACGCGGCGCCGGGCACCGTGTCGTTGAACAGCCCGGCATCGTGGCCCAGCGTGGTCAGCCAGGCCCGGCCGCCGTCGTAGTACTGGCACCAGGCGACGGGGTGGTTCGCGCCGTGGCCCGGGTGCCCGGACCCGCCGGCGACGCCCTCGGCCAGCGTCGACTCGTCCACCGTGGCCAGGACGCGAACCCGTGACGGGAAAGGAACCAGGTTGTACCACTCGTCCCGGAACTCCCACCGGCGTGGCAGGTTTTGGCGGTCGGCGGTGCGCACTGTGCCGGTCTGTGCCGGCCCGTGGTCGTAGTAGTTGGCGCCGTCGAGCAGCCCTTCGTACCAGGGCCAGTTGTACTCGGTGCCGAACGCGTTGTGCACGCCGACGAACCCGCCGCCGCCGCGGATGTACTGCCGCAGCGAGGTCTGCGCGGCGTCGTCCAGGGTGTCCCGGGAGGTGCTGAAGAAGACGACCGCGTTGTAGCGGAACAGGTTGCCGGGCGAAGCGAGCCGGGTGACGTCCTCGGTCCAGTCCACCACGAAGCCGTTGGCCCGCCCGAGCTCGAGCACGCCGTTCTGCACGATGTTGGCCGCGGTCAGCGGCGGGTTCAACCCCGGCGCCAGTGCCGGACCGAGGTTGGCGTGCCGGGGCCCGGCCGTACGCGTGTAGAGCAGCACCCGGTAGCCGGCGGCCGGGTCGAAGTTGCCCCAGTCGTGGTAGCAGCGGGGGTCGGTGCCGCGGCAGACGCCGTAGTCGGGGTCGCCGAGCTCCTGCGCGCCGGAGGGCGGCCTCTCGGCCGCGGACGAGCGGGCGCTAACGAGCAGGAACGCGGCGGCGAGGGCGAACAGGACGGCGACCGCCCTGTATCTCGAAGGGGTCATCGGGGCTCCGTTCGGTGAACGGTCCGCTAGATGGACCATACGGACCATATTAGCTTTGGCTCACCGTAGTTCCTCCCGCGATAATCCGTCCAGCGGTATCGATGTACTACGGCACGGACAGGCCCGCCAGGATGCGCTGCTGGACGGCCACCCCGTCTACCCAGTCCCGCTCCGGGGTCGTCCAGTCGGCGAGGTAGGAGAGCAGGACCCGCCGGGTGTGCAGGCGCGGCCCATCGGGCGGCTGCCAGGTGTACTCCCAGTCGGCGCCGCCGTCGCCGAACGTCAGGTTGCCCATGCTGATCCGGGCGTACCCGGGCAGCGACCCGGCGGCGAGCGCGGTCCGCTCCGCCGCCCGCCAGTAGCCCAGCGGATCCGACGTCGCCGGCGCGCCCGTGTCGACGGTGAACGCGCGGCCGCCGGCCGGATCCCGGAACTCCACGGCGCTCCCGGCGGCGGACCGCCGCCAGCCACCCGGAAGCTCGAGCCGGAACCCCGCCGCGTCGCGATGATCGACCCAGCCGTCCGCCGCGACCGGCCCGGTCACCACGTCGGCGGCCGGCGTCATCGCGGCCGGCCGGTCGTCGCCGGCGGCCGCGACACCGACCCCGGCGGCACCGAGCAGCAACACCATCACGGTCGCGATGAGCACCTGCGCCCGCCGCATACCGCGCCACGCCCCGGGCCGGCCCGGCACCGGCGCGGCGGCCGACGGCCGCACCGCGGCGGGCCGGAACCGAACGACCTCGTCCACCGGCTCCCGCCGAGGCACCCGCACCCGCGCCACACCGACCGCCCGGCCCGATGCCGCTTCGGCCGCTCGGCCTGGTGTCGCTTCGGCCGCTCGGCCTGGTGTCGCTTCGGCCGCGATCGCCTCCAGCATCGTCTTGGCGTCGTCCGAGCTCAGCCGCCGCTCCGGATCGCGGACCAGCAGGCCGCCGATCGCCGCGTGCAGCGGGCCCGGGCGCTGCGGCGCGTCGGGATCCTCGGTCAGCGCCGCCGCCAGCGTCGCCGTCAGCGTCGGCCGCACGAACGGCGGCCGCCCCTCGACGGTCGCGTACAGGGTCGCGCCGAGCGACCACAGGTCACCGGCCGCGCCGTTGAAGTCCCGGCGGATCCGCTCCGGCGCCACGAAGTTCGGCGAACCGACGAGCAGCCCGGTGCTCTTCTCGCCGGCCCCACCGGCCACGTCGCCCGCGTCCCAGATCGCCGCGAGCCCGAAGTCGGTGAGCACCACCCGCCCGTCGGCCCCGATGAGCACGTTGTGCGGCTTGACGTCGCGGTGCAGCACCCCCGCGGCGTGCGCGGTCCGCAGCGCGGCGAGCAGGGATGCCCCGATCCGCGCGGCGTCGCGGTGCTCCATCGGCCCGTCCTCGCGCACGGCCTCGTGCAGCGACCGCCCCGCGACGTACTCCATGACGATCCACGACCGCCCGGGCGTGCTCACCACGTCGTAGATCCGGACCACATTCGGATGGTCGAGCCGCGCGGCGGCCCGCGCCTCCCGCACGGTCCGCTCCTGCTCACCCGGGCTCGTGATCTCCTTGACGGCGACGTCCCGATCCAGCAGCTCATCATGCGCGCGCCAGACCCGCCCCATCCCACCCGAGCCGATGAGCGCGATCAGCCGGTACCGCTCGGCGATCTCCACCTGTCATCACCACACCTGTCCGCCACGAACAACGACACAGGTGATTCGCCGCCGACCGCCCACCGGGTTGGTGAAAACGCCCGCCCACGAAATCTCATCCACCCGCCGCCCCGGCCGATGGACAAACCATGCGCCTTCGCCCGGCCACCCCTGCCGCCGCTGAGCCTGCCGCCGGCCCGGTCGATGGACCGGCTTTGCGTCTTCGCCCGGGTGTCTTTGCTGCTGTCAGCTCGGTCGTCGGACCGGCCTTGCGTTTTCGTCCGGCTGTCTTTGCCGGCGCTGAGTCCTTTACCGGCGCTGAGTCGGTCGGTGGTCCGACCGTCCGTTTTCGTCCGGCCGCCCTTGCCGGCGCTCAGCCGGTTGGCGGCCCGACCGTGCGTCGTCGCCTGGCCGCCCTTGCCGCCGCCGTCACTGTCGCGGGTGGCCTCGCCGTCATGCCGACGACACCCGCGGTCGCCGCCTCCGTGCCGTGCCTGCCCGGCTCGGGCGGCCCGGCCTGCCAGACCTGGACCGGCCGGGTGATCGCGGTCAACGACGGCGACACCCTGTCGATCGACATCGCCGGCGACGGCACGAGCACCCCCCGCTCGATCCGCCTCATCAACGTCCAGGCGATGGAGCAGACCGTCTACTCGTCGATACCGAGCCGCCGCCGGGGCGAGTGCAACAGCCTGGCCGCCACCGCCCGCGTAGAACAGCTGGTCCGGTCCGGCGGCGGCGTCGTCCGCCTGACCGCGCAGCACGCCTCCTCCAGCAGCAGGTCACGCTCCCTGCGCAGCATCTCAGTCAAGATCAACGGAGTCTGGCGCGACATCGGCCTCGACCTGCTGGGCCGCGGCCTGGCCCTATGGCAGCCGTTCGCTGCCGAGTGGGCCTGGAACGCCCAGTACCGCGCCGCCGAACAACGCGCCGCCCACGCCCGCACCGGCCTCTTCGACACCGACTCCTGCGGCACCGGCCCCGCCCAGAGCGTCCCGATCGAGGTAATCGTCAACTACGACGCCCCCGGCCGAGACGAGGACAACGTCAACGGCGAGTGGGTCCAAGTCACCAACCACCGCGCCACACCCCTGGCCATCGGAAACTGGTGGATCCGCGACTCCGGCCTACGGCGCTACACATTCCCGGCAGGCACGACCGTCCCCGCACAAGGCACGATCCAACTCCACGTCGGCAAGGGCAAGTCCACTCCGACCCGCAAGTACTGGGGCCTGACCACCCCGATCTTCGACAACCCCACCTCCGACCAGGAGGCACACGGCGACGGCGCCTACCTCTTCGACCCCCAGGGCGACCTACGCGCCTGGATGCTCTACCCCTGCGTCCTGAACTGCACCGCCCCGGCATAAGCCCCTCCGCCGCGTGCGCCCCACGCCCCGACCAGCCGACCCAGACAAGTCCACCGACCTCCCGTGCGTCTCGGCGGCGCCGCCCAGCCGGCTTGGACGAGTCCGCCGACCTCCCGTGCGTCTCGGCGGCGCCGCCCAGCCGGCTTGGACGAGTCCGCCGACCTCCCGTGCGTCTCGGCGGCGCCGCCCAGCCGGCTTGGACGAGTCCGCCGACCTCCCGTGCGTCTCGGCGGCGCCGCCCAGCCGGCTTGGACGAGTCCGCCGACCTCCCGTGCGTCTCGACGCCGCCGCCCAGCGGTGCGGCGCCGTGACCGTCACCTTCTCCAGCGCCGACACGACCGACCCGAGCCCGCACGCGAGCGCCCGACCCAGGCAGACTGAGCCCCCACGCACTGGCCCCAGTCCACACCCGACGGCGCGGCCGGGCCTGGTCCAGCCGCGCCGTGATCCGCAGACCGGCTACCGACCGCAGGCCCGCAGCGCGGCGACCTGACGCGCCCAGCCTGGTAGCCGGAAGATGTCACGCGCGCGAGCGCCACGCACGGCTTTGGCCAATTAGAATGCATCCGCCGGACCGTCGGAAACGTTTGTATGTGTCCACGCAACGGATGGCTCACTCGCCGAATGCGGCGAGTGAGGTTCAGTTCGAAACTGCCAGGCCGGGTGGAGATCTTGCATTCGGCCTTTCCTGTATCGGTCGATTTAGAAACAGGGATTGGGGGTTGCCCGAATTCCGAATCGGCTGCGGACCTGTTTCGATGATCTCGATGCGGACCGGACCCGTGTAGCCGCCGCCGGGCTTCCGTTGTGGTTCTGGTCGCGCGATTTCGCCTCCCGGCGTGTTTCCCCGGGGTCGGTCGCCCGGTCGCAGGCAACAGGGCGAGGCCGGGCGCCGCGGTGACCACGAAGACGGCTGCGCAGACGTCGCGGTTGCTGGGCCGGCCTGACATATCCGGCAGGCTCGGAGAGCGTGGCCGGTGTCCGTCGGCGAGTCCCACCCGGTGGCTGGTTTCGCCCGGCGGGCATGTCCTGGTGGGTTTCGCCTGGCTGGGGCTGGGAAGATCCGCCTCGGCGGATCGCACAAACCCGACTTCCTTGTGGATGGGTGAGGTGGGGCGGGTTTCGCCTGGCTGGGGGCTCTTGTGGGCTGGGTGGTGGGGTGGGTCTCGCCCGGTCGGCGGTCCATGTGGGCCGGTGCGTCTGCGCGGGTCCCGACCTGGTCGCCGTCCTTCCGGTCTGGAGGCCGGGACACGCCGTGGTGGGTCGCGGTGGTGTGGCTTGGAGCCGGGTGCCGGGCTGGTTTGGCGTGGGTGGATCCGGCCGGACGGGTCGGCTGCGGGTTCTCAGGGCGCTGCTCGTCTGGACCTGCCGTGGTGCGCCCGTAGCCTCGGCCGCGCAGCTGGCGCAGGCGCCGGGCATGGCGTTGTGTGAGGCCCCATGCGCGGTGCCGCTCATGCTCGCGGCGGAATTCGTCACGCTCAGGGGAATAGTTGCGGGATGCGGTGCGGTCACGCATAGCGGCCAACTCGCTGCTGGTGAAGAATTGAAGCTGCCGCATGTATTCATTATCCCGGGCTGGCCGACTTCTGTCCCTTCCGATCGATTCTTGATCATGCCAACTTATCGAAAGTGGGCACTGAGTATTTCCAACCTGGGCGGAGTGCCGGTTTCCGGCCGGAGCAACGGCTCGGATGTTCCTGGCCCGAGACCAGGACGAATTCACCGACCATTTCAACCTGCGAAGCGGCCAGCTTCGACGTTGTGCAGGACGAGGGCGGCCTGCACCATCGCGGTGGCGCGGTGGCGCGGTGGCGCGGTGGCGCGGTGGCGCGGTGGCGCGGTGGCGCGGTGGCGCGGTGGCGCGGCGTGGGCGGCTTGCACCAATCGCGGTGACACGGTGTGGGCGGCCTGCACCATCGCGGTAGTGCGGTGTGGGTGGCCTGCGCATCGCGGTGGCACGGTGCGGGTGGCTGCGCCATCGTGGTGACACGGCGTGGGTGGCCTGCACCATCGCGGTGGCACGTGGGTGGCACGTGGGCCCGCTGCTGCAACCTCGGTTCTGTCCATCATGGCGAGACCCCCAAGGTCGCCGCCCGGGGTGGGTGTGGGTGAGGTGAGGTCGGTGCTGGTTGGGTGCGGTCAGATGACGGAGAAGTCTTGCGGTAGTTGGGCGCGGCCGGTCAGGGCTCGCAGCACCGGGGCGGCGTCGCCTACGGCTGCCGCGATCTGTGCGGCCTGGGTCACGGACTCGGCGAGGGCTTCCGGGGCGACCTCGAAGGGCAGGTCGGTGGCCGCGGCGATGTCGGTGCCGTGCACGACGAGTTCGAACGTTCGGGTGGGTAGCCAGTCGCGGACCCGCATGGTGCCGGCGGGGGTGACGATCACGTCGTCGTCGCGGACGGCGGCCAGCGCCGTGGTGGCAAGGCCGGTCAGTTCGCTCACTCGGCTGGCGGCTTCGTCGCCGAGCCAGGCGCCGGCCTCGCGGGCGTCCTCAGTGGAGGCCGCGACGGCGGCGGCGCGCAGCTCGGGCGGGGCCGACCGGGCGAACGCCCAGTAGGCCTGCGGCGACTCGACTTTCACGGCGTCGCCGGCGGTGGCGAGCACGTCCGGCACCTGGCGCAGCGCGGAGCTGACGGTGTGGCCGACCAGCTCGCGAAGGGACCAGTCGCCAAGGCCGGGGGAGTCCCAGCGATCGGCCGGCAGGCGGGAGACGAGGTCAGCGAAGGAGACGGCGGCGGCGCGGTAGGTCCGGCGAAAGTCCATGCCTACCAATCTTGCACAACCCATCAGCCCAGCAACCTAGGACGCTTTAGCGGTGGTGACGCCCGACACCGAAGCGTGCCGGAGGACCCGCGACCACTTGCCGAACGGCGAACGCCGAGGTGTGGGTTGTGGGTGTACCTCCACGGGTCCTCGCTGGATCAGGCGCCGGGCGATGCCGAGGAGGGGTGCAGGTTGGGGCCCCTTTGTCGGGCTAGGAGCGCGCCGCGCCGAAGTTGATGCAGATCCGCGGTCCTTTGCCGGGCCGAGAGGCGGGCGGGCACCGAATTGGGGTGCGGGCCTGCGGCTTATGCCGGGTCGGGCGTCGCGCGCGCCGAGCTCGGTGTAGGTCCGCGGTCTTCTGCTGGGCCAGGATTCGTGTGGGCGCTGATTTGCCGGGTCGGGAGTCGCGTGGGTTCCGAGGTCGGTCCAGGCCTGTTGCCCATTGCTGGGCCGGTAGCCGCGCGGCTACCGAGGTGGGGTGCGGGCCTGCGTTGCACTGCCGGGCCGGGACTCGCTTGGGTGAGGAGGTGGCGTGCGGGTCCGTGATCCTCTGCCGGGCCGGGAGTCGCGCGGAGTGTAGGTCTGCGGCCGGTTGCCGGGGTGTGGGTGACGGCCGCGATTCGCTGGCCGGGGTGGGGCGGTCGTTAGGCGGGTAGGCCGAAGACGTGGCTCAGGCCGGTTATCTGGACGGCCTGGCGTACCTGTCGGGACGGGTTGGCCAGGGTGAATGTCACGCCCTGGCTGGCCGCGGAGTTGCGGGCGCTGACCAGTGCGCCGAGGGCGTACGAGTCGATGAAGGTTACGGCGGCTACGTCGACGTGCAGGTAGCGGCAGCCCTCGGTGGCCGCGGCGGCGGCCAGGCTGTCCCGGACGGCGTCGGCCCGGTCGAGGTCGAGTTCTCCGTCGAGGGCGGCGACCACCAGGCCGTCGGCGTCTGCGTGCTCGTAGGTGACCAGGGTGTCGTTCGGCATCCACCAGACGATAGCCGGGTGGTGCGAGATGTCGATTCGTGGACCACCCGATCGTGTAGGCGGTGAAGGTTCGACATCAGGTGAAGGAGGGCTCATGGGTGAGGTCGTTGTCGTGGAGAGTGTGACGCTCGACGGGGTCATGCAGGCGCCGGGCGGCGCCGACGAGGATCGGCGGGGTGGGTTCGCGCATGGTGGGTGGGCGCGACCGTACGCGGACCACGTCGCCGCCGAGACGATGGGTGCGGGGATGGGTGCGGACGGGGCGATGTTGTTCGGCCGGCGTACCTATGAGCAGTTTCATGGGTTCTGGTCGGTGCAGACCGATGGGAATCCCTATACCGAGGTGCTCAACCGCAAGCACAAGTATGTGGCCTCGCGCGGGGCGCTGCCGTGGGTGAACTCGTCGAGGCTCGAGGGGGAGGTCACCGCGGCGGTCGCCGCCCTCAAGCGGGAGGTCGCGGGTGATCTCGTGGTGCTGGGCAGCGGGGTGCTGGTGCGCGCGCTCGCCGCGGCGGGGCTGGTCGACGTCTACTGGCTGTCGATCCACCCGCTGGTCCTCGGCACGGGTACCCGGTTGTTCGCCGACGGAGCCGCCGCGTACCGGAGGCTGCGGTTGACCGGGTCGGTGGTCACCACGACGACCGGGGTGATCATCGCGGCCTACCGGCCGGCCGGCTGAGGGAGGGGTGCACGCGTCATCGATCGGTCGGGCGGTTGCGCATTGTCCGGGGAAGCTGCACGGTTGTATGCACGTGCAGGTGGGCGATCGGAGACGTTCGCCGAGGGAGGACAGATGGACCAGGCCATCGGCCCGACGGCGCTGCGGATCAGGCTGGGCGCCCGGCTGCGGCGGCTGCGTCAGGACCGGGGGATCGGGCGGGAGACCGCCGGGTGGGAGATCCGCGGGTCCGGCTCGAAGATCAGCAGGATGGAGCTCGGGCGGGTTCCGTTCAAGGAGCGTGACATCGAGGACCTGCTCACCCTGTACGGGGTGGACGACGCCGAGCGCGCCGCGCTGATGACGCTGACCCGGCGTGCCAACGCGGCGCCGTGGTGGCAGCAGTTCGGCGAGGTGGTGCCGCCGTGGTACCTGTCCTATCTGGGTCTCGAGGAGGCGGCGACGCTGATCCGGGCGTACGAGACGCAGGTCGTGCCCGCGCTGCTGCAGACCGAGGGGTACGCCCGGGCGCTCATCGCCCGGTCCTGCGCCGCGCCGTCCGAGGTCGGGCGGCGTGTCGAGGTGCGGCGCGGCCGCCAGCAGGTGCTCGACCGGCCGGACCCGCCGCAGTTCTGGGCGGTGCTGGACGAGGCGGTGCTGCGCCGGCCGGTCGGCGGGTGCGAGGTCATGCGGGAGCAGATCGAGGCGCTGATCGAGGCGGCCGCGCGGCCCAACATCCGGCTGCAGGTCGCGCCCTTCCGCGCCGGTACGCCGTCCGCGCCCGGCTTCCCCTTCGCCATCCTGCGCTTCTCCGAGCCGGAGCTGCCCGACGTGGTCTACGTCGAGCGGCTGACCGGCGCGACCTATCTCGACAAGCCCGGCGACGTCGACCACTACGCGCTCGCCATGGAGCGCGCGTGCCTGGCGGCCGAGCCGCCCGGGCGCACGACGGACATCCTCGCCGGAGTCCTGGCGGACGCCATGAGCCGGAGCCGGTGAGCGCATCGGCCGAACGGTTGTCACGGAACTGCCGGATCTACCACTTTCCCTCCTTCGTGCATCTGCACGTGCATCTGACCTTGCGTATGCTGTGCGCATACGGTCATGCTTGAGCACGTGCAGCAGCCGCCTGAAAGCTCCCTGTGGGACAAGGGCCGGCCCGGCGGCCGAGGAGTGACTATGGACAGCAACCGCGGCACGGCCCGGCGTGTGAGTCAGTTCGCCGAATCGGACTACTGCTACGGCACGGGCACGCTGACGATCAAGGTCGAGCGGGTCGACTGGTCCCGCCCGGTGCTGTACGACGGCGAGAACTGGTACGAGGTCGAGGGTGTGGAGGTCGCCGTGGACGGCCGGGAGCTCGGCCGCCGCCAGGCACTGGTCCGGGGCCGCCGACTGAACGGCCCGCCCGGCCGTCGGGCATAAAGCCGTCGGGCGTAAAGCCGTCGGGCATAAAGGGCGTAAAGGGTGTAAAGCCGGTCACTCCTCCGTGCCATCGCCCGCGTTGATCGATGATGTCGACACCGCGCCGTTGGTCAGGCCCCAGCGCTCCAGCAGGTCGGCGTAGCGGCCCGAGCGGATGAGCTGGTCGAGGGCGTCGCGCAGGGCGTCGCGCAGCTCCGGGTTGTTCTTGGCAACCGCGATGCCGAACAGGCCGGGCTCGTACTGCACGGTCGAGGCCAGCTGGTACTGCGAGCGGGTGCGCGGGTCGGTGGCCAGGTGCGCGGCCGGCGGGTAGTCGTTCAGGATGGCGACCGCGCGGCCCGTCCGTACCTGAAGGAGCGCGTCCGCGTTGGTCTTGAAGGTCTGGATGGTGATCGGGCGGGAGCCGCAGGCGGGCTGGGTGCGGCGCAGCAGGTCCACCTGCACCGTGCCCTGCTCGGCGGCCACGACCTGGCCGCACAGGTCCTTGAGGTCCGTGATGCCCTCCGGGTTGCCGCGCTGCACGACCAGGGCGAGCCCGGCGGAGAAGTAGTCGACGAAGTCGATCTTCTTCTTCCGCTCGGGGGTGTCGGTCATCGAGGAGAGCACGCCGTCGAAGGTGCCCTTGTTCGTCTCCGCGATCATGCTGCCGAATTCGGCCGGCACCAGCTCCACCCGGATGCCGGTCACCGCGCCGAGCGCGGCGGCGAGGTCCGGCTCGAAGCCGATGATCGTGCGGCCGTCGGCGCCGTAGGACTCCATCGGCGCGTAGCTGGGGTCCGTCGCGAGGCGGATGGCGCCGCGCCGCTTCACGGCGTCCGGCAGCCGGTCGTGGATCTCCTGGGAGAATTCGGCGGTGCCGCTCGCGGTGCCGTCGCCGCCGGTCTCGTCGGCGGCGGTGGTGGTGCCGCAGCCGGCGGCCGACAGGGTGAGCACGACGCCCGCCACGGCGAGGCGCAGGCGGCGGTTGGTGAGGTGCTTCATGCGCGGGTACCTCCGGTGCTCAGGTGGACGGGCTCGACGGGTTCGGGCCGGGCGTGGCGCCCGGTGCCGCGGGGGTTGAGGAACATCTCCAGCAGGTGCGGCCAGACGACCGGCCGTGAGTACAGGTAGCCCTGCGCGGCGTCGCAGCCGGACGCGGCGAGCCAGGCGCTCACCGGCGCCGTCTCCACGCCCTCGGCGGTGACCCGGCAGCCGAGGCCGTGCGCCAGTTCGATCACGGAGCGGACGATCGCCTGGTTCTGCGGGTCCCGGTCCAGGTCGGTGACGAAGAGCCGGTCGATCTTCACTTCGGACACCGGTACGGAGCGCAGCTGCGCCAGGCTGGTGTAGCCGATGCCGAAGTCGTCGACCGCGACGCCGACGCCGAACCCGGCCAGCTCGACGACGGCCCGCGCCACGTTCTCGGCGTCGCCGGCCATCGCGGTCTCGGTGACCTCGAGCAGCAGCCGCTCCGGCGGCGTGCCGTGCTCGGCGAGCAGGCCGGCGACGACCCGCGCGAAGCCGGGCGTCTCGAGGTTGCGCGCGGAGACGTTGACGGCGACCGGCCACGACTGGCCCAGCGACGTCCACCCCGCCTGGTCGGTGAGTGCCCGGCGCAGCACCCATCCGGTGAGCAGTTCGATCACGCCCGACTGCTCCGCCGCCGGCAGGAACTCGGACGGCGGGAGCAGGCCACGCTGCGGATGCTGCCAGCGGACCAGCGCCTCCAGCCCGTCGATCTCGTCGTCGCGGAGGCGGACCTTGGGCTGGTAGTGCAGCACCAGTTCGTCGCGTTCGATCGCGCGGCGCAGCTCGGCCTGCACGGTCAGCCAGTGGGTCGGGTTGGCGACGCCGTCCTCGGCGTAGAGCACGATGTCGGCGGCGCCGCGCTTGCCCTGGTACATCGCGGCGTCCGCGCGCTGGAGCAGCTCCTCGATCTCGGTGCCGTGCCGCGGGTAGAGCGCGACGCCGAAGCTGGCCTCGATGCTCAGCGGCACGCCGTCGAGGACGGTCTCGCGGACCAGTTCGGCGCGGGCGGCCTCGATCAGGTCGAGCACGGCGTGCTGGGGCAGCCCGGGTATGACCAGGCCGAACTCGTCGCCGCCGAGGCGGGCCACGGTGTCGCTCCCGCGCAGCGCCTGCGAGAGCCGGGATCCGACCAGCCTCAGCAGCTCGTCGCCGGCGTGGTGGCCCAGGGTGTCGTTGACCTCCTTGAAGCGGTTCAGGTCGACGAGCACGATCGCGCCCTCGGCGCCCGCGACCGCGGCGCCGTCGATCGCGCTCTTCGCCCGCGCCTGGAAGGCCGCCCGGTTGGGCAGTCCGGTGAGGCCGTCGTGCAGCGCCTCGTGCTCCTGGTGCGCGGCGTGGCGGCGCAGCGCGCGGGTGGTGTACCAGGCGATCAGCGCGAGCATCAGGTAGAGGGCGCCGAGGGCGATGCCGAGCCGCCAGTACGTGACGGTCATCTGGCGGCGCAGCTTGGCGTCGATGGCGTCGTACGGCAGGTAGAGCTCGAGGACGCCGATCGCCTGGCCGGACGCGCCCGCGATCACCGGCTGGAGCACCCGGATGGTCCGGCCGACGCTGCGATCGCCGTCCGCGACCACGGCCACGTCGGTGGTGCCGGTCGCGGCCGCCCGGAACGCGGGGTTGGAGACGAGGATGCCGCCGGCCGTCGAGCCGTCGTCGGAGAACACCACCTGGCCGGTGAAGCTGCGGACCCGCAGCCGGACGACCGAGCCGTGGAAGATCGCGAGGTCCGTCGCGCCCTGTAGGCGTTCGCGCTGCGCCGTGGTCAGGCCGGCGGAGAGCTCGGCGCCGTCCAGCGCGGGCGCGACGGCCATCTCCTCGATGACCGCGGCCTGTGCGCGGCCCTGGTCCCGGCCCTGGCGCTCGGCGTCCTCGCGATAACTGCGCACGAGCATGACGCCGAGCAGCACGACGAGCACGAGGCTCGCGGCGGCGTACGCCAGCAGCAGGCGCGACCCGGTCGCACCATGCTTGCCCGTGTTCCGCCGCCCCATGGCCCCTCTATCGACCTGCCGGGCGCGTTCTGAAGTAGTGCCTCCTCGCCGAAAAATGGGGCAATCAACCGGAATCCACCCGATAGGTCGCCGCGTTTCGGCGGGCCGATGGGGCGGCGAGGAAGCGCCAGAAGGGGCGGGGTGGAATTTCTGACACCATCGTGGAATGAATTTGGCAAAACGGGCAAACAGGGGCAAACCCGCCGCTAACGTAACTTCTGCAAGTGTCCGCAAAGGAAAGGTATGTCATGAAGATCGTTCGAGGCGCACTGGTCATGTTCGGTATGGCTGCCGCCACCCTTGCCCTCTCGGCCGGTCCGGCGAACGCGGCCGGGACCTGCGGCTACGGCGGTTGCGGGGGCTACGGCTACGGCAGCTACTACGGCGGCTACTACGGCTACCCGTACTACGGCTACGGCTACGGCGGCTACAACGTCCCCGTGAACATCTGCGGCAACAGCGTCTCGGTGCTCGGCGTCAGCGCGACCCAGGCCGCCTGCCGCTGACCCGGCAATTCCGTACCTGAATTAGCAGAACCTGCGGTGGCAGGTGCCTCGTCGCCCGCGACGGCACCTGCCACCGATGTTTTTCAGCCGCGGCCCACGCGCAGGGTCCCGACGCCGGCCACCGCGTCCAGGTCGATGCGGTCCGTGCTCTTCGCCCAGCCGGGTGAGAGGAACGAGGCACCCCGGGCCACCCCGTCATCGGTACGGCCGTCGAGCCGCACCTGGCCCGCGCCCTGCCGGGTGCGCACCCGCACCGGCACCTTCCCTCCGGTGTAGACCTCGAAGCGGTTGACCCCGCCCGACATCCGGATCGGTAGCGTGCCGTCCGGCTCCGGCAGCGTGAGGTCGATCCGGGTGGCGCCGCCGGCGAATTCGACACCGTCCACTTCGGCCCCGCTGAGGTCGAAGACCCCCCGGTTGATCCCGCCGGTGATGCGCAGGCTCCACCGCACGTCCGCGCTGAGCACGACCGTGACCGCGGCGTCGCCGCGCTCGCCGTTGTCGTCCAGGAACAGCCGGACCCCGTCCTCGCCGACCGCCGCCCGCGGCGCGACGCCGCTGCCGTCCGGCGTCGTGATCCGGTAGAGGTCACCGTCCAGCGCGGCGGTGCTCAGGTCGATCGTCGCGGTGTTGCTGACCAGTTCGAACCGCGCGTCCGTTCGTCCCCGTGCCGGCGCGGTGAGCGGGCCCGCCACCGCGGGGGTCGTGGCGGTCGGCGCCGGCGTCGCGGCGGTGGTCGCGCCGGCGGTGGTCACGCCCGCGGTGTCGCGGGTCAGCTTCGCCGCGGCGACGCCGGCGCCGGCGAGCAGCAGCACGGCGAGCGCGCCGCCGGCCCCGGCGCGTACCCGTTTCGGCCGGCGGGCCGGCGGTTCGGCGGGCGCGGGGTGCTCCTCGTGCTCGCGCCGTCCGGAACGCAGCAGGGCGTCCACCGACGCGGCCGTCGGCTCGTCGCTGTAGTGGTCGGGCTCCGGGCCGATCCGGTGCGGCGCGTCGGGCCAGTAGTCCGAGATCGAGGGAAGGGTGGGCGGGGTACGGGCTTCGGGGCGACGGTAGATCGTCCGGGGGTCGGTGGGGGCTGGGTTGTCCACGGCACGTGCTCCCTAGAGGGCAAGCGCCACCGCCCGCGGGATCGCTACGGGCATCAGCGCGTGGTGAGTCCCTCGTCACTACGGATGAGGAGGCCGATCGGATCGATCACCTAGGGTGCCGGACGGATTGCCCCTTGCCATCGGAGCGTTCTGCCCCGAATATTGCTGCTGCGCACCCGAACGGATACTCAGGGAACGGAAACGGATGTCCCCAGAGGATGGAAGTCGGCCCGACCTACGCGTCGGCGGATGGATTCCACCGATCCAGTATTTCGCACCCATCGAACCGCGGCGGCCCCCGGCCGCCACCGAGATACCGGCGGCACTGGCCGCCGCCCCGCCGGGCCGGCGCCGCCGGCTGCCGCCGCCGACCCGGGCGCGGACCGTGCTCGCCGGCGCCGCGGTGCTCAGCGCCCTGGTCGCCGCCGGGCTGGCCCTGGCGCCGGGCGAGCGGGAGGGCCGGGGCGCTCCCTCCTTCGTCCTGCTGCCGACCGGCCCGGTCGTGCCCGCCCTGCCGGAGCCGTCCACGACGGGGCCGGCCCCGTCGGCGAGCCGGTCCGCGGGGATCGCGACGAGCGACCTGAGCCAGCCGCTGCTGCCGCCGGGCGGGCCGGCCACCGAGCCGGCCCGCCACCGGCCGTCCGCGTCGCCGTCGCCGTCGCGGGCCGCGCTGCCGCTGGTCGGTGCCGAGGTCGGCCTCGAGCCGGCCGGCGAGCCGGGCCGCCGGGTGCGGCACCGTGACTTCCGGGCCCGCATCGACGCCGTCGGGCCGAACAGCTCCGCGCTCGACCAGGCCGACTCGCGCTTCACCGTCCGCGCCGGCCGGGCGCACGGGTCCTGCTTCTCGTTCGAGTCGGGCAACTACCCCGGCTACTTCCTGCGGCACCGCAACTACGCGCTGCGCCTGGAGCGGGCCGACGGCTCGGGGCTGTTCGACGCCGACTCGACGTTCTGCGCGGTGCCCGTCGCGGCCGGATTCGTGCTCCGGTCACACAACTATCCCGATCGCTTCCTCACCGAGAGCGATTCGCTGCTGTTACTGACCCGGACGTCCGCCGCGGGCGCGAAGGCGTTCGTCACCCGTAGTCCGTTCGGGGATCTGTCGTAGGACTGTGCCGCCCGGTGGCTCAGGCGGACGCGCGCCAGACGATGGGGGTGGGTAGCAGCACGTTGGCCGGCCCCTCGTCGCGTAGCTGCCGCAGCACCAGCTCCGCCGCGTTGCGGCCGATCTCGCGGGCCGGCTGGTGCACCGTGGACAGCGCCGGCTGGGTGCGCGAGGCCCAGGAGCTGTCGTCGAAGCCCACGATGCCGACGTCCGACGGCACGCCGCGACCGGCGTCGCGCAGCACCTCCATCGCCCCGGCGGCGACGGCGTCCGACGCGGCGAACACCCCGTCGATGCCGGGCTCGCGTTCGAGCAGTTCCCGCATGCCCTTGACCCCGGACGCGTAGTCGTAGAGCGGCACCTCGGCGACGAGCCGGGGGTCGAACCGCGCGCCCAGCGCCGCCCGGAAGCCGGTGAGGCGGTCGGCGCCGGAGTCGCGGTCCAGGGCCGCGGCGATCATGCCGATGTGCCGGCGGCCGGTGGCGGCCAGCCGTTCGGTGATCGCCCGTGCCGAGCCGACGTTGTCGATGCCGACGAACGGGATGCTGCGGTGCAGGTCCGGCGGGTGCCCGACGAACGTCGCCGGCAGCTTCAGCTCGGCGATCACCCGGGTGATCGGGTCGTGGGTGCGCGCGGACACGATGATGGCGCCGTCGACGAAGCCCCCGCTGAGGTACCGGGCCACCCGTTCGGTGTCGCGGGCCGAGTCGACCACCAGGTTGACCATCTGATGGTCCGCGACCGAGAGCACCTCGTTGGCGCCCAGCATGATGGCGCCGATGTTGGGGTCCTCGAGCAGCAGGGAGTGCGGTTCGAGGGCGAGGAAGCCGACCGCCTGCGAGCGGCGCATCACCAGGTTGCGGGCCGCGGTGTTGGGCACGTAGCCGACCTCGGCGATGGCCGCCTCGATGGCCGCGCGTGCCTCCGCGGAGACGTATCCGCCGTTGAGCACCCGGCTCACCGTGCCGCGGGAGATGCCGGCCGCGGCGGCGACGTCGTGCACGGTCGCGCGTCTGTGCTTGCTGGGCGGGGCCACGTCCGAACTGTAGCGCCGGGCTATTGACCAGGCCCGCAGGCCATGCCACTGTGTGCACGTTCACACACCCGCCATCGTTCCGACGTCGCGGCGCAATGTGTGCACGTGCACACAACCACGACGACGGGAAGGGACGCCGATGCGAGGACTACCCGGCATCAGCCTCGGCTGCGACTACAACTTCGAGCAGTGGCCGCCGGAGGTCTGGGCCGAGGACGTGGTGCTGATGCGCGAGGCCGGCATCGACCTCGTCGCCGTCAACATCTTCGGCTGGTCGAGCATCGAGCCCCGGCCCGGCGAGTACGACTTCGCCGCCCTCGACCGCGTCATCGACCTGCTGCACCGCAACGGGATCCGGGTCAACCTCGGCACCGGCACCTCCTCGCCGCCGCCCTGGCTGACCACCCGGCATCCCGAGGTCCTCCCGGTCGTCGCCGACGGCACCACCCGGGCGCCGGGCGGCCGCCAGGCCTGGTGCCCCAGTTCGCCGGTCTTCCGCGAGCACGCCCTCGCCCTTGTCGAGCAGGTCGCCCGCCGCTACGGCGGCCACCCCGCCGTCGTGCTCTGGCACGTCTCCAACGAGCTCGGCTGCCACAACGCGCTCTGCTATGACGAGGCCAGCGCGGAGGCCTTCCGCCGCTGGCTGGAGCGGCGCTACCGCGACATCGAGGCGCTCAACGAGGCCTGGGGCACCGCGTTCTGGAGCCAGCGCTACGACGACTGGTCCGAGATCGGCCCGCCGCGGCTGGCCCTGTCGGCGCGCAACCCCGCCCAGCTCGTGGACTTCCAGCGGTTCAGCTCCGACGAGCTGCTCGACCACTACCGGGCCGAGGCGGCCGTGCTGCGCCGGCACACCTCCGCGCCGGTCACCACCAACTTCATGGTCACCGCGCACATCCGCAACCTGGACTACTGGAGCTGGGCGCCCGAGATGGACGTGGTCGCCAACGACCACTACCTCGACCACCGGCTCGGCGACCCCACCGCGGAGCTGTCCTTCGCCGCCGACCTCACCCGGGGCCTCGCCGGCGGCGCGCCCTGGATGCTCATGGAGCAGTCCGCCGGCGCGGTCAACTGGCAGCCGCACAACCTGGCGAAGCTGCCGGGGCAGATGCTGCGCAACTCGCTGACCCACGTGGCCCGGGGCGCCGACTCGCTCTGCTTCTTCCAGTGGCGCGCCTCGGCGCGGGGCGCGGAGAAGTTCCACTCCGCGCTGGTGCCGCACGCCGGCACCGACACCCGCGCCTGGCGCGAGGTCCTCGACCTGTCCGCCACCCTCGCCGCGCTCGCCGAGGTGGCCGACACGACCGTGCAGGCCGACGTCGCGCTGCTGTTCAGCTGGGAGTCGTGGTGGTCGGCGGACACCGAGGCCCGCCCGTCGCAGGACGTGCGCTACCTGGAGCAGGTGCACGCGGCCTACGGCGCGGTCCGCGAGCTCGGCGTGACCGCCGACGTCGTCGCGCCCGGCGCCGACCTGAGCCGCTACCGGATGGTCGTCGTGCCCTGCCTGCACCTGGTCACCGACGAGGAGGCGGCCGGGATCGACGCGTACGTGGCCGGCGGCGGCCACGCGGTCGTCACCTTCTACAGCGGGATCGTCGACGGCACCGACCGGGTCCGGCTCGGCGGCTACCCCGGCGCGTTCCGCGACCTGCTCGGCGTGGTCGCCGAGGAGTTCCACCCGCTGCTGCCCGGCGACCGGGTGCGGCTCTGCGGCGGCGGGACCGCCACGCTCTGGACCGAGCTGCTGCGGACCACGACCGCCAAGACCATCGACGCGTACGCGGACGGCCCGCTGCCCGGCGTGCCGGCGATCACCCGCAACACCTACGGCGACGGCACCGCCTGGTACGTCGCCACCGCGCTGGACCAGCCGGGCCTGCGGGAGCTCATGGACGCCGCGCTGCGCGAGGCCGGCGTGCGGCCGATCGGCCCGCGCAACGACGGCTCGGTCGAGGTGGTGCGCCGCACCGGCGACGGCCGCGCCTACGTCTTCGTCATCAACCACGGCACACACCACATCGAGTACGCGGTCACCGGCCGGGAGCTGGTCACCGGCGCGGCCGTGAACGGGCTGCTGCGGGTACCCGCCGGCGCCGTACGCGTGGTGAGAGAGGAGCCCAACCCATGACGGGCGTCGTGAAACGGATCGGCTTCGGCGGGCACGGCCGGGCGATCGCCTTCTTCGTGGTGCCGTTCGGGGTACTGTTCACCCTCTTCTATCTGGTGCCGATCGGCTACGCCGTCGTGCAGTCGCTGTACACCGTCGAGCGCACCGGCACGTTCGGCCCGGCCCGCGAGGTCTTCGGCGGCCTGGTGCAGTACCGGCGGGTCTTCTCCGACGTCCCGTTCTGGGAGTCGGTCCTGCGGGTGCTCGCCTTCGGCGTCGTGCAGGTGCCGGTGATGCTGGGCCTGGCCCTGCTGCTGGCGCTGCTGCTCGACTCCGGCCTGGTCCGCGGCCGGCGCTTCTTCCGGCTGGCGTTCTTCGTGCCGTACGCGGTGCCGGGCGTGATCGCCGCGATCATGTGGGGCTTCCTCTACTCGCCGAACCTGTCCCCGTTCACGGCGCTCACCGCCAACGTCGACCTGCTCTCCGCCGACCTGGTGCTCTGGGCCATGGCGAACGTCGTGACCTGGGTGTACGTCGGCTACAACATGCTGATCATCTACTCGGCGCTGCTGGCGATCCCCGCCGAGGTCTACGAGGCGGCGCGGCTGGACGGCGCCGGGCACTTCCGGACCGCGTGGTCGATCAAGATCCCGCTGGTCATGCCGGCGATCGTGCTGACCACGGTCTTCTCCATCATCGGCACCCTGCAACTGCTCGCCGAGCCGCAGGTGTTCCGCAGCTTCAGCTCGGCGGTGTCCAGCACCTACACGCCGAACCTGACCGTCTACTCCACCTCGTCGGTGCCGAACTTCCAGCTGGCGGCCGCGTTCTCGGTCGTCCTCGCGCTCGCCACGTTCGCCCTGTCGTTCACCTTCCTCAAGTTCACCCAGCGCCGGGGCGAGCGGTGAAGCGGGAGAGCGTCCTGTCGCGCACCGCCGCGATGCTGGTCATGGGCGTCTGCACCGTCTACTTCCTGGTGCCGATCTGGTGGCTGTTCGTCGGCTCCTCCAAGAGCCGCGCGCAGTTCACCGGCACCGCACCGCTGTGGTTCGCCGACTTCGACCTCGCCGGCAACGTCCGGGAGCTGCTCGCGTACCGCGACGGGGTGTTCCTGCGCTGGATGGTCAACAGCCTGGCCTACACCGGCGGGTCGGCGCTGCTGGGCACCCTGCTCGCGGCCATGTGCGGCTACGCGCTGGCGAAGTACCGGTTCCCCGGCCGCGAGACGTTGTTCAACGTGGTGCTGGGCGGGGTGCTCGTGCCGGCGACGGCGCTGGCCCTGCCGCTGTTCCTGCTGTTCAGCAGGGTGGAGGCGACGAACACGTTCTGGTCGGTGTTCCTGCCCAGCCTCGTCAACCCGTTCGGCGTGTACCTGGCCCGGATCTACGCGGCCGCGAGCGTGCCCGACGAGCTGCTCGAGGCGGCCCGGATCGACGGCTCGGGTGAGGTGCGCAGCTTCTTCACGGTGTCGGTACGGCTGATGTTCCCGGCGCTGGTGACGATCTTCCTCTTCCACTTCGTCGCCGTCTGGAACAACTTCCTGCTCCCGCTGATCATGCTCGGCGACGAGCGGCTGTTCCCGGTGACGCTCGGCCTCTACTCGTGGAACACCCAGGTCAACCAGCTGCCGGAGCTCCGCGGCCTGGTGATCGTCGGTGCCCTGCTCTCGATCGCCCCGCTGGTGGTCGCCTTCCTGTTCCTCCAACGGTTCTGGCGCAGCGGTCTCGGCGCCGGGGCAGTCAAGTGAAACCTCCCGTCCGTACAGAAGAAGGAAGTGTCATGCGTATGTCCCTTCGGCCGGTCAGCGCCCTGCTGGCCACCGCACTCCTGCTCGCCGCCTGCTCCTCGGGGGGCGACGACGACGCGTCGAACGCCGCCGGTGCCGCGTCCTGCGCGCCGTCGTCCGGGCCGGTGACCCTCACCTACACCTCGTGGATCCCCGGCATCGAGGAGGTCGTCGCCGCCTGGAACGCCAAGAACCCGAACATCCAGGTCAAGGTCCAGACCGGGCCGAACGGCAACGGCGGCACCTACCAGAACTTCTTCAACCAGATCAAGGCCGGCAACACCCCCGACCTCGGCCAGATCGAGTACGACGCGCTGCCCGGCTTCCGGGTGCAGGACGGCCTGACCGACCTCGGCGGCTGTGACATCGTCGCCAAGGCACAGGGCCAGTTCGTCGACTGGACCTGGAACCAGGTCAGCTTCGGCGAGCAGGGCCACGCGTACGGCGTGCCGCAGGACGCCGGCCCGATGGCGCTCTTCTACCGCGCCGACCTCTTCGAGCAGCACGGCATCGCGATCCCGAAGACCTGGGACGAGTACGCCGCGGCCGCCGAGAAGGTCAAGGCGGCCGGCGGCTACATCACCAACTTCTCGCAGAGCGACGTCAACCAGTTCGCCGGCCTCGCCTGGCAGGCGGGCGGCCGCTGGTTCGCCAACGACGGCAAGCAGTGGACCGTCACCCTGGCCGACGACAAGACCAAGAAGGTCGCCGACTACTGGCAGGGACTGATCGACAAGAAGCTGGTCTCCGCGGTGCCGCCGTGGACCTCCGAGTGGGACAACGCCTACAACTCCGGCTCGGCCTGGACCTGGGTGTCCGCGGTGTGGGGCGCCAACTCCATCGCCACCGGCGCGCCGAAGACGGCCGGCAAGTGGCGGGTCGCGCCGATGCCGCAGTGGAGCGCGGGCGAGTCGGTCGCCGGCAACTGGGGCGGCTCCTCCACCGCGGTGTTCAAGGGCTCGAAGCATGTCTACGAGGCCGCGCAGTTCGCGCTCTGGCTGAACACCTCCGAGGAGGCGCTGAGCCTGCTCAACGCCAAGGCCAACCTCTACCCGGCGACGAAGGCCGGCGCGACCCTGCCCGCGCTCTCCAAGGGCGTGGCGTTCTACGGCGACCAGAAGATCTACGAGGTCTTCGCGCAGGCCTCCGGCCAGGTGTCGCCGGACTTCACCTGGGGACCGACGATGACGGCCACCTACGCCGACGTCTCGGACGGCTTCAAGGCCGCCGTCTCCGGCAAGGGCACGCTGACCGAGGCGCTCACCGCGGCACAGGCGTCGACGATCCAGACGCTCAAGTCGCAGGCGATCCCCGTCAAGGAGTAACGGAATTGCTCATCCACCTGCGGGCCGCGGGCACCAGCCTCGTGCTGGACGCCCGCGGCCCGCGGCCGCCCGTCGTCGTGCACTGGGGCCGGTGCCTCGGCGCGCTCGGCGACGACGACCTGGCCGCGCTGGCCGACGCCGCGGTGCCCGCGGTGCCGCCGAGCTCGATCGACGAGCCGCTGCGGTTCAGCCTGCTGCCCGGGCCGGAACAGGGCTGGAGCGGCCGGCCCGCGATCACCGGCTGGTGGCCGGCGGACGGCGGCCGGCCGGGCGGCTTCCACCTGCTCGGCGTCGTCCGCGACGGGCCGCGCGCGGTGCGCCTCGACCTCGCGGAGGCGGGCGGGCGGCTGCTGCTCAGCACCGAGATGGAGCTCTCCGATCAGGGTGTGCTGCGGGCACGCCAGCACCTGAGCCACGTCGGCGCCGGCACGTTCCACCTGGACTCGCTCTCCGTCGTGCTGCCCGTGCCGGACCTGGCCAAAGAGGTCCTCGACTTCAGCGGGCTGTGGGCGTACGAGCGGCGGCCGCAGCGTGCGCCGCTGCGGCACGGCGTGTGGAGCCGCGAGACGCGGCACGGGCGGCCCGGCCACGACGACCCGTACCTGATGATGGCCGGCAGCCCGGGCTTCGACTTCCGCGCCGGCCAGGTGTGGGCGATGCACCTGGCCTGGAGCGGCGACAAGCGACTCTGGGCCGAGCGGCAGCCGCTGGGCTACGGGCTGATCGGCGCCGGCGAGTTGCTCGCGCCCGGCGAGGTGACGCTGGGCCCGGGCGGGACGTACCGCACGCCGTGGGCGGTCGCCGCCTGGTCGGACGCGGGGATCGACGGCCTCTCCGCGCGGCTGCACCCCTGGATCCGGTCACGCCGGGCGGCGCGCCCGCCGCGGCCGATGGTGCTCAACACCTGGGAGGCCTGCTACTTCGATCACGACGCGGACGCCCTGGACCGGCTGGTCGACGCGGCGGCCGAGGCCGGGGTGGAGCGGTTCGTGCTGGACGACGGCTGGTTCGCCGGCCGCACCGACGACCGGCGGGCGCTGGGGGACTGGTACGCCGACCCCGGGCGCTGGCCGGACGGGCTGCATCCGCTGATCGCCCGGGTGCACGAGCGGGGGATGGACTTCGGGCTGTGGGTCGAGCCCGAGATGGTCAGTCCCGACTCGGCGCTGGCCCGCGCGCACCCCGAGTGGGTGCTCGGCGGTGACACCGGGCCGACCTGGCGGCACCAGCGCGTGCTCGACCTGGGCGATCCCGGCGCGTACGCGTACGTGCTCGAGCGGCTCGGCGCGCTGCTCACGGCGTACCCGATCGCGTTTTTGAAATGGGACCACAACCGCGACCTGCTGCGGGAGGCCGCGAGCCACCGGCAGACCACGGCCGTCTACCGCCTGCTCGCGGCGCTGCGTGCCGCGTTCCCCCGGCTCGAGATCGAGAGCTGCGCCTCCGGCGGCGCGCGCATCGACCTCGGCATCCTCGACCTCGTCGACCGGGTGTGGACCTCCGACACCAACGATCCGCTGGAGCGCCAGCGGATCCAGCGCTGGACCGGCGTCCTGCTCCCGCCCGAGTTCCTCGGCGGGCACCTGGGCGCCGCGACCGCGCACATCACCGGGCGCACGTCCAGCCTCGGCCTGCGCTTCGCCACCGCGCTGTTCGGCAGCGCCGGCATCGAATGGGACCTCACCGCCGCGACCCCGGGTGAGCGCGCGGAGGTGGCGGCGTGGGTGGCGCTGTACAAGCGGCTGCGCCCGCTGCTGCACGGCGGGACCGTGGTGCGCTCCGGCGCCGACGACGCGGCACACCTGGTGCACGGCGTCGTCGGCGCCGACAGCGCGGTCTATGCCCTCGTCGCGCTGCGGGCCGCGGACTCCGCCCTGCCCGAGCCGATACGTTTCGCCGGACTCGACCCGGACGTCCGCTACACCGTCCGTCCACTCAGGATCGGGCCGGAGCCGCGGGTCGTGCAGGACGCGGCGCCGGCCTGGCTGCGTGCCGGCGCGGTGACGCTGCCGGGCCGGGTGCTCGCCGAGGTGGGCCTGCCGGCGCCGTTGCTCACCCCCGAACAGGCCGCGCTCTTCACCGTCGACCGGGCCGGCCGCGACACGGAAAGCCGGCGGTCGCCGTGACCGATTCGCCCGGCGCGACCGGTGTGTGCGGGCGAGTTGCGCGGAAAAGGGACCGCCCCGTCGATATCCGCGCCTTCCAGGCCTAGCGGCGGCAGGTCTTCTTGTCGATGATGTCTACGTGACTGGCCGGCATCGTCGACGAATGCGATTTCGCGCAGCAACCGCTGCCCTCACGACGGTCGCCGTCGTGACGGTGGTGGCCGGAGTGCGCCTGGGAATCGGTGGGCTGAACGGCGCCGAGTGCTCCGGCGAGGTGCGCCTCGCCGTCGCGGCGGCGCCCGACGTCGCCCCGGCCGTGCAGGCCGAGGCCGCGGCCTGGACCGGCGCGAAGGCACAGGTCGACGGCGTCTGCGTGCGCATCGACGTCAAGGCCGTCGACCCGGCGGACGTGGCCGCCACGCTGATCGCGAAGCAGCGGGTCTCCGCGACCGCGGCGGCCCGCGCCGGCGCCGCCGCGCCGGACGTGTGGATCTCCGACTCCGGCATCTGGTTGCAGCGGCTGCGCTCGGCCGCGTCCTCCTTCGCCTTCACCGAGGAGGGTTCGATCGCGCTCAGCCCGGTGGTCATGGCGATGCCGCAGCCGACCGCGGAGAAGCTCGGCTGGCCCCGCAAGATGCCGGGCTACGCCGACCTGCTCAACCTGATCACCACCAGCACCACCACCCGGACCGGGACGGTCGACCCGGCCCGCGACGCCGCCGCGCTGTCCGGGCTGCTCGCGCTCGGTGCCGCCGCGAACGCCGCCGACCAGCGCCGGCCCGGCACCACCAACGGCGTGCTCCGGGCCCTGGCCACGGACACCTCGGTGCTGCGCGACGACCTGATGGCCCAGCTGCCCCAGGCGGACGACGCCGCGTCGCTGGCCGCCGGCCTCAGCCTCGCCGCGATGTCGGAGAGCGATGTCATCCGGTTCAACGACGCGCGGCCGCAGGTACCGCTCGCGGCGTTCTACCTCGAGCCGTCGCCGGTGCCGCTGGACCACCCGTTCGCGGTGATGCCCGAGCTGTCGGTGGATCAGGCCCTGGCCGCGCGCCAGTTCTACGACAGGCTCAGCGCCGAGGGCGAGTTCCGCGGCCGGCTCGGACAGGCCGGCTTCCGTGCACCGGACGGCAGCTCGCCCCCCGGCTTCGAGGGCCCGGAGGGCGCACCGCGCCGGATCGAGACCGGCGCGGCCGGGGACAGCGGCACGGCGGCGGCCTCGCCGGCCGACGAGGCGACCATCGACCGCGCGCTGGCGGGCTGGTCCGCAGTGGTGGCGCCGGCCCGGATGCTCGCGATCGTCGACACCTCCGAGAGCATGCGCACCCCGGTGCCGGAGGCTCGCGGCGCCACCCGCATGAAGCTCACCCTCGCCGCCGCCCGCGGCGGGCTCGGGCTGTTCAGCGACGACTGGTCGGTCGGGCTCTGGGCGACCGCCGGGGGACCGGGCGGCGGCCGCCGCGAGCTGGTGGGCATCCGCTCGCTGACCACCAACCGCACCGCGGTGGCGAACGCGCTCGGCGGCATCCAGCCGGCCGACGGCGAGGCCGGCCTGTACCGCAGCATCCTCGACGGATACCGCACGGTGCAGGACGGCTGGCAGGCGGGACGGGTCAACTCCGTGCTAGTGCTCACCGACGGCGTCGGTGTCGGCGTCGGCGACATCGCCCTGCGCGACCTGGTCGCCCAGCTCGAGGACGCCAAGGCCGCGGATCGGCCGGTGCAGGTCATCGTGCTCGGCGTCGGCAAGTCGGTCGACCGGGCTCCGCTGGAGCAGATCACCGAGGTCACCGGCGGCGGCGTCTTCGTCGCCGAGGACCCGGCCCAGATCGGCGCCGTCTTCCTCGACGCGCTCTCGCTGCGGACCACCACGCCCCGCTGACGGTACCCTCGCTTGACGCATCGACTCTGATCGATTAGACCGGTGGTGGCATCCGGTCGAGTCTGTGGGGGTACGAAAATGGTCATGGTTCGGGGAGTTCTCGCCGCGGTGCTGGTCGCCGGGGTGCTCGGTGTCGCCTCGCCCGCCGCGGCGGCCGGCGGCGGCGGCGATCCGACCGCGCCGACCGACGGCCCGTGCGCCTACACGCCGACGCCGGACGACCCCGCCGCCCGGCCGGTGCCGTTGCCGCGCGATCCCCGGCGGACGCCCAGCCGTGGCCACGTGCCGGTGCTGCTGCGTACCAACCTCGGGCCGATCCCGCTGGTCCTGGACCGCGCCGCCGCGCCCTGCACGGTGCAGAGCTTCGTGCACCTGGTCCGGCACCGGTTCTACGACCGGACGATCTGCCACCGGCTCACGGCGTACCCCACGCTGCTGGTCCTCCAGTGCGGCGACCCCTCCGGCACCGGGGAGGGCGGTCCGGGCTACCGCTACCGCGACGAGCTGCCGACGGACCTGCCGCCGGCGCCGACGGACCCGACCGGTGCCCGGCGCGTCTACGCGCGGGGCGTGCTGGCCATGGCCAACGCCGGGCCGGACACCAACGGCAGCCAGTTCTTCCTGGTGTACGGCAACTCGGCGCTGCGCCCGAACTACTCCATCTTCGGCGGCGTGACGCCGGCCGGGCTGCGCACCCTGGACCGGGTCGCCGCCGGGGGAGTGACGCCGACCGAGGACGACCCGGCGCCGCTGGACGGGCCGCCCGCGCTGCGCACCGAGATCCGTAAGGCACGCGTCTGGTTCTGATCACGGCGACGGTGCACCGGGACCCGGCGGCTCTGCGATACCGTCTTGCGGGCGGGCCGTCGCGTTTCCCGGGCCGGAAACGATCCGCGCGGCGGCCGGCGATCAAGGAGACACCGATGTCCGAGTCCACCGCAGGTTCCGACGCCACCGCGGGCGAGCAGCCCGAGGCCGAGCAGGGTGAGGAGGCTTTCGCCAACCGGGCGGCCCGCCGGGCCAAGGGCAAGAAGAGCGGCTCCGGCCTGGGAGTGTCCGGCAAGAGCCAGAATCCGGTCGGCCGGGGCTCGGTGCAGAGCCCCCGGCAGTACGGCACCCGGCGCAGCGGCTAGCGCACGGCGGCGACCGTCGCGTCGGTGCCGCCGCGCCAGAGCAGCCCGGTCTCGGTGAAGCCGGCGGCGCGCAGCGCGCCGAGGTGCCAGGCCGCCGGCGGCGTCCACTCCGCGGAGCCGTGCTCGGCCGGGTAGATCTTCTGCCGCTCGGCGTGCAGCGGCGCGAGGCGCGGGTCCGCCGCCACCCGGCTCCACCAGTCGCGCCACGACAGTGCGGCACCCGTCGCGTAGCGCGTCTCGCGGCGGGTGTCCGCGGTGGCGATCAGGCGCTTGGTCAGGCCGGGCAGCCCCTCGTCGGGCATGTGGTCGGCGTTGGCGAAGAGCCCGCCGGGGCGCAGCACCTCCCGGATCTCGGCGTAGAGCGTCGTGAGGCGCTCGGGCGCCAGCCAGTGCAGTGCGGTCGCGGTGAGCACCGCGTCGTAGCGGCGGTGCGGCAGCGCCGCCGTCCAGGCCGGGTCGCCGAGGTCGGCCGACACGATCTCCGCGCGGCCCTCCAGCGCCGCGCCGGCCAGGGCGAGCAGCACCGGGTCCTGGTCGACGACGGTGACCTCGGCATCGGGGAACCGTGCGAGCGTGCGCAGGGCGATCGTGCCGGTGCCGCCGGCCAGGTCGAGGACCCGGGGCGGGTGCTCGACCTGGCCGGCGCGCAACGCATCCAGCATCGTCGCGATGCGGTGTTCCCGATCCGGCAGATAGGCCTCCTGCTGCCGGTCCCAGCTCTCCTGCCACGCGTCCGCCACGTCGGCGAGGTAATGAGTCATGTCCAGCACGCTACTTACATATCCGGACCCGGTCCAGAGCTACGGCGTGATACGCCACTCCTGGCAGGTGTTGCCCAGCGCGGCCCATTGCCGGACCGCGGTGCCGTTGGCCGTGCCGCAGTTCGTCACGTCCAGGACCTTGCCGTTGGCCCGGTTCGCGATCAGGTAGCGGCCGTTGACCGGGGTCACGCTCCACTGCTGGCAGGCGTTGCCGAGCGGGGCCCACAGGTTGAGCGCGGTGCCGTCCGCGGCGCCGCAGTTGACCGAGTCGAGCACGGTGCCGCTGTTGGCGTTGGTGATCGTGTAGTAGCCGCCGCCGGCCTTGGCGAACGTCCACTGTTGGCAGGCGTTGCCGAGCGACGCCCACTGGTCGACGGCCGTGCCGTTGGCCGTGCCGCAGTTGACCGCGTCCAGCACCGCGCCGCTGTTCTGGTTGATCAGGCGGTAGCGGGTGCCGGCGACCGGGAACGTGACGCCGCCGCCGGGATCGCCGGCCGGCGCGGTCGGCGTGCTGCCCAGCGACGCCGGGGTGCCGAGGTTCGGCGTGCCGTCCGAGTTCCAGGTGATCTTCTGGATCCGGGTGGTCCGGGTGCCGCCGCAGCCCTGCCCGGTGGTCTCGTTGGCGTGGTAGGTCAGCCACGTCTCCGAGCCGTCCGGCGAGGTGAAGAAGCCCTGGCCGCCGGGGCCGTACACGCCGTTGCCGTCGGCGCGCTGGAAGATCGGCGTGCTCTTCTTGGTCCACGATGCCGCGCTCAGCGGGTTGGTGCCGGTCAGCGTCAGCATGCCCAGCTTGTAGTCCGGGGTGTTGCAGGAGCTCGCCGAGTAGGTGAGGAAGGTCCGGCCGCCGTGTTGCAGGACGTACGGCGCCTCCTGGGTGTTGCCGCCGGCCGTCTCCCACGAGTACGACGGCGAGGAGATCCTGGTGCCGTACGCGCTCACCGTCCACGGGTTGCTCATCGGGGCGATGAACAGGCTCTGCAGGTTGCCGACCCAGGACGAGTACAGGTAGTAGTTCGCGCCGTTGATGGTCGCGACGCTGCCGTCGATGGCCCAGCCGTTGCCCGCCTGCACCTGGAGCTGCGCGGCGAAGTGGTAGGGGCCCATCGGGTCGGTGCCGCTGCTCTCCAGCACGTACGAGCGCTGCCCGTCGCAGCAGGCCGGCGGGCCGGCCGAGTAGTAGTAGTACCAGCGCTTGCCGTTCGGGCCGTCGAGCAGGTGCAGCGACGGCGCCCACATGTTGCAGCAGTTGGTGGAGCCGGATCCGGTGTGGACCACGGTCTCGCTCGCGCCGCCGAGCGCGGCAACCGACGCCGCCTTCTTGATCACGAGCTGGGAGTTCCAGGTGGTCGCGGCCAGGTAGTAGTTGCCGTTGTAGTACCCCATCCAGGGGTCGGCGCCGTACGGCGCCGCGGCGACGGGATTGGTGAACGTGACGGCGGCCGCCGCCCGGCCCTGCGCCGGGGGCGCCACGATCGCGAGGACGCTCAGCAGCAGCGCCACCGCGGCCAGGTGTAACGGTTGTCGTTTCATGGCCGAGATTGTGAACGTTCACAACTGTGACGGTCAATATCTTCACATCATCTGCCCGAAACAACGGCGAAACCTTGACGGAAAACTTGTGACCGCTAACACTGCGCTCGACATCGACCGATGTCGCTGCTTTTGTCAGGAGGTTCCCATGTCAGGACGCTGGAACGGCCGTACGCGCCGCCGAGGTCTCTGGGTGGGGGTGGCAAGCTCGGCCCTGCTCGCGGTGGCCGTATTCGCCTCCATGTCCGCCGAGGCGGCCGCGCCGATCGCCGCCGCTGCCACGCCTACCGTCCCGCCCGCGGCGTACCCGAACCCGGGGGTGATCACGGGCGACACCGGCGCGCACGATCCGTCCATCGTGAAGACCCCGGCCGGGGGGTACCTCGCCGCATACACCGGCGACAACCTGCTGCTGAAGACCTCGTCGGACCGGACGGCGTTCCGCAACGCCGGCGCGGTGTTCCCGGGCGGCGCGAGCTGGACGACGCCGTACACCGGCGGCAGCCGGAACCTGTGGGCGCCCGACATCTCGTACCGCAACGGCCGCTACTACCTGTACTACTCGGCGTCCACGTTCGGGTCGAACCACTCGGCGATCTTCCTGGCCACCAGCACCACCGGGGCGTCCGGCTCGTGGACCAACCAGGGCCTGGTCATCGAGACGAACACCTCGGACAACTACAACGCGATCGACCCGAACCTGGTGGTGGACGCACAGGGCCGGTGGTTCCTGAGCTTCGGCTCGTTCTGGTCCGGGATCAAGCTCATCGCGCTCAACCCGTCCACCGGCAAGCGGTCCGACAGCACGGTACGGGCCATCGCCGGCCGCAACGGCGGGGCGATCGAGGCGCCGTACATCTTCCGGCACGGTTCGTACTACTACCTCTGGGTCTCCTTCGACTACTGCTGCCGGGGCGCGTCCAGCACCTATCGGGTCATGGTCGGCCGGTCGACGAGCGTCACCGGGCCTTACGTGGACCGCAACGGCACCGCGATGACCGCGGGCGGCGGCACCCAGATGCTCGCCTCCCACGGCGCCGTACACGGGCCCGGCCATCAGGCCGTCCTCGCCGACACCGACAGCGACGTGCTGGTCTACCACTACTACGCCAACAGCGGCGCGGCGTACCTCGGCATCAACCTGATCGGCTACGACACGGCGGGCTGGCCGTTCGTCTACTGACGGACATCAATGCAAATAACCTGCAAACACATTTGTCTTCACATTGACATCCGTCTGTGTTGTTCTGTAACAGGAAAGCGCTTGCTTCGGGCAAAGCGGGCGCGGGAGCCAGCAACACCTGCAGGAGTGCGGGACCACCGGCAGACGGCCGGCGGACCGCCGGTGCCGGTCCGGGCGGCACCCCGACCATCCTCCGGCGCCGCGATCCATCGCGCGGCGACCACAGAATTCCAAGGAGAAGACCATGCGCAAGAAGTTGCGCCACATCGTGCTGGGCGCCTCGGCCGGCGCGACCGCCCTCGCCCTCGCCGGCGCCGGCCTCGTCGCCACCAACTCGGCCTCCGCCGCCGATGCCGGCGCCGCGGCGGCGCCGGTCCCGCTCGCGGCGCCCGTCGACCAGCTGTCCGGCTGGGCCACCCAGAACGGCGGCACGACCGGCGGCGCCGGCGCCGCGACGACCACGGTGACCAGCGCCTCGGCGCTGACCTCGGCGGTCGGCTCCACCTCGGCGGCGGTCATCCGGGTCTCCGGCACGATCAGCTGCTCCGGGATGCTGCGGGTGCGGTCCAACAAGACCATCATCGGCAACTCCGGCGCCGCGATCGTCGGCTGCGGGCTGAACATCAACGGCGACCGCAACGTGATCATCCGCAACCTCACGTTCCGGAACTGGAACGACGATGCGATCAACGTGCAGACGTCGGCCACCAACATCTGGATCGACCACAACAGCTTCAGCAACGGCTACGACGGCGCGGTGGACATCAAGCGCGGCTCCGACTTCGTGACCGTGTCGTGGAACCGGGTCTTCAGCCACGACAAGTCGATGCTGCTGGGCCACAGCGACGACAACGCCAGCCAGGACACCGGGCACCTGCGGGTGACCTACCACCACAACTGGTTCGACGCGTCGACGCAGCGCCACCCGCGGGTCCGCTTCGGCAACCCGGTGCACGTCTACAACAACTACTACAACCGGAACTCCGGCTACGGCGTTGCCTCCACCGAGGGCGCCGGCGTGCTCGTCGAGAACAACTCCTTCGAGAGCGTCTCCGACCCGTTCCACCTGGGCGAGGGCGACTCCGGGCCGGGCACGCTGGTCGCCCGCGGCAACCTGCTGGTCGGCTCCGGCTCCGGCCAGACCGGCGGCAGCGTCAAGAGCATCCCGTACTCCTACCCGCTGGACGCCGCGAGCAGCGTCAAGTCGATCGTGACTGCCAGCGCGGGCGCGGGACGGATCTCGCTCTGAACCGATCATCCGCCCGGTCCCCCGTCCCGCGACTTCGCGGGGCGGGGGACCGCGCTGTCCCGTCACGACCAAGGAGGGGAACATGCACCTGCGAGGAACGCTCGCCGCCACCCTGGCGGGCGCCACGATCCTGGCCGGCGGGCTCGCCGCCGGGACCGCGGCCCGGGCCGCGACCGCGATCACCGTGGCCGCCGACGGCACCGGCAATGTCCGGACCGTGCAGGCCGCCGTCGACCTGGTTCCGGCGAACAACGCGTCCACCGCCACCATCACCATCAAGAAGGGCACCTACACCGGCCGGGTCGTGGTGCCGGCCAACAAGCCGAACATCGTCTTCACGGGCGCCACCGGCGTCGCCGCGGACGTGGTCATCACCGCGAGCCGGCCGCAGAACACCGACGGCACGGACGGCAGCGCGACGATGCTGCTCGCCGCCCGGGATATCGAGGTGCGTCACCTGACCATCCGCAACGACTACAACGAGGCCGCGAGCGGCGCCTCGCAGGCCCTCGCGCTCTATGTGAAGGCAGACCGGCAGAGATTCCGCAACGTCAGAGTGATCGGCGATCAGGACACGTTGCTGACTCATGGATCGGTGCGCGCCTATTTCTACAAAAGCTACATCGAGGGTGATGTCGATTTCATCTATGGCAGCGGCACGGCAGTCTTCGACAATTGCGAGATCTATTCCTCGACCCGTAATCAGTCGAACAACGGCTATGTGACAGCGTCGGCCACCCCGGGATCGAGGACGTACGGCATCCTCATCGTCAACTCCCGGCTGACCGGTGACGCGGGCGCCGGGACCGTCTATCTCGGGCGGCCGTGGCACCCCGGCGGCGACACCACCGCGAATCCGCAGGTGCTGATCCGCAACACGTCGCTCGGCGCGCACATCCGCACGGCGCAGCCGTGGACGGACATGAGCGGTTTCTCCTGGAAGGACGCCCGGCTGTCGGAGTACCGCAACACCGGCGCGGGCGCGACGGTGAACGCCAACCGTCCGCAGCTGAGCGACGCGGCGGCGGCGAACTACTCGCCGCAGCGCTACCTGGCCGGCTCCGACGGCTGGAACCCGGTCGTCACCGGCTGATCGTGAGAACCCGAAGGCCTGCGGCGCGTCGCCGCAGGCCTTCGTCGTGCCCTCGGTGCGTTCCTGGTCGGGGGACCGGGCAAGGGGAAACGGGGGACGAGGAGGGCGCCTCATCCCCCGTCCAAACCCTTTCGGACGGATCGTCTGTGTCGGGAGCCGGGCCACGGGAATTGACTGTCGGGTCACCTCCAGATCGTCGGGACAGTTCTATGGGAGCGCTCCCATAGATGACTGTAACTGCCCCGGCGATCCGTTGGAAGAGTTTTGCGAAATTGCTCAGACGGTCGCTGTACAGGTGGCCGTCGGAGTGGTGCTCGCGCCGCCGCCGATGAATCCGAAACTCGTTGTCGCGCCGGCGGCCAATGCGCCGTTATAACTCACATTGGTGGCCGTCACCGTGCTGCCGCTCGCGGTGACCGTCGCGTTCCAGCCCTGCTGCACCGTCTGGCCGCCGGGGTATGTCAGCCGCACGGTCCAGCCCTTGATCGCGGCCGAGCCGGCCTGGACCGTCACGTTGCCCTGGAAGCCGCCCTGCCACGAGGTGGCGGAGTACGTCGCCGAGCAGGCACCCGTCGCCGGCGGCGTGGTCGGCGTTGTCGTGGGCGGCGTGGTCGGCGGAGTGGTGGGCGGGGTGGTCGGCGGCGTCGTGGGCGGCGTCGTCGGCGTGGTCGTGCCGCCGAAGTTGATGTCGCTGCACCAGTAGTACGACTGGTCCAGGTGGCTGGCCTGCCAGATCGTGTAGACCATGGCCCGGCCGGAGCGGCCGGACAGCGCCACCGGCAGGTCGAGCTGCACGCCGCCGCTGACCGTGGTCCACTGCGCGGCGGGCGTGTTGCCGATCTGGCTGACCAGTACCAGGTCGGACCACTTCAGCGCCGTGTTCACCGGGTTGAAGCCCGCCCGGGTCACGTACACCCGGATGTAGTCGGCGCCGTGCAGCGCTTGGTCGAACACGCGCACGTTGAAGTTGTTGCCGACCGAGGTCGCCTGCCAGTCGCCGACGGTGTCCATCGCGTTGTAGCGCCCGCTCTGCGTGTGGCCGGCGCTGCACAGCTGACCGTCGGGGATGGCGCCCTGGTGGTTACCGGCGACGCCCTCGCGGAACAGGCCGTTCCAGTTCCACATGGCGTTGGGGTCGGCCTGCCAGGCCTGCCAGCACATCGGGTCCAGGGTCGCCATCGTCGGGTCCTGGAACTTGCTGCCCCAGCGTTCCCAGCAGCCGTAGTTGCGTGACGCCGGCCCGGTGACGTTGCCGTGCGCCGCGGCGGGCCCGGCCGGAACAACCGTGATCGCCAGGGCGGCGATCACGGCTCCGACGAGCCCGCTGACGAGTATGCGAAATCGTAGCGAGGTTGACATGGGGGATCAGCACTCCGTGGGATTCAAGGCCCTCGAGGAAAAGGGCATGGGGCGAGAGGGGTACGGCGGAAGCTGCCCATGGCTTCCGCCCGCCGCGTGGCCCGACGGGTGCGCGCTCAGCCTCGCCGAGCAATCGGCCCATGTCAATGCCCGTCCGGGTGGCCCTGAGTGCGCGGGCGCCTCGTCAAAGAAAGCTTCCGGATCCTGGCAACCATTCGCGGCGTTCCGGCCACTACGTGACGGGCGGGGTGACCGTCCGCGTCTCGCGAATGGATGTGCCATGACCCCACCTCGCGCCCCGTACGCCGGAGGCCCGGCCCGGCGGCGAACCCGGGACAGCCCCGCCGGCGGCCGCCGCCCCGACGCCGGCCGGGTGCGCCCCTGCGGGCACCGGCCGGCGGGCGACGCCGGCACGGTCGGCGTGGAACTGGTGACCGGCCTGGCCGGACCCGCCGACCGGCTCTGCCCGCAGTTCACGGCCGAGCAGGCCGCGACGCTGGCGGCCGCGGCCGCCGCCGACACGGCCCGGGCCGTGCGGGCCCTGCCGGGCCGGGCCCGGGCGGCCGTACCGCTGGAGTGGGCCCTCGCGGGCATCCGCCGCCGGCGCGGGCCCGCCCTGCTCGTGGCGGCGGAGACCCCGCAGCTCTCCCCGGACCTGCTGACCGGCGCGATCGGCCTGCTGGACGACTTCGACGCGGTGCTCGGGCCCACCACCGGGGACGGCTGGTGGGCGTTCGGCCTGCGCGAGCCGGCGCACGCGCCGCTCGGCCCGTCGACCGGCCTGGGTTCGCTGACGGTCGCGGCGCTGCGGCTCGGCCTGCGGGTGGCGATGCTGCCGACGCTGCACGGGCTCTGCGACGGCGCCGACGTGCGCCCGGTCGCCGCGCGCTGCCCGGCCGGCAGCCTGTTCGCCGCCACCGCGGTCCGGCTGGCGCACCAGGTCACGCCGGCCCAGCCCTGACGCCCGGTCAACGGGCTGAAGGCCCGAGGAAGATCGGGTACGTTCTCGGCATGAGCGTGCGTTTCGGAGTCTTCGTGCCGCAGGGATGGAAGCAGGACCTGGTCGAGATCGCCGACCCGGTGGAGCAGTACGAGGCGATGACCGCGGTCGCCAAGGCCGCCGACGCCGGCCCGTGGGACTCGGTGTGGGTCTACGACCACTTCCACACCATCCCCGAGCCGACGATCAACACCACCTTCGAGTGCTGGACGGTCACCTCGACGCTGGCCCGCGACACCAGCCGGGTCAACATCGGACAGATGGTCGGGTGCAACGGCTACCGCCAGCCCTCGCTGTACGCCAAGATCGCGTCCACTGTCGACGTGGCCAGCCGCGGCCGCCTCTACGCCGGTCTCGGCGCGGGCTGGTACGAGCACGAGTGGAAGGCGTACGGCTACGAGTGGACCGAGGTGCCCCAGCGGATGGGCCAGTTCCGCGAGGCCGTCGAGATCGTGCACAAGATGTGGACCGAGGAGCGGCCGGTGTTCTCGGGCCGGCACTACTCGATCGACGGTCCGATCAACGAGCCCAAGGGCGTGCAGAAGCCGCACCCGTCGTTCTGGCTCGGCGGCGGCGGCGAGAAGGTCACCCTCAAGCTCGTGGCGCAGTACGCGGACGCCTGCAACTTCGGCGGCGGGAACCCCGAGGTGATCAGGCAGAAGCTCGGCGTGCTGCGCCGGCACTGCGACGACCTGGGCCGCGACTACGACCGGATCATCAAGTCCACCGGGCTGGAGCTGGACCTCACGGAGTCGACGGCCGACACGATCGGCCGCGTCGAGCGGATGGTCGAGGCCGGCGCCGACTACGTGATCGTGTACGTGCCGCGGGTGGCCTACGACCACGAGCCGATGCTTCGCTTCGCCCGCGACGTCATACCGCAGTTCGCCTAGGACCAGGAGATCAGAACGAGCGAGAGACGTCCGCGAGTCAGGTTGGGGTCGTCGGATGTCGGCTGTGTGATCATCCTGGGGTGACCGGTTTCCCTGCTACCGCCCGCCGGGTGCGCGACCCGCGCCTGGACCCCCAGGTGCGCAGGGTGCGGCTGCGGAACTGCGTCCGTCTTTTCGCGCCTCTCGGCTTTCGAGCCACCTGGAACAGCCTTGCGGCCACTCATCGCATCCCCGGCCGCATCGAGGCGGATCCGGCGTCCCTGGTTCATGCTCTTGAGGAACTGGAGGCTGCCCGTGCCCTGGTGCCGCCCCGGGCGGCTGCCTTCGCCGCCCTTCGGCGCCGAGAGAAGCGAGATGGCCGGCGCGTGCCTGAGACGTTGCATCCGTGGGACTCCTGGGGTTGCCGCGCCATCGCTTACTGCCCGAACCCGCAGAGATATCCGGCCGAGCCGCTGCCCGTCGTGGTGGGTCGGGTACTCGACGCGTGCGCTGCGGGAGCCGATCCGGCTGAACGATGCATGGTCTGCGGAAATGAGGACCGCCGTCCGCGGATGGCCTGCCCTGACTGCGGGGTCCTGCCTGGAGGCCGGAGCACTCCAGTCTGAAGCTGTCGGCAGAAGGTTTCACGCATGCCGTGCGGCAGCTCTGCCGGTTGTCCGGGCTACCGGCCGGCCGGTTGATCCTCGCGGTCGGCGATCGCGAAGGCCAGTCCACTCTGCACGGTGAGGTACGGGCGGACCCAGACCTCGGCGGCCGGGGACTCCTCGTAGAGCCCGGGCGGCGCCTCGTCGTCCACCCGCACCGGCGGGTACACGTACGTCTTCTTGCGCTCGATGACGTCGTCCATCAGCCGGGCCAGCGGGGCCGGCGCGCCGTCGTCGAGCGCGCCGACCTCGGCGTCCCAGTCCTCGAGCCGTAGCAGCCGCAGCCCGGCCAGCCGGTGCAGCGGCACGTCGAAGCTGAAGTCGGCGCCGCCGCCGCTGGTACCCGCGACGGTCAGGTCGCCCGGCGGGCCGCCGCGCCGGACCAGCCGCAGCCGGGGCACCCGGTCGCCGAAGGTCCCGGCGATGAGCCGGCCGGTGACCGTCACCGCGTCGTCGCCGTACCGGATCTGGTCCAGCTCGGCGTGCCGCTCGCGCCGCCAGGCGGCGACGGCGAGGAAGCCGTCGGTCGTCGGGTACGGGACGTTGCGGGTGAACGGCGCGGTCTCCGCGCACCCGCCGAGCAGGCCACGGACGTCGAGCCGGCCCGCGCGCAGCCGGTGCCGCCGGCCGCGGCGGTCCTCGAGGAAGAGGTCCCAGCGGCCCTCGTCCAGCAGCGGGGCGTCGGCGGGGAAGGTGGCCTCCCAGCCCGGCTGCGCGCCGGTCAGCGGCAGCCGCACCAGCCGGCGGTCCGGCTCGGCTCCCCGGGACCTGAAGACGAGGTGGGTCATGGTCCGGGCGAGGCGGTCGCGGGGGACCTCCACGACGACCCGGCCGCCGCGCATCCGGCAGCCGCCCACGTACCGCTCCTGCGCCGCGGCGGGCCGCCACCGCCCGGGCAGGGTCTTCAGCAGGGCGAGCTCGCCCTCGGCGCGCAGCCGGCGCACCGGCGCGGCCAGGTTGGCGGCGGTCCTGGTCAGCGTGCCCTCGGCGGGGCGCAGGCGTGCGAAGAGCTCCTCGTACCGGGCGGCGACGGTCGCGGGGTCGTAGCGCCGGGAGTTCTCCCGGGCGGCGCGGCCGAGCCCGGCCCGGAGCCGGTCGTCGTTGATCAGGCGGAGCAGGCCGGCCGCGATCGCCGCCACGTCGCCGACCGGCACCAGCAGCCCGTCCACGCCGTCCGTGATGATCTCGGCCGGGCCGACCGGGCAGGCGGTGCTCAGCACCGGCAGCCCGCAGCGCATCGCCTCGACGATGGTCATCCCGAAGGATTCCTTGGCCGAGGTCACCGCCGCGATCGAGCCCTTCGTCCACTCCGCCTCCAGCGGCGTGTACGCGCCCATCAGGAAGACGTGGTTGTGCAGGCCGAGGTCGGCGATCAGGGCGGCGAGCGGTGCGGCCTGCCCGCCGCCGCCGTAGATGCGCAGGCTCCAGTCCGGCCGCTCGGCGACCACCCGGGCGAACGCGCGCACGAGCAGCTCGTACCGTTTGACGGTGGCGAGGCGCCCGGCCGCGACGACGATCCGGCTGGCGCCGTCGGCCGGGGTGATGTCCGGGTCGGGGACGCTGTTGGGGATGGACAGGATCGGCAGGTCGCCGTCGGGCAGCCGGTCGGCGAGGGTCCGTGCGTCGGCCTCGGTAACGGTCACCGCGGCGGACAGCGCCGGGTAGTGCCGGCGCATCTCCTCGCGCACCGTCGGCGGCACCGAGTCCTGGGTCATGTGCTCCTGCGCGATCCGCACCTGGTCCGGCCGGGCGAGCCGGGCCACGCAGAGGTTCAGCGCCGGCCGGGTGCCGACGACCACGTCCGCGGAGGTCTGCCGCAGGTAGTCGGCGATCCGCTCGTCGGTGAGCCGGCTGTAGAACCGGAAGAACTCCTCCTGCACCGGCACGAGCGTGGACAGCTCGCGGCCGCGCGGATCCTCGGAGTCCGCCGAGCCGGGGCGCAGATCGACGAGCCCCACCACCGAGATCCGCGGGCCGATGTCGAGCATCGGGCGGTCCAGCCGGCGCAGGATCGAGACGACCTCGACCTGGTGCCGCAGGGACAGCTCCCGGGCCAGGTTGATCACCGTACGGATGGTGCCGCCGACGCCGTACACGTTGTGCACCAGAAACGAGATCCGCACGTCAGCTCAGCTCGTACGGGCTGGCGACGGGGAAGTAGCTCTCCAGGAACGGCAGCAGCACCGCGTGCTGGTATGCCAGCTCCTCCGGCTTCGAGTAGGCGTCGTTGAGGCAGAACGCGTCCCAGTCGCGGCGGGCCAGGACCCGGTTGAGCCGCGCGGCGAGGTCGGGCACGGCGAGCTGGAGGTAGCCGTACCGCACGGCGCCCGGCAGCGCCCGCCCGCTGTGGTACGCGTAGTAGTGGTAGAGGTTGGAGACGGTGGAGAGGTCCCGCGTGCTGCGGAACCGCGACGCCATGGTGGCCGCGTACTCGTCCGGGAACTCCGCCTCGATCTCGCGCATCACGCTGCGCCGCAGCGGGTAGGGGACGTGCTGGAAGACCTGGGTGATGGTGACCCCGAACCGCTGCTCCAGCAGCCGCCGGTTGTTCTTGCAGGCCGCGTCGACCGGGGTGTCGTCCGGCGAGACCGGGCCGAGCGGCACGTGGCCCTGGGAGAGGAAGAAGCGGGACAGCCCGTTGGAGAGGAAGAACGACTGGGGGATCAGCGGCCGGCCGAGGAACATGTCGTCGTTGAAGTAGACGAAGTGCTCGGCGAGCCCGTCGATGTGGTGCAGCTGGCTCTCGATGGCGTGCGAGTTGAAGACCGGGAGCACGCTCGGGTCGCTGAAGATCTCCTTGTGGCTGACCACCCGCAGGTTCGGCCGGCTGGTGTCCAGCCAGTCCGGCGTCTGGTCGTCCGTGACGATGAAGATGTTGCGCACCCACGGCGCGTTCGCGTGCACCGAGCGCAGCGAGAACCGCAGCTCGTCGCGGCTCAGGAAGCGGGCCGCGCTGGCCGATTCCTCGTGGTAGGTCTCGCCGGTCACCTGCGCCCGGCGGCGCTGCCAGTCCGGGTCGGTGCCGTCGACCCAGGTGTACACCACATCGATCGGGAAGCCGATGTCGTCCGGCAGCGTCACCGTCATCTCGGGCCTGGTGCGCACCCGCGCCGGCTCGTCGCCGCCGAGGCGGGTGAACGCCGCGGCCGGTGCCGGCACCGCGGCGGCGCCGGCGGGTACCTGGGCGGTCGCCCGGTTGGTGCGGGGCGCGGTGAGCACGCCGGCGTCGGCCTCCCAGAACTCGACGTCGCATCCGTACTCGCGGTCGTAGACGAGGGTCCGTGCGGGGTCGGTGCGGAACCAGAACAGCCGCAGCACCGTCGCCTGGCCCGGACGGCGCCAGGAGCCCGGCTCGCCGGCGTCACCGAACAGGTCCCGCGCCGGCGGCCTGGGCAGCACCGAGGCGACGTACGCGGCGGAGTCGCGGCCCAGGGCGCGCAGGCACGCGAGCACCTCGGCGCGCCGGTCCTCGCGGACCGCGACCACCGAGGCGCAGTCCTGGGTGCCGCGCACGACGAAGTGCTCCAGCCCGGCGGCCTCGAGCGCCCCGGTCACCGCGGTCAGGTTGAGTGACCGCGCCCGCAGCGGGGTGAGCCGTTCGTGCACGTGGACGGTGCGGGGGAGCAGGTCGACGGTCAGCTTGACCCGCCGCTCAGCCATGGTTGTCCCGCACGTACTCCTTGGTGTGCTGCCGCGGCACGAGCCGCTTGCCGTGCCGCCCCGCGGCGAGGGCCAGCTCGGTCGCGCTGAAGGCGGACCGCTCCTCGGCGAGGTCGTCGGGCAGCTCGAACGGCGAGCGGAACGGGAAGTAGTGCGGCAGGAAGTCCGCCATCATCGCGGCCTGCTCGGCCAGCGCCACCTCCGCGGAGTCCGTGTCGTTCAGGCAGAAGACGTCGCAGTGCCGCTTGGCCAGCAGGAACGCGAGCTGCACCGGCGTCGAGGGGTGCGCCAGGTCGGCGTACGTGTACTTGATCGAACCGGGCACCGCGCGCCGGGTCAGGAAGGCCCAGTAGTGCTGGAGCGAGGACGGGATCGACAGGTCGCCCGGGTGCCGGAACTGGTGCTCCGCCGTGCGCAGCACGTCCTCGGGCAGGGTCTGCTCGATCTCCTCCAGCACGCTCTTCTGGAGCGCGTACGGCACGTGCTGCATCTTCTGCGCGATGCTGACCCCGAAGTGCTCCTCGATGTGCCGCCGGTTGTTCTTGCCGGCCGCGGTGACCGGCGCGTCGTGCACGGTGGCCGGCCCGGCCTCGAGCTGCGCCGTCGACTGGAAGAACTTGGCGATGCCGTTGGCGTGGAAGAACGCGGTCGGCAGCACCGGGCGGCCGAAGAACATGTCGTCGTTGAAGTAGATGAAGTGCTCGGCCAGCCCCGGGATGCGGTGCAGGCGCGACTCGATCGCGTGCGAGTTGAAGGTCGGCAGCGCGCCGGTGCCGCCGAACAGCTCCCGGTGGCTGACCACGGTGATGCGTGGGCCGGAGTCGTCCAGCCAGGGCGGTATCTGGTCGTCGGTGACCAGGAAGATCCGCCGGATCCAGGGCGCGAACGCCGCCATCGAGCGCAGCGAGTACCGCAGCTCGTCGCGGCTGATGAACCGGGACTGGTTGGTGGCGATGATGTTGATCTGCTGGTGGCCGAGCGCGGCGAGGGCCGCGTTCTTGCGGCGCAGCCAGTCCGGGTCGCCGCCGTCCACCCAGGTGTACACGGCGTCGATGGGGAAGCGCACCTGCTCCGCCGGTGCGCCGGCGAACTCCTCCCGGGTCCGGTACCGCGGCCCGGCGTCGTCGTCCGGCATGAACGGGCTCAGCGTGGCGGCGCCGACGTGCCGGATCTCGGCCTCGGCCGGCAGGGCGGTGGCCACCTCGTTGCCGCGCGGCCCGACGATCGTGTCCGGCGCGCCGTCCGCGCCGGGCACCCGGCGCCAGAACTCGATCTCGCAGGCGGATCCGCTGCCCAGCACGGTGGTGCCGCGCGGGTCGGTGACGGGGAAGTAGACCTGGACGCCGCCGCGTGCGGTCCGTCCGGCCCGGAAGCCGCGTTCGGTGACGTCACCGGCGAGGATCCGCGCACCGGCCAGGCCGGCCGCGCCGTGCAGCGCGGAGAGGGTGCGGGCACGGTCCTCGACGGACACCGCGACGGCGCTGTGCTGGTAGCCGTGCGGTCGCACGCAGAAGTAGTCGATCTCCGCGGCGTCCAGGACGGCGACGACCGCGTCCAGGTTGCGCCGCCAGGCCCAGGCGGGGGTCGCGCCGACCTCGACGCGCGCCTGCACGGCGGCGCCCCGGTCACGGGCCCGGACCAGGTCGCCGGCCACGGCCGGCGAGCCCAGCGCCCGCTGCCGGGTCAGCCGGCGCACCAGCCAGAGGCGACGGTCCGGCGGCAGCACCTCCAGCATCTTGAGGCGGCGGCTCTTCGGCAGCAGGCGGTACAGCTTGTGCGCGATCATGCCGATTCCCCCAGTTCGCAGCGGAATCCCCGGCCGGCCGCCGAAATCGTCTCAATCAAATGCCTGGACAACGATCCCCCGAAATTCATCGCAATCATGGGAACGGCCGGGTAGTTGAAGATCACCATTCGACGGTGCCTTATGTCCGGCCATCATCGACCTTTCTGCCGCCGGTTAACAGCGGCTGAACGGCCGATGTTCACTGTGTACCACACGGGCGAAAGCCGCCCGGGAATTGCATCCCGAATCACAAAAGGGCAGGTCAGAGCCGTTTGACCGAGAGATCTGCCGTGCGCGCGACAATGGGCAATCGGTGGCGTGTATCCCCCGATCGTGCCAACTGTTTCCGCGCCTGCTCCGCATTCACGGGATCTGTCAGCTGTGCGACACCGCCATCCGTTCCGCTCCTCTTTCGACCCCGCTGCGCGGCTCGCCTACTTAGGACGCGGCTCCCCGGCTCCCCGGGCGACAGGCATTGTGTAACGGATTGGTAACGGCCGGACGGGCGATGAGTACGCGTACCGATGGCGGACCGGCCGCGCTCGGCGAGACTTACGGTCATGAGATCCACGAGCCGAACCCGAACCCGAACCCTGACCACGACCCTGCTCGGCGCGACGGCCCTGGCGGCGACGCTGCTGACCGCGGGCTGCCTGAGCGACGCGATCTGCGGCGGCGGCCAGTACCCGGTCACGGCGGTGGGCACGACGGGACGCGACTGCGTCCCGGAGGGCCATGAGCCGCCGGCCGGCTACGTGCGCTTCCCCGAGGGCAAGGTCCCCGAGCACGTCGGCGACGAGTGGGACGAGTACTGGAACACCCACATGATCGACAAGACCGGCGCCATCGTCGAGGTCTGAGGCGGAAATCCGGGTGCGGCGCGGGGCGCGGCGTGCCTACGGTGACCGGATGTCCATGGAAGCCGCCCGCGCCGCCGACGTCCTCGCCCAGCTCTCCGACAAGACGCGGCTGCTCGCGTTCGCCGAGCTGGTCCGCCGCGGCGCCGAGGGCGTCACGCTCGCCGAGCTCACCTACGCCCTCGATGTGCCGCTGCCGAAGACCGGCGACGCCCTCGCCCGGCTCGTCGCCCTCGGGCTGGCCACCGGTACCGGCAACGGGGTCTACCGGGTGCGGCCCGAGGGGCTGCGCGAGGCGGCCGCGGCGGTCGACCGGCTACAGCCGATCGCCGCGCTGCTGGCGGAATACCCGCAGCTGCGGGCCAACTTCTCGCACGGCCGGCTGGCCACCATGCCGCCGACGCTCAGCGAGCGCACCCCGCTGCTGGGCGAGCTGCTGGCCCGGTTCCTGGCCCTCGACGGCCTGTACGGCGAGGACGAGATCAACCGCCGCCTGGCCGAGGTCACCGACGACGTGGCGGGGGTGCGGCGGATGATGGTCGACACCGGCTGGCTGGAGCGCGACCGCGCCGGCACCACCTACGGCCCGGGCCGCCCGCTGCCGGTCGGCTGATGGGCGACGGCGGCGCCGGTTCGGCCGGCGCCGCCGCCACTGCCCCTCTCACCGGGCGTCCTGGATCACCTCTACGGGTGTGATCAGCCTGCGGTCGGCGCCGACCGTGCGCACCGGGCCGGTCAGCCGCACCGCGCCGCGGCACGGGAGATTGCCCGCCGACGTGCCGACCATGATCTCGATCTCGCCGGGCTCGACGACGCGCTCGAGGTCGCGGCCGGTGAACGCGGTCCGGTCGGCGTGCACCTGGAACCGGACCTCCGCGCCGCGGCCCGCCGCGAGGTGCACCCGGGCGAAGCCCGTCAGCTGCTTCACCGGGCGCGTCACCTGCGCGACCGTGTCGTGCAGGTAGAGCTGGACCACCTCGTCGCCCGCCCGGGTCCCGGTGTTGCGGACCCGGACCGACACGGTGAACTCGCCGTCGGTGGGCACCTGTTCGGCGCCGATCGCCAGGTCGCCGACCTCGAAGGTGGTGTACGACGACCCGTGGCCGAACGGGAACAGCGGCGTCGGGTCGAGGTTGCTGATGTCGGTCCGGTCCGCGCCGAGCGGCGGCTGGAGGTAGGTGCCCGGCTGGCTGCCCGCGTACCGGGGGATCTGCACCGGCAGCTTGCCGCCGGGCTGGATCCGGCCGCTGAGGACGCCGGCGATCGCCGGGCCGCCCTCCTCGCCCGGCATGAACGCCTGCACCAGGCCGGCGGCGCGGCCGTGCACGTCGCCCAGCGCGTACGGGCGGCCGGAGACGACGACAACGACCACCGGCGTGCCGGTCTCGAGGAGCTCGGCCAGCAGGTCCGCCTGCACGCCCGGCAGGCGCAGGTCCTCGGCGTCGCAGCCCTCGCCGGAGGTGCCGTTGCCGAACATGCCCGCGAGGTCGCCGACGACCGCGACGCACAGCTCCGCGTCCCGGGCCGCGGCGACGGCGGCGGCGAAGCCGGAGCGGTCCGTGCCCTGCACCCCGCTGCCCTGCTCGTACACGATCTTGACATCCGGCAGCTCAAGCCGCAGCGCGTCGACCACCGACGGCACCTCGATGCCCATGCCGAGGCCGGGGTAGCGCGGCAGGACGTGGTTCGGGAACGAGTAGCAGCCCATGAACGTGCGCGGGTCGTCGGCGCACGGCCCGACGACGGCCACCTGGCGCAGCGGCGGGCGGTCCGTGCCGAGCACCGGCAGCGCCGTGCCGGCCTCGAGCAGCACGATCGAGCGTTCGGCCACCTCGCGGGCCAGCGACCGGTTGGCGGGGGAGTCGAGGTCGGTGCCGGCCGCGCGGGTCACCGAGGCCTCGGGGGTCCAGTCCGGGTCGAGCAGGCCGAGCTCGGCCTTGTGGGTGAGCAGCCGCCGGGCGGCCCGGTCGACGAGCTCCTCGGCGATCTCGCCGCGGCGCACCCGCTCCACCAGCGCGGCGCCGTAGCCGAGCGTGTCCGGCAGCTCCACGTCGATGCCGGCGGTGAGCGCCTGCATGCCGGCGTCGGCGGTGTCCGCGGCGACGCGGTGCATGGTGGCGAGGAACGGCACGGCCCAGTAGTCGGAGACCACCGTGCCGGTGAAGCCCCACTGCTCGCGCAGCACGTCGGTGAGCAGCCAGGGGTCGGCCGCGGCCGGTATGCCGTCCACCTCGGAGTACGAGTTCATCACCGAGGCGGCGCCGGCGAGCTTCACCGCGGCCTCGAAGGGCGGCAGGATCATGTCCATCAGCTCGCGGCGCCCCATCGGCACCGGGCCGTGGTTGCGGGCGGCGCGGGCGGCCGAGTAGCCGGCGAAGTGCTTGAGGGTGGCCAGGACGCCGGCGCTCTGGAGGCCGCGGACGTACGCCGCGCCGAGCATCGACACCAGGTAGGGGTCCTCGCCCATGGTCTCCTCGACCCGGCCCCAGCGGTAGTCGCGGACCACGTCGAGCACGGGGGACAGGCCCTGGTGCACGCCGGCGGCGGCCATGTCCCGGCCGATCGCCGCGGCCATCCGCCCGATCAGATCCGGGTCGAAGGTCGCGCCCCAGGCGATCGCCGCGGGGTATACGGTCGCGCCGAAGGTGGTGAAGCCGGTGAGGCACTCCTCGTGCACCAGCGCCGGGATGCCCAGCCGGCTGCCCGCGAGCACGACGTGGTGCTGGCGGACCACCTCGGCCGCGCCCTCCTCGACGGTGACCGGGATGCCGCCGTACACCCGGGTGAGGTGGCCGAGCCCGTGCCGGCTGGCGTCCTCCAGCGAGACGGTGCCGGCGGCGGCGAAGACGTCCTGCATCGGCGCGACGTTGTGGCCGGCGTCCGGGTCGGTGTCCGGGTCGGCGTCCGGCCGGACGGTCTCCTCCTCCTCCGCGGACTTGCGGACCCACCGGCTGCCCAGCTGCGCGACCTTCTCCTCGAGGGTCATCTGCGCCAGCAGCAGGCTGACCCGGTCGGCGACGGGCAACGTGTGGTCGTGCCAGTCAGGTGTCGTCACGATGGTTCTCCTTACGAGCCGGACGAGCGTCGGGCTCCGAAACTTTCGGGCTTTCGGTGAGATCTGGCCGCGACCGGATCGTGACCTGAGGTGCCCTCGGCTTGGTGCTCCACGCGCTGCGATGGGGTCCACTCTCGCTGGTAAAGCACGAGTCTTTCAAGGGCCTTGACACGTCAATCACGAAATCCTACGTTAACCAAATCTCTCGGTAACTTGCGGTTGTCGATCGAAAGTTCCAGAATTCGGGACCAGGATCGACGGCCACCCCCTCAGCCATCGACTCGCCGCATCCGTGCGGCACTCGAGTACGGAGATCAGCGTGGAGCGCAGCCCGATATCGCGTCGCAACTTCCTCAGCCTCACCGCCATGGCAGGTGCGGGCGCCGCACTTGCCGCCTGCGGCAGCTCCGGCCCCGGCGGCGATTCCAACAGCGGTGGCAAGGCCGGCACGGCCAGCTACTGGTTCCTCACCGGCCAGCCGGGCGAGGGGATCAGGCAGACCGCGGCGGAGCGGTTCAACAAGGCCAACCCGAACAACAAGCTCGAGTTCACCGCGTTCGAGAACGACGCGTACAAGCAGAAGATCAAGACGGCCATCGGCGCCGGCCAGGCGCCGACCCTGATCTGGGGCTGGGGCGGCGGCGGCCTGAAGAGCTACGTCGACGCGGGCCAGGTCGAGGACCTGACCGGCTGGTTCGGCGAGAACGCCGCGGTCAAGGACCGGCTGTTCCCGTCGTCGTTCGGCCCGGCGACGGTCGGCGGCAAGATCTACGCGATGCCGTGCGAGACCGTGCAGCCGATCGTCCTGTACTACAACAAGAAGGTCTTCGAGAAGGCCGGCGCGCAGCCGCCGCAGTCCTTCGAGGAGATGATGGCGCTGGTGCCGACGTTCAAGTCGAAGGGCATCATTCCGTACTCCCTGGCCGGCAAGGCCCGCTGGACCAACATGATGTGGCTGGAGTTCCTGCTCGACCGCATCGGCGGCCCCGAGGTCTTCCAGAGCGTCTTCGACGGCCAGAAGGACGCCTGGTCCAACCCGGCCGTGCTGGACATGCTCACCAAGATCCAGCAGATGGTGAAGGACGGCGCGTTCGGCAAGGGCTTCTCGTCGGTCGACGCCGCGGACAACGCCGACCAGGCCCTGCTGTACACCGGCAAGGCCGCGATGATGCTGCACGGCGGCTGGACCTACGGCAGCATGAAGAACGACGGCGGCGACTTCGTCTCCGGCGGCAACCTCGGCTGGATGAACTTCCCGCCGGTCACCGGCGGCAAGGGCGACCCCACCAACACGGTCGGCAACCCGGGGCAGTACCTCGCGATCTCGTCGAAGGCGACGGCCGAGCAGAAGGAGACCGCGAAGAAGTTCTTCACCAGCGGTGTGCTCGACGCGGACGAGACCAAGGCCTGGATCAACGACGGCGGTTCGGTTCCGGTCGCCAAGGGCACCGAGGCCATCCTGGGTGCCTCGCCGGACGCCGCGTTCCTCAAGTACGTTTATGACACCTCCGTCAACGCCAAGGTCTTCGCGCAGTCCTGGGACCAGGCGCTGAGCCCGACCGCCGCCGAGGCTCTGCTGGACAACATCGCGAAGCTGTTCCAGCAGCAGGTCTCGCCCCAGCAGTGGGTCACCAACATGAACCAGGTCATCGGCAAGTGACGGCCCTTGCTCCGCCCCCGGACGCACTGGCGGGACGCTCCTCCACCGGCGGGCGGAGCAAGTCCGTGTCCTGGATGGTGCTGCCGGCGCTCGCCATGTTCGTGGCGTTCGGCGTCGTTCCACTGCTCGGCGTGCTGGGCCTCAGCTTCACGCAGTGGGACGGGATCGGCGACATCCACCCCGCCGGCCTGGACAGCTGGCGGCACGCGCTGACCGAGCCCGGGCTGTTCCACGCGCTCGGGGTGACGTTCCTGGTGATGGCGCTGTCCTGGCTGTTCCAGACGCCGATCAGCCTGCTGATCGGCGTCCTCCTGGCCTCGCACAAGCGATACCGCGGGTTCCTCGCCGTGCTGTACTTCATCCCGCTGCTGCTGAGCTCGGCGGCCATCGCGATCACCTACAGCGCCCTGCTGAATCCGAACTTCGGGCTCGGCGCCGGGCTCAACATCCCGCTGCTCAACCAGGACTGGCTGGGCCAGAGCAACCTGGCGCTGTGCGTGGTCGTCTTCGTGGTCTCCTGGCAGTTCATCCCGTTCCACTCGCTGATCTATCAGGGTGGCGTGCGGCAGATACCCAGGTCGATGTACGAGGCGGCCGAGATCGACGGCGCCGGCCGGATCGGAACGTTCTTCCACATCACCCTGCCGCAGCTCAAGTACACGATCATCACCTCGTCGACGCTGATGGTGGTGGGGTCGCTGACCTTCTTCGACCTGATCTTCGTGCTCACCTCCGGCGGGCCCGGCGACGCCACCCGGGTGCTGGCGCTCGAGATGTACCAGACCGGGTTCAAGGCCAACCTGATGGGACCGGCCAGCGCCATCGCGGTGATCCTGGTACTCGTCGGCCTCGGCCTTGCCCTGCTGCTGCGCCGGATCGGCGGCGGCAGCGCGTCCGACAGCCAACTGGAAGGTGCCTGATGGCCATCTCGACCCGGCCGGCACTGCCGAAACCCGCGGGGCCGGCACCCATCCGGCACGGCGGGCCGCGGCGCAAGCCGTCGGCGCTGCGGCGTTGGAACTGGATCGGCGGCGGCTTCGGCTGGCTGTGGCTGCTGGTGGTGATGCTGCCGATCTACTGGATCGTCATCACCAGCTTCAAGACGCGGGCCAACTACTACGCGCAGAACCCGTTGGTTCCGCCGGCCGATCCCACGTTCGACAACTACCGCCAGGTCTTCGAGGCGGACTTCGCGCGGTACTTCACCAACAGCGTGGTGGTCACGGCCGGAGCGACCCTCCCGGCGGTGCTGGTCTCGTTCATGGCGGCGTACGCGATCGTCCGCGGCGGCGCGGGCAGCCGCTTCCTGCGTTCGGTGAACGGCCTGTTCCTGATGGGCCTGGCCATCCCGTTGCAGGCGGTGATCATCCCGATCTATCTGATCATCATCCGGCTGCAGATGTACGACACCCTGATGGCGATCATCCTGCCGTCGATCGCCTTCGCCATTCCCTTGTCGGTGCTGGTGCTCGCCAACTTCATCCGGGACGTGCCGAAGGAGTTGTTCGAGTCGATGCGCCTCGACGGCGCCTCCGAATGGGGCACCCTCTGGCGGCTGGCCTTCCCGCTGACCCGCCCCGCGCTGGTCACCGTGACCATCTACCAGGGACTCGCGGTCTGGAACGGGTTCATCCTGCCGCTGATCCTCACCCAGAGCCCCGAGCAGCGAACCCTGCCGCTGGGGCTGTGGAGCTTCCAGGGCCAGTACGGCGTCAACGTGCCGGCGGTGCTCGCCTCCGTCGTGCTGACCACGCTGCCGATCCTGATCTGCTACGCCGTCGGCCGGCGGCAGCTGCTCAGCGGTCTCACCGCGGGCTTCGGGAAGTGACCGGGGCGGCCGTGCTGTCCCGCACCACCAGCTCCGTCGCCAGCTCGACGCGGGGCGCCTGAAGGGTCTCGCCGCGCGCCATCCGGAGGATCGTGCGCGCGGCGAGACCGCCCATCTCCGCTAGAGGCTGCCGCACGGTGGTCAGCGGCGGCGAGGACCAGCTCACCTCGGGCAGGTCGTCGAATCCGACCACGCTCAGGTCGGCCGGCACCCGTAGCCCGCGCACGCGCGCGGCCTCGTACACGCCGAGCGCCATCTGGTCGCTGGCGGCGAAGACGGCGGTCGGCGGGTCGGCCAGGTCGAGCAGCCGCTCGCCCGCCGCGAAGCCCGACTCGTGGCGGAAGTCGCCGGGCACGATCAGGGCGTCGTCGACGGCCAGGCCGGCGGCGTCGAGCGCGGCCCGGTAGCCGTCCAGCCGGGCCCGGCTGCAGAGCAGGTCCCGGGGGCCGGCGACCAGGCCGATCCGGCGGTGCCCGAGGGCGATCAGGTGCTCGGTGGCGCTGAGCCCGCCCGCCCAGTTCGTCGCGCCGACGGTGGGCACCTCGGCGCCCGCGCCGTTCGCCGGGTCGATCACCACCGCCGGGATGTGCAGGCGGTGCATCTGTGCCAGGACCGGCGAGTTCACGTCGGTCATCACGAAGATGACGCCGTCCGAGGTACGCGCCCGCAGGTTCGCCAGCCACTGCCGGGTCGCCGCCGCCTCCTGGTGCACGGCCGCGACGACGGTGCCGACGCCGGCCGCGTGGGCGATGTCCTCCACGCCGCGGATGAGCTCCACCGCCCACGGGCTGTCCAGGTCGTTGAAGACAAGATCGATCAGCTGTGCGCGGCCGGGCTGCCGAGAGTTCCGGCGCCGGTAACCCTGCTCGCGCAACAGCTGCTCGACCCGTTCACGCGTCTCCGACGACACGTCCGTACGTCCGTTGAGCACCCGCGATACCGTCGGAACGGACACGCCGGCTGCGTCGGCGATGGCCGCGATGGTCACCCGTCTGCCGTGCTGGGGCATCGCCATCATCCTCGCTTCCAGGCCCTCCCGGGCTGGAAGTTTCGGACCCGGTTCCGGGAGTATTGCACAGGCTTGTTCCGGGGGTTCAGCGTCCCGCGAGCGTCAGGGTGTCGCGCAACGCGTAGTACGCCGGCTTGCGGACCAGGTTCTCGTCCAGCGGGGTGGCCGAGCCCTGACCGGAGAAGACGCTGGGCACCCACGAGTAGCGGTCGGTGAAGCCCCACAGCGTGTACGACACGCAGCGGCGGGCCAGCAGGCAGGCCTGGAGCAACGTGTTGAAGCCCGACACCTGCGCCTGCACCTTGATCGGATCGGTCGGCAGCGGCATCCGCACGTCGACCTCCGTCAGGGCGCTCTCCAGGCCGAGCGCCTCGAACCGGCGCAGGTTGGTCAGGGTGTCGCCGGGCACGCCGTACTGCACGGCGAGGTGACCCTGCACGCCGTAGCCGTGCACCGGCACCCGCTGCGCCTTCAGCTCCTTCACGAGGCGGTAGTACGCGTCGCTCTTGGCGTTGACGCCCTCGTTGTTGTAGTCGTTGAGGTACAGCTTGGCCCGCGGGTCGGCCTGGTGCGCCCAGCGGAACGCGTCCGCGACGTAGCCGGGCCCGAGGTTGCGCAGCCAGATGGTGTCGCGCCAGGTGCCGTCGTCGTTGAAGATCTCGTTCGTCACGTCCCAGTGGTAGACCCGGCCCTTGAAGTGCGAGACCTCGTCGAAGATGTGCTTGCGCAGCAGCGCGCGCAGCTCGGCGGGGGTGAACGCGTCCTCGGTCAGCCAGGACGGGTTCTGGCTGTGCCAGACCAGCGTGTGCCCGCGCACCTTCTGGCCGTTCGCGCGGGCGAAGTCCACCAGGGTGTCGGCGGCCGCCCAGTCGTAGGTGCCCTGCACCGGCTCCACCAGCTGCCACTTCATGACGTTCTCCGGCGTCACGGAGTTGAACTCGTGCGCGGTGGCCTCGCGGTACGGCGCGTCGGCTGCCAGCGCGGTGGTGTCGACGGCGGTGCCGATCCGCAGGCCGGCCCGGTCGGCGGCGACCCGGAGCCCGGGGTCTTCGGCCGGCGCGCCCGCGAGCGCGGGTACCGGCTGTTGTGTGGTGGTCGCCGGCCGTGTCGCGGCCGCCGGGGACGCGGCGACCAGCGCCAGCGACGCCAGCGCGGCCGCACTGAAGATTCGGTGGATTCTCACTTTCGGACCGTCCTTCCCAGACCGCGCAGGCGGCGTGGGGTGCCGCGGCGCGGGGTTTCGAAGATTCCGAGAAATTCCGTTACGTGTCCGGAAGATAGGCCAGCGCCGCGCCTCGGTCAACCGGCTACAACGTGGACGGACAGCCGTGAAGATCAATGCAAACAAGGCGGTGATCTGGGATGTAACAGTCTCTTGACGAGACTTCGACCTGCCTCTATGTTACGAGAAATCGCTTGGCGCATTGCCGAAACTTCCGGAACTACGTCCCCCACGACGCCGTGGCCGACGAAGGAGACGCATGTCCACCAGACGCGAAGTGCTCGCCCTCGCCTCGGGCGCCGCGCTCGCCGCGACGGTCCCCGCGGGGACCGCGGCGGCGGCCGCGAGCCGCGACGGCGCGGGCTGGACCGCGACGTGGGCGGCCGTGCCCACCACGATCCCGCCGGGCGCGCCGACCGTCCTCGAGGACCGGACCGTGCGCCACGTCGTGCACGTCAGCGCCGGCGGCGAGCAGGTGCGGGTCCGGCTGACCAACGAGTTCGGCGAGCAGCCGCTGGCCGTCGGCGAGGTTCGCGTCGCCCGCCGGGCCGGCGACGGCGCGAGCACCGCGACGGTGCCGGGCACCGACCGGCGGGTGACGTTCGGCGGACGGGCCGCGACGACAATCCCGGCCGGCGCGCCACTGGTCAGCGACCCGGTGCGGCTGCACGTCCCGGCCGGCACGGAGCTGACGGTCAGCATCTACCTGCCGCGGCGCACCCCGGTCACCACCCTCGCCGCGTTCGCCTACCAGGACAACGTGATCGCGGCCGGCAACGTCACCGCGGCCCGGACGGTAACGCCGACGGCCGTGCTCGCGCAGAACCTCTTCCTCTCCGGGGTCAGCGTCGCCGGCCGGGCGGCCGGGGCGGTCGTCGCGCTCGGCGACTCCATCACCAACGGCGCCAACACCGTGGCGAACCTGAACCACCGCTGGCCCGACCTGCTCGCGCGGCGGCTGCGCGACGCCCGCCGCGACCGCGGGGTGGTCAACCTCGGCGTCTCGGGAAACCGGCTGCTGCGCGACCCCAACCCGCCCGCGGGCAGCGGCGCCGAGGCTTACGCCGCGTTCTTCGGCCACAGCGCGCTGCGCCGCTTCGACCGCGACGTGGTCGCACAGCCCGGTGCGCGCTTCCTGATCGTGCTGCTCGGCGTCAACGACCTCGGCCACCCGGGCACGGCCGCGCCGGCCGACGAGGTGGTCACCGCGGACGACCTGATCGGCGGGCACCGGCAGCTGATCGCCCGCGCACACCAGGCCGGGCTGCTGGCGTACGGCGCCACCATCCTGCCGTTCAAGGGCGACACCCTCGGCTTCTGGTCCGAGGCCAACGAGCGCAAGCGCGCGACGCTGAACCGCTGGGTCCGCACCGGCGGCGAGTACGACGCGGCGATCGACTTCGACGCCGCGGTCCGCGACCGCACCGACATCCTGCGGCTCGACCCGGCCTACGACAGCGGCGACCACCTGCATCCCAACGATGCGGGCATGGCCGCGCTGGCGGCCGCGGTCCCGCTACGACTCCTGTAGACAGATAGGGACGGCGTACCCATGAAGGCACTTCTCGCCCTCGCGGCGCTGGCCGCACCGCTGTTCGTCGCGGTGCCGGCGGCCGCGCGGGCCGTACCGGACGACGCGCTCGCCTCGGCGGACCGCGGCAACTACGTCTCCGCGCAGCCGGGCCGCGGCCGCTTCCCGCTCGTGGCCGACGGCCGCGCGGCGCCGCTGGTGGTCAGCGCCGGCGACCACGCCGGCGTCATCCGGGTCGTCGACGACCTGCAAGCCGACATCGCGGCGGTCACCGGGGTCACGCCGGCGGTCGCACACGACCGGATCCCCGGCGGGCGTGACCCGGTGCTGATCGGCACGGTCGGCAAGAGCCCGCTCATCGACCGGCTGGTCGCCGCGGGCAAGCTCGACGTCCGCGGCCTCGCCGGCAAGTGGGAGACCACCGTCGAGCAGGTCGTCGACAACCCGCTGCCGGGCGTGCGCCGGGCGTTCGTCATCGCGGGCAGCGACCAGCGCGGCACCATCTACGGCGCATACGACCTGTCCAAGCGGATCGGCGTGTCGCCGTGGCGGTTCTGGGACGACGTGCCGGTGCGCCACGTCGACGCCGTCCACGTGCTGCCCGGGCGCCACACGCAGGGCACGCCGGCGGTGAAGTACCGCGGCTTCTTCATCAACGACGAGAACCCGGCGACCGGCACCTGGGCGCCCCGCTACTTCGGGCCCGGCAAGGCGCCGGGCTACCCGGGCGGGCTGAACGCGGCCTACTACGCCAAGGTCTTCGAGACCATGCTGCGGCTGCGCGCCAACTACCTGTGGCCGGCCGTCTGGGGGCGCGCGTTCGCCGAGGACGACCCGCAGAACCACGCGACGGCCTCCTACTACGGCGTGGTCATGGGCACCTCGCACGAGGCGCCGATGATGCGCGGCATCGAGGAGTGGAACCGGCACCCCGCCGGCACCGGCGAGTGGAGCTTCCGGCGCAACCCGGACGCCATCAAGGCGTACTGGCGCGACGGCGCGCAGCGGATGGCCGACCAGAAGATCGAGGGCGTCATCACGCTCGGCATGCGCGGCAACGGCGACGTGAGCCTGCCCGACGGCGACGGCATCGACCTGATGGACTCGATCATCGACACGCAGCGCGGGATCCTGCGTGACACCGGCCTGATCGGCGCGCCGCAGGTGCAGACGCTCTATAAGGAGGTCCAGCGCTACTGGGACGGCGGCTACCGGCCGCCGGACGACGTGACGGTGGTCTTCTGCGACGACAACTGGGGCAACCTGCGCAAGCTGCCGGACGCCTCGCTGCCGGCCCGCTCCGGCGGGTACGGGATGTACTACCACTTCGACTACGTCGGCGGCGGCCGTAACTACAAGTGGGTCGACACGGTCAACCTGACGAACACCTGGGAGCAGCTCGACCTCGCGTACCGCTCCGGGGTGGACCGGCTGTGGATGGTCAACGTCGGCGACCTGAAGAACGAGGAGCAGCCGACCCAGTTCTTCCTCGACTACGCCTGGAACCCCGCCGCCTGGCCGCTCTCGCGGCTCGGCGAGTGGGAGCGGCAGTACGCCGCGCAGAACTTCGGCCCCGCGCTCGCCGGCCGGATCGCGGACCTGCTCGGCGACTACGGCCACCTGCAGTCGCGGCGCAAGCCCGAGCTGCTGAACCGGCGGATCACCATCGACCCCGCCACCGCGCAGATCAGCTACGACGACCAGGCGAGCCCGTTCAGCCTCACCGACTACGGCGAACTGGACCGGGTCACCGCCGAGTGGCAGCGGCTCGGCGCCCGCGCCGACCGGATCAAGGCCGCGGTGCCCGCGGCCTGGCAGGACGCCTACTTCCAGCTCGTCTACTACCAGGTCAAGGCGACCGCCAACCTGTACGCGCTGCGCCGCGCGGAGTTCACCAACATCAGGTACGCCGCGCAGGGCCGCGCCGCCACCAATGATCTGGCCGACGTCGCCGAGGCCCGGTTCGCCGAGGACCAGGCGCTCAACGCGCACTACAACACCGCCCTGGCCGGCGGGAAGTGGCGCGACTGGCAGCTGCAACCCAAGATCGGGTACGGCAACGTGGCCCGGTACGGCCCGAACGCGCCGTGGCAGCAGCCGGAGAAGGACAACGTGGCGCTGCCGGACGAGATCTACCCGTACCTGCAACGGATCGAGGTGCCCGCGGCGGCGGGGATGGGCGTCGCGCTCGACGGCGGCGACCCGGTGACCCTGCCCGCGTTCAGCCCGTACCAGGCGCAGCCCGCGCAGTACCTCGACGTGTACAACACCGGGACGACGCCGTTCGCGTACCGGATCAGCCCGGCCGTGCCGTGGGTGCACGTCACGCCGGCGGCCGGCCGGGTCGACAAGGAGATCAGGGCGATCGTGCGGGTCGACTGGTCCCGGGCGCCCAAGGGCCGGACCACCGTGCCGATCACGGTGACCGGTCCGGGCGGCGCGAGCACCGTGGTGCAGGCGCCGATCGACAACCCGGTGCTGCGGCCCCGCGGCTTCGTCGAGGCGAACGGCTACGTCGCGATGGAGGCCGACCACTACAGCCGCGCCGTCGGCGACTGGCGGCTGCTGCCCGGCATCGGCAAGACCGGCAACGGCATGACCCCGCTGGGCGGTGCCGGTGCCCGCCTCGAGTACGCGATGACGCTGACCAGCACCGGCCCGGTGAAGGTCACGGCGGTGCTGTCGCCGCGCAACAACGTGCGGCCGACCGACGGGCTCAAGTACGCGGTCTCGCTCGACGACGACGCGCCGCAGACGGTGAACGTCACGACGGCGACCGGCGCCAACGACACCACCATGAACCGGCAGTGGGAGCGCAACACCTCCGACAACGCCAACGTCACGACCACCACCCACGCGGTGACGGCCGCGGGCACGCACACCCTCAAGTTCTGGATGGTGGACCCGACCGTGATCGTGCAGCGCCTGATCGTCGATACCGGGGGAGTCAGGTACAGCTACCTCGGCCCGCCCGAGAGCCGGAGGGTCCGATGAACCGCCGAACGATACTCGGCCTCGGCGCGGCGGCGGCCGTCTCCGCGGCAACGGTCCACCAGCGTGGCGGGCCGCGGCCCAAGGGCTGGCTGCACACCTGGGTGTCCATGCCGCAGCTCACCGAGCCCGGCAACATGCCGCCGGCGCCGTTCAACGCCGACGGCGTGGCGCTGGCCGACACCACGCTGCGGCAGACCGTGCAGACCTCGATCGCCGGCTCGTCGCTGCGGGTGCGCTTCTCGAACGCCTTCGGCGGCGCGGTCCTGCCGATCACCGGCGTCACCGTCGCGCTGCCGCTGGACGGGCGGGCCGGCGCGAGCGCGATCGTGGCGGGCTCGGCGCGCGCGGTCACCTTCTCGGGCCGGCCGGGTGCATCGGTGCCGGTCGGCGCGCAGGTGGTCTCGGACCCGATCGACCTCGACGTGCCCGCGCTGACAAACCTCACCGTCACCGCGTACCTGGCCACCGGCCAGGCCTCGGCGGCAATCACCTCGCACCCCGGCTCGCGGACGACCTCACACCTGCTGCGCGGCGACCATCGCGACGCCGCGGAGCTGCCCGGCGCCACCCCGGTCGACCACTGGTACTTCCTCAGCGGTGTCGAGGTGCGCACCGCCGGCTCGGCGACCGTGGTGCTCGGCGACTCGCTGACCGACGGGCGCGGCTCCACGACCAACGGCAACGACCGGTGGCCGGACCGGCTGAAGTCCCGGCTGCGCGACGTCGCGGTGCTCAACCAGGCGGCCGGCGGCAACCGGGTGCTCCAGGACGGCCTCGGGCCGAACGCCCTCGGCCGGCTGGACCGCGACGTGCTCGCGCTGGGCGGCGCCGACCGGCTGATCGTCTTCGAGGGCGTCAACGACATCGGTACGGCCGCCGCGACGCCGGCGGCGCAGCTCCAGGTCGGCGAGGACCTGGTGGCCGCGTACGACCAGATGGTCACGCGGTCGCACGCCCGCGGCATCCGGGTGTACGGCGCGACGATCACCCCGTTCGGCGGCAACACCGGCTACGACGACGCGGACGGGCTGCGCGAGGGCACCCGCCGCACGGTCAACGACTGGATCCGCCGCTCCGGGCGCTTCGACGCGGTGCTCGACTTTGACGCGGCGGTCCGCGACCCGATCGGGCGCCGGCGCCTGCTCCCGGCCTACGACACCGGCGACCACCTGCACCTCAACCCCACCGGCTACCAGGCCATCGCGGACTCGGTGCCCGATCGGCTGTTCCGGCGATGACCACCATGACGAACGTGGCGGTGCTGGTGCCGCCCAGCGGCGGGCCGGCCGGCCTGGCGACCTACCGCGCCGTCTTCGGCGGCCCGGTGTTCGACCTCTCGTTCGCCGCCGTCGGCCTGAGCTCCGCCGGGCACGACCTGCTGGCGCGGGCCGACATCCTCGCGGTGGCGCCGTCGGCCCGGGGCACCGGCGACGGCGGCGCCGAGGTGGCCGCGACGCTGCGCGACGCCGCCCGCCGCAACTGCCGGATCCTCGCGGTGGGCGGTGCCGTCCTGACCGTCGCGGCGGCGGGTCTGCTCGACGGGCGGCGGGTGTCGACCTGCCCGGCGTTCGCCGAGGAGCTGCGGCGCCGCTATCCGCGCGTGCGGACGGCGGTCGGCGTGCGCTACGTCGACGACGATCCGATCTTCACGGCGGCCGACGGGCCGGCCGGCCTGGACCTGTGCCTGCACCTGGTCCGCAAGTACCACGGCGCGGCGGCGGCCGCCGCCATCGCCCGCACCCTCTGATCCGTCCCGATTCGTACCCCGCTGTACCCGTCCGGTATTTGGGAGCGCTCCCATTTGAGAAAGGCGCAACTCATGAACCAGTCCTCCGTCCCCAGAAGTGCCACCCGGAGATCCCCGCTCCGGGTGGCGACCACCCTGTTGGCGGCGAGCGTCGTCGCGGCCGGCGCCGCGGTGGCGCTGGCGTCCTCCGCCGACGCCGCCACCACGCTGGGCGCCTCGGCCGCGGCGTCGGGCCGCTACTTCGGCGCCGCCGTGGCCGCCAACAAGCTGTCGGACTCGACCTATGTGGGCATCCTGAACCGCGAGTTCAACAGCGTCACGCCCGAGAACGAGATGAAGATCGACGCGACCGAGCCGTCGCAGGGCCAGTTCAGCTACACCAACGCCGACCGGATCGTCAGCCACGCCAAGTCGCAGGGCATGCAGGTGCGCGGCCACACGCTCGCCTGGCACTCGCAGCAACCCGGCTGGATGCAGAACATGTCCGGAGCCGCGCTGCGCACCGCGATGCTCAACCACGTCACCCAGGTCGCCACCCACTACAAGGGACAGCTGTCCGCCTGGGACGTGGTGAACGAGGCCTACGCCGACGGCAACGACGGCGCCCGGCGTGACTCGAACCTCCAGCGCACCGGCAACGACTGGATCGAGGCGGCGTTCCGCGCGGCCCGTGCCGCGGACCCCGCGACGAAGCTCTGCTACAACGACTACAACACCGACAACTGGAGCTGGGCCAAGACGCAGGCCGTGTACTCCATGGTCCGCGACTTCAAGTCGCGCGGCGTGCCGATCGACTGCGTCGGCTTCCAGTCGCACTTCAACAGCGGCTCGCCGTACCCGAGCAACTACCGCACCACGCTGTCCAGCTTCGCCGCGCTCGGCGTCGACGTGGCCATCACCGAGCTGGACATCGAGGGATCCGGAACGACGCAGGCCACCACCTACGGCAACGTCGTCAACGACTGCCTCGCGGTCGCCCGCTGCCTTGGCATCACCGTCTGGGGCATCCGGGACACCGACTCGTGGCGGGCCAGCGGCACCCCGTTGCTGTTCGACGGCAACGGCAACAAGAAGGCCGCGTACACCTCCGCGCTGGCGGCCCTCAACGGCGGCGTCACGCCGACCACCCCGCCGACGACCCCGCCCACCAGCCCGCCGACGGGCGCGGGCTGCACCGCGAGCGTGACCCTGAACCAGTGGAACGGTGGCTTCACGGCCGCCGTGCGGGTCACGGCCGGCTCCGCCGCGGTCAACGGCTGGGCGGTGACGCTGACAATGCCGTCCGGCACCACGGTCACCAACACCTGGAACGCGGTCGCCGGCGGCAGCAGCGGGACCATCCGCTTCGCCAACGCGAGCTACAACCCGCGGATCCCGGCGGGCGGCAACACCGAGTTCGGCTTCCAGGGCACCGGCACCGGGCCCAGCGCCACCCCGTCCTGCGCCGCGTCCTGACCAGACCGCCCCGGCGCGGGGCGCCATCCCCCCGCGCCGGGGCTCCGCCCCCGGAACTGAGGAATGTCATGAAGAGACTCGCTCACGCGCTACTGGCGGTGGCCACCGCCGCGGCGGCGATCGTCGCCTCGACCACGCTCCTGCCGGCCACGCCGGCCGCCGCGGCCTCGCTCCAGGAGGTCACCGGCTTCGGCACCAACCCGACCGGCCTGCGGATGCACCTGTACGTCCCGGACCGGCTGCCGAGCAACCCGGCCCTGCTCGTTGCCGTGCACTACTGCACCGGCTCCGGGCCGGCCTTCTACTCCGGTACCCAGTTCGCGTCCCTGGCGGACCGGTACGGCTACATCGTCGTCTATCCGTCGGCGACGAGGTCGGGCAACTGCTTCGACGTGTCCTCGCCCGGCGCGCTGCGCCACGACGGCAACAGCGACCCGGTCGGCATCGTCTCGATGGTCCGCTACGTGCAGCAGCGCTACGGCACCGACCCGGCCCGCACGTTCGTCACCGGCGCGTCGTCCGGCGCGATGATGACCAACGTCCTGCTCGGCGACTACCCGGACGTGTTCCGGGCCGGCTCGGCGTTCATGGGCGTGCCGTTCGGCTGCTTCGCCACCACCGACGGCTCCAGCTGGAACAGCGCCTGCGCCAACGGGCAGATCACCAAGACCCCGCAGGCGTGGGGCGACCTGGTCCGGGCCGCGTACCCGGGCTACACCGGCGCCCGCCCGCGGATGCAGGTCTGGCACGGCACCGAGGACGCGACGCTGCGCTACCCGAACTTCGCCGAGGAGATCAAGCAGTGGACGAACGTGCTGGGCGTGAGCCAGACGCCGGTGCTCACCGACTCGCCGCAGTCCGGCTGGACCCGCACCCGGTACGGGTCGCCGGGTACGCAGGCGCCGGTGGAGGCGGTCAGCGCGGCCGGCGTGGGGCACTCGCTGCCGACCAGCGGCATGGCCGAGGGCGCGATCGCCTTCTTCGGCCTCGACACGCCGACGGTGCCGAACCCGAGCGGCTCGGCGACCACCCCGCCGCCGTCGTCGAGCACCCCGCCGCCGGCGGGTAACTGCCGGGTCGGCTACACGGTAAACGCCTGGAACACCGGGCTGACCGCGTCGATCACCATCACGAACACGGGACCGGCGCTGACCGGCTGGACCCTCGGCTTCACGCTGCCCGCCGGGCAGGTCATCACCTCGGGCTGGAACGCCACGTACACGCCGACGAGCGGGGCGGTCACCGCCCGCAACGTCTCGTACAACGGTGCGCTGGCGACGGGTGCCTCGACCGGCATCGGCTTCCAGGCGACACACACCGGCAACAGCGGCAAGCCGGCGGCGTTCACGCTCAACGGCGTCGCCTGCGCGGTCGCCTGACGGACAGCCTGCTGCCCCGGCCTGGGTGAGCCGGGGCAGCAGGCGTACCAGTCGTCCGTCGGATCGTCAGGCGCCGGAGCGGCTGCCGATCGCCCGCAGGAAGATGTCGCCGATCTTGGCCGGGTCCTCCGCGATGTAGACGCCGCCGTCGCCGGTCGCCTTCGTGATCGCGGTGAGCTCGTTGCGGTCGACGCCGTTGCCGATGCCGATGAACACCATGCGGACCGGCTTCTCCGGGTTCTTCAGCTTCTTCAGCTTGTCGAGCAGCTGCGCCCGGGTCAGGCCGCCGGGGTTCTCGTTCACCCCGTCGGTGAAGAGCAGCACCGAGTTGATCCGGCCGGGCTGCCAGCCCTCCAGCACATTCTGGTACGCGGCCAGCGTCGTGTCGTACAGGCCGGTGTCGCCCTTCGGCTTGGGCTCCATGTTCTCGATCGCCTCGCGGAGCTGGGTACGCGCGGCGGTCAGCGGGCTGATCGCCACCTGCTCCTTCCATGGCCGGCTGCCGACCATGTCGGTGGAGAAGACCCAGTTGCCGACGGCCCACCGGTCGTCGAAGAGCGACAGCCCCTCGATCGCGGCGCGCTTGGTGACCTCGTTACGGGTGAGGTTGCCGGCGGTCGGCACCTTCGTCAGCATCGAGCCGGACACGTCGAAGACGGCGAGGACCCGGCCCGGCTGCGTGATCGCCGTCCAGCTGCCGAGCACCTGGCTGATCGCGGCGGTGTACCGGGCGGCGAGCGCGGCCGCCTCGGCGGCGTCGGGCGAGGCCTGCGCGGCCGGCTCGGCCGCCTGGGGCGCGCCCTCGGGCGCGGCGAAGCCGGTGCCGGCCGAGCCGTCGGGGTTGCGCAGGCCGGCCGCGGCGAGCGCCTTGCCGAACGACGGGCCGCGCAGCGCGGTGTGCAGGGCCTCGGCGGCCTTGGCCTTCTGCGGGTCGACCTCGGGCATGATCGCGAACGGGTAGTCCAGCGCGGTCGGCGCCGGGTCGAGGTAGAGGGCCGCGAGCGGGACCGGCGGCTTTGTCGCGTTGAAGGCGACCACGTCCTCCTCCGACAGCGGGGCGGCGCTCAGCGCGGTCGTCACGTCCTGAGTCGAGGTCGGGAACTTCTCCACCAGGTCGCGGCGGATGCTCGAGCTGTTCGCCGCCAGCGCGCGCAGCGCGCCGACCTTCTTCTTGGTGCCGGCGGAGTCGTCGCCGGCCGCGCCGCCCAGGGCGAGCAGGCCGGATAGGCCGGCGGCGTCGCGGGTGGGGTCGACGATGCCGGGGCGCAGGGTCTTGCCGCCGGTCAGCGCGGCGAGCATGTCCGCCCACCCCAGCTTCTTCGCGGGCCAGCCGAGCGTCTGCGCGATCGGGGCGGGCATGGCCAGCACCACGGGGCTCTCGGCGACGGGCTGACGGTCGGTCGGCACGAAGCCGGGCGCCTCGGCGCTCACCCGCAGCAGCCAGGACGACGAGTCCGGGATCCACACGTCCGGCACCTCGGCCTGGCCCGTGCCACCGCCGAGGCCGGTGAGCGTGACGCCGTGGCGCTGCGCGATGGCGGCGGCGCCGGCGGCCGGCTCGAGGTCGACGACGTTCACCTCCACGCAGACGCCGTCGACCTGGGCGTCCTCCTTGACCCACGCGTCGGCGGTCGTCCGGACGGCGGGGGCTATCTCGGTGGCCGCGGCGACGTCCAGCCTGATCTGGCCGGAACAGTCCTTTGCGGAGAGCTGCTGGTAGCCGAGCCAGGAGCCGCCGCCGACGAGGACGACGGCGGCCGTGGCCGCGGCGAGGATGATGGTCAAGTTGAAGGTTCTACGGTGACGTCCGGACACGCGCTCCATGGTCCGCAAGTGAAGATCGGATTGCCATGGATGTTCGGACGAATATTCATAGCCGCTGCAAACATCCGCCGGAATCAAACTTCCACATGTGACGACACCACACTGGAACGCCCATATCGGGCGCCATTTCGGTGGTCGACGGGTCACGGCACGTGGTGATGCTCCCCACTGAAATGCCACAAGATGTGTGATTACTCCACATGGCGTGCGCCATCGCCCCGCCCATAGTGTTGCGGATCACAGGGCGCCCTCCTCGTCGCCCGGTCCGAAGAAGGAGGTGGGGATGCCGCCGCCGATCCTCCAGGCCCGCGGGCTCGCCAAGCAGTTCCGCGGTTTCCACGCCGTGGACGGCGTCGACCTCGACATCGCGGCCGGCAGCGTGCACGCGCTCGTCGGGCCCAACGGTGCGGGCAAATCCACCCTGTTCAACCTGCTGACCGGCTTCCTGCGCCCGAGCCGGGGGAGCATCACCCTCGACGGCCACGACGTCACCGGGCTGGCGCCGGACCGGGTGGCCCGCCTGGGCGTGGCCCGCTCGTTCCAGATCACCACCCTCTTTCCCCAGGTGACCGCCCGCGAGCACGTCGAGCTGGCGCTACAGGCGCCGACCGGCCTCGGCTGGCGGTTCTGGCGCTCCGAGGACCGCCTGGGCCGGTTCCGGGACCGGGCGCTCGCCCTGCTGGACGACGTCGGCCTCGCCGACGCGGCCGAGGTGCCGGCCGCCGCCCTGGCCTACGGCCGCAAGCGGGCCCTCGAACTGGCCGTCGCCCTGGCCCTCGACCCGCGGGTGCTGCTGCTCGACGAGCCCACCGCCGGAATGGGCGCCGAGGACGTCGAGCGCACCATCGCGCTGATCCGCGCCGTCCGGGCCGGGCGCACCGTCGTGCTCGTCGAGCACAACATGCGCGTGGTGGCGAACCTCGCCGACCGTGTCACCGTGCTCACCCACGGCAAGGTCCTGGTCGAGGGCGGCTACGCCGAGGTGCGTGCCGACCCCCGCGTGATCACCGCCTACCTCGGAGAAGCCCATGCTGACCGTTGAGGGACTCAGCGCCTGGTACGGCGAGGCGCAGGTGCTGCGCGACGTCGACATCGCGGTCGCCGAGGGCGAGATCGTCACGCTCGTCGGACGCAACGGCGCCGGCAAGACGACGCTGCTGCGCTGCCTGATGGGCCTGCACGCGCAGTGCTCCGGGCGCATCGCCTTCCTCGGCGACACCGCCTTCGCGTCCCGGCCCGCCTACCGCCGCGCCCGCGCCGGCCTCGGCTACGTGCCCGACGACCGCGGCGTGTACGCCACCCTGAACGTCGAGGAGAACCTGCTGCTCCCGCCCGTTGTCGGCCCGGAGCCCTGGCCGCTGAGCCGGATCTACGACACCTTCCCGGTGCTGGCCGAGCGGCGGCGCTTCGCGGGCACCCAGCTCTCCGGCGGCGAACAGCAGATGCTCGCGCTCGCGCGGGTCCTGCGCAGCGGCGCCCGGCTGCTGCTCTGCGACGAGCCGACCGAGGGCCTCTCGCCGCTGCTCGTGCGGCAGATCGGCGACATCCTGCGCGAGATCAAGGCGGCCGGCGTCACCGTGCTGCTGATCGAACAGAACCTGCACTTCGCCACCACCGTGGCCGACCGCCACCACCTGCTCGCCGAGGGCCGGGTCGTCGAGACGCTCGACAACGGCGCGGTCCGGCAACGAGAACACGAACTGCTCGCGTACCTCGGCATCTGACCCCCCACCCCCCGAGGAGACAACCCATGCGAAAGACCACCAGAGCGCTCACCGCCGCTCTGGCCGCCGGCACGCTGCTGGTCGCCGGCTGCGGCCGCGGCGGCCCCGGCGGCGGCGCCGACGCCAAGGTGAGCAACGACAAGATCGTGCTGGCCGTGCTCAACGACCAGTCCGGCGTCTACGCCGACCTGTCCGGCAAGAACAGCATCGAGGCGGTCCGGATGGCCGTCGCCGACTTCCAGGCCAAGTACGGCGACAAGGCGGTCAGCTCCGACATCGAGGTGGTCTCCGCCGACCACCAGAACAAGCCGGACATCGCCAACTCCAAGGCACAGGAGCTCTACGACCGGCAGCAGGCCGACGCGATCCTCGACGTGCCGACCTCCTCCGCGGCGCTCGCCGTCGCCAACGTGGCCAAGGCGAAGAAGAAGCTGTACTTCAACATCGGCGCCGCCACCACCGAGCTCACCGGCAAGCAGTGCAACAGGTACACGTTCCATTACGCGTACGACACCTACATGCTGGCCAACGGGACCGGGTCGGCGGTCACCAAGCAGGGCGGCGAGAACTGGTACATCGTCTACCCGGACTACGCGTTCGGGCAGGACATGGAGAAGTCGTTCAGCGCGGCGATCGGCGCGGCCGGCGGCACCGTTGTCGCCAAGGACCCGACGCCGTTCCCGAACGACAACTTCTCCACCTTCCTGCTCAAGGCGCCGGGGCTGAAGCCCAAGCCGGACGTGCTCGGCACCATGCAGGCCGGCGGCGACCTGGTCAACCTGGTCAAGCAGTACAACGAGTTCAAGCTGCGGGAGCAGGGCATCAAGCTCTCGGTCGGCCTGATGTTCATCACCGACATCCACTCGCTCGGCCCGGACGCGTTCGCCGGCACCACCTTCACCGACGCCTGGTACTGGAACTTCGACGACCGCAACCGGCAGTGGGCCGACCGGTTCACCGCCAAGACACAGACCCGCCCGTCGTTCGCGCACGCGGCCAACTACTCGGCCGCCACGCAGTACCTCGAGGCGGTGCAGCGGGCCGGCACCGACGCGGCCGACGCCGTCGTCGGCGAGCTCGAGGGCTACACCTACGACGACATGTTCGCCCGCAACGCCACCGTCCGGGCCAAGGACCACCGGGTCGTGCACGACGTCTACCTGGCCGAGGTGAAGCCGAAGAGCCAGGTCACCACCGAGTGGGACTACGAGAAGATCCTGCGCACCATCCCGGCGGCCGAGGCGTTCCGGCCGGAGTCCGCGGGCGGCTGCACGCTGTGACCGGCTTCCTGCAGCAGTGCTTCAACGGGCTGGTCAGCGGCGGCTTCTACGCGCTGCTGGCGCTGGGGCTCGCCGTCATCTTCGGCATGCTCGGCGTGGTCAACTTCGCACACGGCGCGTTCTTCATGCTCGGTGCGTTCGGCGCCTACCTGGCCCTTGCCGAGCTCGGCATGCCGTTCTGGGTGGCGCTGTTCGCCGTACCGGCGCTGCTGTTCCTGCTCGGCATGCTGCTCGAACGCACCCTGATCCGGCGGCTGACGCCGTTCGACCCGCTCTACAACTTCCTGCTCACCTTCGGGCTGACCCTGGTGCTCCAGGACGCGGTCAAGCGCGAGTACGGCGTGCAGTCCCAGCCGTACCCGCGCCCCGCGGAGCTCTCCGGCTCGATCGACCTCGGGGTCTTCGACTACCCCGCCTACCAGGTGTTCGTGCTCGGTGCCGCCGTCGTGCTGTGCACGGCGGTCTGGCTGGTGCTGACCCGGACCCGGGTCGGCATGGTGGTGCGGGCCGCCACCGAGCGCCCCGAGCTGACCGGTGCGCTCGGCGTCAACGTCGGCCGCTGGGTGACACCGGTCTTCGCGTTCGGGGTGGCCCTCGCAGGCCTGGCCGGGGTGCTGGCCGCGCCCATGCGGGCGGTCAACCCGCTGATGGGCGCCGACCTGATCATCGCGGTCTTCGCCGTGGTGGTGATCGGCGGCCTCGGCTCGGTCTTCGGCTCCGTGCTCGCGGGCTTCGCGATCGGCGTGGCGCAGTCGCTGGGCAACCTGTACGTCCCGGCGCTGTCCCAGACGCTGATCTTCATCATCATGGCCGGCGTGCTGCTGCTGCGGCCCGCGGGGTTGTTCGGACGCGAGGAGGCCCGCACGTGATCCGGCTGCTGCTGCACCACACCGAGCCGGCCGCCCGCCGCCCGCTGCGGTGGCTGCTGCTGGCCGCCGGGCTGACCGTTGCCCTCGCCCTGCCCTGGCTGATCTACCCGCCGGTGGCCATGGACATCGTCACCTGGGCGCTGTTCGCGGCCGCGGTCGACCTGCTGCTCGGCTACACGGGCCTGCTCTCCTTCGGCCACGCCGCCTTCTGGGGCAGCGCCGCGTACGCGTCCGGGCTGATCGCCATCCACAGCGGACTGCCGTTCCCGGTCGCGGTGCTCGGCGGCGCGGCGCTGGCCGCCGCGCTCGCCGTGCCCATCGGCTACCTCTGCGTGCGCAGCACGGGCATCTACTTCGCCATGGTCACGCTGGCGTTCGCGCAGATGGTCTACTTCGTGGCCAACCAGTGGCGCGACGTGACCGGTGGCGAGAACGGCCTGCAAGGCATACCCCGCGAGCTGTTCGGCGCGGACCTCAGCGACCCGTTCGTCTTCTACTACGCCGGGCTGCCGATCATCCTGTTCGGGCTGTTCTGTATGTGGCGCATCGTGCACTCGCCGTTCGGCCACGTGCTCGTCGCGATCCGCGACAACCCGGCCCGGGCCCGGGCGATCGGCTACCCGGTCGACCGGTACAAGCTGCTCGCCTTCGTGCTCTCGGCGGCGCTGTCCGGCCTGGCCGGCGGCCTGTTCGCGATCAGCCACGGCTTCGCGTCGCTCCAGGAGGTCTACTGGACCACCTCCGGCAAGGCCGTGATGATGGTCGTGCTCGGCGGCATCGGCACGCTCTGGGGCAGCACCCTCGGCGCCGCCCTGGTCGTGCTCCTGGAGGACTATCTGTCCACCTCCGGCTTCAACGGCATCGGCCTGGTCACCGGCACCGTCTTCGTGCTGGTGGTGCTGCTCTTCCGGCAGGGCCTGTGGGGCGCCGCCCGGCAGCTCGGCGCCGCCGTCTCCCGCGCGGGGCGAAGACGCGTCGCCCAGGAGGCGCCGGCCGCACCCGTTCCCACCACGTCGACGACTTCGCGCTGAGGGGCATCATGGACACCAGCACTGCCGGCGACAGCCTGGCCGGACGAACCGCCGTCGTCACCGGCGGTGCCAGCGGCATCGGGCGGGCCTGCGCGGAGCGGCTCGCGGCGGCCGGCGCCCTGGTCGTCGTCGTCGACCGCGACGGCGACGCCGCGGCCCGGGTCGCCGAGAAGATCGGCGGCCGCGCCGAGACCGTCGACCTCACCGACCTGTCCGCCGTCGACCGCATCGACCCGGCCGTCGACATCGTGGTCAACAACGCCGGCCTCCAGCACGTCGCGCCGCTGCACGACTTCCCGCCCGAGACGTTCTCGCTGATACTGCGGCTGATGCTGGAGGCGCCGTTCCGGCTGGTGCGCCGCAGCCTGCCGCACATGTACGCGCGCGGCTGGGGCCGGATCGTCAACGTCTCGTCGGTGCACGGGCTGCGCGCCTCGCCGTTCAAGGCGGCGTACGTCTCGGCCAAGCACGGGCTGGAGGGCCTGTCGAAGGTGATCGCGCTCGAGGGGGCCGAGCACGGGGTGACGTCCAACTGCGTCAATCCCGCGTACGTGCGCACGCCGCTGGTCGAGGCGCAGATCGCCGCGCAGGCGGCCCGGCACGGCCTGGACGAGGCGCAGGTCGTCGAGCAGGTGATGCTGGCGCCGGTGGCCATCAAGCGGCTCGTCGAGCCCGACGAGGTGGCCGACCTGGTCGCGTACCTGTGCTCGCCGCGGGCGTCCTTCGTCACCGGCACCTCCCTGGTGATGGACGGCGGATGGACCGCGCATTGACCTCGGCCTTCCTCGACCTGCTGCTGCGCGAGGCCGCCGCGGTCGAGTTCGAGCGGCCGCTGCTGGAGGCCCGGGCGCAGGGCCGCCCGGCGGCGGAGCTGGCCGAGCTGGAGGAGCACCGGGCGCTCGCCCTGCGGGTGCGGGCGCTGCTGGAGCGCCGGCGGCGCCGCGAGGCGGAGCTCACCGCGCTCGTCGACACCGTCGGCGACCTGGCGACCCTGCGCGACCTCGACGCCGTGCTGGAGGCGATCGTGCGCCGGGCCCGCGAGCTGCTCGACGCCGACGTCGCCTACATGACCCTCAACGACGAGAAGCGCGGCGACACGTACATGCGGGTGACCTACGGCTCGGTGTCGGCCCGCTTCCAGCGGCTCCGGCTGCCGCTCGGCGCTGGGCTGGGCGGGCTGGTCGCGCAGACCGCCGCGCCGTACGTCACCGCCGACTACGCGGCCGACGCGCGCTTCCAGCACACCACCGAGATCGACGGCGGCGTCTCCGAGGAGGGCCTGGTCGCCATCCTTGGCGTGCCGATGCGTCTGGGCAGCCGGGTACTCGGCGTGCTCTTCGCCGCGAACCGCAGCGCCCGGCCGTTCACCCGCGAGGAGGTGACGCTGCTCGGGTCCCTCGCCGCGCACGCATCCGTCGCGCTGGACAACACCCGGCTGCTCGGCGAGACCCGGGCCGCGCTGGAGGAGCTCGGCGCGGTCAACACCGTGGTACGCCGGCACAGCGAGTCCCTCGAACGGGCCGCCGAGGCGCACGACCGGATGGCCGAGGTGATCCTGCGCGGCGGGGACCTGGACGGCCTCGCCGCCGTCGTCGCCGAGGTGCTCGGCGGCGAGCTGGCCATCCTCGACGCCGACGGGCGCTGCCTGGCGGCGGTCGGCGACATCGCCGGGGTCGGCTCGCTGGCCGCGGCGGCGGTGGCGGGCCGCGGCCTGGGCCGCGCGACCCGCAACGGCGAGCACTGGGTGCTCGCCGCCGGCGCCGGCAACGAGGCGCTGTGCACCCTCGTGCTGCGCGCGCCCGGCGAGCTGAGCGAGACCGACACCCGCATCCTGGAGCGCGCCGGGGTGGTGACCGCGCTGCTGCTGCTCTTCCGGCGCAGCCTCGCCCAGGCCGAGGGCCGGGTGCGGGGCGAGCTGCTGGAGGACCTGCTGAGCCGTCGGGTGGACGACCAGGTGACCGTGCGGCAGCGGGCCCGGCGCCTCGGCGTCGACCTCGACGCCGCGCACGTCCTGGTTGTGGTCTCCTGCCCGGCCCGGCACCGCGAGCGGGCCGCGCAGTGGAGCTCCGCGCACGCGGCGGCCTGCGGCGGGCTGGCCGCGCACCGCGACGGCTACGTGGTGCTGCTGGTCGGCGGCGACCACCCCGGCGACGCGGCCCGCCGGGTGGTGCGCGAGCTCGGCGCGTACCTCGGCGCACCGGTCACCGGGGGCGGCACCGGGCCGCTCACCGGCACCGAGCCGGTGCCCGCCGCCTACGCCGAGGCCCGCCGCTGCGCCTCGGCGCTGCGGGCGCTGGGCCGCGACGGCGACGGCGCGAGCGCCGCCGAGCTGGGCTTCGTCGGCCTGCTGGTCGGCGCCGAGCGGGACGTTCCCGCGTTCGTCGCCGACACCGTCGGCCCGCTGCTCGACTACGACCGCAGGCGCGGCACGGCCCTGGTACGGACGCTGGAGTCCTACTTCGACGCCGGCGCCAACGCCGTCCGGGCCGCCGAGGTGTTGCACATCCACGTCAACACCGTGACCCAGCGCATCGCCCGGATCACCCAGGTGCTCGGCGACGGCTGGCAGCAGCCCGAGCGGGGCCTCGAACTCCGGCTCGCCCTGCGGCTGCACCGCCTGGCCACCCATGGCGGCGGCACCGACAGTGTGGTCGACGGCCATGGTCCGGACCCCGGACCCGCCGGAGCATGACGGGATGCTGCCTTCCCTCAGCGCCGCGGCCGTCCTGCTGGCGGCCGTCCTGCTTCCCGTACCCCCATCGCCGTCGGCCGGGTGTTCCGCGCCTCTTCTTCCGGGCGCGGAACGGCAACAGGCCGCCTGCCTCGCCGACCTCACCACCGCCGGAACCGTGGCGTCCGGCCACACCGACCCCGCCGACTGGGCCGGGCTGACCCCGGCCGGCGCCCGCAACCCGAGCGAGGTGCCCGGCATCCAGATCGACGGCTACTTCCCGGACGACTCGGCCACCAACGCCACCCACGGCTGGAACCACGACTCCCAGTTCGTCGTGCGCCTGCCCGACCGCTGGAACGGCGGCCTGGTGGTGGCCGGCTCGCCCGGCGTACGCGAGCAGTACGCCAACGACTTCGCCATCGCCGACTGGGTCCTGGCCCGCGGCTACGCCTTCGCCGCCACCGACAAGGGCAACGTCGGCGCGGCGTTCTACCGCGACGGGCGCCGCCCCGGCGACGCCATCGTCGAATGGAACCACCGGGTGACCCAGCTGACCCTGGCGGCCCGCGCGGCGGTCGCGCGCCGCTACGGCCACCCGCCGCGCCGCACCTACGCCGCGGGCCTGTCCAACGGCGGCTACCTGGTCCGGTGGCAGCTGGAGAACCACCCCGAGCTGTACGACGGCGGCGTCGACTGGGAGGGCACGCTCTGGCACCCGCGCCGGCCCAGCCTGCTCACCTTCCTGCCTCCGGTTCTGGGTGCGTACCCGGACCGGCCCGCGGATGTCGTCGCCGCGGGCTTCGCGCCCGGCTCGGAGTTCCTCTGGGACTTCCACCACCGCGTCTATTGGGACCTCACCCAGCGGATCTACCGCGAGGAGCTGGACCCGGACTACGACGGCCCGGCCGAGGCCGGCACCCCGTTCTGCGCGCCGGGCACGCCCGCCTGCGACGCCGACTACGACTATGCGAGCCGCCCGGCGGCGGTGCGCGCGGCGATCGCGCGGATCGCGCTCACCGGCCGCATCCAGCGGCCGCTGATCACCCTGCACGGGACCCTCGACGCGCTGCTGCCGATCACCCAGGATTCCGACGTGTACGCGGAGATGGTGCGCGAGCAGCGCCGGGGCCCGATCTTCCGGTACTACCGGATCGAGGGCGGCAACCACGTCGACGGGCTCTACGACGCCTATCCGGACCGGCTGCGGCCGATCCTGCCGTGCTTCCGCGCGGCGTTCACCGCGCTGACCGGCTGGGTCGAGCGGCGGCAGGCGCCGCCGCCCGGCCACACCGTCGCCCGGCCGCCGGCCGGTGACCTGGCGAACACCTGCGAGCTCGCCGGCTGAACGGTTCCGCCGCGGACCCGCCGGGGTTTCAATGGACCCCGGCGGGTTCTGTCGTACCCGTGCGGTATCAAAGACACCGCTCCCGTCGTTGGGAGATCGTCTTTCCGCGTCGCAGGAAGTGAGCTCCGCATGCCGACCAAGCGCACCGCCGCCGGACCCGACGGCACCGACCACGAGGTCGCGCCGGTCGTCGACGCGGCAAAGGCCGCGCGCTTCGACACGGTCGAGGACTACCGCGAGGCGATCGCCCGGATCCGGCCGGCCGCCGAGGCCTACTACGCCGGCGACGACCTCGCCATGGACGACGCCACCTACGACGCCCTGCTGGCCCGGATCTCCGCCACCGAGCGGGCCGAGCCCGGCTGGGTCGAGGCCGGCACCCCGACCGCCGCGGTCGGCGCGGGCATCGCCGGCGGCGACGTCGAGCACAGCACCCCGATGCTCAGCCTCGACAACGTCTTCGACGCCGACGAGCTGCGCACCTGGGCGGCCCGCCTCGACCGGGTCCTCGGCCACCCCGTGCACGGCTACACGGTCGAGCCGAAGATCGACGGCATGGCGGTCGCGGCCCGCTACGTCGACGGCCGGCTGCGGGGGCTCGCCACCCGCGGCGACGGCCGGGCCGGCGAGGACGTCACCACCCAGGCCCGCCTGGTCGCCGGGCTGCCCGCCGCGCTCACCGGCCCGGCGACGGTCGAGGTCCGCGGCGAGGTCTTCATGACCGACGCCGACTTCGCCCGCGCCAACGAGCTGCGGGTCGCGCACGGCGGCCGGCCCTTCGCCAACCCGCGCAGCGCCGCGGCCGGCACCCTGCGGGCACAGGACCGCGCCTACGACGCACCCCTGTCCTTCCTGGCCTACGCGGTGCACGACCTGCCCGGCGGCGAGGGCCTGACGCACACCGCCGCGATGGCCGCGATCGCGGACCTCGGGGTGGCCACGACCGCGGGCTCGCCCGCCGGCATGCCGCAGTGCGCGACGATCGACGACCTGCTGGCCGCGATCGCGGCGCTGGGCGCGGCCCGCGGCACCCTCGGCTTCGACATCGACGGCGCCGTGGTCAAGGCCGACGACCCGGCCGACCGGGACCGGGCCGGCTCGTCCAGCCGGGCGCCCCGCTGGGCGATCGCGCACAAGTTCCCGGCCGACACCCGCACCAGCCGGCTCGCCGCCATCGAGGTCCAGGTCGGCCGCACGGGCGTGATCACCCCCGTCGCGGTGCTCGACCCGGTCCAGGTGGGCGGGGTGATCGTCACCTCGGCCACGCTGCACAACTTCGACGACCTGGTCCGCCGCGACGTCCGCGTCGGCGACACCGTCTTCGTCCGCCGCGCCGGCGAGGTCATCCCGGAGATCACCGGCGCGAAACTCGACGAGCGCCCCGCGGACGCGCAGCCGTTCACCCCGCCGGAGGACTGCCCCCGCTGCCACGGCGAGATCGACCGCAGCCAGAAGCGCTGGCGCTGCGTGCAGGGCCGGGCCTGCGGGGCGGGCGAGTCGCTCGCCTACTTCGCGGCCCGCGACTCGATGGACATCGAGGGCCTCGGCGACAAGGTCATCGCCGGCCTGGTCGCGGCGGGCCTGGTCACCGACCCCGCCGACCTCTACGACCTGGACGCCGAGGCGCTGGCGAAGCTCGAACGCCTCGGCCGCACCTCGGCCACCAAGCTGGTGGCCAACATCGAGGCCTCCAAGACCCAGCCGCTGTCCCGGGTCCTGACCGGCCTCGGCGTCCGGATGACCGGCCGCTCGATGTCGCGCCGCCTGGCCCGGCACTTCGGCTCGATGCCGGCGCTGACCGCGGCGACGGTCGAGCAGCTCCAGGAGGTCGAGGCCGTCGGCCCGGAGCGGGCGGCCACCATCGCCGCCGAGCTGATCGAGCTGGCCCCGGTCATCGCGAAACTCACCGAGCGCGGCGTCAACATGACCGAGCCCGGCGCGCCCGGCCTGGCCGCACCCGCCGACGCCCCGCCCGGCACGGCCGCGACGCCGTCGCTGCCGCTGCGCGGTGAGGACGGCAAGCCGCTGACCGTCGTCGTCACCGGCTCGGTGCCGGGCCTGACCCGCAACGAGGGCAACGAGGCGGTCGAGCACCTGGGCGGTAGGTCCTCGGGCTCGGTCTCGGCCCGCACCGACCTGGTGGTGGTCGGCGCGGGCGCCGGCTCGAAGGCCGCGAAGGCCGAGGAGCTCGGCGTCCGGGTGATGCCCTCGGAGCGCTTCGCGGACCTCCTGGCCGCACACAACGCCGGCGAGTCACCCACCCTGGCCGCCTACCTGGACTGATCAGTCGCCGGTCACCCAGTCCATGTTTCCGATCCAGTGGTCGAGCAGGGCCCGGTCGCCGTGCACCTCCAGGCCGGTGGCCGCGCTCATCGGGCGGCGCCGGCTGATCATTAGCAGCAGGTCGGTGGCCGGGCCGCGGACCGCGACGTCGGCCTTGATGTGTGAGTGTTCCAGGGCGATCCGGTCCGGTTCGCGGCGTGCCAGCCACTCGCCGGGCGCGTCGCTCGCGTGGAAATGCAGGGTCTGGCCGTCGCCGCGCATCGCGTCGGAGAAGCCCGGCTGGTTCTCCCAGTAGCCGCGGGAGGTCATGGTGTCCAGCCAGTCGTCGATGGCCGCGACGGCGATCTCCGGCGCCAGTTCGTATCGCTCGCCGAGCGCGGCGGCCGCGTCCGCGCGGTGCACGCAGGCCTCCCCGAACAGCCGGCGTGACCAGAACGGCACCCCTGCGGCGCCGCCGGACGGATCCCACACCGGCGTGTCGTCGTCGGCCGCGTCGAACGCCTGCTTCGCCTCGGCCGCGGTGCCGGTCAGCCAGGCGCGCCACTGTGCCGGGTCGGCCGGTGCCGGGACGTATCCGGCGAACGCCTGGCTCGGCTCGGTCATCCGCCCGCCCACCAGCATCGCCACCATGCGCTGCGTCGAGCCGACATGGTCGACGAGATCGGCCAGCGTCCACTTCGGGCAGGTCGGCACCGGGGTGGTGGCGTCCCGGCCGTCCACCCAGTCGGCGAACGTGCCCGCCTGTTCCACGACGGCCTCCAGGTACGCGGTCGTGTCCATGCGCAGCACCTCCCAATGCTCCATCGATGCCCGCCGAGCGTAAGCCAAGTCGGGGGCGTCGGCCCGCCGGTCGATGCGACGGCGTCCACGATCGTGTCAGCCGCGCCCGGCCCTCGGGCGCCGTCGAGATCTCACCGGATTCGATGTTCGCGAGCAGTGCGGCGGCGGCATTCTACGTACCGCCTTCAATCGGGAGCCGCTGTCCGGCCTGCGTATGCGAATAGGCCTTGCCGCAACCCCGCGCGCCGCGGCGGCCGGCGCGACCTCGGATCTTGAATAACGGCGCGACATTTCAGAGCGGCTGCAGGTCTCCCTGCTCACAGCCACCGACCTGCCCTCGGGCTATACCGCCGTCGAGGAACCGGGCGAGGGTGATCCGTCCGACCTCAAGGACGCGTGCGCACTTTGGGACCGCGTCTCCGATGGATCGCGGTCAGCCATCCGCGCCGTGGCCGCCGACGCTGTCGTGGACTCCGCGGCGGTCATGTTCACGAAGGATGACAGCACCCTTGTGAACACCTGGCAGTCCTCGGTGAGGAAGGCGCCCAGGCTGTCGTCACCGAGTTCGCCGAAGCGCCGGCGCGCTGCCCGACCATCACTTCGGGCGACCAGACCATCTCGCTGTTCCCGCTGACGGTGCCGCAACTGGGGGAGGCATCGGCCGGTACGCGAATCGTGGTGGAGGCCAAGGGCACGGTCGTCGTTCGCTTCAAGCTTGTCGTGGTCGCATGGCATGACCTGTCTGTCGCCGTCCTGTTGTCGGGGGCGGCCGAAGTGGACCAGCACGAGCTGGAGGCGATCGCCGCGACGGCGGTAGAAATGCTCCAGCCGAGCGAATATCGGTTCGCGCCTACCGAATGATCGAGTCTTTCAACGTGGCCTGGGTGGCGGGGTTCGGCTCGGAATGCTCCGACCCGCCGGGACGGTTCAAAGAAATCGACGTTGAATATATGAAATTTCCGGGCAATTGCTTCGATGAATTACTTGGCCTCGTTTCAGCGGTATCCAATGAAATTATGGTCCTTTGCGACCGCCGCATCCGGCAGGCTCAGGCTTGCCAAACGCGTAACGTGATGGTTACGCTTCTCGGGTGGACGACGTGGCCGCGGCGATCGCCGACCCGGTGCGGCGGGAGATCCTGGTGATGCTGCGCGAGCAACGGCTCGCCGCGGGGGAGATCGCCGACCGGTTCGAGATCAGCCGGCCCGCCGTCAGCCGCCACCTGCGGGTGCTCCGGGAGAGCGGGCTGGTTCGCGACACGCTCGTCGGGCGCCGGCGCCTCTATGAGCTCGACGGGTCGCGGTTCGCCGGCCTGATCGGGTGGCTCGGACAGTTCGCTCCGGCCGCCGGTTGGGAGCGCCGCCTGGACGCGCTGGAGACCGAGGTCTATCGCACCCGCCGCGAGCGCCGCCGGCGCGACGCGGCGGATCAACGACAGGAGAACACGGCATGAGCAGCCCACCGCCGACCGGCCGGCTCTTCCCGGCCGCTGACGGCACCGACCTCGTCGTCAGCCGCACGTTCCGGGCCCCCATCGAGGACGTGTGGGCCAGCGTGACCGAATCCGATCGCACCGCCCGGTGGTTCGGCGCCTGGCAGGGCGATGCCGCCCCGGGCCGCATGATCAAGGTGCAGATGGCCTTCGAGGAAACGGAACCCTGGTTCGACGTGCGGATCGACGCGTGCGAGCCACCGCGGCGCCTGGCCGTGTCGACGAGCGACGAGTCCGGCGGCTGGCGGCTCGAGCTGCTGCTGTCGCACGCCGACGGCCGGACCGAGCTCCGGCTCGTGCACCACCTCGACACCACCGACGGGGTCGGCGAGATGGGTCCGGGCTGGGAGTACTACCTGGACATGCTGGTGGCGGCGCGGGACGGCCTGCCCGCGCCGAGCTTCGACGACTATCTCCCGGCGATGAAGCCCTACTACGAGGCGCTGCGGACCCGGCCCGTCGATTAGTCGGCGGCCGGGCGGCGGCCCCAGGCCGAGATCAGCGGTGCGAGGGTCAGGTCGAGTTCGCCGGCGTGGATGGCGGCCAGGTGCGCGTCGAGCTCGGCGTCGTCGGCCAAGCCGGCCGCGAGCAGCTCGCCGCGTACGTGCCGGATGGTCGCCGCCTCCAACCGGTCGCAGGCGAGCCCGCCCACCGGGAAGGAGCCCGCCGCGGCGACATCGACCAGGCCGGCCTCCCGCAACGCCCGCGGCAGCGTACGGCCGTAGCTCAGGTCCGCGCCGCGGCGCGCCAGCAGCTCCCGGACCGCGGCGCGCAGCCGGTTGGCCCGCCGCTGCGCCGGGCCGCTGTCGTCCAGGCATGCCAGCGGCTGGAGGGCGGTGTCGGCGTCCTCGACCAGCAGCCGGCCGCCGGGCCGCAGCGCCGCCACCATCGTGGCCAGCGCCCGGGCCCGGTCGGGTACGTGCACCAGCACGAGCCGGGCGTGCACCAGGTCGAACGTCCCCGGCTCCGGTGGCGGATCGGCGGCGACGTCGTGCCGGCGCACCTCGTACCCGCCGTCCGCGCTGAGCCACGACGGGTCGATGTCGGTGGCCAGCACGTGCCCGCTCGGGCCGACGGCCGCCGCGAGCGCCTCCGGGATGCCGGGGCCGCCGGCGCCCACCTCCCAGCAGCGCGAGCCGGCCCCGACCCCCAGCCGGTCGAAGTGCCCCCGCGTCACCCCGTCGAACAGCTCGGCCAGCCAGACGAACCGCTCGCCCGCCTCGGCGCGCGCATTGTCCAGCAGGTACCCACCAGCGGGGGCGGACTCGGTCGGATCCGGCGAGGAGCTCATCAGCACATGGTCACCTCCCCGGACCGTGGTTCCGCACCATGACGCGCCGGAGCGCCGGCAAACGCCGTCAGATGCGCATACGACGATCAGGGGCCGGTCCTTGCTCATAGCCTCTTCGCATGGCTGACGCGCTGTTCGATGAGGTCGTTGACCGGACGAACACCAACTCCATGAAGTGGTCGTGGACGGGCGCGGGCGACCCGCTGCCGATGTGGGTGGCCGACACCGACTTCAAGGCGCCGCCGGCGGTGATCGAGGCCCTGCACCGGGCCGTTGATCACGGCGTCTTCGGCTATCCCGCGGGCGCGACCGGGAGCTACCTCGACGCCGTCACCGGCTGGCAGGCGAGACGCTTCGGCTGGGAGGTTCCGCGTGACTGGGTGCTACAGACCTCGGGCGTCATCACCACGCTCAAGACCGTGGTTCAGGCGTTCTCCGCGCCGGGCGACTCGATCCTGATCCAGCCGCCGGTGTACGCCCACTTCCACGACGACGTCCGGCTCAACGGCCGCTTCCTGGCCTACGCGCCGCTGGTGCGCGACGGGGACGGCTACCGGTTCGACCCGCGGACGTTCGAAGCCGCCATCCGGCCCGATACCAAGGTGTTCATCCTCAGCCACCCGCACAACCCGACCGGCAACGTCTGGTCGGCCGAGGAACTGACCACGATGGGCGAGATCTGCGCCCGGCACGGCGTGCTCGTCGTCTCCGACGAGATACACCAGGATCTGATCATCAACCGGGCCAGGCGGCACATTCCGTTCGCCTCGCTCGGCGAGCGGTTCGCCCGCAACAGCATCACCTGCACCGCACCGAGCAAGACCTTCAACCTTCCCGGCCTGCAGAGCGCGAACGTCTTCGTGCCGGACCGCCGGCTCCGTGAGGAGCTCGCCCGGCAGTACGACCGCAACGTGTTCCCGGTGGTCAACATCCTGGGCATGGTCGCCGCCGAGGCGGCCTACACGCACGGCGAGCCCTGGCTGGAGGCGCTGCTCCGCTACCTGCGCGACAACCACGCCCATTTCGCGGACCGGATCAACGGCGCGACCTCACGGGTACGGGTACTGCCGGCCGACTCGCTCTACCTCGCCTGGATGGACTGCCGCGGCCTCGGCATGGACGCCGAGTCCCTCGATGAGTTCATGCTCACCGAGGCACGGCTCTGGCTCGACAAGGGCCAGAAGTTCGGCGCCGAGGGCCACGGCTACATGCGGGTGAATCTCGGCTGCTCCCGTGCCACCGTCGACGAGGCGATCGAACGCCTGCTCGGTGCCGTCAGGCTCCACTGAGAGCTCTACGCTGCCCGCATGACCGTCATCGATCTTGGACGGGTCGATCACGAGGGTGACGACCCGCCGGCCGCCTTCCGGCCGCGCCCGTTCCGCCGGCGCGAGTGGCGGAGGTGGCTGGTAGCGGTCGTCGCGGTGTGCTGCGTGCTCACGGTGACGGGCTCGGCGCGCCCCGATCCGCGGGGACCGGTCCAGCTCTGGGACGTCCCGTTCGCCCTGGAGGCCGATGCGTACCTGCTCTCCGGCGACGACATCCTCGTACTCGATCATTCCGCCGGCCACCGGCTCACCGCCCACGACGCCCGGACCGGCGCGGTGCGCTGGTCGACCGCGGTCGACGACACCTCCGGGCCGGCCGGCGTCGGGGCCGGCACGGTGCTGATGCGGGCGGGTATCACCGTGATCAACCGTGTGGAGCCGGGCGGCACCCCGTCCTACCGGGAGTTCAGCCGGGAGACGGTCGCTGTCGACACGGCGACCGGCCGGCAGCTCTGGCGCGGGCCCGGTGAGTTAATGACCGTCGTCGACGACCACGCCCTGCTGCTGGAGTGGGACGAGGCCGGCGAGCGGTCGCGCCGGATCCGCCTGGTGCGCCTGCGCGACGGCGGCACGGTGTGGACGCGGGATCGCACCGGCGTGGTCTCCTGGGCGACCGACACGACCCCCGGCGTCCGGCCCGACCGCCTGGTCACCGTCACCGCGGAGGGCCGGGCCGAGGTGATCGCGCCGGCCGACGGCTCCGTCATCGCGACCGGAACGCTGCCGCGGGCGGGGGATGATTCGGCCGTCACCGTGGAGGGCCGGCAGCTCTACCGGGATCAGACGGTGCGGGGCCGGACCACGGTCACCGCATACGACATCGACACGCTGCGGCGGCTGTGGACCGTCGAGCAGCCGCCGGGCGGCTCGTTCGGCTGCGGGCCGGTGGTGTGCATCGGCGACGGGGAGTCGGTCTCCGGCCACGACCGGGCGACCGGCGCGCGCCTGTGGCGGCTCTCCGGTACCGCGGGCGTCTACCCGCTGGCCGGCGGCCACCTGCTGGCCGAGGACGGGAATGGTGCCCGGCGCACCGTCCTGGACGCGACCACCGGGCGGCGCCTCGCCGAGCTGGATCGCGGCGTGCCGGTGTGGGACTCGCGGGGCCGCCTGACGTACCTGATCGCGGCCACCCTGCGACCACCCGGGCGTACCTCGGTCAGCAGCCTCGACCCGGTGACCGGCGAGGTCGTCCTGCGCGGCACGGTCGCGCCGGCACAGACCTGCCGCAACGAGGGCGACCTGCTGACCTGCGTCACCGAGGACAACCGGCTGGCCGTCACGGACCTCGGCTGATCTCCGAGTTCCCCGTGGCGCGCTAGCCTCGGTCTCTCGCTTTCGTGAGCGTCTCGCCACGGTGGTGGCCCGGCGCGTGGTCGGGTAGCGCGGTGAGTCGGTCGAACGCGGTGACGAGGTCGGTTGTCGCTGCACGTACTGGATAACCCGGTTGTCTCGGCGATAGGCCAGATCATCCCAGAGGGGAAGGCACTTCCCATTGACGGAGAGGCTGTGGCATGACACCCGAGCAGCAGGCGCGCCACATCGTGTCCGGCTGTCAAGGCTGCCCGTGGAACGAGGCCACCCATCTCGCTCGCAACGGTGCCGACGAACTACGCCTCTGCGAATGCTGCGCGCAAGCCCACGACGAGGGCGACGACCCAGAACGGTGAACCGGGACTGCTCTCCCGGGCGACCGCCCAGCCGTCGCCCTGCTGCCGTAGTTCGTAGGTCTTCGGGTCGAGCGTGCGGTTCCAGATTCGGGGCCTGCGCTCGGTGAAGTCCGTGAAGGCCCGGCGCACCTGCTCGGGCGATGCCTTCGTGTCGACGTCGAATCGCATCCGACAATCGGAACAGACGCACCTCGAAGCGTCCAGTGCGGAGGGTAAAGCCATTGCCGGAACTGCTCGGCCGGGTGAAGTCGGGGAAAACAGAAGTTGAATATTTAAATTGCTCGGTAATTGCGGCGGTGAATTACCTTGGCCTCGTGTCAGTGGTATCAAATGAAACACCCGCACGGCTGCGGTTGTGGTCCTTTGCGGTGATCGTCACCGCCGTGGCGCTGCTCGCCACGACCAGCGCGATGATGGCCCGGATACAGGGGCAGGTGCGGGTCATCGGCGGCGAGGCCGCGCCGCAGGCGGCGACCGCCGCGGACCTCTACTTCGCGCTCAGTGACATGGACGCCCAGGTCGCCCGCATGGTCCTGGCCGGCGACGCCGCCGAGTTGTCCGGCAGCCAGATCGACGCGCTCGGCACGTACCGTGGTCGCAGCCGGCAGGTCGACGCCGACCTCCAGCGTTCGCTGACCACCGCGACCGGCGCCGCCGAACGGGCCGTGGTGCTGGAACTGCTCCACCATCTCGCGGTGTACCGCCAGCGGGTGTGGCAGGCACTGACCGCCCAGTCGCAGGCGCCGCCGCAGCCGCCGGGGCGGCTGCCGCCGGCCGCGCTCGGCTATTACACCCAGGCGACCAATGTGCTGCACCTGGATCTGCTGCCCGCCGCGGAGCGGCTGCGCGACGCGGGCGAGGACCGGCTCGACCGGGCGTACGCGCGGAAGCGCACCACCGAGATCGTCGGCCTCGCGCTGACCGCCGTGCTGGGTGCCGGCCTGGTCGTGCTGCTGCTGATTCTCCAGGTGTGGCTGGCGCGCCGGTTCCGCCGGGTGTTCAACCCGGCGCTGCTCGCCGCCACCGTGCTCGCCGTGGTCCTGACGGCCGCGGCCGGCGTGGTGCTCGTCTCGCAGGGGCGGCTGCTGAGCGCGGCCCGGGACGAGAGCCTGCGGCCGTACCTGGCGCTGTCGCAGGCCCGCGCGCTCAGCTACGACGCGGCCGCGGACACCAGCCGCTACCTGGTCAGCGCCAATCTCGCGTACTACCGCGAGGATTTCACCCGCAAGTCGCAATGGCTTGTCGAGGGCGGCGGGCTGGCGGCGGCCGCGGGCGGGCCGGACGTGAGCGCCGAGCAGTCCGGGCAGGTGGTCGAGCGGTGGCTGGCGTACCGGCGCGGCCACGACCGGATCGTCACGCTGGCCGGGTCCGGGCGGACGGCCGCGGCGATCGACGCGCTCACCGGCATCCGGCGCGGCGACGCGGCCTTCGACTTCTCCTATTTCGACGCCGCGGTCGACGAGATCGCCACCGCCCGCCGGCGGGAGTTCGACGCGGCCCTGCGCGACGCGGGGCGGCTGCTGGCCGGGTGGACGGTCATCCCGGTGTTCCTCGCCGGGCTCGTCGTGCTGCTGGTGCCGCTCGGGGTGCGCAAGCGCCTGGCCGAGTACCGCTGAGAGGAACCGATGAAGCTTCGACTGGCGCTCGTGCTGACGCTGGGGCTGGTGGCCGGCTGCGACGCGGCGGCCGTCACCGCCGACGAGGCCGTGCACTGCGCGGCGGGCTCGATCCGGGCGCGGGGCTCGTCCGCGCAGGCCAACGCGGTCAGCGCCTGGATCAAGGACTATCAGATCAACTGCTCCGGTGCGACCGTCGAGTACGACAGCACCGGCTCCGGCGCCGGCGTGCGCGCCTTCATCGCCGGCACCGCCGACTTCGCGGGTACGGACTCGCCGCTGAGCGCCGCCGACCAGGCCGCCGCCGACGCCCGCTGCGGAACCGGGGTGGCCGTGCACCTGCCGGCGGTGGTCGGGCCGATCGCCCTGGCGTACAACGTCGCCGGCGTGGGTGACCTGCGGCTCGCGCCGGCCACCGTCGCCAAGGTCTTCGCCGGGGCGGTGACCACCTGGGACGATCCGGCGATCGCCGCCGACAACCCCGGCGCGGTGCTGCCCTCGACCACGATCCGCACCGTGCACCGCGGGGACGGCTCCGGCACGACCGGCAACTTCACCGCGTTCCTTGCCGCGACCGCGGGCGGCGACTGGGACTTCGGCGCGGACAGCGCCTGGCCGGCGCCGGGCGGCGGCGCGCAGCGGGGCAGCAACGGCGTCGCCACCGCGGTCGCCCGCACCGACGGCGCGATCGGCTATGTCGAGGCGTCCTACGCGCGGTTCCACAGCCTGGCCACGGCCCGCGTCGGCAACGGCGCTGGCGAGTTCGTCGCGCCGGCCGACGACGCCGTGGCCCGGACCGTCGCCGGCGCCGAGGTCCTGGGCCGCGACCGCGATCTGCGGCTCGCCGTCGACCACCGCACCGCCGCCGCGGGCGCGTACCCGATCGTCCTGGTGACCTACGAGGTGGTCTGTGAGGCGGGCGCGAAGGAGCTGACCAGGAGCTTCCTCGGCTACGCGGTGAGCCCCGAGGGCCAGGCACAGGCGGCCCGGGTCGGCTACACGCCGCTGCCCGAGGACCTGCGGAAGAAGGTCGAGGCCGCCGTAGCGGACCTGCGCTGACTTAGGGTGGCGGTATGGAATATCGCGCGCTGGGCAAGTCCGGTCTACGTGTCTCGGTGCTCACCATGGGCACCATGACGTTCGGCGGCAAGGGCAACTTCGCCGACGTCGGATCGACCGATGTGGCGGAGGCCCGCCGGCAGGTCGACCAGTGTCTCGACGCCGGTGTCAACCTGATCGACACCGCCGACGTCTACTCCGGCGGGCTCTCGGAGGAGATCGTCGGCGAGGTCCTCGAGGGACGCCGCGACGACGTCCTCGTCGCGACGAAGGTGCGGATGGCGATGGGCGACGGGCCCAACGACGCCGGCCTCTCGCGGCACCACATCATCGCCGGCTGCGAGGCCAGCCTGCGCCGGCTGCGTACCGACCACATCGACCTGTACCAGGTGCACGAGTGGGACGGGCTCACGCCGCTCGAGGAGACCCTCGAGGCGCTCGACTCGCTGGTGCGCTCCGGCAAGGTCCGCTACGTCGGCGCGTCCAACTACGCCGGCTGGCAGCTGATGAAGGCGCTCGGCACCGCTGACCGCATCGGGCTGCCGCGCTTCGTCAGCCAGCAGATCTACTACTCGTTGCAGGCCCGCGACGCCGAGTACGAGCTGATCCCGGCCGCCGTCGACCAGGGACTCGGCGTGCTGGTGTGGAGCCCGCTCGCCGGAGGACTGCTCGCCGGCCGCTACCGGCGCGACGCGCGGCCGTCCGGCGGTTCGCGCCAGCTCACCGAGTGGAACGAGCCGCCCGTGTACGATCCGGAGCGGCTCTACGACACGGTGGACGTGCTGGTGTCGATCGGCGCCGACCGGGGCGTCTCGCCGGCCCAGGTGGCACTTGCCTACCTGCTGGGCCGGCCGGCCGTCACCTCGCTGGTGATCGGGGCGCGGACCGGTGAGCAGCTCGCCGACAACCTGGCGGCGGCCGACCTGACGCTGTCCGCGCAGGAGCGGGCGCGGCTGGACGAGGCGAGCGCGCCGCCGCTGCTGTACCCGTACTGGCATCAGGCGAAGACCGCCCGCGACCGGCTCTCGCCTGCGGACCTGACGCTGCTGGGCCCGCACATCCGGGACTGATCCGGGTGGGGGCGTGAAATCATGTCCGTATGCCGAAGCAGGTCGACCATCGGGCCCGGCGCACCCTGATCGCGGACGCGCTGTTCCGGGTCGCCGCCGAGCAGGGCCTGGAGGGGGTCAGCCTGCGGCACGTCGCGGCCGCCGCCGAGGTGTCGACGGGCATGGTGCAGCACTACTTCCGCACCAAGGGCGAGATGATGACGTTCGCCATGGCGGTCGTGCAGGAGCGCCAGCAGGCCCGGATCACCGAGCGGATGGGCCACCTCGGCGCGGACCCGGGCCCGCGCCTGCTGCTGCGCACCCTCCTCGCCGGGGTGCTGCCGCTGGACGACGAGAGCCGGGCGTACGGGCGGGTCGCGCTCGCCTTCCTGGCGTACACGTCGGTCCGGGTCGAGGCCGGGGGCCCGCTGCGCGAGCAGACCCGGGAGCTGTTCGGCTTCGTGACCGGCCTGGTCCGGGCCGGCGGCGAGGCGAAGGACCCGGAGGCCGCCGCGGCCGGGCTGCTCGCCACGATGGAGGGGCTCGGCGTCTATCTGCTCGGCGGACACTTCACGCCCGAGGTGGCGCTGCGCGCGCTTGACGCGCACCTGGACCTGATCTTCGGTCCGGCCTAGCGCAACCAATGGTTGCGTTGACGCGGGTGGTCGGCTAGCTTGATGTGCAACCAGACGTTGCATATCGAGGAAGCGTGGCGAGCATGGAATACGGCAGCATCGAACGCGAGATCCACGTCGACGCCCCGCCTGAGGTGGTCTTCGAGGTCGTCAGCACCCCCGAGCACATCTCACAGTGGTGGGCCGACGAGGCCGAGTTCGAGGCGGCGCCCGGCGCGGTCGGCGAGCTCGCCTGGGGCGACCGGGCGCACGTCGCCCCGATGGTCGTGGTGGACGCCGAGCCGCCCCGGCGGTTCTCGTTCCGCTGGTGCCACGCCGACGGCCGGCTCGACTCCGCCGACTCGCTGCTTGTCACGTTCGAGCTCACCCCGGCGGGCGCGGGCACCAGGATCCGGCTCACCGAGACCGGGTTCCGGGAGATGGGCTGGGAGGCCGCGAAGCTGAAGGAGGTACACGACGACCACGTCTCCGGCTGGGACACCTTCGTGCCCCGGCTCGGTGAGTACGTCGCGCGGCTGGTCGCGGCGCCGTGAGCACCGCCGTCGACGACGACCTGTGGTCCGCGATCGGCGACCCGACCCGGCGGCGGATGCTCGACCTGCTCCTGCTCGACGGCGACGGCACGGCAACCGGCCTCAGCACCCGGCTGCCCGTGACGCGGCAGGCCATCGCGAAGCACCTCGGCGTGCTCGACCGCGCCGGCCTGGTGCACGGCACGCCGGCGGGCCGGGAGCGGCGCTACCGGGTGGACGAGGCGCAGCTGGCGCGGGCGGTCGCGCAGCTCTCCTCGGTCGGCGCGGCCTGGGACGCCCGGCTGCGGCGCATCAAGCGGATCGCCGAGTCCATCGCCCGCGAAACGTAGGAGTCGCCACCTCCACCGGCGGTAGAGGCCGGTGGAGGTGGCGTGTCGCTAGAAGCGCCGGAACACCGCAAGGCCGGGCAAGGCGCGCCCCTGGTAGTCGAAGAGGGCCTGGTTCTCCCAGCCGTCGCCCGACGCCGGATCGGCGGGATCCCAGCCGGCTCCGTCGGCCGCCGTCCACGTCGGCTCCCAGTAGAAGACGCCCAGCGCGCCGGGCACCCCCGCGACCACCGTCAGGATGTCGCGCAGCGCGTCCGCCTGCCCGCGCGGCGTGGCAGGGTAGCCACCCGCCTGCGCGAGGGAGGCGTTGAAGATGTTCGTCTCGTGGTCGTTCTCCGCGGTGGTGAAGCCGTACGCGGTCTCCGCGACCATGACCGGCCGGCCGTACCGGGTGGACAGGTTCATCAGGTTGGCCTGCAACGCGCCGAGCGAGCCGTGCCAGTAGACGTAGTGGGACACCGCGATCACGTCGAACGGCACCCCGCGCGACGTGGCCTGGTCGAACCACCACTGGTGCCCGCCGAGGTTGCCGCCCTCGGCGAGGTGCAGCACCACCTTGGTGCCCGGCGACGCGGCGTGCACCGCGTTCGCGCCGGAGGTGAGCAGCGCGGCCAGCCCGTCCCAGTTGTCCCAGCGGCCGTCCGGCCACAGCATCCCGCCGTTGATCTCGTTGCCGATCTGGGCCATCGCCGCCGGGGTGCCCTGCGCGCGCAGGTCGCGCAGCACCGCGTAGGTGTGGTCGTACACCGCCCGGGACAGGTCGTCGAAGCTCAGCGCCGCCCAGGCCGCCGGCTTGATCTGCTTGCCGGGGTCGGCCCAGGCGTCGGAGTAGTGGAAGTCGATGAGCAGCCGCTGCCCGGCGCGGTGCGCCCGGCGTGCCTTCTCGAGCACGTCCGCGGGGTTGTTGTAGCCGTCGACAGGGTCGACCCACACCTTGAGCCGGATGTAGCCGACGTTGTTCGCGGCCAGCAGCCGGAGCGGGTCCTGGCGCCGGCCGGACGCGTCGCGGTACACCGCGCCGTGGTCCTCGTTCTTCGTCACGTGCGACACGTCCGCGCCGGTGATCGCCAGCGGGGTGCCGGGCCGCCCGGTGGTGGCGTCCAGCGCGATGTCGTCGAAGTTGGTCCACTGCCCGGCCGCCGCGTCGGAGTGCAGCACGATCGTGCAGCGCCCGCCGGTCACCCGGGCGGTGACCGCGAGCCGCACCCACTCGGCGCCGGTGCGGGGGATGGCGGCCCGCTCCTCGGCCGAGCCGCAGCCGCGCAGCGACACGTAGGCGTCGCGCTGGTTGCCGTCCGAGCGCACCCGCAGGCTCAGCGTGTGGCTGCCCCGGGACAGGCCGGTGACCGTCTGGCTGGTCTCCACCCGGTACGCGGTGTCCGAGTAGTGGGTGAGCTGGTAGGCGCCGGTGTGGCCGCCGGCCTCGGTGAAGCTCGCGGCGCGCGCGCCGCTCTCGGACCAGCCGGCGGGCACGGCCGCGGCGCCCGCCTCGAATCCGGGGTTGTGCACGTCGCCGGCGGCCGCGGCGTGTGCGGGTGGTGCCACGGCGAGGACGGCCACCGCGGTGGCGGCGGCGAGGACGGGGGGTGTGCGAAGCATGTCAGCTCCTATCGGGGGTTCTCCTTCAGGACCCGGACCTCACCGGCGGGCACCGGGAGGCCGTCGGCCACCCGCTCGCCGGTCAGCAACTCGACGCCGTGTCCGGGCACGACGGCGTCGGTCTCCCCGTGGTTGACGGCGATGACGAACCCGCCGCTGTCGGTGCGGCGCCGGACGACCTCGAGCTGCTCGGGCAGCTCCGGCGCGGCGGGCAGCCCGGCCGCCTCGGCGACGGTCGCCAGCAGCGCCGCGGTCCCCGCGGCGTCCAGCCGGGTGGAGACGTAGAAGGCCCGGCCGTGCCGGGTGACGGCCGGCCGGCCGGCGGCCGGGCCGTCCGCATAGGACGCGAGCGCCGTCGCGCCCCGCAGCTCGAGACGTTCGGTCCAGGTGTCCGCGACCCGGCCGTCGTCCAGCCGTACGGTCTCAGCGGCCCGCAACGGCTCGAACTCCTCGACGACGAGGCCGAGCAGGTCGCTCAGCGCGCCGGGGTGGCCGCCGGGGTGCACCGCGTCGTGCGCGTCGACGATCCCGGAGAAGTACGAGACCAGCAGCGTCCCGCCCCCGGCGACGTACCGCCGCAGGTTGTCGGCCGCGGCCGGGCTGAGCAGGTAGCTGCTCGGCGCGACCACCAGCGGGTAGGCGCCCAGGTCCGCCTCGGGGTGCGCGAAGTCGACGGTCCGGTGCGCGCGCCAGAGCTGCTCGTAGAACGCCTCCTGGCGGTCCCGGAACGCCAGCGCCGCCGGGCGCCACGGCAGCTCGAGCGCCCACCAGGACTCCCAGTCCCACAGCAGGGCCACGTCGGCGACGACCCGGCCGTCGCGCAGCTCGGCCAGCGCGCCGAGCGAGTCGCCCAGCGCCACCACGTCGCGCCAGGTCCGGGTCGCGGTGCCGCCGTGCGGCAGCATCGCCGAGTGGAACTTCTCCGCGCCGTACCGCGAGGCGCGCCACTGGAAGAACATGACCGCGTCGGCGCCGCGGGCCAGGTGCTGGAAGCTGTTGCGGCGCAGCTCGCCGGCGGCCTTGGCGAGGTTGCGGGGCTGCCAGTTGACCGGGCCGGTGGAGTGCTCCATGAGCAGCCAGCCCCGGCCCCGCGCCACCGAGCGGGTCAGGTCGGCGCACATGGCCAGCTCGATGTGGTTGTCCGGCCGCTCGGCCTGCAGGTAGTGGTCGTTGGAGACCACGTCGACCTCGCGGCTCCACTTCCAGTAGTCGATGTTCTTGCAGTTGGCCAGCATGAAGTTGGTGGTCACCGGCACGCCGGGGGAGAGGCGGTGCAGGATGTCGCGCTCGCGGCGGAAGTTGGCCAGGTGCGCGTCGGAGGAGAAGCGGAAGAAGTCCAGCTCCTGGGCCGGGTTGACGGTCGTCGGCGCGACGATCGGCGGCTCGATCTCGTCCCAGTCGCCGTAGCGCTGGCTCCAGAACGCGGTGCCCCAGGCCTCGTTGAGCTTGCCGAGGTCGCCGTAGGTGTCGCGGAGCCAGTTGCGGAACGCCGCGCCGGAGGTCTCGCAGTAGCAGTACGCGTTGGCGCCGCCGTACTCGTTGTGTGAGTGCCAGAGCACCAGGGCCGGGTGGCCGGCGTAGCGCCGGGCGAGCTGCTCGGTGATTCCCGCCGACGCCGCCGCGTACGCCGGTGAGCTGGGGCAGAACGACTGCCGCGCGCCGCCGCCCAGCCGCACGCCCTCGCGGGTGATCGGCGCGGCGTCCGGGTGGCGGCGCAGGAACCAGGGCGGCGGCGCGGCGGTCGGGGTGGCCAGGTCGACCGCGATCCCGGCGTGGTGCAGCAGGTCGAGGCTGCGGTCGAGCCAGCCGAACTCGTACTCGCCGGGCGCGGGCTCGAGCAGCGCCCAGGCGAAGATCCCCAGGCTGACGAGGTTGACGCCGGCCTCGCGCATCAGCTCGACGTCCTGCGCCCAGACCGCCTCGGGCCACTGCTCAGGGTTGTAGTCCCCGCCGTAGGCGATCCGGTCCATCCGCGGGATGAGCGGCATGTACGGCTCCAAACTGTGAGCGCTCCCAACTTCGTACCGGCATGATTGCACACCATTTACCTGGCTCGTTACCGAGTTCATGACCTCTTGACACTCCGCATCTGGGAGATAAGGCTGTGAGCGCTCACAGCGATATGGATGACTACACCCCTCCAGAGAGGTACGACGATGAGAGCCAAGTTCGGCGCGAAGCTGCTCGCGGTGGTGCTGGCCGCAGGACTGAGCGCCGCCTGCACCAGCAGCGACTCCGGTGACGAGGACCAACCCGCGCAGCCCGGCGGCAAGGTAGAGCTTTCCTTCTGGTCGTGGGCGCCGAACATCGACAAGACCGTGGACGCCTGGAACGCGGCGAACCCGGATATCCACGTCACGCTCAGCAAGCAGGCCGGCGGCGGCGACATCGTCACGAAGCTGCTGACCTCGGCCAAGGCCGGCAACCCGCCGGACCTCGCGCAGGTCGAGTACCAGGCGCTGCCGACCCTGGTCAGCAACGACGTGCTCGCCGACATCGCCAAGGACGCCGAGCCGGCCAAGGCGAAGTTCGCCGAGGGCGTCTGGCAGCAGGTCACCCTCGGCACCGAGTCGGTGTACGCGATCCCGCAGGACTCCGGCCCGATGATGCTCTACTACCGCGCCGACCTGTTCGACAAGTTCGGCCTCACCGTGCCGAAGACCTGGGACGAGTTCGCGCAGACCGCCCGTACCGTCCGGCAGAAGGACCCGAAGAAGTACCTGACCACGTTCTCGGCCAACGACCCGGGCTGGTTCACCGGCCTGGCGCAGCAGGCCGGCGCCGCCTGGTGGGGCATCAACGGCGAGTCCTGGAAGGTCAGCGTCAACGACGCCGCCACCAAGAAGGTCGCCGACTACTGGGGCGCGCTGGTCAACGAGGGCGTGATCGACGGCAAGCCGATGTACACCCCCGCCTGGAACAAGGCGCTCAACGACGGCACGCTGATCGCCTGGCCGAGCGCGATCTGGGCGCCCGGCGTCCTGGAGGGCAACGCGCCGGCGACAAAGGGCAAGTGGGCCATGGCGCCGATGCCGCAGTGGGCCGCCGGCGAGAACAAGACCGGCAGCTGGGGCGGCTCGTCCACCGGCGTCACCGCCGCCAGCAAGAACAAGGCCGCCGCGGTGAAGTTCGCGACCTGGATGAACACCGACCCGGCCGCCACCGACCTGCTCATCAAGGAGAGCGCCATCTACCCGGCCGCCCGCGACGCGCAGGCCAGCCCGCTGCTCCAGGCGCCGCCGGCGTTCTTCGCGCAGCAGAAGGACTTCTACACCGAGGCCAAGGCGATCGCGGACACCGCGGTCGGCTTCACCTGGGGCCCGAACGTGAACGTCGCCTACGACACCTACAAGGACGCCTTCGGCAAGGCGATCACCGGCAAGACGCCGTTCTCCGGCGCCGTCGACACCATGCAGTCGGCGACGGTCGCCGACATGCAGAAGAACGGCTTCACGGTCACCAGCTGAGAGGAACCGCAATGTCATCGGCCGTCACCGGCCGGTCGCGGCGAGGTGCGGCATCCCGCCGGGTGCCGTACCTCTTCCTCGCGCCGGCCATCGTGCTCTTCACGCTCTTCGTGGTGCTGCCCATCGGGTACGCGATCTACCTGAGCCTGCGCAAGGTCAAGGTCAGCGGCCTCGGCCTGGGCCGCAACTCCCGCAAGGAGATATTCGCCGGGCTGGAGAACTACCGCGAGGCCCTCGCCGACCCCGAGCTCTGGAGCAGCGCGGGCCGGGTGCTCGCGTACGGCGCCATCCTGCTGCCGATCATGCTGGGACTCGCGCTGCTCTTCGCGCTGCTGCTGGACCGCCCGCGGGTCGGCCTGGCGCGCTTCTCGCGCCTGGCGATCTTCCTCCCGTACGCGGTGCCGGGCCTGATCGCCAGCATGCTCTGGGGCTTCCTGTACCTGCCCGCGGTGAGCCCCTTCACGAACGTCGCCGAGTGGCTCGGCCTGCCGGCGCCCGACCCGCTGACGGGCAACTCGGTGATCTTCGCGATCGTCAACATCGCGGTCTGGGGCGGCGTCGGCTTCAACATGATCGTGCTGTTCACCTCGCTGCGGGCCATCCCGGGCGAGATCTACGAGTCGGCGCTTCTGGACGGCTGCACCCAGTTCCAGCTCGCCGTCCGGATCAAGATCCCGCTGCTGCTGCCCTCGCTGATCATGACGACCGTCTTCTCGCTGATCGCCACCCTCCAGGTGTTCACCGAACCGCTGACCGTCCGCTCGCTGACCAACTCCATCTCGTCCACCTGGACCCCGCTCATGAAGATCTACAGCGACGCGTTCGCGCAGAACGACATCTACTCCGCCGCCGCCACCTCGGTGGTCATCGCCGGGGTCACCCTCGTGATCTCCTTCGGCTTCCTGCGCCTCGTGCAGCGGCAGGCCTTCGGCGGTGAGCACCGATGACGACGCTGACCTCGTCCGTACCCGCGCGCTCCGATCTCGATCCCGGGACCCCGCGCCGCAGGGAGCCCACGCGGACCGCCTGGCTGCCCACCGCGGTCCTGCTCATCGGGGCGTTCTACTGCCTGCTCCCGGTCGCCTGGGTGGTCGCGGCCTCCACCAAGAGCGGCTCCTCGCTGTTCACCACGTTCACGTTCGCGCCCGGCGGCGACCTGCTCGACAACCTGTCCGACCTGTCGACCTACGGCGACGGCATCTACTGGCGGTGGCTCGCCAACAGCCTGCTCTATGCCGGTGTCGGCGGCGCGATCTCGGCGCTGGTCTCCGGGCTGTCCGGATACACCCTCGCCAAGTTCCGGTTCCCCGGCCGCGACGCCATCTTCAACGTGCTGCTCGCCGGCGTGCTGGTGCCCGGCGTGACCCTGGCGATCCCGCAGTACCTGCTGCTGGCCAAGGTCGGGCTCACCGACACCTACTGGTCGGTGCTGCTGCCGAGCATCATCAGCCCGTTCGGCATCTACCTGGCCCGGATCTACGCGGCCGCGGCGGTGCCCGACACGGTGCTGGAGGCCGCCCGCACCGACGGCGCCGGCGAGCTGCGCATCTTCGGCCGGGTCGCGCTGCCGATGATGCTGCCCGGCCTGGTGACGGTGTTCCTGTTCCAGTTCGTGGCGATCTGGAACAACTTCCTGCTGCCGTTCGTGATGATCTCCTCCGACGGCCGGTTCCCGGTCACCGTCGGCCTGTTCACCCTGCTCAACCAGGGCCAGACGGTGCCGGCCCTGTACAGCGTCGTGATCATCGGCGTGTTGGTGTCGATCCTGCCGCTGATCGCCCTGTTCCTGCTGCTTCAGCGGTACTGGCGGCTCGACCTGGTCTCCGGTGCGGTGAAGGGCTGATGATCCGTACACCCGACTGCGGGGGAATGTGGCCGGGCAGGACAATGTCACCGTGACCGAGCCCAGCCGCCTCCGCTCCCGCCCGACGATGGACGACGTCGCCGCGATGGCCGGCGTCTCCCGCGGCACGGTCTCCCGGGTGCTCAACGGCGGCCACAACGTGAGCCGGCAGTCGCTCGCGGCGGTCGAGCGGGCGATCAGCAAGACCGGGTACGTGGTCAACCAGCACGCCCGCAGCCTGGTCACCCAGCGCTCCGGCTCGGTCGCCTTCATCCTCTCCGAGCCGCAGGACAAGCTCTTCGAGGACCCGAACTTCAACAACCTGCTGCGCGGCTGCACCCAGGTGCTGGCCGAGCACGACATCACGCTGCTGCTGACGGTGGCCGCCACCGCCGAGGACCGGCAGCGGATCGGCCGCTGGGTCACCGCCGGCCACGTCGACGGCGCGCTGCTGATCTCCAACCACCTCGGCAGCCCGCTGATCGCCGAGCTCAGGGAGCGCGGGCTGCCGTTCGTCGTCTGCGGCCGCCCGCTGGGCCAGGAACGCGACGTCACCTACGTGGCCTCCGACGACCGCGACGGCGCCCGCCAGATGACCGGCTACCTGCGCTCGACCGGCCGCCGCCGGATCGCCATCATCACCGGCCCGCTGGACACGCCGGGCGGCGTCGACCGCCTGGCCGGCTACCGGGAGATCGTCGGCGCCGGCGACCCGTACCTGGTCGCCACCGGCGACTACACCCAGGCGTCCGGCGAGGCGGCGATGACCCGCCTGCTGAGCCAGGCACCGGACCTGGACGCCGTCTTCGTCTGCTCCGACCTGATGGCGGCCGGCGCGATCACCGCGCTGCAACGCGCCGGCCGGCGGGTGCCCGAGGACGTCGCGGTCGGCGGCTTCGACGACAACCGGATCGCGACCACCACCACTCCGCTGCTGACCACGATCCGGCAGCCGTGGGCCCGGCAGAGCGCGGAGATGGTCCGGCTGCTGCTGGCACACATCGACGGCGCCGAGCATGCCGCGGTCATCCTGCCGACGGAGCTGATCGTGCGCGACTCCGCCTGAGCGCCTAGCCTCCGTTGGTGGCCGCTTTCGTTCTGATACACGGCGCCGGCGACGTCGGGTGGTACTGGCACCTCGTCGAGGCCGAACTGCGTGCGCGCGGCCACGAGACCATCGCCCCGGACCTTCCGTGCGAGGACGACTCGGCGGGCCTGCCTTCATACGCGGACGTGGTGGTCGACGCGATCGGCGGCCGGACCGGTCTGATAGTGGTCGCGCAGTCGTTCGGCGGCTTCATCGCCCCGCTCGTCTGCGACCGGGTGGCGGTGGAGCTGCTGGTCCTGGTCGCGCCCATGATTCCCGCGCCGGGTGAGTCGCCCGCCGCCTACTGGGCCGCCACGGGATACGACAAGGAGCCGCGCGCCGGATACGACGACACGATCGAACTGTTCTATCAGGACGTCGCGCCGGAGCTGGCCGCCGAGGCGCTGCGCCGGGGGCGCGGCCAGTCCGAGGCCCGGATGGGGGAGCCGTCGCCGCTGCGGGCCTGGCCCGACGTACCCACCCGGGTCCTGATCTGCCGCGACGACCGCCTGTTCCCGGCCCGCTACCTGCGCCGCGTCGCGCGCGAACGCCTGGGCGTCACCCCCGACGAGATCGACGGTGGGCACACGCCCGCGCTCAGCCGCCCCCGCGAGCTGGCGGACCGCCTCGAGGCGTACGCCGCGACCGTCGTCAAAGGACCGTGATGACACCCGCCACGGGCTACGACGCCGAACTGCGACGGCACAACGAGGTGCTGCGCCGCGCGGCCGGCCTTCGGCTCGACGACCATGTCCTCGACCTCGGCTGCGGCGCCGGCCAGACGACCCGGCAGGCCGCGCGTGCGGCCCGCGCCGGCACCGCGCTCGGCGTGGACGTCTCGGCGCCCGCGATCGAGCGCGCCCGCGCACTGGCCCAGGGAATCCACAACGTCACCTTCGAGCACGCCGACGCACAGGTCCACCGCTTCGCGCCGGAGCGCTTCGACGTGGCGATCAGCAGATTCGGCACGATGTTCTTCGACGACCCGGTCGCCGCGTTCGCCAACGTCGGGCGGGCGCTGCGCCCGGCCGGTCGCCTGGTGATGCTGGTCTGGCAGTCCCGCGAGCGCAACGAATGGGACGCCGCCATCCGCCGCTCCCTCGAAATGACAGGTGCCGGCGGGGGACCCGACCCGTTCTCGCTCGCCGACCCGCCGGCGGTGCGGCAGACCCTGGAGGCCGCGGGTCTCGCCGAGATCGCGCTCGCCGACGTACGCGAACCGATCTACTTCGGCCCGGACGTCCCCGCCGCCTTCGACTGGGTCCGCGGCTTCACCTGCACCAGCGAATTCCTCGACCGCCTGGATCCCGCCGCGGCTGCGCACGCGGAGGAGCGCCTGCGCCGGACACTCGCCGCGAACCTGAGCGCCGACGGCGTCCGCTTCGACTCCCGCGCCTGGCTCGTCACCGCTCGCCGGCCGTCGTAGCCGCGGTCTCCCCGGCCTGCGGCTCGATCGCGGCGATGTTCTCCGCCTCGTCCGGGTCCGGCTCCGGGGTGTCCAGGAACGCCCGCAGCACCTCGACCGCCACGTCCGGCGCGAGCCGCTTGAGGCTCATCGCCAGCACGTTCGCGTCGTTCCAGAGCCGCGCACCCCGCGCGATCCACGGATCCCAGGCCAGCGCCGCCCGAACACCGGGCACCTTGTTGGCCGCGATCGCCGTCCCGGTACCGGTCCAGCACATCACCACCCCGAAGTCCGCCCTCCCGTCGACAACGGCCCGCCCGACGAACCGCCCGAGATCAGGCCAGCCCTGCGCGGATTCCGGCCGGACGACCTCATGCCCGTCACCGGCCAGGGCCTCGACCACCGCCCGCGTCGTCTCGTTCTCGTCATCGCTGGCGAAAGCTACCCGCATTCCCACAGCCTAGGTTCCCGCGCACCCGGCCGGGTGTTCCGGCGGGCTGCCCGCGATGCCGCTCGTTGTGCCATCGTTGCCTCGTGGCGTGCCCCGCGACGTTCAACACGGTCAACAAGGTCGCCGCAGGGGTCGCCGACACGTACGCCCTCGCCCAGTTGTGCTCGGCGCTGGGGGAGGGCTTGCCGCTGCTCGTGGTGCCGATGGTGAACAACAAGCTGTGGGGGCACCCGGCCTGGTCCCGCAGCCTCTCCGTACTAGAGGCCGCCGGGGTCACCATGCTCGACATTCACACGGGAAGGCCGGGCGCGGTCGCCGTCCAGTCAGGCACCGCGGACGAGGTGGTGGCCGCCTTCGATCCGGGCTGGGTGACCAACCGGCTCCGGTAATGCCACGGCCCGATCCGGTCCTGCGGCGCCGCCGCCCTCAATAGGGTCGGGGCATGAGGTTGTTCGTTGCCGCTTATCCGCCGGCCGAGGCCTGCGACGACCTTGCGCGGCGGCTGGAAGGTCTGCGGGTGAGTGCGGCAGCGGCCGGCGGGGTCAACACCCGGCTGGCGCGCGGGGAGACCTGGCACCTCACGCTGGCGTTCCTGGGTGAGGTCGCCGAGGAGCGCGCCGGGAAGGTGCCCGGCGCACTTCAGCGGGCCGCCGACGGCTGGCGTGCCGCCGGGTCCGGCGCGCCGCGGTTGCGGCTGGCCGGCGGGGGGCGGTTCGGGCGGGGACGGTTCACCGTGCTGTGGGTGGGTGTCGACGGCGACCGGGAGGCGCTCACGTCGCTGTCCCGGCGGGTGCGGCGGGAACTCAGGCATGATCGGCTGCCGCATGACGACCGGAGGTTCAAGCCGCACCTGACCGTTGCCCGGCCCGGCGACCGCCTGGACGCCGCCGCGGTGGAGGCGGACCGTGCCGACCTGGCGGCGTACCGGGGGCCGGCGTGGCCGGTCGAGACCATGGTCCTGGTGCGCAGCAATCTCGGTCCGGCGCCCACGTACGAGCAGCTCGGGGCCTGGCAGCTGACCTGAGGCGGGTGCCGTGTGATGAAACACATCACGAACGCTTCGCCGCCGACCTGGGATGACGACGGTACGGGCGGATGGCGGCCATCTGGTGGCCGTACCGTCGACCAGGCAGGGGAAGCAGCCGGTGTTCCTCGGTTACCTCATCAGCAGGCAGGGCTTGACGCTCGTCGCGGCCCTGGCGGCGACCGCCTCGGCGGGCGGCGTCCCCGCGGCCGCGCCGGCCCCGCCGTCCGTGGACCGGATGGCCGAGCGGCCGGCCGAGGGGTTCGTGCACGGGCTCGGCGCCGCTTCGGCGGTGCCCGGCCGCTTCATCGTGCTGCTCCGGCGGGACCGCGCCACGGTGCAGAGCGTCGGCGTGACGGCGAGATCGCTTGTCGGTAACCGCATCGGCCGGGTGTTCGGCGGCGCGGTGCCGGGCTTCACCGCGTCGCTGTCGGTCGGCGAGGCCCGTCGTCTGGCCGCGGACCCGGCGGTCTCGGTCGTCGAGCAGGACCGGATCGTCCGCGTCTCGGGCACGCAACGCAAGGCGCCCTGGTCGCTCGACCGGGTCGACGCCCGGTCGCGGAAGCTGTCGGGGACCTTCACCGCGTCGAGCTCCGGCGCCGGCGTGCACGCCTACGTGATCGACACCGGTATCCGGATCTCGCACAAGGAGTTCGGCGACCGGGCGAGCTACGGCTACGACTTCGTCGACGGCGACACCTCGGCCCGCGACTGTGACGGTCACGGTACCCATGTCGCCGCGATCCTGGGCGGCCACAAGTACGGCGTGGCGAAGAGCGTGCGCCTGGTGGCCGTCCGGGTGCTCGACTGCGACGGCGAGGGCACGACCAGCGACGTCGTCGAGGCCGTCGACTGGGTGACCGAGCACGCGGTACACCCGGCGGTGGCGAACATGAGTCTCGGCGGCGGTTACAGCGCCGCGATCGACCAGGCGGTCGAGGACTCGATCGCCGGCGGGGTCAGCTACGTCGTCGCCGCGGGCAACGAGAACGCCAACGCGTACAACGGGAGCCCGTCCGGCGTGGGCCCGGCCATCACGGTCGGTGCGACGGACCGGCGGGACCGCCGGGCGTCGTTCTCCAACTACGGTTCGACCGTCGACATCTTCGCGCCGGGGGTCGACATCAGGTCCGCGTACTACCGCAGCGACACGGCGACCGCGGTCATGGACGGCACCTCGATGGCGTCACCGCACGTGGCCGGCGCGGTCGCGCTCATCCTGGCCGCGCATCCGGCGTACACGCCGGCCGAGGTCCGGTCGTTGCTGGTCAGGCAGGCCACTACCGGCAAGGTCACCCGCCGGTCCGGTTCACCGAACCGGCTGCTGTTCGTGCCGGCGCCGCCGGCACCCACCAAGATCACCACCCGGTCGCTTCCGGGGGCGCTGGTCGGCGAGCAGTACTCGGCGCAGCTCAAGCTTCAGCCCGGCCGGACCGGCCGCTGGCAGCTCGCCTCCGGCAGCCTTCCGGCGGGCCTGCGCCTGTCGGCCGGCGGGCAGCTCTCCGGCCGGCCCGCCGCGGCGGGCACGCGGCGGTTCACCGTCCGGTTCACCGACTACGTTCCGCAGCGGGTCAGCCAGGCGCTGACCCTGACGGTCCGGCCGTACCCGCCGGTGATCGTCACCGCCGCGCTTCCGTACGCCGTGCTCGGCGAGCAGTACCGCGCCGAGCTGGCCGTCGCCGGGCAGCGGGCCGGGGTCTGGTCGATCGCGCAGGGCACCCTGCCGGCCGGGCTCGAGCTGGACCCCGCCGGGTTCATCGGCGGCACACCCACCGAGGGCGGCACCGCGGCACTCACCCTGCGGTTCACCGATCAGTTCGCGCAGGCCGGCACCCGCACGCTGACCCTGACGGCCGGCACGGACCCGCCCCAGGCCGCCGAGCGCTGGGACGCCGACTGGCAGCACCCGCCGGCCACCGGCTGACGGCGAGAGTTCACCACCAATCGGGGGGTAAGCGGTGGCGCGGGCCCCGCCGGCGGGCGACGATCGCTGGTATGGACAGGCGCAGCTCGTTCCCGCCGATCGCCGACTACGCGTTCCTGTCCGACTGCGAAGTTACCTGCCTGGTGGCGCCGAACGGCGCGGTCGAGTGGATGTGCCTGCCCCGGCCGGATTCGCCGAGCGTGTTCACCACGATGCTGGACCGCGGCGCGGGCGCGTTCCGCCTCGGCCCGTACGACGAGATGGTGCCCGCCGCCCGGCGGTACCTGCCGGGCAGCCTGATGCTGGAGACGACCTGGCAGACCCGGACCGGGTGGCTGATCGTGCGGGACGCGCTGTGCATGGGCCCGTGGCACAACCTCACGGAACGCTCCCGTACCCACCGCCGTTCGCCGACGGACTTCGACGCGGAGCACTGCCTGCTGCGTACGGTGCGGTGCGTGAGCGGGTCGGTGGACCTGTCGATGACCTGCGAGCCGGTGTTCGACTACGGCCGGCGTGAGCCGGCCTGGCGGTACGAGGGACCCGGGTACGGCCATGTCGTCGCGGAATGCCCGGACGGCGAGGCCACCCTGCGCCTCACCACGGACCTGCGGCCCGGCATCGAGGGTCGCGGCCTGAACGCGCGGACCCGGATGGTCGAGGGCGAGACCCGTTTCGTGGCCCTCGGCTGGTCCTCGCTGCCGCCGCCGCTCACCCTCGACGACGCGCTCGAGCGGATGGGGCGCACCTCCGAGTACTGGCGGCAGTGGATCACCCTCGGCGACTTCCCCGACCACCCGTGGCGCAGCTACCTCCAGCGCAGCGCCCTGACCCTCAAGGGCCTCACATACGCGCCGACCGGCGCGCTGCTGGCCGCCTCGACCATGGGCCTGCCGGAGACCCCGGGCGGCGAGCGCAACTGGGACTACCGGTACGCGTGGGTGCGCGACTCGACGTTCGCCCTGTGGGGCCTGTACACGCTGGGCTTCGACCGGGAGGCCAACGACTTCTTCTACTTCATCCACGACGCCTGCCGCGACGGCCACGAGTTGCAGGTCATGTACAGGGTCGGCGGCGAGCGGGAGATCGAGGAGGAGGCGCTGCCGCACCTGGCCGGGTACGAGAATGCCTTCCCGGTCCGGGTCGGCAACGCGGCGTACCAGCAGAAGCAGCACGACGTCTGGGGCGCCGTGCTGGACTCGGTGTACCTGCACGCCCGGTCCCGCGAGCAGCTGCCGGAGTCGCTGTGGCCGGTGCTCAAACGCCAGGTCGAGCAGGCCGCCGCGCACTGGGAGGAGCCCGACCGCGGCATCTGGGAGGTCCGCGGCGAGCCGCGGCACTTCGTCTCCAGCAAGGTGATGTGCTGGGTGGCGCTCGACCGCGGCGCCCGCCTCGCCCGCCTGTACGACGAGCCCGAGTACGCGGAGAAGTGGCAGGCCCTGGCCGACCAGATCCACGCCGAGGTCTGCGCCGCCGGGGTCGACGACCGCGGCGTCTTCGTACAGCGGTACGGCTCGACCGTCCTGGACGCCTCCCTGCTGCTGCTTCCCCTCATGCGGTTCCTGCCCGCCGACGACGCCCGGATCCGGGCCACCGTGCACGCGATCGCCGACGAGCTGACCGTGGACGGGCTCGTGCTGCGCTACCGGGTCGAGGAGACCGACGACGGGCTCACCGGCGAGGAGGGCGCGTTCACGATCTGCTCGTTCTGGCTGGTCTCCGCGCTTGTCGAGATCGGCGAGGTGGACCAGGCCCGCAAGCTCTGCGAGCGCCTGCTCGCGTACGCGAGCCCGCTGGAGCTCTACGCCGAGGAGATCGACACGAACAACGGGCGGCACCTGGGCAACTTCCCGCAGGCGTTCACCCACCTGGCCCTGATCAACGCGGTCATGCACGTCATCCGGGCCGAGCAGAGCGGTGAACCGGGCCGGTTCAGCCCGGCGAACGCGCCCGGGCTCGTGCAGCCCGCCCTGGAACCGCGGGGCGAGCCGTAGCGGCGCCCCGCAGCTAAGCCTCTCGTCTCCGGGCCCGAAGAGAAGAGTGTGCCGGTCCAGATCTACGTACTCGGCAATACGGTCATCATGGTGGCGTTCGCGGCGATCGCGATCGCCATCGCGGTGCCGATCGCCCGGGCGGGACAGCTGCGCACGAACCGGCTGGCCACGGCCACAGCCTTGATCTTCTTCTGTGCCGCGCTCCAGGCTTTGCTGTCGGCCGCCGGGTCGTCCGGCAGTCTGTGGCCCTCGGCCATCGGGACCCTGTTCACGGCGTGCGCCGGCCTCTACTACTGGGCCCTGCGACGCGGCCACCGTGGCGGCGCGCTGTACCCCGATCCGGGCGGCCAGCACCTCCTCGACGCGGCCGGTGCCCGCGAACGCGCCGCTCAGGACGCGGCGGACCGTCACCGCGCCACGCTCGCGGCCGTCGTCGAACACAGCGAAGAAGCCATCATCGGTACCGACCTCGACATGACGATCACCGCCTGGAACGGCGGCGCCGAGCGGCTCTTCGGGCACACCGCGGCCGAGGCGCTGGGCCGCCGGCTCTCGATGATCGCCGACGCCGTCAACCGGCGCGACCAGCAGGAGGTCGCCGCCCGGCTCGCCAGGGGCGAACGCGTGCAGTACGACGCCAGGCGGGTGCACAAGGACGGCACGCCGCTCGACGTCTCCGTCAGCGCCACACCGGTCACGGACAGCCACGGCAGCATCATCGGTTTCGCGTTCGTCGGCCGCGACATCCGGTCCGCGAAGGCCGCGGCGGAGCGCCGGCGGCTCATCGAGGAGCGGACCCACCAGGCCCAGCGCATGGAGAGCCTCGGCAAGCTCGCCGGTGGCGTCGCACACGACTTCAACAACATCCTCGCCATCATCGTCAACTACACCGCGTTCGCCGCCGAGCAGAGCGAGGGCAACCCCGGCGTGCAGGCCGACCTGGAGAACGTGCGGCGGGCGGCCGACCGGGCCATCAGCCTGACCCACCAGCTGCTCGTCTTCACCCGCGGCGACACCATCCAGCCGCACGACATGGACCTCAACGCGTCCATCGACGAGGTGGAGGCCATGCTGCGGCGCACCATCGGCGAACACATCCAGCTGATCACCAAGGACTCACCGGCACCGCTCACCATCCACGCCGACCCCGGCCAGATCCAGCAGATCCTGCTGAACCTCAGCCTCAACGCCCGCGACGCGATGCCCGGCGGCGGCACCCTGGTGATCGAGGCCGGCATCGCCACCCTGGACGAGCACCAGATACACACGCAGCCCCCGCTCGGCGCGGGAACGTACGCGCGGCTCCTGGTCTGCGACACCGGCGAGGGCATGGCACCCGAGGTCGCCCGGCACATCTTCGAGCCGTTCTACACCACGAAACCGCACGGCCGGGGAACCGGGCTCGGCCTGGCCACCGTGTACGGCGTGGTCACCGAGGCGGGCGGGGGCATCAACGTCTACTCGGAGCCGGGTGTCGGCACCACCTTCCGGGTGTACCTCCCGCTGGTCACGGAACCCGCCGCCGGCGCCGCCACGCCCGCGTCGACGGCGGCCGTACCCCGCGGACAGGGTGAGACCGTCCTGGTCGTCGAGGACGAACCGGCGCTGGGACGCATCGTCGCCCGCATCCTCACCGAGGGCGGATACCAGGTCCAGCTGGCGGTGAGCGGACCGGAGGCGCTCACCCTCGACGAACAAGAGGGCTGCGACATGGTCCTGACCGACGTCATCATGCCGGAGATGTCCGGGCCGCGGCTCGTCGAACTGCTCGGGCAGCGCCATCCCGGCCTGCCCGTCCTCTTCATGTCCGGCTACAGCGACGGCCTGCTCGGCAGCCAGAACGTCCTCGACCCGGACATCGCCTTCATTGAGAAGCCCTTCACCGCCGACGGCCTGCTGCGCGCGGTCGACGCCGCCCTGCACGCCGCGCGACGGGCTCTTCTGGAAGAGTCGGCGGCCGAAACCGCGGACACGTCAACGGAGGACCGATGGAGATCTGGATCAACCCCGAGTGCTCGAAGTGCCGGAGCGCCGTGACGATCCTCGACGCCGAGCAGGCCGACTACACCGTCCGGTACTACCTGGAGCAGCCGCCGACCGTCGAGGAGCTCAACGAGGTCCTCGCCCACCTCGAGATGGAGCCCTGGCACATCGCGCGGCTGGGCGAACCGCTCGCCGAGCAGCTCGGCCTCGCCGGCTGGCCGCGCGCGGACGCCGACCGCGACCGTTGGATCGCCGCCCTCGCCGCGCACCCGGTCCTGATCCAGCGCCCGATCATCACGGCGGACGACACCGCGTCCATCGCCCGCTCACCCGAGGCCGTCCGCGCCGCACTCGGGCGGGACGACGCGTCAGCGTAGCCAGTTGTTGTCGTGCTCCAGGTAGAACGCGGCGCGTTCCTCCTCGGTCAGCCCCGCGACACCGACCAGGCCCTCGAAGTACCCCTCGCGCGGCGCACCCGGCGAGAAGTGCAGCAGCATCGAGGCCGGCTGCCCGGACTCGTTCTTGAACCCGTGTATCCCGCCGGCCGGGGCGGGAATCCAGCGGCTGCCGTCGTAGATGCGCATGGTGCCGGCCAGGATGTAGAACGACTCGGTGATCAAGCGGTGGAAGTGGGGGTCCGGCCCGGTCACGCCCGGCCCGCACTCCCACCGGTACAGCCCGAACAGCCCGCCGGTCGAGGCGCCGGTGGACAGGTAGTGCACGCGGGTACCGTTCGGGTAGACCAGCTCCGGCGCGGTGGCGTCCGGCCGGTAGCGGGCGCTGATCTCGCCTCTTCCCCGTGATACAGCGGAGGTGGATAGGTCACCGCCCCATCATGCCGGAGGTGCGGACGGTGGACCTCGACGCCGGGCTCGGTGACGCCGCCGACCACGACGCGTTCGAGGCGGCGCTCACGGGCGCCGTCGGCGCGGGCGCGCCCGGTGAGCGCGCCCTGCTGGCCGCCCTCGCGGCGACCTCGGACGAGGAACGCTTCTGCGGCCTGGTCGCCGCGCTCGGCGAGGCGGACGGGCCGGACGGGTCCGCGGTTCTGGGCGACATCGCCCTGCGGCCCGGCATGTCGGCGGCCGTGCGCCTCTGCGCGCTCATCGCCCTCGCGAAGCGGGCGGGCGTCGCGGCCACCGACGTGTACGCGCGTGCCCTCGCCGACCCCGACGACGAGGTCCGGGGCGACGCGCTGCTGGCGCTGGCCAGCGCCGGCGACGACCGGGCACAGCCGGCGGTCCTGGCGGAGCTGCGGCGCCGCCTGGAGGTCCGCTCCCGAATTCCGCTTTTCGACATGGACGAGCGCGCCTTGTCCTTCCAGTCGAAGATCCTCTCGGCCGTCTGCTATCTCGGCCGCCACGCGGCCGGCGACGAGGCACGGCAGCGGGCCGTGACCGGGGTGGTCCGGCCGCGCTGGGATCGCCTGTACGGTGCGGAGCAACGCTGGCTGACCACGTACTGGCCCGCCTGCGACCCGGCGCGCCCGGCCGCCTTCAACCAGCTGGACCCGACGTGGCTGGCCGACTGGGTCAGCTGGCCACTGTTCAACGCACTCTTCGAGTGGTGAAAGACTGCCGCGGTGGAATTCCTGTGCTACCACCGTGACCGGCCGGGCTCCGAGGCGCTGCGTCAGGAGCTGGCGGAGGACCATTGGTCCTACATGGACCGGTACGAGGCGGAGCTGATCGCCCGCGGCCCGACCTTCGTCGCCGACGACGGCCCGCCGACCGGCAGCCTGCACATCGTCGACCTGCCCGATCCCGCCGCCGCCCGCGCGTTCGCCTTCGACGAGCCCAACTACCAGGCCGGCGTGTACCGGGACGTACTGCTGCGCCGGTGGCGCAACCTGCTGGGCCGCACCATGTGGGACTTCCCGGGAGGCCGCACGGGTGGCGACCGGTACCTGGTGCTCGGCCTCGGCTCCGGTGAGGCCGCCGATCTCGCCGTGCCATCCTGCCGGGACGACCTGATCGCGTACGGGCCGCTGCTCTCCGACGACGGTGCGGCGTGGCTGGGGACGGCGTCGCTGGTGCGGGCGCCGGACCCGGACAGCGCAAGCGCCGTTCTGACCCGGGACCGGTACTCCGATGTGGAGGTACACCATTGGGACTTCGGCGGGCGGAGACAGCTGAATTGATCACCGTACGACCAGCGGCCGTGGCCGACGTCGAGTCTCTCGTCCGGCTGCGTGTCACCAATGCCGAGGCGCATCTCGCACTCGACCCGGAAACGTATCGCGTGCCGGCCCGGGACGCGGTCCTGCGCCACTTCACGGCGATGCTGGCGGACGGGTCACAGCGAAACGCCGTCCTTGTCGCGGAGTTGGCCGGCCACGTCGTCGGGATGGTCGAGGTGCTGCGCAACCCGGATCCGCCGGACCACCAGATCCTTCGCCCGGAGTTGTCGGCGGCGCAGATCCACACCGTCGTGGCCGAGGACGCCCGGGACCGCGGCGCCGGGGCCGCACTGATCGACGCCGCCGTGACCTGGGCGGCGGACCACGGGATCACCTACCTGTCCGCGGGCATCCACCACCGCAACGCCGGCGCGGTCCGTTTCTACGGCCGGCACGGATTCGCCGATTACGGCCGTCTGATGGGACGGCAGGTGACCGGGCGCGTTCAGCGTGCGTCGTAGGCGTGCAGTCCGAGCAGGAGCCCGGCCGGGTCGACGACGTAGCAGCCGCGGCCGACGCCGGCCAGCTCGAACGGTGGCACGACGACCGTGCCGCCGTGCGCGCCGACCGCCGCCGTCGCCGCGTCGAGGTCCGGGACCCGGATGACCGGGACCGCCCGGGGTTGCCCGTCGCGGGAGGTCAGCAGGGCGGTGTCGACGCCGGGGCCGTCGCCGTGCGGTGCCACCAGGTACTCCGGGGCGGCGAACGGCTGGGGTTCCCAGCCGAACACGGCGCGGAAGAAGGCGGTGGACGCGGGCAGGTCGGGCGAGTTCAGCTCGACGTAGGTAACGGGCTGGGTCACGGATTGTTCTCCTTGCGGGATGCGGCGGTGCGTTGCGGTGCACCGGCACGGTCGTCCAGCGTCGGGGCGGCGGCCCACGTGTCGGCCAGGCCGCGGACCCACTGCTCCACCAGGTAGAGCGGGGCCGGGGCCAGCTCGTGCCACCGGTGCCGGCCCAGCGCCGTCGCGCGGACCAGGCCGGCGGCCTGCAGCACCTGGAGGTGTTGCGAGGTGGCCGGCCGGCTGACGCTGAGCAGCTCGGCGAGCTGCCCGGCGGTGGCCGGCCCGTGCGCGAGCCGCTGCAACAGCACCCGCCGCGACGGATCGGCCAGGGCGCTCAGCACGGCGGCCAGGTCGGGCACCACCCACCTCCAAACGTGTAAGCCGAAACTTACACGTTGGTGCGCCGCCGCGCCATACTGGGTGACATGCGGGTGGCGATCGCCGGTGCCGGCCTGGGCGGGCTGTGCCTCGCTCAGGGCCTGGTCCGCGCCGGCGTCGACGTCCAGGTCTACGAGCGGGACGCCGCGCTCGGCGCCCGCCGGCAGGGCTACCGGCTGCACGTCGACGCCCGGGCCGGCCTGGCGCTCGAGAAGTGCCTGCCGCCGCCGCTGTTCCGGCTGTTCCTCGCGACGACGGGCCGGCCGGGCACCAGGGTCACGGTCCTCTCCGCCCGGCTGCGCGTCCTGCACGAGACGCCGGCCGGCCCGGACCGCGACCCGGACGACCCGGCCACGCTCTCCACCTCGGCCGACCGCGGGACGCTCCGCGAGATCCTCGCCGCGGGGCTCGACGACCTGATCCACTACGGCCACGAGCTCGCCGGGCACGAACGGGACGCGGACGGCGTGACGCTGCGCTTCGCGGACGGCTCCACCGAGCGGGCCGGCGTGCTCGTCGGCGCGGACGGCGTGAACTCGGCGGTCCGGCGCACCCTGCTGCCGGGCGCGCGGGTCGTCGACACCGGCGCGCGGGTCATCTACGGCAAGACCCTGCTCGACGACGCGGCACGGCGCCTCGTCCCGCCGGCCATGCACGACGGCTTCACCGCGATCACCGGCGGCCACGTCGGCCTGGCGGCCGGGCTCGTCGAGTTCCGGCGGCCACCGCCCGACGCGGCCGCCGCCATCGCGCCGGAAGTGCGGCTGAGCCCGGCCGCCGACTACCTGATGTGGGCGGTCTCCGCGCGGCACGACCGGCTACCGGTGCCCGACCCGGAGCAGGCCGCGGCGCTGCACGCCGCCGCCTGCCGGGCGATCCGGTCGTGGCATCCCGATCTGCGCGCCCTGCTCGCCATGGCGTCGGTCGAGGAGACGTTCCTCATCCGGGTACGCACCAGTCGCCGGCTGCCGGCCTGGGCGCCGAGCCGGGTGACCGTCCTCGGCGACGCGATACACGCGATGAGCCCGGCCCGCGGTTCCGGCGCGAACACCGCGCTGATGGACGCGGCGAACCTGTGCGCCGCGCTCACCGGCGGCGCCGACCTCGTCGCGGCGATCGGCGGCTACGAGGAGAGGATGCGCGACTACGGCTTCGCCGCGGTCGACGCCTCGCGGCAGGCGGAGACCTCGGGCAACCGCGGCGCGCTGTTGCGCCGGCTGTTCACCGGGCCTGGCCGGTAGCCGGCGCGAGGGTTTACCAAAGCGCCAATTCATGACGGGATGACTGGCACGAGCCCGAGCAGGACTACAGCTCCGGCAGGTCGCGGTTCGACGTCGGCGACTACAAGGACCATCAGCGCAAGCTCTGGCAAATGATCAGCGGTCTTCCTGCCGACAAACGCGCGCGGGTCAGGTTCGGACCCGTCCTCACCAAGCAATGGACCGACAGTCATGGTGGCGACTATGAGAGGTTTGACCCCGGTCCCACTGTCGGTGACTTCTTTGGCGTGGACTCGTACGTGTCGTCCAACATCGAAGGTGACTGCGTCATGCCGGGCGACGTCGACGGCAAGTGGCGAGCCGACTGGATCCGCGGATTGCACGCCGAGGTCAAGTCGTGGCGGCGTGGTGGGCCGGGCTGGACCCAACCCTGGTCGTTCGCGGGCTGGATCTGGTGGAACGATTCCGGAAAGGGCACCGGCGAAGTACCGCAGATCGGCCAGCGCCGGGACTTCCCTCTCCACCTGCGCAGCAATCCGAAGGGGAGCTCGGGCCCGGACTCGAGTGGACGACGCCGCTGGATGTCGGAGGCGGTGCCGCTGCCCGCACCGGCAGCGCCGTTGACGGCCTACAACGAGATCTGGCGAGCGGAGAACAGCGAACCTCTGCCGGCTTGACCAGTGTCTGATGCGCCGGGCGCAGCTTGATCGACTGCGCCCGGCCGTCAGTGCGGCATCCGGAGTGCGACGAGGGGGACGGGGGCCAGGGGTGCCGTCCGCCAGGACGCGGCGAACGTGCCGGTCGCCGGGTCCAACCTCAGGTGCAGCCGGTGCGGGGTCTCGACGAAGATCAGGTCGATCAGCAGGCGGTCGCCGGACCAGGCGTACGCGGTGGCCAGCGGGCCGGTGACGGTCCAGCGGTCCGGCGCGCCGAGCGCGGCGGTCAGCTCACCGCCCTCGTCGAGCACGAGCTCGCCGGGCCGGACCCGGACGGACTCCAGCGAGCCGATCTCGTTGGCCGGGCCCGGACGGTAGGTCGCCTCGGCGAGTGCCATGTGCCGGCCGTCGCCGGCCGGGCGGGCCAGCTCCGGGTGCTCGATCGGCCACGGACCGGCGGGGCCGGCGGAGTCTCCGGAGCCGGCGGTCAGGGCCGGCAGCAGGTGGGTCCAGGCCAGGTCGAGCAGGCCCTCCATGTCCGGGCTCTGCGACGTGATCGCCACGACCGCGTCGGACTCCGGCAGGACCAGCATGAACTGCCCGTACGCGCCGTCGCCGCGGTAGCCGTGCCGGCTGCGCCAGAACTGGAAGCCGTACCCCCGGCCCCAGTCCGAGCCGTCCTTGTCGGCGTCCACGTGCGCGCGGGTGGCCTCGGCGACCCACTCGGCCGGCAGCAGCTGCTTGCCCTGCCAGCTGCCGCCGTCCAGGTAGAACTGGCCGACCTTGGCGACGGACTCGGTCGTCAGGTGCAGCCCGGAGAAGCCCTGTTCACGGCCGACCGGATCGAGCGACCAGCCGAACTGTCCGATGCCCAGCGGTTCGAAGAGCCTCGGCCGCAGGAACTCGGTCAGCGGCGTGCCGCTCACCCGCTCGATGATCGCCGACAGGGCGTTCGTGCACGGCTGGTTGTAGGCGAAGAACGTGCCCGGGTCCCGCTCCGGCGGCAGCAGGAGCAGGCCGAGCGTGAGGTCGCCGTCTCCCACCCCGAACGCCTCGTCGATCGTCTCGGCGGCGTGGCCGCTGGTCATCGACGCGACGTGGCGTACCAGGATCGACCGGGAGCGGGGATCGGTGATCCGGGCGTCGTGCTCGGGGAGGTACGACAGCACGGTGGCGTCCAGGTCGACCAGGCCCTCGGCCACCGCGAAGCCGAGTGCGGTCGACGCGAACGCCTTGCTCAGCGAGTAGAGCAGGTGCGGCGTGCCGGGCCCGTACGGATGCCACCAGCGCTCGGCGACCACGTGACCGTGCCGCAGCACCATGAGGCCGTGCGGTTCGATGTTCGGCGCCCGCCCCAGCGCCGCGACGAACGCGTCGATGCCGTTCGCGTCGACGCCCTGCGCGGCGGGGGTGCTCCGGGGAAGGCTGGTCATCCTGCATTTATAAGGGGCAGCCACACGCGCATGGTCGACGGGCCGCGGCTCGCCCAGTCGTGGTAGGGCCGGAGCGTGACCTCCAGCGGTTCCGCGCCCGGCTCCGGCGCCGGCGTGCCGTACGGCCATTCGCCGTCGGGCAGTGGCGCGAGCCGGCCCGCGACGACGACCGCGCCGTCGCGGTCCTCGGGTGCGATCGACGGGTCCAGCAGCAGGGCCTCGAGCGGGACGTGCGGCGGCAGGTCGACCGACTCCACGCAGTGGACGACCGGGCCGCGCTCGACGGCGACGCATCCGCGTACCGAATCGATGCGGGGGTCCGGCGCGGTGAACCGCGGCCGGACCGGCAGGTCGAGCACGACGGTGTCGCCGGGGGAGAAGCGGCGCCGGACCCGCACCTGGCCGGTGGGTACGGCGGCGCCGTCGAGGGTCGCGCCGGTGGCCCAGTGCGGCACGCGCAGGGTGAGCGTCCACGGGGTGTCCGGCGCCTCGGTGATCCGGACGGTGATCCGGCCGTCGGCGGGGTACGCGGTCTCGATCTCACACCCGATCTCCCGGCCGTCGGGCAGCGCAGTGCGCACCCGGGCCGCCGCGTACTGGTGCAGCTGCACGCCGTCGTCGTCGCTGGTGGCGACGTAGGCGGCGAGGCCGGCGAAGGTCCGGGCCAGGTTGGTGGGGCAGCAGGACACCTCGAACCAGGGCGCGCGCATCGTCGAGGACGCCCGGGGTACCAGGGTGTCGGCGGCCGGCTCGGTGCCAAGCACGCGCTGGTGCAGGGTGTTGGTGTAGAAGAACCGGGTGCCGTCGTCCGACGGCGAGGTGGCGACGACGTTGAACAGGATGCGTTCGATGAGGTCGGCGTAGCGTGCGTCGCCCTGCGCCAGCAGCAGCCGCCAGGACAGCATCACCGAGCCGACGCTCGCGCAGGTCTCGGAGTACGCGCGATCGGGCGGCAGCACGAAGTCGTCGCCGAACGCCTCGTCCTGGTGCCGGGACCCGATCCCGCCGGTGATGTAGGTGCGGCGCGCCACCGTGGCCCGCCACTGCCGGGCGACGGCGTCCAGCAGCTCCGTGTCGCCGGTCTCCACGGCGACGTCGACCGCTCCCGCCGCCAGGTAGGTGGCCCGGACCGCGTGCCCCCGTAGCACCTCCGCCGCGCGTACGGGCACGTCGTCCTGGAAGTAGGAGCGGCCGAACTCTATGTCGGCGAGGACCCGGCGGCCGCGCCGGTCGATGAAGAGCTCGGCCTGCTCCAGGTAGCGGCGCTCGCCCGTCACCCGGTAGAGCTCCACCAGGGCCGGCTCGATCTCCGGGTGCCCGCAGACGCTCGCGATGCCGTCCGGGCCGAAGACGTCGCAGACGTGGTCGGCGGCGCGCACCGCCACGTCGACGAGCTCGTCGGCGCCGAACGTCCGGGCCCGGGCCACGCCCGCCTGGATGAGGTGGCCGAAGGAGTAGAGCTCGTGGCCCCACTCCAGGTCGCTGTAGCGGGGCCGCTGGCCGGGCCGGCCGAAGTTGGTGTTCAGGTAGCCGTCGGGCTCCTGCGCGGCGGCGACCCGGCGCACGATCGCCCGGTAGCGGGCGTCGAGCTCGAGGTCGCCGGCGCGGCCGAGCTCCCAGGCCATCGCCTCCAGCAGCTTGTAGACCTCGGTGTCGGCGAACTCGCGGCCGCGCCGGGCGCCGGGCAGGCGGCCGTCGCCGGCGGCGTCGAAGTTGCCGAGCCAGCCGGCGCGTTCCAGCCAGTGCTCGATGTGCGCCAGCGAGGCGGAGCGGTTGACGTCCTGCCGGCGCTGCCAGAAGCCGGTGCGCAGGGTGACCTCCCGCAGGCCGAGCGGGCGCAGCAGGCCACGGCTCGGCGCGGTGGGTGTGCCACCACGCTGAGTCCAGCCGCCGGTGGCGATGGGCTGAATTTCGTCGATCGTCACTTGTGGATCACCCTTTGAGAGCGCCGGACATGAACCCGCGGACGTAGTGCCGCTGGAGGGCGAGGAAGAGCAGCACGCAGGGCAGCGCCAGCACGACCACGCCGGCCTCCGTCGCGCCGTAGTCGACGATGCCCATGACCTGCCCGCGCAGGTTGGCGACGGCGAGCGGAAGCGGAACCTTGTCGGAGTCGCTGATCAGCACCAGCGGGGTGATGAAGTCGTTCCAGGCGGCGAGGAACGCGAACAGGCCCACCGTGATCAGCCCGGGCTTGACGGCCGGGAGCAGGACGAGCCGCAGCGCCCGTACCGAGCCGCAGCCGTCGATGAGCGCGGCCTCGCGCAGCTCGGTGGGTACCGCCTCGAAGGAGACGCGCATCATCAGGGTCCCGAACGGCAGCTGGAACATGGCTAGCACGAGCGCCAGCCCGATCAGCGAGTTCTGCAGCCCGAGCTCGTTGAGCAGCACGTAGAGCGGGATGAGCAGGGTGGCGTAGGGGACCATCAGGATGGCGAGGGTCAGCAGGAACAGGACGTTGCGGCCGGGGAACCTGAACATCGCGAACGCGTACCCGCCGAGCACCGACACCGTGAGGGTGAACAGCACGGTCAGCGTCGACACGAGCGTGGAGTTGAACAGGTACTGGCCGATGCCGGCCTGGTAGTCGGCGAGGGTCTGGTAGTTGCCAAGGCCCCACCCGTCGGTCTGCGCGGTGCCGGCCTGCGGGCTGACCGAGGCCACAGACGCCCACGCGAGCGGGAAGAGGAAGACGATGGCCAGCGCGCCGGTGAGCACGTGTTGCGGTGTACGCAGCAGCAGGTTGCGGGACACTCCTCAGCCCTCCCGGCCGCGCAGGTTGCGGAACTGGAGGGCGTTGACGACAAGCAGCGCGACGAGCACCAGGATGGACAGCGCGGCGGCGCGCCCGAGGTCGTTCTGGCCGCCGAAGGCCATGTTGTAGACCAGCTGCACGATGGTGACGGTGCTGTTGTCGGGGCCGCCCTTGGTCAGGATGTAGAACTGGTCGAAGGCGAGCATCGATCCGGTGACGCAGAGGATGGTGCACAGCGCGAGCGACGGGCGCAGCAGCGGCAGGGTGACGTACCGGAAGACCTGCCACCGGCCGGCGCCGTCGAGCCGGGCCGCCTCGTACACGTCGCCGGAGATGCCCTGGAGCCCGACGAGGACCAGCAGCATGTAGAACCCGGCGAATCGCCACACGATCAGCGCGACCGTCGACCAGAGCGCGGCCGAGGGCGTGCCGAGGAACGAGTCGATCCCGAGGAAGCCGAGCGGGCTCGCCTGCGGCGAGTACAGCGCGTAGAACAGCAGCGAGGCCGAGGCCAGCCCCAGCGCGCCGGGCACCAGGAAGGCGGTGCGCAGCAGGCCGTTCCAGCGGGTCGACTCCTGGACGATCAGGGCGAGCCCGAGCGAGAGCCCGAGCAGGATGACGGTGGTGACCACGGTGTACTTGAGCGTGAACCACACCGCGGGCCAGAACATCCGGTCGTCCATGGCCGAGGTGAAGTTCTCCGGGGCGTTCCAGCCCCGGTTACCGGCGAACAGCCCCCAGTCGGAGACCGACATCCGGCCGACCAGCAGGAACGGCACCACGAAGAAGATCAGGACGAAGATCGCCGTCGGCGCGGCGTACGCCCAGCCGGTCAGCGCGGGCGAGCGCCTCAGCGGCCGGCGGGGCCGCCGCCCGCCCTCGCGGGCGACATCGCCCGGCGGCGCGGCGAGGGTCGGTGTGGGTGACATGGTCGCGGTGCTCCTCCAGTACGCGGGTGGCGGCCGGCTCGCGGCGCCGGGACCGGTCGGGCCCCGGCGCCGCGTCGCGCCGCTACTGGCCGAGCACGCCGGTGACGGCGGCGTTGTCGTCGGCGAGCTTCTGCTGATCGCCGTACACCTGGTTGCGCAGCAGCGAGACCCAGGGGCTGGTGGGTGCGTTGAACGCCTGCTGGAAGTTGAGCGCCACGGGCGTCTTGCTCTGCGGCGACGCCGCGACCTTGTTGACCGTGGCCACTCGCGGGTCCTTCGCCGAGTACTTGTTGTCGGCCAGATCGGTACGCGACACCGTGCTGTTGCCCGCCGCGAGCACGTCGACCTGCGCCGCCTCGGAGGTGAGCCAGGAGAGGAAGTTCCACGCCTGCGCGTTCTTCTTGGAGTCCTTGGAGATGCCGATGCCGTCGCCGCCGACGAAGGTCGAGGCGCCCCCGCTGACGCCGGGGATGGGCACGAGGCCCACGTCCACCGTCTTGGCGGCGGTGGCCAGCAGCGTCGCCGGGTACGGCATCACGCCGACCTTGCCCTCCTGGAACGCGGCGACCCAGGTGGCGCCGGTCTCGTCCTTGGCGCCGGGCGCGATGGCGCCGGCGGCGTTCAGCTCACGCCAGGTGGCGTACACCTTCTGCGCGGCGGGGCCGTCGAGCAGGGACTTGGTGCCCTCGGGGTTCATGACCTCCTCGCCGCTGGCCCAGACCATCGGGAACCAGGTGAAGACGTTGCAGCCGCCGCAGTTGCCGCCGAAGTAGGTGCCGTAGGTGCCGGGCTTGTTCAGCTTCTGCACGGCGAGCGCCTGCTGCTTGAACTCCTCGAGCGTGGTCGGGCCCTTCTCCGGGTCGAGGCCGGCCTCGCGGTAGAGGTCCTTGTTGTAGAAGATCACCGAGAGGTCGAGGACGAACGGCAGCACGTACTTGGCGCCGTCGCGGGTGCCCGCCGAGATGTGCCCCTGGTTGAGCTTGTCGGCGTACGGCAGCTTGCCGATGTGCTCGGTGATGTCGCTGAACAGCCCGGCCTTGGTCCAGTTGGGCACGTAGACGATGTCCGCGGCGAACAGGTCGGGCAGGTCGCCGCTGCCGGCCGCCGCGCCGACCTTCGCGACGTAGTCGTCGTTGGGGACGATCGTCAGTTTCACCTGGTTCTTGTGCGACTTGTTGTACGCGTCGACGAGCGCCTTGGCCTGCAACTCCAGCGGCGCCCGGGTCCACAGGGCCAGCTCGGCGCCGTCGTCGACGCCCTCGGCGGTGACGGCGCCCGACCCGGACGGCGTCTCGTCGTCGGACCCGCACGCCGCCATCGCGGCCACGAGCCCCAGTGCCGCGATCGCGGCGACCGCTCTGCGGGCGCCCCGGGATATCCGTGTTCTCACTGTGCTCCTCCTCGAACCGCGGGGGTACGGACGGAAACGAGCGTGCCCGGACGGTATGTGTTGTTTCGGACGTAGGTTTCGGGAGTGGCCGCCGCGTGGGTTAGGCTGATATCCGCCGAGCCCCCGCGATGAGCATGTGAAGACGGCCGGATGAGTAGGTGAGGGGTTCGGCGCGAAGCACCGAAAACGTTTTCAGAAACGTAATGCTGTGGAGATTTTCTTGTCAAGAGGTTCGACAGCCGGTGAGCCGGCGCCCGCCAACCGCAATGTCACCCTGCGTGACGTCGCGCGCTTCGCCGGCGTCTCGGTCGCCACCGCGTCCAAGGCGCTCAACGGCCAGCCGCAGGTGCGCGCCGAGACCAGGGCGCGCGTCATCCAGGCGGCCGAGCAGCTGTCCTTCTCGCCGAACACCATCGCGCAGAGCCTGATCACGCAGCGCACCGGAACGGTCGGCCTGCTCACCTCCGACCTTGAGGGCCGCTTCTCCATCCCGATCCTGATGGGCGCCGAGGACGCGTTCGGCTCGGACCAGACCTCGGTCTTCCTCTGCGACGCCCGCGACGACGCGATTCGCGAGAAGCACCATCTGCGCGCGCTGCTGAGCCGCCGCGTCGACGGGCTCATCGTCGTCGGCGCCCGGCCCGACACCCGGACGTCACTGGGGCGGGAACTGCCGGTTCCGGTCGTCTACGCGTACGCGCCCTCGGACGACCCGAGGGACCTGTCGCTGGTCACCGACAACGTCGGTGGCGGCCGGATGGCGGTGGATCATCTGCTGCGGTGCGGCCGCCGCCGGATCGCGCACATCACCGGCGACCCGGACTACGGCGCCGCGCAGGACCGCGCGCGCGGCGCGCTGGAGCGGCTCGCCGAGGAGGGCCTCGAGCCGGCCGGCGGCGAGGTCTGGTTCGGCATGTGGTCCGAGGCGTGGGGCCGCGGCGCCACCCGCATGCTGCTGGAGCGCTGCACCGACGTCGACGCGATCTTCGCCGGCTCCGACGAGATCGCCCGCGGCGTCCTTGACGTGCTGCACGAGGAGCGCATCGACGTCCCGTCGCGGGTCGCGGTGATCGGCTTCGACAACTGGAAGGTCCTCGCCGCCAACGCCCGGCCGCCGCTGACCACCATCGATCTGAACCTGGAGCAGCTCGGCCGGATCGCCGCGCAGCGGCTGTCCGCGGCGATGGAGGGCAACCCCGGCTCCGGCGTCGAGACCGTGCCGGGCCGCCTGGTCACCCGCGAATCCACGGCCCCGCTGCGCTGAGGCCGCCGCACCGCGGCGAATCTCAGGTCCGGCCCGGCCGGGCCGATAGGCGGGAACGTGCAGCAGGTGCGTGTCGGCCGTGCGTGGTCGATCTGGATGGGGCTGGGCACGCTGGCGTGCCTCGGCTACCCCTTGCTGGCCTCGGCCGGCGCCAAGGCGGTCCTCTCCTGCCTGATCGGCCTGGCATCGGTGCTGGTCATGGTCGTGGGGGTGCGCCGCAACCGGCTTGCCGACCCCCGGCCCTGGTACGTCTTCGTCGCGAGCCAGGTCCTCACCGTGCTGGGCGACGTCACCTACGTGATCCAGGGCCGGATCCTCGGCGAACACCCGTTCCCGGCCTGGTCGGACGCCTTCTACCTGGCCGGCTTCCCGTTCCTGATCGCCGCCCTGTACGCCCTGGCCCGGGGCCGGCGCCGGCGGGAGCTGTCCGGGCTGGTGGACACGGCGATCATCGCGGCCGGGCTCGGGCTGGTCTACTGGATCTTCGTCATCGGCCCGATCCTCGGCGACCCGGCGACGCCGCTGCTCACCCGGCTGGCCACGGTCGGCTACCCGACCGCCAGCGTGCTGCTGATCGCGGTGGTGGCCCGCCTGGTGACCCGGTCCGGCCGGCCTACGCCCAGCGACTGGCTGCTGATCGCCGGCAGCGTCCTGACGCTGGCCGCCAACGTCATCAACACGCTGCTGCCCGACGTCCGGGTCGTCGCCGGCGACTACGTGTACACCGGCTTCCTGTTCGCCTACGTCTTCTGGGCCGGCGCGGCCCTGCACCCCTCGGTGCGGGTGGAGCGCCGCGAGCCGGGAACGGAACGGTTCGGCAGGGTGCGGCTGGCCGTGCTGACCTGCTCGACGCTCGTCGTACCGGCGATGCTCTTCCTGCAAGGCACCCGGCCGGGCCGGCCGGTGAGCTGGCTGGCGATCGGTATCGGCGCGGTCGTGCTCTTCGTGCTCGTGCTCGTGCGGATGGACGGCTTCGTCTCGCAGGTGCAGGCGCAGGCCGGCCGGCTCGAGATCCTGGCGATGCACGACGAGCTCACCGGGCTGGCCAACCGCCGCCGGTTCGAGCAGCGGGTCCGCGAGGCCCTCGAAACCGGCTCACCGCAGGTGGCGATGCTCGACCTGACCGGGTTCAAGGCGGTCAACGACCGGTACGGCCACACGGTCGGGGACCGGCTGCTGTCCGCCGTCGCCGCGCGCCTCTCGGCCGGCCTGCGGCAGGGCGACCTGGCCGCCCGGATGGGCGGCGACGAGTTCGCGATCCTGGTACCCGACGCGACGCAGGCCGAGGGCGACGCGATGGTCGCCCGGATCTGCGCCGCGCTGGGCGTGCCGTTCCAGGCCGGCGGCCACGAGCTGCTGGTCGGCGCGAGCGTCGGCGTCGCGGGCGCCGACGGTACGCGCGACGCGGTCGAACTGCTGCGCCGCGCGGACGTCGCGATGTACGCGGCCAAGGCCGGCGGCGACAGCCGGCGCCGCTACGCACCGGAGCTCGACGACGAGGCGGGCGAGGCGGCCCGGCTCGGCGCCGCCATGCGGATCGCTCTGGACACCGGCCAGTTCCGGCTCGTCTACCAGCCGATCGTCTCGCTGCCTGACGGCCGCCGGGTCTCGGTCGAGGCGCTGATCCGCTGGGAGCACCCGGAGCGCGGCTTCGTCAGCCCCGCCGACTTCATCCCGGTCGCGGAGCAGAACGGGCTCATCGTCGAGCTGGGCGCCTGGGTGCTGCGGACCGCGTGCGCGCAGGCCGTCGTCTGGCGCGCCACCCTCGGCGACCGCGCGCCCGAGCGGATGGGCGTGAACGTCTCCGCCCGCCAGCTCGCCGAGCCGGGCTTTCCCGAGCTCGTCGCCGCAGTGCTGGCCCGGACCGGGCTGGAGCCGCAGCGCCTGACCCTGGAGATCACCGAGACCGCCGTCTTCGGCGGCGGCCGGGCCGTGCAGGCGGTCAAGGACCTGCGGGAGCTCGGCGTCCGGATCGCCCTCGACGACTTCGGCACCGGGCACTCCTCGCTGGGCCTGCTGCAGACGGTGCCCGTCGACGTGCTCAAGGTCGACAAGTCCTTCGTGGACGACATCACCCTGGCCGGCCGGGAGGCGGTCATCGCCACCGCGCTGATCCAGGTCTCGCACGGCCTGGGCCTCACGGCGGTCGCCGAGGGCGTGGAGACCGCCGAGCAGGCCACCGAGCTGCACCGCCTCGGTTACCGGCTCGCGCAGGGCTACCACTTCGGCAGGCCGGTGGCCGAGCCGGACTTCCTCGCCAGCCCGACCACCGTCGCCGTCTAGGTCTGGCCGGGACGGCCCGCTCCGGGTCATCATCGGACGTCCGGGACACCCGCCCGGCAGCCGGCGATGAGAGGACCCTCCCGTGCCCGACGTGCGGTCAAACGGCATCCAGCTGCGCTACGAGACGCTCGGCGAGCACGACGCGCCCGCGTTGCTGCTGATCATGGGCCTGGGCGCCCAGCTGATCGACTGGCCGCAGGACTTCTGCGAGCTGCTCGCGGCGCGCGGCCTGCGGGTGATCCGCTTCGACAACCGCGACGCGGGCCTGTCGAGCGCCCTGCCGCAGCTGGGCGTGCCCGACGTGCGGGGGATCCTCGGCGGTGACCGCACGACGGTGCCGTACCTGCTCGCCGACCTCGCCGCCGACGCCGCGGGCCTGCTGGACGCCCTCGGCGTCGAGCGGGCGCACGTGACCGGCCTGTCGCTGGGCGGCATGATCGCCCAGCAGCTCACCATCGACCACCCGGACCGGGTGGCCAGCCTCTGCTCGATCATGTCGACGACCGGCGACCACTCGGTCGGCCGCCCGACGCCGGAGGCCGCGGCCCTGCTGGGCATGCCGCCGGCGCCGAGCCGGGAGGCGGCCATCGCGAACTCGATCGCCTCGTCGCGCGTCATCGGCTCGCCCGGCTTCCCGGCCACCGAGGAGGAGCTGCTGCTGCGCGCGACCGCGAAGTACGACCGCGCCTACAACCCGCTCGGCACCATCCGCCAGTACGCCGCGGCGCTCGCCTCGCCCGACCGCACGGCGGCCCTGCGCGGCGTCACCGCGCCGACCGTCGTCATCCACGGCGAGGACGACCCGCTCATCGCGGTCAGCGGCGGCCGGGCGACGGCGCAGGCCGTGCCGGGCGCCGAGCTGCTCGTCATACCGGGAATGGGCCACGACCTGCCGCGGGCCGCCTGGCCGCGGATAGTCGACGCCATCGTCGGTAACACCGAACGCGCGGTCGCCCGATAGACAACGGCGGCACGGCATTGTGAATGGCGTGTCTCCGACCAATGAAATCAATAAGCCCGGCGGCATCCGCCGGCGCACATTCCGTGGCATTTGTGGGTACCCGCCGCACATTCTGTAATTGCATGATCGCTTCGGGTCCCCGAAGTCGTTCACAGGTCCGCGGCGGAGGTATCGCACCCAGTGTGCCCCGCGTCTCATTTTTCGGTCGTCCGTTCGGCGGATGCCAGTAGTACCTTCGGTTTGCGAGGATCACCGGACGTTGGGCCGGGCCGCGGCAACGGCTTGAACCGGCCATAACCCAGCGAATCCCGCGATGTCAGAACTGTGTTCGACATTGGTGCGGTGATCGCCCGATTGCCGGGCCATAAATTAAGGGCGTGTTACCGGCGGTATCCATTTCCGAGAACGGATCCGAGTCGGTGTAAAAATCTGCGTGCCGGGTTGATGGGTCCACTGTGTTTCGGGCTATTGTTTGCCCGCCGGTGTGGAGGGGCCCACCGCATTCGGAAAGGCAACGGGGATTGGCTGCCGCCGTCATGATTCTGGTTTCGCTGGTGCTCGCGGTGTTCGCCGCGGTCACCCTCTGGTGGACGATGCACGCCTGGCGCACGCCGGAGACGCTGGCCTCGACCCGCTTCGCGCCGCCCGACGGCGCGCACCGGCTGACGTTCTCCCTGCTGGTGCCCGCCCGGCACGAGCAGGCGGTGCTGGAGCGCACCGTCGAGCGCCTGCTCGAGTCGTCGCACGAGGGCTTCGAGATCATCGTCATCGTGGGTCACGACGACCCGGAGACCGCCGAGGTGGCGCACCGGGTGGCGGCCACCGCGCCCGGCCGCATCCTGGTGGTGACCGACACCAGCGAACACAAGAACAAGCCGCGTGCGCTCAACGCCGCGCTGCCGTACTGCCGCGGCGACGTGGTCGGTGTCTTCGACGCCGAGGACCAGGTGGACCCGGCGCTGCTGGAGCACGTCGACCACGCCTTCCGGTCCACCGGCGCCGACGTGGTGCAGGGCGGCGTGCAGCTCATCAACTTCCACTCCAGCTGGTACAGCCTGCACAACTGCCTGGAGTACTTCTTCTGGTTCCGCAGCAGGCTGCACCTGCACGCCGAGAAGGGCTTCATCCCGCTCGGCGGCAACACGGTCTTCGTCCGCACCGACGTGCTGCGCGCCGCGAACGGCTGGGACGGCACCTGCCTCGCCGAGGACTGCGATCTGGGCGTGCGGTTGTCCAGCCGGGGTGCCAAGGTGGTCGTCGCGTACGACTCGGCGATCGTGACCCGGGAGGAGACGCCCGGCACGCTCAGGTCGCTGCTCAAGCAGCGCACCCGGTGGAACCAGGGCTTCCTCCAGGTGTACCGCAAGGGTGAGTGGCGCCGGCTGCCGGGCTTCGGCCAGCGCATGCTCGCCCGCTACACCCTGACCCAGCCGTTCCTGCAGGCCTTCTCCGGCGTCGTGATCCCGATCGGCATCGCCATCGCCGTCTGGGCCGAGCTCCCGGTGTTCGTCGCCCTGATCACCTTCATTCCGGTCATCCCGATGGCGGCCAACCTGGTCTTCCAGACGGTCGGGCTGCGCGACTTCGGCAAGCAGTACGGCATGCGCATCCGCTGGCACCACTACACCCGCCTGATCGTCGGCTTCTTCCCGTACGCGCTGGTGCTCGCCGCGGCGGCGCTGCGCGCGGTCTGGCGCGAATACACCGGGCGGCGCGACTGGGAACTGACCGCGCACACCGGTGCGCACCTGGTGGAGAGCGGTGTCGCGGCATGAGCCTTCTCGTAGATGCTCCGATCGAGGTCGTCACGGCTCCCGCCGTACCGGAAACCGTGCGCCGGAGCGGGTCGCGGACGGACCTGTATCTCGCGGGCGGCCTGACCGCCCTGGTGCTCTTCGTCCTGGCCTGGAACATCACCGGCTTCCCGACCGCGACCGACGACGAGGGCACCTACCTCGCACAGGCCTGGGCGGTGGGGCACGGTCACGGCCTGGCCCACTACACCTATTGGTACGACCACCCGCCGCTCGCCTGGATCCAGCTCGCCGGTCTCGCGTGGCTGCCGGCCGCGCTCGCGCCCGACCTGCTCGCCGTCGCCGGTGGCCGCCTCGCGATGCTGCCGGTCGTCGCGGTCAGCCTGCTGCTTGTCTACCTGATCGGCCGGCGGCTGAACTTCTCCCGGTGGGCCGCGGCCCTGGCGCTGCTGACGTTCGGCCTGTCGCCGCTGGCGGTCACCATGAACCGGCAGATCTACCTGGACAGCTTCGCGGTGGCGTGGATGCTCGGCGCCCTGGCGCTCGCGCTCTCGCCGCGCAAGCACCTGTGGCACTACGCCGCCGCCGGCGCCGCGACCGCCGTCTCGGTGCTGTCCAAGGAGACGATGCTCATCACCGTGCCGGCGGTGCTGGTGGCGATGTGGCAGAACGCCGCGCGGACCGCCACCCGGCCGTGGGCGTTCGGCGGCTACGTCAGCGGCATCGTGCTGGTCGGCGCCTTCTACCCGCTGTACGCGCTGCTGCGCGGCGAGCTGTTCCCCGGCCCCGGCCACGTGTCGCTCATCGGGGCCTGGCAGTTCCAGCTGATGTCGCGCTCCGGCTCCGGCACCGTCCTCGACGAGGGCTCAGGCTCGCGCTCGCTGATCGCCGCGTGGCTCTACTACGACACGGTGATCCTGGCGGCCGGCCTGGTCGCCACCGCGCTCGCGCTCGCCGTGCGCCGGCTGCGGGCACCCGCGGTCGCCGCGACGATCCTCGCGCTCGTCGCGCTGCGGCCCGGCGGCTACCTGCCCGCCATGTACGTCGTGCAGATCCTGCCGTTCTTCGCCATCGTCATCGCGGGCGTCGTCGAGGAGGGCACGATCCGGCTGCGGCCGGGCCGGTCCTGGTGGCGCTGGTCGATCCTCGCTCTGGCCGCAGCGGCGGCGCTCACCCTGGTGCTGCCCCGCTGGTACGTCGGCGACCGCCGGGCGCTGACCACGAACGACAACGCGCAGTACGTGGCGGCGGCGAACTATCTGCGCACCCAGGTGCCGGACCGCCCGGGCACCACGGTGGTCCTCGACGACGTGCTCTGGCTGGACGCCGTCAACGCCGGATACCGGCGGGAGAACGTGATCTGGTTCTACAAGCTGGACCTCGACACGGAGGTCGCCGCCCGGCTGCCCGCCGGCTGGCGCGACGTCGACTACATCGTCTCCACGCCGGCGTTGCGCCAGGACCCCGGTTCCCTGCCGATGGTGACCAAGCTGCTGACGAATTCCACGGCGATCGCCTCGTTCGGCCCGCAGGACGGCCGTATCGAGATCCGCCGGATCGACAAGGAGAAGCCGTGACCCTCACCGCCGACGACCGCCCGGTAAGCGACTTCCGGGCCACCCTGACCGGCGTGATCGGCGAACTGCAGGTGGCGACGGCGCTGCGGCAGACCATCGTCATCCCGACCTTCAACGAGCGCGACAACATCGAGACGCTGCTGCGGCGGCTGGTGGCGGCGCTGCCGGCGAGCGACTCGGAGATCGTCTTCGTCGACGACAGCACCGACGACACCCCGGACGTGATCCGCCGCGCGGCGCGGACCTGCCCGATCCCGATCACGGTGCACCACCGCGAGCGCGGCGCCGGCGGGCTCGGCGGCGCGGTCGTCGAGGGCATGCGGCTGGCGCGGGGCGCCTGGATCGTGGTGCTGGACGCCGACCTCCAGCACCCGCCGGAGATAGTGCCGGACCTGATCGCGGCCGGCCTGCGCGACGGCGCGGACCTGGTCGTCGGCACCCGGTACGCGGGCGGCGGCGGCAGCGACGGACTCGACGGCGGCTACCGCAGGTTCGTCTCCGGCGGCTCGACCTTCGCGACCAAGCTGATCTTCCGCAACTCGCTGTCGCGGGTGAGCGACCCGATGAGCGGGCTCTTCGCCGTGCGCACCAGCTCCCTCGAGGTCGAGCAGCTTCGCCCGCTGGGCTACAAGGTGCTGCTCGAACTCGTCGTGCGCAACCGGCCCGGCCGCATCGTCGAGGTGCCGTACACGTTCCAGCGGCGCCACGCCGGCGAGTCCAAGTCGACGTTCGCCGAGGGCGTCCGGTTCCTCAAGCACCTCGCGATCCTGCGCTTCGGCGCGGAACGCACCCGGATGCTGGCCTTCGCCCTCATCGGCGTCTCCGGCCTGCTGCCCAACCAGCTCGCGCTGTGGTTCCTCACCCAGGTCGGCGTGCACTACCTGCCGGCCGCGGTGGTGGCGAACCTGGTCGCGGTCGGGTGGAACTTCGCCCTGACCGACACCCTGCTGTACCGCAACCGCCGGCACCGCAGCCTCGGCGGCCGGATGGGCCGCTTCTTCGTGATGGGCAACGTGGACCTGCTGCTGCGGATCCCGATGCTGGCCCTGCTCGTCGGCGGCGCGCACGTCGGCGTGCTGGCCGCCAATCTGATCACGCTGCTGACCTCCTTCGTGCTGCGCTTCCTCGTCCTCGACAAGGTCATCTACCGGGCCCGGCCCAAGACCGCCGCCGTGGAGACCGCGTGAACCGCCCGGCCCTGCCGCTCTTCAGCCGGCGCGACCGGATCCGGACGGCCCAGGTCGTCGTCCTGACCCTGCTGCTCGTGCTGGCCGTGCCGGGCCGCTCCTTCGCGGGCGCCAACCTGCTCAGCAACCCCGGCCTCGAGGTGCTCGCCGCCGACGGCTTCCCGGTCTGCTGGGAGCGGTCCGGCTGGGGCGACAGCACGCACACCTTCGAGGTGACCCACGCGGCGCCGCACGGCGGCACCAACGCCATGCAGGTCACCGTCGGCGCGATCAGCAGCGGCGACCGCAAGGCCCTGATGCTGGAGAACCCGTCCTGCGCGCCGAACGTGACGCCGGGCCACCAGTACGACCTCACGGCCTGGTACAAGACCACCACCGCGAACACGGTCATGACGATGTTCCGGCACGACGTGGCGCAGGGCTGGGTCTACTGGACCGACCTCGCGACGCTGGCCGTCACGACCACGTGGACCCCGCGGACGGTCCGCACGCCGCCGGTGCCCGCCGGCACCGACCAGATCGTCTGGGGCGTCACCATCTACGGCGCCGGCACGCTGGAGACCGACGACTACTCGATGGTCGACGCGACGCAGCCCGCGCCCGGCACCTCGTGCAGCGCCGGCCCGGCCTGTACCGCCGGCGCCTGGCAGGTCATGCCGTTCGAGTCGCCGGTCCGCGGCATCCACGCCGTGGTGCTCAAGAACGGCGACGTGCTGCTCGTCGCCGGCTCCGGCAACGACCCGGCCGCGTTCGCCGCCGGCAGCTTCACCACCGCCGTCTACCGGCCCCGGACGGGCACCTTCACCGCCGTGCCGACCCCGGCGGACCTGTTCTGCTCCGGCCACGTCCAGCTCGCCGACGGGCGGGTGCTCATCATGGGCGGCAACAAGGACTATCCGGCGGTCGACGGCAGCCACGGCTACAAGGGGCTGCGCGACTCGTTCGTCTTCGACCCGGACACCATGGCGTACACCAGGGTCAACGACATGTCGGGCGGCTCCTGGTATCCCTCGGCGACGGTGCTGGGCAACGGCGACGTCGTCTCCCTCGGCGGCCTCGGCGAGGACTCGTCCGGCACCGTCGCGACGCAGTACTTCGACAGCTCCGACCAGCGCTGGCTCCCGCTCGGCGAGGCCAACCAGACCTGGAGCTTCTGGGGCCTGTACCCGTCGATGATCCTCATGCAGGACGGCCGGCTCTTCTACACGGGCAGCCACGTCTTCGGCAACGGCCTGCCCGGAACCGGCGCGTCCATCTACGACTACGGCGCGAACACCATCACCCCCGTGACCGGCCTGCGCGCCAAGGACGAGCGCGACCAGTCGATGAGCGTGCTGCTGCCGCCGGCGCAGGACCAGCGGGTGCTGACCCTCGGCGGCGGCAACATCGACACCAACCCGGACGCCAACCGGCTCACCGACCTGATCGACCTCAAGCAGGCCACCCCGGTCTACCGGCCCGGCCCGCAGCTGCCGACCGGCACGCTGACCGGCGGCGTGCCGCAGACGGCCGCGCAGGGCAAGATGTACGTCTCCGCGGTGCTGCTGCCCGACGGCAAGGTCTTCGAGACCGGCGGCGGCCTGCACAACCGGGCCGACCCGGTGTACGAGGCGTCGATGTTCGACCCGGCGACGGACACGTTCACCCCGGGGATGGCGACCGACCCGGTGCCGCGCACCTACCACTCGTCGGCGTTCCTGCTGCCCGACGGGCGGGTGATGGCCGTCGGCGACAACCCCGGCAACGGCACGTTCGAGATGCGGATCTCGGTCTACTCGCCGCCGTACCTGTTCAAGGGCGGCCGCCCGCAGATCCTGAGCGTGGCCGGGCAGCAGTGGGCGTACGGGACCAGCAAGCAGATCACCGTGGACGGCCCGATCCTCAAGGCGTCCCTGATCCGCCCGGAGGCCGTCACCCACTCCAGCGATCCGAACCAGCGCTACATCGACCTGCCGATGACCGTCAACGGCAACACCATCGGGCTGAACCTGACGAGCAACCCGAACCTGGCGCCGCCCGGCTGGTACATGCTCTTCGTGGTCGGCACCAACGGCGTGCCGTCGGTCGCGCAGTGGGTCCAGGTCAAGTGACTCCGAAACGCCACGCCGCCGCGGTCCTGGGCGCGGCCGGCGTCCTGGCCGCCGCGGTCTGGCTCCTCGCGGCGCCGGGCGGGCAGGACGCCCACCCGGCGGGCGCGGCCGCGCCCCGGCCGACCGACACCACCTGGCCGCTGTCCGCGACCCCGGCGGCGCCGGCGCCGGCGACGACGTCCGGCGCCGCCGCGGCGCCGCCGCCGTCTCCGACGACACCGGCGCCGCGCTCACCGGCCACCTCGGCCACCGCCGGGCCGTTCGTGCAGACCTTCGCGCAACAGCCGGGGGTACGCCCACAGCGGCCGCTGCCCTCGCCGACGGCCACCCACCACGTGCCGGCCAACGTCGACGGTTGCGACCACAACTACGGCACGATCACCCAGTGCGTGCCGTGGACGTTCCCGGACGGCACGACGGACCGGTGCGCGTGGCTCGCCGGGCACGGCTTCGAGCGGCTCCGCGTGGTCGGCGAGGACCGTCAGAAACTCGACAGCGACGGCAACAAGATCGCCTGCGACGACTGACAGCTCATCGCCGTCAGCGCGCCGAGCTGCTCGTTATCCCGGGAATGGGCCACGATCTGCCACGGGCCGCCTGGCCGCGGATGGTCGATGCCATCGTCGGTGACACCGAGCGCGCCGTTCGTCCCACGTAGGGGCGGCACCCCTGAGACGCGGGTCCCAGAACCGGGGTCCGGGTCAGGGAGGAAACCGGAGGACTTCCTTGCGCGGCGGTCTCATCCTCGAGGTATAACCCGACCCGCCAAGGAGTTGCACGATGCGAAGCGTCGACATCATCATGGCCGCCCGTGCGGAGGCCCTGTTCACCAGCGACCTGCCCACCGGCTCCGAGCCCACCTCGGCCGACGCCGAGCGCGCGATCCAGGACGCCGTCCGCGTCCACGGGGGAGTGCGCGGCTGCGCCGCACAGATGGCATACGGCTACGGCGACAACCCGGAGGCCGCCGCCCAGCGCATGCGCTGGGCGCGGAGCGTGGTCGCCGCCAACTATCCGAGACGCCGCCGGTCGGGTCCACGCCGGTCGCGCGGTCCGCTCATCGCGGCGTTCCTGCCCGAGACCCAGGTCGCGTAGCCGGTCCCGCACATCGATGGCAGGCGATAGGGTCGCCGGATGCGATCCGTCCGAAGTGTGGCGCACACCCTCGCCGCCATCACCACCGCCGCCCTCACGGTCCTGGCGACAGCCGCGGTGGCGCAGGCCGCCCCGGTCGCCAGCGGCACCGAACCGGTCCACGACTACGCGCAGGCCATCCGCGAGCAGGTCTGGGTGCAGACCGGGGTCGACAGCGACGCCGACGGCAGGCCCGACCGGGTCGCCGTCCGCATCATCCGGCCCCGCACCGATGCCAAGGTGCCGGTGATCTTCCAGGCCAGCCCCTACTACGCCGGGCTCAACGACGTACCGAACCACGACGACATCGACCGCGGCGCGGCCGCCGCCCGGCGCGCCGCCGAGCCCGGCGCCGACCGCGCGGCCGAGTCCATCTTCTTCGCCGGCTACCTCGACAACTACTTCGTGCCGCGCGGCTACGCGGTGGTCTTCGCCGACAGCCTCGGCAGCGGCGGCTCCGACGGCTGCCCGACCTCGGGCGGGCGCAACGAGACCCTCGGCATGAAGGCCGTCGTGGACTGGTTCAACGGTCGCGCGCCGGGCTTCGACGCCGCCGGCGCACCGGTGCGGGCCGACTGGTCGACCGGGCGCACCGGCATGATCGGCGTCTCCTACAACGGCACCCTGCCGAACGCGGTCGCCGCGACCGGCGTGCGCGGGCTGGAGACGATCGTGCCCATCGCCGCGATCTCGAGCTGGTACGACTACTACCGGGCCAACGGCGGGGTGGTGGCGCCCGGTGGCTTCCAGGGCGAGGACACCGACGTGCTCGCCAAGGCGGTGCTGACCCGCGCGAACCCGGAGGTCTGCGCCGGCGTGATGGCGGACCTGGAGCGCGAACAGGACCGGGTCACCGGCGACTACAGCCGCTACTGGGCCGAGCGCGACTACCTGCGCGACGTGGACAAGGTGCGCGCCAGCGTGCTGCTGGTGCACGGCCTGCACGACGACAACGTCCGGACGATCCAGGCCGGGCAGTGGTGGGACGCGCTGGCCCGCCGGCACGTGCCGCGCAAGATCTGGCTGCACCAGGCCGGGCACAACGACCCGTTCAACGTACGCCGCGCCGAGTGGCTGAGCACCCTGCACCGCTGGTTCGATCAGTGGCTGTACAAGATCGACACTGGCGTCATGCGCGAGCCGATGGCCGACGTCGAGGTCGCGCCGAACGTGTGGCGTACCTCCCGCACCTGGCCGCCGTCGGGCACGCGGCCCACCGCGATGTTCCTGGGCGGGTCCGGCCTGGCGCCGCGGCCGTCCGCGGCCGGCGTCCGGCAGTCCTTCGTCGACGACCCGGCGCAGACCGCGGGTGAGCTCGCCGACGACGAGACGAGCGCCGACCCGAACCGGCTGGCGTACCTGTCCGAGCCGCTCGCCGCCGAGACCCGGCTGTCCGGCACGCCCCGGGTGACCGTCCGCGCCGACCTGGACGGCGCGTCGCCCTACCTGACCGCGCTGCTCGTCGACTACGGCGTCGCGGACCGCTACGCCGGGGTGCGGTCGCTGTCGGTGCAGGACTGCGTCGGCCCCGGCATCCCCGGTGATCCGGGCTGCTTCAACCGCCGGGAGTACGTCACCGCGCAGACCTCCTCCGAGATCGTCACCCGCGGCTGGCTCGACGTGCGCAACCGGCGCTCCGCCGCGCACAGCACGCCCGTGCGTGCCGGGAAGACGTACACGTTCACCTGGGACCTCCAGACGCAGGACCACGTCTTCGCGGCCGGTCACCGGATCGGCCTGGTGCTCATCTCCACCGACCGGGACCACACCCTGAGGTACCCGGCCGGCACCGAGGTCGGCGTGCGGCTGGGCGTCTCCCGGGTCGTGCTGCCGCTCTCCCGCTGAGCTCGCGCCCCACGGGACAGGCGTCCCGTGGGGCCTTCAGCGATCTGGGTCGATCTTTTCGCCCTCGCCGTCGAACCGTCCGGGCCCGCGCTGCGTGAACTCTTCCGAGACGTCTCGCACCACGCACACGACGTGCACCGGATCGACGAGGACGACGGGGACCTTCATGGCCGACGTGACCGACCAGTATCTCTACCGGGACGCCCTGACCACGGGAAAGTCCTGGTGGGAGCGCCAGGGCGACCTGATCATGCGCCGCCCGTTCAACGAGTGGACTTTCACCCACATGAACCGGCTGCTGCCCACCGAGCGGGTGTCGCGGGGTGGGTTCCGGTTTCCACTGGCGGGCCGGTCACGGCCCCTCGCGCTGACCTACCGGTTCGACGGCCGCGAGTACACCCTGCCGGATCTGCACCGCCGGACGTTCACCACGGCGTTCGTCGTGCTGCACCGCGGCGAGCTCGTGCACGAGACCTACCCGGGTACCTTCGCCGGGCCGCGCGCCCGGTTTCAGCTCTTCTCGCTGTCGAAGTCGGTCACCTCGATGCTCATCGGCATCGCCCTGGCCGAGGGCGCCATCGGCGGCCTCGACGACCCGGTCACCGACTACCGGCCCGACTTCGCCGGCACGGCCTACGACGGCACCACCCTGGCCGACCTGCTCGACATGTCCAGCGGCGTCGGCGGCCTGGAGAAGTGGGACGTGCCCGGCGCGGACATCAAGCGCTTCGAGGCGGCCTGCCTGGGCCGCGGCACCGTCCTCGACGTGCTGCGCGGCGCACGCCGCACCGCACTGCCGGGCGCGCGCTTCAACTACTCGACCCTCGACTCGCAGCTTCTCGGCTGGGTGCTCGAGGCGGCCACCGGCCGCACCCTGGCCCGGTACGCCGCCGAGCGGCTGTGGAGCCGCATCGGCGCCGACCGCGACGCGTACTACTGGCTCTCCCGGTCCCGGCCGCGGACGGCGATCGGCGGCGGCTCGCTCAACGCGACCGCCCGCGACGTGGCCCGCCTCGGGCTGATCATGTCGCACGAGGGCCGGATCGCCGGCGAGCAGATCGTGCCCCGGTCCTGGGTGCGCCGCACCGCCGTCCGCAACGTCCCGCACCTGGCCGTCGGCGCGCTGGGCCCCAGCGGCTACGACCACTACGGGTACGCCGGCCAGTGGTGGACCCTCGCCGGCGACCACCGTGCCTTCGCCGGCCTCGGGGTGCACGGCCAGTACCTCTTCGTCGACCCGGTGGCCGACGTCGTGATCGTCAAGACCAGCGCCTGGCCGACCGAGGACGACGAGCCACGTGACCGCGAGACCATCACCGCGCTGAGCCGGATCGCGGAGCACCTCTCCGCGAGGTCAGCGGTCCTGACCGCGTAGGTCGCGCAGGGCCGACTCCCGGGCCGCGTCGTCGGCCAGGGCGGCCGGGCCCGTGGCGAGCGGCCGCAGGGCGGCGAGCACGGCCACCCGCGGGTCGGCGCCCAGCACGCCCCGCAGGCTCATGACGAACCAGCCGAGCCCGTCGTCGCCGGGCGCCGCCAGCCAGTCCCGGACCCGCAGCCCCAGGGGCGAGTCGGCGGCGACGCCGGTGCCGGCGCCGGTCGCGGCGGCGTCGAGCGCCTCGGTCAGGCCGGGCGCGTCCGCGACGCCGAGCGCGGCCGCCTGCCGGCGTACCTCCGCCACCGCGACCGCCCGCTGGACGCCGGGCGCGGCCGCCTCCGCGGCGGCGACCAGGTCCGCCGCGTGCGGGGCGCGCCGCCCGGCGCGCAGCAGGTCGCCGGGCCGGGCGGGGGTGACGAACCAGGGCTCGAGCCGCGCCGAGAGCCGGGCGGCGCCCAGCGGCGCCTCCGGCACCCGGACGCCGGTGATCCGCTGCGCCAGCACGATCGCCCGGGCCTCGGCGTCCTGCCACGTCGTCTCGGTGTCGTCGGACGGCGGCCGCAGCCCCAGCGCGTCCATCAGGTGGCGCAGCATGCCCGGGTCGGCGCCCCAGATCGTCTCCTCGGTCGGATAGCCGGGGTCGAAGCCAGCGACCGTCGTCCCGTCGACGGCGTAACCGAAGTGCGCGGTGGACTGCTCGCCGCGCAGCACCGAGACCGCCGCGGAGCCGCGCGAGGCCGTCTCCAGCAGCGCGTGATCGGCGCCGAGGCCGCCACCGGGCTCGATCACCACGGTCCAGGCGCCGAGGGGGACCGCGGCGGCGGTCGCCGGGCCGGACAGCTCGCCGGGCCCACGCTCCCGCAGGGTGTCCGGGCAGCCGCCCATCCGCGCCAGCGCCTCGCCCGGCCCGGCGTCCTTGACGAAAGTCAGGCAGAAGCTCTCGCCGAGTTCGGCGATGAGCCGCCGGGCATGCTCAAGGTCATCCACAACTGCCCAGCCTAGGGCGTGAGCCGAATGCTCAGCTGCGAGCCCAGCTCGCTGAACCCGAGCGCCTCGGCCACCCGGCGCACAGCAGCCGTGGACCTTCCGGGTTGTACTCCGACACCTGCCGCGTCGGCTGACAGCGGCTGACGCCTGTCGCCTTCATTCCGCGTCACCGGACCGCCACGCTGTGACCTCAACACCTGGTGAACAGCAGCGAAGCCCACGGCGACCACCGCGCCACACCGGCCGCCACCCCTGAATCGAGACCGGGCATGCGGTCCCGCCGCACCGCGGCAACCAGCGGGCAGTCGGGGCCACCGTGACAGTACGTCGCAGGTAGGTGTGCCCTCGCTCATCACGGAAGGCAGGACATGGCGATGACCACGAACCACCTCGTGCGCGGAGGTGAACCCCAGTGGTGGCGATAACGGCGACGAGCGCACTCCTGGTGGGCTTCCTCGCGGGCCTGATCAGCTTCAAGGTCAAGAGCCGGCACAACACCTGGGTGTCAGGGCTTCGGTTCCGGGCGCGGGCCGGTGGCGCGTAGGTTGACGAGCCGGTTGAGCAGGTCGAACCAGAAGGGTGCGCCGACCGCTGCCGCGGCGGCGGTGAGCGCGAGGCCGAGCAGCTTGATCAGCCAGTCGTCGGCGCCGGGCTCCTCGCCCGGCTGGGCCACGCACGCCGACGGGGTGGCCGGGCAGCCCTCGGGCCACCAGATGACGCGCCCGGTGCCGTCGATCGCGCCGACCAGATCGCGTACGCAGGAGGGTCGCTCGGCGACCGGCACGTCGGCGCAGACCGAGCCCTGCTGCACCTGGCCGACCACCGCCGCCCGCAGCGCCGGGTCGCGGTAGAGGGTGCCCGCGATCGCGTACGCGTCGATGTTGGCGGCCAGGCACAGCACGGCGGCGACGACCAGCAGCCAGCGCTTCGCCCAGCGCTTGTACCAGCCGGACACCCGGTCCATCTGTGCGTCGTACCAGTGCTCGACGCCGGCGCGGAAGTCGTCGAGGCTCGCCGCGCTCTGGTCGGCGAGCCCGAGCAGCGCCTGCCGGGCCGGCAGGGCGGGGTCCAGCCCGGCGACGGCCGTGCGGACCCGCTCCAGCGTCAGCGGCCCGCCGTCGCGGGGGACCAGGGTGTCGAGCAGCGCCCGGGAGAACATCTCGGCCGGCACGTACGGCGGCACCCGGGTCCGCTCGCCCGCCTCGGTCGGCCGGGGCTGCATCATCGCGCGTAGCACCGGGTGGTTGAACACCAGCGCGGTCAGCCCGCCGTCGCCGACCGTGCCGTCGGTGGGCGCCAGCGCCTTGTCGTACATCTCCTTCTCGACCTCGGCGCCGGCGAGCGGCCCGGGCTTGGTGGCCGCCGACCGCTCGCCCTTGGCGTCGAGCATGTTGCGCAGCCCGCGCAGCAGGTACTTGGCGCGCTTGCGGGTCAGGTTGCCGACCCATTCGACGATCGCCGAGGCGACCAGCGCGGTCAGCCAGAGCGTGAGCACCACGGCGATGACGACATCGACGACCGGACTTGCCATCCGTTCAGCGCCGCAGCCAGCGCTTGACGACCGGGGTCGGCCCGGCGACCTTCGCGGCGGTCACCGGCGCCATCGCCACCTCCGGGCGGATCGGGCTGAAGAGCCAGGTCTCGAAGAGCTTGTCCAGCGACCGGCCGGAGATCCGCTCGGCCAGGTCGACGAACTCGCCGGTGGTGACGTTGCCGCCGCGGTTGGCCGAGGCCCAGGTCCGCAGGATCCGGAAGAACGCGGGGTCGCCAACCGTCCGGCGCAGCATGTGCAGCGTCATGCCGCCGCGCACGTAGACCGGCGTGTCGAACAGGTGCTCCGGGCCGGGGTCGCCGACCGGCAGCGCCCAGAACGTGGGGTCGTCGGCGAAGATGCCGTAGAGGAAGTCGAAGTTCTGCTGTGCCGTGCCGAGGCCTTCGCGCTCGCTCCACAGCCACTCCGCGTACGTCGCGAAGCCCTCGTTGAGCCAGATGTCCTGCCAGCGCGCGAGGGCCAGGCTGTCGCCGTACCACTGGTGCGCGAGTTCGTGCACCACCACGGCGTCGCCGTCCTGCGGGGTGCCGAAGAAGCCCTGCGCGTACACCGGGCGGGTCTGGTTCTCCAGCGCGAAGCCGAACGCGCTGGTGCTGTCGACGATGCCGCCGGAGGCAGAGAAGGGGTACGGCCCGAAGACGCCGGAGAGGAAGCCGACGATCTCGGGCTCGCGGGCCAGCGAACCGGCGGCGGTGTCGCCCAGCGTCGGCGGCCCGTCGGCGGCCGTACCCGAGATCCAGTTGCTCGGGTTGGCCGGGCTGCCGGCCGGCGGCCCGCCGGGCGCCCAGCCGTCGAGGGTGTCGCCGTCGTCCTCGAAGGACGTGCTGCCCTCGCCGGTCGAGACGACCACGTCGTCCACGAAGGCTCCCGCGAACGTGACCGACTGGTCGTTGACCGCGCTGAGCGAGACCTCGACCGTACGGCCCGCGTAGCCGGAGAGGTCGATCGTCCACGGCTCGTAGCCGTCGCTGCCGCCGCTCGCGGCCCACCACCGGCCGCTGCTGCCGGTGGCCGCGCAGGCGTCGTCGGCGCCGGGCGTCAGGTAGTGCAGCAGGAACGGGTGCAGGTCCGGCGCGTAGAGGCAGGCGGCGCCGGTGTCCGCCGGGCTGTGCCCGTTGGCGTCCGGCAGGGTGGTCCAGTCCTGCGCGCCGGCCGTGCGGGCCTCGACGAAGAAGAAGTCCCAGCCGTCCTCGGTGTCGCGGGTGACGTGGAAGCTCAGGTTCGCGCCGCCGGCGGGCACGGCGATGGTCCGGGTCAGCCGCTTGTACGCCGGCTGGCCGTCCTGGGTCATCGCCATCCGGCTGCCGGTGCGCGGCACGGCCGGCGGCGTGAACAGCTTCGGGTCGAGCGCGTCCAGGTACTTGATCCCGCCCGCCTTGTAGGCCTTCACCCGGTATTCGCCGACGGTGGCGGTGGCCAGGTAGGAGGCCATCGGCTCCTTGGCGTCCCAGGTCGTCGTGGTCCAGCCGCGCCGGGTGGTGCGGCCGACCAGCACGCCGTTGGAGACCGACTCCAGGCCCTGCGGCGCGGTGATCCTGATCGTGTAGGAGGCCTTGTCGAGCGGGTGGTCGTTGACCGGGAACCAGGTCGAGGCGACCTCGGGCTGCCCGACGATGACCATGCCGTCGTCGGTGGCGAAGACGCCGGAGGCGCCCAGGTTGGGGTCCTGGATGACCTGCGGCACGCCGTCGTAGCGGGCCACCACCGTGAACGGCTGTCCCCGGCGCAGGCCGCGGCGCGGTGTCACGGTCAGCTCGCCGTTCGCCCGGCTCCAGGCGGCGGGCTGCCGGTCGACGGTCAGCGACCGCAGGGTCAGCCCGTCGAAGTCCAGGTTGAACGAGGACAGGTCCTGCGTCGCCACCGCGCTGATCGTCGCGACGCCGGCCAGGGCGTCCGTCGCCGGCGCGTAGGTGATGTCCAGCCCGTAGTGCCGCACGTCGTAGCCGCCGTTGCCGGCGAGCGGGAAGTACGGGTCGCCGATGCCCGCCGACCCCGGCTGGAACAGGGTGGGATAGGCGCCCGCCGGGGCGATCGCGGTCAGGAGAAAGGTGGCAGCGACGGCGAGGACTAGGGCGGCTCTGCGCAACATCCGGGCCTCCACGCGGGCGGAGCGGTCACCGCACGCTACCGTGCCCGCGCACGCCGAGGCCAGTCTCAGTCGTCGATGGCTCCCGCGGTGATCTCCAGGCCCGCGGCGCGCAGCCGCCCGACCAGGGCGTCGCCGATGCCGGTGGCCGGGGTGAGCACCCCGCCGGGCGAGTCGGGCAGCGCCGCGCGGTCGAGGACCAGGGCCAGCGCCGCCTCGGCGAGCATGACCGCGGTCGCGGCGTAGCCGGGGTCGCCCTTGGCCCGGACCCGCGCCTTGTACCGGGCGCCGGTGGTGGTCCTGGTGAACACGTCCACGGTGAAGTGTCCGGCGCGGCGGGCACGCTCGTCGGGGCCCTCGCCCGGCTTGGGCAGGATCCGGTCCAGCACGAACCGGGTCGGCGGCAGCGACAGGCCGACGGCCAGCGCGCCGAGGCCCACCTTCGTCAGCGCGGCCAGCACCGGCGACAGCGGCGACGTGCCCGTGCTCATCGCCTCGCGGTAGCGGAACCCGCGGCCGTACGCGAATCCGCGCAGCGCGTTGCTGCGCCGCACCACCCGGGTGTTGTAGGGCGCCATCACGAACGGCGCGAGGCTGCCGCGCAGCGAGGGGTCGACCTCCGCGGCCCGGGGCGTATCCATGTCCCGTTGCGCGCCGAGGTCCGGCTCCTGCGCGGGCGCCGGGCTCAGCGAGTAGGGGCTCGCGGCGAGCCGGCGCGAGTACCTGTCCTTCTTGACGACGTCCAGCTGGTGGCGCAGCGAGTCGATGGTGCCGCCGCTGACCCCGCCGCGCAGGCTGGTGACCACGAGGGTGGTGTCGGTGAGCTCGCCCGCGCCGTCGGCCTCGACCTGGGCATGCAGGACGTGCACCCCGATGTCGGAGGGGATCGAGTCGAAGCCGCAGGAGTGCACGATCCGGGCACCGGTCGTGCTCGCCAGCTCGTGGTTCTCGTCGATGCTCGCCCGGGCGAAGAGCACCTCGCCGGTCAGGTCGACGTAGTCGGTGCCGGCGGCGGCGCAGGCGTGCGCGAGGACGCGGCCGTACTTCGCGTAGGGGCCGACGGTCGTGATGACGACGTGCGCCGCGGCGGCCAGCTTCTCCAGCGCGGGCGCGTCGGCGGCGTCCGCGACCACGGTCGGCCAGTCGACCCCGAGCCGGGTGCGCAGGGCCTCCAGCCGCTCGGCCGAGCGGCCGGCCAGGGCGATCCGGGTGCCGGCCGGCGCGTACGCCGCCAGGTGCGCGGCGACCAGCACGCCGACGAAGCCGGTCGCGCCGTACAGGACGATGTCGAGGTCGCGGGCCCGGGGGGAGGCTTGATCGCTCATGGTCGCCGATTCTCCGTCACGGGGGCGCCCGCCGCCCGGCGGGGTCCCCGCGCCGTGATTTCAGGCGGACGGGGGCGCGGCGGTGCTGCCGCGCAGCACCAGCCGCGCGGTCGCGTGCTCCACCAGCGGGCCGTCGCGCTCGCCCTCGCGCAGGGCAAGGGACATCGCCCGTACGCCGATCTCCTCGAGCGGCAGCCGCACGGTGCTCAGCGGCGGCGTCACGTCGACGGAGATCGGCATGTCGTCGAAGCCGATCAGGCTCATCCGGCCCGGCACGTCGATGCCCCGCTCGCGCAGGCAGGCCAGCGCGCCGATGGCCATCGAGTCGTTGAGCGCGGCCAGCGCGGTCAGGCCCGGGTTCGCCGCCAGCAGGGCGGCCGCCGCGGCCCCGCCGCCGTTGCGGTCGAAGTCCGCGTACGCGATCTGGCGTGCGGTCAGCCGGTGGCCGTGCTCCTTGGCGGCGCGCCGCAGCCCGGCCAGCCGGTCGGTCGTGGTGGTCAGGTGCCGCGGCCCGGCGATCACGCCGATGGCGGTGTGGCCGAGGCGGTAGAGCGCGTCGCCGGCCAGGTAGCCGCCGGGCTCGTTCTCCGGCACGACCGCGTCGCCGGCGTGCTCGTGCCGGCCGATCACCGCGACCCGCCCGCCGGTGCTCTCGTAGATGCGCAGCTTGGCGTCGAGCCGGGCGGTGATCGGCGCGTCGTGGTATCCGGAGCCGGCCAGCACGATCGCGGCGGTCTGGTGCGCGTGCAGCAGGTCGACGTAGGCGAGTTCGCGCTCGGGGTCGCGGTAGCTGTTGCAGATGATGACCAGCCGGCCGTGGTCGGTCGCGACCCGTTGCAGCCCCCGGGTGATCTCGGCGAAGTAGGGGTCGGAGACGTCGTGCACGATAACGCCGACGGCGCTGCGGTCGGCCCGGGCGAGCTGCTGCGCGTTGGCGTTCGGCACGAACTGGAGCTCGGCGACGGCCGCGAGGACACGCTCGCGGAGCGCCTCGGCCACCGGCTTGGGGCTGTTGTTGATGATGCGGGAAACGGTCGCGGTCGAGACCCCCGCCCGCCGCGCGACGTCCGCGAGAGTCGCCACCGGTGCAGAGTAGCCCATGAACGCCGTCCGGTATGCGCTTGCCTGAGGTGTCCGCGCGCCGGTAGCCTGCCAGGAAAGCGCTTACCTGAGGGGGTCGGCCCATGTCCGCTCGCGTCCCGATCGGGATCGTCATGAACGGTGTCACCGGGAGGATGGGCTATCGCCAGCATCTGGTCCGCTCCCTGCTCGCCATCCGCGAGGCCGGCGGCCTGCCCCTGCGCGACGGCTCGCTGCTCTGGCCCGAGCCGGTCCTGGTCGGCCGCAGCGAGGCCAAGCTGCGCGACGTCGCCAACCGGCACGGCCTTACCGACTACACCACCGACCTCGGCGCCGCCCTGGCCCGGCCGGACGTGCAGATCTACTTTGACGCCCAGGTGACCGGCGAGCGGGAGAAGGCCATCGGGCTCGCGGTCGCGGCGGGCAAGCACATCTACACCGAGAAGCCCCTGGCCACCACGCTCAGCGGGGCGATCGAGCTGGCCCGCGCCGCGGACGCCGCCGGCGTCCGGCACGGCGTGGTGCAGGACAAGCTCTTCCTGCCGGGCCTGCGCAAGCTGCAACGCCTGATCGACGGCGGTTTCTTCGGCCGGATCCTTTCGGTACGCGGTGAGTTCGGCTACTGGGTCTTCGAGGGCGACTGGCAGGACGCCCAGCGCCCGAGCTGGAACTACCGGGCGGCCGACGGCGGCGGCATCGTCGTCGACATGTTCCCGCACTGGCACTACCTGCTGGAGCAGCTCTTCGCCCCGGTCCGCGCGGTGACCGCGCACGTCGCCACGCACGTGCCGCGCCGCTGGGACGAGCGGGGCGAGCCGTACGAGGCGACCGCCGACGACTCGGCGTACGCGATCTTCGAGCTCGACGGCGGCGTCGTCGCACAGGTCAACTCCTCGTGGGCGGTCCGGGTGAACCGCGACGAGCTGGTGGAGTTCCAGGTGGACGGCGTGCAGGGCAGCGCGGTGGCCGGCCTGCGCCGCTGCCGCGTCCAGCACCGGGCCACCACCCCGAAGCCGGTGTGGAACCCCGACCTGCCGGCCACCGAGCCCTTCCGCGATCAGTGGCAGGAGGTGCCGGACAACGAGGAGTTCGACAACGGCTTCAAGGCGCAGTGGGAGATGTTCCTGCGCCACGTCGCCGAGGACGCGCCGTACACCTGGGACCTGTGGGCGGGCGCGCGCGGGGTGCAGCTGGCCGAGCTGGGCCTGCGGTCGGCCCGCGAGGGCCGCCGCGTCGAGGTGCCGGAGCTGGAGCGATGAGCGAGCCGGCGCGGGGCCGGACCGTGCGGCTGCCGGGGGGCCCGCTGACCCTGTCCGGCGCGGGCGCGCAGTGGGCGGCGCCGGGCGCGCCGTTCACCGGCCGGGTCGCCTACGCCGCGGCGCACGTCGTCGCCGACCCCGCCGGCGGGAACATCCCCGGCGCGCCGCCGGTGCTGGACTGGGACGCCACCCTGGCGTTCCGCCGCCACCTGTGGTCGCACGGCTTCGGCGTCGCCGAGGCCATGGACACCGCGCAGCGCGGAATGGGCCTCGACTATCCGGCGGCCCGCGAGCTGATCCGCCGCTCGGCCCGGGAGGCCGCCGCGGTCGGCGGCGCGATCGTCGCCGGGGTCGGCACCGACCAGCTCCCGCCCGGCCCCGCGACCCTCGACGAGATCCGCAAGGCCTACGGCGAGCAGCTTGCCGACGTGCAGGAGGCCGGCGCCCGCCCGGTGCTGATGTGCAGCCGCCACCTGGCCGCCGCGGCCGAGGACGCACAGGACTACCTCGACGTCTACGGGCAGCTCATCGCCGACTCCGACCAGCCGGTCCTGCTGCACTGGCTGGGGCAGGCCTTCGACCCCCGGCTCGCCGGCTACTGGGGCTCCGGCTCGCGGTGGCGGGCCGCCGACACGGTGGCCACGCTTGTCGCCGCGCACCCCGGGAAGATCGACGGGATCAAGCTGTCCCTGCTGGACGAGGACTTCGAGGTGGCGCTGCGCCGCCGGCTCCCGGCCGGCGTGCGCCTCTACACCGGCGACGACTTCAACTACCCGATCCTGATCCGCGGCGACGAGCGGGGACACTCCGAGGCGCTGCTGGGCATCTTCGCCGCGATCGCGCCCGCGGCGGCCGCGGCGCTGCGTGCCCTGGACGCGGGGGACCTCGGCGGGTACGACCGCATCCTCGCGCCGACGGTGACCCTGTCCCGGCACCTGTTCGAGACGCCGACCTGGTACTACAAGACGGGGATCGTGTTCCTGTCCTGGCTGGCCGGCCACCAGGACCACTTCACGATGGTCGGCGGCGTGCAGAGCGGCCGCTCGCCGTACCACCTGGCCGAGCTGATCCGGCTGGCCGACTCCGCGGGCCTGCTGCCGGACGCGGACCTCGCCGCGCACCGGGCCCGGGCCTGGCTGACGACGGTGGGGGTGGCGCAGCCGTGAAGCGCTTCTCCCTCAACCAGGCCACGACCCGGCACTGGCCCATGCCCGACCTGGTGGCGGGCTGCGTGCGGGCCGGCGTCACCGGCGTGGGCCTGTGGCGCGAGAACGTACAGGAATACGGAGTGGAGCGCTCCGCGGCGCTGGTCCGCGACGCCGGGCTGACGGTGACCTCGCTCTGCCGCGGCGGCTTCTTCCAGGAGCCGACCTGGTGGGACGAGAACCGGCGTGCCATCGACGAGGCCGCGGCGCTCGGCGCGGGAACGCTGGTGCTGGTCTCCGGCGGCCTTCCGCCGGGCAGCCGGGACATCGACGCGGCCCGCGCGCACGTCGGCACGGCGATCGGCACGCTCGTGCCGTACGCGCTGGAGGCCGGGGTGCGCCTCGCGATCGAGCCGCTGCACCCGATGTTCAGCTCGGACCGCTGCGTCGTGTCCACCCTGAAGCAGGCACTGGACCTCGCGGCACCGTACCCGCACCGGGCGGTCGGGGTGGCGATCGACACCTACCACCTGTGGTGGGACGACACGGTGTGGGAGCAGATCGCCCGGGCCGGCCGCGAGCAGCGGATCGCCTGCTTCCAGGTCGCCGACTGGCTGACCCCGCTGCCGGCCGGCGTGCTGCTGGGCCGCGGCCTGCCGGGCACGGGCTGCGTGGAGCTGCGCCGCTTCCGCGAGGCGGTCGACGCGGCCGGCTACGCGGGCCCGATCGAGGTGGAGGTCTTCGCCGAGGACGTGTGGTCCCGCCCGGGCGACGAGGTGCTCGCCGAGGCCCTCGCCGGCTACCGCGACCACGTCGCCGGACCGGGCTGACCGGTCCTTGGTCAGCGCGGCGCCGGGCCGGTCGAGTCGCGGACGATCAGGTGGTGGCCGGTGGAGCGGCGGCGGGGCCGGGCCGAGCGGGGCTTGAGCGCCAGTTGCAGCGCCATCCGGCCCATGTCGGTCATCGGCAGGCGGACCGTGGTCAGGCTCGGCGCCAGGTCCGCCGCCACCGAGACGTCGTCGAAGCCGACCACCGACATCCGGGCCGGCACGGCGACGCGGCGGGCGCGCAGCGCCGACAGCACGCCCATCGCCATGGCGTCGTTGAGCGCCACGATCGCGGTCGTGTCCGGGTGGTCGGCGAGGATCTGCTCCGTCGCGTCCCGGCCGCCGTCGCGGGTGAAGTCGGTGTGCACCACCGGCAGGTCGTCCAGGGACAGGCCGTGCGCGCGCAGGCCGGCCGCCACGCCCGCCAGCCGGTCGGCGACCGTGGTCAGGCCGGGCGTGCCGGCCGCCACCGCGATCCGGCGGTGACCGAGGCCGACCAGGTGGTCGCCGAGCGCCCGGCCGCCGGCCTCGTTGTCGGGCAGGACCGCGTCGACGCCGAGCGCGTGCCGGCCGATGACCGCGACCCGGCCGCCCAGGCCCTGGAACGCCGACAGCTCCGCCTTCGCCTCCGCCTCGACGCGCAGGTCGCTGTAGCCCGAGCCGGCGATGATGATGATGCCGACCCGCTGGGCGATCAGGTGCCGGATCTGGCGCAGCTCGTAGTCGGGGTCGCGGCCGGAGTGGCAGATCTGCACCAGCAGGCTCTGCTCGTCGGCGACCTGGATGACCCCGCCCGCGATCTCGGAGAAGTACGGGTCGTCGACCTGGTGCACGACCAGGCCGACGGTGGAGCTGGCGCCGCCCGCGAGGGTCCGCGCGTACGGATTGGCCACGTAGCCGAGCTCGCGCGAGATGTCCCGGATCCGGTTGGCGACCTCCTCGCTCACGCCGTCGCGGCCCGCGAGGGCGCGGGAGGCGGTCGCCAGTGAGACACCGGCACGCTCGGCGACGTCGATGAGGCGCAGCCTCGGGCCGGGTTTGGGCATCCGTCCACTCTCCACGGAACTCGGGCCTGGGTCGGGTCACTGACCGTCAGGCTCGCGTCACTACAGCTATTGCCAGTGACGCGAGACTCAGCTTAGGCTACGTAAGCGCTTTCGCAAGCGCTTACGTCCCGGGCAAAGGAGCTTCCGAGGATGCGTTCATCACTAAGGCGTACACGCTGGGCCACGGCCCTGGCCGCGACCACGATCCTTGCTCTCGGCGCGTGCAGCGACGACGGCGGCGACGGCGGCCAGGCCTCCGATGATCCGATCGTGGTCGGGATCTCGCTGCCGCTCACGGGGGACTTCTCCGAGCCCGGCAAGGGTGTCCAGGAGGGCTACGAGGCCTGGGCGAAGATCACCAATGACAAGGGCGGCCTGCTCGGCCGCCAGATCGAGCTCAAGATCCTCGACGACCAGTCCAATGCGGACCGCGTCGTCGCCGACTACGAGCAGTTGATCGGCAGCGACAAGGTCGACCTGGTGGTCGGCCCGTTCTCCACCCGCCTTGTCGTCCCGTCGGCCCGGGTGGCCGAGGAGTACGGCATGCTCTTCGTCGAGCCGGCCGGCGCCGCCAAGGAGGTCTTCGAGCAGGGCTTCAAGAACCTGTTCTACGCGGCACCTGCGGTGGCCAACGACCACTACAACCACCTGGCCGAGTACCTGATCGCGATGCCGCCGGACAAGCGGCCGCAGACCGTGGCGTACGCGGCGATGGACGACCCGTTCGCGCAGGGCACCGCGTACGGGCTCAAGGCGAAGCTGGAGGCGGCCGGGTTCAAGACCGTCGTCGACGAGGTCTACCCGCCGAACACCACCGACTTCGGCAGCATCGCTGCCAAGATCGCGGCGTCGAAGGCGGACATGCTGGTGGGCGGCTCGCAGTACCAGGACGGCGTGAACCTGATCGTCGCCCTCCAGCAGCTCGCCTACCAGCCCAAGCTCGCCGCGTTCTCCGGCGCGCCGACCAACCCCGAGTTCGCCAAGGCCATCGGGAACAAGACCGAGGGCGTCCTCTCGCCGACCGGCTACACGCCCGGCGCGCCGTACGAGAGCAACAAGGAGTTCGTCGAGAAGTTCAAGGCGCAGTTCGGCAAGGAGCCCGAGGAGGACCAGGCGAACGCGTACACGACCGGCCAGGTCGTCGCGGCGGCGGTGACCGCCGCGGGCTGCGCCGAGCAGGGCGACTGCCAGAAGAAGCTGGTCGACTGGGTGCACGCGAACAAGGTCGAGACGGTGGTCGGCCCGCTGAGCTGGGACGCCGCCGGCAAGCCGCAGGGCGCGCACATGATCCAGCAGTGGCTGGGCGGTTCCATCAAGATCGTCCTGCCGGAGCCGGTCAAGGAGGCCGACCTGCTGTACCCGAAGCCGGCCTGGTGATTCGCCGATGCCCTCCGGTGGCCTCGTGTTCCAGAGCGTCATCCTCGGGCTGCTGCTGGGAGGGCTCTACGCCCTCCTGGCGGCGGGGCTGACCCTCTACTTCGGCATCATGCGGGTGGTGATGATCGCCCACTCGGCGTTCCTCATCCTCGCCGCGTACCTGGCGTGGTGGTCGCACGAGCGGCTCGGCACCGACCCGCTGCTCTCGATGATCGTCACGGTCCCGCTCTTCTTCGGCGCGGGCGTGCTGTTCCAGCGGCTGCTGCTGTCGCGGCTGCGCCCGATCACCCTGACGATGATGTCGGTGCTGCTCACCTTCGCCGTCGCGCTCATCATCGAGGGCCTGCTCGGCTACGCGTTCACCGGCACGCAGCGGCGCATCCAGCTCAGCTACGGCTCGGCGAGCATCGGGCTCTTCGGCGCCCGCATCGCGGTGGTCAAGCTGATCGCGTTCGGCCTCGCCGTCGTCGCGCTGGGCGGGCTCTACCTGCTGATGAAGAGGACGACGTTCGGGTGGGCGCTGCGGGCGACGATCCAGCACGGCGACGCGGCCCGGCTGGTCGGCATCGACACCGACCGGGTCGCCGGGTACGGCTTCGGGCTCGGGCTGGCCACCGCAGCGGTCGGCGGCACGGCCCTGTCCCTGGACACCACCATCTACCCCTCGCTGCACTGGCACTGGATCGGCCCGCTCATGGCGATCATCGTGGTCGGCGGGCTCGGCAGCGTGCCCGGCGCCGCGGCCGCCGCGGTCCTGCTCGGGCTCATGCAGAGCCTGCTGCAGATCCCGATGGGCACGACCTGGGCGCAGACGATCTTCTACCTGGCGCTCTTCGCGACGCTGGCGTTCCGGCCGCAGGGATTCTTCGGAGGCCGTCTTGCCCAGCGCTTCTAGGCGGGTACTGACCGGGCTGGGGCTGGCCGCCCTCGCCGCGGCGGTGCTGTCGTTCCCGAGCCTCGCGCCGAACCCCTACATCCTGTCGGCCGGCATCGTGGTGCTGAACTTCGCGGTGCTGTCGACGTCGTGGAACTTCGTCGGCGGCTTCACCGGCTACATCTCCCTCGGCCACGGCGCCCTGGCGGGCCTCGGCGGCTACGGCACCGCGCTGCTGGTCACCCGGGCCGGCCTGCCCAGCTTCGTGGCGTGTGCGGTGGCGGCCCTGCTGGTCGCGGCCCTCGCGGTGCCGATCGGCCTGGCCGCGCTGCGGGTACGCGGCGCGTCGTTCGTCATCGTCTCCATCGCGCTGGTGCTGATCCTGCTGCTGGTCTTCCAGAGCTGGGCGGCGGTCACCGGCGGCTCGCGCGGGCTCGTCGTGCCGCGCCCGTTCCCCGGCCTGCTGCGCCCCGAGCACCACCGGGTCTTCTACTACCTCTTCGCGGCCCTGCTGGCGCTGGCCCTGCTGGCCTGGTGGCTCATCGACCGGTCCCGCTTCGGGCTGGGCCTCAAGGCGATCCGCGAGGACGAGGACAAGGCCGAGGCGCTCGGTACGCCGACCCTGGCGTACAAGTTGATCGTCTTTGTGATCTCGGCGGGGTTCACCGCGCTGGCGGGCGGCCTCTACGCGCTGTGGTTCGGCGACCTCGACCCGGTCTTCCAGTTCTCCATCCTCACCGGCTGCTACCTGGTGCTGATGGCGCTGCTCGGCGGCGTGCGCAACCTTTTCGGCCCGTTCACCGGAGCGTTGATCGTCGGCGTCGCGCTGGAGTACTTCAAGGGCCGGTTCGGCAACACGCCGCTGCACCTGGTGGCGACCGGGCTGCTGCTCGGCCTGGTCGTCATGTTCATGCCCGACGGCATCCTGCCCGCGCTCGGCGGCCTCTGGCGGCGGCTGCGCCGCAATCAGCAGAGCTCGATCCGCGAGGTGACCGCCGCGGAACTGCGCGACGAGCGCGAGCGCGAGGGGGCGGGACGATGACCTTGGAGAGCCGGGATGTGCGGAAGGCGTTCGGGGGAGTGGTGGCGCTCGACGGCGCCACCGTGAGCTTCCGGCCGGGGCGGGTCAACGCGCTCATCGGGCCGAACGGATCCGGCAAGACCACGTTCTTCAACTGCGTCACCGGGATGATCCGGGCCGACAGCGGGCGGATCACGTACGCCGGCCAGGACATCACCCGCAAGGCGCCGCACGCGATCGCCCGGGCCGGCGTCGGCCGTACCTTCCAGCTCTGCCGGGTCTTCCCGCGCATGTCGGCGCTGGACAACGTGCTGGCCGCGGTGCGGCCGGCGGGCCTGGCCGGCGGGCTGCGCGGCGCGCGGCGCCGCGGCGAGGTCGACCGGGCCCGCGGCTGGCTCACCCGGCTCGGCATCGAGCACCTCGCCGACGTCGAGGCCCGGAACATGTCCTGGGGCCAGCAGAAGCTGCTCGAACTGGCCGGCGTGCTGATGGGCGAGCCGGACACGGTGCTGCTCGACGAGCCGGCCGGCGGCGTCAACCCGGCGCTGCTCGACCGGATCGGCACCCTGGTCCGCGAGCTCAACGCCGAGGGCCGCACGTTCGTCATCGTCGAGCACAACATGGACCTGGTGATGGCCATCAGCGACCACATCGTGGTCTTCGACCGGGGCCGCCCGATCGCCGAGGGCCCGCCGTCGCTGATCCGCACCGACGAGCGCGTGTTGGGGGCATACCTTGGCGTCTGAGATCGAGCTCGCCGACGTGCAGGCCGGCTACGGGCGCGCGGCGCCGGTGCTGCGCGGCTTCAGCGTCGCCGTGCCCGCCGGGTCCGTGGTCTGCCTGGTCGGCCCGAACGGCGCCGGCAAGTCCACGGTGCTCAAGGTCGCCGCCGGGCTGCTGCGGCCGAGCTCCGGCCGGGTCCTGGTCGGCGACGCCGACCTCACCGGCGCCGGCCCGCAGAAGATGCTGGCCGCCGGGGTGGCGCTGGTGCTACAGGGCCACAGCGTCTTCCGCGAGATGACCGTCGCCGAGAACGTGCTGCTCGGCGGCTACACCATCAAGGACAAGGCCAGGGTCGCCGAGCGCGCGGCCTTCGTCCGGGACCTCTTCCCGGTCGTCGCGCAGCGCTGGGGCTCGCTGGCCGGGCTGCTCTCCGGTGGCCAGCAGAAGCAGGTCGAGTTCGCCCGCTCGCTGATGGTCGACCCGAAGGTGGTGCTCCTCGACGAGCCGTCGATGGGCCTGGACCCGAAGGCGACAAGCACCATCTTCGAGCAGGTCGCGCGGATGCGCGACGCCGGGACGGCGGTCCTGCTCGTGGAGCAGAACGCCCGGCGGGCGCTACAGACCGCCGACATCGGCTGCGTGCTCGACCTCGGGCGCGTGCACGTCTCCGGGCCGGCGGCCGAGCTGCTGGCCGATCCTCAGCTCGGCGAGCTCTACCTAGGCGGAAAACCCACGCACATTCGTTGAGAGGGGTCAATGATGACCAGAACCGGCCGTGCGCTCGTCGCCGTCGTCGCGGTCCTCGCGACCGGCGCCGCCACCGCACCGGCTCAGGCAGGCGGCACCGGCCCGCACGACATCCATCCTTCCCTGCGACCCGACGTGGTCGCCTTCTACGACTTCGACCACCCGATGCCGGGCGATCCGGCACTCGAGGCGGACCGGGGCCGCTCCGGCACCGAGATCGAGCTGGTCAACGGGGGCGCCGGGATGCGCGTGCGGGACCGCGCGTATCCCGGCGGCCGGCAGGTGCTCCAGACCCGGCCGGTGGCGGCGGCCGCCAACGACGACTGGAAGGCCGGCACATGGTCGGCCAGCGGCGTACGCACGCTGCGCGCGTTCAACGCGGTGGAGGGCATCACCGTGATGGGCTGGTACAAGCGCTCCATGGACGCACCGGCCGCGGGTTTCAACGCGATCGGGCTCACCGGCGTGCTGACCGGCGACTCCGACGGGCACGCCGTCCGGGCGCTGCTCGAACTCATCGACGTCAACGGCACGCTGCGCCTTGTCGCGCTCGGCCGGCGGATCGACGGCGGCCTCTCGCAGACGTTCGCGGCCGACGAGGACTGGAAGGTCCTGCTGCCCAGGGACGAGTGGGTGCACCTGGCCGCGACGTTCGACTACACCAGCGGCACGATGGCGCTGTACCGCAACGGCAAGGCGGTGGCGGGCTTCTACACCCGCAACGACGACCCGTGGCTGATCAACGGCCCGGGACCGCACGTCACCACGGCCACCGATCCTCGCGGGATCAAGATCGGCGGCAGCTTCCCCTGGCAGGGCTCGCCGGACCGCAACCCGTGCGACTGCCGGATGGACGCGCTCATGCTCCTCGACCGCTCGCTGTCGGCGCGCGACGTCGCGAACCAGTACCGCTTCATGACCCGGGGGTAATCATGTTTCGCAGGTTCCTGCCCGTCGTTCTGTTACTACTGTCCACATTGGTGGCACTGCCGTCGCCGGCCCGCGCCGCGGACGGCGCCGTCTACGACCCGGTACCGACCGAGCCGGTGACCTCGCGGCTCGGCCTGGAGCTGACCGAGTACGCAAGCTTCCCGCAGTCGTTCACCGACCCGCCGCTCGTCGACCAGCGGCTCAACCGGATCGCCCGGATCAACACCATCATGGAGGTGCCCGACGGCTCCGGCCGGCGCGCGGTGCCCGACCTGAACGGCAACCTGTACTTCGTGAAGGACGGCGTGCCGCACGTCTACCTCGACGTCGCCGCGACGTTCCAGCCGGAGTTCTTCTCCGGCCGGGGCCTGGGCCAGGGCTTCGGATACGTCACGTTCCACCCGGACTTCAAGCGCAACGGCCTCTTCTACACCATCCACACCGAAGAGGCGGCCATCACCGCCGACGTGCCGGACTACCGGCAGACCAACGTGCTCTACCACGGCGTCATCGACGAGTGGCGGGCCACCGACCCGGCCGCGGACACGTTCGAGGGCACCCACCGCGAGGTGCTGCGGATCGGCTTCGGCGGCCAGATCCACGGCATTCAGGAGATCAACTTCAACCCGACCGCGCGGCGCGGCGACGCCGACTACGGCAACCTCTACCTCGCCGTCGGCGACGGCGGCCAGGGCGTCGGCAACACCGACCCGCAGAACCTGGCGATGCCGCACGGCAAGCTGCTGCGCATCGACCCGCGCGGCACCAACGCGCCCAACGGCCGGTACGGCATCCCGCCGTCGAACCCGTTCGCCGGGCAGGCGGGCAGGCTGGGCGAGATCTACGCGTACGGCTTCCGGGACCCACACCGGTTCAGCTGGGACCGCGCCACCGGCCGGCTCTACCTCGGCCACATCGGCGAGCACGCCATCGAGGCGATCTACGACGTGCGCCCCGGCGACAACTTCGGCTGGAGCGAGCGGGAGGGCGCGTACGTCTTCGACAGGACACCCACCACGCCCTGCGACCGGATCTTCCCGCTGCCGGCGGACGACGCCGGCTACCAGTACCCGGTCGCCGCGTACGACCACAACCCGCAGCCGGGGTGGAACTGCACCTCCGACGTCGGCGTCGCGGTCGCGGGCGGCTTCGTCTACCGCGGCCGGGACCTGCCGGCGCTGCGCGGCAAGTACGTCTTCGGCGACCTGGTCAACGGGTGGATCCTCTACACCGAGGCCGATGAGATGCGCCGCGGCCGCACCCCCGCCACGATCCACCGGATGAACCTGTTCGACTCGGCCGGCGTGCCCGTGCGGATGCGGGACCTGTCGTCGCCCGGCGCGCCCGGCGACCCCAACCGGGTCGACCTGCGCTTCGGCACCGACGCGCAGGGCGAGCTCTACATCCTGGCCAAGGCCAACGGAAGGATCTGGAAGGTGACCGGTACCCGCACCTTCGCGGCGGCGTCGCCCGGCACCACGAGGGTCCACGACACGATGCGCCCGTCCAACTGGGCGCCGGTCACGCCGTCCAAGTGGCAGTTCACCGGCAGGCAGGTGATCCTCGCGGAGGCGGGCACGGAGCGGCCCGGACCGCGCCGCCCCTTCGAGTACGCGGTCCTGACGGCCGGCCCGGTGTTCTCGTCGGTGGAGATCAAGGGCAGCGTCCGCCTCGACGAGCCGGTCGAGATCACCAACCGTGACGTGATCATCGTGTTCGGCTACCGGTCCGACACGGAGTTCTACTACGCACACCTCTCCAGCGACAACACCATCTACCCGCACAACGGCATCTTCAAGGTCAACAACGCCGACCGGGAACGCATCGACTACGAGTGGAACGGCCGCTCCCGCGGCGCCAACCCGGCGGTGACCGACACCAGGTGGCACGACGTGAAGGTCAAGCACCTGCCGGCCACCGGCGAGATCGCGGTCTATCTCGACGGTTCCAAGGATCCGCTGATGACCGCCCGCGACACCACGTTCGGCTCCGGCCGGGTGGGCTTCGGCTCGTTCGACAACATCGGCCGGCTGCGCGACCTCAAGGTCACCGGCACCCCGGCGGCCTGACCGTGAAGCGGGCCCGGCGTCACGAACGCCGGGCCCGCGCCGTACGAGCGGAGCGGCTAGGTTGGTCGCCATGTCGCCGGACGTCATCGATGAAGCCCTCGCCCTGCTCTGCGCCAAATACATCTTCCCGGAGAAGGCCGAGGCGGCCGCCGCGGCGATCCGCCGCCGCAAACAGGCCGGCGAGTACGCCGGCCTCGACGAGCGCCACCTCACCGAGCGCCTCACCGCGGAACTGTTCGAGATCTGCGGCGACAAGCACCTGCGGGTGCGGGTCCGCGAGGCCGAGCTGCACGCCGCGCTGACCCGGGAGGAGGCGGCCGCGGCCTATCTGCGCCAGGCGCCACACACCAACTACGGCATCGCCCGGGTCGAGCGCCTCGACGGCAACATCGGCTACCTCGACCTGCGCCAGATCCCCGAGGCGTCCGCGGGCGGCCGGGCGATCGCCGCCGCGATGGAGCTGGTGTCGCACACCGAGGCGCTCATCATCGACCTGCGCAAGAACCGCGGCGGGTCGCCGAACGGCGTCACGTTCTGGCTCAGCTACCTGTTCCCCGACGACGAGACGCACCTCAACGGCATCTACCAGGGCGAGTCCGGAGAGACCCGGCAGTTCTGGAGCCTGGCGTACCTGCCCGGCGAGCGGTACCTCGACCGGCCGGTCTCCGTGCTGACCAGCGAGGTCACGTTCTCCGCCGGCGAGGAGTTCTGCTACAACCTGCAGGCGTACGGCCGGGCGACGCTCATCGGGCAGACCACCCGCGGCGGCGCGCACCCCACCGAGTTCTTCCCGATCACGCCCACTGTGGAGATCACGGTGCCGATCGCCCGGTCGATCAGCCCGGTGACCGGCGGCAACTGGGAGGGCACCGGGGTGGTGCCGGACATCGAGGTGCCGGCCGGGGAGGCCTTCGCCACGGCGTACCGGCAGGCGCTGGAGCACGTCCTCGTCTCGTCGGCGCCGGCGTCTGTACAGGCCGAGGCGCGGGCCGCCCTGGACGACCCGGCGTTGGCGGCCGCGGCCTGAATGCGCTCCGCTCAGGTCAGGACGGGGAACAGGTTGACGGTGTTCCGACGGCCTGCCCGAAGTAGTCCACGGCGACAGGACCCAGCCGGCGCGCGGTCGTGATCGCCCGCGGTCCGGCGCCGGCGAACTGTTCTACCAGCTGCGCGGTGCTGTACTTGGTCGCATCCTCGCGGGCCCGGGCCGCGGACCAGTCCCGCAGGCGGTTGGCGTTTCCGTCCGGGGTGTTGAAGTCGCGCAGAAGTGCGGCGGCCGTGGCGTGCGTGGGTTCCGCGTGCCGCACCTGATCGAGCAGGCCGGCGAAGGCGGGCGGCCATGACGCGGCGTGCGCGTACAGGCTCCGCACATCCCAGGCGCCGAGCCGGGTCGGCCGCACCCACTGCTCGTCGACCAGCGCCCGGCCCTGCTCCGCCCAGACCGACCAGAGCGTGTCGAGTGTCGTCAGGGGATCCTCGAGCGTCATGGCCGGATGCTACCGACTGGCGGCGGTCGGTGAGAGAGCATCGATCTCAAGGCTGCACGCTGTGATTGACTTGCCCGCATGGCCCTGTGTCCGCCCGCGCCGGCTCGAGTGGTCCGGTGACCGCCGGGCCGACCGCGGCCACTCGGCCGAGCAACCGCAAGCAGCTCATCGTCGAGGCGGCCGGCCAGGTGTTCAGCGAGCGCGGCTACCACGCGTCGTCCATGGAGGAGATCGCCGCCGGCGTCGGCATCAGTGCCGCGGCGCTGTACCGGCACTTTCCCAACAAGTACGCCCTGTTCGCCGAGTGCGCCGACGTCATGGTCGACCGGCTCGTCGCGGCGCTCGACGAGTCGCCGCCCGAGGCGGCCCTGAAGGACGTGCTCGCCGCGCTCACCCGGGTCACGGTCGCCCACCGCGCGTCGGGTGGCCTGTACCGGTGGGAGGCCCGCTACCTCGAGCGCGCGGACCGCCGGCTGCTTCGAGGAAAGTTCGCGCACGTGGTGGGTCGGGTGTCCGAGATCGTCCGGCGCGAGCATCCGCTGCCCGAGGAGCGCCTGCGTGCCGTGGCGGCCCTCGGCGCGATCGGGTCGATCACGATGCATCACAGCTCGGTCGCCCAACGCCGGATCGAGGACCTCCTGCTGGCATCCGCCATGCGGGTGGCCGCGACCGATCCGACGTCGGCCGCGGGCAGCGCGGGCCTGGTCGAACTGCCCGTCCAGCCCGTGCCGCGTACCCGCCGTGCCGAGATCCTGGCGGCGGCCATCCCGCTGTTCGCCCGGGACGGGTTCGCCACCGTCACCAACGGGCAGATCGCGCAGGCGGTGGGGCTCACCCCGTCCGGGATCTACCGCCACTATCCCGGCAAGGTCGACATCCTGGTGGCCGCGTGCCTGCAGGCCGCGGGGCTGCTGGCCCAGGCGGTGGAGCGGAGCGTCCATCAGGCGGCCGGCCCGCGCGAGGCCGTGGTCGCGCTGGCCGCGGCGTACGTGGCCTACAGCTTCGAGCACAACGCGCTCAACAGCGTCGCCGAGGCCGAGATCCGCGGCCTGCCGGCCGACCTGAGACGGCCCCTGGTCCTCGCGCAGCGTGAGCACATCGCCGTCTGGGAGCAGCAGCTGAGAATGGTCCGTCCCGAGTTGGACCCGCACCAGGCGCGCCTGCTGGTGCACGCGGGGTTCGGCGTTGTCGTCGAGGCCGGACGCGCGCTGCGATGGCAGAACGCCCCCGGCCATCGGGACGCCGTCACCGCCCTGGTCATCGGCGCCCTGACCCGCTGAGTCAGGCGCTGGGCCGGTTCCCCGTCGGGATGGTGATGGGAGTGTAGGTCGCCGAGGTGCCGTTGTTGAGGAAGAGCATCGCCAGGCCGCGCACGAGCCGGTCGAACATGGCGAACCCGTTCGGCACGACCGGCGACAGCCCCTCGCGAAACGCGACGTACGCCGGCCAGCCGACCTCGATCAGGCCGCGCGCCACGAGGTCGCGCGGAAGTCGTAGCCAGTCACCGATCGTGTCGCTGAGCACGTAGCGCGCGAATTCGTGCAGGAATCCCCGGGTGACACCCAGGTCGATCTGGCCGGTGAGGCCGAACAGGATGTCGGCCAGATTCCTGCCCTCCGGCGTCGGGGCGAGGATCGGCGTCAGCACATAGGACGACTGCCGCCTCGCGGCGGCCCAGCTCGCCGGGATGAAGTCGTCCCGCACGCCCAGCAGGTGCAGTGCGACCTGCCACATGTGCAGATAGGCGTCCTGTTCCGCGGACGACATCCGGATGCCCCAGGAGCTCAGCCTGCCGTGCACGTAGGTGCCGAGGCTGTGGAAGGTGACCAGGATGTCGCCGTTGCTGATCGGCAGGAAGTCCTGGTCGTCCGTCACCGCCCGCCACGCCGGTGACTGCGGCAGCAGGTGGCGCACCGCGGCGTGGGTCAGGCGGGTCTTGTTGGAGGTGACCACGAAGTGGCCCGAGGGCTGGAAGGCGTCGGCGGCGCTCAGGTCGTAGCCGTACGTGAAGGTCTTGGCCGCCCGCGACTTCATGTCGGCGCCGCCCTCGGAGTAGTAGACGTTGCGTGCCTCCCGCGGGATCACCGTGCTCATGATCCCGCTGCCCAGGCCGTACAACAGGAACAGGTACATGCTCATGCGGTTGTTGAACTGGGCGCCGCGGTTCAGCTTGGCCTGGTCGGCCCACGACGGCAGGCCGTTGACCCGCTGGAGGTAGGCGGAGAGGTCCGCGGGCAGGCCGCCGGGAACCGGGTCGCCGTTGTTGATCCATGACTCGAACGCGGTGTTGACGGCCGGGATCTGACCGTTCTCCAGGAGCGAGGCGACGAGCGGGTCCGTGGCGTCATCCCAGACGCCCCACGGGTCGGTGACCGTGTCGGTCGCGGCGATCGAGTCCGCGGACGACCATGCCCACGCCCTGGCAGGGTCCGCCACGCCGACCAGGCCCAGCGCGGCCCCAAGGGTCAGGACGCGTCTTCTGCTGAGATTCTGCATTAGCTTGCCTACCTCCCGTTCGGCCTGACGTCACCTTGAACACCAGCTCGTGGTGATTGCTGGGGCAGGTTTCAAAGGAACGCATGATGTGACTTCTCGTTAACATATCGAGACGCTCCACTATGCACAAGGGGTCGCCTGCTGGCGCCGGTGGCGGTGTAGATCACTTGTCGAACGTGTTACTCTCCGGTAACTTCAGGGATCGGGGGTCATCGATGCATCGTCTTGCACTCGTACTGTCGCTGCTGTTGACGTCGGCGGCGGTGGTAGCGCCGGCTTCGGCAGGGGCCGCCGCCCGGTCGACCACCGGTTTTCACTGGAACGACATCACCGCCGCCGACGGGGTGGTGCTCAAGTCCAACGTGATCGAGCCGACCGGCCCCGGCACACACCCCGGTGTCGTGCTCGTGGCGAGCTGGGCACTCAACGACTTCCAGTACCTGGCGCAGGCGAAGCAGTTCGCCGAGGCCGGGTACGTCGTCCTGTCGTACACGACGCGCGGCTTCTGGGCCTCCGGCGGGACGATCGACGTCGGCGGCCCGAAAGACATCGCGGACGCATCGAGCGCGGTCGACTGGCTCATCGCGCACACCCGGGTCGATCCGTCGCGGATCGGCATCGTCGGAATGTCCTACGGCGGCGGGATCAGCCTGCTCGCCGCCGCGCATGACCCGCGCATTCGCGCGGTGGGCTCGCTCAGCGGCTGGGCCGACCTGGCCGCCTCGATGAGCGGCGAGAACACCCGCCGGTCGCAGGCGGCCTGGTTCCTGCAGACCACGGCCCGGTTGCTCGGACGCCCGTCACCGGAGATGACCCGGATTCTGGGCGACTACTGGGCCGACCGCGACGCCGCCGGCCGCGAGCGTTGGGCGCGGAGCCGCTCCGCCCGATACGCGATCGACGCGATCAACCGCAACCATCCGGCGGTGTTGATCGCGCACAGTTTCGGCGACAGCGTCTTTCCCGCCAACCAGATGGTCGACTTCTACACCGCGTTGCGCACATCCAAGCGCCTCGAGCTGGCACCCGGTGACCATGCCACCGCGGAGCTTCCCGGCCTCGCCGGCATCCGCAATCACGTGTGGACCAGCGTGCGACGCTGGCTTGACCAGTACCTGCGCGGCATCGACACCGGCATCGGCGAGGAGCCCGGCGTCGTGCTCCGCCCGCACAACTCCTCCGCGGTCGAGTATTACCCCGACTGGGCGCACCTGACCGGGCACACCGACCGCCGCCGGCTCGGCGCGCCACACGGCTTGATCGCCACCGGCGGGCTGGACCCGGTGCCACCGGCGGACAGGTGGTCGTGGCGGCTCCCCGCCGGCGCCGACACCATCGCCGACGGTGGGGTAGCCCTGCTGACGAACGGCCTCGAGGGTCTCACCGGCATCCCGCCGATCATGTGGCTGCCGGCGGTGTCGCGCGACAACGCCGCAGTGTGGGAATCCGGCGCCGCGCCGGTCGGCGGCTGGAAGGTACGCGGGGTGCCGCGCCTGCACGCGCGGGTGAGCTCGTCGCACCCGCGGGGCACCGTCATCGCGTACCTGTACGACGTGAACGCCCTCGGCCTCGGCAGCCTGCTCTCGCACGCCCCGGCCACCTGGCTGAGCTCTCCCACCGACGTGGACCTGCCGCTGCAGGTCACCGCGTACGACCTCCCGGCCGGCCACCGCCTCGCCCTGGTCGTCGACACCAAGGACCCGCTGTACCTTGACGCCAATACGAGAAACTCCACGATCACCCTCAGTAGCGAATCGTGGCTGGACGTACCGATCGCCTGATGCCGTCGCCGGACTGGCATGCGGCAGTGGCGATCCGGTAGAAGAATTTCTCGCCGGGGATGTCGATTCTGCCGCCTTCGATCGTCGTCACGGTGGAAGCGGCCGATCGGCGGCCACTCCGACGCGAGGGAGACCACGATGCGTTACCTGTTGCTGATCTACAGCGAGGAATCCACCGGTGCGCCCGACCCGGCCGAGGCCGAGCAGGTGATGAACGAGTACTGGGCGTACAGCAACGCGATCACCGAGGCCGGGGCCAGCCCGGCCAGCAACGCCCTGCAGGACAGCAAGACGGCCACCACCGTACGGGTCAAGGACGGCGAGCGGGTCGTCACCGACGGGCCGTTCGCCGAGACCCGGGAGGTGCTCGGCGGCTACTACCTGATCGACGTGCCCGACCTGGACGCGGCGATCGACTGGGCGGCGAAGTGCCCGGGCGCCAAGTACGGGTCGGTCGAGGTGCGGCCGATCATGGAGTTCGACACCGAGTCCTGACGGGGAGGTCACCGATGGGTACGGCGGCCGACTCGGTCGAGGCGGTCTTCCGCGAGGAGTGGGGGCGCCTGCTGGCCTCGCTCGTGCGTACCCTCGGCGACCTCGACCTCGCCGAGGAGGTCGCCGCGGACGCCGTCGCCACGGCGTTGCAGCGGTGGCCGCGCGACGGGGTGCCGAACCGCCCGGCGGCGTGGCTGCTGACCACGGCCCGCCACCGGGCGGTCGACCTGCTGCGCCGGGACAAGGTGCTGGCCGCGAAGCTGGCCCTGCTCCAGGTGGAGGCGGACCGTTACGTGCCGCCTGTGCCCGAGCCCGATCCGGGCTGGGCCGACGACGAGCCGGACGAGCGGCTGCACCTCTTCTTCACCTGCTGCCACCCGGCGCTGGCGCTCGAGGCGCAGACCGCCCTGACGCTGAACTGCCTCGGCGGCCTGACCACGCCGGAGGTCGCCCGCGCGTTCCTCACCCCGAACGCCACGATGGCGCAGCGGCTGGTGCGGGCGAAGCGCAAGATCCGCGAGGCGCGGATCCCGTTCCGCGTGCCACGCGCCCACGAGCTGCCGGTACGGCTGCCGGCGGTGCTCCGGGTGATCTATCTGATCTTCACCGAGGGGTACGCCGCGACCGGCGGCCCCGCGCTGATGCGCCCCGAACTGGCCGACGAGGCGGTGCGGCTGGCCCGGATCCTGCACCGCCTCATGCCCCGCGAGCGGGAGGTCGCCGGTCTGCTCGCGCTCATGCTGCTCGTCGACGCCCGCCGCGCCGCGCGGGTCGACGTCCGCGGCGACCTGGTGCTGCTCGACGACCAGGACCGCTCGCGGTGGGACCCCGTCAAGATCGAGGAGGGGCGCCGGCTGGTGGTCGCCGCGCTGACCGGCGGGCGGCCCGGCCCGTACGCGCTCCAGGCCGCCATCGCGGCCGTGCACGACGAGGCGGCGACCGTCGCGACCACCGACTGGCCGCAGATCGTCGCCCTGTACGACGTCCTGCGCACGGTGGCGCCCTCGCCGCTCGTCGACCTCAACCGGGCGGTGGCGGTCGCCATGGTCGACGGTCCGGCGGCCGGGCTCGAACTGCTGGAGGCGCTGGCGGCCGACCGGCGGCTGGCCGGGTACCACCTGCTGCCCGCGGCCCGCGGTGACCTGCTGCGCCGGCTGGGCCGCACGGCGGAGGCGGCGGACGCGTACCGGCAGGCGCTGGAGCTCGCCGGCAACGGGCCGGAGCGGGCGTTCCTGGAGCGCCGCCTGCGCGAGACCGCCGGTTGAGCCCCGGCAACCGGGGTCTGCTTTACTGCGCGGCGTGACGAGACGGGCGGGTTTGATCCTGGGCATCGCGGTGCTGCTGGCCGGGCTCGGCGGCGTGGCCGTCCGGCAGTGGTGGCACGACCGGCCGCCGTACGGGCCGGAGGCGCTGAGCGCCCGGGCCACGCTCCGGATCGTCGACCAGGCGACCGCGAACGCCGCGTTCAAGCCTTCCGGTGCGGATTTCGCCGGCGACGGCGACCAGATATTCCTGGGTCAGGTCGCCTGGGACCGGCCGCCGCGCCCGCAGAAGGGCGGTTCCTTCCGGATCGTTCTGCTCGACAAGCGCAGCCATCTCCTGCCCGGCCACATCGCCGTGACGTCGGCCAGGCCCGACGACGTCTTCTCGGGGTCGGACGCCGCCATGGACATCGCCCAGGAGCGCTACCCGTGGCTGCGCGGCGCCGGCACCCGGGAGATCAACGGGTCGTACTGGAGCACCGGCGACGCCGTCTTCGCGGGGGTGGACGCGTCACCGGTGACCTTCCAGATCGTGCTCCGCCCGGCACGCGAGCAGACCCCGCCCGAGCTGGCGGTGCCCACGGCACCCGCGGCGGTGGAGGACCTGCTGGTGGCCCTGATCTGCGTCGGCCCCGACGGCCAGGTCTACTGGGCGCAGCGGCTGCTGCACTGACATGGGTAGCCGGGTGCCCGGCTGGGGACTGTCGTTCCACGAAGACCGCCACCCGGCCGGGCTGCCCGCCCCCGATCCACGCCCGGCGCTCGCCGAGCTGGCGGAGCGGATGCTCGAGGACTGGGCCGCCGAGCGGGCCACCGAAATCCGCAACGCCACGCTCTTCCCGCCCGGCGGCTCCGCGCGTGACGCGCTGCGCGATGACGAGGAGGCGCACCGGAAGGCTTTCGACGCCGACCGTGCCGCCGCCCGGCGGGCCGGGGAGAACGCGCTACCCGGCCTGCGGAGGCTCGCGGCGGCCCAAGCGGCCCTGCTCCTCGGCACCTGACCGCTAAGGGGTCCCGCGGTCACGCTGGGCGATGCCCTGCGGGCCGTACGGGTACTCGCCGACCACCGGGGTGCTGGCCGTGGTGAGCAGCGCGGTCTCCTCCTGCGACAGCCGCAGGCCGGCGGCGCCGAGGTTGTCGTCGAGCTGGTCGAGGGTGCGTGCGCCGAGGATCACCGAGGTGACGGCCGGGCGGTCGGCGAGCCAGGCGAGCGACACCTGCGACATCGACACGCCGCGCTCCTCGGCGACGCGGCGGACGGCGTCCAGGACGTGCCAGGTGCGGGCGTCGGAGTTGCGCGGGCCGTACGCCTCCATGCCGCGGCCCGGGTCGTCGCCGAGGCGGGTGGCGCCGGTGGGCGTACTGTCGCGGGCGTATTTGCCGGTGAGCCAGCCGCCGCCCAGCGGCGACCAGGGCAGGATGCCGATGTTCTCGTTGCGGCACACGTCGACCAGCTCGAACTCGATCTCCCGCACCAGCAGGTTGTACTGCGGCTGGAGCGTGACGATCGGGGCGAGGCCGCGGAACCGGGCGATCAGCGCCGCCTTCTGGAGCTGCCAGCCGACGAAGTTGCTGACGCCCGCGTACCGGATCTTGCCGGCGCGGACGGCGTCGTCGAAGAAGGCGAGCGTCTCCTCGATCGGGGTGAGCGGGTCCCAGGCGTGTGCCTGGTAGAGGTCGATCGTCTCGACGCCGAGGCGGCGCAGGCTCGCGTCGAGCGCGCGGGACAGGCTCACCCGGGTCAGCCCGGCCGAGTTCGGATCGTCGCCCATGGGGAAGCGGCCCTTGGTGGCGATGACGAGCCGGTCGCGCGCGCCGGGCCGGGCGGCGAGCCACCGGCCGATGACCTCCTCGGAGCCGCCGCGCGAGTAGACATCGGCGGTGTCGACGAAGTTCCCGCCGGCCTCGACGAAGCGGTCGAGCTGAGCGTGCGACACCTCCTCGCTGCTCTCCTTGCCGAACGTCATCGTGCCCAGGCACAGCGTCGACACGATCGTGCCGGTGCCGCCGAGAGTGCGGTATTCCATCAGCCGGCTCCTTTGGTGACGTCGGGGTGACGCGCTGATCGGTATCAATCTTCCATGACACGACACAGAGGAATTGCCGCCGGAATCGGGGTGTTCGCCGTCGTGGCCGCCGGGCTGATGGTCTCAGCGCCGACGGCCGAGGCGAGCACGGCGTCGCCGAAGGTGACGTGGGGCAACTGTCCGCAGTACTCCGACGAGGTGCTCGAGGCGATGGGCCTGCGGCCGGACGAGCTGGGCCGGATGCGGGCCCTGCTCGCGCGCACCGACTGCGGCACCGTGCGGGTGCCGCTCGACTACCGGCGCCCGAACGGCACGAGGATCACCATCGCGATCAGCCGGATCCGGGCCACCGACCAGCGGCACAAGCTGGGCAGCATCGCGGTGAACCCGGGCGGCCCGGGCGGCAGCGGCTACCTGATGCCGCACGATCTGGCGCTGACCAGCCCGCAGTTCGGCGCGCTCGCCGACAGGTACGACCTGATCGGCTTCGACCCGCGCGGCGTCGGATACAGCACCCGGGCCGACTGCGCGCGCCCGGACGACGACGTCCGGCCGCCCGAGATCCCGCCCGGCCCGATCGCCGAGGAGACGGCCGCGAAGATCTACGACTTCCAGTCCGCGGCCAACCGGACCTGCTGGGAGAGCAACCGCGCCCTGCTGGGGCAGCTCACCACCGCCAACGTCGCCCGCGACCTCGAGCGGGTGCGCGCCGCGCTCGGGCAGGGCAGGCTCAGCTACTTCGGCGTCTCCTGGGGCACGCTGCTGGGCCAGGTGTATCGCAGCCTGTACCCGCGCTCGGTCGACCGCATGTGGCTGGACAGCGTGGTCGGCCCGACCGCCAACCGGCTCGACTCGCGCTTCCACGACGTGACCGGCGCGGACGAGCGCAAGGTGTACCGGTGGGCCGCCTGGGCCGCGGAACGCGACGCGACCTACCACCTCGGCGACACCGTCGACGAGGTGGTCGCGCTGGTCAAGCGGCTGAAGGCGCGGCTGAACGAGGAGCCCCTCGTCTTCGCCGACCTGGACGAACACCTGGACGGCAACCTCGTCGCCTTCCTGGTCGTCGCGCCGAGTCCGCTGTGGAGCGAGGCGACGCCGGGGCTGGCGGCGCTGGCAACGGCGCGGAGCGGCGATCCCGTTCCGGACGCGCTCCGGCCGATCATCATGCCGGACCCGCGGGAACCCACCGAGCCGCCGGCCGGGCTGCCGGAGCGGTTCAACGAGGTCGCCGGCCGGGCCATCCTCTGCAACGACGACACCAGCCCGCACGACTTCCCCACCTTCTGGCGGACGTACCAGGGCTGGCAGCGGGAGTTCCCGATCACCGCGAGCCTGGGCAGCTTCACCCAGCGCTGCGCCGGCTGGCCGATCCCGTCGCGGGAGCCGTTCACGCTGCGCAGGTCGAACGGATCGTTGCAGCTGTCGGGGCACCGCTGGGAGAGCCCGACGCCGTACGAGTGGATCGCCCAGGTGCAGGCGAAGATCGGCGGCACGGCGTTCACGGTCGAGGACGACATCCACGGCTCGGTCGCGAGGGTCCCGGAGTGCACCGAGCACCTGTCGGCGTACTTCCTGACCGGCCGCCCGGACGCCGGCGGCTGCACCGGCGTGACGCCGCCCGGCACGACCGCCGCAACGCTCTCGGCCGGCACGGATGACGCGACGCCGCTCGACGCCGGCCGGGCTCCGGCCGGCAACCGCTGGAGCTGGCGAGACCACTGATCGGCCGCCGCGACGCGGATGCCGATCGAATTTCGCCCGGCTGGGAGCCTGCCCGGCCCAGTGACCCCGACGCCACGACCGGGCGGCGGTCCCCTTCGGCCCAACGCGCCAGGTGGGACCGCCGCCCCGATCAGGCAGTGTGGCCACGGGTGCATCGGCCCTGGTCCGCCCAGGTCGGGCGGCCGTCGATGACCGGGCTGTTCAGAGGCGGCTCCGGTGTAGCTGGACGGTGATCGTGGGATCGGTGATCTTGTTGTCGGCGGCCAGCATGATGGCCTTGGACAGGATCACCGAGAGCACCGGGTCGTCGTCGAAGGGCAGGGCGACCTTCCTGGCCTTGGCGCGGTCGGGGACGACGCACAGGTAGGCGTCGTCGGGCTCCATCAGGATGTTGGCCGAACCGAGGTGGATGCGGTAGGCCCCGAGCCTGCCCCGCACGCGCAGGAAGCGGTCCTCCAGCTCGCAGCGGGCACCGATGGCCAGGCGGGGCAGCAGGCGGGCCAGTGCGTCGCGGCGCATCTCGCCGGTCGGGGTCAGGCCGGCGAACGCGGTCGTCCGGCGGTAGTCGCCGAAGCGGTCCTCGCCGTGGTCCTGCCAGTCGTCGTCGGCGGCGATCGACGTGACGCCGACGAACAGGTCGACGTCGCGCATGGCCTCGCTGAACACCAGCGGCGGCACCTCGGCGAGCGGGGTGAGCGCCCATTTCCGGCCGTCCCGCCGGCCGAAGCGGACCTGGTCGGTCGCGCAGTAGGGCAGGTCCCATGTGCTCGACTCGGTCCAGTCGTGGAAGAAGACGGCCTGCCACTCGCCGCCGCCGAACTCCTTCTTCGCCTCGCCGTGGTAGCCGTCGCTCCAGGCGCCGAGATAGTTGGCGGCCCAGCCGCGCTCGCGCATCAGCGCGTTGGCCTGCCGGTAGTGCAGGATGTGTGCGGCGAACCGGTTGGAGTAGGTGCCGGTCTGCTCCTCCGCCGGCGTCAGCCGGTATACCTCGCGGAACGCCTGCTTGACCGGCTGCCGCGACTCGGCCGCGAGGATGCGGTCGCGCCACCCGGCCACCTCGGCCGGGCCGGCGAGCGCCGGGTGCCAGAGCCGCACCCGCCAGAGCGCACCGGGCGGGGAGCCGAGGCCGGACAGGGTCCAGCCGTCGCCGGCCCGCTCGGGCATCCCCGACGTCCAGGTCGCGCCGTCCGGCGAGGCCTGCCAGATCAGGCGCCGGGCGGTGACGCCGGTGATCGGGTGGTCGAGGTATCGCCGCCGCCACGTGGCCCAGTCCCAGACCCGGTCCTGCGAGAACAACCCCTCCACGCGGAGCCGCTCCACGCTCAGCGTCTTGTTGATCTCGGTGACGAGGCGGCGTGCCGGTGCCACCGCGTCCTTCCACGCGGGCGGTACGGCCCGCAGCGGAACTCCCTTCCCGTACGCCCGCAGCCGTGCCCGGCCGGAGTCGATCGCCACGACGGCCTCCTCGCCCTCGCCCATGCTCCAGACGCGGCGGCCGTCGCGGTCGAGGCCGTGGTCGTCGACCGACAGCTCGAGCGCCTCGCCGGGCGTCCAGCCGCGCTCCCGGCCCATCTGCTCCAGGGCCGCCCGGATCCGCGGCAGCAGCGACTTGCTCCGCACGGTCAGGCTCAACCGGGCCAGCGTCCCCACGACGGCGTCGCCAGGTCGCTGGGCCAGCACCTCGACCACGGCGGCCGCGGCCTTCGGCGCGACCGGCCCACTGCCGCCCCGCCGGACCGGCGTCGCCACCGTGGCCGCGACGTCGCAGAGCACCGCGGTGGCCTCGTCGCCGGGGACGCGCGACTGTAGCCAGACCAGCCCGCGCAGCAGCGCGTCGACGTAGTCGTAGACCGGATCGGCCCCGCTGCGATAGGCGCCGAGCAGGAGCGACACGGCCTCCCGCGCCCGCGGCGCGGCGGACAGCCGCTCGTCGGCCTCCCGCAGCCAGGCCTTGGCCGGTGCCGGCTTGGCCAGCTCGGCGGCGAACCGGAACACCTCACGGACTCCGGCGTCGGCGAGCAGCTCCGGGAGGCCGGCGGCGTCCCCGTGCGCATAGCGCAGCGCGATCGACAGGTCGGCGGGCACGCCCTGGTTGAAGCGGCTGAGCGCGGCGCCGTAGAGCTGTGCCAGCCGGCGCAGCCCGTCCGCGGCGCCGACGTCCGTGTCGTGCAGCGCGGCGAACGCGGCCGACAGCTGATCCTCGAGGCCGTCCAGGTCGGCCGGATCGAGCGCGGTGGTAATCAACGCGGGCACCCAGAACGGGGCGTCCGAGATGGTCGTCAGCGGGTCCTCGTGCAGCAGCAGGCCCAGTGCCCAGACCAGATCGTCCCTGGTCCACGGAGTGGGCAGCACCTCCGCGATCGCCAGGACGCGGCCGAAGTAGCCGAAGTAGGAGGAGTCCTCCTTCACCACGAACTCGTGGACGAGCCGCAGGGCGCGGCGGCGCACCTCGCCGGTCTGGTCGATCAGCGCGTGGCCGGGCTCGCCGCGGATGATCCGGTCGGCGAGTGCCCGCGCCGCATCGACCGGTTGCTGATCGCTCATCAGCCGCCGACCAGCGGCGTCAGCCGGATGAACGCCACGGCGTGCGCGCGTTCCAGGTCGATGACCTCGTCCAGGTCCTCGATCTGCCGATCACCGGCGATCATCACGAACGCGTTGCGCGCGAACCCGGCGCAGGCGGCGTCGGCCTGCGCCTCCCAGTCCAGCCGCGTGCGGGCCGGATCGGCCGGCCGCACCAGCCCACGGAACGAGTCGTGCCGCGCCGGTGCGGCGTTGAACCGGGCCACCTCCTCGCGCACCCGCAGGCGCACCAGGTCGCGGGCGCTGATCCGCGCCGGCAGGTCCGGCAGCACCCACTCCTCGATGGCCCGGCCCGCCATCGTCTCGTCGCGCACGACCACCTCGGCCATCGACCCTCCCCGCTCGCTGTGCGCCAGATGATGCCGCAGGGATACGACATTCTCGCGGGGGAGGGTGCGTGCTCAGCGGGCCGAGCAGAAGGCGCGCAGTGCCTCCTCGTCGGCCGGGCCCATCCACTCGTACGTGCCGCGCAGCTGGTCGGCCCGCTGGTCGACGGTCTTGACCGTCGCCGCCATGTCGCCCCACGGCATGCTGATGTGCAGCAGGGTCCGCACGATGCCGGGCGGCAGGTGTACGCCGCCGGTCGGCGCCGCCCGCAGCAGCAGCCCGCTGGTGGACACGTCCTCGACCTGACCGGAGACCGCCACCAGCCGGCGGCCCGGCTCGGAGTCGAGCTCGGCGGTGCCCGTCGCGGCGTACGTGCCGGGGCGCCGCGCGGCACCGCGGCGCTGGACCACGTCGGTGGGTGGCTCGCCGGTGAGGGTGAGGGTGCCCTCGCGCAGCTCCGCCTCGACCCAGGTGACGCCGGCGCTGCTGACCAGCTCGAGGATGCCGAAGTGGCGGGTGCCCGGAGCGTCCGGGCCGAGCACCGGGATGGGCGGCAGCTCGGCCAGGAACGCCGCGCTGACCTCGGCCACCGCGATGAGCGCGAGCGGCTGCTCGCCCGGGCACCGCAGCAGCAGCGTGCTGCCCGCCGGGACCGTGACCATCGGATCTCCCCGCTCGTAGCGTGCGCCTACCCGAACGCTCTCACGATCGCCTTCGGGCCGGTGGCTCCGCGCCGGACCGTCACGCTTCCGGCGTACGGGCGGGCGGTTGACCGTTCGGGAAATGGTGCTAATAATGCTAGCACTATGAGATGGACCGTTGATCATTCTTCGCGGGAGACGCTGCCACTCCAGATCGTGGCGTGCGTCCGCCGGGGCGTGGCTTCGGGGGAGCTCGCCGTCGGCGAGCGGCTGCCGCCGGCGGCCGAACTGGCCGAGGCGCTGTCGGTCGACCGCAACACGGTGCTGGCCGCCTACCGGCGACTGCGCGACGACGGCGTGCTGGAGTTCCGCCGGGGCCGCGGCGCGCGGGTCGCGTCCTCGGTCACCGAGCCTTCCCCGGTGACCGAGGCGGCCACGACGCTCGTGGCCGTCGCACGCCGGCACGGCCTGGGGCGCCAGGACCTGATTCGCCTCATCGAGAGGCTGACGTGACACTTCGAGAGGACGGTGCACCATGACGGCATCCGCGCCACCCGGCCAGGGCCGGTACTCGATCTACACCGGCCGGGCGGCGAACTGGCCGATGGTGGTGGCCCTCGTCGCGGCCCTGACGGTGCCGCCGCTGCTGCTGGGGAGCCTGTCGCGCGGCGGCTGGCTCGACCCGGCCGGCCCGGCGATCCCGCTGCTGGTCGCGGGCGTCGCGGTGCTCGTCACCGTGCTGACCGGACTGAGCGTCAGGACGGCGGCGGGACCCAACGGGTCTCGGTCCACTGTGGCGTGTTCGGCCGGCCACGGCACACCTACCGCCTGGAGGAGATCGAGCGCGCCGCGGTGACGATCATCCGCGAGGCGAGGTCCGCCTGAGGCCCGGGCGTGCGGATCAGGCGAGCCGGCTGGGGTCGGTGGTCAGTTCGAGGTTGAGCCAGACGTCGTACGGCAGGTCGGAGAGCTGCGACGCGGTCTCCCGGCGTACCCGGTCCTCGTCGGCGATGTCCCAGCGCCCCGGCTCGACGACGAAGTCGGCCTCCACGTACAGCTTGCGTCCGACCTTGCCCACCCGCAGCGCCGGCCGGCCGAGGCCGAACTGTTCGCCGACCCGGTCGACCCGGTCGCGGACGGGCTGCTGGACCCGCTGATCGGCGGCGCCCTCCAGCAACTCGACGGCCATGGTCCTGATCATGCGGACCGGCTGCGGCACCAGCAGCAGGCAGGCCACCAGCACCAGCACCGGGTCGAGGTAGCGCTGCGGTCCCGGACCGAGGCGGTCGCCGAGCAGCAGTGCGAGCACCGATCCCACCAGGACGACCAGGCTGAGCAGGGCGCCGGCCCACCACTGCCGTGCCTCGGCGTCGAGCAGGTCGGAGGCCGGGTCCGCGCGCCGCAGGTACCGGTGGATCGCCAGCGCGCCAAGGGCGGTGAGCAGGCCGTAGGCGGCCATGGATCCGGGGGAGACCTCGTCGGCGCCGCCGTCGAGGATGACGCGGGTGGCGTCGAGCGCGGCGTAGCCGCAGGTGCCCAGCAGGACGAGCCCCTGCATGCCGACGACGAGCGGCGCCAGTGACTCCCGGCCGAAGGGATAGCGGGGTGTCGGCCCGGCCTCCATCACCCGTGCGGCGTGCAGCGACAGGCCGGTCAGGACCATGCCGATCAGGGTGTACGCGCCATCGAGCAGGATCGCCTGTGAGCCTGCGGCCAGGCCCCAGCCGACACCGAGCGCCGCGAGCACGGCCGTGGCGACCAGGGACGCGCGCAGCGCGACCTGCTCCCTGGGCGGACCGGCGCCGGACTGCCTCGACGTTCCCATCGTCTCCCAGTGTCACAGGGGATCTGCCGCGCATGGGCGAAAGGGCGAATGAGGCTCAGGCGCCCTCGACGAGGTCGGCGACCACCGAGCGGATCGTCTGTTCGGTCATCGCCTCGGGGGTCCATCCGGACCGCCCGACCAGGTAGTCGTAGACGACGGGCTGGGTGCGGGCCCAGACCCAGTCGGTGGCGCGGTCCACCGTCCACTCCTGACGAAGCAGCCCCGCGCCGGCGATCGCGTCGATGCTGACGCGGAGCGTCTCGTGCCAGGCACGCATGCGGTCGTGGAAGGCCTCGGCGCCGTCCTCGGCGGTGATGGCGGCCGCCTCCAGCGCCCGGGCGACCGGCAGGATCTCGGCCAGGTGCTCGTACCAGAGGCGCAGCACCTGCCGCAGGCCGGGCAGGGCGGGCTGGTCGCGCGTCGCGGCGATCCGGCGCACGAAGCCGGAGCTGTGGTCGATCCGGCGGGCCATCGCGACGAGCAGGCCGGCCCGGTTGTCGAAGTGCAGGTAGAGCGCCTGGCGGGAGATGCCCGCCCGCGACGCCACCTCGGCCAGCGTGAACCGGACCGAGCCGCGTTCGTGCGCGAGTCCCCAGGCCGCGGACAGCACGCGTTCCCGGGTCGGTTCGTCGGCCATGGTGTTCATCCTCGTCATCGCTTGACACGTGTCAAGCCGAAGAGTCTACTTGACACGTGTCAAGCGAGTGGCGGGAGGTGCCACGATGATCTGGCGCAGCGGCTACCCCGAGGTGCCCGTCGGCGGGACCACCCTGCCGGCGATGGTGGAGTCCGCCATCGAGCGCCGCGGCGAACACACCGCCCTCATCGACGGCCCGTCGGGCGCCTCGGTGAGCTACGCCGAGCTCGGGCGTCGCGTCCTGCGGATCAGCGCGTGGCTCGCCGGACGCGGTGTCGGGCCCGGGCACACCGTCGCCGTCTGGGCGCCGAACACCCCACCGTGGGCGGCCTGCGCGCTCGCGGCCATGAGGCTGGGCGCCCGGGTGACCGCGATGAACCCGGCCTGGACGGCCCGGGAGGCCGCGGCGCAGATCGCCGACGCGGACGCCGGGGTCATCGTCGCCGCCCCGCCGCTGAGCGAGGCGGCGGCCGCCATGCCGGGGATCCGGCACGTCGTGACGCTCGGCGACGATGACCGGGCCGTCGCCCTGCGTACGGTGCTGGCCTGCGACGATCCGGCGCCACCGGCCGCGACCGACCCGGGCGCGGTGGCCCTGCTGCCGTATTCGAGCGGGACCACCGGCCTGCCCAAGGGCGTGCTGCTGACCCACACCAACCTGGTGACGATGGTGCGGCAGGTCCAGGCGGTGGCACGGTTCGGCGAACGGGACATGGTTCTGGCGCTGGCACCGTTCTTCCACGTGCTGGGCGGCATCGTCACGCTGCTCGTGCCGCTGGCCGTCGGCGCCACCGTGGTCACCGTCCCGCGCTTCGCACCCGAACCGGTGCTCGACCTCATCGAGCGGCACCGGGTCAGCGTGACCGCGGTGCCGCCGCCGGTCGCCGCCTTCCTCGCACACCATCCGGCCGCCGCCGGGCGGGACCTGTCCTCGCTGGAGTGGCTCGCCGTCGGCGGCGCCCCACTGCCGGCCGCGGTGCAGCGGGCCGTCGCGGCCCGGCTGCCCGGCTGCGTTGTCGCGCAGGGCTGGGGCCTGACCGAGACGACCGCGGGCATCTGCGTACCCGACCGGTCCGGTCCGGGCCCGCCCGGCACGGTGGGCCGGCTCCTGCCGAACACCGAGCTGACGGTGGTCGACCCGGAGAGCGGCCGCGCGTGCGGCCCCGGTGAGGCCGGTGAGCTGTGGGTACGCGGCCCGCAGGTGATGGCCGGCTACCTCGGTCGGCCGTCCGCCACGGCGGAGGCGGTGAACCCGGACGGCTGGCTGCGCACCGGAGACCTCGGCCACCTCGACGACGCGGGCAACGTCGTCGTCGTGGACCGCCTCAAGGAGATCATCAAGGTCGACGGCTACCAGGTGCCGCCGGCGGAGCTCGAGGCGCTGCTCCTCACCCATCCGTCGATCGCGGACGCCGCGGTGACCGGCCGCCCCGACGACCGGCACGGTGAGGTGCCGGTCGCCTACGTGGTCGCGTCCGGCCCGCTCGACACCGCGGCGGTCATCGAATGGCTGGCACACCGCACGGCCGGCTACAAGCGCCTCGCCGCCCTGACCGTGGTCCACGCACTGCCCCGCACCCCGTCGGGCAAGCTCCTGCGCCGGCTGCTGCGCGAGGATGTGACATGACGGCGGCATGCCGGAACGCCTGGTCCGGCACGGTCCGGGCCTGATCGAGAGTAAGTCAGCTCGCGTAGGGTTCTGCCATGCAACTGAGCCGGGCGCTGGAACAGCACATTGCGGTATTCGGTGAGAGCGGCAGCGGCAAGACCGTCATGCTCTCTTCGTTCTACGGAGCCACGCAGGAGCCTCAGTACCTGCGGAAGAGCCTGTTCAACGTCGTGGCGGACGATATCGGCCAGGGCGCCCGGTTGCATCGAAACTACCTTGGCATGAGGGATTCCGCGCGGGTGCCCGGAGCCAACCGTTTCTCCGCCATGTCCTACTCCTTCTCGGTCAAGCTGAAGGACGGGTCTGATGCCACGGCGATGAAGGCCAGGCCCTTCGACGCCCTGCGCCTCGTCTGGCACGACTACCCGGGTGAATGGTTCGAGCAGGACGTGAGCGGACCGGAGGAGGCCCAGCGCAGGATTGACACGTTCAGATCTCTGCTGGGTTCCGATGTCGCTCTCCTGCTGGTGGACGGTCAGCGGTTGCTGGACAACGCCGGCGAGGAGGAGCGGTACCTCAAGTCGTTACTGGCCAACTTCCGCAACGGTCTGCTGTCGCTCAAGGATGATCTGCTGGAAGACGGAAAGCCTCTGGTCGAGTTCCCGCGAATCTGGATGATGGCGTTGTCGAAAGCCGATCTGATGCCAGATACGAACGTCTTCAAGTTCAGGGATCTACTCATCGAGAAGGCCTGCGACGACATAGACGAACTGCGCAAGGTCCTCGCCGGGTTCGTGGAGGCAAGCGACGCGCTGTCAGTGGGTGAGGACTTCGTGCTGCTCTCGTCGGCGAAGTTCGACGCAGGCAAGATCGAGGTGACCGAGCGCGTCGGTCTGGACCTGGTCCTGCCGCTGGCCGCCATGCTCCCGTTCGAGCGGCACGTCCGGTGGGCCCAGGCGAGGCAGATCCCTGGGAAGGTGGCCGAGAATCTGCTGGGCGGTGCCGAAACCCTGGCCACCGCGCTGATCGGACGCAAGGTCAGGCTGCCCGGACCGGTGGGCCACCTGCTGAGCCTTGTCGGTCCCAGTCTCGTGAACGAGGCGGCCAAGCTGGCAGGGGACAAACTCAGGGAGGTCAACGCCGAAGCGCTGGCCAAACATGAATACCTTGCCGCCACATTGACCGGCTTTCGGATGGACCTGGACAAGGGCGAGGAGGAGCAGATCCTCCTCAGGAGCCGCAGATGAGCCTCATCTGGGCCACTCGCGGGCGGACCTGGGGTTTCCGGTTTCTCCTCGATGGGGGATTCGAGGATCCGCTCCCGGAATACGACTCCGCCTTCTCGGGCGCCGGGGACGGGCCGGAAATCTGCCGCCGCGTCGGCGACAGGGTGGCGCTGCGATTCCCGGATCCCTTGGGGCGGAAAGACGTGGCCGACCGGGTGATCCCCCACGAATTCGTCGTCTTCGGGCCGTTGGCCGACGGGATCGACTCGGTGGAGGACGGCCTTCGGCTGGTCTGGCGCCAGTCCCAGGTCGCCGACGAATTCGCCCGGGTCTGGGAGTTGCCCAAGCCACCCTCGGCCGGCGGATGATCCCGGTCGGCCCATCGCGATCGTGACGCTCGCCGGCTCACCCACGTTCGTGTTGGAGTCGCGCTGTCACCGTCAGCACGGCGGCGGCGCCGTCCTCGGTGGCGATCCGGTGGGCCAGGTCTTTGGCGCGGTCGCGGTAGGACGGGCGGTCGAGGCAGGAGCGCAGTGCGGCGGCCAGGGTGGCGGCGGTCAGTTCGGGCATGGGCAGTGGGCGGGGTGCGACGCCGAGGTGGTGCAGTCTGGCCGCCCAGAACGGCTGGTCGACCAGGACGGGTACGGCGGCCGCCGGCACTCCCGCGCGCAGGCCGGCGGCGGTGGTGCCCGCGCCGGCGTGGTGGACCACGGCGGCCGTACGGGGGAAGAGCCAGTCGTGTGGCAGGTCGCCGACCGGCAGGATGTCGTCGCCGGCGGGTGCCAGGCCGGCCCAGCCGGACTGGACGACGGCGCGGACGCCGGCACGTTTGACGGCGGCCGTGACGACGTCCTGGAGCCGTTCGTCGGCCGGGGTCATGCTGCCGAACCCGATGAACACCGGGGGAGGCCCGGCGCCGAGGAAGTCGACAAGCGGATCCGGGGGTTGCCATCCCGGCGGGCGCTCCGGCCACCAGTAGCCGGTCACGTGCACGTTCGAGGGCCAGTCCGCCGGGCGGGGGACCACCGCGGGGCTGAAGCCGTGGCAGACCGGCCAGTCGTCCGGCGGGCCTGCCGCCCGCGCGGCGCGGTCCGGCAGGTCGAGCCGGGTGCGCAGCCGCCGCAGGACGTCGGCGTAGAGGGCGTCGGTCCGGGCGAGCACGGTGCGGCCTGCGGTGAAGTTGCCGGCCGGCGACATCTGCCCGGCGTCGGGCCAGCCGGGCGGCGGGAACTCCCGGGTGGGTACGCCCGGCGCGAGGTAGACGCCGGCGCTGGGAATGCCGAGGCCCTCGGCGACGAGCCGGCTCAGCGGGGCCGGGCCGAACGCGGTGAGCAGCACGTCGGTGCCGGATGCCGCGGCGGTCAGGACGCCGTCGCCCAGTTCGTCGAGGAACGCGGCGAACACCTCCCGCGCGGACTCCGGTGACGGTGCGGCCGTCCGGGCGCGGGTGAGCTCGACCGGATCGCCGGGCAGGGCACGGTACTCCAGTCCGCAGTCGCGCACGAGACCGGCGAAACGGTGGTGTGCTGCCAGCGCCACCCGGTGGCCGGCGTCCTGGAGCCGCCGGCCCAGGCCGGTGAACGGCGCGACGTCGCCCCGCGTACCCGCCGTCACGATGAGAATTCGCATGGGTCCTGCATAGCCGATCGCCGTACTGTGAGGGCATGACCGCATCTCCGCGCGCCAATCGTGGCCCGGGCGCGGCGCGGGAGAACCGGCTGGCGATCGTCGCCGCCGCGACCGAGGTCTTCGCGGAGCAGGGCATCGACGCGCCGCTCAACGCGGTCGCCAAGCGGGCGGGTGTCGGTCAGGGTGTGCTGTACCGGCACTTCCCCGACCGGGTGGGCCTGGCGCTGGCGGCGTTCGACACGAACGTCGCCGAGATCGAGGCGCTGGCGGCCGACCCGGACCGCGGCCTCGACGACCTGTTCGCGGTCCTGACCCGGCAGATGATCGACTCGGTGGCGTTCGTCGACATCGTCACCGGCGCCGACCGCGACTCCAGGCTGGAGGCGATCCACGACCGGGTGCGCTCGGCGCTCGCGGGCGCGGTCGACCAGGCACGCCGGGCGGGCGTGCTGCGGCCGGTGGTGACCGTCGACGAGGTGATGCTGGCGGTGGGCCTGATCGCCTCGCTGGTCGCGAAGGTCGGAGAGGCCGAGCGCCGGGCGACCGCCGAGGCGGCCTGGTCGCTGCTCGACCGCGCGCTGCGGCCGTGACCCGCGGCGTTACCGGATCAGGTCGCGCATCTTGGCGGCGATCAGCGGGATGGCGCGGACGGGCATCAGGCGCGCGAGCCGGTCGAGCAGCCACGCGTCCCGGCCGATGGTCACCCGGGTGCGGCCGGTCACGACGGCGTCGATGATCTGCCGGGCGGCCTCCTGCGGCGAGGTCAGCTTCGCGGCGGCCGCCGGGTCGTCACCGCCCACCCGGGTGACGCCGGAGTTGGCCAGGATGCCGGTGGCGATGCCGCCGGGGAACACGACGCTGACCCGGGGCTGGACGCCCTGGTGCTCGGCGATGAGCCCCTCGGTGAACAGTTTCACGGCGGCCTTGCTGGCGCCGTAGGCGCTCTGGCCGGGGAAAGGCACCAGCGAACCCATGCTGGACACGTTCACCAGGGCCGACTCGGGCCGGGACGCCAGGACCGGCAGGAACGCCTTGCTGGTGTTGACCGTGCCCCAGAAGTTGACCGCCATGACGCGCTCGATGTCCTCGAACGCGAGCCGGCTGACGGGCCGGAAGTCGTGGACGATGCCGGCGACGTTGATCAGCCCGTCGACCTGGCCGTGCGCCGCGACGATGGTGTCGGGCAGGGCGAGGACCGCCGCCCGGTCGGTGATGTCGACGACGTGGGTGGTCAGCCGGTCGCCGGCGCCGGCCCGCCGGGCGACCTCCTCGAGGGCGGCCGCGTCGAGGTCGAGCGCCGCGACCCGCGCGCCGCCGGCGAGCAGCCCGAGGACCACCTGGCCGCCGATGCCGTTGCCGCCTCCGGTGACGGCGAAGACCTTGCCGGTGAGCTTCACGAGACGTCCTCTGCCTGGCAGCGGGCCATGTGGCGGGCGGCGCGCATCCCGAACACGACGGCGGGGCCGATGGTGGAGCCGGGTCCGGGGTACGTGCGCCCCATGACGGCGGCCGAGTTGTTGCCGGCGGCGTAGAGCCCCTCGATCACCGAGCCGTCCTCGCGCAGGGCGCGGCCGTCGCCGTCGGTGACCACGCCGCCCTTGGTGCCGAGGTCGCCGATGACGATCTTCACCGCGGTGAACGGGCCCTTCTCCAGCGGGCCGAGGTTCGGGTTCGGGCGCACGAGCGGGTCGCTGTAGTAGCGGTCGTACGCGGAGTTGCCGCGGCCGAAGTCGCCGTTGACGCCCGCCCGGGCGAACCCGTTGAACCGACCGACCGTTGCCGTGAGGCGGTCGGGGTCGACGCCGATCGCGACGGCCAGCTCCGCCGGGGTCGGCGCCTGGAACATGACGCCCTCGCGCCGCATGGCCTTGCCGGCCTTCGGGTCCATCGCGTAGGAGCGCAGGTAGCGGCGGGCGTGACGGCGGTCGCTGATCATCCAGTACGTGCCGAGGCGCCCGTGTTCGAGCATGTGATGGCCGAGGTCCACATACGACTCGGACTCGTTGGCGAAGCGGTCGCCGCGCTCGTCGACGATGACCGTGTACGGGAAGGACCGCTCGCCGACGAGGAACGACGGCTCGGAGACCGACGTTGGCGCGACCGACGCGCCCCACCACGCGTCGTCCATGAGCTCCACGGCGGCGCCGGCCGCCACCGCGATCTCGATCGGGCGGCCGAGGTTGCCCGGCGCACCGGACGGGTTGCCGTCGATGCCGTGGTACCTGCGGCGCCACTCCTTGTTGGCGTCGAACCCGCCGCCGGCGAGCATCACGCCCCGGCGTGCCCCGATCGCCAGCGTGCCGCCGTCGTGAGCGACCCGGGCGCCGACGACGCGCCCGTCCTCGACGACGAGGTCCTCGAGCGGGGAGTTCAGCCACAGCTCGGTGTCGTTGTCGATCACCACCGTGCGCAGGAACGAGGCGGTCAGGCCCGCACCGATGCCGGCCAGCTTCTTGCCGGTGAGCACGCCCGCGAGGGCACGCAGCACCAGCCGCGCGCCGCGGCGGAACCCGCTCGGCGTCGACCAGGCCCGGCCGAGCAGCCAGACGTCGTCGGTGAGCACGGGCAGCGCCGCCGGTGCCTGCGAGGTCTTCCACCAGGCGCCGATGCGGCGTACGTCGAACGGCGTGTGCTCGACACCCCGGCCGATCTTGCCGCCCGGGCGCTCGGGGTAGTAGTCGGCGTACTCGGGTGCGCGGACGAACGTCATGCCGTGCCGGCGTGCCGTGTCGACGAAGTCGGCCACCCCGTCGACGAAGGCCTCCTGGCGGGCGCGGCTGCCGGCCCGGCCCTCGTCGCCGACGGTCGCCGCCAGGTAGGCGAGGGCCTCCTCGCGGGAGTCGCCGACGCGGTCGGCCCGCATCAGCGGGTTGTCGGGCAGCCACATCCCGCCGCCGGACTTGGCGCTGTTGCCGCCCACCGGCCGGTGCTCTCGACCATCAGGACCGAGAGGCCGTCGTCGATCGCGCCGAGCGCCGTGGCGAACCCGGCCGCGCCGGTGCCGACGACCAGGACGTCGACCTCCCTGTCGAAGTCCACCATGACCCCGCCCCCTCACCAACCGGACACGACTGTCCGGATGAAGGTGAAGGATGCCCTGCGGCCCGGCCTAGCGCAATACCTATCCGCGGGCGTCGCGCAGCCGGCCGGCGAGGGTGGCCAGGGTCGGGTCGTCGAAGACGCGGCGGGGCGCCGGGGCGACGGCGCGTTCCAGGTTGCGGACGGCGGCGTCCAGGTCGGGTCTGCGGGCGGTGACCACCGGGCGGCCCGCGGCGAACGTGAGGTACTTCGCCCGGCGGGCGTAGTGACTGCCCAGCGCGGCCGACAGGTGCCGGGCCGTAGCCGGGCTGGTCTTCTCGTGCCGGTCCGCGACCTCGCTCAGCTCGTCCGCCAGGCCGGGGTGGCGCGCGGACCCGCCGTAGTACAGGAAGCGGGCCACGTCGGGGCGGGTGACGACGGCGGCCAGCTCCTCGGCCTCGGCGTCGGCCGGGTGGCGGACCCGCAGCCGCAGGCCGTTGGAGGCCAGCAGCACGTCCGGCGCGGGCTCGATCGCCGCGACGATCCGGTACTCGCCGGCGAGCGGGAACGCCGGGCCGGTCGCCGTGAACGACAGCGGGATCGACACGGCGCGGCTCTCGCCGGGCTGGAGGGTTGCCGTGCCGCCGGGCGCGATCAGGCGGCGCAGCGGCGGCCGGTGCTCGATCAGGACGCCGTCCGGGCGGCGCAGCTGGATCCGGACCGTGCCGGCCTCCGGTGAGAGGTCGCCGGGCAGCCCGATCGGCCCGGCGGTGTCGTTGGTGACGGTGAGCGTGGCGTACACCGGTTCGGTGGCCTCGACGATGGGCGGGGCGGTCAGCGCGATCCGCACCGGGGTCGCGGTCGCGGTCGGAATGCGGCTCAGGTTGCCCAGGATGAAGTCGTCGCCGCCGAAGATCACGTCGGCCAGGTCGGCGTGGCGCATCCAGCCGATCTCCACGTCGTCGAACGTCCAGCGGAACGCGGACCAGAACGCGGCCGAGCCGGTGGCGCCGCCGGTGTAGTTCTGCGGGTAGTTCATGAACGAGGTCGACGCGCGGTCCGGACGGGCAGTGCGCTGCCAGGTGTGCGGGAGGTTCCACGCGTGGCCGACCTCGTGGACGAAGTTCTGGAGGAAGAGCCGGTCCTTCTTGGCCGGAGTGTCGTAGAGCGTGCCCGACTCGTAGGTACGCAGCGACTCGCCGGCCATGGCGCACCCCTGGCGGAAGCTGGTGTCCCCGGGCTGCTCGAGGCCCCAGTCGAACATCACCCCGAAGATGAGGAAGCCGGGGTTGTAGCTGGTGATGCGCGGGACCACGACGCTGTACAGCTTCCACTGCCGCCGGTTGGCGAAGCTGTCGAACCGGGCCTCCATGAGGTCGTGCAGCTCGGCGCCGTCCCAGTCGGTGCCGGTATCCGGGCCGTCCTGATCGGTCAGCACGTCGTCGAGCTCGACCCTGATGTCGATGCCGGCGTCGGCGAACGCGGAGCGCAGGCTGACCGGGCCGGTCAGGCCGGCGGGCGACGGGTCGATCGCCGGGTCGAGGTCGACGGGGACGGTGCTGCCCTGGAAACAGTCCAGCTCGATGGTCGCGGTGCGGAAGAACTCGGAGCTCTTCGGGCAGGCGAACGTGGCGACCACCGAGCCGTCGTACAGCCAGTTCACGCTGATCGCGGGCTGGGTGGAGCCCGCCGGCACCCGCGGCAGGTAGATCACCAGGGACTGGTCGGCGTGGTCGGCCACCTTGCCGCCGATCGTCATCCAGCGCTCGTCGCCGCCGACCTCCGGCCGGTCGACCACGAAGGACTCGACGTAGATCAGCTGCTCCGCCCCGAACGGCGAGGTACGCAGGTAGACGTCGCCGCTGACCCGGTGCTGCGGGCGATGACCGTCCACGTCGACCCGGATCTCGATGATCCGCTCGGGCTCGCTCGCCTCGGAGCCCCGGTAGGTGCCGCTCACTGTACGTAGTGCCTGCATGACGCTACTGTCCTACCGCGCGCCGGCCGGGGCTGTCACCTCGGCGACAACCTCGTAGAGGACCGCCTGGTCGGGGTGGATCCGCGGGCATGCCACGCCGGCCAGCTCCAGCGCGGCTCCGCTCAGGACCCGGCCGTCGTGGTCCTCGCCCCACCAGGGCGGTGGTATCAGCCCGGACGGGCCCGGGCCGATCAGCAGCGGGCGGATCCGGTACAGGCGTCCGTGGTCGAGGCCGCGCAACCGCAGCCGTACGGCCGGATCGGGGGTGACGCTGTCCGTGATCACCATCGCGAACAGTGCGCGGGACCGGTTTGGAGCGACGACCCCGTGCACCAAAATGCGGTCGTCGTAGCCGTCCAGCCGTACGATGTCGCCGTCGAGCAGCAGATCCCGGCGGCGGCGGTAGAAGGCTATCCATTCGCGCAGCTCGGCCGCCTCCTCCGGGGTGGCCTCGGCGAGGTCCCATTCGATGCCGAGGTGGCCGAAGACCGCGGTGGCGGCCCGGAAGCCGAGGTCGTGCCGGCGGCCGGTGACGTGCGAGCGGCCCGACGCGATGTGCGCGCCGAGGTACTCGGGCGCGACGAGCTGGCTGGTCCAGCGCAGCATCCGCTGCCGGTCGTGCGGGTCGATGTTGTCCGAGATCCAGATCCGGTCGGCGCGTTCCAGCACGCCGAGGTCGACCCGGCCGCCGCCGGAGGAGCACGACTCGATTTCCAGGCCGGGGTGCGCGGCGCGGATCTCGTCCAGCAGCCGGTAGAAGGCAAGGGTCTGCGCGTGCACGCCGGGGCGGCCGAGGTCGGTCCGGGTGCCGGCCTCGATCAGGTCCCGGTTGTGGTCCCACTTCAGGTAGCCGATGGCGTACTCGCCGAGCACGGCGAGCAGTCGCGCCTTGACGTGCTCGTACGCCTCCGGGATGCCCAGGTTGAGCACCTGCTGGTGGCGCGACTCCAGCGGCGGCTCCGGGCGCGCCGCCATGATCCATTCAGGGTGCGCCCGGGCCAGGTCCGAGTCCGGGTTGACCATCTCCGGCTCGAACCAGAGCCCGAACTGCATGCCGAGGGCGCGGACCCGGTCGACGAGCGGGTGCAGGCCGGCCGGCCAGACGTCGGGCGAGACCACCCAGTCGCCGAGGCCGGACGTGTCGTCGCGGCGCGAGCCGAACCAGCCGTCGTCCAGCACGTAGCGCTCGACCCCGGCGGCCGCGGCCCGCTCGGCCAGGTCGATCAGCCGGTCGGCGTCGTGGTCGAAGTAGACGGCCTCCCAGACGTTGAGGGTGACCGGGCGGGCGGTGGAGACCCGCGGGTCGCGGGCGCGCAGGTGCCGGTGGAAGCGGCGGGCGATCTCGTCGAGGCCGTCGCCGTACGCGGCGTACACCCACGGGCTCTGGTAGCTCTCGCCGAAGGCCAGGCGTACCTCGCCGGGCAGGAGCAGCTCGCCGCCGCCGAGCAGGCGCTCGCCGGTGTGCACCCGCTCGGCGTAGTGCGTGTGGTTGCCGCTCCACGCGGTGTGCACCGCCCACACCCGGCCCGCGCCGAAGCCGAACCCGGCCGTTCCGGCGTGCAGCAGGTGCGCGCCGTCCGCGCCGGTGCGGCCCCTGCGGTTCTCCCGCAGGTGGGTGCCGGCCGGGAACGGGCCGCGCTGGGGCACCCGTTCCTGGTTGTGCCGGCCGGTGAAGTCGAGCAGCTCGGTGGCGTCGGCCGGCACCGGGAAGGCGAGCACCAGGTCGTCGACCGTGTACGCCTCCTCGGTGAGGTTGCGCACCGCCGCCCGGGCCCGCAGCAGGCCGGCCGGGAGCAGTTCGAGGACGACCCGCAGCTCCAGCCGGGCGGAGTCGTCCACCGCCCGCACCTCGAGGCCGGCGGCGCCGGCGGCGACGTAGCCGCAGGCCGGTTCGCCGTCGACGGTGACCGAGGTCGAGCGGAACGCGGGCGACCAGCCGGCGCCGGCGAAGGAGCCGCTGAGGCCGGGGCGGCCGGTCCAGCCGGTGCGGTGCTCCGGCAGCAGGGCGATCCGCGGCCGCGGCTCCGGGTCGTTGGAGCCGGCGACGGGCACGGCGGCCGCCGCGAGCGCCGCGGCCTGCGCCTCGTCGAGGCCGGCCAGCGCCGGACCCCAGTAGACGATCGCCGGCAGCCGGCCCCCGCTCGCGTCGATCAGGACGGTCACGCCCGCGGACGTCAGGGCGACGGTGGAACCCTCGGTGCCGAGCAGCATCCGGAACTCCCCGACGTCGAAGGGTGCTAAATCGATCAAATCCACTCTGGGTTCGCGGTATCCGGGTGTCAAGCCCGGCCGGTGTCACCCGATCAGGCGGTAAGGCTCGGCGCGGCGACGTCCTCGCCGGGCCCGCCGCCGGCCAGGGCGCGGGCCCAGGCGGTCAGCGCGGCGACCCGCACACCGTAGGGCGGCGTCGCGGCGTACGGCTCGATCCGGTCCGCGGCCCGCAGCAGCAGCCGGGCGGCGCCGGTGGTGTTGCCCCGCCGCGCGTGGGTCAGGCCGACGCAGAGCTGGGCCAGGCCCTGCCAGAGGTCGCGCTCGGGCTCCGGCGCGGCCTTCCAGGCGGCCTCGAGCACCTCGTGCGCGTGGAACGGCCGCCCGGCGGCGAGCAGCCGTTCGGCCTCCCGCAGCGCCTCGGCGGGCGGCAGGATCAGGTCGTCCGGGGTGGTCGGCACGCCCCGTGCGCCGTGCGGCAGGGGACGGCCGAGGCCGTCGCGCGGCCGGGCGTTGCGGGGCCGCCCGGCGGCGTCACGGTCGCGCGATGGGCCCGGCATCAGGCCATCATCGCAGGCGGTCGCGCAGCCACTCGTGGAAGGTGGCGATGTGGTGCTCGCTGGGCACCAGCACGCCGCCGTCGGCGTACGCGCGGGACGACATCGCCGGCTGGCAGCGCTCGCAGGCCTCGAAGTCCTGGCGGTTGACCCGGTCGAACAGCTCGACCGAATTGGTCAGGTCGTGGCCCTGTGCGACCACCTCCGGCAGGTAGAGCCAGTCGCACTCGACCACCGTGCGGTCGGGGGCGAGTGGGTACATGCGGTGCAGGATCACGTGGTCGGGTACCAGGTTGAGGAAGACCTGCGGCCTGATCGTCACCGCGAAGTAGCGCCGGTCCTGCTCCTGCGCCAGGCCCGCGATCGTGGTCACGCCGGCGCCGCCGTCGACGGTGAAGCCCTCGATGCCGGGCCCGAACTCGGCGCCGTGGCCCACGTAGTACTGGGCCGCGTAGCCGCCGGCGAACTCGGGCAGCACGTGCACCAGTTCGGGGTGGATCGTGGCGCAGTGGTAGCACTCCATGAAGTTCTCGATGATGAGCTTCCAGTTGGCCCGCACGTCGTAGCGGATCCGCCGGCCGAGGCTCAGGTCCTCGATGCCGTAGCGTTCCAGGGACGCGAGGTCGCCGAGCCGCTCCACGCAGGCGCCCTGCACGGTCTCGGCGAACGACGGCGGCGTCTCGGACAGGCAGACCCATACGTAGCCGAGCCACTCCCGGGCGTGCACCGGGCGCAGGCCGTACTCGACCCGGTCGAGGTCGGGCATCTTCACCAGGTTCGGCGCGGCGACCAGCCGGCCGTCGAGGTCGTAGGACCAGGCGTGGTACGTGCAGCGGAAGGTGCGCTTGACCGCGCCCTCCTCGTCGGCGCAGAGCTGCGCGCCGCGGTGCCGGCAGACGTTGAGGAACGCGCGCGCCTCGCCGCCCGAGTTTCGGGTGACCAGGACGCTCTCCCGGCCGACCCGGACCGTGCGGTACCGGCCGGCGGCGGCGATGTCCTCCCCGCGTACGGCGCAGAACCACATCTGCTCGAAGACGCGCTCCTGCTCGGCGGCGAACACGGCCGGGTCGGTGTAGTAGGCGCCGGGCAGCGTCGGCAGCAGGCTGGTCATGACGTCACCCCGGACAGGCGGCTCGGGTGGAACAGGTCGATCGGATGGCGGGTGGTGCCGGCGGTGGCCAGGTCGGCGAGGATCTCGCCGACCACGGGCACGAACTTGAAGCCGTGGCCGGAGAAGCCGCACGCGACGGTGACCGCGTCGTGCGCCGGGTGCTGGGCGATCACGAAGTGCTCGTCCGGGGTGTTGCTGTACAGGCAGGTCTTGGCCCGTAGGAAGGTGCCGGGCAGGCCGGGCAGGTGGTGCCGGGTCCGGTCCGCCATCGCGCGGACCTCGTCGTCGTGCACCTCGCGGTCGATGGTCTCCGGGGTGGTGGGCGAGCCGCCGCGGAAGAAGGCCACCTTCGCGCCGCCGTCCGGGCCGTCGATCGCCGGGAAGCCGTATATCTGGCGGCCGGTCGCGTCCTCCCAGATGTAGATGGGGTGCCGCTCGGGCAGGAACGGCCCGACCCCGCCGGCGGGCTGGAACCAGTACTGCACCTGGCGTTCGATGATGAACGGCACGCCCAGGTCGGCCAGCAGCTGCGGCGCCCACGGGCCGGGGGTGATGACCAGCCGGCCGGCCTCGTAGGAACCGGCGGCGGTCTCCACCCGCACGCCGCCGCCCGGCAGCTCGTGCCAGCTCGCCATCGGCTCCTCGAAGCGCAGGTCGGCGCCGGCGCGGGCGGCCAGTTCGAGGTGGGCGGAGACGGTGGCCTCCGGCCGGACGAAGCCGGCCTTGGCCTCGTACAGCGCGACCTCGTCCGGCTCCGGGTTCAGCGTCGGGAAGCGGCGCCGCAGCTCGGCGGCGTCGAGCATCTCGTGCGCCAGGCCCCACTGCTCGGCGCTGCGGCGGCTGCCGGAGACCGTCAGGCTGTCGGGCCGGCCGACCATCACGCCGCCGGTCAGGGTGATCACGTCGCGGCCGGAGTCGCGGGCCAGGCCGTCGAACAGCTCGTACGAGCGCAGCAGCAGCGGCACGTACGAGGGGCTCTCGAAGTAGGACTGGCGGGTGATCCGCGAGCCGCCGTGGCTGGCGCCGCGGTCGTGCGCGGGGCCGAACTTCTCCAGGCCCAGCACGCGTACGCCCCGGGCGGCCAGGTGGTACGCGGCCGCGCTGCCCATGCCGCCGAGCCCCACCACGATGACGTCGTAAACACCCACGAGGACTCCTATCGCCGGATGCGTTCGTGCTTGGGGTCGAACAGCGGCTCGGCCGCGACGGTGGCGCTCAGCATCCGGTCGAAGTAGCCGACCTGGACTTCCGTGCCCGGCACGGCGAGGGCGGCGGGCAGCCAGGCGTACGCGATCGGCGCGCCGACGGTGTGCCCGTACGCGGCGCTGGTGACATACCCGACGGGCTCGCCGCCGGCGTGTACCGGCTCCCGGCCCATCGGCACGCAGCCCTCGTCGGCCAGCACAAGGCAGGTCAGCAGCCGCTCGGGGTCGACCCGGCCCAGCAGCGCGGATCGGCCGGTGAAGTCGCCGGCGTCGAGCCGCACCGCGAAGCCCAGCCCGGCGGCGTACGGGTCGTCCTCGGCCGTCATGTCGACGCCCCAGGCCCGGTAGCCCTTCTCCAGCCGCAGGCTGTTGAACGCGGCCCGGCCACCGGCGACGATCCCGTGCCGTTGGCCGGCCTCCCAGAGCGTGTCCCACAGCTTCGGGCCCAGCTCGGCGCTCGTGTAGACCTCCCAGCCCAGCTCGCCGACGTAGGAGAGCCGCAGCATGGTCACCGGCACCGGGCCGAGGTGCGCGCGCCGGGCCTTGAAGTAGCCGAACGCGGAGTGCGAGACGTCGATGTCGGCGAGCGGCGCGATCAGGTCCCGGGCCAGCGGCCCCCAGACGCCGAGGCCGCAGGTGCCGCCGGTGATGTCGCGGACGGTGACGCCGGGCGGCCGGTGCCGCAGCAGCCAGTCCAGGTCGAGGGGTCCGTTGACGCCGACCTGGAACACCTCCGGCGCGAGGCGGGCGACGGTCACGTCGCTGCGGACGCCGCCGGCCTCATCGAGCAGCAGGGTGTAGACCACCGTCCCGACCGGCCGGTCGACGTCGCCGCTGGTGAGTCCCTGTAGGAAGGAGACCGGGCCGGTCACCTCGAGGCGGGTCAGCGGCGTCATGTCGTAGAGGGCGACGCCCTCGCGGGTGGCCCGGGCCTCGGCGGCGGCGATCGGCGACCAGTGCCGCGCCGACCAGTCGTCGCGCTCGGCCTCGGTGCGCGGCAGCCCCGCGTTCGCCTCGAACCACAGCGGACGCTCCCAGCCGGCCGCCTCGCCGAAGACGGCGCCCAGCTCGACGTGCCGGGCGTGGAACGGGCTGACCCGCACGTCGCGGATCGAGGGCGGGTCGAGCGGATGGATGATGTCGTACACCTCGACGAAGCTGCGGATGGCGCGCTCGCGGACGTACCCGGGGGAGAGCTGGCTGGGGTCGAAGCGGTTGAGGTCGCACTCGTGCAGGTCGACGCCGGGCCGCCCCTCGACGAGCCACTGGGCGAGGGCCCGGGCGGCGCCGGCGGAGTGGGTCACCCAGACCGCCTCGGCCGTCCAGAAGCCGCGGACGTCGCGCGCCTCGCCGATCAGCGGGAAGCCGTCGGCGGTGAACGAGAAGACGCCGTTGAAGCCCTCCCGCGGCTGGGTGCCGGCCAGCGCGGGCAGCAGGTCGGTGGCGGCCGCCCAGGACTCGTCGAAGTCCTCGGCGGTGAACGGGAGCATCGACGGCTGTGCGCCGGGTGAGAGGTCGCCGAGGCCGACCGGCATGGGCCGGTGCAGGTACGAGCCGACGCCGAGCCGGTCGCCGTATGCGCGGAAGTACAGGTCCCGGTCCTGGTGCCGCAGGATCGGCGTGGGCGCCGCGGTGTCCAGGGGGCCGGTGCGGGCGTACTGGTGCGCCATCGGCAGCAGGGGTACGCCGACGCCGGCGAGCCCGCCGACCGCGGGGCCCCAGAAGCCGGCGCAGCTGACCACCACGTCCGCCGGGTAGTAGGCGTCCTCGGTGCGTACCCCGGTGACGTGGCCGTCGCGCTGCTCGATCGCCACGACGCGCTGGTGTGCCAGGAAGCGGGCGCCGCGCGCGATGGCCCGCCGGGCCTGCGCCTCGCCGGCGTCGACCGCCCGGGCCAGGCCGTCGCCCGGCACGTGCAGCCCGCCGAGCACGTCGCCGAGCAGGGGATAGAGCTTCCGGCAGGCGTCCGGGCCGAGGACCTGCGCGGGGATGCCCCAGGAGGTGGCGTAGCCGTGCCGGCGGTGCAGCTCGCGCAGGCGTTCGCCGGTGGTCGCCACCTCGAGGCTGCCGACCGCGTCGAAGCAGCCGAGTTCGGTGAACTTGTCGACGGTGTAGCGGGCGAACGCGGCCATGGTCCGCGACGGGTTGGTCTGGAACACCAGGCCCGGCGCGTGCGAGCTGGAGCCGCCGGTGGCGAAGAGCGGGCCCTGTTCGAGCACGGTGACGTTCCTGCGGCCGCGCTGGGTGAGCTCGTCGGCGAGGGAGCAGCCGACGATCCCGGCCCCGATGATGACGACCGTCACGCCTTGGCTCCCTTCGCGGAGTGAATGCCCTGAGTGAGCCGGTCGAGCAGGACGCCGAGCAGCACGATGGCGAGGCCGGCGGCCAGGCCCTTGCCGAAGTCCTCGCGCTGGGAGAAGCCGGCCACCACGTCGTAGCCCAGCGCGCCGGCGCCGACCAGGCCGCCGACGACGACCATCGCGAGGACCATGACGATGCCCTGGTTGACGGCGAGCAGCAGGCCGCCGCGGGCCATCGGGAGCTGCACCTTCCAGAGCAGCTGCCGCGGCGTCGAGCCGGCCGAGAGGGCGGCCTCGACGACGGTCGGCGGCACGTCGCGGACGCCCCGCTCGACCAGGCGGACCACCGGCGGCACGGCGTAGATGACGGCCGCGACGATCGCGGTGAACCGGCTGGCGCCGAAGAGCGCGACGGCCGGCAGCAGGTAGATGAACGACGGCATGGTCTGCGCGGCGTCCAGCAGCGGCCGCAGGCCCCGGGTGAACCGGTCGTGCCGGGCGCACAGCACCCCGAGCAGCACGCCGAAGGCCATCGTGACGGCGGTGGCGACGAGCACGGTGGCGAGGGTCTGCATGGAGTGCTGCCACAGGCCGAGGCCGGCCACCCCGGCCGCGGCGAGCGCGGCGATCACCCCGGACCGCAGGCCGCCGGCGAGGCTGCCGAAGACGAGCACCACCAGGACGAACAGCCACCACGGCGTGGTCACGAGCAGGTTTTCGAGTGGGTCGAGCAGGCCCGCGCTGATCCCGTTCTTGAGCGCCTCGGTGACGTCGTACCAGTGGAACTCGATCCAGCTGGTGATCTCGTTGACCGGGCCGGCGAAGGAGAACCGCCAGCCCTCGGGGAACTCCGACCGCAGGCCGATCAGCGCCAGCAGGCCGGTGCCGGCCACCGCGCCGGCGAGCAACGGCAGCCTGGGGCGGCGATCGGCGGCGCGCGTGGTGACCCGGTCGAGCACGATCGCCAGCACCACGATCGCCACGCCGGCGTCGAACGCGACGCCGACGTTGACCCGCTCCAGGGCCTGGACGATGTTCTGGCCCAGCCCGGGCGCGTCGATCAGCGCGGTCACCACCACCATGGACAGCGCCATCATGATGGTCTGGTTGACGGCGAGCACGATGGTCGGCCGGGCCATCGGCAGCCGCACCTTGCCGAGCAGCTGCCAGCGGGTCGAGCCGAGCGCGGTGGCCGCCTCGACCGTCGTGGGCGACACCTCGCCGATGCCGAGCGCGGTGATCCGGATGGTCACCGGCACCGCGTAGATCAGCGTGGCGATCACCGCGGCCGGCTCGCCGATGGAGAAGAGCAGCGCCATCGGCGCCAGGTAGGCGAAGGTCGGCATGATCTGCATGACGTCGAGCAGCGGCCGCAGCAGCGCGCCGACCGCCGGCACCCGCGCGGCGAGGATGCCGGCCGGCACCCCGATCAGTACCGCGAGCACCACGGCGGAGAGCGTCAGCACCAGCGTGTCGACGCTCTGCTCCCACAGGCCGAGCACGCCGAGGAAGAGGAACCCGGCGACGGTGCCGATCGCGAGCCGCCAGCCTGCGAGGACCGCGGTCAGCGCGCCGGCGGCGGCGACCAGGCCGGCCCAGCCGAGGCCGTACAGCAGGGCCTGCACGGCGTCGACGACGACCACGACGCCGAGCCGCAGGTAGTTGACGCCGTACAGGAAGAGCGGGCTGGTGTCGCGGTTCTCGTCGACCCAGTCGCGCACGCCGCCGAAGAACCGGAACGCCCACGCGTCGTCGCCGTCCGCGGCACCCGGGGTGCGCACGCTCAGATAGGCGGCGACGGTCGCGACCACCAGGACCGCGATCACGGTACGCCGTGACGGCCGCCGCCAGCGCGGCACGCTCGCCGCGGGCGGCGCCGCGGTGGTGGCGATCATGCCGGCACCTGCGGCCGGTGGCCGATCAGCGCCGGCACGAGCTGCCCGGCGTCGACAACGCCCAGCACCTCGTCGCCGTCGACGACCCGCACGGCGCGGCCCGCGTGCAGCACCCGGTGTACCGCGTCCCGGATCACCGTGCCGGCCGGCAGGGGCTGGTCCTCGAGCTCCTCGCCGTCGCGCGCCGGGCGCACGATCCACCGCACGCTGAGCACGTCGGCGCGCGGCACCTCCTGCACGAAGTCCGACACGTAGCCGTCCGCGGGCGCGCCGACCAGCTCCTCCGGGGTGCCGACCTGCACCAGCTCGCCGTCGCGCATGACCGCGATGCGGTCGCCGAGCGACAGCGCCTCGGCCAGGTCGTGGGTGATGAAGACGAGCGTCTTGCCGACCTCGGCGTGCAGGCGGCGGACCTCGGCCTGCATGTCCCGGCGGATCAGCGGGTCGAGTGCGCTGAACGGCTCGTCGAACAGCAGCACGGCCGGGTCCGTCGCCAGCGCGCGGGCCAGCCCGACGCGCTGCTGCATGCCGCCCGAGAGCTCGTGCGGGTACTGCTGCTCGTGCCCCTCGAGGCCGACAAGGGCCAGGACCTCGCCGGCCCGGCGGTGCCGCTCGGCCCGCTTCACGCCCTGGATCTCCAGGCCGTACGCGATGTTGTCGACGACCGGGCGGTGCGGCAGCAGCCCGAAGTGCTGGAAGACCATCGCCACCCCGTGGCGGCGCAGCTCGCGCAGCCGCCGCGGGCTCATCGCCCGCACCGGCTCGCCGTCGATGCGCACCTCGCCGCTGGTCGGCTCGATCAGCCGGGTCAGGCAGCGCACCAGCGTGGACTTGCCGCTGCCGGAGAGCCCCATCACGACGAAGACCTCGCCGGCCCGCACGTCGAAGCTCACGTCGCGCACCGCGGCCACGCAGCCGGTGCGGGTGCGCAGGTCAGCGCGGGACAGCTCGGCCAGCGGCGTGCCGACGATCCGGTCCGGCTTCGGACCGAACACCTTCCACAGGTGCTCGACGGCGATGGTGGGTGTCATGGTTGTGCCTCACTGTTCAACCGGCGGGTGTCGCCGCGTCCACGCGGGCGGGCAGCCCGGCGGCGACCAGGTCGGCCGCCCGTTCGCCGATCATGAGCACGGCCACCACCGGGTTGACCGTGGTCATCGTCGGGAACACCGACGCGTCGGCGATCCGTACGTTGGCGAGGCCGCGCAGCCGCAGCCCCGGGTCGACGACCGCGAGCTCGTCGGTGGCGGCACCCATCCGGCAGGTGCCCGCCGGATGATAGACGGTGTGGTGCGCCGCCCGCCCGTACGCGGAGAGCTCCTCGTCGGTCTGCAACTCCGGCCCGGGCGCGATCTCGCGGGCGATCCAGGACCGGAGCGGCTCGGTGGCGGCGACCTGGCGGGCGATCCGCAGCCCGTCCACGATGGTCCGCTCGTCGTAGCCGTCCGGGTCGGTGAAGTAGCCGAAGTCCAGCGCGGGCTTGACCGCCGGGTCGGCGCTGGCCAGCCGGAGCCGGCCGGAGCTGCGCGGCCGCGGCACGTTCGGGGTCATCCCGAAGCCGTGCGGCGGCACGTCGTAGCCGAGGCGCTCGGTGTGCAGGGTGAACGCGAGCTGGTAGAGGTGGAACATCAGGTCCGGGCGCTCGTCGCCCGGCTCGCGGCGCACGAAGAGCCCGGCGTCGGCGTCCATCGCGGACTGCGCCGGCAGCGGCCGGGTGGACTCCCAGAGGATCAGCGACTCGGGGTGGTCGAGCAGGTTCTCGCCGACGCCGGGCAGGTCCAGCCGCACATCGATGCCGAGCTCGCGCAGGTGGCCGGCGGGCCCGATGCCGGAGAGCAGCAGCAGCCGCGGCGTGTCGATCGCGCCCGCGCTCAGCACGTACTCGCGGCCGCTGATCACCTCCTCGCGCCCGTCGCGGCGCACGCGCACCCCGGTGACCCGGTCGCCGTCGAGCTCCAGCTCCGACGCCCAGGTCTCGGTCAGCACGGTCAGGTTGGGGCGGCCCAGGTGCGGGTGCAGGTAGGCCACCGACGACGAGGAGCGGATGCCGGTGTCCGGGTGGTAGGCGACCGGGAAGAAGCCGGTGCCGTCGGTGAACGGGCCCGCGTTGAAGTCCTCGTGCACCGGCACGCCGAGCGCGTCACGGCAGGAGGCGACGAAGTCCTCGGTGAGCGGGTTGCGGTCCTTGGCGGCGACGGGCTGGATCTGCACGGCGAGCCGCCGCCAGTAGGGCAGCATCTCCTCGTAGGACCAGCCCGCGGCGCCCGCGGCGACCCAGTCGGCGAAGTCGCCGGGCGGCGGCAGGAAGCTGATCATCGTGTTGTGCGACGAGCAGCCGCCCAGCACCCGGGCCCGGGAGTGCCGGATGTGCGAGTTGCCCCGCGGCTGCGGCAGGGTCGGATAGTCGTAGTCGTACTCGGTCTCGAGCAGGTTGATCCAGTTACGCAGTCGCAGCACCCGGTCGTCGCCGACATCGGACGGTCCGCCCTCGATCAGGCACACCCGCACCTCCGGATCGGCGGAGAGCCGGGAGGCCACCACCGCGCCGGCCGTACCGCCGCCGACAACCACCACATCGAACTCGTTCGTGCGCAGAGCGGCACCTTTCGTCGCCTTGTGGTGCCAGGATCATCAGCCGCGGGCCCATGGTCAATGCCAGATCCAAAATTTTTCCGCAGCGCAACAATCCATCTCGGAGTATCGCCTGCCCGGCGGCCGGACGTGACCGCCGCCACATTACGATACGAGGCTGTTCCGTATCGAGTCGAGGAGGTCTAGGTTCGATCACAGAGATATGGAACTGTTTCGTATCGGAATCGCGTGCAGACCCTCAGGAGTGGCACCACATGGACGTTCCTGCCGCAGAGAACACTGGCCATCCCCGGCGCTGGGCAATCCTCGGCGTCCTCGTCATCAGCCTGCTCGTCGTCGTGCTGGACAACACGGTCCTCAACGTCGCGCTTCGCACCATCGCCGACCCGCGCGAGGGGCTCGGCGCCAGCCAGAGCCAGCTCGAGTGGGCGATCAACTCGTACACCCTGGTCTTCGCCGGCCTGCTCTTCACCGCGGGCATCCTGGCCGACCGGTTCGGCCGCCGGCTCACCCTCACCGTCGGGCTCGCGCTCTTCGGGACCGCCTCGCTGCTCTCCGCGTACGCGCAGAGCGCCGACCAGCTGATCTGGGCCCGCGCGCTGATGGGCCTCGGCGCCGCCGCCGTCATGCCGGCCACCCTGTCGATCATCGCGAACGTCTTCGACCCGCGCGAGCGCGGCCGCGCCATCGGCGTCTGGGCCGGCGCCGTCGGCCTCGGCGTCGCCATCGGCCCGATCGTCGGCGGGCTGCTGCTCGAGCACTTCTGGTGGGGCTCGGTCTTCCTGATCAACGTGCCGATCGTCATCGCCGGTGTCGTGCTCGTGCTGACCCTGGTGCCCGAGTCGCGCGACCCGAAGCCGGGCCGCATCGACCTCGTCGGCGTGCTGCTGTCGATCGTCGGGCTGACCCTGCTCACCTACGGCGTCATCGAGGGCGGCGAGAACGGCTTCGGGCAGGCCGAGTCGTGGGGCACGCTCGTCGTCTCCGTCGCGGTCCTGGCCGGCTTCATCCTGTACGAGCGCAGCATCGACCACCCCTCGCTGGACGTGAAGCTCTTCGCCATCCCGCAGTTCTCGGCCTCGGTCGCCGCGATCGGCCTGGTCTTCTTCGCCGCCATGGGCGCGATGTTCTTCAGCGCCTTCTACCTCCAGCTGGTCCGCGGCTACGGCCCGCTGGCCTCCGGCGCGCTGTTCGTCCCGTTCGCGGTCGCACAGATGATCTTCGCGCCGCGCAGCGCCGCGATGGTCCGGCGCTTCGGCGCGAAGCTGGTCAGCACCGTCGGCCTGCTGCTGGTCGCGGCCGGCCTGGCCGGCTGGCTGCTCATCGACGCGACCACCCCGATCTGGGCCGTCGGCGCGCTGTTCTTCCTCATGGGCGTCGGCATGGCCAACGTGATGCCGCCGGCCACCGAATCGATCATGTCGGTGCTGCCCCGGGAGAAGGCCGGCGTCGGCTCCGCGGTCAGCAACACCATCCGGCAGGTCGGCGGCGCCCTCGGCGTGGCCACCCTCGGCGCGGTCATCTCGTCCACCTACCGCGACGAGGTCGCGAGCGCCACGGCGGGCCTGCCGGACGCCGCGCGCGGGGTGGCGCAGGAGTCCATCTCCGGCGCGTACGGGGTCGCCGAGCGGGCCGGCCCGGCCGGCCAGGCGCTCATCGGCTCTGCCAACGACGCGTTCGTCACGGCGATGCACTACGCGACGATCGGCAGCACGATCTTCGCCCTGCTCGGCGCCCTGGTCGCGGCGATCTGGCTGCCCGGCCGCCGCCCCGCCGGCACACCCGCGCCGACCGGCACCGGACCGGCGGACGCACCGACCGCGGAGTTGATCGAGGCATGAGACTCCGCACCTTGCATGGTCCCGGCGTGTCGGCTCGGTAACAATGAACCGCATGACGACGGTCAGCGTTGACGATGCGGCCGACCAGGAGCGCAAGGCTCCCGGTCGGCCGCGCGATGCCCGCGCGGACGCGGCCATCATCGAGGCGGTGCTCGACCTGCTCGCCGCCGGTCAGAGCGCCGACGCCCTCTCGATAGAGGCGGTGGCGGCCCGCGCGGGCGTCGGCAAGGCGACCATCTACCGGCGCTGGCCCAACAAGGAGGCGCTGCTGATCGACGCGGTCGCCACCATGAAGGGCCCGCTGCCGATGCCGGCCGGCGAGTCGGTCCGCGACGACCTCGTCATGCTGGTCGCCGCCATGCGCAACAAGCGCATGGAGGAGTACGGCAAGGTCACCGCCTGCCTGCTGCCGGAGCTGCTGAAGCGCCCGGAGATGTACCGCATCTACCGCAGCGTGATGGAGCCGCGGCGCGACATCATGCGCCAGGTGCTGCGCCGCGGCGTCGAGAACGGCGAGCTGCGCGCCGACCTCGACATCGAACTGACCCTGCTGATGCTCGCCGGGCCGACCATCACCCAGAACATGCTGCGCTGGAACCCCAACGTGCCCGACGAGGGCTACGCCGAGGCGCTCGTCGACGCGGTGCTGCGCGGCGCGGCCGCGTGAGCGTGACCGTCACGCCGGCCGACGTGCGGGACGCCGCCGCCCGGCTCTCCGGCGTCGCCCACCGCACCCCGGTGCTGCGCTCGCGGACCCTCGACGAGCTGGTCGGGACCGAGGTGCACCTCAAGGCCGAGAACTTCCAGCGGATGGGCGCCTTCAAGTTCCGCGGCGCCTACTACGCGCTCTCCCGGCTCACGCCGGCGCAGCGGGCGCGGGGCGTCGCGTCGTTCTCCTCCGGCAACCACGCGCAGGCGCTCGCCCTCGCCGCCCGCGAGTTCGGCACCACCGCGGTCATCCTCATGCCCGCCGACACCCCGGCCTCCAAGCGGGCGGCAGCCGAGGGCTACGGCGCCGAGATCCTCACCTACGACCGCTACACCGGCGACCGGGTCGCCCTGGGTGCGGCGCTCGCCGCCGAGCGCGGCCTCGCGCTCATCCCGCCGTACGAGCACCCGGACGTGATCGCCGGGCAGGGCACCGCCGCGCTCGAACTGCTCGAGGAGGCCGGCGAGCTCGGCGCGCTGCTGGTGCCGGTCGGCGGCGGCGGGCTGCTCGCGGGCAGCGCAACGGCGGCCAAGGGCCTGCACCCCGGCATCCGGGTCATCGGCGTGGAGCCGGAGGCGGGCGACGACACCCGGCGGTCGCTGGCCGCGGGGCGGCGGGTGGCGGTGCCGGTGCCCCGGACCATCGCCGACGGCCAGGCCGCGGACATCCCCGGCGAGCTGACCTTCTCGGTCAACCTGCGCCTGGTCGACGACATCGCGCTGGTCAGCGACGACGAGATCCGCGAGGCGATGCGTTTCGCCTTCGAGCGGATGCGGATCGTCGTGGAGCCCAGCGGCGCCACCGCCCTGGCGGCGCTGCTGGCCGGCCGGGCCGGGCCGCTGCCGGACCGGGTCGGTCTGATCCTTTCGGGCGGAAACATCGACGCCGCCCGCTTCGCCGAGCTGATCCACCCCGCCCGCGAGGCCACTACTGTCGGGTAGCCGCCCGGACTATGGTCAGCCCCGCACCGCAACCCCATGGTGAACAGCGTGGAGGTTCCCATGACTGTCGCGTTCGACCGCGACCGCGTAACGGACAGCGCCGCGCTGCTGCGGGAGGAGCGGGCCCGGCTCGCCCCCGCCGGCCGGCCCGGCCGCGGGTGGGAGCCGGCGCACCGGGAGGTCGCCGAGCTCTGCGCCACCCCGCCGACCGACATCGCCGGGGTGCTGACCCGGCTCACCATCGCCCAGAAGATCTTCGACGACCTGCCGCCGAAGGCCGCGAACCGGGTCGCCGCGTTCAACTCGCTCTACTTCACCATCACCGACCGGGTCGCCAAGCTGCTGACCAGCGAGGACGTGAAGGATCCGGCCTTCCTTGAGTTGCTCGACGTCGAGTTCGCCAAGCGCTACTTCGACGCCCTGCGCCGCTGGGGCGTCGACGACGACGCCACCCCGGACGCCTGGGAGGTGCTGTTCCGCCGCTCACGCAGCCTCAAGCTGAGCCGGCTGACCGCCTCGATGCTGGGCGTCAACGCGCACATCAACCACGACCTGGCGCTCGCCCTTGTCGCCACATGGGAACGCACCGGCGCGCCGGCCGACGAGGTCATCCACCCGGACTACCTGCTGATCAACGACATCTTCTTCGAGGAGATACCGGCCCTGCGCCGCCGCTACTCCACGGCGTGGCAGCTGCGGATCGACCACCTGGTCGGCGACCTGGACGACTGGAGCCAGCGGGTGCTGGTCTCGGCGACCCGGGCGCACGCCTGGGACCAGGCGCAGCGGCTGTGGCAGCTGCGCGGCGACAGCGACGACCTGGCCCGCGCCGAGCTGCTGATGGACCGCGTGTCGGCGCTGCTGGGCGAGGCCCTGATCGGCGCCGACGGCATCGTCAACCGGATCGGCGCGCTGCTGCGCGCCGCGCGCAACTCGCTACGCCGGGCCTGGTCCGCTCTGACCGGCCGCTGACCCCGCCGGCCGGCGGGCCGTCACGGCCCACACCCGGTGCGGAACCTCCAGGGGGTCGCCGGGGAACCGGTCGGCGAGCAGCGCGGTCAGCTCGGCGGAGAAGACGCCGACCGCCGCCGGATCGAGGCTGGCGGCGACGCCGGCGCTGGCCCGGATCCGCCCGACCCAGTCCAGGTGCGAATAGGGCACGTCGAGGTCGAACGAGAACGTCTCGATCCCGGTGAAGCCGCCCTGGCGCAGGTCGGTCAGCCAGCGCGGATGCAGGCCGGTGCCGCCGGCGAGCGCCCACGCCGGGTTGTGCCGCAGGATCAGCGCCTCGGTGGCGGCGACGACGTTGCCGGGCACCGGAAGCCAGTCGAAGTGCGCGATGACGACGTGCCCGCCGGGTCGCAGCAGCCGCCGGACCTCGGCGGTGGCCTCGGCGGCCCGGAACCAGTGCCAGCACTGCCCGGCGCTGACCACGTCGGCGCTCTCGTCCGGCAGGCCGGTCCCTTCGGCGGCGCCGGCGACGTAGCGGACCTCGACGCCCGCCCGCGCGTCGAGCAGCCGGGCCTTGTCGAGCAGCGCGGTCGCGGGATCGACGCCGGTGACCGCGCCGCCGCGCAGCGCGAAGAGCCGGGCCAGGCTGCCCGTGCCGGTGCCGAGGTCCACCACGTCGCGCCCGGGTCCGCCGATGCCGAGCGCGGCGAGCCGGTCCATCAGCTCGTCCGGGAAGCCGGCCCGGTGTCGGCTGTAGTCGTCGGCGGTACGCCCGAAATCGATCGTGTTCACCAGCCGACCCTAACGGGATCGCGGCGCCCGCCCGGTGGTCTGGCAAGATCAGGGAATGCTGGTGGACCGGGCCGGGCGGCGCTACCCCCTGGACGAGCCGCGCTGGCGCGGCGACGACGGCTCACCCCTGCTGGTCGAGGACCTGCCGGGGATCGACCGGGCCGACGTCGACACCCGCGTACGGTCGCAGTGGCGCTACGCGGCCGCCCTGCCGCTGGCCTACGACCGGCCGGTGAGCCTCGGCGAGGGGTGCACGCCGCTGCTGCCGTTCGAGGTCGACGGGGTGCCGCTGTCGGTCAAGCCGGAATGGTTCAACCCGACCGCCAGCTTCAAGGACCGCGGCACCACCGTGATGGTCTCCACCCTGGCCCGGCAGGGCGTCGCCGAGATGCTCGAGGACAGCAGCGGCAACGGCGGCTCGTCGGTGGCCGCCTACGCCGCGGCCGCCGGCATCCGCGCCACGATCCTGGCGCCCGAGTCGACGTCGCCCGCCAAGATTCAGCAGAGCCGGGCGCACGGCGCCGCCGTCGACCTGGTGCCGGGCACGCGGCAGGCCACCGCCGACGAGGCGGTGCGGCGCTCGGCCGCCACTTTCTACGCCAGCCACAACTGGCACCCGTTCTTCCTGCAGGGCACGAAGCTGATCGCGTACGAGATCTGGGAGGACCTGGGTTTCGCCGCGCCGGACGCGGTCGTCCTGCCGGCCGGTGCCGGCAGCCTGGTGCTCGGCTGCCATATCGGCTTCGGCGAGCTGCTGCGCTCGGGCGCGATCACCCGCCGCCCGCGCCTGCTTGTCGCCCAGCCGGCACACTGCGCCCCGCTGGTCGCCGCCTTCGCCGCCGGCGCCGCCACGGTCACCGCGCGCGAGTGGACGCCGACGGTCGCCGAGGGCACGGCGATCGCGGCGCCGGTGCGCGACCGCGAGGTACTCGCGGCCGTCCGGGAGTCCGCCGGCGACATGGCGGCCGTGCCGGAGGACGAGATCGCGCCGGCCGCGCTCGAACTGGCCCACCGCGGCCTCTACGCGGAGCCGACCAGCTCGATCGTGCTCCCGGCGATCCGCGAGTTCCTGCGCCGCGGCACCCTACGCCGCGGCGAGACCACGGTGACCGTCCTGACCGGCTCGGCCCTCAAGGCGGCCGACACGATGGGCCGCCTGCTGACCGGGTCGCCGTAACGGATATTCGATCGACAGTGCTGGGCCAGGTGCCTACCGTCGTGGGACCGACGTGAAGTGAGGGGAGGGCAGCGCCGTGGGTTACCGCACCGTTGTCGTCGTCCCCGTGTCACGTTTCGAGCTGATTCTCGTGTCTGGTGTGCCCGGCCCCGGCCGCGCCACCGGGGCTGGACGTACCTGACCCACGCGTTCGTGTGGGCCGGGTGGGCGCCGTCTGTGTCCACAGCCCACCGAAAGACCGAGATCATGCGCGTACGGAATATCGGCATCCTGGCACACGTCGATGCCGGAAAGACCACACTGACCGAGCGGATCCTGTTCGCGACCGGCGCCACCCACAAGCGTGGCGAGGTGCACGACGGCACGACGGTCACCGACTTCGATCCGCAGGAGCGGGAACGTGGCATCACCATCTTCGCGGCCACCGTCGGCTGCGACTGGGCCGACCACCGGCTGAACCTGATCGACACGCCCGGCCACGTCGACTTCTCCGACGAGGTCGAGCGGTCCCTGCGGGTGCTCGACGGCGCGGTCGCCGTGTTCGACGGCGTCGCGGGGGTGCAGCCGCAGAGCGAGTCCGTGTGGCGCCAGGCCGACCGGTACGGCGTACCCAGGCTGGCGTTCGTGAACAAGCTGGACCGGCCGGGCGGGAACTTCGCCGCGACGGTGGCGTCCATCCGCGACCGCCTCGGCGTCGCCGCGCTCGCGGTGCAGCTGCCGATCGGCGCCGAGGGCGGCTTCCGCGGCGTCGTCGACCTGGTCGGGATGCGCCGGCTGACCTGGCCCGGCGGCGTGCCGCACGCCGAGCCCGCCGACGACGAGCAGGCCCGGCAGGCGCGCCGCGAGCTGGAGGAGGCGGTCGCGGAGCGGCACCCGGCCGCGCTGGAGGAGCTGGGTGCGATGTCGCGGCGGACGCTGGTCACGGCGCTGCGGGAGCTGACCCGCGCGGGCGAGGCCGTCGTGGTGCTGTGCGGGTCGGCGTACCGGAACATCGGCGTCGAGCCGCTGCTCGACGCGGTGGTCGACTACCTGCCCGGCCCGGCCGGGGACCCGGGCGCGCCGCCGGTGGCGCTGGTCTTCAAGCGCGCCGGCCGGCTCTGCTTCCTGCGGGTGTACGACGGGACGATCGGAAAGGGTGACGTGGTGTGGGACGCGGCAACGGGCCGGACCGAACGGGTGTCGCGGATCGTGCGGGTGCAGGCGGACCGGCACGCCGAGGTCGGCCGGGCGGTCGCCGGTGACATCGTCGCCGTGGCCGGGCTCAAGGCCGCACGGGCGGGTACGACGCTGTCCACCCGGGCACACCCGGTGCGGCTGGAGGCGCCGCGGGTGGCCGAGCCGGTGGTGTCCGTCGCGGTCGAGGCCCGCACCCGCGCCGACGCGCAACGCCTGCTGCCCGCGCTCGCCGTGCTGGCCGGCGAGGACCCGTCGCTGGCGGTGCGGGCCGACCCGGAGACCGGGCAGATCCTGCTGTCCGGCCTCGGCGAGCTGCACCTGGAGGTGGCGGTGACGACGCTGCACCGCAACACCGGCCTGCGGGTGACGGTCGGGCGTCCCCAGGTCGCCTACCGGGAGGCCGTGGTGCGCGGCGTGACGGGCGTGCCGTACCGGCACGTCAAGCAGGACGGCGGCGCGGGCCAGTTCGCCCACGTCGTGCTCGACGTGGCACCCGCCGACGGGACGGGCTTCGCGTTCGCCTCCACCGTCACCGGCGGCCGGGTGCCGGCCGAGTACGTCCGCGCGGTCGAGGCCGGCTGCCGGGAGGCGCTGGCGGGCGGGCCGCTGGCCGGTCACCCGGTCGTCGGCATCACCGTGACCCTGACCGACGGTGCCACGCACGTGAAGGACTCGTCCGAGTTGGCGTTCCGCGCGGCCGGCCGGTTCGGGCTGCGCGCGGCGCTGGCCCGGTGTGAGCTGCGGGTGCTGGAACCGGTCGCGGAGGTCGTGGTCACCGCCCCGGCCGACGCGCTCGGCGCCGTGCTGGGCGACCTGGCGGCCCGCCGGGCGCAGGTGACCGGCTCCACCGGTCGCGCGGTCACCGCGGTCGTGCCGCTGGCCGAGCTGTTCGGCTACGCGACCCAGCTGCGCAGCCGGACACACGGCCGCGGCGACTTCACCAGCCGCCCGGCCGGCTACCGCCACGCGGCGTGACAGAGGAGGGCGGGGCCTGGCGACGGTGCCGGGCCCCGCCCAGCCGTCGTCGCCAACGCATCGATGCCTGGCTTCGTCTATAGAACGATCAACTGTATATTGGCGGCCATGGCGAGCATGCGGCGACCGAGCTTTCTGATCCTGTCGGCGCTCGCCCCGGCCCCGCTGCACGGGTACGCGGTGATCAAGGAAGTGGCGCGGCTGTCGGGCGACAGGACCCGCCTCGCCGCCGGCACGTTGTATGCGGCACTCGACCGGCTCAACGACGAGGGCCTCGTCCAGGTCGACCGTGAGGAGACCGTCGACGGCAGGCTCCGCCGCTACTACCGGCTGACCGATCCGGGCATCGCCGCACTGGCCGCCGAGGCCGAGCAGATGCGCCGCGACGCACGGATGGTCACCCAGCGGTTGAGCGGAGCCCGCTCCGCCGGTGCTCCCCGCCCTGCCTGAATCGACCCCCGGTGCCATCGCCGGCCCCTGAAGGGATCAACATGCCCGACGACATCCGCACCATGCGCCTGGCCCGCAGGTACCGGCGGTGGTTGTCGGCCTACCCCCGAACGTATCGGCACGAGCGTGGTCCGGAGATTCTCGCGACGCTGCTCGACGCCGCTGATCCTGGCCGAGCGCGGCCGGCCGCGCGCGAGGCCGCGCTGCTGCTGCGGCACGGCCTCGGACGACGTCTCGCCGAGTTCGGGCGCCGGGCGTTCGTGATCGCGGCATTCGCGGCCGTGCTCGGTGGGCTGAGCGGGATCGCGCTCGGCTCGTGGCTGGCCTGGCGGGACGTGGACCCGATGGCGCCGGACAAGACCACAGCGATCGGCCTCGCGCCCACGGTCCTGCCGGTCCCTTTCGACGACAGGGCCGACCGGTACGGGCGGCACACCTTCTGGAACCCGTACAGCAAGAACACTTTGTTCGGCGGTACCGGCGTACGTGTCGGCCGGACCAGTGTGACCGGCATGATGCCCCCGCAAGCCGGCGTGGAGCAGGTCGCCGCCGCCGTCACCCGGCAGATGCGCGCACACGGCTGGCAGGACGTGCGGACCACGGTCCACCGCGATGGTCCGCGGACCGCGCCCGACGCTTTCGCCGAGGTGACCGGCACGCGCACCGGCTATCTCGCCGCCGTGCAGATCACCCAGGCCGAATCCAACCCGTCCGCTCTGAATCTCGACCTGATGTGGTCCGAGCCGCCCGGCCACCTGCGCGACACCATCCTCGGCGGCCTGGCCGGCGCCCTGCTCGGCGCCCTGCTCGGGCTCTACACCTCGAAGCGCATGCGCCGCTACGAGCCCGGCCGGCAGCGGACGTACTCAAGACTCTGCGTTGCCACGCTGCTGATGCTCGCACCGGCCTGTCTGGGCAACATCCCCACCTCGACCGGCTCCCTGCTGGCCAACACCCATCGCAACGGCCACGGTCCCTCGGTGTACTGGGGCGGTTTCGTGTTCTTCGGGGCCGAGCCGCTCGCCATCCTGTCGCTGGTCCCGATCCTCGCGATCGTCGCCTGCTGCGTCTGGCCACAGCGGGCAACCGTCCGCACGCCCACCACGGCCTGAGCGCAAGCGGAGTCGGCGCGCGGCCTTCGAGCGCCCACGATGGATGGTCGCCCTGAGTCGACAAAGGACGCTTCGGCTGATTGCGGTCCCGAAACATGCCGGAAATCGTGGAGGGACTGCGACGAGGCGGTTCGGAAGGGGTTAGCCGTGGGACTTACCAGGCGTTCGATCCTTGGCGGCGCGCTCGGCGCGGCCGGGCTGACGGTTGCCGGCACCCTTGATCCGTACGCGGCGCCGCCCGCGTCCGCAGGGGCGCGCCGGGGTGCCGGGACGACGCTGGCGCGCACCATCGTGCGGGGGCCGGCCGGCGCGGGCGGCTACGCGCCCCTGACCGCCGCGGCCGGGGAGCCGTACCTGTTCCGTGGGGACCTGGCCGGCGTTTCCCGCCATTTCTGCCGGCACCGGCGGGTCCTGACCTGCTTCACGCAGCTCACCGACGTGCACGTGATGGACGCGCAGTCGCCGGCCCGGTTCGAGTACCTCGACCGCTACAGCCAGGTGCCGGGCCTGTCGGAGTTCGCCAGCGCGCACCGTCCACAGGAGCTGCTGAGCGCGCAGGTGGCGAACGCGTCGGTGCTCGCCCTGCGGGAGGTGCGCCGCGGACCGGCGACCGGCGCGCCGGTGCGGTTCGCCGTCGTCACCGGGGACAACACCGACAACTGCCAGTTCAACGAGCTGCGCTGGTACATCGACCTGCTCGACGGCGGCGTGGTGCGCCCGGACTCCGGCGACACCGGGCGTTACGAGGGCGTGCTGGACGACGTGGCGCCGGACCCCGTCTACTGGCATCCGGAGAGCGGGTTCGGCGTGCTCACCGCCGAGTTCGGGTTCCCGCGGGTGCCGGGCCTGCTCGACGCCGCCCGCAAGCCGTTCCGGGCGGCCGGCCTGCACCTGCCGTGGTACGCCGTCTACGGCAACCACGACGGCCTGGTGCAGGGCAACCTGCCCGCCAACGACCTGCTGCGGCAGATCGCGACCGGCCCGCTGAAGCTGACCAGCCTGCCGCCGTCGATCCTGGCGGCGCCGCTGGCCGTGCAGGTGCAGTTCATCGTCGGGCTGCTGCGGCTGGACCCGGCCGCGGTGGCGAAACAGCTCGCCGAGGGCGGCCGTCGGTTCGTCGCGCCCGACCCCCGGCGCCGGATCGTCGACCGCGGCACCACCATCGAGGAGCATTTCAAGACCACCGGCGGGCCCGTCGGGCACGGGTTCACGGCCGCGAACCTGTCCGCCGGGACCGCCTACTACACGTTCGACCGGGGGCGGGTGCGCGGCATCGTGCTGGACACGGTCACCAGCAGCGGCGGCCCGGACGGGTCGCTGGACCCGGAGCAGTTCGCCTGGCTGGAGGCGCGGCTCCAGGCGGCGAGCCGGCAGTGGCTGTCCCCGTCGGGCCAGGTGGTGCGCCGCCGGCACGGCGCCGACCAGTACGTGATGATCTTCAGTCACCACACCATCGGCTCGATGACCAACGTGTCCGACGGCACCGGCCGGCTCGGCGGCGCGCAGGTGCGGGACCTGCTGCTGCGCTATCCCAACGTGATCGGCTGGGTCAACGGGCACACGCACCGCAACCAGGTGCTCTCCCACGCCCGCCCGTCCGGCGCGGTCGTCGCCGGCGGCTTCTGGGAGATCAACACGGCCGCGCACATCGACTGGCCCCAGCAGTCGAGGGTCCTCGAGGTCACCGACAACCTCGACGACACCCTGTCGATCTTCTGCACGATCGTCGACCACGGCGGACCGATCTCCCGGCGCGGCCGGCTGACCGACACCGTCGCGCTGGCCTCGCTCTCCCGCGAGCTGTCCGCCAACGACCTGTCGAACCGGACCGACGCCCGCCGCGGCGAGCTCACGGACCGCAACGTGGAGCTGCTCCTGCCGGACCCGATCGCGGCCCGCACCCGGCACGGCGCCCGGGTCGCCGCGATGAGCGGAGGCTGATCGGAAAGATATCGCGTTCGCCCTATGCCGTCCGGCGGCCGCCGCCGCTACCTTCCTCGCTGACGTTGGTTGGGCTGCCTCGAGGAGTGGTCACGTGCCGGGTCGGCAACACGCACTCACCCGCCGTGCGGTGATCGCCGGCGCGGTCGGCCTGGCCGGTGGCTGCTCGGCACCCCGGCCGGGCCGTGCCCGGGCCGAGCTGCTCAGTGCCCCGCCCCGGCCGCACACGGTGCTGGCCGCCCTGGACCTGCCGGGCTCCGGGCGCCAGGGTGTCGCGGGCGCCCTGCGCCGCCTCGCGGAGCGCACCGAATCGGCCGCCGCCGGCGTGGAGACCGCCGTGGCGCTCGGCGCCTCGCTCTTCGACCGGGCCGGGCTCGCCGCGCTTCGGCCTCGGCAACTGGCGGCCATGCCGTCGTTCCCCGGCGACGTGCTGGACCCGCGGCGCTGCCACGGTGACGTGCTCGTCCAGGTGGGCGCCGACACCGCCGAGGAGGCCGCCCGCGAGGCGGAGGCGATCGCGGACGATCTCGGCGTGCGGTGGCGGATGTCCGGGTTCCGGGAGGCCGCGCGCGTCGACGCCGGGCGGCCCGTCGCCACGAACCTGTTCGGCTTCGTCGAGGGGCACGGAAACCCGGCGGGCGCCGAGGTGGTGCGGGTGGGTGACCGGCAGGGCGAGCCCGCCTGGGCGATCGGGGGCAGCTACCTCGTGGTGCGCGTGATCCAGTTCGCGACCGAGCTGTGGAACCGGGATACCGAGGCCGAGCAGGAGCGCATCATCGGGCGGCGGCGCGACGGCACCTGGCTCGACGGCAGGCCGGCGGGCGCGGAGCCGGGCTACGCCGCCGACCCGCACGGGCGGCGCACGCCGCTGGACGCGCACGTGCGCCGCGCGAATCCGCGGGACGGCAGCGTGGCGCCGCTGGCGCGGCGGGGCTACTCGTTCCGGGGCCGCGACGAGCAGGGGCTGCTCTTCACCGCGTACCAGAAGGATCTGGCCTCCGGGTTCGAGGCGGTGCAGCGACGTCTCGCCGGTGAGCGGCTGGGCCGCTACACCCTGACCGTCGGCGGCGGCTACTTCTTCGTGCCGCCCCGGGCGGGCACGACGTCCTGGGTCGAACCGCTCCTCGGCTGAGCCTCAGGCCGTCCGGCGCCACAGCACCGGCGCGTCCGTGCCGCTGCCGTTCGGGCGCAGCGTGCCCGCGACCGTGCCGGAGTCGTTGACGGCCGTCGCACTCGCATGGTTGCCGGGCAGCAGGGTGAAGGCGCCGCCGACGTGCACGAACGCGCGCCGCGCGCCGTCGACGGTGGCGTCGCCCGCGAGGTAGCGGCCGTCGGCGCTCATGCCCTCCGGGGTGGTCGGCGCGCCCGCCCTCGCCTCGCCGAGGTCGGTCAGCACCCACCGGGTCTGCGGCGGGGTGCCCGACGTGACGCGCTTCCAGGTCGCGGCGTGGGTGTCCAGGCTGCCGGCGATCAGGGTGCCGGTGCGGTTCACGCCGGCGCCCATCGACACCCGGTCCTCGGTTCCGGGCAGCCGGACCTGGGCGGCGGTGCCGCTCTGCCGGAACGCGTACGCGGTGCACGGCGGACAGTGCGCGGCCGAGACGGTGCCGGTGACCGTCGCGCCGGAGTTGTCGGCGATGTCGGTGACCCAGCCGAGACCGGCGAGGTCGACCGTCGCGCCGCCGGTGAAACGCACCGGCCTGTGCACGCCGCCGCGCGCTCCCGCGATCACGCCCGCGGAATTGATCGCCGTGGCCTCGGTCGCGTCGGTCGCGTTCGGGGCCAGCACCGTGATGGTGCCGTCGGTGTTCCAGCGGACCGCGCGCTCGTGCGGCGCGGGGCCGCTCTCGTACTCCACCGAACCCACGATGACGCCGGCGTCGTTGACGGCCTCGGCCCGGCTCCACTCGAAGCCGGGAAGCCGCGGCAGGTAGCGGATCCGGCCCGCGTCGTCCCAGGCCACGGCGCGCAGGTCGACCGTGCCGACGGCCTCCCCGCCGTTGTTGACGTCCTGGACCTCGACCACGTCGGCGCCGGCCGGAAGTTGCAGCACCACGGTCTCCCACGCCGCCGGGGCGGCCGTGGCGGCGGCCGAGGGGAGCAGCGCGCCGGCCAGCGTGACGGTGGCGGTGAGTGCGGCCGGTAGACCAGATCTGGGCACGATTTCTCCTGGCGCATAGGCGATGACGGCGTTCAGGAACGGAAGTTATCGACGGCCGCGCGCCCCGAACATAGGGCGAACGCCATATTCAAATGCGTCCCTGTCCGGCCGCAGAATTCGTCGTCGTCCTGCCGTCGAACGGGGAGTTCATCGTGCGCATGCGTCGCCGCGCCCTCGCGCTTGTGCTGACCGGCACACTCGTCGCGTCACTGTCACCGGCCGAGTCGTTCGCGGCCGGGCCGGCACCGGCGGAGGCGGTTCCCCCGGCCGCCGCCCGCGGCCCGGTGGAAGCCGCCGGGCCGGTGCGCCAGGCGCGGCTCGCCGCGCCCGGGCCGGCCGGCTACGCGTACGACGCCGCCGGGCGCCTGGTGGGGGTGACCCAGCCCGGCGGCGAGACCGCGCGGTACGCCTACGACGCCGCGGGCAACACCGCCGGCGTCGACCGGTTCCCGTCCAGCCGGCTCTCCGTCCTGAGCGTGATCCCGGCCGCGGCGCCGCCGGGCGCGAGAGTCACCATCACCGGCACCGGCTTCGCCGCCACCACGGCCGGCAACACGGTGACCTTCGGCGGCAACGTCACGGCGCCGGTCTCCTCGGCGACGCCGACGTCGTTGACGGTCGAGGTGCCGGCGACCGCGGCCACCGGCGCGATCCGGGTCGCCGCCGGCGGCTCCACCGCCGACAGCGCGGCGTTCCGCGTGCTGCCGGGCGGGCCGGAGATCACGGCCATGACGCCGGCGAGCGGCTCGGCCGGTACCGAGGTGACGCTGACCGGGCGCAACTTCGACTCGACCCTGGGCAACGACGTGGTGACCCTCGGCGGGCAGGCCGTCAACCTCGTCTCGGCGACCGCGACCACGCTGCGGTTCCGGGTGCCGGACGGCGCGACCGGGGGACGGGTACAGGTGGCGAGCCCGCGTGGCACCGCCACCAGCGCCGCCGACTTCTTCGTCCCGCCGGCCACGGTGGATCCCGCGACGATCGAGTCGTACGCCCGTGCCGAGATCGGCCGGACCGCCACCGTGCGGATCGACACCGCCGGCAAGGTGGCCGTGCTGCTCTTCGACGCGCCGGCCGGGCAGAACCTGTCCATCGGCGTCAGCGACATCGCGGCGAGCTTCGGCGGCGCGGTCGGCGTCCGCGTCATCTCGCCGGACGGACTCGACGTGCCCGACGGCGAGGACGCCCGCACCGCGTCGTTCGATCTCGACCTGCGGGGCCTGCGTTCCGGGCAGACGTACGCGCTGGTCATCGACCCGCGCATCGCCACCGGAACGGGCAGCCTGTCGGTCAGCTTCAGCGAGCCCCTCGGCGCGGAGGTCACCGCGACCGGCGACGCCGTCACCACGACCACGACCCTGCCGGGGCAGGACGTCCAGCTCGCCTTCGACGCCAATGAGGGCGACGCGGTCAGCCTCGGCTTCACCGGCAACAACCTGCCGAACACGGCCGAGGTCTACGTGGCCGGCCCGACCGGCGAACCGGTCGGCGTGCGGTGGACGCTCTCCGCCCGTACCTCCAAGAGCCTGGACATCGCGGCGCTGCCGATGAACGGCGCGTACCGGGTGGTCATCGACGAGGGCGGCGCCGCGCTGGGCTCGATCACCTCCACGCTCTCGCGCTGGGCCTCCGCCGGCGAGGTGACGCGCGGCGGCGCGGCGCGGACCGCCACCATCGCGCGGGCGGGCCAGAACGCGGAGGCCTGGTTCGACGGCGTCTCCGGACAGTCGGCGCAGCTCGGCATCACCGGCAACACGCTGACCGTCGGCGCCGACGTCACCCTGCTCGGGCCGGACAACCTCCCGGTCGCCGGCCCGGACGGAGGGACGCTGAAGGAGCGTCTCTCCAGCGGGGAGAGCGGGTCGTTGCGGCTCCAACTGCCCGCCGGCGGGCGGTACCGCGTGGTCGTGGCGCCCGACGCCGTGGGTACCGGTGCGGTCACGCTGACGCACTCGGCACAGGTCGACGGTGGCACCGTGACCCGCGACGGCGACACCGTCGCGGTCGCCGTGCCGCGGGCGGGCCAGGACGCGGCGATCGGCTTCGACGCCGCGAACGGCGACCGGTCCAGCGTTCTGATCGACAACGCCCTCGCCCAGTCCGTCTACGCGTACGTGTACGGGCCGGACGGCCGGCAGGTCGGCGACCGGCAGTCGGTGGGGCGGAACGCCGCGCGGGACCTCGACCTGCCGCCGCTCGGTCCCGGCCGGCACCGGATCCTCGTCGCGCCGACAAACGCGGCGACCGGCACCGTCCGGGTGTCACTGAGCGCGGAGCTCGACGGCGGCACCCTGGCCGTCGGCGGCACCGCCCGGACCGTGACGATCTCCCGGCGCGGACAGAACGCCCGGATCGGCTTCACCGCGACAGGCGCGCAGCGGCAACTGCGGCTCAACGTCACCGCCAACGGGCTCCCGTCCTACACCTCGGCCACGCTCTACGGCCCGACCGGCACCGACCTGGGCACCGTCAGCCTGCGCAACCTCGTCGGCGCCGACCTGCCCGACCTGCCGGAGGCCGGCGGCACGTTCCAGCTGGTGCTGAACCCGAACCAGGCCGGCACCGGAGCGCTGACCCTCGCCCTGGCCACGCGGCCGGCGGCCGCCGGCGCCGGCGGTGGCGCCGCGATGCCCGCCGCCGCGCCGGCCGCGCCGCGCCCCGCGCCGGACCCGCGCCCGGGGACCGACCCGAAGACCTGGACGCCGGAACCGGCCAATCTCGCCGGCACCGACTGGCTGGCACACCGCGGACGCGCCGGCACGCCCGCCGCGCTGCGCGCACCGGCCGGTACCACCGCCGTCTCGGGACACATGCTCAAGCTGGACGGCACCCCGCTCGCCGGCGCGAGCGCCTCGATCGGCGAGGTGCGGACCACCACCGACCGGCACGGCCGCTTCCTGCTCGCGGGCGTGCGTCCCGGCGACGCCACCCTGGTGGTCGACGGCGCCGCGGCCGGAACCGGCACCGACCGGTACGGCATCTTCGAGATCAAGGTGACCGCCCGGTCCGGGCACACGACGGTGCTGCCGTACACGGTCTGGATGCAGCGCCTCGACACCGAGCACATGGTGCGGGTCGGCGCGCCGCTCGCCGAGGACCTCGTGCTCACCACCCCGAAGATCCCTGGCCTCGAGGTGCGCATCCCCGCCGGATCGGTGATCCGCGACCGGAACGGCGAGGTGGTGCACGAGCTCGGCATCACGCCGATCCCGCTGGACCGGGCACCGTTCCCGCTGCCGAAGAACGGCATCGTGCCGACCTACTTCACCGTGCAGCCGGGCGGCGCCACCGTGTTCCCGAACGGCGCGCAGGTCGTCTACCCCAACTACACGAAGCTGGCACCGCACACGCGGGTCGACTTCTGGAGCTATGACCCCGAGGGCAAGGGCTGGCACGTGTACGGCCGCGGCGAGGTCACCGCGGACGGCCGCCAGGTCGTGCCGGACGCGAAGACCCGCATCTGGTCGTTCACGGGCGCCATGTTCAACTCGGCGAACGCGGCCGCCTGGCTGGAGTCGGTCTTCTCCGACACCATGGACTGGCTCGACGGCGACCCGGTCGACCTGTCCACCGGACGGCTCACCGACTCGCACACCGACCTGTCGGTCAGCGACACGTTCCCGATCGCGGTCACCCGCAACTACTGGCAGGCCGACGACCGCAAGCGCGACTTCGGCATCGGCTGGCTCGGGCAGTACGGCATGTTCTTCCACTCCGAGGACCAGTACAACGAGGTCGATCTCTACCTGCCCGGCGGGCGCAAGGTGCACTTCGTGCGCGTGAACGCCGAGACGGGCTTCAACAAGGTGATCCTGGAGGCCGTCGACACCAGCGGCGAGTGGCTCGGTGCCCGGGTCAGGTACGCCAAGGACCCCGCGTTCGGCGACGGCTCCGGCTGGGTGCTGACCCGCCGCGACGGCATGGTCTTCGCGATCCCGCTCTACGACAAGCTCGCCGCGGTCCGCGACCGCAACGGCAACCGGGTGAGTCTCAGCTACGACAGCACGCGGCTCACGCAGGTCACCTCGCCGAACGGCCGGTGGATCCGCTTCGCCTACGACAACAGCAACCGGGTGCGGACCGCCACCGACAACATCGGACGCTCGGTCGCATACACCTACACCCGGCAGGGGCTGCTGGAGACCGTCACCGACCCGGCCGGCAAGGTCACCCGGTACACCTACGACGACGACAAGCGGCTCAAGACCGCCACCGACGCGCGCAACGTCACCTACCTGACCAACGAGTACGACGCCAACGGCCGCGTACAGAAGCAGACTCTGCCCGGCGGCGTCGTCTACCAGTTCGCGTACGAGCTGAGCGCCGCCGGGAAGGTCACCGCGACCCGGGTCACCCAGCCCGACGGCACCGTGCGCCGGGTCGAGTTTAACGCCGCCGGCGCGGTGGTCACCGACACCGCCGCGTACGGCACCGCGGCGCAGGCCACCACCCGGTACGAGCGGTCCGAGCACCAGCAGATCACCGCGGTGGTCGACCCGCTCAACCGCCGTACCCGCCTCGACTACGACCCCGAGGGCCGGCTCGAGGACGTCTACCAGCTGGAGGGCGAGGACGGCCGGCGGCGCGTCGCCCACTACGTCTACGGCGGACCCTACGACCAGCCGCTGTTCTTCTACGGCCTCGGCGACCAGAAGACCGGCTACACCTACGAGCAGGACGGTGACCTGCGGACCGTCACCGACGCGATGAACAGGACCACCCGGCTCACCTACACCTCCGCCGGTCAGGTCCGCACGGTGACCGACCCGGCGGACCGGGTCACCACGCTGGACTACCGCGGGGGAGACCTGGCCTCGGTGACCGACCCGCTCGGGCGGGTGGTGCGGCAGTTCACCGACGCCGCGGGCCGGCCGATCGCCGTCACCGACGCCGCCGGCGCGGAGACCCGGCTGCGGTACGACCAGCTCAACCAGGTCAAGCAGGTGAGCGACGCGCTGGGCAACACCACCGGGCTGGACTACGACGACAACGGCAACCTCACCGGCATCACCGACGCCCGGAACAACCGGACCTCCTGGCAGTACGGCCCGTCGGACCAGGTCAGCGCCGCCACCGATCCGCTGACCAAGACGGACACCTGGCAGTACGACAGCGCCGGGCGCCTGCAACAGTTCGAGTCCCGGGGCCGGCGCGTCACCGGCATCGTCCCCGACCCGGTACGCCGGACCACCCAGATCACCTACGGCAAGGGCACGGCCGGCGCCTCGGCCGTCACGCACGGCTTCGACGCGGTGGGCCGGCCGGTCAGCATCACGGAGGCGGGCGGCGAGGTCACGACGATCGGCTGGGACCGGTTCGACCGCCTCACCGGGATCCAGTCGTCGCGGCCGGGCGTCGGCTACGGCTACGACGCGATCGACCGCCGCGAGACCCTGAAGATCGACGACCGGGTCGTGGCCCGGTACGCCTACGACGACGACAACACCCTGCGCCGGATCGAGCAGGGCGACGACGTGGTCGAGGTCGAGGAGCGCGACGCCACGGGCCGCCCGCAGACGGTACGGCTGCCCGGCGGCTGGAGCCGGGTGACCCGCTACGACGCCGCCGGTCAGGTGCTGGGCCTGACCTACCGGCACGGCGGCGCGGACAAGGGCACGCTGACCTACACCTACGACGTGGCCGGCCGGGTCGCCTCGGTCGAGGGCAGCCTGGCCCGCGTCGACCTGCCCGCGCCGCGGACCGGCCTGCAGTACGACGCCGCGAACCGGTTGACGTCCGCGGGCGGGCACTCGCTCACCTATGACGACGACGGCAACCTGGTCGGCCAGGGCAACACCGCCTACTACTGGAACAACCGCGGCCGGCTCACCGGCGTCGGCCGGCCCGAGTCCTCCGAGTCCTACCGGTACGACGCGTTCGGCCGCCGGGCGGAACGCACCGTCGGAGCCACCGGAACCACCACCGTCAGCGACGGTGCCGACCCGGTCCAGGAACGCTCCGGCGCGCGCACCACGGACCTGATGGCCGGCGGCACCGACGAGTGGTTCTCGCGCCGGGACGCCGCCGGGCAGCGGACGTATCTCACCGACCTGACCGGCTCCACCGTGGCGCTCGGCGATTCGGCCGGCGCGCTGCGCGCCGAGTACGCGTACGACCCGCACGGCGTGCAGACCCGCACCGGCGAGGCGACCACGAACCGGTTCACCTGGACCGGCCGGGAGCGCGACGACTTCGGGCTCTCCTACCACCGGGCCCGCTACTACGACCCCGAGCTACAGCGGTTCATCAGCGAGGACCCGATCGGCCCCGCCGGCGGCCTCAACCTGTACGCCTACGCGGGCAACTCCCCGACGAACGCGACCGACCCGTCCGGCAACAACCCGCTGCTGGTCGGCTGCCTCGTCGGCGGATTCTCCGACGGCGCGCTCGACTTCCTGGGGCAGCGGCTGTCCGGCCGCAAGGTCGACTGGGGCTGGGGCGGCGTCGGCGGCTCGGCGGCGCTGGGCTGCGCCTCCGGCCTGGCCGGTGCGGTCTTCTCCCGGCTCGGCAAGGGCGCCAAGGCCGCCGGCTGCATGTCCAACAGCTTCGCGCCGGACACCCAGGTGCTGATGGCCGACGGCAGCCGCAGGCGGATCGCCGACGTCCGGCCCGGCGACCGCGTCCTGGCCGTACCGGAGAACGACCCGGACGCCACCCCGACGGCGGCCACCGTCACGACGTCGATCGCCGGGACCGGCGACAAGGACCTCGTCGACATCTCCGTTGCCGGCGGTAAGCCGATCACGGCGACGGCCGGGCACCCGTTCTGGCTGTCGCGCGAGCACCGCTGGGCCGAGGCGGGCGACCTGGAGACCGGTGACCTGCTGCGCACCTCGTCCGGCACCTACGTCCAGGTCACCGCGGTCTCGGACCGCAGCCGCCGCACCACCGTGCACAACCTCACCGTCGCCGGCGAGCACACGTTCTACGTCGTCGCGAACGGCGCACCGGTCCTCGTGCACAACATCAACACGCCGATCGGCTGCACCCTCGGCGGCCAGCCCTTCTACGAGATCCCGGCCGGCTCGGCGGGCGGCAACGGCGCCGGCAAGCGCATCACGGGTGGCATGCTGCGGGACTACAACATCGGCGTGCACGCCGACCGGAGCCTGCCGACGCCGGTGTGCTCCTACTGCCGGACGAATTCTGCGACGAGCCTCGACCACGTCACAGCCCGGGTGCGCGGCGGCGACCTGACCGACCCCAACATCACGCCGGCCTGCACGTTCTGCAACAGCTCGAAGGGCCCCCGGGACGCCCCGGTCAACCTGCCGCCGAACGCTCCCGACCCGTTCGTCCCGCCGTGGTTCGTCAAGCTGGGGCCATAGGCGGTGGAGGATGAACCGCATGACCTCCGCGTCCGACGTGCACGAGCGCCCCGCCGGCGGCGCCGTCAAGATCTGGTTCAGGTTCGCGCCCCGCGAGGGGTGGCTGCCGTACGACACCGAGGGCCTGTGGGCGACGGAGTTGACCGCCGACACGGCCCGGGTGGAGAACGTGCCGTTCCTCCAGGACGGCGTGGCGCAGGGCGACGTGGTCCGGTTCGAGACGAACGCCGAGGGCGTGCGCTGGGCGCGGGGGAGGGTGCGGGAGTCCGGGCACTGCGTGATCCGGGTACTGCCGGAGCGCGCCGGACCCCTGGCCGGCAGCGCGGCGGCCGTGCACGCGCAGTTCGCGCGGTTCGGTCTCGGCGGCGAGGTGTTCGGTCCGGAACTGCCGCTGGTGGCCCTCGACGTGCCGGCCGACGCCGACTTCCGCGACATCAAGCGGGTCCTGGACGACGGCGAGTCGAACGGCTGGTGGTACTACGAGGTCGGCTGCGGCACCGACCGCTGGTGGGACGCGTAACGTCAGGAGGCCGGGCAGGCGGTGACCGGGGTGATGTCGCGGACGTTTGCCGCCGGGGTGCCGTTCACGGTGAGCCGCCCGTCGGCGGTGCGGCCGATCGAACCGCAGCGGGCCGTGCCGGCCTGGTCGACGACGACGGCGGTCGAGGTGGCCGGCTTGCTCGGCTGTGCGGCGACGCTGATCAGCCCGAGCAGCCCGATCGAGAAGACGGTGAGCGCGGCGCCGAGGCCGGTCCACCGGGCCCACCGCAGCCAGTCGAGTGCGTCGGCCGTGTTGCTGACCACGGCGGCCCGGTAGGCGCTGCCCGACCAGTTGTCGGAGGTCCGGAGGCTGGCGCCCTGCGCGGCCCGTACCCCGGTCACGACGGAGATACCGGCCAGGGCCCCGGCGACCGCGACCAGGCCGACGATGACCCAGCGCAGCGCCGGATCCGGCACGTCGGCGAGCTTCGTGGTGCCGCCGCCGACGACGGCGACCGCGCCGAACAGGCCGAGCAGCGTGCCGACGGTGCCGGTCCAGGCGGTCGCCGACGCCCGTACCCGGGTGAGTTGTTCGGTGGCGAACGTGATCGCGGCCTTGTCCCACTCGGCGGCGTCGGGCGGGCCGGGCTCGTGCGGGCGCGACAGCCCGGTCACGACGCCGCCCGGATGTCGGCCTGCTGGCCGCAGCCCTTGACGGGTTCGTCGGCCGGGCGGCCCTCGTGGGCGTGCCCGCAGTTGCACCGTGCGTGCTTCCACTCGTCCGGCGAGGCGTAGCGCTGCCGGGTCTGGTAGACGGTCATGGTGTGCCCGCAGTACGGGCAGCCGCCGGCCTTCCTCCAGCCGAGCTGGACGTCGTGCTCCAGCCAGGGCTGCCACGGCCAGGACGCGACGGCGTCACCCCAGCCTGGCACCGGGTCCGGCCGGTACGGCTTGCCGGTGTTCGCCGCGCTGCTCATGGTGCTCCGCTCGGTGTCGGGTCGTCGGGCTGTTCCAGCAGGGCGATGAGTTTCTTTACCTGCGCGATCGCGGCGGCGGCGCCGGCGCCGTACGGCGCGAAGTCGGCCAGGGCGGCGCGGGCGTACAGCAGCGCGTCGTCGATGCGGCCCGTGCGGGCGAACAGGACCGCGACCGTCTGGCGGCTCTGCCCGGCGCCGTAGCGGTTGCCGGCCACCTCCTCCAGGCGGATGGACTGCTGGTAGTGGTTCAACGCGGTGTCGTACTCGCCGGCGCGGGTGTAGATGATGCCGAGCTGGTGGTGGACGGTGGCGAGGTCCGGGTTGGCGTCGGCGGGAAGCAGCTTCAGGGCCTCCTGGTACGCGGCGGCGGCGGCGTTGAGGTGCTCCAGCAGCACCTCCTTCGGCTGCCCCGCGGCGCCGGCGTCGAGAAACCGCTCGGACGCGACCCGGCCCAGCTCCCCGACGGCGCGGGCCTTGCGGAGGCGGTCGCCGTCGTCGGCGAGGTCGAGGGCGCGGCGGTACCAGTGCTCGGCCCGGTCCAGGTCCCGCAGCGCCGGGATCTCCAGGTAGGCGTGGCCGAGGTTGAACACGACCACGCCCTCCGCCTGGCGGTCGCCGACGGCGCGGGTCAGCTCGGCGGCGCGCTCGAGGTGGGTCACGCAGCCGGGGTCCTGCTGCTCGAGCAGCACGTTCGCGAGGGACTGCTCGCAGGCGGCGAGGGTACGGATGCGGTTGCGGTCGTTGTCGGTGCGCCGGTCCGGTGCGGTGGCGAGCGCCGGGGCGGCCTCCCGCCGATTGTGTTCGACGCGGGCGTGCTGGAGCCGCAGCGCGGTGCTCCAGTCCCGGCCGGCGACGGCGATCTCGACCCGGTACTCGGTCAGCAGTCCCCACACCTCGGTCGGGCCGGGACGGGGGCCGTCGGTGTCTGGGTCGACGAGGTCCGGCACGAGTTCGTCGACGAGGCGGGCCCACTCCGCGCCGCGCCCGGTCTGTCCGTAGAGGTTACGCAGGCCCTGCATGCACTTGATGACGTCATGCCACCGGCCGGCGGCGCGGGCCAGGTACCGCGCGCGGAGCAGGTTCGCCTCCTCTATCCGCAGCACGTCCATCACCTCGGCCCGGCCCTCGATGTACCAGCGGTGATAGGCGTTTCCGAGCTCGGCGATGATGGCGACGTAGGCCGCCTGCGCCCGGTCCGCCGTGTCCGGGCTCCCCGCGACCGCGTCGAGCCGGCGGAAGAACCACGGCAGTGCCGGGTGGATCGCGTAGTAGCCGCTTCCGAGGGCGGTGAGCAGCCCGATCTCGGCCGCCCGGTCGAGCAGGGCGATCCCGGCCTCGCGGGTCAGCCCGGCCAGCGCCGGCACCGCCGACGGGTTGCCCTCCGCGCCCATGCCCACCAGGGCGTCGACGTCGACGGTGTCCTGGAACACGCCGAGCATCGCCAGCTGGGTGCGCTCCTGCTCGGTGAACGCGGCCGTGAGCCCGTAGGTGAGCGACGCGGCCAGCGACCGGGAACGGCCCTGCGCCTCGTCGGCGTCGTCCAGGTCGGCCTCGCCGCCCCGCAGCCGGGCCACGAACTCCTCGATCTGCGCCTTGGTGGTGTATCCGGCGCGCAGCGCCTGCCCGACCACCGCCGTGATGGTCAGTGGGTTGCCGTCGCTGTAGCGCAGCAGCGGCCGCCAGTCCGCCACGTCGGTGATCCGGTGGCCGTGCCGGGTGGCCAGCTCCTGAGTGAACTGGATGCGTTCCCGCATGGGCATCCTGGGCAGCCGGATCCGGGTGGGCAGGTCACCGAGCCAGCCGCGCTCGTCGCGCCGCGAGGTCAACAGCACCCGCGCCCGGGTCCGCGACATCGCCTGGAGGAAGTCGCGCAGCTCGCGCTGCTCGTCCGCGGTCCACGCCGACCGTGTCCCGGCCGGGAACCCCGCGACCGGCTCGACGTTGTCCCAGATCCACAGCACCGGCACCTGCGCCAGCACCTGGAGGGCCACCTCCCGCCGCTTGTCGTCCGAGAGGCTCAGCCATTGGATCTCGTTGGCCTGCAACACCGGGTCGAACGCGGCGCCGAGCTGGTTGAGCAGCGCCACCAACGGCGTGTGGTGCTCCAGCGACGAGAACAGCACCACACCGCGTACGGTGCCGGCCGGAACGGTGAGCCCGCCGGTCGCCGTGTACCAGCGGGCGAACTCCGAGGCCGTGGACGTCTTCCCGCTGCCGGCGTATGCGTGCAGCAGCACGATCCGGTCGGTGTCGAACGCCCGGTCCAGCGCCAGCAGCGTCTCGTCGCGGCCGAAGAAGCCGACCTCGGGCCCGGCCGGCAGCCCGGCGGTGCCGGCGTCGGCCATGCCGGCGCCGGGCCGGCCCACCGTGATCCGCACCTCGTCCGGCGCCGCGCGCCGCAGCAGCGTCACCGGCGCCGTTTCGTAGACCACCGGCACCGACCAGTCCTGCAACGGGCGCGGGTCGAACGCGATCGACCGGTTCGGCTGCGCGGCCAGCTGGCGCCGGCTCGCCGACACCGCGCCGCCCAGCGAGCGCCCGGCCAGCAGCGCGGCGTAGAGGTCGGCGACGAACTGCGCCGCGGTCACGACGTAGACGCTGTACCGCATCGCCACGACCCCGGCCACCCCGGCGTCGCTGACCTCCAGCGCGAGCGACCCGTACCCGCGCACCAGCGCGTGCACGTCGCCGTCCCGGTCGGTGCGCGGCCGCTCGGCGGCCTCCGCGTACGCCGAACGGCAGGCGTTGAGCACCAGCACCCCGACACCGGTACGCGCCAGCAGCGCGCCCAGCGCCGGGCCGTCGACCAGCTGCTGGTTCCGCGCCGTTGTCGGATCCTCGAACAGCAGGTACCCGTGTGTGCCCTCGCGCAGCGGCGACAGCAGCCCGTACATGGCCGCGCCGGTCTGCACCCCGGCGCCGGCACCGACCCGGCTCGACGGCAGGTAGGTGCCGTGCCCGTCGAAGTGCACGGCGTGGAACGGCCGCCCGGCGTCGTGTGCCTGCTCCAGCACCGTCGACAGCGCGGCGAACGTCGGCGGCCGCAGCACCGTCAGGTCGAGGACCTCCCGGGCCTGCGCGGTCTTGAGCAGCAGCGCACCCACCGAGCGGAACGGCACGTCGTCGCCGCCGCCCGGCCGGCAGATCACCAGCAGCACCCGCAGCCGCCCGCCGTCGTCGGCCGCCGGCAGCGGCACCCGCTTGGCGGGCTGGGCGTTGACCCGGACGTACTCGGCGGCCTCCAGCACCACCGGCCGGTTGGTGCGCGGATCGCGCAGCAGCTCCCACGGCAGCATCGCCGCCGCGTCGACCTCGCAGGCGACCTCGACCCGTACCGTGTGCAGCACGCCGCGCAGGCCCGCCCACAGCTCCCGCGCCTCCTCGCCGGCGAAGACGAGGTCGAACAGCCGGCTACCGATCTCGGCCAGCCGACCCTCCACATCGGCCGCGATCGCCGGCGCCGGGTCGAGCGGATACTCCAGGAAGTCCTCGAGGTACCAGCGGATCCGCTCCCGGTCCTCGTCCGTGATCGACAGCTCGAACCGGCTCGTCGCCGACGCCTCCGCGTATCCCGCCAGCCCGGTGACGCGCGTGGTCACCACGTGCTGACCGTCGCCCGCCGCGGCCTGCGTCAACCGCAGCATGACTCCCACTCGCGCCAGCCTCCCGCCCGAAACGGTTACTAATCGCGACTAGCCCATCACTGTCCAATGATCACGGTCAACCGCCCGACCCGCCAAACCACTCACCCGATCGGGCGAGCGCGCCGGGTTGCCATCAGTCCGCTACCACGGCACCGGGCCGTCGTCGTTGGACAGCGTGCCGGTCGGCCCGTCCGCGGGCAGGGTGGCCAGGTGCACCGCGATCGCGGCGCCCTGCGCGGCTGTCCGGTCGACCGGCCGGCCGAGCGGGCGGGTGAAGTCGGTGTCGCACAGGCCCGGGTCCGCCGCGTTGACCAGGATGGCGGTGCCTCGCAGTTCCTTGGCGTACTGGATGGTCAGCGAGTTGAGCGCGGACTTGGCCGGCGGGTAGGAGGCCATGGCCGGCATCCCGGCGAGGTAGTCGGCCGGGTCGCTCATCCGGGTCAGCGAGCCGACGCCGCTGCTGACGTTGACGATCCGGCCGGCCGGCGAGCGGAGCAGCAGCGGGAGCATCGCGTTGGTGACCCGGATGACGCCGAGGACGTTGGTGTCGAACACCGCGGCCACGTCCGCCAGGGCGGCACCGCTGGGTAGCACGCCGAGCCGGCCGCTGATGCCGGCGTTGTTGACCAGGACGTCGAGGTGGCCGAACCGCCGGCCGATCAGGTCCGCCGCCGCGTCGACGGTCGACTGGCCGGTGACGTCCAGCGCCAGCGGGTGTGCGCGCGGTCCGATCTCCGCGGCGACCTCGGCGCAGCGGGCGAGGTCGCGGCCGCTGACCAGGACGGTGTTCCCCGAGGCGGCGAGTTGTTCGGCGATGGCGCGGCCGATGCCGCGGTTGGCTCCGGTGACGAGTGCGATCATGCTGCCAGCACAACACCGGTCGCGGCGGTGACCAACACCGATCAGCGCACCGCACCGATACCCTGCGGGTATGGATCGCATCGAGACGCGGGAACTGGCGTACTTCGTCGCGGTGGCCGAGACCTGCCACTTCGGCCGGGCGGCGCAGCGGCTCGGCATCGCGCAGCCGCCGCTGTCCCGGGCGATCAGCCGGCTCGAACGGCGGCTCGGGGTCGTGCTGCTGGAGCGCACCAGCCGCCGGGTGGCGCTCACCGCGGCCGGTGAGGTGCTGCTCGCCGAGGGGCGCCGGGCACTGGACACGATCGACACCGCGGTCGCGCTGGCCCGAACGGCGGCGCGGCCCCGGCTGCGGCTGGCGCTCAAGCCCGGCGGCGACGGCGGCCTGCTGGCGCCGATCCTTGCGGCGTACCGCGACGACCCGTGCGCCGTCGAGGTGGAGCTGGTGCCCTGCGCCGCCGGCGAACAGCCGGATCTGTTGCGTCGCGGCGCCGCGGACGCGGCCTTTGTGTACGGGCACCAGCCGGACCTGGACCGACTCGACAGCGAGGTGCTTCTGGTGGAGCCGCAGGTTGTCGCGCTGGCCGGTGACCACCCGCTGGCCGGCGCCGCGACGCTGCGGCTGGCCGACGTGGCCGCCGGCCTGCTTCCCAGCGCCCGCATCGCCCGCGACCCGGCCGCGGCGATGCAACTCGTCGCGCTCGGCCGTGCCACCGCACTGTTGCCGGCGTCGTTACAGGGCCAACTCCGGCGCGACGTGGTGTGCGTGCCGGTACAGGATGCGGCGCCGAGCCGGCTGCTGCTCGCCTGGCCGGCACAGCGACGCGGGGCGGCACTCGCCGCCTTCGTCCGCATCGCGCTCGGCTCGGGCGCAGTCGGAGGTGCTTGATCACGTTTCCGGGTCTGCCGCCTGGCGACGGGCGCCGATGTGGTGTGGCGCCCGTCGCGAAGCGAATTCAGTGGCCGGTCGGATACGGCGCGGCGGCAGCTCTGGCGGTGGCCAGATATGCCGGCAGGTTGAGCTGCCAGAAGCTGTTGATACAGGAGTACGCCGGGAAGAAACCACCGCAGCTGCCGCTGCCCGGGCCCACCTCGATGGTGAAGCCCGGCACGCCCAGCTGCCCGTAGATCCAGTCGTCGGTGGCGCCCGGGGCGAAGTAGTTCAGACCGCCGTCGCCGTGGACGACGTCGTAGTGGTTCGCCTGGGCCATCGCCACGGCGATCGTTCGCAGGTCGTTGTTGTTCGGCGCCAGCTGGTTGGTCCACCCGTACGGGTAGATGTCCAATTGGGAGTAGCTGTGCACGGTGATGAAGGCGCCGGTGGTCGACGTGCTGGCCGCGCTGAAGTCGGCGGCCGGCTTGGTGTCCTTGTAGATCTTGGCGAGGAAGTTCTGGATGCCCTGGGTCTCCGGCTCGCTCGCCGCGCCCGTGCCAGGGTACGTCTCGGTGCACTTGGTGCCCTGATTGACGTCCCAGTGGTAGCTGGAGTTGCGGTTCAGGTCGACGCCGCGGCCCGTGCCGGTGCAGCCGTTGTCGTGGGCGTTCTTGCGCTGGGCGACCGGCCGGGTGGAGTTCGAGGCGACGATGTCGACGCCGTCGGGGTTGGCGATCGGGATGACCCACAGCTCGGTGCTGTTCATCAGCGCGGTGATGCCGCTGTCGGTGCCGTAGCTGTTGATCAGGTGGTCGATCCACCGGTACGACAACTCGCCGGTGGCGAGTTCCCGTGCGTGCATCTGCGACATGATGGTGAACTTCGGCTTGCGGCCGGTGTTCGTCAGCTCGCAGTCACCCTGCTGGATCTTGGTGATGCACAGGGCCTGGATGTCGTGCCCGCCACGGCCCTGGGTCTTCAGCCAGGACTGGCCGATGGTGAAGAGCTTGGCCAGGTCGGGGTGCGCGGTGGACACCTGCTTGTTGTGCGCCTCGTGCCCGGCGGAGGTGTGGTAGCCCCCGTAGTAGGTGTTCGGGTCGGCCAGCAGGGAGGGGGAGACCGGCTGGTACAGCGGGCCGGTGTACTGCACGCTCAGGCCGCGGTGCTTCAACCGGGCGACGGCGGCCGCGTCCGCCAGGACCGGCACGCCGTGGTCCAGCGGACCTTCGAGAACGTCGAAGCCGGCGCGCTCCAGCGTGTTGGCCAGCACCCCGGGCTGCCGGTCGGTGGAAGTCACGAGGTAATAGCCCGGATCGGTGGCGGCGGCGGACCCGCCCGGCGCGACCGGGGCGGCGCTGGCCGGCCCGGTCAGCGCCGGGGGCAGCAGAAGCGCGGCCGCGGCAGCGCCGACGGCCACTATTCGCGACAGCCTGGGTGAAACTGAACGGGACTTACTCATCGATACCTCGCGATCGAGAAGGGCGCACGATGAGGCCATTAGATCAATATGTCTCGATGAAAGTCAGTACCGTTGACGTCATCTCAACCGTGCTATGAGACGAGTGCACACTCCGCGTCCGCCGCCCGGCACTCAACATCCAGGGCGCGACGGCGACGAGCCGCCGGATGCATCACGTTACTGCTCAGAACGTGGCTCAGAGCCGTGTTCACCGGAATGCCCGTCACTCACTGATCTGCCGTTCGACGGCCTTGGTACCACGGCGTATTCATCTGGCCGGTGATCCAGGAGCGGAGGTAGGCCGCCTGTTCGCGGGTTTCGCGATAGCCGACCAGAATGCTCGCGAGGCTGGTGAGTACCCCGAACAGGCCGAGAGCGGACACGGCCAGAGCCGGCCCGGCCGCGTGCCGGTCCGCGTGCACCGCCGACCAGACCGCGACCACCGTGCCCGTCAGGAGCATTCCGGCGAACGCCCCGAGCCGGCAGCAGCTCACCAGCTTGAGGACCGGGTCGCAACCCACGACACCGATAAACGCGGAACCGGAGTCGGTCCGAAGAAGTCGGCCTCGCAGCACCGGTCGCCACATGCTCCTGGAATTCAACCTCGCGGCTTCCCGCCAGATGGTGTCACCGGCTCGGTAGGACGGATTGCCGGACAGCCATTGGCGGAGCACCTCGAAGGGCATCGGAGAGGACAGAGTGAGGCGTTCGCCGCGCCAGGCAGCGAGTAGATCCGTCACCCATACGCGCATGCCGCACAGTATGCAGCGCGAGGTCGATCCGAAGGCAGCGTGTTCACGGCCGCGGTGCGCGCGCTGTCGTTTCCGTCCAAGACTGCTGCCGTGGTCGCGATCTAGCGTGGATCTGGTAACTCGCCGAGAATGAGGGGACAGCACAATGCGTGACCTGGTCTACACCGGTTTCATGTCGCTCGACGGCGTCGTGGACTCGCCCGGCGGGGCGGCGGAGGGGCACCGCAGCGGCGGATGGGTGGTCAACGACCTCGAGTTCGTCCCGGAGGCCTGGTCGCTGAAGGGTGAGGAGCTCGCCGACACGACGGCACTGATGTTCGGACGTCGCAGCTACGAGGCGTTCGCACCGTTCTGGCCCGGCTCGGAGGACCACGCCGGCTACAAGGAGCTGCCCAAGTACGTGGTGTCGGCGACGCTGCCCGACGACGCCCTCGTCGACGGGTGGGGTCCGACGACGATCCTGCGGTCCACCGCGGACGTGGCCGCGCTCAAGGAGGGCGAGGGCGGCGCCATCTTCATTCACGGCAGCGCAGAGCTGGCCCGGCGGCTGTCGGACGAGGGCATGATCGACCAGTACAACCTGCTCGTTTTCCCAGTGCTGCTCGGCGCGGGCAAGAGCCTGTTCGGCCGGGCCGACCGGGACAAGTACATGCTGACGCTGCGGGAGTCGGAGAGCTACAAGAACGGGATCCTCAAGCTGGTCTACGACGTCAGGCGCTGATCCAGGTCGAGGGCGATCGGCCCGCCGCCGCCCTCGCGCAGCTGCCCGACGGTGCGCCCGACGTAGGCGCGCAGCGCCCGGGCGAGGTGCGGCTCGTCGAAGTAGTCGAGCTTGGCGACGACGTCGGCGGCCGGGTCACCGGCCGCCAGCAGCTCCGCCGCCGTGCGGGCCCGCTCGATCTGCCGGACCGCGCCCCGGGTCAGCCCGGTCGCGGCGCGGAACCGGCGTTCGACCGTGCGCCCCGATACCGCCGGGCGGTGCCCCCGCAGCACCGCGGCGACGAGCGGGTCACGGACCACGATCCCGGCCCGGACGAGCCGCTCCACCAGGGCCTCGGCGTCGTCGGGCCCGGGCGTCTCCCAGCGCCCGCCGTCCAGCCGGAACGTCCGGCGCGTGGCGTCGGGTAGCCCGATGCCACCGTCGACGAGCGCCGGCATGGGCACGGCACGCAGCGAGGTACCCACGGCGAACTCGATGCCGGTGAAGGTCGCGCCCTCCGGGACCGGCGCCGTGCCGGTCCGGGTCTCGGGGCCGGTGACGTCCGCGTGCGCCCGGCCGTCCTGCTCCCAGAACACCAGGCCCCACCGCGGCCCCGCGACGGAGGTCATCGCGGTGACCCGCTCGCTGGTGCACGTCCACACGGAATCGACCCACGCGGAGTCGGAACGACGCGTCTCGAACCGCAGCCCCACGGCCGAAGAATACGCGCCCGGCAGCGCCGGTGATTTCGCCGGTCCCGGACGGCGGTGGTCGCTGTTCTGATCGATGAAGACCGATCAGAAGGGATGCCGGACATGATCAGCGGCACCGTGACCACCCTCGGCGTGCTCGTCGCACTCCTCGCGCCACCCGCCTTCGCTGCCACGCCGATCTTCAGCGAGGACTTCTCCGGCGGCCTCGGGTCGTTCGGCTCCACCGGTTCGGTGACCGTGACCGGTGGCGCCGCGCGGCTGGCCGGAGCGCTGTTCACCGACCCGACCCTCACGTCCGCGCCGATCGACCTGGCCGGATACCGCGGGCTGTCGGTGTCGTACACCCGTACCGCGTCCGGCCTGGACTCGGGGGAGTCCTTCACGGTGGCGTACTCGGCCGGCGGCGGGGCGTTCACGGCGCTGGAGTCGAGCCGCACCGCCGCCGGCGCGGTGGCGTTCGACCTGCCGTCGTCGGTCGAGGGTCGCGACCTGAGGCTGCGCTTCTCGCTCGACGCGAGCAGTGCCCTGGAGACCCTCACCGTGGACGACGTGATCGTGCGGGGCGACGGCGGCGGTACGGAACCGCCGGGCGGCTCGCTGCCGCCGGTGAGCGACGTGACCAGGCCCGGACCGTTCGCGGTGACCGTCGACCAGAGCTCCGGCCCGGGCGGCGACGGGTGGCTGGTGCGCCCGGCGAACCTCGGTCAGGACGGACTGGACCACCCGATCCTGGTCTGGGGTCCGGGCGCGGGCAGCGATCCCGCCGCCTACGAGGACATGCTGCGGCAGTGGGCCTCGCACGGCTTCGTCGTCTACAGCGAGGTCTCCTCCAGCAGCGGCGACTACATGGTCGCCGCGCTGAACTGGCTGGAGGGCGAGAACCGCCGGGCGGGCGGCCCGCTGTACCAGCGGCTCGACCTGGCCGAGGTGGCGTTCGGCGGTCACTCCCGCGGCTCGATCGGCACGTTCGACGTGGCCGCCGAGCCCCGGCTGGCGACCACCATCCACGTGGCCGGCGGCTCGTTCGACGGCAACGGCCCGGCCAACCTGCGCAAGCCCGCGCTCTACATCGGCGGTGACGACGACTTCGCGACCTCGAACGTGCGGCGCGACTACACCGCGACCCGCGTACCGGTGTGGATGAACGTGCTTCGCGGCACCGACCACATCATGGCCACCCGCAACGCCCAGCACATCATCACCGCGTGGCTGCGGTGGCATCTTGGCGACGAGGAGTTCCGCCGCACGACGGACTTCCTGAGCGCCGGCTGCACGTTCTGCGGCCTGGGCGAGGTGCAGCACAAGAACTGGTGATCCGCCCGACCGGCAGGCGCGGGACCCGCTACCGAAACTATTTTCGGTACCGGGTCCCGCGTCTGTTGTGCATGTAAGCAGCACACTCCGCTTCAGATGTCTCAATTCCTTAACCCGCAGAACATCTTGCCGAAAACGTTTTCGTCAGGAACGCTGGCCTTCATCTGATCCCCCATCCTGTCGACGGCGGGGCGGACCTCGGTTTCACATATCGACCCTTGTCCATGCATAAGGAGGCGCCAGCATGAATCTCCCGCCCCTGTCGCGCCGGACCGTCCTCAAGAGCGGCGCGCTCACCGCCGGTGCGGTCGCCGCCGGTACCGCCCTGGCGCCCGCCGCGGCGTACGCCCGCCCGGACACCGGCGTCTCCGCGTACGCGTTCCCGCTCACCGCGGTCCGGCTGGGCAGCGGGCCGTTCCAGGCCGGCGCCGCACGGACACAGGCCTACCTGTCCTTCCTCGACCCCGACCGGCTGCTGCACATGTTCCGGGTCACCGCAGGCCTGTCGTCCACCGCGACGCCCTGCGGCGGCTGGGAGTCGCCCGGCACCGAGCTGCGTGGACACTCCATCGGCCACGTGCTCACCGCCCTTGCCCAGGCCTACGCGAGCACCGGCGACGCCGCGTACCGGTCGAAGGGCGACCACCTCGTCGCCCAGCTCGGGCTCTGCCAGCGGGCAAACGGCTACCTCTCCGCGTACCCGGAGAGCTTCTTCGACCGGCTGGAGAGCGGGCAGCAGGTCTGGGCGCCCTACTACACGCTGCACAAGATCGTGGCGGGCCTGCTCGACATGCACCAGCTCGCCGGCAACGCACAGGCGCTGACCATCCTCACCCGCAAGGCCGCCTGGGTGCAGTCGCGCAACAGCCGGCTGACCTACGACCAGCGCCAGCAGCTGCTGCGCACCGAGTTCGGCGGCATCGGCGAGACGCTTGTCAACCTCTACCAGCTCAGCGAGAATCCCGCGCACCTGACGACCGCGCAGTACTTCGACCACTCACAGGTGCTGGATCCCCTCGCCGCCGGCTTCGACGCGCTGGCGGGCTTCCACGCCAACACCCAGATACCCAAGGCGCTCGCGGCCATCCGCGCCTATCACGCCACCGGCACCACCCGGTACCGCGACATCGCCGTCAACTTCTGGAACTTCGTGACCCGCCGGCACTCGTATGCGATCGGCGGCAACTCCAACGGCGAGTACTTCAAGGCGCCGGACCGGATCGCCGCGGAGCTGTCCGACTCGACCTGCGAGTGCTGCAACAGCTACAACATGCTCAAGCTGACCCGCCAGCTGTTCTTCACCGAACCCGGCCGGGCCGCCGAGCTGATGGACTTCTACGAGAAGGCGCTCTACAACCACCTGCTCGGCGCACAGAACCCGGCGTCCACGCACGGGCACCACTGCTACTACGTGCCGCTGCGGGCCGGCGGGATCAAGACGTACAGCAACGACTACAACAACTTCACCTGCTGCCACGGCACCGGCATGGAGACCAACACCAAGTTCGGCGACAGCGTCTACTTCCACAACGGCACCACGCTGTACGTCAACCTGTTCATCGCCTCTACCCTGACCTGGCCGGGGCGCGGCATCACCGTCCGGCAGGACACCGCGTACCCGCAGACGCCGTCCAGCCGCCTGACCGTGACCGGCTCCGGCGCGATCGACCTGCGTGTGCGGATACCGTCCTGGGCCGCCGGCGCCGAGGTCCGGGTCAACGGGGCCGTGCAGGGCACCGCGGTACCCGGCACGTACCTGGCGGTCAGCCGGACCTGGAGCAGCGGCGACACCGTCGACATCAGCCTGCCGATGGCGCTCGCCGTCGAGTCCACGCCGGACAACCCGGCGGTGCGCAGCGTCCGGCACGGCCCGATCGTGCTCGCAGGCCAATACGGCACCACCGACCTGGCCGCGCTGCCCGCCCTCGACCCCGCCGCGCTGCGGCCCACCACGAACCCGCTGGAGTACACGGCCGGCTCGGTGCTGCTGCGGCCGTTCTACCTGACACACGGTCAGCGCTACACCGTCTACTGGAACGTCGCCTCGACCCCGCCGCCGCTGCCCGCGTTCGTCGCGCACTACCCGTTCGACGAGGCCTCCGGTAGCACCGCCACCGACGCGACCGGCAACGGCCGGACGGCGACCCTGTCCGGCGGTGCGGGCCGCACGACGGGCCGCACCGGCAACGCCGTGCTGCTGAACGGCACCACCGCGCACGTCAGCCTGCCGACCGGCATCCTCGCGGGCGCCGCCGCGTTCTCCGTCGCCGCGTGGGTGCGGCTCGACACCGTCGCGACCTGGGCGCGGCTCTTCGACTTCGGCGCCGGCACCGGGGCGTACATGTTCCTCACCGCGCGCAGCGGCGCCGGGACCGCACGGTACGCCATCAGTAGCGGCGGCTCCGGTGCCGAGCAGCGCATCGACGCGCCGGCGGCCCTGCCGGCCGGCTCCTGGACGCACGTCGCGGTCACGCACGCCGGCAACCTCGGCGTCCTGTACGTCAACGGCGCCGAGGTCGCCCGCAACAGCGCGCTGACCGTCCGCCCGTCCGCGCTCGGCACCACCACCCAGAACTGGATCGGCCGTTCCCAGTACGCCGGCGACCCGTACCTGGCCGCCGCCGTGGACGACCTCCGCGTCTACAGCCGGGCGTTGTCGGCCGCCGAGCTCGCCCAACTCCAGTAAGCCAGCGAGGGAGACAGCATGTCAGGTAGGAAGTGGCTCGCCGCCGCGTGCGGGCTGGTCACCGCGGTCGCCGCGGTCGCCGTGCCGGCACACGCCGCGAACCCGATCGTCACGAACATCTACACCGCCGACCCGGCGCCCCTGGTCGTCGGGAACACCATGTACATCTACGCGGGCCGCGACGAGGCGCCGACCGGCACCAGCAACTTCGTCATGCGCGAGTGGCACGTGCTGTCGTCGACCGACGCGGCGAACTGGACCCAGCACGGCGCCAAGGCGAACATCGCCACGTTCGGCTGGGCCGGCGCGGACGCCTGGGCCGGTGAGGTCGAGCCGCGCAACGGGCGTTACTACTGGTACACCTCGATCAACGGCAACGGCGCCGGCTGGATGAACATCGGGGTCGCGGTGGGCGACAGCCCGCTCGGGCCGTTCACCGACGCCAAGGGCGGCCCGCTGATCAGCGACAGCACCGCGAACTCGTCGGGTCTGAACATCGACCCGACCGTGTTCGTCGACGACGACGGCCAGGCATACATGTACTGGGGCGGCTACTGGGCGCCCCGCGCGGTCCGGCTGGCGTCGAACATGATCGACACGGTCGGCTCGGTCATCACCCCGCAGGGCCTCACGAACTACTGGGAGGCCCCCTGGATGTTCAAACGCAACGGCGTGTACTACATGATGTACGCCGCGAACGACACCAACGGCTGCGTCACCGACTCCGCGTACGCGTGCCAGCGGTATGCGACCGCGACCAACCCGCTCGGACCGTGGACCCACCGCGGCATCGTGCTGGGGCGGGTCTCGTCGACCACCAACCATGCCGGCGCCGTCGAGTTCAACGGCCAGTGGTACCTGGTCTACCACAACGCGAACGCGCCCGGCGGCGGCAACTTCCGCCGCTCGGTGGCCGTCGACCGGATGTACTTCAACGCCGACGGCACCATCCAGCAGGTCACGCAGACCACCACCGGGCCGCCGGCCAACCCGGGCACTCCAGGCGGCGGCTCGGGCACCAACATCGCGCCGTCCGCGACCGCCTCCACCTCGTACGTGTCGCCGTGGGAGAACCTCGCGGCGATCAACAACGGCGGTACGCCGGCGGGCTCGGCCGACCGCTCCAACCTCGCGTACGGCAACTGGCCGCAGCAGGGCACCCAGTGGGTCGAGTACACCTGGCCGTCGGCCAAGTCCCTCAACAAGGCGGCCGCCTACTGGTTCGACGACGACCAGGGCATCGACCTGCCCGCCTCCTGCCAGGTGCAGTACTGGAACGGCAGCGCCTATGTGCCCGTACCCAATCAGTCGGGGTGTGGTGTCGCCGGCAACACCGAGAACGTGACCACGTTCGGGACGATCAGCACCACCCGGCTGCGGTTGTCCATCACCTCGAAGAGCGGCCTGTCGACCGGTCTTCTCGAATGGAAGGCGTTCCAGTCATGAACCGCCGGCCCCTGGCCTACGGCGTGGCCGCCCTGCTGGTCACCGCCGCCCTGAACGTCCCGTTGGCGACGGCGGCGCACGCCGCGCAGACCATCGGCTATCCCACCTTCACCGGCGGCACCATCCCGGCGCCACCGGTCGGCTACTCCACCGGCGACACCATGCAGGCCATCTACGACGCGGAGAGCTCCGGCACCGACTTCTGGATGGACCGGCTGCTGGCGCGTACCGGCAGCGACCCGGCCGGCACGCTGCTGATGACCCGCGGCCGGGGCGCGTTCATGTACACCCACAACCCGGCCGTCATCGGCTTCGGCGGAAACGCGGCCTACTGGGACAACATCAGCAGCCAGAACGCGTACGCGGTGACGGCGTCGCCCGGCACGTTCACCGAGCAGACCGCGCAGCGCAAGCAGACGCCCAGCCACTGGCGCAGCGTCCACACCAGCGGCTCGGTACGCCTGGAGGTCACCAAGTTCATCACCCACAACAACGTGCTGGTGACCAACCTCGCCGTCGTCAACACCGGCACCGCGTCGGCCACCGTGCAGCTCAGCGCCGTCTCCCCGTACGCGACGACCGGCAGCGGCACCGAGCTGACCGGTACCCGGGCGGTCAAGAACAACCTGACGACGCTCTACCCGCGGTTCTCCGGTGACGGCTTCGCCGCCGCGAGCGGCGCACTGACCCGGTCGGTCACCGTCGCCGCGGGCCAGACCGTGACGACGAAGGTGCAGCTTGGCCTCGTCGCCAACGAGGTGCCGCAGTCGCTCACCGAGTACAACGCCTACCGCGGGTACGCACCGGCCACCGCGTTCGCCACCCACGTGCGCGACTACAACCGGTGGTGGGCGCAGAACGTGCCCTACATCGACGTGCCCGACGCCGCGATCAAGAAGAACATCTACTACCGCTGGTGGCTGATGCGCTTCAACTACCTGGACGTCGACATACCCGGGCAGGACTTCCAGTTCCCGCAGTCCGTCGAGGGCGCCACCGGGTACAACAACGCGATCGCGCTGACCCAGCCGATGCACATCGACGACCTGAAGTACCTGCGCAGCCCGGAGTACTCCTACGGTCCGTACCTGGCGGTCGGCCAGTCGTCGGCCGGCGGCCGGTTCATGGACAACCCGGGCGACCCGGAGAACTGGTCAAACTCCTACACCCAGTACATCGCCGAGGCGGCCTGGCGCGCATACCAGATCCACGGCGGGCAGCCGGCCATGCTGCAGAACTTCGCCCGGTACGCCGAGGGCGACGCGAAGGGCCAGCTCGCCACGTACGACACCAACAACAACGGCGTCATCGAGTACGACTGGGGCGCGATGACCGGCAACGACGCCGACGCCGTCTCGTTCCACTGGCGGGCCGGCAACCTCGACCGGGCGGAGACCGCCTACGTGTGGTCCGCCGCCAACGCGGCCCGCGACGCGTACTCCCTGATGGGTAACACCACCAAGGCCACCGAGATGCAGGCCCTCGCGGACCGGATCCGCACCGGCGTCGTCGGCACCCTGTGGAACCCGAGCCGCCGGCTGCTCGAGCACAAGCACGTGTCCACCAACACCCACGTGCCCTGGAAGGAGATCAACAACTACTACCCGTACTCGGTCGGCCTGATGCCGAACACGGCCGAGTACCGCGAGGCCCTGCGGCTGTTCGCCGACCCGGCCGACTACCCGATCTTCCCGTTCTACACGGCGAACCAGCGCGACAAGGCCGCCGCCGCGGCGGCCGGCAACCCGGGCAGCAACAACTTCTCCACCATCAACTCGACGGTGCAGTTCCGGCTGTACTCCTCGGTGCTGCGCAACTACCCGAACGAGTGGATGAGCGCCGAGGACTACAAGAAGCTGCTCTACTGGAACACCTGGGCGCAGTACGTCGGCGGCGACACCCGCTGGCCCGACGCCAACGAGTTCTGGGCGGACTGGAACGGCAGCGCCATCACCTACCGCTCGTGGATCCACCACAACATCCTCGGCAGCAGCAACTGGACCGTCATCGAGGACGTCGCCGGCCTGCGGCCCCGCAACGACGCCCAGATCGAGCTGTCCCCGATCAACATCGGCTGGTCGCACTTCGCGGTCAACAACCTGCGCTACCGCAACGCGAACCTCTCCGTCGTCTGGGACGACCCCGCCGACGGCGTGACCCGCTACACCGGCGTACCGCAGGGCTACTCCGTCTACCTCGACGGCACCCGGGTGGCGACCGTCGACCGACTCACCCGGTTCGTCTACAACCCGGCCACCGGTGCGGTCACCTTCCCGGCGGGCACCGGAACGGTCACGTACAACGCGGCCTTCTCCGGGCTACAGGCGCCGCAGAACGTCAACCAGTCCAGCGCCCGCATGGTCGACATCTTCGCCAAGGCGGGCGTCGACCTGACCTCGACCACCCCGAACCTGGCGCAGGGCAAGGCCACCTCGGCGTCGTACACGACCTCGGGCACCACCACGGCCGCCGCGGTCGACGGCCTGCCGACAAACGCACCGATCTGGGGCAGCTACGGCACCCCGAACGCCACGGACTGGTACGAGGTCAACCTCGGAACGGCGCAGACGGTCGACGAGGCCCGCATCCACTTCCGCAACGACCGGGCGGGCAACCGGTACCGGCCGCCGTCGGCGTACACGGTCCAGTACTGGAACGGCAGCGCCTGGGTGAACGCCGCGAGCCAGGTCAAGTCGCCGGGTACACCGCAGTCCAACTACAACAAGGTGACGTTCGGCGCGGTCAGCACCACCCGGCTGCGTATCCAGTTCACCCAGCCGACCGGCTCGGCCAAGACCGGCCTGACCGAGCTGAAGCTCTACCGCCGCGGCACCACCGACCCCGACCCCGGCCCCCAGCCGGGCCAGAACCTGGCGCCGGCGGCCACGCCGACCGCGTCGTACACCTCCGCGTGGGAAAGCGTCGCGGCGCTCAACGACGGCGTCGACCCGCCTTCGTCCAACGACACGGTGAACCCGCGCTGGGGCACCTGGCCCGAGCAGGGCCAGCAGTGGGCGGAGCTGACCTGGCCGGCGGCGCAGACCCTGACCTCGGCCCAGCTCTACTTCTTCGACGACAACGGCGGGGTGCGCCTGCCCGCCTCCTGGAGCCTCCAGTACTGGAACGGCACGGCGTACGTGGCCGTGCCGTCGGCCTCGGGCTACCCGGTGGCGATCAACCAGTACAACCAGGCCACCTTCGGCCAGATCAGCACCACCCGCCTACGAGCCGTCCTGAACAGCGGCACCGGCTCGGTCGGCCTGCTGGAATTCAAGGCCTTCACCTGACCAGCCCAGGGCCCGCCGATCCCGGCGGGCCCATCGGTCGAGCTTGATCGGTTCAAGGTGCTCCCGTGGACTGGAACCAGGCCTTCCTCACCGAGACCGGCGAGGAGAAGCGGCGACTGTACGAAGAGGCCGTACGGTTGCGCCGCGAACTGTCGGCTCAGAATCGTGCCGTCCACCTGCCCTGGTTGGCGCGGGCGCTGGATCTGCTCGCCACCCAGCTCGCCGCCACGGGCCGCCTCGGGCCGGCGCTCGACGCCGGTCACGAGGCCGTGGAGCTGGCGCGGGACCAACCGTTCCGGGTTCCTGCCCTACCACGCCTTCCTGCTGCGCGAACAGGCAAGGCGGCTGGACGAGGCGGGGCAGCCGGCGGCCGCGATCGCCCTCGGGGCGGAGGCTGTCGCCATCTGCCGGGAGGCCCAGTCGAGATCCATGTCGATCGTCGTGCGTCACGCAACGGGCCCGAGAAACTGCGGTGCGGCGGCCGGCCACTGACACTACGGTCGCGCCATGGAGATCCGTGATGTGATGCCGGCCGAAGAGACGGCTGCCGAGAGGGTCGTCTCGGCGGCGTTCGGCGAGCCAACGGACGGGCGCGTTGTGCAGATGATGCGGGCTCTGCGGGCCGGCGGAGCGGCTCGGGCGAGTTTGGTCGCTGTTGTCGACGGGGAGCTGGTCGGGCACGTCGGTCTCTCGCGCGGCTGGGTGGACGCTCGACGCGAGCTGGTCGAGGTGGTGGTGCTCTCCCCGCTGTCGGTACGTCCCGACCTCCAGCGCAACGGCGTCGGCACCGCGTTGGTCGCGGCGGCGCTGGAGACCGCCGGGGATCGTGGCGCGCCGGCCGTTTTCCTCGAGGGCAGCCCGGACTACTACGGACGCCGCGGGTTCAGATCCGCCTCCGCCCTCGGGTTCGACCGGCCCTCGACGCGCATCCCGGACCCGGGGTTCCAGGTGGCGCTTCTTTCGTCGTACCAGCCGTGGATGGTCGGCCGGCTGGTCTATCCCGAGGCGTTCTGGACCACTGACACAGTCGGTCTGCGCGACCCTGAGCTGGAGCGGGTGGAAGCCCAGGGCGCGCCGGGACGCTGATGGTCGCCCCGTGCGGGTCAGCCCAGTCGCCATAGCTGGGCGGCCACGCCGTTGCAGGCGTACAGGGACAGGCGCGCGCCGTTGGCGGCGTTCCACTCGTAGTTGTCCAGGCACATGTTGCCGGCGATGTTGCGCAGGGAGAACCAGCCGCTGCCGCGGTCCTGGGCGGTCCACTGCTGCGCGGTGGAGGAGTTGCACGCGTTGAGGCCGACGTCGGCGTTCGAGGCGGTGCTTGAGTTCAGGTCCTCCAGGCAGGTGCCGGTGTTGCGGTTGCGGATCTCGTAGTAGGTGCCCGCCCGGTAGGTGAGCTCCCACTGCTGCGCGGTGCCGCCGTTGCAGTCGTAGAGGCGTACCAGGGCGCCCGGCGTGGTGTCGCGGTTGTAGTTGTCGACGCACCGGTTGCTGTGCTGGCCGCGGATGCCGGGGTTGGTGACGGTGCTGGGTATCGGCTGGCCGAAGAACGGGTCGCCGTTCTCGCGCCACAACAGCTGCTGCACGCGGGTGTGCCGGTTCGGGTCGGTCAGCGCGTCCGGCGTGGGGGTGGCGTAGTCGCGGGCGTGGTAGACGAGCATGTCGGTGGTGTTGTCCTCGGCGACGGTGAAGCTGCCGTGGCCGGGCCCGTACACGCCGTTGGCGGTCTGGAACACCGGGTTGGGGTGCTTGTACCAGGACGCGGAGTTGAGCAGGTCGACGTTGTCCCAGGACGACAGCAGGCCCAGCTTGTAGCGGGAGTCGGTCGCGGAGGCCGAGTAGGCGATGTAGACCCTGCCGTTCTTCACCAGCGGCGACGGGCCCTCCACGACACCGGCGACGCCCTCCTTCTCCCAGGCGACGGTCGGCCGGGCGATCTCCACCGCGGATCCGGTGATGGCGGTCGGGCCGTTCATGCGGGCGATGTACATGTGGCTGTTGAAGCTCGTCGACGGGCTGTCCTGCGCCCAGACGAAGTAGCGGACGCCGCGGTTGACGAACGACGCCGCGTCGAGCTGGAACGACTCCCAGCCGGTGTTGAACCGCGCCGGCGCGCTCCACGCGCAGGTCATCGGGTTCGCGCAGGTGTTGCGGATCCAGTACAGCCGCTGATCGAAGCGCGCGGTGCCGGGCGACGCCGAGAAGTACATGTACCAGGCGCCGTCGACGTACTGGATGTCGGGCGCCCAGATCCAGCCGCTGAGCGCCCCGCTGGACGGCGCGACGAACGCGTTGGCCGTCGCGGCGGTGCCCAGCCCCTGGAGGGTGGTCGCGCGGCGCAGCTCGACGCGCTTGTAGTCGGGCACCGAGGCGGTCATGTAGTAGAAGCCGTCGGTGTGCTTGTAGATCGCGGTGTCGGCGCGCTGGGAGATGACCGGGTTGCGAACGGTGATGAACTGGGCGGACGCCGGCGCGGCGAAGCCGGCCAGCAGCATCACCACCAGGACGGGCACGGCCATGATCCGGCGACGGATGCGGGCGGGGAGATCCATCGGCGTCTTCCTTCGGGTACGGGGGAGGGGTGCGGTGTGACCGTTAACATGCATGCCGCACCGGCGCCTCGTCAAGGGAGTCTTGTGAGGCGTGTCGATGTCTCGTAACATCCCCGACATCGATGTGACCGTTAACAATTCCGCGAGGAGCCGCATGCGTCTACGAGCCATGGCCATCGCGTTGCTGACCGCGGCGGCACTCGTCGTGGCACCCGCTCCGGCCGGCGCCGCGCCCGGAGCGTCCTTCCAGAATCCGATCGTCGGCACGCCAAACAGCGCCGATCCCTGGCTGGGCTACCACAACGGCAGCTACTACTACGCGGCGACGACCTGGACCGGCCGGATCTACATCCGGAAGGCCTCCACCATCGCCGGCCTGCGCACCGCGGCCGAGACGACGGTGTTCACGATGTCGCAGCCGAACGCGGTGTCCAACATGTGGGCGCCGAGCCTGCACCTGCTCGACGGGCCGAACGGCCGGCGCTGGTACCTGTACTACTCGGCCGGCCCGGCCGCCTGCTGCGGCGGGCAACGCCAGCACGTGCTGGAGAGCGCGGGCACCGACCCGATGGGGCCGTACGCCTACAAGGGCCCGCTCGTCCTGATGCCGAACAACGGCTGGTCGATCGACGGCAGCGTGATGACCGTCGGCGGTGTCAACTACTTCGTGTTCTCCGCGTTCAACAACAACAGCGGCTTCGAGAACGGCGGACTGCAGAGCCTCTTCGTCTCCCGCCTGACCAATCCGTGGACGCCCGCGGCACTCGGCGCCCTGATCTCCGAGCCCACCTACGCCTGGGAGCGGGTGGGCAACCCGGTCAACGAGGGCCCGTACGTGCTGCAACGCGACGGCCGCACGTTCCTGACCTACTCCGCCAGCTACTGCGGCACGCCCGACTACAAGATCGGAGCGCTCGAGCTCACCGGCTCCGACCCGCTGAGCCGCGGCTCGTGGACCAAGCTCGCCAACCCGCTGTTCCAGCGCAACGACGCGAACGGCGTGTTCGGCCCGGCGCACCACGCGTTCTTCAAGTCTCCCGACGGCGCCGAGGACTGGATCGTCTACCACGCCAACGACTCGGCCTCGCAGGGCTGCGGCACCACCCGCACCAGCCGCGCCCAGCGGATCTCCTGGAACCCGGACGGCACGCCCAGCCTCGGCATCCCGGTGTCCACCGCGACGGTCCTGCCCGGCCCGTCCGGCGAGCTCGGCAACCCGGGAGCGGTCACCGTCCAGCGGATACAGTCCTTCAACTTCCCGGACCGATACGTACGCCACCAGTCCTTCAGCGCCCGCATCGACGCGAACGTGAGCCCGGCGCTGGACGCCCAGTTCCGCGTGGTGCCCGGGCTGGCCGACGGCGCCGCCGTCTCGTTCGAATCGGTGAACCTCCCGGGCTACTACCTGCGGCACAACAACTACGTGCTGCGGCTCGAGCCGAACAACGGGTCCGCGACGTTCCGCCAGGACGCCACCTTCCGTCAGGTCGCCGGGCTGGCGGACGCCGCCTGGTCCTCGTTCCAGTCGTACAACTTCCCCGACCGCTACGTACGGCACAGCAACTATCAACTGAGGATCGACCCGATCACGACCGCCGCGGGCCGCGCCGACGCCACGTTCCGCCGCACGTCCTGAGCGCGTACAGCCGGCGTCCAGTCAGGGTCCAGTGTGGACCGACACCTTTGCGGGAACAGCCAACCTCGCGAAGGGGACGACATGCGATCACTGAGACGGTTGCGGACCGGCGGCGTACTGGCGCTGACGGCTGCTCTCGCCCTGGCACTCACGGGCGGCGCGGCGCAGGCCGGCCCGGCCGCCGACCAGGGCGCGCCGAAGCTGCCCGGGCGCACCGCGGCGGCCACGCCCGGGGTGTCCACCACGACCCCGGCCAAGGGCGTGCACACGGAGAAGGGCCGCTCCCTGGCCGGCACCCCGGCCGGTCAGGGGATCACGCTCGGCAAGCCGCGCACCGGCCCGGCCCCGCGCATGGTCAACGCCGGGCCGGACGACCCGCCGGGTACCGGCCCGGTCTGCGTGCCCTACATCAGCCGGCTGGTCACCCCGAACGGCACCGCGTTCTCCCGGGTCGACTACCTGGCCGAGGTCCTGTGCAACTTCTACCTCGCGGGTGCCGGTCAGGCGTACCTCATCGACCGGACCGGCGGGGTCGGTACCAGCAACCAGGTCATCGCCGCGGCGCCGGTGTTCCAGTTCTACAACTCCTACTACGGCGGCAGCCAGGGCGCCGTGCTGATCGACGGCCGGCTCTTCGACGGCGGCCGGGTGCTGGAGATCGGGTTCGACCTCATACTCCAGACCCTGAACGGTGCGCCGTGGGGCGGCTGCTTCGCCCTCGCCGCGCCGCAGCGCTACCTGTCCGCCTGCAACGGTCTCGGCACGCCCACGCTCCAGGTGTCGGTGGGCTCGGGTGAGTTCGGCAGCGGCCTGCCGGCCTACAACCCGGCGGCCTTCATCCGGGACATCCCCGGCATCGGCCTGCTGGACTTCCACGTGGGCAAGCAGGTCGATCCGCCGTCGACGGCCCGGCAGAACATCGTCGACGTCGCGAACGGTCAGCCGGCCCGGACCAGTACCTTCAGCGACGTCGGACGGACCGACGTGACCCTGCGGCGCGCGATGCTGGACGCCATCCTGCGCATCCACCTGGTGAACGGCCTCAGCTTCCGGATCACCGCGATCGCCGGAAGTGACCACAGTTCGAACTCACCGCACTACTTCGGGAGGGCCTTCGACATCGACCGGATCAACAACAACCCGGTCAACACGTCCAACTCGCTCAACCAGACCTTCCGGAACGCCTGCGCCGCGTACGGCGCGACCGATATCCGGGGACCGGGCGACGACGCGGATCACGCGACACACATCCACTGCGCCTGGAACTGATGGTGTGCGGGCGCCCCGTTCGGGGCGCCCGCACTTCAGCGACCGCCGGATCACGGCAGGTGAATAGGCCATTCGCCATATCCCGGTCATGGATCACCGGTTGCTAGCTTGCCTGCCGGCGCTGGTCCACCAGCGACCATGAACCGGACGGAGACGGACTGTGACATTCCACAAGGTCGGTGCCTGCGGCGCCCTGCTGTCGGCGACCCTGGCCCTGCCGGGCTGCGCCCTGCTGGATGACCCGGTGAAAGAGCCCGTCGCCGCCGGCGCCGCCAAGGACGCCGCCGCCAAGGACGCTCCCGCGATGAAGCTGGACGACGTCGACGCCTGCAAGCTCCTGACGGCCGCCGAGCTGAAGGAGACCTTCGGCGGTGCCGCCGACAAGCCGGCCGGTGGCTCGACCACGATCGACAACCCGGTCCGCATGACGAACTCGAACTGCATCTTCGGTGCCAAGGACGACGCGGTGCCGTTCAAGGTGTACGTGATTGTGCAGCAGTACGAGACCAAGCAGAGCGGGGACAACATCGGCAGCACGGGCTCCAAGCCGGTGAGCGGGGTCGGCGAGGCCGCGGTCTCCGTGGAGGCCGACAACCTCGGCACGGTCGGCCCGCCGACGACCCAGGTCCGGTTCGTCATCGACAACAAGCTTGTCAACGTGTCGCGGCTCTACGACAAGGCCCCGGCCGACCCGGCCGGCGACGTCGCCGTCGTCGTCGAGCTCGCCAAGAAGGTCGCCTCCCGGCTCTGAGGCGCCGGTTTGCCTGGCTACGGCCACAACGGCCGGGCAAGGTGGGTCTAAACTGCCGTTTGTCGGCAATGAGAGGCGAGCGCGGTGAGCGACGGCGGACGGCGGAGCGGCAAGCGGCGGCCCGTGACACCGGAACCGGACGACGCCTGGCTGACCGGGGTCGCGCAAGGGGCGAGCGACGACGCCGGCGGGGTCCCGGTGGAGCTGCTCGGCGACTACCTGCGCCTGCTGGCCGACGCCGCGACGTACGGGCGACAGGCCGAGCGCCGCGAGCTCGACGCGGTGGCCCTGCTCGGCCGCCGCGCCGCCGAGCAGGGCGTGTCCGCCGGCCGGGTGGTGCGGCTCTACCTGTCCGCGGCGCGGCGGCTGTGGAACGACCTGCCGATGGCGGTGCGCAACCGTGACCGGGCGGCGGTGCGCGCGGCCGCGGCGGCGATGCTCCAGGTCGTCGACGACGCGGTGGCGAATCTCGCCGAGGGCTACGCGATCGCCCGCCGTGACCTGGTGCGCCGGGAGGAGTCGCTGCGCCGGGAGCTGATCGACGACCTGCTGCGCGGCGACTCCGATCTGGGCACGCTCGTGGAGCGGGCCGAACCGTTCGGGCTCGACCTCGCCCGGGTCCATCAGGTGGTGCTGGCCGCGCCGAGCCGGCGCCTGCCGGACGCCGACGCGGCGATCAGCGCCCTTGAGGCGGTCGTCTTCGACCGGCTCGGCGACCGCGACGTGCTCGTCGCCACCAAGGACGGCCTGCTGGTCGTGCTGGCCCCGGCCGATGCCGGTGCGGCGGCCGGCGAACTCGGCCGGCTCACGCACCGCGAGCTGAGCCGGCTGCCCCGCGGACAGCCGTGGCGGGTCGCCGTCGGGCGGCCCTACCCCGGCCTGTACGGCATCGCCCGCTCCTACGAGGAGGCCCGGGAGGCGCTCACCATGGCGGGCAGGCTGGACTCCGACACCCCGGTCGTCAACGCGCAGGACGTGCTCATCTACCGCGTGCTGCTGCGCGACCAGCCGGCCATCGTCGACCTGGTGCAGGCCGCGCTCGGCCCGCTCGCCCGGGCCCGTGGGGGAGCGGGGCCGCTGCTCGACACGTTGCACGCCTACTTCGAGACCGGCGCGGTCGCGACCGAGTCGGCGAAGCGCCTGCACGTGTCGGTGCGCACGGTCACCTACCGCCTCGACCGGGTCAGGAAGCTGACCGGATACGACCCGGCCGACCCCGCGCACCGGTTCACGTTGCAGGCGGCGGTGCTCGGCGCCAAGGTGCTCAACTGGCCGCAGGAACCACTGCCGGCTCCGGCCTGACCCGGCGATGCCTCAGGACGCCCGGCGCTCCGTCGTGGCGAATGCGGTGCGGCTCTCGCAGGGCGCGCACCGAGCGGCGTGCGGCGTGGCACGCAGCCTGCCGAGCGGTATCGCCTTGTCGCAGTCCTCGCAGCGGCCGTAGGTGCCCTCGGACATCCGCCTGAGCGCCTGCGCCGTCTCGGCGAGCCGCTGCCGGACGGACACGGTGTGCAGGGCCAGGGTGCGCACGTCACGGCCGGGGCCCGACGGCAGTACGGCGTGCACCGTCATCCGCGTCAGCCGGCCGGTGTCCACGGCGTAACGCTCCTCGAGGATGCCGCGGAGCAGCTCCATCGGCACCGTCGACGCGTGCCTCGTCCTGTCGCTGACCTTGCACTGCATGTCAACACCTCCTCGAACTGCCCGGGCCGGGAGAAGCAACCGGCCTGCCTCAAGCATCGGCGTCCTGTCGCCCGGCGACCATGTCCCGTGACGGTGACAAACCGCGTCGTTCGTTGCCGACCGTCGGCAACCCCCCCCCCGAATCGGCGCCGGTACTCGGTGCTACCGCATAGCGGTACTCGGTGGTACGTTGTACCGGTACTCGGTGGTACGAGGTACCAGGGCGAGGGGAGCCGCGATGGAGGATCTGACGGAGATGCTGAAAGGCACGCTCGAAGGCTGCGTGCTCGAGATCATCGGCGGCGAGGAGACCTACGGCTACGCCATCACGCGCCGGCTGAACGAGCTCGGCTTCGCCGACGTCATCGAGGGCACGGTCTACACCATCCTGCTGCGGCTGGAGCGCAACGCCCTCGTCCAGGTGACGAAGCGGCCGTCCGAGGTCGGCCCGCCGCGCAAGTTCTACGCGCTCAACGACGCCGGGCGCGCGGAACTCGCGACGTTCTGGGCGAAGTGGCAGTACGTCTCGTCACGCATCGACAGGCTCAGGGAGGGTGGGAAGTGAGCTTCTGGGAGACCATCACCGGCAGCGACCTCACCAGGCAATGGAAGGCCTTCGACGCCCGGGCGCGGGCACTGCCGGCCGGCTACCGGGCCGCCTGGGAGCAGATCAAGGGCAACCTCATCCCGTACGGGGACTTCACGGGCCGCAACCTGACCCCGATCCTCGACGCGGCCCTGGGGCTGCTCGAAGAGGCTTCGGCGGACGGGCAGGGCATCCAGGAGGTGCTCGGCGACGACATACCCGGCTTCTGCGCGGCGCTGGCCGGCGGGGCGGGCGCCCGGACCTATCGCGACCGGTGGCGCGCGCAGCTCAACGACAACGTGGCACGCAGGCTCGGCCGGCTGGGAGGCTGACGTGGGCATCCAGGACATCATCGAGGGCAAACGGCAGTGGCGGGCGCACGTGGCCCGGGTCAAGGCGCTGCCGCCGGACTACCGGATCGTCTACCAGGAGATGCAGCGGTACCTGTTCAAGGTCGGGCCGGTCGACCTGATCGACGGGGACCTGCTGCCCGGGATCGTCGACTTCTTCGCCGGCGGCGCCGCGTCCGGCAAGGGGGTTCTCGAACTCATCGGCAGCGACGTCGCGGCCTTCTGCGACGACCTGATCAAGGACTCACGCACCTACGCCGAGGTCTACCAGGCGTCCATCGGGGAGCCCGGGAAACCGTGACCGCCTGACCGTCAGCCGCCGGCGAGCTTCTCCAGCGCGGTGACCACTGTGGACGGCTCGGGCATCGCGGCGATCTCCGCCGCGACCTGGCGGGCCGCGGCGCGCAGCGTGTCGTCGGTCAGCAGGCGGATCAGGTCGGCGGCGGTGATGGCCTTCGCCGCGACGGCCAGGCCGGCGCCGCGCCGGGCCAGCAGGTCCGCGTTGTACCTGCGGTCGCCCGCGCCGGGAGTGGTCAGCTGCGGCACGCCCGCGGCCAGGCCGCCCAGCACGCTGCCCGCGCCGGAGTGGTGGATGAACGCCGCGGCGTGCGGAAGGGCCCTGTCGAGCGGCACCCGGTCGACGGTGCGCACGTTCGGCGGGAGGCCGCGGGTGCTCGCCGGGCGTACCAGCACGAACTCGGCGTCGACCCGCTCGGCGGCGGCGATGACCGCGGGGCCGGGGTCGCCGTCGTTCGGGCCCTTGAGGGTGCTGCGGCTGACCAGGACGCGGGGGCGGTCGCCGGGGGTGAGCAGCCAGTCCGGGATCGGGCCGCCGCCGGAGTAGGGGACCGGGCGCATCGCGATCGCGTGCGCCGCGGGGGAGTCCCGCAGGCTCGGCGGGGTGACGGTGATGGTCAGCCCGGGCGCGGGTATGTCCTGCCCGGCCAGGGCCGTGCTGGTCGTCACGGCCTCGAAGAGGTCGGTGGCGGGCCAGAGGGTGTTCTCCTGGAGGACCGACGGGATGGACAGGCGGCCGGCCACGATCGCGCCGGCCTCGCAGAGCGGCTCGAAGACGATCAGGTCGGGCCGCTCCCGCTCGGCCAGCGCCAGCAGGGGGCCGACCAGGGCCAGGTTGGCGCGGCCGAAGAGTTCGCCGACCATGGCCTGGCCGGCGACGCCGCGCATCTCGGCGGCGGCGATGCGCGGGTGCCGCAGGGCCACCCGGATCGCGGTGCGCGGCAGGCTGAAGCCGGCGCCGATGTCGGCGTTGCGCAGGCCGAGCACGTCGGGCGGGAAGCCGCCGCTGGCCATGATCACGTCGTGTCCGGCGTCGCGGCAGGCCGCCGCGAGCGGGACCAGCGGCAGCAGATGCCCCTGTAGCGGGGCGGCGGCGAACATGATGCGCATGATCGGCGTTCTATCACGGACCGGCCGGGTCGCCGCCGACGACCCGGCGGTGTAATCGCCCTAACACTTTCTGTAGCGAAAGTCTCATCCGGGGAACAGTGCCGCCGATCTTTGGCGCCGCGAGGCCGGACCGGCCCCGCTGTGCGACTGCCAGAGGGGCGACACCCATGCGACACCGGCTCGACGACTCCACGGACTCCACCGCGCCGCGGCGCCCCAGGCTGGGCGACCTCCCGCTGGCCGTCAAGTTCTTCGTCGTCCTGGCGCTGCTCGCCGCGACCGCGCTCGGCGTCGGCTGGAGCGGCCTGGTCGCCCAGCAGCGGGCCAACGCGGTCGCCCGCGCCACCTACCAGCACGCCCTGCTGCCCTCGAGCGCGCTGGAGTCGCTGCGGGCCTCGGCGCTGCGCAGCTTCCTGGGCCTGACCACGCTGCCGTCGGCGAAGGGCGCGGACGCGGTCGCCACCAAGATCCAGCAGATCCGGGCCGAGGACGCGTTGCAGGACAAGGCGCTCGCCACGTACGCGGAGCTGGGCGCCCTGGGCGGCGACCCGCGCGTCGCCCAGGTCAAGAAGTCGCTCACCGACTTCCGCGCCGAGCGCGACGGCACGCTGCTGCCGGCCGCGCAGGCCGGGCAGGCGCAGGTGTACCTCGCCCGGTTCGGGGAACTGTGGCCGGCGCTGACCCAGTCCGGCGCGGTCATCACCGCGCTGATCAACGACGAGACCGCGCTGGCCGCGGAGAACGCCAAGGCAGCGGAGGCCTCCTACCAGGCGAACCGGCTGTTCGTCATCGGCCTGCTCGCGGTCGGCCTCCTGATCGCCTTCGGTGCGGCGTGGGTGGTGATCCGCCGGAGTGTCCGTTCGATCAAGCAGGTGGAGGCCGTACTGAGCCGGGTCAGCGCGGGCGACCTCACCCAGCAGGTCGAGGTCACCTCCCGCGACGAGATCGGCCGGATGGGGCTGGCCCTCAACCACGCCACCGACAGCATGCGTACGACGATCCGCGAGCTCGACGGCGCGGCGGGCGACCTCGCGTCCTCCGCCCGGCACCTGACCGAGGTGTCCGCGACCATCGCCGGCGGCGTCGACCAGGTCGGCAACGAGGCCGAGGCCGTGGCGCAGGCCGCGGGCAACGTCTCGCAGAACGTCTCCGCCCTCGCCGCGGCGAGCGAGCAGATGGGCGCCTCCATCCGGGAGATCTCGCTGAACGCCGGGCAGGCGGCGGGCGTCGCCGCACAGGCGGTCGCGGTCGCCGAGTCGACCACCGCCGTGGTCGCCCAGCTCGGTGAGTCCTCGTCGCAGATCAGCGACGTGGTCAAGGCCATCACCGCGATCGCCGAGCAGACCAATCTGCTGGCCCTCAACGCCACCATCGAGGCCGCCCGCGCCGGCGAGTCGGGCAAGGGCTTCGCCGTGGTGGCCACGGAGGTCAAGGAGCTGGCGCAGGAGACCGCCCGCTCCACCGAGGACATCGCCGGCCGGGTCGAGGCGATCCAGCGCGACACCGGCAAGGCCGTCGAGGCCATCGCCGGCATCACCGCCATCATCGGCCAGATCAGCGACTACCAGACGACCATCGCCTCGGCGGTCGAGGAGCAGACGGCCACGAGCCAGGAGATCAACCGCAGCGTCACCGAGGCCGCGGACGCCTCCGCCGGCATCGCCACCAACGTCGCGACCGTCGCCGGCGCCAGCCAGGTCGCCGGCGGGGGTGTCATCCAGACCCACGCCGCGGCCGAGCAGGTCGCTCAGATGTCCGGCGACCTCAAGGTGCTGGTGTCACGCTTCACCATCTGAGGAGGCCCGGGCCGGGAAGCGGATCACCCGGTCGTCGGCGGCGACCGGGGAGCCGCGGCCGTCACGGTTGCTGGTGGTGATCCAGAGCGACCCGTCGGGCGCCCGTTCCGCGGTGCGCAGCCGCCCGTACCGGCCCCGCAGCAGCGGGACCGGGGTGCCGGCCCCGCCGGCGCCGTCGAGCGGGACCGACCACATTCGCTGGCCGCGCAGCGCGGCGACGTACAGGGTGGTGCCGTCGATCGTCGCGCCGCTGGGTGACGCCTCCGCCGTGGTCCACACGACGATCGGGTCGCGGAACCGGGCGTCGGCGGCGCGGCCCTCGACGGTGGGCCACCCGTAGTTGCCGCCGGCCACGATGTGGTTGACCTCGTCCCAGGTGTTCTGGCCGAACTCCGAGGCGTACATCCGGCCCTGTGCGTCCCAGGCCAGGCCCTGCACGTTGCGGTGGCCCAGGCTGTATACCAGCGAGCCGGGGAACGGGTTGCCGGACGCGGGGACGCCGCCGTCCGGTCGCATCCGCAGGATCTTGCCGTTGCGGCTCTGCGGGTTCTGGGAGTTGGCCGTGTTGCCGGCGTCGCCGACGCCCGCGTAGAGCATGCCGTCCGGGCCGAACGCGATGCGCCCGCCGTCGTGGATGCTCGCCTTGGCCAGCCCGCTGAGGATCACCGCCTGGTTCTGCGGCGCGTCGAGGCGGAACCGGGCGATCCGGTTGTCCGTGGCGGCCGTGAAGTAGACGTAGACGTACCGGTCCTGCGCGAACGTCGGTGACACCGCCAGGCCGAGCAGGCCCGCCTCGCCGGCCGGCGCGACGCCGTTGACGGTGGCGACGGTGGCCGGGGCGGCGCCCGGGCGCAGCTGAAGGACGCGGGCGCTGTTGCGTTCCGCGACCAGCGCGCTGCCGTCGGGCAGGAATCCGAGACCCCACGGCACGGTCAGCCCCGTCGCCACCACCTGCGGGTTGTCGAGATCGGGCTCGAGCGCGGCGGCCGGCGTAGCGCTCGCGACGGCACCCGCGCCGATGCCGAGGGTCAGGGTGATCAGCACGCCCGGGAAGGCGATCCTTCTTCGCATCGCGGAACCTCCGGCTTCTACATTGACAACAGTCAATGTACAGGATGCGGCGGAGGTCGCCACCGGGAAGCCTTTCCTCGATTGCGGCGAGACGGCCGGGAAAGCGCTGCGGGCGCTCGCCGAAATGGCGGCGATACGGCGCAAGATATGTGAGTCGGTTGCGGGTATCGACATCTCCCGGTTCGGGAGACGAAGCTCAGTCGTTGCGGGTGTTGGTGGAGCGGGACAGCTCCGGTTCGGCGGCGCTCGTTGTCAAGGCGGAGTGGGTGTCGGCCGCCCCTGCGGCGGCGGCGCGCTCGGCCTGGCGGTCCTCGCCGGCCGTGGGTTCGGCCGTGAGGCGTCCGCGGTGGGTGTCCCAGATGTCACGGGCGAGGATCTGCAGGATGCCGGCGACCGGGATCGCCAGCAGCGCGCCGAGGAGCCCGGCTAGTTCCACCCCGATGAGGATCGCGACGAGGACGGTGAGCGGGTTCAGCTTCACCGTACGGGCGAAGATCAGGGGTTGGAGCAGGTGATTCTCCAGTTGCTGGTAGAGCACGAAGAAGACCAGGACCACGATCCCGGCCGTTGTCGATTCGAAGAGCGCGGCGGCGGTGGCGACGACCGCGCCGAGCGTGGCGCCGACCAGCGGGATGAGGTCGGCAAGCCCGACGAACAGCGCGATCAGGCCCGCGAACGGAACACCCATCACCGTGAGCACCACGAAGGTCAGCGTCCCGCAGATGGCGCTGATCAGGAGATTGCCGGTGATGTAGCCGGTGATCGTCCTGGCGCAGTCCCGGCCGACGCGACGGAGGTGCTCGGCACGCCGCGGGGGAAACAGGCCGAGGAACCCGTCGACGATCTTCGGCGCTTCCAGGACCATCAGGTACGACAGCACGAAGATGGTCACGATGCCGGCGACGCCGGTGGCCATCGCGCGCAGGAACGACAGCGTCGGTGCGCCCAGGCCGGACGCGTACTCACGGATCCGGTCGGAGTTGTTCTGCGCGTATTCGAGGAGGTGGAATCGCTCGATCAGCCGTCCGGCCGGTCCACGACCGTTCTGAAGATCCTCGACGAACGTCGGGAAGTTCGCGACCACCTGGCCCGCCTCGTGCGCCAGCGGCAGGACGAACAGCGTGACCAGGCCTCCCAGCACCGCGACCGTCGCCAGGTAGACGAGCAGTGTCGCCAGCCAGCGTTTGCAGAACCTCACCTTGCGGGTCATCCAGGTCACGGCCGGGTGCAGCGCCACCGCGAAGAAGGCCGCTATGGCGATCCAGGTCAATACCCTGCGGGTCTCGTACCCCAGGAACACGACCGTGAGCGTGGCGAGCAGCAGGCCGAGGACGACCAGCGTGTGACGCGCGACCCTACCGTTGCCTGATTCCCCCATGACGGTGAGTTACCCCCTGCGTGAACAGGAAAACGTCCTGCACGCGCGGCACCCATGGTGGGCCGCACCGGTGCCGACAACCCCGTTCGTGTTCCGGCACCGGATGCGCCGGTGCTACTGAACGGTGTCGCCGGATCCCGTCCGCCGCTGCGCCTCGTCCACGCCCTTGTCGACGTGTTGGGCGAACTTGCCGCCGGTCCGTGTGTCGATCTGATCGCCGACCTTTTCCAGACCTTGGTCGACCTTGTCGTCGTGCTTGTTGGCCAGGTCCTTTACCTTGTCGAGGAGACCCATGGTCAGCCCCTTTCGTTGGTTATGACTGTGCTGCCCGCGATGTGCCGGGCCAAACCTGGGCCGTGGTGCGAGCGGTCGGCGAGGCCGCTCCCTCGAGTCACCGAGATTCACACCTGCCACGTACGTCCGGCCCGGCCACGCTTGGCGGCGCGGGCCGCGGGGCATTGCGGGACCATGATTCTCACTTTGATCCGACGTTTCGTCCTGATGGCGGTCGCCGTGCCTGCCGCGGTGGCCGGCGCCCGCAAGCTCAGCGACGTGGTCGAGGCTCGGCGCGGTCCGAGCAGGGGCACCCGCCTGCTCCGCCAGGGGGCGGACGCCGTGCAACGACGCTTCGGCCGGCAGCCGAAGCGTCGCCGGTTCGGCCGCGGTCGGTGACGGCGTGCTCCCGCTCTTTCGGAATCCGCGCGCGTACGGAGCGGGAATGCCCAGCTCAGACCTTTCTTGGCGGTGTTTGGGCGTGCCCGGTACGGGAACGTCCGTGACATGCGTACTTCCGGGCGTGAACCTGCCACGGGCGCCGGCCTCGAGCCGCTCGGCGACCCCGACGAGCAGACCGGCGACTTCGCCGAGGAGCACGAACAGTTCGTCGTCGAAAAGGCTGACGGCGAGAGCGACGGGAACGAGGGGGAGCGGGAGAGCCCCGGCCGTTACGGCGGTGGCCTCGATCGCGAGGGGCCGCCGTAGGTCATCCGTGATCTGAGCGGCCTTGTGGGCCGGGGTCTGGGGCAGCGTCCGTCATCGGGCGTTGCCTCCTTTTTTTGAGCCGCGTCCGAAGCCTTCCTTAATTGCGGCCCGGTTCTTGTCGAATGCGATCCGACCGCGGTTGAAATCGGTTCTCCGAGGCGCGGCCGACATCGCGCAGGTCCGCCGATATATGTGAATCTGTTACGAATATCGATATCTCTCGGTTTGGGAGATGGCGTGCGTGAATTCCGCAATACTGGCGAAGGCCATTAAGGCCGCATCCCCGATTCAGGAGGAAGATCGCCCATGAGCTTTTCTCGTTACCGCAGCTCGCTGGCGCGCGCCGCGGGCGCCGTCGCGCTGACCGCGGCCGCCCTCGCCGGTGGAATCCAGGGCGTCGCCCAGGCCGCGCCCGACGCGACGGTGCGGGCGCCCGGCGACCGTAAGGTCTACGCGATCTTCAAGAACCACACCATGCGGCAGCTCAACCTGGTGCCCGGCCAGACCAAGGTCACCGAGGGCTGGTGGATGACCAAGCCGAAGACCATCAGGTCGCTCAAGGTCGTCAGGTTCGGCTCGACGTCGAGCACGGAGCAGGGCGGCACCGCGGCCACCATCGTCCTCTCGACGACCTCCGGCCAGGTGCGGCTCGCCTGGAAGAACCCGTGGATGGACGACACCGAGGTCAACTGCTGGGCGCCGTCGGATCTGCGCTGCACGGTCGACTACGACCTGGGTGCCCGCCCCGTCGTGACGTTCGACCTCTACGAGGACTGAGCCGTCCGGCGCCCCGTTCCGGTACGGGCCGGGGCGCCGCCGGGCGATCTCACCGGATCTTGATCGCCGATGTGATGCGCGGTTTTCATGACCGAAACATTTCCAACGCGTGCAGGTAATGGCTGGTGGGCACGCTGACCGCATGGCCGACCTGACCGGGCCGGTGACGCCTGCGAGCGCTCCCGCCCCTGATGCCCCCGCAGCGCCGCTCGCCGGTTACACCGTCGCGGTCACCGCCGAACGGCGCCGCGACGAGCTCGCGGCCCTGTTCCAGCGGCGCGGCGCCAAGGTGGTGATCGCGCCCGCGATCACGATCGTTCCGCTCGGCGACGACCAGGCGCTGCACGCCGCGACCGAGGCCTGCGTCGGCCTCGCGCCCGACATCGTGGTCGCCACCACCGGTATCGGCTTCCGGGGCTGGCTCGAGGCCGCCGAGGGCTGGGGGATGGGCGACACCCTGCGGGCCGCGCTCAGCCGGGCCCGGCTCATCGCCCGCGGCGCCAAGCCCTGCGGTGCGATCCGGGCCGCCGATCTGAGCGAGGACTGGTCGGCGCCGAGCGAGTCGTGCGAGGAGATCCTCGAGCGGCTGCTGGCGCAGGGCATCGCCGGGCGGCGCATCGCGGTGCAGCTGCACGGCGGGCCGCAGGCGGAGTTCGTAGCCGGCCTGCGGGCGGCCGGCGCCGCCGTCGTGGAGGTGCCGGTGTACCGCTGGACGCTGCCGCCGGACGTCGCGCCCGTACGGCGGCTCGTCGGTCAGCTCGCCGCCGGCCAGGTCGACGCCGTCACGTTCACCAGCGCACCGGCGGTGCAGGCGCTGCTGGAGATCGCCGGGGACGACGCCGCCGACGTGCTCGACCGGTTCCGCACCGGCACGATGGCCGCCTGCGTCGGCCCGGTCACCGCCGCCTCGCTCGTCGAACGGGACATCCCGGTGGTGACGCCGCACCGCTCCCGGCTGGGCGCCCTGGTCAAGGTCGTCACCGACGAGCTGCCGCGGCGGGCCGCGCGGCTCACGGTCGCCGGCACGCTCCTGGAGATCCGCGGCCACGCCGTGCTCATCGACGGCCGGCTACAGACCCTCGCGCCGGCCGCGATGGCGATACTCGGCGTGCTCGCGGCCCGGCCGGGCGCGGTCGTGCCCAAGGACCGCCTCGCCGGCTCCCTGCCGCGGGGCAACGACGGGCACGCCGTCGACGTCGCGATCGCCCGGCTGCGCACCGCGCTCGGCTCCGCCGGCCACATCGAGACGGTCATCAAACGCGGCTACCGCCTCCGCGTCGACGAGGTGGCGACATGAGCCTCCCCGTGCTGTTGGCGGTGGCGCACGGTACCCGGTCCGCGGCCGGACAGGCGCAGATCCGTGACCTGGTCGACCGTGTCGCCTGCCGGCGCCCGGACGTGGACGTCCGGCTCGCCTTCGCCGACGTGCAGCACCCCCGCGTCGGCGAGGCGATCCAGGGCCCGGACACCGTGGTCGTGCCGCTGCTGCTGTCGTCCGGCTACCACGTACGCGTGGACATCGCCGAGGCCGTCGCCGGCGCCGGCGCGGTCGCCACCGCCCCGCTCGGCCCGGATCCCGTGCTGGTCGAGAGCCTGCGGCGGCACCTCGGTGACGCCGGCACGGTGGTACTGGCCGCGGCGGGCTCCTCGGATCCGGGCTGGCGTGCCGACATCGCCGACGTCGCCGCCCGGCTGAACGCGCACGTGGCGTACGCTTCCGGCGCCGAGCTGCGGGTGCCCGACGTGGTCGCCGACCTCCGTGCGCGCGGCGCGCGGCGGATAACCGTCGCGGCGTACCTGCTGGCCGAGGGCCTGTTCTACCGTTCGCTGCACCGGGCCGGCGCCGACGCCGTGACGCCGCCGCTCTGCGCCGACCCAGCGGTAGTCGATCTTGTGCTCGCCCGTTACCAGCACCTCACATTGGCGCCGAGCCGCTTGTAGGGATTTCCGAACGCCGCGGCAATCGCGACGGTCCGGTGCGGTAACGGTGAACGACGAACATCATCCACGTGACCGTGACCGATACGCATTGCCCGTACTGCGCGTTGCAGTGCGGCATCGCGCTGACGCCCGAGATCCCGCGGGTCCGGCTCGAACCCACCGAGTTCCCCGTCAACCGGGGCGGCCTGTGCGCCAAGGGCTGGACCGCGGCCGAGCTGCTCGACCACACCGACCGGCTGCTCACCCCGCTGGTCCGCAAGGAACCGGGCGACCGCACCAGCCCGCTGCGCGAGGCGACCTGGGACGAGGCGTACGAGCGCATCGTCACGGCGATCCGGCGCAGCCAGGCGCAGTACGGCCCGGACAGCGTCGGCGCGTTCGGCGGCGGCGGGCTCACCAACGAGAAGGCGTACACGCTCGGCAAGTTCGTCCGGGTGGGGCTGGGCTCCGCGTCGATCGACTACAACGGCCGGTTCTGCATGTCGTCGGCCGCCACCGCCGGGAACCGCGCGCTCGGCATCGACCGCGGCCTGCCGTTCCCCCTCGAGGACGTGGCCGGCGCGCGGACCGTGCTGCTGGTCGGCGCCAACCCGGCCGACGCGATGCCGCCGTCCATGCAGTACCTCGACGCCGGCCGGGCCGAGGGCGCCCGGCACATCGTCGTCGACCCGCGGCGCACGGCGACGGCGGCGGGCGCGTACCGGCATCTGCAACCCCTGCCCGGCACGGACCTGGCGCTGGCCAACGGCCTGTTGCACATCGCGATCCGGGAGGGGCTGCTCGACGAGGAGTACATCCGGGACCGGACCACCGGCTTCGACGCCGTCCGCGCGGCGGTCGCCTCCTACTGGCCCGAGCGGGTCGAGCGGATGACCGGCGTCAGCGAGGCGGACCTGCGCGAGACCGTCCGGCTGCTCGCCACCGAACGCCCGTCGATGATCCTCACCGCGCGCGGCGCCGAGCAGCACAGCAACGGCACCGACACGGCGCAGGCCTACCTGAACCTCGCGCTCGCCCTCGGCCTGGTCGGGCGGCCGAACTCGGGCTACGGCACCATCACCGGCCAGGGCAACGGGCAGGGCGGGCGCGAGCACGGGCAGAAGGCCGACCAGCTGCCCGGCTACCGGCGCCTGGACGACCCCGCCGCCCGGGCGCACGTCGCCGCGGTCTGGGGCGTCGACCCCGGCGAGCTGCCGCAGCCCGGCGTCTCCGCGTACGAGATGCTCGACCGCCTCGGCACCGAGGGCGGTGTCCGGGTCCTGCTGGTGCTGGCCAGCAACATGGCCGTCTCCGCGCCGCACGCCGGGCACGTCATCGACCGGCTGCGCGCCCTCGACCTGCTCGTCGTCTCCGACATCTTTCTCTCCGAGACCGCCGCGCTCGCCGACGTCGTCCTGCCGACCGCCCAGTGGGCCGAGGAGGAGGGCACGATGACCAACCTCGAGGGCCGGGTCATCCGCCGCAAGATGGCGCTTCCGCCGCCGCCGGACGTCCGCACCGACCTGCAGTTCCTGACCGGGCTCGCCGAGCGGCTCGGGCGCGGGAAGTTCTTCAGCGACGACCCGCGGACCGTCTTCGACGAGCTGCGCCGGGCCAGCGCCGGCGGGATCGCCGACTACGCCGGCATCACCTACGAGCGCATCGAGGCCGAGCAGGGCGTCTTCTGGCCGTGCCCGGCCGAGGACCACCCCGGCACGCCGCGGCTGTTCGCCGACACGTTCCCGACCCCGGACGGCCGGGCCAGGTTCATCCGGGTCGAGCACCGCGATCCGCACGAGATGCCGGACCACGAATTCCCGTACGTGCTGACGACCGGCCGCAACATGCAGCAGTACCAGAGCGGCAACCAGACACGCCGGGTCGGCGCGCTCACCGTCTCCCTGCCCGAGCCGCGCGTCGAACTGCACCCCGACCTGGGCCGGCGGCTCGGCGTCGCCGACAGCGACATGGTCGAGCTGCGCACCCGCCGCGGAAAGGCGCTGTTCCGGGCCCGGTTCAACCCGGGCATCCGGGCCGACACGGTCTTCGCGCCGTTCCACTGGGGCGGCGATCAGGCCGTCAACCTGCTCACCGACCCGGCGCTCGACCGGCACTCCAAGATGCCCGCCTTCAAGGCGTGCGCGGTCGCCATCTGCCCAGCCCCCCATCGAGAAGGGACCACCTAGGTGCATTCCACACCCCGACACCCGCGCGACCCGAGGCTGGTGGAGCTCTGATGGAACGACTCGTGGTCATCGGCAACGGCATGGCGGGCGCCCGCACGGTCGAGGAGATCCTCGCCCGTGGCGGCGCGGACCGCTTCGAGATCACCATGTTCGGCGACGAGCCGTACGGCAACTACAACCGGATCATGCTCTCCAACCTGCTCGCCGGGGTGGAGGACGAGGCCGGGATCTTCCTGAACGACCTGAGCTGGTACGCGGACAACGACATCACGCTGCACACCGGCACCCGGATCGAGAAGATCGACCGCCGGCACAAGGTGGTCATCGCGACCGACGGGACGCGTACCCCGTACGACAAGCTGATCATCGCCACCGGCAGCAGCTCGTGGACCCCGCCGATCAAGGGCATCCACAACCCGAAGCGCGGCTTCCACCAGGGCGTCTTCGCCTTCCGCACGCTCGACGACACCCGCGGCATGATCCGGTACGCCCGGGACCACGAGCGGGCGGTCGTGATCGGCGGCGGCCTGCTCGGCCTGGAGGCGGCGCGCGGCCTGCAGAACCACGTCAGCCACGTGACCCTGCTGCACGCCATGGGCCACCTGATGAACATGCAGCTCGACGAGCGGGCCGGCGCGATGCTCAAGGCCAGCGTCGAGGGCAAGCTCGGCGTCGACGTCATCGTGGACGCGATGACCACCGAGATCCTCGGCAAGGACCGGGTCACCGGGGTCAAGCTGGCCGACGGCACCGTCATCGACTGCGACGTGGTCGTGGTCGCCGCCGGCATCCGGCCGAACACCCAGGTCGCCGCCGACAGCGGCCTGACCGTCGAGCGCGGCATCGTCGTCGACGACCAGATGCGCGCGGACGGCGAGGACGACATCTACGTCGTCGGCGAGTGCGCACAGCACCGCGGCGAGCTGTACGGCCTGGTCGCACCGCTGTGGGACCAGGCGAAGGTGCTCGCCGACCACGTCACCGGGCGTAACGCCGCGGCCGCGTACACCGGCTCGAAGCTGTCCACCAAGCTCAAGGTCGCCGGCATCGACGTCGCCGCGATGGGCCTCAAGGAGCCGGAGGGCCCCGACGACGAGGTGATCGTCTACAGCGAGCCGAGGAAGGGCATCTACAAGCAGGTCATCATCCGCGACGGGCTGCTGGTCGGCGCCACCCTGGTCGGCGACAACCGCAAGGCGGCCGCGCTGATCCAGGCCTTCGACCGGGGCATGGCGCTGCCCGACGAGCGGGCCGAGCTGATGTTCGACCTCGGCGGCCCGGCCGGCGAGGTCAAGCCCGAGGACATGCCGGACGACGCGCAGGTGTGCAATTGCAACGGCGTCAGCAAGGGCGCGATCTGCGGCGTGGTCAACGCCGGCTGCAAGACGGTCAACGGGGTGATGGACAAGACCCGGGCCGGCAAGGGCTGCGGCACCTGCAAGCCCCTGGTGCAGCGGATCGTCGAATGGGCGGCCGGCGGCGAGGTCGAGGAGGACCCCGCGGCGAGCTGGTACGTGCCCGGCGTACCGATGCCCAAGCAGGAGCTGATGACCGCCATCCGCGCGCACGGCCTGCGCTCGGTCTCGTCGGTCTTCGCCAAGCTGGTGCCCGGCGGCGCCGAGGACGCCAAGAGCAAGATGGGTCTCGCCTCGCTGCTCAAGATGATGTGGGGCGAGGAGTACGTCGACGAGCGCGACTCGCGGTTCATCAACGACCGGGTGCACGCCAACATCCAGCGCGACGGCACGTTCTCCGTGGTGCCGCAGATGAAGGGCGGCGTCACCACCCCGGCGCAGCTGCGGCGGATCGCCGAGGTGGCCGAGAAGTACGCCGTACCGATGGTGAAGCTGACCGGCGGGCAGCGCATCGACCTGCTCGGCATCCCGAAGGAGACGCTGCCGAAGATCTGGGCCGACCTGGACATGCCGTCCGGGTACGCGTACGCGAAGAGCTTCCGGACCGTGAAGACCTGCGTCGGCTCGGACTACTGCCGCTTCGGCGTCGGCGACTCCACCGCGCTCGGCATCGCCCTGGAGGAGCGCTTCCAGGGCATCGAGGGCCCCGGCAAGATGAAGCTCGCCGTCACCGGCTGCCCGCGCAACTGCGCCGAGGCGTACGTGAAGGACCTGGGCGTCGTCGCCATCGACGGCGGCCGCTGGGAGATCTACGTCGGCGGCGCGGCCGGCGCGCACATCCGCAAGGGCGACCTGCTCGCCACGGTGGACACCCCGGACGAGGTCGTCACGCTCACCGGCCGCTTCCTCCAGTACTACCGCGAGAACGCCAACTGGCTGGAGCGCACCTACTCGTTCGTGCCGCGGATCGGCATCGACCGGGTCAGGGCGATCGTCGTCGACGACAGCGACGGCATCGCCGCCGACCTGGACGCCGCCATGGAGGCGTCCGTCGGCGCCTACCGCGACCCCTGGCGTGAGCGGGCCGAGCCGGTCACTCCCGGCCAGTTCCGCACCTCGCTGCCGCTTGTCGTGCTGCCGCAGGTACCGGTCCGGGTCTCCGAGGTCGTCGCGTGACGCGCCTCGGGCACCTCGACGAGATTCCCCTTGGCGAGGGCCGCACCTACGCCGTCGACGGCGAGATGGTCGCCGTGTTCCGGCTGCGGGACGGCTCGCTGCGCGCCCTCCAGGCGGTCTGCCCGCACCGCGGCGGGCCACTCGCGGACGGGCAGATCGACCTGAAGGTCGTCGTCTGCCCGCTGCACCTGAACGCCTTCGACCTCAACACCGGCTGCTCGCTGAGCGGCCTGCCCGACCTGACCGTCTACGACGTCGACGTCGACGACGACAACCACCTCGTAGTCACCACCCGTGCTTCCTCGGAGGTTTCCTCATGAGCACCACCACCCTGGAACGCCCCGCCGCCCGCACCGTGCGAGGGCATTGGATCGACGACTGGCGGCCGGAGGATCCCGCGTTCTGGGAGGCCGGCGGCGCCCGGATCGCCCGGCGCAACCTGATCTTCTCGATCTTCTCCGAGCACATCGGCTTCTCCGTCTGGACGATGTGGTCCGTGCTCGTGCTCTTCCTCGGCCCCGCGTACGGCATCGACCCGGCCGGCAAGTTCATGCTCACCGCCGTGCCCGCGCTGGTCGGCGGTGCGCTGCGGATCCCGTACACGTTCGCGGTGGCCCGCTTCGGCGGCCGCAACTGGACCATCATCAGCGCGTCGCTGCTGCTGATCCCGGCGGTCCTGGCCGCGTTCCTGATCGAGCCGGGCGTCTCGTACACCACGCTGATCCTGCTCGCGGCCGTCGCGGGCGTCGGCGGCGGCAACTTCGCCTCCTCGATGGCGAACATCAACGCGTTCTACCCGGACCGGCTCAAGGGCTGGGCGCTGGGCATCAACGCCGGCGGCGGCAACCTCGGCGTCGCGGCCGTGCAACTGGTCGGCCTCTTCGTCCTGGCGTTCTTCGGCGCCGGGCACCCGGGCCTGGTGGCGGGCATCTACATCCCGTTCATCGTGATCGCGGCGGTCGGCTCGGCCATGTACATGGACAACCTGACGCAGGCCCGCAACGAGAAGCGGGGTATGCGCGACGCCGTCCGGGAACCGCACACCTGGATCATGTCGTTCCTCTACATCGGCACCTTCGGCTCGTTCATCGGCTTCGGCTTCGCCTTCGGCCAGGTGCTCCAGGTCCAGTTCGCGACGGACTTCAGCACCCCGGTGAAGGCTGCGTACCTGACGTTCCTCGGCCCGCTGCTCGGCTCGCTGATCCGCCCGGTCGGCGGCGCGCTGGCGGACAGGCTCGGCGGCGCCCGGGTGACGTTCTGGAACTTCGTGGCGATGGCGGCCGGCGCGAGCATCGTCCTGCTGGCCTCGCAGCTGCGCTCGCTGCCGCTGTACCTGGTCGGCTTCATCTCCCTGTTCGTCCTCAGCGGCATCGGCAACGGCTCGACGTACAAGATGATCCCGCGCATCTTCGCGCTGAAGAACCCGGGCGAGGAGCACGAGGCCCGCCGGCTCTCCGGCGCGGTGATCGGCATCGCCGGCGCCGTCGGCGCCTTCGGCGGCGTCCTGGTCAACCTGGCCTTCCGCCAGTCGTTCCTGACCTACAAGACGGCCGACGCGGCCTACCTCGCCTTCATCGGGTTCTACGCGCTGTGCGTGCTGGTCACCTGGGCGGTCTACCTGCGCTCGTCGTCACGCCGGCTCGCCGGCGTCTGAACCCCCGCGCGGCGACCCGGCCCGGACGGGGCCGGGGTCGCCGCCGGCGGCGATAATGTCTGCGTGGAGTATGTGTCCAGGGTGCCCGGTCCACCGCTGGACGGGCTGATCGGCGACCTCTACTACCTGGAGGGCGCCCCGCCGTACTCCCGGTTGATGCTGCCGGCGGCGCCCGCGCCGTTGCTCATCGTCAACCTCGGGGCGCCGTTCCTCATCCGCGCCGGCACCGACGTGGACGCCGTGGAGTACGCCGACGGCTGCGCGGTCACCACGCCCACGCGTGCGTGGGAGTTCGGCTACCCGACCCCGACCCGGTCCGTCGGCGTCCACTTCAGGCCGTGGGGCCTGGCACCGTTCCTTCCGATGCCCGCGGCCGAGCTGTGCGACCGGCCCGCGACGGTGGAGCAGATCTGGGGCCGGCCCGCTGTCGCCGAATTGCGACACCGACTGACCTTGGCGGACGCACCGCACGAAATGCTGATGGTGCTCGAGCGGGAGCTGGTACGACGGCTGCGGGTGATCGACGGTCTTGACCTGGTCCGCCACGTGAGCAGCGCCGTCGCGGCGACAGGCGGGACGGTGCCGATCAGCGACATCGGTGTGGCGGCCCGCGCCAGCAGCACGTATCTGGCGAAGCGCTTCAAGGCCGTGGTCGGTGTCACGCCGAAGCGGCTGGCTCGCGGCTACCGCTTCAGCTCCGCCGTGCTGGCGCTGGACGTGGCCGCACCGATCGACTGGGGAGACGTCGCCGCCGGCGCGGGCTACTTCGACCAGGCCCACTTCGTGCGCGAGTTCCGGGAGTTCACCGGGCTCACGCCGACCCGGTACGCCGAGGTCCGGCGGCGATTCCTGCGCGATCATCCCGACCACGTCCTGGACGGCTGGCCGCTGCCGGCCGATTGATTTCGTACAAGAGCGACAGTTCACGCCGCACAAGACTTGGGCCTCCGCACAGAGGAGGAGTCCATGGGGAAAGTGGTAATGAACGCGTCGGTTTCGGTGGATGGCTTCATCGCGGCCGAGAACGACGATCCCGGTCCGATCTTCGAGTGGCTGGTCAGCGGTGACGTGCCGTTGGACGACGGTGGCGTGCTGAAGGTGTCGCGGGCTTCGTTCGACCACGTCCGGCCGTACTGGGACGAGGTCGGGGTGACAATCGCCGGCCGTCACGCCTTCGACATCACCGACGGCTGGGACGGGACGCCTCCGAGCGGGATCGACCATGTGGTCGTGGTGAGCCACCGTGGTGCGCCCGAGGGGTGGGACCTGCGGGCGCCGTTCCATTTCGTCGACGGCATCGAGGCGGCCGTGGCCAAGGCGCGGGAGCTTGCGGGTGACCGCACTGTCGAGTTCGCCGCCGGCGACGTCGGCGGCCAGGCGCTCGCCGCGGGCTGGGTCGACGAGGTACGCATGGACGTCGCACCCGTCGTGCTCGGGTCCGGTAAGCGTTACTTCGGCTCCGTCGACGCGCAGCACCTGCTGGAAGGCCCGGACGTGGTCGTTCAGGGCAACCGGGTGCTTCACCTGCGCTATCGGGTGCGCCGTTGACCGATCCGAGTGGGCCGTTCAGGACGCGGCGGTCGTCCTCACGAGGACGACCGCCGGTCAGTGTCGAGGGCTAGGCGAGGGTCGCGGCGACGGCGGGTGCGAGCATCGGGTAGAGCGGCAACCGGGCCGTCAGGGTCGCCTGTAGTGCGTGGTACAGGTCCGGCTTGCCCGGCCACACCGTGTCCGTCGGCTCGTTCTCCGCGTTGAGCTGGTGGAACCACGAACCCTGCTCGTGGTCCAGCAGGTACGTCGCGCTGTAGTCCCACCAGGTGCGGTACCAGGTCGCGTACTGCTCCTTGCCGAAGCGGTGGTGCAGGGCCGCCGCCGCGCTGATCCCCTCCGCCGCCACCCAGTGCATCCGGTCGCGGACCACCGGGGTGCCCGACCAGTCGGTGGTGTAGACGAATCCCGGCAGGCCGTCGACCGACCAGCCGTCGCGCACCGCGCGGTCGAAGAGCTCCGCCGCGGCCTCCGCGAGCCATCGGTCCGAGCCGGGCGGCCGTGCGGCCTCGGCGTGCAGGAACAGCCGCGCCCATTCCAGGCCGTGGCCGACCGTCGCACCGTACGGCTTGAACGGGTCGTCCGGCCGCTGGCGGTTGAACTCCGGGAGGGGCTGCCAGCTCCGGTCGTAGTGCTCCGGGATGCGCCAGTCGTGCGCCTCGGCGATCTTGGCGACGAACCAGCAGACGCGGATCGCCCGGTCCAGCCACTTCTCGTCGCCGGTGACGCCGGCGGCGGTCAGCATCGCCTCGACCGCGTGCATGTTGCCGTTGAGGCCGCGGTAGTCCTCCAGCTTGGTGAAGTCCGCGTTCCAGGTGTCGACGCACCGGCCGGCGTTGTCGTCCCAGAACCGCCGCAGGAAGACGATCTCGGCCTCGGCGAACAGCTCGGCCGCCCAGGGCAGCCCGGCCGCCGCGGTCGTCGCCGCGGCAAGCAGCACGAACGCCTGGTCGTAGCAGGACTTGACCGTTTTATCCTCGGTCGAGGGGAACCATCCGCCGTGTTCCGGGTCGCGCAGGCGGTCGGTCAGCCCTTGCAGGGCGCTCAGCGCGATCGGCGCCGAGCCGGGCACGCCGAGCAGCGTACCGATGCCGTACACGTGGGCCATCCTGCTGCTGATCAGGGTGGATGTCGGCCGCTCGGTATCGGGCAGGCCGCCGGCGCCGAGCCAGCGGGCGCCGCCCTCGGGGTCGGCGGTCCGCCGGCCGAAGGCCAGCAGATCGCGGGTGTGCTGGTCCAGCCAGCGGTGGTGGGCTTCGCTCGTGGGCCAGGTTGACACTGGATCACTGTAGGTGGCCCGGCCTGCGATGACGCAGGGGGCACGCCGACCGTTAGTTCCAGGTCGGCGGCGGCTGCCCGGGAGCCTTCGTCGCGAGGTACTCCAGGACCTTGCGGCAGTCGAGATTGGGTGAGTTGTACTGATTTCCCTTCAGGGCCTCAAGCAGCGGCTGGTCCCCGGTCAGCTGATCGTCCTCGTTGTGGCAGGTGAGCCGGGTGTCGATCGCGGACTGCGGTATCCGCATGACGTACCGGGTCTCCGCGTGCAGCACGGTCACCCACTCCTCGGTCTCGGCAATCGGGTAGCCGTAGAACAGGCGCTCCGGAACCACCCGGAGCTGGTTGCGGTCCACCGTCATCTGCTGCGTCGCCGGCACGGCCGCGGTGTTGAGCAGGAAGGCCTGCGCCGAGACCCAGGGCGCGTCGAGGCTGTGCATGAACTGGAACGCCAGCGCGGCCGCGCCCAGGTAGAGCACGGACTGGCCCTGCCAGCCGTCGAGCGAGCGCCCCCGCCGGACCAGGCGTTCGTCGGCCGACGAGGCCCACCTGCGCCGGTACCGCCGGATGATCAGTTCCCCGCAGAGCGCCGCGAGCACGACGGCGAGCGCCTGCACGAGGTACTTGTACGGCGACGCGAGCGCGGTGACCAGGACCACGATCGCGATCAGCGGCCACAGCGCGGGCTGGATCCGGCGCCGGTAGCGGATCGCGAACCAGCCGGTGCCCAGGGCGACGGCCGGCAGGATGTAGTAGGCGTAGACGGTCACGGTGCCGAGCGCGACCTGCGTCGGCGTCGCGGCAAGCAGCGCGGTCGTCGTGGTCAGCGAGTACCGCCCGACCCCGTAGATCTTGATGAGGAACAGCAGGATCAGCAGCGCCGAGCCGACCGCGACCAGCTCCCTGGTGCTGACCCCTCCGGTCGCCGCGGGTTCGGGCGCGACCGGGGCCTCCGGAGCCTCAGGTTGCCGAGTCAGTAGGTGGGGACGGGGACGGGAACGCCTTTTGGGTTGCGCCATCGCCGGGTGCCTTCCTGAGGCCGGTGTCCGCGGGACCTCAGGATAGGAACGCTCCGCAACGGCGCGGTCACCCGCGGCGGTGCCGGCGTATCGCCGCCCGCCGCCGGGTGCGCCGCCGGGCCCGGGTGCCCAGCACGGCCGCGATCACGCCGCCGAAGCCCAGCACGACAAGGGAGACGGTGGCGGGTGGCGGCAGGGTGTCGCCGCCCCGCGACGGTCCACTGACGAGCCGCTGGTCCGCGCCGGGCGGCACCGAGGCGGCCGGCGGCCGGGCGGGCTTGGATGGTGCGCGCGCAGGCGCCCTGGTGGTGGCCGCCGGGGCCGGCTCGCCGGCGATGCCGGTGATCCAGCCGCGGATGGTGTCGATGCGCCCGCTCAGGTCGACCTTCGAGTGCGGGCACGACGGGCCGTGGCTGACCACCGACACCAGCACCGCCGCGCCGTCGCCGCGCTGGGTGAAGTACGGCCCGCCGGAGTCGTGCGAGCACGGGCTGGTGTTCGCGCGCGGCGCGTGGCCGGTCGTGCCGAGGTAGGTGCGGGTGCGCGAGACCACCTCGAACTGGCCGGTCTGCAGCCGGGTCGCGAGCGTGGACTCGTCGCCGTCCTCGGTCAGGCCGTACCCGGCCAGCCGCACGATCGCGCCGACCTTGGGCGCCTTGCTGCTCAGGACCACCGGCGTCACGTCGGTGACCGGCCCGGCGAGCTTGGCCAGCGCGACGTCGGTGGTCGGGGACTGGTGCACCTCGACGACCTTGACCTGGTGGCCGGCCTTGCCGTTGAGGTCGGTGCGGCCCACCGTCGCGGTGGTCAGCCGGGCCACCGGGCGCGACACCCGGGTGCCCTTCGCCGTCTTGAAGCAGTGCCCCGCGGTGATCACCCACCGCGGCGCGATGAGCGCACCGGAGCAGGAGCTGTCGCGGCGCCCGCCGCCGGCCGTCGGCAGCCCGGTCATCGTGAGCTTGACCGCGAAGCCGTACCTCCCGCTGATGACGTCCTGCCCGCCGGCGATGGCGTGCGCCGGCGTGGCGGTGCCGGTCGCGAGCCCGGCGACGGCCGGCGGCAGGAGCAGCAACATCGTGACGAGGCGGGAGAGCAAAAGCGCGGTCCTCACGTAGAGCGGCGGCGTGCGGTCACCTATGAGTACGAATGAGTCGCATCATAGGTTGCCTGCGCCAATTGCCAAATGCTCTACGGGATCGGGCGATGACCCTCCGTCATATCGCCGGGGAATGGGCGGTCAGGAACCGCCGGGCCAGGTCCGCGAATTCGTCGGCGCGCTCGATCTGCGGCATGTGGCCGGTGTCGGCGAACAGGTGGCTCCGCGCGTGCGGCAGGGCCGCCCGCGCCGCCTCGAGGTGGATCGCCGGCAGGACCCGGTCGCGGTCGCCCCAGACGACAAGCGTCGGCCGGGGATGGGCGGCGACCTGCGACAACAGGGTCTCCCGCCACGGTGCGCGCACGCCGCGGAACGTGCCGAGCTCCCGCGCGGTCGCCAGGTAGACCCGCGCGTTGTCGGGGCGCGCGGCGACCCGGACGGCGAACTCCACCCGCTCGTCGGTGACGTGCGCCCGGTCGTGGAACAGGGTGCGTTCGATCCGCCGCGCGGCCTTCGGGTCGATGCGGCGCATCAATGGCTTTCCGAGCCCCGGAATAGCGAGAATGCGCAGCGCCAGGGTCACTTCCTTGCCGAAACCGGCGCTGTTCACCAGCGTCAATGTCGCCACCCGTGACGGAGTCGTCGCGAGCAGTTTCATGGCGACCGCGCCGCCGAGGGAATTGCCCATTACGTGCAGCGGGCGGTCCTCGCCGACGGCGTCGACGGTCGCGGCGACCGTGTCCGCCAGCGAGGCCAGGCCGATCGGGCCCGGCACCGCCGTCGACATGCCGTAGCCGCTCAGGTCGAGCGAGATCACCCGGTAGGCGTCCGAAAGCCGCTCGTGCTGCGGGTCCCAGTCCTCCAGGCTGCGGCCGATGCCGTGCAGCAGCAGCACCGGCGGGTGCGCCGGGTCGCCGCTCTCGCGGACGCGGATGCTGGCCCCACCGACCGGCAGCTCCCTGATCACTTGGCCGCTCCCGCCCGGGCACCGCGGCCGGCGGCCGCCGTCAGCATGCCGATCAGCCGCATGTGGCCGACCGGCATCAGGCGTGCCAGCAGGTCGGGGAGCTTGGCGGACGCCGCGATCAGGACCCGGCCGCGGCGCCGCTCGACCCCGTCGAGGATCTCCTCGGCGGCCTTCTCCGGCGGATAGGTCAGCAGGGCGTCGAACGCGCGCTGCTGCTCGTCGACCTGGTCGGGCGGCACACCCTCGCCGATCCGCGCGCTCTGCGCGATCCGGGTGCGGATCCCGCCGGGATGCACCGTGGTCACGCCGACGCCCGACTCCAGCAGTTCGCCGCGCAGCACCTCGCTGAGCCCGCGCAGCGCGAACTTGCTCGAGCTGTACGCCGACTGCCCGGGCGGGGCGATGAGCCCGAACAGGCTCGACACGTTCACCAGGTGGCCGCCCGGCTCGGCGCTCAGCGCCGGCAGCAGGTGGTGGATGAGCAGCATCGGCGCGGTGAAGTTGATCGCCATCACCCACTCGAACTCCGCCAGGCTGACCTGGTCGAAGCGGCCACCCAGCGCCACGCCGGCGTTGTTGACAAGCAGGCCGATCGCCGGGTGCCGCTCCCGGATCCCCTCGGCCGTGCGGATCACCGCCGCGCGGTCGGCCAGGTCCGCGACCAGGGTCTCGACCGCCGCACCCGGGTGCGCGGCGCGGATCCGCTCGGCGACCGCGTCGAGCCGCAGCGCGTCGCGGTCCACCAGGACCAGGTCGCTGCCCCGGGCCGCGAGCCCGTGCGCGACATGCTCACCGATGCCGCTCGCGGCGCCGGTCACCACGGCCGTGCGGCCGGCGAAACGGTACGGGCTCAGGCGGGTCATCGGATCTCCTCGAGGACGGGCGCGTCGCGGCGCGTGAAGGTCATGTCCCGCCGCAGGTCGGCGCGCGGGGTGGTGAGCACGTCGAGCAGGTAGTTCTGGCGGACGGTCCACGGGTCCCGGTCGCCCTGTCGCGGGAACCGGTCCAGGGCCCGCTGCACGTAGCCGGAGGTGAGGTCGAGCAGCGGCCGCCGCTCGCCGGGCGTCTCCACCGGCGTGGCGCTGGCGTAGCCGTGCCGCTCCAGGTGGGACAGCAGGCGCAGGACGTAGCGGTGCGACAGGTCGGCGCGCAGCGTCCAGGAGGCGTTGGTGTAACCGATGCAGTAGGCGAAGTTCGGCACCCCGCTGAGCATCACCCCGCGGTAGGCGACCCGGGTGCCCGGATCCACCGCCTCGCCGTCGACGGTCAGCGCCACCCCGCCGATCGGCAGCAGGGACAGGCCGGTCGCGCAGACCACGACGTCGGCCGGCAGCGTACGGCCGGAGCGCAGCGCGATGCCCTCGGGCACGAACCGGTCGATGTGGTCGGTGACGACCGACGCCGCGCCGTCGCTGACGGCGTTGAACAGGTCGCCGCCCGGCACCACGCAGAGCCGCTGGTCCCAGGGCTGGTACGCCGGGGTGAAGTGCGCGTCGAGATACGCCGGATCGTTCAGGTGCTGGAGGGCGACGTGGCGCAGTATCGCCTTGAAGCGCTCGGGGCGGCGCCGGGCGAGCTGGTAGAAGCCCTGCGCCAGCAGGATGTTCTTGACCCGGGCCAGCTTGTGCGCCGCCCGGGCGGGCAGCGCGCGGCGCAGGGCGTCGGCGACCACGTCCCGCTCGGGCAGCACGGAGAGGTACGAGGGGGAGCGCTGGAGCATCGTCACGTGCCCGGCCGTCGCGGCCATCGCGGGCACGATCGTCACCGCGGTCGCGCCGCTGCCGATGACCACGACCTGCTTGCCCGAATAGTCGAGGTCCTCGGGCCAGGCCTGCGGGTGCACGAACCGCCCCGCGAAGTCGGCCAGCCCGGGGAAGTCCGGCTGGTAGCCGCCGGCGTAGTCGTAGTAGCCGGCGCAGGCGTACAGGAATCCGCAGGTCAGGGTCTCGCCGCCGGTCAGCCGCACGGTCCACCGGCCGTCGGACCAGTCGGCACGCTCCACCCGCGCGCCGAAGCGGATGTGCGGGGTGATGCCGCCCTCGTCGGCGGTGTCGCGGATGTACGCGCGGATGCTCGCGCCCGGCGCCATCGACTCCCGGCCTCGCCAGGGCCGGAACGGGTAGCTGAGGGTGTACATGTCGCTGTCCGAGCGCACGCCCGGAAAGCGGAACAGGTCCCAGGTGCCGCCTATCGCGTCGCGGGCCTCCAGGATCGCGAACGTGGTGCCGGGGCGTTCGCGCCGCAGCCGCCAGGCCGCGCCGATCCCGGACAGCCCGGCACCGATGATGAGGACGTCGAAGTGTTCCGCCATAGCCGTCAGTCTCGGGCATGCACCGCCGATGAACTTGCTTTGACGCGACAACGATTTACCTCTGCACGACACGTCCGATACCGTGCCTCATGGATTCGATGGTCCGCGCCGCCTCGCTGCGCGGGCTGCCGGAGCTCGTCGACTCGCTCGGCGGCGACGGCGCCGGGCTGCTCGCCCAGTTCCGGATCCCGCCGGCCGCGCTGGACTCCGACGACGCGGTGGTCGGCACGACCGCGGCCGGTCGCGTCCTGGAGACCGCGGCGGCCGAGCTCGGCGCCTACGACCTGGGCCTGCGGCTGGCCGGGCAGCAGAACGCGACGGTGCTCGGCCCGCTCGCCCTGGCCATCGAGAACTCGCCGACGTTCGGCGACGCGCTGGACACCGCGAACCGCTTCCTGTTCGTGCACAGCCCCGCGCTGACCGTCTCCCAGATCCCCGACCCGGCCGGCCGGTCCGGCGTCGTCGGGCTGCTGTACCGCGGCACCGGTGAGCCGCTGCCGCCGCAGGTCGTCGACCTCGGGCTGGGCCTGTTCCACCGGATCATCGTGCTGCTGCACGGCGGCCCGTACGGGCTGCGCTCGGTGCACCTGCCGCACGCCCCGCTCGCCCCGATCGCCACCTACACCGGCTTCTTCGGCGCGGACGTGCGCTTCGGCCGGGCGGACGCGGTGCTGCGGGTGCCCGGCGCGCTTGCCGACACCGCGGTGCCGGGCGGCAACCAGGTGCTGCGCGACATCGCGCTGGACTACATCACCAGCCATTTCCCGGCGCCGGGCCGCGCGCTCTCCGGTCGCGTGCACCTGCTGCTGACCCAGTCGCTCGGCTCGTCGCCGGTCACCCTCGCCGCGATCGCCCGGCTGCTGCGCACCCATCCCCGTACGCTCCAGCGCCGGCTCGACGCCGAGCGGACCACGTTCGAGGCGATCCTCGACGACGTCCGGCGCGCCACCGCTGCCCGGCTCATCACCCAGACCGACCTGCCGTTCACCCAGGTCACCGCGATGATCTCGCTGGCCGAGCAGTCGGCGCTGAGCCGGGCCGTGCGGCGCTGGTTCGGCGTCACCCCGCGGGAACTGCGGGCCACGGGGGAGGGCCGATCCCGGTGAGGCGGATGCCGCCCCACGGGTCGGGCTCGCCGAGCCGGGCGCGGGCGGAGCCGTCGCCGATCCGCACGGTCGCCTCCCGGATCCCGCCGCGCAACTGTGCCGTCAGCGCCGGGTCCGGCGCGGCCCGCCCGGCCCACCGGTACCGCCCCTCGACCGGCTCGAAGCGCACCGACAGCCGCACCCGCGCCGTGACGGTGACGTCGCCGGCCTCGATGGTGGCCTCGCCCCGGTAGTCCTCCTCGCCGTCGCTCATCGGTCGTCCGCCGTCCGGGCCGCCGCGGCCAGCCCGCCCGGGGTGTCGGCCGCACGGCGGATGCCCGCGATGCCGTCCCACAGGAAGGTGGTCAGGTACTCCGCCAGGGCGGTGCGGCTGATCGGCTGCTGCTCGCGCAGCCACCAGTCGCCGGCGGTCTGCACGTAGCCGACCAGCCCGAACGCCCAGGGCAGCGCCGGGCCCGAGTCCAGGCCCAGCGCGCGCAGCCGGTCGCCGAGTATCCGGGCCAGCCCGCTGGCCACGGTGCCCATCGCGTCGGCGACCACGTCGGCGTCGCGGGCGATGCCGCGCTGGTGCACCACGAAGCGGTAGACGTGCGGGTCGGCCTCGATGAACGTCAGGTACGCGTCGATCGCCGCGGCGACGACCGCGCGCTCCTCCCGCACCGCGGAGACCGCGGGCGCGATGGCCTCGACCACCGACCTGGCCGCTCGCCGGCCGACGGCCAGCCAGAGCCCCGACCGGTCGGTGAAGTAGCGGTACAGCACGGGTTTGCTCACCCCGGCGTGCGCGGCGACGGCGTCGATGCCGGACTCCGGGCCGAGCTCGCGGATCGCCTCCATCACGGCCTCGATCAGCTCGACCCGGCGCCGCTCGCGGTGGTCGGCCCAGCGACGGCTGCGCCCGTCGGGACGGTTGACGCCCTCATCGACAGAGTTCATTGTACTAGCAGTAGCTGTTACTTCCGGTAACGTCAACTCTTGGAGGGTTCCATGGCCGAATCCGATCGGGAACAGACCGCGACCCGGCTGCTGCGCTCCTCGGCCGAGCACGCGTACGACCCGCAGGTGGAGATCGACTGGGACGCGCCGCTGGTCGAGGGCCGCTGGTTCACCCCGCAGCACCGCTCCACCCTCTACGGCACCGACCTGTGGGACACGCTCAGCGAGGAGCAGCGGATCACGCTGACCCGCCACGAGGTCGTCAGCATCGCCTCGCTCGGCGTCTGGTTCGAGACGATCCTGATGCAGCTGCTGATCCGCGAGTACTACCGCCAGGACCCGACCGCCGCACACGCCCAGTACGCCCTGACCGAGATCGCCGACGAGTGCCGCCACTCGGTGATGTTCGGCCGCATGATCGACAAGCTGGACTGCCCGGTCTACAAGGTCGGCGGCTTCGACGACGCGCTCGGCCGGTGGATCGCGGCGACCGCGACCGGCCCCCGGATGTACGCGGCCATCCTGATCGCCGAGGAGATCCTGGACGCGCTCCAGCGCGAGGCGTCCACCGACGAGACGGTCCAGCCGCTGGTCCGGATGGTGTCGCGGATCCACGTCATCGAGGAGGCCCGGCACGTCCGCTACGCCCGCGAGGAGCTGGCCCGCCAGGTGCGCGCGGCCGGCACCCGCCGGCTCGCGTTCGACCGCCTCGTCATCGCGCGGGCCGCGTACCTGACCGGCCGCCGGATCGTCTCCCCGGCGGTGTACCGGTCGGTCGGCATCGACCCGGCGGCCGGCCGCCGGGCCGCGCTGGCCAACCCGAACCACCGCGAGACGATGCGCTGGGCCGGCGAGCGGGTCGTCGCCTACCTCCGGGACCTCGACCTGATCGGCGGCCCGGGCCTGGCCCTGTGGCGACGCTCCCTGCTGCTGTGACCGAAATGTGGCGTAAGTCGCACCTGGCAACCTCTGGCGTGCCTCCCCGCTTTGACGATATGTGCGTTTGCGGACGGCTCGCTCGGCGGGTGGCCCGCATTCAGCCGTTGAGACGCGAGGTGTGCGGTGCCACGAGACAAGGACCAACTGACGGTCGCGACCGTGATCAACCCGGAGACCCGGGGCGTCGAGTGGGAGTCGCGCGTCGAGGAGTACGAGGACGGCGTGCTGGTCATGCCGGCCCCGCCGGAGGAGCTGGAGATCGCCCTCCCGTCCGACGAAGACGTGATCAACATTGCCTGGAACCGCCCGCCGCACCGCTACCGGGTGCGCGCGGAGATGATGGCCTCCTCGAAGACGCGCTGGCGGCTGCGCGTCGTGAGCGACCCCGTGCCCGTCACCCGCCGGACCTTCTTCCGCGGCGGCGGCGGCGAGACGGCACAGCTTCGCCTCGAGGGCGACCGGAGCTGGCGCAACGCGACCGTCGAGGACGTCAGCGAGGCCGCGCTCCGCTGCTACATCACCGACCTGCACTTCACCGAGGGCGACCCGGTGGACGCGCGGGTCGTGCTGGGCGAGGACACCCTCGCGGTGAGCGGCACGGTGCTGCTCACCCGCGAGTCCGACAAGGACAACGGCAACGACGCCGAGGTGGTCATCACCTACACGCTGGCCGAGAACCAGGCGCAGCAGGTACGCCGCTACCTGCTCGAATGGCAGCTCGCCGAGCGCCGCCGCGCCGCGGCGGCCGAGGACTAGACCCCGGGCCCGCCGCCGGTCAGCTCCACGACCGCACCGGTCAGGTCCGGCCGGACGCGCAGCAGATCCTCGAGCAGAACCCGCCACCGGCCGGCCTCGACGTCGGCCGTGTGCCGGTCACCGCCCCCGCGAGCCAGGAGCAGCCGCTGCCGGGTGACGACGAACTGGTCGTGCAGCTCGGCGCCGAGCCGGCTCTCCAGCCTGGCGCCGAAGTCCGCGGAGTTCGGCCCGGCGGCGGCACGCACGAACGCCAGCGCGGCGTCCCAGGCGACCCTCGGCTGGTGGACGACCTTGACCATGGCTTCCTCCTCCGGTGACGACACGGCGATCGAGGCTGATAATTACACAGCCGATGGCGCGACGGGTACGCCGTGGACCGGCTTTGGCCGTCACCGGCCCGGGCGGTTGCTCGCGATGTTGACGAGCGGCTGGGCGGCGCACACCGCTGCGGCGGCGACGTCGCCGGGGGCGTACCAGACCACCATCGGGTCGCCCAGCATGGGATAGAACCCGCCGGCCGGTGACTGGGAGATGGCGGTGAACGTCCAGGTCAGACCGCTGCCACCGGTTGCTGCCACGGTCAGCTCGATGCGGTTGGCCGGTGCGCTGCCGCTCCCCGCGTCGCGGGCCAGGTCCGTGACGACGGCGTCGGTGCGGACGTGGCTCTCAAGAAGCGGAGCGGTGCGTGCCCACCGGCGACTGCGCGCGCGGTCACCGCGCCACGTGGCGTAGCCGAGGCCGGCCAGACCGACGACCGCGACGACGGCCGGGGTCGGCGCGACCCCGATCAGGACGGGCGACGCGAGCACGAGCGCGACGGGGTACATCCACCAGGAGCCGAACTTCCAGTTGACGACGCAGAGCACGAACAGGGCCATCGCGCACGCGAACGCGGCTGACGGGGTCCACGCGGCGACGTGCTTCGAGACCACCTGATTGCCGAGCCACCCGATCGAGCCCAGCGCGACGAGCACGCCGAGTGCGACCGCGACGACGTGGCGCGACACCGACGGGCGGTCGGCGAGCACCGCGGAGGCCGGGAAGCTGAAGGTGTCCTCGACGGTGGGGACCATGACGAACCGCACCGGGCGGTCGTCGATCATCCGGATGTCACGTACGATCACGCGGCACAGGCTAGCCGCCGCTCGTCGGACTGCCACGTCGCAGGCCCGCCCGCAACCTGCCGGTGCCCCGCTCGCACCCGGCCGGTAACCCGTCGTCGCGTATCCATGGGGTCGACGTGAGGAAGGGCGGACGACATGGTGTCGACCACTGCGGCCAAGGCCGTGCCGTCATGGCTGCGCCGGCTCCGCCGGTACGCATGGCGGTACGTCAGTGGCGTCGGTGTCGCCACCGTGCTTGTCGGCCCGTTCCTGCCGTGGGGCGCCACGCAGGCCCTGTACGGCGCCGCCGGGCTGGTCGCGATCGCCGCCGCGGTCTTCGGCATCCGGCTGCACCGGCCGGCGCAGGCTCGCCCGTGGTGGTTGCTGGCCGCCGCGCTCTGCGTGGCCACCGCCGGCAACGTGTACTGGTCGGTGGAGTTCGCGCTCACCGGGCAGCGGATCCCGTTCGGGTCGGTAGGAGACCTGATCTATCTCAGCGCGTACCCGCTGCTGATCGCCGCGCTCTGGACGATGGCCGGGCACCGCGCCCGCCGGACCGGCATGGTCGACGCGGCCATCGTCACCTGCGGGCTGGCGGTGCTCATGTGGACCCTGGTCATCGACGGCTTCCTGGACGGGAGCCCGGTGACCGGTGCCCGGCTGGCCGTGGCGATGGCGTTCCCCGTCTTCGACCTCGCGGTCGTGGCGGTCGCCGGCCGGCTGCTGTTCACCGGTGCCACGCCGCCGACGGCGCACCTGTTGGCCTCCGGTCTGGTCGCGCTGCTGACCGTGGCCGACATGGTGCACTTCGCACACAGCGCCGGCAGCGTCACCGGACAGGTCGTGCACAACCCGGTCTCCACCGCCTGCTGGCTGCTCGGGCTGGTCGTCGCCGGCGCCGCGGCCATGCACCCGTCAATCGCGCGCCCGACCGAGGCCGGCCCGCTGCGGCTGCGGTTCGGCGTCGAGGTGCGGCCCCTGGTGCAGATCGTGCTCGCGCTGCTCGGCCCGGCCGTCACCGCGGTCTCCCTGCTCGACGAGCTCGTCGCCGGCAAGGCGGAGCTGCTCGACATCCTGGTGCCGCTGGCCGCCACCGCCGCCATGTCGACGCTGCTGGTGATCCGGCAGCAGCAGCTCGCCCGGACCGCCACGGCCCGCGCCGTTGACCTGGCGGCCCAGGCCCGGGCACTCACCGAGGCCCTCGAGGAGCAGCGCGCGCTCCAGGAACGGCTCAGCCACCAGACCCTGCACGACCCGCTCACGGGCCTGGCCAACCGGCTGCTGCTTCAGGAACGGCTGGGTCGTGCCCTGGCGCGCCGGGCCGGCGAGGCACACGGCCTGCTGCTGCTCGACCTGGACGGCTTCAAGGACGTCAACGAGACGCTCGGCCACCCGGTCGGCGACGAGCTGCTGATCGCGGTCGCGGAGCGGCTGGGCACCCTGCTGGGCGACGGCGACACGCTGGCCCGGCTCGGCGGCGACGAGTTCGTCGTCCTGCTGGAGGAGGCGAGCCCGGAGCACACGGTCGGGGTGGCCACCGCGGTGCTGGAGGCGGTACGCCAGCCGTTCCTGCTCGACGGGGTGGAGCTGTCGCTGACGACCAGCGTCGGCCTGCACACGGTGCGGGCGCCGGCCACCGCCGCGGACGCGCTCCGCGGCGCCGAACTGGCGCTGTACGCCGCGAAGGGCGCCGGCAAGAACCAGGTAACGGTCTACACCGACCGGCTGCGCAGCGAGCGGCAGGACTACGCGCAGACCGTGGCGGGGCTGCGCCGCGCCCTCAAGGACGATGGCTTCGTGCTGCACTACCAGCCGCTTGTCGAGCTGGCGACCGGTGCCGTTCGCGGTGTGGAGGCGCTGCTGCGCTGGACCCCGCCCGGCCAGCGGCCGGTGCCGCCGGACGCGTTCATCCCGATCGCCGAACAGAGCGGCCTGATCGGCGCCATCGGGGACTGGGTGCTGCGCCGGGCCTGCACCGAGGCGCGGCCGTGGTACGAACAGCACGGCACCACGGTCTCGGTCAACGTGGCCGGCCCGCAGCTGCGCGACCCCGGATTCCCGGACACCGTGCTCCAGGTGCTGCACGACACCGGCCTGCCGCCGCGGGCGCTGACGCTGGAGATCACCGAGACCGACCTGGTCGCCACCACGATGGCCGAGGCGGACGAGGTCGTCGCCCGGCTGGTCAAGATCCGCGAGTGGGGTGTCCGGGTCGCCATCGACGACTTCGGCACCGGGTACTCGTCCCTGTCGTACCTGCGCCAGCTACCCGTCGACATCCTCAAGATCGACCGTGCGTTCATCCCGCCGGACCGCGGCGACGCGGGCTTCCGGCCCGACGACCTGACCCTCACCCGGGCGATCGTTGACCTCGGCGCCAGCCTGCGGCTGACCACCGTGGCCGAGGGCGTGGAGACCGCCGGCCAGGCCGAACTGCTGCGCCGGCTCAACTGCTCGCTCGTGCAGGGATACCACTTCTACCGGCCGATGCCCGCCCTGGAACTGGCGGCGGTGCTCACCGGGCCGGTCGCGGTGGCCGCCTGACCGGCACGCCGGGATCCGGACCGCGCGGGCCGCAAGCGCCCTGGCCCGGCGTCGGGGCGCCTGCCGACTCTCGGCGGTCCCACGGCCCAGTTCGGTGACGGCCCGGGCCGGTACCGCCCGGGCCGCGCGTGCCGGCCTAGGTGAGCCAGGTGTTGCGTCGCACCAGCGGGGTGGCCGCCCACCAGCGGCCGAGGCCGAGGGTGTTGCCGGCGCCCAGCAGCGCCAGGACCACCAGGACCGCCGCGTAGATGAGGTGGTCGTCCATGAACGGGTTACTGGACGGCGGCAGGACAGCCGTCCACATCAGCACCATCAGCAGGGCGCCGGCGCCCGCGGCGATCCGCATGCCGATGCCGAGAAGCAGCGCGACGCCGATGCCCAGCAGGGCCGCCATGAACAACGCGTCAGCCACGGCGCTGCCGGCGATCGAGTGGTAGAAGCCGGTGAACGGGCCGGTGGCGGACTTGCCGAGGAACCCGGCGGTGGGGCTGCCGTCGTTGATCCACGCCTTCGCGGCGACGGTGCTGTGGCCCAGGCCGAACAGCTTGTCGAGGAACGCCCACAGGAAGATCCAGCCGAGCGCGAGCCGGATACCGGCCAGCAGGTACCGCGCCGCGGTAGCCGCCGAGCCGGTCCCGGACAGTGCGGTATCCGGCCCGGCGGTGGGGAGCCGGTGGTTCGCGGTGTCCCGCCGGGTCTGGTCGACGGGGGTGGTGGGGGCAGGGGTTTCGTGACCGTTGGCGATGTTGACCATCGCGCTCACGTTCCTTCGCATTTGTTCGGTACGCATGTTCCGCGGCTCGTCGAGCGACTCCACGGACGAAGCAGAAGGTGACGCCGCTCATCGGCCGGTACCGGCACGCCGAGCGACAGGCTGGTCAGCTCGGTGGCGTCACCCCGGCTGAGGGGGCGAAATCGACGGCGGCGGGCAGACAGCCACCGGGGTCTCGGGCGACAGGTCTCACCGTACGCTCATTTCGCGTGGCGGGCTGACCGGGCGTTGGTGTCGGCGACTTCCCGTCGACTCCTCGACTTGCGAGACGCGCCGAACACCGGGCCTACGTCCGGCAAGCGGGCGAAGACCTGCCCGAGGTCCGAGACTGGAGCTGGCCGACAGCATGACGACACCGCGAGGAGGCCCACCATGGACAGCGACGCACCGACCCACCCCACCGACCCGCAACTCGTCACCCACGCCCTGGCCGAAGCCGCATCCGCCGCCGGGTACGCCCCGTCGATCCACAACACCCAGCCGTGGCGGTGGCGGCTCACCGCGGACACGCTGGATCTGCACCTCGTACCCAGCCGGATCCTGCAGGTCAGCGACCCCGATGCCCGGCTGGCGACATTGAGCTGCGGCGTCGCGCTGCACCACGCCCGCGTCGCGGCGGCCGCGCAGGGCTGGCATGTCACGGTGACCCGGATGCCCCGCGACGCCGGACCGGATCTGCTCTCCCGACTCCACATCGAGGGCCGGGCACCGGTCGACCCGCCGTCGGCGCTGCACCTGCGCACCATTCCGTTGCGGTATACCGACCGGCGCCCGGTCACCGGGACACCGGTCGACCCGGACGCACTGGCCGCCATCACCGCGGCCGTCGAGGCCCAGGAAACCGCGCTGCACACGCTGCGACCCGACCAGGTCCTCGAACTGGCCGCCGCTGCTGATCACGCGCAGCGCAGCGAAGCAGCAGACCCCGGCTGGCAGGCCGAACTCGCCTACTGGACCGGCGCCGCCCGCCCGGCCGGCACCGGTGTCCCCGATGCCGCCATCCCCGCCCGCGCCACGCAGACCACGGTGCCGGGCCGGGACTTCGGCCACCACGGTGAGCTTCCGGTCAGCGCCGAGCACGACAAGGCGGCAGTGTTCGTCATGCTCTACGGCAGCGCCGACGAACCGCTCGCCTGGCTACGCGCCGGCGAAGCGTTGTCCGCCGGCTGGCTCACCGCCACCGAGTACGGCGTCTCCGTCGTGCCGCACAGCGCCCCGATCGAAGTGATCGCCACCCGCCAGGCGCTGCGGGCGATGATCGCCAGCGCCGGCTACCCCTGCCTGGTGCTGCGCCTCGGCATGATCGACCCGGCCGACACCGGCGCGCCGCGCACGTCCCGGCTGCCCGTCGAACAGATCGTCGACATCGCCTGAACGGGCGCGGGCCTGTTCGAACACCCTGCCAACCCGAGGGCGATGACCGCGATGAACGCATCGCCCACCCGGCCCTGTCCGGGCCTGCCACCGTGTGCGGCCAGGCGGGTGTTCCCGCGCACGCGACGTCAGACAGAGGCTTAAGGCCCGTCCGTGGCGGCCGGCGGCCAATTCGATGGATCGGCCGGTCCACTCCTGCCGACTTTCATTGTTCATGCCCGCATCGAGGCCGGCACACGGCAGGCGTGCAAGGCTTGAATCCAACGAGACAAGGCGGTGGAGACCATGCCGGAACAGCAGGTCCGCCAAACTGCCGCTCATCCCACTGTCCCGGTTCCGCCCGGGATGGAACCCGGCCGGCTGGCCTCGCCGGCAATGGAACGAAGCGAAAATGACCAGATCGATGAGATCATCAGCCGGCTCGAGCGACGCTACACCAGAGATCAGATATCGAGCGCCGACCTCAACAGCCGGGTACGCGGGTTCTATCGCGACTTTGCCACAGCCCGAATCCGCAGTTTTGTCAGCGTCTTCGTCGAGCGTCTCGTACGCCGGTCGATCGAAACGTGAACGCCGGCCCCGTTGACGTCCACGCGGTCGCCTGCACCACATCCCCCGTGGATGTGTGTTGATGATCGGACGCGGCTCGGTAGGTTGGCGGTCGTGGTGGACGTGCGGCTGGAGCCGATGACCGAGGACCAGTACAAGCCCTGGCGGGTGGAGGCCGAGGCGCACTACGCGAGCAGCGTCGCCGCGTCGGGCCGGTCGGCGCGGGACGCGGCCCGGGTCGCCGCCGACACCTACGCACAGCTGCTTCCCGACGAGTCCGCGACACCCGGCCACCACTTCTGGTACGCCCGCGACGGCGACCGCCGGGTCGGTTTCCTCTGGGTCAAGGTCACCGACGACACCGCGTTCGTCTACAACGTCGCCGTCGAGGCCGAGGTGCGCCGCCGGGGCTACGGCCGCGCGATCATGCTTGCCGCCGAGCGCTGGTGCCGGGAGCACAAGCTGATCAGAATCGGTCTGCACGTCTTCGCCCACAACACCGGCGCCCGGGCACTCTACGAGCGGCTCGGCTTCACCGAGACCGGCCGCAACATGGCCAAAGACCTGTGACTATGCCGTGATTGGGATCATATGAGGGCTATCCACCTTATGTCGGGTGGTCCCATCTGATCGGGCGAGGTCGGCTAGCGTCTTCCTCTCGTGGCGAGCAGAGGAGGGCCAGTGTCCAAGACGGGGGGAGTGTTCTGCGTCGAGGGCCAGTGGGAGGACGACCTGGCCAGTCGCGGCTCCGTGCTGCCCACCCTTGAGCTGCTCGAACGCCTCGGCAGCATCCGCTTCATCCACCGGGACACGGCGACCACCGAGGAGCTGCACTACTACCTGGACAGCTGGCTGTCGCGCAGGTACGCGGACTACAAGGTCGGCTTCTTCGCGCTGCACGGCCTGCCGACCCAGCTCTGCCTGACCAGCAAGCAGACGGTCGAGCTGGACGAGGTCGCGGCCTGGATGTCGGGCCGGTGCGGCGGCCGGACGCTGTACTTCGGCAGCTGCTCGGTGCTGCGCGCGTCGGACCGGGTGCTACAGGACTTCCTGCACGAGACCAAGGCCGCGATGCTGTGCGGCTTCACCAAGGTGATCGACTGGGTGGAGTCGGCCGCCTTCGAGACCGTGGTGCTGAACGCCCTGGTCAACGGCGGCAAGATCGACAGCGCGGAGCGGCTGATGCGCTCGTCGCGCTGGACGGCGCTCTCGGACCATCTCGGCTTCCGCGCGGTGTACGCGAACGGGCGGTGACCGCCCGTTCGCGTACGTCCGTCCGCTAGAGGGTGAGTGTCCAGGAGCGCAGGGTGCCGACGTCGATCGAGTAGACGTCCTGCACCCGCAGGGTCCAGGTGCCGTCGGCCGCCTCGCCCGAGGCGTCGACGGTGTAGGTCGCGTCGACGTTGTCGGCGCTGTCCGAGCTGCTGCTGTTCTTCAGCCGGTACGCGGTGCCGTCCGGCGCGACCAGGTCGATGACCAGGTCACCGCGGTAGGTGTGCTGGATGTGCACCTCGGCGGTCGAGCCGGCCGAGGCGTTGCGCCCGCAGCCGTTGATCGCGATCGTGCTGGTGACGGCGGCGCCGGCGTCCGGGATGTCGACGGGGGTGGCGTTGCCGGCGGTGCAGCCCGGCGCGCCGTTCACCGTCAGCGTGAAGGTGGTCGAGTGGACGTCGTCGCCCGTACCGGTGATGGTGATGGGGTAGTTGCCGCCCGCGGTCGTCTCGCTGGTGGTCAGGGTCAGTACCGCCGAGGAACCCGTGACGACGGAGGCCGGCTCGAAGGTGGCGGTCGCCCCGCTCGGCAGGCCGCCCGCGGTCAGGGCGACGGTCTGCGCCGCGCCGGCGGTGATCGCGGTGTCGATGGTCGTGGTCAGGGTCTCACCGGCCCGCACCTCGCCCGCCGCCGGTGAGGCCGCGATCGAGAAGTCGTTGCCGGTCACGTTGCAGGTGGCCTCGCCGGTCTGCGCCGGGACGCTGATCGCGGCCCAGGCCGCCTTGACCACGTTGAACTCCGCGCAGCTGCCGGGGTAGAGGTTCTTGGCGGCGGCGAGGGTCGCCGTACGGATGTTGGCGTACTTCCAGGTCGAGGTCTTGGACTGCATGGCGTTGTAGTAGATCTCGCCGGCCTTGCGGATGCCGACACCGGTGACCGTTGTCGAGTTGCACGTCGGCGACGCCTGGCCGCCTTCCGGGGCGGAGCCCTCGGCGGTCAGGTAGAACCAGTGGTTCAGCGGCCCGGCCGCGGCGTGGACCTCGGTCGACGGGATCGACGTCGACCAGCAGTTCGGATCACCTGCGAGGGACGGGTTGTACATGTAACGGATCGGCCCGGCACCGACCAGGTCCACCTCCTCGCCGACCTCGTAGTCCGGCGGGTCCAGCGGGCTGTTGGCGTACGCCTCGGTCAGCGCGCCGAAGATGTCACCGGTGGCCTCGTTGATACCGCCGTTCTCGTTACCGCTACCGGCACCGCCCGGGGTGCTCTGGAAGACCGCGTGGCCCATCTCGTGCGCCACGACGTCGACCGGGGTGGCCTGACGGGTGTTCGCCTGGTTGTGCCCGAAGTTGGTGTAGGTGCCGTTCCAGTACGCGTTCACGTCGGCCAGCCCGACCCGGATCGGCGGAGTGTTCCCGTTGCCCAGGATCCCGTTGCGGCCGAACCAGCCGGAGAGCATGTCGGCCTGACGCTGCGCACCCCACAGCGCGTCGACGCAGGCCGTCTCCAGGTTGGTGCCCGAGCCGGTACCCCACGCGTCGTCCGTGCCGGTGTAGGCGGAGCCGTTCTGACCACCGCACTTCAGGCCCGGCCGGGTCGTGTCGGTCATGGAGTACGAGCCCTCGGTGCCGCTCGTGTCCAGGGCGACCTCGCCGTAGTAGTAGCCGTTGCCGGTGCCCTCGCGCACGTCGTCGACGCGGTCCAGCACGGCGCCGGTCCGCGCGTCGACGAAGACGTGCAGGACGCTGGGCTTCTTGTCGGCCGTACGCCCGGACACGACCGTCTCCCAGGCCAGGCGCGGGGTGGCGACCCAGGCGAGCACGACAAGCTTGGCCGCCCGGGTCTCCTCGACGTCGGCGAGCAGCGCCGCGGACGTGCGTTCGGCGGACTTCGCGGTGACCGTTGCCCGGGCCGGGACGTCGATGGTGGTGCCCTGCGCGACCGCGGTGCCCTTGACGGTGCCGGCGGCGTCGGTCGTGACCACCACGTCGCCGCCGACCACGGGCACGCCCGCGTGCGTACGGGAATAGGTCACGTACCGCAGGCCGCGGGTGCCGCTGACCACGCCGGTGCGGTGCAGTTCGTCCTCGGGTGCCAGCCGCAGCGCCGGCGCGGTCGCGGCGTCGCCGACCAGCCGGTCGGCCGCGGCCGCCGGGTCCGGCGCGGGTGCCCGTACCGGATAGGCGGCCGACGCGGGCGGGGCGGCCCAGGCGGCCCACGCCGCGGTGACGGCCAGTGCGATGGCGGCTCGGGTTCGGCGCACGCTTCACTCCTTCCCTCGCCCCGATCGGGAGCGAGGTCCATGGATAGTGAAGTGAAACCTATTCATAGATGGCCGTGAGTGGAACAGATCATCGGAAACTTCGAATGATGGCAAGAAAGCCGACTTCGTAACGCACTGGTGACGGGCGTCGGGTATGACCCCTTCGCCGGATCGGTCGCTTTGCTGCGCCGCCGGACCCGGGTGCGCCGGTTGGGAACGGCGAAAGGCCTGGTCAGCGACGTGACGGAGGCGAAAGGACGACGCACGGCGGCGGATCGGGGAGGCAGGGTGGAGCCGGACGCGACCGCCGCGCTCCGCCCATCGCCCCAAGGGAGCCGGCATGACCGCCCAGTACCCCGGCGGCCGCCGGCCGCCTCGCCGCGCGCTGCCGGCCCTCGCCGTGCTCGCGCTGCTGGCCGGGTGCGGCACGGACCCCGCCGCGCCGGACCGGGTCGCCGCGCCGCCGTCCGCGCCGCCGCCGTCCGTCGCCGCACCGGCGGTGGCACCTTCCGCGTCCGCCCCGCCGGCCGTCATGAAGGCGGCGGCACCGCGCGGCGGACCCGTGCCGTTCCAGGCGGGCCGGGCGATGCTCGGCTCCTACCTCGCGCTGGACGGGATGTCGCTGGGGGAGAGCCTCGCGCTGCGCCGCCGCCAGCTCGGCCGCGACCAGCGCATCGTGCACGTCTTCTACCCCTGGGACGGGTACGTGCCCTCGTCGGAGCCGGCCGTCGACCGCGCCAGCACGCTGATGGTCTCGTGGCACGGCGCGCCGTACGCCGCCATCAACGACGGCTCGTCCGACCGCAACATCGCCCGGGTCGCCCGCAAGCTGGCCGGGATGAAGCGGCCGATCCTGCTGCGCTGGGGCTGGGAGATGAACGGCGACTGGTTCGAGTGGGACGGCGCGCACAACGGCCGGGACGCCGCCGCGTACGTGAAGGCATGGCGCCGGATGCACCGCATCTTCCGCGAGCAGGGCGCCGGCAACGTCGCCTGGGTCTGGAGCCCGAACTGGAACTCGGCGCCGAACGCGTCCTGGAACCGTTTCCAGCGCTACTACCCCGGCGACGGCTACGTCGACTGGGTTGGCGTCTCCGGCTACGACTTCTACTCCGAGACGCCGAGGACCCTGTTCACCGCCGTCTGCGAGGCGTACGGCAAGCGCAAGCCGATCATCCTCAGCGAGACCGCCGCCGTGGACGGCGGCGCCATCGGCAAGGCGGAGTGGATCGGGAAACTCAAGTCCTGGGTGGAGGACACCCCGGCCGTCGGCGCCGTGGTCTGGTTCGACACCGACACCCAGGAGGACTCCCCGCACGACTTCCGGCCGGACTCCGACCGCGGGACGCTGGCCGCGTACCGGGAGATGGCGCGCAGCGAGCGGTTCTCCGGCTGATCAGGGGGTGCGCCCACCTGGAACATGTGCTGACATGGGTCTCGTGAACGCCTTCGTCGCGGTGCCGCGGCCGTGAGCCGGGCCATCACCGCGGCGTTCGAGGCGGCCGAGGCGGCGGCAAGGGCCGCGGGCGTGGTGGTCCGGCCGGTGTCCGGCCTGGCCGAGCTCGAGTCCCTCGACCGGCTGCTCGCCGGCATCTGGCAGGGCGACGCGGACGGCCCGCTGCTCACCACCGAGCTGCTGCGGGCCCTGGCGAAGTCCGGCAACTACGTGGCCGGCGCGTACGACGGCGACACCCCGGTCGGCGCCGCGGTCGCGTTCTTCTCCGCGCCGGCGAACCGCGAGCTGCACAGCCACATCGCCGGCGTCGGCCCCGCCGGTGCCGGCCGCGGCGTCGGCTTCGCCCTCAAGCTGCACCAGCGCGCCTGGGCCCTGCGGCAGGGCGCCACCGTGATCAGCTGGACCTTCGACCCCCTCGTCGCCCGCAACGCCTACTTCAACCTGGCGAAGCTCGGCGCGGTGCCGGCCGAGTACCTGCCGAACTTCTACGGCGCGATGCACGACCGGATCAACGGCGACGACGACAGCGACCGGCTGCTGGTGTACTGGGATCTCCTCGCGCCCGCGGGCCGGCCGTGCCGCGCGCGACCGGACACCGCGACCGTCGCGCTGGGTCGCGCCCCCGACGGCGGGCCCCTGCCGGGCGCGTCCCTGGCCGGGCAGACGGTGCTGGTGGCGGTGCCCGAGGACGTCGAGGCGCTGCGCCGGGCGGCCGCCGACGTCGCCCGGCGGTGGCGGGTCGCGGTCCGCGACACGCTCACCGCCCTGCTCGGCGACGGCCTGCGGTTCGCCGGCTTCGACCGCGACGGCTGGTACGTGCTCACCCGCGCCCCCGAGGGGCGGCGGCCATGAAGATCGAGGGCGTCGAGCTGCGCCGCGCGAGCATGCCGCTGGTCACCCCTTTCAGGACCTCATTCGGTACGGAGACAGAGCGCGACATTCTGCTGGTGCGGGTGGTCACCGGCGTGGCCGAGGGCTGGGGCGAGTGCGTGGCGATGGCGAGCCCGCGGTACTCGCCCGAGTACGTAGACGCGGTCGCCGACGTGCTGCGCCGCTTCCTGATCCCGGCGCTGGCGGCGGTGCCGCGGCTGGACGCGTACGCGGTGGGGCCGGCGCTCGCCGCGTTCAAGGGCCACCGGATGGCCAAGGCCGCACTGGAGACCGCGGTGCTCGACGCCGAACTGCGCGAGCAGGGCCGCCCGCTCGCCCGCGAGCTCGGCGCCGTGCACGAGCGGGTGCCCTGCGGCGTCTCGGTCGGCATCATGTCGTCGCTCGGTGAGCTGCTCGACGCGGTCGGCGGCTACCTCGACGCCGGCTACCGGCGGATCAAGCTGAAGATCGAGCCGGGCTGGGACGTCGAGCCGGTGCGCGCGGTCCGCGAGCGGTTCGGCGACGACGTGCCGCTGCAGGTGGACGCGAACACGGCGTACACCCTGGCGGACGCGCGGCACCTCGCCCGGCTCGACCCGTTCGGCCTGCTGCTGATCGAGCAGCCGCTGGACGAGGAGGACCTGCTCGGGCACGCCGAGCTGGCGAAGCGGATCGCCACCCCGGTGTGCCTCGACGAGTCGATCACCTCCGCCCGGACGGCGGCCGCGGCCATCGCCCTCGGCGCGGCGGCGATCGTCAACGTCAAGCCCGGCCGGGTCGGCGGCTACCTGGAGGCCCGCCGCATCCACGACGTCTGCGCCGCGCACGGGGTGCCGGTCTGGTGCGGCGGGATGCTCGAGACCGGCCTGGGCCGGGCCGCGAACGTCGCCCTGGCCGCGCTGCCGGGCTTCACCCTGCCCGGCGACACGTCCGCGTCCGACCGCTACTACCGCGCCGATCTCACCGCGCCGTTCGTCCTGAGCGACGGCCACCTGACCGTCCCGACCGGCCCGGGCCTCGGCGTCGAGCCGATCCCGGAGATCCTGCGGGACGTCACCACCGCGACGGAGTGGATCCCGCTGTAGCCCGGGCGCGGAAACTTGTCGGACCCCGTCTCTATGTTCTGCCGCATGGTTTCGGCGGCTTACGCGTATCTCGGCTCCTCGGCACTGGCAGACGGCCTCTGCCTACAGACCTCCGGCGGTCCGGCGGCGCATCCCCGGTTCTTCACCGGGTTCCTGACCGACACCGGCGCCGCGGCGGCCGGCCTGCTGGCGGTCGCCGAGGTCGCCCGCACCCGCTACTTCCGGCCGGTGAGCCCGGCGAGCCTCGACCCGGTCGTGACCGCGGGCTCCGACCGGCTGCGGTTCGAGTCGTTCTCGGGCTGCTGCGGCGTCTACGCCCGCCTCGACGTGCTGCCCGCCGGCCTCGACGGGGAGATCCTCGCCCACGGCACCACGAACGTCGACGTCAACCTGCCGCTGCGCCGCGCGCTCGGCCGCGTCGGCCGCGCCGACCCGCTGCACCTGGCGGTCGGGCCGGACGACCTCACCGTCACGACGTTCGACGGCCCGCTCGTCGAGCGCAAGGTGCCGCTGCCGTCGCGCTGGCTGCGCGGCTTCGCCGAGGCGCAGGTGCTGACCTCCCGCTTCGACCCGCGCGCCGAGCTCGGCATCGCCGAGGCGCGAGCCCTGCTCAACGGGCTGCCGGCCACCGACGGCTCGGTGCTGTGGGCCGTGCCGGCCGGGCGCTCGCTGCGCATCACGTCCCGGCCCGTGCCCGGCGCCGTCTGCCTGCCCGGCGCGGGGCGGCTGGTCGCGCTGCGGCCGCTGCTGCGCCACGCCACCGCGCTGCGGGTCTACGGCCCGCCGGTCGCCGCCGGCAGCGGCCCGGTGGCCAGCACATGGGAGCTCGGCCTGCCGGCCCTGCGGCTGTCGCTGACGCTCTCGCCCGAGCCGCACCGGGGCTTCTCCGGCGAGGGCGCGGTGCTCGAGGCGCTGTCGAGCGACGAGGTCCTCGACGACGCCGACCTGATCAGCGCCCTGCTGTCGTGGGATCCGACGATCGACGTGGACGCGCTCGCGGCCGCGGCGGGCCTCGATTCCGCGCGGGTCCGCGCCGCGCTGACCGCGCTGGGCACGGCGGGGCGGGTCGGCTTCGACGTGGCCGAGGCGGGCTACTTCCACCGCACCCTGCCCTACTCCGCCGATGCCGTGGCGACGATGAACCCCCGGCTAGCCGGCGCCCGGGCGCTGGTCGAGGCCGGCGCGGTGAGCGTCACCGGAGACGTCGCGGCCGTCCGCGGCGTCGCCGCCACCTACCAGGTCCGCCACGTCGACGGCGTCCTCTCCTGCACCTGCCCGTGGTGGGCGGGACACCGGGGGCAGCGCGGGCCGTGCAAGCACGCGCTCGCGGTCCGCCTGGTCCGCGCCGGCGCGGAGGTGACGGCGTGAGCCTCGACTGGGAACCGCTCGACCGGCACATGCAGAAGGCCGAGCACGCCGAGGTGACCGCCCTGCTCCTGGCGGCGACCGAGCAGGAGCGCCTGGCGTCGGCGGCCCGGGTGGAGGCCCGGATCAGGGCGACGCGGGCCGACGACTGGTGGACGCACGGCATCGACCCGGCGGGCGGCTACGCACTCGCCGTGATCGGGTGCATGCCGTCTCCGGCCCGGGCCGCCGCGCTGCTCTGCCGGCGTGACCTGCGCGAGCGGTGGCACGAGATCCCGGTCGACGCGTTCCTGCGGATAGCGCGCGACCGCGAGCTGCCCTGGCTGGGCGACCTCGGCCTGCGGCTGGCCGAGGGCCTGCGGACGCAGGCCCTGTGGGGAGGCGTCTGGTCGTTCGTGTCCGCGGTGCTGCGTGCGGCGGGTGTCATCCCATCGCCCACCGAGGCCGTGCTGCGCGGCTGGCTCAACGAGCTCAGCGACGTCCGGGACCGCGACCACCCGGAGCAGTACACCGACCGGATGCGCGCGCAACCGTTCCTCGACGCGCTGCTGCCGTCGGTGTTCGACATCGACGGGCTCGGCAGCGTCCTCAACACGGGCTACTACCGGATGGGCGTCGGCTGGTGCAACACGCCGCTGTTTCCCGCGGCCGTGGCCCAACTCGTCGCCGAGGGCCGGCTCGACCGCGGACGGATCGCCGCCGCCACCGTCGATCGCCTCGTCCGCGGCGACCGTCCACACCACCTTCGCCCGTTCGTGCTGCTGCACGACGCGCTGGCGCTCACCGTCGACGAGCTCGCCGCGTTCGCTCCCGAGTACGCCCGGCTCCTCCCGGATGCCCCGTCGACGGTCGCCGCCCTCGCCCAGCGCGCCCTGCGCGCCGTCGGCGACGCCGGCCGGCTGGAGCTCGACACGTTGCTTCCCGCGAGCCCGCCCACGCTCCTGCGCAAGGAGAAGAACGTGGTGAAGGCGCAGCTCGCCCTGCTGGACCGGGCCGTTCGCCGCGAGCCGGAGCGCGCCGGCGAGGTGCTCGAGACGGTCGCCGAGGCCTTCGCCCATCCCGCGCTCGACATCCAGGAGCGCGCGCTGACGCTTGTCGACCGGCGGTGCGCGGGGCTTCCCGCGGACACCCGCGCGCGGCTGGCCGAAGCGGCCACCGCCCTCGGCGGCGACCTGCGCGCCCGCGCCGCGGCGACGCTCGGCAGCTCCGCCGGCGACCCGCGCGCCAGCTCGGCGGCGACGTTCGGCAGCTCTGCCGGCGATCTGCGCGCCGGCGCGGCGGCGACGTTCGGCAGCTCTGCCGGCGATCTGCGCGCCGGCGCGGCGGCGACGTTCGGCGGCGCCGCGGCCGAAACGAGTCCGGTGGCCGCCACGACGCCGGCGTTGCCGCCGCCGCCCGCCGAGATGCCGACGCCGATCGCCGACGCCGCCGAACTGGCCGAGGAGGTGGTCGCGCTCCTGCACGGCCAGTCCGCCGTCCGCTGGGAGCGGGTGCTGGCCGGCCTCGTGGCCCGCCGGGCCGCGGGCGAGACCGCCCAGCTCGCCGCCGCGCTGGAGCCGGTGCTCGACGGTCACCCGCACCACTTCACCGAGCACCACTGGGGACACTGGCAGCGGATCGGCCTGCTGGGCGACGCGATCCGCGCCGTCATCGCGCCGGACCGGCACGGCGGCGGCCTGCTCCGCATGATCGCCGGCGTCCGCGCGGCGCATCAGGGCGACGACTCGGCGCTGGCCGCCACGCCCGACGGGATCCTGTCGCTGCGCATCGCCGAGATCTCGGTCCAGGTGGCGAAGGCCCCGGTGCCGATGCTGGTCGCCACGCCGGCGTACGTCAACGGCGGGCTTCCCGCCGAGGTGCTGCTGCAACGGCTGCGGCTGGCCGAGGCGCAGGGTTGGCAGCCGTGGCAGCTGGACCTCGAACAGGCCCTGCTGCGGGTGCCCCGCGACCGCGACGCCGAGGTGACCAGGCGCGCGGGAGAGCTGACCACGCCCGCCGGCCGGGAGTTCGCGCGGTGGCTGACAACGGGTGGCCTGCCGGACCCGGTCAGCACCCGTTTCGAGCAACGGGCCGACGGCAGGAAAGTCTCCGGCTACCGCCCGCCATCCGTGGCACGGCGGGTCGTCGCCAACCTCGAGCCGGTGCGCGACGGCGGGCTGTACCTGGAGAAGCGGCTGGTCCGGCTGGATCACCGGTCCGGAACGGACTACTTCCGGAACGACCTCGTCCCCGACCTGGACGTCCTGACCATGGCGCTGCCGCACCACCGGGAGGTCGTCGCGGCGCGGGCGCTGCTCGGCTTCGCCACCCTCGCGGACGAGAAGGGTCTCAGCGGCGGAAGCTCGTTCCCGCAGCTCGCCGAGGCCTCGGGCCCGATCGGGCCGGCGATGACCCTCGCGCTGGCCTACCTGTGCGGCGCCGGGCACCGATCCGACCGGGCGGCGGCCGTCGACGCGTTCCTGATCCTGGCCGCCCGGGACGAACCGTTCGCGGCCGCGCTCGGTGCGGACCTGGGTGACCTGTGCGGCGACGGCACCGTCAAGCTGAACCGGGTCGTGCTCGCCCTGGCCGACGCGCACGCCGCGGGCGCCTCCGGCTCCGTGTGGGAGACGATCGCCGCGGCCCTTCCGCTGCTGCTGCCCAGGGCGCCGCGCGGGCTGCCCGACCTGCTGGAGCTGGCCACCCGGGTCGCCACCGAGACCGGCGCCCGCGGCGAGATCGAGCGGCTCGCGGAGGCGGCCGCCAAGCCGGGCGGCACGAGGCTGGCCAAGGAGGCGAGGCGCCTACGGACGGTGCTCCGAACCTGAGGCGTGGACGACACCGTCCAGGCCCGGCTGGCTCGGCTGGCCCTCTGGCTCGGCTGGCCCCGCGGTCCGGCGGCGCGCTGGTCCGGCGGCGCGCTGGTCCGGCGGCCCGCTGGTCCGGCGGCCCGCTGGTCCGGCGGGGTCGCCGTCCGCCCATTGACCGCGGCGCGTGTCGGTCAGCCGTTGGGCCGGGACTCGATCGCCTGGAGCGACCAGCTGTTGCCGTCCGGGTCGCGGAAGTGGACGAAGTTCCCCCACTGCTGCACGTCGACCTCGCCGGCCTCCACGCCGGCCTCCAGCAGCTGCTTCCGGGCGGCATGGGCGTCGGGGACCACCACCTGGATCTCCTGGGTGCCCGGCTCCTTCTCGGTGATGCCGGCGCCGATCACGATCGAGCAGGCCGAACCGGGCGGCGTGAGCTGCACGAACCGCAGGCCCTCGTGCACCTGGTGGTCGTGGTCGGCGTCGAAGCCGATCCGCTCGTAGAACGCCTTGGCCCGGTCGATGTCGGTGACCGGCACGGGGATGAGTTCAATCTTCCACGTCGATGTCATGCGCTCATCCTCCGCTCCATTGCGGTCACAATCTGACCGTTGACCCCGGACGACGCCGGTCTTTCGGTTCCGCGTGATGATGCGCCTACCTGGACGGCCGTGCCGGGTCGAGAGAGGGCCAGCGGGCGGCGGCCCAGGCCGGCCAGTCGGGCCAGCCCGGTGGTGGGGCGGGGAGCGGGCCGGCGGCGGTCAGCTCGGCCGCGTCGGGTGCCTCGAACTGGGTTCGCCACTCGTCGATGTCGGCGTCGGTCATCGGGAACGTCGTGTGCGGGGCGGTTGCCTGGCGGTGTGCGATCCGGGCGCGCTGGACGTCCCGGTCGACGGGCAGGTAGATCACCTGGCAGGAGGCACCGGCCGCGGTCGCCAGCCAGCGCAGCGCCGAGCGCTCGTCGCGGCTCCAGAGCCCGAAGTCGAGCACGACGCTGGTGCCCAGTCGCAGCGTTTGCAGCGCCAGCGCGATGAGGCGTCCCTCCAGGAGGTCGCGTTTGCCGTCGGGCTGCGACCCGTCGAAGAGGGAGATCATCCACTCGTCGGGGGTCAGCCGTAGCGCGCGGTGCGCCGCGGCGAGCTCCTCGGCCCGGGTGGTCTTCCCGGCGCCGGGCAGCCCGACGATCAGCATGAGCAGGGCGGGTTCGGAGCCACGATGGAGACGCTGAGACACGGACTTGCCTTCCGGATCACGTAGGACGATCCGGCAGCACACGTGCGGAGGTGGGTGGCTGCCGGCGGGACACCGATCCGGCGGTAGGCCCGGCGTCACGCCGGGCGTCGCGATGACCGCCGGCGCGGGCGGCTCAAGCCCACCTCAGCGAGTCAGGAAGCGACCGCGATACCGCCGCTATGCGGCGTCGCGGATCTGCATGGCAGCGCAGCAACCCATGCCGCCACCCTAGCGGACGATCAGCGCGACGGCGGGGGAGCGGTGCTGTCGCGCCGCACCAGGCGGGTCGGCACCAGGAGCGTGCCCGGGCCCTCCGGCTCGTCGCGGATCTGGCGCAGCAGGCCCTGCACGCAGCGGCGGCCGACCTCCGCGAAGTCCTGGTGCACCGTGGTGAGCGGCGGGATGAACGACGACGAGTCCGGGATGTCGTCGAAGCCGACGATGCTGACGTCGCCGGGTACGGCGCGGCCGTGTTCGTGCAGGGCCCGCAGCACCCCGAGCGCCATCTGGTCGTTGGCGGCGAAGATCGCCGTGCATCCGGGCTCCGCGGCCAGGGCCAGGCCGGCGCGGTAGCCGGAGTCCGCGGACCAGTCGCCGCGGTGCACCGGTGGCACCGGGCGGCCCGATTCCAGCAGGGTCCGGCGCCATGCCTGGGTGCGGCGTTCGGCGGCGAACGACTCGGCCGGGCCGGTCACGTGCCAGACCGTCTCGTGGCCGAGGTCGAGCAGGTGCTGGACGGCCTGGCGTGCGCCGTCGGCCTGGTCGGTGTCGACGACGGGGTAGCGGTCGCCGGCGTCGGAGTCGACGACGACCACCTGTACGCCCGGGGGCAGGGTCAGGTTCGCCGCGTCGAGCAGGTGCACTTCCATGATCACGATGACGCCGTCGACGGCCAGTTCGCCGAGGCGGGTGAAGGCGCCGAGGACGCCGTCCTGGGTGGGCACGGCCACCGGGATCAGCGTGATCGCGTAGCCCTCCTGCGCCGCGTAGCCGGCGATCGCCTCGACCGTGCGGCTGTTGCCGGTGGTGGCGAGCGTGAAGAGGATGACGCCGATGGTGCGGAACTCGCCCAGCTTGAGGGCGCGGGCCGCGCTGTTGGGGCGGTAGCCCAGCTCCTGCATCGCGGCGAGCACCTGGCGGCGGGTCGATTCGACGACGCCCGGGTGTCCGGTGGAGACGCGGGACACCGTCTGTGCGGAGACGCCGGCGAGCCGGGCCACGTCGGCCATGGATACCGCCCGCCCGGTGCGCCGGGTCCGGCCTGCCGTCATCGGCGGCAACTCCTTCTTGACGATCCGCAATCGCGGTGAAACCATCGGCCTCGATGTTAGCGCAAACATACCCGTACGGTGCGTGATGTTTACGCAAACATCGACGAGGGCGGAGGGGTGACACCGTGGACGCGAAGCGGCGGCGGTCCTGGGCGGGCTGGCAGTTCGTCGCGCCGTTCATTGTCGTCTTCGCGCTGGTCTTCCTCGCGCCCATCGCGTACGCGATCTATCTCAGCCTGTTCCGGAACCGGCTGATCGGGGGCAACTCGTTCGTCGGCCTGGACAACTACCGGCAGGCGCTCGCCGACCCCAACTTCTGGTCCGCGCTCGGCCGGGTCTCGCTCTTCCTGGTCGTGCAGGTGCCGGTCATGCTGTTCCTCGCCCTGCTCGTCGCGCTCGCGATCGACAGCGGCCGGCTCTACGGCCGGGACTTCTTCCGGGTCTCGATCTTCCTGCCGTACGCGGTGCCGGCGGTCGTCGCGACCATGATGTGGGGCTTCATGTACGGCTCCCGCTTCGGCCTGATCGGCAACATCAACGAGGCCCTCGGCACGAGCCTGCCGGACCCGCTGGAGCCGAGCTGGGTGCTCGCGTCCATCGCCAACATCGTGACCTGGGAGTTCGTCGGCTACAACATGCTGATCTTCTACTCGGCGCTGCGCACGGTGCCGGGCACGCTCTACGAACAGGCCGAGATCGACGGCGCCGGCGAGTTCCGGATCATCCGGGCGATCAAGCTGCCGGCCATCCGGGGCGCCCTGGTCGTCGCCACCATCTTCTCGGTGATCGGCAGCTTCCAGCTCTTCAACGAGCCGAGCATCCTCCAGAGCCTGGCGCCGAACGCGATCACCACCTACTTCACCCCGAACCTGTACGCGTACTCGCTCTCCTTCTCGGGGCAGCAGTACAACTACTCCGCCACCGTGGCCATCCTGATGGGCGTCATCACCATGGTCATCGCGTACGCCGTGCAGCTGCGCGGCGCGAAGGAGCGCTGAGCGGTGACCCGGCGCCGCCGCAGCCCGGTGCTGACCGCGCTCACCGGGATCGTGCTGATCTACAGCCTGATCCCGCTGGCCTGGCTGGTCATCAACGCCACGAAGACCCAGGACGGGCTGTTCACCTCGTTCGGCCTCTGGTTCGACGACGGGCGCTTCGCGCTCTGGGAGAACATCCGCCTGACGCTCACCTACGACGACGGCATCTTCCTGCGCTGGCTCGGCAACACCGTGCTGTACGTGGTGGCCGGCGCCGGCGGCGCGACGTTCCTCGCCGTGCTCGCCGGCTACGGGCTGGCCAAGTTCGACTTCCCCGGCCGCCGCGCGGTCTTCGTCACCGTCATCGGCGCGGTCGCCGTGCCCGGCACCGCGCTCGCCGTGCCGACGTTCCTGATGTTCAGCCGGCTGGGCCTGACCAACACGCCGTGGTCGGTCATCATCCCGTCGCTGATCACGCCGTTCGGGCTCTACCTGATGTGGACCTTCGCGGCCGAGGCGATCCCGGACGAGATCATCGAGGCCGCGCGGGTCGACGGGGCGAGCGAGGCGCGAACCTTCTTCACCATCTGCGTGCCGATGCTCGCGCCGGGCATCGTCACGGTCCTGCTCTTCAGCATGGTCGCGACCTGGAACAACTACTTCCTTCCGCTGATCATGCTGAAGGACCCGGACTGGTACCCGCTCACCGTCGGGCTCAACGCCTGGAACGGGCAGGCCACCACCGCTGGCGGCACCGCCGTCTTCCACCTCGTCATCACCGGATCGCTCCTGACGATCCTCCCGCTGCTCGCCGCGTTCCTGCTGCTACAGCGGTACTGGCAGTCCGGCCTCGCCGCCGGCAGCGTCAAGCAATAGAAGGGACCCCCCGATGCCCACTCTCACCCGGCGGCGCCTGATAGCGGCAGCCGCGGCCGCAGCGACCGTCCTGGCCCTCTCCGCCTGCGGCGACGACGACAAGGCCGACGGCGGCACTTCCGGCGCGGTCTCCGACGCCGACGTGCAGGCCGCCCTGGAGAAGGGCGGCACCCTGACGGTGTGGGCCTGGGAGCCCACGCTCAAGCAGGTCGTCGAGAAGTTCCAGCAGGCCAACCCCAAGGTCAAAATCAACCTCGTCAACGCCGGTACGGGCAACGACCAGTACACCGCGCTCCAGAACGCGATCGCGGCCGGCTCGGGCGTCCCCGACGTCGCCCAGCTCGAGTACTACGCGCTGCCGCAGTTCGCGCTCGCCAAGTCGGTCACCGACCTGGGCAGGTTCTCGGCCGGGTCGCTCAAGGACACGTTCACCCCCGGCCCGTGGACCTCGGTGCACAGCGGCGACGGCATCTTCGGCCTGCCGATGGACTCCGGCCCGATGGCGCTGTTCTACAACAAGGAGGTCTTCGACAAGCACGGCATCGCGGTGCCGGCGACCTGGGCCGAGTACCTGGACGCCGCCCGCAAGCTGCACCGGGCCGACCCGAAGGCGTACATCACCAGCGACACCGGCGACGCCGGCTTCACCACCAGCATGATCTGGCAGGCCGGCGGCAAGCCGTACAAGGTCGACGGCACCAACGTCACGATCGACTTCTCGGACCCGGGCGCGACCGAGTTCGTGAACGTCTGGCAGACGCTGATCAGCGAGAAGCTGCTGGCGCCGATCGCGGGCTGGAGCGACCAGTGGTTCCAGGGCATCAGCAACGGCTCGATCGCCACCCTGCCCACGGGCGCCTGGATGCCGGCGAACTTCACCTCGAGCGCGCCGAGCGGCGCGGGCAAGTGGCGGGTCGCACCGCTGCCGCAGTGGCAGGCCGGCGCCAAGGCGAGCGCGGAGAACGGCGGCAGCTCACTCGCCATCCCGGAGAAGGCCGCCGACAAGACCCTGGCGTACGCCTTCCTCAAGTACGCCGCCGTCGGTGACGGCGTGCAGATCCGGGTCGACAACGGCGCGTTCCCGGCGACCACCGCGCAGCTGACGTCCCCGGCGTTCCTCGGCGACGAGTTCGAGTACTTCGGCGGCCAGAAGGCCAACGAGATCTTCGCCCAGTCCGCGCAGGCGGTGGTGCCAGGCTGGACGTACCTGCCGTTCCAGGTGTACGCCAACAGCGTCTTCAACGACACCGTCGGCAAGGCGTACGTGTCGCCGACGACCCTCGCCGACGGCCTCAAGGCGTGGCAGGACCAGTCCGCCAAGTACGGCACCGAGCAGGGCTTCACCGTCAAGTGAGCCCCACACCACACCGCTGGCTGCGCCGGACCGACCCCGCGGCCGCGCCCCGGCTGGAGTACGGCGCGGACTACAACCCGGAGCAGTGGCCGCGCTCCACCTGGGACGACGACGTGGCGGCCATGCGGGCCGCCGGGGTCACCGTCGTCTCGCTCGCGATCTTCTCGTGGGCGCTCCTGGAGCCGGCCGAGGGCGAGCACGACTTCGGCTGGCTCGACGAGGTGATGGATATGCTGCACGCGGGCGGCATCGCGGTCGACCTGGCCACGGCGACGGCGTCCCCGCCGCCGTGGCTGACTGCGAAGCACCCCGAGATCCTGCCCGTCGACCGGCACGGCGCGACCGTGTGGCCGGGCGGCCGCCAGCACTGGCGGCCGACCTCGCCGGTCTTCCGCGCGCACGCGCTGCGCCTGGTACGCACGATGGCCGGGCGCTACCGCGAGCACCCGGCGCTGACCGCGTGGCACATCTCCAACGAGCTGGGCTGCCACAACGTCTACGACTACTCCGAGGACGCCGCCGCCGCGTTCCGCGTCTGGCTCAGGGCCCGCTACGGCGACCTGGCCGCGCTGAACGCGGCCTGGGGCACCGCGTTCTGGTCGCAGCACTACGGCGACTGGCAGCAGATCCTGCCGCCCCGGCAGGCGGCGACACACCCCAACCCGACCCAGCAGCTCGACTTCAAGCGCTTCTCCTCCGACGCGCTCAAGGACTACCTGCGCGCCGAGCGGGCGGTGCTGCGCGAGCTCACCCCGGACGTGCCGGCCACCACCAACTTCATGGTCATGGGCGACCAGAAGGCGATGGACTACGCGGACTGGGCGGCCGAGATCGACTTCGTCTCCAACGACCACTACGTGCGGCGCGGCCCGCGGGCCCTCGACGAGCTCTCCTTCTCGGCCAACCTCACCGGCCACCTCGCCGGCGGACGGCCGTGGTTCCTGATGGAGCACTCCACCGGCGCGGTGAACTGGCAGCCGGTCAACGTGGCGAAGAAGCCCGGCGAGCTGGCCCGCGACTCGCTGACCCACGTGGCGCACGGCGCGGACGCGGTCTGCTTCTTCCAGTGGCGCCAGTCCGCGGCCGGCGCCGAGAAGTACCACTCGGCGATGCTGCCGCACGCCGGGCGCGACACAGAGGTGTTCCGGTCGGTGGTCGCGCTCGGCGACACGCTGCGGCGGCTGGCCCCGGTCTCGGGTACGGCGCGGCGCCCGGCCCGGGCGGCGATCGTCTTCGACTGGACGTCGTGGTGGGCCAGCGAGCAGGACTCGCACCCGACCGACCGGCTGCGCTACCGCCAGGAGGCCCTCGACTGGTACTCGGCCTTCCTCGACCTGGGCGTACGCGCGGACGTGGTGCCCGTCGCGGCCGACCTGTCCGGTTACGACCTGGTGGTCGCGCCGGTGCTGCACGTCGTCCCGGCCGCGCTCGCCGACCGGCTGCGGGCGTACGCGCACGGCGGCGGGCACCTGGTGACCACCTACTTCTCCGGCATCGTCGACGAGCACGACCACGTCTGGCTCGACGGCTACCCGGGGCCGCTGCGCGAGCTGCTCGGCATCCGCGTCGAGGAGTTCGCGCCGCTGCCCGACGACGAGCGGGCCGAGCTCGACAACGGCCTGACCGGCACCCTCTGGACCGACCGGCTCACGGTCACCGGCGCGGACGTCGAGGTGCTGGCCTCGTACTCCGACGGTGGCCCGGCCATCACCCGCCGGCCGGCCGGTGCGGGCTCGGCCGCGTACGTCTCGACCCGGCTCGGGCCGGACGGCCTGGCGCCGGTGCTCGGCGAGCTGTTGGTCCGCGCCGGGATCGGCAGCGAGCTCCCGGTCGCGCTGCGCGGCCGGGTGGAGCTCGCGGTCCGTGGTGACTTCTGGTTCCTGATCAACCGCACGGCCGGGCCGGTCGAGCTGGCCGGCCTGGACGGCGAGCCGCTGCACGGCTCGGCGGCGCTGCTCGAGCCCGGGGGAGTGGCGGTCCTGCGCCGCCCGGAGTGACCCGGAGATTTTCTTCGCCCGGCTGGCAACCTTTCCGGCCACACGGGCAACTGAGGGGGCAAGTGATCCGCGGGGAGGCCGTTCCATCAGGACCTCAACCGGCCTCCCCGCGGGTACCTGGCCGCCGTCCCCCAACCACAAATGAACCCCGGCTGCTCCGGTTCCGTTATCCCCGACAGCCGGGGTAGCCGGTCTCCACCCGTACGACAGGAAGGACCGTGTGAGGGACACCGATCACGAGCGCGCCTTCCGGCGGTTCTTCGAGCAGCACCACGCGGACCTGTCGCGGCTCGCCTATCTGGTCACGGGCGACTCCGGCGTGGCCGACGACCTGGCGGCGGACGCGTTCCTGGAGGTGTGGCGGCACTGGGAGCGGGTCGAGGCCGCCGACAGCCCGATCGCGTACGCCCGCGGCATCCTGGCCAACCTGGCCCGCCAGTGGATCAAGCGGCAGACCCGGGAGCGGCTGGGCCTGCTCGGCCTCGGCCTGCTGCGCCGTGACCGGGCCGAGCCCGACACGCCCGCGGTCCTCGACGTCCGGGCGGCCCTGCGCCACCTGCCGCTGCGCCGCCGCGAGTGCGTGGTGCTGCGGTACGCGTTCGACGTGCCGGAGCGGGAGGTCGCCGAGATCCTCGGCATCTCCGTCGGCGCGGTGAAGAGCCTGACCTCGCGGGGCGCGGCCCAGCTGAGCGAGTACCTGAAGCAACTGCCAGTGACGACGGGAGGACTGAGTGCGACGGCTTGACGAGCACGACCTCCGCTTCGTGCTGCGCGAGGAGGCGGAACGGCACCGGCCGGACCGCGGGGCGATGCTGGACCGGATCGCCCGCGGCCGCGCGGAGCGGGAACCCGCCCTGAGGGACCGCCTCGTCGCCCTGCTGCGGCCGGCGGCCGCGGCGCTCGCGGTGGCGGTGGTGCTCATGCTGGGCATCGCCGGCGTGCGCCTCGCCGACGGAGGCGGGCCGGACGGCGCGCCGGTGGCCGCCCCGACGCCCGTCGCGCCGACCGGTCCGGCGCCGGCCACGACGCCGGCGGCGCCCCCGCGGGCGTCGACGAGCAGCGGCACCGCCACGAAGACGAAGAAGCCGCCGCCGGCCCAGCCCGGCCGGGACGGCTTCCTGTCCTCGGCGGGCACCGTCGATCCGAACACCACCGACTACTGGGCGCAGGGCACCGTGGTGATCGAGAACACCAGGACCCTGACCGCGCTGGAGGTCACGGTCAACGTGGCGATGACGCCGGGCCTGGCCGAGGCCGGCCGGTTCAGCACGGTGGCGGGCAACCTGCTGACCGCCACCAGCAGCCGCAAGGACGACCTTCTGGTGTTCCGCTTCACCCTGGTCAAGGGCGCGGTGCTCGCGCCGGGGCGCTACACCTTCGCGGTGCAGTTCAACCACGCACCGGGCCGGCGCTCCGCGGCGGGCGACACCTACTCCGCCGAGGCCACCGCGGGCGGCCGGGACGCACAGGTCACGGGGGTGTTCACGGCCGGCTGACCCGGTCGCCGCAGACCCGGTCGCGGCCGCTGCGCTTGGCGGCGTAGAGGTTGCGGTCGGCCGCGGCCAGCACCGCGCCGGCGGTCGGGCCGGGTCCGGTGACGGTCGTGATGCCGATGCTGCACGTCACCGGCAGCTCGCGGGTGACCGGCGTCCAGTCGTGCCCGGCGACGGCCATGCGGATTCGCTCCGCGGCGATCCAGGCCGCGGCCTCGTCCGCCCCGGGCAGCACGACGACGAACTCCTCGCCGCCGAGCCGGGCGACCACGGCGTCGCCGGGCGCGGCATCGGTGAGCAGGCCGGCGAAGCGCCGCAGCACCACGTCACCGGTCGCGTGCGACAGCGTGTCGTTGATCCGCTTGAAGTGGTCCAGGTCGATCAGCGCGACCGAGACCGGCCCGGCCGTGGCGACCGCCTCGAGCGCCGCCGGCAGCTCCTCGTCGACGTGGCGCCGGTTGTGGAGGCCGGTGAGCGCGTCGCGGTGCGCCAGCTCGCGGAACTCGTCGGTGGCCCGGCGCGCCTGCTCGGCCTCGTACACCGCCTGGAGCGCCCGGGAGCGTGCGTCCTGCTCCGCGGAGGTGAGCACCTGCGTCTCGGCGTGGAAGCGGCGGTACTCCTCGAACGCCTCCTGGTAGCGCCCGGCGGCGGCGTACACGAGGGCCTGCTGCTCGCGGGCCCGGGCCTGCTGGCCGGCCAGGTCGTGCTCGGCGCACAGCAGAAGGGCCCGGTCCAGCAGTTCCTGGGCGCGGGCGATGTCGCCGAGTTCGCGCTGGGCCTCGGCGGCGGTGAGCAGGGCCTCCTCGATCGTGTCGCCGCCGTCGTCGAGCAGCTGCGGCGGTGCGTCGTCGGCGAGGACGGGCGCGAGGATGGCCTCCACGTCGGCGTGCCGGCCGGCGAGCATGGCCAGCCGGGCGAGGGTGTCCAGGACGGTGCCGGTCAGCGGCTCTCCGGTGCTCTCGGAGGTCGCCCACAGCTGCTGCTCGATGTCCTCCGCGGCCTGCAGGTCGCCTCGCTCGTACGCGGAGTAGGCGATGTTGTTGAGCAGCTTGATCGCCAGCCGCCCGTCGCGGTTGGCGGCCGCGATGACCAGCGCCTCCTCGAAGACGCGCACGGCCTCCTCCTGCGAGCCCGTCTCGTCGAGCAGCACGGCCAGGCACATCAGGTGCCGGGCACGCAGCGGCGACGGCACGTCCTCGGAGGTGTGCGACATGCACTGCACGGCGTGTTCCAGCCCGGTGGCGTTGTCGCCGAGCTGGCGGAAGAAGATCGACATCGCGCGGTGGCAGCGGGCCAGCAGATAGTCGTCGCCCAGCCCGGCGGCCTCGCGGTGTACCTGGTGCACGATGCGCCCACCGGCCACCGTCTCGCCGTCGCGCAGCATGGCGGTGGCGCCGACGAGCCGGGCCCGCAGCACGAGGTCGGCGCGGTCGAGGAGGGTGGCCTCCCGCTCGACGCGCTGCGCCGCGGCCACGTCCGGCGGGTGGGACGGCAGGTCGCCGTTCTCGAGGTTCAGCAGCTCCTCGGCCAGGCGGTCCGCGTAGGCCGGCGCGTGTGTGGTGGTCACGATGCTCCTGAGGGTGGGCAGGTTCCCAGATTCGCGGCGACCGGGTGCGTGACCGGTGTGGTCACGGGAGCGGACGGGTTGCGGCCCGGCCCGGGGGGACGGGCCGGGCCGCAGGGGCGGGTGACGGGGTCAGGCGGCCGCGCAGGCCGGGGTCGGCGCGGTGTTGGTGCCGGTCGAGCCGGCGGTGAAGCCCCAGCTGGTGCTGCCACGGGCCGGCACCGAGCCGTTGTACGGCATGTTGCGGGCCGTGATGGCCGAGCCGGACGACGTGACCGAGGCGTTCCAGGTGTTGGTGAACTGCTGGCCGCTGGGCCAGGTCCAGGTCACGGTCCACGAGGTGATCGCCGTGCCGCCGGCGGTGACGGTCACCGCGCCCTGGAAGCCGCTGCCCCAGGAGCCGGTCACCGCGTAGGTGGCCGTGCAGGTCCGGCCGGCGGGCGGCGAGGTCGGCGGTGAGGTGGGCGGTGAGGTCGGAGGCGAAGTCGGGGGAGTGGTCGGCGGGGTGGTGGGCTGGGTGCCGCCGTACACGGTCGCCTCGCGGGAGGTCGCCTTGATGCCGTTGGCGCCGTTGAACAGCCGCTGGCCCCAGGAGGTCAGCGCGCTCGCGGAGAAGTTCGTGACCAGGTCCAGGTACTCGACGCCGCCGCCGTTGCCGCTCCAGGACCAGCCGAGGTAGCCGATGCCCCGCGACTGTGCGGTGGCCAGGATGGTGTCCTCGTCGGGGTCGCCGTCGGAGTGGTTGTGGCCGAACTCGCCGACCACGATCGGCAGCCCGGCCGTGATGAACCGGCCCAGGTAGTCGTTGATCTCCGCGGCGGTGTCGAAGACGCCGTACATGTGGATCGAGAAGATCGTGTTGCGCTGCGGATCGGTGGCGAAGACCGAGGCGGCGTTGTCGCGCATCGTGAATTGCCAGTCCTGGCCCCAGTTCGGCGCGTCCACCATGATCGAGTGCTCGAAGCCGGCGGCACGCAGCCGGGTGATCGCGTTCTTGGTGTCCGCGACCCACGCCGCCGCGTTGGTGTTGCCGTACGGCTCGTTGCCGATGTTCAGGATGACGTAGCGCTCCTGCCCGGCGAGCGCGCTCTTGATGCTGATCCAGTAGTCGACCGCCTGGGCGAGGGTCGCGGCGCCGCTCTGCTCGCCGTACCCGGTGGTGTCGTGCGCCTCCAGCACGCAGATCAGCCGGTTCGCCTTGCACTGGGTGATCACGGCGGACACGTTCGCGGCGTTGTCCGGTCCCCAGCGCTGTCCGCTGCCGAGCACGATGCGGACCGTGTTGGCGCCGAGCGCCTTGATGTCGGCCAGCGCCTGGGGTGTGCGGTCCTGGTACCAGGTGTGCGCGTGGTTCACCCCGCGCATCACGAAGTTGTTGCCGTTGGCCTCCAGGATGCGGCTGCCGCTGACGGTGAAGCCGGCGGCGGCCTGCGCCGGCTGCGCCGCGACGGCGACCACGCCGGTCACCGCGACCACCAGGGCGGCCAGGCCGCCGAACAGTCTGCGTCGTCTCACGGGTGTCCTCCTCGGGCGGCGCACGCGGCGCCGGTCGTTGCGGGTGAGTGACGGTCACGCCGATGGCGGGTGCGGAGTCGCGCGGGTGGGTCGGCGGGGGGTGACGGCGCCGTCCCGGTCCTCCATCGGTTCGGGAGCGCTCCCACGATGGATTGACAGGCGTCTTTCTACCTACTCGGTTCAGTTGTGTCAACACGCAGGAAACCTTCTCGTGACATCGAAATGTTTCGAGCTCTTGACAACCAAATGACGGCGGGCCACATTCATGGGAGCGCTCCCATGAGAGACGTCCGTCGATGGCGCTTCCCCCGGCGCCGTGACGTGCTCGGAGAGGAATCCCTTTGCGACGCCCATACATCACCCTGGCGGTCGCCGCACTGCTGGTCGGTGCGACGACCTTCGTGGCGCAGGCGGCCGGCCGTCCTCCGGCCGCCGGTGCCGCCGCGGTCGCGGCCGCCGACACGTACGCCTGGAAGAACGTGCGTATCGACGGCGGCGGCTTCGTGCCCGGCCTGATCTTCAACCGCGCCGAGAAGAACCTGATCTACGCGCGCACCGACATCGGCGGCGCGTACCGCTGGAATCAGGCCGGTCAGAACTGGGTGCCGCTGCTGGACTGGGCCGGCCAGGACAACTGGGGCTACAACGGAGTGCTCAGCATCGCCACCGACCCGGTCGCGCCCGACCGGGTCTACGCGGCCGTCGGCATGTACACGAACAGCTGGGATCCCAACAACGGCGCCATCCTGCGCTCCACCAACCGCGGCGCGAGCTGGCAGGTCACCCGCCTGCCGTTCAAGAACGGCGGCAACATGCCGGGCCGCGGCATGGGCGAGCGGCTGGCCGTCGACCCGCACGACAACAGCCACGTCTTCTTCGCCGCCGAGGGCGGCAACGGCCTGTGGCGCAGCACCGACTACGGCGCCACCTGGGCGAAGGTCACCGCGTTCCCCAACGCCGGCAACTACGTGCAGGATCCCGCCGACACCAACGGCTACCTGAGCCAGAACCAGGGCCTGACCTGGGTGACCTTCGACGACGTGACCCGCGACGTCTACGTCGGCGTCGCCGACAAGGCGAACCCGGTCTACCGCTCCACCGACGGCGGCGTCACCTGGTCCCGCATCGCCGGGCAGCCGACCGGCTACCTGGCGCACAAGGGCGTGCTGGACTCGGTCAACCACTACCTGTACATCGCCACCAGCGACACCGGCGGCCCGTACGACGGGGGCAAGGGCCAGGTCGCGCGGTACAACACGGTGACGGGTGAGTGGACCGACGTCAGCCCGGTCAAGCTCAGCGCCGGCGACGACCTCTACTTCGGATACTCCGGCCTGACCGTCGACCGGCAGAAGCCCGGGACGCTGATCGTCGCCACCCAGATCTCCTGGTGGCCCGACGCGATCTTCTTCCGCAGCACCGACAGCGGGGCGACCTGGACGCGGATCTGGGACTGGAACGGCTACCCGAGCCAGACCAAGCGTTACACGATGGACATCTCGGCGAATCCTTGGCTGGACTTCAACACCAACCCGCAGCCGCCCGAGGCGACACCCAAGCTCGGCTGGATGAACGAGTCCGTCGAGATCGACCCGTTCGACTCCAACCGGATGCTCTACGGCACCGGCGCCACCGTCTACGCCACCACCCAGCTCACCAACTGGGACAGCAACACCACGTTCACCATCCGGCCGATGGCCAAGGGGCTCGAGGAGACCGCGGTCCTCGACCTGGCCAGCCCGCCGTCGGGCGCCCCGCTGGTCAGCGCCCTCGGCGACATCGGCGGCTTCCACCACGCCGACCTCGACGCGGTGCCGGCGACCTTCCACGACCAGCCGAGCCTGGGCAGCAACACCAGCCTCGACTTCGCCGAGCTGAACCCGCAGGTCTTCGTGCGGGTCGGCAACGCCGACGCGGCGCCGCACATCGGCGTCTCCAGCGACGGCGGCAAGAACTGGTACGCGGGCCAGGAGCCCGCCGGCGTCACCGGCGGCGGCTCGGTGGCCGTCTCGGCCGACGCCAACGCGGTGGTCTGGGCGCCGGCCGGCGCCCAGGTGCACTACTCCACCACCCGCGGCAGCTCGTGGACCCTGTCGACGGGCCTGCCTGCCGGCGCGAAGGTGGAGAGCGACCGGGTCAACCCCAAGACCTTCTACGGGTACGCGGCGGGCAAGTTCTACCGCAGCACCGACGGCGGGGTCACCTTCACCGCCTCGGCCGCCGCGATGCCCTCGACCGGCCGGGTCAACTTCCACGCCGTGCCCGGCAAGGCCGGCGACGTCTGGCTGGCCGGCGAGACCGGGCTGCTGCACTCCACCGACTCGGGCGCCACCTTCGCGGCGGTGGCCGGAGTGACCGCGGGCATCAACGTCGCCTTCGGCAAGGCGGCGCCGGGCGCCGCGTACCCCGCGGTCTTCCTGGTCGGCACCGCCGGCGGCGTGGCGGGCGTGTTCCGCTCCGACGACGGCGGCGCCTCCTGGGTGCGGATCAACGACGACGCGCACCAGTACGGCAACGCGGGCGACGCGCTCGCCGGCGACCCCCGGGTGTACGGCCGCGTCTACCTCGGCACCAACGGCCGCGGCATCCTCTACGCCGACCGCCTGGGCGGCACGACCTCGCCGTCGCCGAGCCCGTCCACCTCCTCGCCGTCACCGTCCCCGTCGGTCTCGTCGCCGTCCCCCTCGCCGTCCACGCCGGCACCCGCCTCGGGCTGCGCGGCGACCTACCGGATCACCGGGTCCTGGCAGGGCGGCTTCCAGGGCGAGGTGACCGTCAGGAACACCGGCACCGCGGCGACCAAGTCCTGGACCGTCGGCTGGACCTTCACCGCCGGGCAGACCCTGTCCCAGGTGTGGGGCGGCACCGGCGGACAGAGCGGCACCGCGGTCACCGTCCGCGACGCCGGCTGGAACGGTGCCGTGGCACCGAACGCCACCGCCACGCTCGGCTTCATCGCCTCGTGGACCGGCAGCAACCCCGTCCCCGCGCCGATCTCCTGTGCGGCCACGTCATGACCCTCCCCACCCCCAGGAAGGACCAGCGATGAGATTTCTGTCCCGGAGAACCCGTTGTCGACGCGGCCTGGCCGCGTCGGCGGCGGTACTCCTCGGCGCCGGCCTGGTCGTCGCCGGCTCCTCGCCGGCGCAGGCCGCCGCCGCGTGCACGGTCGTGTACCGCGTGCAGAGCCAGTGGACCGGCGGCTTCACCGGCGACATCGCCATCACCAACACCGGCGACCCGGTGACCAGCTGGCGCCTGGAGTTCGACTTCCCCGACTCGTCGCAACGGGTGACGCAGGGCTGGAGCGGCGTCTACTCGCAGAGCGGCCAGCACGTCACGGTCAACAATGCGGCGTGGAACGGCAACCTCGGCACCGGCGCCTCGGTCAGCACCGGCTTCAACGGCACGTTCGGCAGCGCCAACCCGGTGCCGACGGCGTTCACCCTCAACGGAACGGCCTGCAACCAGACGGCCGCCGTGCCGACCGTGTCCATCACCAGTCCGGCCGCCAACACCCGGTACACCGCGCCCGCCGAGATCCCGATCGCGGCGACGGCGACGGCGACGAGCGGCCGGACCATCAGCAAGGTCGAGTTCTACCACGACGGCCTGCTGCTGAACACCGACACGGCGGCGCCGTACGCGTACACCTGGTCCAGCGTCCCCGCGCAGACGGCGGCGTACCACCTGCAGGCCATCTCGTACGACTCGACGGGCGCGAAGAGCGCGACCGCCGACGTGCCGGTCTTCGTGGACGCCTCGTCGACCCCCGCGGTCGTCGCCGATCCCACGGCCGTGACGGTCTCGCCCGGCGGCTCCACCACGTTCAAGGTGTCGCTCTCCAAGGCGCCGACGGCGAGCACCACGGTGGCGATCGCCCGCAGCGCCGGTGCCACCACGGTGTCGGCGACCCCCGCGTCGCTGACGTTCACCACGTCGAACTGGAACACCGCGCAGACGGTGACCGTCGCGGCGACCTCGGCCGCGGCCGAGAACACGACCGCCACGTTCAGCGCCACGGCGACCGGCCACACGGCGGCGAGCATCACCGCGACCGTCCTGGCGCAGGGCAGTGCGAACGCGCGGTTCACCCAGCTCTACACCGACATCAAGAACTCGGCCAACGGCTACTTCAGCCCCGAGGGGGTGCCGTACCACTCGATCGAGACGCTGATCGACGAGGCGCCCGACCAGGGCCACGAGACCACGTCCGAGGCGTTCAGCTACTGGCTGTGGCTCGAGGCCGAGTACGGCCAGGTGACGGGGAACTGGTCGCCGTTCAACTCGGCGTGGACGACGATGGAGAAGTACATCATCCCGTCGCACGCCGACCAGCCCACAAACGCCAACTACAACGCGTCGAAGCCGGCCACCTACGCCGCCGAGCACCCGCTGCCGTCGTCGTACCCCTCGCAGCTCGACACCGGCGTCTCGGTCGGCACCGACCCGCTGGCCGCGGAGCTGAAGAGCGCGTATGGCACCGACGACATCTACGGCATGCACTGGCTGCTGGACGTCGACAACGTCTACGGCTTCGGGCACTGCGGTGACGGGACCAGCCGGGTCACCTACATCAACACGTTCCAGCGCGGGCCGCAGGAGTCCACCTGGGAGACCGTGCCGCAGCCGTCCTGCGACACGTTCAAGCACGGCGGCCCCAACGGCTACCTGGACCTGTTCACCAAGGACGCCAGCTACGCCAAGCAGTGGAAGTACACGAACGCGCCGGACGCGGACTCGCGCGCGGTGCAGGCCGCGTACTGGGCCAACCAGTGGGCGACCGCGCAGGGCAAGCAGTCGCAGATCTCCACCGCGGTCGCCAACGCCGCGAAGATGGGTGACTACCTGCGGTACTCCTTCTACGACAAGTACTTCAAGCAGCCGGGCTGCACCTCCACCGGCTGCCCGGCCGGCACCGGCAAGAACGCCTCCAACAACCTGATGTCCTGGTACTACGCCTGGGGCGGCGCATACGACACCAGCGCCGGCTGGGCGTGGCGCATCGGCTCGAGCACCAGCCACTTCGGATACCAGAACCCGATGGCGGCGTACGTGCTGAGCAACACCACCGCGCTGGCGCCCAAGTCACCGACCGCCAAGGCCGACTGGCAGGCCAGCCTCAACCGGCAGCTCGAGTTCTACCAGTGGCTGCAGTCGTCCGAGGGCGCGATCGCCGGCGGCGCGACGAACAGCTGGAACGGCAGCTACTCGGCGCCGCCGTCCGGCACCCCGACGTTCTACGGCCTGGCCTACGTCGAGGCGCCGGTGTACGCCGACCCGCCGTCCAACCAGTGGTTCGGCATGCAGACCTGGTCGCTGGAGCGGCTGGCCGAGTACTACTACACGACCGGTGACACCAAGGCCAAGTCGGTCCTGGACAAGTGGGTGCCGTGGGCGCTCGCGAACTCCACGATCTCCGCGACCAACTTCGAGATCCCGTCCGACATGACCTGGTCGGGCGCGCCGGCCACCTGGAACCCGTCCAGCCCGGCCGCGAACACCAACCTGCACGTCACGGTCAAGACCAAGGGTCAGGACCTGGGCGTCGCCGGCTCGTTCGCGAAGCTGCTCACCTACTACGCCGCCAAGTCCGGCAACGCGGCCGCCAAGACCGCGGCGAAGAACCTGCTCGACGCGATCTGGACCAAGAAGGACTCGAAGGGCGTCTCGGTCACCGAGACCCGCGCCGACTACAACCGGTTCGACGACGTCTACAACGCCTCGACGGGGCAGGGTCTCTACATCCCGCAGGGCTGGAGCGGCAAGATGCCGAACGGCGACGTGATCGCACCCGGCAAGTCGTTCCTGGACATCCGCTCCTTCTACCGCAACGACCCGGACTTCCCCAAGGTCCAGGCGTACCTGAACGGCGGTGCGGCGCCCACCTTCAACTACCACCGCTTCTGGGCACAGGTCGACGTCGCCACCGGCTACGCGGACTTCGCCCGCCTCTTCCCGAACGGCTGAGAGGAATTGTCATGAGACGCAGACGAAGTTTCCTGTACGCGGCGGCCGTTCTGCTGGCCACCGGGGTCGGGGTCACGGTGTTGCAGAGCGAGGCCTCGGCACACGGCGCCATGATGGCGCCCGGCAGCCGCACCTACTTCTGCTGGAAGGACGGGCTCACCGCGACCGGCGCGATCGAGCCGAAGAACGCGGCGTGTGCCGCGGCGGTCGCGCAGAGCGGGGTGACGGCGCTCTACAACTGGTTCGCCGTGCTGCGCTCCGACGGTGCCGGCCGGACCTCCGGCTTCATCCCGGACGGGCAGTTGTGCAGCGGCGGTACCGGCGGGCCGTACAACTTCACCGGCTTCAACCTGGCCCGGAACGACTTCCCGGTCACGCACCTGACGTCGGGCGCGAGCATGCGCTTCGACTACAACAACTGGGCCAAGCACCCCGGCACCTTCTCGCTGTACATCACCAAGGACAGCTGGAGCCCGACCCGGGCGCTCGCCTGGAGCGATCTCGAGTCGCAGCCGTTCTCCCAGGTGGTCAACCCGACCTCGGTCGGCGGACCGGGCACCAACGACGGCCGGTACTCGTGGACCGGCAACCTGCCGTCGGGCAAGAGCGGCCGGCACCTGATCTACTCGGTCTGGTCGCGCTCGGACAGCACCGAGACGTTCTACGGCTGCTCGGACGTGGTCTTCGACGGCGGCAACGGCGAGGTGACCGGTCTCGGCGGCGGCACGACGACGACGCCGACCACCCCGCCCACGACCCCGCCCACCAGCCCGCCCACCAGCCCACCGACCAGCCCGCCGACCAGTCCGCCGACGGGCAGCGGCTGCTCCGCGATGTACTCGGTCACCGGCACCTGGAACGGCGGGTTCCAGGGCGAGGTGATGGTGCACGCCGGCTCGACACCCGTGAACAACTGGACGGTGTCATGGACGTTCCCCGGTGCGCAGACGGTCACCCAGCTGTGGGGCGGCAAGTACACCGGCAGCGGCTCACTGGCCACGGTCAAGAACGAGTCCTGGAACGGGACGATCGCGGCCGGCAACCACGCCACGTTCGGGTTCCTCGGCTCCGGTACCACACCGGCGTCCGTGCAGAACCTGACCTGCACCACACCCTGAGGTGAGGAACGGGGCCCGGGAGCGATAGGGCGCTCCCGGGCCCCTTTACCGTGGTGCCGCGGTGCTGCCGCGGACGACGAGTTCGGGGGTGACCGTGACATGTGCCGGGGAGTCCGCGTCATCCGGTCCGGCCATGTGCTCGAGCAGCAGGGTGAGGCTGCGCCGGCCGAGCTCGGCGAAGTCCTGCCGCACGGTGGTCAGCGGCGGCAGGAAATAGCCCGAGTCGGGCATGTCGTCGAATCCGACGACACTGACCTCCTCGGGCACCCGGCGGCCGGCCTCGTGCAGGGCGCGCAGCACGCCCAGCGCGATCCGGTCGTTGGCGCAGAAGACGGCCGTCACGGACTCGTCGCGGGCCAGCCGCTGGCCCTGGAGGTAGCCCGACTCGGCGTTCCAGGACTGCGGGACGATCGGGGGCACCTCGGCGCCGGCCCGTTGCAGCGCGTCGCGCCAGCCGGTGATGCGCTCCTGCGCCTCCGGCCAGTCCGCCGGCCCGGCGACGTGGTGCACCGTGCGATGGCCGAGGGCGAGCAGGTGCTCGGTGGCGAGCCGGGCGCCGGTGGCGTTGTCGATGCGTACCGTCGGCACCGCCTCGGCCTCCCCGGCGCCGCCGACCGCGACACAGTAGAGATCCGACGGGGCCTGGAGCAGGCCGTTGGTCACGGCCGGCTTGGGCGCGATCGCGATGATCCCGTCGACCGCGTGCTGGCGCAGCCGGTCGACCGCCTCGCGCACCGGTCGCTGGTCGAGGTTGCGCACCATGGCGATGCTGACCAGGTATCCCGCGGTGCGGGCGGCGTCCTCGATGCCGTAGAGCATGGAGGCCGGCCCGAACAGGGTGGTCTCGAAGCCGATGATGCCCAGCGTGTGCGACTGGCGGGTGACCAGGGTCCGTGCGGCCAGGTTGCGGCGGTAGTCCAGCGACTCCATCGCCTCGAGGACGCGCTCCCTGGTCTCCTGCCGGACGTTGGGGTGCTCGTTGAGCACCCGCGACACGGTCTGATGCGACACGCCGGCGAGCTTGGCGACGTCCCGCATGACCGCCACCGGCTTCTTCGATGCCACGCAGTTCCCCCCGTCGCTGTGGCGCTGTGGTCGACCACAGTGTAGGTCTCCGAGGTTTCCGAACCGTCCTCGTGACCTGGGTGTCGCCGTCGTGTCTGACGCTTTATGGCGTCAATCGGCGGCCGTCTCTTGACGCCGCGTTTGGGAACGGTAACACTCCTGAAACGCACCATGTGACGGTAGCCACTGCATCGCGGCAGAGAGGCCGTCGTCAGGCAGCTCCGCCCGCCACAATCCCCGACGTAGCGGGGTCGCCGACCCCCCTCCCTCAAGAAGATCCACCGGCAACCACACAGGTCAGATTGTGAACGCTAACAAGTGAGATACCTGGAGGACGTTGTGCTCAAGAAATGGTCCGCGGCGGTCCTGGCCGGCGCGCTGGCGCTCGGCGCCCTCGCCGGCTGTGGTGGCGACGACGCCGGCAGCGGTGGCGGCGACGACAAGCTGGTCATGGGCTTCGCCCAGGTCGGCGCCGAGAGCGGCTGGCGCACGGCGAACACGAAGTCGATCCAGGATTCGGCCGCCAAGGCCGGGATCGAACTCAAGTTCTTCGACGCGCAGGGCAAGCAGGAGAACCAGATCAAGGCGATCCGCAACTTCATCACCCAGCGCGTCGACGTGATCGCCTTCTCGCCGGTGGTCGAGTCCGGCTGGGGCCCCGTGCTCAAGGAGGCCAAGGACGCCAACATCCCGGTCATCCTGACCGACCGCGCCGTCGACACGCCGGACACCACCCTCTACAAGACCTTCATCGGCTCCGACTTCGTGCTCGAGGGCAAGAAGGCGGGCGAGTGGCTGGTCAAGGAGTACGAGGGCAAGCCCGACACGGTGAACATCGTGGAGCTCCAGGGCACCCCCGGTGCCGCGCCGGCCAACGACCGCAAGGAGGGCTTCGGCGACGTGATCAAGGCCGACCCGAAGTTCAAGGTCATCGCCTCGCAGACCGGGCAGTTCACCCGCACCGACGGCAAGGAGGTCATGGAGGCCTTCCTGAAGGCGCACCCGGACATCGACGTGCTGTACGCGCACAACGACGACATGGGCCTCGGCGCGATCGAGGCGATCGAGGCGGCCGGCAAGAAGCCCGGCACCGACATCAAGATCATCACGGTGGACGCGGTCAAGGACGGCATGACCGCGCTCTCCCAGGGCAAGATCAACTTCATTGTGGAGTGCAGCCCGCTGCTCGGCCCACAGCTGATGGACCTGGCCAAGAAGGTCCACGCCGGCGAGACGATCGAGACCCGGGTGCTGACCGAGGAGACCACGTTCAACCAGGAGCAGGCCACGGCCGCCCTGCCCACCCGGCAGTACTGAGCCGTTTTCAACGTGGCCCGGGCGGTAGCTCTGGCCCGAGGCCAGGTTGAGAATTGCTCGTAAACACCGCAAGCGCGGCACCGCCCCGGCCCCGCCGGCCGGGGCGGTGCCGCCCCAGAAGGAGCGAACGATGGGTGACCCGCCGATCCTGCAGATGACCGGCATCCGCAAGGCCTTTCCGGGCGTGGTGGCCCTGGACGGGGTGGACTTCTCCCTGCGGCCCGGCGAGGTGCACGCCCTGATGGGCGAGAACGGCGCCGGCAAATCCACGCTGATCAAGGTGCTGACCGGGGTCTACGGCATCGACGCCGGCGACATCCGGCTGGACGGCGCCCCGGTGCGCTTCGGCGGGCCGCTCCAGGCACAGCACGCCGGGATCAGCACGGTGTACCAGGAGGTCAACCTCTGCGCCAACCTCTCGGTGGCCGAGAACATCTTCATCGGGCGCGAGCCCCGGCGCTTCGGCAAGATCCGCTGGGCCGAGATGCGCCGCCGCTCGGCCGCGCTGCTCGAGGGCCTCGACCTGCACCTCGACGTCACCGCGCCGCTGAGCGCGTACTCGCTGGCCATCCAGCAGATGGTCGCCATCGCCCGGGCCGTCGACGTCTCCGCCAAGGTGCTGATCCTGGACGAGCCGACCTCCAGCCTCGACGCCTCCGAGGTGGAACGGCTCTTCGAGGTGATGCGCCGGCTCAAGCGCGACGGCGTCGCGATCCTGTTCATCTCGCACTTCCTCGACCAGGTGTACGCCGTCGCCGACCGGATGACCGTGCTGCGCAACGGCCGGCTGATCGGCGAGTACCCCACCGCCGAGCTGACCCAGATGCAGCTGGTCACCAAGATGATCGGCAAGGAGCTGACGGTCCTCGAACGGCTCGAGGAGGAGCCGCGCACCATCGCCGCGGGCGCGCCCGCCGAGCCGATCGCCGAGGCGCACCAGCTGGGCCGGACCGGGGCGATCGCGCCCTTCGACCTGAGCGTGCGCGGCGGCGAGATCGTCGGGCTGGCCGGGCTGCTCGGCTCCGGGCGTACCGAAATGGCGCGGTTGCTCTTCGGCGCGGACCGCGCCGATCACGGCCGGCTGGAGATCGACGGCAACCCGGTCACCCTGCGCACCCCGCGGGCGGCGATGCAGCACGGCATCGCGTTCTCCTCGGAGAACCGCCGCACCGAGGGCGTCGTCGCCGAACTCAGCGTCCGGGAGAACATCATCCTGGCGATGCAGGCGGCCCGCGGCTGGTCCCGGCCGATTCCCCGCCGCAAGCAGGACGAACTGGTCGCCCGCTACATCGAGGCCCTGGGCATCCGGCCCGCCGACCCGGAGCTCGCGGTCCGCGACCTGTCCGGCGGCAACCAGCAGAAGGTGCTGCTGGCCCGCTGGCTGATCACCGAGCCGCGGCTGCTCATCGTGGACGAGCCGACCCGCGGCATCGACGTCGGCGCCAAGGCCGAGATCCAGCGGCTGCTGGTCGAGCTCGCCGACGGTGGCATGGCGGTGCTGTTCGTCAGCGCCGAGCTCGAGGAGGTGCTCCGGCTCAGCCACAAGATCGAGGTGCTGCGCGAGCGGCACCTGGTCGAGGAGCTCGACAACACCGGCAGCGGCGTCGACGCCGACAGAGTCATGCAGGCCATCGCGAGCGGAGCGAACCAGTGAGCAACCTGACCCGGCACCGGCTGTTCTGGCCCGCCGCCGTCCTCGTGCTGCTGCTGGCCAGCAACGTCTTCTTCGCGCCCCGGTTCTTCACCATCACCCTCCAGGACGGCCACCTGTACGGCTCGCTCATCGACATCCTGCGCTCGGCGACACCCCTCGCCCTGGTCGCGCTCGGCATGACGATGGTCATCGCCACCGGCGGCATCGACCTGTCGCTGGGGTCGATCATGGCGATCTCCGGCGCCCTCGCCTGCCTGATCATCGGCGACCTGCCCAACCAGAACAGCGTCGGCGGCGTGCTGATCGCGGTCGGCGTCGCCCTGGTCCTGTCGGCGCTGCTCGGCGTCTGGAACGGCGTGCTGGTCTCGGTGATCGGCATCCAGCCCATCATCGCGACGCTGATCCTGATGGTGGCCGGCCGCGGCATCGCCCAGCTGATCACCGACGGGCAGATCATCAACGTCACCTCGGCGCCGTACCGGGTGATCGGCGCCGGCTACCTCCTCGGCATCCCGGTCTCGGTGATCATCGTCGCGGTCGTGGTGGCGGCCGCGATGCTGCTGGTACGCCGCTCGGCGCTCGGCGTGCTGATCGAGTCCGTCGGCGCGAGCCCGACCGCGAGCCGGCTCGCCGGCATCCGCGCGCGCGGGCTGACGATCACGGTGTACGTCTTCGCCGCGTTCTGCGCCGGCATCGCGGGCCTGATCTTCAGCTCCAACGTGGCCAGCGCCGACAGCAACGCGGCCGGCAACCTCATCGAGCTCGACGCGATCCTGGCGGTGGTCATCGGCGGCACCGCGCTGACCGGCGGCCGGTTCTCCATCGCGGGCAGCGTGCTCGGCGCCGTGCTGATCTCGGCGCTGGACATCACCACCTACACCATCGGCGTGCCGGCCGAGACCACGCTGCTGTTCAAGGCCGTCGTGGTCGTCGTGCTCTGCCTGAGCCAGTCCGCCGCCTTCCGCGCCGCGGTGTTCCGCCGCCGCGCCGCCGTTCCCGCCACTCCCGCAGCCGAGGTCTCCGCATGATCGACATCAGCGCGCCGCCCCAGCCCGAGACCGCCGCGGTCACGCCGCGCCGGCGGCGCGGGCTCGACCGGCGGCACATCCCGGTCCTTGCCACCCTGGGCCTGCTCGCCTTCATGTACGGCCTGGGCGTGGCCAACTACGACAACTTCTCCGACGCACAGGTCTTCCTGAACATCTTCGTCGACAACGCGTTCCTGCTGGTCGTGGCCGCGGGGATGACGTTCGTGATCCTCACCGGCGGCATCGACCTCTCGGTGGGCGCGGTGGTCGCCCTGACCACCGTGCTCGCCGCCACGCTGCTGGACGCCGGCTGGCCCGCGGCCGTGGTGCTGCCCCTGGTGCTGCTCATGGGCACGTCGATGGGGCTGGGCATGGGCGCGGTCATCCACTACTTCAAGGTGGAGCCGTTCATCGCCACGCTCGCCGGCATGTTCCTGGCCCGCGGGCTGGCGCTGCTGATCAACCGCAACTCCATCCCGATCACCGACCCGTTCTGGACGGCGATGGCGCAGGAGCGGATCCGGTTCGCGCCCGGCATCTTCATCTCGACAAGCGTGGTGATCGCCCTGGTGGTGGTGCTGATCGGCGCCTACGTGCTGGCGTACACGCGCTTCGGCCGCACCGTGTACGCGATCGGCGGCAACGCCGACTCGGCGCTGCTGATGGGCCTGCCGGTGGGCCGTACCCGGATCGCCGTCTACACCGTCAGCGGGTTCTGCTCCTCGCTGGGCGGGGTGCTGCTCAGCTTCTACATGCTCTCCGGCTACAGCCTGCACGCACAGGGCATGGAGCTGGACGCCATCGCGGCCGTCGTCATCGGCGGCACGATCCTGACCGGCGGGTCCGGCTACCTGCTCGGCACGGTCCTCGGCGTGATGGTGCTCGGCATGATCCAGACCATCATCGCGTTCCAGGGCGATCTCAGTTCCTGGTGGACGAAGATCGTGATCGGCGTCCTGCTCTTCGCCTTCATCGTCCTTCAGCGCCTCGTGACCAGACGCACGAGCTGAGCGCGAGCGCACCGAAACGCCCGGCGGCTGTCGCCCCGCCGGGCGTTTCGCCGTCTTGGCGGCTGTTGCCCGAGCGGGCACAATCGCCCGCGTGGATGTCCCCGAACTGCTGCGCCAGGCGGCCCGGCAGGTACCGGCGGCGGTCGCCGTCGTCGACCTGGACTTCTACCTGGCACAGGGTGAGTGGGAGACCGCGCTGGACGTGCTGCTGGACGTCGGCGACGCCTACCCGGCGACGACCTCCTTCTGGCGCACGCTCGGCGACGCCGCGCACGGCATGCGGCTGGACCGCAGTGCCGCGTGGTGCGCCTGGCGCCGGCGCGAGACGCTGCACGGCGTCATCCGGGCCGAGCTGCGCCTGCTGCCCGGCGCCCGCCGGTCCCCGATACCCGGCGCCGGCCGGGTGCGGTCGCTGTGGAACATCGGCCTGGTCACGCCGGCCGGCGAACCCGGCCTCGCCGTCGCGCTCATCTGGGTCGAGTACGCGCCGGACCTGCCGCCGGACGGCCGCGGCTCGGTGCGGCTGGCGCCGCTGACCGCGGCCAGCTGGCGCCACCTGGGGCCGGGCGACCCGATCACCATGCACGAGGGCCGCGCGGTCTGCGGCGCGGCGGTCATCACCGAGGCGGTCTTCCCGGCGGCGCCGGGTCACCGCCGGGCGGGCCGGCGGGCGGCGCCCTGACCGCGCCTCACGGGCGGCCGGAGACCACCCGGTCCCGGCCGGCCCGCTTGGCCGCGTACAGGTGCCGGTCCGCGTGTGCCAGCAGCCCGGCCGCGGTGACCGGGTCCGCCGAGGTGACCGTCACGCCGACGCTGGCGGTCACCGGCAGGGCACCGGCGATCGGCGCCCAGTCGTACCCGCGGATGCGGTCGCACAGCTCGGTGCACCGCCGCACCGCCTCGGCCAGCCCGGTGCCCGGCAGGACGAGCAGGAACTCCTCGCCGCCGAGGCGGGCCGCGAAGGCCGGATCCGGCGCGGCGTCGGCGAGCAGCCGGCCCAGCTGCTGGAGCACCAGGTCCCCGGCGTCGTGCGAGAGGGTGTCGTTGATCCGCTTGAAGTGGTCGAGGTCCACGATCGCCGCGGCCAGCGGCCGGTGGCGCGCCACCGCGTCGCCCAGCAGCGCGGGCAGCCGCTCGTCGGCGTAACGCCGGTTGTGCAGGCCGGTCAGCGCGTCGCGGTGGGCCAGCTCGCGGAAGTGCTCGCCGAGCCGCCGGGCCTCGGTCGCCTCGAACACCGCCTGGAGCGTGCGGGCCTGCGCGTCGCGCTGCGCGGACTGGAGCTCGGCGAAGAACCGGTGGAACTCGACGTGCGCCTCGTAGGCCTCGCGGTGCCGGCCCATCGCCGCGTGCAGCACGGCCTGCTGCTCGAGCATGGCGGCCTCGGCGGCGCGCAGGTCGCGCTCGTGTGCCAGCCGCCGCACGTGGTCGAGGTCGGCCTGCGCGGTGGCGAAGCGCCCGGCCAGCCGGTGCGCCTCGCTGAGGGTCAGCAGCGCCTCCGGCAGCGCCGCGCCGGTGCTGTGCGCGTACTGGATGTCCTGGGTGAGCGGGCGGAGGATCTCCTCGACCGCCGGGTAGTCGCCCTCGGCCAGCCGGACCCGGGCCATCGTGATCAGCTGGGGGCCGTCCAGGGGTATGCCGCTGCGGTCGTGCAGCTCGGCCATCTGCGCGACGGCCGCCGCCGCGGCCTCGTGGTCGTTCTCCTGGCCGGCGAGGTTCGCCAGGTTGCCGAGGATCATCAGCATCTGCTGCTGGTCGCCCATCGTCGCGGCCAGGTCGAGTGCCTCGCGGTACCGCCGGGCCGCCTCGTCGGCGGAGCCGCTGTCGCCGAGCACGACGGCGAGCGTCATCAGGTGCCGGACCCGGATCGCCGGCGGATCGTCGTCGGTCAGGTGCGCGACCGCCTGCACGGCGTTGCCGAGCGCGCCGGCCAGGTCGCCGATGTAGTAGTGGAAGTGGGTGAGCGTGCGGTGGCTGCACGCCAGCACGTAGCCGTCGTCGTGCTGCGACGCCCACGCGTTGACCTGCTGGGCGAGCGTGCCGCCCTCGGCGGTGCGGCCCTCGCGCAGGGCGGCGTCCGCGCGGATCAGCCGGGCACGGACGGCGGTCCGCTCGTCGCCGTCGCGCTCCAGCGCGGCGGCCGCGGCGGCGGTCGCCCGGAAGTCGGTCACCGGCCGCAGCTCGAGCTCCGCGACCTCGATGTTCACAAATAGCAATCTAACGGACATGGGTTCGGCCCGGGCGCGAACACTCGCCTCGGGCGCCGCGCGCCGGCCGCCGCGCGCGGGGCGGCGGGCCGCCCGGCCGCCGTCAGTCCAGCTTGACGATCTCGCGGCCCAGCGGCCAGAACGCGACCGGCACCAGCTTGAAGTTCGCGACGCCGAACGGGATCCCGATGATCGTGAGGCACTGCGCGACGCCGGCGACGAGGTGGGTCAGCGCCAGCCACCAGCCCGCGATGATCACCCAGAGCACATTGGCCAGTCCGGAGGCGACCCCGGCGTCCGGCCGGCTCACGACCGTGCGCCCGAACGGCCACATCGAGTAGACGGCCAGCCGGAGCGCGGCGACGCCGAACGGGATGGTCACGATCAGCAGGAAGCAGAGCAGCGCCGCGAGGCCGTAGCCGATGGCCAGCAGGAAGCCGCTGCCGAAGACGAACCAGAGGATGTTCAAGATCAGGCGCACCCGTCCATCATGGCTGCCGCGCGCCAGTCCAATGCGCACTTTCGTACGGTCCGAAAATAAGTTTCGGGCGGAGATAGAGAAGTTTCTCTTTATCGAACCTTTCCTTTGTCGGGGCGCCTGGGTTAGCGTCGCCTCACGTAACACGGATGACACATGGCGTTAGCGAGATACACGTCTATGCCTGGGGTCGTGGCGGTCATGGGGAGGTCGCGCATGCGTACCGGAATATGGTTGATCGGTGCCCGCGGCTCCGTCGCCGTCACCTCGATCGTCGGTGCCGCCGCGCTGCGGGCCCGCCTCGTCGCGCCGACCGGCTGCGTCACCGAACTGCCGCAGCTGCGCGGCCCGGCCCTGCCCGGCTGGTCCGAGCTGGTCTTCGGCGGCCACGACATCGTCACCACCCCCGTGCTGAAGAAGGCAGACGCGCTCGCCGCCGCCGGGGTGCTGCCGGGCCGGCTCGTCGTCGCGCTCGCCGACGAGCTCGCGGCGGTCGAGCAGGAGCTGCGGCCGCTGCCGGCCGGCGACACCCAGGCCGCGACCGCGCGGCGTATCTCGGCGGACCTGCGCGGCTTCCGCGACCGCAACGCCCTCGACCGGGTGGTGGTCGTCAACGTGTCCACCACCGAGCCGGCCGCCGCGCCGCACCCCGCGCACGCCGGGCTCGCCGAGCTCACCGCCGCCCTGGCCGGGCCGGCGCCGGTGCTGCCGCCGAGCGCGCTCGCCGCGTACGCGGCCTTCACCGCCGGCTGCTCCTTCATCGACTTCACCCCGTCGACCGGCGCGCGGCTGCCGGCCCTGGCCGAGCTCGCCCGGGCGCGGGCCGTCCCGTACGCCGGCAACGACGGCAAGACCGGCGAGACCCTCGTCAAGTCGGTGCTCGCGCCCATGTTCGCCCTGCGCAATCTGCGGGTACGCAGCTGGTCCGGGCTCAACCTGCTCGGCGGCGGCGACGGCGCCAACCTGGCCGACCCGGCCGCCAACGCCGCCAAGGTCTCCAGCAAGCAGCGGGTGCTCGGCGACGCGCTCGGATACCAGCCGGAGGGCACCAGCCGGATCGACTACGTGGCGGAGATCGGCGACTTCAAGACCGCCTGGGACCTGATCACGTTCGAGGGCTTCCTCGGCACCGGCATGCGGATGGAGTTCAGCTGGCACGGCTGCGACTCCGCCCTGGCCGCGCCGCTCGTGCTCGACCTGGCCCGGCTCACCGCGGCCGCGCACCGCGCCGGGCGCAGCGGCCCGCTGGCCGAGCTCGGCTTCTTCTTCAAGGACCCGCTCGGCGACGGCCCGTCGGCGCTGGCCGAGCAGTGGGCCACCCTCGCGGCGTTCACGGCCGGACTCGCGTCGTGAAGACGCCGTTGCGCACCCTCGCCGAACTGGTCCGCGCACCGGCCGCGCTCTCCGTGCCCGGCGACGCGGTGGCCGGCGCCGCCGCGGCCGGCACGCTGGGCCCGCGCACGGCCGGCCTCGCCGGCGCCGGGGTCTGCCTCTACTGGGCCGGGATGGCCGCCAACGACTGGGCCGACCGCGACCTCGACGCCGCCGAGCGCCCGGAACGCCCGATACCCTCCGGCCGGATCTCCGCACCCGCCGCGCTGGGCATCGCGGCCGGGCTCACCGCGGCCGGCCTGGCCCTCGCCGCCCGCGCGGGCGGCGCCCGCGCCCTGGCCGTGGCGGGTCCGCTGGCCGCCGCGGTCTGGGCATACGACCTGCGCCTGAAGAACACCGCGGCCGGGCCCGCCGGGATGGCCGCCTGCCGCGCCCTGGACGTGCTGCTCGGCGCGAGCACCGGCAATCCGGTACGCGCGCTGCCGGCCGCCCTCGCCGTCGCCGCGCACACGTACACGGTCACCGAGCTGTCCCGCCACGAGGTCGCCGGCGGCACCTCCGCGAAGCTGCCCGCGGCCACCCTGGCCGGCACCGCCGCCCTGGCCGCCGCGGTCGCCGCGCGCGGCGGCACCGTCACCGCCGTGCTCGCCGCCGAGTACGCCACCAGCTACGGCCGCGCGCAGGCACGCCTCCTCACCGACCCCGCCGCGCCGCGGGTACGCGCCGCGGTCGGCGCCGGCATCACCGCGCTGCCCGCGCTCCAGGGCGCGCTCGCCGCCCGGGCCGGCCGCACCTGGGCCGGGCTCGCGGTCGCGGCGGCCGCCCCGCTCGCCCGGCTGCTCGCCCGCAAGGTCTCACCCACATGACCGCCCTGCGGTACGGCTACGGCACCAACGGCTTCGCCAACCACCGGCTGGGCGACGCCCTCGCCGTCATCGCCGGCCTCGGCTACACCGGCGTCGCGCTCACCCTCGACCACGACCACCTCGACCCGTTCGCGGCGGGCCTGGCCCGCCGGGTCGCCGAGGTCGCCGACCGGCTCCGCGACCTCGGCCTCGGCGTCGTCGTCGAGACCGGCGCCCGCTACCTGCTCGACCCCTGGCGCAAGCACGCGCCGACGCTGCTGCACGACGACCGGAAGCTGCGGCTCGAATTCCTGCACCGGGCGGTCGCGGTCGGCGCGGACCTCGGCGCCGAGGCGGTCTCCTTCTGGTCCGGGGTACGGCCGGACGGCGTCGACGACCGCACCGCCTGGAGCCGGCTGGTCGACGGCTGCGCCGACGTCACGGCCGCGGCCACCGCCGCCGGGGTGCCGCTCGGGTTCGAGCCCGAGCCCGGGATGGAGGTGGCCGACCTCGACGGCTGGCGGCGCCTGCGCGCCGACCTGGGCGAGCCCGCCATGTTCGGCCTCACCCTGGACATCGGGCACTGCCGCTGCCTCGAGCCGCTGCCCGTGCCGCAGTGCGTGGCCGCGGTCGCGCCGCACCTGGTCAACGTCCAGATCGACGACATGCGCCGGGGCGTGCACGAGCACCTCGAGTTCGGCACCGGAGAGATCGACTTCCCGCCCGTGCTGCGGGCGCTCATCGACGGCGGCTACCGCGGCCTGGTCGCCGTCGAACTGCCCCGGCATTCGCACGCGGCGCCGACGGTCGCCCGCGAATCGCTGGCGTTCCTGCGAGCCGCCGAGAAGGAGGCTCAATGATCGAGGAGCTGCGCGCCGCGCTTGCCGGCGTACCGGAAAGGGACTGGCTCGACGACGCGCTGGCCCGGGTCCGCGACGACCCGGACGAGCTGGCGCCCCTGTTCGCCCGGGCCGAGCGCAAGCTCGGCCGGGAGCCGTTGTTCCCGGACAGCGGTTGGACCGCCGGGCGGGCCGGGCGGGCGCTGCTGCTGGTGGAGGTGGCCGACCCGGCCCGGACCACCAACCTGTACCAGCAGGGCGACACCGCCGAGCGGCTGGCCGTGCTCGCCGCGCTGCCGCTGCTGGAGATCGGCCCCGAGCTGGTGCCGCTGCTGCACGACGCGCTGCGCACCAACGACGCCCGGCTGGTCGCCGCGGCGCTCGGCCCGTACGCGGCGCATCTCGACGCCGCGGCCTGGCGCCAGGGCGTCGTCAAGTGCGTCTTCATGGGCATCCCGCTCAGCGCCGTCGACCGCCTCGACGAGCGCGCCGACGCGGAGCTCGCCACCATGCTCGGCGCCCTCGCGCAGGAGCGCGCCGCCGCCGACCGCCGGATGCCGGCGGACGCCCTCGCGCTGCTCAACCGGCTCACCGTCGCGAACAACTCGAGGAGGCAGGGCTGATGCGCATCTTCGACCCGCACATCCACATGAGCTCCCGGACCACCGACGACTACCGGGCGATGGCCGCGAACGGCGTACAGGCCGTGGTGGAGCCGGCGTTCTGGCTCGGGCAGCCGCGCACCAGCGCCGGGTCGTTCACCGACTACTTCGACTCGCTGATCGGCTGGGAGCCGTACCGGGCGGCGCAGTTCGGCATCCGGCACCACGCCACCATCGCGCTGAACCCCAAGGAGGCCAACGACCCGCGCTGCCGCAGCGTGCTCAACCTGCTGCCGCGCTACCTCGACAAGGACGGCGTCGTGGCGGTCGGCGAGATCGGCTACGACTCGATGACCCCGGCCGAGGACGAGGCCTTCTCCGTGCAGCTCGCCCTGGCCGTCGAGTACGAGCTGCCGGCGCTCGTGCACACGCCGCACCGCGACAAGGCCGCCGGCACCCGGCGCAGCCTCGAGGTCGTCGCCGAGTCCGGCATCGAGCCGGGCCGGGTGGCGATCGACCACCTCAACGAGGTCACCGTCGGCCTGGTCCGCGACACCGGCTGCTGGATGGGCTTCTCCATCTATCCGGAGACGAAGATGTCGCCGCAGCGGATGGTCGAGATCCTCAAGGCGTACGGCACCGAGCGGATGCTGGTGAACTCCGCCGCCGACTGGGGCCACTCCGACCCGCTGCTGACCGTGGAAACCGGCCGGGAGCTGCTCGCGGCCGGGTTCACCGCCGACGAGGTCGACCTGGTGCTGTGGCGCAACCCGGTGGAGTTCTACAGCCAGTCCGGGCGCCTCGACCTCACCAGCCCGGCGCCGGTCGCCACCTTCGCCGGTAGCTCCATCGCGCGGGGAGGCGGCTGATGCGGCTGCGGCACCCCGGCGGGCAGACCATGCACCTGTCGTACTGCACCAACGTGCACGCCGCCGAGGACTTCGCCGGCATCCTGGCGCAGCTGGACACCTACGCGGTGCCGATCCGCGACCGGCTCGGCGCCGACGTGCTCGGTCTCGGCCTGTGGCTCGCGGCACCGGTGGCGGCCGGGCTCGCCGCCGACGTCGCCGGCCGCCAGCGGCTGCGCCGGGAACTCGACGCGCGCGGGCTCGAGGTCGTCATGCTCAACGGGTTCCCGTACCAGGCGTTCCAGGCGCCGGTGGTCAAGCACGCCGTCTACCAGCCGGACTGGACCACCGCGCAGCGGCTCTCGTACACCCTCGACCTGGCCCGGGTGCTGAACGACCTGCTGCCGGCCGCCGCCGCCCGCGGGTCCATCTCCACCCTGCCGCTCGCCTGGCGCGAACCGTGGGACGCCGCACGCGCCGACGCCTGCCGCCACCACCTCGACGAGCTGGCCCGCACGCTGGCCCTGTTCGACAGGGAGATCCGGGTCGGGTTCGAGCCCGAGCCCGGCTGCGTCATCGAGACGACGGCGCAGGCCGCGCGCCTGCTCGCCGGCGTGGACACCACCCGGCTCGGCGTCTGCCTCGACCTGGCGCACCTCGCCTGCGCCTGGGAGGAGCCGCGGGACGCGCTGCGCAACCTGGCCGGCGCGGGGCTGCCGATCGTCAAGGTGCAGGTCTCGGCCGCGCTCGCCAGCGCCGACCCCCGCGCCGACGCCGCGGTGCTCGGCGAGTACGTCGAGCCGCGCTTCCTGCACCAGACCCGCGGCCCCGGCGGCCTGTCCACCGACGACCTCGACGAGGCCCTCGCCGTGCCCGGCGGGCGCGACCAGCCCTGGCGGGTGCACTACCACGTGCCGCTGCACGCGCCGCCCGTACCGCCGCTGCAAACCACCGTCGGCGTGCTCGCCGAGGCCCTCGCCCTGCTGGCCGGCGGCCCCGAGCCGCTCTGCGACCACTACGAGGTCGAGACGTACACCTGGAACGTGCTGCCGCCGACCTCGCGCCCCGGCAGCCCCGCCGAGCTGGCCTCGGGGATCGCCTCCGAGCTCTTCTTCGCCCGGGCCCAGCTCACCGCGCTGGGTCTCACCGCCCAACAGGGGGTCACGCCGTGAAGCCCGTGGTCGTACTCGACGTCGTCGGCCTCACCCCGCGGCTGCTGGAGCACATGCCGCGCCTGTCCCGCCTCGCCGCCACCGGATTCCGCGCGCCGCTGGGCACGGTGCTGCCCGCCGTCACCTGCACGGTCCAGTCCACCTTCCTCACCGGCGAGCCGCCCGCCGTACACGGCATCGTCGGCAACGGCTGGTACTTCCGCGACCTGGGCGAGGTGCTGCTCTGGCGCCAGCACAACGCGCTGGTCGGTGGCGAGAAGCTGTGGCACGCGGCCCGCTCGCGCGCGCCGGGCTACACGGTGGCCAACGTCTGCTGGTGGTACGCGATGGGCGCCGACGTCGACTGGACGGTAACGCCGCGGCCGGTCTACCACGCCGACGGCCGCAAGGACCCGGACTGCTACACCGATCCGCCGGCCCTGCACGACGAGCTCACCGCCAAACTGGGCACGTTCCCGCTCTTCAGCTACTGGGGCGCCAACGCCGGCCTGCCGTCCTCGGCGTGGATCTGCCGGGCCGCCGAACAGATCATGGCGGACCACCGCCCGGACCTGACCCTGGTCTACGTGCCGCACCTCGACTACGACCTGCAACGCCACGGTCCGTCCGCCCCGCAGGCCGCGGCGGCCGCGGCCGAGCTCGACGCCACCCTCGGCCCGCTGCTCGACGCGGCGGCGGCCCGCGGCGCCACCGTCGTCGTGCTGTCCGAGTACGGCATCACCGACGTCTCGCGCCCGGTCGACGTCAACCGGCTGCTGCGCGCCGAGGGCCTGCTGCGGGTGCACACCCAGGCCGGGATGGAGTACCTCGACCCGTGGACGTCCCGGGCGTTCGCCGTGGCGGACCACCAGATCGCCCACGTCTACGTCCGTGACCCCGCCGACGTGCCGGCCGTGGCGAAGCTCTGCGCGGCGCTGCCCGGCGTCGCCGAGGTACTGGACGCGGACGGCAAGGCCGCGCACGGGCTGGACCACGAGCGCTCCGGCGAGCTGGTCCTGGTCGCCGAGCCGGACGCCTGGTTCACGTACTACTACTGGCTGGACGACGCGGCCGCGCCGGACTTCGCCCGGCTGGTGGAGATCCATCGCAAGCCCGGGTACGACCCCGCCGAGCTGTTCTTCGACCCGGCGGGCCCGGCGGCGGCGAAGGGCCGCGCCGCGCTGGCGCTGCTGCGCAAGAAGCTCGGTATGCGCTACCTGATGAGCGTCGTCGGCCTCGACGCCGGCGCCCGCGCGGTCCGCGGCTCGCACGGGCGGCTGCCGGCGGACCCCCGCGACGCGCCCGTGCTGATCTGCTCCGACCCGGCGCACGCCCGGGACGCCGTCGCCGCGACCGAGGTGAAGGAATTGCTGCTCACGCTGGCCGGGCTGCCGTCATGACCGTGGGCATGGCGCCGGAGACCGACGCGGCGGGCCTGGCCCGGCGCTGCGAGTCGGCGCTCATCCGCTACCTGGACCGGCAACGTCCACACTGGCCGGACGGCACCCCGGCGGGCGTGCTCGACGCCGTACGGCGGTTCGTGCTCGCCGACGGCAAGCGCCTGCGCCCGATGTTCTGCTACTGGGGCTGGCGCGGCGCCGGGCAGCCGGACAGCCCGCAGATCGTCGTGGCGGCGGCCGCGCTCGAACTGTTCCACGCGTTCGCCCTGATCCACGACGACATCATGGACAACAGCACCCTGCGCCGCGGCCAGCCGACCGTGCACCGCCACTTCGCGGACGTGCACACCCGGCACTCGTGGCGCGGCGAGGCCGTCCGGTACGGCCAGAGCGCGGCGCTGCTCTGCGGCGACCTCTGCGCCGCCTGGGCCGACCACATGCTGCACGAGTCGGGCCTGCCGGTCGAGTGGATACACCGCGGGTACCGGCTCTTCACGGTGATGCGCACCGAGGTGATCGCCGGCCAGTACCTGGACCTGGTCTCGGGGGTCGGCGACGGCTCGGTGGCGGGCGCGCTGACGGTCATCCGGATGAAGGCGGCCCGGTACACGGTGACCCGGCCGCTCCAGATCGGCGCGGCCCTGGCCGGCGGCCCCAAGGGGCTCCAGGCGGCGCTACAGTCGTTCGGCGACCCCCTCGGCGACGCGTTCCAGCTCCGCGACGACGTGCTCGGCGTCTTCGGCGACCCGGCGGTGACCGGCAAGCCGGTCGTGGACGACCTGCGCGAGGGCAAGCCCACGGTCATGATCGCGATGGCCCGGGACCGGGCGGACCGGACACAGGCCGCCCGCATCCGCGAACTCTTCGGCGACCCGGCCCTGGACGACGCGGGCGCCGCCGAGCTGCGCTCGATCATCACCGCGACCGGAGCCCGCCAGCGGATCGAGAGCCTGATCTCGCAGCGCGCGGCGGAGGCGACGTCGGCGCTCGCCGACGCGCCGCTGACCACCGAGGCGCGGGCGGCCCTGTCCGGCCTGGCCTCGTCGGTGGTGGCCCGGCACCGCTGAGGCTTGCGAGGGTCTGCTTTCATTTCGCTGACATCGGTCGATGCCTGAGGAATGGAAAAAATGGACAGTGGGCCCCGGCTCGCGGCACTGGACGGGATGCGCTTCCTGGCCGCCGCGGCGGTGATGGTGTTCCACTACACCATGGCCTGGCGCATCGACGGCGTGAGCCCGCCGTCGGACCTCCTGCCGGCCGGCTCGTGGGTCGCCGTGTACGGGTGCCTCGGCGTCGAGGTGTTCTTCCTGATCAGCGGCTTCGTGATCTGCATGAGCAGCTGGGGGCGCCGGCTGGGCGACTTCTTCGCCTCCCGGGTGAGCCGGCTCTACCCGGCGTACTGGGTCGCCGTCCTGCTGACCGCGCTCGTCGCGGTCGCGGCCCCGCTCCGCGGCGGCGGCATCTGGGGCCTGGTGGACCCGACACCGGTCGGTGTCGCGGTGAACCTGACGATGGTGCAGGAACCCCTCGGCGTCGGGTCGATGGACGGCGTCTACTGGACGCTCTTCGTCGAGCTGCGTTTCTACCTGCTCTTCCTCGTTCCGGTCATGCTCGGCCTGACCTACCGCCGCGTCGTGCTCTTCTGCGCCGCCTGGATGACCGTGGCGGTGCTGAGCCCGGTGCTGGGCACCACGCTGCTGAACGCGCTGGCCGTGCCCGAGTACGCCGCGTACTTCGTGGCCGGCATCCTGATGTACCTCGTCCACCGCTTCGGCCCGTCGCCGCTGCTGTACGCGATGATCGCGTTCACCTGGATCGTGAACCTGCACGCGGTGACCCGCCGCGTGCACAGCCTCGGCGCGTCCTACCCCACCTGGCCCGGGGTCGTCATCATCACGGTGGCTTACGGCCTGGTCCTGGCGATCGCGCTCGGCCGGCTGGAACGGGTGCGCTGGCGGTGGCTGACGACCGCCGGGGCGCTGACGTACCCGCTGTACCTGCTGCACCAGCGGATCGGCTACACGGTGATCCGCAACGTGTACCTGGCCTTCCGCCCGCCCGTATGGCTCCTCCTGATCGCGACGGCGGCCCTGATGCTGGTGCTGGCGTGGGCCGTGCACCGGCTGGTGGAGAAGCCGCTGGGCGCGTACCTGCGGCGGGTTCTCCGCCGCTCGCTCGACGTGATGCGCGCGGCCTCGGTGCCACTACCGCTGTCGAGGCGGAGCGCGCACCAGCCGGAGAACGCGGTGCCTCAGCGCGCAGGCTCGGCCTCCGTGCCGTAGGCGGCCGTGGGCGTACGGGAGCCACCGGACGAGGCGACGAGCGCGTCGGCGACCAGGGCGGCATCCGCGTCGGCCAGGTCGGCCGGGTACTCCGGCAGCAGGTCGTCCCAGACCGGCAGCCACGATCCGAACAGTTGAGCCTGGCCTTCGGGCCGGGCGAAGAACCACAGGTGCAGGTGGGCGGCGCCGTCGCCGAAGCGGTACATGTGTGCCCGCGCGACGTGCGGCACCGCCTGCACGTGCCGCACGATCCGGGTACTCAGCAGGCCGAGTTCCGCGGCCATCTCGTCGGGCAGGTCGGCCAGGTCGTAGTGGTCGCGGGGGTAGAGCATCACGATCAGCGGCAGCCCGACGCCGGAGATCCGGTCCAGCCGCCAGCGCTCGTTGAACCAGACGCCCTTGTCCCGGTCGCCGCAGATGCCGCACTCCGCCGGATCCTCGCCGTGCCGCGGCGGCTCGGGTACCACCGGCGGCCGTAGCGGAGTGACACGCAGGCCGTCCTGCACGAACGGGCTGATCTCCCAACCCGTCATGCGGGACAGGGGAAGGCGGCGCTCACTGTCCGTGGCGGCAAGCGCATGCTGATAGAACTCGTCCGGAGTCAAAGCCATGGCCGCAGGGTAGTCACGGCGAACGGCACGACCGCACGCTCCAGGCTGGTTCGACCACGTCAAACTTCTGATCGACGACGAACACTGACGCGAGCGGCTCCGCCGCGCACTGGTGACGGTCGTTTGTCAGCCTTCTCGGGCGGCCATGTAGAGCAGCCCGCCGACGCAGAAGACCATCCAGGCGGTGACGGCGGCGACGAAACCCGCCAGGGCGGGCATTTCCCATTTGCGGGCGAGGTGCGTGCAGAGCGGCACCGCCACCAGAAGGGTCGGGGCCAGGATCAGGGCAGTGTTCTGCAGGACGGCGCCGATGTCCGGCTCCGTGGGGCATCCGAAATGGCCGGTGCAGTCCACCACGCGGCCGGTGCCGCTCTCCGACTCCTCGACCGTTGCCGCCAGGAAGACCGGAAGGGATCCTGCCACCGCGTACCAGAAGGCGAGCGAAAGGTAGGAGCGGCCCAGCCGGCCGCCCACCCGTTCGTCGCCCATGATCGGCAGCATAGGTTCATCACGCCACAGCGCTCAGGTTCTGATGTTGCCCAGCAGGGGTCACGCTGCGCTAGCAGGCGCGAGGTTTCGACCCCGGTGTCCTGACCTGCCGAAATGAGCGCCTCCTCAACCCGCCCGGTCCGCTCTCAGCTGGTGCGGCTGCTGTACCTTGCGCACTCCAGACGCAGGTGGTCGTCGCTGAGAGGGTGACATGTCGGGAAGCGGAACTGGGGTCTGGCGTGGCCGGCGGATGGCGCTGGCGATGGTGGCCGTGCTCGCGCTGGTGGGCTGTGCCGTTTCCGGATCCGCGGAGTCCGCCGCACCCGCTCCGTTTCGGGCCCGGCCTGGGCCGCCGGACCCGATCGCCTTGGTCGGCATGTGGAGGCTGACCGGTATCGGCGCGGAGGCCGGCACGACGGTGGGTCTGACTCCGGGAGGACTCACGATCTACCAAAGCTGTGGCGAGTTGCTGGGTTCCTGGAATGCCGATTCTCAGGGGCTGTTCACCGGCGACGTCATTGCCAGCACGGACGATTGCGACCCGCGAACCCGCATCCTCTGGCTTAGCGATGCCGCCGGATACCGGCTCGGCGGCCGCGACGCGGAGCTGGTCGACCCCGACGGCAGAGCGGTTGCCCGCCTGGTCGCCAGCGGTGAGCCACTGCGGCCCGACCGCGAGTCTTTCGAGGTGACCGATGAGTTTCGCCGCTTGTTCGACCCGCCCGCCGCGCTCCCTCCGCACCTGACGCCGGCCGACCGGCGGGAGCTGCCCGGTCGATGGGTACCGGTCCGTGGCGGATCGAAGGCGCTTGAGCAGCCAAACCTGGAGATCGGCGCCGATGGCCGCTGGTTGGGCTCGGACGGGTGCAACGGGTCCGGGGGCGGCTGGGTCGCCGGACCCGCGGGCACCCTTCTGGCGACGTCCGGGGTCAGCACCCTCGTGGGCTGCGACAACGTGCCGGTCGGAGACTGGTTGTCGTCCGCGCGGCGGGCCGGGTTCGACGGTGCGATGCTCGTGCTTCTCGACCGGAACGCCAAGGAACTGGGCCGCCTCCACCGGGACGACGGCGGCCCGAGCATCCCCGCACCGCCGGCCGGCAACTGATCAGACCTGATTCCCACCAGGCCACCACCGGCGGCGAGCAAGACCGGTGCGGCGGCGACAACCGTGATCTCTGTCAGATCATGGTCGTTGGGGTCGACCGGGTCGGTGCCGGTCGTATGGTGCTGGCCGTTGTGGAGGGCTTTCGGCTGCTGGGGCGAGGTGGCTGGTGCCGGAGATCGCGGATGCGGGCAGGGGCGGTGTCGGGTTGACGGATGACGGATGCTCGGCGGCCGGCAGTGGGCGAGCCGGGGGTCGGGAGTCATTGGTTCGCGATGGGTCGGCCGGCGCGGTCGCCCGGTGGGTGGAGGTGCACCGGCTGGCGGTCGCGGGCCGGGAGCCCGCGGTCGCCCGGGATGTCGGTTACCGGGTGGCGGGGGTGTGGCTGCGCAGGTCCCGGTTCGCGGATGTGGCGGCCGTGGCGACCGCGACCCTGACACTCGGCCCGGACGCCGGCTCCTTCTACGCCCTGGGCTGGGCACAGTCCGCCACCGGGCAGCCCCGACAGGCCTTGGCCAACTGCGAGCAGGCGCTCCACCGGTTTCGGGAGGCCGGCGACCGCGGCAGCGAGGCCGCCACTCTCTCCAACATCGGCCTTGTGTACGACGGGCTCGGGGACCGGCAGCAGGCCCTGGCCTACTACCGGCAGGCCCTGCCCATCCGGCGGGAGGTCGGTAACCGCGCCGGCGAAGCCAACACCCTCAACAACATCGGCCTCGTGTACGACGGGCTCGGGGACCGGCAGCAGGCCCTGGCCTACTACCAGCAGGCCCTGCCCATCCAGCGGGAGGTCGGCCACCGCGCCGGCGAGTCCAACACCCTCAACAACATCGGCGCCGTGTACGACAGGCTGGGGGACCGGCAGCAGGCCCTGGCCTACTTCCAGCAGGCCCTGCCCATCACCCGGGAGGTCGGCGACCGCGCCGGCGAAGCCAACACCCTCCACAACATCGGCCACGTGTACGACGGGCTCGGGGACCGGCAGCAGGCCCTGGCCTACTACCAGCAGGCCCTGCCCACCCTGCGGGAGGTCGGCAACCGCGCCGGCGAAGCCACCACCCTCAACAACATCGGCTTCGTGTATCACGGGCTGGGGGACCGGCAGCAGGCACTGGCCTACTACCAGCAGGCGCTGCCCATCCGGCGGGAGGTCGGCGACCGCGCCGGCGAAGCCGTCACCCTCACCAACATCGGCGGCGTGCACGAGGGTCTCGGGGACCGGCAGCGGGCCTTGGACTACTACCAGCAGGCCCTGCCCATCACCCGGGAGGTCGGCGACCGCGCCAGCGAAGCCACCACCCTCAACAACATCGGCTCCGTGCACAGTAGGCTCGGGGACCGGCAGCAGGCCCTGACCTACTACCAGCAGGCCCTGCCCATCCGGCAGGAGGTCGGCGACCGCGCCGGCGAAGCCACCACCCGGTACAACATCGCGATGATCCACCGGGCGGAACGGAATCTCGACCAGGCAGCCGGCGAGCTTGAGATCGTCGTCGACCTCGACCGCCAAATCGGCAACCCGGACCTCGAATCCGACACCGCCATGCTCGAACAGGTACGCCAAGAACGAGTACGAGATCAGAGTGACCTGATCACTTGATCAGTAGGGTCCGAAGACGATCGTCACCTCGGGGGAGTGGTTCGGCGTTCGGCGAGTTGCTTCAGGTTCAGCAACTGCCGGCGAGCCATCACGAGGTCACCGACGGACAGCGCGAGGGCGGCCAAACGGTTCGTCTGCATGCTCACCTTGAGCAGCAGGCGGGTCGTGTCGTGCTCCTGAGGCAGGAGCACGTAGGACATGAAGGCGCCCATGATGGTCCCCGTCAGCTGCTTCCCCGGGTCGAGAGAGACGATCCTGCCCAACTTCCGCCCGCCGGAGGAGGTGAATGCCTCTCCGATCTCAGGTTCGGGGAGGCCCACCAGCTGACGAGGTGAGCGGCGGCCCAGGTTGTCGATCCAGTCATAGGAGTACGGCGCGATCCGTACCTGGGCAACCCACGGCCATACTGTCGCGGCGGGCGCCGCAACGTTGACTCCTCGCCACACCTGCAATGCAGGTGCGACGACGAACTCGTCGCACGGATAGTGGCGCAGCGTCTCGTCGTCGGTCACGCCCCACCGGTCGCCGATCATCGATCAATCTTCGCACCGCCACGGCCACCGCGTGCCGGAGGATGATTCCCCAGCGATGGCCAGTCCCAGCCCTCGCCCGCCGCGACGGGAGAGCCGATGGGCGTATGGACGTTTCTGGCCGCGGTCGCCTCCTCCGCACCGGTCACCGCGATCACGCTGAAATAAGGTTGGCGGGGTGAGAACGATCTCCGTAACGGCACCCGAGGGCGCCCAGTGGAACGTCCGTGTCGTGTGGGCGCCGCGCTGGCGGGCGCTCGCGCGGCGCTTCGGTGGCTGGCGGGCCAAGCGCACCGGCCGCTCCGGCGAGGTGGTCGACGGCGCTCTTCAGGTCGGCGACGCCTCGACGTCCGGCGGGGGAGGCGGCGGCCTCGGCCTGGGCGACGAGATCGTGGCCATCCTGGTCGTCCTCATCGCCTTCGTGGTGGCGGTGGCGCTGTTCTGGTGGGTGCTGCTGCCGCTGCTCCTGCTGGTGCTCGACCTCGTCATCGTGCTGATCCTGCTGGCGGCGTCGGTCGCGGCGCGCGTGCTGCTCCGCCGCCCGTGGACGGTCGAGGCGACCGCCCTCGGCCACGACCGGATCACCACCCACGTGGTCGGCTGGCGGGCGGCGCTGCGCCGCCGCGACGAGATCGCCGATTCCCTGCGCCGCGGCATGCGGCCCGTGCCGTGAGGATCGAGGCGGCCCAGATGGGTCTGCGGGGTTACTGGCTGGCCCGGGGCGAGCTGTGCGGCGGGCGTTTCGAGCCGGTGGACGCGAACCTCGATGTCAGCTTCGTCCAGGCGGCGGCCGGCGGTTGGACGAGCTGAGCTGGCCGGAGACGGTGTACCGGGACTGCGTCTTCTCCCGCACCCGGCTACCTCGGCAGGCCTACTTCGGCAACGCCCGGTTCGAGCGCTGCGTCTTCGACGGCGCCCGCCTGCGCGATCTGACCTCAACGGGCGAGGCCCAGTTCGTCGGGTGCACCTTCCGCGGCAAGATTCAGGACGTCAGGTTCTGGGGTACGCCGGACCGGCACGCCGCGGCGCTCGGCCGCGAGCGCAACGCCTTTACGGGCAACGACTTCACGGGCGCGGACCTGCTCGACGTCGAGTTCAGGAACATCGATCTGCACGCACAGAGGTTCCCGGGCCTGCCCGGCTACGCCGTCCTGGACCGGGTTGATCGGCGTGTGGCGTACGCACTGGCCGCCGTGGCCGAGTGGCCGGACGACGAGATCAAGGGCAGGGCGGAGCGGTCCCTGCGGATCGGGGCCGAGTTCGCGGTCAGGGACAACGGCGGGCACGCCCTGGTGTCCCGGAGCTGGGTCGACCGGCGGCTTCCGCCGGACGTCCGTGACCGGATCTTCCGGATGCTCGTCGACTACAGCGACGACCAGCAGTAGAGGTCCCGGCCCTCGGCCAGCGCCGACCGGGCCAGGTCCCGCAGCCGGACACCCCGCTCGGCCTCGTGCTCATCCAGCAGCTCGTCGTCGGCGTACCCGGCCAGCCGGTCGTCGGTGACGCCGGCCAGCGCCAGGGTGACCTCCGCCGGCACCCGCGTCAGCCACGGCCCCTCGTCCGGGACGGAGACCGCGATGTCGGTACCGAACTCGCTGAGATCGCGGCCGGTCAGCTCGCGACCAGATCGGCCAGACCGTCGAGCCAAACCTTGCAGTCGACGTGCGGCCATCCGGCGCCCGCCGGCCCTTCCGAGAGATCGACGCGGTCCAGCTCCGTGGCCGATGCGGCGAAGTAGTCGACGAGCACGCCCATGGCGAGACAGGCTAACGGTGATCGATGATGCGGCGCATCTTGCCCATGGAGCGCTCGACGCCGTCGGGCTCGATCACGTCCACCGCGAGGCTCACCCCGATGGTGTTCTTCACCAGGGCGGCGAGCTCCCGGCCGGCCAGCTCCGCCGCGGCCGGCTCGACGCCGGTGCGGCGCTCGACCCGTACGGTCAGGGCGTCGAGGCGGCCCTCGCGGGTGAGCAGGCACTGGAAGTGCGGGGCGAGCTGCGGTACGCGCAGGATCAGCTCCTCGATCTGGGTGGGGAACAGGTTGACGCCGCGCAGAATGATCATGTCGTCGCTGCGGCCGGTGATCTTCTCGATGCGGCGCATCGGGCGGGCGGTGCCCGGCAGCAGCCGGGTCAGGTCCCGGGTGCGGTACCGCACGACCGGCATGGCCTGCCTGCTCAGGGACGTGAACACCAGCTCGCCGGTCTCGCCGTCCGGCAGCACCTCGCCGGTGACCGGGTCGATGATCTCGGGGTAGAAGTGGTCCTCCCAGACGTGCAGGCCGTCCTTTGTCTCCACGCACTCGCTCGCGACGCCGGGGCCCATGACCTCGGAGAGGCCGTAGATGTCGACGGCGTGGATGTCGAGTTGGCGCTCGATCTCCCCGCGCAGGTCCTCGGTCCAGGGCTCGGCGCCGAAGATGCCGACGGCCAGGGACGTGCCGCGCGGGTCGATGCCCTGCCGGCGCATCTCGTCGACGATGGCGAGCATGTAGCTGGGCGTGACCATGATGATGTCGGGCTCGAAGTCGTTGATCAGCATGACCTGGCGCTCGGTCATGCCGCCGGACACCGGGATGACGGTGCAGCCCAGCTCCTCGGCGCCGTAGTGCGCGCCGAGCCCTCCGGTGAACAGCCCGTACCCGTACGCGACGTGCACGCGGTCGCCGCGGCGGCCGCCGGCGGCGCGGATGGAGCGGGCCACCAGCCGGGCCCAGGTCCGGACGTCGTCGGCGGTGTAGCCGACGACGGTGGGCCGCCCGGTGGTGCCGGAGGAGGCGTGCAGGCGGGAGATCTGTTCCCGGGGTACGGCGAACATGCCGAACGGGTAGTTGTCCCGGAGCACGGCCTTGTCGGTGAACGGGAACGCGGCCAGGTCGCCCAGTTCGCGCACGTCGCCGGGGTGCGCTCCCGCCGCGTCGAACATCGCGCGGTACCGCGGCACGTTGTCGTAGGCGTGCCACAGCGACCAGCGCAGGCGTTCGAGTTGCAGCGCGCGCAGCTCGTCGAGCGACGCGCGCTCGATCGGGTCCAGCTCCGCCGGGCTCGGGGTGCGGTCCTGCATGACGGTTCTCCTAACCGGAGGTCATCGCCGCGTGCGCAGGCCGTCGAAGGCGACGATGGTGACGGCGTCGGCGAGTTCGTCCGCGCCGCCGCGCCGCGGGCGGTACCACTCGATCAGCGAGTTGACCATGCCGAACAGCAGGCGGGCGGCGGTGGCCGCGTCCACGTCGCGGCGGATGGCGCCCTCGGCCTGCGCGAGCTCGACGAGCCTGGTGACCTCGGCGTCGAAGACCCGGCGGCGCAGCAGGGCCTGCTGCTCCACCGCGGTGTTCCCGCGTACGCGCAGCAGCAGTGTCACGTACTCCAGGCGTTCGGCGAGCACGAGCACGCTGCCGCGGATGAGCGCCTCGAGGCGGTCGATGGCGGGCGCGTCCGCCTCGACGCCGGCGATCGCGTCGTCGAGGCCGTCCAGCGCGTGGTCGACCGCGATCCGCAGCAGCTCCTGCTTGCCGGCGACGTGGTGATAGAGGCTCGACTTGGTGATGCCGAGGCGCTTGGCGACGTCGTCCATGCTCGTCGCCTCGTAGCCGCGCTCGTTGAACAGCCGCACCGCGGCGGCGAGGACCGCGCCGAGGTCGTGGCCGGGGCGGCCGCGCCGGGGGCGGCCGCGCCGGGGTGCGTCGCCGGCGTCGACCGGGGCCACGCCGGGCACCTCGTGCGCGGCGGTGCGCACACCGTTCTCAAGCGTCATCTTCCCTCCGGTCACCGCCCGGGCTTGATTACCGACCGATCGGACGGTAAATATGAGGTACAGCCAACCGCACAGGAGCGCCGATGACAACCCCCGCCGAGTACTACGAGACGCACCGCGAGCTGCTCGACAAGGCGATCGAGGCGGCAGCCACGCGCGAATACTGGTCGGCATACCCCGAGTCGCCCAGCAAATCCGTGTACGGCGAGGACGCCGCCCCCGCCGGCGAGCGGGCGTTCCAGGCGCTGCTCGGCACGGACTTCCCGATCGAGGTGCCCGGCGCGACCGGCACCGCGGCGACCGAGCGCTCGCCGTACGGGATCGCCCTCGGCATCCGTTATCCCAAGGGCGACCCGGCCGCGCTCGTCGCCGCCGCCCGCGCCGCCATGCCGGCCTGGCGCGCCGTCGGCCCGCAGGGGCGGGCCGGCGTGGCCGCCGAGATCCTGCGGCGGATCAACGGCCGCATCTTCGAGCTGGCGCACGCCGTGCAGCACACCACCGGCCAGGCGTTCGTCATGGCCTTCCAGGCCGGCGGCGCGCACGCGCAGGACCGCGGCCTGGAGGCCGTCGCGGTCGCGCTCGCCGAGTCGACCCGCATCCCGGCCACCGCGGTCTGGGGCAAGCCGCAGCGCGGCACCGACCCGCTGCGCCTGGCCAAGACCAGCACCGTCGTCGGCCGCGGCGTCGCGCTCGTGATCGGCTGCAACACGTTCCCGACCTGGAACGGCTACCCCGGCCTGTTCGCGAGCCTGGTCACCGGCAACGCCGTGATCGTCAAGCCGCACCCGGGCGCGGTCCTGCCGCTGGCCATCACCGTGCAGATCGCCCGCGAGGTGCTCGCCGAGGCCGGCCAGGACGCCAACCTGGTGACCCTCGCGGTCGAGGAGCCCGGCGAGGGCATCGCCGCGACCCTGGCCACCCACCGCGACGTGCGCATCGTCGACTTCACCGGCTCCAGCGAGTTCGGCAACTGGCTGGAGGCCAACGCACGCCAGGCGGTCGTCTACACCGAGAAGTCCGGCCTCAACACCGTCATCGTCGACTCCACCGACGACTACAAGGGGTTGCTGCGCAACCTGGCCTTCTCCCTCTCGCTCTACAGCGGCCAGATGTGCACCACCCCGCAGAACCTGCTCGTGCCGTCCGGCGGCATCGAGACGGACGCGGGCCACCGCAGCGTCGAGGAGTTCGGCGCCGACCTGGCGACCGCGCTGGACAAGCTGCTCGGCGACCCCAAGCGGGCGGCCGGCACCCTCGGCGCGATCGTCAACGACGGCGTGCTGGCCCGGCTGACCGAGGCCGGCGGCGCGCCCGGTGTCATCCACGCCTCCGCGACCGTGACCGACGAGGGGTTCCCGAGCGCCACCATCCGGACGCCGGTCGTGCTGCGCGTCGACGCCGCCGACGAGAAGACCTACACCCGCGAGTGGTTCGGGCCGATCTCGTTCGTCATCGCCACCGGCTCCACCCGGCACAGCCTCGAGCTGTTCACCGAGACCGTCCGGGACCACGGCGCGCTGTCCGCGTCGGTCTACTCGACCTCGCCGGAGGTGCTCGAGGCGGCCCGCGAGGCCGCGCTCGAGGCCGGCGTGCACCTGTCGCAGAACCTCACCGGCGGCGTGTTCGTCAACCAGACCGCCGCGTTCAGCGACCTGCACGGCACCCCGGCGAACCCCGCCGCGACCGCGTCGCTGAGCGACTCGCACTTCGTCACCGGCCGCTTCTTCACGCTCCAGTCGCGCCACCACGTCGCGGAGCAGGCCGATGCCTGAGGCCTACCTGGTCGGCGGCGTCCGCACCCCGCAGGGTAAGTACGGCGGCGCGCTCGCCGGCGTGCGCCCCGACGACCTGGCCGGGCTCGTCGTCGCCGCGGCCGTCAGCCGCGGCGGCGTGCCCGGCGAGGCCGTCGACGAGGTGATCCTCGGCGCGGCGAACCAGGCCGGCGAGGACAACCGCAACGTGGCGCGGATGGCCGTGCTGCTCGCGGGCCTGCCCGACGTCGTGCCCGGCTACACCGTCAACCGGCTCTGCGCCAGCGGCCTGACCGCGATCGTCTCGGCCGCACAGGCGGTACGCAGCGGCGAGGCCGACGTGATCGTGGCCGGCGGCGTCGAGTCCATGACCCGCGCGCCGTGGGTCATGGCCAAGCCCGGCACGCCGTGGGCGCGCCCCGGCGAGGTCGTGGACTCGTCGCTGGGCTGGCGCTTCACCAACCCGGCGTTCGCGGCACACGACCGCGGCGCCGGCACCGGCCCCGAGGACCGCCGGGTCACCCTGGCGATGGGGGAGACGGCCGAGGAGGTCGCCTCCCTCGACGGCATCACCCGCGCGGACAGCGACGCGTTCGCGCTGCGCAGCCACGAGCGGGCCGTCGCGGCGATCGACGCCGGCCGCTTCGACGCCGAGATCGTCGGTGTTCCGGTCAAGGACGGCCGGTTCACCACCGACGAGATCCCGCGCCGCGGCGGCAGCCTCGACAAGCTGGGCACGCTGCGCCCGGTCTTCCGCGCCGGTGGCGTGGTCACCGCCGCGTCGTCGTCGCCGCTCTCCGACGGCGCCGCCGCCGTGGTGGTGGCGAGCGAGGCGGCGGTCAAGCGCTACGGCCTGACACCGCGCGCCCGCATCGTCACGTCCGCGAGCGCCGGCGTGCCGCCGCAGATCATGGGCCTCGGCCCGGTGCCCGCCACCGAGAAGGCCCTCGCACGGGCCGGCTGGGCCGTCGGCGACGTCTCCGCGGTCGAGCTCAACGAGGCCTTCGCGGTGCAGTCCCTGGCGGTCATCCGGCGGCTGAAGCTGGACGAGGACCTGGTCAACGCAGACGGCGGCGCCATCGCGCTGGGCCACCCGCTGGGCTGCTCCGGCGCACGCCTGACCGTCACCCTGCTCGGCCGGATGGAGCGCGAGGAGGCCCGCCGCGGCCTCGCCACGCTCTGCGTCGGCGTCGGCCAGGGCGTCGCCATGCTCCTGGAGCGCGCCTGATGAGCTCGCCCGCCACCATCGCGGTGGAAGAACTCGACGACCGCGTGGTGGTGACGCTGCACCGGCCGCAGGCCCGCAACGCCATCAACGCCGCGATGATCAGCGAGCTGCACGACGTCTGCGCCGGCCTGGAGGACAACCCGAGGCTGCTGCTGCTCACCGGCGCCGGCGGCGTGTTCGCCGCCGGCGCCGACATCGCCGAGCTGCGGGCCCGCGGCCGCGACCAGGCGCTGCGGGGCATCAACAGCCGCCTGTTCGACCGCATCGCCCGGCTGCCGATGCCGACGGTGGCCGCGGTCGACGGCTACGCGCTCGGCGGGGGCGCCGAGCTGGCGTACGCGTGCGACATCCGGCTGGCGTCGCCGGCCGCGACGTTCGGCAACCCCGAACCGGGCCTGGGCATCCTCGCCGCGGCCGGCGCCACGTGGCGGCTGCGCGACCTCGTAGGCGCCTCGGTGGCCAAGCAGGTTCTGCTCGCCGGCCGGCGTCTCGCCGCCGAGGACGCCTGGCGGCTCGGCCTGGTCGCCGAGATCGTGCCCGCCGACGACCTGCTCAAGCGGGCGCACGCGCTGCTCGACCGGATGGCGCGCTCCGGAGCGCTGGCGCTGCGGCTGACCAAGCTGGTCACCGACGCGCCCGGCGGCCACCCGGTCACCGACGATCTCGCACAGGCGATCCTCTTCGAGACCCAGGAGAAGCACACCCGCATGGACGCCTTCCTGTCCGGAGAACGGTCATGACCGCCGTGCCGAAGATCGTCGGCGTCATCGGCGGCGGGCGGATGGGCGCGGGCATCGCCCAGGTCTTCGCCGCCGCCGGCGCCTCGGTGACCATCGTCGAGCGGGACCCGGCCGCGGGCGTCGCCGCCCTGGAGCGGGTCGGCACCAGCCTGCGCCGCGCCGCCGAGCGTGGCAAGCTCACCGGGGACGCCGCGCAGGTCCTGGACCGCGTCGGCCTCGCCGGCGAGGTCGCGGACCTGCCGGCCGCCGACCTGATCGTCGAGGCGGTGCCCGAGGACCCGGCGCTCAAGATCCGCGTGCTGGCCGCCGCCGAGGCGGTCGCCGGCGAGCACACCGTGCTCGCCACCAACACCAGCTCGCTGTCGATCGCGGGCCTCGCCGAGGGCCTGCGCCGCCCGGCGGCCCTGGTCGGCATGCACTTCTTCAACCCGGTGCCGGCCAGCGACCTCGTCGAGATCGTGGTCGGGCCGCAGACCGCCGAGGCGGTCCGCGACGCCGCCCATGCCTGGGCGCTCGGCCTCGGCAAGACCGCCATTCTGGTACGCGACTCGCCCGGCTTCGCCACCAGCCGCCTCGGCGTCCTGCTCGGCCTCGAGGCCATCCGGATGCTCGAGGAGGGCGTCGCCGACGCGGAGTCGATCGACCGGGCGATGGAGCTCGGCTACCGGCACCCGATGGGCCCGCTGCGCTCCACCGACCTCGTCGGCCTCGACGTGCGGCTCGCGATCGCCGAGCACCTGCACCGCGAGCTCGGCGAGCGGTTCGCGCCGCCGCAACTTCTGCGTGACAAGGTGGCCCGTGGAGAGCTGGGCCGCAAGACCGGACAGGGCTTCCACACCTGGGAGGTGAACCGATGACCGAGGCTGTTTTCGCGGAGACCATCGCGAAGGACCAGCGGGTCGAGCCGCGCGACTGGATGCCGGACGGCTACCGCAAGACGATGATCCGCCAGATCGCGCAGCACGCGCACTCGGAGATCATCGGCATGCAGCCCGAGGGCGAGTGGATCACCCGTGCGCCGTCGCTGCGGCGCAAGGCGATCCTGCTCGCCAAGGTGCAGGACGAGGCCGGGCACGGGCTCTACCTGTACTCGGCGGCCGAGACCCTCGGCGCCGACCGCGGCGACCTGACCCGCCGGCTCATCGAGGGCCGGCAGAAGTACTCGTCGATCTTCAACTACCCGACCCTGTCCTTCGCCGACGTCGGCGTCATCGGCTGGCTGGTCGACGGCGCCGCGATCTGCAACCAGGTGCCGCTGTGCCGCAGCTCCTTCGGCCCGTACGCCCGGGCGATGATCCGGATCTGCAAGGAGGAGTCCTTCCACCAGCGGCAGGGCTACGAGCTGCTGATGACCATGATGGGCGGCACCCAGGCGCAGCGCGACATGGTGCAGGACGCCGTGAACCGCTGGTGGTGGCCCTCGTTGATGATGTTCGGGCCGCCCGACGACCAGTCGCCGAACTCGGCGCAGTCAATGGCCTGGAAGATCAAGCGGCACACCAACGACGAGCTGCGGCAGCGCTACGTCGACATGAGCGTGCCGCAGGCCGAGGCGCTGGGCGTCACCCTGCCGGACCCGGACCTGAGCTGGAACGACGAGCGCGGGCACTGGGACTTCGGCGCCATCGACTGGTCCGAGCTCCAGCGGGTCATCTCGGGCGACGGCCCGTGCAACGCCCTGCGCATCGAGAACCGGCGCCGCGCCGACTCCGACGGCGCCTGGGTCCGCGAGGCGGCCGCGGCACACGCCGCCCGCCACCAGGAGGTAGCAGCACCATGAGCGAGCTTGCGAGCGAATCATTCAGCTCAGTGTCTGACTCATGTCGGCGCCGGAGCGAAGCGGAGGTGACGGCATGACCGAAGAGATCAAGCACGAGTGGCCGTTGTTCGAGGTCTTCGTCCGGGCCAAGCGCGGTCTGAACCACGTGCACGTCGGCTCGCTGCGCGCCGCCGACCACCAGATGGCCCTGCACCACGCCCGCGACCTCTACACGCGGCGCAACGAGGGCGTGAGCATCTGGGTGGTGCGCTCCGACGACGTGGCGGCGTCGAGCCCGGGTGAGAAGGACGCGTTCTTCTCACCGAGCGGGGACAAGGTCTACCGGCACCCGACGTACTACTCGATCCCCGACTCCGTACCGCACATCTGAGGCGAGACACATGTCCTTCGACGAGGCCTACGAGGCGCTCACCGACCACGACGACGACGCCCGGTGGGCGTACGGCACCGGTTTCGCCGACCCGCTCGCGGGCGTGGACACCGCGGTGCCCGCCGGGGTCGACCGCGGCGACCTGGCCGCGTACTGCCTCATGCTCGGCGACGACGCGCTGATAATGTCGCACCGGCTCCAGCAGTGGGTGACCCGCGCGCCCGAGCTCGAGGACGAGCTGGCGATCGCGAACATCGCGCTGGACCTGCTCGGCCAGGCGCGCCTGCTGCTGACCCGCGCCGCCGAGGTCGAGGACGCCGGCCGCGACGAGGACGCCCTCGCCTACCTGCGGGACGCGGCGGACTTCCGCAACGTCCGGCTGGTGGAGCGGGAGGACGCCGACTTCGCGCACCTGGTCGCCCGGCTGCTGGTGTTCGCGACCTGGCGGCTCGCGCTGCTCGACGCCCTGACCGCCGCGGGCGACCCGGTGCTGGCGGCGATCGGCGCGAAGGGCGTCAAGGAGGTCACCTACCACCGCGACTACGCGGCCCGCTGGGTGGTCCGGCTCGGCGACGGCACCGAGCTGTCCCACGCCCGGATGCAGGCCGCGGCCGACGCGGTGCTGCCGCTGGCCGGCGAGCTGTTCCGGACCCACCCCACCGAGGCGCGCCTGGTGGCGGCCGGGACGGCCGTCGACCCGGCGACGCTGCGCGCGGAGTTCGACGGCGTCTGGGCGCAGGTCATCGCGGCCGCGAACCTGCGATCGCCGTCCGGCGTGCCGGACGACGACGGCCCGGGCGGCCGCGACGGCGTGCACACCCCGGCGCTGGCCGGGATCCTCGCCGAGCTCCAGGGCCTGGCCCGGTCGGTGCCGGGAGGTGTGTGGTGACCGCGGCGGCCGTCGCGGCCCGGGTCACCGACCCGGAGCTGCCCATGCTCACCCTCGCCGACCTCGGGATCCTGCGCGCCGTCGACGAGTCCGGCGACGGCGTCGTCGTCACGATCACCCCGACGTACTCGGGCTGCCCCGCCATGCGGACCATCGAGGACGACCTCACCGGCGCGCTGCGCGACGCCGGCTACCCGCGGGTCGAGGTGCGCACCGTGCTGAGCCCGGCGTGGACCACCGACTGGATCACCCCGGCGGGCCGCGACAAGCTCGCCGCGGCCGGGATCTCGCCGCCGGGCCCCGCGCCTCGCCGGGCCGCCGGGCCGGTGCCGCTCACGCTCGGCCCCAGCCGGCGCGCGATCGCCTGCCCGCAGTGCGGGCACGCCGAGACCGAGGAGATCACCGCCTTCAGCGCCACGGCCTGCCGGGCGCTGCGCCGGTGCACCGCCTGCGGCGAGCCGTTCGAACACGTGAAGGAGATCTGACGTGGTGGTGCGGGACTTCCATCCGCTGCGGGTCGCCGAGGTCGTTCGGCTCTGCGACGACGCGGTCGCCGTCACGTTCGAGGTGCCCGCGGAGCTCACCGGCACGTACGCGTTCCGGCCCGGCCAGTCGCTGACGATCCGCCGCGCCGGTGACGGCGCCGACGAGCGCCGCAGCTACTCGATCTGCGCGCCGGCCGGGGAACGCCCCCGCATCGGCGTGCGCGAGGTGCCGGGCGGCCTCGTGTCGTCGTGGCTGGTACACGGCCTGCGCCCCGGCGACGAGGTCGAGGTCGCGCCGCCGAGCGGCACGTTCACCCCGGACCTGGACGCGGCCGGCCGGCACGTCCTGATCGCCGCCGGCTCGGGCATCACCCCGGTGATCTCGATCGCGGCGTCGCTGCTGCGCCGGCCGGACACCCAGGTCAGCATCCTGTACGGCAACCGCCGCGCCGACACGGTCATGTTCGCCGAGGAGCTCGCCGACCTCAAGGACACCCACCCGTCCCGGCTCGAACTGGTGCACCTGCTCTCCCGCGAGGCGCGCGAGGTGGAGCTGCTGACCGGGCGCCTCGACGCGGCCAAGCTGCGGACCCTGCTGCCGCTGCTCATCGACGTGCACGGGGTCGAACACTGGTGGCTGTGCGGCCCGTTCGGCATGGTCACCGACGCCACCGAGGTGCTCGGCGAGTTCGGCGTCGAGCCGGCCCGCATCCACCGCGAGCTCTTCTGGGTGGACGAGGCCCCGCCGGAGCCGGTACGCGAGGAGGCCGGACCCCGGGGGCCGAGCAGCGAGGTCACCGTCGTGCTCGACGGCCGCTCGACCACGGTCACCGTGCCGGAGGGCGACACCGTCCTGGAGGGCGCGCAGCGGTCCCGCCCGGACCTGCCGTTCGCCTGCAAGGGCGGGGTGTGCGGCACCTGCCGGGCCCGCGTCGTCGACGGCGAGGTGGAGATGCGGCGCAACTTCGCGCTGGAGCCGGCCGAGGTGGCCGCGGGCTTCGTGCTCACCTGCCAGTCGACGCCGACCACGGCCAAGGTAGTGGTCAGCTTCGACGACTGACGACGGTCGCGCCGCCGAGCTGTTCGCCCAGGCCGGTGCGCAGGTAGCGCAGGCGGCGTCCGGTCCGGGAGCCGGCCACCAGGCCCGCGTCCCGCAGCGTCGTCAGGTGGTGCGACGCCGTCGCCGCGGCCAGCCCCAGCGCCGAGGCCACCTCGCCGGTGCTGTGCGGCACGTCCAGCAGCGTCAGCACCGCCGCCCGGGTGGGCCCCAGCAGCGCCGCGAGCGCCGCCGTCGGCTCCGCCCGGGCGGGCGACTCCCACAGCGCGCCGTGCCCCCGCGGCGGGTACCACAGCGCCCGTCCCCGGGCCGGCTCCATGACCGTGAGCACCTTCGGGCCGGCGAAGCCGGACGGCAGCAGCGTCAGCCCGTTGCCGTCCAGTCCGACGTCGGCGACGTCGCCGCCCTGCCCGATGGACAGCGCCGAGGCGTTCCAGGTCACAGTGGGGTGCAGGTCCCGCACCAGGGCACCCGGCCCGTGCTCGATGGCCGCCCGACCCCGGTGGGCGATCTCCGCCTCCGCCGCCGCGCGCAGCCGCGCCCAGTACGGCGCCAGCGCCACGGCGAAGTACCGCCGGATCTCGTGCACCAGCACGGCCAGCGCGCCCGCCGGATCGGTGCCGAACCGGGCGGCCTCCGGCGGCACCGCGGTCACGCCACGCCAGGCGTAGGCCACCTCGTACGCCACCTGGTCCAGCGGCGTCGCCGCCACCTGTGCCAGTTCGTCGCGCAGCAGCGGCCGGGCCATCGTCGGCACCGGCGTCAGGAAGTCCGGGACCCAGCGGTTCGGCCGCGCCATGACCGCCGCGAACGTGGTCAGCCGCGACGCCGCCACCACGGGGGCGACCTGTGCCCGCCACGCCGCGTACATCCAGTACCGGTCCGGCGCGGTGAGCGCGACGCCGCTGGCCACCACCTCCGCCATGGGTGAGTGCGCGAACCGGACGCCGGCGAGGTCTGCCGGTGCGAACTCGAGCCGGATCATCCGAACATTCGAGCACGGTCGAACGGTTCGGGCGATCGGGTTCCCGACCGTACGGTCATGCCAGGCACCGGTTCGGGCCCCGGGGTGCGGGCGCGGAGAACGGGGGCACGCCCGCGGGGCCCGGACCGAAGTCCTCACAATCGCCGCCGGCCTGCCGATGGCTCCGCTCGTGCAAAGTGCGGAATTCGACGACCACACCGCGGAGTACTGGGCTCGCCAGATCCGGATCGGATCCGCTATCGCCGCCGGCGTGTCCCTGCTCGGCTGCGTACGGGTGGCCGTCGCCTGGGGGCCCGGCGCACGCTGGCTGATCCCGCTGGTGGTCTGCGCGATCCTCGGCCAGGTCGGCGCGGTGTTCCTGCCCTGGGCCCGGATGATGCGCAACCTGCGGTTCCGCAACTGGCTGCTCACCTGGTGGTTCGTGGTGCTGCCGCTGCTGTTCCTGTTCTCGTACATCGACGACGACGGACTGATCATCTACCTGCCGGGCGTCGCGCTGATCCTGGTGGCCGCCGCGTCGCTGTACGGGCCCCGGGTCGTGGTGGCCCTCGGTGGGCTGTCGCTGGCCGGCTTCCTGGCCCTGCTGCCGGCGGTGACCAGCACCAGCGCCGTCTCGGTCGTCTCGCTGGCGGCGATCATGTCCTGCCTGGTGGCGCTGAACTCGATGCACGCGCACAACCGGCGCCAGCTGGACACCCGGCGCAAGGCCGCCGAGCACCGCACCGAGATGCTGCTCGAGGCCGCCTCGGACGCGGTCTTCGCGATCGACGCCGAGGGCGTGGTCCGCTACGCCAGCCCGTCCGCGCAGCGGATCCTCGGCCTGCGCACCGACCAGCTCAGCGGTACCGCCGCGTCGACCCTGACCCACCCGGAGGAGCTGGAGAGCCTGCGCGAGTGGCTGGCCGGCCTCTGGCGCACGCCGGGCGAGACCAGCCGCACCGAGGCCCGGCTGCGCCGCCCGGATGGCACCTGGATGCACCTCGACGTCATCGGCACGAACCGGGTCGACGATCCGGCCCTGCGCGCCGCCGTGATCAGCCTGCGGGACATCGGCCGCCGCAAGGAGCTCGAGGACGAGCTCAGCAAGCAGGCGTTCACCGACTCGCTGACCGGGCTGCCGAACCGGGCGCTGTTCCGCGACCGGCTCGAGCAGGCCGTCGCCCGCCGTCGCTCCGACGGCAGGGTCACCGTGCTGCTCATCGACCTCGACGACTTCAAGCTGGTGAACGACAACCTCGGGCACAGCGCCGGCGACAAGCTGCTATCCACCCTCGCCGGGCGGCTGCGCGCCGAGATGCGACCCGGCGACACCCTGGCCCGGCTCGGCGGCGACGAGTTCGCCATCCTGGTCGAGGACCTCGACCTCGACGGCGCGGCCGCCCTCGCGGAGCGGCTGCTGGCCGCCGGCCGGGAGCAGGTACGCCTGGACAGCCGCGACGTGAGCTGCTCGCTGAGCATCGGCGTCGCCGGCGGCGACATGCCCGCCGAGCAGCTGCTGCGCAACGCCGACCTCGCCATGTACGCGGCCAAGCGCGGCGGGCGCAACGCCTACGAGCTCTTCAGCCCGTCGATGTCGCGCTCGGTGCTGGAGGAGGCGCAGCAGCGCGTCGACATGGAGCGCGGCCTGGAGCAGAAGCAGTTCATCGTCCTGTACCAGCCCGTCGTGGACATGGAGACGGAGCGGGTGACCGGCGTCGAGGCGCTCGTCCGGTGGCACCACCCCGAGGACGGGCTGCTCAGCCCGAACCAGTTCATCGCGAACGCGGAGGCCAACGGCCTGATCGTGCCGCTCGGCCGGTGGGTGCTGCGGGAGGCCTGCGAGCAGCTCGCGCGCTGGCGCCGCGAGACGCCGGACGCGGCCGGGCTGGTGATGAACGTCAACCTGTCGGCGCGCCAGTTCCAGTACGCCGGCCTGGTCGACGACGTCGCCGCGGCGCTGCGCGACGCGGGCATCCCGGCGGGCTCGCTGACCCTGGAGATCACCGAGTCGATGCTGATGGTGGACATCGACGGTGCGATCGAGACGCTGGGCGCGCTGCGCGGGCTCGGTGTCCGGCTGGCGATCGACGACTTCGGCACCGGCTACTCGTCGCTCAACTACCTCAAGCAGCTCCCGGTCGACATCATCAAGATCGACCGTACGTTCGTGGAGCAGGTCGACACCGACGCCGAGGACGTGGCGCTGATCGACGCGGTGGTGAACCTGGGCCAGGCGCTGCGGTTGCAGACCGTGGCGGAGGGCATCGAGACCGACGGGCAGTGGGCGATGCTCCGCGAGATCGGCTGCGACCAGGGCCAGGGCTACCTCTTCGGCCGCCCGGGTGACGCGGCCTCGGTGACCGGCCTGCTGGCCCGCGGCACCGGCACGGCGAACCGGGTCGGGGCGACGACCTCCGCCTGAGGCCGCAGGCTGAGGGTTTGTGAATATCTTGACATAACGGGATTCATGGCTAATGCTGCACAAGCTAAATTCCCCCGTTATGCCCGGTGCGCCCAGCTCATCCCCCTGGCTGGCACCGCTAAGGAGTTCTTCAGATGTCCTACGCCCTCGACGACGCGACCCTCAGCCGGCTCTGCGCCAAGGCGCTCAGCGCACACGCGTCGGAGAACCGTTTCGTCGCCCTGGCCCTCGCCACCCACGACCCGCTGGCCGACGTCGCGCGGACCGTCGAGCGGATCGTGTTCGAGGAGTCGTTCGGGCTGGACGAGGCCGCGATGCTCGCCGAGTACACCCCGTACGAGGAACAGAGCTACTTCTTCCTGGTCCTCGACCGGGAGACCGGGCTGCCGGCGGGCGCCGCACGGGCGATCGAGGGTGGCGGCAAGACCCTGGACGACGCGCCCGACCTGATCGGTGTGCCGTTGTCCAAGATCGTCGACGCGCACGGCATGCACGACGGCGGAAAGATCTGGGACTACGCCACGCTCGCGGTCCTTCCCCGTTACCGCGCCGACCGCAACGGCCTGACCGTCAGCAGCATGCTCTACCGCATGTTCATCAACGCCGGCCACCGCTGGGACGTCCGGCACGTCGTCTGCATGCTCGACTCGGCCGCCTTCCGCAACCTGGACATGCTCGGCGTCCGGTTCGTCGCGATGGCCGGCTCCGCGCCCTTCGAGTACCTCGGCTCGCCGGCCAACCGCGCCCTGTACATCCCGTTCAAGGAGATCGCCCGCTCGATGGGCGACCAGGCCGAGCTGCTCAGCCAGCCCGAGGTTCCGGACGCCAACGGCCGCCGCCGGCCCGGTGCCCGCCGCATCACCCAGCGCCTGGCCGCCCAGGTGTCCTCCGGCGACGGCCTCGACCCGCACATCGACATGCCGGGCTTCGAGCGGCGCCGCAACCGGCGCCCCTGACCCGGCTACGAGTCGAGCAGGCAGGCGACCGTACGGTGATCGCCGTCGTCGGCGACGCCGTGGGTGATGCCGGTGAAACCCGGCCAGCGCTGGGCCAGGACCTGTTCGTGCCGGAGGAAGCGCACGATCGTCTCGCCGATCCGCTCGCCGGGGACCAGCAGCGGAATCCCCGGCGGGTACGGGGTGAGCAGCACCGCGGTCGTCCGGCCGGCCAGCTTCTCCAGCGGCACGTGTTCGACGTGCCCGGCGGCCATGGCGGTCCACGCGTCGGCCGGGAGCGTCACCTGCTCGACCGGCTCGGTGTAGATCGTCGTGGTCAGCTCGGCGAGGTCGGCGTCGCGGTAGGTGACATGCAGGGCGTCGCAGAGGTCCCGCAGTCCGAGCCTGGCGTAACCGGGGTACGCGGCGGCGAAGGCCGGCATGAGCCGTTCGATCTCGGCGTTGCCGTCGTAGGCGCTCTTGAAGCGGTGCAGCTCGGCGACCAGGGAGTTCCAGCGGCCCTTGGTGATTCCGATGGTGAAGAGCACGAGCAGCGAGTACAGGCCGGTCTTCTCCACCACGACGCCGTGCTCGGCGAGATAGCGCGCCAGCACCACGCCCGGGATGCTCGGTGAGCCGGGTTCGCTGAACTCGCCGTGCACGGTGAGGCCCGGCATCGTGAGGGTGACCTTGATCGGGTCGAGCATTGTGAAACCGTCGTCGACCTGGTCGAAGCCGTGCCATGGCGCGTCGGCGGTCAGCTCCCACTCGGAGCGTTCGGGCAGCCCGGTCCGGGGCGGGGTGTCCGGCCCCCAGACGCCGAACCACCAGTCGTCGCGCTCCTCGCCGACGCGGATGATGGTGCGGCGGAACTCCATCGCCTCGGTGATGCTCTCCTCGACCAGGGCATGGCCGCGTCTGCCGGCCATCATCTCGGCGGAGACGTCGCAGCTGGCGATGATGGCGTACTGCGGGCTGGTCGAGGTGTGCATGCGGTACGCCTGAGCCAGGACCCGGCTGTCGAAGTGGCCACCGGTGGTGTCCTGTACGAGGATCTGGGACGCCTGGGACAGGCCGGCGAGGAGCTTGTGGGTGGACTGGGTGGAGTAGATCACGGTCCGGTCGGTGCGGTCGCGGTCGTTGGCGACACCGTGCATCCCCTCGTACAGCTTGTGGAAGCCGGCGTGCGGCAGCCAGGCCTCGTCGAAGTGGAGGGCGTCGACGACGCCGTCGAGGCTTCTCCTCAGCTCGTCGGCGCGGTAGATGATGCCGTCGTAGGTGGACTGGGTCAGGGCCAGCAGGCGGATCCGTTTGCTCTTGTCGGTGACCAGCGGGCTGGCGTCGATCTTGGCCTGGAGCGCGGCGGCGGTGAATTCGCTGCGGGGGATGGGCCCGATGGTGCCGGCCCTGTTGCGGGTCGGCATCAGATAGATCGGTACGGCTCCGGTGAGCACGATGGCGTGCAGGACCGACTTGTGGCAGTTGCGGTCCACCGCGACGATGTCGCCCGGCCCGACCAGCGAGTTCCACACGATCTTGTTGGAGGTGGAGGTGCCGTTGGTGACGAAGTAGAGGTGGTCGGCGCGGAACGTCCTGGCGGCGAGGCGTTCGCTGTCGGCGATGGGTCCGCTGTGATCGAGCAACTGCCCCAGTTCCTCGACGGCGTTGCACACGTCGGCGCGCAGCAGGTTCTCGCCGAAGAACCCGTGGAACAGGGTGCCGATGGGGCTCTTCAGGAACGCGGTGCCGCCGGAGTGGCCGGGGCAGTGCCAGGAGTAGGCGCCGTCGTTGGCGTAGCGCATCAGCGCCGCGAAGAACGGCGGTGCCAACTGGCCGAGATAGTGGCTGACCTCCCGCTGGATCTTGCGGGCCAGGAAGTCGGGTGTGTCCTCGTAGGCGTTGATGACGCCGTCGATCCGGGAGAGCACCGACTGCGGAATCCGCCGCGCCGTCAGCTGCTCGCCGAACAGCAGGATCGGGACCCGGTCATTGTGTGCGCGGACGGCCTGCACGAACTCGGCCGCCGCGCGGACGGCGGCCACGTCGGAGGGTTCCTCGGGCCGGTCGTGCGACCGGCGGACGGTGAGCTGGAGCGTGTAGAGGACGGCCGAGCTCGACCGGGCGACGTGTGCCAGCGTGCCCAGCCGCTCGGTGCCCCGCCCGTCGTCGCCGAACCGCCCGAGCTCCAGTCCGGCCCGGATCAGGGCGGCTTCGAGGAGCTCCAGTGGCTGTTGCGCCCCGGCGGGGCCTTCCGCGGGCGTGACGATCGTGACCGGGAACGACAAGGTGAACGCCCTCTCGGCGGTAGCTGGCGCAGCGGGGCATGTGCTTCGCCGTGAACCTAGCCAGGACGGGAGCGATCCACACCGGGAACCCCGCGTGGTCCCCGAGCCGAGTGACATTCACCAGTGACGAAAACGGGCAGCCACCGGAGGGTGGCTGCCCGATCTCCGGGTTCGGACGGTCAGTCGCGGGCGGCGTTCCGGCGGCGCCGGGTCGCGCCGATGAGCACCAGACCGCAGAGCACCAGCAGCGCGCCGCCGAGGATGATGGTCATCGAGTTGGCGCCGGTGAGTGCCAGCCTCGAGTTGTTCTCGGCCTGCACGTCGTTGTTCACCACGTCGTCCTGGCCGGCGTCCGGCGCGCCGTCGTCGCTGTTCACGGCCTCGGCGGCGGGTTCCTCGGTCTCGGTCGGCTCGGGCTCGGCGGTGTTGCCGGCCGCGTTGCGCGCCGGTTCGTCGCCCTCGTCCTCGTCGCCCGAGCCGTTGGACTCGTCGTCCCCGGTCGCCGGCTTGGTGGTCTTGGCGGGCTTCGGCGCCGCGGTGGTGGTCTTCGGCGAGGCCGCGGTGGTCTTCGGCGGGATGGTCACGGTGCCGGTCTTGGGCGGCGTGCCGTCGGTGCCGGTCTTCGGCGTCGCGGTGCCGGCCGTGTCGCCGGGGTTCGGCTCCTCGCCGTCGTCACCGTCGTCGTTGCCGTCGTCGCCACCGCCGTTGTTGCCACCACCGTTGTTGCCACCACCGTTGTTGCCGTTGTCGCCGCCGCCGTTGTTGCCGTTGTTACCGCCGCCGTTGTTACCACCGTTGTTGCCGCCGTTGTCCGCGGGCGGGGTGGTGGCCGGCGGGTCCTCGGGCTCCTCGACCCGGCCGCCCTCGACCTTGACGCGGACCGCGTCCAGCGCCGGGGTCTGGTTGGCGCGCTGCATCATCGGGATGCGGTGCGAGCCGTCGCCGGCCCAGGACGCGCACTGTGCGATGCCCTCCTGCGGCAGCCCCGGCACCTGGATCGTCACGGTGTCCGGCGTCCGGCTGCCCTTGCGGTCCTCGGTCGCGACGAAGAACGCCGGCACCGGCGCCGGGTCGACGGCCTCGGTGGTGCTGGACAGCATCCGGCAGGCGGTGTGGAAGTGGCCACGGACGAGGCCGTCCTGGAGGACCGAGCTCTCCACGTAGTAGCCGCCCTGGCCGGCCGCGAGGAAGCGGTCCCGGATCAGGTTGCGGGTACTGACCTTGAGGGTGAACGGCGTGTTCGCGCGCACCGTCTCCGGGAACTCGGTGATCAGCAGCGTCGGGTTGTTCTCCTGCGCGCCGACCTCACCGAACTCGGTGGAGACGCAGCGGTTGCCGTTCTGGAAGCCGTCGTGCGGCGTCAGGTCGCTGTCCTCGCAGCTGTTGGCCAGGATCGTCAGGCCGTTGACCTGCTTGGCCGTGGTGTTGCCGGTCTTGCAGACCTCGACGGCCTCGGGCTTGGGCGCCTGCTCACCCTTCGCGAGCTGGCCGTCGCCCTTGTGCTGGACGTCGCCGTCCTTGTCGGTGTAGGTGCCGACCTTGGGGTCGCTCGCGGCCTTCTGGCCCGACGGCGGGGCCGTGGTGGCGGCGGGGGCCTGGCAGGCGGCGGTCTTGCTCTCGTCGGCGTTGGAGATCTGGGTGACCGTGATCACCCCGCCGAACGCGACGAGCGCGGCGACCGCGGCGATGATCCTGCGGTCCGGGCCCCGGCGTGTGCCGGCCCGACGGTAGGTCGGCCTTCGCATGGGTGGGTACCTCTTCTTCGAACCATTTCGGCGGCTGGTTGCCAGCAGAGGAGGCCATTTCCCGTCCCCATCCGCGGTGGCAACCAGACGTTAGGAGCAGGGTCGGCCGAACGCCAATTAAGGCCGAAAACTTGAGGAATTCTTAGGCGCGAATTAATGCAAAAATATGCATCGCATTCCGAACCCTGGACCTCCACCGTTCGGCCGATGTCCCACTAGTACGAACGGTGGAGGCCGGTGGATGCGCACGGGTGTCACGAGCGTACCGGGAGTGAGCGATGAGGACACCGTCCTAACGGTCGCGACCTCGCCGCGGACCGGCGATTGCGCCAGGATGGAAACGCCGGAAAGGAGGCATGCCCCATGTCCCTCGTGCACGGCACGGTCGCACCCGGCTACGAGAAGGTCCGCGAGGTCTTCGCCGCCGAGGCCGCCCGGCCCGGCGATGTCGCGGCCCAGCTCGCGGTCTACCGGCACGGCCGCCCGGTCGTCGACCTGTACACCCACGACGGCGACGCGCTGACCGCGGTCTTCGCCGTCACCATGGGCGCCGCACACCTGGTCCTCGCGCTGCTGGTGCAGGACGGCCTCGTCGGCGTCGCCCGCTCGGTGCGGCACTACTGGCCGCAGTTCACCAGCGATGTCACAGTGCGGGAGCTGCTACAGCACCGGGCCGGGCTGATCGGGGTGGACGGCGGATTCGGGCCGCGCGAGGTCGCGGACGACCGGATCATCGCCGAGCGGCTCGCCAAGCAGCGCCCGTACTGGACCCGCGGCGCGGGCTACGGCTATCACGTGCTGGTCATCGGCGCGCTCGCCGGCGAGATCGTCCGGCGGGTCACCGGGCGCTCGCTCCAGCAGACCTACGAGCAGCGCGTCCGCGCGCCGTACGGCGTCGACCTGTACCTCGGGCTGCCCGAGTGCCTCGAGCCGCGGTACCGCCCGATCCGGCCGGCCGTCGTGCGGGAGCCGCCGCCGGACCCCGCGAGCCTGGCCGGCATCGCGCTCAACCGGCACGCCGACCCGCCGACCGACCTCGTCGCGTTCGCGAACAGCCGGACGGTGCGCCGCCTCGGCCAGGCCTCGGCGGGCGGAGTGGCTAGCGCGCGGGGCGTCGCCCGGCTGTATGCTGCGGCACTGTCGGGTGTGGACGGAATCGCGCCACTTCTGCATCCGCGGACGATCACGGAGTTCGGCACCGCAGGCGGGCCCGCACGGGACCTGCTGACCGGTGCCACCGGCAACCGCTTCGGCCTCGGCTTCGAGGCCCTGACCACGATCTATCCCTTCCTCGGCCCGGCCGCGCTCGGACACTCCGGCGCGGCCGGTTCGCTCGGCTTCGCCGACCCGCGCAGCGGCGTCGCGTACGGCTACACCCGGGACCGGTTCGCCCCACCCGGCGGGGCGGCGGAGAACGACCAGCTCGCGGCGGCTGTCATTCAGGCAGCCGACGGCTGATCTTCGCCCGCCGCCCGCCGGAGATCCACCCGGCACCCCCAAGATCGGCAACGCGGTGCCGTCCCTGTCGGCACCGATGGATGGAGGATCAAGTGCGTACCCTTGCCCGCACCGCCGCGGCCCTGGTGGCGGTCACGACTTTCGCCGGAACCGCGGCCTGCTCGCCGCCCGAGAAGGAGAGCGCCGGCTCCGGCACCGCCGCCGCGACGGCGACCAGCGCCGCCGACCTGGGCGGCATGGACGCGCTGGTCGCGGCCGCCAAGAAGGAGGGCGAGCTCAACGTCATCGCCCTGCCGCCGGACTGGGCGAACTACGGCGAGATCATCAAGGCCTTCGGCACCAAGTACGGCATCAAGGTCAACTCGGCGCAGCCGGACGCCTCCAGCCAGGACGAGATCAACGCCGCCGACCAGCTCAAGGGCCAGGACAAGGCGCCCGACGTGTTCGACCTCGGCAGCGCGGTGGCGACCGCCAACGTCGCCAAGTTCGCCCCGTACAAGACGGCGACCTGGGCCGAGATCCCGGACGCGCTCAAGGACGCGAACGGTACCTGGACCAACGACTACGGCGGCTACATGTCGATCGGCTACGACGCCGGCAAGGTGCCAGCGCCGTCGGGCGTCGCCGACCTGCTCAAGCCCGAGTACAAGGGCAAGGTCGCGCTCAACGGCGACCCGACACAGGCCGGCGCCGCGTTCGCGGGCGTCATGATGGCCTCCCTGGGCAGCGGCGGCTCGGCCGACGACATCGCACCCGGCGTGGACTTCTTCGCCAAGCTGAAGAAGGCGGGCAACTTCCTGCCGGTCGACCCGACGCCGGCGACGGTCGAGTCCGGCCAGACGCCGGTCGTCATCGACTGGGACTACCTCAACGTCGCGCAGGGCACCAAGCTCAAGGGCAAGCTGGACTGGAAGACCCTGGTGCCCGCCAACGCGGTGCTCGGCTCCTTCTACGTGCAGGCGGTCAGCAAGGACGCGCCGCACCCCGCGGCGGCCCGGCTCTGGCAGGAGTTCCTCTACTCCGACGAGGGCCAGAACCTCTGGCTCAAGGGCGGCGCCCGGCCCGTGCGCGCCGACGCGATGCAGAAGGCGGGCACCATCGACGCGGCCGCGTTCGCGGCGCTGCCGAAGGTGGACGGCACCCCGGTCTTCCAGACCGAGGCGCAGACCACCAAGGCCAAGGAGTACCTGGCGGCGAACTGGGCGAAGGCCATCGGCTGAGAATGGCCACCGTCTCCGACCGCCCGGACCCGCCGGCCGCCAAGCCGCGGGTCCGGGCGGGCAGCCTGCTCGGCACCGTCCCGTTCCTCGCCTACGTCGCGGTCTTCCTCATCATCCCCACGCTCGTCGTCGTGGTCGGCGCGTTCGCCGGCGACGGCGGCTTCACCTGGTCGAACGTCGCGGCGCTCGGCGAGGGGTACATCCTGGACGCGTTCGCCCGCAGCGTCGCGCTGTCCGCGGTCACCGCCGCGATCGGCGCGGTCCTCGGCGCCGTGCTCGCCTACGCCCTGGTCACGGCGCGCCCCGGCGGGCCGCTGCGGCGCGTCGTCACCGCCGCCTCCGGTGTGCTGGCCCAGTTCGGCGGCGTCACCCTGGCGTTCGCCTTCATCGCGACGATCGGCCTCTCCGGCTTCGTCACCGTCTTCCTGCGCGACCACCTCGGCATCGACCTGTACGCCGGCGGCGTCTGGCTCTTCGAGCTGCCGGGGCTCGCGCTGGTGTACACCTACTTCCAGGTGCCGCTGATGGTCATCGTCTTCCTGCCCGCGCTGGACGGCATCCGCCCGCAGTGGCGCGAGGCGACCGAGAGCCTCGGCGGCTCCACCTGGCAGTACTGGACCCGGGTCGCCGGGCCGCTGCTCGCACCCGCGTTCCTCGGTTCGGCGCTGCTGCTCTTCGCCAACGCCTTCTCCGCGTACGCGACGGCGGCCGCCCTGGTCAGCCAGGGCAACCCGATCGTGCCGCTGCAGATCCGCGGCGCCCTGACCAGCGAGGTCGTCCTCGGCCAGCAGAACCTGGGCAAGGCGATGGCGCTCGGCATGGTCGTCGTGGTCGCCGTGGTGATGACCGGCTACACCCTGCTGCAACGGCGGACCGCGCGATGGCTGGGCTGAGGGCGCGCCGGGCACGCCGGCAACGCGTGTTCCGCTGGGCCGTGCTGAGCGTGGCGGGCGTCTTCTTCCTGCTGCCGCTCGTCGCGATGCTGGAGTTCAGCACCCGCGACGGCGGGACGTGGTCGCTGCTGGCCGACTGGCCGCGCCTGGCCGCGACCTATCCGGACCTGGCCGAGGGCATCCTCGCGTCGCTGGGCCTGGCGGCGCTCACCACGCTGCTGATGCTGGTGCTGCTGGTGCCGACCGCGATCTGGGTCCGGCTGCGCCTGCCCGGCATGCGGCCGCTCGTCGAGTTCCTCTGCCTGCTGCCGCTGACCATCCCGGCGATCGTGCTGGTGGTCGGGCTCGCCCCGGTGTACGCCTGGGTCAACTACCTGATCGGCGGCTCGTCGCTGACGCTGACCTTCGCGTACACGATATTGGTTCTGCCCTATGCCTATCGGGCGATCGACGCCGGGCTGTCCGCGATCGACGTCCGCACGCTCGCCGAGGCCGCCCGCGGCCTCGGCGCGGGCTGGACGACCGTGATGGTGCGGGTGGTGCTGCCGAACATCCGCTCGGCGGTGCTCTCCGCGGCGTTCCTGACCGTGGCGCTGGTGCTCGGCGAGTTCACCATCGCGTCGCTGCTGAACCGCACCAACCTGCAGGTCGCGATCAATCTGCTCGCCAAGAGCAGCGCCACGATGAGCGTCGCGGTGTCGCTCGCCGCGCTAATTCTCGCGTTCGTCCTGCTCCTGCTCCTGTCCCTGTTCGGCGAAAGTAGAAGGGCACGGCGATGAACGGCGTCGCGGTACACCTCGATGGCCTGCGCCGCAGTTTCGGCGCCGTGCACGCCCTCGACGGGTTCTCGCTGAAGATCGAGCCCGGCGAGCTCGTCGCCCTGCTCGGCCCGTCCGGCTGCGGCAAGACCACCGCGCTGCGCATCCTGGCCGGGCTCGAGGACGCCGACGGCGGCCGGATCCTGGTCGGCGGCCGCGACATCGGCGGCCTGCCGGCCAACCGCCGCGACATGGGCATGGTGTTCCAGGCGTACAGCCTCTTTCCGCACCTGACCGCGCTGGAGAACGTCCAGTTCGGCCTCAAGCTGCGCCGCCGCGCGTCCGGCGACCGGGCCGCGCGGATGCTCGACCTGGTCGGCATCTCCGCGCACGCGGCCCGCTACCCGCATCAGCTCTCCGGCGGGCAGCAGCAGCGGGTCGCGCTGGCCCGGGCACTCGCCATCGAGCCGCAGGTGCTGCTGCTCGACGAGCCGCTGTCCGCCCTGGACGCCAAGGTCCGGGTGCAGCTGCGCGACGAGATCCGGCGGATTCAGACCGAGGTCGGCACCACCACCCTGTTCGTCACCCACGACCAGGAGGAGGCCCTCGCGATCGCGGACCGGGTCGGCGTGATGCGCGCGGGCCGCCTCGAACAGCTGGCCGGGCCGGCCGAGGTGTACCTGCGCCCGGCGAACGCGTTCGTGGCGGACTTCGTGGGCCTCAGTAACCGGCTGCCGGGCCGCCTCGACGGCGACGCGGTCTCGGTGCTGGGCACGCGCCTGCCGCTGGTCCGGCCCGCGTCGGGCGGGCCGGAGGTCACCGCCCTGGTACGCCCGGAATCGGTCGACGTCGTGCCGGACGCCGACGGCACCGGGCGCGTGGTGTCCACGACGTTCCTCGGCCCGACCAGCCGGGTCACCGTCGCCGTGGGGGAGACCCTCGTGGTCGCCCAGGTGACCGGCGAGCGGCTCGCGGGACTGACCGTCCACACGCCGGTCCGGGTCGACCTGCGGCCGGTGCCCGTAGCGCTCGAGACCTGAACGCTCAGTAGGATGGCGATCACGTTGCGCTGCTTGCTCTACTGACATGTGCGCACCTATTACCGCGGCCCCGACGCGGCCGTCACCGAGGAGCTGTTCATCTGGCAGTCCGGTCCGGTGCGCACCTTCGTGCTCGTGGACCTGCGCGACGTCGGCCGGGTCGAGCAGGAGGCGAGCCGCCTCGGCCGGGTCATCGCCGCCCTGCTGCTGGCCGTCGCCGGCGGGGTCTGGGTGCAGCTCGCGCTGCCGGGCCGCTGGTACGCCGGCGTCGGCGCGCTGATCGCCGCGCTGGCGATCCTCGTCTGGCCGCCGCGCACCCGCCGCTGGATGCTGAGGGCGGCGTACCGCGGCGACGAAGTCACCCTCTACAGCTCGGTGGATCCCCGGGTCTTCAACCAGGTGACCCGGGCGCTGCGCCGGGCCATGGAGGACGCCCGCCTGGGGCGCTGACCGATTTCGGTCGCCGGCCGCGCGCGCCCGTCGCAGGCCTGCGAAAATCCCGGTCCGAATGCGACGCGTGATCGTGTCGTCACTCGGATTGATCTTCGTGCGCGAACCGGTCATCCGGGATCTGAGCTGCGAAAACACGCCTCGGAACCGGTACGGAATCTTTTCTGGGAAATTGCTTTGAACTACTGCGGTGGCGGCTTCGTACTGATGGCTGTCGACGACGTTTGTCCCGGGCAATACCCCCGAAACGCGCGACCGGCGGGAGACCGCCGGGGCGTTTGACGAAAGGCCGAGCATGAGTCGTGTCCACTCCGGCACACGGGCGTTCAGTCGCCTCACGCGCCGTCGGGTCCTTATCGCCGCCACCGTCGGCGTCGGCGTCTCCGCCGCAGGCGTGGCCGGGCTGAGCGTCGCCGGTGAGAAGGGCGGCTCGAACGACAGCGAGCCGCTGGTGCTGTCGCTGCGCGACGCGAAGAAGGGCACGTTCGACGTGTTCTCCGGCGGTTCCAGGGTCACCCTGACCGACAAGAAGCTCGCCGAGAAGCTCCTCAAGGCAGCCAAGCGCGGCTGAGCCGCTTCCTCGCCCGGTAGGACCCCCGATTCCTGAGTAAGGAAGAAGACTCATGTCATCGCACCGCGAAGCGCCGGAGATCAGCAAGGACCCGGTGGCCGACAGCGCCGACCTGTACGCGTTCGTCAGCCCGGACCACCCGGACACCGTCACCCTGATCGCCAACTACGTCCCGCTCCAGCTTCCCGCGAGCGGACCGAACTTCTTCGAGTTCGGCGACGACGTGCTCTACGAGATCCACGTCGACAAGAACGGTGACGGGCGTCCCGACCTGACGTACCAGTTCCGCTTCCGCACCGAGCTGCGCAACGACCGGACGTTCCTCTACAACACCGGCCCGATCGAGTCGCTTGACAGCGAGAACTGGAACCGGCGGCAGTTCTACTCGGTGACCCGGGTCGACGCCAGCGGCAAGCACACCGTGCTCGCGGAGAAGCTGCCCTGCCCGCCCTGCAACGTCGGTCCGCTGTCGATCCCGGACTACGACAAGCTGGCCGCTGACGCGGTGCACAAGCTCAAGACCGGCGAGAAGGTCTTCGCCGGCCAGCGGGCCGACCCGTTCTTCGTCGACCTCGGCGCGATCTTCGACCTCGGCACGCTGCGGCCGTTCCAGGACAAGCACCTGGTCGGGCAGAAGCTGTTCAACTACGCCGGCAAGGCGGTCAACGCCACCGACAAGATGAACGTGCACAGCATCGCCATCCAGCTGCCGCTGCACTACGTGCGCCGCGACGGCAAGAAGAAGGTCCGCGGCCGCGACCCCGAGGCGGTCATCGGCGTGTGGACCTCCGCGAGCCGCCGCCAGGTCCAGGTCCGGCACGGCCGCAAGAACGACGACGTGTACGTGGGCCCGCAGGTGCAGGTCTCCCGGCTCGGCAACCCGCTGTTCAACGAGGTCATCGTGCCGATGGCGCAGAAGGACCTGTGGAACAGCCTGCCGCCGAGCGAGGACAAGCGCTTCGCCGAGTTCGTCGAGCAGCCGGAGCTGGGCGGGCTGCTGCCGGTGCTCTACCCGGGCCTGTTCGACAACCTGGCCGAGCTCAACAAGGCCAAGACGCCCCGCGCCGACCTGGTCGCGATCCTGCTCACCGGCATCCCCGACGGGCTCATCGACAACTTCCAGAACAACACCGGCACGGTGCAGGCCGACATGCTGCGGCTGAACACGGCGATCCCGCCCACCACCAAGGACGCCAACGCGTTCGGCATCCTCGGCGGTGACCTGGCCGGCTTCCCGAACGGGCGCCGCGTCGCCGACGACGTCGTGTCGATCTCGCTGCGCGCGATCGCCGGCGTGACCGTCCCGCTGGTGGACGAGAAGTTCACCCCGGACGACGCGGCCGCGCTGGTCGAGCAGGGGCTGTCGGCCAAGGACGCCAGCTCGAAGCTGCTGAAGAACTTCCCCTACCTCGGGGTGCCGTTCGACGGCTTCAACAACCCGGAGCCGGAGGACAAGTGAGCGCGGGCGCCCATCATCACCACACCCTCGACCCCTCCGGTCAGGGAACGGTGGTGCTCAACATCGGCCGTGGCATCGGCGCGCTGGTCATTCACACCCCGGGCAGCCTGCACGGGCACGAGATCGAGGTCAGCCCGGTCGGCGAGCCGGACCGGCGCACCCACGCCGCGGTCCGTGCCCGGTACGTGCGCGACGGCGTCCTGTTCAGCGTCGTCATCGACAGCCTCGCCGAGGGGCGCTACGTCGTGTGGCGCGATCCGGACACGGCGCTGGCCGAGGTGGAGGTCCGCAGCGGGGCCGTCACCGAGTACGAATGGCCGGTGCCCGCAAAAGTGTGAGCGGCGTTCGCCGCCTCTGCCGGTCTAGGGTGACCTGATGGACACGGCAGGGGCGGTCGGCCAGGAGCCCGTTGCGGAGACACCGGGCGGGGACATCGCGGTCCACTCCAGCCTGCGCACCCGGGACGTGGACGAGGCGCGCGCGTTCTGCCGCCGGATGTACTACGGGCCGATCGAGGTGACGCCGACCGGCAGCCTCGAGACCTTCGCGTTCTCCGGCGAGGTCGTGCAGCTCGGCCCGGTCACGATCGGCGAGATCAGCTACGGCGCGGAGATCTGCCTGGCCAGCGGCTCCCTCGAGACGGCATACCACGTGCTGGCGCCGCTGACCGGCGGCGTGCACGTGCGGCACGGCGGCGCCGCGACGACGGCGGACCCGAGCCGGGCGGCGGTGTTCCGCCCGGTCGGCGACATCGACCTGCGCTGGTCGGCGGACTGCCGGCTGATCAGCGTCAAGGTGGACCGCCTGGCCCTGGAGCGCGAGCTCGGCCTGATCCTGCCGCCGGGCGCGACGTTCGGCGTCGCGGGCGGCCCGGGCCGCTCCTGGCTGGCCCTGATCCGCCTGCTGCACGCCGAGGCACGCCAGGCGGACGGCCTCAGCCTGCTGCCGCAGCTGCTGCGCCAGTGGCGCGAGCTGGCGGTCAGCGGCCTCGCACAGGCCGTCGAGCACCCCTACGTGGACGGCACGCCCGCCCGGCCGACGGCGCGGCGCCCCCGCACGGTCAAGCGCACCCTCGACGCGATGCACGCCGAGCCGGGCCGCCCCTTCACCGCGGCCGAGCTGGCCGCCATCGCGGGCGTGGGCATCCGGGTGCTTCAGGAGTCCTTCCGCCAGCACGTCGGCGTGCCGCCGCTGACCTACCTGCGCCGCCTGCGGCTGGAGCGGGTGCACGCCGAGCTGAGCCGGGCCGGCCCGGACCAGCTCAGCGTGAGCGAGGTGGCGACCCGCTGGGGCTTCACCCACCTGGGCCGCTTCGCCGGCGCCTACCGGGAACGCTACGGCGTCTCGCCGTCGCAGACGCTGCGCGACGGCTATTGAATGCTCAGAGCTCGATCAGCTGGCCCTTGCCGACCACGACGATCCCGGCGTCCGAGACGGTGTAGCGCTTGCGGTCGCGGTCCAGGTCGACGCCGATCTCGGCGCCTTCCGGGATGATCACGTTCTTGTCGATGATCGCGTTGCGGACCACCGCGCGGCGGCCGACCTGCACGCCCTCCATCAGGACCGAGCCCTCCACGTGGGACCAGGAGTTCACCCGCACGTTCGGCGAGACCACCGAGCGCTCGACCAGGGATCCGGAGATCACCACGCCGGGGGAGATCATGGACTCGACCGCGCGGCCCAGGCGGTCGTCGCTGCCGTGCACGAACTTCGCCGGCGGCCAGGAGCCGTAGTTGGTGAAGATCGGCCAGTCCATGTTGTAGAGGTTGAAGACCGGCTCGGTCGCGGTCAGGTCCATGTGCGCCTCGTAGAACGAGTCGAGCGTCCCCACGTCGCGCCAGTAGCCGCGGTCGCGTTCGGTGCTGCCCGGCACGTCGTTGTCGCGGAAGTCGTAGACGTTTGCTTCACCGCGTTCTACCAACATCGGTATGATGTTGCCGCCCATGTCGTGCTTGCTGTCCGGGTTCTGCGCGTCGGCGGTGACCGCCTCGCACAGCGCCCGGGTGGTGAAGACGTAGTTGCCCATCGAGGCGAAGATCTCGTCCGGTGCGTCCGGCAGGCCCTCGACGTCGACCGGCTTCTCGCGGAACGCGCGGATCCGCTTGCCGTCCGCGCCGACGTCGATGACGCCGAACTGGTCGGACATCGACCTCGGCTGGCGGATGCCGGCGACAGTCACCGACGCGCCCGAGGCGATGTGGTCGTCGACCATCTGCTTCGGATCCATGCGGTAGATGTGGTCCGCGCCGAAGACGATGACGTAGTCGGGGCGCTCGTCGTTGATCAGATTGAGGCTCTGATAGATGGCGTCCGCCGAGCCCGCGAACCAGCGCGGCCCGAGCCGCTGCTGCGCCGGCACGGGCGTCACGTAGTTGCCGAGCAGCGTCGACATCCGCCAGGTCTTGGTGATGTGCCGGTCGAGCGAGTGGGACTTGTACTGGGTCAGCACGACTATCTTCAGGAACCCGCCGCCGGCCAGGTTCGAGAGCACGAAGTCGATCATGCGATAGATGCCGCCGAACGGCACGCCGGGCTTGGCCCGATCCGCGGTCAGGGGCATCAGGCGCTTGCCTTCGCCTCCTGCGAGCACGATCGCGAGCACCTTGACAGCCATGCCCGTGACGCTAACTTTCCGCGTGCCCTTACGCCAGTCGAAGGGACTATTCTGCGCACGTGACCGACTCGCGTTCCAACGCCAAGGGCGCGGGCCTCCGCGTCGACCTCCTCACCCGGGAGTACCCCCCGGAGGTTTACGGCGGCGCCGGGGTGCACGTCGAATATCTCGCCCGGGACCTGCGGCCGCTCGCCGACGTCCGGGTGCACTGCTTCGGCGCGAAACGCGACGAGCCGGGCGTGACGGCGCACCCCGAGCCCGGCGCCCTGGCCGGCGCCAACGCGGCGCTGCGCACCATGGGCGTCGACCTGTCGATGGCGGCCGGCTGCGCGGGCACGGACATCGTGCACAGCCACACCTGGTACGCGAACTTCGCCGGCCACACCGCGAAGCTGCTGTACGGCGTGCCGCACGTGGTCACCACGCACAGCCTGGAGCCGCTGCGCCCGTGGAAGGCCGAGCAGCTCGGCGGCGGCTACGCACTCTCGTCGTTCTGCGAGCGCACGGCCATCGAGGGCGCCGACGCCGTCATCGCCGTCTCCGGTGGCATGAAGCGGGACGTGCTGACCGCGTACCCGGGCGTCGACCCGGACCGGATCCGGGTGGTCTACAACGGGATCGACACGTCCCAGTACGCACCGGACCGCGACACCGACGTGGTCGAGCGCCTCGGCATCGACCTGAGCCGCCCCAGCGTGGTCTTCGTCGGCCGGATCACCCGGCAGAAGGGCCTGCCGTACCTGATGCGCGCCTGCCACGGCCTGCCGCCGGAGACGCAGATCGTGCTGCTCGCGGGCGCGCCGGACACGCCGGAGATCGCCGCCGAGGTCGGCGAGCTGGCGGACCGGCTGCGCGACGCCCGCGACCCGAAGGGCGTGATCTGGGTGCAGGAGATGCTGCCCAAGCACGAGGTGGTCCAGGTGCTGACGCACGCGACGGTCTTCGTCTGCCCGTCGATCTACGAGCCGATGGGCATCGTCAACCTGGAGGCGATGGCCTGCGAGACCGCGGTGGTCGCGACCGCGACGGGCGGCATCCCGGAGGTCGTCGCGGACGGCGAGACGGGCGTGCTGGTCCCGATCGAGCAGGTCGCCGACGGCACCGGCACGCCGGTCGACCCGGACCGGTTCGTCGCGGATCTGGCCGCGGCGATGACGGCCCTGATCGAGGACCCGGAGCGGGCCGCGCGGATGGGCCTGGCCGGCCGGCGCCGCGCCGTGGAGCACTTCAGCTGGTCCCGGATCGCCGTGGACACCCTGGAGGTCTACCGCTCGGTGCTCTGAATCACCGCCCGGCCGGCGGCCCGGCCCGACAGCCAGGCCGTCTGGACGCGCGGCCGGCCGAACGCGTCCCCGGCGAGCCACACCCGGCCGTCGGTGACGAACGGCGGTGTGCCGGGGGAGGAGGGCCGGGCGTAGGTCCAGCGGTGCACCCGCACCTCGGGCCGCTCGTCCAGGCCGAGCAGGTCGTTGACCGCCGCGGCCAGCTCCCCGCCCGCCGCGTCCGGGTCGTCCAGCCGGGGCCGCGCGAACCCGGCCGTCGAGTGCGCGACCAGGACCGGGGCCAGGTCGCCGCGCCGGTCGCCGTCGTCGCAGACCGTGGCCAGCACCGGGTGGTCGTTCACGAACGCGCCGCGGAAGCCGGGCCACGACCGCCGCGGGTACGCGCAGACGGCGGTGAGCACCGGCTCCCACGCCTGCGCCCGCGCGGCGTCCGCGACGGCGGCGGGCGGCCGCAGGCGCAGCGCCTGCGGGCCGGGCATGGCCAGCACGACGGCGTCGGCGTCGGGCGGCACCGCGTCCAGCTCGCTGTTCAGGACGACGTCGAGCCCGGTGGCCAGGTCCTCCGCGAGCGAGCGCAGGCCGCCGGGCGCCGCCCAGCGCACCGGCCCGGCGGCCGGCTGGCCGGGCAGCCGGCCCTGGAACACCGCGAGGGTGTCCGTCCAGGGCCGGGCCAGCCCGCGGTCCCGCCACCGTCGCGCGACGTCCGCGAAGTCCGGGTCGTCGGCGACCAGGTAGGCGGCGCCGATGTCCGCGTACCGTCCGCCGAGGCTGTCGACGGCCAGCCGCCCGCCGACCCGCGGCCCGCGCTCGTGCACCCGGACGCGCACCCCGGCGGCCGCCAGCTCGGCGGCACAGGCCAGCCCCGCGATCCCCGCGCCGACGACGACCACATTCATGACCGCAGCCTATGACCGGGCACACTGGGTGCCATGCGCCGTCCCGGAGTCCGACCCGTCCTGATCGTCGCCGCCGTGCTGTTCGGCGTCGCGGTGCTCGGCATCGGGCTGGTGCGGGCCGCCACGTACGACCCGCCCGGTGCCGGGCCGGTCGCCGCGGCGCAGGCAGGGCCGGGCGTGCCCGGCCGGTGCGGGAACGTGCCGGTCAGGGCGGCGCGGGAGCTGCGCGGCATGTGGCTCACCACGGTGATGAACATCGACTGGCCGAGCCGCCCCGGCCTGCCCAAGGAGCAGGTGCAGGCCGAGTACCGCGGGTGGCTGGACCTGGCCGTCTCGATGCGGCACAACGCGATCTTCGTGCACGTGCGGCCCAGCGGCGACGCGTTCTGGGAGTCGAAGTACGCGCCGTGGTCCGAGTGGCTCACCGGGCGGCGCGACGGCCGGTCGCCCGGCTGGGACCCGATGGAGTTCATGGTCGCCGAGGCGCACGCCCGCAACCTGGAGTTCCACGCCTGGTTCAACCCGTACCGGGGCACCCAGCCCGCGCCGTCCGGGCCCGGCGCCGACTTCGGCAAGCTCGCGCCCGGGCATCCGCTGCTCAAGCACCGGGACTGGGCCATCTCCTACCCGGAGGGCGCGCGGGCCCGGCTCTACTTCGACCCGGGCAACCCGGACGCCCGCCGCTTCGTCGAGGACGCGATGCTCGAGGCGGTGCAGCGGTACGACGTGGACGGCGTGCACTTCGACGACTTCTTCTACCCGTACCCGGAGGGCGGCGGGCACGAGTTCAAGGACGACGCCAGCTTCGCCCGGCGCGCCGACAAGTCGCAGGGCCGCGCCGACTGGCGGCGGGCGAACGTGGACACCCTGGTCCGCGAGATGAGCGAGCGGATCAGGCAGCTCAAGCCGTGGGTGAAGTTCGGCATCAGCCCGTTCGGCATCTGGCGCAACGCCGGCACCGACAAGGCCGGCTCGGACACGCACGGCCTGGAGAGCTACGACGCCATCTACGCCGACACCCGCAAGTGGGTGCGCGAGGGCTGGCTCGACTACATCGTGCCGCAGCTCTACTGGGCGATCGGCTTCGACCGGGCCGACTACGCCAAGGTGCTGCCCTGGTGGTCCGCCCTGGTCAAGGGCACCGGGGTGCAGCTGTACATCGGCCAGGGCGACTACCGGGTCGGCGAGAAGGGCCCGTGGAGCCGGCCCGACCAGCTCGACCGCCAGCTAACCCTCAACGACCGGTACGCCGTGCAGGGCAGCGTGCACTTCAGCGCCAAGCAGATCCGCCGGGACAAGCTCGGCGCGGTCAGCCGCTACCGCGACCACCACTACGCCGCTCCGGCGCTGCTGCCGACGATGCGCCGGCTGCCCGCGCGGGCGCCCGCCGCGCCCCGGCTCGTCTCCGCCCGGCAGGCCGGCGGCACCGTCGAGCTGGACTGGCAGCCGGGCCCGGGCCCGGAGCCGGCGAGCTGGGCGCTCTACCGCGTCGACGGCGCCGCCGCCGACCTGGTCGCGGCCGGCCGCGCGGGTGCCAAGGTCGCCGACCCGTCGCCGCCGGCCGGCGGCGCGGCCTACTGCCTCAGCGCCCTGGACCGCTCCGGCAACGAGGGCCCGGTCAGCGCGCCGAGGGACCTCAGCCCGTGACCTTGCCGTCGGACACCTCGAGGTGCCGGGTGGTCCGCACCGCCGCCAGCATCCGCCGGTCGTGGGTGACCAGCAGCAGGGTGCCGGCGTAGCTCGCCAGGGCCTCCTCGAGCTGTTCGATGGCGGCCAGGTCGAGGTGGTTCGTCGGCTCGTCGAGCACCAGCAGGTTGACGCCGCGGGCCTGGAGCAGGGCCAGCGCGGCCCGGGTCCGCTCGCCCGGCGAGAGGGTGCCGGCGGGGCGCAGCACGTGCGCGGCCCGCAGCCCGAACTTGGCGAGCAGCGTGCGGACGTCGGCGTCGGCGAGCTCGGGCACGGCGGCGCCGAACGCGGCCGCCAGGGGTTCGTCGCCGAGGAACAGCCCGCGCGCCTGGTCGACCTCGCCGACGACCACGCCCGGGCCGAGGACGGCCGAGCCCTCGTCGAGCGGCAGGCGGCCGAGCAGGGCCGCCAGCAGCGTCGACTTGCCGGAGCCGTTCGCGCCGGTGATCGCCACCCGGTCCGCCCAGTCGATCTGGAGCGTCACCGGGCCGAGGCGGAACGCTCCCCGGCGTACGGATGCGTCGCGCAGGGTGGCCACGACGGCGCCGGCGCGGGGCGCGGCGGCGATCTCCATCTTCAGTTCCCACTCCTTGCGCGGCTCCTCGACCACCTCCAGCCGCTCGATCATCCGCTGGGTCTGGCGCGCCTTGGCGGCCTGCTTCTCCGTCGACTCGGCCCGCAGGTTCCGGCCGATCTTGTCGTTGTCCTTGGACTTGCGGCGCGCGTTGCGCACGCCGTGCTCCATCCAGCCGCGCTGCATCTGCGCCCGCTCCAGCAGCGCGCCCTTGCGGTCGGCGTACTCGTCGTAGTCCTCGCGGGCGTGCCGCCGGGCCCGCTCGCGCTCCTCGAGGTAGGCGGCGTAGCCGCCGCCGAAGAGCCGGACCTGCTGCTGCGCCAGGTCGAGCTCGAGCACCGCGGTGACCGTGCGGGTGAGGAACTCGCGGTCGTGGCTGACCAGCAGGGTGCCCGCGCGCAGCCCGGTCACGAACTGCTCCAGCCGGCCGAGGCCGTCCAGGTCGAGGTCGTTCGTCGGCTCGTCGAGCAGGAAGACGTCGTAGCGGCTGAGCAGCAGCGACGCCATCCCGGCCCGGGCCGCCTGCCCGCCGGAGAGCGCGGTCATCGGATGGTCGAGCGCCACGGCCAGGCCCAGCTCGGCCGCGATCTGCTCCGCGCGTTCCTCCAGGTCGGCGCCGCCGAGGTCGAGCCAGCGTTCGAGCGCGGCACCGTAGGTCTCGTCCGCGCCCGGCTCGCCGCCGGCCAGGGCCTCGGCGGCGCGGTCCATGGCGGCCTGCGCCGCACCGACGCCGGTGCGCCGGGCCAGGAAGTCCCGCACCGTCTCGCCCGGGCGCCGGTCCCGCTCCTGCGGCAGATAGCCGACGTTGGCGGTCGGCGGGCTCAGCGTCACCGCGCCGGCCTCGACCGGCAGCAGACCCGCGAGGGTACGCAGCAGCGTGGTCTTGCCCGCCCCGTTGACGCCGACCAGGCCGATCACGTCGCCGGGCGCGACCACCAGGTCGAGCGAACTGAACAGGGTGCGGTCGCCGTGCCCCGCGGCTAGTTCCCGGACGATCATCGTGGCGCTCATCGGCACCGACTCTAGTGGCGGCGCTACGCGGGCATCGCCACCGCCGTGCCGCTGACCCGCACGCCCTGCTCGCCGGGGGTCAGGGTGACCGTGAGCCGGCCGGGGCGCCCGAGGTCGTCGCCCTGCGACAGGTGCAGGACCGCGTCGCCGGGTACCAGGCCGAGCTCGCGCAGGTAGCCGCCGAGGGCGGCCGCCGCGGCGCCGGTGGCCGGGTCCTCGTAGACCCCGCCGACCGGGAACGGGTCGCGCACGTCGAAGCGGTCGGCTGCCGCGCGCCAGACCAGCTGGACCGTGGTCCAGCCCTTCGCCTCCATCAGGGACTTCAGGGCGGGGACGTCGTAGTCCAGCTTCGCGAGCCGGTCGCGGCTCGCCGCCGCGATCACCGGGTGGTGCGCGCCCGCGTACGCGACCCGCGGCGGCAGCGCGGGGTCCAGCTCGTCCTGGCGCCAGCGCAGCGCCGCCAGCAGGTCCGCCAAGTCGGCGCCGGCCAGGTCCGCGACGCGGGTGCCGACGCTGGTCAGCGTGGCCGTCCGAGCGTCGTCGACGGTCACCGGCACCTCGCCGGCGTTGGTGACGAAGACGAACCCGCCCGGGCCCCGCCGTTCGGACAGCGCCACCGCGGTGGCGACCGTCGCGTGCCCGCAGAAGGGCACCTCGGCGAGCGGGCTGAAGTACCGGATCCGGAAGGTGCCCGCGCCGCGGTCCTCGGTCAGGAACGCGGTCTCCGCGTAGCCGAGGTCCGCCGCGATCGCCTGCATCGCGGCCTCGGACAGGGCGCTCGCGTCCAGCACCACGCCCGCGGGGTTGCCGCCGGCCGGGTCCGCGCTGAACGCCGCGTAACGCAGGATCTCAAGATCGCTCATGCGTTCAGCGTTCCGGGGACGGCGGCGGCGGACCAGAGCCAATTCGCCGGGGCTGGACGCGGCCGCCGTCACTTGTCACAGGGCGGGGGTAGCGTTTCCGAAGTGACCGAAGCTTCCACACAGCTCGTACCCACACCGCCTACCGATCTTCCGCGCACCCTCGGCGCGCTCCGCGCGAGCGGCCACGTCTTCCGCACCGTGAAGGCGGAGCTGCGCGACAACCTGCTCGACCGCCTGCGCCGGGGCGTGCCGCGCTTCCCCGGCATCGTCGGCTACGACGACACCGTGCTGCCCGAGGTCGAGCGCGCCCTGCTCGCCGGCCACGACATGGTCCTGCTCGGCGAGCGCGGGCAGGGCAAGACCCGGCTGATCCGCGGGCTCGTCGGCCTGCTCGACGAGTGGACGCCCTACATCACGGGCTCCGAGCTGCGCGAACACCCGTACCACCCGCTCACCCCGGCGACCCGCCGGGTCGCGGCGGAGGCCGGCGACCTGCTGCCGATCTCCTGGCTGCACCGCTCCGAGCGCTACGGCGAGAAGCTCGCCACCCCGGATACCAGCGTCGGCGACCTCATCGGCGACGTCGACCCGATCAAGGTCGCGCAGGGGCGCGCCCTCGGCGACCCGGACACCATCCACTTCGGCCTGGTGCCGCGCACCAACCGGGGCATCTTCGCCGTCAACGAGCTGCCCGACCTCGCCGAGCGCATCCAGGTCTCCCTGCTCAACGTGCTGGAGGAGCGCGACATCCAGGTCCGCGGCTACCAGCTGCGGCTGCCGCTCGACCTGCTGCTGGTCGCGTCCGCCAACCCGGAGGACTACACCAACCGCGGCCGGATCATCACCCCGCTCAAGGACCGCTTCGGCGCCGAGATCCGCACGCACTACCCGCTCGAGATCGAGCTGGAGACGGCGCTGATCCGGCAGGAGGCGGCGCTCGCGGCCGAGGTGCCGGACCACCTCGTCGACGTCATCGCCCGGCACACCCGCGCGGTCCGCGAATCGCCGGCCGTCGACGCGCGCTCCGGTATCTCCGCCCGGTTCGCCATCGCGGCGGCCGAGACCATCGCCGCGTCCGCGCTGCGCCGGGCCGGGCTGCGCAACGAGCGCGAGGCCGTCGCCCGGATCTGCGACACGATCTCGGTGACCAGCACGCTGCGCGGCAAGGTCGAGTTCGAGAGCGGCGAGGAGGGCCGGGAGACCGAGATCCTCGGCCACCTGCTGCGGGTGGCCACCGCCGAGACGTTCCGGGCCCGGCTGGCCGGGCTCGACCTGTCCGGCTTCACCGACCTGGTCGCCGGCGGCACCGTCATCGAGACCGGCGACCTGGTCTCGGCGCAGGAGCTGCTCGGCCAGATCGGCACCGTGCCCGGGCTGGCCAAGGTCCTCGACCGGCTCGGGCTCGGCGACGCGCCGAGCCCCGGCCAGGCCGCCTCCGGCGTCGAGTTCGTCCTGGAGGGCCTGCACCTCACCCGCCGGCTGGCCAAGGAGCTGACCGACGACGGCCACATCCGCTACGGAAATGATCATGAGCGGTAACCGATTCCGGTACGGGGCCTGGCGTGACGGGCCCGATCCGCTCGCGCCGCCCTACGACGTGCGGGCGGCGGTGGACCAGGTCGGCGAGCGGGTGCTCGGCGGCGGCAGCCTCCGCGACGCCCTGCGTGACCTGCTGCGCCGCGGCCCCCGCGACGGCCGTGGCCTCGACGACCTGGAGGCCCGCGCCCGGCGGCTGCGCCGGGAGACCCTGCGCCGCGGCAACCTCGACGGCGCGGTCACCCGGGCCCGGCAGCTGCTCGACCAGGCCGTCGCGGCCGAACGCGACGTGCTGCGCGGCCGCGACGACGACGATGCCCGCTTCCAGGAGGCGGTGCTGGACAACCTGCCCCGCTCCACCGCCCAGGCGGTGCAGGAGCTGTCCGACTACGACTGGGCCAGCGACGAGGCCCGGGAAACCTACCGGCAGATCCTCGACGGGCTGCGGCGCGAGGTGGTCGAGCAGCGCTTCGCGGGCCTGCGCGACGCGCTTCGCGCCCGCGACCCGGCCACCGACGCCCGGGTCGACGAGCTGGTCGCCGACCTCAACGACCTGCTCGGCCGGCACGCCCGGGGCGAGGACACCGACGACGCGTTCCAGCGGTTCATGGAGAAACACGGCGACCTCTTCCCGGAGCACCCGCGCAACGTCGACGAGCTGATCGACTCCCTGGCCCGGCGGGCCGCGGCGGCCGAGCGGCTGATGCGCTCGCTGAGCCCGCAGCAGCGCGAGGAGCTCTCCAGCCTCATGGACCAGGCGCTGGGCGACGGCCCGCTGCGCGGCCGGCTCGCCGAGCTGAGCGACAACCTGCGGGCGCTGCGCCCCGACCTCGACTGGAGCCGCGGCGAGCGGATGCGCGGCGAGCGGGACCTCGGCTACGGCGACGCGACCGCGGCGCTCGGCGAGCTGGGCGAGCTCGACGACCTGCTCGACCAGCTCGCCCAGGACCATCCCGGCGCGACGCTCGACGACGTCGACGTCGAGGCGGTGGGTCGTCAGCTCGGCCGTGCCGCCGCGGACGACGTGCGCCGGCTGCGCGAGCTCGAGCGCGAGCTGCGCCGGCAGGGCTGGGTGACCCGCGACGACGACGGCCTCACGCTGACGCCCAAGGCGCTGCGCCGGCTCGGCCGCACCGCCCTGGCCCGGGTCTTCTCGGACCTGTCCGGCCGCAAGGGCGGCGAGCACGACCTGCGGGACGCGGGCGCGGCCGGCGACCTGACCGGGTCGTCGCGGCGCTGGCGGTTCGGCGACGAACAGCCGCTCGACGTGGTCCGCACCATCGGCAACGCGATCCGCCGCCGGGCGGGCGGCGGTGGCGGCGTCGGCACGCTGCCGGTCCGACTCGAGCCGGAGGACTTCGAGGTCGCCGAGACCGAGCGCCGGGCCTCGGCGGCGGTGGCGCTCTGCGTCGACCTGTCCTACTCCATGTTCGCCGACGGCCGCTGGGGCCCGATGAAGCAGACGGCCCTGGCCCTGTCACACCTGGTGGCGACCCGGTTCCCGCAGGACTCGCTCCAGATCGTCGGCTTCGGCAGATACGCGATGAGCCTGTCGCAGGGCGAGCTCGCGGCGATCGAGCCGGACATGGTCAAGGGCACCAACCTCCAGCACGCGCTGAAACTGGCCGGCCGGCACCTGCGCCGGCACCCCGGCGCGGAACCGGTCGTGCTGGTGGTGACCGACGGCGAGCCGACCGCGCACCTGGACGACGACGGCCAGGCGTCCTTCGACTGGCCGCCGCGCCCGGAGACCGTGCGGCTCACGGTCCACGAGGTCGACCTGCTCACCCGCTACGGCGCGACGCTGAACGTCTTCATGCTGGGTGAGGACCCGGGCCTGCGCCGCTTCGTGGACGCGGTCGCCCAGCGCAGCGGCGGGCGGGTCTTCAGCCCCGACATCGCGGAGCTCGGCCGCTACGTGGTCGACGACTATGTGCGCAGCCGCCGCGGCAGACGCTGACCGGTACCGCCCGGCGACGCTCCGCAACCTTCATCCTAGGATGGCTTAGAGGCTGTGTCCGGCACGACGACCGTCGCGCCGTCCGGCCGGGGTCGACCGGGACAGCGACGGGCCTGGTTATAGTGGCTCGGCGAGTGACCGGCCGGGGTGCGCCCGGCCGGCGGCCGGGGGCCGCGGAAGTGACGTCCACGGGTGGGGAACCCGGGGCCGGCAGGGGGGAGGGGCGCGATGTCGCAGCAGCCTGCGCGCGTGACGCCCGGACCCGCCGCGCCGATCGCCGCCTCGGACCGGATCTGGACGATCCCCAACGTCATCAGCTTCGCCCGGCTGCTCGGCGTGCCGCTCTTCCTCTACCTGCTGCTCGTGCCGCAGAACGACGTCGCCGCCGTCATCGTGCTCACCCTCGGCGGGACGACGGACTGGGTCGACGGCTACGTGGCCCGCCGGATGAACTCCGTCAGCCGCCTCGGCGAGCTGCTCGATCCGTTCGCCGACCGGCTCTACATCCTCGCCACCCTGATCGGCTTCACCGTGCGCGGAGTCGTGCCCTGGTGGCTGACCGTCGCCCTGCTGCTGCGCGAGGCCGTGCTCGGCGTCGCCCTGCTGGTGCTGCGCCGGCACGGCTACGGGCCGCCGCCGGTGCACTACCTCGGCAAGACCGGCACGTTCGTGCTGCTCGGGGCGTTCCCGACGCTGCTGCTCGCCACGGCCGTCCCGTCGACGGCGCCGATCGCCCTGCCGATCGGCTGGGCCCTGGCCTGGTGGGCGCTCGGCCTCTACTGGGCGGCGGCGGTGCTCTACCTGGCGCAGGCCCGCGCGATGCTGCGCGCCGACCGGGCCGAGCAGGCCCGGGTCAGGGCCGTCGCCGGATGACCTCGCCCGACGCCGGTGACGGGCAGCGCCGGTTCACGCCCGACTTCCTGACCGAGCTGTTCCACAACCCGCTCGACGCCGGCTACGCCGACGCCGCCGCCCGCAAGGCCCGCGGCGAGGGCGCGACCGGCACCCGGAAGGCGATGATCAGCGGGGTCAGCATGCTGACCCTCGTCGCGCTCGGCTTCCTGCTGGTGGTCGCCTACCAGCAGACGATGGCCGCCGAGCCGGCCCGCACCCAGGCCCGGGACACCCTCATCGAGCAGGTGCAGAGCCGCCGCACCGCCACCTCCGAGCTGCAGGACCGCGCCGACCGGCTCCGCGCGGAGGTCGCCGACCTGCGGGAGAAGCAGCTCGGCGGCGCGGCCGTGGCCCGCCTGCGGGACATGGAGGCGCAGACCGGGCTCGCCCCGGTGCGCGGCCCGGGCGTCAAAGTCACGGTGGCCGATGGGCCGACGCCGGTGGACCCACTGACCGGCGAGAGAAAGAACGAGGCCCGGGTCCGCGACACCGACCTCCAGATGGCCGCCAACGCGCTCTGGGCGGCGGGCGCCGAGGCGATCGCGGTCAACGGCCAGCGGCTCACCGCCACCTCGACCATCCGGCAGGCCGGCGAGGCGATCCTCGTCGACTTCCGGCCGGTGACCACGCCCTACCAGGTCGTCGCGATCGGCCCGGACTCGCTCGCCGACGAATTCCGGGACGGCTCGGCCGGCCGGTTCTTCCGGGCCCTGAGCACCCGGTACGGCATCGCGTACGACGTCGCCGACGTCAGGAACGCCACCCTCGACGCCGCCACCGAGCCGAACCTGCGCCAGGCCGTGCCGGCCGACCCGGGGTCCGGGGTCTCGGGCGCGCCGACGTCCCCGTCCAGCAAAGCGTCGAAAGGCGGCTGATGATCGCCGTACTCGCCCTGATCGCCGGAGTCGTGCTCGGCATCGTCTTCCATCCGACGGTGCCGCCCGCGCTACAGCCCTACCTGCCCATCGCGGTCGTCGCCGCGCTGGACGCGGTCTTCGGCGGCGTGCGCGCGAAGCTCGACGGGATCTTCGACGACAAGCAGTTCGTGGTCTCGTTCATCTCGAACGTGCTGGTCGCCGGCATCATCGTGTACCTGGGCGACCAGCTCGGCGTCGGCGGTCAGCTCTCCATCGGCGTCGTGGTGGTGCTCGGCGTCAGGATCTTCGGCAACGTGGCCGCGATCCGCCGGCACCTGTTCCGGGCGTAGGGGCTGTCGATGAGCGACGACGAGAAGACCGGCCGGGTACCGGTGCCGCAGGACGACACCGGCACGCCCGCGCCCGCGCGGGAGCCGATTCCCGCCCCCGACCCGACCGGCGACGCCGAGCCGCCCGCCGCCGCGGCGTCGACCACCGATGCGCGCCCGGCCCCGGCCCCTTCGCCGATCGGCGACGCCCCCGATTCCGTCCCGCCCGGTGACGCCGCGCCGTCCACCATTCCGCCGTCGACCGGTGCCGCGCATCCGGCTTCCGCCTCGGTGTCGCCCGGTGACGCCGCGCCGCCCGCCGTCCCGGCGTCGACCGCCGACGCGCGCCCGGCCCCGGTCCCGTCGCCGATCGGCGACGCCCCCGATTCCGCGCCGGCCGGTGACGCCGCGCCGCCCGCCATTCCGCCGTCGACCGGTGCCGCGCATCCGGCTTCCGCCTCGGTGTCGCCCGGTGACGCCGCGCCGTCCACCGTCCCGCCGTCGACCGGCGACGCCCGGCCGACTCCCGTCCCGGTGTCGGCCGGCGACGCCGAGCCGGCTCCCGTTCCGGTGTCGACTGGTGATGCGCAGCCGGCTCCCGTTCCGGTGTCGGCCGGTGATGCGCGGCCGGCTCCCGCCTCCGTGCCGGCCGGCGAGGTCGAGGTGGCGGCCACGGACATCGCGGACGACGGTCCGCCCTCGTTCCGGCCGGACCTGCCCGGCGGCCCGGTGGCGCCGTCGGCCGCACCGCCGCCGCCCGCGGACCAGACGGCCGACCCGCACGCCCCGCTCGCCGCGGACGGGCCGACCCTGCGCCTCACCCCACCGGCCGCGGCCGAACCCGGACCGTCCCATCCGGCGGGTCCGGCGCAGGCGGCGGCCGCGAAACCCTCCGAGGCCTGGTCGGCGTGGTACAGCCCCCGGACGGAGCCGCCCGCCGGGCCGGCTGAGCCGGCCGTGGACGAGCCCGCCGCGCCGTCCCGGGCCTGGCCCGCCGTCACCGGCGATGACGAGGCCACCACGTTCCTGACGCCGCCGGACGCGCCCGCCGGGGCCGACGAGGAGCCGACGGACCCGTCGCTGCGGGCGCGCCTGGACGGCGGCGAGACGGTGCGGCTGCAACCGCCGTTCTTCGCGCCGGGCACGTCGAGACTCCCTCGGCACCCGGCCGCGCCGGCACCCGGCGAGCCACCGGCCGGCCCGGAGCACGAGGCGCCCGCGGGTTCCGCAGCGCCGCCCGCCGGTCCTGGAGCTCCGCCCGCCGGTCCTGGAGCCGGGTCCGGAGAGCGCTCGGCCCGGAGGGTGCGGCTCGGCCCGCCGGAGAAGCCGCGATCACCGGCCGGCGAGGAGCCGGACCGGGCCGATCCGTATGCGCCGCGGGGCGTACCGGGTGACGCCGCGTCCGCGGAGTCACCCGAACCGGTGACCGCGACCGCCGGGGAGCCGCCCCGGGAGCGCCGGGTCACCTCGGCCGGTGCCCTCATCTGGGTGCTGCTCGCCCTGCTCGGGTTCACCCTTGTCGTGCAGCTGCGCAGCAACGACGCCGACGCCGGGCTGGCCACCGCGCGCCAGGAGGACCTGGTCGGCATCCTGAGCGACCTCGAGGCCCGCGACCAGCGCCTCCAGCAGGAGATCAACGCCCTGGAGGAGAGCCAGCGGCAGCTGACCTCCGGCGTCGCCGGGCGGCAGGCCGCGCTGGCGGAGGCCGACAAGCGCGCCGACGAGCTCGGCCTGCTCTCCGGCACGCTGCCCGCGCACGGGCCCGGCCTGAAGATCGTCATCGATCCGCGGGGCGCGTCGATCAAGGCCTCCCAGATCCTCAACGCCGTGCAGGAGCTGCGGGGCGCCGGCGGCGAGGTGATGGAGATCGTCGGCGACAACGGTGACGCCGTGCGGATCGTCGCGTCGTCGTATTTCGTCGACGCTGCCGGCGGCGATGTGATCGTCGACGGCAAACAGCTCAGCGGGCCGTACACGCTGCGGGTGATCGGGGTGCCGTCGACCATGCAGACGGCGTTGCAGATCCCCGGTGGGGTGGTCGCTTCGGTGAGCCAGGCCGGCGGTAACGTGACCATGGAGCAACGCAGCACGGTCGACGTGACCGCGGTGCGTCAGCCCACCAGCCTGCAGTACGCGCGTCCGGTCAAGTGAACGGGCGCGCTTGTCAACGGAGGAATGTGTGATTCCTGAGGACCTGCGGTACACGGCCGAACATGAGTGGGTGTCCGGCGACGGTTCCGCGCCCGTGCGGGTGGGCATCACCCACTTCGCGCAGGACGCGCTCGGCGACATCGTGTTCGTGCAGCTGCCCGACGAGGGCACGGCGGTGCGGGCCGGTGAAGCGCTCGGTGAGATCGAGTCGACGAAGAGCGTCTCGGAGATCTACGCGCCGGTCGCGGGCACGGTGGTCGCGATCAACGCCAGTCTCGCCGACGAACCGGAGCTGATCAATGCCGAGCCGTACGCGGCCGGCTGGCTCGTCGAGATCGCCCCGGAGGATCCGGCGGTCCTGGCGGGTCTGCTCTCC